>CAVOGT010000004.1:0-440714 GCA_963695535.1 uncultured Chloroflexia bacterium
GCCGGGTACCGGCGCTCACCTCGATTTCGACACTGCCCTGAAGCATCAGGACGAACTGGCGACAGGGGGCATTGTGCCAGGTATAGTTATAGTCGCCGTTTGTTTCGCGGAAGATAATCTCTTTTACCGGAAACAGTCCGGAGAGGGCGCCGATCTCTCCGGCATCCTGGACCGGGATGTCCAGTTCTGCAAAGTGGGATTCGCCATCTTTGTCGGCGTAGATACGGGTCACCTTCATTTGCAGAGCCAGTCAGTAGTTGGATCGCTTTAGTATGTCTGCCCTGGTTTCTGCTACCCATTTATCGTTGGCCAGCTTTACCTTTTTGAGGAAACCATAGGAAATCATGACGCTGCTCTCCGTATGTTTCATAAAGGAACAGACAAAGAAATTCGAATAATCGACTTTTCTCCAAAGCTTTTCCTGCTGTTCTTCGTTCAGCGCATAACCGATTTGCAATTCCTCGAGCAGGAAGGCTTTGTGGTCCTCTCTTGTCGGTATTGTATAATTGAGGTAAACCACCCCGGCAATCAGGGCGAAAATGATGATTCGTGTAACCATGGCGTCGGTTTCTCCTCGCTTGCTAGTGATTAATCCGGCACAGAATAGCGTAAAAAGCCATTGATGAACAGAGTTTCCGTCGCTTCTTTTGCCAGGTATGGATTAAACTTCAGAAAATCATGAAAGCGGGATCTTTATGTCCAAGTCTTTACTGACCGACCTTTACGAACTGACCATGCTGGCAGGTTACCAACGGGAAGCGATGCACGACAAGCCCGCGGCCTTCGAAATGTTTTTCCGCGAGATCCCGTATCAGGGGGGTTATGCGGTCTTTGCCGGTCTGCAGCCGGCCCTGGAATATCTTTCCGGATTGTCCTTTACGGAAGAGGATGTTCAATACCTGGCCTCGCTCGATTTGTTTGACAATTCATTCCTTGAATTTCTCAAGCAGTTCCGCTTCCGTGGCAAGGTCACCGCTCCCCGGGAAGGGGAGATCGTCTTTCAGGGTGAGCCGCTGCTGACCGTGGAGGGAACTCTGGCCGAAACCCAGTTCGTCGAAACCGTGCTGCTCAACATCATCAATTTCCAGACTCTGGTAGCGACCAAAGCCGCCCGCCTGACTCATGCTGCGGGCGGGAGTCAGGTCATCGAGTTCGGCCTGCGGCGTGCCCAGGGCCCCGATGGCGCCATGAGTGTCGCCCGTGCCGCCGCGATCGGCGGTGTACGTTCTACCAGCAATGTCCTCGCCGGGCGTTGCTTTGACCTGCCGGTCAAGGGGACTCATGCCCACAGCTGGGTTATGGCGTTCGCCGATGAGTTGAGTGCATTCCGGGCCTACGCGGAGTCTTTCCCGGACCATTGCGTGCTTCTGGTCGATACCTACGACACCCTCTCAAGCGGTTTGCCGAACAGTCTCGTGGTGGCCAGGGAATTACGTGCGGCAGGGCATGAGCTGATCGGGGTCCGGCTCGATTCCGGCGACCTGGCCTACCTGAGCCGTCAGGCACGCCGGATGTTCGATGACGCAGGTTTCCCCGATGTGAAAATCGTCGCGTCGAACGAACTTGACGAGTACGTGATCAATTCGATTCGCAGCGAAAAAGGGCTGATCGATGTTTACGGGGTCGGCACGCGCCTGGCGACCTGTGCCGGTCCCGGTGGAGGTGCCCTGGGCGGAGTGTACAAGCTGGTTGAATTCGCGGGCAAACCGCGCATGAAAGTGACCAGCGATCCGGTCAAAAGTACTTTGCCCGGGTGCAAACGTTGGCTGCGGGCGAAAGACGGCGACGGTCGCTTGGTTATGGACGTGCTGGACCTGGACGACGATGGCGGCGAGCCTTTCGCTGCAGGACAGGTCGTTTATGACCCGGCAAATCCACTGCGCAGCAAGACGGTTGCAGCGGAGTGCCAGGTTGTCGATTGTCGTTCAGTGGTCATGGAGAATGGTCAGATTCTGCAGCCTGCCCCGTCATTAATGGAGATGGCCGACTATTGCGAAGCACAGCTGAAATGTCTGCCGGAAGGCAGTCTGCGCCTTATCAACCCTCATGTTTACAAGGTCGGCATCAGTAAACGACTGCTTGATCTCAGGGAAAAACTGCAGCGAGAGCATCCCTGCTGAACTCATACAACCTGGACGCCGAGAACCTCGGTCATCTGTTTCCTGGCAAAAGTGCCGTCGCCGGCATCCAGGTCAGCGACACAGTCGGACGGCACGGTCACGTCGTAGCCGCGGATGACGGCGTCATACGCGGTGTAGAAAATACAGATGTTGGTCACGCACCCGGTCAGGGTGAGATGGTCAATGCTGCGGCTCTGCAGCAGCCCCTCCAGGCCGGTCTGGTGGAATGCGGAGTAGCTGGTCTTTTCGACAACCGGGTCCATTTCCAAGGGCGCCAGATCAGTGATCACGGCAGCTCCGTTTGTCCCGCGCACCGCGTGTGGCGGCCAACCCATACGGGAGAACTCAGGGTCGTCTGCGGTGTGCGAATCGCAAATGTAGATGACCGGTCGTCCTTCCTGCCTGGCCTGGTCAATCTGCTTCCTGATAGCGGTTATGATTGAGCGGGTCGCCGGCACTTCCAGCGGGGCCCCGGGGAGAACGAAATCGTTGAGCATATCGATGATCAGGAGCGCGTCGTTCATGTGGTCCTCTTCTCCGTCAAGTTATTGCACCGAGGCGCCGAGTTCAACCCGGGCGCGGTTGTTTGTTTCATCGTCCGGAGCCGCTGTGATATCAGGCTCTTTGAGGAAAATCCTTTGCTTGGGCAACTGCCCGTGTTCGGTGAGGAAATTCTGCACGGCCAATGCCCTTGCCTGGGCGAGTTTGCCAAGAACCTCCTGGTTGACTTCCGTGTTGGCGTAAATCAGCTTCTCCATATCGCCTTCCGGCAGTTTTTTCGTTATGCCGATAAAGTTGCGCGGTTTGGGGAAGTCAGCCTCCTTGTACACCTGCCAGAGGTAGTCGGCATACTCCTCAGCCGGAACCTGGACATCGTTTTCACTGACCCCTTCAGGAAGGGCCTTGTCTTCGACCAGGTCAAGATATTTGAGCCTCCTGATCTCCGTTGACAACTGCTCCTTGCGATAACCTTCCGGATCATTATCCGGATCGATAAAACCACTGACTTCAACATCCAGGCTGGGTCGGTCGATCAGCGCCTGGGCCATGCGCTGCAGCTTGTCCTGCTCCGTCGGGCTAAGATGAGCGGATCCGTAATCGAAATGGATGCTGCTGAAATCTTCATCACCGCCACCGAGCATGGCGCCGAGCAGGGCGAAAGGCGAGGTGGCCGCCTTGACCAGCAGATTCTTGATGATGGTCCAGACCACACCGGCGATACTGAACTGTGGGTCATCGAGATTGCCGTAAACCGGGATATCGAGATGAATCTCGCCGTTTCTGTCTTTGAGCAGCGCGACGGCCAGCTTGACCGGCAGGCTGGTGGCCTGCTCGCTTTCCACGGACTGGCCGAAAGTGAACTGGTCGAGAAACACCTCGTTGCTGGCTTTGAGCTGGTTGTCTTCGACCTTGTACTCCAGCGAAAGATTCAATTTGCCTTTTTCGATCAGGTAGCCGACGTAATTCCCCGAGTAAGGCGACATGGGGCTCAAGTCAATGTCACGAAAACTTAATTTGAGGTCGAGGAACAGCTTTTCCGCAAGCGGGTTGACGGCTCCACTGATGGTCAAGGGGGACTGTCCGCGCAGGCTGCCGCGCAGGTCAACTTCAGCACGGGCTTCGGGTTCTGAATTCAATCCGCTGATGCGGCCTCCCAGCTCCCGCATGTCGGCATGGAATACCCTGGGCAGGTTGCGATCGGTAAAGTCGACCTGTCCTCCCTGCAGGATGACCGTATCGATCCGGATTGCCGGACGGGACGGCTCCGTTGCGGTTTGTTCTTCTGACGACAGCGTTGCAGAAGAGTCCCCTGCGGCGTCTCCATCTCCGGCTGGTGAACCCTCTTTGCGGAACACTTCAACCAGGTTGAGGCGCGCCTCCTGGTCAATCAGGACCTTGGCAAAATAATCGCTGAGCGTGATTGACTCGATTGACAGCTCCATCGGGGCCGTCTGGCCCTTAATCCTGGCGAGTTGCAGGCTGTCCCATTTGAGCAGGTCTTCTCGGTGGATGCCGTCAAGCAGGTGGAAGCGGCTGATGCCAAGGTCACCGTCGAAGCGCACTTTGAAGCCTTCCTGCTCCGGCGCGACCGACACGTTCGTCGTAAGATTCAACGTGCCATTCTGGAGGACCAGGTTTGCCTGTTCGCTGACGTAAGGTGCAAAGGTGTTTAAGGCGATGTTCTTCAGCTGACCTTTCAGGTCGACAGATTGTTCGGCCAGGGAAACCTTGCCACCCAAATTGACCCGTCCCTTGTGACCAAAGGTTGTCGAAAACTCGAAAGGGCTCTCAACCTTCTCCGGCGCAGCAAGGTTGTGGAATGTCAGGTTGAACTCCCGTGCCTGCAGGTTTACCGAGGTTTCAGGCATGTCGTCACGGACATCGAATTGCCAGTTGACAAGCGCCAGCTCATCGATTTGATAGCGGAACTCCTGTGCCTCGTCCTTTGACGCTGGTGGCGGAGCGTCCTCCGGGGCCTCGATCAATTTGGCCAGGACCGGGAAGTTGTTGGAGAGCAGGGACCAGTGTCCTGCGTCGCTCCGGGAGAAATTTACCCGCCCGTCTTTTGCCACGTAGGATGCAAGCTCGAGCCGGTTTTCCGCCATGTCAAAAGAAAGGCCGGTCAATTCCAGCAGGGCGATGCCCATGCCTTCGGTCTTGTTGAAGGCCATGTATGCATCTTCCCATGCGAGATGGCCCTGACTGACCAGGAGCGGTTGCTCGAGGGTTGATATCCAGCCTGGCGCTAACCGACATGCTGCCACCGAGAGGCACGCTGTAAGTGTCCTGGTAGTAGGGAGCGTAGATGGCAACTTTCAGATCTTTTAATTCTGTCTGCAGCTGAAGCGTAAACGGCTTGAGCAGGAAGTCGCCATGGACCGCGATCTTTTCATCGTGCTTTGTTGCCAATGAGAGCTTGAACGGGATTGCTTCACTTGTATCCAGGGCAAACTTTTGCAAGTCGATATTAATCTCCTGGGCGGTGGTCGCAAAACCTCCGGCAGGGACATCGTCTTTGAAGTGGACCACGCCGTCACGGAGTCTGAAGTCGTCTATCAGCAGCCTGAGAGGTTGATCGGATTCCTGTTTTTCGCTCTCCGGTGCGGGCTCTGTCTCCGGGCTGGCAGGTTGATCACTGTCCATTGCCATTCGACTGTGGTTCCACACTCCCTGTCGGTCACGATTCAGGTGGACTTCCAGGTTGTACACCTGTAAGGCACTGAGGTGGATATCCTTGGCCAGTGGCCGGGTCGGTGCGATATCCACTTGCATCAGCGGCAGGAAAAACAGCCTTTCGTTCTGGCGGTCGCGGATATCGAGTGAGGTGAGATCGATGTGTCCGTGAAGTTCCAGATCCGGGCCGGTGTCGGACGCGAGGCGGTAGAGGAGTTCCAGGTCGAAACTGAGGCGCCCGTTACGCAACTGTACCGGAAGTTCCATCGGCACATAACCGAGATAGAAGGGCAGGTCGATGTTGTCCAGGGAAAGGTTGAGTTGCATTTCCCGGGCTTCGGCAAATGGCTTGAGTTCCCCTTTAACGTCGACGGGTGCGTCATTGACAATTGCATGCAACATCGGCTGCACAGGGTTCTCGACCATGTAGGGAAGGTTGCCGATGGCTGGCAGGGCCAGGGTCAGGTCATGGATCGAATGACGGATCTGTTCGTCGAGGCTGCTGTCGACCAGTTCAACCGTGCCGTTACGAATCGTCAGGTTGTTGATCGAGAAGCGAGCAGGCTCCCCTGCAGGCTCAGGATCGACAGGTTCCTCTGCTTTTGGAATCAGACTGCTGAAATTGAAGCGGTTTTCCGCCAAACGCTCAAGGTGCACATAGGGTGTATCGAGTTGCAGCTGGTCGATAACCGGTGCCATGTAGTAAAGGGACTTCAGGCTCAGCGACAGGGTCAGCTTTTGCCAGGTGATGAAGGGTGTCTCAGGGTCGGCCTCGCTGAGGGACAGGTCGCTCACCGTAACGGTCAAACCGATCGGGTTGATGCTGATCGAGCCGATGCTCAAGGTGCGGCCTGTTTCCTCGGCAACAAGACTTTGCGCCTTATCGACAATAATTCCGGGAAGGATCAGGCTGACAAAACCAAAAAGCAGGACGACGACCAATACACAGGCATAAAGCAGGCGCTTCCAGGTAAACATATTCGAGCATCCTTGAGAAGAAATGTTATCTAAAGGCTAGCATGGATATCACCGGACGCAAGATGTGAAGATGTATGAAATTACTCGTACTCTGCAGGAGATGATGGCGCAGGCGCCCAGCGAACAAGTTCATGCCTCTGAACGAGTCGTTCCTGTTCAGTGCTAACTGGATGGGGCTTTGGCAGAAACCCCTTGACATAATTAAAACAGATGTTTTAATCATACGTATGAATGTGAACCTTTCCTGCGCCGGAGGCACCGTCAGCTGATGAGTCAGCCGGATACCAAACAGAGGATTCTCGATGCAGCCGAACACCTGTTTGCAAGGGACGGCTACCATGCCACATCGTTACGTGGGATAACCACAACAGCCGATGCCAACCTGGCCGCGGTCAATTATCATTTCGGCAGCAAGGAAGCCTTGCTTGAAGCGGTGATTGTCCGCCGGCTTGACCCGCTCAACGAGATTCGCCGCGGCCAGCTTGAGGCGCTTCTGCAAAAGGCCGAGCTGGCAAGGGAGTTGCCTTCCTGCCGAGAGGTCCTGCGCGCGTTTGTCGAGCCGACCTTGCGCCTGCGTCAGCAGGGCTCGGAGGCCGAGGATTTCATCGCTCTGATCGGACGGACCCTCGCCGAGCCGCGCGGCATTGCGATGTCGATCTTCCTGCGACACATGCAGCCCCTTTTGCAGCGCATCTTCCAGGCACTGGCTCTCTCGCTGCCCGCTTTGACAGAGCAGGACCTGTTCTGGCGCATGCATTTCACCATGGGCTGTCTGAGTCACATCATGCGCTGCCACGAGCGCTATTCGATGGTCCCGGAAAATGTCAATATCGACCTGCCCGTCGATGAACTTATCGAACACTTTCTTGATTTTACTACCGCCGGTATGGAGGTGCCCAGGTGATCCGGGGTTTGTTGTTTGCCGCCATTTTGTCAGCCATGGTGGGCTGCACATTACATGACCCGTCACCGGTGACTCTGCCGGTTGACCCACCTCCCGGATATCTCGAGAGCCGGGAAAGCGGGATGACGAATGCTCCGACGGAGCGTTGGTGGCTGGCTTTTCAGGACGAAGAGCTGAACCGGTTGATGGAAGAACTTTTCACGCAGAACCTTGAGTTGACCCAGCTGATTGCCCGGCTGGACCAGGTCGAGTCGCTGGTCAGGATCAACCGCAGCGCCCAGTTGCCATTTCTTTCCTCGGACGGCAGCTTGTCCCGTTCGCAGCAGCCCGGCCTGAACGATGATTTCATCGGTAACACGGAACAACTATCGCTGGTTGCAGGATTTGAACTTGATCTCTGGGGGAAATTGAAGGCCAGGACCAAAGCTGCACAACTTGATTATGCTGCCAGCCAGGAGGATTTACAGACACTCTATATAGGCTTGTCCGCGCGCCTGGCCGATCTCTATTTCCTGGCCGTTGAACAGCGTGCGCAAATGGCTCTGAACGATCAACTGGTGGCTTCCTATGTTGACACAGAACAGCGTGTCGAACGTCGGTATCGACTTGGCCTGGCCCCGGCGATCGACATGTACCAGTCGCGTCAGACCCAGACGGCAGCCCGGTCAATTCGTTATCTTTATGAAGCGCGTCTGGCCGAAGCCGAACACGCGATCAGCGTTCTGCTCGGTCGCTACCCGGAGCAGAATAAAAACGGTTCCCTTGCAGAGTTGCCTGCCGCCCCAGACCTTCCCGGTGTCGGTATACCGGCTGACCTGCTGAATAATCGTCCTGACCTGAGGGCCGCGTTGACGCGAGTCGGAGCCGCCGACGAAAGGGTCGCTGCGGCTATTGCCGACCGCTTTCCGTCAATCAGCCTGTCCGGCAGCTACGGGACGTTGCGCCAGGATGTGACAGCGGGGCTGCTGACCGGGGAGTTCTGGAGCCTGCTTGGCAACCTCAGCATGCCGATTGTCGATGGCGGACGGCGGCGGGCCGAGGTGGATCGTCAGCAGGCAGCACTGCGGGAAGCCGTCGCACTCTACCAGCAGACCGTTCTCAACGCGTTCAAGGACGTTGAAGATGCCCTGGCGAACAACTATGCCACGGCTCAAAGGTTGGAGCAACTTGCTGCAACGGCAGAAGCAACCGGGGCGACCTTGAGACTATCGACGGACCGCTACCTCGCCGGATTGGACGATTATCTGCCTGTGCTGACTGCCCAGCGCACAGATTTTGAAACCCGCAGCAACCTGCTCGCCGCCCGGAGACAACTTCTGGTTGACCGTATCAGCCTGGCGCGAGCATTGGGTGGCTCCTGGATGCAAGACCTGATGAATGCCCGTTTGCAGACGGAAAAGGAAGCGAAACAATGAGAACGAAAAGAGCACTACTGCCGCTCCTGGTCATCGTTATTGCCCTTGGGTTGACCTTTGTCCTGGTGAAATCGCGCAACATACCCAAACCTCTGGAGACACCCTATCTCGGCCCGCTGGTTGAAACGGCTGAACTGGTAAAGAGTTCCCGTCGGGTCGTTGTCTTTGGTACAGGTACGGCTCAATCGAGACAGGAAGTCAACATTACACCGCAGGTCAGGGGGCGAGTCAGCGAATTGTCGTCGAACATGGTGGAGGGCGGGACGTTCCGCAAAGGCGAGTTGCTGTTTGCCATTGAAAGCGTGGATTATGATCTTGCCATCGACCTGGCCAAGGCCAGCCTGGCCCAGGCCGAGCTGGAACTGCAGCGCAACGAGAATCTTGCCACGGTTGCACGCCAGGAATGGCAGGCTCTGAACCCCGGCAGTACTGAAGAGCCTGACCCCCTGGTGGTCTATGAGCCGCAGATGAAGAGTGCCCGTGCCCAGCGGGATGCTGCAGCAGCCAATGTCCGGCAGGCTGAAATCAACCTGCAGCGAACCCGACTGTTTGCACCTTTCAACGGTTACGTGCGTAGCGAACAACTCGAATTGGGCCAGTATCTGAATGCCGGGTCCGCAGTCGCAACGGTTGTCGGGACCGATCAGGTGGAGATTGTCGTGCCGGTCACTCTCGATGATCTTGCCTGGCTGCAGGTACCGCGCAACGGAGGCGTGCAAAAAGGCTCCGAGGCAGAGATTGAGCTGCAATCCGGCGGCCGGAGCTTCCGCTGGCAGGGAGCGATAACCCGGGCCATGGGTGAGATCGACCCGCGTAACCGCACTGCGCATGTGGTGGTCACGGTTACCGATCCTCTTGCCAAAGATGGCGCAGGGAGAAGTCTTCTCAATCAACTTCTGCCGGGCATGTTTGTCGAGGTCCGGATGCTGGGCGAAGAACTTGCTGATGTCATCGTTGTGCCGCGCGGCGCTTTACGTGACAACGATACCGTGTGGATTGCCGACCGTGAAAACCGCCTGCATATTCGTGCGGTCGATATTATCCGTCGCGAGCGTGATGAAATCCTGGTCCAGGCCGGCCTGCAGGCCGGAGAGCAGGTCATCTTGACGGGGCTGACCGGGGCTGCTGAGGGTATGCTGCTGCGTCCGAATTTGAGGGAGGCCAGGTGATGAACAGCGCGATTCGCTGGATGGCGGAGAACCATGTCGCTGCCAACCTGCTGATGCTGGTTTTTATCGTCGGGGGCCTGATCCTTGGCTTCAGCATCAAACAGGAGGTCTTCCCGGACGTGAATCTCGATCGGGTCCAGGTTTCGGTCGCCTATCCCGGCGCCGGACCGGAAGAGGTCGAAGAAGGGGTGATCTTCAAGATCGAAGAAAACCTGACCGGGGTGGACGGCATCAAACAGGTCAAGTCGGTGGCTGCGGAAGGTTACGGGGTGGTTACCGCGGAGATCATGACGGATGCAGATATCGACCTGGTTCTGCAGGATATAAAAAGTGAAGTCGATCGCATCACCACCTTCCCGAAGGATGCGGAAAAGCCGGTCGTCAGCAAAATGCTCAACCGCCGTGAAGTGATCTCGGTAGTGGTCTTCGGCGAACTTCCGGAACGCAGCCTGCGGGAACTTGTCAGAACAGGTCCGCGACGAACTGTTGCTGGAACCGGGGATTACCCAGGTTGATTTGAGCGGTGTGCGTCCTTATGAAATCTCCATTGAGATCGACGAAACCAACCTGCGTCGCTACGGCCTGACCTTTGACCTGATCGCCCAGCGGGTTCGACAGGCGTCCCTCGACCTTCCGGGCGGGACGATTAAAACCGGCTCTGGCGAGATCCTGGTCAGAACCAAGGAACGCCGCTATGTCGGCCATGAATACGCCAGTATCGTTATTCTGACCACGGTTGATGGCACGGAAGTCACCCTGGGAGATGTCGCGACCATAAAAGACAGTTTCGAGGAGACCGACCAGTTCAGTCTGTTCGATGGCCAGCCGGCAGCCATGGCCAAGGTTTATCGCGTTGCTGATCAGAAACCGACCGAGATCTCCGATGCAGTGAAACGGTATGTCGAGGTCAAGCGGCGGCAACTGCCGGAATCGGTCGATCTGGCCACCTGGAATGACAACTCGGAGCTCTTCAAAAGCCGCAAGGAGCTGCTCACCAGGAATGCCCTGCTCGGTCTGGTTCTGGTCTTCATCACCCTCGGGCTGTTCCTGGAAATCCGCCTGGCGCTCTGGGTCATGCTCGGCATCCCCATCTCCTTCTGCGGGGCCCTGCTGTTCATGCCGGCGATCGGTGTCTCGATCAACATGATTTCGCTGTTTGCCTTCATTATGGCGCTCGGCATCGTGGTTGATGATGCCATTGTCGTCGGTGAGAACGTGTATGAACAGCGTCAATCGGGCAAGCCATACCTGCAGGCTGCGATTGATGGCGCGACCGAGGTCGCCCAACCGGTCATCTTCGCCATCCTGACGTCGGTCACGGCCTTTCTGCCGCTGCTTTTTACCAGCGGCATCATGGGCAAGTTCATCCTGGTGATTCCGGCGATCGTCATTACCGTCCTGCTGGTTTCCCTGGTGGAATGTCTTTTTATTCTCCCTGCTCACCTGGCGCTCGGCCAGCGGGTCAAGGACCCCGGCCGCTTACTGGCCAACCTCGAGAGGAACCGGCAACGTTTCGGTCGACTTCTGCAGCGATTCATCGACGGTCCCTACCAAAAGACTCTCGCCCTCTGTCTGGAATATCGCTACATGACCGTTGCGATTGCCGTTGCCGTCCTGCTCCTGGCCGGCGTTGGCCTGATCGGCGGCGGAATCGTCAAGTTTCGTTTTATGCCCGAAGTTGATGCTGATGTCATTCAGGTCGCACTCGAGCTTGCTCCCGGCAGCCCGGTCGTCCTGACGGCGGAAGTCCAGGACCAGGTCGTCAAGGCCGGTCTGGATGTGGTTGCCGAGTACGACAAGACCAGACCTGACGGTATGTCAGTGATGCGTCACATCTTTTCGAATGTTGGTTCAGCTGTCGCGGATCGCGGTCCTGCCGGAGCCTTTACCAGCTCCGGCGGCAACATTGCAAGTATCTCGATGTTCTTGACGCCGAGCGAAATGCGCGGGGTGCCGGCCAGTGAGATTGCCAACCGCTGGCGGGAGCGGGTCGGGAATATTGTTGGTGTCGAGACCCTGACCTTTACATCGACCCTGATCCACCTTGGAGCCAATATTGACGTGCAACTGGCGCATAATGACTTCGTCGTTCTGGACCAGGCTGCCGAGCGGCTCAAGGAACTGATCGCCACTTATCCGGGTACGGGCGACATTACCGACAATTACACGCTCGGCAAGCGGGAAGTCAAGATTCGCCTGAAAGCCGAGGCCCGTACTCTGGGGATTACCGAAGAGGATCTCGGCCGGCAGTTGCGCGGAGCCTTTTACGGTGCCGAAGCCCTGCGCCTGCAGCGAGGGCGCAATGAGGTGAAAGTCCTGGTCCGCTACCCGGAAGAGAGCCGTCAACACTTCTGGGATCTCGAAACCATGCGCATCAGGGTGCCGGGTGGCGGGGAGATCCCCCTGGACCGGGCGGCGACCCTGGTTGAAAGCCGCGGCTTCAGCAAGATCAACCGCACCGATCGTAAACGCGTCATCAATGTGACCGCGACCGTGGACAGCCATGTCGCCAACGCCGAAGAAATCGTCGCTGAGATCAAGTCTACCGCCCTGCCGAAACTGATCGCAGATTTCCCCGGTTTGAGCTATGACCTGGAGGGTGAGGACAAGAATCGCCGGGAGTCAATGTCGAGTATGTTCAACGGCTTCAAGCTGGTGTTGATCGTTATCTTTGCCCTGCTGGCGATCCCGTTTCGCAGTTACTCACAACCGCTGTTGATTATGGCGGCCATCCCTTTCGGGATTGTTGGTGCGATCCTTGGCCATTTTCTGATGGGCTACGACCTGAGCATCCTGAGCATGTTTGGTCTTGTTGCCCTGACCGGTGTGGTCGTCAACGATTCGCTGCTGTTGATTGACTACATCAATCGGCACCGTCGCGACGGCAAGGAGCTCACGGAAGCCCTTCTGAGTGCCGGTAAAAGACGCTTCCGCCCGATTCTGCTGACCTCTTTGACGACCTTTTTCGGGCTTACGCCGATGATCCTGGAAACCAGCGTGCAGGCACAATTTCTCGTGCCCATGGCGATCAGCCTGGCTTTCGGGATTCTCTTTGCCACCGGTATTACCCTGCTGCTGATTCCGACTCTCTACATGGTCCTGGAGGACTGCCGACACCTCTCGGGCTGTCGCCGTCCCACGCCGAGCATCATATTGAATGAACCTCCCGGGACGCAGCTTTCTCAGCTTGAATTAATCCGCCTTATATCGTTAAATGCCATGACAAGGGGTTTATCCCGATTTAAATGCGCTTTAGAGGTCCAAGTTGCTACTGAACAATGCCCATTTCCGTAAAGTCAAGAAGCTGGCCGGTCAGGCTGTCGGCGAATTCAATCTGATTGAAGAGGGCGACCGAATCGCCGTCGCCGTATCCGGAGGCAAGGATTCCTATGCACTCATGCACATCCTCCATCAGCTGCAGCGTCGTGCGCCGATTAACTACGAGCTGATCGCTGTCAATGTTGATGCCGGCTTCCCCGGTTACCGCAAGGATGTCCTTGAAAAATACCTGCGCGAGTGCGGTTTCCAGGTGCATATGGAAGCCACTGACTGCTCCCGTATCATCGAGGAAAAATTACGCCCCGGGTCGTCGTACTGCGCCTTCTGCGCCCGTTTGCGGCGCGGAGTTCTGTACACCGTTGCCGATCGCCTCGGATGCAACAAGATTGCCCTCGGTCATCATCTTGACGATTTTATCGAGACCCTTCTCCTGAACCAGTTTTACATTGGCACGCTTGCTGCCATGAGCCCCAGGCTGCTGGCGGACAACCAGCGTCACACGGTGATTCGTCCGCTGGTCTATGTCGAAGAGACAGATATTATCAAGTTTGCCCGACAGAACGATTTTCCGATTATCGACTGCGGTTGTCCGGTCATGGGGCAGGACGATCAGAAGCGCCAGAGAATGAAACGCCTGCTGACAGAGCTGCACAAGGAAAATCGTTACCTGAAACGCAGCATGATTAGTGCGCTGGGCAACGTCCGCCCACGTCACCTGCTCGATCAGGAAATGTTGAGACTTGTGCAAATGGAGGAACGGGAGACCTGATGACGTGTTCCTGCTCTATATCAGCGGACTGGTTGACAATCCCAACCAAAAAGGAGAAATGTTTGGCGCCGAGCGTTTGGATGAGCTTTCCGCAGGCTGAATGGTGACCATATGGTATTCTTGGACAGGCTTCCTGGCAGGACAGTTGCCATTTGACGACTGTACAGCGATAGTCATGGACTTCCACAGGACGATTTGACGAAGAGAGATCAGGCTGAATGTTGTTGGGAGAGAAGCAATCCGAAATCAAGCAGGTTGCGGTGGTGACGCGCGATCAACAATTCAACCGGCTGTTAAGCAGTGTCCTGGCCGAATGGAAGTTTATTGCTGTTGAAGACCCGACTGAGGCGAAAGTTGTTTTTGCCGAACAAGGCATTGACTTGCCCGACATCCCTGGTGAGGTCGTCTGGTTGACACCGCGGCCACTATCTGAAGACCGTTACCTGACAACGCCGATTTCCCTGACCCGGCTCTACAAGCTCCTGGAAACCGAATATTTTCCGACCTCGCGTCGCCATATCCGCGTCGCCATCGAAGTCCGGGCTGATGTCTGTCTGGACAGCGTCTGGCAAGAATGTCAGTTGATTTCCATATCTGATCGTGGCGGACGTATCGTCTGCCAGAATGAGGTCCAGCGTGGCACGATGCTGCGACTGGAAACAAACGTAGCAGGGAAATTCTTGCAGCTGCCGGCAGAGGTTCTCTACTGTCTCCCGGCTGGAGACGTCCTGCGCTCTTCCAGGCCTCAGATCGGCGTTCTGTTCAAGCCGACAGATGACCGGGTGATCGACATGCTACGGTGCCACATTGAAAAGATTTGCGTTGCAGCCGCCTGCGCAAGGGAGGGCATCCCGCTTACCGATTCGTGCCTGAGCTGGATTGATTTGGTCGATGACCCGTGGACCGAAGTGACTTGACCGCCGGGCAAAACGGATCGGTCTTAACGGAACATCTTGCCGAGCAGGCTTTTTTTCTTTTCCCCTTCTTGCCCCTTGCGCATACCCATCAATCGTAGTTCGCGATGAGCCTCGGTACATTTGGGGTTGTACAGAATCGTCCTTTCAAAGTGGCGTTGCGCCTCGCTTTGCTGCCCTTCATCCTTGCAGATGTACCCGAGGTAGAGGTGCCCCATGCTGAGTTTGGGACTCAACTCGGTCGCACGCATCAGGTTCTTGCGGGCAGTGTTCATCACCTCTTTCGATTTGGGCTCGGCCTTGTATGATGACCACGCCTGGTACATCAGATACTCCGCTTCGTTGGGCCTCAGCTCTAGCGCTTCTGCAAAGGCTTTTTCCGCATCGCGGTATTTATGTGATCGCAGGCACGACATCCCTTTTTGATAGGCGTTCTCCGCCTCCAGGAACTTTTCCGGGGTGGCCGAGCTGCTTCTCGACTCTGCTTTAAGTTCATTGACGTAATGGGCTTTCGCCTGCTCGTCGATCAGAGTCTCGTGGGCATCGCTTATGTGCTGGAAAAGGGCGTTGACCTTGTCTTTCAGGTCGGCCAGGACATCCTGTTCAAAGAAACGGTCGGGATGATATTTCTTGACCAGGCTGTGGTAGGCTTTTCGTACCTGCTCCCTGGATCCGGTTTCGCTGACGCCGAGCAGGGTGAAGTAGTCCTGTCCCATCATCCAGGTATAATCTTTCATGAACTGCTACTCGCCGTGCACGAAGCTCTTTCGTTTCTTCAGCGCCAACCTCTTCAGCCGCTGCCGGCTCTTCCTGGACGCTGACCAGTATGCCGGTGCTCAAAAGTGCAGCCAACAGTGGTTCGACCTCGTTGCGCGACAGGATGTGGTGCTCGAAGAATCTCATTTAGTGTCACATTCCCCTTGCAGTTGTCCAGAATGCGTTGGTCGTTGCCGGTGAGCTCTATTTCCTGAAAACGGTAAAGAGGACTCTCTGCTTCTTGCAGATAATGATCGAGATGCGGCTCGAGGATTTTTGCAAGCTGTGTACGGCTGGCGTGTTTGCGCAGCCCCTGCAGAATCAGGTTTGCCGGAGACAGATTTATGCTGGTCACGTTCTGCTTGAACTCACGCGCCTGGACGAAACGATAGCTGCCTTCCGGCCAGGCAAAGATGTCGAGGATCTTCTCCAGGACCTGCTCGCGCAGGATATCGTGCAATTGGTGAGGCGTGAGCAGTCTCATCTCGATCAGAGCCATGCCGTGGCGCTGGCCTTGCGGCTTGGCTCTGTCGAGGGATTCTCTCAGTTGGTCTTCAGTCAGCAGCCCCGCACGCAGGAGTCGCTGGCCGAGAGATTCACGAACCAGGTTTGACCGAACGAAGATCGGATAACCGTCGCGGATATAGACAACTTTTTTTAAATTCTTGTGCTCGAGATGAAGCAGGCCGGTTGCACGCAGGCTGTACAGGTTGTGCAGGATGCGTGGGAAGCCCGATTCAGCGAGGTTCCCCTCGATGCTCAGCCTCTCCGAACTTACGGCTGCTGCCGGGACGCCGATCAGTGCCTCGATCTTCTCATGGAGGGTCTTCAGCGGGAAAGGCTTGAGGAGATAATCGATTGCACCGTATTGTTCGCGGGCATCACGAATGTTGTCCGCCTGCTTGTAGAAAGCTGTCATCACAACGATCGGCAAATCCCTGCTCTTCGACAGGGCCCTCAACTTGCCGCAGAGCTGCAGGCCATTGGTTCCGGGTGGGAGAACGTCCAGCAAAACCAGGTCAACCTTGAGGTTGTCCAGCTCCCGAAGGGCTGCTTCTGCTTCTTCAAAGCTGTGTACTTGATAGCCATGCAGGCGCAATGACTCTGATAGAAAACGTCTGATGTTCGCGTCTTCATCGACGATCAGGATATGCTTTTTGTCCCCTTCAGAACTCATCTCGAGTGTTCTCCTGTGTTGCAGAATGCGATTGAAAGTCTCCCGGATGGTTTGGGTTGTGCCCGCGTACTCATCCAGAAATAATCTTTCCGGTTGTCCCATCGCGTCCTCGTAACCGAGATGTCGGGCCAGTTTGGCAAGGGATGCAGGATCGGAGGTCAATTCGTTGACCGACTGATCATGGACCAGGCGCAGCTTGTTTTCCAGCCGGCGCAGAAACTTGTAGCCTGATGTCAGGTTTTCATACTCATTTTTCGAAAGCAGCTTTTCGCCCAACAGCTCGTGCAGCGTATCCAGGGTATTGCGGCAACGCAGCGACAGCCTGTCACGACCATGCAGGAGCTGCAGGTACTGGGCGATAAATTCAACATCCACCATGCCGCCGCGGCCGGTCTTAATGTTGCGGTGCTGGGCATCTTCCCTGCCGAGCTCTTTTTCCATGCGTTGACGCAGACGATAGATCTCTTCGGCGAGGTCGTCCGGCAAAGGGCGTTCGTAGACGATCTCCGCGGTAAAGGCTTCAAAACTGGCGGCCAGTCCCGTCGAACCGGCAACCACTCTGGCCTTGATCAGTGCCTGACGTTCCCAGGGCGCCGCAGAGCTTTCATGGTATTGACGATAAGCCGGCAGGGAAGAGACCAGCGGTCCCTGGTTGCCGGACGGTCGCAGCCGGGTGTCGATCTCATAAACATGCCCTTCCTGGGTCATCAGGGTCAGGACCGAAATAATCCTTTGGGCGAGGCGGACAAAGTACTGTTGGTTGGTCTGGGGCCTGAAGCGGTCGGGGTCGGTCCCTTCGATCGGTCGGGTTTGGCCTTCACCCTCGTAGATAAAGATGATGTCGAGGTCGGAGTGATAATTCAATTCCATGCCACCGAGCTTGCCCATGCCGACGATCGCGAAGGCTGCTTCGTGGCTGGTCCCGCTTGCATCTTCGCAGCAGGGCAAACCATAACGTTCCAACAGTTCCTCTCTGGAGATGGCCAGGGCCTGCTGCAGGCAGGTGTCGGCCAGCAAAGACAGCTGCAGGGTGGTCTGCCCCTGCGGGGTATGGCCGTGAATGTCATTCAGGGCGATGCGCAGGAATTCCTCATTGCGAAAGCGCCGCAGGGTGTTGAGCTTGTCTTCGTAATGCGGTGCATTGTCAAGCAGACCGGTGATTTCCTCAGTGAGATCTTCCGGCGTCTTGACATTCTGGGCGTAACTTCTGGAGACCAGCGAGTCGAGAACTTCAGGGTGCTGGATGAAGTTACGGGAAAGAAATTGACTGGTGGCGAAAAGCGAGACCAGGATCCTGATAATTTCCGGGTTTTCGGCCAGTAGCGCATAGTAGGTGCCACGAGCCCGCCGGCATGCCTCGAGGAAATTCTCCATGTTCGTCAGGGCCATCGGCGGGTCGGGGCTGTGCATCACTTCCTGGAAGAGCAGCGGCGCGATCCTGTCGAGTTGTCGGCGTGCCCGTTCCGTGAGATAGCCCTTGGTTCCCCCCTGGCGCAGCACCCGCAGGCTTTCGTAGGCCCCTTCTGGTGGTCGGAAGCCTTTCTCTTCGAGAATATCCATGCACAGGTCCGGGTCGGCGTTGGGATCGAACAGCAACGCAACTTCCGGGTGAACCTGGGATGGTAACTCCTCATCGCTGGTGTAGAAGAGGTCGCGGAACACCGCTGCCACATTGCTGCGGTGGTCCTGCAGGACAGTCATGAAACGGCCGCTTTCGGTGAAGCCGCAGCGTCTGGCCAGGGCGGTGAGCTCCTGCGGGCGGACCGGCAGGTTGTGGGTCTGCTGTTCGTGGACAACCTGGATACGATGTTCAGCGGTGCGCAGGAACCGGTAGGCTGCGCTCAGGGTGTCCCGCTCCTCGGCGGTGATCAGCCCCTCGTCACAGAGGACCTGCAAAGCCTTGAGAGAGTTGCGTTCGCGCAGGCGCGGGTTTTTGCCGGCGTTGATCAGCTGCAGGGCCTGGATGAAGAACTCGATTTCGCGGATGCCGCCGTGCCCCAGCTTGAGGTTCTGCTCGCCCTCTTTTTCGCGGCTCAGGCTGCGGTCGATTTTCTGTTTCATCACCTTGATATCGTCAATCATGGCGTAATCGAGGTGTCGCCGGTAAATAAACGGATTCAGGCGTTCGAGTAGCTGTTCGCCAAGAGCTTTCGAGCCGGCGACCGGGCGGGCCTTGAGCATTGCCGAACGCTCCCAGCTCTGGCCCCAGCTTTCGTAATAGATCTCTGCGGCCGCCAGGGAATTAGCCATTTCGCCGCTGTTGCCCTCGGGGCGCAGGCGCAGGTCGACCCGAAACACAAACCCATCTTCTGTGGCCTGGCCGATCGCGCGGGTGATCATCTCCGATAATTTGACAAAATACTGGTGCAGCGAGATCTGGTTGTGCTTGGCACGCGTCGGACCTTCAATTCCTTTGGTCTGCCCGCGATCGGAACTGTAGAAATAGATCAGGTCGATGTCGCTGGAAAAGTTCAGTTCGCAGCCGCCGAACTTGCCCATGCCAAGGATGGTGAACTCGGCCTCCGGTGTTCGGTTCTTCTGCAGCAGAGTCGAGCAGCGGCGCGCCGTATTCTTTCTGCAGTTGGCGGCTGCAGATCTCGAACGCTCTCTGCAGGGTGGCTGCCGCCAGCGCCGTAGAGTTCGGCCGTGACTTCTTCGAGCTCCGCCATGCCGCACAGGTCGCGAGCGCCGATGCGCAGCATCTCTTCGGCCTTGTAGGTGCGCAGGCCCTTTTTCATCTCGGCAGTGTCAGCGTCGTCGCCAATCATCTGGCGCAGTTCAGCGCACATTTGCGGTTCTGTTTTCGACTGGTTGATCTGTCCTTTGCGAAACAGCCCGGCGAAGAAACTCGCCCGGCGGCAGAGGATGCCGGACAGGAATGGTGAGGCACCAAGAACTGTCAGCAGTTGACGGGTGCTTGTCTCATCGATAAAGACGATGGTCAGGTCGGATTTATCAACCCTGGTGCTCAGGCGTTCGAGGTTATTGAGCGCCAGGTCGGGGTCAGCCGTTGTCAGGGCATGCCTGGTCAGGGCGATGATCAACCGGGGGTCGGCGAGGGTCTCATGAAGCAGGCAGAGGTTGGTCGCAGTCCTCCCAGGCTCGCCGAAACCAGCCTCAGCAGCGATGTCGGCGAGGTCTTTTTCATTCCCCGTCGCGAGCAGCTCGAGCCAGATTTGGTCCTCGGCAAAAGACATCGGCACTACTACCGGTTCTTAGCGACGAGTGCCGCCAGCTGTTCGGTGTAATTGTCCCGGGCGACGCCAAATTCGGTAATGATGGCGCTCACGAGTCGGGCCGGGGTGACATCGAAGGCCGGGTTGAATACGGCAATGCCATCCGGTGCCAGTTGCTGCTTGCCGATGTGGGTGACTTCACGGGAATCACGCTCCTCGATCGGAATCTGCGAACCGTCGGCGATCTGCAGGTCGATGGTCGACGTCGGTGCAGCGACGTAGAAAGGGATATTGTGCTCTTTGGCGAGGACCGCGACCGTGTAGGTGCCGATCTTGTTGGCGACATCGCCGTTGGCAGCGACGCGGTCGGCGCCGACGATCACGGCATCGATCGCCCCCTTGGCCATCAGGTAGCCGGCCATATTGTCACAGATCAGGATAGTCGGAATCTGGTCCTTTTGCAGCTCCCATGCGGTCAGCCTGGAGCCTTGCAGAAACGGCCTGGTCTCGTCAGCCAGCACCGTGACCTGCTTGCCGGCGGCGACCGCGGCGCGGATCACCCCGAGGGCGGTGCCGTAGCCGGCAGTGGCCAGCGCCCCGGCGTTGCAATGGGTGAGGATGCGCACCTCATCAGGCAAAAGCTCGGCACCGTGCCGGCCCATGCTCATGTTGATGCGGATATCCTCATCGTTGATGGCCATGGCTTCATATTCAAGCCCGATCTTCAGGTTCTCGACCGGCTGGTCTGGATTGGCACGGATCAGGCTCTGCATGCGCTCCAGGGCCCAACAGAGGTTGACGGCCGTTGGTCGGGTCCCGGCCAGCACATCACAGACCTTTTTGAACTCGCTGACAAACTCTTTGTAGTTGTCAGCCTTTATGGCACGGGCACCGAAGTACGCACCGTAGGCGGCGGTGACCCCGATTGCCGGAGCACCGCGGACCACCATGCTGCGGATCGCTTCGGCAACCTCCTGGTAGTCGCTGTATTCCAGCCAGACTTCCTCGGTCGGCAGAAGCCGCTGGTCGATCAGGCGCATGACGCCGTTACTGTACTTGATTGGGCGGATGCCGTCGGCTCCGGGTGCGAAAGTGCAATTGCTCATAATTTGTTCCAGTCTTTAAGATTGAAGAGATGTATTCAGGAGAAGATAGTTTTTTCTCCAAACTCCAGCCCCTAGCCCCCAGGCCCTGGTCCCCGCCCCCTAGCCCCCAGCCGCCAGCTTCTTCTTCAGCAGTTGATTCACCATCCCCGGGTTGGCCTTGCCCTGGCTGGCCTGCATGACCTTGCCGACGAAAAACCCGATCAGCTTGTCCTTGCCGCCAAGGTATTCGGCGACCTGGTCCGGATGGGCGGCAATCACTTCATCGACCAGCCCTTCGATAGCGCCCGTGTCGGTGACCTGCTTCAGCCCTTCTGCCTCGATGATCTGGTCTGCGGTCTGGCCGTTCTGCCACATTTTTTCAAAGACCGTCTTGGCGATTTTCCCTGAAATGGTGTTGTCGGCAATCCTGCCGAGCAAACCGGCCAGCATCTCCGGTACAACCGGGACATCGCTGATAGTTGCTTCGGCCTCTTTGAGTTTACGCAGGACATCGCCCATCACCCAGTTGGCGCAGGCCTTGGCATCTGCCGAGGCCTGTACACAGGCGTCAAAATAGTCTGCCACTTCGCGATCGGACGCCAGGACCTCGGCGTCGTAGGCGGACAGACCGAGTTGGTTGACAAAGCGGGCCCGCTTGGCGTCCGGCAACTCGGGGAGCGTTGCGCGCACCTCCTCAATCCAATCCTGGCTGATCACCAGCGGCACCAGGTCCGGATCCGGGAAGTAGCGGTAGTCGTGAGCCTCCTCCTTGCCGCGCATGGAGCGGGTCATGCCGGTGTTACTGTCAAACAGACGGGTCTCCTGGATGACCTTGCCGCCACTTTCGATCAGGTCGATCTGGCGTTCCACCTCGTACTCGATCGCCTGCTTGATAAAACGGAACGAGTTGATGTTCTTCAACTCGGCCCGGGTGCCGAATTCCTGCTGACCGAACGGCCGGACCGAGACGTTGGCGTCACAGCGGAAGCTGCCTTCCTCAAGGTTGCCGTCGCAGACGCCGAGGTAAACGACAATCTGGTGCAACTTCTTCAGATAGGCGATCGCCTCGTCCGCCGAGCGCATGTCCGGCTCCGAAACGATTTCCAGCAACGGCGTGCAGGCACGGTTCAAATCGACCATGGAGACGCCCGCGGTATCCGGCGTTTCGCCGTGAATCAGCTTGCCGGCATCTTCTTCCATGTGGGCGCGGGTGATGCCGATTCTTTTACTCTCTCCGTTCTCAAGGGGGATATCCAGCCAACCGTGTTCGCAGACCGGCAGTTCGAACTGGGAAATCTGGTAACCCTTCGGCAGGTCAGGGTAAAAGTAGTTTTTGCGGGCAAAGATCGAGCGTGGCGCAATTTGACAGTTGGTCGCCAGTCCCGTCCTGATGGCAAGCTCGACGGCTTTTTTATTCAGGACCGGCAGGGCGCCGGGCAGGCCGAGACAGACCGGGCAGGTCTGCGAGTTTGGAGCCTGGCCGAACTCTGTCGAGCAGCCGCAAAAGATCTTGGTTTTGGTCGTCAGCTGGACGTGGACTTCCAGACCGATGACAGTTTCGTAATGTTGAGTCATATCATTCACCCTTTTGCCACAAAGATTCGAAGGCCCCCATTAGATCAACAACTTTTTTGCATGCCTTCGTGTCTTTGAGTCTTGGTGGCGATTAAAGTTCTGGTCTTCTTTTGTGCCATTCCGTTGCCTGTTCAAACGCATGCGCGGTATGCAGGATGGTCGCTTCATCGAATGGCTTGCCAATCAGCTGCATACCGATCGGCAGGCCTGCTGCCGAGAAGCCGCAGGGCAGGCTCATGGCGCAGGTACCTGCCAGGTTGACCGGGATGGTGTAAATGTCCGACAGGTACATCTGCAGCGGGTCGTTGACCTTCTCGCCTATGGCAAAAGCCGGGGTTGGCGCCACCGGTGTCAGCAGGGTATCGACCTTGTCAAAAGCCTCCAGGAAGTCCTGGCGAATCAGGGTCCTGACTTTCTGCGCCTTGAGATAGTAGGCGTCGTAGTAACCGGAAGAGAGGGCGTAAGTACCGAGCATGATGCGGCGCTTGACTTCGGCACCGAAACCGGCAGCCCGGCTCTGCATGTACATGTCGATCAGGTTCTCGGCCCGTTCGGCCCGCAGGCCGAAGCGTACGCCGTCGTAACGGGCCAGGTTGCTGGAGGCTTCCGCCGTGGCGATCAGGTAATAACATGCGACGGCATAGGCGGTGTGCGGCAGGGAGACCTCGATGATTTCGGCGCCGAGGTCACGATATGTCGCAACGGCCTGCTCAACGGAACTGCGGACGTCCGCGTCGAGGCCGTCGATGAAATATTCTTTCGGCAGGCCGATCCTGATTCCGTCCAGGTCGCCGTCGAGAACGGCCTGGTAATCGGGGACCGGAGAGTCCACCGAGGTCGAGTCCGACGAATCGTAACCGGCGATCGCCTGCAGCAGCAGGGCGCAGTCCCGCACATCGCGGGTGACCGGGCCGACCTGGTCGAGCGATGAAGCGTAGGCAACCACCCCGTAGCGGGAGACGCGGCCATAGGTCGGTTTCAGTCCGACCACGCTACAATGGGATGCCGGTTGGCGGATCGAGCCGCCGGTGTCGGTGCCCAGCGCCGCAGCTGTCTGGCGGGCGGCAACACTGGCGGCGCTGCCGCCCGATGATCCTCCAGGCACGCAGTCCGTGTCCCACGGGTTGCGAACCGGACCGAACGCGCTGTTCTCATTGGAGCTGCCCATGGCGAATTCGTCCATGTTGAGCTTGCCGAGGATGACGGCATTCTGTTCCTTGATCCGTTGGATTGCCGTCGCGTCGTAGGGGGAAACGTAGTTCTCCAGGATGTGCGAGCCGCAGGTCGTGCGCAACCCGGCAGTATTGAAGATGTCTTTTGCGGCAATCGGCACCCCTGTCAAGGTGCTCACCTGGCCGGCAGCGATCAGCCTGTCGGCCGCCTCTGCTTCGGCGAGTGCCGTGTCATTGCAGATGGTGATGAAGGTGTTGATGACGGGATTGGTGGCCGCGATTCGTTCCAGGTAAGCCTTGGTTATCTCAACCGCGGAAAATTCCCGCTTGTCGAGGCCGCTACGTAATCCCGCCAGGGTCAGGTCATAGATCGTCATGATGTATTATCCGTATGATATGGAAGCTATTCGATAACCCGACGGACCCGGAAGGCGTTTTCCGTGGCATCCGGGGCGTTGCCCAGGGCCTGCCTGGTCGTAAAGCCGGGCCTGACTTCGTCCGGGCGGAAGGCATTCTCCATCGGTACGGCATGGGCGGTTGGAATGATCCCTTCCGTATCAAGGGCGTTGAGTTGCTCGACGTAGTCAAGAATGGCATCCATTTCGCCGGTCAATGAGTCGAGTTCCTGGTCGCTCAGGGCCAGGCGGGCCAGGCGGCTGACATGCTCGACTTCGGCGCGGGTTATTTTCATTTTTTTGTAAACCTCCACGGCTTGATTTCGTCTAATCGGCAATTAAGAAAACTATCACGGGCCCGCCTGACAAGGCAAGTATAGGAAAGGACTTTGCCATGGTATGCAGTCATGTTGTTGTGTTAAGATTATTTTCGAGGTTAATCAATTCATAGAAATTGTGCGAGTTAAGGCTATCCAGGCTTAAATCGATAAATTCTGTTGTAAAACCGGTACAGATACACCAAACGACAAACTTTTTCACCTTAGATCATTATTCGAAGGGGAGGTCTCTAGATGCTGACGATAAAACGTATTTCAATCCTGGCCCTGATTGCCGTGACTTTCTGGGGCTGCGCCGAGCCTCAAACCAAGACTCAGAAGGGTGCAATCTATGGCACAGGGATCGGTGCTGCGGTCGGTGCCGGCCTGGGGCAGGCGATCGGTGGTGACACCGAATCAACCTTGATCGGGGCCGGTGTCGGGGCGGTGCTCGGCGGGGTGGCCGGAGGATCCATCGGGCGTTACATGGATAATCAGGAAGCCGCGTTGCGCCAGCAGTTTGCCGCCAGTGATGCCGCGAGTATCCAGCGTAACGCTGATGTTCTCGCGGTAACCTTCAAAGGCGATGTGCTGTTTGACGTCAATTCTGCTGTATTGAAGCCTGGTTCCTATTCAGAAATCGATCGGGTGGCGAATGTCCTGGTGCAGTACCCGCAGACCAATATCCAGATTGCCGGGCATACTGACAGCACGGGCTCGGAAACGTATAATCAGGAACTTTCGGAACGTCGTGCCATGAGCGTGCAGAATGCGCTGATGAATAAGGGTGTATCACCGAACCGAATGCGCTCAATCGGTTTCGGTGAAGGTCAGCCGATTGCAGACAACTCGACAGAGGCAGGTCGACAGCTAAACCGCCGCGTGACGGTCACCATCGCACCCCAGCAGGGAGCTACTTACTAGCTCAGCAAGGGATTCGGAAGATAAAAAAGCGCCTCTTTTCGGAGGCGCTTTTTTCTGTTTATAGAGTCAATTAGTTCTTTGGCTTTAATGTTGTTTGTTGTTTTTGCCGTTGTCGTCGATCTTGTCGGGGTCTTTGCTGTCGATGTCCTCTTCACCTTCCTTGACACCGTCCTTGAAGTTCCGAAGGCTCTTGCCCAATGCACCGCCAACCTGGGGCAGTTTGCCGGCACCAAAGATAATCATGACGAGTACCAGTATGATAATCAGTTCTGTTGTGCCCAGTCCGAACATGTGATCGACTCCTTAACAATAGTTGTTTGCATCATCATAGACATATTCCGGGAAAAATCAACATGTTTGCATTGGACTGCTCCAACACAGTTGCAACGAGTAAGATAACGCAAAGTCGCAAAGGGGTTAACCGTGACGCAAAATTAAGATCTGATTTGTTTGCAGGGTGCAGATTGTTTAAAAAAAGGGGCCGGCAAAAGCCGGCCCCTTGAATCCATAAAGTCATTAGACTTATTTGGAACGTGCAAATTTCGGGTTGTCCATCGGGTCACCCTTGTAGCCGAGGGCCTGCCAGTCCATGCGGCCATTGTCGCCATGGCAGTCGAGGCAGCCGAGCGCTTCCTCTTTCGGCGAGACCATGTGGTTGATGCTCCAGTACATCTCGGTTGGGGCAAAACCATATTCCCCGCTATAAGGCAGATCGCTGGCTTCCATGCCGAGACGGGCAGCTTTGTCCCAGTCATAATCGACCCAGTAGCCGCCTTCGCCAAAGACCTTGGCGGTGATGAAGTACTTGTTCTTGGCATCGTAAATCTGCTTGCCAGAGTGCAGCTTGAAGGGGTGGATCTTGGCCTTCTCGTCCTTGATGCTGCCGTTCGGGTAGGTCAGCATGGTGACCTTCGCCGGGTCCATCTTGTCGCCGCGGTTGTAGGCGCTGGCGCTGCCGTTGTACCAGAGGTATTTCGGTGTCACCATCTTGCCCCAGGTGAAGTGGCCCTTCTTCTTGTTGTAGGCGTGCTTGCCGTTCTCATCAACCGGGGCCTCGATGTCCTGGCCAGCGGTTGACCAGTCCCAGGACAGCTTGGTCGGGATTTCCTTGGCGTAGAAGGGGATATGACACGTCTGACAGGAGATGTCTTTGGCATGCTTGTTCAGGCGGCTCTGTGCGTGGGGCGCCTCTTCGTGGCACTTGGCGCAGGAGAAGTGTTTGGTGCCGCCCGGCGATACACCCAGCGAGTTGCCCGGAATGGCATGGCCTTCGGTGGTATGGCACTCCTGGCAGGCGAAGTCGTTGCCGTCGGCATCCATGTGCACGTCAACGCTGCGGCTCGGGTATTCCATCGACGAATCGAGGTCGCCGTGCTTGACGGCGTCGCCGCCGCCACCATAGAAGTGGCAGGTGCCGCAGTTGAAGCGGCTCGGCTTGCCGACGCTCTGGGCGACATAGACCAGGTCGACGCGCTTGGCGGGATTACCCGCCCCGGTTGCTTCCTTGACGTAGGTACCGGTCGTGTCATGGCAGACCAGGCAGTCGACGTTGGCGGCATTGGTGAAGTCGAAGGTATCGTCCTTCCAGCCGTAGCCGGCGTGACAGCTGGTGCAGCGCGGCCAGTTGCCGGCAATCGAGGTGCAGAAATTGTTGATCGCGTTTTTCTTGCCGCGGACGACGTTCTTGTCGCCGACCAGCTGGTCCTGGGCCCAGGTCCAGTGGGTGGTCTTCATGAAGTCTTCAGCATGCTTTTCGTGGCACTTCAGGCACTGGGCGGTGACTTCAGGTCCTGTCTCCATCGGACCCTGGAGGAAGTAGGAGTGGTCGTTCTCCGCGGCCAGAACACTGCCGGACATCACTGTTGCCAGGGTGAAGAGCAGGACACTGCAAAAGGCTCCTGCCAGCACAAAACGTTTCATCGCGAGCTCTCCTTGAACAAGTTTAAGGTTAATATTTTCCAAGATGTATCAATGTTTATCAGGGATCGTGGTCTGTGCAACTCAACACAATATATTAATATATTGATTAATAGACGCAAATAATGGGGGAGAGGCGAACCTCTCCCCCGGGAACTGCAAAACTTAGAACTGTACTGTTACGGTAGCATTCAGATCGTATGCCGTATCGATGGCGGGCAGCAGGGAATATTCTTTGCCGTCCTTGACGTCGTCGATATCTTTCGGCTTGCCGACCGGAGAACCGCTGCCGGTGTACTCGAAGTCGTAGTAGATGCCGCTCAGCTTGATCGACATGCGCGGGTTGATGTCGACGATGTAGTAGGCTTCACCGACATGGCCGCGGGTCGCCAGCTTGCTGCCGATCACGTCATCCTGAGCCTGGGTGAAGGGCGTCCAGTACTTGGAGCCGTAGTTGTACTCGAGACCGACTTTGCCTTTCGGTGCAGGAATCTGCACGCCGGCGTAGAAGCCGTAACCGTTACGGTTCTTATCTTCGTCCGCGGTGGCCGGGACGAACATGACTTCCGTGCCGTCCGTGCTCAGCTTGGCCTGGAACACCGCGTCGGTGCCCATGCCGCCGAACATACCGGCTTCGCCGTTGGGACGCATCTGGGTCCAACCGGCAGAGGTGAACCACTTGATGCCGTTATCCTCTTCACGGGAGAAGACCAGGCCGGCCAGGTTCATGTCACCGATCTCGGTGCTGGGCTGGACGCGGGTGACGAAGTTGAAGTTGGGGAACTTCTGGATGTCCTTGTTCAGAGTCGGCGCGAACAGCGCGGCATACTGGTTCGGGAAGGCGATCGTGCCCTTGAAACCGTCGTTGATGCCTTGGGCGGTGAAAGCGGTCGTCTGCAGGAAGTTGGTGCCGTCGTTATATAGGTCGAGGTTGAAGCCGGCAAAATGGGTGTCCTTGATTTTGTCCAGCTCGTTGAACAGCTCGCCGTTGCCCCATTCCGATTCGAAGCCCTGGCCGTAGCAGAAGCGCGCGACCATGCCTTCGATGCCGGTCCAGTCCTCGATGTTGCGACCGATGGTGATGCCGTCGAAGTTGAGGTTCATGACGTTGCCGGTCGGGGTGCCGCCGCGCAGTTCGTTCTCGCGGAAATGGGTCGGCGGACCGTAAGTCGACGGGCGACGACCGATCGAGACGTAGAAGCCGGAATCGGCAATGTTGCTCCAGTCGAAGTAGGCACGGTCGACGCGCAGCCAGTCGCCGGAGGTGCTGCCGCTGTTGGTGCCGTCCATGGTGAAGGCGTTCCAGGAGTCGAACACCTTGGAACCGGTGGAATCGCCCCAGTTCTTGAACATGACCAGGCGGCCGGCGAACTTGACGTTGTCCCACACTTTGGCCTTCATGTTCAGGCGCAGACGGGTGCTGTAGAGGATGTCGTTGTTGATGTCGTAGGTGTCGGGTTTGATCGCGAGGGGGAAAGCACCTACGCCCGCACCCATCATGCCGCCGCCTGCCCAGTTCATAAAGTTACCAAATAATGTCTGGTATGCGATTGGGTCAGTATTGTAAAGATTGGCAAACATGCTGTCGAGGGCTGAGATATTGACGTACCTTGGGTCGGCCGGAGCCATGAAGCCGCCAAAATCAGCAATCCCATCGCCTGTGAAACCTGGGATACCAGTATCGACTGGGTTCCCATCCAGATCCTGATAGTCGGGGTTCATGGGGTTCAAACCGACAAATCCACCGAGAGGGCCCGTTTGTGTCCCACCCGTCGCCGGAGCCAACTTCTCAAAGAAGTCCTGGAAGTCGACATTGATGCCCGGGTTGAACGTCACATCCTGGTAGTGGATGCTGTGTGCCTTGCTGCGCAGGTCGCCGCTGAACTCGATGCGGTCGAGGGTCGAGTGACGCTCGGCGCCGTCGAGACGGTCGGAGAGATCTTCGAGCTCTTCGCTCAGGTCGGCGATCTGCTTCTGCAGCTCCGCCATCATCGCTTCTTCGGAAGTTGCCGCAAAAGCGGACATAGGAAAGGCCACGAGTGCTGCCATGACCAGGAGAAGGAATTTCTTCATCGTTTTGCCTCCAAAAATTAAAGTGGTGATATTTTAATTAGCCGCAAGTCTGTGGTTGGGGCGAATCAGCAGCATGGTCGTAGAGAAACTGCTGGATGTCCTTCAGGTCCTGCTCCGAAAGACCCTTCCAGGCTTCTTCGTCGTGCTTTTTCTTGTCAAAGAGACGGTCCCACTGGGCCTGGGTCTTGGTCATCGGGGTGACTTCGCCACCGGCGCCGTCAGCGGCATGGCAGGACTTGCAGGTCTTTTTGAACAGGTGCTTGCCTTTGCGCGGGTTGCCCCCTTCAGCAGCCATGGCCGAGGTGGCGATGAAAACTGCAAGGGTCAGGAAAAGTACTGGTTTGACAAATTTCTTCATGATCTGGGCTCCTCCGTGTGTTGGTTTTTGTTATTGGGTTCTTATCCGCGACGGCCTCTCAAAGCGGGTTCATGAGACCATGTAAATATTGTTCTTTGAATATTCTAATTACACAATCTATGCCAATATATATGGTTATATATATAAGTTACTGTATTAAGAGAAAAAATAACTGATAAAGGGTTCCTGGCCATGCCTGTGGCAAGCACATGCTTGGTGCGATATCGCGTTATAAAGCTATTTGACGGTTGTCAAATGACGGAGAATGTCGGCCGGGATCGTGTGGCGGACAGACGTCTGCTTTGACTCGTGATGGTGGTTGGTGAAGTACCGGCCTGGTTGCGTGATGGTTTTGCATAAAGCAAGGTTGATGGTGGCCTAGAGGAACAGAGCGGGGTGTTGCAAAGAAAAAGCCGGTGCCACAAGGGGCACCGGCTTTTGTGTCTTATATCAAAGGGAGTTATTCGCGTACAAAGGTATCGATGTCGGTTTCGTGGACCATCCCCATCAGGCGGGCATACTCGGACTCGATGATCTGGAAATGATGGTCGGTCGACTTGGCGTTTTCTTCAAAAACTTTGCGAACCTCGGGATTTTCGATTTTTCCGGCCAGGGCACGCAGGTGCTCAGCGAGGTTCTTTTCTTTTTCCATGGCGAGTTCCATCGCCTTGCGCTCGTTGAAGGTTTCGGCCTTGACTTCGTTCAGCTCTTTCATCCAGTCCGAGTCCTTGTCTGCGCTGGAGTTGAGAAATTCCTGCAGATCGGTGATGTCGTCACCGGGATAAACATTGTAGAACCATTCGGCATGCTCGCGCTCTTCACGTGCCAGCAGTTCGAAGACCTTCTTTGCTTCGGCGTTCTTCATATGGGCCTGTGGTTGGACCCGGAGTACGTGGCCTACCGCGAGCGCGTCCACAGTTTCGCCTTCGCCCCCTGCGCCACGTGCGGCGGCTGCGAGGTGTCGGAGGAGAACCTGACCGACTGCTTCGACAGCCCGGCCCCGGCCTGCGGCGGGTGTTTGTGGGCGCAGGGGGTGGTGGCTTGTCCGTAGCCTGCGGTCGCATCTTGATGGATGCGTCGAAACCCTCCGGCTAGATCCTCGCCCGGCCGGTTGGTTGAGATGTGTTGTCACGCCGCGTCGTTCGGGGCTGAAAACGGCGCCGTTGTGCTTGAAACTGCCCCTGAAACTCAGTAGCATCCTTCCGGAATTTTGGCATAGCGGCCGAACACGAACCCCATACCGGAGGATGAACGAACATGTGTACCAGAGCAGTTTACCGTGGACTCGACGACATCGTTATTACCTTGCGGAGCATGGATTGGGTCAATGATCTGGGGAGCAACCTGTGGGTCTTCCCCCGCGGCATGGCGCGCGTCGGGGCGGTGCAGCCCGGCGGCTTGGAATGGACAGCCCAATACGGCAGCCTGGTGGCGGCGGCGTTCGACGCGGGCAGCGCCGACGGTATGAACGAAGCAGGGCTGGTCGCCAACCTACTCTACCTGAGCGAATCGGACTACGGCGATCCGGCGGTCTATGCGGGCACCAGGCCGGCCCTGAGCATCGCCGAGTGGGCGCAGGTTGTGCTGGACAGCTTCGCGACGGTGGCCGAGGCGGTTGAGGCGCTGACCCAGGAGCCGTTCTTCGTTGTCGCCGTGAATTCGCCGGACGGCAAGGCGGGAACGGTCCATCTGGCGATCAGCGATCCGACGGGCGACAGTGCCATCTTTGAGTATATCGACGGCGAGCTCATCATCCACCACGGGCCCGAGTTTCAGGTGATGACCAATTCACCGGTCTATGATGAGCAGCTGGCGCTCAACCGGTATTGGGAGCAGATCGGCGGTCTGACGATGCTGCCAGGGACCAACCGCGCGGCCGATCGCTTTGTGCGCGCTTCGTTCTACATCCAAGCGGTGCCCCAGACAGCCGACATTCATGAGGCGGTGGCGACGGCGTTTTCGGTCATTCGCAATGTGTCGGTGCCGCGCGGAATCAGCACGCCGGACCAGCCCAACATCTCCACCACGCTGTGGCGCAGTGTGTCGGACCACAAGAACCGGCGCTACTACTTTGAATCGACCCGCGCCCCCAACGTCTTCTGGGTGGATCTGGCCGATCTGGACTTCTCGCCCGGCGCGCCGGTGATGAAGCTGACGCTGACAGGCGATGCGATCTACGCCGGGAATGTCGCCGGCCAATTTGAGGCGGCCGAACCGTTCGCGTTCCTGGCGGCCGAACTGTAGACGGCCGTTCGCGGCTGATGGCAACGGCGCGGTCACACCCTGAGAACCTAACCGGGTGCGTCAACAGCCCAGCCCGGCCTGCGGCGGACCTCTGCGGGCGCAGGGGACAGCGCACTCCCAAAAACAAGGCGCTGCCCTTCGCAATGGGCAACGCCTTTTCCGGTAGAAACTTGGTTTTCCAAAGAAACCGAGTTTCTGAACGCTAGTCATCGCCACAATCTCCAGCTCGCGCAGCTTGGCTTCCGGCACGACGCCGTTCTCCCAGCCGCGCAGACGGTAGTAGTCAGCCAGCATGTACTCCAGCTCGCAGACTTGGCCCTCGGAGCCGGGCATGGTCGACGGTTCCTGGGTGAACTTGTAGGGCAGATAGTCGCTGCCTTCGCCATAGCCGGCCAGGTTGTTGTAGTAGCGCTCCAGGTTATAGATGCGCTCCCCGGCAATCAGGCCGTCTTCCACTGTGAACTCGATGCCGCAGAAGGCCGCGTACTGGGCCACGTACTCGTCCATGCCCATGGCAAAGGCGCTGAACTTGCACAGGTCGAGGCTGTCGGAGAACGCGTGCACGTCCTGGAAGACCTTGGTCAGTTCGCCCTTGTCGGTCCAGTCCAGCGGGTCGCTGTAGACCGACTTGAACGGCATGAGGTTGAGCTCGGCCGCCGGGCGTGTAGGCGCGCAGATGGCAGGCGCCGCGGTTGCTGGTGGCGTAGGCAATGCCCATGCCCTTGAGACCGCGCGGATCGTAGGCCGGGATGCCCTGGCCCTTGACCGTGTTGCTGACTTCCGGGTGGCCGATGGCGGCGGCAAAGCGCGCCGGGCCTTCGGCCAGCATGTCGCCGACGCCTTCGCGGTGGGCGATCATCTCGGCCAGCTCGACCATGCGGTCGTAGTCGCCCCAGGCCAGCGTGGGCGTCGCCGTTCATGTAACCCTTCTCGCTGCACTCCATGTAGGTGGAGAAGGCGTTGCCCAGCTCGATGGTGTCCATGCCGTAGTCGTTGCACTGGTCGATCATCTTGACCACGGAGTTGATGTCGTGATGGCCGGAGTTGGCGCCCAGCGCCCAGGCCGACTCATACTCGACGCTCTCCATGTGCAGGCCCTTGTAGGGACCCTCGGTGAGTTCGACTTCCTTCTTGCAGGCCACGGGGCAGGCATGGCAGGTCGGGTGGTCGACCAGGATGGTGTCATAGACGTGCTCGCCGCTCAGGTTCTCGCACTCGTCGCCGTAGGCCGTCACCTTGCCGTTGTAGGACGGCAGCGCGCCCATGGTGTTGGTGATGTTCATCAGCACATTGGTGCCATAGAGCGATAGACCGCCCTTGCGGGGGCTGGTGATGTTGGCCTCGTCCATGATGACGGCCAGCGCGCGGTCGTGGGCCTTCTTCCAGGCATCTTGGTTCGCCGGTCGGGGCATCTTCTTCTTGGCCTTGATCACGATCGGCCTTCAGGTTCTTGCTGCCGCCGACACAGCCCGTGCCGCCGCGGCCGCTGGCCCGGTCATCTTCATTGACCCAGCAGGCAAAGCGGACCAGGTTCTCGCCGGCCGGGCCGATGGCGATGACGGTCAGGTCCTTCTCGCCGTACATGTCCTGGAAGTGCTTGACCGTGTCGTGCACGCCCTTGCCCCACACGTCGGAGGCGTCGCGCAGTTCGAGCCGTGTCTTCCTCAATGTAGAGATAGACTGGCTTCTCCGACTTTGCCCTTGAAGATGAGGCCGTCGAAGCCGGCCCAGCGCAGGCGTGCGGCCGACCAGCCGCCGTGGTGGCTGTCGGTCACGGTGCCCGTCAGCGGCGACTTGGTGACGACGGCCATGCGGCCGCTCATGTTGGCCGGCGGTGCCGGTCAGCGGGCCGTTCATGAAGCACAAGATGTTTTCGGGTGAAAGCGGGTCGACGTTGGGGCCGTTCTCAAAGACGTACTTCACGCCCAAGCCCGCGGGCGCCAATGTACTTGCGCGCCCACTCTTCGGGGATGTTCTTGATACTCGATCGTGCCCGCCGTCAGGTCGACATGGGCGATCCGGTCAGCAAAGCCTCCCATTTCCATGTTTGTTTTCTTCCTTCCTAGGTTCTAGGCTGTCTAATCTTTTGGCCTATAGCCACTTCTCGTTCTACAACAAACGTTAGTTTGGGTGTTGTGGGTCTTGTTAGGGGTCTTACCTCCTCATGGGCATGTGTGTCATAGCCAGGATCATCTCCCCGGCGGGAAGATGCTGATGACATCGTCGGGGCCGACCGGCGTGGCCAGCCCGTTGCCAAAGAATACATTGCGGCCGTTCAGCAGAAAGCGCCAGCCGCCGGGCGCGGGGACATACGTCTGATACACCTCAATCCACGATCCGTCCTCCGGCTCGTGGTCGCGCCAGACGGGCTGCAGGCAGTCGGCGCGCAGGTCGGGTACATAGTTGAAGAAGGCGCGCAGCAGCGCCTCCAGTGTGTCACCTTTGTCGGCGCGGGCGGTGAGGGTGCGTCGGCCGATCTTGTGGCGCAGACGGCCGTAGAGTGTAAACGTGACCGGGAAGCGGCCGCGATGGAATTCGGCCGCGGCGTGGTAGCCCATGTCCATGAGGTGCGACTGGACTGACAGATACTTCGTCCAGCCGGCCAGCGCCGGGGCGACGACAGCGCCGGGCAGCTCGGCCTCGGCCATGGCGCGGGCAAAGGCGGCCCCCATCAGGCCGACGGACGTCGTGACATAGGCGGGCGGGACGTGGATGTGGCGCGGGCCGTGCCCGGCGTGGTAGGTCCCGGCGCGGAACAGATAGGCGGCAAACTCGTCGCTGGTGTCCATGCCTAATACGCGGGCCAGCCAGACGGTAAAGAAGCGGCGGCGCTCTTCCAGATGAACTTCGTCGGCGCCGCCTTCCCAGCCCAGCACGGCCGCCGTCTCCGGGACGGATTGCAGGTGGGCATAGGTGCCGACGACCATGTCGGGTGCGCGGCGCATGAGGGTTTCAACAGTGCGGGCCATGGCCTGTTTGTCGTCGTGGCTCAGGCCGACGAAGCGCAGCAGGCGCTGCCACTCAGCCGTTGGGTCGGGGCTGAGGTCGTGGATTTCCAGATTGGCTGACGGCGCCAAGTTATTCATCCGGGCCTGCACAGTCCAAGTTAACCTCGGTTAAGATCGACAGTATAAAGTCAAATAGGTGAGGGGGCAAGCGAGTTTAACGCCGGGCTTCAGGTCCGAGGGCTTGGGCAAGGAGGGGGAATGAAGAATCGAACGCGGATGACGCCGATGGGGTAGATGCGGACGGATGGGAGAAACGGCTTAACGCTCAGACGCGAGGACGCGAAGGGAAAGAAGTCGCCTGACCCCCTTCGCGTTTCTGCGCCTTGACGCAAACTTCCCTTAAAGAGATCCAATGACAAGATGCTGAGATGCGGATGGAGTAGCTGAGGAGAGCCGTGCAATCTTGTTTACACGGTATCCGTGTAAGTATATAATCCTGTGTATGATTGTCTCGTTTGGTGATGAAGCAACAGCGGACCTGTTTCACGGGCGAAAAACCAGTCGAGTGCGACGATTTCCACCGGATACCCTGCACCGCACGCTGGTTCGGCTTGATGTGCTCAATACAGCCCAAAGTTTGATTGATTTGCGTTCGCCACCAGGCAATCGTCTTGAAGCGCTTCGCGGTGAGTGGGAAGGGTTCTATAGCATTCGCATTAACAAACAGTGGCGCATCGTTTTTCGTTGGGAGAACGGTAACGCCCATGACGTCCAGGTGATAGATTATCATTGAAGGTGGCCATACCATGATTCCTGAAAATCGTATTCCGACGCATCCCGGTGTCGTTCTGGCAGAAGAATTCTTAATCCCCATGGGCTTGACGCAAGTCTCCCTGGCCAAGCACTTAGGCATTCCAACGCAACGAATCAATGAATTGGTTCGAGGCAAACGAGGTGTCACGCCGGAGACAGCATGGCTATTGGCGGGTGCTTTTGGGACCACGCCTCAGTTTTGGCTCAACCTGCAGGCGAACTATGACTTGGCTCTCAATCGCCCCAAGCACGAGATTCGCCCACTAGCACTTGCCGGCTAACGGTGTTACCACAGCGGAGAAGAATCGAATGCCGATGACGCGGATAGAGGCAGAGACTTAACGCCAAGACGCCAAGAAATAGAAGAAATCTTGTCCCCTTCGCGCCTCTGCGCTATTACGCCTTGGCGCTAAATCCACCACTCACCTACCAGTCAAAGCGACTTGCGTAAACTATGCACTTTACGTACTTTGCGCTTACTCTCGCTAATCAGCCCACTTTACCTGCAGATCGAAGCCGCGCTTGGCCAGCGCCTCGGCAAAGGCCGGGCCGGAGACGGCCAGCTCCACCGGCACACCGCCACGCGGGGTCTCGCCGCGGGCCTGGGCCTGGCTGATGATGGCCGCATGCCAGCCGGTAGTGCGCTCCATGGCTGTGAAGCCGGTGGCCTCGTCGTAGCGGTCGAACAGATCGACCACAACTTCCCGCTCGCGGCCGTCCTTGATGCCCCGGCCGATGATGCGCACGATGACCAGGTCCTTGTCGCTCCGGCTGGGCATAGATCTGTGGCCCCAATAGTTCGTGTAGTACGTGGCGCGGCACCACCATCTGCCCATCGACCGCCACCGGCTCCAGCTCAATCAGCCCGGCATCGCTGAACGCCTGCCACTGGGCGAAGTGACCCGGCCAGCGGATGGTCTTGTTTTGCAGCGTGCGCAGCTTGCCCGCCCACGTCCACGGCATGGTGCTGGTGCCGCCGGCCGTGGTGAACGCCTCCAGCACGCCGATCGGCTCGCCGAAGTCGACTAGCTCATACTCCTCGTTGCTGAAGCACTCCATCTCCAGCAGCTCGCCGTCGCGGATGAAGACCGTCGTGCCAAAGTACTCGTTGGTCAGCCCCTCGATGTTGAAGGTCAGGATGTAGTTCCACGGCGGGACCGGGTCGGCCGGGATGCCGCCGTCGTACATGATCAGGTCGTGGGTCTCGTCGAACAGGCTCATGGTGTAGGCGCAGAGCGAATTGCCCAGCCCCGGCACCTGGCCGCAGTCGGGCGTCAGGGTGATGCCCGCGGCTTTGGCCTCCGCGTCGAGGGCCAGCTGGCGGCGGGTCTGGTCGGTGTTGCCGCCGAAGTCGGCCATGCTGGCTCCGGCGCGCAATGGCGGCGTGGGCCAGGTCCATGTTGAAGAAGTAGGGCACGCCGGAGACGAACGCCTCGATGCCGTTACCGGTCAGCAGGGCTACCACGGCGTCGCGGTCGCGGACGTCGATCAGGGCTACCTCGGTCACCGGCCGGCCGGACAGCCGGTTGACGCGATCGGCCGCGCGCTGGGCCTGGGCCAGGTCGGCATCGGCCACGAGGATGAGTTCGGCGTCGCCGTGCTGGGCGATGTCATAGGCAGCGGCCGTTCCTTGCCGGCCACTACCGAGGACTGCGTAACGATGGGACATGGGAAACCTCCGAAAGGCTAGTAGAACAATGTGTCGCGTCTATTATCGCCTGTTCGGGGGTGGGGGTCTACTGGTAGCGACCGACGAACCGATTGTAGCTCGGTCAATCCTGACTGAATCTTGACCACCTACAGCTCAAACACCTTAATGATCCCCGGCAGCCGCTCCAGCGCCTCGATCAGCTCGGCGCAGGACTCGGTGCGCTGGTTGGGGAAGTCCATCACCAGACCCTGCCCGGCCAGCCGTACGCTAAGCCCGGCGTCGCCGTCGAATCGCTCGGCCAGCTTGATCGTCTGGCGGCAGGCCTCTTTCCAGTTGCCCGACGCCTTCAGTTCGACGACCAGCAGTTTGTGGGACCCATTGCTCAGGGGTGCGTAGGTGGTAATAGGCGGCGGCGGTGCGGCCCCGGGATTGGCGGTATGGCTATGGACCGGTTCCGGGGCAGCGTGGCGGCTACCGGAATCACTGGTGGTTCCGTTGGTCCCATTGGCGACGGCGCCGTTGGTCGGGGCGGCATATACCGGCGCGGCCGAGGGCGGGGTGGCGTCGGCACTGGCTCCGGCGTGTTGGCCACGGCGGGGGTCGGCGTGTCGTCCACTTCGGCCGCAAGCGGCGTGTCGTCCGGGTCGTCATCGTCGGGGCTGGCGGGCACCAGTGTCTCGATGTCGTCTGCGGCCAGAACCGGCTCGGCCCTCAGCTCCAGGCGCGGCGGCGGTTCCAGAATCACCGGCGCGTCGCCCATCCAGTTGTCGTCGGCCGGGGGCAACCAGTCGTCGTCCGGTGGGGGTGGTGGGGCACTAGACCTGACAGGTCTTCCGAGACCTGTCAGGTCTGGGGATTGGTCTCGGGACACATCATGAAACTCGCTAGACAGCCGCTGCCGGTCGGCGTCGCTGGCTACGGTCAGGTTGCTGTGGACGCTGTTGGCAATGACCGACACGTTCTGGTCCTCAGCCTGTACGGTGCCACGCACCAGTAAAATCTGGTCAGCCTGCACGCTGTCGCGGTACTGCTTCCAGGTGCGCGGGAACATCACGATGTCGATCGTCCCTTCCAGGTCCTCCAGCGTGACAAAGGCCATCGGCTGGCCCTTCTTGGTGGTCAGGGTGCGAATGGCGTTGACCACCCCCACCAGCGCCACCGGCTTGCCGTTCCAGTTGGCGTCCAGGTCGTTCGACGCGGCGTTGACGAAGCTCTGCAGCGCCCCCAGCTTGCGCTCCAGCGGATGCTCGGACAAATACAGCCCGATCAATTCCTTTTCCCACGCCAGCAGGTCGCGTTTCTCAATTTTCGGCACGGCGCTGTCCGGGCGCAGCAGCTCGGCGGCCACCGGCGCCCCGGCGTTGCCCATCATCTCGAACAGCGTCATCTGGCCCACATCGGCCGCGGCGTGGGTGCTCGCGCTGTGGCCCATGATGCGGTCCAGCGCGTCGAGCAACTGCGGCCGGGTGCCCCAACCGTCGAACACGCCGACCTTGACCATCGACTCCAGCGCCCGCTTGCCCACCTTGCGCAAATCTACCCGCTCGCACAGATCGCTCAGGTTGCGGAAGGGGCCGTTGGCGGCGCGCTCGTCGACGATGAGCTGCACGGCGCCCTCGCCGGCGTTCTTGATGGCCGCCAGGCCGTAGCGAATGGTCGATTGGCCGTCGTTGTCTTCGATGGCGAAGTCGAGCATGGCCTCGTTGATGCTGGGCGTAGCCACCTGGATGCCCAGGCGGCGGGCGTCGGCGATGTACTTGGCCAGCTTCTCGCTGTTGTCGCGCTCGACGGTCAGCAGGGCGGTGATGTACTCGACCGGATAATGGGCCTTCAGATAGGCGGTCTGGCAGCAAATGACGGCATAGTCGGCGGCGTGGGCCTTGTTGAATCCGTAGCGAGCGAAGAACTCGATGTCGCCCCAAATCTTGTCGCACACGTCCCGCGATACGCCGCGGGCCATCGCGCCGTCGGTGAACTTGGTGCGATGCTCATCCATCAAGTCCTGCTTCTTCTTGGCCACCGCCTTGCGCATCATGTCGGCTTCGCCCGGCTCATAGCCCGCCAGATCGGCCGCCACGCGGATGATCTGCTCCTGGTAGACGATGATGCCGTAGGTCTCTTCCAGGATGGGCTGCAGCTCCGGCGTATGATAGGTGATCAGGCTCATATCGCCGTCCAGCGCGGCGTGCATGCGCCTGATGTATTCGGGGATATTCTCCATCGGGCCGGGGCGGAACAGCGAGATGGCGGCGATGATGTGGTCGAAGCGCTGCGGCTTCATGTTCATCATCAGCTTGCGCATGCCCGACCCCTCGACCTGGAACACGCCCAGCACGTCGCCGCGGCCGAGCATGGCGAAGGCGTCCTCGATCGGCTTGGTCGGGTCCGGGCCCACATGCCCCACGTCGTAGGGGATGTTGTCCATCGTGTAGCGGATGCCGTGGCGCTCCTCGATAAGCTGGGCGGCGCGGCGCATGATGGTCAGGGTGCTCAGGCCCAGGAAATCGACCTTCAGCAGGCCGATCTTCTCGACGATCTCCATCGGCCACTGGGTGATGGAGTTGATGCCGCCCAGCCCGGCCTCGCCGCTGGTGGGCTTGTGCAGGGGGACGTATTCCACCAACGGCCGATCGGAGATGATGACCCCCGCAGCATGGCTGGACGCATGGCGGGCCACGCCTTCCAGCTGGCGGGCGGTGTCCAGCAGCTTGTGGACCTGCGGGTCTTTCTGATACTGCTCGGCCAGATCGGGCACATAGAACTCGTGGCCTTTTTCCAGCACGTTGTCGATCTTGGCCGGCTTGCCGGGGATGGCCGGAATCTGCCGGGCCACGGCGTCCACATCGGACAGGGGGATGTCCAGCGCCCGGCCGACATCGCGGATGGCCGCCCGCGCGCCCAGCGTCCCGAAGGTGATGATCTGGGCCACCTTGTCCTGGCCGTATTTGCGCACGGTGTACTCGACCATCTCGCGAGCGGCGGTCGTCGGGGTAGTCGAGGTCGATGTCGGGCATGGAGACGCGGCCGGGGTTCAGGAAGCGCTCGAAGATCAGGCCGTTGGCCAGCGGGTCGATGCCCGTGATGCCCAGCGTATAGGCCACGACCGAGCCCGCGCCCGACCCGCGCACGTTCCACCAGATGTCGGCCTGCGCGGGCATATTCGCACAGGTCCCAGACGATGAGGAAGTAGGTGTCGAAGCCCATGCGGTTGATGATGCGCAGCTCGTGCTCCAGCCGGTCGCGCACGACCGGGTCGGTGGCCACGCGCTCCGCGCCATAGCGCCAGGTCAGACCCTCTTCGCACAGGTCGGCGCAGGTAGGACTCGGCGTCGTCGCCCTCGGGCACGTCGAACAGCGGCAGGTGATAGCCCTGGGTGTCCAGATCGACATCGCACATCTCGGCGATGAGCAGGCTGTTGTCCAGCGCGCCGGGGATGTGGCCGAAGAGCGCGGCCATCTCCTCATAGGACTTGAGGTAGTAGCCGTCGTCGCTGAACTTCAGCCGCTTTTCGTCGCTGACCAGCGAGCCGGTCTGGATGCACAGCAGCACATCGTGGGGGGCGGCCTCTTCCGGCGCGGTGTAGTGGACGTCGTTGGTGGCCAGGAAGCGCAGGTTGTAGCGCGGCTGCATGTCCTTGATGAGCACCTTGTTGATGTCGCTCAGCTCGGGGATGCTGTGCTCCTGCACTTCGATGAAATAGCGTTCGGGGCCGAAGATGTCGAGGTATTTGCCCATCATCGTGTGGGCTTTCTTCATGTTGCCCTGGGCGATGGCCCGCGGCACCTCGGCGGCCATGCAGCCGGTGGTGGCGATGAGGCCCTCGCTGTGGCGGCTCAGGAAGTCGAGGTCGATGCGCGGCTTGTAGTAGTAGCCGTCGAGCTGCGAGGCGCTGGCGATCTTGCAGCAGGTTGAGATAGCCGGTCTGGTTCTCGGCCAGCAGCAGCAGATGCGACCGTTCGCGGTCGAGCTGCGGGTCGCGGTCGGTCATGCCGCGTGCGGCGACATAGGTCTCGACGCCGATGATGGGCTTGACGCCGGCTTTCCTGCAGGCGAAATAGAACGGCACCGCGCCGAACATCGTGCCGTGGTCAGTCAGGGCCAGCGCAGGCTGATTCAACGCTTGGGCCCGCGCGGCCAGATGGTCGATGCGGCTGAGGCCGTCGAGCAGCGAGAACTCGCTGTGCACGTGCAGATGGACGAAGGGGTGGTGGGCCTGGCTCTGCTGCTCCCCGGCCCCATTGGATGCATTGCCCAACATGGCCGCCAGTATAGCACAGGCGGTCTAGGACTCCAGTGATTATGGTAGGTTGGAAGCTTAAGATATTGGATTGGGGGTGATGGACTTAAGGAATTAGCAGGTGATGCTGTGTCTTCTTGCAGCGGACCAGCGATGGTGGATCCGGTGCACCGCGCCCCATGACGGCCCGGTACAACGCGATCCATCGGGGGGCGCCGTCGGACGTGTTGACAAATTTGCTGGTGTCGTCTATACGCTCATTTGACCGACAGCCGTGCTGGCTTGGGCACTAAGGACCGCCAGCCATAGCGGATTGGCTAATTGGCTAATTCCTGTATTGACAAGATGACAACTGCACTTATACTGTGAACACTGCTCAATTTGTGGCGTGTTCTTGGCGTCTCCATTGCCATTCGTCGCACTCCCAACGTCCAGGCACCGTCTGACACATATACACCCTTGTCCGAGCAATCGCTATGTCTGACTTAAGCCCGTATGGCTGAAGCCTGAAGGAGTTTGCCATGTCCCAGAACGTACTGCGACGAATCCATCCGGCGCGTTGGGGGCTGATCGTAGCCCTATTGACCGGCGTTGTCTCAGTTATTTCGGCCGCCCCCACCGAGCCGGAAACTTATTACAGGCTGAGCACCGATGGCCCTCTGCCGATCGGCGGCGATGTCCATGAATTCAAGATAAGTGCCAACGGCATATATACGGTTTACTACGCCAGCCAGGAGATTGCCGAGGTCATCCAGCTCTACTCCGTGCGGACTGACGGCAGCCAGGAAGCGCTGAAGGTTAGCGCTCTGCCGAACCGGGGTCAACACATCGAGGAGTACGCTATCAGCGGCGACAACGCCCATGTCGTCTACAGCGCCGACCAGGACACGCGGGATGTCCGCGAACTGTACAGCGCACCCCTGGATGGAAGTGCCTCCCCGACAAAACTCAGCGGTGAGATGATCGATGACGGCGGTCTGCCCATGTATTCCGGCGGATTCAAGATAAGCCCTGACGGCAGCCGCGTCGTCTATCGTGCCGATCAGGATACCGACGAGGTCTTTGAACTCTATAGCGTGCCCGTGGATGGCAGCGCAGCGGCCGTTAAGCTGAACGGCCCGCTACCGGTCGGCGGCGACACCTATAGCTACGAGATCAGCCCCGACAGCCAATATCTACTCTATTCGGCTGACCAGACAGTCGACAACGTCGTCGAACTCTATCGGGTCCCAATTGACGGAAGCGCCGGACCGGTCAAGCTAAACAGCACCTTGGTCGCCGGGGGCAGTGTGTCCTACTTCAAATTCAGCCCGGACAGTTCAAGGGTTCTATACCTGGCTGACCAAGACACGAATGATGTCAATGAGTTATATGCCGTGCCTCTCGACCTTAGTGGTGGACCCATCAAGCTGAACAGTACTCTGGTGGCCGGCGGAAACGTTGGCTTTGGCGGCTCGTTCTACATCAGCCCAGACAGCCAGCGTGTGGTCTATCTGGCCGATCAGGATACGAATGACGTGGATGAGCTTTACAGCGTTCCCATTGTCGGCGGTACGGTAGTCAAGCTCAACCCACCCCTGGTTCCGGGCGGTGACGTGAGCTGGGTCTGGGACGCCCAGATCAGCGCCGACAGCAGCCGAGTTGTCTATATAGCCGACCAGGAGACAGACGGTTTGCAAGAGCTATTCAGTGTCCCCCTCACCGGCGGCACATCGATCAAGTTGAATGCGACGCTGGTGGGCAGCGGCTATCTCTATGACTTCGTCGTCAGCCCAGACAGCAGCCGGGTCGTCTACCGCGGACCGCAAGAGTCAGCGACCCGAAACGAGCTGTATAGCGTTCCGATTGCCGGAGGCACGCCGACCAAGCTCAACGCAACACTGGTCTCCGGAGGGCAGGTTAACAGCTTCCTCATTAGTCCCGATGCCAGTCGCGTAATTTATCTGGCGGACAAAGGCACGACCGCTGGCAACGAACTCTACCGGGTGCCTCTCGCCGGCGGTAGCGTGACCAAGGTCAACGGCGTTCTCGCGGCCAGCGGACGGGTCAACCGTTATGACATCTCGTCCGGCAGCGATCACGTCGTTTACGTGGCTGACCAGGATACGAGTGGTGTAAATGAACTGTACCGGGCACCGGTAGCCGCGCCCGGGCCAGTCGTGAAGTTAAACGGGACGCTGGCCATCGGCGCTGATATTTGGGAATTTGAGGTCACAAGTGACAGTCAATACGTTCTGTATCTGGCCGACCATACCCGGCTCGACCGCAACGATCTCTACCGCGTGCCCCTCGACGGCGGTGCCATCCCCACCCGCCTGAGCCAGGGCCTGTCCAGCGATTATACGTTGTATGATTTGGGCGTAACGGCCGATGCGGCGTGGGCGGTCTTCAAAGCGCAGGTGAACAGCGAGCCGGACGCACTCTACAGCGCGGCGGTGGACGGCAGCAGCTCGCCGGTCCTGCTGAACACAACAGCGATTTCAAACGCGCGGCTTCACTACTATCTGCTCAGCGAGGACAGCCAATATGTCGTCTATCGCGCGGAGGAAGACACCAGCGGCACCTGGGAGATATACAGCGCGCCGGTCGATGGCAGTGGAGCGCAGGCCAAGTTAAATGGCCCGCTGGTGGCCGGCGGCCAGGTCGAGCGCTTCAGCATCAGCCCCGACAGCACGCGCGTTGTGTATACAGCCGACCAGGCGACCGATGATGTCATCGAGCTCTACTCTGTGCCCATTGGCGGCGGCACGGCGACCAAGCTCAACGCCCCTTTACCCGTCAACGGTAACGTTCAGAACTTTGTTTTCAGTCCGAACGGCGCATGGGTAGCCTACACTGCCGACCAGGATACCGATGAAGTGATCGAGCTGTATCTGGTACCCACCGACGGAAGCGCCGCGCCTGTCAAGGTGAATAGTCCACTAGTCGCAGGTGGGAATGTGAGCTGGTTCCAATTCAGTCCCACGGGCGATACCCTGGCCTATCGCGCCGACCAGATGGTTGATGAGCAGTATGAGCTGTTTGCCGTGTCGGTGTCGAATCTAGGCCTGCCCGTCAAATTAAATGGTACGCTCACGCCCGATGGCGACGTCCAGGGTTTTGGATTCAGTCCTGACGGCGTATTCATATTGTACGTGGCCGACCAGGAAGTGGACGATCGCTACGAGCTCTACAGTGTATTGCTGCCCAACGGCACACCTGTTAAGCTGAACCATTCGCTGGGCACCGATGAGAATTTGGACTGGTTCGAATTCGCACCGGACAGCAGCTTCCTGCTGTACGTAACCTATTCTGACGGAGAAGGCGGCATCCTGTACAGCGTTAGCCCGGACGGTATAAGCCAGCCGCAACAAATCAACGATCCGGCCGTCACTGGCGAGATCGCCGACTTTCGTATCACGTCCGATAGCAGCCGGATCATCTATAAGGCGGGGCTATACGAGTCGGGTGCTTATGAACTCTACAGTGACTTACCTGATGACAACGGTGAGGCGGAAAAACTCAGCGGGCCGCTGGTTGAAGGCGGCAGCGTTGAACGATTCGCTGTCAGCCCTGACGACAGCCGGGTGGTCTATATGGCCGATCAGGCTATTGATGAAGTAGATGAGTTGTGGGCGGCCACCATTCCTGAGGTGCCCGAACCCCCGGAGCCTGTCCTGGAGCTATATCTGCCGGCGGTGTTGCGCTAGCGTTGGGAACCGGCGGCCGGCGATCCTGATCGCGTCCTGTGGCAACCGCTGCTTGGGGCGCGGTCAATCCCGACCGCATGGCCGACTACCGATAGCGCAAGCTGGATGAGGATCGTTCGATGCAGCTCATCGCGCCGCGCGCATCGAAAAACGGTCGTTGGGGGGCCAATAGGTAGCGATTGCCGGGCAGCTGAGGGCAACCTGATAGTCTGATGGGGCAGCATGCCATCTGGCGCACTTTCCGAAAGGTTTCCGGCGGCACGTCCCGTCGCGTAAAACAAGACGGAGCCCCTCGCGGGGCCCCGTCCCAGGAAATGGAAGGTGGAGCCTCAATACAGATTACCGCCGGCCGCCCCAGATGGCCGAAACGGAGTTGATCGCGTCTTCGGTCACGTAGATGCGCCCATTGCTGCCCACGGCAACGCCGTTGAAGTTCCACGTGGGCACGAAGTTTGGATGTCCGTCCAGCTCCAGCCGCAACTGCTCGATGGCCGTTTCGGTTGCGCCGGTCAACGGATCAACACGCAGGAGACGCTGGGTACCGGTCTCCACAACCAGTAGATCGCCGTTGTTGTCCACGGCCATGCCCTCAGGCATGATCAGGCCGGTGACCACTGGCACGGGCGGTGATAGGGGAACACCACCGGCAATCAGGTGCCAGACGATGCCGGTAGCCCAGTCACCAACCCACAGGTCGGTGTCTGTCGCCGCCAGTCCAGCCGGCACTGCCAGATCGGGCGCCCCGGCCAACACTTCTTGCACACCGGTCACGCCGTCCTGACGAACAACAGCGCCCATGCCGATGTCCGCGACGATCAGATCACCCTGAAACGCGATGGCGTTCAGCGGCGACGGATAGGGGAAGGTGTCCACAACGGTCTCCGTGGCCGGATCCCATAGCTGGACGGCCCCATCCATCCACGAAGACAGGACGAGGTAATCGCCGGCCACCGCGACGGTCTTGGCGCCGACCATGCCCATCGTGGCCGGGTACGACTTGATCAGACGGCCGGTCCGGCTGTCGAAGCTCTTGAGCCGCCACAGATCGGCCACGTAGATCGTCTCGCGCGGTTTGCCGTCGCTGACAATCGCCAGGCCCCCCGGGGCAATCAGACCGGGACGCTTCACGGTGGAAACCATACCGGAGCGACCGATGCGCACCACCGACCCTTCATCACCATTCGACACATACAGACGACCCCACTTGTCGAAGGCCATGTTGTCCAGGCCCGCGGGCACCGTGGCGATGACCTCATAGGTCCAGGTTGACATGTCAAAGCGCGCGACCTCACCGGTATAGCCGAAGCTGACATGCGGGCGACCCTCGGCGTCAAAGTCGAGCGCTGTCGGGCCCTTATCCAGCAGGCCATCGACCACCACGATGATGTCACCGGTCGCCAGGTCAACACGAACAATCTCGCCCATGAACGGCCGCGGCGAGTATAGATACCCGTCCGGTCCGATGTCGAAACCGTTCAGTTGGGTCGGGAACGGCGGAATGGTGGAATCGGGGATGATCACCCGCGGCGGGTCGATCAGCGCCGGGTCCAGCTCATACAGCCCATCGCCAAAGAATGCCTGAGCGGCAAAGACGCGCCCATCTTCGGTAATGGTGATCGGGTTCATCCCCGGACCAATGGCCTGCACAGTGACTGTGCCATCTGGCGCAATGCGTCCTACGTTCCCGCCCAGTATATCTGTCCAGTAGATGGATCCATCCGGATGGACAGCCACATCATCACAACCGTCGACGCCGATTTCAGGGCCATAACGCGCCAGAATCCGGCGCCCTGCCGGCTGGGTCACAACCAACTCGCGGCCGAACACACTCGCTACGATCAACTTGTTGTCGGCCGAGAATGCCAATCCATTGGCGCCGTCAATCAGCGCCCCTTTGACCAACTGTCGGGCCGTTTTGGGTGCCGCAAGGGCAACGGGCACGAGCAGCGCGATGATAAGCAACGCAAACAAGAACGCTACGCCGCTGCGGCGCACCGTCCGTCCTTCACCAATCTGCCGCTTCATTTGATTGTCTCCCCGGGAAGGGCGTTAGGGTCCACAGCATAATTGCCCGGACCGGCCTCCCGAAACCCCCACACGTGGAACAGAGAGCGAAGAAACGCGCCAGCGATAACTACGGGCTCAGACAGGCATCCTGTGTGCCCGACGCCACTGCGCCGAATAGATTGGCCCCACCTTTAGCTATCATAGATCGTGGTGAAATGCGGTGTCAATGGGGACTTAGCTGGGCCTTAGCTTGCCCGTGCACCGCTACCGTAGCGCGGTCAATCCTGACCGCGTGGCCGACGGCCGACAGTATAACGTATGTCACAAGTTGAGCGTCATGGCCGGGCGCGGCGACGCGACCACGCCGGCCCGGCCACAACGAATCAAGGCGGGTACCGGCGCCTACTGCCCCATCTCCGGCAGCACCTCCTCACGCATGATCCGCGTGAAGTCCTCGAAGTGCTCGAAGGCCGGGGCGTGGGCGGCTGTTTCGAAGGTGTAGAGGCGCTTGAGCGGCGCGTCCAGCTGCTCGTACCATTCCAGCGCCAGGTCGCGGCGGGCGCTCAGTTCGCCCGGCGCCGAGGCCTCCCGCAACCCCACACGTGGAACAGAGAGCGAAGAAACGCGCCGGCGAACACCACAGGCTTAGACAGCGACGCAGTTCACAGCGATCATCGCAGTCATCATGGTGGTGCTTGTGACGCTCAACACCTATCAATCACTTTCCTTTGGTAGAGGTGACCTGCCCCAACAATAGGTACCACCCCTTCTGAAACATAGGCTTTGCTCCACGCAGTGCACTACTGCGGCAGTCACCAGACTACGACATATGTCCCAGCAGGATTCTATTGCAACCCATGCTTGACCGCGATAACGGCCGCCTGCGTTCTATCCCGCGCCTCGAATCGATTGAGAATATTGGAGACATGCGACTTGACCGTTCCCTCCGTAATCACCAGCTTGTCAGCAATCTCCCTGTTGCTCGCTCCCTGAACGACCAGACGCAGCACTTCAATCTCTCGCTCGGTCAGGTTGGTCAGTGGATTGTCCGTACCCATATCCTTCCCGGGTATCGGGGCCCCGCCAATCATCTTGGCGACTTTGTCGGCGGCTGAGGGCGCCAGTTGCACCATGCCCCGGTGCGCCATCTGAATCGCCTGCGCCAGATCAAGCGCGGGCGTGTTTTTCAAGACGTAGCCAAACGCCCCGGCGCGCAACGCTCCGGTCACATACGCTTCATCGTCGAACGTGGTCAGCATCAGCACTTTGATCTCCGGAAATCGGCGGTGAATCTCAGCCGTTGCCTCGATGCCGTCCATCACCGGCATGCGCACATCCATCAGCACGACATCAGGCAGCAGGTCGGTCACGACCGCAATCGCTTCCTGGCCGTTTTCGGCCGTGCCCACCACGTCGATTCCCGGTTGGATGTTGAGTAAGGAGGCCAACCCGTCCCGCATCAAGAGTTGATCATCGGCAATAAGTACCCGAATCACAGGTTCGCTCATGAGACTCCTTCTTTTGGCAACACCACCACCAGTTGCGCACCACCGGCCGGTGAACGACCCAGCGTCATCTCTCCTCGCACCAGTTCGACACGCTCGCGGAGACCTTGAAGTCCATAGCCGCCGCTCCGTATCGCTTTCCGGTCAAAGCCAATGCCGTCGTCGGCGAGCCGGAGAGCGGCCGTTTCCGCGTCCAGCGATACCTCAATCAGCACCTGTTGCGCCCCGGCATGTTTCTGTACGTTCGTTAACCCTTCCTGAGCGGCGCGGAACAGGGTCAACAACTGCTGCTCGGAGAAGCCGTCTTCATCACCACGCCACCGCAAATCCACTGACAACCCACTTTGCCGCATGTTCTGCACCAAGGCTTTCAGCGCCGACTTGAGGGTAAACGATTCATCTGTTTCGCGCAGCGCACCGACGGAACTGCGCACCTCGGTCAACGCGTCATCGGTCAGCCCCTTGGCCGCTTTGACGGCTAGCCACGCTTCTTCGTGGTTGACGGCATCAAAGGCTATCGCCTTTTCCAGCTGCACGCCAATGACCGTCAGATAGTGCCCCAAACTGTCGTGAATCTCGCGGGCGATGCGGTTTCGTTCGCGTATCGTGGCTAACTGGGCTACCTCCGCCGCGTATCGCGTCAACTGGTCGTTCGCTTCGGCCAGCTCGCGCAGCAAATATTGCGTCTCCTCCCGGGCACGCCGTTCTTGCAGTAGGGCATAGGCGAGGCCATAACCGCCCAGGTAGGTCACGAAGATCAGCGCAATGATCAGGGGCTGCAGACGGATTTCCGGAATAGGAAAGAGCGTCACGCTGAGCATCACCCAGAATAGAGAGCCGATGGTGATTGCCAGTGACCAGCGTCCCGGCAGACAAAAGACGGCGATAATTGGTAGGAGTGTATACAAGATCCGGGGAAACTCACCGGCGGAAACGATGGTTATCGCTTCTGCAAGCACCAGCGTAACGCCAATCCAGAGCAGCGCTATCTTGATGCCGGGTGCTTCACCGTACCGATGTGCTATCCCGCGCGCCGTCGCCCAGATCGCTCCCAGCAACAAGAGTATGGCCCAAAACCGCCAGGATGGAACCGAACTCGATCGGCCGAAAAGAGCCGAGATCAAAATCAACACACTGCCGCCCACAATTAGCTGGATGAGATTGACCGGGGGATTGACATTTAGCCACCGCCATAAGGATGGAAATGCGCCTTGTTTCTGGGGGATCTGCAGCTTCGTGTTCATGCTAGTTGAAGGGTAACACAATTGGCTTTTCGCCAACAACCGTCTACCTATAGATATCACCCCTGCACTTATGGCATATGTCTTTTGGGGGATGCCGACGCCGTTTACTTCAACCATTATTCTGCCCTGCGCTAGATGTGTCCGGCCAACAGTCCCTCTACACTGTAACTAGAGTTCACAAACACGAGATTCATTCAACAAACACAAAGGAATGGGTAAATATCATGAACAAGACTTTACTTGTGGTGGGATGGTGTACTGATAGGCGCGATCGTGCTTATCGTCGCATTCTGCTACCACAGATTCTGCAGTTGGATAGGACTACATCCTGACTACGACAGAGACAGAATTCGATCTCGAGGGGAAACGGGCGCTCATCATCGCCACCAATCACGATACCTTGGGCGACCCGGAGACGGCGTAGCGACCGGTGTCTACGGCTCGGAACTCACCATTGCGTACTATGAGTTCCTCGATGCCGGCATGACCGTCGATATTGCCAGCATCGAAGGGGGTGAAATCCCCTTTGAACCGGTGAGTTTGCGCTGGCCGCTGGCCACAGATGCCGACCGGCGCTATCTGGATGATGCGGATGCCCAGAACAAGACGCAAAACTCGCTCAGCATCGAAGACCTGGATTTCACCGACTACGACATCATCTGGCTGGCTGGCGGCTGGGGCGCGGCCTATGACCTCGGCTTCAGCCAGGTGCTCGGTGAGAAGATCTCAGAGGCCCATGCTGAAGACATTCTGCTAGGTTCGGTGTGTCACGGGGCGCTCGGCTTCCTGATGGCAACCGACGTCGACGGCAGTCCGCTGGTTGAAGGCCGTACGATGACGGCGGTCACCGACAAGCAGGTTGAAGAACTCGGCATCGGGATCACACCGCAGCACCCGGAAACCGAATTGCGCAGGCTGAGTGCCAACTTCGTCAGCGACACCGCATTCCGCGATTTCTTCGCGACGTATGTGGCGGTTGACGGCAATATCGTCACCGGGCAAAACCAGAATTCATCGGGCGAGACGGCACAGACGCTGCTGCGTATGCTGGCGGAGAGGAACTGACACAATGGCCCCCATAACGAACTGTCAACATGTGCTGGTCATCCACATCGTGGATGGCGTGTGTATCGATAACCAATGTGTTACATGTTTAGCCCAGAGGACGCAAAAATGACCGAGGTAAAACGAGAGGTTGAAGCGCCAGAACCCAAAAAGGATTCTGGTGAGGAAAACTCCGCTAAGGGTATTTCCCGCAGGAACTTCCTGATTGGTACCGCAGCGGGGGCTGCCGGTCTCCTCGTTGGTGGTGGTTTGTGGTACAGGAACAACTTGCCGGATTCTGCTATCGAAGGGTTGTTCAAGAGAGCAGTGACTGCCGACCCAAATGCGAAGTACTTCGAAGGCGATGCCCTGCGCGTCATCACAACTGGCACAGGCGCCCCACTGCCGGATCCCAAGCGTGTCGGCCCCCAGGCCGTCGTGGTAGCAGGTGATCAGCTGCTGGTCTTTGATACAGGCCCCGGTAGCACGCGTAACCTCGCGCTAACTGGCCTGAATTTGAGCGCAATCAATGCGCTGTTCCTGACCCACTACCATTCAGACCATATTAGCGATCTCGGTGAGTTGATGTTACAGCACTGGACAGGAAACGCTGGTGTCAGTCGAACCACTGTCCGTCTATGGCCCACCGGGCGTGGAAGAAGTTGTGGCCGGATTTGTGGCTGCTTATCGACCCGATCGAGGGTATCGAATTGACGCATCATGGTCGCAGACGTTATGCCTCCTTCAGGATTTGGAGCAGTGGCGCACACATTCGACCTCGGCAGCGATCTCATGTCCAGCGAGGTGGTCTATGAAGCGGGCGATCGTACAGGTGATTGCCTTCAATGTGGACCATCCACCTGTGGTTCCGGCGGTTGGCTTCCGCGTCAATTACAAAGACAGGAGCGCCGTCATTACCGGTGACACGATCTACTCGGACAGCCTCATTCACCACTCGATGGGGGCTGATTTGATGGTCAGTGACTCCTTGAATCATAAGATGTCACAAATGGTATCTGAGGCCGGAGAAGATAATGGATAACAACCTTATCTTCTATCACTGAGGATATCCAGGAATCTCATATCAAGCCCGAAGAAGCTGCGCTCGTAGCCAGAGAAGCTGGCGTTCCCGTGCTGATCATCACTCACGTTCTGCCCCCGGTGCCAGATTTCCTGAAACGGCCGTTCCTGAGAGATGCCCGGGCCAGTCTATGATGGCCAGTCTGCAAATGGCGAATGATGGCACATTGATCAGCCTGCCTGTCAATTCTGACCAGTACACCATTGACGAATTGCTGCGGTAGGAGAAGGATGATGAACAAGGATACATATATCAAGGCCGTGCTGATCGTCTTCGGGCTGCTGCTTGCGAGCAGGATACCCGCCTTCATCAGTGGGACGCTGGACACGATCACCGTGGTTTCATCTATCGTGGAACTGGCTTTCCTGGTATGGGGCATACTGCTGCTTAGGAAATGACCTCTTTACGGAACAGGGGCAACCGCCAAGGGTTGCCCCTGTTCTTGTTACCCGCCCGTCTCCGGCACCACCTCCTCACGCATGATCCGCGTGAAGTCCTCGAAGTGCTCGAAGGCCGGGGCATGGGCCGAGTTCTCGAACGTGTACAGCCGCTTGATCGGCGCCTCCACCTGCTCGAACCATTCCAGCGCCAGGTCGCGGCGGGCGCTCAATTCGGCCGCGCCGTCCAGCACAGTCAACGGCACGTCCAGCCGGGGCACATCCTGCCGAAAGTCGATGTCCTGCAGCTGCGGATAGAGCACCGAGGCCATATCCAGAAAGCCGCGAAAGACGTTGACCTTCTCCACGAAGTTGTACTCGCTGCCCAGCACATTCCACGGCCCCAGCCCGGCCGCCTGCCCCTTCTCGATGTAACTCTGCGGCGGTGTATAGGGTTTGTAGAGCAGTTCGTAGTACCCCATGACGGCGATGTAGGCGTTCAGGTCCTGATAGGGTGGTTCCCCGTAGGCCAGCATCTGCTCGCGCATGGCGTCGTTGCCCGTGCGCTCGGCGTAATCCAGCACGTCGTAGTACAGCCGCCGGTCGGTCTCGCGCTGGCTGACCATCTGGCCGCTGCCGATGACCGCATGGTAGAGGTCGGGCCGCTGCTGTGCCGCCAGCACCCCCAGCGTCGTGCCCCACGATTCGCCCAGCAGATAGATCTTGTCCTGGCCGAAGCGCCGGCGCAGGTAGTTGGTCACGGCGATGGTGTCATCGACGGTACTTTGCAGCGTCAGAGTGTCGGTCGGGTCGAGGGCGGCGTAGGACTTGCCCGTACCCCGTTGGTCCCAGCCGACGATGATCATGTCGCGCGACAGATCGTCGAACAACACCCGCGGCCAGGGCAGGCTGCTCTGGCCCGGCCCGCCGCTGAGGTAGAGCAAGATGGGCTTGTCGGTGTCATAGCCGCGAATCATCAGGCCGTGGTCGTGGCCGTTGATGTTGACGGTGGCCAGCTCGGCAATGCTGCCGGGCACCGGGTTGCCCGCCGCGTCGAGGATGGGCGGCGTGCGCGCGGGCAGGGCGATGAGCACGGCCAGCCCCAGCACGACGAGGCCCAGCACGGCCGCCGGAATCCAGCGCGCCGCCCGCAGCTCGCGGCCGGGATCGCGGGCCGGCCGTGTCAGCTGCACGCCGACTTCCACGCCGAACACCATCGGCAGCAGCCCCACCAGCCCCTGAAAGCCGCGCCCCAGCACCAGCGCCAGGATGCTAAACAGGGTGTCGAAGCGGATCGCGTCTACGGTTGGGCCAACGGCATCCAGACGGCCGAGTTCCACAGCGAGGATAGTGGCCGGCAGCGTCACGAGCATCGCCCAGCGGCTGCGGGTGACCAGACCCGCCAGCAGGCCCACACCCAGCCCCGTCGCCAACACAATGGCCGCCTGACCGGCCGTTGCCGGGCCGCGCGGCATGCTGAGGGCCACGGCCACCCCGGCCAGCGCCGCCGCCCCGGCCGCCAGCGCCGCCCCCAGCCAGGGCCGCTGCCAGAGGCGAGCCAACAGCCCCGGCGCCTGCGGCGATACAGTCGTTGTTGGTTGGTTTGCTGTCAAATCACTCATGTCTTGATCCTTGCCGGGCCGGTGACGACAGGCTGTCGCCCGGCCCGACCTGTTAGCGAGTCATAGATACCTCTACCCTACAGGACGGCCGCCGGTCGCGTCATCTATCGAAAGTCACGCATCCCACGGGAAACCACCCCGGCTTCGTGTCCATCCGCCCCAATCACGGTATTCACTGAGCTTGCTTCATTCGCCACCGGCATCGGGCTGCGCTACAATGCTGATCATGCTGGCCTATGTCGTCCGACGGACGTCAAACGAGGGGGACGGCCCCACACTCTACCACCTCTTTGACGAGGCCGCGGACCTCCTCTTTGTTGCGCAGCCCGGACAGCCGGACCCCGGGGACGAAGTTCCCATCAATCGTCACATCTATTTTCGCAAGCCCAACGGGCTGGTGGTTGCTTCGCTCGACCTGCCCTGGACCGACGCTGCCCGCCGCGACCAGTCGCCGCAGTATGCGCTCATTCACGATGACGCCGTGTATGCACTGCTGACCGGCGCGGGGCCGGTGTCGGGCGACGAGCCGTTCCAGCTGTGTTCGGTGGAGGTGGAAGGCAAGCGCTGGATCGGTCTGCGGCCGACCGGTGACGATCAACTGCTTCTGAGCCTATATGAGGACGTCGCCTCCGATCTATCCATCTACGGCGATGTGGACGCGGACGACCTGCCCGATCCGGTGGCCGTGGTGGAGTCCGCTGAGAGCGACAACCTATTCCACGTGCGCGTGGCCCGCGGCAAGCTCATCCAGCCGGGGCTAATGGCGTTGGCACTGGTGCTGCTGGTGGACCGGCAGGGCGCGTAAGGGGCGGCCACGCAGCCCCGCAGACCCGGCGTTCTGCGGCCCGCGGCTGGGCTGCCGGTGTCTGGCGCCTGGCCCCAATGTCTGTAGACATTGCTTGCCGCCGGTGTAAGATCAGCCTACAGTTGGTGGCTGACACCCCCTAAAAGTCGCCTGGCACTCACCCAGGCATGATCAGATAAGGAGCTATGATGACGAACCACAAGGAAGCGACAACACGTACGGCGGCAGCCAATCAGGCGCTGTTGAACGAACTCAGTTGGCAGAACACCGAAGATTTCGATCTGGCCGCCCGGGGCTTCATTGCCACGCTGGACAACCCGATCATCCGGGATGCCGGCGGCCGCCCGGTGTGGGACCTGAATGCTTACCCGTTCCTGGAAGAGGAAACCGCGCCCCCCAGCGTCAACCCCAGCCTGTGGCGGCAGTCGCGGCTGCTGGCCCAGTTCCACGGGTTGTTCAGGGTGACCGACGGCATCTACCAGATCCGTGGCTTTGATCTGTCCGTCATGAGCATCATCGAAACGGACAGCGGATACGTGGTCATCGACCCGCTAATCACCCCCGACACGGCCACAGCGGGCATGGACCTGGTCTATCAACACCTGGGGCGCAAACCCATCGTCGCCGTCATCTACACCCACAGCCATATTGATCATTGGGGCGGCGTGAAAGGGGTGATCTCTCAGGCCGATGTGGCGGCAGGGAAGGTGAAGGTCATTGCCCCGGACCATTTCATGGAATTCGCCATTAGCGAAAACGTCATCGCCGGCAATGTGATGAGCCGTCGCGCCAGCTACATGTACGGCAACCTGGTGCCCAAAGGCCCGCTGGGACAGGTGGGCGCCGGTCTGGGGCAAACGACATCCTCGGGTGTTCCCACGCTGATCGAGCCCACTGATCTCATCACCCATACCGGCCAGACCATGGTCATCGACGGGGTGGAAATTGAGTTCCAGCTAACCCCCGGCACAGAGGCGCCGGCCGAGATGAACTTTCTCTTTCCGCAAGCGCGTGCCCTGTGCATGGCCGAGAATGTCTCGCGCAACATGCACAACCTGTACACCTTGCGCGGGGCACAGGTGCGCAACCCCAAAGTCTGGGCCCACTTCATCGACGAGGCCATCGACCTGTATGACGGCCGTTATGACATCGTCTTCTACAGTCACCATTGGCCTGTCTGGGGGGCCGATGAGGGCCTCGACTTCCTGAAGAAACAGCGCGACATGTACAAGTATCTCCATGATGAGACCATGCGCCTGGCCAATCAGGGCTATACCATGCTGGAAATTCCGGAAATCGTTGAGAGGCAGCTCCCGGCCGACCTGTTCCACCTGTGGTACAACCGCGGCTACTACGGCACGATCAGCCACAATGTCAAAGCCGTTTACCAGAATTATCTGGGCTTCTTCGACGGCAACCCGGCCACGCTCCACCCGCTGCCCCCGCAGGAGGCGGGTCAGAAGTATGTCGAGTTCATGGGCGGGGCCGACAATCTGCTGGCGATGGCGCGGCAATCCTTCGACAAGGGCGAGTTTCGCTGGGTGGCCCAGGTGGTCAATCACCTCGTCTTTGCCGACCCGGACAACCAGGCGGCCCGCGAGCTGCAGGCCGATACGCTGGAGCAGTTGGGGTATCTGGCCGAGTCCGGTCCCTGGCGCAATTTCTACCTCAGCGCGGCCAAAGAGCTGCGTGACGGGGTCATTGACCTGGGCGCGCCCAAGACGGCCAGCCCGGACGTGATCCGGGCCATGTCGCTGGATATGTTCTTCGACCTGCTGGCTGTGCGTCTCATTGGCCCCGAAGCCGCCGGCAAACACCTCGTGTTCAACGCCAACTTTACTGACACGGGCGAGCAATACCTTCTGGTGGTCGAGAACGGCGTCCTGAATTATGCTAAAGGCAAGCAGGCGGCCGAGTCTGACGCCACGCTCACGCTGAGCCGGGCGACGCTGGATGAGGTGATTCTGGGGGAGGCGACGCTGGCCGACAAACTGGCCGCGGGCGAAGCGCAGATTGACGGCAGCCAGGCGAAGTTGGTTGAGTTCCTGTCCATGATGGACACGTTCGAGTTCTGGTTCAACATCGTCACGCCTTAAACGAACCATGGCCGACGACGCGCGACAACATGGTTGGAATTGGTTCGAGGCACCCACACAGCAACCGACAGAACGGCGATTTCTATGACAATTGACGAGCGGAACCCACGACTAACCACGCCGCGATCGGCCGCACTGGCCGGAATCGCCTTCGCCGTGCTCTTTGCCGCCAGCCTGATCTTCCTGCGCCTGTCCATCCCCGGCGATCTCACCATGGAGATCGAGTGGCTCGGTCAGGGACGCCGCTATCTGTCGATTGCCCTGGTGCTGATGCCCTTTGCCGGCGTGGCGTTTCTGTGGTTTGTGGGTGTCATCCGGGACATGCTTGGCGAGCATGAAGATCGCCTCTTTGCCACTGTCTTCTTCGGCAGCAGCCTGCTGTTCATGGCCATGGTGTTTGTGGCCATGGCCGTTGCCGGCGCCATGGTGACGAGCGTCGGCTTGCTGGGCAGCGAGACGATCAATCAGGACGTTATCCTATTTGGGCGCGCCCTGATCTTGCAAATTAGCAACGTCTACGCCTTGCGCATGGCCAGCGTACTCATGTTCTCGTTGGGGACCATCTGGCTGCGCACGCACCTGATGCCCCGGTGGATGGTCGCGGTGACCTACGTCCTGGCCCTGGTCCTGCTGCTGATCGTTAGCCTCAGCCTCTGGGTCACGCTGGTGTTTCCGGCCTGGGTACTGCTGGTGAGTGTGACTGTGCTGATCGAGCGATATCGGCGCGACAGGGTTGTTCATGTCCAGGCCGGGGAGTGAGCTGACCATGATAGCCGCGGCCGTCGCCCGGCTGATGAAGTGTGCCTGAGTTCGGCAAGATAGAGAAACGAGTATCCAATTGTTTGCGAGATTGTGATCATGACCATCCGAAGATCCTCCCATCGTCGTAGAGCCGTTGCGCCGCCCAGGGAAGGGGTGCTGAGCCAGGTGCTGGGCGAATTTCTTGATCCGATTGACGCCCTCTTTGCCATCTTCTACAGCATTCTCTTTGCCCTGCTCTTTACCCTGTCCTATGGCGTTCTCATCAGTCGGGGCGTCATTGATTCGTCATTCGCCAGTGGCTATGGACAGGAGTTGTTTTTCGCCATTCTGGGGGCCATCGCCGCCTGGGGCATCATTGATGCGGTCCTGTATGCGCTGTCAGAGGTCTTTGCGCGGCGCGAACGGTATCGGCTGCTCCAGTATGTTCAGACGAGCAGCAGCGACGAATCAGCCATCACCGCCATTAGCTATGAGCTCGACTTTATCCTCGAGCCCATCACTACCGACGATCAGCGCCGCGCGCTCTATCAGGACATTCTGCTCCATCTCAATGAGGCTGAACCGCAAGCCGTGGGCCTGCAGCGCGACGATCTGATCGGTGCCGTGGCCATTGTCCTGCTGTCCATAGTCGCTGTGCTGCCGTCCCTGCTGCCTCTGCTCCTGCTGGACGACCTGGCTCTGGCTATACGCCTCTCGAACTTGGTGTCGTTTGTGGTGATCTTCGCCACGGGCTACAGTTGGGGCAGACACACCGACACCAACCCGTGGAAAACAGGCCTGCTGCTGGCCGGCGTGTGCCTGGCCATGGTGGCAGTGGCCGTGGCGCTGGGCGGCTGAGGGGCGCCCGCTGTTGATCAAACCGGGGGCGGTGCCACGGGCTCGTCGAGCGTTTCCAGTTGCGTAGCGAGCTGCTCCAGGCCCGCGCTCAACACACCCGGCATCATCCGCTTGCCCATCACGTTCAAAAGACTACGCTTGATTGCCGAGCCGCGCCCGCGGCTAACGGCCACTTCCAGACAGGTGCCCCCTGCGCTGGGGGTCAACGTGTAGCGCATGTAGCAAGTGGCCCCGGGCACCGGCGTCTGGTTTTCGGTCAACATCATCTCAAACGGCCGCCAGGTCAGAACCCGCTGCAACATGACATCATCACCGTGATCGCAGTGGATCTCCGTGCCCGGCGCAATTCGGCCGTCGTGCCGGTTACTGGTGGTTTGGCTGATCGTGCCAAACATTGCCGCACGAAACTGCGGCCGGCTCATCACATCCCACAACAGGTGCGGCGGCAAGGGGAAATCGCGCTCCGCTGTCAGCAGCACCTCGCCGTCGGCAATGTCTACGCCGGTTGTGTGGCGGCGCGCCTCCCACACCGGCCGAATGTCCTGCACGAACAGGTCCACGGTGCCGACGTGGTCATAGGTCTCCTGATGGGGGATCATGGTCGCGGCCATCTCGGCCAGCCCCAGCGCGTCCACGGCCGCGGCGGTATAGACGACATAGGCCTTGATGCCCGTCGCTTCCGTGATCGTGTTCTTCAGCAGCCGGTGGATCAGATTGACGTCGGGTCCCACCATCTCGCCGTGGCCGCCCAGCATCTGCAGCCCGAAACGGCCGTAGTGGACAAAGAACTTGAGATCGAGGTCGGGAATCATGGCGCAGGCAGCGCACTGGCACTTATTATTGAGTACCATCAGCTCAATGGTGCGGCGAAAGGACAGGTAGGTGTCCTCCAGCAGCTCCACAAACGTCTGGCCCTGCAGGGTCGATTCGCCCAGGGCATAGCTGATGACCGCGTCACCGGCCGTGCGCGAAATGGTCAGCGGCGGCCGCGTGTAACTGATGATCCCCTCCAGCAAAATCGTGAGGATCTCCTGGGCATGTTCCAGCTCCGCCTCGCTCAGGAAGTGGGTGTAGCCGGTGATATCGGCAATCAGTAGCGAGCCGGACTGTGTGCTCATGGGGTCGTCTCCTACCGCGGTTTGTTCAGGGCCATCATAGCACAGATGGGGACGGTGTGGGCAAATAGCCGTAGACCGATGCCCCTGAACGGCAAGCCGCACGCAGGACGCCGCTGCTGATCAGAGCCGCCGCCGTTAATTGCTGCTATAGTGGCTGAACACCGTTCGCAAGCAACCTTTTCACTGTGAGGCCACTATCATGATCGACATTCGGCCGCTTGACCCGTTCACGCCATCCGAGCTGCTGCGCGTGGCCGCGGGCTACACCTCGTCCATTCGCTATGTTATCGACTACACCGACGAACCGGACATGATCAGCCTGACCGCGCGGCGGGTGGTAGTCGATGAGCCGTATGCCAAGGCGTGGGAGTTCGACAACGAGGAGCTGGTGCGCTATGAGCAGGCGCGGGAGGCGGGCTATTCCTTCGGCGCCTATGACGGCGTGCAGCTGGTCGGTCTGGTCATCGTCGAGCCGCGCGCGTGGAACCGCAGCCTGTGGGTGTGGGAGTTCCACGTCGCGCCGACCCACCAACAGCAGGGGATCGGCCGCCGGCTGATGGACACGCTGGCCGACGAGGCCGCGGCGGGCGACTTCCGGGTACTTGTCTGCGAAGCGCAAGCCACCAATGGCGTGGGCATCGACACCTATCGCCGGCTGGGTTTTCGGCTGGAGGGCATCGACCTGTCGCATTACACCAATGCCGACTATCCCGATGGGGAGGTGGCGGTGTTCATGAAGCGGCGGGTGGGGGCGTAGGACGGCCGACGCCTTACGCGATCCGCTTCTCGTAGAACACGCTTAGCGGATCGGGGCGGTAGTCGCCGAAGGGGGGAATGGCGTGGTAACCCATGCGCTCGTACAGGGCGATGGCGGCCTGCTGGTGGATGCCCGTTTCCAGACGCAAGACAGGCGTGTCCTGGGCGCGGGCATAGCCTTCCAGATGCACCAGCAAGTGCTTGGCCAGACCCAGGCCGCGATACGACGGGCGAACGTACATCCGTTTGAGCTCGCCGTAGCCCGTGGGGAACAACTGGACGCCGCCACAGCCGGCGGCCACGCCGTCGCGCCGCACCACAAAGAAGGCCACCCGCTGGGCCAGCAGCTGCTCCACGCTGTAACCGTGGCGACTCTCCGTCGGGTACAGTGGGGCCAGCGTCGCCTCCAGCTCGGCGATCAGGGCCAGGGCGTCGGGCGTGTCGGGGCGTTCGGGGGAGATGGTGATCATGGTGTGGCTGTGGAAAAGGGTCAACTCGCTGCCTGGGGTGAGCATCATAGCGGTTTCACCGTCCGGGACCGGCCGCCAGACGGCGCAATCATACCATGACGGCGACAATGGGCGCAGAGAAATCGGCCCGGGAGAGTTGGATTAGGGGTGAGGCGCAGGCGTCGCCTCTGACAAGTTGGCGGACAGAAGCCGACTCTGCTCAGCGCCCAAGCCTGGAAACCGGGTTTCTTCCGAGAAACCCGGTTTCCAGCAATTTCTGACGATCAGCGGATGGCCACCGGCACCATCACCTTGAATGTGAACGCGCTGACGTCCGTATTCTTGAACGTGCAGGTGACGTCCTCACCGGGATCCAGGGCCACGCTGACGCCGGCTCCGCCGCTCTCGCCGCTGGTGCAGGTCACACTGGTCAAGACGTTCTCCTCCAGCGTTTCGTTGATGGTGTAAGCGCCCGCCAACAGGCCGCTGAACGTCTCGGCCGACTGCGCGTTGCTGAGATCGAAAGCGCCCAGGTCTCCGGTGAAGGCGAACGACCACGGCGGGTCGATGCCCTCAACCTCCTTGACGACGGTGATGCTGCCGGGTTGGGCGGCATTGGTGAAGGTGCAGGTCACCTCCTCGTTCGGGTCGAGCGTCACGGACAGATTCCCGTCGGGGCTGCTGTTGCCGTTGCTGCACAGCGCCGACATCTCGTAGCCGGGAACGGCCGTCTCCTCGATGGTGTAATCGCCCGGAGCCACGGTGTTGAACACCATCTGCGGCCCCGCCTTGTCGAGCGTGAACGGGCCCAGGTCGCCGTCGAAGTCGAACGACCAGTCATGGTCCGGTCCGACACCGGTGACCTGCTTAATGACCGTCAGCTTGGCCGGATTGCTGGTATTGGTGAAGGTGCAGGTGACGTTCTCATCGGGGTCCAGGAACACCTTGACGCCTGTCGAGCCGGATTCGCCGCTGTCGCACGACACGCTGACGCCGACGCCGTTCTCCACGATCTCGTGGATGTCGAACTCGCCGGGCTCCAGGTTGTCGAAGGTCATGAACGTGGTGGAGTTGGTCAGGAAAAACGAGTCCAGGTCGCCGCCGAACTCAAACGACCACGGCGTGGGGATGCCCTGCACCTGCTTCTCGATGGTGATGCTGCCCGGATGGGCGACGTTGGTGTAGGTACAGGTGACGTCCTCGCCGGCCATCGTCACGGTCACGGTCCGGCCGTCGCTGCCGTCGCCGTTGGTGCAGGAGACAGACGTGTCATAGCCGGGATTGGCGACCTCGCTCATGGTGTACTCGCCCGGCGGAAGGTCGGGATGCGTGACGTTGGGGAAGAGGAAACTGAGCGTGAACCCGGCCAGTTCGACGCTATCGAAGTCGAACGACCACTCCTTTTCCGGACGGATGCCCTCGACCTGCTTGACGACGGTCAGGTTGGCCAATGGCGGCACGTAGGGGCCGTAGGGCCCCGTCACGGATGCTTCGGCCTGGCCATTGTCGTTCGTCGCCCCAGCAGTCGACGGCCGCGTGGCGTCAGGGCGCAAGCGTGGAAGCCGCCGAGACCGAGCGTACTGTATGACTCTCCCTGGGGAGTGATAAGGTCCGTATCACCCCAGCCAGTCGACGGCCCCGGTGGACTTCAGGGCGCAGGTTATGAAGGTGCCGGCGCTGACCTGGGTGAAAGGCCCGGGCATGCAAGCCGGCCTGGCCGTCTCCCTTGGCGCCCCAGCAGTCGACGGCCCCGGCAGCGTCAGGGCGCAGGTGTGGCGCCGCCGGCGCTGACCTGGGTGTAAGGGCCGGTCTGATCGGCCGCCTGGCCATAGTCGTCGAGAGTGGCGCCCCAGCAGTCGACGGCCCCGGCGGACGTCAGGGCGCAGGTGTGGTAGCCGCCGGCGCTGACCTGGGTGAACGGGCCGGCCTTGTTGACCGCCTGGCCGTTATCGTTCCAGCCCCAGCAGTCGACGGCCCCGGCCGGCGTCAGGGCGCAGGTATGGTAGCCGCCGGCGCTGACCTGGGTGTAGGGCCCGTCCTTGTCGGCTGCCTGGCCATAGTCGTCGAGAGTGGCGCCCCAGCAGTCGACGGCCCCGGTGGACTTCAGGGCGCAGGTGTGATTGATGCCGGCGGCGATGATGCTGGTCGGGCCGGTGGGGGCATAGGTGGCGGCCGCAGCAGGGGCCGGACGCAGCGCCAGCAGCGCCATGACCAGCAGGGCCAGCGCCCCGACCAGCCACAGGCCACGAACAGGAGAATACTTGCTTTGATGTTCCATGTCGCTCCTCATTTGACCACTTTACGCCGGGTGTTCGGCTGAACGTAAACGCCGAGAGCAGCCGATTGGACAGGCTGCTTATTCTATGTATCGTATTGGATTGGGGGGGGGACTTGGATACTAGTATAAAGCCGTTCGCGTTCGAGTCAATAGGAAATGATGAATCTCAGCAATTCGAAGTATGATCACTCAGTCGGGTTCAAGTTCAAGTTGAACAAACATGAATCTGAGTAGCGAACTCGGGTCCGGGAACACCAGGTAGCGCACTGAAGCTTCTGCATCATTGAAAAAGGTACGGCGCGCCCCAAGCGCGTGCCGAGCCTGCTGGTAGACCTCATCGGCGATTTGGGCAATCGTAGGCAATAGAAACGCGAGCAAGTTCAAAGTGAGTAAAGTTGACCTGCCCCCAAAGACTGGTTCATTCGCATGTTTCGTGCTCACTGCCGCACGTGCACCGATAATTTGCGAAAATGGGCGCAGAGAGATGGGCCGGGGGAGTCTAGGTTAGGGGTGAGGCGCAGGCGTCGCCCGCCGGTCGGCCGCAAGGGACAGGTAGAAGTAGAGCCACCCCGCGCCGACGATCGCCATCCACCAGGCGCCCAACACGGCGAAGTAGATCGTCAGCCCGGCCGTGATCACCGACACGCCCAGAATCCACCCGTTGCGCGGCGGCGACAGCGTCTCGACCAGCGGCGTGGGCCCCTGCTTGCCACGAGGCCACAAGATGACCAGGTGGCTCAATGACCAGAGCAGCAGCGGGATCATCAGGATGGGCAGGACCACCAGGCCAATCATGATGGCATCACCCCACGGCGGATACTCGCCCCGTTCGGCCGCCTGGACGACGTCAAACCCCACGGCGACCGTGGCGAGGACCGGAAGCAGCAGCGCGGCCGCGACCATGATCGCCTGGTAGCGGGGTGACTTGAGGCCGGCGCGACCGTGACGCACTGCCAGAAACAGGATCGCGCCAGTGGCCATCAGGGTGATGCCGTAATCCTGCAGCGCGTACTTGGGCGTCAGCGCCGCCGCCCGAGCCGCGTCATAAGCCGCGTTATTGCCATAAGGCACAGCCACCACCGCGAAGTTGCCGCCGCTGACATACGGCTCCAGCGTCAACGAATACCCGACCAACACGGCCCCGACAAGCACCACCAACAATGCGATTGCTTTCATAGCAGCATAGCCCTCCTGTGCGCCGACCTTACTGTAGGCGATTGTTTCGGCCGTTACCGGACGTTTGGTGGGCGATCGGCCGATGGGGAGGGGGTGGTGAGGGACGGTTGGCGGGAGGTTGGCTAACGTTCTTGCTTCTGAAAAGACTCAACCGATCGTTGAAGTCGGAGTTGATGGCCATCGAGGCTATTAACCCGGGCGTAGTGTAAGACCAGTTCCCACGCCGCATCCAGGCGTGCTTGCGATGATTGGGCCTGCCGGCAGGCGAGATCGAACGACCGATCCAGCTCGCTCAGCTTCCCTCTGCGTTCTATAACCACGCGGTGCGATATACGGGTAATCACTCCATGTCCCAATACCGCGCCCTACTGCGCCGCCACTACATCACCTTCACCACCGCCAACCCCAGCCCCGCCTCGTTCGCCTTCGCCAGCGCTTCGGCCGATCCCAGGACCACCACCTCGCCCTGCGCCGCGACCTGGTCGAGGACGTCGGCGAAGGCGTGGAAGTCGGCCAGGGTGGTCGAGAGCACCTGGTCGCGCAGGGTTTGCAGGTGGTCGTCGGTCTCGTTGGTCAGATAGCGCGTCAGGGAGGTGAAGCCCTTGGCGTCGGGCAGCAGGTAGGCGTCGATGCTGCCGATCACGCCGATGATGGCCCGCGTCAGTTCGTCGTCGCTCAGGTCCAGCCCGCGCAGCCAGGCGGCCGCGCCGTCGTAGTTGGCCAGCGAGCCCATCAGGTTCGGGTCGCGGTAGGACAGAAAGGCATAGACACCGGAATTGGAGTTGTAGGTCGTGAACGCGCCATACGCCCCGCCCTGCATCCGCAGCTTCTCCCACAGATAGCCCGTCCGCAGCAGGTTGTTGATCACCAGAATCGAGCCGTCCGGCTGCGTAGCCCAGCGCCCGCAGGTCGGCGCCCTTGCCCACGTAGTTGACCTGCGACGGGATGGCCAGCCCTTCGTTGGTCGGGTAATCGGTCGCGGTCCACCCGGCCTCGGCAAACGTGCCCATCGGCAGCGCGTCCAGGAAGCCGGTCAGCTGCGGCGCGAAGTCGCTCATGCTCTCGTCGTCGAGGGTGACGTTGACAACCATCGCCTGACGGTTCACCAGCCGGTCGCGCACGCCCATCAGCCGGGCCAGCACCGCGGGCCAGTCTTGCTCGATCTCCTCGGCCAGCGCCCGCAGGAAGAACAGCTGCGACACGCCGGACAGCGCCTCGTCGAGGCGGTGGGCCTCATTGAAGTGGGCCCGCAGCCGCGTGTTGGTCAGCACGTGCCCGGACGGGATCAGGCCGCTCTCCAGCCCTGCCTTGGCCTCCAGCACAATCTGCCGGAAGCGGTCGCGGTCGTCGAGCTTGACGGTCATCAAGATGTCGCGCAGGATGTCGAGCAGCTCCGGGGCGCGGGCCAGCGTGGACTTGCCGCGCAGCATCAGCCAGGCGGCCGTCGCGTCGTGGTCGCGCACCGGCGCAATGAACGTCGTCGGCGAGATGCCGCCGGTCTGGCTGCCGATGCGCTGCGACAACCGGACGAAGTCCTCGGTCTGCGTGCCCATCTTGACCAGCGCCTGCCCGAACAGCCCCACATAGGGCATGCAGTTCGCTGGGCAGGGCGTGGAGGTTCATGGCCACGTCGAGATAGACAATGCCGTTGGTGAACAGGTCGTGGGTCACCACCTCCGTCCCGGCCATGCTCGGCGGTCGCCAGGGGGATGGGCTTGTGGTCGGGGTCGAGATCACTCAGGGCCAGCATCGGCAGCGTGGCCAGCACCTCCGGCGGGTCGGGCGTTTCCTGGCGGCAGCTTCAGCTCGGCCGGTCTCGGCCGACAATAGACGCCAGGTCGTCGTCGTTCAACGCCGGCGCGCGCCGCGTCCAGCCGCGCCTGTTCCTCGGCCTCGGTGCGGTCGGCCAGCTCGGCGTCGGGCTCCAGCACGACCGTCACGCGATGGGGGTTGTCCAGCAGGTACTCGCCGATGAGGCCCGGCAGGTAGTCGGGGTCAGTCGGCCAGGCGGGCCTTGATGGTGGCCAGCGGCTCCTCATAGGCCAGCGGTTCCAGCATGTCGTGGCCGTGGCGCCAAGGGCCCGAGGCGCTGGAACAACAGCGCCAGCCCGCGCGGAAAACGGCCGGTGTTGTTCTCGCGCAGCTGGAACTCGATGGTGTTGAGCGTGGCGTCGATCATGGCCGGGTCGATGCCCTCGTCGGCCAGCCGGGCCAGCGTGGCCAGGATCAGCGTCTCCACCTCTTCCACCCGATTGCGGAGCCACACCCTTCAGCCCGGCCGAGAAGAGCATCTGGCGCAGCGAGCCGGACACACCGCCGCCGGTCACCTGCTCGCCCAGCCCGGCGTCGATCAGCGCCTTGCGCAGCGGCGAGGCGGGCGTGGCCATCAGGGCGTAGGACAGCACATCCAGCGCCAGATTCAGGTCCACATCGTCGGCTTCGGGCAGCAGCCAGTTGACCTGCACATACGCTTTGGCCGTCTGCCCGTCTTCTTCGGCCGACACGCTGTAGGGGAAAGTCACCCGGCGGGGCGCATCGAAGGCGGGCTGCAGGGCCACGGCCGCGTCGACTTCGGCCGCATCGAACTCCTGCAGGTACGTGTCCATCAGCCGCAGCCGTTCGGTGGGATCGTCGTCGCCGTAGAAGTAGATCAGCGCGTTGGACGGATGGTAATAGGTCTCATGGAACGCCTTGAACTGCTCGTAGGTCAGGTCGGGGATGGCCGTCGGGTCGCCGCCGGAGTCGAATTGGTACGGCGTGTCGGGGAACAGCGACTGCTGCGCGCGGCGGCCGAGCAAGTTCTCCGGCGAGGAGTAGGCGCCCTTCATCTCGTTGAACACCACGCCCTTATAGGTCAGGGGGGCGTCGGAGCTGTCCAGCTCGTAGTGCCAGCCCTCTTGCGCCAGGTGGTGGGGGGTGATCAGCGGATGGAACACGGCATCGACATAGACGTCAATCAGGTTGTAGAAGTCCTGCAGATTGGTGCTGGCCGCCGGGTAGTAGGTGGTGTCCGAGCCGGTCATGGCATTAACGAAGCTGGCCAGCGACCCCTTCACCAGTTCGATAAACGGCTCCTTCAGCGGGTACTTCCGCGACCCGGCCAGCACGGCGTGTTCCATGATGTGCGGCACGCCGGTCGAGTCGCTGATGGGCGTCCGGAAAACGATGCTGAACACCTTGTTCTCGTCGTCCAGTTCCATGGACAGCAGGTCAGCGCCGGTGCGGGCGTGGCGCCAGAGGCGGGCGGAGGCGTTCAATTCCGGGATCGCCTGCTCGCGAATAAGTTCAAAGCCGTGGGTGAGGGTGGTCATAGGTCTACTCCGTTTAATCGTCAGTTGCTCTGTAGGCGCGGGCCGGGCGACGTCGCCGGATGGACGACAGACCGGATGAACCCACGCGCAAGGGATTATACAAAAAAACGGCGCGGCCTTTGAGGGACTTCTTTAGCGATGGGCTGACCCCGCTCGCTGTCTATGGTATGATGGTGCCTGTTCCTAGCCCAGAATTCTTTTCCGGACAGCAATCATGAACACCAATTAAAGACGACCGCATCTTTCGGTCAACGCGTGTGGTGGCGGCGCTGGTGGTGCCCTTTCTGGTGGCGGCGTTCGTCATCCTCTTCTTCACACCGCAAACATCGGCCGACCGCTTCGCCTGGTCCATCCAGCCCTCAATGACGGCCGCCTTCATGGGCGCGGGCTATCTGGGCGGGTCGTGGCTGTTCATTCAGACTGTCTTCGGCCGGCAGTGGCATCGCGTCGCCCCCGGCTTTCCGGCCGTCACCGCGTTCACCATTGCCATGCTGCTGGCGACGGCCGTTCACTGGGATCGATTCGACCCGCGTCATTTGCCCTTTCTGATCTGGCTGGTGCTCTACGTGATTACGCCCGTGCTCATCCCCGTGATCTGGTGGCGCAATCGGGTCACCGATCCGCATTCCCTGGAGCCGGGCGACCTGGAGGTGCTGCCGGCAGCGCGTTGGGGGCTGGGGTTGCTGGGCGTCGGGCTGCTGGCCTTTGCCGTCGTGACGTTCATCGTGCCATCGCTGGCCATTGGCCTGTGGCCGTGGGCGCTCAGCCCGCTGACGGCGCGGATACTGGCCGGCTGGTTTGCCCTGCTGGGTGTGGGCGGCCTGGTCATTGCCCGCGAGTCGCGCTGGAGCGGCTGGACCGTCGGCCTGCAAGCCATCGCCATCTGGCACGTCCTGGTCCTGGTGGCTGCGGTGATGTATCGCGAGGATTTTCCGGGCGGGCTGTTGAACTGGTACCTGCTCAGCGTGGCCGCCGTCCTGGTGGGCATGGCGGTGCTGTACGGGATAATGGAACAGCGCCGGCGGTACGAGACGGGTCGCACGGTCACGATTGACCGGCCTACGTCGCCGCCCGCGTGGGGGTCATCTCCAGGAAGTTTCGCAAAATGCGCTTGCCATGCTCCGTCAGAATGCTCTCCGGGTGAAACTGCACGCCGACCACCGGGTACTCCCGATGCTCCAGCGCCATCACCTCGCCGTCGCGCGTGAAGGCGGTCACCACCAGTTCCTCCGGCAGCGGCTCCTCGACGATGAGCGAGTGATAGCGTGTGGCCTGGAACGGGCTGGGCACGCCGTCGAACAACCCGTGGCCGTTGTGGTAGACCGACGACGTCTTGCCGTGCATCAATCGCGGCGCCCGGCTGACCGTGCCGCCGTAGACGTAGCCCAGACATTGGTGGCCCAGGCAGACGCCCAGCACCGGTGTCGTCGGGCCGAAAGTGCGGATCACATCGTTGCTGATGCCGCCGTCTTCCGGGTCGCCGGGGCCGGGGCTGATCACAATGTGGTCCGGCGCCAGCGCGGCGATCTCCTCCAGCGTGATCTCGTCATTGCGATAGACGGCCAGCTCGGCGCCCAATTCGCCGAAGTACTGCACCAGGTTGTAGGTAAACGAATCGTAGTTATCAATCACCAGGACCATAAACTCTATTCTCCGAATGGGATCAAGCGATGGAACACAGATAACGCGGATGCTGCGGATTGTCGCGGATTCAAATCACCCTGATGGGATCTGATCCGTGTTCATCCGTTAAATCCGTGCCATCCACGTTCAACTCTTCGTCTCTTACTCCAACGTCACCACCGCCACATTAAAGGCGCTGGGAGCGCCGTTCACTTCGCGCACGGCCACAGTATAGCTCACCGTGCCCAACGGCAACACATAGGCCACCTCGATGCCGCCCGGGCCGCTGAAGTTGGCCGTGGTCAGCAGCGTGCCGTCGCTGCCGAAGATGTCCAGCGCCACGTCAGTCAGATCGGTCGGGTCGACCATGGCGATGACCGGTCGCGCCCCGATGGATGTGGCGCTGTAGGTCTTGGTTTCGCCTGCGGCCAAGGTGTCGGCCTGCTGTACCGCCATGCCGGTCGCCGGGGCGGTGGGGCTAAAGAGATAGGCTGTATAGCCGCCCGCGCCATCGGCGGCGCGCACGACAAAGGTAAACAGGCCGGTTGTCTCCGGGCTGAGCACGACGATCTCCGGCCGCCCGGCCAGCGCATTATCGGCCGAAGCCAGCGGCGTGACGCTGTCCAGCCCCGTCTCCGGCGTCAGCTGCCCGGCCAGTACCAAGAGCTGCACATCCAGCTCGCCCGCCGGTTCGACAAAGAAGACGGCTGGCTGGAACTGCGTGCCGCTGTAAAGATACGGCCGAAACTCGCCCTGAGACAGGGCCGCTGTGTCGCGCTGGCCGGGGGCCATCTGGTTCTCCGGCACCGGCGCGAGGGTCGGTTCGGCGGTGGGTGGCTCGTCGGTCGGCGGCTCCGGCGTGGGGGCGATGGTCGGCGGTTCGACCGTGGGTGCGTCGGTAGCGTCGACAGCCGTCGCCTCCGGCGCAGCGGTGGCGGGCAATTCAGCCGTCGGCAGCGCGGGGGCCGTGGCCAGGGCGCTGTCGGTGGGGGCCAGCGTGGGTGGTTCGGGCAGAACAGCCGTGGCATCATCCCCCGGCGGGGTGGGCGACGGCGGCGGCGTGGTGTCGCACGCGCTGACAGCCAAACTGCCAACGATCAGCAGCAAGAAAACAAGGTGAAGACGTCTCATGGTATCCCCTTGCGGCCGGCGCAGCGACTAAGGTGGCTGGGCGGACGCTGATTTGGATCCCGGTGCTCTGCCGCGCCACGGCTGGTTAGCCTGCTTCGACGGACAGGGTCAGAGGTTACCGGGCAGTAACCTATCACCTTAACTGTAGCGCGTTGACGGCCGTTTGTCATGTGTCGTTCATGTGCCTGGGGGACATGCCGGTCCTGTGCCAGACGTGCCGCTGTGCCGACGGGCATTGTGTATACACATGTGTAGATGTATACTATTTGGTGAGGGAACAGACATGGAAAAACTACAACGCACGCAGATTCTACTGGAACGAGAGCAGCACCGCAGCCTCTACGAGATAGCCCAGGCCGAGGGTCGCAGCATGTCCGAACTGGTGCGGGAAGCGGTGGCCCACTACCTCGTGGGGCGCGCTGATCAGCAGGAAAGCTGGCAGGAGACGCTGGCCGAGCTGGCCAAGATTCGCGAGCAAATACAGGCCCGGCACGGTATCTTGCCCGATGACCTCATCTTGCGCGACCGCGAGGAAAGAGAGGACGAGATTTGGCAGCGGATGGTAGGTGAGGAATGACCCTCATCGTCGATTCAAACATCGTTGCCGCGCTGGTCCTGCCCGTGGCCTACACGCCGGCGGCATTGCGGTTAATGACCGAATGGCGCGAAGCCGAGGAACGTTTTCTGGCCCCCATGCTTTTCGAGTATGAGATCGCCACTATCGTCCGGCGGTCGGTTGTTCTCAGCCAATTACCGCCGACGCAAATCCCGGGCATTCTGGGGCGGTTGCTGAGTTTCGGCGTGAGCACCATTGCTCCGACACCGGAGCTGCATCTGGACGCCGTGCGCCTGGCCGAACGCATTGGGCAAAACAAGGCTTACGACGGCCACTACCTGGCCCTGGCTGCGCGTGAGAGCGCACCCTTCTGGACGGCCGATCGCCGATTGGCGGCCGCCGCACAGGGGGCCGGGCTGCCCTGGGTTCGCTGGATTGGGAAGGAGACGACGGCATGACCGATATCGTTGTGGAAACCTGGCTCGACCTGCACGACAAACTATTTCGCAGCGTGTGGCAGCCGGAGATTCGTCGCTTCCGCGCCCAACTGGCCTACCGCGGCCTGTCCGATGCCGATTATGAGTTGACCACCTCGCTCATGCGGCTGGGACCGGGCTACGAGCACATGGAAAAGCACCTGCTGCGCAATTTCCGCAAGTATGCCCACCGCGATGCCGTGGACGATGATTCCAGCTGGAACTGGCTGACCATGGCCCAGCACCACGGCCTGCCCACGCGCCTGATGGACTGGACCTTCTCGCCCTATGTGGCCATGCACTTCGCCACAGCCAATCTGGAGCAGTTCGATCGCGACGGCGTCATCTGGGCCGTGGACTATACCAAGGTCCACCAGACCCTACCGGATGTGCTGCGCCGCGAACTATCGGCCGAAAAAGCCGACCTGTTCACCGTGGAAATGCTCGACCGCGTCGTGCCCACGACCGATGTGCTGGAGGCGGTCTGCGACAAGGCCGTCCTGCTGTTTCTGGAGCCGCCGTCGGTCGACGACCGCGTGGTCAATCAGTATGCGCTGCTGTCGGTTATGTCCGACGCCACCCTGGGAGTTGATGAGTGGCTGGCCTCGCGGCCCGATTACTACGCCCGCTTCATCATCCCCGCCGCGCTAAAGTGGGAGATTCGCGACAAGCTGGACCAGGCCAACATCACCGAGCGCGTGCTGTTCCCCGGCCTCGATGGACTGAGTACGTGGCTGAAGCGCAATTACAAGCCGCGGCGACAGTTGTAGATCGGCCGTCGATGAACAACCCGCCACCTGATAAATCGACTCACCCATGACTGACTTCACCATCCCCTGTGACGACTTCGGCGGCGACGGCCCTGTGCTGCACTTCAGCGCGCCCAACGCCTACACGCCGCGCACCTTCCGGCAGTTCTTGCAGCCATTGACAGCCGATTACCACGTTCTGGCCGCCCACCATCGGCCGTTGTGGTACCGTGTCCCAGGCTACACCGGCCTCGACCGGCCGGAGGATTTTGTAGAGTCGGACTGGGACGCCATGGGCGACGACCTGCTGCGCTTCTTCGACCAGCAGCAGCTCAACTCGGTCATTGGCGTGGGCCATTCGCTGGGGGCGGTGGCCACGATGCTGGCCGCCCGCAAGGAGCCCCAGCGCTTTCCGGCCATTGTGCTCATCGAACCGGTCTTTCTGCCGCAGGCCCTGCTCGACCTGGCCGCGGCCAACCCGGAACTGTCGGCGGAACGCCCTATGGTGCAGGCGGCCTTGCGCCGCCGCGACCGCTGGCCCAATCGCCAAGCGGCGTTTGACCACTTCCGCAGTAAGGCGGTATTCGACCGCTGGTCAGACACGACCGTGTGGGATTTTGTCAATGAGGGGCTGGACGACGACCCGGACGCAGGCGAGGTTACTCTCAGCTTTCCCCGGACCTGGGAAGCACGCTTTTATGCGTGCCCGCCGCAAAATGCCTGGGATGCCCTGCGCGAGGTAACCGTGCCCACGCTGGCCCTACGCGCCACAGAGTCAGACACATTGTTCCCGGAGTCATGGGCTCATTGGCAGGCAATCCAGCCCGCCGCCACGTTCGTCGAACTCGATGAGGTCGGCCACATGCTGACGATGGAAGCGCCGGGCGATGTGGCTGCAACGGTGGGTCACTGGCTGGCTGACCAACGCCTGATCGGTCAGGACGAAGCCGATCGCTAGGCCGTTTCATCCACCCCCGCGAACGTCGCCTACCTACTGCCTGGCTGTAGCCAGTGCCCCGTCCAACACGTCTTGAAACGCATCATACGGCGGCAGCCCGGCAAAGAGCCGGCCGTTGACGTCAAAGGTCGGCTGGCCGAACACGCCCCGCTCCCGACGCAGTTCATCCAGAGCCATCACCTCGGACAGGCCGCTGCCATCATCATAGCAGGCCTCAAACGCCGCCCGGTCCGCACCCATTGACGTCGCCAGGGTGACGTAGTAATCGCGGTCGGCGCTGTAGAGATCGCCCTGATTGGCAAAGAGCTGATCGTGGGCGGTCCAAAACAGCGCCGGGTCCTGCAGACCCACACAATGGGCGGTCAGGGTCGAGTAGACGCTGGGGTTGCCGTGGTTGAGCACGGGCATGAAGACAAACTTGACCAGGCCGGTGTCTACATAGTCGGCCGTTAGCTGGGGTTCAACGCCTTGCACGAAGGCGCGGCAGGTCGGTCAGAGAAAGTCGGAGTAGTCGATGAGCGTCACCGGCGCATCCGGCGCGCCATAGAAGAACGCACCGTCGGCCGTCCGTCCGCTGACGATGGCGGCCGAGGCGGGTTCGACAGGGGCCGGTTCGGCCGTGGGGTCAGGGAGCGCAGCAGCAGTGGCCGGGGCCGCTACTTCCGGCAGCGCGGTTGCCTGGGGCAATGGGGTGGCTGCCGGCAACTCGGTCGCCGCGGGCAAAGCCGTGGGCAGGGGCAGCGCGGGCTGCGTCGCGATTTCCACGACAACCGGCGGCAGGGCAGTCGCTTGCGGGGCGGCCGTTTCGGTTATGGCCGCGGCCGGGGCGCAGGCCGCCAGGAACAGGATCAGGACAAATACAATTCGCTTCATCATGGTAAGTATAGCCGGAGCGGCCTGTTGGGGAGCTTACAAAACCCTTACCGTCCCTGCTGAACCGGCGGTTGGGTCAATCGCGTTGCCGGGCCATCATTCCGGCTTGCGGCCGGAATGAATGCCAATCGTCCCAAACATGAACAACTGGTAGCGAACGTCCACCAGGCCGGCGCGGCGCATGGTCTCGGCCAGCTCTTCCGGCCCCTGAAATGCCTGTGTGCTGTCGGGTAGATAGGTATAGGCGTCGGACTCGCCCGTCACCAGCTTGCCCAGCGTGGGGATGACCGTGTTGAGGTGGATGCGGATGAATGGCTTGAGCAGGTTGTTCTTGGGGGGACTGGACTCCAGCACCACCACGCGACCGCCGGGCCGCGTGACGCGCAGTTGTTCCCGAAACGCGCCGGGCACGTCGATCACGTTGCGCATCAGAAAGCCGGAGGTCACGGCGTCAAAAGTGTTGTCAGGGAAGGGCAGGGCCAGGGTGTCGGATGCCACCCAGCGAATTGTCTCGCGGCCGGGCAGGTGTTGTCCGGCGCGCATCATCTCCACCGTGAAATCGCCACCCACCGCTTGCAGGCCGGGCACCTGCTGCAAGCCCTCGTCGGCAATGTCGCCGGTGCCGGTGGCGATGTCGAGCAAACGGCCGTTGGGCGGCAGCTGCGCCTGCCGGATGACAAACCGCCGCCAGCGCAGGTCTTGCCCAAACGTCATCAGCCGGTTCATGCGGTCATAGCGACCGGCAATACGAGCAAACATATCCTGCACGTAATCGGCGCGTTCCTGTCCTTCGAGATAAGCCATGGCGTGGATTCTAGGCGCAAACGGGGTGAAAACCAAGAGTGCCGACCGGTCTGCCCATGTGGCACGTGGCACGTGCCACGAATCACGTATCACAACAAAACGGCCGCCACCGGTATCAATGCCGGTGACGGCCGTCTCGTTATCTAGACTGCGCGGTCAGCGATCAACCTACGGTGTCGCCGGCAGCGGGGCCGGCAGCGTCGTCGGGACCACGGCCGAAAAGACCATCGGACCCGTCGGCGTGTCCAGCGTCATCGATGCACCGGAGATGGTGTACGAAGTCGCCGTTTCCAGCTGAGCTATATAAGCTGATTCTTGGGCCATGATGTCCTCTGAGCACAGCAACTGCGTCGAGCTGATCGGGCCGACGCTGATGTTGTTCGTCGGGCCGGCCATCATGGTTGTCGTATAACCGGCGTTGTAGGTGTTGCAGCCGGCCGAACCGGTCAGCGCGCCGTTCGCGAACGTTAGGGTGACCGACGTGCCGGGTAGCGGCACTGTTCAGCGACCAGAGCGTGCCTTGCAGCGACGCATTGACCACAATCGACATGCCGGCCGTACTGCTCAGGCCGTTGGCGTCATAGACTGTCACCGACGGGGAGTAGGTGCCCGGCAGACCGTAGATGGTCGTGAAGGTGTTTTCCGGTATAGCGGCCGTATTGTTGCCGTCACCCGACTGCCAGGCGAAGCTGGCAATGGGATTGGTGCCGGGGGTCGAGGCGGCGGCGCTGAACGTCACCGGCTCACCCACGGTGGCCATGTCCGGGCCGCTGATGATGGCCGTCGGGGCCACATCGACCACGGCCGCGACGGCTACACCCTGCGTGGCGGCGCCCGTGCGCCCGGCCACATCCACGGCCGTCAGTGTGACCGTGAAGTTGCCGGCGGCGGCATAGCTGTACTGCACCGTGCTGCCCGTCAACTGGGCGCCGTCGCCCATGTCCCACAGGAAGTTGGACAGGCGGGCCGATCCGGCTTGCGAACCATTGGCATCGAAGGTCAGCGATTCACCGACCTGCGCCGTCGTCGGGCCGTTGATCACGGCCGTCGGGTTCACCGCGGCCGCGGGCGGGTTGGACGTGAAGTTCATCGTCCCACCATCCACGGTACGGATCTGCAACGCCGAGCCGTTGACCGAGTAGGACACGGCCGAGATCATCAGCCGGGTGAAGGTGTCCTGCTGCTGCGTCAGCGCATCGCTGGGGCAGGCCGCCAGTGTGTTGGCGATGTCGCTGATGGCCAGCGTGTTGCCCTGTGCGGCATTATAGGCCCCGGTGTACTCATTACAGCCGGTGGTCCCGCTGACGGTACGGCCGTCGGCGGCGAAGAACGCGGTCGGGTTAGCCCCGGCCACCGGTGTCAACGTCTCATAGGAGACGAGGAACCAGGTGGTGTTCACCAGCAGGTTGGCCTGGTTCAGAATCGGGGTGCTGTTATAGGTCAGCACGCCGTTGGCCGTGGGGATGAGCAACTGGTCGCCCACGCGGGAGAAGCCCTGCGCCGTGGCCAGCCAACTCAAGTAGGCTGATTCCTGATTCATGACCGTGGGGTCGCACGCCTTCTGCGTTGTGGCAATGGCGCCGATGGCAAAGTTGGGGCCGATCGGAGCATTGTAATTGTTGCAGCCGGCCGTGCCGAACATGGCGCCGGTGATGCCGTCGTCATTGATATCGAACTGGGCCGTCAGTTCTGTCCCGGCCAGCACCGGCGTGTCGCCGATGGCCGACAGATACCAGAAGGTGTTGTCCAGCGGCGTCAGGTCCAGTGCATCGACCGGCTCGACCGGTAGCGGCGAGCCTTCGAAGGTCAGCACCTGAGCCAGGTCACCGAACGGTATCTGCAAGACGTTGCCCAGAATACGGTACTCTGTGGCCGAATTGAGGCCGAGGAAGAAGCCCTGTTCCGCTTCGGCAAAGGCTTCGCTGCAGTCGGCGTTGTTGGTCTTCGACGGCAGGTTGATCTTGATCTCGGTCAGGTTGGCCGTGTAGGTGGCGTTGTAGTCGTTGCAGCCGGTTGTGCCGACGACGATGCCGGAGGGCACGCCGGGCAGGCGATCAAACACGGCCGTGAAGTTGCTGCCTTCCAGCGGCGCGTTTGGCTCCATCATGTCACCCGTGGACACCAGCGTCCACAGCGTGCCTTCCAGCGGCTCGCGGTCGGCGACGTAGAAGATGACGCCTTCGGCCGTGGTGATGATGAGCTGGTTGCCGGCGATCTCGAATGATTCGGCCGAACCCAGCGCGGATGTGTAGAGTTGCTCGATGGCGCTGGCTTGATCATCCAGGCAGGCCATCATCGTGCCCGCGATCGGGCCGATGGTCAGGCTGTCCCCGTCGGTCTCAAAGCTGCTGCTGTAGTTGTTACAGCCGGACGTGCCGCCGACAATGCCCATGCCAGGCTCATCGCCGGTGGCAAACAGGGCGGTCACGATGACATTCTCGGGAACCATCTGCCCGCCGATTGTCACGGCCTGCCAGAGGACATTCTCCAGCGGCAGGTTGAGCGAGTTGTAGGTCAGTACCCCGTTTTCGGTGGTGATGATCAGCCGCGGACCAACAATTTCATAAGATTGCGCCGTCTGCAGCGCGGCCAGGTAGGCGGCTTCCTGGTCTTCGCCAAAGAGACACGCGCGGGCAGTAGAGGCGATGGGACCAACGGTCAGGGTGCTGCCGTCGGTGGTGAAGGTGGTCGTGTAGTTGTTGCAGCCGGCATTGCCTGCCAGCGTGCCTTCTGTGCCGGCGTCATTGTCGGCGGCGAAAACGGCCGTGATGCCCACACCCGTTTCCAGCGTCTGCGGGTCGGCCGGGTCGCCGAATGATTCCAGGCGCCAGGTCGTGTCCAGCAGCGGGGTCTCCGTGGCGGCATAGACCAGCTTCTCTTCGAACGGCTGGCCAGAGTCATAGGTCAGTTCCAGCCGGCCCTCGCTGTTGAGGTCGAAGGCGGTGACCGTGGGCAGGGCGGCAAGGTAGGCCGCTTCCTGCTCGGCGCCGATCTCGCAGGCCATCATCGTCGAGCCGATTGGCCCGTCGATGGTCATGGCGCCGTCATCGCCGGCGGTGAAGCCGGTGAAGTAGTTGTTGCAGCCGCCGGACCCGCTGAGGGTGCCGTCGGAACCGAAGATGGCCGTGACGACCGTGCCCGGTTCAACCACGGTCGGGTTGCCCGCATCGCCATAGCCGACGAGCGTCCACGGTTGGTCGGTGATGGCATTGACCGGCGCATTCGTCGCCACCGGCAGCGCTTCAACCACGGCCGGGGCGGCGGTGGCAACGGCCGGGGCCGCCGTGGACACCGCTTCAGCAACCTCCGGGACCGCGGTGGCCACTTCGGCGGGGGTGGGCGGTTCCTGGGCACAGGCAGCCAGAACGGCCGCCAGGGCCAGGATGCCCAGCATGATTCGTATTCGTTTGTAAAGCATATCCTTCTTCTCCATACTAGATTGACTGATCGTCAGATCAACTGTGCAGTCTATGTCCAAAGACGGAGCCAATCAACAACAAGTTCAATATCTAAGCGGGCTATCACGTGCCGCTCAGGAAGCACTTAGCAACACCTCGAGGAGCCAGGCTCTGCGTTTTTTCGTGTAGCACACAAAATGGGACGTGCTATAGGGCGGATTGGTCTCGGCCGATCGTGGGTTGACCGGCCATTGCCCGCCCTTTGCCTGGCGCATGCGACTTTCCCACCGACGACCGTTGGTCAAAAAGCATACTCTGCGTATACTACGCATGATGCAAAGTTTATGTAATTCTGGCTTGTATGGAGGGTGCCCATGCCGATGATACCGGTTAGTCGTACTGATCTGGCCCGCAACACGCGGGGGATTATTGAGCTGGTCCGGCGCGGCCGGCCGGTGGTGGTGGAGAGCTACGGCGAGGAGCAGATCGTCCTGCTGGATGTGATCGACTACCGGCTGCTGCAGGCCGCGGCGAGCTACCAGCGCGGCCGCGAGGCACCGGTGAACACACCGGGGATGACGCCGCGCGGTCTATCCGAAACCGACGTGGCCCAGGCCGTCTCCCGCGCCAACGGGGATGAGCAAGCCCGCTGGACCCGCGTGGCGGCCGCCTATCTCGACGGCGACATCAACCTGGGGCGAACGGCCGAGCTGTTGGGCCTGCAGCGCTTCGACCTGATGGACCGCCTCGATCGGCTGGGCCTGCCGCTGCTGGCGGGGGCGCTGTCGCGGGATGAGGCGTTGGCGGGGTTGGGTGGGTTGCGGCGGTAGGGTTGAGGCTAGGCAAACACAATAGTGAGGGATGGGACATCGATGATCGAATTAAGAAGTAGTTTCCGCAAGTGGTGGAAACCCCCGCGCAAAACAATCGATCGTCCCGCCGAACGGCGGGTGACCTTTCTGGAACTATTCTATGACCTGGTCTATGTGGTGCTTGTGGCTGAGCTGGCGCATAGCCTGGCGACCAACGCGACCCTGGCCGGGGCCGGTGGGTTCGCTTTCCTCTTCGTGATCATCTGGTGGGCCTGGTTCAATGGCACCAGCTATTTTGAGCTGCACGGCAACAATGACATTCGGACGCGTGTCTTTACGTTCCTGCAGATGTTTACGGTGGCGGCCATGGCCGTCTTTGCGCACAATGCGCTGGGTGACGGTTCGGTGGGCTTCGCCCTGTCCTTCATTGCCTTTCAGCTCATCCTGACCTATATGTGGTGGCGCACGGGCGTCCATGATCCGGAACATCGGCCGCTCAGTCGGCCTTATACTCTCGTCTATCTATTCAACGTACTGCTGTACGGTCTGTCTGTCTTTGTGCAGCCGCCCTGGCGCTTCTACCTGTGGGGCGTGGCCCTGGTGCTCTCTTTACTGCTGCCCATTTACACAGGGCAACTGGGCCGTCGCAATCCTGCCCTTCAGGCAGAAATCGATCGGTCACGGACGGCCAGCCCGGCCCTTGTTGAACGGTTCGGCCTGTTTACGATCATAGTCCTGGGCGAGGTCATCGCCGGGACCATTCGCGGTGTGGCCGGTCAGCAATCTCTGAGTTGGACGCTGGGCATTGCAGCCGGCTTGGGCATGCTGATTGCCATCGGCATCTGGTGGATATACTTCGATTTCGTATCCGGGCACCAACCGCTGCCTGGGGCGGGCGAAACCGTGCGCTGGTATTTCCTGCATCTGCCTCTGACCATGGGCATTGCGGCCACAGGAGCGGCTGTCTTTAGTCTTGTGGTGACGAGCGGCGAACCTCTATCAGCGGGCGGGCGTTGGCTATTGGCGGCCTCGATTGCACTAACGCTGGCGTGCATTGCCCTGCTCATGCGCACGCTTCAACTGCGCCCGGACTACGCGCCCCTCTATCGACGCGGCGGGATGGTGACCTTAGCCGCCGCAGTCCTCGCCCTGTGCCTGGGCCTCACCCGTCTGGCAACCATCCCGCTGCTTCTGGCGGCAGTCGTGCTGCTGCTGGCGCCGGTGGCCTACGGTATGCTGACGTGGATACAGGTGCTGGGGGCTGAAGAGGTCGAGATCACCTGGAGCGAGTCGTAGGATAGACGTGGTGACTGGACCGGGTGGGACTGGTTGGGTAAGGATCCCATTCTTAGTACCATTCAAAAGTAGAATTTTCTGCTAAGGGCCAACCTTGGCCGCATACTGATAGGGCGTCAAGCCGTCCAATCCTTCATGCGGCCGGATGGCATTGCACTCTTTCAACCACGCTTAGGTGATCGGTCTGGCTTCGGCTAGACTGTCGAATAGCTACAGGTCAAGAACTTCCTCCCGATAGGGCCGATTGAACCGCTCGATATAGGCATTCTGCGCCGGCTGGCCTGGTTAGATAAAATCGGGCAGGATGCCATGTTCCTTGGCGCAAATTTTCCGCGGGCTTCCTTGCGGGTCTGGACAATTCGGCTTTCGGGGTCAGTGTGAAACGGAAGACCACAACCAGATCTTCCCGTTGGTCAAATGTGACATGATGCCTATTCCCCTTCCGCCTCCTCACCATCCCCATCCACCCCATACACATCCCGCGCCTTGCTCGTCCCCGTCGGCGGGCCGATGATGCCTTGCTCCTCCATCACGTCGATCAGCCGCGCGGCGCGGGTGTAGCCGATCCGGAAGCGGCGCTGCAATAGCGACGTCGAGGCCTTGTTGAGCTTGCGCACCATGGCGATGGCTTCCGGCAGCAACTCGTCGCTATCGTCCATCACCGGGCCGTTGGCCGCCTCGTCTTCCATCTCCTGCAGCGCTTCCCACAACGGCTGCTGGATGGGATCGGCCGTGGCCGGTTTCTTCGTCGCGGACGGTGGTGGCAAGGTCGCCGCGGGCACGGTCGGCGCGGGCGTGGTCGACACCGGCCTGGCGGCGATGGGGTCGGGCTCAAACGGCGGGCTGTCGTCGTCCAGCGGCTCCAGGTCCAGTTCGACCTTGGGCGCGACCGGGCTGGGGCGGGTGGTCGGCGCCGGCGTGTCGGCCGTGATGGTCTCCGTCTTCGGTTGGCCGGTCGGCGGGGCCAGATGGGTGATCGGCGGCGGGATGTCGGGCGTGGCCGCGGCGCGACGATCGGCCGAGGGGGCGACGTCCGGCGCCGCCACAGCGGCCGCTTCGGCGGCAATTACCTGCGACCGGCGCGCCGTCCGCCAGTAGGTGATCAGCGTTTGCAGCTCGGCGTCGCTGACGAAGCAGCCCTGCAGGCGCACGGCGGCAGCGGCGTCCGGGCTTTGGAAGAGCATGTCGCCCTGGCCCAGCAGTCGCTCGGCGCCGGTCGTGTCGAGGATGACGCGGCTGTCGGTGCTGGAGGCCACGGCGAAGGCGATGCGGGCCGGGAAGTTGGCCTTGATCAGGCCGGTGACCACATCGACCGACGGCCGTTGGGTGGCAATGACCATGTGGATGCCGGTGGCGCGGGCCATCTGGGCCAGCCGGGTGATGGCCCGCTCCGTCTCTTCCGGGGCCAGCATCATCAGATCGGCCAGCTCGTCGATGATGATGACGATGTAGGGCATCTTCTGAGCATCGACGCGGCGACTGATCTTCTTGTTGTAATCGACGATATTGCGCGCGCCCACCTCGGCGAACAGCTTGTAGCGGTGGTCCATCTCGCGCTGGGCCCACTGCAGTGTGCCCACCACGCGATCCATCTCCACCACCACCGGCGCGACCAGATGGGGGATGCCGTTATAGCCGGTCAGTTCCACACGCTTGGGGTCGACCATGACCAGCTTCAGGTCATCGGGCGTATTGAGCAGCAGCAACCCGGCAATGAGGCCGTTGACGCAGACCGATTTACCGGAGCCGGTGGTGCCGGCGATGAGCAAATGGGGCATGGCCGCCAGGTCGGCCACAATCGGCGTGCCGGCCACGTTCTGGCCCAGCCCAACCCGCAGCGGCGACTTGACCTTGCCGAATTCCGGCGACTCCATCACATCGCGCAAGGAGACCAGGGCCTTGGCCGTATTGGGCACTTCGATGCCGACGTAGCCCTTGCCCGGCACCGGGGCCTGGATGCGAATGGATCGCGCCGCCAGCGCCAGGGCCAGGTCGTCGGCCAGCCCGGCGATCTTGCCCACCTTGACCTTGGTCCGCTTGCCACCGCGCTGCACGAGGTAATTGGGCTCGACGCCAAACTGGGTGATGGTCGGGCCCTGATTGATCTCGACCACCGTGGCCGGCGCGCCGAAGCTCTCCAGCGTCTGCTCGATCACCTCCACCTGCTCGCGAATGGCGGCGTTGTTCAGGTCGAGGTCGGTGCCCGATTCCAGCACCTCGTCGATGTGGGGCAGCGTCCAGGTGTAACCATCGGCCACGGGCAGTGGGGTGCCGGTCGGCCCGGTCTGCGTGCCGCCCACATACAGCGGGGTCGGGCGAATCGGTGACGGCGGCCGTCTGACTCCGTCCGGGCTTGGGCGCGGGTTTCGGCGCGGGTTTGCTGACCGGCACCGGTGTCGACTTGCTCTTGGCCTTGCCCTGCTGCACTTCTTCGTCGGTGATCAGCGGCATTTGTGCCGGGGCGGGTTCGGGTGTGACGTCGGCCGCCCGGCTGCGGTTGGGGTTCATACGAATGGTGCGCTCGCCTACGGGCAGCACGTCGCCTTCCGGGGCGGCCGTTCGCGGCTGCGAGGCCCGTTCCAGCCAGCCACCCACATCCCGACGGGTGATGCCCGACACCAGAACGGCGCCGAGAATGCCGAAGACGATCAGCGTGACGATGGTGCCCAGATTGCCCAGCAGCTGCACCGACATGTCCGACAGCACCGCGCCGACATAGCCGCCGCCCTGCCCGGCCTGCGCCGCGGTGTAGACGTCACCCAGCGTCGGATTGCGCCGGACCACCACCAGCGAGGCGAAGGCGGCAAAGATGAAGAACAGCACGCCAAAGCCAATGAGCCGATAGACGGGGACTTTGGGCTGCTGGTCCATGCCGCGCAGCACGAAGTACGCCCCGGCCAACCCGGTCATCAGCGGAATCACGAAGCGAGCCAGACCAAAGGCGCGGCCCATCGACTGCGAGACGAAGGCAGTGAACTGACCCTGATTGGGAGCCAGCAGGCTGAGCGTCAGAACGGCCGTGGCGAACAGCAGCGAGATGCCGGTGATGAGCATCTTCTGGGCGCTGCTCAGCCCGGTGGGTTCCTTCTTCTTGGGGGCGGGGGCCTTCTTGCGGGACCGGCTGCTGGTGGTTGGCTTCTTGGCGGTGGAGCGGCTTTTGGCAGGCGAGCCGGCACTGACGCGCTTGGTGCCCGTCTTCTTCGAACTGGTGGTGCTCTTCTTCGCCGTAGCCATCGCTCAAATGTTCCTGTGCGGGCCGAGTATAACACGGCCGCAGGCTGTGTGCAGTAGAATTATGTTAACATAAAGCGGGACGCAGAGCAACGGTGAGACGGTGATTTCCCCCAGGAGCCACACACTTTCGGAGTACGCCGCTTCTCGGCACTCAGTCCGCCACAATCTGTACCGCAGCAGCTCGCCGACGCACTGGCTGCCCGGAAAACAATCAGCCGCAAGCAGAGATTGCCCGCCGGCCGATCAAGCGCGGAGCAGTTGCCCAACGACCCACTGGGTATTGATGCCCCATCGTTCCGCGGTTAGCCCAGGGCAAGATAAGCGACCAGCGCGATGGCAAAGACGCCCATAAACCCGGCGATCATCATCCCCAGCGTTCCGGCGTATCCGGCCGGTATCAGATGATCTGCCCTATCCAGCGATCTGAGAATGGGATACAGGCGCCAATAGAACGTGGCAATGGAAGCGATCAGGGCGACTGCTGCCCACAGCTGCGTGGACTCTCCGGCTGTCAACAGGATTACCAGGAGCAATGCAATGAAGATCACCTTGGTGCCCGCGACCCAGAACACCAGGTACCGGATGAACTCGTGCATCTCCGGATCGGCCTTGGATCGCTCCCACGCATTGAAGACCCCGACCCCATTTCCTCTCTGGGTGCCCGGACTGAAGTAGAGAATAAGCACGTTAAGACTTTCCAGCAGGACAAAGATGATGATCGTGATCGACAGGATGTTCATGAAGGTGCACTAGCTAGTCAGTGTGAGGCATGGCCGCCAAGAGGTCGAGGGTCGCCTGGATAATCTGTCGCTGCTGTTCCTCGGCTCCCAGCGTGGCGAGGTGCTCATCAGGCTCGATCTCATAACTTCCGAACTGATGATGATCGCCCCCGTCAATGCGAACGTAATCGGTGTTGGCCGGAAGCAGATCGCGGCGGGCAAGGACCGACTCGTCGTTGGCCCGTGGGTCAAGGCTGCCGTAGACGACGGAAACAGGTAGATCAAAGGTTGATAGATCGGCCGTCCCCGCAGGGTAAGATGCCCAGATTGACAGACCGTCTACTGCCTCCGGGTGGGAGCGCGCATACTGGGCAGCCGCTGTGCCGCCAACGGAGTGTCCGCCAATGGCCCACCCCGTCACTTCAGGATGGGCGGCCATGATCTCGTCGGCGATGTTGGGTTGAAATACGGCCATGTTGATCGGCATCTCGGGCACAACAACCAGATAGCCGGCCTCGGCAATGGCTCTCATCAGCGGCGCATAGCCTTGCGGATTGATTCGGCCGCCGGGATAAAAGATAAACCCTTTGTCTGGTGTGGTCTGCGCCGGAACGAAGGTTAGCCAGGATGTTTGTGTTACGTTGACCTGCGCGTCACTTTCAAGCGCGGCGACAGCTTCCGGCAATGGCGGCCGGGCAAAAGTAGCCCATCTAATCGCGGCGAACAGGAATCCCAGAACAATCAGCGCCACGACAAGCAGAACCCAGCGCCTTCTACTCATCGGCCCAGGTTGCGCGACGTTTGGCATCATGAACTCACGTCCTTCTTGACTGTCAACGCTGGCATCGACCGGGAGGGTAGCAGAGTTATCGGAATCACGCGACCGGAGCCAACGCTACTCCACCGTAACCTGCACCATATACGGCTCGCCCACGTAGTTGCTGTCCTTCACCACAATCAGCCGCAAGTAGTAGGTTCCCGGTGACAGCGCGTCGGATTGCAGGGTCTCCAGCTGTCCGTTGACCACCGGCGTGCTGTGCGTGTCGCCCAGCGTCACCCATTGGACGTCGGTCCCGCTGGGGATGCCCAGTTCGACCTTGTAGAACTGGACCACGTTGGGATCGAAACTGGCCGTGCCGATGATCGGCGTGCTGCCGCTGACGATATCGCCGTTGGTGGGGGCTGTGATGCGCCAGACGGCCGTCTGCGTGGCCCCGCCGCTCAGCGCCAACAACTCTTCGGTGCAGGGCGCGGTGGGCAGCACGGCGATGTTGTTGCCCTGACCCCACTCATGCGCCCCCTTCAGGCTCTCGCTGTTGCGCGGCGGCTCCAGGAACACTTGCGGCGCGGTTTCCGGCGGCAGAAAGTCGCTCGGCGCGCCTTCGGGGAATTCGCAGAAGATCTGCGGCGGCGGCTGGTCGGCCAGTTCTTCCGGGCGTCACCAGTGCGGCGGCGACCGGGTCGAGCGTCGTGGGCTGCAACGGGATGGCCGGGATGCGCCAGACGGCCGGGTCGAGCTCTTCCCAGACCACCAGCGGCTGCTCCGGCGCGGGTGTCGGCTGGGTGGGCGGTGTGTCCAGAAACAGCTCGCTGCCCGCCGGGGCACACTCGATGGAGCCGACCGTGGCGCTGGCCAGGGCGCACAAGGGCTTCTCGCTCACGCCGGGCGGCCGCACGAAGTCACTCGGCGGTTGCTGGCCATTAACCGCCAGCCGCGACACCAGGTCGGCGTTGCTGTAGACGGCCTGCATGTAGCTGCTCCACAACGGGGCCGCGCCGGTCAGACCGCTGATGTCGATCATCTCGCTGTTGTCGGTGTTGCCGGTCCAGACGCCCACAGCCAGACCGGGCGTGTAGCCCATCGTCCAGTTGTCGCGGAAGTCGTTGGTGGTGCCGGTCTTGGCCGCGGCCGGGAAGGGCAGATCCAGCGGGTTGACCGTACCCATGGCCGGGCACGCGGGCCGCGTCGTCGTCGAGGATGTCGCTGATCACGATAGGACACCCGCGGCTCAATCACGCGCACCGGCGGCTCCGGCTGGTACTCATAGAGCACCTCGCCGTTGGTCTTTTCTACGCGCAGAATGGCTTGCGGCGCCACCTGATTGCCGTTGTTGGCCAGCGTGGCGTAGGCGGTGGTCAGTTCCAGCGGTGTGACTTCGCCGCCGCCCAACGTCAGTGACAGGCCATAGTCGCTGGAGTCGCCCTGCCAGGTGTCGAGGCCCAGCGAACGGCCGAAGTCCAGCAGCGCGGGCACGCCCAGGTCTTGCAGCAGCAGCACGGCCGGGATGTTGTAGCTGTTGGCCAGGGCATCGCGCAGGCGTACCGGGCCGTGGAACTGGCCGTCGTAGTTGACCGGCTCATAAGCCTCACCGTTAAACTGCTCATATTTTACCGGCACATCCCACAGGACGTTGGCGGCCGTCCAGGGCGGCGTGCCTTCCTCGCCCGGCGTCAGGGCCAGCGCATAGGTGAAGGGCTTGATGGAGCTGCCCGGCTGCTGCGGTGACAGGGTGACGTTGACGTGACCGTCGATGGCCTCGTTGTCATAGTCGACGCTGCCCAGCATGGCCAGGATCTCGCCGGTGCCCGGCTTCATGGCCACCAGGGCGGCGTTGGTCAGATTGTGATACGGTTCAATGCTGCTGACGTGCTGTTGGGCCAGCTGCTCGGCCAGCCGCTGGTAGTCCATGTCCAGCGTCGTCGTCACCCGCAGCCCGCCGTTGGCGACCACATCCGCGCCGAACAGCTCTTCCAGTTGTTGACGCACATAGACCGAAAAGTGTGGCGCGGTCAGGCTGACTTCCTGGGCGGCAAAGGTCAACGGCTCCAGATAGGCGGCCTCGGCCTGGGCCTGATCGATATAGCCCTCGCTGACCATCAGGTTGAGCACCAGCCACTGCCGCTGTTTGGCCCCGTCAAGGTTGGTCAGCGGATCCAGCTCCACCGGGCTTTGCGGCAGCCCGGCCAGCAGGGTCGCCTCGCCCAGGGTCAGGTCGGCGGCCGATTTGCCGAAGTAGGTCTGCGATGCGGCCTCGATGCCGTAGGCCAGATTGCCGTAGTAGATTTCGTTCAGATACAGCTCGAGAATCTCGTCCTTGGTGAAGTCCCGATTCATCATCCAGGCCAGCACGAGCTCCTTGATCTTGCGGTTGTAGGAGACTGAGGTGCGTTCTTCGTAGTCGAAGGCCAGATGGCGCACGATCTGCTGGGTGATGGTGCTGCCGCCCACGGGACGGCCGTCGGGGTTGCGCACATTGGCCACCACCGCGGCCACCAGCGACGGCGCATCGAGGCCAATGTTCTCGTAGAAGGTGTCGTCTTCCACGGCGATGGTGGCCTGGATGAGGTACGGCGGCACTTGCGACAACGGGATGGTGGTGCGCTTGCCCTCGCCGAAGATCTCCCACAGGACGTCGCCGTTGCGGGAGAGGATCTGCGTCGTCTGGAACGTCTCGCGGGTGCGGGCGCTTTCCAGTTGGGTGACACCCGCATCGACCTCGCGCGACCAGTTGGCGTAGACCAACCCGCCGGCGCCGGCGGCCCCGGCGATGGCCACGAAGAGAATCAGGAGAATGGAAGCCAGCAGCACACCGCCCACGCAGCCGCAGCCGCGCTTGGCCGGGGCCTGGGGGGGTGTGGCGGGCACATATTGAACCGGTTGTTGGTTGTTCATCACACTGTATCAGACGAAATGATAGCGTCAGTTGTTCCCGTCTATCAGTGTACGGGAGGATGGCGCGGGCTGCACCATGAGAGGGGAACGTTCAGATGACGTTAAGCAGACGAAATGAAGCCTGAGGACGGTTCAAGGTAGTCTAGCACAACCAACCAAGACCACTGCCATCAGGGCTACAATCATGCACGAGACCGAATATCCCGCCTATGCAACCAGAAAGGTGCGACGCAGGGCTAGGCCCCGGAACTGTAGAAGGTTGTTTAGTGGCCCTGAAGAAGAGCTTTATCGGCCCAGTCACACGTCCCCAGAAATACATCAGCAGCCGGCTAATCGTACCTACCGCTAGGGCCAGAATAATGCCCCAGCAGAAACCGTCTGCGAACGCGTTGTCAACAAGCAGCCGTTCCCAAACGGCGTTCCGGAGAATATCACCGATGAAGCTTGTGAATCCAGCAAATGGCATCTAACCCTCACTCGGACTCCATGTCGCCCAACACAACGAACAATCACGGTCAAGTGCTGGACGGGGCAGCGCAATGCGCGGGCGAAATTAAGCTCTTTACAGTATAGAAAAGCCTTGTGATGGAGATGGAAACATGCTACTATGATAGAACATATGAGCTAATAGCCTGGGAGGTTTATCATGTTGCGCGTCCTCGAATTCTTAACCGGCTTCTACTGGATCCTCATCCCCCAGTACCTCATCGAGAATCTGTTGCGTGCCCGCTGGCGGCAGGCGTACTCCGATCGCGGCTACGCCGGTGTCGCGCGCGAGGGGGTGGCCAGTTTCCTGGGTCTCAACAGCGTGCCGCTCTATGTGCCCATTGGCAGCCGCTGGAACGGCCGTCGTATCGCCCGACTGCTCAAGCAATACGATATTCCCATGTGGGGTTGGGGCTATGCGTTCGACCAGTTCTATTTCCACGTCCGGCGGGAGGATGCCTGGTTGGCTCAGGATGTGTTGCTAGACGCAGGCGTGGAGTTAATTGGATAAGGACTGTTGACTGTAGTAACGCGACGCGTTATTATTTTGCTATGATTCGTAGTTTTGCGTCAAGAGAAACAGAGCGTCTTTTTGGGCGACAATTCTCGCGCAAGCTGCCGCACGATATTCAGCATCGGGCAAGGGTCAAGTTGGAGATTCTTGATGCTTCTGAACGCTTAGAAGATCTCCGAGTCCCACCCTCCAATCGACTGGAGCCACTTACAGGGGATCGAGAAGGCCAGCACAGCATTCGCATCAACGATCAATGGCGTATCTGTTTTACATGGCAGGCCGGAGATGTGTTTGACGTTGAGATCGTCGACTACCATTGAGGTGAACTATGACCGAAGAAATACACCTACCCCCCATTCATCCCGGCACAATCCTTGCCGAGGAATTCCTGGAGCCGATGGGCATCAGTCAGTATCGACTGGCGAAGGATATTGGCGTCTCATCGCGACGCATCAACGAGATTGTGAAGGGTAAGCGGGCCATTTCGGTCGATACGGCGCTGCGCCTCTCCCGTTTCTTTGGCATGTCAGAGCGCTTTTGGCTGAATTTGCAGACGCGCTTCGACTTGGAAACCGAAAAGGATCGCTTGCGCGGCAGGCTTGAAGAAGAAGTGAAAGTCTGGGTTGCCGCCTAGATCAACCACGTCCCAAAGCGAAAGAATCGGCGAGGCCTTCAAAACAAAGCGCCCCTGACCGTACTGTACCGGTCAGGGGCGCTATCTCTTTTACAAGTGATTATGTTGCGTCTATCCCCGCCGCAACAACACCACACCCGCAATCGCCATCAGGACCAGCAGCCCAGCCACACCCAGGACGATGAAGCCCAGGTTGTCCATCAGGGCGTTGCCTGTGCTGGCGGTCTCATCGGCCGAGGCGGCGTCTGCGGTGCCGGTGCGTTCCAGCGCGCTCGCGTCGGCGGCGGCCAGGGCCTGGACACTCTGCAGACCGAACGAGACAGTGTAGGATTCGCCGTTGGACACGGCAACAGCCCAGCTGCTCTCGGTGGTCGGCGCGAAGTCGGCCGGCGGATAAATGGTCATCTGGTAGGAGTCCGGCTCGGCCAGCGTGAAGCAGTACGGCTCGGATACGCCATCGGTGATGTAAGTCGAAACGGTGGCCCCGGCCCGGGCAATAGCGATGGCGGCGTTGGGGACCAGCGTCTCGCCTTCCTCGCGCAAGCCATTGGCATTGACATCATCAAACGCGGCCACGCAGATGGTTCCGGCGATGGCTTCGGCCGGGAGCTGCTCGGCCGGCGGCGCAACTTCGGCGGCGGTTTCCGCTTCGGCAGCAGGCTGTTCGGCAACGACTTCGCCTTCAGCCGGCACGCTTTCGGCCGCTGTTTCAGTGACGACCTCCCCTTCAACCGGGGCCTCCGGTGTTGCCGCGGCGTCGGTGGTGGTCTCTTCAACCGGCGCTTCCTCAGCCGGGGCTGCGGCGCCGGCCGGCTGGATGACTATCTCATCGCCCGCATTCAGGAAGGTAGGGATATTGTTGATCTCCCGCAAGTAGTCCAGCATCTCTTCCGGCGTCTTGCCTACGGCGCTGGCGTACTGGATGGCGATCACCCACAGCGAATCGCCCGGCTGAACGACGTGCACGATGGAGCCGTCATCCCGCGGCGTTGGTGGGGAGATGGTCGGCAGCGGCTGGGCCGGGGCCACAGCACCCACCGCGCCACTCGGTCCGGCCGGCAGCGATTGGGCCACCGGGGCGGTCTCGTTCAGCGCATAGAGGCCCGGCAGATCATAGAAGAAGCCGTTGTTGGGGTAAGGGTAAGTGGAGGCCATCTCAATCCAGACGGTCATGTCCGGCTGGGTGGCCACGAAGTCATAAATGAAGGTCGGGTAGGCCTGGTAGAAGGGGTCGATTGTCTCGGCCGTCCACCACCCGCTATAGGCAATGGCCGCTTCGTCCCGCCAGGCGGCGCCCAACGGGCTGGCCCCCAACCGCACACGGCCGGTGTCCTTGCGCTCCGGGAGGACCTTTTGGCCGTCCTTATATTCCTCGAATATGTCGACGAAGATGGGCACTACCATGCGGTACTTCCGGCCGACTTCCAGTCCGCTCACGTCCTGGGACATGGCCGCCCACATCGGCGTCCAGCTCTTGAAGACCTTCATGGTGTAGGAACCGTCTTTCCAGAACTTCTCTTCACCGGCCGGCACGCCGCCGGCAGCGTTCCAGACGACCGTTTCCGGCCGGGCCGTGGGCCATTCGCCCCCAAAGATCAGTTCATTGTTGGACCAGTGCATGCGCCAGTTGTTGGGCACGGTGATTTCGGCGATACCGTCCTGGCTGTAATGGCCTTCTTCAAAGCCGGGGTTCTTTAGCAAGTTGGGGCCGACCTGATCCTGCGCATGGGCCGCACCGGTAAAGACCAGCACCCCCGCCAGCATCACCAGCGCCATCAGCCCGAAGGACAAATTTCTCGTCCGCATGTTCTACTCTCTCCTCTACACTAGACTGCCCGCTCACAGCCCGACGGGCGGGTCTGGGCGGGCATTATTCGGGCACATCATCTCATTGCGCCCAAGCAAGGCGCGATTGTAACAGCCTGGCTGAGGGCGTTACCACAAATCAGGGCCTAAGGTGAGCGAAGCCTTAACTGGTCAATAAGCCCCTGCCGAGCGTACATTGCCTCGATTGGCACCCGCCCCGACCAACTCGTCGATCAAAATCGCCCAATATCGTTTATACTGTGAGCAGGAGCAGCACGTACTGGCTAGCCACGTACGTTTAGTTGAAGAAGGGGGATCTGATGACTAAGCTTCACGAACTCCACGGTCTGGGCCAATCCACTTGGCTCAACTACTTGCAGCGTCACTTCATCGAGTCAGGCCAACTGCGCACCGCCATCGACGCGGGGGTGCAGGGTATTGTGGCCAACGCGGCCGTTTTCGAAGAGCGGATCAACCACCACCATGACTACGACCGCGCCATTCATGAGCAGGTGCTGGCGGGCACCCCATACGGCCGTATTCACCGCGAGTTGATGATCGACGATGTTCAGCGGGCGGCCGATATGTTGCATCCACTGCATGAGGCCACCGATGGGCTGGATGGCTATGCCAGTCTGGAGCTGGACCCGGCGCTGGCCCACGACGCGACCAATACAGTGGCCACAACCCGCTCCATTCTGGCGGGCATCGATCGGGGCAACACGATGGTTGAAGTGCCGGGGACGATGGCCGGCTGCGAGTCGATCCGGTCGCTGACCGCCGACGGCATCAGCCTCAATGCGACGTATCTGTTCTCCATCAGCGATTTCGAACGCGCGGCACAGGCCTATGTCTGTGGCCTGGAGCAGTACTTCGACACGCACAGCATCTGGCGCAAGGCACCGATGGCGGTGGCTTCGTTCTCTGTCGGGGCCATTGACCGAGCTGTTGATCCTCTGCTCATAGAACAGGGACAGGGGGACGCAACAGGTCAGGTGGGCATTGCGCTGGCCAGGTTGTTGTATGCGCGCTATCGCCAGATCTTCAGCGGACCGCGCTGGGAGCGGGTGGCCCGGCACGGCGCGCGGCCGATGCGGCCCAAGTGGTCGCGTGCCCTGCCGCACAACCCTGCCTATCCCTTAACCTATTATGCCGATGCACTGGCGGGTCCCGATACAGTTATGACTTTCACTCTGGACTCGCTGGAGGCCTTTCTGGCCGAGGGCAAGGTGGCGATGGGGATCACGCACGAGGTCGACAGGGCGGCTGCGCTGGTCTATCGGCTGGTGGGTGTGGGGGTGGATCTGGACGCCATCGCTCAAACGTTACAGACGCAGTATCTGGCGGCGGCCGTGACGCAATACCAGCGGCTCATTGTCGGGGTGATGGACAAATTGCACCAGACGGCCAAATCGGAAACCGTCGGCCTGCTGTAGATCACGACATCGCCCGATGGCGACATGATACGGTCTTGCCGGTTGAAGTCGCCAGGTAGCGACCGCTACCCAGCGGCTGCCTGGTTGGCACTTAGGGCGTGGCCGCAACGGGGGTCAGAACGCCCGTATCCTGGGGGGCGTCTTCAAGACGCGGGGCCTCGGCATTTAGCGCATCGCTGAGTGTGCCCACAGGCCACAGGCTGCGGCCGCGCGTCAGGTAGCTCCAACCCCACTTGGTCATCACGCTCAACTTGTCGTCGAACTCGACCAGGAAGTAGATGTGGACGAAGGCCCACAACAGCCAGGCCGGAAACCCGGCGAACTCCAGCGGGCCGATGTCGGCCACCGCCGCGTTGCGGCCGATGACCGCCAGATTGCCCCGGCCGTGATAACGGAAAGGCCGAATGGGCCGGCCGAAGCGCCGCCGCCGCAACAGATCGGCCACATAGTCGCCTTGCTGCATAGCCACCTGGGCCACGCCCGGCAGTGGATCACCGTTCTTGTCGGTGACGTGGGCCAGATCGCCGATGACAAACAGATTGTCATAGTCGGGTACAGTCAGGTCGGAGTTGACGATGACCCGGCCCAGGCGGTCTTGCTCGACGCCGGTTCGTTGGCCCAACACATTGCCCAGCGACGATGCCTTGACCCCCGCCGCCCACAGCACGGTGCGGGTCGGGATGAGCGTCTGCTCGTCGGTCAGGGTGTCGCGCACGACCACATAGTCGTCGGTGATGTCGGTCACCAGCGTGTTGGTACGCACCGTCACGCCCAGACGCGTCAGTGAACGCTCGGCGGCGGCCGACAGTTCGGCCGGATATCCGGTCAGCACGCGGTCCAGCCCTTCCAGCAGCAGGATTTCAGAATCGGCCGTGTCGCAGTTGTCGAATTCACCACGCAGCGTCCGGTGGGCCAGTTCGCCCAGAGCGCCGGCCAGTTCAACGCCGGTCGGCCCGCCGCCCACAATGACAAACGTCTGGCAGGCCCGCCGCTCGGCCAGGTCGGGGGTAGCGTCGGCGGCGCGAAAGGCGTCGAGGATGCGCCCGCGCATGGCCACCGCATCGTCGATCGTCTTCAGACCGGGAGCGATGGCGGCCCATTCCTCATCGCGGCCGAAGTAGTGGTGTCCGGCGCCGGTCGCAACGATGAGCGAATCGTAGCGGACCTCGCCGTCATCGAGGAGCACCCGACGGCCGTCGGGATCGATGTCGCGAACGTTGCCGGTGATGACGCGGGCATTCTTCTGGCGGCTCAGCACGCCGGCCAGCGGCGCGGTGACGTCGGCCGTGGCCAGACTGCCCGTGGCGACCTGATAGAGCAGCGGCTGAAAGACATGGGCGCTGCCGCGGTCGATGAGGGTGACGTCGACCGGCGAGTGGGCCAGCGACTGAGCCGCTCGCAGCCCGCCGAAGCCGCCGCCGATAATGACTACGTGTTGGTTCTTGTTGTGGGTCATAGATAAGTTGGGTGCGGCCGTTGCAATAGGAGTACCGCACACAATCAGTATACCATGCCTGTCTATGTTTTGTCCATATTTGTTAGACGAGGGTAAGCGATAGTTCGAGTCTAAGACGGCCGACTTCGACCAACAACATATGACATTCGTCACTATCCGAGCTGCCGGGTCTTATGCTACACTGCTAACGTGATCCGGAATCTCGGTCACGCATGAGGCAGGTGGGGAGCGCCTGCTACTGAACCCAACATCGAACCTGCGCGCAGCCTATCCACCTCGGAGCCACCCAGGAGGGTAAAACGATGTCTGGCATCACGGTAGGCCAGGCAGTTCAACCGTATAGCTGGAGTTTAGACGGCCGTTGTCGGAGAGACACGGCCGTTTTGCGTTATCGGCGCGTTTCGGCTATGGCCGGGGGAGGGTGAGTTATCGAAGTTTCATGGGACTAGGGTGTGTTGACATTTAGGAAATAACGATAAACTTGTCTCATGACAAAGGTGAAACTCCAGGATGAGCAGTGGGACAAGATTCGAGAATTCTTAAGGGACGATCCGAATGCCTACATCGGCAAAGACGAAGGCGAATGTCGCCGGTTTGTCGAAGGCGTGCTGTGGATAACCCGTAGTGGAGCGCCGTGGCGGCTTCTGCCGGCTGACTATGGGCGCTGGAACACCGTCTACAAGCGGTTTGCGCGGTGGTGCGACCAGGGCGTATCGGAGAAGATGTTGCCCCACTTTGCCGACGACCCGGATATGGACCATGGGATGATCGATAGCACGGTTGTCCGGGCCCATCCGTGCGCCAGTTGCCAGCGCCCAAAAAAGTGGCAGATGCAGGAGGCGCAAGCGTTGGGGCGTAGTCGCGGCGGTTTCAGCACCAAGATTCACGTCACGGTCGATGGTCTGGGGAATCCGTTGCGTCTGCGGCTGACGCCTGGACAGGCGTCGGATATTGGACAGGCGGTTGATTTGGTGGATGGCTTTTCCTTTGACCATCTCATTGCCGACCGGGGCTATGCGGCCCAGGAGTTCTTTGATTGGATCGTGGAACAGGAGATGAAACCGGTGATCCCGCCGCATGCCAGTGCCAAGAACGAGAAGGCCGACCGTCCCTATGACAAATGGCTGTATCGTGAACGCCATTTGATCGAGTGTTTCATCAACAAGATTAAGCATTTTCGCCGCGTGTTTTCTCGCTTCGATAAACTGGCTGGCCGCTATCTGGGCTTCCTGCAGTTTGTCGGCGCATTAATCTGGCTTCGGTGAAATGTCAACACTACCTAGCCAACACTCGATAGCGGGTAGGTCGTAGAAATTGCGGAACCGGCTGGCCTACCTCGGATTGCCAGAGCCGGTTCAAAATGAATGGGGGAGACTATGAGTACCTTGCGGAGAACATCTATTGTGCGGGCAACGGGCGTGCTATTGCTGTTAACTGGAATGCTGATAGCTTGGGATTATCAGCCGAGCCAACTGGATGCCTTAGCAGGTGCACCCTTGAAGGCAAGCGCTGCCCATCGACAGGCGACAGCTCAACCCCAATCAAAGGACCTAACACTGTTAGGGGCCTTGGATCTGCCGGGAAACGGTTCTTGTGCAGGATATGGAACCGGGATCGTTGTTGAGGGTGACTATTGCATATATCGCTGATTCATGTGGCGGTCTGGTGATTGTCAATATTTCCGACCCGGCCCGACCGTCTATCGAGGGGACTTGGTATGACAACAGCGGTCAGCCTGGCATCCCGACGGGGGTGGCAATTATAGGTGGGCACGCCTATGTCTCATTTGGGGGGTATCTAGGCATATGATGAGTGGTGTATGGAAACTAGACGTCACTGATCCATCTAGACCGCAGCTTCTTGGGCGGGCATTGACTACCATTGGAGACGCCGGAATCGTTGCCCAGAACGGCTCGCTATTGGTTACAGATCTCCCCGAGGCTGGCTTTGCGCCTCGCTTGTGGGTGATGGATCTTGTGCGAAACCAAACAAATTTCATTGAGCTTGATGAGACGGCGGCCCCGGTTGATGTAGCGGCCACTTCTGATGCCGTATATGTGGTTGATCGTACAGGCAGTCTACTGGCATTTAGCCAAGAAGGTCTGGATTTGAGTAAAGTCTTCGTCGAAGCAATACCTGCCGGTGCCCAAGGTGTAGCGGGAGCCAGCAGTACGTTCTGGACCGATCGCGTATATGTAGTAGGCAACGATCAAACTGATCCTAATTTCAGTTACTTCCAAATGATCCAGTACTGGGAGGCGGAGGGCAACGGCTTGCTTAAAATGTCTGGTGCAGTCAGTGATCTTGCTGTAAGCGAAGATTTCGCCTATGTAGTTGGGCCTGACGGCGTACGGGTGGTTGACCTGGAGAATCCGAAAGCGTCTCTTGGAAGTTGGCTATAGCAGCAAGCCCGCTCCGGCAGAAGATGTGCAGGTTGTGGCAGACCGCATCTATGTAGTGGGATCGAATCTATCCATTCTGCAGTTTACCGGTCAGCATATAGGATTCGAGATGGAAGTAGGAGATGTGATCAATGCCAGAATCTATTTCAATATGTTCAACGAGTGGTGCGGAACAGATACCTGGCGGTTCACAATGCCCGAAGCAGGCTATGTCTTGCTCGACGTAGCGATTCATCCAGTTAACGGGGTGGGCTATACTTGTCTAGAGGGTGATGGGATTTCTGAGTGCGCTCCGACAAGCTGGTCTGTGAAGCACTATCCGGAAAACACTCTGCTGTTCCGAAGCCTATATGCCGGTGATTATACTATCCGGGTTGTCGGTGATTGGTCTGAGGTCCGCGCCACGTATGCTTCGACTATGAGTTGGCGCTCTCCAGCCCACTCCTCGTTAGCGCGACAACTCCCGGCAAGGTTGACGAATATCGGCTTCACACCCGGCGACATCCTGGCCTGGTCCAAGTTGAACAACGGCGAGGAGCGCTGGCGGATGTTCTTCGACGCCTCCGACGTAGGTATTCGGGGCGATGTGACCAATATTGCTGCCGAAGGTGGGTCGAGCGACCGGCTGCTGCTTAGCCTGGAAACCAAGCAAATGCTGCCGGGTGTGGGAGCGGTCACACCGTGGGATGTGGTGGTCTTCGACCCGGAGCAGTTGGGCGAGGACACCCAGGGCACATTCAGGATCGGTCTGGTGGGTCGCGGACCACGAGCTGTCGACTAGAGGCGAGCAGCTGGATGGGCTGGACGGGTGGGTCTACGGCTATGAGGCCGATCCTCTGAAGCGCGGATGCTTCGGTTTCCCGATGAGCACTCTCGGCAGCGTTGAGGTTACAAGCTGGATCGGCCGCATGCGACAGTCGAACAACGACGTTTTCTGTAAGGTCTATGACGAGGCCAACGGTGGCTGGAGACCTTACGACTACTTCTTCGACGTCAAAGACTGGGGGCGGCAACTAAACGCCCCGGCCACGGAGCCGGCGCCAGGAGTCATTCCCGGTATGCCACGCGAAAACGTGACTGCCCTGGCCTACGATGATCCGTCCGACACGATGTACCTGACCATTCAGCGTAGCGGAACCATCTGGGGTAACCATGTGACTCAGCGAGATATCTTTGCCATCAACTACCCAGACTACTCGTGGGGAGGCGTGGTATGGCACGGCCCGGATCACGGCTGGAACTATGGGATCGATGCGATCGAGTGGAACGGACCGTAGCTTAAGGTAGCTGGCGATGACGGCATGCTGTCATCGCCATAGGCTGTAGAAACCCTCCCGGTAAGGTGGCTTACCGGGAGGGTTGTTTATCGAGAACTGGGATAGCTTCCCAGCCGCCTACGCCCCCGGCACAAACAACCGCCACACCTGGGCCACCACGAACGTCACCACCAGCCCCATCGCCAGCGGCAGCAGCGCGGCCACGGCCGTCCACTTCCTGCTGCCCGTCTCCTTGTAGATGGTGTAGATGGTCGTCGAGCAGGGGTTGTGGATCAGGCTGAAGAGCATCAGGTTGACGGCCGTCAGCAGCGTCCAGCCGCCGGCCCGCAGGACGGCTGTTGACCGACTTCCGTCGAGTCCATCTCGAACATCACGCCCGCGCCCGTCGCCCACGCCGCTGATGCCCGCTGACCAGCACGGTCAGCATGAGGATGGTGGGGATGACGATCTCGTTGGCCGGGATGGCCACGATGTAGGCCACCAGGATGACGCCGTTCAGGCCGATCAGGACGCCCAGCGGGTTGAGGAAGTCGACCATGTACTCGGCGATGGGCGTGCCGCCGATGGTGACGTTGGCGATGAGCCAGATGACCGCCCCGGCCGGCAGGGCAAAGACGATGGCCCGCCACAGGACATAGAGCGGTGCGGTCGATGAGCGAGGTGTAGATCGTTCGGCCGACTTGCGGCGGCCGGTAGGGCGGCAGCTCCAGGCTGAAGGTCGAGACCTCGCCCCGCAGCACGGTCCGCGAGAGGCGCCAAGCGAGACGGCGAAGGTCAGCAGCACGCCCAGCACGGCAATGCCCACCACGGCCAGCGCCGACACCAGCCCGGCCAGGTAGGCCGGGCACCAGCGCGCCGATGAACAGGGTGGCGATCAGGATCTGCGTCGGCCAGCGGCCGTTGCACAGGGCGAAGTTGTTGGTGATGATGGCGATCAGCCGCTCGCGCGGGCTGTCGATGACCCGCGTGGCCACCACGCCGGCCGCGTTGCAGCCGAAGCCCATCATCATGCTCAGCGCCTGCTTGCCGTGCGCGCCCGCCTTCTTGAAGACGTTGTCGAGGTTGAAGGCCACCCGCGGCAGATAGCCGAAGTCCTCCAGCAGCGTGAACAGCGGGAAGAAGATGGCCATCGGCGGCAGCATGACGCTGACCACCCAGGCCGTGGCCAGGTACATGCCGTCGATCAGCAGGCCGCTCAGCCACCAGGGCAGGCCGATGGCGTCGGCCACGCTGTGCAGCAACGGGTAGCCCGTGCCGATCAGCAACGGCCGACAGCCACTGCGAGGGGATAGTTGGCCCCGACGATGGTGATCCAGAACACCACGGCGAACAGCAGGATCATCAGCGGGAAGCCCCAGACGCGGCTGGTGACCACGCGGTCGATGGTGCGGTCCAGGTCGAAGCGCGGCGCCTCGCCGGGCCGGGTCACCGCCCGGTCGGCCAGCTGGGCGGCGTCGGTGTAGATGTCTTCCATCAGCTGCTCGTGGAAGTTCTGGCCCACCTGCCAGCGCAGCTGCTCGGCCGTGCGGATGATGTCGTTGGCGGTTGAGCGGTCTGGGTGCTCATCAGGCAGGCTCCAGCTGGATATACCGGCCGTTGTCCACGCTCTCCGGCTCGCCGTGGCTCAGCTCGCCCAGCTCGCCGTGCTGCACGGCCTCGACGATGGCTTCGTCGCCGTCCAGCAGCCGCAGGGCCACCCAGCGGGCGTTGGGCAGATCGGGGTAGAGCGCCTCCAATTGGGCCACCAGCTCGCCGACGGCCTGCTGCATGGCGGGTGACTGCGACTTGATGCGATAGGGCTTGCAGACGGTCTCGCCGGTGGCCACGTCGCCGATCGCCTGCAGCAGCTCGTCCAGCCCCTCGCCCTGGCGGGCGGCCGTGGGCACCACCGGCACGCCCAGATCGCGGGCCAGCCGCCGATCGTCGACCTGACCAGCCCGGTCCGGCGCGCCTCGTCCATCAGGTTCAGGCAGACCACCGCCCGGTCGGTGATCTCCAGCACCTGCAGCACCAGGTTCAGGTTGCGCTCCAGCCGGGTGGCGTCGACCACGACGACGGTGACATCGGGCCGGCCGAACAGGATGAAGTCGCGGGCGATCTCCTCGTCCAGGCTGGTGGACAGCAGCGAATAGGTGCCGGGCAGGTCGACCAGCTTGTAGCGCATCTGGTCGCCGTAGTCGAAGCCGCCCTCGGCCCGGGCGACGGTCTTGCCCGGCCAGTTGCCGGTGTGCTGGCGCAGGCCGGTCAGGGCGTTGAAGACGGTGCTCTTGCCCGTGTTGGGGTTGCCGGCCAGCGCCACGACGTAGTCGCAATCCGTCATGTCCACGCCCAGCCGTTCCAGTTGCCCGGCATTGTAGGCGGGGCAGGTGGCGCAGGCGCTGCCGGGGACGGCCTCAATCTTCGGCGTGCCGACCGGCAGGGTGTTGGTTGTTTGCAGTTCTTTAGCCATTTTCGATTTGTCCGTCATCGCTTCTTCGTAACATAAGCATCCTGCTTGTGTCTGCTATGCGTCAATCAAAATGATTGACCTACGCACTGGCCACCGGCTTCACGCGCACCAGCCGCGCCTGTTCCTCGCGCAGGGCGATCACCGCGCCGCGAACGCGGTAGGCCGTTGGGTCACCGCTGGGGCTGCGCAGTTCGGCCGTCACCTGCGTGCCCGGCAACAGACCCAGGTCCAGCAAACGACGGCGCTCCTGGCCCCGCAGACCCGGCGACAGGGCCACCACTTCGGCCGATTCGCCCAGGGCCAGCCCACATAACGGCTGCCCCTCCATCGCCACAGCCTGCTCAACCACCAACTGCCGGCTGCACAAAGACATTGGCCGCCACCACCGGCGCCAGCACATGCTCATCCCCGTTGGCCCAGAAGCGCACCCGCTCCGGCGTCACAGCGGTGACGCGCACCACCATGCCGGGGGCCAACCCTTCGGCCACCAGCTGGGCATAGACCGTCTCCGGCTCGTCTTCCAGATGGACGATGCGCGCCGGCGGTCGGGCTCCAACGTGGCCAGTGGTTCGCCGCCGTGGGGGATCAACTCGCCGCCAGGCCGCGGGATGGGATCGCCGTGGGGGTCATAGGCCGGGTTGCCCAGTCGCGCGGTCAACCGCGCCAGATCATCGGCCGACAGCCCGTGCTCTTGCTGCTCGGCCAGCGTGTGCCAGTCGGCCTCGCTGTAGCCTGTTTCCTCGGCCAGATAATGCTCCCACAGACGGTGGGCGCGGATGATGTGCAGCGCCGATTCGCGGCCCTCCGGCGTCAGATGCGGCGTGCCGCCTTCGTCGCGCAGCAACCCGGCCGTTTCCATCTCGCCAATGAGCGCGGCCGTTTCGTTGAGACCCAGCCCCAGTGCTCCGGCGACGCTTTGCAGCGTCGGTGGCTGGCCTTTCATCTCCAGCTTGTGGATGTGCTTGAGTGCGTCCTCCTGGTGGATGCGGTCGCTCATGGTGCGAGTACGCCGCCAGCGTGCCAGCAGGCCGCGGCGCGGCCAGAAGAACCACGCGACCCCGCCGCCCAGCAGGGCAGCGGCGGCTAGAGCGAGGAGGGGGTTGGTGAAGACGTTCATATTTTGACTCGACTAAATTATATTTTAGCTGGCACTATTATGCAAGCAGAGCTGGGAACTGACAAGTGACAAATGTCATGAATTGGGATCGGGGCGGCACCAATTCCGGAAGGGCTGGTCTGCCTGGCCGACGCGTTGGCGGCGATCCCTATCGACGAGCCTTAGCCAAACTTGCGGAAGCAGGGCAAACGCATTCTCGGCGAGGCAATGAATTCGCTACCTGTCTAAAGGGAGGTACGATCCAGAGCAACTCTAATTGGCAGGAGGTTCGCTCTGATGGAATCATCAAATGCAACGATTGGGTTGCATTTTGCGGAACTAGAAGACCCACGGCAGGCGGCTGGGCGGCGTCATGACCTGTTGGACATCATTGCCATTGCTATCTGCGCCACGGTCTGCGGTGCGGATAATTGGGTGGCCATCGCCACGTTCGGACAATCAAAAGAGTCTTGGCTGCGCACCTTCTTGCCCTTGCCGCATGGAATCCCTTCTCACGACACGTTTCGGCGAGTTTTCGCGGTCCTAGATAAGGCGCAGTTCCAAGAATGTTACATGGCCTGGGTCCAAGCCATAATCGAGCTGCTACCTGGACAGGTGATAGCTATTGATGGGAAGACGGCCCGCGCCGCGCATGAAGGACGTGATGTGTCCAGGGCGACACACACAGTAACAGCGTGGGGCACGGCCAATGGGGTGGCGCTGGGCCAGGTCACCGTCATGGACAAGAGCAATGAGATCACGGCGATTCCAGAGCTATTGTATCTCCTGGAGTTGTCCGGCTGTCTGGTAACCATCGATGCCATGGGGTGCCAGAAGGAAATCGCCAGCCAGATCGTAGCCCAAGGCGGTGATTACTTGTTGGCCACGAAGCAGAATCACCCGCATTTGCATGAAGACATCCGCCAACTCTTCGAATGGGGGCAGGCGACGGCCTTCAAGAATCTGACAGTCGGCTACGCCAGTTCCGAAGCCAGTGGTCATGGACGTCATGAGCGGCGGCAATGCTGGACCTTAAGCGACCCAGGCTGGCTGACCTATCTTCGCCACCGCTCAGCCTGGCCGTCAATGAACACCGTTGTGATGGTGCGCGCTGAACGCACCGTTGGCGAGGAGACGACTGTCTGCGACAGGTACTACATTTCGAGCTTGGTGCATCAATCGGAACGCATCTTGATGGCCAGTCGCGACCACTGGCAGATAGAGAATCAGCTCCATTGGTGCCTTGACATGGCCTTTGATGAGGACCACAGTCGCACTCGCTGGGGCTACGGGCAAGCCAATCTCGTGGTGCTGCGTCAGATGGCTTTGTTGTTACTCCGCAGGGAAAAGTCGCTGAAAGCCGGCATCAAGACCAAACGCCTGCGTGCCGGATGGGACAACGACTATCTTCTCAAGGTGCTATATGGTTGAGAATGCGTTCGCCCTGCTTGCGGAAGTCAACGAGCCCTTGTTATGACATTCAGCAGCGCAACAGGTGACATTTGTCACTGAGTAGACCAGCCCGAGATGTGTACTGTGTCAACTAAAGTTGGTTGGTTGTCTCGTTTTTGGTGCTCAAGGGGAGTGCTGGGCGAGGTACGCACCGTTATCCCCGGGAGCCACCGGTGGAGGAAGCCATGAACTGCATAAGTCGAGTTGCGCTTGGCCGTCGATCTCTTCGTACGGCCGTTTTGCTGTTGGTCGGGCTGGTGGTTGTGCTGGGGCTGCTTGAGGCCGCCCCGACCGGCGCGGCGCCCGGGGATCCGGCCACGCTGACCATCACCAAGGAGACCGATCCGGACGGTGGGACGGGCTTCCCGTTTACGCTCCAGTCGGACGGACCGGCGCTCATGTGGGGTAGTTACGGCACAGGGGATGGGCAGTTCGACCAGCCCTTCGGTGGCGTGGTTGATGGCGCGGGTAACATCTACCTCACCGACAACTACAACAGTCGTATCCAGAAATATGACGGTAGCGGGGCATTCTTGGCCAAGTGGGGCAGCTACGGCAGCGGCGACGGGCAGTTCTACCACCCGGCTGACGTGGCGATCGATACCGTGGGCAACCTCTACGTCGCCGAAAGCTGGAACAACCGCATCCAGAAATCAGACGGCAACGGGTTGTTCCTGTCCAAATGGGGCAGCACCGGTAGTGGAGACGGCCAATTCAACAGACCTCAGTCTGTGGCCATCGATAGCGCCGGTAACGTCTACGTTGCCGACTCCAGTAACAACCGCATCCAGAAGTTTGACACGACTGGCACTTTTCTGGCCAAATGGGGCAGCTACGGCAACGGGAACGGGCAGTTCATCAACCCGTATGGCGTGGCCGTTGACGCCGCCGGCAATGTCTACGTCGCCGATCGCGGCAACAACCGCATCCAGAAATTCACCGGCAGCGGCGCGTTTCTGGCCAAGTGGGGCAGCGCCGGCAGTGGAGATGGGCAGTTCAGCAGCCCGGCCGACGTAGGAGTCGATTCCGCGGGGTACGTCTACGTGGCCGACACTAGCAACCACCGCATCCAGAAGTTCACCAACAGCGGTGGGTTCGTGACCAAGTGGGGCAGCTACGGTAGCAGCAGTGGTCAGTTCATCAACCCTCACAGTCTGACAGTGGGCAACACAGGAGACATCTATGTAAGCGACACCCAAAACCATCGGATCCAGAAGTTCACCTCCGCGTCGCCAACCCTCGCCGACGGTGATTCCGTCACCTACACCCTCGACCCGGCCCCGTACAGGCTCGGCGAGACCGTCCTATCCGGTTGGTCGGTGGCGTCCATCGCCTGCGACGGCGGCAGCCCGCAGGTTTTCGGCACGGCTGTCGGCCTGACGCTGGCCGAGGGCGAAGACGTCGAATGCGTCTTCACCAATGAAGTGGCGGGCAGCAGCCTGATCGTCGTCAAAGAGGTCGTGGGCGCGGCGCCAGGCAGCGACTGGAGCTTCAGCGGCACGCTGGGCGCGTTTACCCTTCCGGCCGCCGGCGGCTATCAGGTCTTTGGCGACCTGGACACGGGCGACTACACCATCAATGAAACGGCCGCCGCCGGGTACGATCAAGAGGTCTCATGCAGCAGCGGCGAGAGCGGCGTGGGCAGCGTAACCGTCGGCCTGACGCCGGGCGAGATCGCCACTTGCGTCTTCCGCAACACCGCCCAGCCGGCGACGATCACCCTGACCAAGGAGACCGATCCCGACGGCGGCAGCGGCTTTCCCTTTACGCTGGTTTCCGGCGGGCCGTCGCTGATCTTGGGTAAGGGGCCAGCTAGCGCCGGGCAGTTAGCCTTTCCACAATTCGTGGCGGTTAACCGTCAGGGCAGTGTCTACGTCGCTGACACGAACAACAATCGCATTCAGATATTCGACGCCCTGGGCACGCCCCTGTCCCAATTTGGCAGCGCCGGCAGCGGCGACGGGCAGTTCTCCAATCCGCGCGGCGTCGCCATCGACGGCGCGGGCAACGTCTACGTCGTCGACTCAGGCAACAACCGCATCCAGAAGTTCACCAGCTCCGGCGTGTTCATTACCAAGTGGGGCAGCAGCGGCAGCGGCGACGGTCAGTTCAATTATCCCTACGGTGTGGCGGTGGACGTGGCGGGCAATGTCTATGTGGCCGACGGCAGCAACGCTCGCGTCCAGAAGTTCGACAGCAGTGGCACTTTTCTGCTCAAGTGGGGCAGCTACGGCAGTGGCGACGAGCAGTTCAGATTCCCTGCAGGGGTGGCGCTCGATGCCCTGGGCAACGTCATTGTCGTCGATAGCACCAACCACCGCGTCCAGAAGTTTGCCAGTGACGGCGTGTTTCTGACCAAGTGGGGCAGCGTCGGCAGCGGCAACGGTCAGTTCAACTCACCGCGTGGTGTTGCCGTCGACAGTGCGGGCAATGTCTTTGTGGGAGACTCCAACAACCACCGCATTCAGAAGTTCTCTGACGGAGGTGTGTTCATATCCAAGTGGGGCAGCGTCGGCAGCGGCGACGGGCAATTCAACGGCCCATACGGCGTCGCCGTCGACGGCGTGGGCAACGTCTACGTGGCCGACCGCGGCAACAACCGCATCCAGAAGTTCACCAGCAGCGGCACGTACCTGGCACAGTGGGGCAAGACGAATGATCCGGGGGACTTCAACTCGCCAACACGCGTAACCGTCGATGGCGCGGGCAATGTCTATGTCTCCGATAAAGGCAATCAACGCATCCAAGTATTTGACGCTCACGGGACGTTTGTACACCAATGGGGAAGCAGTGGGAGCGGGAATGGGCAGTTCAATGCTCCGCAAGGCGTCGCCATCGATGGATCGGGTAACGTTTTCGTGGCCGATTACTACAATAACCGCATCCAGAAGTTCGATAGTAGTGGCACATTTCTCATGAAATGGGGCACCTCTGGTAGTGGAGCGAGCCAGTTCCTACTCCCGATCGACGTCGCAATCGATAGTATCGGTAACGTCTACGTTGCCGACAGTGTCAATTCTCGCATCCAGAAGTTCACCGCTACCGGTGCCTATGTTACCCAGTGGGGAACTTCCGGCAGCGCGAACGGACAGTTCAATGAGCCGCGTGGCCTGGCCGTTGACAGCAACGACAATATCTATGTTGCCGACACAGGAAATGGCCGCGTCCAGATATTCAGTAGTGATGGCACATTTCTCGGCAAGTGGGGCACCAGTGGAAATAGCGATGGGCAATTCAGCTTTTCGCACGGCATTAGTATTGACCCCGAGGGCAATGTCTATGTAGTCGAAGCTAGCGTGCCTTACCGTATCCAGAAATTCACTTCCGACGGCACGTTCCTAGCAAAGTGGAGTGGTAGCGGCACTAATCCAGGGCAGTTCAATTCTCCTGAGGGAGTAGTGGTCGATGCGCACGGCAATATGTATGTAGCCGATACCGACAACCACCGCATCCAGAAGTTCGTCGATGCCGCGACCACGCTCGACGACGGCGGTTCGGCTGCCTACACCCTCGACGCCGCGACCTTTGTGGCGGCCGAAGACGTCCCGGCCGGCTGGACGCTGTCGTCCATCGCCTGCGACGGCGGCAGCCCGCAAGTCAACGATGACCTGGTGACACTCACCCTGTTGCCGGGCACGGACATTACCTGCGACTTCACCAACAGCCAGGACGGCAGTATTACTATCGTCAAGGAAGTCGTCGGGCCGATACCGGCGAGCACTGGGCAATTCAGCGGCGACCTGGGCAGCTTCACGTTGCCGGCCGTGGGCGGGCAGTCGGATCCATTCGACGGCCTCGTGCGCCGGCGACTACACCATTACCGAGACCTCCAAACCGGCTACTCGCAGTCCGTCGTCTGTGACAGCGGCGAGACCGGCACGGGCAGCGTGACCGTCAGCCTGCAGCCGGGCGAGGACGTCATCTGCACCTTCACCAACACGGCCGATCCGGGCAGTATCACTATTGTTAAGGAAGTCGTCGGCCAAGTGCCCGGCAGCGACTGGGATTACACCGGCGATCTGGACGTGTTCACACTCCCGGCAGCTGGTGGGCAAACCACATTCGACCCACTGGCAGCAGGCGACTACACAGTCAACGAGACCGCGAAGGCCGGCTACACGCAGGCCGTCGTCTGTGACAGCGGCGAGACCGGCACCGGCAGCGTCACCGTCAGCCTGCAGCCAGGTGAAGACGTCACCTGCACGTTCACCAACACGGCCGATCCGGGCAGCATCACTATCGTGAAGGACGTTGTCGGCCAAGTACCCGGCAGTGACTGGGACTACACTGGCGACCTGGGCGCGTTCAGCATAGCGGCGGCAGGCGGCGCAAAGACATTCGACAACCTGGCTGCGGGCAGTTACACGGTTATGGAAACGGCCAAACCGGGCTACGCTCAGTCAGTGTCCTGTCTCGACAGAAGGACCGAGACTCAAATGGCATCGACCAGCGTACGGCGATGATCAATCTGCAACCGGGCGAAGATGTGACCTGCACCTTCACCAATACGGCCGAACCGGGCAGTATCACCATCGTCAAGGAAGTCGTTGGTCAAGTGCCCGGCAGTGACTGGGACTACACCGGCGACCTGGACGTGTTTACACTCCCGGCAGCTGGTGGGCAAACCACATTCGACCCACTGGCAGCAGGCGACTACACGGTCAACGAGACCGCCAAGACCGGCTACTCGCAGGCCGTCGTCTGCGACAGCGGCGAGACCGGCATGGGCAGCGTGACCGTCAGCCTGCAACCGGGCGAGGACGTCATCTGCACGTTCACCAACACGGCCGATCCGGGCAGCATCACCATCGTCAAGGAAGTCGTCGGCCAAGTGCCCGGCAGCGACTGGGACTACACCGGCGACCTGGGCGCATTCAGCACTAGCGGCGGCAGGCGGCAACGAGCCGTTCACCGGGCTGGCAGCGGGCGACTACACGGTCAACGAAACCGCCAAGACCGGCTACTCGCAGGCCGTCGTCTGCGACAGCGGCGAGAGTGGCACGGGCAGCGTAACCGTCAGCCTGCAGCCGGGCGAGGACGTCATCTGCACCTTCACCAATACGGCCGATCCGGGCAGTATCACCATCGTCAAGGAAGTCGTCGGGCAGATACCGGCGGCCGATTGGGACTACACCGGCGATCTGGGTGCGTTCAGCCTAGCGGCAGCCGGTGGCCAGACAGCCTTCGACCCGCTGGCAGCGGGCGACTACACGGTCAACGAAACAGCCAAGGCCGGCTACTCGCAGGAGGTCATCTGCGACAGCGGCGAGAGTGGCACGGGCAGCGTGACTGTCAGCCTGCAGCCAGGTGAAGACGTCATCTGCACCTTCACCAATACGGCCGAACCGGGTAGCATTACCGTCACCAAAGCAATCGTTGGCGACGGGACGGGCACGTTCACCATCTGTGTAGACGATGACTGCCAGACCTTTGACGGCGATGGCGCGCAACAGACGTGGAGCGTGGCGGCAGGTCAGTATACGCTCAGCGAGCAGGATGCCGGGCCGGAGTGGATAGAGCCGACCGATCAGCTTGTGACGGTCAATCCCGGACAAGCCCTGACGATCGTTGTCACGAACGTCTATGATCCACCGATTACCAACTTCTGCCCGGCCGATGACTCGGACGTTGGCCTTTACCTGACCGATCTGTTGGGTGTGGGTCAGCCGGGCCGCACACGGAAGATCGTTGTTCCATACTATAGCGATCTCGCTTCCATCTACGGCCAGTTGGCGGCACTGGATATTGGGACGATGCGGTTTGTGCGCTTCCTGCCATTCCGCCAAAGCAAGATTGAGATCCATGAACCGACCAGCCTGGCCTATCAAGGAGCGGCCGTATCGTGGTGGGGAAGCCCCATCGAGCCAGCTAAGTATGTTAAGGGCCAGTTCTTCTGGGGTGCGAAGGCTAACAAGAGTCCACGAGCGTTTGTGCTCTGGCCAACCTATAACAAGACCGAATCCTATGCCAACGTGTTGACGCTGTTCGATGAGAGCCGCGAGAATCACGTCGCCTGGGAACCGGGCTGGATCCAGCAGCAAACCCAGATGATCCCTATCCCGCTGACCCAGGCGAACGGTGCGGAGATCTCAGTGCAGATCGCGCTGGTAGACGTCAATACGGACGGGCGGCCGGTGATCCTGACGGTTGGTGCGGGTGGGGTTTCGGAAACGCGTGTAATAACTGGACCCAACCGGAAGGAAGCCCTGAATCTGGAGGAGTTTCTTCTCACTAGCGTGCCGGCCGGAACTGAGTCGGTGACCATCACCCTGCTATCACCCAGCATAAGCAGTGAATATCCGTTCGGTGGCGATTCGGCGGCCATGATCGGCGCGGCAGTGAGTTATCCATGTGCAATACCGCAGCCGTAGGCCACCGCACATGCCGTGGAGTTACCTGACACAATGAGTTAGCGTCCCGCTGGGGTTAAGGAAGCCAGCGGGACGTTACGCATTCACATCGCAGCTCTACTTTGAGGACACCTTCAGCGATCGAGTTTTCAGAGATGAGCCTTGTGCGGCCAAGGGAACGGGAAGCACATTCAATGAAAGCGAAGGTATCTATCGCAACGGCGGTGGTCAGCTGACGCTAAACGTGTTTCCGTCGACCGGCGGTTACGCAGTCATGTTTGACATCGGGCTGGACATGAGTTAACTGGCTTTGCTGGGACGTGTCGCCAGACGTCTGAGTTGCGGTCATCCCGAAATATGACATTCATCACTATCGTCGCCAAATGCCCGATGCTATAATCATAGTGGAAGCCAATCTGTTCTGGCTACGGGCGTCCGCAGGGAGCCCACCCGCCGACCGTGTGAGAGCCTTCGGGTGCTGTTCCGTTGCCACGACGCCCAGGAGGTTTATCATGAGGACAGGGGGAATGACCTTGCTTCGTGGGCGAATTCCAGCGTTCGTGATTGTGTTATGGCTGGCCCTCTTGGCCCTTACCACAGTTACCTGGATGTATGATGTCACCGGCCTTTCAGTTGGTATGCCCATGCCCGTGTTCTTCATCGTTCTGGGCTCTCCGGTGATTGTCGCCCTTTACCTTGGTTGGTGGCAGGAGAGTCTTTGGGACGGGCTGAAGGTAGGCGTGTGGGGCGGGACCCTCTTTGGCCTGGCCAATATGGCCGGCAATCTAATGTTGTCGGCGATCCTGATCGCTTTGGACAAAGTTGCACCTTACCAAGACATCCGGTGGTGGGAGGCCCTTGTAGAGGTGCTGGAGTTTGCCCTGCTCTTTGCCATCGTGGGGTTTGTACTCGGGTTGGTGGGCGGCTTGGTAGGGGCTGGGGCGGCGCTGACTCGCCATCGCGGACAGGAACACCCGGTTGGATGAGCTTGGAAGGCGAGGCGATGAAACGTGAATGGCGTCCGACGTCAACCCTTGGCTGGTGGGTGTTCTCGCTGGGATTGGCCACCGTCGTCTGGGGCATTATGTTGCCATCCTTACCCAGGATATTGCGACCCCTTCGAGAAGCAGCCGCGGCCCGTTCCATACTGGTGCCTATAGGTTTGCTGAGCGTCTTCCTCGAAATTATCTTGGCAATTACGGTCATCAGCGCGTGGACCGTGGCCATATGGAAAGGGGAACGCTCCTGTCTATCGATTGTCGGGGTGGTTCTAGCCATCATCTTCGGCAGCTTCTGGATCCTATTCGCCTTAGGCGAGGTCCTGATAGCACATTAGGTAGTTAGTCGCTAGCAGCACCCGGTGCGCTAGAAGCCACCGGAAGATCAAACCCTCGGCACTGTTACGCCTGTGAGGTGGGCGCCGGTCACTCTCCCAATGACATGACATTCGTCACTGTCGAAACCTAGTGGCTGACTGCTATACTGCCACAATGGCCGAATAGTCGGTCAGCTAGGGACCGGACGGGGAGTGCCGGCCACTGGGCAAAGTGGGAGCCAGCGGGAGCCTCCCCGGACCGTATCCACCCGGAGGCTACATCCATGTCAAGCATACACCGTTGGCGAAGCGGCCGTCGTTGGTCCGGCGCGGCCGCTACTGTATTGTTTCCCCTCATGCTTCTGTTAGTTGTCGCCGTTTCCTCAACACCCGCCGGGGCCGAGGTAGCTCGCGATGTCAGTCTGACCAACTACCGCATACAGACGTTTGGTAACAAGACGTGGTATAGTGGCATCTATCTGGTCGACATGACTGCGGATGGCGCGCCTGAGGTGCTCATCGGTAACCGAGATACCAATTCGCTTGAGATTTGGGCCTTTGCGCCCGACCTCGACACGTTGAGTCTCATTGACGCGATTGAGTTACCGTATCAGGTCCACGACGTGAAAGCGGCCGATTTCGATACCGACGGGGATATGGATATCGTCGTCGGCCTGCGCGGCCTGGGACTATATTTGCTCACGAACACCGGCGCGCCGGGGACAGTGGGCAATTGGGTGACCGAGTCGATTGATTCGAGTTACTCCTGGCAGGTGCTGGTGGGTGACTTCGATGACGACGGTCATCTCGATATTTTCCACGGCATCGACTACGGACCCATCCACATGTTCTATGGCGATGGCGCGGGCAGCTTCGTGGCGGGTGCCGATGTCGCCGACCCGGACACCGAGATGCGCTTCTTGCGGGGCTTCAATGCCGCCGATCTCAACGATGACGGCTTGCTCGATCTCATCGGTGTCGACGGTTCGTTCTTGCGCGCCTTTCTGAATCCCGGCAATCGTGCTGACGATTGGGAATCGGTGGGACCCGATACCCCCGTGGGGGACTATCCCTGCTGCGACACCTACCAGCTCGAATCCGGCCTGAGCCCGTCGGCTGCGGATCTCGACGGTGACGGTACTATCGATCAGGTGGCCTTCTTGGGCAGTCTCGGTGCGAAGAAAGAAGTGAAGATCGTGGGCTTCAAGGGGAACAAGGTTGGCGATGCCCTCCAATGGACCTACACCGAACTGGACGAGTATTTGGGGCTACGACGAACCGCCCGGCTTTGCGGCCCACGCGGGCACTGCCGACCTGAACGGTGACGGCTATCTCGATGTCCATGTCGGCGGTGGTAATCGGTTTGACGGTCTTGCGGTCCTTCTGGGCGACAACACCGGCGACTTCCACACGGTGTCCATCCCGCTGGATCATGGCGTCGGCGGCAACAATAGCTTCGTCGTCGGCGATATCAACGGCGACGGCGGTCCGGACATCGTCACCAGCCGCTACACCGAAGCCGACGGCCTGAACTCCGGCTTCGAAGTGCTTTATGGGCCGAAGCCGCGCACCGGCGATCGTATCACGCGCGTCTCCGAGCTGCCCGGCAGTGGGCAGACGAATGGCGCCTCGTGGACCCCGGCCATTTCCGGCGACGGCCGCTACGTCGCCTATGCGACCGATGCCGACAATCTGGTCGACGACGCTGAGGAAAGCTTCTCCGGCCTGGTCGTCCACGATCGCCTGAATGCGACGAGAGACACCATCTTCTATGATGATCGAGGACTCCTACCTATTCACCACGGCCGGCTATCTCGGCCGACGGGCAGTGTGTGGCCTACGAGGAGAACAGATATCGATAGCCCGGATGACTACCGACATCTTTCTCTGGGATCGCCAGACCGGCCAGCGTATCTCTGGTGGGTGAAGCGGATGAGAACACTGGCTGACCGATGACCTGCTTCGGCCGGACGTCGTTCCGGCGACGGCCGCACGTGGTCTTTGAGTCGGCGGCCAGCAATCTGGTCGACGACGACACCAATGGCCGGAAGGATATTTTCTCTGGATCGCCGGGCAGATGAGCCGGCGCTGATTTCGACCGGCGATCCCGATAAGATCGCGTCCGGCGGGCATAACCCGTCTATTTCGGCCGACGGCCAGACCATTCTTTATGAAACGACCATTTACTTTCAGGGCGACTATGAGTGCCCGGCCATTGTGCTGCATGACGTCGAACTAGGCCTGACCCGACAGGTCGCCAAGAATGATTGCGATCAGAGACGATTATACTGTCCATGACCCGGCGCTGGCGCGCGGGCGGCCGACTTTGCGGCCTATGTGGAGTCTTGCTCCGAATGTGACGCGACCAATATCGTTGATACCCTATAGGTTGTTGGGCTGCATGGCGACCCGGGGTATCGCATCAGCAACTACAGCTGGTGGCCCGATGAGACCACCTATCCGTTGATGACGCGCCGTCGTTGTCGGCCGATGGGCAGTTGCGGTGACGTTCAAGGTCGGTCTCGCAGACCGGCCGGCCGGACGCATCTACGTCTACGATCATCTGACCGACACGATGACACTGGTGTCCGAGAACGCGGTTGGCGATCTGGGTAACGGCTCGTTCGTCTAATCCGATGCTCGCCGACAACGGCCGGTTTCATTGCCTTCGACTCCGTCGCCAGCGACCTCGTTGCCCGCGGACTTCAACGATACCCAGGACGTCTTTGTCTATGACCAGCGCATCACCTATGACCTGATCAAACCGATGGGCGTGCTGGACGCCGGGGAGCACCACACGTGCGCCCTGACGCCGCAGGGCCGCGCCGAGTGTTGGGGGGCCGAAGGCGAAGAGGACTACCACGGCCAGGCCGAAGACCGGGACGGGCCGTTCCTGCAGGTGGGCGCCGGCGCCATCCACAGCTGCGGGCTGCGGCCGGACGGCAGCGTCGACTGCTGGGGCGGCAACGAGCAAGGGCAGGCTGAGGATCGCGACGGCCCGTTTACCCAGTTGTCCGTAGGCGGCGACACGAACTGCGGCCTGCGGCCCGACGGCACCATCGAGTGCTGGGGATGGGCTGGCCTGTTCCCGCCCGAAGGCAAAACCGGCCCCTTCAGCCAGATCAGCGTCGGCGTGCTGCATAGCTGTGGTCTGACCACCGCCGGCGACGTGCAGTGCTGGGGCTACAGCGACTGGGGCGAGGCCGAGGATATGGCCGGACCGTTTACCCAGGTCGTCGTCGGGTACTGGCACACCTGTGCCCTGCGGCCGGACGGCAGCGTAGCCTGTTGGGGCGACGATCTGTATGGGCAGAACCTGGATCAGGTCGGCCCGTTCATCCAGCTAACCGCCGGAGCAGAGGACACCTGCGGTCTGCGGCCGGATAACAGCGTCGCCTGTTGGGGCGCAAGCTTCCTTGGCGCGGGCGAGGACCAGATCGGGCCGTATGTGCAGATCAGCAGCCACTACGCCCACACCTGCGGCCTGACGCCCGATGGCCGTGTAGATTGTTGGGGCTGGAACGTATGGGGTCAGGCCGAAGACCAGCCCGGCCCGTTTGGCCCGTTTCGGCCGTTCTTCCTCGTGCCGGTCGTTTTGGGCGGGTAGCGGTCATATGGTGACACAGGAGCAAGGCACTTCGCAAGTGCCTTGCTCCTGGGAAACGCCAACAGGGGTCCGGGCGCGTTACTTGTCTTTATACCCCAACAACCGCAGGCCGTTCAGCGACACCAGCACCGTCCCGCCTTCGTGGCCGATGACGGCCGCCGGCAGGGGCAGGTCGCGGAAGAAGATGGCCGCCAGCATCAGGCCGATCATGAACAGGGCGAAGCCCAGGTTGACGATCAGCGTCTGGCGCGTCTTGCGGCTCAGGCGGATCACGTAGGGGATGTTGTGCAGGTCGTCGGACATGAGCACGATGTCGGCCGTTTCCAGGGCTACATCGGTGCCCGCCGCGCCCATGGCAATGCCGATGGTGGCCGCGGCCAGCGCCGGGGCGTCGTTGACGCCGTCGCCAATCATCGCCACCGGGCCGTAGATCTTCACCGATACGCTTCACCACGGCGACCTTGTCGCCGGGCAGCAGGTCAGCAAAGACCTCATCGACGCCAACCAGCGCGCCGATGCGCTCGGCCACCAGCTTGTTGTCGCCGGTCAGCATGACCACCCGCTCGACGCCCGCATCCTTCAGCTCCTGAATGACGGCCGGGGCATCGGCGCGCATCATATCGGCCATGGCGACAATCCCCAGCAGACGCACGACAAGTCCGTTCAGCGGCTTCGGCGACGAGGATGCTCGTCTTGCCCTCGGCCTGAAGCTCTTCCAGACGGACGCTGTGGCTTGGGCGAACCCTTGCTCCTCAAAGTCGGCGAAGTAGCGCGCGTTGCCGATGTGGATGTCGATTGGCCCTCGGCCCGGGTCCTGGACCGTGGCGCGCACACCCTGGCCGTGGGTGGAAGCGAAATTGGTCACATCGGGCATGGTCAGGCCGCGGGCAGTTGCCTCGGCCACGACGGCCTTGGCCAACGGATGCTCCGACCGCGCTTCGACGGCCGCCGCCAGCGCACAGAGCGCATCTTCGCAGTCAACGCCATCATCCGGGCAGCGTTGAATTCAGCAAGCGAACGTCGGTCACGCGCGGTTCGCCGATGGTCAGCGTGCCTGTCTTGTCGAAGGCGACGACCTTGATCGTGGCCGCGCTCTCCACGTAGACGCCGCCCTTGAACAGCACACCGCGCCGCGCTGCATTGCCGATGGCCGACAGGACGGTGGCCGGGGTGCTGATGACGATGGCGCAGGGTGAAGCGGCTACCATGACGGTCATGGCCGTATAGAACGCGGCGTCCCACGATTCGCCCAGGAAGCAGCGGCGGGATAATGGCGATCAGTGCCGTCAAGACTAAGCACGCCGATGGCGTAGGGCTGCTCAAAGCGGTCGATGATGCGCTGTGTTTCCGCCTTCTCGCTCTGCGCTTCTTCGACCATCTGGATCAGCCGGGCGATCGTCGAGTCGCGCGCCAGCCGGCTGACGCCGATCTCCAGACTGCCGTCCTTGTTGATCGTCCCGGCAAAACAGGTGTCGCCGGGCACCTTCTGGACCGGCATCGATTCACCGGTGATGGCCGCCTGATCCACGCTGCCTTCGCCGGTGATCACGACACCGTCCAGTGGAATGCGGTCGCCGGGCTTGACCAGCATGCGATCGCCGACGGCTACCTGCTCGATGGGCAATGTCACGAGGCGGTCGCCACGGTAGATAGTGGCCTCGTCCGGCCGCAGTTCCATCAGTGAGCCCGGATGGCACTGCGCGTGCGGTCGAGGGCAAAGTCCTGAAGCGTGTTGGACAGCGAGAACAGGAATAGCAGCATCGCGCCTTCAAACGGCTGGCCGACAAAGGCCGCGCCCAGCGCCGCCAGAATCATCAGGAGGTCGACGTCGATCTTGCGCGCCCGCAGCGATTCGATGCCGCCCTTCAGACCGAAGGCGCCGCCGGCCACGTAGGCGATCACATAGAGCGTCGGCACCAGCCAGCCCGGAGCAGCCACCGCGCACCGTTCGATCAGCCAGGCGCTCATCATGGTCACAAAGGTGATGACGGTCAGGATCGCCTGGAGCTTCTGCGGCGTTAGCCACGCGCGCAGCCGATCTAGGGTCGTGGCGGTGGACTTTCCGGTGGCCGACGGTCATCGCTGCCGACGGCCGCACCGCCGCACCAAACTGGGTCACGCTGCGGGCAATGTCGTCCGGGGAGACAATCGTATCGTCATAGTGGACGGCCATCACGCCGCCGGCAAAACTGGCGGTGGCCCGGCGTACACCATGGAGCTGGTTGACCTGTCGTTCGAGGGCCAGGGCGCAGGATTCGCAGGCGCGACCGCCGCGCTTTTCCAGGCGCATGGTGCAGCGTTGCCAGCGTTCCTCCAGTTCCGGCCCGATGGAGTGGGCCATGCGGATGATGTCATCTTCGGTGACCAGCGATGGGTCATAGTCGAACACCACTTCCTGAATGGCCGTGTCGACAGAGACGTTATAGATGCCCGTTTCCCCGGCAACGGCGTCGTCGATCATCTCCAGGCAACTGTCGTCGGTCTGGGGCAGGGTTGTGGTCGGTTGGGTGTTGGTGGTCATAAGTCGCGTGTCGTCCGATGCCCATGGTTGGGCGCATGTGTGTTAGTGTAGCGGGTTCACTCGGCCACCGATAGTGACGTTTGGCACGTCTTGAGGGTGACAGTTGGCATCCATTACACCGTGATTTAATGTTGGTTAGTCTATAATTTAACGCTGGTTAAAATTCTAGCAAGGACGGGGCGAAGATCAAGCGTGTCGAAGAAGTACTCATGAGAAATCGACAGCGAGACCGTGTGGCGGCCTATTTTGAGGGTCTGTTCGTTGGCCGGGGCGCAGCCTACCTGTCGGTTTTCTCGGAGGCCGAACTATGGCGGGGGCTGCGGCCCGACGAGGCCGAGCGGCATGAAGCGTTGCTGAGCCGGTTCATTGTGTTGCCCGTCATCACACCTGTGGCTCGACAGGCCGGTCACTGGATGCCGCAATACGGACCGCACGGATTGGGCTGGATCGACGCCTGTATCGCCGCCACGGGCAAGACGGTCGACGCGCTGGTGTTGACGCGCGATCGGCGTCTGGCGGCGCTGTTGAGTGAAGTCACAGCGTTTGAAGTGTATTAGGGAGCCGGAGACGCCTTATCGAGGCGTCTCTACAGTTCCAGCGCCTTGATCCCGTTGGCCCCCAGGGTGATCGACAGCTCGCCGCCGTGGTGGATGTCATGTTCGATCAGGTGCCAGATGACCCACGGCCGCGTGAGCATTGCCGGCTCCCACCCATCTGAATTGGGCCACGATTCTTCCCATTGCGCCGTTGTCCAACCGGCCATGATCTCATGCATGATAGTCCAGGTTGTTTCCAACCCTTGAACCAGTTCGGCCGCCGTTCGCTTGCGCTCTTCGTCCCATTGCCAGCCGTCGATCTCCTCGAACGTCTCGCCGCCTTCCTTGAGGTCAAAATAGAACCACCCGGCTCGGACACTGACGATGTGGGTGGCGATCTGCCCGGCGGTGCGCAGGTGGGGCGCGGCGCGGAGCAGAAGTTGCTCGTCGGTTAGTGGGGCGATGGCTTTGATAAGTTCGGTCTGGTAGGTGTGCCAGCCATCGTAGAAGGTCGGGATTAAGTTGATCGGATCGGTCATTGTCTGCCTCCTAAATTGTGTGGAGTAATAACAAGGGTTGGCAAAGGCATACCGCCAGAAGACGAGTAACGCCTCCTAGAGTTGTAACGCCTTGATCCCGTTGACGCCCAACGTGATCGAAATCTCCCCGCCGTGGTGAAGGTCATGCTCAATAAGATGCCAGATCACCCACTGGCGGGTCACGATATCCGGCTCGCTATCGTCTTCGCCGGGCCAGGTTTCGGCCCACTGCTCCGGCGTCCAGCGGCCGATAGCTTCGTGCATGCCGGCCCAGGTCGCCTCCAGACCGTAGACCAGTTCGGCCGCGGTGCGGGTTTTCCGGCCGCGCCGGTCCCAGCCGCCCAACTTCCTAAACACGTCGCCGCCTTCTTCCCAACCCATGTAGAACCAGCGCGCCCGCGCGCCGATGATGTGAGTGGCGATCTGGCCCACGGTGCGCAGTTTGGGCGCGGCCCGCAGCAGAAGCCGCTCATCGCTCAGCGGGGCGATAGCCCTGATGAGTTCGTCCTGATAGGCGTGCCAGCCATCGTAAAAGGTGGAGACAAGATAGGTTTGGTCAGACATTTGAAAACTCCTTGTAACTTTTCCGTTGTCAGTGGATATTGTAACTGAGTACACATGCTGACGTTTCACGAGATATACGAACGACATTCCCAGGATGTTTACCGGTTTGCCTACTGGCTGTCCGGTAATGCAGATGAAGCAGACGACATTACATCCGAGACGTTCGCACGGGCTTGGGCCGGACGGGAGAAGATAAGGACGGAAACGGTAAAGGCTTACTTGTTCACGATCGCTCGAAACATTTATTTGCAAGACTACCGACGAAAGAAGAGACAGACAATGCTGACCGACTATCATGCCGACACTGCGCCGGCTCCCGAACAGGTCGTGGCAGCCCGGCAGGAACTGGCGAGGGTGATGGAGGCAGTGCAGCTGCTATCGGAAGATGATCGCACGGCTTTTCTGCTACGTGTTCAGCACGAACTGCCCTATGAAGAAATCGCCCGCGTTATGAAACTGCGACTTTCGACCGTCAAGGTCAAGGTCCACCGCGCCCGAATGAAGATAGCCGCCACACAAGCTGGAGAGAAATGATGACCAACGAGATACCTAACTATGTGATTCTGGATCTGCTGCCCCTTTACTTTGAAGGGGAAGTCAGCAAGGAGACAATACTATTGATCGAGGAATATCTGAGACAGAACCCACAGATGGCAGCACTCGCTGAACAGGCGAATTTGACAACAACCTTGCAGGATGTTCCTGCACCACTTAAGAAGGAGAATGAAATGGAAGCATTACGAAAGGCAAAGCGATTGATGGTTCAGCACAATGTATTTCTGGCGGCGGCAATTGTCTTGAGCATGATGACCGCGCTCTCATACTTGTTCCTGAGCGACGAACCGCGCGGGGCCGTGGCTCCGCTAATCTTTGGCGGGCTGGCGGTAGCGTCCTGGGTGGCATTCTTAACAGTAAACCGCAGTCTGTCCAGCTAGGCGCGTGTTGTCGGAAAGGCGGTCCAACAGGGCCGCCCTTCCAATCGTTAAAAAGAAACTCCGGGCCAATCGTTGTCTTCCCTAGCAACCACCGACGGGCTGCTCTTCTTCCCCACCAACAACTCCAACAACTGCCGCGTCACCGCCTTCGTATCCGGCCCAATATCCCCCGGCGGGCCGACGCAGGCCGGGCAGCCCGACCGGCAGCGGCAGTCGCTGACCATCTCCAGCGCGGCCAGCAGCAGTTCGTCGTGCAGTTCATACAGCCGTTCGCTGAAGCCGACCCCGGCGGGTACGCGCTCGTAGACCACTAGCGTCGGCGCCTTGGTCACCGGGCTGAGCTGTTCGGCCGACACGCTGATGTCCTCCGGGTCGCACATCAGGAACAGCGGGGCCAGATTACCCAGCACATAGGCCAGCCCCGACAGCGCCGACCGCGTTTGCTGCCCGGCCTCGGCCCGGCGGTGGCAGCTGGGGCAAAGCGTGACCAGGTTCTCGATCTGGTTGGCGCGCAGATAGTTGTCGTTCTGGCCGGGGATATAGCCGTACTCGCGAAACGGCCGAATGTGGTGGATGTGCAGCAGGAACTCATCACTGCGCGCGCCGCACGTCCGGCAGCGGTAGCCGTCGCGATCCAGCGCCAGCTTACGCTGCGTCTGCCAGTTGGGACCGTAGTCGTTGGGCCGCAGCAGAATACCCAAATCCTGCAGCCGGTCGGTCAGCTCCTCGCTAAACACTAGCCAGTAGCCGGTCGTCTCCAGCTTCATCTCCGGCAGGTCGATCGGGCCGTAGCCCAGCGTCTCATGCGTGTAGCGGCGGATCTTGCGGTAGCCTGTCGCCTGGGTGATGACCGTCGCCTCACCGTGGGCCACCAGGAGCCCATCCTGCGTCTTCTCCTCGGCCGGAGCCAGTCGTCGAATGGTGCTGCCGCTGGCGGCGCGGGTGTAATAGTCCACATCCACCGGGCGCACATCGGCAATACGGCCGTCCCAGTCCAGTCGATCGACCAGATAGGTCTGGGCCTGGTGCATGTAGATCGCCCCCTCATAGACCAGCGCCGCGGCGCTCTCCAGATCCACTTCGCCAATGACCACCGGCTGATCGCCGCTGGTATCCTGGATAACCACGGTGTGGTCGCCGCTGGTGCGCAATGAGATGCGGGTGGACGGAGCGCTGTCGCCGACGTAATGATACTGGTCGCGCGTCTCGAACAGGTCGCCCTCGGCCGCCAGGGCATCCAGCACTTCGCGCACCGGCCCGAAGCCGCCGAACGTCTCGTCGTCGGCGAAGGGCAGCTCGAACGCCGCGCACAGCAGGTGGCGCATCAGGATGGGCAGGTTGTCGGGGTTGGTCAGGGCGTGCTCCGGCGATCGGCCGAACAGGTAGCGCGGGTGGAGGCAGATGTACTGGTCGAGGGCGCTGTTGCCCGCCACGAGGACGGCGGCCGACGTGCCCGCCCGCCGCCCGGCACGGCCGATTTGCTGCCACGTGGAGGCCACCGTGCCCGGATAGCCGGTCAGGACGGCCGCGTCGAGTTGGCCGATGTCGATACCCAGTTCCAGCGCATTGGTGGCCACCACGCCGCGCACCGCGCCGCTGCGCAGCCCGCGCTCGATTTCCCGCCGTTCCAGCGGCAGATAGCCGCCGCGATACCCGGCAATGGCTGTTGCGTCCTTCTTGAGATAGGCCACTTCGTCGCGCAGATAGCCGAGCAGCAGCTCCACCGTCTGCCGGGCGCGGGCGAAGACGATGGTCTGCACGTCCTGCATCAGGAAGGTCAGGGCGGCGTCCTTGGCGGCGAGGATGGTGCTGGCCCGCAGGCCGAGTTCCTCGTCAATGATGGGCGGGTTGTAGAGAATGACGTGCTTTTGGCCGGTGGGCGCGCCGTTTTGGGTCTCATCGACCAGCGTGAACGGCCGTTCCAGCAGGCGTTCGGCGTGGTCCAGCGGGTTGGCGATGGTGGCCGAGGCGCAGATGATCTGCGGGTCGCTGCCGTAGAAACGGCACAGGCGCAGCAACCGCCGCAGCACGTTGGCCACGTGGCTGCCAAACACGCCGCGATAGACGTGAATCTCGTCCAGCACGATATATTCCAGCCCGCTAAACAGCGCCCGCCACGAGGGATGGTAGGGTAGGATGCCGGCGTGGAGCATGTCGGGGTTGGTGATGACGATGCCCGGCGCCTGGCGAATCTGGGATCGCTTGCCGCGGGGGGTGTCACCGTCGTAGGTGTGGACTTCGATGGGCAGTCGGCCGTTGGCCACAAACGCGGCCGACTCCGCCTCCTGGTCGTGGGCCAGCGCCTTGGTGGGGAAAAGGTAAAGTGCACGGGCTTGCGGTCGTTCCAGCAGGCGCTGCATCACCGGCAGGGTGTAGCCCAGCGTCTTGCCGGAGGCGGTGGCGGTGGCGATGACGACGTTCTCCCCGGCCAGCGCGGCTTCGACTGCGGCCGACTGGTGGCTGAAGAGCTGGTCGATGCCCTTCTCGCGCAGCGCCGCCACCAGGCGCGGGTCCAGCCCGGCGGGCAGGGGGCCATAGCGGGCGGGTCGCCCCGGCAGCCGCTCCCAGGCGACGACATCGCGCACAAAATCGCGATTGGTGCGCAGGTGGTCGAGCAGGGCGGGCAGGGTGTCGTTGCTGAACATATGAGCTAGTGGGCAGTGTAGCGGAAGAGCACCCGGTAGACAAGGCGATCACGATCGATTATGCTGTGATCCTCAGCAAGAATCAGGGCCATAGGTTATTGATCATTCGTCCGAATCAGGAGACTGTTATGGACGCTCTTGCCTATACAATACTCGAGAGACCGAATGAATCGCCATCCGGGTTGGCCGGAATCGGTGAATTTGTCTTGCAACCAAGCGGCAAGATCTCGGCCGAACGGATTCTAATGGATCCGACCATTACTCTCTTCTCGCTCGATCTGGATGAGCGCCGCGCAGTATTTGTCGAAACGCCGCCAGACCTGGATCTATCCACTGTGCCTTTCTTATATACGACCCAATTTGAGCAGGCGACATGTGTTCTGACGCTATCGTTTGATGACATGATTGAGTTGGCCGAGGCGGTCGAGATTGATGATGGCCGGCTGGTTTTCATCCATTCCGTTGGTCGCGCCGGGTCTACATTGGCCAGCCAACTGTTTGCCCAGGTAGAGGGCGCGGTTAGCTTGTCAGAACCGGAATCGTTGACCTGGTTGGTTGCGGCGCGGTACGGAAAAAAGGAAAGCGAAGCCTACTTGAAGCAGCTTCTCAACGCCACGATATGTCTGCTCTGCAAAACACCGGCGCGCACGGTATGGGCCATCAAGGGCCGCAGTTTCTGGATCGAGTTGGGTGACTGGTTGTATGAGCTGTTTCCGCAGGCTCGGAATATCTTCCTTTATCGTGATGCGGAGTCTTGGCTTGGCTCCGGCATGCATGCCTACTTCGATGAATTGCCGGATACCGAGGAGGAGTTGGCGGCGGGGGTGGCGGAGCTACGTGATTGGTTGGCGCCCTTGGTTCCTTTACTGGACCAATACGACGATGGATACCCTCTGTCCGTGGCCGGCCTCCTGGTTTTCATGTGGCTTGGCGTCATGGACCGCTATTTGGCCCTGTCTGAAGCCGGCATCGAGATGTTGCCTATCCGATTTGAGCGCTGGCAGACAGCCCCGCGTGCCACAGCTGAAGCCATGCTGCACTATGGCCGTGTGCATCCGGCTGATAATCGCGCTCTGGATGAGACACTAAAACGCGACGCCCAGGCAGGGTCAAAATTGGCTCGGTCCAAAGTCAGTAAACATTCAGTTTCTGTGCAGCCACAAGACCTGGAAGATTTGCATTATTACCTCAGCCGTCACCCGGTGATCAAGACAGCCGATTTTTTGGTGCCTGAGATGGAATAGAGCGTTCGACGGCATGGTGAGAGGTCCACAACAGTAGAGCTGCGCAATTGAGCTCCGCCAACCGGTAGTCAAGACGTTCCGCCACAACGTCTCTACGCCGCCGCCACCAACCCCATAATCGCCTTCATCTCGTCCACCTTCGGCTGGGACACGGCCCGCGCCCGCGCCGCGCCTGCGGCCAGGATGGCGTCCAGTTCAGCCGTGTCGGCCATCAGCTCATCATAGCGCGCCCGGATCGGCTTGAGGGTCTCGATGACTACCTCAGCCACGCCGACCTTCAGATCGCCGTAGCCGCGGGCATCGGCGAAGTCGGCTTCGACCGCCTCCTCGGTCTTGCCTGTCACGGCCTGGTAGATGCCCAGCAGGTTGTTGACGCCGGCCTTCTCCGGGTCGTCGCTGAAACGAATCTCGCGACCGGAGTCGGTCACGGCCCGCTTGAAGGCGTACAGCATCTCGTCCGGGTCATCCAGCAGGCGGATGGCGTGGCCGCGCTTGTTGGCCAGACTCTTGGACATCTTGACCGTCGGGTCGTCCAGGCCCATCACGCGCGCCCCGATCTTGGGGATGACCGGCTTGGGGATGGTGAAGAAGTCGGTCTCATAGAGCGCGTTGAATCGCTGGGCGATGTCGCGCGTCAGTTCGACGTGCTGCTTCTGGTCCTCGCCCACCGGCACCTCGTCGGCGTCGTAGAACAGGATGTCGCCGGCCATGAGAACGGGGTAGGTCAGCAGACCGGTCAGCACGCTTTCCTGCCGGGCCGATTTGTCCTTGAACTGGGTCATGCGCTGCAGCCAGCCCAGCGGCGTGACGCAGTTGAGCAGCCAACACCCTTCGGCGTGAGCCGCGACGTGGCTTTGCACAAACAGCGTCGACTGGCTCCGGATCAATGCCGCAGGCGAGCAGCATCGCCGCCAACGAACGCGTCTGGAAGCGCAGGTTGTCCGGGTCCTGGGGCACGGTCAGGCTGTGCAGGTCAACGACGCAAAAGTAGTTGATCTTGTCAGCCTGTTCGGCCGCCCAGTTGCGCACCGCGCCCAGGTAGTTGCCGAGGTGGATGTTGCCGGTCGGCTGGATGCCGCTGAATACGATTTTCTTGTTCATTGTGTCACTCGTTTCTGGTTCCAGACCTGACAGGTCTTCCGAAGACCTGTCAGGTCTTGTCCGGGTCTATCTACAGCGCCCCTTCTTCCGCGCGCTCCACCGCCACCAGCAGCGCCGAGGCCTTGTTGACGCACTCCTGGTATTCGGCCGCCGGGTCGCTGTCGGCCACGATGCCCGCCCCGGCCTGGACGTAGATGTGGTCGCCCTGCATCAGCATCGTGCGGATGGCGATGCAGGTGTCCATGCTGCCGTCGTAGCTGAAGTAGCCGACCGCCCCGGCATACAGGCCGCGCCGCTGGCCTTCCAGCTCCTCGATGATCTCCATCGCCCGCACCTTGGGCGCGCCGCTGACCGTGCCCGCGGGAAAGGTGGCCCGCATCAGGTCGAACGCGTCCAGGCCGGGCTTGATGCCGCCCTTCCACGTGGCTGACGATGTGCATGACGTGGCTGTAGCGCTCGATGGTCATCAGATCGGTCACTTCAACGGTGCCATACTCGCTGACCCGGCCGACGTCGTTGCGGCCCAGGTCGACGAGCATGACGTGTTCGGCGCGCTCCTTGGGGTCGGCCAGCAGCTCGGCCTCCAGCGCGCGATCTTCGTCCGGCGTTTGGCCGCGGCGGCGCGTTCCGGCGATCGGCCGCACGCTGGCCACACCGTCTTCCAGCCGCACGTGCATCTCCGGCGATGCGCCGATGATCTGCAGGTCGGTCGTGCCGAAGTCGAAGTAGAACATGTAGGGCGACGGGTTGAGCATCCGCAGCGCCCGATAGACGGCGAACGGGTGGGCGTTGGTCTGGCGGCTGAAGCGCTGACTGAGCACGACCTGGAAGATGTCGCCGGCGGCGATGTGCTCCTTGGCTTCAGCGACGATGGCCTCATACCGTTCCGGCGTCATGTTGCTCTCGACCGCCTGGCTGTTGCCGGCCGTCGCGCCCCAGCGGCGCATGGGGATGGCGGGCAGCGGCCGCAAGCAGGCGCTCGGCCAGGCGGTCGATGCGCTGGATGGCCTCGACATAGGCCGCTTCCACATCACCGTCCGCGTCGGACAGGTCGGCGTTGGCCAGCAGGATTAGCCGGTGGCGGGCGTGGTCAAAGACGACCAGCGTGTCGGCCAGCAGGAAGATGGCATCGGGTACATTCAACACTCGCTCGGCCGTTGCGGGCAGCCGTTCAAAGAAGCGCACGACATCGTAGCCAAAGTAGCCCACCGCGCCGCCAACAAAGCGAGGCAGGCCGGGCAGGTCGGCGTGGGTGTGGCGGGCCATCTCGGCCCGCAGCACGTCCAGCAGGTCCTGGCCGTCGGCCAAGGGGACGGTGGCCGCGCCCCCGGCCGTAGTGGTGGTCACGGTTTGGTCATGGAGGGCGATCTCGGCGCGCGGATTGACACCGACGAAGGAGTAACGGCCGACCTGTTCGCCGCCTTCCACCGATTCGAGCAGGAACGACGCGCCGGGTTCGTCCATCAGTTTGATGTAGACGGAGACCGGCGTTTCCAGATCGGCCGCGAATTCGCGGTAGACCGGGATGAGCGTGGCCGGCCCGGCGGCCAGACCGGCGAAAGTCGTCCAGTGTGGGCGTGAAGTCTGTCATGGATGCTGCTCCTGATGATTGTGGACCTGATAGGATTTCCGAGACCTGACAGGTCTTCCTGAACCTGTCAGGTCTGGAGCGTATCACGCCACCTGCGGCAAGTGGGTCATCGCCTCGGCGATCTCCTCTTCCGGGTATTCGTAGTCCTGCAGCTCGCCCTTCATGTAGGCGTCGTAGGAGGCCATGTCGAAGTGGCCGTGGCCGCACAGGTTGAAGGCGATCACCTTCTTCTCGCCGGTTTCCTTGCACTTCAGCGCCTCGTCGATGGCCACCTTGATGGCGTGGGTCGGCTCCGGCGCGGGGATGATGCCCTCGGCGCGCAGGAAGGTCATCGGCCGCGGCGAACGGTGTCGAGCTGCTTGACGGATCGCGCTTCGGCGTAGCCCGCGTCCACCAGCGCGCTGACCTGCGGCGACATGCCATGGTAGCGCAGACCACCGGCGTGGATGCCCGGCGGGATGAACGTGTGGCCGAGTGTGTGCATCTTGACCACCGGGGCCATCATGGCCGTGTCGCCGTAGTCGAAGGCATAGGTGCCCTTGGTCAGGCTGGGCGACGGCGGCCGGTTCCACGGCGATGACGTGGGTGTTCTTGCCCGCCGTCAGGTTCTGGTGGATGAACGGGAAGGTGAACCCGGCGAAGTTGGACCCGCCGCCGGTGCAGCCGATGATGATGTCGGGGTACTCGTCCGCCATCTCGAACTGCTGCAGCGTCTCCAGCCCGATGACCGTCTGGTGCATCAGCACGTGATTGAGCACCGAGCCGAGGCTGTACTTCTTGGCGCCGCCGGACATGGCCGCCACCTCGACCGCTTCGGAGATGGCGATGCCCAGCGATCCGGGCGCGTCGGGGTTGTCGGCCAGCATGGCCCGACCGTAGTTGGTGTTCATCGACGGGCTGGGGTAGATCTCGGCCCCGTAGCTCTCGATCATGATGCGGCGGTAGGGCTTCTGGTAATAGGATTCCTTGACCATGTAGACTTCCAGATCCATGTCAAAGAAGTTGCAGGCCATAGCCAGCGCCGACCCCCACTGGCCCGCGCCGGTCTCGGTGGTCAGCGCCTTGGTGCCCTCTTCCTTGTTGTAGAAGGCCTGCGGCACGGCCGTGTTGGGCTTGTGCGACCCCACCGGGCTGACACCTTCGTACTTGAAGTAGATGTGGGCCGGGGTATCCAGGGCCATTTCCAGGCGCCGGGCCCGAATGAAGGGCGTCGGCCGCCACAGCTTGTAGATATCGCGCACCGGTTCAGGGATCTCGATGTAGCGCTCGGTGCTGATCTCCTGCATGATCAGAGCCATCGGGAACAGGACGCCCAGAAAGTCAGGCGTCACCGGCTCCAGCGTGCCCGGATGCAGAACGGGCTGCGGCGGCACGGGCATATCGGCGTTGATGTTGTACCACGCCTTCGGCAGCTTGCTCTCGTCCAACAAAAATTTCGTCTGCTCGCTCATGATTCGGTCTCCTTATGATAATTGATTTTTCAGCGCAATGGCGCCGAGGCGCAAAGGTAAAAGCATTAGCGTGTTCCTTGGCGTCATCGCGTCTTTGCGTCAAATCTTTGGACCAATAAAACAGAAAACGCCCACGTCCCAACGAAGGGACGAGAGCGTCAGTATCTCCCGCGGTACCACCCTGATTAAGCCGGCTCGGACTCCAAACAAAAAACGCGCCGGTGATGCGCGTTGACGCTATAAATAGCGTTGGATGAAAGCCAGCTTCACTCTATCGGCCCCGCTTTGTGGCGAAGCCTGTGCCCGATAACGGTGGCAAGTCCGACTGAGGCTAGTGATCGGGCAGGTACGGGGACCTGCCCCTACCATTCGATGTTCGCCCCGGCAACTCCTCGGCCCATTCGCCCGCTGCGCTGACACCGGTCTTTCAGCCTAATGACCGGCTCTCTACGACCCGCTTTGCAGGGTACTCTTCCGACTCGACGTTGTTGCGTATTCGATTGGTGGCAGTTTAGCATGGGGGATGGGGGGTGTCAAGGATCAAGCGGGCACCGAATTTGTCTGTAGCCACGCCACGATCGATTCCGGCGACAGTCGTTCATTGACTGCGCCCAGGACAAAGACAACCACGTCCTGGTTGGTGGCCGTTAGTCGATAGCCATTATGCAAAAGAAATAGTGAAGCGGTCGTTATGGCCACGCGCTTATTGCCATCAACGAAGGCGTGATTAAGTAGCAGGGATTGAAACAATGCAGCAGCCTTACTGAATAGATCAGGGTAGAGATCGACGCCATCGAACGTTGCCTGCGGCCGTGCTACGGCTGATTCCAGCAAACCAATATCACGTATGCCCGTTGAGCCACCGGTTTCGGCGATCAATCGGCCATGAATGAAAAGAACTTGCTGCGCGTTCAGGTACTGCGTCACTCGGCCAGTGCTTCCAGAGCAGGACGATATAACTCGATAAATGCGTCAAGCTGCTGGGCAAAGGTCGCGTCGATACCCGGCAAGTCATGGCGCGCGGGGGAAAAAATGATTCGATTGCCTTCCGTGTCAATCAACACATCCAATTCACTGCCTTCGTGTAGCCCCAGCAGCTCTATGGAATCCTTGGGCAACGAGACAACCAGGCTGTTGCCGGTCCTAAATACTTTTCGCACCATGTTTGCACCTCTGTACTTACGCTGTTAGTACGCAATAAGTATAGCGATTGATTTACTGGAAAACCATATCCGGTGGCACGCCAACAAAAAAGGGCGAGACCGTCACCGGTCCCGCCCTTCTTGTTGCAAGTGATGCTGCCCTGACTTAGGCCTTCTCGGCTTTCTTCAGGACCGGCAGGCCGTTCTTGGACTCCGACACGACGTAGCCGTCCGGAACCTCGTTCAACGCGCCTTCGCCGGCTTCCTTGGCGAAGTAGAACAGGGGCTGCATGCGGCCGCCTTTCATCTCCACAATCTTGGAGTGCAGGATGTAGGTTTTGCCTTTGCTGTTGGTGTAACTGTATGCCATTGTGGCACCTCCTCTCTGATGTGTTTTCTCTTGGATTACGCTGCTCCCGGCACAGGAGCAGTCGCTCATTGCGCCTCGGATCGGCCGTTCGCCGTCCTCAACAGCGCGTGTACGTGTCCAACTGTATCACGGTTCGGTGTAAAATAACCATTCTCTCAGAAAATGCAAACATGTGTTCGATTTACTGTCGCTGATTGGGCGATGATAGAAAGCAGAGAAACGCGAAGTGGCAGAGGCGCAAAAGGTTGCCGTTATCCTGGGCGTCCTTGCGACTTGGCGTTAAGTGTTTCTTATGCCCAGGCACGGCGCAGCAGGTTAACCCAGTTGCCGCCCATGATCCCGGCGATGTCGTTCTCGCTGTAGCCCCTGGCCGTTAGGGCCGTGGCGATGAGCGGCAGGTCGGCGATGCTGTCCAGCGGGGCGGGAATATCGGCCGCGCCGAAGCCGCCGTCCAGGTCACTGCCGATGCCCGCGTGGGCGGCGTCGCCGATGGTCTGGCAGATGTGGTCAATGTGGGCCACGATCTGATCCACGGTGACGAGGTCCTTGGCCTGGCCCTTGTGCCATCCGGCCAGCAGGAAGGCGTTGTAGAGCACCACGCCGATGACCCCGTCGCGCTCGCCGATGAGCCGAATCTGCTCATTGCTAAGCTGGCGTTCGCCGGGGACAAGGGCGCGGGCGTTGCTGTGGGTGGCCACCACCGGCCCCTGATAGACATCCAGCGCCTGCAGCGTGCCGATCTCGTTCATGTGGGTCAGGTCGAGGATGACATCCAGGTCGCCCATGACCTCCAGCAGTGCGTAGCCCGCTTTGGTGAGCCCGTCCTTCGCGCCGCGCCAGGCGCCGTGGCAATACTGCGTGTCGTCCCAGGCGGGGCCGATGAGTCGCACACCCTGCTCGACCCACAGCTCCGTCTCTTCCGGCGTGCGGATATGGTCGGCGCCTTCCATCAGCAGCGTCAGGCCGATGAGGGGTTGCTCGGCGTCTTGCCCGGCGATCACTTCATCCAGATCGGCCGTATCTGTCACCAGCCGCAGCGACTCATCCTCATCCACCAGCCGCTTGTAGGTGTCGATCTGCAGCATGCCCATGCGATGGGCCTCGGCCGGGGTGCTGTAGGCCTCGTCTTCCTCGGAATCGTCGGGGAAAGGGTTGTCGGCCGGGGTGCTGAAGATGGTGGCGAAGGCCAGCCCCACGCCGCCGCGACGCATGGCCGAGAAGCTGACGGTGGGGATGCCGCGCGGAAAGTCGGGTGCTTCGTCTGCGCGCAGAGCCACCAGCTTGCGCCGCGGGTCGCGGTCTTTGTTGAGGATGTTGTAGGCCAGGTCTAGATGGGCGTCGACGATGAACATGTGGGTGTGTTCCTAGAAGGTGATAGGGATCATGTGGCAATCTTGGCGGATCAGAGCATCGATTGTATGCTGCGCCAGGCAATCGCGCACTAGTGGGGCGGGTGACAACTGCTCGCGATCAATCAGTCGGCCGGGGCTTGGGGGTCTGTGAATTGGGTCTGCCGGGCACGGCTGTTATACTTGTTGCGACGTGCGCCTGTTTCCATTGAACGCCTGATGACCAACCCTATGACCCATTTGCCGTCTGAACCGGACCCCACTGCTTTCATTGCTCGCTGGCGGGAGTCCGGCGCGGCCGAACGCGCGGCCGAAGAAGCGCAGGGAATCATCCGCCGGCTGCGGCCCGCGTACCAGTCGCCGGAGACGCAGACGGCCGAACCGGCCACAGGGCAACAAGCGGCCCTGCTGCCGGCGGAGGCACCGGCCGGCGTCCCGGTCGCAGAACGGCTGTCCTGGCCTGATACGTTGCCCGCCCGCGCCCAGGCCGTGCGGGCGGTGCTGGCCGGCGCGCCCGCTCCGGCTGCGCCGGACGATATCGCCGCGGCGTTCGAGGGCCGGGCCACGTCCAAACGCAAAGACGACATCAAGGCGATACTGGAGACACTGGCCGCATTGGGCCAGGCGCGAGAAGCCGAAGACGGCCGTTTCGTCACGGTCTAGCAGTCGTTAGGCAATCAGACTCCGCAGCAACGCCAGATTGGCCTGATTCATGTCGATGGTGGTCCCATCGTCCCCGTCCTCGGTTGGCGGGGTTTCCAGATGGGCGCCGTGGTCGGCCCAGCGGGGGTCGTTGACGAAGTTGGCGAAGCCGGCCGAGCCGATCTGGCCGCGGCCGATGTGCTCATGGCGGTCTTTGCCCTCGCCCAGACCGTGCTTGCTGTCGTTGAAGTGGAAGGTGCGAATCTGGTCCAGCCCCACCACCCGGTCGAACTCGGCCATCGTCGCGGCGTAGGTCTCCGGCGTGCGAATGTCATAGCCCGCGGAGAACGCGTGGCAGGTGTCGAAGGTGACGCCCAGCCGATCGTTGCGGCCGACGCCGTCCAGCACGTAGGCCAGGTGCTCGAAGCGCCCGCCGAGGTTGGTGCCCTGCCCGGCCATGTTCTCCAGGCAGACGGCCGTTTCGCCACAGGTGTCGGCCGTTTCGTCCAGCAAACGACGCACGGCGCGGGCGATGCCGTCCAGCCCGGCCTCCTCACCCGCGTCCATGTAGGAGCCGGGGTGGAAGGTCAGGAAGGGGATGCCCAGCGCGGCGGCCCGTTCGACCTCGTCCTTTAGCGCCTGATAGGACTTCTCCCACAACTCCGGATTGGGCGAGGCGACGTTGATGAGGTAGCTGGCGTGGACCGCGACGGGGTAGATGTCGGCGCAGCGTTCCTGGGCCTCGCGATAGGCGCGAATGTCGTCGTCGGCCAGGGGCTTGGCCGCCCATTGGCGGTTACTTTTGGTGAAAATGAGCATCGAATCGCAGGTGGCTTCGATGCCCCGGTCGAAGGCCTTGAAGGCTCCGCCGGCGGTGCTGATGTGGGCGCCAAGTCGCATAAGGTGTATGTCCTTTGCCGCGTGCGGCTAGTCGTAATCGTCGGATCGTTCGGCGGTCAGAAAGCCAATTGTCTCTGATCCGTCCAGGGTATAGAGGCCGTCGCCGATGCGACGCCAGATGGGGGTGTCGGCCAGGTCAACCACATACTCCGCAGTCAAGCGGCCGGCTAGCTCATCGTCCAGCGTAAAGAGCCGGTCGCCAATTACATAGCCGAACTGCTCGCCTTTGCGGTCAACAACGCCGCGCATGGTCCATCTCCATCATGAGGATCGGGGCTTCCGCTTAAGGGACGACAAAGCGGGCAATCACCTGGTCGTCGGCGTTCCAGAGGGTCAATACTTCGCCCGACCGCCAGGCGGGCTCGGTTAGATTCCAGTAAAGATCGGCCGAGCTGTTACTGCCGGCGCGACTGTGCAGCCGAATGCCCGCCCCCTCGCCGAAGATGCTGACGTCGCCAAAGGTAAAAACGTTGCTGTCCTCGTCGCGCACCTTCCAGCCCACCATCGACTGTTGGCTGAGGCCGGAATTGACAATCTGCACCGCCTCTTCATCCAGCACGCCCACGCCTTCGACGCCGGCGACCTCGATTTCGGCCGTGCCTTCGGAAGCGACCACCGGCTCGGTGGGGATGGGCGACGGCAGGGCGACGGTCACTTCGATGGTGGCGGTGGCCACGGGAATACCGCCGACGGGAATGATAAGCTGCTGGCCGACGCTGATCAGATCGGGGTTATCCAGCCCGTTGGCTTCCATGATGTCAGCCAGGCTGACGTCGTAGGTGTTGCTGATGATGCCGAGCGTTTCCCCGGCCTGCACCACGTGGGTCGGCGGGCCATCGACGGCCGCTTCCGGGGCGCTCTCGACCGGCCGCGGCTTCGTCACCGGCCGGGACAGACCGGCGCAACGGCCGCTATCGGCACTGTCTGCGCGATGCTGGTGGCGGCTTCGACGGCCACGGTGGCCACGTCCGGCTGGCGGCTGTCCCACCAGAACAGCACGGCCAGGACGGTGGCGGCCGAGACGATGACATTGAGGAACAGGAAGGGCAACATCTGGCGGAACGTCATGGGCGAATTGTACCGCCATCAGATGAGTTTGCCAGTGGGGAAGGAAAGAGGTTGAACGCGGATGACGCTGATTGAAGCACGGATAGCCGCTGATTAAGAATGATGGCTATCATTCGCCAGATACACGCCACCCACCCGCGCCCGCCACATCGCGCTGCTCAACGCTCCCACTGCCTCTGCGATATCCTCCGGCAGTCCGGCGACAGCCAGCGGGGTGGCCTCCGGTAGACGAATGGCCGTCAACGCCAAATCGCCCGTCGCGTCCAGAATAATTGTATGAACGCCGATCCCCAGCGGCGCAAACTCGCGGGCGCACTCGCGGGCAAAGCCGACCACCCCGGCCATGCTCGCCGCGAAGGCGGCGTTGACCGGATTGGCCGCGCCGTCGACAGCATAGGCCAGATTGACGATCGTCGCCGCCGCGTTCGCCGTTCTCGTCGGTCATGACCCGGCCGCAAAGCTGGCTCATCAGGAACGTGCCCTTCAGATTGACGTCGATGCAGCGCGTCCACTCCCACTCATCCATCTTGAGGATGCCCACATGCGGCCGAACAATCGTGGCGTTGACCAGGATATCCAGCCGGCCCCACTCGGCGCGGGTGGTTTCGATGATATTGACACACTGGAACTTGTTGGCTACGTCGGCGGCGATGTCGATGGCCTGTCCGCCGCCGGCGCGGAGTTCGGCCGCCAGGCTGCTGATGCGGTCGGGGTTAATGTCGTTCAGGGCCACGCGCGCGCCCGCCGCCGCCAGCGCCCGGGCAATCGCCGCGCCGTGGGGGCCGGCCGCGCCGGTGACAATGGCCACTTGGCCGGTTAGGTCGTTGTTCATGGCGCGATCATAGCAGGTTTGGCGGGTTCGGGGCAGGGGCGGCCGGGCGGGGCTAGATGTCGGGCGGGCGCTGATTGGCCTTCAAGGCTGCCACCTGCGCCGCCGTGAACGGCGGATCAAACAGGCTGTCATCGAGGTGATAGGCGCGAAAGCAGCCCGGCAATGAAGTGCATCCGGTCGGGCAAATGGCTCCAGTCCTCGCTGCCCGTCCCGGCCTGGCGGTCGGGATCGGCCGTCACCTGTGCCAGCAACGCGCGCAACTGCGGGTTCGCCGAGCCGGCGCAGCGCGGGCGGGAAATCGGCGGCCACATCCCGCCCCAGCCGCAGCAGCCGCCCGCGCGACAACTCCAGGGCCATCATTTGCTCGGTGATGACCTCGCGGCCCAGGCGTTGGGTTTCGTCGGCCAGCCGGTCGCGCCACTCCAGCAGGGCCGCGGCCCTGCCCGACAAGAGCCGCCAGCGCCAAGCGCAGCCGGGAACCAGGATCGGGGAACAACTCGTGCAGCAGGCGGCGTTCCAAGTCGGCCGGTTCGTAGACCGGCGCATCCATGGCCGCCAAGATCTCCGGCTGCAGCCGCGTCTGTTCGTGGAAGCCGATCTCCAGATTGGCCAACAGCAGCAACTCGGCGCGGGCCGCGTCGTCGGCTGCCTCCAGCGCTTCGCCATAATGACCGAACGCTTGCCGCAAATAGCGCTGGCCAGCCGGTGGTTCACCGGGGAGCAAGCTGTCAAGATAGGCCGCTATCGTTGCGCGGGCCGGGGGCCCATCGGCGAAGAGCGCCAGAAAGCGGGCAAACTCGAGGCCAATTTCGGCAAACACCTTGCGGTTCCCCTGAGCCACGGCCCGGCTCGACCCGGTCGAACGCCGCGGCCGGGCTGAGCGCATCGCGCAGGGCGGTTGCGGCGCCGGCCAGGCTCTCGGTGCTGTCGCCGCGGATGGTCGCGGTTTGCGCCTCTAGGGCCGCCGTTGTCGATTCGACCTCGCTCGACTCGCGCAGCAGGCGTTCCAGGGTGCGCCGCAGGTCCTGCTCGCGAATGGATTGCCCGGCCTGTCGCGAGGCCCAGGTGGCCATCGTGCACCAGTTGGCGCCGTAGGGCAGGTGCTGGGCCAGACTGACCGCCAGCTCATGATAGCATTGGGTAATCTGCAAATTGCGAACCACCGCATCGTCCAGGGCGCTGATTCGCTGCACATCGCTGACGGAGGGCATGTCGGGGACCATGATGACCTTCTGTGCTTAGCGGCGGGCTATCTGTCGGGCGGGGGCGGATCGTGCGCCAGTAGCTCTGCGGCCTCGGCCGCAAACTCCGCGTGGCCGATATCGGTCAGCAGGTCCAGCGCCTCCTGCCAATACGCTACGGCCGCGGCCGCATCGCCTCGCTGTTGGGCCAATCGGCCGAGCATCATCAATGTTTGCCCCAGGCTATGGGTGTGGCCTGTGGTTCGTTCGTAGGCTGCGGCCTCCTCGGCCAGCGCCGTCGCGCGCGGCCGATCGCCACGTGTCTTGGGCATTGATGGCCGCGTGGTGCAGAAACAGGGCCAGCAGAAAGGGATCGCCCAGACGCTCGGCTGAGCGCCAGCGATTCATCGATGACCTGTCGGGCGGCGATGCCGCATCGCCCGGCTCGGTGCAGCGCGAACCCCAGTTGACCCAGCGTGAAGGCCTGCCCCACTCGTCACCCAACTCGCGGAACATGGCCAGATCCGGCCTCATGCCATCGATGGACTCAGGCCGGATACCCCTGATGCAGGCCGGTTAGGCCCATTTGCAACGTAGGCACGTGGGCAGCCGTCGGCGAGACGGGGCGGCTGTCGTCTGCCAGTAGGCTAGACTGCCGTCTGCTGTGCCGGGCCAGCCGCAAAATCGCCTGACATCCAGGCCATGTGTCCGGCCACGAACTGCAGGGTCGCTTCGTCGGCCGCCGACCGGCCGGACTGCACCAGCGCGCGCTCGGTCCAGTCGCGCCCCTCACGCACGTGACTGCGAATGCGCCAATACCAGTGCAGCGGCAAGAGCCATCGCACAAAACGACCGGCATTCTCCGGCCGGGCCAGATCCCCATCGCAGAGCCAGGCGCAGGTTATCCTGTTCACAATCGAACTGGGCCAGCCGACGCGGGTTGCTCCGGACCGTGGAGTGCCGGTTCAGCCTGGGTCACCCACTGGACGAATGCTCGTGAGATGACGGTCGCGCTGTCTCCTCGACAGCCCGGCCGAGGCGCCCAGCTGCTCCAGCCCATACTGCCGCAGCAATTCGTGAATGCGATAGCGGCCGTTGTCCGTGTCGTAGGGTGATCAGACAGTGACCGGTCTAGCTCGGCCAACTCCGGCAGGGTGACGCCCGGACACGGCTTCGGCCGCGGCGCGGGTGAAGCCGCCCTGAAAGATGCACAGCCGGGGAAAGACATCCTGTTCCGCCGCGGACAATCGCTGCCAGGTGCCGTCCCAGACCGCGCGGACTGCTGCGGTGGCGATCCGGCCGGTCGGCCAGGTCGCTGCTCAGCAGGTCGAGGTCTTGCTGCAGTTCGCCGGCGATTTCGCCGGCGCTGAGTGGTATCGATCCACGCCGCGGACATTTCCAGGGCCAACGGCAGCCCGTCGACCAGGCGCAGACCGCGGCCACCGCCGCCCAGTCGGCTTTGCCCGCCACGTAACCCGAGCGCACGCGCCGGGCGCGATCGACGAACAGATTGCCCGGCCGGATAGCCTTCGGGATCGGGACGGCTGCGCCGGTCGGGTAGGGCAGACCGGGCAGCGGATGGCATGCTCGCCAGGTCAGATTCCGACGCGCTCGCGAGACGTGACAGGAAAGCGCATCGCGGTTGTTTCGCGCAGCAGGTCGTCCAGCAGGGGGCTGCGTCCGCTGACCTGTTCCACATTGTCGAGGACGAACAGGTGTCGCGCCGCCGCAGATAGTCCGTCAGCTGCGCTTGCCGGCGATCGTTGAGGTCCGTGACCGTCGACTGTCCAGTTCAGAGCCCATGGCTGCAGCCAACGCGGCGGGCCAGATCGGTCGGCCTGGTGACTGCGGCCAGATCGACGAAGATCGATGCCCTGCGGAAAGGGGCGGGGTGCGCTGTTGCCAGCGCCCGGGCGACGCCAACGACAGTCGCGTTTTGCCCATGCCGCCCGGCCCAACAAGAGTCACCAGCCGGGTCTCCGTCTGCCTCCAGCAGGGACAGGACCGTCGCCAGTTCGGACTCGCGGCCAACCAGCGGCGCGGCCGTCGACGGGATGACGTCACGCGGAGCTGGAGCTGCCGGTGCGGGCGATCGGGCCGAGGGTATCGACCGGGCGCAGGCCGCGCGCGGCTTCCAGAAATGCTGTCCGGTCAGCGGCGGGGATTTGCAGCATATCGGCCAGCCGCTCCGCCATCTGCAACGACGGCCGCCGGTCATCGGCCTCGATCTTTTTCAGGGTGACCACGGCACAGCCGACACGTTCGGCCAGCTGGCGTTGGGTAAGGTCCAGCGCCTTGCGCCGCCGCCGCACCCAATAGCCGAAGGAGTAGATTGTTTCCACGTTTGCGCCTGAGCCCCTGTCCGAAAGATCGATAATCAGCCAACAGTATACCTCTTGTATCCCCTGAGGCTACCGGCAACCGGGGGCAATCGGCTTCAATGGTCTTGTGCGAAATCAACTGGATAAGCGAGGACATCATGAGCAGCAACTACGAATGGCAGAAGCAGTATACGAAGCAGCGGGTCGGGGATGCGCACCGGATGGCCGAGGCTCATCGGATGGCCAAGGCCGGACGATCGGACACGGACACCCCTCGGGGCCCGTTGGCGGCCTTGGTCGCTGCGTTTAGCGGGCTATTCTCGCGGCGACCCAGCGGCGAGAAACATACCTTACCTGCTGCGCCGACCGGCGAAGCGGCAGCCCAATCGAAGTAGGGGATCCCTGGAGGTCAACATGAGTGAATCGAAACCGGTTTCGCTGAGTGGACGCATAGCCGGCAATGGCCTGTTCGTCGGGATTGCCATGGGCGCGGCGACGCTGGCAGTGGCGGCCGCGGTCCTTTGGAGTCGCCCCGCTACGGACCGTATGCTTGCCACCGGTTCGGCACAGACAACCGGGCCAATCGGGGCGGCCGCAGCACTGCTTGTCAATTCCAAGTCAACCAGGCAAGACCCTGTTATCTACCCCACACAGCGCGAAAACGGGTTACCCGCTCATGATCATGGTCGTTAGGTTACGACGGACAATCGGATAAACGGCCGCCGGCGATTTGCCGGAGCCAGGTAAGAAAGAAGCCGGTCTTCATCGCGAAGACCGGCTTCTTTGCTGCATGAATAGGCACGGTTCGAGCGCGACTATTCTCCCGACAACCCCAGGAGATAGAGTGGGGGATTGTTCGGGTCCATGCCGGGTAGGTAGCGGAAACCCTCAATCCAGCGCGGCTCATAGCGCACGTTCGGCCGCTGGGAGAGGATGACCGTGGGGACTTCGTCGTGGAACACCTGCTGCAGGGCAAAGTAGGCTTGCTCGCGGGCGGCCGGGTCGGTGGTGGCCACTCCCGCCTGCACCAGGTCGCGGAACTGCGCCTGTAGGTCGTCGGGTAGACCCTGAAACGCGCCGTAGGCCCCCAGCGTGAAGGGCTGGGCCCAGAAGTGGGGGTCGTGGACATCCTCGAACCAGCCACTGATCATGGCCGGCATCTGGCCGCTGTCGAAGGCGTCGAAGAAGATCGGGAACGGCAGGCCCAACAATTCCATGTCGTACTTGTCGCTGACCGCCGCCAGGCCGCTTTGCAGAATGGCCGCCGCGCTGCCCGCTCCGGGCAGGCCTTCCGGGTAGACAAACGTGAAGCGGAAACCCGTCTCCGGCAGCACGCCGCCCCAGGCCTGGGCCAGATACGTGGCGCAGGCGTCCAGGTCGTAATCGTACCGCGCGCCGTCGGGGTTGTAGCCGAGCATGCCGGGCGGGATGGGGCCGTTGTTGCGTTGCCCCTGACCCAACTGCACCTCGGCGATGTAGGTCTCGTAGTCAAAACACGTGGCCATCGCCCGCCGCACGTTGATGTCGCTCATGAAGTCCGGCGGCACGCCGTCGCCGTCCAGGGCGCCGCTGCCGATGTAGGGTGAATCGGCTGATACAGTGAAGTTGAGAAACATGTCGGCGCGATTAACTGCGGGCAGGGCAGCCCACTGGCGCAGGAAGCCGTCCGGATGATCGGGGTCGGGCACGCAGGTCTGGGTGGCGTAGTCGCACACTTCGCCCACCAGCGGGGCCACCTGACTCTCGTTTTCGACGGGTACGGCAGCATAGTCCACATCGCCGGACTGCAGCGCGGCCAGCCGCGTGCCCCACTCCTCGGTTACCCGATAGATCGCCGTGGGAATGCGGGCCACGCCGGACGGGCCGCCGTCAAATAGCGGTGTTCCATCGGTGCGCCAGTAGTCGGCGAAGGCGCTGAGGGCAAACTCCTCGCCGCGCGTCCAGCGATCCAGCCGGTAGGGGCCGGTGCCATTGACCAGCGATGACAGCGGCGAGCTTTCCGGTCCGGGGGCATAGAACGCCTGCCACGTGGCGCAATCGCCGTCCCAGTCGCCATTGGCCACAGCCCACTGCTGGTCGATGATCCGCACAAACCCGGCCACCGTAGGCAGGAATGGTCCCCACGGCCGGGCCAGATGGATGGTCACCGTACCGGCCGCCTCGTCGGCCACCACGGCCGCCTGCACCCGTTCGCAGACCGCCTGCAATTCGTCCGGTGTGGCGTTGGCGCGCAGGGCGTCGGGGTCGGCGGCATAGGCGCCGTCGGCAATGCCTTCAGCAACGTCGCCGGAGCTATAGCCCAGGATCGGCTCGATGAGCAGCCACTGCGGCCCGGTGGGGTCCGACTGCAGCAGGCCGCGCTGGATCGAGTAGGCGACGTCGCTGGGCGTCAGGGTTCCGCCGTCATGGAACAAGACGCCAGTGCGGATGGGGAAGGTGTAGCTGAGACCGTCGGCCGAGATGAGCCCGTTGCTGCGGTCCGGCACCGCGGTCGCCAGGACGGGCCGCAGGCGACCCGGGCTGGCGAGATCAAAGCCGATCAGACCCTCCACGACGTTCTCAAGCACCGTGGCGCTGTTCAGGTCGTAGGCCAGGGCCGGGTCCAGAGTGGTGGGATCAGAGAGGACAAGGCTGACGAATGTCGTCGGGTCCGGGTCGGTGAAGAGTGTGGCTGTCGCCATGGATATCGTAGAGGCCGTGCCGGTCGGTGTGGCGCTTGGGGGCGCGGTGGCGCAAGCGCTCAAACCAAGCGCGGCCAGGCCAACGGCCGTCAGGGCCATGATCTGTCGTCGAACGTGTTTCATTGTCTGCTATCTCCTTATCGCGTATTTCGAACCGTACAGGAGTAGTATGGAGGATCGGGTGCTGTATTGGGTATACCGGAGGTATACAGATGAGCGACGAAGAAATCAGACAGGCCGAGGGATTCGCCACTGATCGGCGCAAGTGACACTTGCCAATTCACGGTCAATTCGGGCTCAGATTGGCGGCTGCTTGTTCAGCGCTGTGCTGATGCTCAGGCGAGGGCGCTCTCTTCGCCCGAGTCGCGCACGAAAACGCAGGAGGTGTCAATTATCGTTGTCTGATGCTGAATGAATTGCAAGTCGGGCTCGTTGGCCAAACCAAGTATGTTGAGATCAGCTGCCGGCGCCGCTTCAATGGCTTGGGGAAACGACAGCACGAAGACCTCGGTTTGGGTGGTAGAAGGCAGGCGCGTCAGGCTGACAAGTTCTTCAAGATAGGTGATCGCCCGCGCTTGCGTGGCTTCGTCTTCAACTGCCATGCAAAGGTTAATACGGCCGTCCCAATTGCGTGCCAACTGATAGGCCACTAGCAGAGCCAAATCGATGTTGCTCAGCTCGAGATCCAGTGTCCATTCCGGCCCTTGGTTGGATATCCACACATTGATGAGTTGCTCTCGTCCCATTCCGTTGATGGGGTGGTTGTACAGCAGCAAGATGCCCATGCTGTAGGCAGCGGTCTTGTCGATGAGAGCCTGTAACATGTCCAGGTCGCTGTCTTTTCTGAGGGGCAAGAGCAAGATATTGGGCCGGAAGAACGTCTTGCGCAGAACCTGCGTCGTAGCGCGCACGCCGTTGACAAAATCCGCCTCCTCGAGAAACGTAGAATTGGCGTAGATGCCGTCTTCCACAAAGGCGTCGGTCAGCGATTCCAAGTCCTGTAGCTGTTTTTCTTCTTTTGCATTGGCATAAATACCCAGGGCATGTACGCCACCCTGCGGCAGGGTGAGGGCCTTGATGAAGCGGTAGGTGCCGCGCAGCGCGCGTGAATTGTTGACCGGGGCCAGCACGACCGGCTTCCAGGTGCGTTGGGGCGCAGACGGCATCTGGCTGGCATTAACGGCCGCCCATTCCGCCAGGGTGAAGAAGAGCCCGCTGCGAATATCGTTGCGATCGTCGACAAGCGTGCGACGTGACAGCACGATATAAAGGGCAAACACGAGGACACTGGCTACCAGGCCAAATAGTGGTGCGACGAGCGCCATGGCCACAATGCAGCCGATCAAGCCGATCAACGGGACCAGGCGCGTTAGATGCAAGGTCGGCCGAAAACTGACCATCTGCAATTGTTGTTCCAATAGCACCACCAGGTTCAGCATAGCGTAGGTGATCAGGAAAAACATGGTGATTACCTGGGCCACCGAATTGATACCGCCCGCTGATAGGGCCCAGAGCAGCGCAACAAAGGCGATGATCCCGGTGGCAATGGCCGCGTGTCTTGGCTCGCCGTCGGCCGATTCCTGAGCCAGAAACTCGCTTTTGGGCATGACCTGCTTATGGGAAAGCGCTTGCAGCACACGGGGCGCGGCTACCAGTGATCCTAGCGCCGATGAGAAAGTGGCTCCGAGCATGCCCACATAAATGGCCCAGCCCCACAGGGCCTTGTCAACCATGATTGTCGAATTGGTCAGTAATTCTGTCGGTGTGGCCACGCTAACCAACCAGAAAACAAGGGAGACATACACAACAAAACCGACCGCAATGGCGCCCATTGTGCCGACAGGAATATTGCGCCGTGGGTCACGCAGCGAACCGCTCATGCTGATGCCGGTCATGATGCCTGTCACGGCAGGAAAGAAAATGGCGAAGGTGGTCCAAAAATTCGCTTCGCTGAACGGTCCCCAGAGGACCGGTGGCGAGACGAGTGCTCCTTCTCTGGCCAGGACCACACCACCCAGGAATATCGACACCAGGGAAAGCGCAATACCGATTAGAATCAGAAACTGGATTCGCGAGGCGAAGCGAGCACTTGCATAGGCGATCAGGAACACAACCGCAAAGGCTACCAATGAAATCATCCACAACGTAATGAAGCTGTCCGGAGGAACAAGGCTCATCACTGCTTCGGCAAACGCAAGAATGTACAGAGCGACTGAAATAGCTTGGGCCAGAAAAAGTGGTACACCGACACTGCCCCCAATCTCGATACCCAGCGATTGGGAGATGATGGCAAAGGCGCCGCCGGCCCCAACGCGTGTGTTGGTGGCTACCGAAGAAACGGACAGCCCGGTGGTAAAGGTAATCATGTGGGCGAGGACGACGATCAACAACGCCCCCAGTAGTCCGGCGTTGCCGGCCACCCATCCCAAACGCAGATACATGATGGCGCCCAGGATGGTGAGAATTGTGGGGACGAAGACGCCGGCTCCGGTGCCGAACTTGTTGTCTCCAGCCGCATCGCTGCCCCCCGGCCGAATTCGTGCCAGCCACCCTACGCTCTGCACCTGATCTGTCACTGCTGTTCCTTGCACCCTACGCAACTCGGTGCGCCAGACGACATTGCGGAACCAACTTGCTGCTATAGTAACATATTCTGCTCGAGCAGCCGTTTTTCAATGACTTCCTGTCGACTCTTTGTGCTCCACTGATGTTTCTCGCTTATCCTCTAAAAGTAACATTATTTCTGAGGCAACGCGGTCCACTGCCATCCACCGCAAACGAGGCTACAATTGCTCGACTGCCTATGAGCCATGCTGCTACCCCTCACACGTCGCGCCTGTCCGACGGCCTGATTGCCCTCTTGCTGTTTGTGGGTCTCAGTGCCGTCTACTTCGCCACGCTGTCCGGCATCACCAGCAGCAACGACGGCAGCCACTACGCCCTGCTGCGGACGATGGTGCAGAACCGCGCCTTCACCCTCAACGAATTCGATGATTACGCCGAGGGCAACGATATTGCCCTGACTCCCGACGGCCGTCTGTTCAGCGATCGGCCGCCGGGCAATGCCGTGGCCGCCATTCCCTTCTATCTCGCGGGCGGGGTGCTGCCCGCGCCGTTGCAGCCGCTGCCCTCGCGCCATGATGCCGACAATCCCCGCCTGCCGTATGTGTTGTTGCTGCCGGTGCTGGCCGGTGCAGGGACGGCCGTCGTGCTCTACAGTATCCTGCGGCGCTTGCGGATCGGGCAGGCGGCGGCCGTGCTGGCCGTGCTTTTCTTTGCCCTGGGCACGGCGCACTGGAAGTACAGCACTGTCTTCTTTTCCCACGCCCTGTCCGGGTTTCTGATTATCTCGGCCGTGGCGCTGGTCTTGTGGCTGGCCGATGTGCCGGATGTGCCCTGGCCGTGGTATTTACTGCTGGGCTTTGTGCTCGGTTGGGCGGTGGTGGTGGAATATGCCAATGCGCTGGTGGTCGTCGTGCTGGGTCTCTACTGGCTGATCGGTAGTTGGCCGCGGGCCAGGCTCCATCCTGTGCAAACCATCGTGCCCTGGGCGGCCGGCGGCCTGGCGGCGGCCACTTTTCTGGCCTATTACAACACAGTCAACTTCGGCGGGCCGCTGACGCTGTCCTACGCCTACGCGGTCAATTACCCCTGGGCGGGCAGCTTCGCCACGACCTTCAACTTCCCCCTGTGGCCCGGCCTGCAAGCGCTGCTCATCTGGGGCGAGGGCGGCGGCTGGTGCGGTGGTCCGCCGTGCCTGAATCAGGGCATCTTTCTGCTCTCGCCGGTTCTGCTGCTGGCCCTGCCCGGGTTGGTGCCTTACCATCGCCGTAACCGGGATTGGTTCTGGCTAACCACGGCGCTGTTCCTCGTCTACCTCCTGCTCTTCGCCAAGCACCAGACCTCCCACGGGTTCACGGCCGACGGCCGCTATCTGGTGCCGTTCCTGGGCTTGCTGGCGCTGCCGATGGGCTTCACGCTCGACTGGGTGCTCTCGCCCGATCGGCGCGACGGCGTGCGCGTCGCGAGCCTGCTGGTTGTTTTCGGCCTGTTCTTCCTCTCGCTGCGCAACATGGCCGTCCACATCGGTCTCTCGTTCAACTACACCCTTGATTTGGCGCAGTGGGGCGGATTGGCCGCCGCGCCGGACGGCTGGCGCATGGCCCTGTCGGCCGTGTTTCCCAACACAGCCAACCTGCCGCTGCTGATTCTGCCGCTGGTCGTGGTCGCGCTGGTGGGTGGGTCGGCCGTCTGGTGGCGTCGCGTCCGCTAACACCCCGAAGTCGGTATCTGAGTGGTTCGCTTTCGATAGTAATTAATTGTTGACTTAATTAAGTCAATCATTTATTATACCGGTATGGATGTTTTTACTGCTTTGGCCGACCCGACCCGGCGCGCCATCGTCGAACTACTGGCTGACGGCGGTCAATTGTCATCCTCGGCCATCGCCGGGCAGTTCCCGGTCAGCGCCCCGGCCATCTCGCAGCATCTGAAGGTGCTGCGCGAGGCGAATCTGGTGGAAATGGAAAAGCAGGCCCAGTGGCGCATCTATCGCGTCAACCCCAAGGCGATGCTGGAACTGGAAGATGGGCCCGCCACATGCGGCAGCGCTGGAACCGGCAGCTGGATGCACTGGACGACTTTTTGCGGGCTGAGCAGGCCAAAGACCAGCCGCAGACAGACTAAAATCAGTTGATAAGGAGAAACAAGATGTCGAACAATCTCGTGATCACGCGCACGTTTGACGCCCCGCGCGAGCTGGTGTTTCGAGGCGTGGACCGATCCGGAAATGCTGAAACAGTGGTGGGGGCCGGAGCACTTCACGTCCCCTGTGGCCAAGCTGGAGCCCTTCGTCGGTGGTCGTGTGTTGCTAGCCATGCAGTCGCCCGACGGCGAAGTCTATTGGAGCGGTGGTGTTGTCAAAGAGTATGATCCGCCGGCACGTCTGGCCTGGACCGACCACTTCGCCGACGAGTACGGCAACGTTATCTCACCGGAGGCCTACGGATTGGGAGCGGACTTTCCGGCCGAATCGCTGCTGACGATTACCTTCGAGTCCCTGGCCGACGGCAAGACGAAGCTGACGATGATCACCGACACCCCGGTGGAGGTTGCCGAAAGCGCCGGTGCGGTGGAGGGTTGGTCCACCAGTCTGGATAAGCTGCAGCGCGTGGTGGAAGCGGCGGCCGAAGCTGCTGGTTAAGAGGCTGGGAGCCTTCAATTCAGATCATTAACGCCAAGACGCCAGGTCGCAAAGGAAGATGCACGTTGCTCTTTGCGGCCTGGCGCCATTGCGTTTAGTTTCTTGTCGCTAGTGACCTAACCGGCCGTCGCCGGGACATGCCCGCGCTGCCACGGCCACTGCCCCACGGTGATGTCGCGGCGGCCAAAGAAGAACACCGCCAGGCCAAACGCCACCAGCGCCACGGCCAGCAAAATCAGTATATCGCTCCAGGCCTGCCCGTTCAGGATGGCATCGGCCGTCGCGTCGTAGTAGTGAAACAGGAACAGACCCTGGATCGACTCCAGCGAGTTGACCATTCCAGTCAAGTTGTTGCCCAGGAAGCTGGCCGCCACAAACAGCCCCGCCAGCGCCAGCGAAATGCGCCGAGTGGGACAAAACGCCCCCAGAAACAGGGCAATCATGGCGAAGGCCATCTCCAGCGGCCAGGCCGACAGGAGATTGGTGAACACGCCCCACGGGGTGGCGGCCGTGTCCACCTGGCTGCTGATGGACGCCAGGGTCAGCGCCGCGCCGCCCGCCGCCAGAGCCATAATGCCCAACAGCGACAGGCCAATGGCCACGGCCTTGACGGTGACAATCTGCCAGCGCGGGATGGGCAGGGCGACGATCATCTCCAGACGGCCGTCCTCTTCCTCGCCGGCCAGTGCGGCCGTGCCGGTCAGAACCGCATAGATGGCCAGGATAACCGGCACCAGGTTGTTGACGGTGGAGGCCATATAATCTTCGAACGTCGCCATACCCGTGATGCCCAGCGCCTGGTATAGCTCAAGATCAAGGATTTCCTGAAAGTCGGCCAACTGCCCGGCAAACGATGGATAGAGACCGACATAGACGATCGGGAAGAATGACAGGGCCAGGCCCCAAATGAGGATGGTCCATTTTCGCGCGCGTAGTTCTTGCCAGAGTATGTTAAGCATGGTTGTTGCCCTTGTGCTGCCCGTAATAGGCCAGGAAGATCTCTTCCAGCGAGACGGGGATGGTTTCGATATCAATGATGCCGTACCCGGCGGCGGCGCTCATAGTCTCGTCCAGACGGTCGCGAATCTCCAGGGTGAGCTGCATGTCGTCCTGATCGAGAATAACCACACCTTCACGGATGAAGGCGTCGGGCGGCGGCGGTGTGGCGAACCGAAAGCGCACCCGCCGGAAGCTCTGTTTCATGAGCGTGTCGACGCGCTCCGTGGCCACCAGTCGGCCGTCGCGAATGATGCCCACGCGATCGCACACGGCCTGCACTTCGGGCAGGATATGGGACGAGAAGAAGACGGTCGCCCCGGCCGCGTTCGCCTCGCGCACCATCTCCATGACGGTTTGCTGGACCAACGGGTCCAGGCCGCCGGTCGGCTCGTCCAGAATGAGCAGGTCGGGCTGATTCATGAAGGCGGCGACGACGCCGACCTTCTGCCTGTTGCCGCGCGACAGTTCCTTGATCTTGCGGCTGGTGTCCAGGTTCAGCCGTTCGGACAACGTCTTCCAGTAGGTCTTGTCTTTGTTGCCGCTGTGGAGCGAGGCATACATCTCGAAGAAACCGCTGACGCGCATGGTGTCATAGAGGGCCAATTCGCCGGGGAGATAGCCCACGCGCGCGCGCGCCGCCACCCCATCTTCCTGACAGTCCAGACCGAAGATGCGGGCGCTGCCCGTGGTGGGGCGAATAATGTCCAGCAACACCCGTTCCGTCGTCGTTTTGCCCGCGCCGTTGGGACCCAGGAAGCCAAATACCTCCCCGTCCTGGACGGTCAGGTCCACATCCACAATGCCGCGATGCTTGCCGTAATAGACAGTCAGACCCTTGGTTTCAATCACATTGGTTGTCATAAATCTCTCCTGCCAACAAGTTCATCTTACCAGAATCCGGGGCCGGCGCTAGACTATTTCGGGCGATCGTTGAGTGGCAATAGGTCGGCCGCGCGTGGAAAAATCACCGGCAGCTCGGTAAACTCTTCCCCAGGCTGGCCGCCACGCATGGCCCGGCCGGGGAAGTAGACAATGCCTGAACAACAACCAGAACACGTGGTCATTATCGGTGGCGGCTTTGCCGGGCTCTACGCAGCCAAGTCCATGCGCCGAGATCCGGTGCGCGTGACCCTGATCGACAAACGCAACTTCCATCTGTTCCAACCCCTGCTCTATCAGGTGGCGACGGGCGAACTCTCGCCGGGTGATATTGCCTCGCCGTTGCGCCAGGTGCTGCGGAAGTCCGCCAACACGCGCGTCATCGCCGGGGAAGTGATTGACATCGACCCCGACGGCCGTCGCGTGATCCTCCACGACAGTGAGATCGCCTACGACACGCTTGTTGTGGCCACCGGCGCCACCCACAGCTACTTTGGCCGCGACGACTGGGCGGCGCTGGCCCCCGGCCTGAAGACGGTTGAGGATGCCATTGAGATTCGACGGCGCATTCTGTTGGCCTACGAGACGGCCGAACGCGAACCTGACCCCGAGCGCCGCCGCGCCCTGACCACGTTTGTGATCGTGGGCGCCGGGCCGACGGGCGTGGAGCTGGCCGGGGCGCTGTCCGAGCTGGCTCACAAGGCGCTGCGCGAGGAGTTCCGCAGCTTCGACCCGCGCGAGACGCAGATCAATCTGGTCGAGGGACTGGATCGGGTGCTGACGGCTTTTCCCGAAGAGCTATCTGCCGACGCGCAGACGGAACTGCGCGAGCTGGATGTGACGGTGCGGTTGGGGTGGTTGGTCACGGAGATTGAGGACGACCACGTGGTTATTCGCAACACCGCCACCGATGAAACGGCCGTTATTCCCACTTACACCGTGTTGTGGGCCGCGGGCGTCCGGGCCTCACCGCTGGGGCCGCTGGTGGCTGAGCGCGCCGAGGCGGAGACCGACCGCGCCGGACGCGTCATGGTGGGGCCGGACTTAACTGTGGGCAATCATGATGACCTCTTCGTCATCGGCGACCTGGCGCACTATGCTCATACGGCCGACGGTCGGCCGCTGCCCGGCGTGGCCCAGGTGGCGATGCAGCAGGGTAACTATGTGGCCAAGTTGCTGCGGCAGCGACGCGACGGCCATGCGAGTGATCCGTTCCGGTATCATGACAAGGGCAACATGGCCGTTATTGGCCGAAATGTGGCCGTGGCCGATGCCGGCTGGTTCCAGTCGGTAGGGTTCTTCGCCTGGTTGGCCTGGGCGGCCGTCCATATCAACTTCCTGATCGAATTCGACAACAAGCTGATGGTCATGGCCCAATGGGCGTGGACCTACTTCACCCACCGCCGCGGCGACCGGCTGATCACCGGCGAACCGCCCTATCCGATTCTGGTGAGTGAAACACCGAGCGCTGACAACGCGATCCCGGGTGAAACCGGCGCAGCCTGATCGGAGCCGGTCGTCAGCGATCGCCCTACGCTTCGGCCGTCCGGCGATAGGTCTCCTCAATTGCCTCAGGGTCGGCCACCAGCCGGCCGCCGCGCACCGTGGCCCCCAAGACGATACCCGCGCTGATGAGCACGGCGTTCTTGAAGATGTATTGCCCTTCCAGCGTCGGCGCGTAGGGGATGTGGACAAACACTTCATTGGGGAAGAGGAAGATGGGCGTTAGCGTACCCAGCATCTGGACAAAGAGCAGCAGGAGCGTGATGCGCATGTAACGGCCGAACAGTAGCCCCAGCCCAATGAGACACTCCCACACCGCCAGAATATAGATCGACACGTCGGGGCCGATCAGGCCGAAGGAAAGGGTTTCGATGGTGCGCGTGGCCAGATCCGTCGCCGGGCTGAGGCCAGGGAAAAATTTGAGGAAGCCGAACCACAGGAAGACAAACCCGAGGCTCCAGCGCAGCAGCTTCAACCCGTAGCGGGCCATCCACCGCGTCAGGGTGGTATCAAGTTGGTGATACGTTTGATTTAGGTTGTTCATAGACGCCTCCCGAAAAGACGATAGTCAGACGACATGCGAGTATACACAGAGTCTAACAAACCACCGGCGTGAAATCGGTCGATTGGCGACGACGCTGAGGGAGCTTTAAGCGGCGGGTTTGCCGCATTCGTCAGCCTGGGGAAAGGGCGTGGGGTGGGGGCGTTACGGCAGGACTTTGCCGGGGTTGAGGATGCCGCGCGGATCGAGCGCCTGCTTCAGCCTGCGCATCACATCCACGGCCGCATCGTGTTCGGCGACCATGAACTGCATTTTGCCGATGCCCACGCCGTGTTCGCCGGTTGAGGTGCCGCCCAGAGCCAGCGCCCGACCAACCACCACTTCGTTGACCCGCTGGGCGCGCTGCAGATCGTCCTCATCGGCGTAGGCAACAGCGACGTGAAGGTTACCGTCGCCGGCGTGCCCGATCAGCGAGCCGAACAGCCCTTCGCGTTGCAGCGATTCCTCGGCGCGGGCCACCAGCTGGGGATAAGCGCTAATCGGCACAGCCACATCCAGCAGCAGCCAGCGGCGATCGGGGAAGGCGCGCACCAGGATTTCGAACAGGTGGTGGCGCGTATGCCACATCACCTTGCGTTCGGCCGTATCGGTGGTGGCCCGAAAGCTGGTGGCCCCCAGCTGGTCGCAGATGTCCTGCACCAGGGCCAGGTCGAGCTCGGTTGACGACCAATGGGCGGCGTGGATTTCCATCAGCAGCGTGGGCTGATCGCCCCAGTCCACACCCGCCTCACGTGTGGCAATCGCCGCCGTTTCGCCGCCGAGGAACTCCAGCGCGGCGACGTCCAGCCCGGTGCCGCGCACGGCGACCACGGCATCGACCGCGGCGTCGACGGTTGGGAACGTGGCCACGATGCCGCTCATGATCGTCGGCACGGGCATCAGCTTGAGCGTAGCCTCGGTGATGACTCCCAGCGTGCCCTCGCTGCCGACAAACAGGTGCAGCAGGTCATAGCCGGCCGACTGCTTGACCGACCGCGATCCGACATGGATAAGACGACCGTCGGCCAGTGCCACCTGCATCGCCAGCACGTTGTCCTTCGTGGCGCCATACTTGACGGTGCGGCTGCCGGCGGCGTTGTTGGCCAGCATGCCGCCGATGGAGGCGTTGGCCCCCGGATCCGGCGCGAAGAACAGGCCATGATGCGCCAGCTGGTTGTTCATGTCCTTATAGCCGATGCCCGGCTGCACCGTCACCTGAAAGTCGTCGGCATGGACGGTCACAATGCGGTTCATGCGCTCCAGGGCCAGGCAGATGCCGCCGAACAGGGGGATGGGGTTGCCTTCCAGCGACGATCCCGCGCCCCACGGGGTGACGGGTACGTGGTGGTCGAAGGCAATGCGCAGCACGGCCGCCACCTGATCGGCCGTGGTTGGCCACACCACGACTTCGCTCAAGTGGGCGGGGTGGTGGGACATATCCCTGGCGTGGGCCTGTCGCTCCGCTTCGGAGGTTGAAACGCCATCGGGGCCGACAATGGCCGTTAGCCGGTGGAGGATGTCGCTAGTGACGGGGGTATAGCGTGACATAGGCGATTGCGGCGGACGGGTATTCAGTGAACCGTTACACAGGATTATGTACGGGTAGTATAGCAGATCGGCCGGTCGGTCGCGGGTGGGAGGCGCTGACTGGCTCGATAGATGATCATCTGGCTCGTGTTTGCCGGTGCGAAGGCAAGGCGATCCTAACCCTCGATCTAGATTTCGCCGACATCCGCACCTATCCCCCCGCTGACTATTTCGGGTTAGTCGTATTGCGTCTGGTGCGACAAGACAAACAATCGGTACTCACGGTCATGGAACGCTTGTTACCGTCGTTCAACACGCTACCTCTCGAGGGAAGAGGATGGATTGTTGAAGAGAAACGGATTCGCATTCGGCAGTAGTCATCTCCGATCATGCCGCTCATCTACAACCGCCCTTCCATCGACCCCGCGTAGCCCGTCATCTCAATATACCCCTGCGCGTTCACCGGCTCCCCGGCCAGGGTGCCGCTGAACGCCACCGCACCTTCCCAATAGGTGGTGGAAACGTTCAGTTCCTGGTCGGCCAGCAACGGCCGTCCTGCCAGCTCAAGATCAATCGACGGAATGCTGATCCGCCAGCCCGCCGGGTAGGTGCCGCCGCTGGTGGGGCTGGTCCAGGTGTCGGTCACCTCCAGCGTCCAGTCGCCCAGCGCCAGGTGCTGCACCTGCCCGTCGGGGGAGATGTAGCTGCCGGCCGAGGTGGCTTCCAGCGTACCGTCGTCGCGGCGAATCTCGAACAGCATCAGCGCCCCGCCATTGTCCACCTGCAGCGAGATCCAGTCCCAGCCGATGGCCCCCGGCGGCAGGGCGCTGGTGCTCCATTCGTGGTCCTTCCAGCTCAGTCCGGTGACGTCGAAGGTCTCGTCGCCCACGCGCACCGTTCCGGCTGCTTGCTGTTGAACGATAGAGTAATAGTAGGAGGCGTTGCCCGGCTCCGGCCCCTTGGGGCTGAGGCCGCCGTCGCCGTGCAGCACCGGCGGCAGCGTTTGGGTCAGCACGAGGTCGAGCGCGGTCTGGTCTGTGCCGGCCTGCAGCCGCACCTGGCCCGGCGCGATCTCCTCGATGGTCCAATCCTCCAGCCAGACGCGATAGGGTTCGGCCGTGGCCCCGGCCAGACCGGCCGCGCCGCGGCTGAAGCGTTCGGCCGGGTAGAAGCCGTTGCCGTCCGGGTCGCTGATCGTAAAGTGAGCCAGGTAGACCTGGTTGCTGCGCCAGTCGCTGGGGTCGCTCTCCGAAACCGAGTTTCTTCCGAGAAACTCGGTTTCTAACGCCCGCCGAAAAATAGTGAACTGATAGCCAAACGGCCGTCCGTCGGCCGTCTGCAAATTGCCAGTGTAGTACCACCACTCAGTCTGGTAATCGGGATGGGCGCCCAGGTCACGCGGGAACGCGATGCTGTTCGGCTCCGTGGCGCGACTGAAGCCCTCCGGTGAACCGGCCACGGGCAGCGACTGCAATGACGCCTCCAGCGCCGGGTCCGTGTCCCCGGCCAGCAGCGGGCGCACAATCAGAACGGCCGCTACCGCGAGGGCCACCAAAACCAGTCCAATCCAAAGTCGTTTCATTCCGTCTATCCTACGAGCCACTCAATCCATCAACGCCAAGGCGCAGAGACGCAAAGGCGTTGTCTACCATACCTTGGCGCCATTGGCGCCTTGCGTTAAATCCCATGTTCCCGGCGTTCGATTCTTATTCTTCCCGGATCGCCGTGGCAATCTCCATGTTGCCCAGCCGAATCGACGGGTAGATGCCGGCCAGCAGCGCCGCAACCACGGCCACGGCGAAGGCCTGCAGGAAGTAGGCCGGCTCCAGTTGCATATTCAGCGTCCAGCCGAACGAACGCACGTTGATCACATAGACCAAAATCCAGGCCAGCGCATAGCCCACGGGCATGGCCAGCAGCCCGGCCGTCGCGCCCATCAGCCCCGTCTCGACAAAGGTCAACAACCACAGTTGGCCCCGAGTCATACCCGTGGCCCGCAGGGTTCCCAGCTCGCGCGTCCGCTCCAGTTGCAGGCTCATTAACGCACTCAGCACGCCGATGAAAGCCACCACCACGGCCAGCAATTGCAGGGCCGAGGTAATGGCGAAGGTGCGGTCAAAGATCTCCAGCGACCCCTGCCGCAGATCGGCATTCGATTGCAGCAGCACGTCCTGCCGCCCGGCAAACGACGTCCGCAGGGCGGCGATCACGTCGTCGGGCGACCGGCCGTCTTCGAGGAACAACCCCACGGCCGAAATCGCGTCGTCCTGCCACTTGTCGACATAGAGGTCGTTGTCGATAAACACGCTGCCCTGGTCGGACGAATAATCATAAAACACGGCCAGGACGTCGAACGTCTCCGGGCCGGTGGCCGTGGGCAGGGTGATGGGTTCCGGCGGCAGGGGCAGATTTTCCTTCAGCACCAGCGCCTCGGAGATGATGACGCCCTCGCCTGCCTCCAGCAGCGGCCAGGGATCGTCAATGCCTTCGCGCACCCAGGCATACGGCCGATTGCCGTCCGACACGTCGCCGTCGACCGACACCAGCTGCACCAAACGGCCGAATTGCGGCATCTCGATCTGCACCGTGTGCGACGACACGGCCCGGGCCACGCCGGGCCAATCGCGAATTGTCTCTACCACGCTGGGATCGAGCGTGCCGAAGGTGCGGTTGGCAGTGATCGACGGCGGCGAGACGTAGACGTCGGCCTGCAGGGTCTGGTCGAGCCATTGGACCACCGTGCCGCGGAAGGAGCCGATCATGATCGACACGCCGACGACGACCGACACAGCCGTCATGAGCGCGGCCACGGCGATCGACGTGCGGCTGAGCGAGCGAATGATGTCGCGTGGGGCCATACGGCCGATGATGCCCAGGACGGCCGACGTGACCGGTGTGATCAGGCGCATCATTAGCACGGTCACCGGCGCGGCCAACAGGGCGGAACCGATGAGGATGGCGAACAGCCCGGCGAAGGCGGTGACGATGCCGCCACCACGGAACCAGAGCAGCGCCACGCCCACGGCGGTCAGCACAAGCCAGGCCAGGGCCAGCCAGGGCAGCAGACTTTGTACGCGGCTTTCCAGCGTCGAACGGCGCAGTGTCGATTGGGGTGTGGTGCGGGCCGCCTCCAGCGCGGGAATCAGGGAGGCGCCCAGCGAGGCGCCGACGCCGATGACCAGTCCCTTGATGAGCGTGCTCGCGGGCACGGTGACACCCTCGACGTTGACGACGAAATAGAGATCGTTGATGGTCTGGGTGATTAGGCCGACGGTGCCGCGGCCGAGCAGCACGCCCAGCCCCAGCCCCAGCAATGACCCGATGAGACTGAGCACAAAGGCCTCGCCCAGGATCAGGCGGAAGAGTTGGTCGCCGGTGACGCCCAGGCAACGCAACACGCCGAACAACGGCCGGCGCTGGACGACGCTAAATGTCACGGTGTTGTAGATGAGGAACATGCCTACAACCAGGGCCAGCAGGCTGAGCGCTGACAGGTTCAGCTCGAAAGCGGCCGTCATTTGCTGGATGACATTCTGGCGCGCCGCGGCCGTTTCCAGCGTGACGCCCGGCGGCAGCAGCGCCCGCACCGGGGCCAGCGCCGCCGCTTCGCCCTCGGCCGGGGCAATGAGGTCGATGTGGCTGAGCTTGCCTTGCAGGGAGAGCATTTCCTGAGCCGAGGCGATGTCGGTGAAGACAATGCCCTGCAGGGCGCGGCGGGTCACATCATCCGAGGGTTGCAGCAGGCCGACGATGCGCGCCGGGACCAGCTTGCCGCCAATGTCGATGGTGAGCGCGTCGCCCAGGGCCAGCCCGGCAGCCTCGGCCGCGTCCTGCGACACAATGACGGCGTTGGGTTCGGTCAGAAAGGCAGTCAGGCTATCGATGCCGGGCGATCCACTGTCGGCCTGGGCCGGGGCGAAATAGCTGCGGAAAGGCGGTTCGGCAAAGGGATCGATGCCGATGAGGCGCAGCGGTTGGTCGCCCAACGCCGGGGCGGTGACATAGCCCTCGACGACCGGCGCGGCGGGTGAGTAGCCTGCCTCGGCGCGCAGCTGACGGTACAGGTCCTCGTCAATGCCGGCCGGGCCGCCCGCAATGCGGTGGGTGGTTTTGCCCGTAACGGCATCAGTAGACAGGGCAAAGGCCCGTCGCGCCGATCCGTTGGCCAGGTCGATGGAGACCATCATGGCCACGCCGATGGCTACGCCCAGGATAAAGAGGATGGTCTGGAACGGCCGACGGCGAATCCGTCGCCACGCGAGGCGGTAGAGGGGAGCGTTGGCGACGCTGGGGGTCATGGGGGTCATGGTTCGCGGGTCAGTTTAGCCGTCGCTATGCCGGTTCATTCAACCGGGCTTGTGGCCTACTGATTGACCGACCCCTCCAGCAAAAGCCCATCATGCACTTCAATCACGCGGTCGGCACGGCGGGCGACGTCGGGGTTGTGGGTGGCCATGATGATCGTCCGGCCTGCGTCGCGGGTCAGCTCCAGCAGCAGGGCCAGCACCAGATCACCGGTCCGGTCGTCGAGATTGCCGGTCGGCTCATCGGCCAGCACCAGCATCGGGTCATGGACCAGGGCGCGGGCAATGGCCACACGCTGCTGCTCGCCGCCGGACAGTTTGTCGGGGAAGGTGTCGCTTCGGTCGGAAAGCCCCACTCGCTCCAGCAGGCGCAGCGCGGCCGCTTCGGTTATCGCCCGGTCGTCGCCGGCCAGTTCGCGCGGCAGAGTGACGTTCTCCAACACCGACAGGGTGGGGATCAGGTTAAAGAACTGGAAGACAAAACCAATGTGGTCGCGGCGATAGAGTGTCCGGTCGCGCTCGCGCAGTTGGGTCAGCGTCGTCGCGCCTGTGCTCGGCGTGTGGATGATCACGTCGCCCGATGTGGGGCTGTCGATGCCGCTAATCAGGTTGAGCAGCGTGCTCTTGCCGCTGCCGCTGTGGCCCAGCAGGGCCACGAATTCCCCGCGGCTGAAGGTCAGGTTCACACCATCCAGCACGGCCCGTCGCCGGCCGCCTTCCGTATAGACCTTGGTCAGGCCAACGAGTTCGACGACCGGTTCGGCCGCTTCGGGCGTGGAGTGTGTTGCGGCGGGAGCGGAGTCTGTCAGCTCCGGAGCGATTAGGGTAGCGTTCATCATATAGGTGCCTCAGCCAGGGAGTATAGTCCGCGGCGAGAGGTAAATCAATACAAAGCTGGACAAAAGTTAGACAGTGCTCAGGCGGTAGGCGAGGTCAGGTGGCGCGAGGCGTCAATAGGGGAGCGGGTAGACCCCACGCAAAAGGCGCAAAGTTGCAAAGTTAGAATACCTCTTTGCGACTTTGCGCCCTGGTGTTGAAATCTTGAGCCACTAGGCCGGTAACGCCTAGACCAACTCCCGCCCCAGCCGCACCGTCTCCCGCACCAGCACATCGAAATCATCGGCCGTGCTGCGATGGTTGGCAATGGCGATGCGCAGGCAGTAGCGGCCGTTGAGCGTCGTATATGAAGGGGCGGCAATGCCCTGCTCGTGCATCTCGGCCAACAGTTCGCGGTTCAGCGTATTGAGCGTGGCGTCATCCAGCCCGCCGGGGTTGTAACGAAAGCAGGCGATGTCCAGCCCTACCGGGGCCATCATCTCCAGTTCGGCTGTTTCCTCCACCAGACCGGCCACATAGTGCGCCTGGGCGACATTGCGGTCGATCATCCGGCCTAGTCGGTCCAGCCCGTGCTCTTTGATCGATAGCCAGACCTTGAGCGCCCGGAACTGTCGCGTCAGCTGCAGGCCATACTCGCTGAACCATTCGCCCCCCGCGGCCAGTCCCCGCGCCGCGTGCTCCAGATACTCCGGCGTCAGTGCGAAAGTGTCGCGATGCTCGCGGCGATTGCGCACCAGGACGCACCCGGCCTCGAACGGGATATGGAACCACTTGTGTAAATCCAGCCCCAGCGAATCGGCCCGCTCGATGCCCGCCAATTGGTCATGCACGCTGTCGGCCACAATGGCTACTGCGCCGATCGCGCCGTCCACATGGAACCACAGCCCTTCGGCCGTGCAGAGGTCGGCGATGGCGTTCAGGTCATCAATGGCCCCGGTGTTGATCGTGCCCGAGGTGGCCACCACGCAAATCGGCTGCAGCCCGGCGGCGCGGTCGGCGGTGATGGCCTTCTGCAGGGCGCTCACGTCCATTGGGGGGCTAGTGGGCCGGTGTGCCGACCGATCAATTAAGGTCGAGAAGCATAGCGCTCCTGTGCAACCGGGTCAATCAGTGTGGATATAGGGTCACGGCGCGCAGGTAGACGGGACGATCCCGGGCCCAGGCGGCTGTGGCTGCATAGTCGTTAGGGGTGTCCCAGGCCAACCACCACGCCAAACCGCCCGGTGCGGCCCTTCTCGGCGCGGTGGGAGAAGAACAGGTCGGTGCGGCAGGCCGTACATAGCTCGGACAGCTCGATGCGATCCGGAGCGACTCCGGCTGTGGCCAGTTGGCGCCGGTTGGCTTCCGGTAGATCGAAGTGGTGGCGTTCGCCCACTGGGGGAAGCAGCCCCTCCGGGTCTTCGAATGATGCGCGCACGGCCGTTGTCACCTCGTCACCGACTTCATAGCAGCAGGGGCCGATGCACGGGCCGACCGTGGCCACGAGATCCGCCGGATCACTGCCAAACTCGGCCGACAACGCGGCCACCACTGCTCCGGCCACCCCGGACACAGTGCCGCGCCAGCCGGCGTGCCCCAGCCCCACTGCGCCGCGCACTGGGTCATAGACCACCACCGGCGCACAATCCGCGAAGTTCATCGTCAGCACGCAGCCCGGCTCATCGGTGATCAGCGCGTCGACGTGCTCGACCCATGCGCCGTTGTCGGCCGAGGTCACCCGCGCCACCGTGCGGCCGTGGACCAGATGGGCATGGACCACCGTGTCGGTGTCGCGGCCGAACAGCCCATAGACCTGCCGCCGGTTGGCATACACCCGGTCGCGCTCGTCGGGCACCGACATGCTGAGGTTGAGTGAGGCAAATGCGCCCTCGCTGACCCCGCCACGCCGCGAAAACACGGCATGCGACAACCGGCCGTTGCCCGGCAGGGTGCTGAAGCGAAAGTAGGTCAGGTCGTGGTGTTGGAAGGGGATCATAGTGTCTCCCGGCCGTCAAAGCGGCGGGGATGGATGCTACTGCAAACGGCCGTGCAGAACAACCAGATGGGCAGTCGATCACACGTGCCACGGATCGGCCGACGCTACACCGGTCTATCCCGCCTAACCAGCGACCGTCAGCCGTCTCCCCCTGCCCGGCTACATGCTTGCGCCCGGTCCGCTCGACCATACAATAGATTCCCTAACCCGCAGATGACAAGCCTGGAAACAGCCGCCACCGCCCACCGTGGGGGAAGGCGAGATGCCTTATGACCGACTACTTAGGGGCCAACAACGAGCAATTCATCGACAAGGCGCGTGCGGTCTTGGGACAACGGCCGAATGTCCGTTGGCTGATCGGCAGCTCTTGCTCGGGCAAATCGACGATTGCCCGCGTGCTCACGCAGCCGGCCGACGTTGCGCTCTATGACATGGACGAGGCGGTCTTCGGCCGTTACCGGTTCGATGCCGACCGCCACCCCGCAACAACGGCCTGGTTCACGGCGCCCGACCCGATGGCGTTTATGCTGGGCCTGAGCTGGGAGGCGTTCGATTCGCTCTATCGGGCGGCCAATGCCGAGTATCTGGACCTTCTGGCCGATGACTTGTCGGCCGGCGACGACGATCGGCTGACCGTTATCGATGGCGGCATTACCCACCCGTCGGTTCTGGCCCAGGTCCTGCCGGCGGCGCAGATAGCCTGCCTGTCGGCTCCCGATGCGCTGCGAGCCGCTATCTGGAACACGGCGCCGGAGCGAGCATCGATGAAGGCAATGGTATTGGCTCTGCCCAATGGCCCGTCGATGTGGCATCAGTTTCTTCGGTTCGACGACAACATGGCGGCCACGCTGGAACGGGAAAGCCGGGAGCAGGGTATTCGGATTTTCGCACGGGAGAAATACGAAACGATTGATTCGCTGGCTGGTGCAGTGTCGGCACATTTCGGGTTAGAATAGCCTCGTCGGCCTAGCGTGGCGTCGCGGGCAGTGTGCCATTCGCTCGTTTAGCCATTTGCTTGCAGGACCAACCACGATGATCTCAACCGCTGCCACCCACCTCCGCACCCTGACCCAGACCACCCCCGGCCGGCAGACGGGCAGCCCCGGCAACCGCGCCGCCACCGACTATTTTGCGGCCACGATTGCCGCGGCGGGGTTCGACGTTACTACACCCACCTTTGACTGCATCGACTGGACAGCCAACGGCGCGAAGCTGACGGTCAACGGCCGTTCGTTTGCCGTGGAGCCCAGCCCCTACTCGCCGGGCTGCGATGTGTCCGGGCCATTGGTTGTCGCGGGGACGTTGGCCGAGCTGGCAGCGGCCGATCTGTCCGGCGCCATCCTCCTGCTGCAGGGCGACCTGGCCCAGGAGCAACTGACCCCCAAGAACTACCCGTTCTATACTGTCGACGCCCACCAGGACATCATTCGCCTGCTGGAGGACAAACGGCCGTTGGCGATCATCACTGCCACCGCGCGCAACCCGGAACTGGCCGGCGGCGTCTATCCGTTCCCGCTGATCGAAGACGGCGATTTCGATATCCCGTCCGTCTATACGACCGACACCATAGGCGAGCAATTGGCCGGGCAGGCGGGCCGGGCCGTGTCGCTGGTCAGCCGCGCCGCGCGCACCCCGGCCGAAGGGTGCAATGTGATTGCCCGCAAGGGCGGCGACCCATCACGGCGCGTCGTCGTCATGGCCCATATTGATGCCAAGGCAGGGACACCCGGCGCGCTGGACAATGCTACCGGCGTCACGATCCTGCTGTTGCTGGCGGCCTTGCTGCGCGATTATGCCGGGCAGCTCACCGTCGAGATCGCGGCCATCAATGGCGAAGACTATTACAGCGCCCCCGGCGAAATGCGCTACCTGTCGTCGAACGAGGGCCGGTTGGACGAGATCGCCCTGGGCATCAACCTCGACGGCGTGGGCTACCAACAGGGCCGGACCGCCTACTCGCTCTACGACTGCCCGGAGCAACTGGCCGCCACTATCCGGCAGACGCTGAAGCCGCACCGCGGGTTGTCGGAGGGCAAACCGTGGTATCAGGGGGATCACATGATCCTGGTGATGAACGGCCGTCCGGCACTGGCGCTGACGTCGGCCCACATATTCAACCTGATGGCCACGGTCATCCACACCGCAGGCGACACGCCCGACCTCGTTGACCCGGCCAAGCTGGTGGAGACGGCCGAGGCGCTGCGCGATCTCATCCTGGCCCTGGGCGTCGCATGACCAGCCCCGACGACATCCTCCGCGACCACAGCCCCACCGTGCAAGCCACGGCCAACGCCTTGCGGGCACTCATCATCGACACCGTGCCGGAGATGACCGAGCGCGCTTATCCCGGCTGGCACGGCATCGGTTTCCGCCACCCCCGCGCCGGGTATGTTTGCGGCGTGTTCCCGCAGGCGGCAACGGTGCGGCTGCTGTTCGAGCACGGCTACGAGCTGTCTGATCCGGAAGGCGTCTTGACCGGCGGCGGATCGCAGACGCGCTACCTTGATGTGGCAACATCGGCCGACATTCCCATCGACCCCGTGCGCGCACTGCTGCTGCAAGCCGTGGCGCGCTCATAGTTGACTTCCCTCAGGCCTGCGCCGGCCAATTCCCGCAGTCCAATCGCACTCCAATATAATTGACGGCGGCCCAGTATACTGCTACGATTGCGAAAATTAACCGGCCGTCGGCTGGTGTTTGTCTACTATGCCGTTCGGCCGAGTTCAAGTGTGAGAACCAGCTTATGAACCACTTGTCCTTGCGCCGTCTTCTGTCTCCAGCCCTCCTCGCTGTGTTCCTGTTGGCCGGATCCCGTGCAGCGCTGGCGGCCGATCCCGCTGTTCGTGCCGTGCTGTTCTATTCGCCCAGCTGCGGCCACTGCCACTACGTCATCGATGAAGTCCTGACGCCGCTGGTGGACCAATACGGCGATCAACTGCAAATCGTCGGCATCAACATCAGCGAACCGGACGGCCAGACCCTCTATCAGGACACCATCGTCCAAATGGCCATCCCCGACACGCGACGGGGTGTGCCCACGCTCATTGTGGGCGACACGATCCTGGTGGGTTCGGCCGAAATCCCGGAGAAGTTTCCCGGCATTGTGGCCACCGCGCTGGCCGTCTGAGGGTATTGACTGGCCCGACGTGCCCGGCCTCGCCGATGTGCTGGCCGCCGGCGGGTTAGCGGCCGACCCGGCCCCCGCGCCGGTAACGGCGGCGGAACCGACGGCCGTCAGCGCCGCCCCGCCCGCCACAGGTGACGAGACGGCGGCGATAGATACCGAAACGGCCGCGTTGCCCCTGGCATTGGACGCGGCCGGATCCGAGACGATGTGGGACCGCGTGGCCCGCGATCCGGTGGGCAATAGCCTGGCGATTGTCGTGCTGTTGGGGATGGTGGTCGCGCTGGTGGTGGCTTTGGCGCGGCTGTGGCAAACGGGGCTGACGTTCGCCGGTTGGCCGGACTGGAAAGCCTGGGCGGTGGCGGCGCTGTGCGTCGTGGGCCTGGGCGTCTCGGCCTACATGGCTTATGTGGAGACGACGGAAACGGCCGCGGTCTGCGGCCCCGTCGGCGACTGCAACACCGTGCAGCAAAGCGAATACGCTTCGCTGTTCGGCGTGCTGCCCATCGGCGTGCTGGGCATGGTGGGCTATGGAGCTGCTGTTGCTCAGTTGGGCGGGCGTCCGTTGGGGCGAGGGCGCCTTGCGCCGGACGTCGGAGGTGGCGCTGCTGGGGCTGGCGCGTGCTGGGTACGCTGTTCTCGATCTACCTGACCTTCCTGGAGCCATTCGTCATCGGGGCCACCTGCGCCTGGTGTCTGACCTCGGCCGTGGTGATGACGCTCATTCTGCTGTTGTGTCTGCCGGCGCGACAGCCGGCGCCGCAGTCGGCTCGTCAGATTCAGGAGGCATAGCTTCGCGCCCGGCCGCGTTCCACAGTTCGTCCAAAAACTGCTGCGCCTGTGCCGGAACGCTCCAGATGGTGTAGAGGCCAGTGTCGACGGTGGTCACCAGTCCTTGTTCGGCCAGCTGGGCCAGCGCCTTGAGGATCGTCCCCCGATTCAGGTGACACTGCTTGCTGATCTTGCCCGCCGTGGCCGGCAGCTCCAGCAAGCCCAGGGTCAACATCACCTTCAACTGCGTGCCCGACAGCTCGTTGACCAGCGTCTCCAGCTTGAGCGGGTCCAGCGGCTCGCTGACCGTATCGTCCGCGGTTCGGCCGAGATCGACCCCAATCGGCAGCATGTCCGCCGGCAGCCGGAACATCTGCAGGGTTAGCTTGTACAGCGGCGAGGCGAGGAAGTAATCGGCCGCCGACTGCTTTTCTGCGGGCTGGTCGCCGAAGTAATCCAGCACCGCCTGGCGCAGCACAGCCAGCAACAGCCGCTGCTCCGGCTCCAGGCGCATGGGGATATCCATATCGATCAACTGCTGCAATTGGGCTTGAAAAGTCTTGTCCACGTTGTTCATGAGAGGCTGTGTGCTCCGTTGCCTGCGGGCGGTACCCGACAGGCGGTAACTTAGATAACAGACACGCCCATTGTATAAAATAGTAGAACGTTTGTGCTATACATTTTTTGACACCCCCCCGTTTCGTTCATATCCGGTGATGAGTTGACGCCAAGGCGCTATGCGGCAAAGGAAGATGGGAGAGGTGGGCGATACCCTGGATTAATCAATGATTCCGGTCCTGGCGTCTGGGCGACTTGGCGTTAATTCCCCTCATTCCAGCGGCGAAATCCACTCGGCCATGAGATTGACCACATGCCCCTCTCGCTGCGCCTCGCCGCCCACCAGCAGCAGCCGATGATGGCGAATGACCTGCCGGTAGCGCTCGTAGATGACCGGGCGGATGATGACGTTCATCATGCCGTCCTCGTCCTCCAGCGTCAGGAAGTGGAAGCCCTTGGCTGTCGGCGGCGACTGATGGACCACCAGCAGCCCGGCCGCCCGCACCCGACGGCCGTTGGCGCTCTCGCCCAGCTCCCGGCTGCCCACAATGCCCCGCGCCGACAGCGTGTGGCGATAGAAAGTCATCACATGATCGCCCGGCGACAGCCCCATCACTTCCTGCTCGGCCAGCATCGCCTCAGCCGGGGACAACTGCGGCAGTGGCACGCTTTCGTGGGCAAACACCAAATCCAGCGCGTCTTCCTGATAGGCCAGCGTGCCCAGCTCCCACAGCAGATCGCGGCGCGGCGTGCCCCATCCGTCCAGCGCCCCGGCCAGAATAAGGTGCTCCACCACCTGCCGCCCCAGCCGCGTGCGCTTGCAAAAGTCGGCCAGCGAGTCATACGGCCGATCTTCGCGCCCGGCAATCACCCGGCCGATCGGCTCCTCACCCAGCCCCTTCACCGTGCTCAGCCCCAGCCGGATGCCGCCCCCCTCCGGCCAACAGGCGGCCCGGCTGGTGTGGATGTCCACGGGGAAGACGGGCATGCCCAACCGCCGCACTTCGTTGACCAGCACGGCCGGTGTCCAGAAGCCCATCGGCTGGTTGTTGAGCAGCGCCGCATAGAACGCCGCCGGGTGATAGCGCTTCAGCCAGGCCGAGCGGTAGACCAGCACGGCAAACGCGGCGGCGTGGCTGCGGGCAAACGAATAGCCGCCGAAAGCCAGCAGTTGCTCGAAGACCTGTTCGGCGACATCCGGAGCCACGCCGCGCCCCTCTGCCCCGGCCACAAAGTCGGCCCGGAAGCGGGCGATCTCGGCCACGGCCCGCTTGGCCCCCAGCGCCCGCCGCAGTTGTTCGCCCTGGCCGCCGGTGAACCCGGCCAGATCGCGGGCCACCTTCAGCACCTGCTCCTGAAACAGGATGACGCCCAGCGTTTCGCGCAGCGCCGGTTCCAGCAGCGGATGGGCATAGGTCACCGGCTCCGTGCCGGCCCGCCGTCGCAGGAACGGGTGGACCATGTTGCCCTGAATCGGCCCCGGCCGGATGAGTGAGATGGAGATAACCAGATCGTTGAAGCAGACCGGCCGCAGGCGAGGCAGCACCTGGGCCTGGGCCCGCGACTCCACCTGGAACACGCCCACTGTGTCGGCCGCGCTGATCATCTCGTACACGGCCGGGTCGGTGAACGGCAGCGCGTCGAGGTCCACCGGCCGCCCCGTGGTTTCGTCGATGATGAGAACGGCATCACGCACGGCCGACAGCATCCGCAGGCCCAGAATATCGATCTTCACCAGCCCGATCTCCTCCAGCGCGTCCTTGTCCCACTGCACCACCACGCGGTCGGGCATGGTCGCCGGCTCGGTGGGCACGCGGCCCATCAGCGGCACGCCGGTGATGATCATCCCGCCGGAGTGGATGCCCAGATGGCGCGGGAACTCCTGAATCTGTTGGCACAGATCGTGGAGCAGATCGCGGGCGCTGCCGTCGGGCGCAGGCGGCGGCACGGGCGTGCGCCGGTCAATCGCTTCGGCCGCTTCGTTAATCACGTCAGCTGACAGCCCCAGCACCTTGCCGATGTCGCGCACCGCGCTGCGGGCTCGAAACGTGACGAAGGTGCAGGCCATGGCCGTGTGGGCCTCGCCGTAACGCCGGTAGATGTACTGAATGACTTCCTCACGCCGGGCGGCGTCGAAGTCGATGTCGATATCGGGCACTGCCTGCCGTTCGTCGGACAGGAAGCGCTCGAAGACCAGTTCGTGGGCCAGCGGGTCGATGGGGCTGATGTAGAGCAGATAGGCCACCAGCGAGCCGGCGGCCGATCCGCGCCCCTGGCAGGGAATGCCCGCCTCGCGGGCAAAGCGCACGATGTCCCAGACGATGAGGAAGTAGTTGGCCAGCCCGGCCCGCTCGATGACCGCCAGCTCATGGGCCAGTTGCGTATAGACCTGATCGGGCGCATCCAGACCGTAGCGTTGGGCCACCCCCTCGCGGCACAGCCGGTGCAGGTAGGCACTGCTGCTCATGCCGTGCGGCGTGGCGAAGTGCGGCAGGTCCTGCAGGCCGTAGCGCAGATCAAACCGGCAGCGCTCGGCGATCAGGCGGGTGTTGGCGACGGCCTCCGGTAGATCGTCGAACAACGCCGCCATCTGCTGCGGCGATTTCAGGTAATACTCGGAGTTCAGCCGCCGCAGCGCCGTGGCTTCGTCCAGCGTGACGCCGTGGCGGATGCAGACCAGCACGTCCTGCAGGCGGTGTCCCTCGGGTCGGGCGTAGTGGACGTTGTTGGTGGCCACGCAGCCCAGCCGCAGATAGGCCGCCAGCGCCGTTTGCCGGGCGATGAGCGCCTCATCACCCGGCACATAGTGGCGCTGTAGTTCGATGAAGAAGTGGTCGCGGCCGAATAGATTCAGGTAGCGCCGGGCGATCTGTACGACGTTTTCACGGGAATCGCCGGCCAACAGCGCCTGAGCCACTTCGCCGTGGCGGCAGCCGGACAGGGCGATCAGCCCTTCGGTGCAGCCGACCAGTTCGGAGAACGGCAGCAGCGCCTGGCCCTTGGGCGCGCTGTGGCGGCCGCGGCTGACCAGATAGCACAGGTTGTGCCAGCCGGCCTGGTTCTCCACCAGCAGCGTCAGATGGAACGTCTTCTCCGAGTGATCGTCGGCACAGAGCGTCAGTTCCGCACCCAGCAGCGGGGTGATGCCCTGCTCGCGGGCGGCGCGAATGAACCGCACCGCGCCGTAGACCGCGTCGTGGTCGGTCAGGGCCAGAGCCGTCAGACCCAATTCGGCCGCGCGGGTCACCAGCGCCTCCGGATGGCTGGCCCCATCCAACAAGCTGAAGTTGGAGTGGCAATGGAGTTCTGCATAGCCTTGATCAGTCATACAACCGCTGTAAGAACCATTCGCCGTCCGGTAAATCGTGGTAGATGATGACCAGCAGGCCGCTGGTCGTCGTCAATTTGTAATAGGCGCGCCAGGCCGGTTCGCGCCACCAGTCGCTGTGGACGCGCCACTGCCGGGTGATGGCGTCGATCTGATGCGTCTGCCCCTGCCAGCTAAAGCGCGCGGGGAGCGTTTCCCCGGCCGAGGCAAACGTATCGACGCCAATCGGCGTGCCGTCAGGCCACAGCCGGGTCATAGCTCAGGGGTTGCAGCATAAACCGGCGTTCCGGCAGGGGATGGTCGGTCTCGGTCAGCACCGGCCGAAAGAACAGGTCGGCGCTGTGGCGGGCCAGCAGGGCGCGCAGGGCTTGCCAGACTTCTTTCTCGGCCCGGTCGCGGTCGTCGTCAAACAGGCTGAGCTGCCGGGCGGTGGCCGGGACCATATCGCGCGTGCCCGTGATCAACTGGGTCAGGCCCGGCGGCGTGGTCTCCCGTCGAATCACCGATCGCGGCGTCGCCCAGCCCGACCACCAGACCGGACAGCAGCTCCAGCCAGGCGTCGGTCAGGTGCAGCGGATCGGCCGATGGCCCGGCGCAGGGCCAGCGTGCTCTGGTCGCGGCGGCCGTCTTCCAGCTCCCAGGCCAGGTAGATCTGCTGCGCCTCGTTGCCCTCGGCCTGTAACTGGGCGGCCAGCCGCCCGGCCATGCGCCGCACCACCGCCTCCAGCACCAGCCGGTCGGCCACCGGCGGCTCGAATGTCTGCGTCACCTGTTCGTGCTGCCGCCCGGCTCGCGCCGGATTTAGCGGCCGATCGCTTGCTTGTCCGGCGGCCAGCCGATGCAACGGCTCGATGGCCGGGCCGAACTGGGTGACCACGGCCGCGCGGGGCAGCTTGGCCAGATCGCCCAGCGTGCGCACGCCCAGCAGCCGCAGTCGCCGCAGCGTCTCGCCCTCCAACGGCAGGAAGTTGATCGGCCGCCCGGCCAGAAACGCCGCGTCTTCGCCGGCCGGCACAAGGCGCAGCCGGTTGGCCCGGCTGACCGTAGCCGCCACCTGGGCCGCAAAGCGCTGCTGGGCCAGCCCGATGGCCGGGGCCAGATGCGTCTCCCGGCGCAGGAAGCGGCCCATCTCCTGAGCCAGCGGCAATGACTCGCCCGGCCGGTAAATCGTCGAAGTCGACGAAGTAGCGGGCGGGCAAATAGCGGCCATCGACCGTGAACTGGATGCTGCTGTCGTTGAACGGGTGCCACAGTTCCTGCGGTTCGATGTCGGGCGAGAAGTCGAGCAGCACGTCGAACACCTCGCCCGACGCCTGGGCATAGCGCGGCCGCGTGGCCGGGATGAACTGCGCCTCCGGCGACAGCACATGGGCCAGCCGCAGCGTCATGCCCGCCTTGACGCCCTGCCGGGCCACCTCCTGCGAGAAGGCGAAGATCGGCTTGGCCTCCCACGACTGGCCGCCGATGGCCAGCGGGGCTGTTGCCAGCGGGGCCAGCGCGCGGCGTTCCACGGCGGCGGCGAAGTAGGGGATGGAGACACAGGCGATCATGGGTCAGCTCCTAGACCTGACAGGTTTTCCTAAACCTGTCGGGTCAGGGATCATCACGACTCGAATTCAATTGCAATGGACACCTGTGCCCCTTCGGCCGCCAGACGGTTCTTGACCACGACGACCTGCGCCTCATAGCCGACCACGTCCCGCCGATGGTAGAGCCACTGCTCGCGCTGGATGAGCAGGCGCACGGAGGCGTAGTGGGGCAGGCCGTTCTGGCGCGGGTAGGCGGTCAGATGACGGCGGTGGGCGCCCCGGTGGCAAGCCCGACAGAAACACCAGGGCGCAGCCCGACCGGTTGAGCGGGGCGATGATGCGGCCCAGCGTGGTCGGCCAGCGCTTCGGCCGTGGCGCTGTCGGCCAGCAAGCGCGGCGGGCTATCGACCACCAGCACGCTGAAGCCGCCGTTGAGGGCGAAGTCGGGCAGCAGCGCCAGGGCCTGCCGGACGGTGTAGGGGCGCACCAGCAGCAGTCGCCCCAGGTCCACGCCGCACCGCGCCGCGTAGTCGGGGTCGAATGTCTTCTCCAAATCCAGTAAGCCGCCATCTGGCCGGTCACCTCCTGTTGGGCCTGAGCGACGATCTGCAGCGCCAGCGTGGCCATACCCGATGTGGGAATGCCGACGATCTCGCTCAGACGCCCACGCGGCAGCCCGCCCACGCCCAACGCCTCGTCCAGGGTGGGGAAGCCGGTGGAGATGACGGGGATGGCCCGCGTCTCCGCCCGGCCAATGGCCCGCAGCCCGAATCGCTGTTGGAGGTCGGCGACGGTCTTCTCCAGCCGCTGCTTCCGCTCTGTTGTCACAAAAAGTCCCTCAATCAAACTTCCTGATCCTATCATAGAACAAAAGTTCTGTTGAAGGAACCGCATTGTCGCGTAGACGGGCGTGAAGGATACGTGAAAAGTTTGGGTGGGTGAATCGAGGTGGCTAGAAACTCGGTTTCTCGAGAAACCGAGTTTCTAAGATCAGGCCCGCAGCGCCAACAGATCCCACCTGTTGCCATACAGGTCCGTAAACACCGCCACCGTCCCGTAGGTCTCCTCGCGTGGCGTCTCGCTGAACCGGACGCCACGGGCCTGCATCGCTTCGTAATCGCGCCAGAAATCATCGGTATGGAGAAAGAGAAAGACACGGCCGCCGGTCTGGTTCCCGATGCGTGTCGCCTGCTCCGGTGTGACGGCCCGCGCCAGCAGGAGGGCTGTACCACCGGCGCCCGGCGGCCCTACCAGCACCCACCGCTTGCCATTCGTCAGTGGCCTGTCTTCCAACAGACTGAACCCCAAAACAGTGGTGTAGTAGGTGATTGCTTCGTCGTAGTCGCGGACGACCAGCGTCACAGAGCCGATGGTTTGGGCCATGAGGGTCTCCTTCTTCAGAGCCATGTTGGGTGTGAATCCCGTTCACAAGAATACCCGGCCTGCGGCCGCGCGCCTCCTGAGCCTTTCGCCGCGAACCTAAGTCTTCCGACCGGAGCGCCCGGAATTGGTTAGAATCAGGGGTGAGCGCCCATGACACCCCAAGCGATTGCCCAGCAGCTAGATCATCTGGAGAGCGATATCCGCTATCATGCCCCGCCGGATGACGGGCAGCCACCCTATGCCCATGTGCTGGGAACCTTGCCGGTGCTGCTTTCCGCCCCCCACGGTGCAGCCCACCGGCGTGAGGATCGCTACAAAGACGAAGATGAATACACCGCCGCGCTGGCCCGGCTACTGGGCAAGCACACCAGTGCCCATGTCCTCTATGCCTGGGCCCGCTCGGAAAGCGACCCCAACTGGGACCGCCGTTCGCCTTACAAGGAGACCTTGCGCAGCGTTGTAGCCGACCATGACATCGGTTTCATCATCGATATCCACGGCATGTCCAACCGCCACAAGTTCGGCATTGCCGTGGGCACCATGCGCGGCCGAAGCTGCCCGGCGCAGGAAACGCTCATCCTCAAGACCTTGCAGGAGCAGGGGTTTCAGCCCAGCATGGCCCAGGAGGCGCGGACCTTCGACAGCCTGCAGTGGGATCGATATGTGCTCAACCACGGCCGTTTCACCGGCGGCATTACCAGTCACACCGTGACCCGGTTTGCCGCCGAAGAATTGCGCATAGCCTCAGTCCAGTTTGAACTGTGTTCCAGCCTGCGTGTGGTGCGTCGTTTGTCGCCCGGCAAGCAGCCGCCCAATTTTGCCGGAGACCCCGTCGCTATTGCCCATACCGTGGCCACGTTTGAGCGACTGGTTCATGTCCTGGCCGAATCGATTAGCGCAACGTCTGAAATTTCTTAACATTGCCGGGTTTTTGGCGGTCCTGGCCGGGGACTAGGTGCATAGCAGCAGCGGCGACAGGCCATGCGCTAACAGAGTTGTTGGCCGATCGGCCGCGGATTTGGGGCAAGTCGGGCCGTCGCTACGCACCCGTGGACGGCTGCCGACAACGTCCTACCCCTTAAGTGAAAAGCTATACGAAAAAGTCAGGCGAGGCCAAATCACCCCGTCCGGTTGGACCATTGCGAATCGCGATCGAGGAACTTGCCCAGACTATTTAGCAAACCAATCAACACATCGGTGCGTGTTTTCATGAAGTCCCGTTGCGCGAGGATCTCGTCGCCCAATTCCAGTGGGACATCGTTGTGTCTTGACTTCAACGCGATGACCCTCCTTAACCCAATCTCCATTTCAGGCCGTGCTATAATCATCCGCGGTCGAGCAATCGGCCGTTTATCTCATTCTTCCGGAGAACGCCTGTTGAAACACCGCTTGATTTTGCTTATGACTATCCTGGCTGCCTTAACCTTGGCGGCCTGCAACTCGTCCGCCGAGACCACACCGGCCGAATTGACCACGATTCGCCTGCCGATGGGCTACATTCCCGATCCGCAATATGCGCCGTTTTATGTGGCCGTGGACAAGGGCTACTTTGCCGAGGAGGGGCTGGCCATCGAGTTCGATTACAGCTTCGAGACTGACGGCATTGCCCTGGTGGGCGCGGGGGAACTGCCGCTGGCGGTGGTCAGTGGGGAGCAGGTCATCCTGGCCCGCGCCGAGGGGCTGCCCGTGGTTTATGTGCTGGAATGGTTCCAGAAGTACCCCATCGCCCTGGCCAGCAAGCAGGCGGCGGGCATCACCGAGCCGGCCGATCTCGTCGGCCGTACCGTCGGCGTGCCCGGCTTTTTTGGTGCGTCCTATGTGGGCCTGGTCGGCTTGCTGAGCGCCAATGGCCTGACACTCGATGACATCAACGCCACCGAGATCGGTTTCAACCAGGTCGAATCGCTGCTGACCGACCGCTCCGAATCCGTTGTGGTTTACATCAACAACGAACCGGTTCAGCTTGAGGCCCAGGGCGAGACCATCGACATCATCCGTGTCGGCGACACTATCGATATGGTCGCCAACGGCATCATCACCAACGAGCAGACCATCGCTGAGAATCCGGCGCTGGTGCAGGGGTTCACGCGCGCGCTGCTGCGTGGGACGGCTGCTACGTTGGCCAACCCGGACGAGGCCTACGAGATCAGTAAGAAGTTTGTCGAGGGGCTGGACGACAGCCGCCGCAATGTGCTGGCGGCCACCTTGCCGCTGTGGGAATCGGCTACCCCGGGGATGACTGATCCGGCCTCTTGGGTTACGACCCAGGATGTGCTGCTCAGTATGGGCTTTCTGGACGCACCGCTGGCTGATCTGAGCCAGGCCTACAGTAATGTCTTCGTTACCGCCCAGCCCTAGACCTATGACCACGCCGGCCGATTTTCTCACGCTTGATGAGGTCGGCGTCACCTTTGTCGACAGCGGTGACGAGGTGCTGGCGGGCGTGTCGTTTGATGTGGCCGCCGGGGCGTTCGTGGCACTGGTGGGCACATCGGGGGTGGGTAAATCAACACTGCTGCGAGTGATCGGCGGGCTGCTGCCGCCCACGACCGGCACGGTGCTCCTGGAGGGCACGCCCCCCACCCAATCGACCGAACCGGTGGGGGTAGTTTTTCAGCGCGACAATCTCATGCCCTGGCGCACGGTAGAGGAGAATATCCGACTGCCCCTGGAAATCCACCCGCCTGCGCCGGGGAGCGACGACGCCCGTCTGGCAGAGGTGCTCGATTTGGTCGGGTTGGCGGGCTATGGACAAAGCTACCCTGCGCAGCTATCCGGCGGCATGGCCCAGCGGGTGGCCCTGGCCCGCGCCTTGATCCAGCGGCCAGAACTGCTGCTGCTCGATGAACCGTTCGGCGCGCTGGATGCCCTGACCCGCGAGCGCATGGCCCAGGAGCTGTTGCGAATCTGGGACGCCATGCCCGTGACGGTCATCATGGTCACCCACAGCATCAGCGAGGCGGTGCTGCTGGCCGACGAGGTGCTGGTGATGAACGGCCGACCGGCTACGATTACCGACCGTATCTCCATCGATTTACCCCGGCCGCGGTCGTTGGCGATGCAGGGGACGGCCGAATTTCAGACCTATGCGGCGGCCGTGCGGGGGGCGATTCGGGAGTAGGGAGGAAGAATCGAACGCGGATGACGCGGATTGGGCAGATGGGCGCGGTTTGATGCTTGTTAAATGAGTTGAGATTGACGATTGGTTGGCAGGCGCCTACAATAGACTTAACTATAGCCAGATAGAACGCCTGATTATAGGCTAGCGAGGTGCAGTGATGCCGAAAACCATTTCCGTCAGTGAAGCCAAGAATCAGCTAAGCGCCATGTTGCAGTGGGCGCTGGAGCATGAAGATGGGGTGGTCGTGGAAAGTCGCGGGGAACCAAAGGGCGTTATTCTGCCATACGGTGACTACGAAGAACTGCTGGCCCTGCGCGAACAGGCGCGGCGGCGCGCGGCGCTGCAAGAAATGGAAGCGCTGGCCGACCGGCTGCAAACGCGCAACGCTGATCTGACGGCGGCCGAAGTCGAGCAATTGGCTGAGGAAGTCTCGCAGGAGACCATCGGCCGCATGGTGGAGCAGGGAACGATTCATTTTCGGCCGTAGCCATGCGCGTGCTGCTGGACACCAATGTGCTGGTTAGCTATCTGCTGCAACCCGGATCTGTCGGGGCAGTGCGGACTATCCTGCGGGCCTTTCTCGAAGGACAGCTAACGCTCCTTGTCCCCGAACCGTTGCTTGATGAACTTGCGATCACGATTACCGGCAAACCCCGTTTAGCCAAGCGCATCACGCAGGCTGAGCTGATACAGTTCCTGTCGGTGCTGCAAGCCTTCGGTGAACCGGTGCCAACTATCCGCGAACCTATCCCGGCCGTCACCCGCGATCCCAAGGACGACTTCTGCTGGCCTATGCCCTGGTGGGCGCGCTGATTATCTGGTCACGGGCGATAAGGACCTGCTGGCGCTGGCCGAGCAGTTGCCGGGGCTGGCTGATCGTCAGTCCGGGCCAGTTTGTGCGACTAGGAGGAACAATCAAAACCATGACCACCGATCCCCGCCCCGACCTCCGCACCGCCTACGACCGCAAAGCGGTCGAACGCGACGGCATGGTCTATCAGGATTGGAAGAGGGACGAGCGGCTCGACTTCTGCAGCGACTGCAGGACGAGGACCGGCAGACGCTGCTGGAACTGGGCGCCGGACCCGGTCACGACGGCCAGTTCTTCCAGCAGGCTGGGCTGGATGTGACGGCCGTTGACCTTTCGCCGGCCATGGTCGCCTTGTGTCGCGCAAAGGGCATTGAAAGCGAGGTGATGGATATCGCCGCGCTGGCTTTCCCGGATGGGTCGTTTGACGCGGCCTACTCGTTTAATTGCCGTGCTGCATCTGCCCAAGGCCGAGTTCCGGGCCGTGCTTGCGTGACGTCGATCGCGTGCTGATGCCGAACGGTCTCGTCTATGTCGGCCTCTATGGCGGTTATGATCACGAAGGGGTGTGGGCAGACGATGCCTATGAACCGCAGCGCTTCTTCGCCTTCTACTCGGACGAGGCGTTGCAGCTGGCACGTAGCCCAGGTGTTTGACGTCATCTACTTTCGGCGGATCGTGGTGGCAAGAAGACCAGAGAGAATGACCTGCACTTCCAGTCAGTGGTGCTGCGCAAGCGGCAGCCAGCCTGATTGGCCCAAGAAAAAGCGGGAGCCGAAGCTCCCGCTGTCTACCACAAAACCTGCGGCCATCTAATCGGTCGCGGCCGGTTGGTCCGGCGTGACCACCACGTCTTTGGCCCGGCGACGGCGCAGAAAGTAGCGCACGATCAGATAGACCGGGATGCCAATTAGCAGGGCGATGGGCAACACATAGATGGCCAGCCAGATGAGGATATTGGCCAGGGCTTGCAGGCCGTTGATCAGCGCTTCCAGCGCCTGCTTGGCGACGCCGCACCGGTTGCCAGCCACCGATCTGTACCGGTTGGGCCAGGATGTCGGGCGTCAGGTTGGCGGTGATGGTCGAGAAGGCGGCCGATTGGCTCAGGTACTGCATCCGGCCCTTGATCGATTCGATCTCGCCTTCCAGCCGGCTCAGCTCCCGTTGACGGCCAGCGCCTCTTCGACGGTTTCGCGTCTCGTCCATGAAGCCGCGCACGCGATCGGCCGTGGCTTCGAGGTTGCCCAGCCGCGCGTCCAGGTCGACGTATTCCTCGGTCACGTCCTGACCGGAGGTGGACAGGCTCTGCACTTCCACGGCCATGGCCGAGATGGCGTCGAGCGCGCTCTGGAAGCCTTCGGCCGGAACGCGGATGGTGATGGTGCCGCTCTTGGCGTTCTCGTCGGCCTGGAAGACATAGCTGCTGACCACCCAGCCGCCATTGCCCTCGGCCAGGGCGGCAATGCGGGTCAAGGCGTCATCCGTGTCGCTGACGACAACGCTGATGTCGCCGGTGCGGATGATCAGCCGTTCTGATGTCGAACGATTGGGCATTGCCGGTGTCACTGAGAAACGCCAGCCTTCCTCGGTCGATCATCTCATAGGCCATGTCCGGCGCGGCCATTGGGGCCACAGCCGCCATTTCGCCGCCATAGAAACCGATCGGAATCGGCGCGAGACATCTCCACTGATTGCTCCGCCATCGACGCCGCCACAAGCGGCGAGTCAGTCCCGCCAGGAGCACGACAATAATCAAAACCAGCCCGTTGCGGTGATGGGGGCGAATGCGTCCGTTAATTACCTTGCTCATATGCTTCATCTCTTCTCTCCTCTGTCTATGACACTCTGTCCATAAGACGCGAGAACAAGATGATAAGTTCCCGCGGTGGAGGGGACAGCGGACTAAAGACCCTGGTCAAGGCGAAGGATGAGGCGTTGCGGCAGGCCGGCTTCGCGCATCCGGCGCTGCGTTTCGGCAATGTCGTAGGGCACGCGGCGGTATTCCCAGGCCAGCGTGTCGGTATCCAGCAGCGCGTAGGCGGCGCGGGAGTCGCCGTCGCGTGGTTGACCGACGCTGCCGGGATTGAGGATGTAGACGGCCGAAGCTCAGGTCCAGCGTATCTCCCCGGCCGAAGTGACATAGCCCATCAGGTCTTCTGCTTCCTCATTGACGCGAAAGATCAGGGGCATGTGCGAATGGCCGACCAGGCAGATGGGCGTGTCGAAGTAGGCGAAGTTCTCGAACGCTGTCTCCAGGTCGAGGATGTACTCCCACACCGGGTGGCGCGGGCTGGCGTGGGCCATGCTGAACGACGCCGTCGGCCGATTGCGGTGGCAGACCGGCCAGATAGACGCGGTTGTCGTCGGACAGCTGCTTGCGGGTCCACTCCACGCTGCGGCGGGCGTCTTCGTTGAAGTCGAACAGGTCGAGCTTGCCCAGCACGGCCCAGTCGTGGTTGCCGGACAGCGCCAGCGGGTCCAGACTCCCGCAGCCGGGTGATCACGTCGTCGGGGTCGGGGCCATAGCCGACCAGATCACCCAGGAACCAGACACGATCCCATTGCCCCTCAGCGTCGTTCAGGACGGCCTCCAGAGCAGTCAGGTTGGCGTGGATGTCGGACAGCGACGAGAATTCGCATGGTAGTTGGCGGAAGGTTTGAACGCGGATGATGCGGATTTTAACGGATGTGGGACGGATCAGAGTCATATTGAAGCCGCCATTATCCGTATCGTCTGTCAAAGCCGTGTTCTATTTCCTTGATGCCATTACTATATCATGAAGACGTCGGGTATAATAAATTATCTTGCCCACACTACCACGCGAGTGACCTATGGCTATCCTTGACGAGCGGACACTGGACTTCACCAGCAGCAGCGCGGCCCAAACCGAGCGGCTGGGGTTACGGCTGGGTGAATTGCTGCGCCCGGGCGACGTTGTCTGCCTGTCGGGCGAGCTGGGCGCGGGCAAGACGATGTTGGCCCGTGGCGTCGGTCGCGGCTGGGGGACGGCCGTCCGCGTCACCAGCCCCTCGTACGTCATCGTCAACGAATACCCCCGCCTCCGCGACGGCCAGACGTTCTACCACGTCGACGGCTACCGGCTGGAGAGCGAAGGCGACGTGATGACCGCCGGGCTGGAAGACATTTTCGACAGCGGCAGCGCCATCATCGTCGAGTGGCCGGAGCGCGTGGCGTTCCTGTTGCCCGACGATTGCCTGACTGTGCAGCTGATGTTCGAAACACCGACCCGCCGCCGTATGCGCTTCAACGCCGACGGCGACCGGCCGACCGAACTCCTGGAAGATTTCAAGAAGAGCGCCTTTGGCGTCTGAGAGCCGGCCTATGATCCTGGCAATTGACACCGCAACCAACTGGACCGGACTGGCCGTCCACGACGGGACCGACCGTCCTGGCCGAGCGGGGCTGGAAGAGCCACCGCACCCAGACCATCGAACTGGCCCCGGCCGTGGACGAGATCTGGGCAGCAGGCCCACATCACCGCCGCCGACCTGGAAGCCATCGCTGTGGCCATCGGCCCCGGCTCCTACACCGGTCTGCGCGTCGGACGTGTCACTGGCCAAGGGACTGGCGCTGGGCCACAAGCTGCCGCTGGTCGGCGTGCCCACGCTCGACATTGTCGCCGCGGGTATCGGCCGTCTGGAGGAGCCGCTGGTGGTCGTGGCCGAGGCGGGCCGCAATCGGCTGTGGGCCGGGCGCTATCGCTGGAACGACCGGCGCGGCTGGCAGACTGACGGCGACCCGCATTGACGGACTGGGAGCGTTCTGGCGGCCGTCGAGGGGCCGACCGTTTTCGCGGGCGAGATTTCGGCCGGAGGCGGCCAAGGCCGTTCGGCGGACCGCCAATGCCCGGCTGGTGTCCCCGGCCATCGGCGTGCGGCGGGCGGCCGTGCTGGCCGAGATCGGCTACCAACGCTGGAAAAGCCGCGCCGTCACCGAAGCCGACCATTTGGCGCCGCTGTACTTGCGCGAGCCGAGCCTGAGCACGTCATGCTCCACCCGCCTGCGCCCTATTCGCTGCGCACGATGACGCTGGGCGATCTGCCGTCCGTGCTGGCGATCGAACGTGCCTCTTACCCGACGCCCCGCCGCAACAGTTTCTTCTATAACGAACTGGTCGATAACCCGCTGGCCCACTATCAGGTGCTGACCCGCCGGCGCACCGGCGCGGGGAGCGCATCATCGGCCATGCCGGGTTCTGGCTCATTGCCGGAGAAGCCCATGTCGTCACCATCGCCGTGGCACCGGATGAACGCGGGCGCGGGCTGGGCGAACTGCTGCTGCTCAACTCTGCTGACGCTGGTCTGCGACTGCCGCGCCGTCGCTGGTGACGCTGGAAGTACGAGCCGGGAATCTGGCTGCCCAGGATTTGTATTTGAAGTATCGCTTCGTCACGGTGGGTCGTCGGCCGCGCTACTATCGCGACACCGGCGAAGACGCCATGGTCATGCAGGTCGATCTGGGCGCGACCCCCGGCTACTGCACCTGGTTGAGCCGGCAGGCGGATCGATTGTTCGAGCGGCTGGCCCGTGCGGATTTCGCCGCCTGAGCCTGTATAAGCCCAGCAGACAACCACGACCGCGACGTAACCCATCTCGTGAGGTTTTTCCACTATGAGTCACACCCACACCCTGATTACCGGCGGGGCCGGATTCATCGGCTGCAACAGCGCCGACTATTTTCTGCGCGCCGGGCATCAGGTCACCATCTATGACAACTCTGTCGCGCACCGGCGGCCGATCCAACCTCGACTGGCTCCACGCCACTCACGGTGACGATCGGCTGCGCATCATCGAGGCCGATGTGCGCGATTACGACAGCCTGGCCGCGGCCGTGGCTCAGGCCCAACCCGATGCCGTGCTCCATCTGGCCGGGCAGGTGGCCGTCACGACGTCGGTTGTCGATCCGCGCGAGGACTTCGAGATCAACGCCCTGGGCACGTTCAACTGTGCTGGAGGCTGTGCGCCACCATGCGCCCGCACGCCGCCCTGCTCTACGCCTCCACCAACAAGGTCTACGGCGGCATGGATGAGGTCGAGATCGTCGAGCGTGAAGGCCGCTATGCCTACGCCGACTACCCCTTTGGCATCCCGGAGACGTACCCGCTGGACTTCCATTCGCCCTACGGCTGCTCCAAGGGGGCGGGCGACCAGTATGTGCGTGATTACGCCCGCATCTATGGCCTCAAGACACTGGTCCTGCGCCAGTCATGTATCTACGGCCAGCGGCAGTTCGGCGTGGAGGATCAGGGCTGGGTGGCTCATTTCGTCATTGCGGCCGTCAAGGATCGGCCGATCACCATCTTCGGCGACGGCAAGCAGGTGCGCGATGTGCTCTTCATCGACGACCTGGTGCGCGCCTATGCCCTGGGCATCGACGCAAATGGATACGTTGCGCGGCGAGGTGCTCAACCTGGGCGGCGGGCCGGACAACACCCTGTCGATCTGGGGCGAGTTCGGGCCGTTGCTGGACGCGCTGACCGGGCGGCCGGTGGCGGTGACCTACGGCCCGTGGCGGCCGGGCGATCAGCGCGTCTTCGTGGCCGACATTCGCAAGGCGGAGGCGCTGCTGGGCTGGCGGCCGGAGGTGACCCCGGCCGAGGGTATCGGCCGTCTGTATGAGTGGGTGGCGAACAATCCGGCCCTGTTCTAAGGCGATTGATCCATGCCGCCGATTAACGACGCCTACATTGAGGCCCTGCTGGCCATCATCAACCACAGCCCTTTCCCGCAGCACATGGGGATGCAGCTCGAGGAACTGGCGCTCGACCGCTGCCGAATTGTGCTGGCGGCCGATGAACGCCACTTGCAGCCGTTCAACATCGTGCACGGTGGGGCACTGGCCACGCTGATCGACACGGCGACCTTCTGGGCCACGTTTCTACGCCTGCCGGAAGGGACGGGGCTGGTCAATGTCGACCTGAAGCTCAACTATTTGCAGACGGCCAGGCCGGGACGATTAACGGCCGAAGGGCACTGCATTCGCGCCGGCCGAACGATTAGCTACGCTGAAGCATCCGTGACCGATGAGGCAGGCACGCTGCTGGCACACGGCACATCGACACTGATGGCGCTGCCGGGTAAGGGGTTTGATTTGGGGGTTGGTAAGTACGAGAACTAACGGCAGGAGTTTGAGGTTCACTCAATCTCAATCCGCGTGACGGCATCAAAGTCCAGCGACTTGCCGTTGCCCAGCATGGCCTGCAGCGCCAGTTGCGCAAACTGGAAGAACCCCTGTAATTCGGCGATGCGGTCCAGGTAGTAGCGGGCCAGTTCCTGCTCTTCAGGCGACAGTTCGCTTTCGGCCGCCTGGAGCTTCTCGATGCTCTCGCCCAACACCTGCAACGCCAGTTGCACCTCGCGCTGTTCGCGGCTGCCCAGCACGTTGCGAATGACCTGCCACATGTCAGACTCGGCCTTGTAGAACTTGCGGCGGTCGCCTCGCACCCACACTTCCTTGGCCATGCCCCAGCGCTCCAGATCACGCATGTTCATGCTGACCGAGCCTTTGCTGATCTCCAGCGTGCCGGCCAGTTCGTCCAGCGACAGCGGTTCCGGGCTGAGCAGGAGGACGCCGTACAGCCGGCCCATCACCTCGCCAAAGCCAAAGAAGCGCGCCAGTCGACCGATACCGGAGACCGTACTTTCGTTAACGTTTTCAAGCGTGTCGTGCATAATGACCTTGCGTTCAGAACGTTTTGAAACCTACGTTAGGATAGCAGATTGGGAGGTGGGCGGCAAGAGCAGGCTAGGGCGGTGGATGAGCAGATGTAGGGGGACCCGTTGCGGATGACCAGTCGCAGGTTTAGCGTTGATTCGATGGCTATCAGGTGGTTGCCGGCCACTAAGGGGACATGTATAGTTATCCTATGACCACGATTGAGATACCGGAAGGGGTCCTTCGGGCGGCGCGGATGACTGAGGATGATATGGTGCGCGAATTGGCCATCGTGCTGTTTCAGCAAGGTAAATTGTCCTTTGGCAAATCCCGCGAATTGGCCGGTATGGATGCCTGGTCATTCCAGCAACTGCTGGGTAGCCGGGGTATTGGTCCTCATTACGACATTGCCCAATACGAAGAAGATCGCCGTACCCTTGATCATTTAGACGACGAATGATCGTCGTCAGCGACACATCACCCCTGATTAATCTGGCCTGGATCGGCCGCTTCCCTCTTCTCCAAGTGCTCTACGGATCGATCATGATCCCCGGTGCCGTTTGGAACGAAATTGTCACCTATGGGAAGGGACGTCCAGGCGCCGCCGAGGTTTCCAGTGCTGAGTGGATAAGCAGGCGTGAAGCACGTAACCACGATCTCGTTCGCGCCTTTCGCCAGGATCTTGATGCCGGTGAAGCCGAGGCCATTGCCCTGGCCATCGAAATGCGGGCTGAGTTCCTTATCATGGATGAACGACTTGGTCGGGATGTGGTGCGGCAGTTCGGTCGACAAACGATTGGCATATTGCTCGCCGGTATGCGCCGGGGATATGTTGAATCCATCAAATCCGATCTTGATGCGTTGCGATATGACGCCGGCTTCTACATCACACAACAACTCTATGATCGAGTCTTGACCGACGCCGGCGAAGCCTAGTTTCCTTCAATCGTCCCGTGCCCCAGCGGCCCATGCCCGGCGCTCAGCCGCCAATCGGCCGATCGCCGAATCGCCGCCAGCGTGAAGGCCTGAGCGCGGTGGATGGCGTCGGGGAGCAGCAGGCCGAGGGCTATCTCGGAGCAGATGGCGGCCGATAGCGTGTCGCCGCTGCCGTGGAGATTGTTGGTATCCACCCGTTCGTGCGGGAAGTGCCTCAGCTCGTCCTCATCCCACAGCACGTCCACCAACCCCATACCGTCAGGCAGCCCTTTGAGCAAGATCCGCCGCGCACCCAGCCCACCAAGGTAGTCGGGCAGGGCGGGGTCGTCAGCGGCCGGGGGATTGTCGCCGCCGGCCAGCAGGGTCGCCTCATGCCGGTTGGGCGTGATGAGGTCGGCCAGCGGGAACAGCCGTTCTCGGTAGGCGGCCGTCACCTCCGGCCCGAACATCGGCTCGGCGCGATGGTTGACCAGCACAGGATCGATGAGGATGAACGGTCGGATCGTCTCGCGCCAGTAGCGCAGCCGGTCGGCAATGGACTCAATGAGATCGATTCGGCCGATGAAGCCGGTCTTGATCGCCGCCGCGCCATAGTCCGACAGCACCGCGTCGATCTGCGCCGCCACCAGCGCCGGGGACAGGGCGTAGGCCTGCTCGACGCGCAGGCTGTTCTGGGCCGTGACGACCGTAATCGCGCTCATGCCGTAAACACCCAGCGCAGCGGCCGTCTTCAGGTCGGCCTGCAGCCCGGCCGCGCCGCCGGAGTCGGACCCGGCGATGGTGAGGATGATGGGAGGGTGGCGCATAGTGGCGCCGATGATAGCAGAGAAGACTATTGCCCAGCCAGTCAGGTGGACCAACAAAGTGTACCGAGAGGATTCAGCTTGAGCTTGCGGGCACGGCGGGCAACTCGGCCAGTCGCATCACCAAGCGCAATGCCTGATTAACAGCTTCATCCGTGGGAAAAGCCTCAGCCACATCGGGGGCCAGCAGGACCAGGTTTGTCCCGCGCGCATAAGCGTCAGCGTATTGGCCACGTTTGCCGTCCTTGAGCAAGACGGTCAGATCATATTCCGGGCGCAAGTCGTCTTAGGATCAGAAGTTTCCGAGTTCATAAGTCTTTAGTTCGGCTGCGGTTAATTCACGTGCGCTGATTAAGCGGATACGCAGGCCCCGATCCGTGTGGGCGACCATGAGTAGGCGTTGGTCCAATGACATACCGACAGTTATAAAGCGAGCTTCATCTTGTGAATGATCAGGATCGGGCACGGTTACAGCGAGTGGGTCGCCCAACACGGTCGCCGCCTCAGGGAACGACACACCGTGTTTGCGGAGATTGGCGGAAGCCTTGCCCACATCCCATTCGAACTCCACACTCAACAGTATACATCTGTGAGTGGACGATAAACAATAGCCAATTCATCGTTGGCTGTCGCACTTCCTACAATCAAGACCGCAGCGGCCGTCTTCAGGTCGGCCTGCAGCCCGGCCGCGCCGCCGGAGTCGGACCCGGCGATGGTGAGGATGATGGGAGGGTGGGGCATGATGACCCTGATGATAGCAGAGGCGGTTACGGTCACAAACCCCCACCAACGCTCAAATAGTACGATCAGACGCGGCCTGAGATCGCCTGACGTAGTACTAAAGTACTAGTGCGGCGCGCCAGGCGGGGCTTGTAATTGATGATCGCCGTGTTACAATGCGGGCATTCGCGGCCGTTGCACCCCCTTGCTTCGCCCTAAGCCGTGAATACGCTCAACCCACGGATAAGTAGACGTCTGTACCGCGTTCGAGCACTCATAGCCGCCGGCGCGTTCGCAACGGACACTCAAGCAAGATCTCGTTTATCCACTCGGCAAGCGGGTTGCGCTCCGCGCCTTACATCATTGCCTTCACCCATCGGCGCCCAGCAACAACCTTGCCGCTGCCACTCAAGTGACTTCACTTGGGTTGAACTGTTCGTGCTCACTATTGGGAAGTGGACGCGTAAGGAGCATTTGGGAAATGATAAGGAATGGTAGGGTCTATGGACTGGCCTTGTTCCTGGTCCTCGTGACCGGATATGTTCTGTTTAGCCAGGGATCGAGGCCTGCTCTCCATGAAGGAGACACCGGAGCGGCCGCCGGAGGTGTCGTCAACGTTTCGGCCGCAGCCAATGACTTCCCGATTGGGGTCCACGCTCCTCTGAGTGCGGACGCCGCCTGCACCGGCGGCACAGCCCCAGCCGTGGAGGGCACCACCCTGCCCAACTGTTATCAGCGCAACATCACCGTGGGCGGCAATGCCCGCATCATCCGCGTCTGGTACACCACCGATACGACCGTCTACACGGTGGACAGCAAGACCTATAATCACGGCGTGACCGGCGAATCGCAGGCATCCGATGTGGCCGACGCGGTGGCTGAATCGTGGCAGGCGGTCTTCATCCACAGTGCGATTGGCGGCAATACAGCCCACGAACCGTATATCGACGGCTGCAGTTCCGTCCTCAACATTCAGTTGCGTGACGGTCAGGGCTGGTCGGGCATCGCCTATTGGGGGTCGTCGGGCAATTGCAACATTGGTATTGATTCACCGATGATCAGCAATGGCGTGGGCACCGGCGACGATGGTGTGGTGTTCCACGAAGTGCAGCACTACACCCAGTATTCCTATAACGACGGCTGCTATGCCGACTTCCAACCGCTCTATGCAGACGGCAATTCGTGGATCGAGGGCTGGTCTAACTGGGCCGGCACAAACGCCACCAATGCCGCCACCGACGCCAGCTACAGCGTCTCTTCCTATGACAGCAGCAATTCCTACTATGATCTCGACTACACCGATCTGCACGCGGGCTATCTGATCCAGCAATACGGTGGCAATGGCGCCCCCGCCGACCCGGCGTTCGGCATCAAGGCCGTCTATGAGCACTATCGCAAGTGCGATCAATATGACGATATCTTCGTCATGGACGAAACCATCCAGGCGCTGACCGGCGGGGCCAAGACGGAGAAGTGGGCCTTTGTGGATTTTGAGGCCGCCTACTATGCGTATCCCTACGCCGACCCGGTGACGCAGCCGGAACTGGTGTTCCCCGACGCCGACGACAAGCCTACCGGCACACCGTCATTCGCCCAGAACGTCACTATGTCGAGCGGGAGTCAGAACTGGGTAGAGTCATCGCCGGAGGACTGGACCGGCAAATACTATCGCATCAATCCCCAATCGGGCTGCGCGTTTGTCGAGCTGCATGTAGAGACGCAGCCGCCGGGGGGTGAGGTCGGCATCAACTTCATGGCCGTCGATACCGGCGCGCCAACGGTGCAGCGTTCGGCCCATATCGGCGACAACGCCACGCGACTGTTCGCCGGATTCCCGGCCAATAACCAGTTGGTGGTCAACGTCACCAGCTTTGACAGCATCATGACCTATCAGGTCCGGGCCACCTGCACCACGCCGACGCTGAACATCCTGGAGCCGGTCCACAACCCCGGCCACGCCATGGTCGGCGCACCCGACAGCCCCGTGGCTACGCTGACCCGCTTCGAGGTCACCAGCAGCGGCCTGCCGGTCAGCGGCATCGATCCCACAACCATCAGCTTCGACGCGGAGGGCGACGCGCCCACCTTGGTGGCCGGGTCGTTCCAGGAGGTCGGGCCGGGCGAGTATTGGGCTGTCATCGTGCCGCCGACCAAACCGGCGGGCACGACGTTTGTGGATTACGAAATCTGCCTCAATACGTCTATCTGCGATTCGGAGAATGACGCTCTGCTCTATGTGGATCCCGGCAACGTCGATACGGTCTATGTGTTCGACGAGTCCGGGTCGATGTCTACCGAGGATACGCCGGGCGAGGGCACGCGCATCCTCAACGCCAAGAAGGCCGGTCTGGTGCTGCCCGATCTGCTGCGCGCCGGTGATCGCATCGGCATCATCGGCCATGGCGGTCTGGATAATCCGCCCGGCTGCGGCCTGCCTCCCTTTGGAACCGGCACGGGCAACTGCGCCAACGGCAATATCACCCGGCTGGCCCGGATAAACAGTGTCTCCACTCCGGGCGACATTGCCACGGTGAAGGCGGCTATTGCCACCGTTACTGACCGGCCGGTCTGGACCAACACCGGCCAGGGCTTGCTCGACGCCAAGGATATGCTGCTGGCCAACCCGGGCAACACCAACCCCGATCACATCATTCTGCTCAGTGACGGGCAAGAAAACGTCAACCCGCTTTATAACACCGCGGCCGTTCGCGACGTGTTGCAGGCGGCCGGCGTGTGTGTTGACACAATCGGCCTGGGGCCGGAAGCGCCTGGCGCACTGCTGGCGCTCATCGCCGCCCAAAACTGCGGCACCTACACCCCGGTGCCCACGTCCGGACTGGGGACCGGCTTTACCGCCGCCGAACTTCAGCAGTCGCTGGACGGTCTGGCCGCCATGGGCGCATCGGTCGACCTGGTGGATGCCGTCGCGGCTGTGGCTGCGGCGCCCTTCTATCCCGCCCAACTGGGCATTGCCAACGCCAACGAGTATCTGGACGTGTCCGCCCAGGATTCGTCGCGTGTGTTCCATTTCCTGCACCGCGCGGTGCCGACGACGGACTGGAGCACCCACTTCGCGGTCATAGACAAGACTGTCAGCAGCTTCCAGTTCATGGTGGTCGGCAAGCAGCCCGACGGGCAGGGTGTGCGCTGGGTGGAACTTCTGCCGCCCGGTGACGATCCCAACAAGCGCTGGATACCCATCAGTCCCGCCATTGGCGCCACACCGGCCGACTGGGACATTCGCAACGACCAGCTCCAGGATGTGGTAATCGTGAAGGACCCCGAACCGGGCGAGTGGGGCTTCCGCGCTCGCTACGCCGAAATCCCCGGCGACTACATCATGAACCTGTCGGTGCAGTCAGACATTCGGTTGGAAGGTAATCTGCTCAATCTGACGGATGGGCAGGCGATGGCCGGCGACACAGTGCCCATTGTGGCCACCCTGATGGATGATAAGGGACTGCTGCCGGGCGCCATTGTGGCGGCGGCCATTGCCAACGAGGGGGGCACGGACATCACCCTGCTGCTGGACGACGGCAACAACCATGACGGTGCGGCAGGCGACGGCATCTACGGCTTCCCCTACAGCCTGACCGACCACGGCGGATCCTACGCCGTGAGGATCATAGCTTGGTTCCCCGACCCGGCCGATCCCAGCCAAAATCTGTTCCGCGAATGGAACGGCGGCTTCTGGATCGACGGGCCGCAGGACAAGCGCGAGGATTACGAGGGTGACACCGACAACGACGGCATGCCCGACGAGTGGGAACGCCGCTGCAAGCTGATTGTCGGTCAGGACGACTCCAAGGTGGACAACGACAAGGACGGCCTGACGAATATCGAAGAACTGCAGCTGGGCACGTCGCCCTGCCGTCCGGACACCGACAATGGCGGTGAGCGCGACGGCAGCGAGGTCAAGGGCGGCCGGAACCCGCTGTGGGCGCCGGATGATAAGGCGTTCAAGGTCAAGGGCATCAGCATTCGGCCGTTGAATGAAGCCATTGCCGTGAGCTGGTCGCAGCGACCCGACACCCATACTAACGTGCGCCTCTGCCTGAGCAACGTGGCCGGGACGCTGGGCGATTGCCAGGATATGGGCAATGAAGGTGACTTCATGCTGACCGGGCTGAAGAACGGCGAGATGATCTATGTCACCCTCTATGGCGAGGGCGAAGACGGCGCTGAGGGCACCTACTCGGACCCGATTGCGGTTACGCCGCTGGAAGACCCCATCCCGCCGCAGGGCGCGTTCTTCATCGACGGGCCGACCGTGATTGAGGGTGGCGATGTGGCTACCTCGCGTGAGGTGATCCTGATGGTCGATGCGGTGGACACCGACAGCGAGTATGAGGGACCGGCATCGGGTGGGCTGGGTTCGCATACCATTGCCCACGGTCTGGTAGGCCCGCATACGGTGGGCATGTTCGAGGTCAGCGGCGACGTTGAGATGCGCTTTGCCAACACGCTGGAGGGCATTGAGACCGCGCCGTGGGAACCGCTGGCGGCCGAAAAGCCGTGGATGCTGGACTGCGACGACGGTGAGATCTGCACCGTCTTCGGCCAGTTCCGCGACGGCGCGGGCAACGAGTCGCTGGTGATCGACCAGAAGATCAAGCTGATGCTGGAGGAGGCGGGTCCGGTGGAACTCTATCTGCCGGTGGTTAGAGGCGGGTAACGCGGTGGATTGAGTTACCGGCAAGGCTACTGTCAGGCTTGTCGGTCTAGATGAATAAAGAAGGCCAGTCCCGTCAGGCGGGGCTGGCCTTCTTTGACGTGGGAAACCCGGGACGGCCGTGGTACCATTCGGCCGCGCCGCCCGAATAGTACCTGGCGGTGGAGAAGATAATTGGGGACTGAGGTATCAAGTAAACGGATTGCGCACGATCACACCCTCGTAGTTCTGACCGCTATTCAGGTCTTCTGACCAAAGCGTTGCACAGTCAAGTTGGCGGGCGCTGGTGAGGATCATGGCGTCCCAGAAGGAGGTCTGTTTCCTTGTCTGGAGCTGAATGGCTTCCAGTACATCATTCACATTCGGCCGATGGACCGTCCAGACCGCTAGATCCCCAATGATCTGTGATGCCGCCTCCGATGAGAGAGGCCGGCCGACTTTCTGTGTAACGGTAACGTAGAACTCTTGCAGCACCTGAATGCTGACACAACCGGCCCGTTCCGTCCATAGCTGTTGGATCAGCGCGGCGGCCGTGTCATGCCTCGCCCCGGCCGACCGGTCGTGGGCGTAGACCAGGATGTTGGTATCCACAAACTGGCCGGGATTATCGCTCATGAAGGTCGTCCCGGCTGATGTCGATTCGGCCGCGGGTGCCCAGATCCGCAGCCGTTTCTAGGCGGGCTACGGCCCGTTGTTGGGCGCGGCCGTAGGCTTCCTCTTGGGCGACGAGCTTCTCCAGTTCGGCCGAAAGCAGACCTGAAACCGATGTGCCGCGCCGGACAGCCAGGAGTTTGACCTTGAGCAGCGTGTCTTTACGTAGGGCCAAGGTAATGTTTTGCGTTTCCTCGTTGTTCACGTAATATAGTGTAACACGTAAATACGTGACGACACACGGAGTTGGTGGTTAAGCTTGTATAACTAACCCATCGGCCCACGTGATATTCGTCGCCAAAACAGGTGAGGCATCATGGTTCGCGCAGGTCAGAGGAGGACGGAGGGGGTCGTCAGAGGGCGGTAGGTGCGAGGCAAATGTATTGAAGTGCAGGTCAATGGGAGTAAAACAGGGGATGACCACGGATTTCCGACACTTTCCGCTGCACCCCAACCACCGGCCGCGTTATGCTTTCGGCAAATGTTCCTGTCTTGCTTGCTCTAGCCTATGAGCAGCGGGGAGACCGCCGCCCGAAATCCTCAATAACTTCATATCAGGTAGGTTGTCATGCGCAGTCGCACTATGGTTGTTGCGATCCTCATCGTCTTGTTAGGTACGATCCTGAGCTTCTACGGCGACTCGGACCGGGTCGCCGCCCGTGCCTTCGCAGCCGAAACCACGCTCATCTCGCGTAGTTCGGGCGGCGTGCCGGGCGATGGCTATTCGCTTACCCCGTTCATCACCGCCAACGGCCGTTATGTGGCCTTTGCCTCAGACTCCGGCAACCTGGTACCGGGCGACACCAATGGCGGCGCCAGACATCTTCGTCCACGATCGGCAGACGGGGACCACGCGGGTTCGCGTCGCTATCGACGGGACGCAGGCGAATGGTGTCTCACTCATCCCGCCTCTCGGCCGACGGTCGCTACGTGGCGTTCGTGTCGGATGCCAGCAACCTGGTGCCGGGAGACACCAATGACGACCACAGATATCTTCGTCCACGACCGGCAGACGGGGACAACGACGCGGGTTCGCGTCAGTCCGACGGGGCGCAGGCGAATGATGCCTAGCATCTCGCCGTCTCAGCGCCGACGGTCGCTACGTGGCGTTCGGGTCGTGCTGCCAGCAACCTGGTGCCGGGGGACACCAACGGCACCGACAGACATCTTCGTCTACGATCGCAGACGGGGACGATCGAGCGGGTGACGGTCAGCTACGACGGGGCGCAGGCGAATGACGTCTCGACTCTTCTCCGGCCATCTCGGCCGACGGCCGCTACGTGGCGTTCGAGTCCTGTGCTAGCAACCTGGTGCCGGGGGACACGAATGGCACCAAAGACATCTTCGTCCACGATCGGCAGACGGGCGAGACGCGGGCTCGTGTTCAGTGATCGGCGACTGGGAGAACGGCGAATGGCGAGGTACCATCCCACCATCTCGGCCGACGGCCGCTTCGTGGCGTTTGAATCCAACACCACGAACCTCGTCAGGCTACACGCCAACTGGCGACGTCTTCGTCCATGATCGGCAGACTGGGGAGACGACGCGTGTTCCTAAAACGGCGACGGCACGCAGGGAGACGGCGCTCGGTCATCCCCTCCGTCTCATCTGACGGCCGTTTCGTGGCTTTCTAGTTCCCTCACGATAATCTGGTTCCGGGCGACACGAACGGCAGTTCGGACGTCTTCGTCCACGACCGGCAGACGGGGGCGACGACGCGGGTGTCGGTGAGTTCGGGCGGCGCGCAGGCGACGTGGGGTGGTTTTGATCCTGCTATCTCGGCGGACGGCCGCTACGTGGCGTTCACTTCCATGGGCGACCAACCTGGTGGAGGATGACACGAATGACTGGCCCGACATTTTCGTCCGGGATCGGGAGCAGCGCACCAGACAACGCTCGCTTCGCGGCGCACCGACGGAGGGCAGGGGGATTTCGTCTCCAGTGCGGCCTTTATCTCCGCCGACGGCCACTATGTCGCCTTCATGTCCCCGGCCTTAATCTGTGGATCACGATGAAAACAATGCCATCGATACGTTCCGCCATGACCGGCAGACCGGCGAGACCATTCTGGTGTCGCGCAATTCGGACGGCGTACAGGGCAACAACACCAGCGGACCGCCACCGTCAGCCCGGAGTGTCGGCGTGTCAGGTGATGGCGTGGTGGTGTTCGACCTCACTGCCCTTCGTCGACGACAAACGAGTTCGGAACTCGGTGATGAACACCAATTAAATGGCAATCGGAATCCTTGCCGGATACTACGATTGGCTGAACTTCTCGATCGCAGAAGAACTTCAAGCGAATCGGCTCCGGATAACGCCCAGTATCGAGTGAATGAGGTAAGTGGCTGGGACAGCGCTCATCGCGACCTGCTAAAGTACGATCCGCCGCAGATTCGGATCGGCGGCAATCTGGTGCCAGGAACTACTACCCCGAGTTAGCAGGCCTTCGCGCCCGTCGGAAATGCCGATGCCTCGCTTAGAGTTGGACCAGCATGGCGGAGGCCCCGGCAGTGTGGAAGCGCGGCGTGTCGTGACCTTCACCTGGCGTGAGCCCTCCACTTCCCGGACCGCCGGAGCGCCAGACGAACGTGAACACTGGGCCGAAGTCATGAGCCAGGGCGGTTCGCGGATGAACTATCCAGAGCCTGTCGTCCTCACAGCCGCCGCTAAGCAATACGACCTCATTGCCGGAGCGCGACTACAGGGCGAGCGCCGTAGCCCCCGATGGCACCGAGGTTCAGCTTTCGTTGCTGGACGACGGTCGCTCTCCTGACGCCATAGCAGACGACGGCATTTATACAGGCTTCTTACCGTATAATCAGAATGGTGATTACTGGATTACAGCGGATTTTGACAATGTTCCTGGTACCGCCTTCTTCACGCAAGCTGCCTACTTGCCGCCATTGCCTTTCGAGGGCAGTTCGTACGATCCTGCAACCCACCCACTCCCACCCGTCTCAGCCTTCACCGCTTCGGCTACAACCTCAGTGGTCATCGAAGGGTATCAGACAGACGATCATGGCGACTTTCCGGAACTGGCCACCTTCCTAATCACGGATAACACGCGCTACGCCGGGCGAATCGATCGTGCCGGGGATGTGGATGTGTTCCAGTTTGAGCTGCCCTCAACCGGCGCGCTCGTGCTCCGCGTCACTGAGCTTGCGTTGGACATGTATCCCCGCATTCGCGTTTTCGAGGCCGACGGGCTGACCGTTCTGGCGAATACGAGATGGCGCCGGATGCGGAGACGTACTTCATGCTGGAATTGACAGGCGATCCGGGCGAACCGATCTATGTCGAGATTCAGGACAAAGACAGCGGTGCGAGCGGCGGGCTCTACAAGGTCAGCGCCGGCGCGGCATTGCCCAACGAGACAGATGATCCGGGTTACTCGAACGGGTTGATCTACCTGCCGATGGTTGTTGATTGACAGTATCAGAGACGAGATAAGCTCCGATGGTTCGCAAACCATCGGAGCTTATCTCGTCAAATCCCACTCAGGACGGACACCCTTACATATTCCCGACAATCGCTTCGGCAAAGCCGGAGCTGCTGAGCTTCGTCGCGCCTTCGATCTGGCGGTGGAGGTCGTAGGTGACGGTCTTGTTCTGGATGGTCGTGGCCATGGCCTCGTAGACGAGATCGGCCGCTTCCTGCCAGCCCATGTACTCCAGCATCATCGCGCCGCTGAGGATGAGGCTGCCGGGGTTGACCATGTCCTTGCCGGCGTACTTCGGTGCGGTGCCGTGGGTGGCCTCGAACAGGGCGATGCCGTCGCCGATGTTGCCGCCGGGGGCCATGCCCAGGCCGCCGACCTGCGCCGCGGCCGCGTCGCTCATGTAGTCGCCGTTGAGGTTGAGCGTGGCGATCACCGTGTAGTCGTCGGTGCGGGTGATGAGCTGCTGGAGCATGTTGTCGGCGATGCGGTCGTTGATGAGGACCTTTCCGGGCGGCGTGACGCCGTCATACTTGGCCCAGATCTCGTCTTCGGTGATCGTCTCGTCGCCGAACTCCTCGGCCGCCACTTCGTAGCCCCAGTTCTTGAAGCCACCCTCGGTGAACTTCATGATGTTGCCCTTGTGGACCAACGTCACCATGGGCAGGCCGTGGGCGATGGCGTGGGCGATGGCCTGGCGCACCAGCCGCTTCGTGCCGAATTCACTGACCGGCTTGATGCCGATGGCCGAACCCTCGCGGATGTTCTTGCCCAGCGTGTCATTGATGAAGTGGATGACTGCCTCAGCCCCCTCGCTGTTGGCTTCCCACTCGATGCCCGAATACACGTCCTCGGTGTTCTCGCGGAAGATGATGATGTCCATCTTCTCCGGGTACTTCATGGGGCTGGGGGTGCCGGGGATGTATTTCACCGGCCGCACACAGGCATAGAGGTCCAACACCTGGCGCAGGGTCACATTCAGACTGCGGAAGCCGCCGCCAATAGGCGTGGTCAGCGGGCCCTTGATACCCACAACGAATTCGCGCATGGCCTCGAAGGTCTCCTCGGGCATGAAGTTGCCGTCGTAAAGTTCGGCCGCTTTTTCGCCGGCGTAGATCTCCATCCAGGCGATCTTGCGTTGGCCGCCATAGGCCTTCTCGACGGCCGCATCCCAGACCAGGATGGAGGCCGGGGTGATGTCGACGCCGATGCCGTCGCCTTCAATGAAGGCCACGATGGGGTTATCCGGCACGTGTAGTTCGCCGTCGACGAAGGTGATCTTCTCGCCGTCAGGCACGTTGATATGTTGGTAAGCCATGTCTATGCAATTCTCCTCAAACTCGTGTGTTGGCCCGCGAATCAGGCTGGTCGCCCAGGAAGCGACGGCTGTGCCGATGGGGCCAAAGTCGATGGCGACGTCAAACAAACGCCGACCCCTCAAGGCCCTGCACAGCAAACCGGAACAACTTGTCCCAAAACGTGGGGGTTAACTTATTAACAGGCCACCGTGTCCCTATGGAAAAACGCGGCAGCTTAGGGTATTATACGATCAATCGTGCGGGATGGGTACGCGGCAAAATGGTGGGGCCGCCTTGCTTAAGACAATGTGAACGTCTGTGCTAGGAATCGCCGCCTATCCGATGGACTGATTACAATGTTACGGTTGTTGGCGGCGGAATTGTCCGCTGCGCAACATGCTGGTTAAAGATTTGGCAATGCGCAAACGGTTAAGCATCGTTATTTTGGCTTATTTGCTGTTCGTCCTGGCTGCCTGTGGACCGAGTAGCAGCATGTCTGCGCCCGCCGTCTTGCCCACCGAAGCCTCTGTAGCCACTGTGCCCGGCACCGATGTCCAGGACATCACTGACCCGACCATCCCGCCGGACCCCACGCAAACCCAGCCGGCTACCGATTTGCCCGCCACGGATCCGCCGCCCACTGACCCACCGACGAGTGACGCCGTCTCCGCTGCCGCCGGAAACAGCCACGGCCCCGGTGATCGAATCACCTACGGCATCATTGCCCGACCTCTCGATAACGGCCGAAGGCGTAGTCATCCACCCTGTGCCGATCATCTATGCCGGTGACAAGGTGACCTTCCAACTGCTGCCCTTTGTGCCGGAGACCATCGACGTCCAGTCTGTCACCGCCTCCATTCTGGTGGACGGCGTGCCCGTGGCCGGAGGGCCGCTGGAGCGGCGTAACTGGAACGGTCAGGCCGAAGCGGTCTTCGAATGGGCCTGGGACACGGCCAACCAGACCGGTGATCATGAGATTCGGGTGGTGTTGGATGAGGCCGACACCTTGCAGCAAGGGGACGAGAACCCCGACAACAACGTCGTCGTGTTCCCGACCACTGTTCGCGCGGCAACATTGCGACCCACGGCCGATGCCGCGGCCGAATGGGTGACGGCTGAAACGTCCTGCTGTGTGGCCCATGTGGTCAGCGACACGGCCGCCGCGCGCGACTTTAATATGCTGCTCGATGAACTGGAGCGCTCGGTGCAGCTCGCTGCCAATCGGCTCAACGTCACCGCCACTCGCAAGCTGGAGGTCTATTTCATTGACCGGGTGGTCGGGCAGGGCGGCTTTGCCGGCAGCGATATGGTTGTGTCCTATGTCGATCGGCCGTACGCCGGTGGCGGTCTGCGGGAACTGCTGGTGCACGAAGCGGTGCATGTCCTCGATCAAGAGTTCGCCCCGCGTCGTATTTCGCCGTTGGCCGAAGGGCTGGCCGTGTGGGTGACCGGCGGTCATTACAAGGCCGAAGACCTCAACCAGCGATCCGCGGCCTTGCTGGCTTTGGGTGATTATGTGCCGCTGGCCCAGTTGTTCAATGACTTCTACCCGATCCAGCATGAGATCGGCTATCTGCAGGCCGGAGGGTTTGTCAGCTACCTGGTGGCGCGGGACGGGTGGCCCATCTTTCGCGAATTCTATAGCAACACCACCAGCGATGATGGCGCGACGCTGGCTGAAGCCGTTGACGCCAATTTGCGCCAATCCTATGGCGTCGGTCTGCCGGAGATGGAAGCGGAGTGGCTGACCTATCTGCAAAGCCTTTCCCCGTCAGCTGCCGAAGTGTCGGACCTGGCGACCACCGTGCGCTATTACAACATCATGCGCCGCTATCAGCAGGCCTATGACCCGACGGCCTACTTCCTGACTGCCTGGCTGCCTCATCCGACAGCCGTCCGCGAACAGGGCAACCCGGCTGACTTCTCGCGCCGACCGAAAGAGGAGATCAACATCATCCTGGAAGTGATGTTGGAGGCCTCCGACCGGGCTTTGCGGTCCGGTGAATACGCCCGTTCCAATGTGCTGCTGGACAGCGTCGATCGCATTTTGGACAGCAACGGCACCTTTATTGACCCGCTGGCGATTACCTATCAGAAGATCGTGCGAGCGGCGTCGGCTTTCGACTATGAGCTGCAGGAAGTGGACATCAACGGTTCCACTGCCTTTGCCGTCGCCACCCAGGCCCCGTTCATTCGCCTGACGACGTTGAACATGGAACAGCGCGGCCAGGAATGGGTCATCCTGTCGCATTAGCCCGCACGCAATAGAACACGGATGACACGGATTTAGCTGATTTTCATACACAGATAGGGGCCTCGGCCAATGCGGGTGACTGCGTGAGGTAGCGTGAATCTCAGATACGTCCTCTCTTGGCGCCGGCGCCCAGCAATCTGATTTCTATCCGGTCTGATCCGCCCAAGCGGCGTCATCCGCGTTCAATCTCAACGCTTTCAACTCGCAACGGCCTGCGCCCAAAACCCTGTCAGCGTCGTTGCAGTTGTGGTACAATCCGCTGAAATCATCGGCAAACGGCCGACCATCTCGCCGTAGGCGCACCATTGCCGCAGGCATCAAGCAAGGGGTCTTTACATGATTGAGGTTGTGATTGACAGCATCCGCATAAGCCTGGTCTCCCAACACCGCATCGTCCTGCTGCGCGAAGTGGATAGCGAACGCCAACTGCCGATCTGGATTGGTCCGTGTGAGGCCGACGCCATCACCATCGAACTGCAGGATGTCAAGGTGGCCCGGCCGCTGACGCAGGACTTGCTTAAGAACGTCATCGGTGAACTGGGCGGGACCGTTTCCCACGTGCTGATTAAAGAGCTAAATGAAAGCGTGTTCCATGCGCGTCTGTTTATCACCGTGGACGGCGCGGGTGAGCCGCTGGAAATCGACTGCCGGCCCTCGGATGCCATCGCCCTGGCCGTGCGGGCTAAGGTGCCGATTTTTATCGCCGAAGAGGTGATGGATGCGGCCGGCGTGGAACCGGAAGCCGATGTACAGGCCGGTGAGCCGATGGGCGAGGACGAGGATGAGAATCTCGACGCCTTCACCGACTTTCTGGATACACTTGATTTCGACGATTTCGACGAAAGCAATCAGTAAGCGCTGCGCGGCAGCGCCGAGCCAGTGATTGATGAACGTGAAACGAACTCGTTTCACGTTTTATTTTCTGTTCGGTCATTTCAAGCCATGGACACAATCGAAGAACGTCTCCCACCCCACAGCATCGAAGCCGAAGAGGCAATTCTAGGCTCTCTGCTCATTGATCCGGACGCCCTGTTCGACGTGTCGAACTTCCTGCGGGCCGACGCCTTCTACCGCATCTCCAACCGCTGGGTCTATGAGGCGATGCTGACCCTGAACGATCGCCACGAGCCGATCGACTTTCTGACCCTGGCCGAGGAACTGCGCCGCCGGGAACAGCTGGATGAGATTGGCGGTGAGCCGTATCTCATCAACCTGATGAACGTTGTCCCCACCTCGATCAACGCCGAGTCTTACGGCCGTTTGGTTGAGTCGGCGGCGTTGCGGCGCAAGCTGATCCAGGCCGCGGGCACCATCGCCAAGCTGGCCTACACCGAGGCCGAAGACATCAACGTCGTCCTCGACCGGTCGGAGCAGGCGCTGTTCAGCATCAGCGAACAGCGCACCAATCGCGACCTGGTGCCGGTTAAGGAGATCGCCAGCGCCTATCTGGAGCGCATCGAGCAACTGCGCGAGCAGGGCGACGAGTTCATCGGCATCCCCACTGGCTTTACCGACCTCGACCGCATGCTCAGCGGCCTCAACCGGTCGGACCTGATCATCATTGCCGCCCGGCCCGGCATGGGCAAGACGGCACTCCAGAACGCCATCGCCCTGACGGCCGCCCGACGCTATGGCAAGCGCATCGCCATATTCAACCTGGAGATGTCGGCCGAACAATTGGTGCAGCGCATGGTCGCCGCCGAGACACGCATCGATTCGCAGCGCCTGCGCCGCGGTGAACTGCACGATCACGAGTGGGGGATCTTTCTGGAAGCGATCGGCCGACTGTCCGAAACGAGCATCTACATCGACGACACGCCGTCGATCAGTCCCATGCAGTTGCGCACCAAGTGCCGCCGTCTGTATGCTGAGCACGGGCTGGACATGATTATGATCGATTACCTGCAGCTCATGCAGGCCGAACATCAGTCCAACAATCGCGTCATGGAAGTCAGCGAGATCTCCCGCCAGCTCAAGGGGTTGGCCCGCGAGCTAAATGTGCCGGTGGTGGCCGCCGCCCAGCTCAGCCGCGCCGTGGAGCAGCGGCAGAACAAACGGCCGCAGTTGTCGGATTTGCGTGACAGTGGTTCGATCGAGCAAGACGCCGACGTCGTCATGTTCATCTACCGCGACGAGTATTACAATCCCGACACCTCCGAACGGCCGAACATCGCCGAGATCAGCGTGGGCAAGCACCGCAATGGGCCCACCGGCACCGTCGATCTGTTCTGGCACGGCAAGCTGGCGACCTTCCGCAATCTGCACCGACAGGAGATTAGCTTAACTGCGCTAGCACGAGAGGGCAATCATGAAAGGCTTCCCCGGCTTTCCCGACGGCAAACAGCGGTCGACACCCGTGCCGAATCTCTTCTTCAGCGATTTGCTGCCGGTCATCGACAATCTGGCCGAGCTGAAGGTGACGCTCTATGCCTTCTGGTCGCTGGCCCAGCGCGAGGGTCGGGTGCGCTATCTGCGACAGGTCGATTTCCTCGATGACCCGATACTGCTCAAAGGCATGGGCCCCACCGACCAGACGGCACTCGATGCGGCGCTGGACGGCATTGAGCGCGCCGTGGCCCGCGGCACGTTTCTCCACATCTCCATCGAGGGCGTGGGCGGCGAACAGGACCTCTACTTTCTGAACACGGAGAAGGGGCGCGCCGCGGTGGACGGGGATCACCCGCGGCGAATGGCGGCCGAACCCCGACGAAGAGGAGCCGATCACCCTGCTGGTGGAACGGCCAAACATCTTCGTGCTCTACGAACAAAACATCGGCGCCCTGACGCCGCTTGCTCGCCGATGAACTGCGCGAGGCCGAGAACACCTATCCGGCGCGCGTGGATTGAAGAAGCCATCAAACTGGCGGTGACCAACAACGTGCGCCGCTGGAAGTATGTCGCCGCCATTCTGGAACGCTGGCGGCAGGAAGGGAGACAGGATGCGACAGGTCGGCGAGATTCTCAACGGGACCTCCAACAGCAAATCCCCGATGAATACAAAGACGTCATCCAGCGCTGACGCCGAGCCGGAACCAATCGGCATCGGCAAGCCCGACTGTCCTTATTGCGAGGGGCTGGGCTATGTCGTGCTCGATGTGCCGCCAGAGCACCCCAGCTTCGGCCGTGCTGTGCCCTGCACCTGCCGCGCGGCCGATCGGGAGATGGCCCGGCTGAACAGCGTGCTCAAGCTCAGCCAGATCGGCGCGCTTGGCCCACTGTACCTTCGAGAGCTTTCTGCCCGAAGGCCACGGCCTGACGGCGACCAAGGCAGCGCAATCTGCGCATGGCCCACGAGCGGGCCATGGAATACGCCCAAAAGCCGGATGGTTGGCTCATCCTGAAGGGCGGCTACGGCTAGCGGCAAGACCCATCTGGCGGCGGCCATCGCCAACCATCAACTTGGCCAGGGCCACACGGTCTTGTTCGTCAACACGCCCGACCTGCTCGACCATCTGCGGGCCACCTTCAACCCGGAATCGACCATCAGCTACGACGACCGCTTCGAGCAGGTACGCAACAGCGCCGCTGCTCATTCTCGACGACCTGGGCACGCAGAGCAACAGCGAATGGGCCCAGGAGAAGCTGTACCAGATCTTCAACTACCGCTACAACAACCGGCTGCCGACAGTCATCACCACCAATCTGGAGCTGGAGGCCATCGAGATCCGCATGCGTTCGCGCATGGTCGACCCCGGCCTGACCGACATCATTCACATTGCTGCGCCCGACTTCCGGCGCGCCGGGGTGGATCAGGACCAGTCCGACCTGTCCACGCTCAACCTGCACGGCGACAAGACATTCGAGACGTTTGACCTGCGCGAGAATGAGCTGCCCAAGACCCAGGCCGACAACCTGCGGCGGGCGATGGAAATGGCTGTGCGCTTTGCCGAGGAGCCCAAGGATTGGCTGGTGTTCAACAGCACCGCCTATGGCAACGGCAAGACCCATCTGGCCGCGGCCATTGCCAACTATGTGGCCACTAACGGCGAGCCGGTCTTGTTCGTGGTCGTGCCCGATTTCCTGGACTACTCTGCGCGCGACCTTCAACCCCAACGCCAACGCCCGTCTGGACAAGCGCTTCGACGAGGTGCGCATGGCGCCGCTGCTGATCCTGGATGATCTGGGCACGGAGAGCGCCACCGCCTGGGCCCGCGAGAAGCTCTACCAGCTGTTCAACTACCGCTACAATGCGCGGCTGGCGACGGTGATCACCTCGGCCATGAAGACTGGAGGAACTCGACCAGCGGCTGGCGACACGGATGCTCGATGGGTCGCGGTCGACGTTCTTCATGCTGGAAGTGCCCAGTTATCGCGGCCGCAGCAAGGCGCGGAAGCCGGGCGGGCGGCGGTAGACTGCGCCTCAATAGGGTTGCCACTAGTTTCAGATTGTGGCTGAGTCAACCCTATGATGCTTGCCGGACGGCCATTGCCTCGTGAATACCATCCAACCTCAGCATTCGCCGCCATCTCTTGCACACACGGCCGAATCCGGCCACAATCGGGGCTGTATTCTGATTGGGGCAGCAGAAGGCAGTAATGAGCATGGATGAACAACCCGCGCGTCAGTCGCGCATTATGGCGATTGACGACAACACCTACACCTTGCGGCTGGTCGAGTTTGCGCTACACGATGCCGGTTTCCGGGTCATGTCGGCCGTTTCCGGCGAGGAGGCGCTCGATTTGCTGGACACACAGGGCTTGCCCGATCTGGCCGTTGTTGACCTTCATATGCCCGGCATCAGCGGCTTTGAATTTAGCCATCGCGTCCACCAATACAGCGATCTGCCGGTCATCATGCTGACAGCTGTGGGTCAGGAGGCGACGGTTCTGGAAGGGCTGGAACGCCACGCCGAGGATTACATGGTCAAGCCGTTCAATGCCGGGGAGTTGGTGGCCCGCGTGCGGCGCGTGCTGCGGCGCATCGGCGAGTTTGACTATGACCTGACACCCCAGACGCGTATCGACGACCGGCTGCAGATCGACTTCCCCAATCGGGTGGCCATTGTGGAGGGCAAGGACGTGGCCCTGACGCCCACGGAGACCAAGCTGCTCTACATTCTCATGCGCCGCGGCGGCGAAACGGTGCCCACTGACTATATCCTGCGCCGGCTCTGGCCGATGGAGCCCGTGTTTGAGGACCGGCTGCATGTCCATCTCCACCGGCTGCGACGCAAGATTGAGGACAAGAAGGACAAATCACGTCCGCGCTACATCGTGTCGGAGCGCGGCGCCGGCTACAGCTTTCACGGCGGGCCCTTGCCGTCCGTCTCTTAACCCGTCTAAACACACCCTTATGCGCTGCACCCTCGATCATGTGGCGGCGGCTCTGGCTCTGCCCGAGTTCGATGGTCACGCTGCCCAGCAATTCATGATGCCCCTGGCCCGGGCGCGCTTCCGGTCGGCCGAGCGCCAGGGGGACCCGCGCCTGGGAGCGGTGCTCGTGTTGATCTACTGCCTCGATGACACTCCCTATTTGGTGCTGACCCGTCGCCGCGACGATCTCAACTCGCATGCCGGTCAGGTGTCGCTGCCGGGCGGCGGCCACGAACCGCCCGAAACGCTGGCCCAAACGGCACTACGCGAGACTCACGAGGAGATCGGCATCCTGCCAGACAGGGTACGACTGGTGGGCGAGCTGACGCCGCTCTACATCTCACCGTCTGACTTTGAGGTGCAGCCGTTTGTGGGTGTCTATGCGGGCGATGGCCGTCCTGCGTTTGTACCCAATCCGCTGGAAGTGGCCGCTGTGATTGAAGTGCCGCTGGATCACCTGCTCGATGATGCCCTGCGTGTGGAAGAACTTTGGCAGCTGCGCGGAACGGATGTCACCGTTCCCTTCTTTCATCTGGACGGCTACAAGGTCTGGGGCGCCACGGCCATGATGCTGAGCGAATTTGCCGAACGGTTGCGCGCCGTCGCTGCTTAGTTTGCGCGCAAGGCCCGGCTCTCTCCCGGGACCGACATTCGTTGCAGGGCTTGTCGCTGCGGGCCGCGATGCCTGAGTCAGCCGGCAACCGGGCCACCGTCCGTAGATGATCCCGCCCTCAATTCGTGGTATCTTCTGCCCATATCACCTACCACAAGGAGCCTACCTATGTCCCCTGATCGCCGCCCTCTAGCGACCGATGATTTATACCGCTATGAACTCGTCTCCGACCCGCAGATATCGCCTGATGGTCAGCATGTCATCTTTGGCGTCCAGCGGGTAGACCGCGAGACGGAGAAGAAGCCCACCAACCTGTGGCTGGCCGCCGCTGACGGCAGCCGTTTGCGCCAGTTTAGCCACGGCAAGCAGGCCGACACCCAGCCGCGCTGGTCGCCCGACGGCCGAACCATTGCCTTCCTGTCCAACCGCGGCAGCGAGGAGCAATCACAGCTCTACTTGCTGCCGTTGGACGGCGGCGAAGCGCGCGTGCTGACCAAGTTTGAGGGCACGCTGGCAGCCTACGAGTGGTCGCCCGACGGCACGACGTTGGTGGCGCAGTTTCGCAAGAAGGACGCCGACGCGGCCGAACGAGAGAAAGACGAGCAAAAGAAGAAGCTAGGCATTACCTCGCGTCGCATCCAGCGCTTCACGTATAAATTCGATGGGGCCGGCTATTTGCCGCAGGAACACTGGCATATCTGGACGATTGACGCGGCCACCGGCGAAGCCACCCAGCTGACTGACGGCGACTACGACGAGACCGAACCCCGCTGGTCGCCCGACGGTCAGTCGATCCTGTTCGCTTCCAACCGCAGCGAAGACCCTGACTTCTATCTGGATGAGACTGAGTTTTACCTCATCCCGCGCGAAGGCGGCGAGATGCGGCAGATTCAGACCCGCCACGGCCGAAAATTCGCCCCGGCCTTCTCGCCCGACGGCGCGCATATTGCCTATCTGGGCCGGCTGGAGTCAGGGCGCTGGTATCAGAATGCTTCGCTGTTTGTGGCGCCGCTGGACGGCGGCGAAACGCGCGAGATCAGCCGCGGGTTCGACCTGCATCTGGTGGTGGCCACCACCGGCGACTTCAGTTCGTTCCCGGCCATGCCGCCCATCTGGTCGGCCGATGGGCAAGAGGTTTACTGCCAGGCAACGACACGCGGCAATCAGTGGTTGGCCGCCTTCGATGCTTTCGGTGATCCGGCGCTGCGCTGGGTCATCGACGAGCCGGGTGTTGTGGGGGCGTTCAGCCTCGATGAAGCGCGTGACCACATCGCTTATCAGTGGCTGACGGCCGATGATCCCGGTCAGATCGTCGTGCGATCGCTGGACAACGGGGCGAGCAACCCGCAGGCGTTGACGTCGTTCAACCGCGACTGGCTGGCCGAGATCGACCACGGCATGCTGGAAGAACTGTGGTTCAATGCGCCCGACGGCTATGAGCTGCATGGCTGGATCCTCAAGCCGCCGGGCTTTGATCCCAGCCGGACCTACCCGTCCATTCTGCAGATCCACGGCGGGCCGCAGATGCAGTACGGCAATCTCTATTCGCATGAGATGGCTTACCTGGCTGGCCTGGGCTACGTGGTCTACTGGAGCAATCCGCGCGGTGGGCAGGGCTATGGAGAGGAACACGCCAAGTCGATCTTCGGCAAATGGGGCACGGTTGACTATGATGACGTCATGGCCTGGACCGACTTCATGGCGCAGAAACCGTATATCGACACCGATCGCATGGGCGTCACCGGCGGCAGCTATGGCGGCTATATGACAACGCTCATTATCGGCCGAACGGATCGCTTTAAGGCGGCCGTGGCCCAGCGCGTGGTCAGCAATTTCATCAGTTTCTACGGCTCCAGCGATCTGAACTGGGGGCTGGAGAATCTGGCCGGATCGCCTGCGCCGTGGGAAGACATGGAAGCCAACTGGTCGCAGTCGCCCATCAGCGCCATCGGCAATGCCAAGACGCCGACGATGGTTTTTCACAGCGAGCAGGACTATCGCTGCGACAAGGAGCAGGGTGAGCAGGTCTACGTGGCCCTGAAGCGATTGGGGGTGGACACGGAACTGATCCTATTCCCCGGCGAATCGCATGGACTTGTCGCGCGGCGGGCGAACCGATCGGCGGATCGCCCGGCTGGAGCACATGTCGCGCTGGTTCGATGAGTATTTGAAATAAGGGAGCCTTCGGCATGCGGCGACATGCCGACTCTCATGAAAGAAGCGCCTTTGCTGGGCCTATATGGAGTAGTTTCGTACTAACTGGACGACAATTTTGCTTGTTCCGGCTCGGCAAGGTTGAAAAGTGTCGGAGTGATTTGGTAGACTATACAGTGGCCGATGGTGTGGCCAGAAGTCCGTACAATCCACTCAGTTACTTAAAATAGGAGAATTACATGGCTAACAAGAATAACCACTTTGTGGTGGCTTACTATCTCAATGCCGCTGCGGCCGATGCTGCCGCGCAGGATCTGAAGAAGTGGGACGATAACAACAAGGACGTCAAGCTGGGTGCGATGGGTATCCTCCACCTGGACAATGGTGGCCACCTGAAGGTCGAAGAGATCGGCCAGCGCGACACCGGCAAGGGCGCGCTGTGGGGCACGGCCATCGGCGCCACCCTGGGTGTGCTGAGCGCCGGCATTTTGCTCGTTCCGGGTATGGCCGTCGGCGCTGCCGGCGGTGCTTTGCTGGGTGCCTTGAATCACAAGAGCCTGGGCATGACCGACGCCGACCGCGACAACATGGTCGAGCAGCTGCGTCATGGCGGCGCCGCCCTGGGCGTCATGTGCGACGATTTCGAATATGAGCCCACCAAGGCCGAGATGCTGCGTCTGGGCGGCAAGGTCGAGATGTATGACGTGCCGGAGATGACGGCTGCGGAACTATCCGCCGCCGCCGCCGCGCAGGCTGAGGCGTCCGATTCCCTGGACGCCATTGACGATGCGGTTGATTCGGCCGTCACCCGGACGGCGGAGATCGTCGACGACACGGCTGACGCTGTGAAGTCCGGCGCATCGGCCGTCGCCGCCACCGGCGCTGCTGCTGCGGCTGGTTTGGCCGCTGCGGTTGGGCTGGATTCGGTTGATTCCGACAAGCTGTCGGCTGCCGGTGTGGGCAAGGCCTCGTCCCTGCTCAAGACCGCTTCCACCGCCCAGGGTCGCGCCGCGCTGGCTGCTGAGACCGGTGTGGACGAAGCTGTTATCTACGCGTCGGTCAAGAAGGTTGACCTCATGCGCGTGAAGGGTGTTGGCCACGTTTACGCTAGCTTGCTGCTGGCTTCCGGCGTCGACTCTGTGCCGGAACTGTCCATGCGCAACCCCGGCAACCTGGTCGCCAAGATGACCGAGGTCAACGCGGCTCAGGGAATCACCGACAACGTCCCCAGCGAGTCTGAGGTGACAGACTGGGTGGCCCAGGCCAAGACGATGAAGAAGATCGTTTCCTAAGTAACCTGTTGCTACGCTTCCTAAGCGCGGCATGGACGGCCCGGTGCACTGTGTTGTGCCGGGCCGTTTTTTAATGTCCGCGCCGCCGGTAGCCTTCAGCCCTGCCCCGTCGTATAATCGACAATTGCGGATCCGCCAGGTTGACTTGCTTGGCCCGGCACACACTGATTCGCACAACGAATAACACAACATGTCTACAATTTTCGACAAACTCGACAAAGTCGTCGGCCGTTACGACGAGATTGAGCGGCAGATGGCTGATCCGGAGATCCTCTCTGACCATGTGCGCATTACCGAATTGGCCCAGGAACGGACGGAGATCGCGCCGGTCGTCGAGGCTTATCAGGAATTCCAACGCCTGGACGACGAACTGAACCAGGCCCGCGAATTGCGCGACATGGAAGAGGACGATGAGCTGACGGCCATGGCCATCGAAGAGGTCGATCGCCTGCTGGCCGAGATGGAAGCGCTGGAAATGCGCCTGCGCAGCTTGCTCATCCCCCGCGACCCGCGCGACGATCGCAACGTCTTCATTGAGATTCGCGCCGGGACGGGCGGCGAAGAGGCCGGCCTGTTCGCCGGCGATCTGCTGCGCATGTATGCCCGTTACGCGGAGGGCCGGCGCTGGAAGACGGAGATCGTCGACGAAAACTCCACCGGCGTGGGCGGTTACAAGGAAGTCATCCTGGCTGTCAAGGGCAAGCGCGCCTATTCCCGGCTGAAGTATGAGAGCGGTGTCCATCGGGTGCAGCGCGTCCCGGCGACGGAATCGCAAGGGCGCATCCACACCAGCGCCGCCACGGTGGCCGTGATGCCGGAAATCGACGATGTGGAGATCACGTTGGATGAGAAGGACCTGATCATTACGGCCGAGTTCTCATCCGGGCCGGGCGGCCAGCACATGCAGAAGAACGCCACGGCCGCGCGGGTCATCCACAAACCGTCGGGGCTGATGGTCAAGATTCAGTCGGAGCGCAGTCTGACACAGAACAAACGACTGGCCATGGCCATCATTCAGGCCCGGCTGGAAGAAATGGAACGCGACAAGCAAAGCGCCGCCGTGGCCGCCGACCGCAAATTACAGGTGGGCAGCGGCGATCGCAGCGAGAAGATCCGCACCTATAACTACCCGCAGTCGCGTGTCACCGACCATCGTGTCGGCTTCACGAGCTACAACCTGCCGGTCGTCATGGATGGCGACCTGGACGACTTTATTGACGCGCTGATTCTGGCCGACGAAAGCGAGAAGCTGGCCGCAGCGACGGAATAAGAGGGATATCGAACACGGATAACACGGATTAGGCGGATGCACACGGATGGAAATCAGGATTTTCTGATCCGTCCTAATCCGTAATATCCGCGTCATCCGCGTTCTATTCTTATCTTGCCCCTCAGAGGAATGGATGACTGAACTAACCTACCAACCTAAGGGTCTCTACTTCGAAGATTTCACCATCGGCCTGCGCTTGCGCACGGCCGGACGAACCATCACCGAAGCCGATATCGTCAGCTTCGCCGGGCTGTCAGGTGATTACAACCAGATCCACACCAATGCGGAATACGCTGCCAATGACACCTTCGGCCAACGCATAGCCCACGGCCTGCTGGTGCAGTCCATCGCCACCGGTCTGGCCGTTCAGTCCGGCGTGATCGAGGGCACGGTGCTGGCCTTTCGCGAACTGGAGGCCAAGTTCAGCCTGCCGGTCTACATCGGCGACACCGTCCACGTCACCATCGAGATCACCGAGACCAAGCCCTTCCCGCGTCTGAACGGCGGCAACGTGACCATGAAGTACGGCGTCGTCAACCAGAAGGGCGAGACGGTCCAGCGTGGCAACTGGATCATGCTGGTCAAGGTGCCGCGGATAGACGAACTCCTGGGGAACCTTTCGGCGTAAGATTTCGTCTTAAGGGGAACATGGCCGAAGAGAAACCGACACCCGACCCAGCCGACGAGCGGAAGCCTTCCCAGGCGTCTACGCCTTCCGAGGCACTGACGCCGCAGCCCTATACGCGCCGTCCCCTGCCGGATGATCCGCTGGAGATCGATCTCGCTGTTTGATCTGATGCAGCAGGACGACGGCGACAACACGCCAACCACACCACCGACGCCCACCGAACTGCCGCCGCTAACGTCATCGTCCACCAAGCCGAAGCCCACCCCGCCGCCGGCGTCCGATGACTTCACTGCTACCATCACCAGCGCTCCGGCACCGCAGCAAGCGGACACGACCAAGAAGCCGCCACAACCGCTGACGGCCGATCAACTGCAGCCACCGGCGGCCATTCCGCCGCAATTTGACCCGGATGCCACGGTCGTTCAGCCGCGGGTGGCCTTCCCCGGCAATCAGCAAACAACGCAGAAAGCAGGGGTCCAGCCGCAGATCGACCCAGCAGGGAACGACGGTCCCCGCTCAACAGCCGCCGCAGCCCCAGCCGGCCCGCCCGCCCGGACCCATCCGCGAGACACCGCGTGGCCGCCCAGCCGCCCGCCGCCTATTGCGACACAGGCGCCGCCCAGCAGCCGCGGCTGCCTGCGAACGTTCGCCGTGCTGCTGGTGGCCATGATTGTGCTGACCCTGCTGGCCGCTTCCAGTGCGGCCATTGGCTACAGTCTGGTGGCGCGCGATCTGCCCAATCCGGCCGAACTGCGCGAACGGGCCAGCGATTTTGAGACGGCCCGCATTTACGACCGCACCGGCCAGCTGCTCTATGCCCCGGCCGATCCCAACGCCGGGAATCGCATTTACGTGCCGCTGGCACAGGTATCCCCGTATCTGACCCAGGCCACCATCGCCACCGAGGACAAGCGCTTCTACGAGAATCCCGGTTTCGACCCCATCGGCCTGAGCCGGGCTGTCGTTGCAGGCCGTGACCAACCAGGAAGAGATTGCGGCGGCACGAGCACCATCACCCAGCAGTTGGTCCGGGCGCTGCTGCTGGACGAAGACGAGCGCACCGAACGCACCATCCGCCGCAAAGTGCGTGAGATCATCCTGGCCGCGGAAATCTCGCGAACCTATGAGAAGGACGAGATCCTCGAGCTGTACCTGAACGAGATTTACTACGGCAATTTGGCCTATGGCATCGAAGCCGCCGCGCAGACCTATTTCGGCAAATCGGCCGCGGACCTGACGCTGTCTGAGGCATCGTTGCTGGCCGGACTGCCGCAGGCGCCTGCCCTGTGGGATCCCTACACCGCGCCGGACAAGGCCATTGGCCGGCAGAGCGAAGTGCTGGCGCTCATGGTCGCCAACGGCGACATTACCCTGGCCGGAGGGACAGGCGGCGCTGGATGAAATGGCGGCACGCATCTACGACCTGCAGCCGCCCGAGGCCACCATCCGCCACCCGCATTTCACGTTAACGGTGCTTGCAGCAGGCCGAAGCGCTGCTGGGGGCGCAGTCCATCTATCGCGGCGGGCTCAGCATCCAGACGACGCTCGACCCGACGGCCCAGCAGTTGGCCGAAGAGAGCATCGTGGCCGCCCGCCCGGCCATCAACGCCGGTGGGGCCAACAATGCCTCCATGGTCGTCCTGCAGCCGGAGACGGGCGAGATCATCGCCATGGTCGGTAGCGTGGATTTCAACGACGAGGCGATCGGCGGGCAGGTCAACATGGCGTTGGCTCCGCGCCAACCCGGTTCCAGCATCAAGCCGCTGGTCTACATGTCGGCCTTTGAACAGGGCTGGACCCCGGCCACGCTCATTTGGGACGTGCCCACGCAGTTCCCCGACGGCACCGTACGGGTCTACGAGCCCAAGAACTACGACGACGAGTTCCACGGCCCGCTGCGGCTGCGTCCGGCGCTGGGCAACTCGTATAACGTTCCGGCCGTCAAAGCGCTGGAATACGTCGGCGTCTGTTCGTTCATCGCCAACGTCCAGAAGCTGGGCCTGACCAGCCTGCAGGATGACGGCTGCGCCGAAGTGGGGCAGCCGCGCAACTACGGCCTGTCGCTGGCCCTGGGCGGCGGCGAAGTCGCCGCCGCTGGAGATGGCCGGCGCGTTCGGCGCTCTGGCCAACCAGGGTCGTTATATCGCCCCCTATGCCATCCAGCGCATCACCAACCGCCAGGGCGAGACGCTCTATGAGCAACTGCCCGGCCGACCCCGTCGCTTCGCAGGTTGTGCGGCCGGAACACGCCTATCTGCTGACCGACATCCTCAGCGACAACGACGCCCGCCAGCCGGAGTTCGGCGTCAACAACGGGCTGGTCATCCCCGGCTATCAGGTGGCGGCCAAGACCGGTACGTCCGGCAGCAACCGCTTCGACGTCCGCGATGCCTGGACCATCGGCTACGCGCCGCAAGTGCTGATCGACCGTCTGGGTGGGCAACACCGACAACGAACCCATCGGCGAAGGGCAGTCGGGCACGCAGTTGGCCGCGCCCATCTGGAACACGTTCATGACCCGCTATCTGGCCGGCGCAGCAGCCGCTCGGCTTCGTCCGGCCGCCGGGCATCGTGGAGCGCGAAATCTGCGCCGACTCCGGCACCGAACCGGGCCCCAACTGCACGCCAGCGTCATAACCGAGCTGTTCGCCGGGGACCAGCCGCCGCTGCCCGCCACGCAGGACTATCTGACGACCACGCCGGTGGACCTGTGGACTGGTCTGAAGGCGTCGGCCGCCTGCGCCGAAGCGGTCTACGAGGCCACGTTTGTCGACCTGCTCGTCAGCGGCCGTCGCGGAAGTGCTCGATCGCGAGCGCGCCGCCGCCCAGCAGTGGATTGAGCAAACGGCCGCCGGGCAAGCCTGGGCCGCCCAGCGCGGCATCAGCCTGCCGCTGCGCCTGCCGCCCACGCAGGCGTGCGACGCCAACACCCCCCGACCCACAGCCGAGATTTCGCGCCCCGCACCGGGCAGCGATGTCTCCGGCCCGGTCGAGATCTGGGGCAGCGGTCAACGCACCGAACTATCGGCGGTTATCAGGTGGAGTATGGTCTGGGCGAGAATCCCGGCGGGTGGGGTCTGATCCAGGACCGCCGCTCCGAAGTGGTGCAGGATGGGCCGCTGGCGGTCTGGGATTCGGCGGCCATCACCTATGACGGCCCGGTCACCATTCGTGTCGTCGTCTTTGGCCCCGACAATCCGACCACGCCGGAGTTCGACCCGGTGACGACCGAGGCGCGGACGGTGGTGCTGGTGCGCCAGCCCACGCCGACGCCGACGATGACGCCGACGATGACGCCCACGCCGACGGAGACGCCCACGGCCACGCCGACGTTGCTGCCGACGGTAACGGCAACGCCGACGCTCCCGCCGACACTGGAGCCGACGCTGCCAGCCGACGCGACGCCGACCGCGACGGCCACGCCCATCATCTTCGACCCGTTCGCCGACGGAGACGCCGGTGACGCCGTATCCGTAGGCCCATGCGGGCGGGTGGGAGCATTCTCCCGACTTTGGTTCCCCACCTGACAGGCATTGCCAGGATCCAACTGGTAACCTGACCCTATGTGAGGCGATCGGTCAATCGTACTATATCGAACAGCACGCCTCTATCTGAAAGCAGAGTGATTTACATCGTTCAACCGAAAGTGTACAATGCCTCTGTCGAAGGATAAGCGACTTGCCGATGCAGTGCCGATCGCGATTCGCGCTCTTCTCAGAATAGTGTTAGGACAATTGATATGACCAGCAACAATAGGGCTGCAATTCGGCAGTTTATCTTGCGCCATTTCAGTGACGACGAACTGGATGAACTATGCTTCGACCAGTTTCCCGACCTGTCAACGGAACTCACCATAGGTCTAACCAAGAGCCAGAAGGCGATCGCCCTGATCAACTATTGCGAGCGCGACGGTCAAACGGAAACACTGGCGTCCTTGTTGGCCCAACTGCGGCCGGAAGCCGACACCGAACAACTTGGCGCGCTCGGTATCACGATGGGCTTGGCCCAGTCGGTCATCCCGACTGAAGTTGAAGGGCCATACGCCGGACAACCAGAGCGGGAGTCTGCGGCTCCACCCAGTGCCACTCCAAACCCGGCCGCATTGCCCATCGTGCGCGAACTACCTGAAGGCACGGTTACATTTCTCTTCACCGATATCGAGCGGAGCACGCCCCTATGGGAGCAATACCCGGAAGCGATGAAAGCGGCGCTGGCTTTGCATGATCGTATCCTGAGCCAATCGGTCGAGGAAGCGCGGGGTGTCATGATCAAATCGACCGGCGACGGCGCCTATGCGGCCTTTGCTGCCGCGGCGGACGCACTCAATGCGGCTGTCATGATCCAACACCGCCTGACGGCCGAATCTTGGCTAATGCTTGGTGACGAGCGAGTCCGCGTACGGATCGGCATCCATACCGGCGAAGCGGAACTGCGAGACCGGGATTATCATGGGCCGACGCTCAATCGTACCGCACGGCTGATGTCGGCCGGACATGGCGGCCAGGTGCTGGTGTCGTCGGCCACGGCCGCGCTTCTGCAGTCCCGGTTGCCCGCCGGTGTGACTCTGCGTGACCTGGGCGAACACCGCCTGAAAGGGCTATCTCTGCCGGAACATATCTATCAGATTGTCGCGCCGGGCTTGGCGACCGACTTTCCGCCTCTGGCCGTGTTGGATGTAACCTTGGGCAACCTGCCGCCATCCCTAACCAGCTTCATTGGCCGCAAGCGTGAGTTGAGCGATGTGCGCGACATGCTCGGCGTAACACGCGCCTGCTGACCCTGATTGGCGTCGGTGGTACAGGCAAGTCGCGCTTGTCTCTAGAGGTGGCCGCCGAACGCCAACATGCATTCCGGCATGGCACCTGGCTTGTTGAACTGGCCCCGGTCCGCAACCCGGAACTGGTGCCCCAGGCGGTGGCCGACATCCTTAATCTGGCGCCGTCGCTCGGCGTATCGCTGGAGCAGACGCTGGCTACGTTTCTCCAGGACCGCCAGCTGATGCTGGTGCTGGACAACTGCGAAACATCTGGGTGAAGCGTGTGCCCAACTGGCCGGCTATCTGCTGCGTCGCTGCCCGGGGCTAACCATCCTGGCGACCAGTCGCGAAGGGGTTGGGCGTGCCCGGCGAGTCTGTCTATCCGGTCCCTGCGCTTCCTTTGCCGCCAGCTTCCGGTCTGACGGCCGAAGCGGCTGAGGACTATGAGGCGCTGCGACTGTTTGCCGAACGAGCTCCGCGCCCTGAAACCAACTTTCCAGATTACCAACGGCAATGCCCGAGCTGTGGCCGAGATCGCGCGACGACTGGACGGCATGACCCCTGGTGCCATTGGAATTGGCGGCGGCTCGCGTTAGCCTCTTCTCTCCGGAGCAGATTGCGGCCCGTCTTAACGACCGCTTTCGCTTGCTGGACTGTGGGCGTTGACCTGCAATACCTACCAGAAAACACGACTTCCGTTGATGCTGTTTCTGGCGTAATTGATGAGGAGCGGAGTCTAGGTTGGAAACAAGCGGTTTTCAAGAAGAAGGCAGAAGTTGGAAAGCCTACAAGGATGCTCTATCAATGAGGCAGAGAATATACTGGGCGATTTAGTTCCCGATGCTACTGGACGCCGTGAACTGCTGAGGCCATATGGACGCTGTGGAGTGAAGTTAACACCGACTCAACGTGGTACCACATTGGCCTTCGGGAGGATTTTCTGCCGGCCGATGAGGTAATCCTGGAGAGGAGACACGCATGAATTGGCCGAGTGCCGAGTATTACGATTGTGGTGATAGAGAGCTTTGGAGATGACCTTCGCAGCCGATGTTGTGCTGTCCCTGCCGATGGGCATAAGTCTGAGTATCGTCTGCCTTGGGGGCCGACGCCCCAGTGGCGTATGAGCTTTGTTTAGCGGCGTGGATCGGGGACAGCCCGTTCTACAAATGGCTTTCGCCCTCGTTAGCTGATGGGCAATGACTTGGGGTATGCAATGGGACGCTACGCGATATCCAGACAAAAGGCGTTAGGTGAGCCTATCCCTGAGAACCTATTCCCCAGAGTTTACGTTGGTGCATTTGGTAAGATGGATCCAATGGAGGTTGGGTTTACCGCTGACCATTGGTGAGATGCTGGGCAAATCATAGAGCTCGGCGACGACCGGAGTCGCGAAATGAATCTCGCAACGAGGGACTTGGGCGGATTTATCGCGCAAATGGATCAATAAGCAAGCAGGTAGCCAAGAGAGGTAATACTTCAAGGCTTGCACGTATAGAAGCTCATTTTGGCTGGCCTTGCCCCGATTAGACTGGGCCAGTGGCACCTTCCCGCCATAGCGACACCCACTTCTATCGAATTGCCACGTTTGCTCAATTGAGTCGCGCCGCCCCCACCAACGCCCGCGCCAGCACCCGCGTCGGGTCCACCAGCGTCAGCCCCGCCACCGCCTGCTCCGGCAGGGCCAGCGGCAGTTCCGTACAACCCAGCACCACCGCCTCCGCCCCCATCTCGTGCAGCGCGCCAACGCCAACCAGCAAATCAGCCCGCGCCCGCGGCGTCGCACCGCCCTGAGCCTTGATGCCGTACACCGGGTCATAAATGGCCGGGTGGATGAGTTCGGCCTGCATCGTGGCTTCCGGGACGATGACGGCGTACCCCAGTGGTTCCAGGATGTCGGGATACAGCCTGGTCCGGTAGGTTCCGGTCGTGGATAGCACGCCGACGCGCCGCAGGTCGGGGTGCCGCGCCTGCAAGTCGGCCGCCACTTCTCGGATCATGTGTATCACCCGCAACGGCCGATCGAACGCCGCCACGCCCGCTTGAATGACGTCGAAGATCGGCGCGGCGTGGGCGGTGTTGCAGGGGATGCCGGCCACCGTCGCGCCCATCCGGCTCAGCAGGGCCAGCTGAGCCAGGATCGGTTCGGCGGGATTGTCGGCCGTCTCGCCCAGCAGAAACGCCGTCCGGTCGGGAATGGCGCTGGGCCAGGAGACGGCGATCACCGGCAGGTGATCCTGGTCGCGCGTGGCGGCCGTCTCGTCGAGGATTTTCTGCTGCAGGTCCAGCCCCGCATAAGGGCCGACGCCACCGATGATGCCGATGAGGCTAGGGATGCTTGATGAATTCATGAGCACGACTGACAAATCAATGTTCCTAGTCTACACTCTGGCAGGAAGCCTAACACGCTTGAGGGAATGATTCAACGTCATGAGCGCATCACTTGATTACCTGTCAATTATCCGTCAGCCGCCAACCCCCGCCACCGCCGAACGCGTTTCGGGCGGTGATATGATCATCCACTGGACGGCCGACTCGCCGGTTGCGGCGGTTTATCTTGGCCACACCCCCGACACCATCGACCGCACCACGCCGCTGTCGGTTACGGCCACGGCCGAGCATGAGCTGCGCGTGGGGAATGTGGACACGGACCAACGGCCTTATTTCGAGCTGCAGTTTGCCGACGGCCGAACCGTCCTGGTGGCCGAGCGTATCCTGCAGCTGCAGGGCGGCGTCAACTTCCGGGACATCGGTGGCTACCACACCCGGGACGGCCGTACGGTCCGCTGGGGACAGGTCTACCGGTCGGGATCGCTCAATGGCCTGACGGCCGATGACCTGGCCTACCTGGAGGCATTGGGCATTCGGCTGGACTGCGACTTGCGTACGACGGCTGAAGTGGCCGAGCGGCCGGACCAGTTGCCCGATGGAGCCACGTTTTTGCACCTGGAAGTGGGTGGCCACGTTAGCCGTGTCCGTCGCACCGTGACGCTGTTCTACAAGCGCAACCGACTGCGCGAAGTGCTGCAGGAAGCGTATACGCGCGTGATGATTGACCAGAACGGCGCGGTGTTTGGCGACCTGTTTCGCGCGCTGGCCGACCCGCAACAGCTGCCGATGATCGTCCACTGCACGGCCGGCAAGGATCGCACCGGTGTGGCGATCGCCATCCTGTTGTCAGCATTGGGCGTGGATGACGAGACCATCGCCGCCGATTACAGCTTGAGTAACTATTACCACGACATATTTGCCGGGCAAATGGCCGGCGACATGCGTCGCCTGTTCTCGCTGGGTTTCAGCGAGGCGCAGCTACAAGCCTTTATGTTGGCCGAACCGGAGACAATGCTGGGTGTGCTGGCCTATGTGCGCGATCGGTATGGTTCCGTTGCCGACTACCTGTCGCTGATGGGCAACATCACGCCGGATGAGCTCCAGCGCGTGCGCGACAATCTGTTGACCTGATCGCGCCCTGCGCCGATAATGGCGGGCATGGACGCGCCCCCCTTTCGCAAAGTACTGATCGCCAATCGCGGCGAGATCGCCCGCCGGCTCATTCGCGCCTGCCATGAGCTGGGCGTGCGCGCCGTGGCCGTCTACTCCGATGTCGATGCGCAGGCGCCCTGGGTGGTGGAGGCCGACGAGAGCTATCCGCTGCCCGGCGTCACAGCGGCCGATACCTATCTGAATCAGGACGCCATTCTCACCATCGCCAACAACCACGGCGTGGATGCCATCCACCCCGGCTATGGCTTCCTGAGCGAGAACGCTGACTTCGCCGCGGCCTGTGCCCGGCGCAAGATCACCTTTATCGGGCCAACCCCGGAGGCCATGCGCGCTTTGGGCAGCAAGGCAGCCGCGCGGGCTTTGGCGGTCGAGGCGGGTGTGCCGGTGGTGCCTGGTGTCGACGGCGCCGGCCTGAGCGATGATCAACTGGAGGCGGCAGCCAATGCTATGGGCTACCCGGTACTGATCAAGGCCAGCGCGGGCGGCGGTGGTCGCGGCATGCGCGTGGTCGAATCAGCGGCCGATCTGCGTGACGGTCTACAAGCGGCGCGCCGCGAAGCCCAATCGGCCTTCGGCGACGACCATGTGCTGCTGGAGAAGTACTTTCGCGAGATCCACCACGTCGAGATTCAGGTGCTGGGCGACCACCACGGCCACCTGCTGCACCTGTTTGAGCGCGAATGCTCCGTCCAGCGGCGGCACCAAAAGATTATCGAGGAGAGCCCGGCGCCGGTTATCGCCGCCGAATCGGTGCGGCAGGCCATGGCCGCGTCGGCCGTTCGGCTGGCCCAAAGTGCGGGCTATACCAACGCCGGTACGGTGGAGTTCATTGTTGATGGCGAAGGCAACTACTACTTTTTGGAGATGAACACCCGGCTGCAGGTGGAACACCCGGTCACGGAGATGGTCAGCGGGCTGGACCTGGCGACCTGGCAATTGCGGATTGCCGCCGGGGAAGCGCTGCCCTATGACCAGAGCGCGATTACCCAGCGTGGCCACGCCCTGGAGTGCCGCATCTACGCCGAGGACCCGACGACCGGCTTTCTGCCGTCCATTGGCGAGATCGCCCTCTATCAACGGCCAATCGGCCCCGGGCTGCGCGTGGATGACGGGTTCGAGACGGGATCGGCCGTCACGCCCTACTACGACGCCATGCTGGCCAAGGTCATCACCTGGGGGGCCGACCGGCCGGAGGCCATTCGCAAGATGCAGCGCGCGCTGGCGGAGATGATTGTCCTGGGCGTGACGACCAACATCGCCTACCTGCGCGACATCCTGGCTCAGCCCGCCTTTATGGCCGGGCAAACAACCACCAACTTTCTGGCCGACCATATGGCCGACTGGCAGCCGGACCCAGCCGTCAGCGAAGCCGAATGGATCGCTGCCGCCGCGTTTGAGGTGCTGTCCGGTTCCGGGCCTATGCCGGGCGTCGGGTCGGGAACGGCCGAGACGGTCTACGATCCGTGGCAGACGCTGACCGGCTGGCGGAACGTTTCCCAGGGGTAGCTCGGTCAATCCTGACCGAGGTCTGATAGCGAGCGGCGGGCAGACAGGTTCTCCCTCTCAAATCCACCGGCGCTGGCAGCTGGTAGTGGGCTTGAGGACACAGACAGGATTATCTGTGCTACGGGGTGGCCGGCGCCTCGACCACCGTCATCTGGTCGATAACCGCGCCAGGATCTACCATCTGAACAGTTGTCGCCAGTCTGGCCAGATGCGTCTGCACTCGCTCCCGCCCGATGCCCACCGGCGCATAGGCCACGTATAAGGCGGCCGTTGTCTCCGACGTGATTGGGCTGCGGTTGTCCTGGCCGTAGATGATTGTGCAGATGACGCCCGCCGCGTCGGTCATGGCCATGTCGCCGAGCCGCAGCGTGCGCGAATGGCCGTTCATTTGCGTAAACCCCTCGGTGCCGTCGGTGGCGTCGATCCCCACCGGCTGTTGTAGCCGGGCGACATCATGCCCGGCCGTCAGAATGCCTGTCTCCAGTTCGGTCATGAAACTGATGTCCACCAGCGGCGTCACCGTGGGCAGCGATCTGTCTTTGTGGGCAATGGACTCCAGCTGCAGCAGGACGTGGTACGTCTTTTTGAACTGCTTGTAATAGGCGGCGTAGGCGGCCATGACCGGATCGGTCAGGATGTCGGCGCGGGATAGGGCGCCATAGCGTTCGCGCAGCGCGGCCGCCAGCGCCTGCTTGTCGTTGACCAGGCGGTCTGGAGCCGCAGTCTGATCAACCCCGCTTACTTCCAATAACCCGACGCAGCCGCCGGGAAACGTTTGCTGCCAGCGTGTGGTAGGGGCAATGGTTAACATGCTGCTATTGAACCAGAAAGCGGCCGAATCACCCTTTTCCGGCAATCAGCCCACTTTCAAGGTGTGTTCCAGCGAGGTGTACTGTGCTTGTTCGCGTGGCGAAAGGGGCCTTTTCGCCCTGGCCCGCAGCTCGCGCGCCATCGTTAGCAAGCGCACGGCCCTGGCATGGTCGCCGCTGCGCCAGGAGATATCCGATTGCAGCAGCAGTGTGGATGCGATGATCGGGGGGTCGTCGCGCGGTTCGTATTGCGCATACGCCAGTGCTGCCAACAATTCGGCCTTCGTGGTGTCGCCCTGGTCCAGAGCGATTTGAGCAAGGGTGACCTGTACATCGGGTAAGTAGAGTGGGTCGTCCAGCATCGCAAACAGACGCAGGCTCTCTTCGGCCAATTGTGTCGCCCGTTCCAGCTCACCCAATTCGCGTACGACATCAGCCAAATAATTCATCACAAAAGCCCGTTCCCAATTCTCCGGACCGGCCAGCACCCGGCCCAGGGCCATTTCCAGCCAGTCGCGCGCCTGCAGCAGGTCCAGTGTCTCCTGCGCAATGAGACCCAAATGGGCCCAGGCTGATGTTGGGTCGCCGTCAGGATGAACATCCACGCTTTCGATGAGCAATTCCTGGGCGCGTGCGTAGTCGCCGGTGATGATTGCAGTCAGACCCATGTTGTGCAACACTGTGGCGATTCCCTCCGGATCATTCAGTTGGCGTCGCAAGGCCAACGCCTCTGCATGACAGGCCAAATTGGCATCATAGTCCTCGGCCGCCAGATAGAAGGCAGCCAGGCCATTAAGCGCGATGGCGCGATGGTGCGGATTCGTAGAGGGCAGTGCCAGGGCTGCGGAAAGCATATCAAGTCCGAGGGCGAAAAAGCCACGGCGTGTCCAAAACCACCACAATCCCCCGGCAATTGAAACGGCCAGGTCACCGTCTTGTACGGATAGCGCCCAGCGCAAGGCCGCCAGACAGTTGTCATGATCTGCCAGCGCCCGCCGCATCCATGTTGCCTGATCGTCACCGCGTAGACCGTCGAACACTTGATGTGCAAACGCAGCGTAGGTGCGGGCATGATCACGCTTCGTGGCTGCCAGTTGGCCGGTTGTTTCCAGTTCTTCGGCACCGTAGGCGCGCAAGGTCTCCAGAAGGTGGACACGCTCGCCCTCCATGCGGATCAGGTTGGCGCGGGCTAACTGATCCAATTCAGCCGGACCCGCCGAGGCCACTGCCGCAGCAGCAGCAGCGGTGCAGCCCCCGGCAAACACACCTAGCCGGCTGAATGCCTGCTGGGTGGAGTTGGGCAACAGGTGTACGCTCCAGGCGATGGCCGCCTGCAGCGTTCGGTGGCGCTCGGCAATATTCCGACGGGACTGTTGTAGCCAGGTGGATGACAGGTGACCATGGCCGCGTTGCCAAAGCAACTGTCGGACCAACGTGGCTGGGTCGGTATCGCGGAGCCGCACAGCGGCCAGCTCCAAGGCCAGCGGCAGTCCGTCCAGTGTGACGCAGATCGTCGCTAAAGGTAGCAGATTGTCCTCGGTTAGGTGAAATCCAGGGTCGACCGCCTGCGCGCGAGCTAGAAGTAGCTGCAGCGCGGGCGATTGCCTCCATACGTCCAGGTCCTGCGCTGATGCCAAGTCGGGTAATGCCAACGGCGACACGGGCCATTCCTGTTCACCGTAGAGATCCAGCGGCACGCGGCTGGTGCACAATAATTTTAACCCGGCTGCGCCGGCCAGCCAGTCGGTGAAGATCGTGACACCGGCCAGTAGATGCTCGCAGTTGTCCAACACGACCAGTAGGTCACGCGCGGCGAGAAACTCTCGGACGGCCTCAAAGGAGGATTGCTGGGGCCCCGGCGTATGGGTCACATGGGACAGAATAGCGTTAGGAATATCGTCCGGCACTGCTATCTCGGCCAGGGACACAAAAATCACCCCGTCGGCAAATTGCGGCAAGGCAGCGTGTGCCAAGGCCAAAGCCAGCCGCGTCTTGCCGACGCCCGGCGCGCCGACCAGCGTGATTAATCGCGTGGACGACAACCTTGTCAGTAAATCAGCCAGTTCATAGGTCCGGCCAATGAGAGGCAACATCGGTGCGGGCGGGCGATAGGTCGGACGGACCGACGTGGTGATGGTCTCTTGCACCAGCCGGACGCGAGTCTCCTTACGGTGCGTCAGACGCACCTGGCGACCTTGGCGTGTTTGGCCCGCCAAAGTCATGAATTGCTCTATCAGCCGCGCGTCGCGATCCAGATGCAAGGCGGGAATAAACAGGGCAGCCACCACAGCCAGATCGGGCAGGCGCGACCCATTCTCCAGCCGGGCGATCTGCTCGCGGCTATAGCCGACGGCACGGCCGAGTTCGTCTTGAGTAAGGTGGGCACGCTTACGCAGGAAACGCAAGGCTGAGCCAAAGGAGTCGGGTAGCGTGACTATCGCTGACATTGATTGAAGAACTACCCCAATACCCTGAATTATAGTCGTCAGGTGACTTGTCACAAAATGTCACCTTTGACCACAGTTGAGGACGTATGCTTGGGACCATGCTCATTCAACAGGTGATTCTAACAATCGAAACCATTGAGACGACGACGATCACCATTAGTTCACAAGGAGAAACGAAAAGTGAAACGTGCAGGTATGTTTTTGCTGCTATGTCTGACGCTAGGCGTAGGTGCGTGTGGCGGCAGCGAGGCGGCACCCGCCGCCAATACAGCCACGGCCAACGAGCCGGCAGCGATCGGGCCGACCGCGGAACCCCTGATTGAAGGTGAAGAGGAAGCAACAGCCGTCGCTGCCATCGCAACGGCGCTCTCTGTCAACGAAACGGGGGGTGTGACGCTGCCCTGTGAAGACTACTTTCGCTACTGTGTCACGGCGTCCACCAGCGGCGAGGTGAATGCCGCGGTTACGACCGGTACCGGCGGTAATATTGAGTCATGTGCCGGGTGGTCGGCCGTGGGGGAGCCACGCATCTTAGAGTTGCCGTTTATCGTGGCCGCGGGCGACGATCGGGTCACCGTCGCCCTGACGCGCATCGCCGCTTACACCGGACCGGGAACGTATGAACTACAAGCTGTCGTCACCGAAGGCATACCGGACATGTTTCCAGCCATCGAGGCGGCCGGACGCGTCTTCTCCAATGGCGAGGGATCGGCCGCGACGGTTACTGTGGCCGCCGATGGCTCCGGTTCAATCACCGCCACCGGGCTGGTGGAGCAGGAGTCAATTCAGGTCTCCAGCCCGGACCCCACGGCTCGCGTGGATTTTGAAATGGAATGGACATGCCGCGATATCTAAGCCGGTACACCAATGGCTTGATTAGACTGGCTAGTGAGGTAACTAGGATGAAACGAATTGCAAAATGGCTGGCCTTGTTGCTTGTCCTGACTGCGGCGAGCGCGGGAGCATCCCCGGCTCTGGCCGCTGATATGGTTGTCGGCACCGGCACGCCAGCCAGTTGTGACGAGACTGCCTTCGATGCCGCGCTGGCGACGGTGCAGGCCGCCTCGCCCGGCACCATCACGTTTAACTGTGGACCGGCCGACCATACGATTGACATCTACTCGTCGGCCACCATCACGGCCGATGTCACCATCGACGGTGACGGCAAGATCCGTCTGTTTGCCCAGGGTGCGTCGCCCGGTTTCGTCAAACAGCGTTTCTTCGAAGTGTCGGGCGGCGGGACGCTGACTCTGCGCAACATCACGTTGGAGGGCGCACGCGGCCCGGCCGGGGATGGGTGGGGATCGCAGGGCGGTTCGATTGTTGTCTGGGGTGGATCGTACCTCGACCTGCAGAACACAATCATTACCAACAGCGCCAGCAGCGCCTGGGGCGGCGCCATTGCCAACGAGGGCGGGGCCGTACGCATCCAGAATTCACAGATCAGCGGTAGCGCCAAGTGGGGTGGTGCCTATAACGGCGCGAACGGTTTCGATGTCTTCATTAACGCGACTGTGGTAGGTTCAACATCAGCGGAGGGCGGCGGTGGGCTGCGCTTTTGGAATACGCTCGGCAGCACCGTTACCGACAGCACGATCAGTGGCAATGTTACCGGCGGAGCCGGTGGGGGCATCGAGAACCTTGGCAGCCATGCGACGATCAACGGCAGCTATGTGGAGAACAACACGGCCGCGTTGTGGGGTGGCGGCATTAAGAACAGCAACAATGGCCCGAACGAGGCCACCATGCTGGTTGGAAATAGTCGAATAGCAGGTAATCACAGCGATGCCAACGGAGGCGGCATTGATAGCAATGGCACGCTAACCATGGCGGACAGTCTGATCACCCAGAACAGGGCGGTATGGGGCGGCGGGCTGCTCACTTGGGGTGGGCAACTGAGTCTGGACAGTGTCACGATTAGCGAGAACACGGCTGACAAGGGCGGGGGGCTCTATGCCAATGGTGGAGGCGTCACCATGACACAATCGCAGATCAACGCCAACGAGGCGGTAACGGACGGCGGAGGCCTATTCCTGACCGAAATCTTGGGCGCGGACAGCATGAACTGGGTAACAATCAGCGGCAGCGATGTGGCGGGCAACACGGCCGGCCTGGCCGGCGGAGGCATTGCGGCCGTGCGTGCCTACGTGGCCTTGACAGACGTGACGGTCAGCGGCAATGGTGTATCTGGCCTCTATCTCTGGCAATCCGCCTCAGGTGGCAGCTACGTCGTCATGAACCGCAGCAGTGTCCATAACAACGGTGGCGCGGGCGTCTTTGTGGGCGCGGCAAGCACCTTCCTGGCCGGCAACTCGACCATCAGCCTCAATGATGACTGGGGCGTATGGTCCGGGCTGGATAGCATCTATACCGCGTTGACCTTCACCACGGTCCGCGGCAACGTGGCGGGGCAGATCAAGCGGACAGGGGGGCGACTCAATCTGGAGTCTACCGCCATCGATCGCGACACGGTGGCAACGGCCAACTGCGTCACAGAGGCCGGACTACCTGCTCTAGAAGGCTCCGGCAGTTGGGCCAGTGATGCCTCGTGTGGGGCAACGGTCGCGGTCAGCAGTGACCTGGACCTGGGGCCATTGGCGCTCAACGGCGGGCGCACGATGAATCATCTGCCGCAACCAGATAGTATCTTGATTGACAGGGCCACCTGCGGAACGATTACTGTGGATCAGCGCGGCGCCATGCGGCCCATCGGTGCAGGCTGTGATGTGGGGGCGGTGGAGACTGGACTGGCCTCGATCTCTTCACGGGTGTTGGTGCCCCTCATTCTGCGCTAAGAGGCTTGCATCTTACCGGCCATCGTAGCCGATGGGATTGAAGCCAAGGGCGGGCGAACGGATCATGCCGTTCGCCCGCTTGCGTTTGTGCTCAAGTGCCTTGTAGCGACGTACGACAATAGCGGCACAACCGGACGTGTTCCGGTTCAGTGGCAACTTCGGCCGATCTTTGCCACAATATCATCTACCATGGTTCGCCCTTTAGCCGTAATCCACGAGGTAATCCAATGAAACACTTCCCACTTGCCTACTCCACTCTGCGTCGCGGGTTGGCGCTGCTGTTGCTGGCGCTGGCGCTTTTCGTCGGGCACTCGGCCGTCCTGGCCCAGCGCGACGACCCGGAGAATATCCCGCCGCCGGAGACCGTGACCATTGCCGGATCGTTCCAGGCCTTGCTGGGCTGCCCCGGTGACTGGAACACGCAATGCGAGGCGACACAGTTGACCTTCAGTGCCGACGATGACTTGTGGTCGGGGACATTTGACATACCCGCCGGGAGCTACGAATACAAGGCCGCTCTCAACGGCACCTGGGACGACAACTACGGCCTGGATGGGGAGTATTACGGCCCCAATATCCCGCTGGTTGTTCCGGCCGACGGCCCGGTCACGTTTTGGTATGACCACAACTCCCGCTGGGTGAGCGACAGCATCAGCGGCTTCGCGACCGGCCCGGCGGTTACGGGATCAACTGGCGGCGGGAGTTTGCCCGGCGCGGTGGTGGCCCAGCCTGATCTGGTGGTCATCCCCGGCACCATCCAGTCGGTCCTGGGTTGCGCCGGCGATTGGCAGCCCGATTGCACCGAGACGGCTCTGGTTTACGATGAAGTCGGGCAGGTCTGGTCGAATACCTTCACGATTCCCGCCGGGTGACTACGAATACAAAGCCGCCCTCAACGGCAGCTGGGACACGAACTTCGGCCTGAACGCCGCCCCCGGCGGGCCGAACATCCCCCTGTCGCTGGCCGAAGAAACGGCCGTGACCTTCCTGTTTTCTACACAGACCGGCTGGGTAACCGACAGCGTTAACAGCCAGATACCGGTCGCCATCGGCAGCTTCCAGGACGAGATCGGCTGTGCGGCCGATAATCAGCCCGACTGCCTGCGCACCTGGCTGCAGGACCCAGCCGGCAGTGGCGTCTACACCGTCATCACCGACGCCATTCCGGCCGGTGATTACACCGCCCGCCTGGCCCCCGGCCCGACAGCCGAAGAGAGCCTGGGCGCGGACGGCACGCCGGCAGGCGACGACTATACGTTTACCGTACCTGAAGATGGGTCCATCGTGACCTTCGCCTGGGATGGCAACACACAACTTATGGATATTCGCGTTGGCGGCACCGGCCCGGTGGGCAATCTGAAGGAAGCAACCGCCCATTGGGTGACGGCCGATACGATTGCCTGGGACATTGAACCCAGCGATGAACACACCTACCGGCTGGAATATAGCCCGACCGGCGGGACGCTGAACCAGTCGTTTGACGGCATCACCGGCGGTGACAGCCTCGTGCTGACGGTCGATCCCGATGGACTGTCAGACGAGGTCATCGCCAAGTTTCCCCATCTGGCCGGCTATACTGCCCTACGCATTGCGCCCGATGACCTGAGCCGGGTGCGCATCGCGTTGAAGGGACAGGTGGGTGTGTCGGCGTCGGATGCGGACGGCAACCTGCTGAATGTGGCCGGGCTGCAAATCCCCGGCGTGCTCGATGACTTGTATACCTACGACGGCCCGCTGGGCGTCACCTACGAGAACGGCGTGCCCACCTTGCGCGTCTGGGCGCCCACAGCCCAACGAGTGCGGTTGCTGCTCTATCCCGACAGCAACCCCGATACCCGTCCCGAAGCGGTCACCATGCGCGTGGATCCCGACACCGGCGTATGGACGGCCGTTGGTGAAGCCGGACTGGGACCGGCAGTTCTACGATTACGAAGTGCGCGTCTTCGTGCCCAGCACCGGCGCGGTGGAAGAGAACGTGGTCACCGACCCCTACTCGTTCAGCCTGTCAGAAAACAGCGCGCGCAGCCAGATCGTCAATCTCGATGACGAAGATCTCAAGCCGCAGGGTTGGGATGAGCGCACGCCACCGGCCCTGGCCGCACCCGAAGACACGGTCGTGTATGAGCTGCACGTGCGCGATTTCAGCATCTATGATGAAACAGTGCCCGAAGAGTTGCAAGGCACCTATGCCGCCTTCGACGTCGACAGCGCCGGTACGCGCCATCTGGCCGAACTGGCCATGTCCGGCGTCAATCACCTGCATCTGCTGCCCAGCTTTGACATTGCGACCATCAACGAGAACGCGGCCGAACGCATTGAACCCGACCCGGCTGAGTTGGCCGCCTTCGCGCCCAACTCCGATGAGCAGCAGGCCATCATCGGCGAGACGCGCGACCTCGACGGTTTCAACTGGGGCTATGATCCCTTGCATTACACCGTGCCCGAAGGCAGCTACAGCACCGACCCCGACGGCGTGGCCCGCATTCTGGAATATCGTCAGATGGTTCAATCCATTAACACACTGGGGATGCGCGTGGTCAATGACGTGGTCTATAACCACACCAACGCCAGCGGCCAGTCGGACAATTCCGTCCTGGACAAGATCGTCCCCGGCTATTACCATCGCCTCAGCTCCACCGGCCGGGTGGAGACCAGCACCTGCTGCCAGAACACGGCCACCGAGCACAACATGATGCGCAAGCTGATGGTCGATTCGGTGCAGACGTGGGTGGAACAATACGGCGTACAGGGCTTCCGGTTTGACCTGATGGGCCACCACATGAAGGACGACATGCTGGCCGTGCGGGCCATGCTCGACACGATTGACCCCAGCATCTATCTCTACGGTGAGGGCTGGAACTTCGGCGAGGTGGCCGACAACCAGCGCGGCGTCAACGCCACGCAGGCCAATATGGCCGGGACAGGCATCGGCACCTTCAACGATCGGCTGCGCGATGCGGCCCGCGGCGGCAGCCCCTTCGGCGGCCAACAGGAGCAGGGTTTCCTGACCGGCCTGTTTGTGGCTCCGAACGAAGCGGAGCCCCGGCCGTCGGAAGCCCAGCAGCGGCAGGCGCTCGAATTCGCCGATCTGGTTCGGGTGGGTCTGGCCGGCAATCTGGCGGCCTATGAGTTCATAGGCGCGGACGGTGAACCGACGACCGGCCGACAGGTGTCCTACAATGGCTCGGCCGCGGGCTATACGGCCGATCCGCAGGAGAACATCGTCTACGTCTCCAAGCACGACAACGAGTCCCTCTTCGACGCCATTCAGTACAAGGCGCCACTGGACACCAGTATGGCCGACCGGGTACGCATGCAGAACCTGGGTAATAGCCTGATCATGTTCAGCCAGGGCGTGCCTTTCTTCCAGGCCGGTGACGACCTGCTGCGCTCCAAATCGCTGGACCGCAACAGCTACAACTCCGGCGACTGGTTCAACGCCATCGACTGGAGCGGCCAGACGACCAACTGGGGGCGCGGCCTCCCGGCGTCGGGCGACAACCAGAGTATGTGGCCGGTGATGGCGCCCCTGTTGGGCAATCCCGACCTGGCTCCCGGCCCGGACAACATCGCCGCTGCGGCGGCCCACTTCCGCGAGATCGCCCAGATTCGCGCGAGTTCACCGCTGTTCCGGCTGCAAACGGCTGAAGAGGTGCAGGCCCGCCTGCGCTTCCACAACACCGGCCCGGAGCAGATCCCCGGCGCCATCGTGATGAGCCTCTCCGATCTGGAGGGGGCCAATCTGGACCCGGACAACCAGCTGGCGGTTGTGTTGTTCAATGCCCGACCGGAGACGCTGGCCTTCACAGAACCGGCGCTGACCGGGCTGGCCCTGGAACTGCATCCCGTGCTGGCTAATTCGGCCGATCCCATCGTGGGCGAGTCGACCTTTGACGCCGCGACAGCGACCTTCACGGTGCCGGCCTGGACAACGGCCGTGTTCCTGCTGCCGGAAGCGCCGGTGGAAGAAGCCGTGGTCGCGGTTCCCGAAGCCGCCACCCCGGAGGCGGTTGCCGAATCGACGGCCCTCCCGGCCGAAGGCGCTGCTGAACCGACGCTTGCAGCGCCGACAGTACGCGCGCCTTTGGCGGCCACAGTGCCGGTCGATGTCAGCCCGGAGGCCAACACGGCCTTGTGGTTATTGCTGGGGTTGATTAGCCTGGGCGTCGTTACCGCGATTGCGGCTTCGCTCTGGGCAAACCGCGATCGGCCGGACGACGCGGATCTCTAGGCGAACAGATTCGCCTGCTTGCGATGGTGGGTTGGGGGCTGGGTCGCCATTCCGAATGGCGGCCCAGTGCTCGGCCATAGTTCCTTGTGTTATAGTTGAGACAATTCAGGCGACAGGTATCTATCTTTCGTGAGCAGGATTAAGGAGTCAACATGCCAGTAGCAGCGTCAGCGCCCGCCTCGGTTGCTGATGTTCCTATTCTGCGAGCCAAACTGGCACGTCCCCAAAGTAAGGAGATTGTTGTCAATCGACCCGAATTGGTCGAACGTCTGGGCCGCAATCTCTCTCGGCGATTAACATTGGTTTCAGCGCCCGCAGGTTACGGCAAGACCACCATCGTTGCCCAGTGGATCGCATCCTACGAGGGATCCGTAGCCTGGTTATCGCTGGATATGCTGGATAATGATCTGCGGACGTTCGTTTCTTACGTTGTCGCGGCCGTGCGCGTGGCCTATCCCGATGCCGGAGCTACCGTTGACCCGCTACTACATGGCTCGCAGACTCCCCCGGTTTCCCATCTGGCCGATGCTCTGATCGAAGACCTGGCCGACCTGTCGGACGATCTCATTCTGATTCTGGACGACTATCACTTCATTACCGACAGCACGATCATTGCCTTCATGGATCGGCTGGTTGAATTCTTGCCGTCCGGCGTCCACCTGGTTCTGACCACGCGCGTCGATCCGGCCCTGCCGATCGCGCGCTTGCGGGCGCGGGGTGAGCTGGCGGAAGTAAGAGCGGCTGATCTGCAGTTCGATGCCTTCCAGGCCCAGGCGTTGTTGACGCAGCTGACCGGTATCCCCATTGATCTGGCGACAGCCCAACTGCTCGACGATCGAACAGAAGGGTGGGTCATTGCCCTTCAACTGGCCGCATTGGCCCTGCCGAATGATGAAACAGCCGAGGCGTTCGCCGGGCGGTTTGCCCAGGGCAATCACGCCTTCATCAGCGATTATCTGATGGATGAGGTGTTGTCCAGACAGACACCCGTGGTGCAGGAGTTTCTCCTGGTCACATCCATTCTGGAGCGCCTTAGCGCCGGACTATGCCAGGCACTTCTGCCGGACAGGCCGGTGAGCCAGGATTCTTTGGAAAGCCTCTGGCATTCCAACTTGCTCATCACGCCACAGGATGATCAGCGCCTTTGGTTTGGCTACCATCAGCTATTTCGCGATCTCTTGCGTCGTCGCCTAGAGACAAAAGTGCCGGCTGAAACCATTTGCGAGCTACACCGTCGCGCATCCGTTTGGTTCGCGCAAGAAGGCCACATCAGTGAGGCAATAGGCCATGCCCTGGCCGCCGGAGACGAGGATGCGGCTGTCCGCCTGGTGGAGGCGAATCTGCACCCGACCATGAATCGCGAGCAGTGGTGGCGCATCGACCAGTGGCTGACACTGCTGCCTGAGCCGCTGCGCCGGCGACCGGAGATGCTGGTGGCGCGGGGCTGGGTTTGCGTACTCAACATCAACAACACGGTTCTGGCGGAGATTATCGACGCGGTCGAATCGCAACTGTCCGACGCCACTCTGACGCCGGTCAAATGGGCCAATCTTCGGCCGCAGCTCGACGTCATGAAGGCCGTGGTGGCCTATTGGAGCGGCAATCCCTGCCACAGCGATTGAACTGGCCGAACGCGGCCGCCAGGGGCTTCAACCCGACATGATCTATGCCATTAGCATGGCCTTGAACATGGGTGGGCTTGCCCGCTCCTCAGCCGGAACACCCGTGGACGCACTCGACTATCTTCAGGTAAACATTGAGGCCTATGGGTATCGATCGGATACGTTACTCTGCCGATTATTGTTAGCCCAGTGTGGGGTCGAAGTTGCCATCGGTGATATGCGCGCACTGCGTCGTACAGCGGAGACCTTGATGCGTGTTGGTGAGAGGGCCGGACTGACCAACAGTCGGGCTTGGGCCAACTATGCGCTGGGCCTGATTCGCTATGAATGGAACGATATGTCAATGGCCCAGAGGCATCTGCGACAGGTGGTCGATAGTGCTTTCTCGGTCAACAACAAAACTGTTTATGAAGCCTATATAACCCTTGTCCTGGCGCTGGAGGCCGAAGGGCGGCGGGCCGAGGCGGATATGACGCTGCAGCGTATGCGCGAGTTCTTGATCGACTCCAACAACCTCCCGGCACTGGTCTTGGCTGACGCGATGCAACTACAGGTGGCAGTCAATCGTGGGGATGATCGGCTTGTCCTGCCGTCGGTTACTGACTTAACGCCGGCGCAAGCCAGGAAAGATCTGCACCTCTCGTTCCTGGTTTCCCCGGTGCTAAGTCGTGTGCGCTATCTTCTCTTTGTGTCGTCGGCTAACTCGTTACACGAGGCAGAGGCACTATTGACCACGATGCACCAGGCGGCGGTGTCAACCGCCATGCTGCGACGACTGGTTGAAATACTGGCGCTACAAAGCCTGGTGGCGGCGGCCGGCGGCGATGAAGATCGGGCGCTGGCGTACCTCGCACAGAGCATTGCGCTTGCGGAACCGGGCCGTATGGTCCGCACTTTTGTCGAATGTGGGGCAGGTCTTGTCCCCTTGTTGGAACGGCTGCACGTGACAGGCGCCACGGTCAACTATGTGGGACGAATTCTGGGGGCTTATGCAGCCGCAGCGGCAATCGATGCCCCGCAGCTACCCGGCCCGGCGATCGATGATGCCCTCGTCCAACTGAGCGCTTCCTTGACCAATCGCGAGCAAGAAGTGCTGCTCATGTTGGCCGACCGATTGTCCAACAAAGAAATTGCGGCGCGACTTTATCTATCACCCCTGACCGTCAAGAAGTATACGGCCAACATCTATCAGAAACTGGGTGTCAGCAATCGACGGGCTGCGGTGAGTCTGGCCGAACATATTGGCCTGCTCGATGCGCTTGCCTGATTGCCTGCTGTTCCCCGCCCAGCGCACTGACCGCTGATACTTAATGCGGCCTGGCATGGCACGCTGGAGACGGGCAAGTTGGCTGATCAGGTTATTCCGGATGCCAAGCCGCTGACGGTGGCCGTCGATGACATTTTGACTATCAAGGTCGTGGAAACGATCAAGGAAGGCGTGGCGGTCTACAGAGCGTAGTGCATTTGCCCCCTTCGCTGAGTGACGGCCGAATCAGTTGCCCTATAATCTAGCTGCATCACCCATTTGACAAGATGACGGAACGCTGCTTTTTACTCACACATTGACAAGCCGCTTTGGCAGAAAGGAACATCGATCATGCAAGATACCATTCTCCTGCTCATCGATCTATTTCTGACAGTTTTTGTGCTGACCAGTATGTTCGGCACGGGCCTGAGCCTGACGGTGGGCGAGATTATCGAACCGCTGAAGAACGGCCGTCTTGTGGCCCTGGCTTTGGTCGCCAACTTCGTGCTGGTCCCCGCGCTGGCCTATGCCATCGGGGCGGTCCTGGGACTGAATGAGGGGCAGCGCGCCGGGCTGATCATTCTGGCTTCCTGTGCCGGGGCGCCCTTCCTGCCCAAGCTGGCAACCATTGGCAAGGGCAACCTCGCCTTGTCGGTTGGGCTGATGGTACTGCTGATGGTGGTGACGGTTGTCTATGCGCCAATCGTCTTGCCGCTGCTGATCCCCGGCGTGTCGGTCAGTCCGTGGGCCATCGCCCAGTCCCTGATCATCCTCATGCTCATTCCGCTGGCCATTGGCCTGGCGATCAGAGCGTGGTTACCGGATCCGGCCGCCACCTTACAACCCTTCATGAACCAGGCCTCGAGTATCAGCCTTATACTGATGGCCGTACTGGGACTGCTCGTGGGGTTCCAGGATTTCCTGGCTACGTTTGGCACCGGGAGCGTACATCGCCGTTGTACTGCTTATCGGTGGAGCGTTGCTTATCGGCACGCTGCTGGGGGGATCCGATCCGGCGACGCGGTCGGTGATGGGCCTGGGCACGGGCCAGCGCAACGTTTCGGCTGCCTTGCTGGTCGCCAGTACTAACTTTACCGATCCGCAAGTGCTGCTCATTGTGCTTGTTGGTAGTGTCGTGGGCCTCGTGATGCTCTTTCTCGCAGCCGGCTTTTTTGGCAAGCGGAGCGGTGTCGTCATTGTGGTCCCGTCGTAACGGGCATGGGTACGCTAACCGGCGGCCGTTGCCAACGCCTTCACCAAGCCCCGCCACTCAGCCAATGACAGCGTCTCCGCCCGGCGTTGGCCGTCAATGCCTGCCGCGCCAAGCGCCGCGCTGATCGTGGCTTCGTCCCCCAGCTGTTTGAGATTGTTCTTGAGCTGCTTGCGCTTCTCGCTGAACCCGGCGCGCGCGACGCGAAAAAAAGCAGCTTCGTCCCCGGCCGGCTGGGCGGTGTCCACGTCGATGCGAATCACGGCCGAATCGACTTCCGGCCGCGGCCAGAACGCCCCCGCCTTGACCGTGCTTACACGGCGTACATCCCCGTAGTACTGCACACTGATGGCCAGCAGGCTCATGTTGGGCGGTTGGGCCGTCAGCCGCTCGGCCACTTCCTTTTGGACCGTCATGACGATGCGACGGGGTTGCGGCTGCCCGCTGAGCAAGTGGCGCAGGATGGCTCCAGTGATGTAGTAGGGGACGTTGGCGACGACAACAAATGGCCCGTCGAACCAGTCGGCCGGGTCCAATCCCAGCACGTCGCCATGCACCAGCTCGACATTGTTGAAGGCGGCCAGTTCGTCTTCCAACACGGGCAACATGCGCTGGTCCAACTCCACGGCCACCACACGGCCGCTGTGAATGGCCAATTGCCGCGTCAGCGCCCCCAGCCCCGGACCCACTTCCAGCACTTCTTCTTGACGGTCCAGGTCGGCGGCCAGAACGATCTTTTCCAGCAAGCCGTCGTCGAACAGAAAATTCTGCCCCAGGCTCTTTTTGGGCGCAATGCCGTACCGATCGAGTAACTGTTTGGGATGGATCATGGTGGGTAGAGTCGGCCGAGTCAGCTTGATGCAGGCCGGGCAATGGGTTAATCGTACCCGCAATCGACCGTTCACCCAAACGGCAATCGACCGGTCGGCGGACTCGCGCGCTCTTTACGGCAGAATGTAGCGAATCTTGTCCGCCGGCGGGATTGGTGTCAGGTAGTAGACGTCGACCGTGCCGTGCCAATGCTGATAGTCGTCGTCACTGTAGCCCAAATCGACGAAGCGCCCCTTCACGCCGCCGCCTGTGTCCCCGGCTACGGCCACGCCATAGCCCGGCACGTAGACACTGGACCGGAAAGGCACGACGCTGGGGTCCACGGCCACCACGCCCTGCCCAGCTAGCATCCCGCTGGCGGAGATGCCGTAGCCTGCTTCGCCCGGCTTCTTGCCTGCGCTGCTGGGCGTGTAGGAGGCCACGCGCATGTTGACCACCCGCCAGTATTCGATGGGCCCGTTCGGTGTGTCCATCGTCTGCACGGTGATCTGCGTACCATACCGATAGACTTCATTCACCGGCTCCTCGGCCACCCACTCCTCAGCCGGTGCGCGGCTGATCTCGACGCCGTTCTCGGACAGGATGCGCGTCTGGCGGCGCAGGATACCGGGCGCTCCGGCGCCGGCGAACGTCAGCGTGTCCAGCGGCAGGGTGTCGTCGGCCAGGTAGACGGTCTCGTACGGAATAGCCGTGTCGGCCGTCTCGAAAGTTTCCGTGACGCGGATGATCTGGATCATGGCGCCCGGCTGCACCGTGGCGGCGCGGTCCGGCTGCGTGCGATCCATCTCGCCCAGGGTAACGCCGGCGGCAGCCAGAATATCGGCCACCATGGTTTGGGCGCTTGGGGATTCAATTGTCTGCCCGTCAACCACAATTCGATAGGGCGCGGCGCGTTCGATGGCGATGGTCATGTCGGGCAGGATGGGTGATTCGCCGCCGGGCGCAATCGTGTCGGATGTCCCCCAGGCGATGCCCGCTTCAGCCAAGGCATCGGCGACGGTCTCGGCCGATGTGCGCACCGTTTGGCTCTCGCCGTCGACGGTCAACGTGACGGTCTTGTAAGGGTCGATAACGATCTGCGCCGGGAGGGGGGCGGTGGGGAAATCGGCGGCCTCAACCGGACGGCCGTCGGCCAGCAGGCGCTCGCCGGGCTGCACCGTCACTTCTATTTCGTCGAGAAACCCACCCAGGGTAGTTTGCTGCGTTTGGTAGCTGTCCTGACGGTCAATCCGCAGAACCACTACTTCGCGCACGGCGTCTATCGCGGTGCGCGCCGGCGCTGTCTCCCCGGATGGTGCGATCCCTGAGGTGGCTGCCGGGCCGGGTTGACAGGCTGAAAGCAGAAACAACGCTAGCAGAGCGGGCGTTAACAGGGTGAGAATGAGGGGGTGCGGCCGCGCCGCGTTGGGGAATGACATTGCCTCGCGTGGGCGATAGGCTCATGGGACCGGTGACCAACCAGGTGATCCTGGGCACCCAGAAGATACGCCTTAGTGCTGCTTCCTTCCGGCCCTGACACGGTTCGACGGCTTCTGCCGCCAGGGACCCAGTGATCACCGGTCCCATGAGTCTATCGATTGAAGAGGCAATGGTAACAGAGGGGTAGGCGCGGGTCAATTGCCCCGGCCGTGCAACGGCCCCCGGCTAAGCGGGCGCTCATCCTCTCCCGGCATCGAACGGCTACTCTAATTCCAGGCGCCCAGCACTTCCGGCCCGCGATCCAGCTCCCAGGGATAGATGATGTAGGCATCCGTGACGGCCGCATAGTAATGGGGCGAATGGCCCGGATAGAGCGAGTAGGCCGGCTTGTAATGCATGACGCAAATCTCCGGAATGCCCCCGGCCGAATCGATGCGATTGGCCACCGTCAGGCTGTTGCGCCCCTTGGTCCAGACATCATCAACGACCAGAATGCGCCGCCCGGCCAATACGTCGGTGTCGGGAAACTGGATGAACTCCGGGATGGCGTACTTGATCTGCTCCGGCGTTTGCAGGCCGGGGAAATCAGCCGGGAAACGCACGGATGCGGTCAGGATATAGGTAATATCCAGCGCCTCGGCCAGCATACCGCCCGGAACAATCCCGCCCCGGGTGATGATCATCATGGAATCAAAGCGCCCTCGGATTTGAGGGACGAGATAGTCGATTAATTTGTCGACATCAGACCAGGTTAATACTTCGCGACGCATCGCTTACTCCCTCACAGTGGGTGATTGGCAATCGTACCCCTTCGATAACCGTATGTCAACCTGCATGAATACGAAGATTTGAACGCGGATTTCACTGATTAGTCGGATGCAGACGGAAAGGAAAGAGTTCTCTGGTTTCTATCCGTGCCGATCCGGCCAATCCGTGTCATCCGCGTTCTATTCCTACTTCTTCCTCTGCGGGAACCGCGTCAGCACCGTGGCCCCGTCGGGCATGGGCAGGCGGCTGCCGGTCTGGAAGCTGTCGGCGCCCTTGATCGGCCTTTGCCCGCCGCCCAGCTGATAAATGTATAGTGCAGTCTCCGGCGTGCTCAGATCCAACGGCACAATTGCCTGACCCAGCAGATAGCCCTCGCTGTCGATGGCGCAGCTGGTGACGGTGCCGACGACCTTGCCGCGCCGGTCGAGCACCGGGTCGCCGGTTTCCGGCCGCCGCACGCCCTTGTCGTTCATCCGGAAACGCACCACCACGCGATCGCGGGCCGCTTCGTGGGCAATGAATGCCTCGCGCCCGACGAAGAACGGCTTCCACAGCTTGACGTAACTGCCGAACGCCGCATCGGCCGGGTTGAGGCCATGCGCGCCGGCCAGTTCGTGGCCGTACAGGGGCAGGCCGGCCTCGGTGCGCGTGCTGTCACGAGACGCCAAACCGCAGGGTTTCAGGCCATACGCCTCCCCGGCCGCCAGCAGTGCGTTCCACAGGTCCACGCTGCGCTCCGGGTGGATAAACAGTTCATAGGCCACACGCTCGCCGGTGTAGCCGGTGCGGGAGATGATCAGGTCGAAGCCGCCGATGGTGGCCTTCATGACCCCTGCCCAGGGCAGAGCCTTGATGCGTTTGCTGAAGCCGGCGTCAGCCCCGGACAGGGCAATGAGGATATCGGTTGAGCGCGGGCCTTGCAGGGCGATATCCACGCGACCGTCGGCGCCGTGCTGCGGGTCGCGGAGGTCGCGAATGCGGGCCGGGTGCTGGATGTGGGCGGCCGGCCGTTCGGAGTCGATCATCACCCGCCCCTCGTTGACGGCGTTGACCCAGGCCCAGTCTTTGTCGTTGTTGGAGGCGTTGACGACCATCATGTAGACGTCCTCGCCGGTGCGATAGACCATCAGGTCATCGACCACCTGCCCGTCCGGCAGCAGGAAGTATGAATAGTGCGACTGACCCACGGCCAGGGTGGAGACGTCGTTGCTGGTCAGGACATTCAGGAAATCGACGGCGTGGGGCCCGCTGACGTCGAACACGCCCATGTGGCTGACGTCGAACAGCCCGGCTGTTTCGCGCACCGCGGCGTGCTCTTCGCTGACGCTGGTATACCAGACCGGCATGTCGTAGCCGCCAAACGGCACCATGCGGGCGCCCATGGCCTTGTGGGTCTCATGCAGCGCCGTGGTCAGGGTCGGCGGGTCGGCCGGTTCTTCCCAGACGAATTCCGGCAGCGCCGGGCCGCCCGCCGCGCCGCTGATCGCCACCAATGAAATAAGGCTTGGTGTCGACAAATGCCGTGGCCGGCTCTTTGGCGTCAGAATCAGCGCCCAGCCACGCGGCGACATCGCCGGCGATGGCGGCAAAGCGCTTAGATAAGGCCTCGCCCACATCGCTCAAATTCCCCGGCATGACTTCCACGACGACCGGTCCCGGCAGCCGCGCCCAGACATCAGCGAACTGCACGAAGCCGTCTGACAGTGCGCGCAGCCAGTCGGCCGCCAGGCGGGCACCGGTTGGCTCGGCGAAACGCAGCAGATAGTGATCAGCCGACACGCGCCGCAGCTCAGCGGCCAGGTCGATGCCTGGCCCGAACAGGTGCGTGCGTTGGACCTCGCCGTCGCTCAGGGCCGCGACGTCGCTGGTCAGGGCGAAGTCGAGATAGGCGCCGACGTCCTCGCCGCGCAGCGACACGACGAAGCCGACCGGACCGGACTCGTCCCGGCCGCGTAGTTGCCGGACAATGGCCCGCCCGCGCTGTAGCGCCGCATAGTCAATCTTGGTGCGCGACAGTTCCTTACCGCCCATGCCCATGTAGGCAAAGGGCTTGCAGCCTTGCAAGACCGTTGCGATGGCCTCGGCCAGCAGGTCAACCTCGTCTGGGCCGAAGCCGAGCTGGCTGATCCAGACCGTGCCGATGCGAATGCCCGTCGGGGCAAACGCGCCCTTGTCGCCGGGGATGGTGTTGCGATTGGTGACGATGCCGGCCAGGTCCAGCACCCGCGCGGCCATGTCGCCGGATAACTCGACCCCTTCGTGTGTGACGCTCTTGGTGTCGACGAGGAGCAGGTGCGTTTGCGAACCGCCGCCGACCACTCGCAGCCTCTGCTCCTCCAGTTTGGCCGCCAGCCGGGCGGCGTTGTCCACAATGCGCTGCTGCAACTGGTGAAACTGCTCCGATTGGGCCAGCTTGAGGGCCACAGCCAGGGCGGCGATGGTGTTAACGTGCGGCCCGCCCTGCTCGCCGGGGAAGACAGCCCGGTCGAGCTTGGACGCCAAATCCTTGCGATGCGTCATGAGCATCGCCCCGCGCGGTCCACAGAGGCTCTTGTGGGTGGTGGTGGAAACGATGTCGGCGATGCCGATGGGGCTGGGGTGCACGCCGGCCGCCACCAGCCCGGAGATGTGGGCGATGTCGGCCAGCAGATAGGCGCCCACCTGGTCGGCAATCTGCCGGAAGCGCTGCCAGTCGACGATCATGGGGTAGGCCGAATAGCCGGCGACGATGATCTTGGGCTGGGTCTCCAGGGCCAACTGCTCGATGGCGTCATAGTCGAGCAGCTCCGTCTGCGGATCGACGAAATAGGGCACGGCGTTGTAGATCTTGCCGGAGCGATTGGCCCGCGAACCGTGGGTCAGATGCCCGCCGTCGTTGAGGTTCAGGCCCATGATCGTGTCGCCCGGCTGCAGCAGGGCGGTGTAGACGGCGCTGTTGGCCGGGGCGCCGCTGAGGGGCTGCACGTTGACGAACAGGGTATCGGCCGATACGCCGTTGGCAGCAAACAGTTCGGCCGCACGCCGGCGGGCCAGCGCCTCGACGATGTCGGCGTACTCCACGCCCTTATAGTAGCGCGGGTCGCCATAGCGCCGGTAATAGGCCAGCTCAGCTTCGACGTCGAGGATCTCGGCCTCGGTCTGTTGGCGGCTTTCCTCGCGCGGGTAGCCTTCGGCATAGATGTTGCCGAAGTCGCTGCCCAGCGCCTCGCTGACGGCGTCGGGCGACTGGCTCTCGGAGGCGATCAAGATGATGGTTGCCGCCTGCCGGGCGCTTTCCCGCGCCACCAGGCCGGCCAGTTCCGGATCCAGTTCTTCCACGCTGCCACGAAAAATAAAGTCGTTACTCATGACGATCACTCCTAGCACACCGGACCGCCGCGCCCTGAGGATGGTGGGCGCTATTTGTCCGGTTGTTTAGAATTCTTGGGCTGTTAACAGGGGAATCAACGCATGACGGGTGCAAACCGATTGTTTGAGAGTAGGGCATTCATTTGAATCGATGACTCTATTTCCCGGACATGTCATACGTTGGACTGCACTGCGTTTTGATGCGCGAATTGTAGCACACACTCGTCTGCGAACGACAATTGCCGCGGCATTCAGTATAATCTGACGAGCGCAGGGCCCTCGAATGACAGAATCTTTACTGGCACAGCAACGCATTGGCATCGTGGGTCTCGGCCTCATGGGTGGGTCGCTGGCGCTTGCGCTGCGCGGTCACTGTGCTCGCCTCGTGGCCATCGAACTGCAAACGGCCGTTCGCCAACAAGCCCTTAGCGAGGGAATTGTCGACGAGGCCACAGACGATCTGGCTGAGGGCGTCGGCCGGGTGGACATGCTCGTCTTCGCCACGCCGGTTCGGACCACCCTCCGTCTGCTCGAACGCCTGCCTGGCCTGCGCCCGGATGGCTGCATTGTGCTGGACCTGGGCAGCACCAAAGCGGATATCGTCGCCACCATGGACGCCTTACCGGAACCGTTCGCGGCCATCGGCGGCCATCCTATGTGCGGCAAAGAGTCATCGGGGCTGGCCTCGGCCTCGGCTGATCTCTACGAGCAGCAAACATTCGTCCTGTGCCGCTCAGCGCGCACCACGCCGGCGGCCGAATCGTTGGCGCTGGAACTGGTGGCGGCCATTGGGGCGCGGCCAGTTTTCCTGCAGCCGGACGACCATGACCGGATCGTCGCTGCCGTCAGCCACGTGCCCACGCTGGCTTCGGCGGCGCTGATGCGCGTGGTGGCTGACGAAGATGAATGGGATATCAGCGCGTCGGGCTTTCGCGATGTCTCGCGGCTGGCCGGGTCGGACACGCGGATGATGCTCGACATCCTGCTGACCAATCGACCGGCGATCCTTGCCGCATTGCAGGTGTACCGGCTGGATTTAGCGCTGCTGGCTCAGCTCCTGGACGATGGTGATGAGTCGGCGCTGGCCGATTGGCTGGCCGAGGCACGGGTGCGATTTGCGGCCTATCGACGCCATCTGTCAGCCAGACCCGGTGCGGCCGGAGACAACCACAGCTCGAAATCCGCATGACAGGCACACCAAAAATAGTACCGAAGTCCCGCTGCCTGAATTGCCCGATCGCCGGGCCGTCGCTATAATGCCTCGTGCTTTGATACCAAGGCTATTATTGAATGTCAGTCGATTCGCCTAAACACCGCCGTAATTCCGGCGTACGCTTGCCCTTGTGGGCGCTGGGATTACTCATCCTTGTGGGGCTGGTTTTCCTTATAGCCAGCTCCGTTTGGCTATTCCGCACGGTCCGATCCCTGGCTACCACCCCCGACACCCAAGTCGCTGAATTTGATCCGTCGTTCCCACCGGCCCCTGGTGTCCAGGTGGAATCGGCCGGTGGTGTGGTGGATCCGGTTAGCGCACCGGAGGAGCCGGTGGCAGTGGCCACTGTCCCGCCGTGGTCGGGCACATCGCGTGTCAACGTCCTGCTCATGGGCGTGGACCTGCGCTGTGACGAGGAAGGCCCGACGCATAGCGACACCATCATGCTGGCCTCCATCGACCCGGTGGCCAGACGCGCTGCCCTTCTGTCGTTGCCGCGCGACCTGTGGGTGCAGATCCCCGGCTTCGGCGTCGGCCGCATCAATCAGGCCTACTTCGACGGCCAGGCCTATGAGTACCCCGGTGGTGGCGCCCAGTTGGCGGCCGAAACCGTTGAAGCGTTCCTGGGCGTGCCCATCGATTACTATATCACCGTCGACTTTCAGGCCTTCATTGACGTCGTCGATCTCCTGGGCGGCATCGTTGTCAACGTGCCTGAATCCATTGATGATCAGACCTATCCTGATAACTGCTACGGCTATGACCCGTTTACCATCGCCGCCGGACAGCACCGGTTGGACGGTGCCGCCGCGCTGAAATACGCTCGCACCCGCGCTACGTTCGGCGGGGACGTGGACCGGGCCGGTCGTCAACAGCAGGTTATTCTGGCCCTGCGCGACCAGGCTACCCAGTTGACGACGTTGCCTCAGCTGCTATTGCGCGCGCCGCAACTATGGCAGTCCCTTCAGGAGAACGTCACCACCAACATGGAACTGGAACAGATCATCCAGTTGGCGCGGCTGGGGCAGGAGATCCCGCCCGACCAGATTCAGAACGTCGTTCTGGACTTCGACTACGTCTATAACGAAACGACACCGGATGGGCAGCAGGTACTGGTGCCGGTGTTGGAGAAGATCCGCACATTGCGCGACGAACTATTTGCGCCCGCGCCCGTGCCCACGCCGCAAATCGAGATGCTGCCGGAACTGATGGATACCGAGAACGCCCGGGTCGCTGTCTATAACGGCACGCCGACCTTTGGCCTGGCCGGGGAGACCCAGCAATATCTAGAGAGCCTGGGAGTCAACGTCACCACGATTGATAACGCCGACTCATCCACCTATACATCCACTCAGATCATCGACTACGGGTCCCACCCGAACACGGTGCAATTTCTGATCCAGAGGATGCAAATACCGCCCCTGAATGTCAGCTCAGGCACTAACCCTGCCGGTGATTTCGATGTGCTGGTGATTCTGGGTAGCGAGTGGCAAGTCCCGTAAGCCCCAGGACACAATGCAGAAACGTGACTTGCCCTATCTTTTTCTGGGCTTTTTGTTAACTGCCACTACCTCCTGCCGAACGCTAATTGATACCAATGGCCAGGCGACGGTTGAGCCGGAACCGGCTGTCACGGCTGTTGCCACGCTCGACGTGACGCTGGCGGCTGTCTTGCCGGAGCCAACGGACACTGTGGGCCCGCTGGAAGTGGCCACGGTCGAGATTTTGACCGAAGCCACACCGGTGAGTGAGTGGAAGAAGGTTGGCGACGATCGCGCGGCCCTGTCCCTGGCCATCCCCGATTCCTGGGTCGACTTATCGGCCGATATTGCCACGCCCGCCATCGGCAACAGGTTGGGCATCAATCTGTTGGTCGCGGCCGATTCGGAGCGAACCGGCCGCAGTGCGCTGGCCGGCAAACCTTTTTCCGACGGGGCGCTGGTGACAGGGATCCTGGTGGAGCCGCCGGCACAAGGTGACTTGACCGTCATCGTTGGCGACTGGCTGAGCCAGGCCGCGCCGGAAGTCTCTCCGGTCACTGAACCGGAGACAGTTACCTCGGCCAATGGCGTGACCGGCGTGTCTGTAGAGGTGGTCGGCGGGCCCGTGGGACTGAGCATCCCCGACCAGCCAGAGCTGCGGACGCGCGTGGTGGCCTATGCGCCGGAGCAGCCGGACGACGGCCACGCATCAGCCTGGGTCGTTGTCCTGCAAAGCGCCTCCAGCGAGCTGTGGCCCGATGTAGTGGGACAGTTTGACGACATGCTGGCCACGGTCAAGGTCAACGCTGCCCGACCCGGCAGCCGCGCCGCCGATCAGGATGTCATTGTGCGCGGCCAACTGGAAGGTGACCGGGATCTCGTTTCGGTGACGCTGGAACCCGGGGTCAATGATATTTGGACCTTCAACGCGGCCGGTGATCGCTATACCAGCCTGTTCCTGCGTCCGGAAGAGCCGCAACTGGATATGACCTTGACCCTGTACGGCCCCGATCGGCAGACTGTCGCGCGCGTGGACAATGGCTACGCCGGGGCATCTGAAGTGGTCACCGATCTGCGTCTGGATCAGCCCGGCACCTATCTGGTCGAGGTGTCGGAATTCTTCCAGGATGATGGCCGCTACACTCTGTCGTTCGTGCAATCTGATCTGCCGCAGTATAGCACCGGCGGGCGCATCGAATTTGGCCAAGCCATTCGGGGCGAACTGGCGCCGCAGGGCCAACAGTATTGGGTGTTCGGCGGCACACCGGGCCAGCGCATCAGCATCGTCGTGGAACCGGCCGACACCTCCATCGATCCTGTGTTGGAACTTTTCGGCCCGGACGGTCGTCAGCTGGTGACTCTGGATGAGGGCTTCAGCGGGGACCCGGAGCTTATCTCCGGCTTCGAGCTGCCCGCTGCCGGTGAATATGCCATCCTGGTGCGCAGCTTTTCGCAACAAGGTGGGTCTTTTACCCTGTCGCTGGATGAGACCGGGCAGGACATTGCCAACTTCTTTGACGCAGGCGATCTGGCCTATGGCGATGTGCGGCAAGAGACGCTGCAGAGGCAAGAAGCTCACGCCTGGTTCTTCGAGGGTAAGGCCGGGGATGAGCTGGTCGTGCGCGTCACACCGCTGGATCCCGGGCTGGATCTGCTCATCTGGCTGCTGGATCAGGACGTGCGCCGAATTGCTGCCGCAGACGAGACACTGGACGGGGAAACGGAGACAGTCAGTCACTTTCTGGAACGCGACGGCCAGTACATTGTGTTGGTACAAGACTTCAACGGTGAGCCGGGTACGTATGAGATCGCCCTGGGTGCCTCGCCGGTGGCCACGCCGGAAAGCGGTGGCAGCCTGAGCTTCGGCGACATCATCATGGGCACAGTGCCGCCCGGTGCGTCGGTAGCCTGGACCTTCAACGCGACCGAAGGCGATGTATTTGATGTCACGTTGCGGCCCACCGAGGCGGCAGGCGACCTGATTCTGGAGCTGCAGGGCCCTGAATACGCTGGCGGTGCTGACCGTTGACCGGAATTCGGCCGGTGGTCTGGAGATGATCGACGACTTTGTCATCCCGTCCGGGGGCCAGTGGCGCGTGGTTGTCCGGGAGTTCTTCGGCGACGCGGCCGGCTACCAGTTAGCGCTGGAACGCGCCGAAGACGTAGGCCGATGCCCACCGCACCTGACGGCCATTATTCTTACCCGCAACGAAGCGGCCCATATCGTCGCCTGCATCGAAAGCCTGAGCTGGGCCGATGCCGTTGTGGTCTTTGACTCCATGAGCACCGACGACACCGTGACCCTGGCCGAACAGGTCGGGGGCCACGGTCTACCAACGGCCGTTCGATAACTACGCCGCTCAGCGCAACGCCGCGCTGGATAGCACGCGTGCCGACTGGGTCTTCTTCGTGGATGCCGACGAGCGGGGAACGCCGGAGCTGGGCCGGGAGATTCGCCGTGTCATTGACACGCGCGCCGAAGCGGCCTGGTACGTGCCGCGCCACAACTATATTTTCGGCCGGTTGACGCTGGGGGCGGGCTGGTATCCTGACTACCAGTTGCGCCTGCTACGCCATGGGTCCACTCGCTATAGTCGTCCGGTCCACGAGATCGCCGAAGTGGATGGCGCGATTGGCTATCTAGAGAACCCGCTGATTCACTCAACTATCGTGACTTCGAACAGTTCAAGCAAAAGCAGCGCTTCTATGTGAAAACCGATGCGCGAATTCTCAAGGACGAGGGCGTGCAGCCGCGTCCGCATAACTATCTCCTGCAACCCTGGCGACAGTTTTGGTGGCGTTTTGTCACGCTTGGTGGCTATCGTGATGGACTGCACGGTCTACGCTTGAGCGCCACTATGGCTTACTACGAGTGGCGCAAGTACCGACGACTGGCCGAGTTGTAGGCGAATCCGGAGATGACTAGTGAACAGTGGCCCCCTTCCCGTAGAAGTTGACTGTACCTTTGACTGAAGACGGTCGCGTGCGCGTGCGGCGGGTACGGCTCGACGGCCGTTGGCTGCCCGTGGAGCAGGGGCGGCAGGAGGAAGATGCCGACGGCCGGCTGGTGCTGGTCATGCTGCCCGGCGGCGTGGTGCGGCGGCTGCGGCTGGATCGGGCCACGCTGCGTTGGGAGCTGTCGATGCTGCCCGGAGATTCGAATCAGAATCGGGTATAATAGGGCGGTAGTTTAAGCAAGCATTGGAGGTAGCGATGGCGTCACCTTTTCCGGGCATGGACCCCTATTTGGAAGGGGAAATGTGGCAAGAATTTCATGAGCGACTGGCTAATCAGATCAGTAGCCAATTGTTAGGTAAATTGCCTGCGCGCTATGTGGCGCTGCTGGCCAAGCGGTATGTCATCGACCAAACGGCCGTCAGCCTGCTGAGTGTTCCGCCGGACAGCCGCGTCATCTACCCTGACGAGCATGTGGTTGAGAATCTGCCGCGCGTGGCCGAGACGGCCGTTGCCTATCGGTCCGGCGCAACCCCGCCCACTGTCTCGTTACCCGGTGTCCTCCGCGAGGAAGTGCCGGTGCTCAGCGTTGAGATTCGCGACGTGGCCGACCGCCGGCTGGTCACCGTCATCGAGATACTCTCGCCGGCCAACAAGCGGGGCGATGGGGCACTGGAATATGCCGGACGCCGCGCCAGGGTGCTGTCTACCGAGACCCACCTGCTGGAGATCGACCTGCTGCGCCGCGGGCAGCGTATCCCCCTGGCCGGCGAACTGCCCCCTGGAGAATATTACGCCTACTTGACCCGTGCGGAAAAGAGTCGATTGACTGATGTGTGGTCGATCACCCTGCGCGACCGCCTGCCAATTCTGCCGGTGCCGTTGCTGCCGCCGGATGAAGACGTACTGCTCGACCTGCAAGCGGCGGTCACCGGCTGCTTTGATCTGGTGCGGTATGAACGTCTGCTTGACTACACGGTCCCGCCGCCCCCGCCGCCGTTGAGAGATGAAGACGTAATCTGGGTGGCCGAACGAATGGCGGCTACGGCAGGCTCAGCGCCGGAACAATGATACGGAAGAGTGCGTAGTAGGCCAGCGGCACCAGCACCAGTGCCAGCCCCAGCGGCAGCAAATAGCCGGTTGACGGCCAACGTTTGATCAACGGCCCAAGCCACGTCCCTAATCCCACCGATATGCCCAACGCGATAGGCACCAGCGCCGGAAACAGATAGCGTCCCTGATGCTGCACGAACGTCAGGTTGTAGCCGACATGCACGGCGAGGGTCAGTAGCAGCGTGCTGACCAGTACGGTGATTGACAGCCAGGGCACGGCGTCGGCATCCCGGGAGCGCAGCCGCCGCCACAGCGCGGGGATGAGCCCCACTACGGCCAGGACGGTGAGAACGGCCAGCGGCGGATAGGCCCAGCCGGGCAGCGGCGCAGCCATCCAGCCGAATTGACCCCAGAAGCTGTTGAACGTGGTGCTGAAGAAGCGGCGCACGGTCTCGCCCAGGCCGAATTGCGCCACCCAGTCGTCGGTGCGCGGCTGGCCGACGACGACCTCGTTGTGGGTCGCGCGAGCCAGCACGTCCAGTTCGCCATAGACGGCCGCATTGCGCAGCCACCAGAAGCTGCCCAACAGCAAGGCCGGGCCAAAGACCCAGAACCCGGCGACAACCAGTTCGCGCCATCGGCCCCAGTAGCGCCACAGCAGAAACAGCGCCACCACCGGTGCCATCAGATAGACCGTACCCTTGGTCAGCAGCCCCGCTCCCAGCAGCAGACCGAGGCCCAGCAGGTAGGCGGTCGTGCGATCGGATCGCCACGGCGTCACCATCAGGAATAGCAAGCCGGCAATAATCAACTCGGCCAGGCTGTCGTTGTTGACGGAACTGAGGATAGCCAGATGCTGCGGCAGGAAGGCCACGAAAACGGCCGCGCCCAATCCCAGCCATACCAGATGGGGAAACAACGCCAGGCCGATGAAGTAGGTCAGGGCCACCACGCCCGCCCCCAACAGCACCGAGAACAATCGTTGGGCCAGCAGTGACCCCCCGCTGAGGGCGTAGATCGGCGTTTGCAGGGCGTAGTAGAGGGGTGGCTGCCAATCCTCGTAGGTCAGGCGCATCACCGACAGCGCCGGGTCAAACCGCGAGCCGACGATGGTTTCCAGGTACTGTTGGTCATAATCGCCCGGTTCCATCAACGGCAGCGCGCCGCCGGCCAGCTGGCGCACATAGTTGTAGTGGGCCGGCTCGTCCGGCGCCTGCCAGTCGGGCGTGTAGACTGCGTACAGGGTGCCGGTAATCAGATAGGCTGCCAGCAGCAGCCAAAGGAATCCGTGGCGACGCATAGGCTTAGACCTCAGCGGTAGAGCCGCCGCGTCGATTGTCTCCGGCGGCCACCAGACGGCCGTCTTCGGTGCGCGAGACGCTGTGGGCGCCGCCAAAATAGATGCTGCGGGTTTCCCAACGATTAACCGCGTAGCCAATGGCTTCCAGTTCGTCCATCGCCTGTGGGTCGGTGCCCGCCTCACACTGCAGCACGCCGTCGGCTAGATGGACACGGGCCAGGTTGACGGCATCGTCCAGCCGTAGCCGATAGTCGAGCAGATTGCTGAGCACCTGCAGGATGGCACTGCGAATGCGGATGCTGCCGCCGCTGCCGACGACCAGCCGCGGACGGCCGTTTTTCAGGATGATCGTGGGGGTCATCATCGTGTCGATGCGCTGGCCGGGCGGGCGACTGTGGAAGCCGTGCGGGTGCAGGTCTTCCTCCCCCAGAATATTGTTGGGGATATAGCCGGTGCCGGGCACGATGTAGCCGGCTGATTCACCGGCCGTGGTGGTCAGGCTGACGGCCAGACCGTCGCTGTCGATGACACTCAGATGGCTGGTGTTGGCCGGGCCGGGCGGTTCGGCCAACAGGGGCGAGGGTTGGCGGGCGGCCAGCGCGTCCTGAACCTCAGCGCGAAATGCGGCCACATACGGCTCAGCCAGAAAGCGGTCCGTGGCCTCATCCCCAGGCAGCGACTCCGACAGGGTGTCCCACTCGGCTCGGGCCCGCGACGTGGCGGCCATCACTTCGCATAGGAGTTGGAGGTGGCGAGCCGAGCCATGCGGCCGTTGGGCCACGTCGATTCCGGCCAGAAGCTTCAGGCTGAAGGCCGTCAGCACGCCTCCGGCCGAACACAGAGGCGGCAGCAGCACGTCATGGTTGCGATAGTCCAGACGCAATGGCTGGGTGCGCCGGACCTCGTAGTCGCGCAAATCGCGCTCAGTCAGCAGCCCGCCGCGCGCGGCCTGATCGGCCAGCAGCGCCGCAGCCAGGGATCCGGAACGGGCAACCTCGGCCCCGCGGGCGGCCAGCGCCCGCAGCGTATCCGCCAGGTCGGGGATGTGCAGGTGCTCATCCGGCTGAATGATGCGGCCGTTCGGGGCGAAGACCGCGCGGATGTCGTCGGTGTGGGTGTAGAGCGGGGCCAACAGGTCGCAGGTGTCGGCCTGGAACGCGGCCAACGGCAGGCCGTCCTGGGCCAGACGAATGGCCGGTTGCAGCAGCACGGTCAGCGGCAGGCGGCCGTAATCGGCCGCGAGACGGCACAGCCCGGCGATGTTGCCCGGCACGGCCACGGATCCGCGACCCAGGTAAAAACTCTGCGTGGCCGAACCAAAGTCGATGGTCACCTGCTCGAAGTCAAGAGCGTCGGGCGGTGGGCCGTCGAGGCCGGGCATGACGCTGAAGAAGTCGTAGACGCGGGTCAGGCCGGTGCGGCCGTCATAGAGCTGGGCCAGGCCGCTGCCGCCCAGATGGACCACGCCGACCTCGGCGATGAAAGAAGCGAAGGCGGCGGCAACGGCCGCATCGACGGCATTGCCGCCCTGGCGCAACATCTCGGCCCCGGCTGCGGCCGTTTGCGGGTCGCCGGCGGCAATAACTCCATGGGGGGGGTGGCTCATTCTGTGTCCTTGTCGTTCATGTGTTTGGCTACCAGTTTACCCGACTGTGGTGACAAAGGCAGTCCTTATGGCCGGTGATTGCCCTACCGATGCGTGACGAAGAGCAAGCCCAAGGCACCGGTTGGCCCGATCGGCTGTTAGCAGGATCCAATTGCGGAGTGGTGGCGGTGAATGTATGATTGGCTCAACGAACGGCGGTTTGATCACTGCGAGAATCGCCGCATTCCGGGAGCAACCAGTCACATTGATTAAGCGGGAGCGATAACCCTATGACTCATTCAATGGCGCAGATGATACATGAGCACGTGCGCGGGCAGCGTGAAGCGATGGTGGACCTGCTGTCGGCGCTGGTATCGGCCGAATCGCCGTCCAGCGTGCCCGAAGCACAGGCCGGACCCCAGGCGCTGCTGGTCGACCAGTTCAACCAACTCGGCTACCACATCACCCTGACCCCGGGCGAAACCACGGGCGGCACGCTGCTGGCCGAAGCGCCGGGTGCCGCGGTGAACGGCCGGCAACTATTGCTGGGCCACTGCGACACGGTCTGGCCCATCGGCACGCTGGCCCATAGGCCGCTGGTGATTGAGGACGGCATGCTGCGGGGACCCGGTTCCTATGATATGAAAGCCGGGCTGGTGCAGGGCATTTTTGCCTTGCGCGCCCTGCGCGATCTGGGGCTGAAGCCATTGCTGGCGCCGGTGTTTTTGGTTAACTCCGACGAGGAGATCGGCAGCTTTGAGTCGCGCGATGCCATTGAGCGAGAAGCCCGGCAAGCCGCGCGAGCGCTCATTCTCGAACCCGCTTCCGGCCCGAATGGCAAGCTCAAGACAGCTCGCAAGGGGGTCGGCGGCTTTGAGATCGTGGTCGGTGGCAAGGCAGCCCACGCCGGGCTGGAGCCGGAGAAGGGGGTCAGCGCCATCCTGGGGATGGCTCAGATCATCCCCGAACTGTTCGCAATGTCGGACCTTTCGCGCGGGCTGACGGTCAATGTCGGCGTCATTCGCGGCGGCCTGCAGTCCAACGTGATTGCCCCGGAGTGCCGCGTGGAGGTGGATGTACGCATTACGTCGATGGCCGATGCGGCCGATGTGGAGACGAAGATCCGCGCCCTGGCCCCGACCCTGCCCGGTACGACGATCACCGTCACCGGCGGCTTTGATCGACCGCCGCTGGAGCCAACCCCGGCCAATCGCGACGCTGTGGCAAACGGCCGAGCGTCTGGGCGCCGAGTTCGGCTGGGCGCTGGAGGAATGCGCCGTGGGCGGTGGCTCCGACGGCAACTACACCAGCATCTATACGGCCACCCTGGACGGTCTGGGCCCGGTGGGCGACGGGGCGCACGCGCTGCACGAACACATCGTCCTGGAGGGCATGATCGATCGCTGCGCCCTGCTGGCCAGGCTGTTGATGGAACCGGCCGAGTAGGGGCAGGTCCCTGTACCTGCCCCCTCTGCTTCATCCGTCCCATCTGTGTCATCCGCGTTCCATTCTGATTCTCTTTATCTTGCGACCTGCTCGACCCGTGTTTATACTCGACTCAGTAACATCCCGGAACACGATATGACCCCACGACTGACTTGGGAGCGCCTGACGCTCCAGCTCCGCAACCCGTTTCGCATTGCCCACGGCACCAGCGAGACGCGCTATGCCTTCTGGCTGCGGCTGGCCGACGACGCCGGCTGGGGGGAGGGCACCATCCCGCCCTATTATGGCATCCCCGACGAGGCCATGATCGCCACCTGGTCAGCGGCGGCCGAACGCACCGATCCGTTTCCCGACGACCCGGCCGATATTGCGGCCTGGGTCGGGACCGACGGCCCGGCCCCGGCCCGCGCCGCGCTGGACCTGGCCCTCCACGACCGCATCGGCCGTCACATCGGGCAGCCCGTCCATGAACTGCTGGGGCTGCCTACGCCGCACCCTTTGCCCACATCGTTCACCCTGGGCATCGACGAGCCGGATGTCATGGCCCGGCAGGCGGCCGAGTTGGCGGCCTACCCGGTGCTGAAGCTCAAGCTGGGGACGGCCGATGATGAGCCGCGTGTGGCCGCTGTGCGTCGCGCTCGCCCCGATGCGACGCTCTACATCGACGCCAACGCGGGCTGGACGGCCGAAGAGGCTATTCGTCACATTGATCGTCTGCTGCCCTATGGCATTACCCTGGTCGAACAACCCGTGGCCAAGGACGACATCGCCGGGATGGGTCGGGTGCAGGCCGCTTGCGCGGTGCCGGTGGTGGCCGACGAATCGGTGCAGACAATGGACGACATCGAACGGTTGGCCGCGGCGGGTGTGCAGGGCATCAACTTGAAGCTGATGAAGGTCGGCGGGCTAAGCCCCGGCCTGGCGATGGCCCAGCGGGCCCGCGAACTGGGCCTGGGGATTATGCTGGGCTGCATGATCGAAACGTCCATCGGCGCGACGGCCATGGCCCACTTGATGGGGCTGGCCGACTGGCTGGACCTGGACGCGCCGTGGCTCGTCGGTAATGACCCATTTGACGGTCTGCGGTATGATGAGCAGGGGCGTGTCCATTTGCCCGACCGATTGGGCATCGGCGTTGCCCATCGCAACTGACTAGACTTGGACCATACGAGGAACTCATGAACACACGTACGCTTGCCGCCGCCGTAGAAGAAGCCTGCTCTCTGTTTGAGGATAGCCGTGTCGAGCTGTGCCGGCTGGAAGTTGCCGGGACGACGCCGGATGATGTTCTGCTCACCGGGACCGTTCTCGATGTGACCACGTTGCGTCGGGCGAGCGAGCTGCTGTCTGATCTGCGACCGGATGTCATGTGGGACATGACGAGCGTCCAGGTTTTGCGGTCCGATGAGCCCACCATGCTGGACGTGCAGACCAACATGACCGGCTTCTTCCGCGAACCGTCGTGGCTGGCGGAACAGCAGAGCCAGGTGCTCAATGGCACGCCGCTGGAAGTTCTGGAAGCGCAGGATCGCTGGGTGCTGGTGCGCTTGGCTGACGGCTATCTGGGCTGGGTCTATCGGCCGTATCTGGGTGAGCCGCAAACGGACGGAGAGCCGACTCACATGGTCGGCGTACCGGTAGCGCCGTTACACGAGACACCGGCCGCCGCGGCGCCGTTGGTGGGCCGCGCCTTTGCCGGGACCCATGTGCGTACGGCCGGCCGGCACGACGGCTGGGCCGAGGTGGGGCTGGCCGGGGGCGTGTGCGGCTATGTGCCAACGGCCGACCTTCGGGCGCTGTCCTCGTTACCGCAGGGTGAAGCGCAACGCGCGCAGCTCCTGGTCGACGCGCGACAGTATATCGGCGTACCCTATCAGTGGGGCGGGACCACGGTGCAGGGCATCGACTGTTCCGGCTTTGCCCAACTGATGCACCGGCTGGCGGGAGTGACGATCCCACGCGACGCCGACCAGCAGTTCGTGGCCGGAGAGCCGGTCGAAGAACCGTTCCGGGCCGGCGATCTTTTCTTCTTTGGCGGGCCGGGCGGCCACCGGGCAATCAGTCACGTCGGCATCAGCCTCGGCGAGGGGTGGCAGATGATCCACTCCGGCCGATCGCGCAACGGGGTGTATATTGACGATGTGCAGGCGGTGGCGTCGTTGCGGGACAGTTTCCGCGGGGCGCGGCGATTTTTGGCGGACTAGGTCAAGGGCCGGCGTCAGCGCTCATGCGGATTCAGCAGCGTATTCAGCCCATCCCCCAGCAGGTTCCAGCCCACCCCGAATAGGATCAGGGCGATTGACACCGGGACGAACGTCCACCAGTATTCAAACGGATTGCCTGCCAGGCCAATCACAAAGTCTCGCCCGGCGACAAGCATTGTCCCCCAGGCCACATTGCCGCCAAAGCCGATGAAGATGAAGGCGCAGGCCAGCACGACCATACCGCCCACGTCCCGCGCGCCCAACACGATGGCCGGCGAGATGGTGTTGGGTAGTAGATGTAGGCGCATGATGCGCGGCCCGGAGGCGCCCATCGCCTGCGCTGCGCGCACATATTCACTCGACATCGCCTTTCGCACCTGTGAGTTCATTAGCCGCGCATAGGGCATCCACGAGAACAGTATCAGGGTGATCATCGTCGGATCGATCCGCGTCCGATAGAGAAAAGCATTCATGCCGGTGAAGGTCGCCGGATCGCTGAATGGGTTATAGATCGTGCCGAAGAAGGCGCGCTGGATGACCCATATTCCGGCAATGGCCGGAAACGCCAAGAACGCATCCGTAATGCGCATGGTGATCATGCTGGTTGCGCCACCAAGATAGCCACTGACAATGCCGATCAGAATGCCAATGAAAGCCGTAAACCCGGTAACGACCAAACCGAAGCGCAGCGCCGAGCGCGACCCCCAGACCAACGTGTAGTAAACATCCCAGTGAAACGACGCGTCCTGACCCGGCGCGAAGCCATATTGGGGCATATTCTGGATTTGCGGCGTCGTGCCCAGGATGATGTCCTCGTTGGGCGGGATGGGCAGCCGGCCGAATGATTTGGTCACGTTCTTGAACGGCCAGTCCAGTTCAGCGTCCACCGGCGGCGCCAGCTGCGGCGCAAAGATGGCCATGATGACGAACATGAGCACGAGGGCCAGACCCACAATATTGGAGCTTCGTTGGAAAAAACGTCGCCAGCTCATGGCTATATCTCCAGTCCTTCGTCGCGCAGACGGGGGTCGACGAGCGCCCGCAGAATGTCGAAGACAAGCATAATGGGCAAGACGAGAAGGACGCTGAACACGGCAAAGCCCATGATGATCGGCGCGTCCGGGGCGATGAAGAAGCCCTTGGTCACCAGTTCGGACAGCCCCTTGAAGCTGAAGACGGACTCGATCACGTAGACGCCGGTCACCAGCCCCGCGGCCGACAGCATCATGGCGGTGAAGGCGGGCACGGTGGCGTTGCGGAAGGCGTGCCGCCATTCCAGTGTGCGGTCGTGCAGTCCTTTAGCCTTGGCCGCCACAAGGTATTCCTGCGTCTTCTCCTCTATCATTGACACCCGCGTGACTCGGCTGATGGTGGCCCAGTAGAGTAGGCTGAGCGTGAAGACCGGCAGCACCAGATGGCGCAGGGCGTCTTTCGTGACATCAAGACGGCCGTTAAGCAGCCCATCGAACGTCAGAAAGCCGGTGATGGTCTTGAAATCGCTGGTGCTGAGCGAGAGCGAGTAGATGCTTGTGCGTTCCGGCGGGAACCAACCCAACCCGACATAGAAAATGGATAGCAAGAATAGCCCCAGGATGAAGGGCGGGATCGATGTGGATATAAAGGCCAGTAGGCGGAAGCCGCGGTCCACCGGAGTATAGGCCCGCCACCCAGCCACCACGCCGCTGAACAGGGCAATGGGAACGAGCAGCAACACGGAGTAGAAGGTCAACTCGGCCGTCACCGGCAAACGCCGTTTGAGCAGCGTCAAGACGTCCTCGTTGAACGTCGGACTCCACCCCCAGTCACCGCTGAGCAGTCTCCCCGACCCAGTTCACATACTGCACCGGGTAGGGATCGTTGAGACCCTTGTCCGCGATGATATCGGCAATGACGGTCTCGTACCGCGCTGGTTCCATATTGCGCGGTAGATTGGGAGGCAAATAAAGCTCGGCGCGTTCCTCAGCCGAGGCCAACATCACCACACCGTACAGCGCGGCCGTGATGATGAACAGCGTCAGCGGGATGAATAGCAGGCGCAGGCCAATTTGTTTGAGCAGTGTTGACATGATGCGTGTCCGGGATTGGCGTCAGGGTGTGGGATTAGTCACGGTACATTCGGTTAGATAGGTTCGCGTCACGCCTTCATACCAACAGTCGACCGTGGCGTTGTTGGCGCCGGTGGCCCGCATCAGGACGTTGCTGCCCCACTGCGCCACGCGCTCCACGGTGATATCATCGCCCAGGCTCAGGCCCAGCGCGCGAATCTGATCCGGCATGGTCTCGTCCTCAAAGCGGGGAACGCAGCCGCGACAGTCCTCCGACACGGGCGCGCCCGTCAACAGGCTGATCAGACCGCTGGTGTAGACCGGCGAGGCATCGTAGCAATGGGATAGTTGATCGGCGACCAGGCGACAGTAAATCCAGCCGCCGGTATCAAAGTCCGCGGCCACGCTGACGCTGGTATTGCTGGGGTTGATCTCGGCCAGGCTCAGGGTGTAGTCACCTTGCAATTGATCACGCACACCGCGCAGCGCACCGTAGTTGACGCCCGCATCCTTGCCCAACTGGATGAGATCACCGTCATACTCCTGCACGACCTGAATGGCATCGTTGGTAACGGTGGCGGCCAGTGCTGCCGGGTCAAACATGGAACTCTTGGTTAGATAGGCCGCCAGAAAGACCAGCGGCAGCGGCCACAGCAGGCCAAACCAGGCGCGCACATCCGGCCAGGTCTTGCTGCCCAGACTGCCGGTTAAGTTATCCAGCCGGTAGGCTTGCAGTAACGCCAGCAGTCCGATGACCAGGTAGATGAGGAAGCCGCCCAGGATGAGGCCGCTGGTGCTGCTGCTGAGCGTGTAGGGGTAGATGTTGCGGCCCCAGAACTGCCGGTCGGCCAGCCACACCACCAGCGATCGGCCGTAGTAGCCCAGATAACCCATGATAAGGACAGTGGCGGTGGCCGTCAGCAGCCAGGCCGGAATGGTGACGAGTGGTTTGGCCAGCCGGCTCGTCAGCCAGCCCGTGATCGTGCACAGCAGCGTCACGGCCACCATGCCCAAAATGAGGGTGGGCAGGTAGAGGCGAAAGGGCAGCTGGGCCACGCGGACGGCCTCCAGCCCCCACGCCCCGGCCGCCAGAGCCAGGCCAATGAGCAACCCGTTGATCAGTCCCAGACGCCGATAGACCGGCCGCGTGCTGGTCTCCGGGGTCGAGAGATCCAGGTTTAACGATTGAAGCGTTGCCATAACCAAATTCCTCCGGCCAGCGCCAGAATTGCCATCGTCAGGCCGCCCCACAGGAGCATGCCATTATTTGTATTGCTTGTTTGCGTCTCGGGGCCAATCGCCGGAGGTAGTTGCGTAGCCGTGGACTCGGCTAATTGCAGCCCGGCCGGCAGCAACACCCCATCCACGGTGTCGGCCGTCAGATCGGAACCGTTCCAGCTATTGTGGGCCCGTGTCAGGTAGGCGGTGATGGCCAGATACTCTTCGGCCGTCAGCGAGTTAGGGCTCCAGTAGGGCATGGCTACCTGGATGTAGCGGTATAGCCCGCCGGCTGTCTGGTATTTCGTCAGTGTGCCCTCGCCGATGACGGCCGGGACCGTGAACGGCAGGGTGAAGCCGTTCTCATACGGCCGATCGCCGTGGCAGCCGCTGTCCCAGCAGTATTGGTCTTCCGGCGGGTATTGGGCGCGCCACTCATCGGTCAGCCCCTGACCGGCGTCACCGTGGCAGGGCTGGCAGTGGAGCCAGTAGAGCTGGGCGCCTTCGTCGGCCTGGGTAGGCGCGGCGACCGTGGGCGGCGGCGCCAGGCGGTCGATTACCGGCATGCCGGGCAACGGCGTGGCCACCGGGATGGGCGTCTGCGGCGTCTTGGGTCCGCCACGCTCGCCTTCCTCGGCCAATGTCGCCGACGCGCCGGCCAGCGCGATGAGTAGGAATCCCAGCGCTCCCCACCTGAGGGCACGCCGGGACAGATGATTCAGTTTCATACGGGCAAACAAAAGGCGGGCCACAAGATGTCGCCCGCCTTGTACTCAAATTTTAACTCGCTATGCCGGAGACTACGATAATCGCCGGACATGTCTCATGCGAACCGTTCTGGATTACGCTTTCTTACCCCGCAGCTTGGGATCCATGATGTCGCGCAGCGCGTCGCCGATCAGGTTCCAGCCCAGACCGTAGAGCAACAGGGCCATGCCGGGGAAGACGATGATGTACCAGTTCTGGTCCAGGGTCAGAATCCAGGCGCGGGCGAAGCTGATGACCTGGCCCCAGTCGGCGTAGCCTTCCGGCAAGCCAATGCCCAGGAAGCTGAGCGCGGCAAAGGACAGCACCACGGCGCCCAGGTTCAGCGAAATGATGACCAGTGTCGAGAACATGGCATTGGGGATCACGTGCTTCAACATGAGGTGGGAGTCGTTGGCGCCGCTGGCCCGCGCGGCCAACACGTAGTCGCGCTCTTTGGTGGCCAGGATGTCGCCGCGGATCTGCCGCGCATAGGCGGTCCAGCCGAATATGATCAGCGCCACCGTGGCGGGCCAGATACTTCGGCCGAAGATGGGCGTCAGCAGGGAGGCCAGGATCAGCGCGCCGGTAATGAACGGAAAGGCGATGAAGATCTCCACCACGCGCATTAATCCCTCGTCCACCCAGCCGCCATAGAACCCGGCAATAGCCCCAATGAGAATGCCGATGACCGCTGAGGTAAACGTGACCAGAAAGCCGGCCAGAAACGCGGTGCGGGTGCCCCAGACCGTGCCGTACCAGATGTCATACTGGCCACTGGTGGTGCCCCACAGGTGGACCCACTCATCGTTGCCGGTAATCGCCGGGTACCAGGCCGGGATGCGATAGGGCGCGTTGCGCTCCCAGGATGATCCCGGTGGTTGCGGTTCGGCGCGGAAGCCGTCGCGGGGGATACGCATGGGATCCCAGTTTTCACTGGGCGGCGGGGCCAGAATCGGGGCAAAGATGGCCACCAGCGCAAAGGCGGTGATGACCAGGATGCCGACGACGGACAACGGGTTGGTGACGATGCCCTTGAAGATGCGGGCCCATTCCGGGCCGAGCGCCTTCTCGAGGGCGGTCATCTCGCGCAGTTCGCCTTCACCGAAGGCAATATTGGGCAAGGAGGTTGGGTCAGTTGCAGTCATGATGTAAATTGCCTCGTTGCTTAGCTCAGACGAACGCGCGGATCCAGGACAGCATACATGACGTCCACGACCAGATTGGCCACAACGAACAGCACAGCCGTAAACAGGGCATAGCCCAACATCGCCAGAACATCAAGCTGCAGCGCGGCGGCGGCCGCCCACGAGCCAATGCCCGGATAGTCGAACACTGTTTCGGTGATGACCACGCCATTCAACAATCCGGCCAATGTCAGCCCAGCCACGGTAATGACCGGGATGAGCGCATTGCGGCGAATGTGGCGGTTGACGACGGTGCTTTCCGGCAGGCCCTTGGCGCGGGCCGTCGTCACGTAGTCCTGGCGCATCTCTTCCAGCATGGACGAGCGCGTCACCTTGAGCAGCAGCGCCACCTGGATAACAACCAGCGTCAGCACCGGCATAACGAGGTGTCGCAGGGAATCGATGAAAATGTCGAAACGCAGATTGAGCAGGGAGTCAATCGTCATCATGCGCGTGTATTGCGTGAATCCGGGCTTGATGACTTCCTGGGCAAATTCAGTGGAAAGTCGGCCGGGCTGGAACCAGTCCAGCTTGGCGTAAAACACCAGCAGCAGGAGCAGGGCGAAGACAAAGGTGGGCAGCGACCACCCCAAAATCGCAAAAACGCGAGCGGCCTGGTCAAACGGCTTGTTATGGTTGAGGGCCGCTTTCATGCCCAACCATATGCCGAATACAATGACCGGGATCATGCTCCAGAGCGCAAGCTCAAGGGTAGCCGGGAGTCTTCGCACCAGTACATCCACCACCGGCTCGCGGCCGGTGCGGGAGTAGCCCAGGTCGCCGCGTAAGACGCCGCCGATCTTTTCACCGGTCTGGGAATCAGTCGTGCCCACCAGCCAGCGCCAGTATTGCTCGTAGAACGGCCGATCCAGGCCGTAGCGGGCAATGACGCCTGCCAATTGAGCTTCGGTCTTGGGAATGTCGCGGATGTAGAGCGCCGAGCGTTCTACCGGTCCCAGGACCTGGAGCATCGCGAAGATGAGGATGGTGACCCCCAAGCAGAATCAGGGGCAAGATCAAGAGTCGCCGGATGATATAAGCGGTCATACTGTGTTCTCCCTAAGCGTCAGGCAAAATTACGCAAACTAGACGATCGCATGTTAAGGCCAACTAGAGGCTGGTCCGGGGATACACGATCCCCCACCAGCTAATCTTTCTGAAACAAACACCTCAGAGCTATTCGCTTTTCAACGCGTGCAGCGCTGAGGTCTTGGTTGCAGACTTGTTCCGCCTGGTGGGGCTTTCGTTGCCGAAAGCCCCACCAGGGTGTCTACCTGACGCTAAGCCGAAGCCTGGACGTCAAGCGGGTGCTTAGTTACCCATCAGCGACATCGTCCGGTAGTCAGTACCGAACTGACCGACACGGAAGTACCAGCCATCGACCCAACGCTGCTCGTAGCGGTTACCCGTACGCTGGAAGGTGATGACGGTCGGCACGGTCTCGTGCCACAGCAGTTGCAGTTCTTCGTAGATCGCCTGACGCGCAGCCGGGTCGGAGGCCTGAATGCCGGCGTTGACCAGTTCCTGGAACTGAGCCTTCAGGTCATCGGGCAAGCCCTGGCGACCGGCGAACGTACCAACGGTGTACGGCTGTACCCAGTTGTGCGGATCGTGGATGTCCTCGATCCAACCGGAGACCGAAACCGGCAGCTGCTTCGCATTACGCGAGCGCAGGAAGGTCGGCCACGGCAAACCGATGGTCTCTACGACGTAGTTGTCGCTGATGGCGGCCAATTCGGCCTGCCATACCTCGGCCGCGATCTGGCGGGTCGAGTTACCGGTGTTGAAAGCGATCTGCATGCGGAAGCCGGTCTCCGGCAACTGGCCGTCCCAAGCCGTCGGCCAGGTATTCAGCGCAAGCTTCGGGATCATACTCGTACATCGGGCCGTCTTCGGTTGTAGCCCAGCATGTCGCGGATGATCGGACCGTTGTTGCGGACGCCTTCGTCCAGCAGCGCTTCGCTGTTGTACAGGTCATAGTCGAAGCAGGTGGCCATGGCCTTGCGAACGTTCACATCACTGAAGAAGTTCGGCGGGATACCATTGCCGTCCAGCTGGCCACTACCAATGTACTGGGATTCGGGATCGATCTCGAAGGTCAGGAAACCGTCATACAGACGGCTGACCGAAGGCAGTTGCGCCCACTTGCGCAGCGGACCGTCCGGGTTTTCGGTCGGGACGCACTCGCCGGTCGCCCAATCACAGATCTCGCCCACGAGCGGGTCAACCTGCGGCTGATTCTCGGTCGGAACGCTCACCCAAGCGGCGTCGCCGGCCTGCAGCGCGGCGAAACGGGTGCCCCACTCATCAACCAGACGGGTGATGATGGTCTTCATGGCCACCGGACCGTCCGGGCCACCTTCCCACAGAGGATTCTCCGGGGTCGGCCACCAACTCTCGTTGGCGGTCAGGACGATTTCTTCGCCGGGGGTCCAGTGATCCAGCACGTAAGCGCCGGTGCCGTTCATGACGGCCGTCAGCTTGCTGTTCTCGGAACCGGGGGCGTAGAAGTTCTGCCAGGTGTCGCAGCTGCCGTCCCAGTCACCCTGGGAAACGGCCCACTCGGGGTCAATGACACTACCCCAACCCTGGGCGATGGTGGACAGGAACGGGCCCCACGGCTGGGCCAGGGTCACGCTGAATGTGCCGGCGGCGTCGTCGGCCACGAACTTGCTCTTGACCAGTTCGCAAACGGCAACCAGTTCTTCGGGGGTGGCGTTGGCCAACAAAGCCTCAGGATCGCCGGCGTAGGCGCCTTCGGCGATGCTGTCGGTGATGTCACCGGAGGTGTAGCCCATGATCGGCTCGATCATCAGCCACTGCGGGCCGTTCGGGTCAGACTGCAGCAAACCACGCGTCCAGCTATAGGCCACGTCGCTCGGCTCCAGGGTCTGGCCTTCGTGGAAGGTGACGCCCGGGCGGATGTTGAACGTGTAGGTCAGGCCGTCCTCAGAGATCAGGCCGTTCTCCACGGAAGGAACTTCCATGGCCAGCATCGGGACATAGGACGTGCCGTCCTTGTAGTTGTACCAAATCAACGTCTCGTAGACCTGCTGGATGACGGAACCACCGAAGGTCTCGTAATTGAGCGCCGGGTCAACCGTGTCCATGTCACCGGAGGTGAACTCGACATAGGTCGTCGGATCATCGGTGCCCATGCTCATTTCTTCGACGGGTTCCGGAGTCGCCGTAACGACGACTTCCTGGCTCTCGGTGACAACGCGCGTTACTTCAACCGTTTGTCCTTCCTCGACAACGGTCTCGGTGACAACGCGGGTCACTTCGACGATCTGGGTTGCGGGCTGACAGGCGGCCAGAGCCAGGGCAACAACGCCCAAAGCAGCCACGAGCAGCGCAAATTTCTTCTTAGCAAACATTTTGGATGTCTCCTCCAACTTCTAAAGGTAAATAGTTACAATACAACGGTGGTTCACTTCTTCTAAGAATCCTTTTCCCTACGCAACCTCCTTCGGATCAACGATGGGTGGGACACGATTGTTTTTCCCCTACCGCCCCAACCGGAGCGACGTGTCCTGGCATAGTTGGCCCGAAATCGAATCTCCTGAATGTGATGACTAAACAAACTGTTCCGCAATGTGGCAGGCCACCATATGGGGGATCTCAGCTGTCCCCAGGTCGCGGAACTCCGGATCAACCTCGCGGCAGATGTCTATGGCATAGGCACAGCGCGGGTGGAAACGACAACCAGTGGGCGGATTGGCCGGACTAGGCACGTCCCCTTCCAGGATGATACGCTTGCGGCCGGTTTCCTTGTCCGGATCGGGCACGGGAATGGCCGACAGCAGCGCCTGGGTATAGGGGTGCAACGGATGGTCATAGACCTCGTCGCGCGAACTTAGCTCCACAATCTTGCCCAAGTACATCACCGCGACCCGGTCGCTGATATAGCGGACCATGGACAGGTCGTGGGCGATAAACAGATAGGTCAGGCCCAGCTCTTGCTTCAGGTCGTCGAGCATGTTGACAACCTGGGCCTGAATGGAAACGTCCAGCGCCGAAATGGGTTCGTCGGCGACGATGAACGCGGGGTTGGTGGCCAGCGCGCGGGCCACGCCGATGCGCTGCCGTTGGCCGCCGGAAAACTCATGCGGGTAGCGGTTGACGAAATAGGGGTTCAGCCCCACAACCTTCAACAGCTCCTGGACGCGATCCTTGCGGCTGGCCGAGTCGCCGATGCCGTGGATCTGCAGCGGTTCACTGATGATATTGCCCACGGTCATGCGCGGGTTCAGCGAAGCATACGGGTCCTGGAAGATCATCTGCATATGGCGGCGGGCCTTGCGGATATCGTTTTTGTTCAACGAGGCCAGGTCGCGATCGCCAAACATGACATGGCCTTCGGTTGGCTCTTCCAGCTGCAGGATGGTACGCCCGGCCGTGGACTTGCCACAACCGCTTTCGCCCACCAGACCCAGTGTTTCGCCCTGATAAATATCGAAATTCACGCCATCGACAGCTTTGACGTAGCCGACCGTACGACGCATGACGCCGCGGCGAATCGGGAAGTATTTCTTTAGGTCACGAACTTGAATGAGAACGGGGCGGTCGGAGGTTGGGGTGCCGGGCGCGATCACCGTGTCGGGTTGGACAACGGTGTTTGTATCAATGATTTCGGTGTTGGGTGTGGTGATGTCGGTCATACTACCATCTCCGCCATCGGCAGCTCCAGCACTTCGGGTTCGTTCAAGATGCGCAGCCCGTTGAAGATTTCTTCCGAGCGCCAGCAGGCCGTGTAATGGTCTTTGGCCACGGCTTTCAGGGGCGGATTTTCCTGCCAGCAGTGATCGATGGCATAGCGACAACGCGGCGCAAATGGACAGCGCTGCGGTTCATGCAGGAGGTCCGGCGGCAGACCCTTGATGGGGATGAGTCTCTCTTTTCGTTTGGCGTCAATTTTGGGCAGAGACTCCAGCAGGCCCAGGGTGTAGGGGTGGGCCGTTTGCTTATAGAGCCCGCGAATGGGGGCCAGCTCGACAATGTACCCCGCGTACATGACGGCCACTTTCTCGACCATCCCGGCGATGACTCCCAGGTCATGGGTAATCCAGATAATCGCCATGCCCAACTGCTCTTTAAGGCGCAACACCAGGTCCACAATCTGGGCCTGGATGGTCACGTCCAGCGCGGTGGTGGGCTCGTCGGCGATCAGGAGGGAGGGGTTGCAGGCCAGGGCCATGGCGATGCCAATGCGCTGTCGCTGGCCGCCGGAGAACTGGTGGGGATAGTCATTGAGACGATCGGCCGCGTTGGGTAATCCTACAGTGGCCATGAGTTCCGCGGCCCGTGCCTCGGCCTCGTCCTGTTTCATGCCCAGGTGCAACACCAGGCCTTCGGTCATTTGCATGCCGATGGTCAACACCGGGTTGAGTGAGGTCATCGGGTCCTGGAAGATCATGGCCATCTCGCGGCCACGCACGCTGCGTAGCTCATCGGCGGAGATCTTCAAGAGATCGCGACCGTTAAAGATGACTTCACCTTGTTCGATTTTGCCGGGGGGACTGGGGATCAGGCCCATCATCGACTTCATCGATACCGACTTACCGGAACCGCTTTCGCCGACAATCGCCATCGATTCCCCTTCGTCCAGGGTGAATGAAATTCCATTCACCGCATGGACCACACCGTCTTCGGTGTAGAACCGGGTCACTAGGTCTCGGACTTCAAGTAAGTGTGTCATGGGTCCTTTGCGCGCTTGTAATGTTCAGCCAACTATACCGAATAAAACCCGCCGCCAAAAAACGCCGGACTCCCCAGAACGCCGCGGCGGCAGAGCGTGTAATATAGCGCAAACACGCGCAATACCAAAATCGACGAAGTCATCAATCCCTAAAATCGTAAAGTTCATGGGCAGATTCAGTCAGCCATATGACGATACCAGTATAACTGATGGGCAATCAAGTGGCAACATGGTGACAGTGAAGGTTTCATCTGGTTCAGGGTAGGAAGCCACCCCCTCCCGTCGTTCTGCGCTCGGGGAGGGGGTGGGTGGGCAATTCATGCCGGGGCGGTAGGGGTTACCGGGGGTTAGCCGGGTCGGCCGTCATTACCCATAGAAGAGGAGGAAGACATGGTTATTCGGTCGCCAGGTTGTAGGCGTAGTAGTCGCGCCCAAACTGACCGACACGGTAGTAGTAGCCGTCGACCCAGCGCTGGGTGTACCACGGCGTGGTCCGCTGCAGCAGAATGACCTGCGGCACGGTTTCATAGAACAGCTGCTGCAAATCAGAATAGATCTGCTCGCGCTCGGCCGGATCGGAGGCCAACACACCGGCGTTGACATACTCGGCGTACTGATTCATCAGTTCCTCGGGCATGTTTTGCCGCCCGCCATAGGTGCCGACCAGATACGGCTGCACCCAGTTGTGCGGGTCGTGGATATCTTCTGTCCAGCCGCTGACCGAAATCGGCAGCTGCGACGCGCGCTGCGAGCGCAGGAAGGTGGGCCACGGCAGGCCGATGGTCTCGACGATGTAGTCGGGATTGATGGCGTTCAGCTCGGCCTGGAAGATCTCGGCGATCGTCTGGCGCGTGGTGTTGCCGGTGTTGAAGGCCATCTGGAAGCGGAAGCCCGTCTCCGGCAGCTGCCCGTCCCAAGCCTCGGCCAGGTAGGCGGCGCAGGCTTCGGGGTCGTAATCATACGTCAGGCCGTCCGGGTTATAGCCCAGCATGCCGGCGATGATCGGGCCGTTGTTGCGCACGCCCTGACCCAGCAACACGTCTTCGTTATAGAGATCGTAGTTGAAGCAGGTGGCCATGGCCTTGCGGACGTTCAGGTCGGAGAAGAAGGTTGGCGGAATGCCGTTGCCGTCCAGCGTGCCGCTGCCGAGATACGGTGAATCCGGCGGAATATCGAAGGTCAGGAACGCATCGGTCCGGCTGACGCTCGGTCGATTGACGTACTTGACGAACATGCCGTCGGGGTTCTCCGGGTTGGCTTCGCATTCGAAGGTTTGGGCGTCGCAGATGACGCCGACCAGCGGGTCTACCTGGACTTCATCCTGCGGATTGGTGGCCACCCATTCGATGTCGCCGGACTGGAACATGGCAAAGCGCGTGCCCCACTCGTCAACAACGTTGTAGATGACGGTCTTGATCCCCGGAGCGCCGAAGGGGCCGCCTTCCCACTTGGGGGTTTCGGCCGTGCGCCAGTAGGTCTCGTTCGACGTCAGCACCCACTCTTCACCGGGTGTCCAGTGGTCGAGCATGTAGGGGCCGGTGCCGTTGATGATGCTGGTCAGTTCCGAGTTCTCGGAGCCGGGGGAGTACCAGTTTTGCCAGGTGGCGCAGTCGCCGTCCCAGGAGCCTTGTTCCATGGCCCATTCGCTGTCGATGATGGAACCCCAGGTCGAGGTCAGGGTGGCCAGGAACGGCCCCCAGGGCTGGGCCAGGTTGATGGTGACGGTGCCGGCGGCGTCGTCGGCCACGATTTTGGACTTGACGGTCTCGCAGATGGCGGCCAGCTCTTCGGCCGTGGCGTTGGCAATCAGGCTTTCCTTATCTCCGGCGTAGGCGCCTTCGGCGATGGATTCGGTGATATCGCCGGAGGTGTAGCCCATGATCGGCTCAATCAGCAGCCATTGCGGGCCGTTGACATCGGACTGCAAGAGGCCGCGCTGGAAAGTGTAGGCCACGTCATGCGGCTCCAGCGTGCCACCGGCGTGGAAGGTCACGCCGTCGCGAATATTAAAGGTATAGGTCAGGCCGTCCTCGGAGATCAGACCGTTTTCAACCGACGGTACTTCCAGAGCCAGAGCCGGCACAAAAGAAGTCGGGTCGGTGAAATTGGAAATGATCAGCGGCTCCATGACGTTTTGAATCACGTTGCCACCGGAAGTCTCGTAGCCGAGGTTGGGGTCCAGGGTGTCCGGCTCGCCGAACGACGCTTCGCGCCATACGGTCGGGTTCGGGTGCGGCCGAGGACATTTCCTCCGGCGGCGCAGGCGTGGCCGTCACCACGACTTCCTGGGTGTCGGTGACGACGCGCGTTACCTCAACCGTCTGGCCTTCCTGGACCACGGTATCAGTCACAATGCGCGTGACTTCAACGATTTCAGTTTGCGGCTGGCAGGCGGCCAGCGCGAATACAATTACGAGCAGACCGGCGATTAGCAGGCCACTTGTCTTGCGTGACATGTGCATCTTCTCCTTGAGCGATGGTTGCGGATTTAACTCAACAGAACGGACGATGTTGTGGTAGAGTAGGGGTTGAATTTTGTCGGGACAATCACCTCCTGACAGTTCGTTTTAACCGGCTTCGACACAACGCTTTCAACTTGCAGGCTGTGGGCGTTGTGTCGAAGTCTGGCCGTCAGTCAATGCGGCCAATACCTGTGTGCAATCGCCGACACTATAACACAGTGTCTTTTTGGTGTCAATAAAGTGACATTATGGTGACATTTGACTGGGGTGCGCCTGTGGCTAAACAAATCCTGATCATTCATTTCGACAACCACTCGGAGACGGAAGATGTCTCATTCATGGGCCAACCGTTTCACCTGCGCCACGTGGGTGTGGACGGCGATCTGGATCGGGCGCGCGCGCTCATTGCCGAGAATGACGGGCGCGTGGACGCCATTGCCCTCGACGGGTTGCCCGCCCTACTGGAACTGGGCTCCGCCACGCGTGAGCACGAGGACGGCCGCACGCTGCCCGCCCTCGCCCGGCAAACGCCGGTGGTTGACGGCCACGGCATACGCGCCGGACTGGAGCGCTGGGGTGTCATCCTGGCCGACCGCGCCCAGCCCGGCATCTTCGGCCAAAAGCGCGTGCTGATGGTTCCCGGCCTCAACCACACCGGCCTGGCCCAGGCATTGGGCCGCCGTGGTTCGGGCTTGCGCTATGCCGACCCGTTCATCTACTTCGCCCTCCCGGCCGTGCCCGGTGTGGGCAGCCAGGCCACGCTCGACCAGGCCGCCGGTCCCACGCTGGACCAGCTGCGGACGGCGCCATTCGACCGCCTGTATCCCGCAACGGCCAACGGCGACGGCGCCGCCGCCAACAGCGACAGCTTCCTGTGGGCCGATATCCTGGCCGGTGACATTGGCGCCATCCGCCGCTTTGCCCCGGGCCAGATCAAACGCAAGACGGTTGTGGTTGAATCGGCCGATGAGGACGATCTGGCTGATTTGCGAGGACGCGGCGCAGGGATCGTCGTGACGCTCATGCCCGCGCTGGACGGCAAGGGCGAACTCGGCCGTTGGCCCGCGGCTGTCATCGAAGCCGTGCTGGTCACGCTGCGCCCCGACCCGGCACGCGCCGTTGACCGAAGATACCTACCTCGACATGCTGGCCGACCTGGACTGGCAGCCGGCCATGCGCTACTTGCAGCCGGAAGAGGCGGGCATCAATCGCTTTGCGTTTGTCATCCACCCGCTCAACGTCAAGTTCATCCACAACCACAAGCTGTTCCGCTGGACGCGCTATCTGCCGGACGAGATCGTCGAGGCAGTGGCGGCCTACATGCCGCCGCTCTACCTGTCGCGCATCACCGGCGGTCAATCGCCCACCACCGGCCAGCGCATTGAGGGCCATCTCATCTCGCTGGGGGCCACGCCGCGCCAGATGATGCGCCACGGCGAGCGTTTCACCTATGATCGGCTGAATCAGTCGGCGCGCATGGCCGAACGCCGGAACGCCCGCATCATGGGACTGGGCGCCTTCACCAGCGTTGTCGGCGACGCGGGCATCACCGTGGCCCACGAATCCGACATCGCCATCACCAGCGGCAACAGCCTGACTGTGGCCGCCACGCTGGAAGCCGCCAAGCAGGCCGTGGTCAAAATGGGCGCGACTGACCTGACGCAGGGCAAGGCCATGATCATCGGCGCGACCGGCTCCATCGGCGTCGGTCTGTTCCCGGCTGCTGGCCCAGGCCATCTACAACGTGGTGCTGGTGTCGATTGAGCCGGAACGCCTGATCGAACTCAAGCGGACCATCCAGGAAGAAACCCCCGGCGCGACGGTGGCCATCGCCACCCGACCCGACGATCATCTGGGCGGATAGTGACCTCATCGTCACCGCCACGTCGGCCTTTGGCCAGCGCATTGTCGACATCACCCAATGCAAGCCCGGCGCGGTCATCTGCGACGTGGCCCGGCCGCCTGACATCAGCCCGGATGAGGCCGCCCTGCGCCCCGACGTGCTGGTCATCGAAAGCGGCGAGGTGCTCATCCCCGGCGACATCGACTTCGGCTATGACATCGGCCTGCCGCCCGGGACGGCTTACGCCTGCCTGGCCGAGACGGCGCTGCTGGCGATGGAAGGTCGCTTCGAGGACTATACCCTCGGCCGCAACATCACCATGGAACGGGTGAAGGAGATCTACCGCCTGTTCAAGAAGCACCAGTTCCAGATCGCCGGGCTGCGGTCGTTCGACGAATACGTCACCGACGAGATGGTGGCCGAAAAGCGCGCCCTGGCCGACCGGTTGCGCCAGGACCCGGTGCGGTTTGCGGCCGTCAAGGAAGAGGCGGGCGTGCGCCTGGCGACCATCCCGGTGTCGTCCAAGGGTGTTGGCGCCCGGAGCGCTCGCAGCGGCCGCAACGCCCTGCCGTTGGTCGGTCTGGCGGCCGCCATTGGTTTGGCCGGCGTAGCCCTGACGCGCCGTCGCCGCGACTGAACGCACCTACCCCTCCCCGTAGTAGCCCTTCGTTGGCGAGGCCCATGAAGGTCTCGTGAAATCTGCGCTGACCCGTAAGCCTTTCACGTGCGATTCATGTCGCGTCCCTCTAGCCTGTGGCATGATGCATCCTAGGTGGTTCGGCTGGGGATCACATGCGCCACGCACGCCTGCTCCAGCCCATCACCCAGTGAATGATTAGCACAGGGTTGTTGGTAACCAACAGAGGGGTTTGTACACATGAGGAATCAGACGGTATCCATTACTTCACGCCGCGGGACGCAGTGGCTTCTGGCCGGTGTTGCCGGCGTGGTTCTGCTGGCGTTGGTGGCGTTTTTGCCGCGAGCGCAGGCTCAGTCGGGCGCAGTGCCCACCTTTACCGTTGAAGATGTCGTCACCGACGTGTCGGTTACCATCCAGACGGCCGACTTCCCTCCCTTCCAGGACTTCGTGGTGACCATGGGGCCCAACGGTACGCTGGGCATTGACGGCACCGTGGTCGGCCGACTCAATTCCGGCGCCGGCAGCCCTATCACGGCCACGTATCTCATTCCGGATTCGCTCAAGGGCGCGCAAAAGATCGCCATGCGGTTGGAGAGCGCCCAGGGCTACTTTGCCTACAACTGGTTCTATAACAACCTGGAGACGCCGCGGCCGGGCGTTCCGTCGTTCACCATTGAATCGGTCATTCCCGATCAAGTGGTGACCATCCGGGCCTTCAACTTCCCTGCCGGACGTTCGTTCCTGGTGACAATGGGCCACATGGGCACCGACGCCATCGACGGTATTCCCGTGGGCACGATCGACACCGGTGCGGGCGGCGAACTGATGGCCTCGTTCAACATTCCGCGGCCGTTGCAGGGCCTGGAACGCATTGCCATTCGCGCCGAGAGCGGGCCGTACTTTGCCTACAACTGGTTCAGCAATGCGGTGCCCACGGAAACGATTGTGCCGACCATGCACATCTGCGCCGTAGTGCGCGATGAAAGCATTACCATCGTCACCCGCGACACCTTCCCGCCCAACCGTGACTTTGCCGTGCTGATGAATTTCATGGGCACGCTGGGCACGGGCGGTTATGTGACCGGCACCTTTAACTCCGGGCTCGACCGGCGTGACGACCGGTACATACGCGATCCCCGAGGGTCTGCGCGGTCTGGACCAGATCGCCGTGCGCGCCGACGAGATCAACGGGCCGTATTATGCCTATGACTTCGTCAACAACGAGACGGCGACCTTCTGCACGCCGGTGCAACCGTTGATAGTGCCTTAACGCAAGGGAAACAGCGCAAAGGCGCCAGGACGACAAGGGACGATGGGCAACCTTCTTTACCTTGCACCCTGGCGTCTTTGCGTTTCTCCCCCGCCGAGTAAACGCCCACTTAGCGTAGTTGCGATACCCCCCGGCAACCGGTATCATGCCCCACACACATGACCGGAGCCGTTGCCCCCCGACAGACCGCCGCCCTGACCGGCTGGATGACGCTCATCCTGCTGCTGGCCGCGGCATTCCGGCTGGTGGGGTTGGCCAACGTACCGCCTGGCGTGGCCGGCATACCGCCTGGAATGACTGGCATACCGCCCGGTATGACCGGCATACCGCCCGGTATGACCCATGACGAAGCCGACCACGGCATTACCGCCCAAAGCATTCGTCGACGGTGCGCGCGATATCTACTTCACCATCGGCTACGGCCGTGAACCCCTGTATGACTACGCCACAGCCGGCGTGATGGCCGGCGGCGGTGAAACGATCTTCTCCGCCCGACTGACGGCCGCTTTCTTCAGCCTCATCCTCATTGCCGGAACCTACGCCTGGGCGCGCCGCGCGTTCGGCGCGCCGGTGGCCTTGCTGACGGCGGCAGGGTTGGCCGTCGGCTTCTGGTCGGTCATGGCTGGGCGGCAGGCGCTGCGCTCAATTACCCTCCCGGCGCTGTTTGTATTGGCCGCCACCCTGTTCTGGCGGGGGTTGGTGATGACGGCCCGGCCTACACGCCGGATCACCAATGTGGGCACGTTCCCGGTGGCCGGGGTGCTGCTGGGCCTGACTGCCTACACCTATATTCCGGCGCGCGTGCTGTGGCTGGTCTTTCCGGCTGTGGTCGTCTATCGCATGATGGCCACGCGATCGTGGCAGAGTCGCCTGTGGGCGCTGACCGGCCTGATGTTGATCATCGCCCTGTTGGTGGCCGCGCCGCTGCTGCTGCATCTGAACGCCAATCCCGGCCTGGAGGTGCGCGTCGCCGAGCTGAGCGCGCCGCTCTCGGCCGCGGCGTCCGGGGACTTCGGCCCTCTGTGGGGCAATGTGCTGGGCAGTCTGAAACTGTTCACGCTGGAAGGCGACCCGACCTGGCGCTACAACATCGCCGGTCGGCCGTTGCTGGGGCCGGTGGTTGGCCTGCTGTTCGTCGTCGGCCTCGTCTGGGCGGGCTGGTTGGCCGGGCGCGGACTATGGCAGGGCGAAACCGGGATCGGTCGCGGCATGGCCGCGTGGATGGCGCTGGTATGGCTGGTGGGCGGGCTGAGTCCCGTGCTGGTCACCGGCCCGGCGCTGAGCATGACGCAGGCCATTGGGCTGCTGCCCGTGCTCTATGTCTTTCCGGCGCTGGTGTTGGTGGACGGCGCACCGCTGGGTGGCCCGCCGGTTGCCCGACGAACGGCGCGACACGGCGCGCACGGTGGCGATGGGGCTGGCTGTGGTACTGGTATTGGCCGGTGGGTGGCGCACGGCCCGCGACTATTTCGGCCGTTGGGCCAATGAGCCGGAAGTGCGCGTGCAGTATGAGACGGCCATGGTGACGGCGCTGGCCTACATTGATCGCTTCGGGAACGGCGATGTGGCCGTTTCGACCATCACCCCCGGCCCTTCCACAGCCCGGCCGTGGCCGCCCTGACCGTCGACAATCCGGCTGTGCGGCTGCGCTGGTTCGACGGCCGCCAGAGTCTGCTGTTGCCGCCGGGGCAAAGTACGCTGGTCGTGCCGGGTTTCACGCCCATTGCCTGACACGCTGCGAGCCTATTTGGCGAATGCGAACCTGGTGACGACCCTGCCCTGGCAACCGGGCGATCTCGACTACCGGACGCGTATTTTGGCGGCGCCGTGGTGAACAGGACCTGCCGTGTTCCCGGTTTCCCGCATCCCTTTGGCGCAACGACCGATCTGGTGGGGTATGACCTGCAGCTGAACGGCCACGATCCGGCCGCAGCCGGTATGCGCAACGCTGGCACTTGTTGACGGGTGGCGACTGCGGAGGCGCTGCCGGACGCCATGCTGTTTGCCCAGCTCGTCGGCCCCGACGGCGTGGTGGCCCAGGCCGACCGGCTGGGCGCGCCGGGTGAATTGTGGCAGCCGGGTGATCTGCTGTTGCAAGACCTGAGCTTCACGGTGCCGCCGGACACGCCGCCGGGCACTATGCCTTAATCATCGGCCTGTATACGCACGACGACGGCCAACGGCTGCGGCCGACGGGGCGGACCACGTGCAGCTCGCCGAGATTGAGGTATCGGCGCCGATGACCAGTGTCGCCCTGACCCGTTCGGCAGACCAGTCACCGACATGGGCCGCGCTGATCCTGCGGCCGTGCGCCGCCCGACCACCTGGGCCATCGCTTTCACGCTGCTGGGTTTCTTCCTGCGCGTCTGGCAGCTCGACGCCGTGCCGCCCGGTTTCCGCGATGACGAACTGATCGAGACGCTGGTCATCTCGCAGAATATTCTCGACGGCGACATCGCCCTCTATTACCCCGACGCCTCCGGCCACGAGCCGCTGTACCACATGCTCAACGCGTTGTTCCTGGCCTGGTTCGGGCCGGGCGCGCTGGGCATTCGGCTACTGTCGGCCATTATCGGCACGCTGACCATTCCGTTGACCTATGTCGTCGGTCGCAAGCTGTTCGGGCCGGGGGTGGCGCTGGCCGCGGCCGGAGCGCTGGCGGTCAGCTTCTGGGGTCTGATGTATTCGCCCGTGTCGGTATTCGCCACGTGCTAACCCCGCCGTTTGTGCTGCTGGCCTTCTATTTCTTCTGGCGCGGACTGGAAGCGCCCCAGACCAATGGCGCGGCCGGCAAGCTGGGCGTGGTTCGGCCACCGGCGCCGCGACTTTCGCTCGCGCCGGGCGTGAGTTTGGGGCTGGGCTTCTACGTCTATTTTGCCGGGCGGGGCGTGCCGCTGGTGCCGGTGGCCTTTGCCGTCTATCTGGCCGTGTTGGCCCGGCCGCTGTTTCGGGCCGTTGGCGCGGCATGGCCGCTTATGCTGGCTGGTAGCCTGGCGCTAGCTGTGCCGCTGGCTCTGGCCATCAGACGCCCAGCCGGAAGCCGAGGGACGCGTCGGCGAACTGGCTCTGCCGCTCATCGAGGCCCAGGCGGGCGACTTCGGCCTCATTATCGATCACACCATCGCCGCCCTGGCCACCGCCCACAGCGGCGGCGATCCGGAGTGGCTTTATAACATCCCCGGACGGCCGATCTTCGGCCCAGTCGGCGCGCTATTCTTCTGGGTCGGGGTGCTGCTGGCCATCGTCCTGGCGCTGCGGCCGCATGGCCGAGCGGTTGCGACGACAGTCACCGGCCACCCGGCGACTCTGGGGAATTGGCCGCCGCATTCCTGCTCATCTGGTGGCTGGTGGGCATCTCCCCGGCCATTCTCAGCGTGCCCGAGGCCAGTCTGGGCCACATGATCATGGCTCAGCCCGCGTTCTACCTGCTGGCCGCGCTGCCGGTGGGGGCGCTGGCCCGCTGGGGGCGACTGGGTGAGCGACGGGTGTTGGCTGGCTATCCTGGCGGGGAGTTGCTGGTGGCGCCATTGCGCTGCGCGATCTGCCCGACTATTTCAGCGAATGGCCGCAGCGGGGCATGGTCCGCTTCTTGTATCGGGCCGACATCGCGCGATGTGGCCGCGTTCGTCCAGTCTGATCCGGACAACTCCCGCACCGACCGACTTCGGCATCACCGGCTTGCTGGCCGGGCCGTGGGATCGCGAGGCACTGGCGGTGGCCCTGGACGGTGATCCGGCGATTCGTCCGCGCTGGTATAACCCGGAGCGGGCGCTGCTGCTTGCGGCCGGACATTAGTTTCAGCGGTTATCCCGACGTGGCCAACGCCTATGCGCCGGACCTGACGACGTTGCCGGAGAGCCGGGCTGGCCGGCGGCTACCAGTTGGTGCGGTCGATCACCCGCCGCTGCCGGCGAACGGTAGCGCCGGTGTGCTTTGCCAATAACCTGTGCTGGACCGGCGCGGCCTATGATCCGGCGACCGGCGTGCTGGAACTGGGCTGGGAAGGCCGACGGACCGGCTGAACCTGCCGCCGCTGCCATTGATCAGCAACCCGCCGCCGCCGGGAGTCTATAACGGCCCACGACTCTACGTCTTTGCCCAACTAGTCGATGCGACCGGCGCGTTCCTGACCGGTGACGACGGCCTGTGGGTCGATCCGTCCACGCTCTACGCTGGGGATGCTTTCGTCGCAGCAACATCGGCTGCGCGCGCCGGAAGGCGCAGCCCGGCGGCCGTCCTGTTCGGCTTGTATGATCCCCTGACCGGCGAGCGGGTGCTGACGCGGCGACGGTGCCGACCACATCCGGCTGGAGGTCGGGCAGTAGATGAGCACCTGTGCACCCTGCCGAACCCCAGCGCCCGGCCGACGACCGTCTGCGCTCGGTGCTGGCCTTCAACTGGCCTATCCTGGCCATTGTGAGCCGCGTTCCTGATCCTGGGCATCGCCTACAGCGTCGCCAATCCGCTGCATGAGGCCACCGACGAGCTGCGCCATTACCGTTTCATCCAGCATCTCATCCAGCTTGACCGGCTGCCGGTGCAGGGCGAGCTGGCCTGCAGCACGCAGGGCCACCACCCGCCGCTGTTCTACGCCACAGCCGCGTTGGTCATCGGCGGCATCGACACCGGCCGCGATGTTTGCTATGAGCCGCCCGGCAACCCGTTTCTGGGCCTATCGCTACTGGGAGGTCGGCAGCGACAACAAGAACCAGTATCTCCACGACGCGGACGAGGCCTTCCCCTGGCGCGGCGAGGCGCTGGCGGTGCATCTGGCCCGCTTCGTCAACCTGCTCTTTGGCGCGGCCACGGTCTGGCTGACCTGGCTGACAGCGCGGGCTATCTGGCCCGATCGACGATCGGTGGCCGCCGGATCGGCCGCGTTGGTCGCCTTCAATCCCATGTTTCTCTATATGGCCGGGGCGATCAACAACGATGTCATCGCCGCCATGGCCGGAGCGGCCGTTGTCTACGCCTGCATCAAGCTGCTGCTGGACGAGCGCGGCCTGTCGTGGCGCTGGGGCGTGGGGTTGGGGCTGCTGTACGGCCTGGCACTGATGAGTAAGTTCAATCTGGCGGCGATCATCATTGTCATCGAAGCGGCCGTCACCTGGGTGGCCTGGCGCAAGAGGCAGTGGCGCGAATGGCTGGTGGCCAACGCGCTCATCGTCGGGCTGTCGCTGCTGGTGGCCGGGTGGTGGTTTGCGCGCAACCAGCTGCTCTACGGCGAACCGACCGGCTTCGAGCGACTGACCGAGCTGTGGGGCGTGCGCGACCCGCGCGACAGCTTCGGCCTGGCCATCCGCGAGCTGCCCTATGTCTGGACCAGCCTGTGGGGTCGCTTTGGCTACGGCCAGATCCCGCTGCCCAATGGCACCTATCTGGGGTTGCGGCTGCTGGCGTTGTCGGCCGTGGCCGGGTATGGCGTGGCGATCTCCGGCGCAAGCAGACGACCGAGCTGCGCGCCGTGACCGTGCCTCTGGCGCTGCTGGCGCTGAATGAGGCCGTCTTTTTCGCGGTCATCTTCAATTACTTGCTGGTCAGTCCGGCCGGGCCGATGGGCCGTTTCTTCTTCCCGGCGCTGTCGTCGCTGGCTATCCTGCATGTTTTACGGGCTGAATTTGTGGATTACCCAAATCCCGACGCGGAGGAGCGGGCCGCGGCCGGACGGGCGCTGGCCTGGATGACAACCGTCTCCATGGCCGCCCTGGCCGGGCTGGCCCTGATGTTTTACCTGGCGCCCGCTTATGCCCAGCCGGATACCTATCCCACCAGCGAGGTGGTGCCCAACCCGGTCGATATTCAGTTCGACTCGTTTGCCAAGCTGCGCGGCTATCGGGTGGACGCCGGGCCGGTGGAGCCGGGCCAACCCATCGCCATCGAGCTGTATTGGGAAGTGACCGGCGAGCCACCGGGTGACTATCTGCTGTTTGTCCACGCCATTGATCAGGAGACGGGCGCACTGGTGGCCCAGCGCGACACGCATCCGGGGCTGGGGAACTTCCCCAGCAGCCAGTGGCAGCCGGGCGACCGCTTTGTTGAGCGGCTGAGCCTGTATGTGCCGGAGACGGCTTATGCGCCGAGCAAGGTGACGCTTTCTACCGGTCTCTATGCGCCGGGAGCGGACAGCTATCGTCTGGGCATTACCGACGCGGCCACCGGCGCAGGGCTGGGCGACGCCTTCCCGCTGGGCGAGATCGCCTTTGTGCCCCAGACGGCCGTCCCTGATCCCACGCTGCCCAACCCGGCCGGCCACGTCTTCGAGGACCGGCTGCAGCTGGTGGGCTATGCCTACGACAGCCGTACGCCGATCGCGGGCGATGCCCTGGGCGTGACCCTCTATTGGCAGGCGCTGCAGGCCGATCTCGATGACCACGAGGTGCAGGTGCGGCTGCTGGCCGAGGACGGTACGGTGCTGGCGTCTTATGAGTCGCAACCTCAAGACGGACAACGGCCGACCTCCGGCTGGGCGCCGGGCGAGACCATCGTCGACACGCATAACATCCCGCTGGGGCCGGAGCTGGCCGGGCAGACCCTGGCGGTTCAGATCGCCGTGCGCGACGCGGCCACCGGGCAGCGGCTGAATCTGGTAGGCGAAGACGGCCGCTGGCTGGACGACAAACTACGCCTGGCGCCGGTTGTGGCGCGATGAGAAATCTTTAAACTTGGATCGGTCACTTTCCGGGTGAGCGTAGGCAAATCGTCCGATATTTCCATTGACACCGCCCGCCCGGTGGCTATACTACATTTATGGTGCTGAAAATAATGTCAACAGCATATCTCGCACAGAATTCCTGAACGCACGCCTCACCGCGTGCGTTTTTTGTTTACCCGTTTGCCTCACATTAGTTCGATAGGAGAAAGCAGATATGGACTACGGGATGATCGGCAAGATTGAGAAGGCGAAGTTCTATGCAGAAGAGCGCGACACACGAATCCATTTTGATTCGCTGAGTGTCAACATCGTGGGCGACAACGACGCCACCCATACGGTAACCTATGACCAGGGAGCCTGGCACTGCGACTGCAACTACTTCGGCTCGCATCAGGTGTGCAGCCACACCATGGCCATGGAACGCGTTCTCGGCAATATGGTCGAGATCGGCGTCCCGGCGGTCTAAGATCGACCTCAACTTGCCGGGCTGAACCGGCAATACAAGTTCACAAGGCAACGCGCCCTGTTTATGACCTAAACAGGGCACGTTTCGTTATAATCATCCCCAACCCATCCCACGGAGGTCACAGCTCACCATGGACTACCATCACGTCACTGGCTGACCACACCGGCTCGCGACCGGACAAGTTCTTCAAGACCACGCTGTTTCGCGGCGATGCCCTGCTCTTGGGCGTCAACTGCCTGGAGCCGGGCCAGGTGCAGTCGCCCCACGACCATGCCGACCAGGACAAGTTCTACTACGTGGTGGCGGGCGAGGGCCGCTTCTGGCTGGGCGAGGAGCGCGCGACGGCCGGGCCGGGCGACGTGGTCTGGGCACCGGCGGGTCTCATCCACGGCGTGGCCAACGAGGGCGACACCCGCCTGACGTTGCTGGTCGGCATTGCCCCCGCGCCCGCGCTATGACCCGTCTGAGTTAGCCGACGGACGGGTGACGGTGCTGGGGGTCGAGTTTGACATCAAGCTGACCCTGCTCATCATCTTCAGCGTCATCGTGCCGATGATCGACTATTACGACTATCCCATCACCGGCACCAAGGCCTACGATCGCTTCATGCTCTATTTCATCGGGTCGGCGCTGTTCATCTGGATCGTCTATCGCGAACCGCTGTCCCACTTCGGCTTTCGCTGGGGCGACTGGCGGCAGGGGCTGGTCTGGACGGCCGTTGGCTGTGCGTTTATGGCTGTCATTTTGTGGTTCGTGGCCCGCACGCCGGAGATGCAGACCTTCTACGAGGAACTGGCCCCGGACGGCGTCGGCCGTATTGTCTTCCTCAACGGTGTGGAGCTGTTTGGCTGGGAGTTTATCTGGCGCGGGCTGTTGCTGTTCGCCTTTGCCCGCTATTTCGGACCCGGCCCGGCCATTTTTCTGCAGGCCGTGCCTTTCGCCTACATGCATCTGGGTAAGCCGGCCGTGGAGACCTTCAGCACCATCTTCGGCGGCGCGGCGTTTCGGCTTCATCGCCTGGAAGACGCAGTCGTTTGTCTATCCGTGGCTGATTCACTGGTTTATTCTGACGTTCACGATGCTGGTGGCGCTGGGGCTGTTGGGTTGAATGAGGACCGGAGGCTAAATCCGTCGCTGCGTGCATCTACGCCCATCTGCGGATAAATTACACCCATGACTGACCTGACCCTGACCTTAACCGACATGGCCCACGGCGGGCTGGCGCTGGGGCGCGACCTGGACGGCCGTCCGGTTTTCGTGCCCTATGCCATCCCCGGCGAGACGGTGCGCGTGCGCCTGCCACAGAGCAACAAACGCTCCGCCCGCGCCGAACTCCTGCAAGTTACCAAGCCATCGCCCGACCGTGTTGCGCCATCCTGCGTCCACTTCGGCATCTGCGGCAACTGCCACCTGCAGCATATGACCTACGCCGCTCAACTGCGGGCCAAGCACGCCGTGGTCGTGGATCAGCTGGAGCGCGTGGGCGGGGTCAAACGGCCGAACGTGGCCCCTGTTGCCGCCGCGCCGGAATCGTATGGCTATCTGCATGAAGCAGGCTTGTTTCCGGCCAAGGAGGGCGGGCTGGGCTACTGGTCGCCGGTGGAGCGCCACATATTCTCGGTGACGGAGTGCCCCGTGCTGGAACCAACGCTGCAGGCGGCGCTGCCGGACCTCGATGTCGATCTGCCCGATCTGCGCAAGCTGACGCTGCGGCTGGGTGACGACGACGAACTGCTGGCGGCGCTGGCCGTGGATGAGGTCGAGCCGCCGGAACTGGTCGTCGATTTCCCCATCTCCGTGGCTATCGTTCTGCCCGACCAAACGGCCGCCGCGCTGATCGGCGATCCCTATTTCGAGGCCACGTTTCGCGGACGGCCGTTTCGTGTTTCGCCCGGTGTGCCCTTTCCTACCCATCCGGCGGCGTTTGAACAGGTGGTGGCGGCCGTCGTTGCCCTGGGCAGCCTGCGCCCCAGCGACACTGTCCTGGAAGTGCCCGGCGACACCGGCTGGCTGACGGCTGCGCTGGCGGAGCAAACGGCCGAGGTGGTTGTCATCGAACCCAATCCCGACGCCGTAGGCGATATGATCGTCAACCTCGACGCGTTCGATACCATCACGCTGTATGAAGGGTATGAGGAAGAAGTCCTGCCCGACCTGGAGCTGGCGCCGGACGTGGTGGTCTACCACCCGGCCCACGGGCTGACCGAGGGCATGTGGTACGGCCTGTCGCGGATGCAGCCGCGGGTGCTGGTGGTGGTGGGGGAGATCGGCGCACTGGCCAAGGACCTGCCGGGGCTGGCGGAGCTGGGCTTTGCGCTGGTCGAGGCCCGTCCGGTAGACGTCCGGCCGCAGTCGTATGAGGTGGTGGTGGTGGCGGGGCTGGAACGGAACCCGCAACCAAAATAGACCAAAAACATTTGGGAGTAGCTATCATGAGCGAACGCCCGTACTTTGCATCGATTGACGCCTACATCGCCTCGGCCGCGCCGGAGGTGCGCCCCATCCTGGAAGAGATACGGATGACGATCCGGCAAACCGTCCCCGACGCCACCGAGGCCATCAGCTACCAGATGCCCGCCTTCAAGCGCAAGTCGGTGTTCATCTACTTTGCCGCCTTTAAGAACCATATCGGCGTTTACCCACCCGTCACCGGCGACGAGGCCCTGGCGGCGGCGCTGGAGCCCTTCCGCGGCCCGAAGGGTAACCTGAAGTTCCCGCTGTCGGAGCCGATTCCGTATGATCTGATCGGCCGTGTGGCCCAGGCGTTGGCGGCCGAGTATACGAAGTAGGCTACAACCCACACGAACCCCGCCCAATAAAAAAGCCGGGCCTTCACGCGAAGACCCGGCTGGTTGTTGCCTGACAGGTGCGGCGATGGCTACCGGCCGTCCGCCTGCTCACCCTCATCAATCACCGCCGACAACTCGGCGATGAACTCATCCTCCGGCAGGCTGTAGACGTTAGCCGCGTCGGCGATGGAGTAAAACGGCGCGACGACACAGCCCACGCAGGCCATGGCGTGCTTGTGGAACACATCAGCCGTCGCCGGCCACTGCGCCAACACCTCACTGATCTTCATTTCGGCCAACTGCCCTGCCTCGGGCATAGGTCACCTCGCGAATGACAGTCTGTCACTTAGGTCCGTCACCTACTCATGCAGCGTGCGGATGTAGGCGATAATATCGAGGATTTGTTCGTCGGTCAACGCCGGGTTGCCGCCCTTGGGGGGCATGTCAACGCCGGTCGTGTTCAGCGGATCACTGATGGGACGGCCGGTCTTGATGAAGGCCAGCAGCTCCTCATCCGATACGGTTAGCAAGTACTCGCTGGTGGTGAACGGCTTGCCCAGACCATCGACGCCCACACCACCGGCCCCATGACAGGCGATACACAGCCCGTTGAACTGTTCCTCACCCTTGGCCTCATCGCCCACGCTGGGCGGTCTGTCCGTCGGCCCACTGGCGACGCTCTGGCCCTCGCCACTGGAAGCGCTGTCGCCCCCGCCGCCACACGCCGCCAGCCCCAGGGCCAGCAACGCCATCAACATAAATCCGACTACTACTCGCTTGGAAAACAACATGTCTTACTCCTCTAACTGAATTGGTATGGCACAGATTGACCGTGCGGTAAGTAACTCGTTCGCCCGGCTGTTTAGCCACCGGGGGACATGCCGCCCATCGGCGCGGCCATGTTCATGCCCATTAACTCGTCGAAGGTCATGACAGCCGCTCCGTCCTGACCGAAGGCCAGCGCCGCAGCTTCATCTTCCGAGCCGCAAGCGACAATGCCCGTGCCCATCGGCGTCATCAGGCCGGAATTCATCACAAAGTATGCATCCTCGGCCGGGAGCCACTCGGCGCTGTTCACATCGTGGACCCAGGCCGAGGCAATCTCCTCCGGGTTCGACTGCATGTAGCTCAGCATCTCGCCCATGTCGTCGAAGCGGCGGGCCCGCCCATCGGCCGTCCAGTAGGCCGCGGCGAATTTCTCCTCGCTGATGAGCATGTTGCAGTTGTCGCAGACGTCTTGCCCATAGGCTATCTCCGGTGGTTGGGTCGTGTCGGCCGTCTGGCTGCAGGCGCCCAGCAGCAGCATCAGCCCGACCGCAAAAAATACACGGCTTAACTGTCTCACATCACACCTCGTTTCTTCATCACCCAGGCGGCCAGCGCCGCCGGAACAATGCCCCACAGAGCCAGCAGGCCGATCAGCAGGGGCATGAGCTGATTGCCGTAGGTCCGATAGGCATAGACGCCCACCGGCCCCAACACTTCCAGGTTTTGGCGTAGATTGAGCACGGCGGCGATCTTGAACAGCTGCAGCGGGTTGGTCATGGCTAGCGCCAAGAGCTGATTGACATCCAGCCGCAGGGCGATGCTCGTGCCCATCAGCCCCAGGTCGCCAAAGAAGACCAGCAGCAACCACACGAACAGCGCCACGCCCACGGCTGTGGAGCCGCGCTGGACCGAGGCTGAAATCAGAAAGCCAATGCTCAGGCTGGCCACAGCCAGCAGACAGGCCAGAAGCAGGAGCGTCAGGTAGGTCATGACATCGGCGCTGCCGCCGCTGACCGCCAGCAAGACGGCCGTCAGGCCAAAGCCCAGGCCCAGCGCCGCCACCAAAGCCAGCGCCAGACCGACGAACTTGCCCAGCAGCAACTCGCCCTGGCTGATCGGCTGGGCCAGCAGGTAGAGCAGGGTGCCCCGCTCGCGCTCCCCGGCCAGGCTCATTGCGCCGAGAGTCAGGCCCATCAGGGGCACGATCAGCAGCACCAGGTTGATGAGGCTGGCACTGGTGCGGCCGTAACCGGCCAGACCGTAGTTGCCCGCACCGGACAGCGCCAGCCAGGCCAGCGCCAGCGACAGGCCGGTGAAGGCCACGGCGTAGAGCAGGAACCAGCGGTTGCGTCGCGCGTCCCGCACCTCTTTCTGGGTCAGGGTCATCACTGTTTCAAAGTCAACCATGTTCATCCTCGTCAGCGGCTATTCAACCGCGAAATCTTCCACTTCATAGCCGGCTTCGTGCAGCGTGCGCAGCACTTTGCCCTTCTCGCCGGGCGCCACCTGGACCCGCACGCCGCGGCCGTTACGGCTGACGGCCAGGCCCGACTCGGTCAGGATGTCGAGCACCGGGTCAATCGCCGCCGCATGCAGATAGAGATGCAGGGTCGACTGCCAGCCGAGCCGCTTTTCCAGTTCGTAGGGCGGTGCGTCGACCACCAGGCGACCGGCTTCCATGAGCAGCACGCGGTCGGCCAGGGCGGTGACTTCTTCCAGATGATGCGACGAAAACAGCAGCGCTTTGCCGGCCTCCTTCAGGTCGTGCAGCAGGCCGAGAAAGTCCTCGCGGGCGCGAATGTCGAGGTTGGATGTCGGCTCGTCGAGCACCAAAATGGGCGGGTCGGCCAACAGGGCCAGGGCCAAAGCCAGACGCTGCTTCAGCCCGCCGGACAGATCGCGCACCGGCTTGTCGACGTGGGGGATCAGCGCCAGGCGTTCCAGCAGCTCGGTGAAGTCGGTGCCACCGGGCACCTTCTTGAGGCGGGCATAGAACGTAATCGTCTCGGCCACGGTCAGGTCGTCGTGAAAGGATCAGCTCCTGGGGCACAAAACCGATGCGGCGGCGCGCCTGCTTGCCGTCCCGGCTGACATCCAGCCCGTCCAGCCGTACCTCGCCTTCGAAGGGCATGAGACCCAGGACACAGCGCAGGGCGGTCGTCTTGCCCGCGCCGTTGGCCCCCCACAGGGCCACGGCCTCGCCGGGTACTACCTGAAAGGAAAGCTGGTCCACGGCCGTCAGGGCGCCGAATTGCTTGGTTAAGTTCGTTACTTCAATCATAGTGTTCATTTCGCCCGCCGATCAGGACGTTTGCGGTTCGAGCCGCTTTGCCGGTCTGCTCGTGGCCCAGCCGGTAGTGGCTCTGCCGCCAGCGTGGCCACCAGGCGATGGCCAGAGCCAGAATGAGCAGCGCCGGGGCGATGGCCCACCAAAGGGAGGTCGTGGCACGGGGCAGCGGCGGCGCGCCGTCCGGGATTTGCGGCGCGGTCAGGGGGATCTCATCGACCAGCTTGGGCTGGGGTTTGACCAGCGGGAACGCCTTGGCCGCAAATTCCACGGCATCGATGGCCGGGCTGTAGAGGAACAGCCGTAGGTCAGGATGCGCCTCGGACAAATTCTCGAATAGTTTGTCTGAGCGATAAGCCATCTCCCCCCGACCGTCGCCGTTGGCGTCATAACCGCCGTAGTCTGACCAGTAGTTGCCGCGGCCGTCGACCGTCCAGGCGTTGCTCTCCGGGTGGGCGCCGCTGCCGGCAATGGCCACCTGCTGTTCGTTGTCCACGAAGCTGTTGTCATAGAACTCATTGCCCTTAACCGACGGCAGCATGACGATGCCGATGTCGTTATAGGCAAAGACGTTTTGGCGGAAGATGGCCGGTGCCGTCTACCTCGCGTGGTGTGCCATCCAGATAGGCGCCGACGCGGTTATCCAGAAACAGGTTTTCCTCCACCCGCGCGTCATCGAGGTCTTTCATGCCGATGCCGTAGCCCGAAGGCCCGCGGTTGAAGGCCACCGTGTTGTTGCGCATTTCCAGCCGCCGGCTGTACATCAGGTAAGCGCCGACCGAATTGTGCAACAGGCGGTTGCGCTCGATGATGGCGTCGTCGCAGTACATGAAGTGCAGCCCATAGCGGCCGTTGGTGATGTCGTTGTTGCGAATGGTCATCCGCTCGGAGTACCACAGCACCACGTCGCGTCCGGCGTCAATCGTGTTGCCCTCCAGGATGACGTCATTACTGGACCAGATGCGCACCGGGATCGCCGCGGCGGGCCACATCGAGGTCGCCCATGCTGTTGATGACATTGTCGCGGACGACGCTGCCGTGGGCCTGGCTGAGAAAGACACCGAACAGTGTCTCGGGAAAAGCGATTGCCGGCAATGGTCGGCGTTCTCCGCCTGCACATCTACGCCCGCGTTCTCCTGGTCCAGCGAATCGCCGCTGTTGCGAATATCGAAGCCGGATATCGTGGTGTTCGGGGCCGCGATGACCTTGATCACCGTGCCGGATGACAGGGCATCGATCACCGGCCAGTCGTGGCCCATGATCGTCAGCGACTTGTCGATGATCAGATTGCCCTGTATACGACCGCCGTCGACATGGATCGTGTCGCCGGGCATGGCGGCGGCGATGGCCTCGGCCAGATCGTCGGCCGGTATCGTCGCCATCGCCTGGCGTGGTATCCGTGCCGCCCTGCGCCTGCGCCGGATCAACGCCGGACAAGCTCAGCAGGAAGGCCGCCAGCAGTACGCGCGAGAATCGCGGCCGGTCGCGTCATGTGCCGCTGGTCAGCACGGTCTACAGCCCCTCGTCGACCAGCGGCTTGTAGGCCCGCCGGTGATAATACAGTCCCGCGATGACGATGAAGCTGGCGGCAAAGGCCAGGTAGAGGCCGATCTGCGAGGTCGGCAATGGTCTTGAACTGGCCGACAAGGCCTTCGCCCAGAATGGGTGGCACGAACGGCTCGATCGCCCCGCTCAGCGGCGCGGTCTGGGTCCAGATTCAAGCCGAAATTACGCATCCAGAAATACATGTCGGCCAGGAACAGGTAGGGCATGACAATGGCCGGCAAGCACCAGCAGCGTCACCCACTTGGAGTGGATGAAGATGGCGGCCAGACATCAGCAGGGCCAGGACGACGATGGCGACAATGCTGACGCTGCGTTCCAGTGCGGCTGCCTCGCCCAGCGGCCGCATGCCGATGTAGTGATTCAGGCCGTCAATTTCGCTGATGTCACCTTCGAGGCGGTTGACGTAGACGATAGCCGACAAGACCTTTCGGATATTGCGGCGCCTCCAGAGTCATCTTCCAATAGGGCAGAAAGATAGAGATCAGCAGCAGAACGGCCGCCACTGCAAACAGGATGGACGGTATCCGGTAGCGCTTCTTCTCTTCTTCAGTTAAGTCAGTGGGCACGCGCGGCCCGGCAATATCTTTGATCGCACTCATGGCAGTTAGTCTTTCTTGAACTCAGGTCATTGGCGCTAAGGTTGGCCGGGGATGCGGACCAGTCTCGTGGCTCCGCATCCCTGGTCGGTAAGGAGGTAGAACCTAGTTAGTTGCCGGCCGAAGCCTGGTCCGACGGCTGTACCAGCATGTATCCGGTCATCTCCAGATGCAGCGCCGAGCAGAACTCGGTGCAGTAGTAGGAGAAGACGCCCGGTTCCGTCGCGTCGAACTCGAAGGTGACGGTTTCACCCGGCTCGATGCTCAGGTTGATGTTGTAGTACGGGATGCTGAAGCCGTGGGTGGCATCATAGGCCCGTTCCACGTTGGTGATGTGCCAGGTGACGTGATCGCCCTCGTCTAATCTCGACATGCTCCGGCGTGAAGTGGCTGCGGATGGCGGTCATGTAGACTTCCACCTTGTTGCCGTCGCGCACAATGCTTTCTTCGCCCAGTTGCGGCGCGTTCGGATCCACGGACTGTGTGTGCGGATTCCAGCCGACCTCGGGATAGACTTCCCACGGCGTCGAGCTTGTCGGCCTTGATCATCTGGGCGTAATGCGGCTCGCCGTCGCCGATGGGCATGTCATAGAGCAGCGGCATGTTGGTTCCCGATCCCGGAGATGTCGAGCAGCTGGAAGTTCTGCGGCAGCAGTGGGCCGACGTTGGAGAAGCGGTCAATGGCCCACTTGTTCATGGCGACCAGATAGCCACCGTCGGGGCTGACCGTGTCACCCTCGGCCGTCGACAGGTGGCCGATGTTGTATTGCACCGGGGTCTTCTGGACCAGGGTCCAGTCCTCTTCCTCGTTCAGGTCGCCGATACGGGCCACCCAGCGTCCAGCGAGCGACAGCCGAGTCCAGGAACAGGCTGGTGTAGGCATAGCCGTTGGGGCTCAAACTGCGTGTGCAGCGGCCCCAGGCCAACCTCTACCTGGGCTTCCATCACGTCGTCAAAGTCGAGGATCGGCACGCCGAACTCGATCCGGCGTGAGTGTTGCCCGCCGCGATGGCGTTCATGATCTTCTCGAAGCTGTAGACCGTCACGTGCGGGTCCAGCTTGCCGCTGACGACCAGATAGTCGCCGCCGGGCGCCACGTCGACACCGTGCGGGCTCTTGGGTTCGGGGGCAAAGTAGAGGATGCCTTCGGCAATGGAGGTTTCCAGCGGAATGACCGGGAAGCCTTTCACGTCCTCGGTCTGGCCGGCGGCAGCCACTTCCGTGGCCTTCACCAGGTTGATGATGTGCATGTAGTCCATGTCATTCTGCGGAAACGCCGGATTCAAAAGGCGGGTTGCCGTCTTCCACGCCACCGGTCGCCATTTCGGTGTTGATCGAGTTACAGAAGATCCAGCCCTCGCTGACCAGCTTGCCCGCGTCGCACAGGTCCTGCCAGTAGGGCGGCAGTTCCATGGCGAAGGAGACGGACGGGTCAATGCGGCCGGCCTCGCGGTCGAACTTCCAGAAGGTGACCATGCCGCGATAGTCGTCGGCGTAGTTGTCGATCGAACTGTATTCCCAGCCGAGCGGTTGGGCGTATTGGCCGCCTTCGATAATCCACTCAGTGCTGGGGATCACAAAGCTGCCGCCGTGATCGCTCAGGGCGATGGGGTTCTTGACGATTTGCTTGGTCTCGAAGTCACGCAGATCGATGACGGCCAGGCGGGCATTCGACTTGTCGTTGATGAACACGAACTGACCGTCGTAGTCACCGTCTGTCTCGCTCAGGGCGGGGTGGTGGGTGTCGGCCCAGGTCAGGTTGGCGCCTTCCGGGTTACCTTCAGCCAGTACGCTGCATCGAGTTCGATTCGCCATAGCCAAAGCCCTGCCACGGTTCCGGCGTAAAGACGGCAATGGTGCTTCATCATGCGCATGGAGGGCACGCCGATGACAAACATCTGGCCGGAATGGCCGCCGCTGGCAAACATGATGTAGGGATCATGCTGGCCGCTGGGGGTATAGGTCTTGAGCGCCGCAGCCATGTCGGCCGGGGTCAGGCCCCGCGCTTCGGCAATGGCGTTCAGGTCGGCCGTTGATCCGGCGACTTCACCGCTGCCGTTGCCGGAAGCAGTCGCGTCGTTGCTGTCGGCGTCCTGGCAGCTGACGATCAACACCGCTGCGGCGATTAGCACCAGCAGCACGGTCACGTAAGTCAGCATCTTGTTGGACTTTGATGTGTTCTGAAGCTTCATCCTCTTCTTCACTCCTGTCTCCCCGCCGGTGGCGCGGAGTTTGTCATAATATGAGCAACTCTGACAGAAGCTTAATGGAGATTGACGGCGGGCAACGTTGCAGAAATGCAAACGATCCCATCAGAAGCATTCGGAACCGATCGAGAGAGTGGTGGAAAACGCGCTAGAGGGGGGCGCCGGCGGGCTTGTCGGGTAGGTCTTCGGCGATGGCGACGATCTCGTGGGCCTTGAGCAGCGTCACTTGTTTGCGGCCGGTGCTGATATACCCGGCCTGCTCCCAGCGGCTGAGGATGCGACTGACCTGGTAGAGGTTGGTGCCCGACATCTGGGCGATGTCTTCACGGGTCAGGGCCATGTCGATGAGGACGCCCTCTTCGGTGCGACGGCCGAATTGGCGGACCAGGCGCAGGATGGTGCGGGCTACGCGCTGCTCGACGCGCTGGGTGGCCAGCTCCTCGAACTGGCTTTGCATCTGGGTGAAGCGCTTGCCGACCAGGGCCATGCCGTTCAGCGCCAGGTGGGCGTTGTCCTGCATCAGGCCCAGCATCAGCTCGCGACTCCCAGCCCACGGCCGTGCACGTCTTCTACGACTTCGGCCGACACGGGGTAGGGTGTGTGATTGAGGGCGACGATGATGCCCAGCCCTTCGCCGGGGCCAAAGACGTTGACGATGACCTGCTGGCCGTCGGCCGTCACTTTGGTCAGCTTGACGCGGCCCTCGACGATGACATAGAGCATGCGCGAGTCATCGCCCTGGTGGAAGAAGAACGCCCCTGGCGGCAGGGTATAGGTCCGGCCGGCCTGAATGACGGCATTGCAGCTCTCCGGCGCGAGGTCTTTGAACAGGGCGCACTGGCTGACGGTGAGGCAGATGTCCGGCGGGGTCATGGCCCCGAAGTCTAACACAAATTAGGTTGGCGTGGGGCGAGAAGTGGCTCGGCGCGTCAATCCCAGACCGTATCCCCATCGGCCGCTTGGTCTTGAACACCAGCAGCTCGAACGACTCTTCGCCGGTGTTGGTCAGGGCGTGGACGTCGCCCGGTTCCATGAGCATGGTGTCGCCCGGCCCGACGGTGATCAGGTCGCCGTTCACGGCGATCTCGCACGTGCCGCGCAGGACGTGGTAGACCTCGATGGAGGTGCGGTGATGGTGGTCGGGCACGTGGCTGCCGGGCGGGATGCTGACAATTTGCAACAGCGTCTCCCGGTTGGCGCAGGTCATCGGCCGTCAGCAGCCGGTTCTTGCGATAGCCCTGGCCGTCTTGCCAGGTGGTGGGGTCGAGGGTGACGATCTTCATGATGTTCATCAGGTGCAAGGCACTTCGAAGTGCCTTGCACCTGGGGTCGTCTCCCTAGGCCCAGAACATCTCGCCCGGGTCCTCGAAGATCGTCGCTTCTTGCAGCAGGGCGATGGCCTTGGCCAGTCCTTCGTCGCTGGACATCAGCGCGTCCTCGTGCTCGATGGAGATGACATAGTCATAGCCGATCAGCCGCAGGGCGCTGACAATAGTCCTTCCACACCTTCGCGCCGTGGCCGTAGCCGATGGTGCGGAAGGTCCAGGCCCGGTCGAGGATCTGGTCGTAGGGCTTGTTGTCGTTGCAGCCGTTGACGCTGACGTTGTAGATGGTCCACGTAGCAATCCTTGCCGTGGACGTGGAAGATGGCGTCGCCCAGCTTGCGGATGGCCGCGACCGGATCGACGCCGTTCCACCACAGGTGGCTGGGGTCGAAGTTGCAGCCCAGCGCCGGGCCGGTCGCCGTCGCGCAGCTTGAGCAGCGTTTCGACGTTGTAGACCAGCATGCCGGGGTGCATCTCGAAGGCGATCTTGATCGCCGTGGTCGGCGGCGAACTTCTCCATCGCCTGCCAGTAGGGGATGGCGACGGTGTTCCACTGGTAGTCGAGCATCTCCCAGAAACTCCGGCGGCCAGGGGCAGGTGACCCAGTTGGGCATCGTGTCGCCCGGCGCGCCCGCCGGCAGGCCGGAGAAGCCGTTGACCACCGGCACGTCCAGCGCCTGGGCCAGCCGGATGGCCTTGCGCAATACCTCGTCGGCCTCCTTGGCCACGGCCGGGTCGGGGTGCAGCGGGTTGTTGTGGCACGCTGAGCGCGCTGAGGATCAGGCCGCGCGAGTGAATGGCGTCCAGGAAGGCCTGGCGTTCGCTCTCGCTCGCCAGCAGCTCGTCGACTCGGCAGTGCTGGCTGCCGGGATAGCCGCCCGCGCCGATCTCAACGGCCGTCACGCCCGCGGCGACCGCCTTGTCGAGCGCTTCTTCAAAGGGGAAGTTGTTGAAATAGTGCAGTGAAAACGCCGATACGCATAAGAACCTCCGTGGTCTAAAAGTGAGGATGCAGGTTGCAAGGTGCAGGTCGCATGCACGTGCCACGTGCCACGTGCAACTTGCCACCCGCTCCCATCCTACTCTATGCTGTGGCCGGTGCAAACATCGCGTCTTGCGCCCGGCGCAGTTGGACGACGGTGCTGCCCTCATCGAGAGCTACGTCATCCCAGGTGACGATGGCACCGGCCGACACGGGCCGGACCACGCGCGCGCCGGGGGCCAGGCCGACCGGCAGGGCCGTTGGTCGCCCGCACCACATCGGCCTCGTCCATGACGCCGTGGAAGTCGTAGCCGCCGAACGTGTCCAGCGTCTCGCCCGGCGACAGGTCGCGCTTGGCAAAGGTCATGATATCGGCCACCGGCTCGCGCCAGCGGCACCAGCGTCGGCTCGCCCAGCAGGTGGGCCCGGGCGATGGAGATGGGCGCTTCCAGGAACCACAGATGGTAGGGCCGGAAGAAGGTGAAGTAATTGCCCTTGCCCACCTTCAGGTACTCCAGGTCGGCGCGAATGCGGTCGTCGGTGATGCGCACGGTGACGAAGACGCCGCCGGCCATTGAATTGCCCTGCACGAAATCCACCGCGCCGGGGAACCGGGTGATGCCGCCGTCTTCCTCCAGGGCGAAGATCTGCGAGACGGTCTCCAGCGTCGCTTCCGGGCCGATCATGCCGCGCTGCATGGGGCGGCAGCCGGTGGCGTTGGCGGCGCAGGTCATCTCGAACATCGTCTTGGTGCCGTCGACGTAGGAGGCCACCTGATAGGGGTCTTTGTCGGCCTTGCGCGCCGATTCGGCCACCGTGTCGGGCGTGGCCGCCGGGTTGAGCGGGTTGTTCTTGCCCTTGCCGATGACGATGATCTCGTAGCCCAGGTTGGACACGAAATCGACCAGTTCCATCAGGCAGCCGGGCTCGTCGCCGGACGAGACGGTGTAGAGCACCCCGGCCTCCCTGGCCTGCTGGTTCAGTATGTGACCGACGGTCACGTCGGCCTCGATGTTGATCAGGACGATGTCCTTGCCGTGGGCGATGCCGCCGCGGCCGTTTCCGCGCCGATGGCCGGGGACCAGGTGACGTCGGTGACGATATCGACGTCCTCCAGCTGCGCCGCCAGCGCGTAGGAGCCGGTGATGACCCGCTTGCCCGTGCCGCAGCGCGTCGGTCGCCGCGCCGGGGCTGTCGGCTTCAACGATCTGACCTCGCGCGGCACGCCGGCGCTCAGAAACGCCGCGCGCGCCGCGGCCGACGTTCTCGTCGGCCAGCACGGTGACGGCCATGCCCGGCACGTGGGCCATGGCGGCGATGAAGCCGCTGCCCATCCAGTCCGCGCCGCTGGCCCCAACGCGAATCGGCCGGTTTTCGGCCGCGCGCTGCGTCAGCTCCTGTCGGATGCGCATCATGCCCTCCCGTTGCCCGACTGCTGCTTGGCCAGATAGGCCTTGCGGGCGGCCTGGGCGATGTCGGCCGCAGTCAGATGATACTTCTTCAGCAGGTCATAGGGATCGCCGGATTCGGTGTAGGTGTCGGCCAGGCCCACAAAGCGCATCGGCACGGGATAGCTCTCGGCCACGATGCGGGCGATGTTGCTGCCCATGCCGCCGGTCAGCAGGTGTTCCTCGGCGCTGACGATGGCCCCGGTCTCGCGGGCGGCCTTGGCGATGGCTTCCCGGTCCATCGGCCGCAGGGTGTGCATGTCGAGCACGCGGGCCTCGATGCCCTCACGGGCCAGGACGGCCGCTGCGTCGAGGGCCATGGCGACCATGATGCCGCAGCCGATCATGGTCACGTCGCCGCCCTTCGCGGACGACGTTGGCCTTGCCAATCTCGAACGGCGCCTCACCCATGGGGTAGATCTCCGGCAGCTGGACGCGGCTGGAGCGCAGCCAGACCGGACCGACGTGGTCCGTGGCGGCGCGAACGGCGGCGTGCATGGAGGCCGGGTCGCTGGGGACGAGCATGACGAAAGTCGGCATGCCGCCGACCAGGGCCAGGTCTTCGATGCCCATCTGCGTGGGGCCGTCCTTGCCCAGGGTGATGCCGCCGTGGCTGCCCAGCACCTTGGCGTTGATGTTGGACATGGCCACGGCCAGACGAATCTGGTCATAGGCGTTGCACAGCAGGAACGACGAAAAGCTGGTGATCCAGGGGATCAGATCGCAGGCGGCCAGCCCGCGCCGATGCCCACGAGGTTACTCTCGGCGATGCCGATGTTGAAGAAGCGCTCCGGGAACGCATGGCGTACTGTGTCGGCCTTGGTCGAATTGCCCAGGTCGCCGTCGAGGACGACGACCCGCGGGTTTTCCGTGGCCACAGCCAGCAGCGCGTCGCCAAAGACGTTGCGCAGCGGGGCATGATAGGGCTTGAGTCCGGCTTCCTTACCGATTTGCATTGATCTCCTCCCGGGCCAACTCGGCCTGTTCTGGTGTGAGGGCGCGGCCGTGGAAGGTGAAATCTGCCTCCACAAACGAAACACCCTTGCCCTTAATGGTGTGGGCGATGATGATGGAGGGTTGGCCCTCGATCTGTCGGGCCTCGTTCAGCGCGTCGAGCAGGCTGGTGAAGTCGTGGCCGTCGGCCTCGATCACGTGCCAGCCGAAGCTGCTGCCACTTGTCGACCAGCGGCTCCAGGGCCATTTCACGGCTGATGGGGCCGGTCTCCTGGAACTTGTTGTAGTCGAGGATGGCCGTCAGGTTGTCGGCCTTGAAGTGGGACGCGGCCATGGCGGCTTCCCAGACCTGGCCTGCCTCGCACTCGCCGTCGCCCATGAGGACGTAGACGCGGTAGTCGCAGATCGTTCAGGCGGCCGCCGAGCACATGACCCAGCCCGACCGACAGGCCCTGGCCCAACGAGCCGGTGGTGGCCTCCACGCCGGGCATCATGCCCTGGATGGGATGGCCCTGCACCGGGCTGTCGACCTCGCGCAGCCGGTCGAGTTCGGAATGGTCGAAGTAGCCCGCGTGGGCCAGGGCGGCGTAGAGCAGCGGCGCGGCGTGGCCCTTGCTCATGATGAAGCGGTCGCGGTCGGGCCAGCCGGGCTCGTCCGGCCGGTAGCGCAAGCACGCCGCCGAAATAGAGGGCCAGGACAGCCTCAACGGCCGAGAACGAGCTGGACGGGTGGCCCGATCCGGCGCGTGTGGTACTGTTGAGAATGTCCAGGCGGACCTCGACGGCCAAGTCTTCCAAGGCGGTCAGGTCGAGCACTGGGGTGGTTGTCTGAGTCATCAGATGTCTCCTGTCTAGGGTTGAACAATTTTCGGTAAGCATGTTAGCTGTGGGCGGCGAGGAACTCGTCCACCGCCGCGGCCGTGGGCAGGGCGGGAATGACACCCTGCTTCCGGGCGGTCAGTGCACCCACGGCGCTGCCGTAGCGCAGGCTGCGGCGCAGGGCCGACCAGTTCAGCCGGTCGGGCCAGTCGGTCACGACCTGGCCGGGCATATCGGCCGGGGAGTCGTGGCTGACCAGGCAGACCAGCACGCCGGACATGAAGGCGTCGCCGCAGCCGATGGCGTCAACCGTCTCCACGGCAAAGGCGGGCACAAAGGCCATCTCATCGCCCACGCGCATGAAGCTGCCCTTGGCCCCCTGCGTGACGAGGCAGGCGGTCGGGCCGTGGGCGAGGATGCTCTGGCTGCCGGCCACGGGGTCATCGGTGCCGGTCAGCAGCACCAGCTCGTCCTCGTTGACCTTGACCAGATGCACCTGCGGCAGCATGGCGGTAATGAGGTCGACGGCCGTCTCCGGCTGCGGCCAGAGGCTGGGCCGATAGTTGACGTCGAACGAGATGAGCGCCCCGGCTGCCCGCGCCAGCTCGACGGCCCGGTGAGTGGCGCTGCGGCTGGGTTCGGTGCTCAGGCTGATGGAGCCGATGTGGAGCGCCGACGTTTCCTGCAGCAGCGCCTCATCCAGTTCGTCAGGTCGCAGCAGCATGTCGGCGCCGGGATTGCGGTAGAACACAAACTCGCCGTGGTGGGGGTCGGGCATGGCAATGATGGCCATGGTGGTGCGGGCATCGGGATCCACGCGCATGCCGCGCGTCTCCACGCCCTCGCCGCGCAGGGTATCGATCAGCATCTCGCCAAAGGCATCATCGCCGACCTTGCCGACGAAGGCGGTCTGGGCGCCCAATCGCCGGGCAGCCACGGCCACATTGGCCGGGGCCCCGCCGGGGCTGGGACGAAACGCCGTGACCTCGGCCAGGCGACGGCCGATCTCGGCCGGGAACATGTCGATCAACACTTCGCCAAGTGTGACGATGTCCATCTAGAATAACCTCCGCGTTCGGCGCGCCGCGTTAGTTGCGCAACTCGTTGTACAGAACATAGCGGTCGCCGCGATGGGTGAGCTGCAGGTATTCCACCGGCATGCCATATTGCGAATAGCTGATGCGCTCGATGTAGAACAGCGGCGCTTTGGGGGGGATGTCCAGTTGGGCGGCCATCGGCTTTTCGGCGGCGATGGCCCGAATCTCCTGATTGGCCCGCACCAGCCGGATGTCATAGCGGTCCATCAACGTCTCGTGGAGCGGCGTGCTGGCGTAGTCGCCGCGCAGGATGCCCGGGCACAGCCGGTGGACCAGATGCGACTTTTCGATGCTCATCGGCTCACCGTCGGCCAATCGCAGGCGCTCCAGCACGGCCAGTTCCGTACCCGGCACGACGTTGAGCTTCTCGGCCACTTCCGGCGCGGCCGGCTCCAGGCGGGCGGAGAGAATTCTCGTACCGGCCTGCATGCCCCGGCGCTGCATATCCTCGGTGAAGCTGATAATGCGCGTCAGGCCGTGCTCAATGGTCGGTGTGGTGACGAACGTGCCCCGCCCACGCCGCCGGTAGACCCAGCCCTCGTTGACCAACATATCGAACGCCTGGCGCACCACAATGCGGCTGACCTCGTACTGGTCGATAAGTTCCGATTCGGACGGCAGGCGATCGCCCGGCTTCCAGTGACCACTGGTGATCTGGCGGCGCAGGATGTCGTAGAGCTGCTGGTAATAGGGGAGCTGGCTGTCCTGGACAATGGCCGTCATATCGATGTTACTCCCGGTCGATGGCGGTCCATTGGCCGCTTTCGGCCGATTCGACCAGCGCATCGAGCACCGCCTGATTGGCCACGCCCACCGCGAAGTCGGGCGTGCAAGGCTCGTCGTTTTCCACGGCCATGAGGAAGTCGGCCACCTGGTGGATGTGGCTCTCCTCCCAGCCGATGATGTGGCCGGGGGGCCACCACGCGCCGACGTAGGGATGTTGGCCGTCGGTGACGTTGATCACCCGCCAGCCGCGATGGTTGACCGGGTCGTCTTTCAAGAAGACCTGCAGCTCGTTCATGCGTTCCAGGTTGAAGGCCAGCGACCCTTTGGTGCCGTTGATCTCCCAGCCGTTGTAGTTCAGGCGGCCGGTGGCCAGTCGCGTGCCCTCGAAGGTGCCCGTCGCGCCGTTGGCAAAACGAGCCAGGAAGGCGAAGCAGTCATCGACAGTGACCGGCTGCATGACCGACGGGTCATCGACCGATGGCCGTTCGGGGTAAAATGTCTTGGCCGTTCCGCTGAGGGCGTCGATGGGGCCGACAAGGTAGTGGGCCAGATCGACGATGTGGGCGGCCAGGTCGCCGATGGCCCCGGTTCCGGCCACGGCCTTGTCCATGCGCCAGAAGCGCGGCGTGGCCGGGTCGGCCAGCCAGTCCTGGTTATAGACGGCCCGCCAATGGACGATGTCGCCGATGTCGCCCGCGTCAATGATGGCCTTGGCCAAAGCGATCGCTGGGACGCGGCGATAGTTGAAGCCGATCATGTGGCGCACGCCGGCGTCTTCGGCCGCGGCCAGCATGGCACGCGCCTCGGTCAGGTTCATGGCCATCGGCTTTTCCAGCAGGATGTGCTTGCCCGCCTGGGCGGCGGCGATGGCGATGGGGGCGTGGATGGCGTTGGGTGCGGCGATGTCGATGACATCAATATCATCGCGGGCGATCATCTCGCGCCAGTCGGTGTGATAGGACTCCCATCCCTGGCGCTCGGCAAAGGCGGCGACACCCTCCTGGCCCGCCCGCAGACCGCGGCCAGTTCGATGTTGCTCTGGATAGGGAAGAAGTAGGGGGCGGTGCGATAGGCATGGGCGTGAGCCCGGCCCATAAACTGGTAACCAACCATTCCGATGCGCATAGGGCGGTAACCTCCGGTGTGCTGGTGGCGGCGCGGCCAAACGCCGTGCCGCGGGTGGATTGCTAGTTGTTATAATATTATAAGGAGTGAGGGGACGGTCGTCAAGACAATTTGCGCAGGAAGTCATAGCTAATACGTGACGTTTGTCACTATCGATTCAAACCAGTTTGCCCCATACTGATAATAGGGATGGTAGACAGACATGTTGAGGCGAGTTTTGGGGAGCCCCTGCGATTTGTATTTCAGGAACCTGGAGCCAGCATCCCCGATCATAGCCTTTGAGAGGGCGCTACATGCTAGTCATATGTTTGTGGTGAAGCGGCCGTTGTTGGGTTGACACGGCCGCTTTCTATTGCCTGATCCCTCCGGTCTGTCGTCGTGGCATATAGTATCCACGGTTGAATAGACTTATCGCTATTGGCAATCAGGCGCAAGTTGGTCATTCCTGTTTAGCTCACGCGTTGGCATAGTTCAAGTTACCAGTATGATGGAGGAAAATAGAGATGTCGAACGATAAGGACAACCTGGTTGATGATGGTCATCTTGAAGAAGGTGGCAGTGACCAAGGTGATAAACATAAGGAGGCGTTTACGCGGCGCGACTTCCTGCATAATTCGGCGGCGGCAATGACCGGCGTCGTTCTCGTTGGCGGCATGACGAGATTGGCGGCGACCGCCGCGCAAGCAGGAGACGTTCTGGAAACCGAAGAGCTACGATCGAATAGTGTAGCGGGTCTTCACATTGACCAGCACGAATCAGACTAGCCCTAACGGCATCGACTTCAAGACCGAAGGCACAGAGAAAGAGAACATTCGTATGCGTATTACCCGCTCGGGTCGCGTGGGCATAAACGCACTCAAACCAAAGGGACAGCTCGAAATCCAGTCCGGTTGGGATGACTGGATCTTCTGCGTCAGAGCCGGGACGTGGGCGGGGGCGGGTTTCACATCCACAATCCGTGGGGTCACTCCTTCAGTCGGCCGGTAGAGACGAACGCAATCGCCTGGAGATTGGCTATGAGGAACCCAATGGCACCAATCATTGGGAACAGCTCGTCGTTCACGGACCCACCGGGCGGATCGGGATCGGTGTTGGCGATCCCGGAGCTGAGAAGCACGAAATCGACCAGCAGCGTCCAATGCTGATCGTGAACGGATACGCCAGTTTCGACAGAGACCTCAGTTATGATGAGTACGACATGCCCCATGGACGACTGCGCCTTGGCCTCGATGGATACAACGACATCCTCTCAGATGGCCAAGCAGGTACTGACGTTCGACCTCTACCAGTGACCAGCCGGAGGCGAAAGACGGACTTCAAGACCGGCGGTAGCCGTGAAGAAAACATTCGCCTGCGCATTACCAGCAACGGCCGTGTCGGCATTGGGACGACGGAGCCGGAAGCGGAGTTGCATGTGAATGGCAACATCATAGCTCAGGATGTTGGTCTTCGGAATGCTGATGTGGCCGAGGAGTTCACTATATCGGAACCAGTGGCGGTTGAGCCAGGGTCGGTTATGGTTATTGACGAGGGCACGGTCCTCCGGCAGTGTACGGAGGCATATGACACGAAGGTGGCCGGCGTCGTTTCCGGTGCCGGGGATTATAAGCCGGCGCTTGTGGTTGACCGACAAACCAACCAGACCGGACGGCTGCCGATTGCGTTGATGGGCAAAGTGTTCTGCCGTGTTGACGCCAGCCAGATGCCCATCAAGGTCGGCGATTGCCGACGACTTCGGCAACAAAGGGCCACGCGATGAAAGCGGTGGATGGGGCAGGGCTTTTGGCGCTATCATCGGCAAAGCGTTGGGGTCCCTTGAGTCGGGCACAGGACTGATTCCAATCCTGGTTACGTTGCAGTAGGGGGGAGAGAGCAACATGTCAGCGACAGACACAACCGCGGTAGGGACCGAGGAATTGAGCGTTCGGCAGATTGCCAAACAGTATCTAGGAAAGGAACCACCGCTGTCGGTGCGGGAAGATATCTATCTGAGTCAGGGCGCAGATCCGTTGGAACGCACACTAAGAGAACAGCTCGAGTGGATCAAGGCCAGAGTAGGCATAATTCGCTATGTCAGTTCCGGCATTGCAGCACCGGAGGGTGTTCCCGTTGGTGACGATAAAAACGACGGTCAATCGCCAGACACGCCTGGCAAACACTGGAAGGCGCCATGGAGAATCTCAGGCGCTTTAGGAATGCCAACGGGAACGACGATCCCATCACCTTGATCCTCAGGGACGGACTTTATACGGATCAGTTGAGGGATGAAAACGGCAACTACATACTGGAGACTCGACAATCGTATGTGCGAATTGCTGGTGTTTGAACCCGGTCGTCAGGGCCGAGAACAAACACAAGGCGATCCTGGATGGTGGTTGGGGCCCGGAGGTATTGGGGGAATATTTCGACGAAGAGAGGGGAATCTAAGGAAAACCCCGACCGCAATTTCTATAACGCTATCGGCACCGCCTACGGTCGAGGGTGCCCTGCGTGGGCACTGATACAACATGTTGGTGTTGACGATGCCGGGCAATCCGTAAAAAGGAAACCCGTCAACAACAAGCTCTTGCTTCTGGGCGAGGGCGACAACATCACGATCGATGGTCTACGTTTACAAAACAGCATTGGTCGAGGTATTTCCATCCTGGAGACAAGCGAGAATTGCTCGATCAAGAACTGCCGGATCGACTGGTGTCTCTATGGCGCCATTGTGGCCGAGCCTCAGCAAAAGGGTTTTACGATCCGAGAACAACCACATCACGCGTGGCACCTTTGACTGGTGGCTTAACCTTCCCGCTGACATTGACGTGGACTTCAAGGCCTTGTTCACGAACCCTGAAATCCCGTGGGATGCGATTGTTTGCCGACGCGGTGTCGAAAAGTCATGGATGACTCAAGCGATGCAAGACGTTGGTATCGTGGGACAAGGGGCCGGACTACAAGAACTGGAGTGTCGTTTTGAGATGGGCCCACAATGCCGTTGTCCGTAACAACGTCTGCGCATTCTCAATGGGTGAAGTTGGATCATGCTATCGGAGCGGCAGCGACGCAGATAGCGACGATGGCCGCATAAGCGCCCTGATCACAGGTAATGTCTTCATCGGCAATTCCGTGAACTGTTACTTGCAGGGCCAGCAGCATGCTATCGTCCGCAACAAGATCTGCGGCTTGTGTTCCGCATCACAATCCGAAACCCGAAGAAGGCCGGCAGACTATGGTATACAGCAGAACCCAGACGGGTTCGATCAGACATATTCCCGCACTAGGGTTTACCGCCTGGGTTCCAACCTGTCGGTGGCGAGTGAGGCGAAGAACGCCCCAGACCACAGGAGCAGGGATCTACGCATTTACAACAACTTGCTTCTCTATGGAATGGTGAATTTTCGGTCTGCCATCGTAATCCCCAAGAAAGAAGCACAGCTGCCAGCACCATGGGAATCGGGTATCACCCAACTGTATTTCGGTCACAATACCATTGTGGCCAGGCCGCCGTTTGAAAAAAACTCAAATGAAAAGACAGTGGGGGAAAGTGTGGGGACACATTAATTCAAAGCCCAAAGAAACAGAGATTAGAGGCCGACTTTTCGAGGAATGTTGTTGCTTTTGTCTGCGAGGCCACGGAGGGCGACATCAATGCGAAGGCTCCCATATCAGGTATCTTTGAGAACAACCTTTGGGACGCGACCCTAAATACAGAGCCCAAGTGGCAAGTGTCTGAGCAAGGATTGAATGGGGCTTATGCGGACAGTGAGAATAACCACTATCCGCTCCTAGTGCGCAATAATGTCTTTCCGGACAAGAACAAAGACCCTTACCTGACAACGCCAAGTACTCATCCAGAAAGGGGGATATTGGTGGAAAACCCATTCATAGCGGACAATCAACTTCTTGACCCGACCCTTCGTGGGTTGATGGACGAAATAGTCCCTCCTCTCAACACAGAGGAAAACGATGCGTTGTATGCGCGGCTCTTTGGTGAAGAAGGCAACGGAGGTCTGGTGCAGAAACTGAGGGATGCTGCGACAAGTCTTGGCTGAAGGCTGACGCAGTTGCCGAGAACGCCGGGAGCACTGAATCATTTCTTCCGGTACATCCCCCTATACGTAGAGGAGGCGCGGCTTAGGGACTACTTTTGGCATTATCGCGCAGCACACCCGACATTGGGGCGATTGAGCATGGCGTCTGACGAAATCTGGACTGGGCAATTGGAAAGGTAAGCATAGAAGATCTTTTCACCGATCTTGCTCCGGCATGCGTTGGGACGCAGCGGACCTGCATCCGCCAGGCCTATTGACTGTTGACGAAGGCGCTGCCCGCCCCACACAATCCACCCCCAGACCCACCCGCGCATTCAACCGCTCGGCCAGTTCACCGGTGTGGCTCTGCAGATACCGGATGGTATAGAATTGCAGCTCCAGCTTGCCCAGCGGGAGCCAATCGAAGCCGGGATCGGCAATCGAGTCGAGCGTGGTCACCCCGCCCGCGAGATGCCCAGCACCTGGCACAGCACCTTCACCGAGTATTCCCTGCTGTAAGCTTCTTCGAAGCGAAATCTTCAGGCGCTGCTGAGCCCCGACATCCAGCAGGCAAGAGCGCTTGCTCTGTCCAAGAAAGATATTGCCGGCCTTGTCCGGCAGAAAGGGCTGTTACGTCGACACCCGGCCAGATGAAAGGGGTTCTGCCTCATGAAAAGTGCAACTGATCACATCAAGCCAGCAAGACCTTCAATCGCAGCAAGTCAAAATTAGCCCGGCCATACATCTGCCTTTTCAGAAATTTCAGCCTGTTCACATGCCCCTCTGTTGCGCCATTGCTCCAGGGTTGCCGAATGGCTTCATATACGGCTGCTTCGTCACGTTTTAGACCAATCGCAAAGTTTCTGAGTTCCTTAACAGCCGATTGGCAACAAGTCTCCAGCCAAGAATCCCATTCACTGTCGGACTGAGTGCGAATCATATGCATAAACTTGTGAGCTAACTGTCGGAGTTCGGCAATTTGGGGATCGCGCAACAGTAGCTTGAGAAGATATTGCTCTTCCTCATCCAGCTCATCCTCGCGGCGAATGAGGAGCCAGGTCAAAGCCTTGGGACGTGGAACTACGATAGAGTCTTTTTTGATGGCTGACTTCGTCGAATTGGCGCGAGGTGACATGCCATTGTCTCGAATCCACTTGCTAACCAATTCGCGGTTGCCAGTAAACCCTTGTTTGCTTATTTCGCGCCACAATTGAGACTGATTGGTGCAGCCCTTAGCCACTCGATCACGCAAATAAGTCTCGTACTCATCAATCAAGCATTTTCGTTTGAACCGCCCTCTGCTATCGGGTGGTAAACCTTCGCTGTTGACCCAACGACTGATGGTTGTACGAGAGAGATTAAATTCACAAGCAATATCAGTGGTATAGGCTCCTTGAGCCCGTCGTACTTTCACGGCGTCATACAACGATTGGCGAGCCTCGGTACGAGCAGTGTGTATTGCCTCCCGCTCGGGTCCCGGTGCATAACGTCGGCGTTTTTCACCGTTTTCCGTATCCAGATCAACCTCATCATCTTCGGCCCACATGGTCATCGATTGACGGAGCGACTTATATCGTTTTGAGACGAACCGCTCGATAGCTTCCTCCATGTTTTTGAGCAGATGCCATCGGTCTGCAACTTGTGTGGCCTGAGGCAATGCCTGGGTGATGGCATCACGATATTCACCAGAGCGATCACGAGTAACAAGTTCAATGGATGGATGTTTCTCCAACCATTCTTTGACTACACCGCCAGCCGAAGAAGGCAGCAAATCGATAGGCTTGCCCAATTCATGATCGACAATAATCGTTCCGTAAGTACGTCCTTTGCGAAAAGCCCAGTCATCAATGCCAATAATGCGCGGTGGCGTCGTGCCCGGAGTATCCAATTGTCGCACCAGTCTGATCAGTGTGACCGGACTGGTCTGCATTGCCAGTTTCCGGGCCAGTTTGACACCGGCTTTGCCACCCGTCGCCAGACCAATTTGGGCCAGAGCGGCCATGAGACGATGTGTATGTCGTCGTCGTCGACCTACCAAATCAGGATATTGCTCGGCAAACGTTTTCTGCCGGCACTGCGCATTGCGACAGCGAAATCGACGCACCTTGATTTCCAGCCAAACCGATCGCAACCCAATTGGCGTATCCCGCATCAAACGCGTGTAGCAGCTGTGATAATACGTTGACCTTGTCCCGCACTTCGGGCAATTGACCGATTTCCGAGTGGATTGTGCGGTGATAACAAGTTTCTCAGGGACACTTTCCATGTCTGTAATCTTGAATCCTGGGAGAAGCAGAGACGTGATGAATGATGTCATGTTCATCACGCGATTCTAGCGCAGGAGTGTGCTAACCCTGTATTTGCACTATTGGTGATGAAGAACCACTTTCATCTGCAGGGCGAACGCATTCTCGGCGAGGCAATGAATTCGCTACCTGTCTAAAGGGAGGTACGATCTAGAGCTACTCTGTTTTGAAGGAGGGTAGCTCCGATGGAATCTCCGGATGCAACGATCGGGTTGCATTTTGCTGAATTGGAAGACCCGCGGCAGACAGCAGGGCGGCGTCATGCCCTGTTGGACATCATTGCGATTGCCGTCTGTGCTACGGTCTGCGGGGCTGATAATTGGGTGGCCATCGCCTCATTTGGGCAATCGAAGGAGGCTTGGCTGCGCACATTCTTATCTTTGCCGCATGGTATTCCCTCCCATGACACGTTTCGGCGGGTGTTTGCGGTCCTGGACAAGACGCAGTTCCAGGAATGCTACATGGCTTGGGTCCAGGCCGTTGTCGAGTTACTGCCTGGACAGGTAATTGCCATTGATGGCAAGACAGCACGCGCTGCCCACGAAGGATGTGACGCCTCGCGGGCAACGCATACGGTGACGGCGTGGGGCACGGCTAACGGGGTGGCGCTGGGCCAAGTCACAGTCGTGGACAAGAGCAACGAAATCACAGCCATTCCAGAATTGCTGTATCTCCTGGAGTTGTCCGGTTGTCTGGTGACCATCGATGCCATGGGGTGCCAGAAGGAAATCGCGACCCAGATCGTAGCCCAACGAGGCGATTATTTGCTGGCAACGAAGCAGAATCAACCACACTTGCATGAGGATATCGGGCAACTCTTTAGTTGGGGGCATGTGACCGCATTCAAGAATCTGACCGTCGGCTACGCTAGTTCAGAAACCAGTGGTCATGGTCGTCATGAGCGGCGTCAATGCTGGACCTTAAGCGACCCAGGCTGGTTGACCTATCTCCGCCACCGTTCGGCCTGGCCGTCCATGAACACGATTGTTATGGTACGGGCTGAACGCACTGTAGGCGAGGAGACGACCGTTTGCGATAGGTACTACATTTCAAGCTTGGTGCATCAGCCGGAACGCATCTTGATGGCCAGTCGTGACCACTGGCAGATTGAGAATCAACTGCATTGGTGCCTTGATGTTGCCTTTGATGAGGACCACAACCGTACCCGCTGGGGCAATGGGCAAGCGAATCTCGTGGTACTGCGTCAGATGGCCTTGCTGTTACTTCGCAGAGAAAAATCGCTGAGGGTAGGCATCAAGACCAAACGCCTGCGTGCCGGTTGGGACAACAATTATCTTCTCAAGGTGCTAAGTGGTTGAGAATGCGTACGCCCTGCTTTCATCTGGCCGGGTTTCTTACGTCAAACCAAATGTCATGGGTAATTCATGACATTTGTCACTTATTGTGCTGCGTTTTCCTGACTATAATTCAATGTGTGTTGAATTATTATGGCGACCCATTTTCGGCCGTTACGGGGGCGAGGTAAATGTCAGAGTTACTGGAATTCACCGTTGATAAATTCACCTTCACGATTCCGTCCGATCGCCTATACGATCCTATAGGACTGTGGGTGCTGGAGCGTGATGGCCGGCTGGTTATCGGCGTCACCGACTACTTCCAGCAAAGCAGTGGTGATGTCGCCTTCGCTGAAATCGCTGCGGCTGGATCAACTGTGGTCCTGGGCGAGCGCCTTGGTAATATCGAAACAATCAAGGTCGATGCGGAGCTGCCATCGCCGGTGTCGGGCACAGTGGTAGAAGTCAACGAGAGGCTAGACCTGGAAGCTGAAATCATCAACCAATCCCCTTACGGAGAAGGTTGGCTTATGGTTATTGAGCCGGCGGCCTGGAATATGGAACGAGCGGCTTTGATGTCACCCCAAGCGTACTTCGAGTACAGCCGTACGCAGGCGCTGGAGGAGATAGGCAAGAAATGAGCGACGTGAAGAAGATCGTCATCGTGCCCTGCAGCGGTATTGGCAAGACCTATGGCACAGTTAGCCGCGAGGCAGCCTACGATGTTGTTGAGGATTTGCGACCGGACGATACGCAACTGGTGGCCCTCTCTATGTTGGTCCTGGGCGATGAAGCGACGCGCAGAGCCGTAGATGGCAGCCAGGCCATTACCATCGACGGCTGCAAACTCGCCTGTGCCAGCAAGATGGTGCGCGAGAGCGGCGGCACAGTGGCCAAAGAGCACGCCGTGCTGGACGCCTATCGTCGTCATAGAGCATTCAAGCCGGCAGGCATCGCTGAACTTAACGAGGGCGGCATTCAGTTGGCTCATGCCCTGGCCGAAGAGATCGCGGCCGAGATCGACCAAATGAAGATAGACCGAGCCATAGTTGACGCAGATGAAGATTTGAACGCTGCGGAATCTGTTGACTCCCCCACCGAGGTGGACCATGCCTGAGTTACCACAGAAAAAAGTTGGCATCATCGCCTGTTCAGGCGAGGAACTGGCCGAGGGCACCGTTACGCGGTTGGCGGCGTTGAAGGTACTGGAGGAGCGGCGGCCCGACGACACCGTAACCATTTGCCTGCCGCTGTTTCTGGCCGGCGGTGAGGGTGATCGGGCCTTCGCCCGTTTCTACCCGACTATCGCCGTTGACGGCTGCGAGCTGCGCTGCGCTGCTCGAGCCACCGAGCAGTACTCCGGCAGGCCCGCAGCCAGTGTAGTCGTGACCGATATCGTGCGCGAGCATGGACTGGACCAACCGGCCGGTCGACGGCGATTGAACGAAGCTGGGCAGCAGGCCGTGACTGAAACGGCCGACCGCGTAGCCGTGTTGGTTGACGAGCTCCTGGACAAGCAGTGGAGTCGCCGCAAGGGGGAATTTATGGACGATGCGTCCACCCCGCAAGTCGGTGAGGCTCCAACGAATTCGGCCGCAGGCTGTGCCTGTGGTTCGGGTATCCCGGTTAAGGTCATACCTATTGATGGCAAGCCGATAACGTTAATTGCCCTGCCACCGCTGATGGAGCAATTCCGCGACGCGGGTAAGTTGCCATCGCCGGAGGTGATACAAGACCTACTGGCCCAGGTGGCGCTCTACAATCCGGTTCCACCCGACGATGCGCCCGCATACCTGGAAGCATTGGCCGGTGAGTACGCTGCGTTTTGTAGCTACCTGGAGGCCGCATGAGCAAGACGGCTGTCTACGATACTACCGTAACTTGGAAGGGTGAACATTGGGGCCATCTCATCATGGGCAATGGGCCGGAGATGGCATTCTCTGCGCCACCTGACGCACAAGGTCATCCAGGCGTCTTCACGCCGGAGGACGCCTTCGTGGCCGCGATCAATACCTGCATCATGATGATGTTTATCTGGGCCACCGAACGGTATAAGCTGGACCTCATCAGCTATGAATGCCGGGCTGAAGGAACCAAGCTCATCGAATTGGACCGCACGGAGATCTTCACCGATGTTGTATTGCGACCGCATATCCGTATCTGCTCCGGTGACGAGAAACCAGAGGCTGTGCGGGCGCGGGTGCGTAAGGCGTTGCAATCGGCCGAGAAGTACAGTCTCGTGGCCAATTCGGTGAAATCGTCCATTCATATCGAGCCGGACGTAGAGATTGTCGCCGAACGGATCCCGTTTCCCGGTTGATAGGTAAACCGTCTAACTACCCGTTGGACGATCGACGATGAAGCGGAGCTGTCCATTTTAGGAGAAATACGATGCTAAAGATTAAGGTTTTGGGGCCGGGTTGCAATAACTGCCATATGGTCGAGGAGATCGCCCGCGCGGCTGTGGCCGCTGTGGGGGCTGAGGCGGAGTTTGAGAAGGTGACAGATCGCGCCGATTTCGCCCGCTACAATTTGCTTTATACTCCGGGACTGGTCATCGACGAGAAACTGGTCTCGGCCGGGCGCGTCCCTAACCAGAACGAAGTCATGACCTGGGTGACAGACGCCCTGGCCGTCACTGATCTGCGATGACTGATTATCCAGCCTACTATACGCACCTGGAAGAGCGGCTGTCGGACCTGGGGCGCGAGTTAAGCGCCCCGATGGGCGGCTTCGCCAGACTGCACCGCAAGGCGGTAGATGACGGCGCGTTACCGGCAAAAATCAAAGAGATGATGGCTCTGGCCGTTAGTATTGCCATCGGCTGCGACGGTTGCATCGCCTATCATACCCATGACGCCGTAAAGGCCGGCGCGACCCGGCCGGAGCTTATCGAGACCATCGGTGTCGGTGTTCTCATGGGTGGCGGTCCGGGATCGATTTATGCTGTCCATGCGTTGGATGCCGTCGACCAGTTCCTGCTGCCGGATTCTGATTGAAAGGGAAATGATGCGTTCTGCCGGCCACTTTGTCCTCACCGCAGCACTGTACGGAGGGGAAGCGAGGTGTGTTTGCATATGATCGATCCTGATACGATGGGCGAGGTCGCAACCGTTCTCAAGGCGCTAGGCGAGCCAAACCGGCTACGCATTTTCGCAGAACTGATGGCCGGCGATACGTGCAACTGCGAGCTGGTTGCCCGCCTGGACCTGCCTGCCAATCTTCTCTCGCATCACCTGAAAGTTCTCAGTGAGGCCGGCCTGGTGAACGGCAGGCGCGACCAAGTGGATGGTCGCTGGGTATACTACTCCGTGGACCGTGCGGCTGCCGCCCGCTGGCAGACCTGGTTCGGCATGTTCTTCGACCCAACCCAGATCCAAACCCGGCCGGTCTGTGGTCCGGAGGGGCAGTTGGTGAGGGCGGCCGATACTGCCTGCTGGTCGCTGATCCGGCGAGTGACACTGCTAGTTTCGTCCCCGTAACTCTAAACCGGCTGGCTGACCATCTGATGACAGGCAATCGGTGATCTTCACTTGGAGATTGAGCAGTTCTCGAGTTTCTCTTTCATGATTCGCTTCCAAGGTCGAGTCTATTCACCCTATCTGCGTATCTGCAAAATTGGGGTTCATACTCTGGCTCATCCCCGCCCCACCCAATCCACCTCCATCTCCGCCCGCGCGTTCAAACGCTCGGCCAGCTCGCCGGTATGGCTCTGCAGATGCCGGATGGTATAGAACTGTAGCTCCAGTTTGCCCAGCGGCAGCCACGTGAACCCGGAATCGGCCGTCCAGTCGAGTGTGGGCACGATGTCACGAATGGCCTGGGTGGTGTGGTCGATGTAGGCCAACAATTCGGCCTGAGTGTACGGCTCTTGACCCTCAGGGGTCTCGCCCATGAACTGCAGCCCCGAACGGTTGAGTTCCCAGGGCACAAAGTCGGCCTCGGTCGGGTGGACGTAGAGGTGGGTATAGAAGACGGCATGGTAGGCGATGAGCCAGAAGGGGTTGTCGTCGGCCGGATCAGCCCAGACGGCGTCGGGGCATTGGACCACGGCACTGCGGAGCATGGCCAGCGCGGCGAGGTATTGAGATTGGACTGCATCGCTTGTCATGGGCAAACTCCTTCTGCGCTGCGCGAAAACGGGGCGCAACAATGTATCAGAATGTGATTTCGATCAACTCGGCCGTCTGCACCGGCACTGCCCCCTGCGCCGCCAGAAACGCTGATCCGTCCGCGGACCACACCGGGCCGATGCTTACGATCGTCCAGCCGGCTGCTCGCGCGGACGCCAGGGCCGCGGCCCATAACTGATGGCCGATCCCCTGCCGTCGCGCCTCGGGCAGAACGCCGCCGAAGACAACCCGTCCGGCGCGCGGGCGCCTCAGCCGCGATTCGGCCGCCAGCCAGGCTCGCCGGTGAAGCTGCTTGCCGCCGCGCGCGCGCCGCAGCGCCACGCCCTCGTCCGGCCCCAGCAGCACAAAGCCCACGGGGCGGCCGTCTTGTTCCGCCACCCAGCCGCCCAAGCCTTCTCCTCCCAGCGCCCGCAACAAATAGGCGGCCTCAGCTTCATCCGGTGGGGGAAAGCCAGCCGTGGGGGTGTCGAGCGTTGCGGCCAGCAGGGGCAGCAGATCGGCCGACAGGCGATGCGGGTCCAGGGGATGCAGCATGGCCGGGCCGGAAACGACGGGGTCGTCGTCCGGGACGGCCGCCTGGTAGAGCACCCCGGTCTGAACCGGCCGCACCCTGTCCCCCAGCAGGTCGGGCACGTAGGGCGGGTTGGCGGGCGTGAACGTCGGCGGCCACAGGTCCCAGCCGTCAACCTGCAGCCCGGAACCGAGATGGGGCGAGAGGCCGGTGGGTCCCAGCAGGCGACGAATCCCACGGTGGCGCAGCGTGTCAGCCAGGGCATCCAGCAGGCGCTCGATGGCTTCCTCGTCGTTGGCCGTTTGCAGGAGGGCCAGCGTGGCGGTGTTGTCGGTGCGACGCGGGTCGATTAGGGTCACGGCGGCGGCCAGCGGCCGTTCCAGAATGTTGGCCAGGGGCACCGGCTGGTCCTGTCGGGCGGTGCGCAGGCCGGTACGATAAAGCGCGTCAACGGTCACCAGCAAGGGCTGCTGCCGGGCCAGATGCGGGTTGTGGCGGGGCTGCAGCTCGCGGGCCAATTGGCTGTGGGCCGGGGGCGTCCAGTGGGGATCGTCGGCATAGACCGATCCCCACGCGCTCAGGAATTCGCGCCGCTGCCAATAGGATGCCTCGTCCGCGGCGGTGATGTGGACGCGGTGGTTGAAGTATGGCATGGGCGAGCGGATCAGGTGTCAGTGGCGCGGTGGGAATGCACGTGGCGGGTGGCAAGTTGCAATGGGGTCAATCGTCAGTGGTTACCGTTGAGGTGGGGCAGATGTCATTGAGCGGGCAGGCGGGGCAGTCGGGCGTGCGGGCTTTGCACACCTGCCGGCCGTGGGAGATGAGCAGGTGGGCGATTTCGATCCAGCTGTCGCGGGGGATGATGGCCATCAGATCGCGTTCGACCTTGACCGGGTCGGTCTGGGTGGTGAAGCCCAGCCGACCGGACAGGCGTTTGATATGGGTATCGACCGTCACACCGTCAGCCAGGCCGTAAATCTCGCCGCGCACGACGTTGGCCGTCTTGCGGGCCACACCGGGCAGCCGCAGCAGATCGTCCATATCCTGCGGCACCTCGCCGCCGTAGTCGTGGAGGATGGTCTGCGACGACTCGCGGATGTAGCGCGCTTTCTGGCGGTAGAAGCCCGTCGGCCGAACCAGTTCCTCGACCTCGCTCTGGTCGGCTCCGGCCAAATCTTCTACGGTCGGGAAGCGGGCGAACAGCGCCGGTGTGGTCAGATTGACCCGTTCATCGGTGCACTGGGCCGAGAGAATGGTGGCGGCCAGAAGCTGGATGGGCGTGTCATAGTCCAGGGCGCAGTGGGCGTCGGGGTAGGCCTGCCGCAGCCGGTTGATGACTTCGGCAACGTAAGCCGGGTCGGGGCGTGACTCATTTGTACCGGATTCCATGACTTTTCATTATACTAACAACGTTGCCGATTGCCTCGGCAACGCGATCTGGTATGGTTGAGCGCCTAGACCGACAATTGGAACCGACCCACACGAAAAGCGGTTTCCCACGACGCATCATCCAACAGCACACGGCGGGCCGGTGCAGGGCGACAATTTATCCCCTACAGCCGGTTCATGACCAAGGAGCATGGAATGGTCTTTGATTTTGGCAGCGAAGTTTGCGGCGACCTGTCTGTCGCCACCAAGCGGGAATGGCTGGTCACCAACGGCATTGGCGGTTATGCATCGGGCACCATCGCCAACGTGCAGACGCGCCGTTATCATGGCCTATTGATGGCCGCCCTCAAGCCGCCGCTGGGCCGAACGTTGTTGCTGGCCAAGCTGGACGAAACGGCCGAATATGACGGCATCTACCCCGAAAGCGGCCGCTTCTATCCGCTGTACGCCAACCGCTGGGCCGACGGATTGGTGGAGCCGCTGGGCCACCACTATCTCAACCGCTTTCATCTGGAGGGCACGACGCCGGTGTGGACCTTTGCCTGCGCCAATGCCCTATTGGAAAAGCGCATCTGGATGCAGCCGGGGGCCAACACCACCTACCATCCAGTACCGCCTGTGCCGCGCCACGGGGCCGATGAGCCTGTCCATCCGCGCCCTGGCCAACTACCGCGATTACCATGCCACGACGATCATGGGCGATCTGGACCCCGACGTGGAGGCGATCGACCATGGCCTGCGCATCCAAATGGACGACGACGCCACGCCGTTCTATCTGCTGAGCGACAAAGCGGAGATTACGCCGCGACAGGACTGGTATGAGGACTTTTTCCACAGCGTGGAGGAGTATCGCGGACAGAACGACCCCAGCGAAGACCTGGTCGCCGTCGGCCGAATTGATGTGACGCTGCGGCCGGGCGAGACGTTTGCGCTGGTAGCCACCACCGACCCCGACGCGACGCTCGACAGCGAGGCGGCCTACGCCGAACGGCAGGCCTATGAGCAGGACCTGCTGGAACGGGCGGGTCGCGTTCCATCCTGTGGACAGCAAGGGCGAACTGCCCCAACCGCTGCGCCAGCTGGTGCTCTCGGCCGATCAGTTTGTGGTCAAACGACCGACCAAGCGCGACCCTGAGGGCATGTCGATCATCGCCGGTTACCATTGGTTCAGCGACTGGGGACGCGACACGATGGTCGCTTTGCCCGGGTTGACGCTGGCCACCGGCCGGCCGGAAGTGGCGGCCAGCATCTTGCGCACCTACGCCCAGTTTGTTGACCAGGGCATGCTGCCTAACCGCTTCCCCGACGCGGGCGAGACGCCGGAATACAACACCGTGGATGCGACTCTGTGGTACTTCGAGGCCATTCGCCAGTATTACCAGGCCACCGGCGACACGGAGTTGTTGCGAGAGCTGTATCCGGTGCTGCTGGATATCGTCGAATGGCACCAGCGCGGCACGCGTTACAACATCCACGTCGATTCGGCCGATGGGCTGCTGTTTGCCGGCGAAGAAGGGGTGCAGCTGACATGGATGGATGCCAAAGTCGGCGATTGGGTGGTGACGCCGCGCACGGGCAAGCCGGTGGAGATTAACGCGCTCTGGTACAACGCCCTGCGCGTCATGCAGGACTTTGCGACGCATCTGGGCCGGGATCCCAAGCCCTTTGCCAAGGCGGCCGACCAGGCGCGGGCGGGCTTCGCGGCCTTCTGGAACCCCGAGATGGGCTACTGCTACGACGTGCTGGACACGCCCGACGGCAGCCCCGACCTCAGTCTGCGGCCCAACCAGCTCGTGGCCATCTCGCTGCCCTATAGCCCGCTGACGGCCGAACAGCAGCGGTCGGCGCTGGACGCCTGCGCCCGCCATCTGCTGACCGCCCACGGGCTGCGGTCGCTCTCGCCCGATGACAAGGCGTTTGTGGGCCATTACGGCGGCGACGAACGCAAGCGCGACGGTGCGTATCATCAGGGCACGGTCTGGAGCTGGCTCATCGGCCCGTTTGTCAGCGCCCATTTGCGGGTCTATGGTGACATGGCCCAGGCGCGAACCTATCTGGCGCCCATGCTGCAGCAAATGATCGATCACGGTGTGGGCACCATTAGCGAGATCTACGACGGCGATGCACCCTTCACGCCGCGCGGCTGCATTGCCCAGGCCTGGGGCGTAGCCGAGGTGCTGCGGGCGTGGCAAATGACGGAGATTCGCGACTGACATGGCCGACCTGACGCAACTCAAGCAGCAGGCAGGCGAGGCCGCGGCCGATCAGGTGCAATCGGGTATGGTCGTGGGGCTGGGCACGGGCAGTACGGCCGTCCACGCCGTGCGGCGCATTGGCGCGCTGTTGGCCGCCGGGAAACTCCAGCGCATTCTGGCCATTCCCACGTCCGAGGAGACAGCCCGCGAGGCGCGGGCACTGGGCATCCCCCTGGTCACGCTGGACGATCACCCGGTGATTGACCTGACCATCGACGGGGCTGACGAGATTGACCCCCACCTGAACCTGATCAAGGGATTGGGCGGGGCGCTGCTGCGCGAGAAGGTGGTGGCGACCGCCTCACGGCGCTTCATCGTGGTGGCCGACGATCGCAAGCGTGTGGACCAGCTGGGCACGCGGGCGCCGGTGCCGGTGGAGGCCATCCAGTTTGCCCGACGGCCGGTAGGCGATTATCTGACCTCGCTGGGGGCGCGGGTGGTAGAGCGGCAGGTCAACGGGCAGAGCGTGATCACCGACGAGGGCAACCTGCTGCTGGACAGCCACTTTCCCGGCATCGAAAACCCGCGCGAACTGGACCGACTGATCCGGTCGCAGCCGGGGGTGGTGGAGCACGGCCTGTTCCTGGGGCTGGCCACTGAAGCAATCATCGCGGCTCCCAGCGGGTTGATCTTTCTACACTAATCTTCAAACGAATAGCAGACAACAAAAAAGCCACCCGGCGGTTAATCCGGGTGGCTTTCTTCGTTTTTGTAGCGTTAATCTTCGAGGGATTAAGCCAGAGACTTCTTGGCCAGGTCAACGATGGCCGCAAACCCCGCTGCGTCGCGCACAGCCACATCGGCCAGCGCCTTGCGATCCAGCGTGACATTGGCCAACTTCAGCCCGTGCATGAACTGGCTGTAGCTAATGCCATGAATCCGGCTGGCGGCATTGATCCGCGTAATCCACAACCGGCGAAAGTCGCGCTTGCGATTCCGGCGGTCGCGATAAGCGTACCAATACGACTTCATCATGGCCTCATTGGCCCGGCGGTACAGCTTGGAACGTGAACCATATTGACCCTTCGTCATGTGAAGGGTCTTGCTATGACGGCGATGGGTTACGAACCCACCTTTTACGCGCATTTCTTGTTACCTCGCATTTCTATGTAGCCTGGACGCTCAACCCGCAGGGGCAAGGCCAGGCAGCGATATGAATAAATCAATCAATTCGACAACCCGGCGACTAGCCGGGCGGGTTGGCCTTGTACAGTTTCAGGTACGGGGCCATCCGCTTGATACGGCGGCGGTCACCGGCGGCCGTGACCACGATCATTTCCGAGAACAACCGCTTCGTCCGCTTCGACTTGCGCCGGCGCAGATGGCTCTTGCCACCCTTGGTGCGGACGATCTTGCCGGAGCCGGTGACGCGGAAGCGCTTGGCTGCAGCCTTGTACGTCTTCAGCTTGTATTTCTTCGTCTTTGCCTTTGGCATCTTACATCCCTCGAATCAGTCTACTTCTTTCGTCATCCGACAAAAAAGCCCCCGCAGGGGCTTTCACTGTCGGTAAATCACCTGTGTTGTTTACGTTGATCTTCGCCGCTTCGGTTTCCGGTGACATGGTCAGGGTCATGCGCCAGCCTTCCAATGTCGGCTGCTGCTCCACGATGGCCACGTCGCTCAGCTGCTCGGCGATGTCCTGCAGGGCTTTCTGGCCAATCTCCGGGTACGAAATCTCACGCGATTTGAACCGGACCATGAACTTGACCTTTTTGCCCTCGGTCAGCCACTTGCGCGCATTGCGAACGCCTATTTCAATATGGTAATCATCCGTTCGCGGTGACAACCGGATGGTCTTGATTTCAACGGTTTTCTGCTTTTTACGTGCTTCGCGATCTTTCTTCGTCTGCTCGTAGGCATACCTGCCAAAGTCAAGGATCCGGCACACCGGCGGATTCGCGTTGGGCGCAACCTCTACGAGGTCAAGTTCGGCTTCTTCGGCCATTTTCAAGGCATCGAAGAACTGTACAACTCCCTGATTATCGCCATTCTGGTCAATCAGCCGAACTTCGCGCGCGCGAATCTGTCGGTTGACCCGAACATTGAGTGCCTCAGGTTTTGGTGCTGGTGAGCGGCGTACTCTCTTAATCTAGCATATCCTCTTGATGTTCCATCTGTCTAGCAGACGAAACGCTCTCTTGTCGTCCCAACCAAAAACGGCCGGGATCAATATTGACCGAACGCAAATCTTATCATAGCTCCTGTCGCGCGTCAACCGCCCAGGAAGCAAACGCCAGGTTGAGCGGCGATCAGCCCGGCAAACATGATGCCGGCCAGAATAAACACGCGCCGCAGGTCCTTGACGACGTAGGCAGTACTCAACTTCCAGCTCCAGGGTCTTGGCCTCCTGGCGGTCATGCGCCTTCATCCGCAGCGGCAGCGGCGCTCAGCGGTGGTCATCGTGGTCGTTGTCTCCACAACAGCCACATCAGTCTCAGCTGTGGTCGCTTCCGCCGCGCCGGCATCTGACCAACCGTCGCCTCGGTGATCTTTCTTGCTCTGTTTCGCCTTCGGCTTGGCCGAGGTGCTTCGTCTTGGTCATAGCTGTGTTCGTTCCTCTTGGTGGCGGGCAATCAGTGCGTCTCCCGCGCACCAGTAGTATAGTCCACAGCGGCAATCTGTCGAGAGCCTGTTTCAGCGGGGCTTAACTCGACGGGTCGACCAGACGGCCGAACACGGCAATACGCTGCGTGTTGATGCGAAACGGATAGCAGGAGATGAGCGTCAGCTGCGGCTGTATCGGTGGGGGCCATGACGTAGACGTCGGTCGGCTCGACGATGCGCAGGTCTTCGATGACGTAGGTGTAGTCGCGGCTGGCCGTGGAGATAATGACTTCGTTGCCCGCGGCCAGCCGATCGAGGTGGCGAAAGATTTCGCCGTAGATGTCGTTGTGGGCAGAGAGGACCACGTTGCCGGGCCGGCCCGGATGGGCCGAGCCGATGTGCTGCCCCACGCCCAGTTTGAGCTGCTCCCAGTCGTCGCCCTGCACCACGGGATGGTCGACGCCGATGGCCGGAATGCGCACGCGCAGGGCCAGCTCCGGGGCGGGGGCGGGGGTCGGCAGCGGCTCATAGGCCAGTAGCGCCGGGATTAATTTCCTCCGGCAGATCGCCGGCCTCGCCTGGTTGCGGGGGTTGGCCGGGGGCGGGGGGCTTGTGGCCGCCGGGCAGGACGACCGCGCCGCTTGCGGGACCAGCGACGCGGGGTCGGCGTCGGCGCCGGGGCGAAGGGTGGGCGCTTCTGCGGCCGGCGCGCCGGGGCGCGGGCCTGTGTCGACGGCGGCGCTGCCCGGCAGCGGCGTTGCGGCGGGTCGGGCAGCCATGGCGGCTCGCGGATGCCGCGGTCGCGGTTCGCTGTGTTTGCGCTTGCAGCGCGGCGATCTGGGCCACCTGGGCCCGCTGCACGGCGGCCAGGTCGGCGTTGAGATCGCGGTTGGTTTGCCACAGTCGCCCGGCCACCAGCACCAGGCCAATGCAGCGCCAGCAGTTCGACAGCCAGCAGCGTGCGATCCAGCCGGCGCCGGCGTGGGCTTGTCGGCCGTAGTGGGCAGTGGTTTGTTCGACGACGGCAGCCCAGTCGGCCGGGTCGGGCGGCGGCGGCGCGCCGGGGACGTCCACGACGCGGCCCTCACCGTTGAGGCGGCTGAGGCGATCGTGAGCGGCCGCGCGTCGTCGCTCCAGCAGGATGGCCTGGAGTTCGGCGGTGGCCAGATCGTCGGGTGTTGTGTGGTGGGCCATTGGAACTGTAATCGTACTATAAAGTCGCTAAATCAAACAAGCGAGCGACCTAGCCGATAGTCCAGACTAAGAATTGAACGCGGATGACACCGATTTGACGGATGGGGACGGATCAGAGGTGCGCAGGGTAAGCAGGCCAACTATTCTTAGCACCGCCCACGACCAACGCCGGCACCTCGGCCGTATCGCCACCGCCGACCACCGGCAGGCGCGCGCCGATGGTGCGGTCATAGAGGCCAACGACGGCCGAGTAGGTCCCGACTGCGGCCGGTGCGGTCAGGGGGTGAATCTGCAGCACCAGATCGCCGCGCTGCCAGGCCCACGACGGTGCGTCGAGGCTATCGCGCTGGGTGATGACCTGCCCGGCCTCATCGAGCACATGGGTGAAGGCCACGGCGTCGGTGGTGAAGCTGGGCGGGACGAGGGGCCCAGCCAGCGCTGGGTCCAGCACGCGCCAGACCGTCAGCAGCTCGGCCGTTTCGCCCGGCGCCACGGCGGGGTCCAGCCAGCGCGCGCCAATCAGTTCAGCCGCGCCGCCAAAGTTGACCGGGGGGGTGTCGCGTTCGGCCGACTGCAGCAAGGCGCGCACCTGCCCGGCGTCATACCGGTAGAGGGTGAAGCCGGGGTCGAGGTCATCGGCGGCCAGGGTCACACGGTCGATGGGCGTCAGCAGCGTGGCGAGCACCGGGTGCGGCGGCGTGGCGTCAGGGATGACGACGGTGGTCCCCGTCGCTTCGGGCACGACAAGGGCAGGTGCGGGCGTCGGTCCAGCGGGCCTCGGCCACAGAGGGACGTGTGCCGCCGCCGGCTGGGTCTGTCCGCGGCCGCACCAACGCCACCGACGAGTCGTGGGCCGGGCCGGGCAAGACGCTGGAAAAGACCAGCGGATCGGCCGTCGGATGTTCGGCCGCCAGATAGTCGAGCGATTCAACGAGGGTGTGCTGATAGGCTCCGCGCACTCCGCGCGGACTTCCCCAGCGGACGAAGTAGTCGGCGGCGGAGACCCAGCCGGCCCAGACGACCCAACCGAGGGCCAGCACGCTGATGCCGACCGCGGCCCAGCGACGCGACTCCGGCGCCACCCGCGACAAAGCCAGGCGGCAGGGGCGGCGAAGCCCACGGCGGCGATGAGGTAGACCGCAGGCAGCGCGGCCAGATTGCGGGTGGTGTTGGCCGTGGGGCCGGTGATGAGCGACGGGGCGATGCCGACGACGAACCACAGCAGCAGGAAGGCATAGACCGGACTGCGCCAACGCCACAGGCAGACGCCGATGCCGGTCACGAAAAAGACGGCCGAGACGGCATCAAACACCGGCCGGCCGGGGATGTTGTAGGCCAGAAACTGGTCGCCGAAGCCGGGCCAGACAAAGGCCAGCAGGGCGTCGCGGGCGGTGGCCAGCACGGGCAGCCACTGGCCACCGGTGATCTGCTGCAGCGATCCGTCGAGCATGCCCAGTCGGGTCTGCATCTCCGGGTTGGCGCGCAGGTAGAGGGCCATCGGGATGGCCAGCAGCGCCGGCCAGCCCCAGCCCGGCCAGCACCGGCGCCCACGTCCGGCGAAAGACAGCGCGATAGAACAGAGCCAGGTAGCCTAGAAACAGCGGGAACAGCAGCCATGTCACGCGCGCCGCCAGGTAAATGTGGTAGGTAGCGACGATGGCCAGGGCAAAGCCGAGCACCAGCCAGACGAGGCGGCCGCGGCCGCGCCGGCGGCAGGTCTGGCCGGCCAGCCGTCTGGGGCGCGCGTTTCCAGGATGCGCCAGAAGAACCACACGGCCAGCGCCATGAAGAACGGCAGCATCCCGGCCCGCAGCGCCTCGCGGCTGGAGGCCAGCGGCCAGAAGGACACCGCCATCAGCGCCGCGCCCAGCAGCGACGTCAGCCGCCGCTCGCGCGCGCTCAGGCCCAGGCGCGGGGCAGACCAGACGGCCGTCATGGCGATGGCGGCCACGCCGAACAGCACGTTGACCAGCCGCAGGGCGACCACATTGCGACCCAGCAGGCCCATGAACGCGGCCACCGTGTAGCTGTAGAGCGGTTCGCTGCCGTAGTTGAGCGGGAAGAAGTAGAGGTAGACGCCGTTGAGAATGCCGATGGCCTCGCGGCCGTGGTTGGCTTCGTCGTGGGTCAGGCCGGGGGGAACGGCCGATAGTTGATAGAGCCGCAAGGCCAGCGCCAGCAGCAGGATGATCGCGTAGGGCAGCAGCGCCCACAGCCAGTCGCGGCGGCGGATCGGGTGAGGTGGAAGCTGGTGGGGCGATTGCCTCCGGGTCGGCCATGCGGGGCGAGGCCTTAGCGATCGCGCCGTCTCGGCCACGGCAAAGACCTCGCGCTCGAAGAACCAGCGGAAGGGCGGCACCTGGAACGCGGCCCGGCGCAGGCTGCCCAACGACGCCGACTGTTTCCAGTCTTGCGGCGGGGAGTCGAGCCAGACCTTGATGTTGGTGAAGCCGGCGTCCTTCAGCGCCCGGCGCATGCTGAGCATGTCCTGTTCGTTGACGTGGACGTCCTGATTGACTGGCGTGATGGCTCGCGGGTCCTTGGGGTAGTTGTCGCCTTCGCCCAGCAGCGTGCGCACGCGGCGCACCCAGGGATAGGCGTAGTTGTCGTACCAGCGGTTGGGGGCGGTGTGGATGATGAAACGGCCGCCGGGTTTGAGCACGCGCACGACGTCCAGCATGGCCTCATGCAGTTCCCACGGGATGGAGATGTTCGACGACATCGAACATCAGCACGCGGTCGAAGGCGTGCGGTGGGGAAGGGCAGCACCTTGGCGTCGGCCAGGGCAGATGCCGCGTGCCGGGCGGCTTGTCGTCAGGATGCGTTCGGCTTTGCAGGCGATCCTGTTCGGCGGCCAGCGACCTGGCGGGTCATCTGCATGGCGGCTTCGGCGTAGTCGATGCCGTAGGCGTCGATGCCCTCGCGCAGGCAGTGGCGCAGGATTTCGCCGCGACCGCAGCCCACATCGAGCACGCGCATGCCCGGCCGCACGTCGGCCACGGCGAAGGCGTCGCGCAGGCGGCGCGAGAGGTGGGCGCCTTCGGATTCGAGAAAGACGTCATAGCCTTCGCAGGCGGTCAGGAAGTATTCTTCCGTATAGAGGTGGACGGCAACGACTTGGGTTGCTCATTAATGTATGCCGGATTGTTTACTCATATATAATGTTGATAGGGCATTATAATTCAGCGAAGGACCCTGCGGCAACTGCGGAGCCGATTGCGCTGATTATCGCTGATAGGGACGCTGTTGTTCGCCGATGAACAGATGACTGCTCGATGACGATTCGGACGCTGATAGTGTACCGTCTGCGTCCGTCAACTATGTCGTCCGGGTGCCATTCTTCTCGCGTCCACCGAATGGCGCAACTTTCTACAACCCGTTGCGTATTGATGGATAAGTAGACAGGAGATTGGAATAGTGAACGAGGAGCAAGTCTGGCTGGAACAAGCCAGACAAGGCGACAAGTTTGCGTTTCGGCAAGCTAATCGAAGCCTATCAAGCGCCGGTTTATAACCTGGCGTATCGCATGCTGGGTAACTCCGGCGAGGCCGAAGAGGCCGCACAGGAGGCGTTTATCCGCGCCTGGACGCGATTGGATAGTTATGATCCGGCACACAAGTACAGCACGTGGCTCCTGTCAATCACGTCGAACTACTGTATCGACCAGATTCGCAAGCGGCGCACCGTCCTGTTGTCGATCGACGAGCCACTGCCGCCGCATCCGGCGTTGCACAGCGACAACCATCAGGGACCGGAAGCCCAGGCCGTGGCCCAGGAGCAACGGGACCTGGTCCAGGGGATGTTAAATCAATTACCGTCTGAATATCGCGAGGCGGTTGTCTTGCGTTATTGGTATGACATGTCTTACGAAGAAATTGCTGAGGTTCAGCAAACGACGGTCAGCGCGGTGAAGTCTCGCCTGTTCCGCGCTCGTCGCCAATTGGCGGAAACCGAGACGGAAAGCAGCGAGAGCGCGCCGGCGATGGCCCTGGGGCTGGCGGCGTGATCAGGTGGACGAGATGGAACCAATACAAGGGGGAGACCTGTGATGGAGGATGCTGCATCCAGATGACCATCATGTGGAGAGCGACATGACACACAACGAAACCTATTATATGATGATGATGGACGCGCTCGACGGTGAGCTGACAGCGGTGACGCCGCACCGAGCTGGAAGCTCACCTTCGCGCGTGTCCCGACTGCACGCGCGAGTGGCAGGCACTGGTGGCGCTGGATACGCTGTTCCGGCAGGCGCCGCTGATCAGCCCGGCGGCCGACTTCGCCGAGCGGACCATCGGACTGCTGCCGAACCGCCGCACCCGCGTCTGGGCATTGACGACCGTTTATATGGCTCTGTTCATCAGCGGCATTGTCCCGGTGATCCTCGGCGGCTGGCTGATCAATCGCTATATGCCGGTGTCTGAATAACCCGGAACTCCTGCAGCATGTCTGGTCTTCCATGCAGGGCACGGCGCAGGTGTTCGTGACTGTGGTCGATGCATTGCTGGCCGGAGCCGGTCGGGTAGTGGCCGAACAGCCTATGATTTTGGGCTGGGCGATGCTGATGGCCGGGATTGTATTCCTCTGGTTCGGTGTGGTGCAACGGTTGGTTGTGCAACCCCGTGGCGCCGGCTCACGTAGTTAGGGGTACAATTAGGCGCTGACTGCAAGAAGCAGCCGGCAAGGAGCCAGAAGAGAATGATGAAGAAGTATTTGTTGATTCCGATAGTCTTACTCCTCTTGATGATGGGATGAGTGCCTCCACGGCCAAGGCTGCCCCGTTGCAGCCCGGCCAGGGTGATACGATCGTCGACGCGGGCGAGGTCGTGAATAACGACATCGTCGTGTTGGATGGCGATGTGGAGATCGGCGAGGATGCCGTCGTGAACGGCGATGTGGTCGTCTTTAACGGCGACGCGCAGGTCGACGGCCGCGTGAACGGTAGCCTGACGCTGTTCAACGGCGACCTGGAACCGGCGAGACAGCGCCGTCCATCAGCGGCGACTGTGTGCTGCTGAACGGCGAGACCCGCGGCGATCGGTGCCCGGCAACTGCACGACCATCGAGAACCTGAATGTGAATTGGGCTGCGCTGGCCGCATGCTGCCGCAGTGGTTCAACGCACTGCCGGCCATGCCGGATGCCCCGGCAATTCCGGCACATACCGGCCATTCCGACCATCCCGGCGCCCGATATGCCGGCGATGCCCAATCGCGTGGACGTCGGCCGATTCGGGTCCAGCGGCTTCTTCCACGGGGTCGGCCGCTGGTTGTGGCGTCCTGCTGAGCGCGGTGCTGACGGGCTTCCTGGGGTTGCTGGCGGCGGCCATTGCGCCGGACAACCTGCGCCAGATCGTCGGCGTGACGCGCAACAAGCCGGTGACCAGTGGTGCGGCCGGGGCGCTGACGGCCATTGCCGTGCCGTCCCTGATGGCGCTGCTCGTCCCGCTGTCGATCCTGCTGACCTTTGTTTGCATCGGCTTGCTGGGCTTCCCGCATCATCCTGCTGCTGGCCATTGGTCTGTTCGTCGGCGGTTTGCTGGGCTGGGTTGCCGTTGGCACAGCGTTGGGCGAGCGGTTGTTCAACCGCGATGGTGACGTGCGGCTGACGACCACAGCCGCCCTGGGCACCGGCGTGCTGACGCTGGGTGTGGGCATGCTGGGTCTGCTGCCGCTGGACTTCCTGACCGGGCTGATGGTCTTCGCCTTCAGCGCCATCGGTCTGGGGGCCGTGGCCCTGACGCAGTTCGGCATGAAGCCTTATCCGCGCCGCAATGAACCCACGGCCGCCCCGCCGGAAGATCCGGCCAAGGTGGACGAGGTTATGCTGACGTTGGCCCCGGACGAGATCGGCGACATCGCGACCGAGAAGTAACGCTTCCGGCTGCTAGGCTAGAACAACGAAAGGCGCGCTACGAATGAGTGGCGCGCCTTTTTTGATCTCACCAACGCTGCTTTGCGTGGATTTTGATGAGAATTGATGTCAATGGGGACAGCGATCAGGAGAAACCGATAGTGTCGTGTCGCACCGCACGGAGTAGTATGGTTCTATAGCAAGCCTTATTGAACACCAACGAAATCAGGCAGCGGGCCTGGGTCTTCATCTTCCAGGCATAGGGTAATGACTTCACGCATATTGTCTAGCAGTTCATCAATTGTCCGACCCTGGCTATAGCAGGCAGACAGGTGAGGGACTTCACCGACATAGAAGCCATCCTCATCACGCTCAATGACCACAAAGAACTCCCGCAAGTTTGATTTCATTCTTAACCACTTAGGCGTTGGGCAGCTGCATTATCCAACGTTCAGGGTGTCCTGACTTCTGATCCGTCCCCATCCGCTCAATCCGTATCATCCGCGTTCGATTCTCATTCCCACGCGCCTGCCCATCAATCCGCCTCTTCCAAATCAGCCCCACTCAGCTCCGCCTCCAGCGTATCCCACAGCCGGGTATACGTCTCCAGGCGCTGCCGGGCGGCGCGGCGGGCGGGGGCGGTGTGCATGCTGGCCACGGTCCTGGCCTGCCAGTCGGCGTTGCGGCCGCGGGCCACAAGATCGTCCATCGTACGAACCTGATCGCCGGCCAGCGCGCCGCCGGTCCAGTGGAACACGGCCGTCAGGCCGATCTTGGCCAGCTTGTCGGCGTCCCACAGCACTTGCGCCTCCAACCCTTCAATAGGCTGGTCGAGATACAGCCCTTGGTGGGCGGCAATGGCGTCGGCTACGGCGTCGATCTTCTGCGGCGGGAAGTCGGTCTGGGGCAGAAAGGCACGAGCGAAGGCCGCCCCGGCCGCCGGGTGATTCTCGCCGTGGGTCCACTTGCACACGTCGTGGAGCCAGGCGGCCGCTTCGACTACCTCGGCATCCGCGCCGGTCAGCGACGGCCAGCCGGTTGGCCAGCGTGACCACCGCCTGCACATGCTCCCAGCGGTAGTTAAACGAGGCATCGATGTCGCCATGACGGCCGACCAGTTCCTCGTGGGTGGCGCGGGCCATCTGCGCGCGGGCGGCCTCGCGCCAGTCAGCGGGAATCACTATGCGGTTGGGGTGGTGACTGGGGGGCTCGTCTTCGGGTACGGCGCCGTTGCTCTCAACAACGGTCGCCTGGCTTAGCGTTGATCCATTCATCATGTCAATGCACTGCTGCGGGCGCGGTCGGTGCGGCTTCGGCCGTCGACCACACTCCCTAACTCCATAGGCATAGTTTACCCATTACCGGGGGTGGGGCAAGAGCGGCGGCGGCCGGGTGCGGGAAGCTCTCAGGAAGCGACGGGTGTGCTCGCCGTAGCGAATGAGTCTTTTGACGTATGGACTTCGGCCGGCGGCGCATTACATTACCTATATGGCGCTATTCCCCAAATGCGGGGGGGGTGCGCATTCAGGGAGCCCCCCCGAAAGCGTGTCATGAGGAGGTAATCACGATGAACACGTCTCGGATTTCGTTAGGCGGGCTAGCGGCCGTTTTGTTACTCGTTGTGCTGCTGTCGCTTGCTTTCAAGGGTGCGTCGGTGGCGCTGGTCTTGCCGGATATCATGGCGAGTGAGCCAAACCCGACACTGCCCCCGCCGCCGACGGTCCCGCCCATTGGACCATACTGAGGGTATGCGCCGCTGGTGGTTGATACCGCCTCAACGCCGACTCCGGTGCTGAAACCGACGGTCACCGGCCTGCCGGGGGCGACGCCGACAGCCCTTCTGACAAGTACGGCCCCGCCTCCTCCGACGGAACCGCCGGGTGAGGGAACGTCGACACCCACGGCGACGGCAGTGGCCACGGATTCGCCGGACGTCACGCCGACCATGATTGTGACGGCAACTTATCCACCCACGTCTGTCCCTTGAGCCTGGTCATTAGAAACCGAGTTTCCGGCAGAAACTCGGTTTCTGGGACTTGTCCGCTTACTGAGGGTGCGATTAGTTTTGGTGTATGGAAATGGCCCGATAGGGAAAGACCCAGCGGTGGTTTTGCCAGGGCGGTCCCTTCTTTCTCGTGATTCGCTCCGCCAGGGCGGTCAAACGTTGACAATCGGCTTCGGTAACGAGCTCCGGCCGCTGTTCTGACTTGGTTCGTGGCGAGTATCTGTCGTGACGGAGGCGGCTTTCAATCTCGCTCCATTTCTGGTTCCAGGTTCGGTTGCATAAGGCAACGCGCAGGGCGAGCATCGGATTGAGATTGGCTTCGGCCCAACGCATCCCCGCCTGTTTCATCCGTTTCTGCATGACCACTTTGTGACCGCTTTCGACTATCCCCGACCCAATCGGGAGTTGTTGACGACGAAAGTGGGGATAGTCAATCATCGGCAGGCGTTTCTCCAGATAGCGAATGGCCACGTCGATATCCTCGGCCTGCGGATGGCCGGGATGTTGGCGCTGCAGCAAACGCAACTCGTTCACCGTGCGCCGCGGTGGTTGGTGGCCCAACTGTTGCGACATTCGACCGTACCACTGGCGAAAGACATCTGTTTCCGGCCCATAGATGGCCCGCCCGACCGCGGCCACATAACTCTGAGCGTGGGCGAAATCAATCACCCGCGTTGCCTGCGGACAATGGTAATCAATGACTCCCTGAATCCAGTTCGCCCCGTCCTGAACAGCCACCACGGTGTGGGCGTTGTCGCCACCCCGTCGCTGCCATTCCACCAGCGACGTTCGGGTGAATTCCTCAGCCACGGCCACGCGCGAAAAGTAGCTCAGTTGCGTCGTTCGGGTCACCACTTGCCGCTGTTTGGCATCCCAATGCGGCTCAAACTCGCCCAAAGTCATCGTCTTCACTTCGCGCCACTCGCCACTGGTAGTCTGCACCATTGCCCCGTCGATACACACCACCACCTGCTCCGGTTTACCCATCGGCGTATCTCCGCCCGCTTCCAACCGGGCTACCTCTTCCAGGAGAAGCGTTTCCGCTACCCGCCCATGTTGCAAAGTCACGTGCCGTAAGCTGCTTGTACTTACCGCCACCTTCCACAACAACGCCAGTTCTTCCTGCGCTTCCGCGTACGGCATCCGGCTCCCCAAGCGCGTCATGGCCTCCTGCACCTGCGGTGTGTACGCGCCGTGGAGCAATCCCAAGGCTCTATCCAGGGGGGAAAAGCGTTGCTCCACAGGAGAGACAACGCCATTGCTGCCGGTCGAGTGTGACCGTTTGTCCTTCTTTGCCCTTCAGCTTTCGCGACCGTCGCCCATTCTTGACCATCCTCTCGCCACATCGGGGACAATCCGGCTCCTCATGGCTCGCTGCTTCTTTTTCCCGTACCATCTCTTCCACTATTCGCTGGCGTATTTGGGCCAGCTCCGCTTCGACCGCCTCCTCGATGTCGGTCAAGGTTGCATCGGGGTTTGCCCGTTGCCATTGGCTCATCTTTTGGATTAACTCGTCAGGTTGATCTTCATTGGAGGTCTGTTTTTCGTTCATACCCCTATTCTCGCCGTGACTCGCTCTTACACCAAAACTAATCGCACCCGCTTACTGAGCGGCCCTTGACTTCTCCCCCGCCGGCCCTATAATGAAGGGCACAACTAATAGTCAACGCGTTGACTGGGACGAGTAGCCGCTGCACGCGCGATAGAGACGGGAGGCCATTGGCTGGAAGCTTCCCCCGCACCCGACGGCCGCGAAAACCCCCCAGGAGTGACCATCCGAACGGCGAAGCCGCCGCAAGGTTGTCTCCGGGCAGACTCGGCCGCCCACCAATTAAGATGGTCCGGCAGGCCCCGTTATCGGCCACCATGAGATTGGCGTTCAGAAGACTGAACGCTGAAGTTGGGTGGAATCGCGACGGCCGTCGCCCCAATCAGGGCGACGGCCGTTTTTTGTTTGAGGCACAAGCATCAATTAGGAATTAGGAATTTTCAATTAGGAATTAAGAACTCTCAATTCTCAATTCCCTGAGGTATATCATGTCTGACAACGGAAACGTTCCCTACGAAGAATCTGATCTCTATCGCATCCGCCATTCGGCCGCGCATGTGATGGCTGAGGCGGTGACCGACCTGTTCCCGGAGGCGCGGCTGGCCGTTCGGCCCGCCGGTCGAGGACGGCTTCTACTACGACTTCGATCTGGGCCAGGACGAAGCAGGGCAAGAACCGCACCTTCTCACCGGAAGACCTGGAGGCCATCGAGGCCAAGATGAAGGAGTTGCTCAAGAGCAACGCCGAATTCGAGCACTCGACCATGAGCATCGACGAGGCGCTGGCCTACTTCGCCGACCAGCCCTACAAGGTCGAGCTGATCCAGGACCTGGCCAGGGGCAAGGTGGACGAGATGGGCGAACCCCATCACCGAGCCGGTCGAGACGGTCGGCATCTACCGCCAGCGCGAGTTCGTCGACCTGTGCCGCGGGCCGCACGTCCGGGCCACGCGGGAGATCAAGGGCAACGCCATCAAGCTGCTGCGCACCGGTGGCGCCTATTGGCGCGGTGACGAGAACGGCCGCAGCTGCAGCGCATCTACGGCACGGCCTGGCACAACAAGCCGGAGCTGGACGAGTACCTGAAGCGGCTGGAGGAGGCCAAAGCCCGCGATCATCGCCGGCTGGGCAAGCAGCTGGGCCTGTTCCACATCTCGCCGCTGGTCGGGTCGGGCCTGCCGCTGTGGCTGCCCAACGGCGCGATGCTGCGCGAGAACCTGGAGGGCTTCCTGCGCCAGGCGCAGCTGGAGCGCGGCTATCTGCCGGTCATCACGCCCCACATCGGCAATCTGGAGCTGTACAAGACCAGCGGCCACTACCCCTACTACAAGGACAGCCAGTACACGCCCATCACCGTCGATGAGGAGCAGTTCCTGCTCAAGCCGATGAACTGCCCCCACCACATCGAGATCTACCGCAGCGAGCCGCGCAGCTACCGCGACCTGCCCCTGCGGCTGGCCGAGTTCGGCACGGTCTACCGCTACGAGAAGAGCGGCGAGCTGACCGGCCTGACGCGCGTGCGCGGCTTTACGGTCGATGACTCGCATCTCTTCGTGGCGCCGGAACAGCTGGAGGAGGAGTTCATCGCGCGTGGTGGATCTGATCCAGTATGTCTTCCAGACCATCGGCTTTGGCGACTTCCGCGCCCGGCTGGGCATCAACGACCCCGACAGCGACAAGTACGCCGGGACGCCGGAGATGTGGGACCAGGGCATCGCCGCCATTCGCAACGCGGCCGATAAGCTGGGCCTGGACTACACCGTCGAGGAAGGCGAGGCGGCCTTCTATGGCCCCAAGCTGGACTTCATCTTCCGCGACGTGCTCAAGCGCGAGTGGCAGCTGGGCACGGTGCAGGTCGACTTCCTGCTGCCGGAGCGCTTCGAGCTGGAATACACGGCCGCCGACGGCCAGAAGCACCAGCCGGTGATGATCCACCGCGCGCCGTTCGGCAGCATGGAGCGCTTCGTCGGCATCCTGATCGAGCACTTCAACGGCGCGTTCCCGGTCTGGCTGGCGCCGGTCCAGGTGGCGCTCATCCCGATTGCCGACCGGCACGTGGATTATGCTCGCGAGGTGGCGGCCGAATTGAAGGCCCAGGGGCTGCGCGTGCAGCTGGACGACGGCGACGAGCGCATGAACCGCAAGATTCGCAACGCCCAGATGCAGAAGATCCCCTACATGCTGGTCATCGGTGACAAGGAGGTGGAGGCCCACCAGGTATCCGTTCGCACGCGCGAAGAAGAAGACCGCGGCGCCATGGGCGTCGATGTTTTCGCTGAATATGCCCTGGGGCAGATTAAGGACCGGTCGCTGGCGTTGTAGAAGGTGGCAAGTGGGCAGGTGGCAAGTAGCAAGCTGAAGATATATCCTTGGCGAACCTGCAACCTGCAACCTGCAATCTGCGACCCGCCCCGCGCGTAATTTCCCGGGAGTTCTATCATGGACGAACCGCTATTTACCCGACCCGAACCGGATGAGGCGTCCGAGCTGTTTCGGCTGCGCCACACGGCCGCGCATGTGATGGCCCAGGCCGTCCTGGAGCTGTTCCCGGAGGCCAAGTTGGGCATCGGCCCGCCGATTGTCGATGGGTTCTACTATGACTTCGACCTGGGCGTGGACGCAGACGGCCGTCCGCGCACCTTCAACCAGGCTGACCTGGAGCGCATCGAGAAGCGCATGCGCCAGATCATCGCCGGGAACCACCCGCTGCGCTATCGCGTCGTGACCGAAGCCGAGGCGCGGGAATTGTTCCATGACCAGCCCTACAAGCTGGCGATCATCGACGGGCTGCTGCAGGGCGAGTTCAACGAGTACGGCGACTCCACCGAGGACCGGCAGCGGGCCATCGACGAGCTGGTCATCAGCACCTATCGCCACGACACGTTTGAGGATCTCTGCAAAGGGCCGCATGTCGACCATACCGGCCTGATCCCGGTCGACGCCTTCGAACTGACCGGCACGGCCGCCACCTATTGGCGCGGCGACACGACCCGGCCGATGCTGCAGCGCATCTACGGCACGGCCTGGCCGAGCAAGAAAGACCTCAAGCGCCACCTGCAGCTGATGGAAGAAGCGCGCAAGCGCGATCATCGCAAGCTGGGCCGCGAACTGGAGATCTACATCATCGACGACGAGGTCGGCCCCGGTCTGCCGCTGTGGCTGCCCAACGGCACCATCCTGCGCGAGGAGCTGGAGAAGCTGGCCCACGAGATGGAGGACGCTGCCGGGTATGTCCGCGTGGCCACGCCCCACATCGCCAAGGAGGAGCTGTTTCTCCACAGCGGGCATCTGCCGTTCTTCGCCGCCGATATGTACCCGCCGATGGAGCGCGACGAGCAGCGCTATTACCTCAAGCCGATGAACTGCCCCTTCCACCACAAAATCTACGGCAGCAAGCCGCGCAGCTACCGCGACCTGCCCTTGCGGCTGGCCGAATACGGCATGGTCTACCGCTACGAGCAGAGCGGCGAGCTGTTCGGCCTGATGCGCGTGCGCGCCGCCGAGCAGAACGACGCCCACATCTATTGCGCCGAAGACCAGGTTGAAGATGAGTTCATGGCCGTCATCGACCTGTACCGCCGCTACTTCGAGTTGTTCGGCATCGACAAATATGAGATGCGCTTCAGCAAGCACGACCGCAAGGGGCTGGGCCTGAAGTATGCTGACAACGAGAGCGGCCTGGATCAAGACGGAAAACATGGTGCGGCGGGTGATGGACCGTTCCGGGGTGCCCTATGTGGAGGCGGCCGGCGAGGCGGCTTTCTACGGGCCGAAGATCGACGTGCAGGTCTGGAGCGTCATCGGCCGCGAGTTCTCGCTGGCCACCAATCAGGTGGACTTCACCCAGCCCGCCCGCTTCGACCTGACCTTCACCAACCGCGAAGGCTCGCCGGAGATGCCCTACTGCATCCACCGCGCGCCGCTGGGCAGCCATGAGCGCTTCATCGGCTTCCTCATCGAGCATTACGCCGGGGCGTTCCCGGTCTGGCTGGCCCCGGAACAGGTGCGGGTCATTCCCATCACCGACAACCATGCAACCTATGCCGCCGACGTGGCCGCCACGCTGCGCGAGGCGGGCATTCGCGCCCAGGCCGATCTGGGTGGCGACCGCATGGGCAACAAGATTCGCCAGGCTCAGACCATGAAGGTGCCCTACATGATCATCGTCGGTGACCAGGAGATGGCGAGCCGCACGGTGTCGGTGCGCCTGCGCGATGGCGAGCAGCAAGCCGACGTCGCCCTGGACGGCCTTGTCATGCGCATCCAAAAGCGCATCCGCACCCGATCGGCCGAGTTGTAGAGGCAGGCCCACGTGCCTACCCTCCCGGCAATAGGAGCTTCCTATGAACTACTATGACGACGAGAAGAATGTCGAGACTTATATGACGATGGCTGAGGGGTATGACGGGCGCGAACTCGTTCCCATCCTCCGCCAATACGTGCCCGACGGCGCGGCTGTCCTGGAGCTGGGCATGGGGCCGGGCAAGGACGTGGCCCTGCTGGGCGAGCATTATCAGGTGACCGGATCAGACCGGTCGGCCGTATTCGTCGAGCGTTATCGTATCGCCCATCCGGACGCCGATGTCCTTCAGCTCGACGCCGTGACGCTGGACACGGATCGCCGCTTTGATGCGCTTTATTCCAATAAGGTGCTTTACCATCTGACCCGCGACGAGATGCGCCAATCGCTGGCACGCCAGACGGCCGTGCTTCATGATGGGGGCATCGCCCTCCATACGCTGTGGATTGGCGACGGTGAAGAAGAAATGGAAGGCTTGTCGTTCACCTACTACACGGAAGAAACGCTCGCGGATGTGGTCGGCCCGGCGTGGGAGATCCTCTTGACTCAGCGCTATACCGAGATGGACCCCGACGATTCGCTGATCGTTGTCTTGCGCAAGGGTCGCTTGAGGGGCCCACTCATGAAGGACGCGATAGATGCCTAGGGACGTCCAGAGGGGATGACCATATCGTCCAGCGGCGCTGCCAGGCGCATGCCGACGATGAGCATATTGGTGCTATCCGGTTCGGCGCTCAGGAAACGGACAACCTCCACGCCCATGGTCTCGGCGACGCGCTGTTCGAGTCGCTGGGCAAGGGCGCTTTCCAGGCCGGGGATGGCCGCGTCTACACCCTTGAAGCGTATGCTCGGCCACCGTCACCTGCAAGCGGCCGTCGTTGGCGGCAAACACCAGATCGATCCAGCCGGGCTGCTCGGTGCCGTCGGGGGCGGTATACAGGCCGTTCACCCGAAATCGGTCACCCGTGAAGCCGTAGTCTGTCTCGATGCGACTGAATAGCGGTTGTCCGTTCTCCAGAACGGCCGCATCGCGCACGACATCCCGTATATCCGAGCGCGGCAGACTGATTTGAGAGTCGTAGGTGCCGGTCATGACGGTCTCGGCGGCCTCTCGATCCGCCCCGCTACAGCTGGCCACGATTAACGTGACCATCAACGCCAGGCTCACAAGGAATACTCGCCACCGCTTCATGTGAATTCTCCTTGAACACAACCGGGCCGAAACAAATCGAACTGCTCAACATTATACAAGATGGTCGGTTGTCGTTTTCATTAGAGCCGCACTAGAGCGCACTCGCCGGCAACCGGGATGGGGCTGGATTCTGCGGACAGCTGGATCCCGTGAGAACCAAGAAGCGCGCCGCTGCTGCGACGCGCTTCTTGTGGTAAGGAGGAGGAGGAAGAAAGTGGGAGTCGCGCCGTCCCGGACGCGACCCCCGTCAGTGTGGGCTAGGCCCCTTGGCCGGTGCTGGTGTTGGTATTGGGCGTGGTGCTGGGGGCGGGGGTAAGGCCGCCGAAATCACGCAAACCCGCGCGGCCCACCGTGACCGTGACCGCCACGGCCACCGTCGAAGCCGCGACCACCGAAACCGAACGGCTGGGCGGCCATCTGGGCCAGCAAGGCGTCGGCCTGCGCCTGGGTGATGGCGCCGTCGGCCACTGCGGCGGCAATGGCGGCCTCATACGCGGCCGTCATGCTGCGACTGCAGACCATCCCGATCCAGGTAGGCCCGAGCAGCCATCTGCGCCTGCATGAGGTCGGCCTGCTCCTGGGTCAGATAACCGGCCTCGACGGCGGCGGCCAATCTGCGCGGCGTGGGCGTCCAGTTCGGCCGATTGCAGTTCATCCGTGCTGATACCCAGCGCGTCGGCCAGATATTGGTCTTCTTCATAGAGACCGCCGAAGTGCCCGCCGCGGCCGAAACCGAAGGTGTTGGCCTTGAGCTGGTCGGCCTGAGCCTGGGTCAGATAACCATCGGCTACGGCCTGGTCAATCATGGCGTCGCGAGCGGCCGTTTGCGCGGTCTGCAGCTCGTTCGAGGGTGATGCCCAGCGCGTCGGCCAAAGCCTGGCCCTGGTCACCTGCGCCGCGCATCATATCGCCCATACCGCCGCGGTGGGCACACGAAGCGGCCGTAGACGGCGCGGTCGTGCCGGACTGAGCGAAAGTGACGGCCGCGCTGCCCAGCAGCCCCAGCGCCACCGCGCCACCCAAAACAGAAACGACTAGTTTGTTGCGAATCATTGTCAGATACTCCTTTAACTTGATGGGCCACGCAGCGGATTGCGCGGTGGCGTCTTGGTTAACTGCCCATAGGATAGCCGGACAATGTTCAGAAACTTTGAAGATTTCGTTGGGAATGTGTTGGAAGATGCGAAGGGGAAGATGAGACAGGGCAATCACATCTAGATTCTCATTAGTTGCTTTCACCCTGATTTGCCCAAGCTCAGGCCTAAATTGTCCGTGATTATCTCTCGCTTCTGATTTTATGCTAAGTACTTGACCTGCGTAAACTGTTTGAAAGTCGATTCGCTTCTAAAATGTTCAAGAATGGTTTGCCGAGTTTTGTATGCGATTGCCTTGCCAGATGGCCTTGGCCCGTGTCTGGGCGACATGGTATGATCCATCGCATTACGCTCGCCTGCCCATCCTTCTATGAGCCGATATGACTGTACCCACGACCGCCCCGGCATCAACATCTGAAACGCAAATCCGTGAGGTTGCCGGCCGCCTCTACTTCCTGGACCATCTGCGCGCCGTCGTGATCCTGTTGGTCGTTCTGCTGCATGCCAGCATGACCTATATGGCCTTTCCCCCGGAGTGGTGGTATGTCATTGAGCCGGAGAACAGCTTTCTCCTGACGCTGCTGGTGCTGGTCCTCGATGTACCAAACATGCAGATTCTCTTCTTCATCGCCGGCTTCTTTGCCTATGCGTCGCTGGAGAAAGCGGGGCCAGGGCCGTTCATGCGTCAGAAAGTCTTGCGGATTGGTCTGCCCTGGGTTGTCGGCGTCGTCTTGCTCGCACCCCTGGTCACCTACCTGATCCCCGTTACGCGGGGAATGGACGTATCCTTCCTCGATTTCTGGACCGGCATGTTCTGGGGACCGTTCTACCAGCAATCGGTCTATTGGTTCCTGGGTGTACTGCTGCTCCTTTTCGCTCTGCTGACCGCCTTCTACCTCGGCGAGCCAAAGCTGCGCAACCTACCGCGAGAATCCTTTCCGCCAGACGCGGAGTTGTTCGTCAAGTTCTGGGCGCTGACCACGCTTTGGTTTTTCGTGGTCACGCTGGTTCTCCCGGCAGATACCTGGTCCAATGCCCTGAAGGCGATCGTCTACCAACCGGCACGCTTGCTTCTGTATGGTAGCTACTTCGCCCTGGGCATTGTTCGCCGATCGCCGCGGGTGGCTCCGTGAAGGCGGCTACCAGCCGGACTTCGAGTGGTGGGGCCCGGCGGCGGCCATCGCCGGTGTCGGTTATGTGGGTCTGCGTATCAGCGGGGCTGAGACGGGGCTGCTGTTTCTGATGGCTCAGGCTGCCCTCTTCAACGCATTCTGTCTGACCGCCCTCATGGCCGGCTTGGGATTCTTCCGGCGGTATGTGAATCGGCCGACTCCGGTCTGGAACAGCCTGTCCCGCAACGCATACTCAATCTATTATCTTCATCCGCTGATTCTTTACCCTGGCGCTTATGCGGCGCTGTCCGTCCAGGCTCCGATTTTCCTCGAGGTGGCCGCGCTGACCCTGTTTACCGTAGCGGTATCCTGGGGGCTGGGCGCGCTGGTCCTGACCCGATGGCCACTGCTACGTGACATTTTCTAGGTCCCAGTGGCCGCAAGCGCCCGGAATTGTTTTGCCCAGACGCTGCCTATTGACCTCTCCCGCGCGCCTCTGCTATACTGCCCGCGTCAACCAACCCTTGCTCATGTTCCAGGAGAAGACCGCCATGCAACTAACCTCAACCACAGCTACGACCCAGTTCAACCAGCGCATGGGGATTTCGGCCGTCCGGTAGGGCCGCTACACATCTTCTCTCTTCGCCTGACCCGGCGGCCGTTTCCCCGGCTGCCGCGCTCCCCCTTTCACTGCAATCCATCGCGGCTGCGAACGCTGGTTCGTGGTGTTTACCCCTGCCCGGAGAAACCGAGTTTCTTCCTGGAAACTCGGTTTCTAGATTGGTTTGTCTTGGATTGTCTTGGAATCGAATGGAACCTGAATTGAAAACAAATCCATATGCCTTGCTAACCCACTACCTGCAGCCCTATCGCGGGCGTGTGGTGTTGCTGGCCCTGCTGCTTTTGGGCAGCATCGGCCTCCAGCTGCTCGCGCCGCAGGTCATTCGGCGCTTCATCGACGGGGCCGCCGGCGGCCAGGACGCCGCCGCCCTGGTCACTTTGTCGATTCTGTTCTTCATCGTTGTCGTTACCCAGAAGGCGCTGTCCACCGTCAGCATCTACTTCACCGAGGACCTGGGCTGGGCCACCACCAACGCCCTGCGCGGCGATCTGGCCGCCCATGTCCTGCGCCTGGATATGGGCTTCCACAAGCTGCGCACGCCCGGCGAGCTGATCGAGCGTATCGACACCGAAGTCGGCAACATGGCCGAGTACTTCTCCGAGCTTGTCTCGGCCGTCTTTGCCAACAGCATCCTTGTCGTCGGTGTCATCGTCCTGCTGTTCCTGGAGGCGTGGCCGGCGGGCCTGATCGCCCTCGTCTACGCCGTGGTCATTCGTGGTCTTCCTGCGAGCCATCCAGAACCGCGTCGTCCACCTCTACACCGCCATCAGCCAGGCCACGGCCGAGCTGTTCGGCTTTCTGGAAGAACGGCTGACCGGCACCGAGGACATGCGCGGCAACGGCGGCGAGGCCTATGTCATGGCCCGCCTCTACCCGCTGGTCCAGACCTACGCCGACCTGCGCACGCGCACCTACACCTTTGGGTCGTTCACCGGCTCATCCAGCGTCTTCCTCTTTGCCGTGGCCCAGGCGGCCATGCTGAGCTATGGCGCTTACGCCTATCTGCAGGGCCAGATGACCATCGGCACCGTCTTCCTGCTGTTCAGCTACATCGCCCTGATGTCGGAGCCGATCAACGAGGTGCGGCGCAATATCGGCGACATGCAGCGCGCTCTGGCCAACATCCGCCGCGTGGGCGAGTTCTTCGCCATGGCGCCCGAAAGCGACCAGGCGGGCACTGCCTTCCTGTCAGCGAGCGCGCCGGCCGTCACCTTTGACGAGGTGTCATTTGCCTACAAGGATCGTCGCCCCGGCGATGGCGTGGTGGCCGTGACAGCCACTGACGCGACGGCCGCCGACGCGACGGCCGCAGAGGCAACAGCCGACGAATCAACCGACACCGCCCAGCCCGTTGTCCTGCAAGATGTGTCGCTGACCATTCCCGCTGGGCATGTGCTGGGCATTCTCGGCCGAACGGGCAGCGGCAAGACCACCCTGTCGCGCCTGTTGTTCCGGCTCTATGACCCCGACGCCGGGGCCATTACCCTCGACGGCATCGACCTGCGCCAGGCCAACCTCGCCGATCTGCGCGGCCACATCGGGCTGGTGACGCAGGACGTGCAGCTCTTCGCCGCCAGCGTGCGCGATAACCTGACCCTCTTTCGCCATCTAGACCCCGACGCTCCGCCCATCAGCGACGCGCAGATCCTCGACGCCTTGATTACGCTGGGGCTGGGCGACTGGCTGCGCAGCCTGCCGGATGGCCTGGACTCCCGATTGGGCGCCGACGGCCAGGGGCTGTCGGCCGGACAGGCCCAGCTGTTGGCCCTGACGCGCGTCTTTTTGCGCAATCCGCAGGTCGTGGTGCTCGACGAGGCCTCGTCGCGGCTGGACCCGGCCACCGAGCAGCTGCTGGAACAGGCCATCGACCGCCTGCTGGACGGCCGCACGGGGCTGGTCATCGCCCACCGCCTGCGCACTGTGCAGCGGGCGGACGACATCGTCATCCTCGAGCAGGGGCGTGTGGCGGAGTTCGGGCCGCGGGCGGCGCTGGCCGCCGATCCCGACTCCCATTTCTACCGGCTGCTGCAAACCGGGCTGGAGGAGGTGCTGGTATGACATCGCCAAGCAGCACATCGACCAAACTCCCCATCTTCAAGGGCACCTGGTCGCTCATCCGTTTTCGGCCGTGGCTCTTTTTCATCAACACGGTTTTTGTCACCTACTACTTCGTCGCCCAGCTTGTGCCCGGTCTGGTCGTCCAGCGCTTTCTCGACAGCCTGACCGGCGTCAACCCGGCCGTTGTCGGTCTGGTTACTCTGTTGGGCATGTTTCTGCTGGTGGAGCTGTCGCGGATGGCGGCCAGTCATCCTCGGCGAATGGGCCGGCTGGAAGATGCGCGGCGCGTCCGGCATGCTGATGTCGATCAATATCGTCGGCAACGTCCTGCGCAAACCGGGCGCGGAACCGCTGCCTGTACCGACCGGGCGATGCGGTCAATCGGCTTGGCCGGCGACCTGGGCGACTTCGCCGATTTCCCCACCTGGACGCACGAGCTGCTGGGCCAAAGCATATTCTTCGTCCTGGCCATGGTCATCATGGCCCGAATCAACCTGCCCATCACGCTGATCGCCGTTCTGCCGCTGCTGGCGGTGTTCTTCATCAACCGCTTCACCTGGGGTCGGTTTCTATACTACGAACGCAGTCAGTCGCCTGACCGACAGCGAAGTAACCGGCTATCTGGGCGAAGTGTTCGGCGCCGTACAGGCGGTCAAGGTGGCCGGGGCCGAGACCGGTGTCATCAATTATCTGGGCCGGTCTGAGCGAGGAACGCCGGCAGGCCAACGTTCGCAAGGGCGTTTTCATTGCGGTCATGGCATTCCGCCACCAACAGCATGGGCGCCATTGCCGTGGCGGTGATGGTCTTGCTGTTGGGGCAGGCGGCCGCCGCCGGGGTGCTGGGGCAAAGCGGCTTCACCGTCGGCGATTTCGCCCTGTTCACCACCTATCTCTTCCTGGCGGCCGACTTCCCCGGCACCATTGGTATGTATATCTCTGAAGTCGCCCAGCAGCGCGTCGTGCTCGACCGCCTCCAGGAGATCACACCCGACACGCCGCCGGAAAGCCTCGTCGCCCACCGGCCGCTTTACGAAGACGGCCACATCCCGGCCGTGACCACCCCGCCCAAGACCGACGCCGACCGGCTGCGCCTGCTGGACGTCAACGGGCTGACCTATCTCTACGACGGCCAGCCGGGCGCGGGCATCGAGGGCGTGTCGTTCAGCGTCCCACGCGGCTCGTTTACCGTCATCACCGGGCGCATCGGCGCGGGCAAGACGACGCTGCTGCGGGCGCTGCTGGGCCTGCTGCCGCCGCAGGCCGGCGAGGTGCGCTGGAACGGCGCCGCGGTGGCCGATCCGGCGACCTTCTTCGTGCCGCCGCACTCCGCCTACACGCCGCAGGTGCCGCGCCTCTTCAGCGAACCGCTGGCGGACAACATCCTGCATGGGCCTGCCGGACAGCGCCGTGGACCTGCCCGGCGCGCTCTATACGGCCGTGCTGGAACCCGACATTGCCACGCTGGAGGACGGCCTCAACACGATGGTCGGGCCGCGCGGCGTGCGCCTGTCGGGCGGGCAGGTGCAGCGCTCGGCCGCAGCCCGCATGCTCGTGCGCGACGCGGAGCTGCTGGTCTTCGACGATCTCTCCAGCGCGCTGGATGTGGAGACGGAGCAGCTGCTGTGGGAGCGGTTGGTGGACGAACGCGGCGAGTCGCGCCCGACCTGCCTCGTCGTCAGCCACCGCCGCCCCGCCCTGCGCCGCGCCGATCGGATACTCGTGATCGACAACGGCCGATTGGTGGCCCAGGGCACGCTGGACGAGCTGCTGGATTCGTCGCCGCAGATGCGCCATATTTGGCATGGCGAGGTGGGGTAGTAGTAAGACGACAATCGTGACATGGTTTGGCGGTCAAGAGCTTAGGTGGGGACGCGGTGCTACTGAACTTGAGTTACAGGAAAGTCGTACCGGTAATGGACCATAGATTTCGACCCGGGACCAATCAAAGGAAGCAGACGTACTATGAAAGACTTCGATCCGATTGCATAGCTGGAACACACATGTTGCCTCACAGTACGACCGGCATCTTCGAGGCGATGAAGATGCCGCCGCTGCATTTCTGGCAAGTTATGCACGGACGGACGGGCCCTTGAGTTTGCAATCGGCACAGGACGTGTGGCCATCCCGCTTATGGGAAAAGGGGTCGGGTCGATGGTATTGAAGCATCACCCAATGGTCGAGCGGCTCCGCGCCAAGCCAAAAGGCGCAGAGGTAACCGTTACCGATTGGTGATATGAGTGTTGTTTCAACCAACCTTCACTATGAGCTCGTGTATCTGGTATTTAACACCATCTTCAACCTTCTAACTGCTGAAGACCAGATTCGCTGCTTCGAAAATGCTGCGCGCCATCTAGCACCCGACGGGCACTTCATCGTCGAGACTGCTTTGCCCCACGCCTGGATTGCTCCGGGCAAGTCGGACTACGTTCATGCTGAACACGTCGGCGCGACTGAGGTGATGTTTGACGTGGCTCGCTATGATCCTGTGACTCAACTACTTGAGGAAAATCACGTTCGCCTTACGGAAAACGGAATCACCATGAAGCCAATTGTGTGCCGACTGATCACTCCCGGGAGAGATGGATTTAATGGCGCGCATCGCTGGATTGCGTCTTATTGAGCGGTTCGGCAACTGGCAACGAAGTGCATTTGACGCGGATAGCAAAGCACACGTATCAGTATATGGTCTTGAAAAGGTATAGTGAATCAGGAGGCGCGACTGTTGGCGGTCTGACCGCATCTTCCATAACCGCTGAGGCTTAACGCAAGACAAGATCCAACCGCCGGAATTAGACCGCACGGTGTATTATCCGGCCTAGATGACGCCTAATGTTGGTTGTGATCGCCACCCGCGCACCAACCCCGCCACCGTCATGATCAGCAACCCCATATAGCCCACGATCACCGACCAGATGTGGTAGACATAGCGCACGGTGTCGTTGGGAATCAGCTGCACGGCCAGCGCCAGTAGGATGTAGACCAGCCCATAGAGCATAATGGTGCGGCGCAGGCGGCGGGTGGCGGGCGCGGTGTCCAGCAGGGCGATGGGGACGACGACCAGGCAGGCCCAATAGGCGGCCATGCCCACGTTGCTGGCGTCGGGGTTGCCCCAGGGCGAATTACCGATCACAAACCACTCGATCATCAGCCCCACGAACCCAGCGAGAATCGTGATGAGCAGGATGGTCAAAGGTCGCCGGCCCAGCGCGCGGAAAATCAGCCAGACCACCGCCCCGGCGACGGTCAGGTACAGCGCATTGAAGCCCATCGACCCGATCAGGTTGGCGACGTCGCCGCGAATGAAGACGGAGTATTGCACCTCGCCGACAGCGGCAATAAACACCCCCAGCAGCACAAATGCCGCCGCCTTGGCCAACCCGCCGACCACGCTCTTGCTGTTCATGGCAGCCTGTACGTTGATCGGCCGCGCGAGGTTTCAGGCGCGGCGCGGTCGACCACAACAACCCGCGCAGCAGCCCTGTCGTGCGGGCGGGTCAGTCGTCCGCGATTGGCTCGCCCCCTTCCCCCCAGATCGCCCGCATGCGATTGTTGCGGGCGTTGTGCTCCAGCTCGGCCAGGCCCAGCGCCTCCAGCAGCGGCGGTACATACAGCCCAAACCGGCCGCGCAGCCCCTTCTTGGTGCCATACCAGCCGCCGACGGGGTTATCGGCCGACCGCCCCCACGCCTCAACGGTGCCGTCCTTGGCCGGTTTCTGCTCGTCGGCCGCGCCCAGTTCCATCCAGTCACCGTGCTCAACCAGCATCGCGTGGAGGTCTTCCACCGCCCGCCACTGGTAGCCCAGTTTCGTCTTGCCCACGACGCATACCAGCGCCGGAGGATCGACGGTGTCATCCTTATACATGGTGTATTCTGAGGTGCCGGGGGGCGTCTTTAACACCCAGGGATCATCGCTGGTTCCGCTGCCTTGTGTCATGTTCGGTTTTCTCCTGTGGAATCGGTTCGGGTCGTCGGCGTCATTACCGGCCGCTGTGTCGCAGCGCTCGGTAAAGGACTGTCAATCTTGCAGAGCAGTATACGCGACAAGGGCTGACGCGATCAAGAGGCAGTTGGACTGACGGCCCAGGCTGCTGCCCACCTGTTCGGATGATCTAGGCTGCGGCCTGTAGCCGGGGCGCCGTCGCGGCCGAAAACTCCGCCCGGTCACGAATGCCGATCAGCATCCGTCGCTCCATCACAAAGTAGATGGGATCGGTTATTCCCCGCCAGATCAGACGGTTGGCCACTGTGGCGGGGTAGACCAGCCGCGAGCGAACGAGGAGCCGGGTTGTCGACTTATCCACCGCCTCGAGATGGAACACCCACGTGCCCACGGTGTCTGTGTCGTCACCCTGACCTGTACGCAGCACCAATGTCCGGTCGGGGTTCATCGCGAGCACCGTGTAAAACGGGTAGCCTTCCGGGCCCAGCCGAATCTGATCCCCGACGGCCAGGCTCTGCAACTCCGGCCGAATCTCGTCGACGTTTTCCATCTGACAGCGGACGATGTTTTCCAGGTGCTGGAACGTGTAGAGCCCGCCGCGACCTTGGCCCAACTGCACCAGCCACGGCCAGATTTCAGCCGGGGTGGCGCGGATGGTGATGGCGCGGTTGGTGACTAGACGGGGGTTGGGGACGATCGCATCACCCGGCAGGGAGCGGTGGATGTCGGCCGGCGTTGCGCCCCAACCGGCATACCACCCTCGCGTGAGTGGGCTGGCGATCAGGTTGGCCCCAATCGTCAGGGCGCCCACACTCTCTTCCAATAGAGACGGATTGAATCGATTACTTGCCATGACTAGATCACCTCCCCAACGTGAACACCTGCAGTTTGATGGTAGTCTAGTCTTGTCTACTCTGGGGGGCTTCTATCAAACGATATACTTTCACCGCACCGGAAGAGGGGGGCGATCGGCCGATAACCTGCCGGCTAGTTCAAATGCTGGCGGTCGCTGTCATACGTCTCCACAATCGCCAGTTCCACCTTGTCCAGCAGATGGGACATGCGCCCCAGCAACCGCCGTTGCTCATGGGCTGACACATGGATCGTGTCCGGCAGGTCGAAGATCGTCTGGGTCAGGGCGTCGCGGAAGAACAGAATGGCGCTGAGGGCCGTCGTCACCGACATCCCCGCCGTCTGGGCGCTGGCCGCGTATCCCGCCCCCATGGCGCGCGCTTCGGACAGGATCACCGCATCACAATCATCGCGCGAGACAAATTGCAGCACCAGCTCCATCATGCGCCGGCCCAGGATACGTTTCTCGTGGCGATCGTGCGTGTCGAAGTCAGTCACCCACGGTTCGCCCTCGCTGGCCACCAGCTCGCTGCGCATCTGCACCAGCGTGGCCTCGATCCACAGCGCGCCGACGCCCTGCGGGTTCGGTTCCTGATGCTGCTGGGCCAGCAGGTCTTCAATCTGGGCCAGCGCAAAGCGGCGGTGGCCGCCCAGGGTCAGCATAAAGGGAATTCGCCCCTGGTCCGCCCAGCGCCGCAGCGTGTTGGCGTGGACCCCCAGGCGGTCGGCGGCTTCTCCTAACGTCATCCAGGCATTTTCTTCAATCATGTGTGCGTTATGTTCTACCTAAACTTGATCAAACTTACTCAAGCCTACCAGCGTGCCCGGTGTCTGCCATCTGACAGATGTCATGAATCGAGGTGACAAACAGCACCGTTCTCCAATCGGTGATCCGCTTGCCAGTCGGTGTCGGCTCTGGGACAATTGGCCCATGACTCGACCCATTGCCCTTCAACTGTATTCATTGCGTGAACAATTGGCGGAAGATTTCGAAGGTACCGTCCGGCGCGTGGCCGATATTGGCTATGCGGGTGTGGAGACGGCCGGATTTCCCGCCTCGGTAACGCCTGCCCAGGCCAAGTCCCTGTTCGATGACCTCGGCTTGACTGTTTGTTCAGCCCATGCCCCCTTGCCCCTGGGTGACAAGCGGCAGGAAGCGCTCGACCTGATGGCCACGCTGGGCACCAAGCGGATGGTCTCGTCCTACGTGCCGCCGGAGGAGTACGCCTCTGTCGTGCGCACCATGACGACCATCGATCATCTCAACGAAGCGGCCGCTGTGGCCGCCGATAACGGCCTGCGCTTCGGCGTCCACAACCATTGGTGGGAGTTTGAGCCTTTGCCCGACAGTGAGGTCCGCCCCTATCAGCTGTGGCTGCGCCATCTGGAGCCGTGGGTGTTTTTTGAACTGGACACGTATTGGGTGCAGGTTGGCGGCGTCGACCCTGTTGTTGCGCTGGCCGCGATGGGCGACCGGGTGGAACTGCTGCACGTCAAGGACGGCCCGGCCGATGGATCTGAATCCAATATGACCGCCGTGGGCCAGGGCGTGGTTGACTACGAAGCCATCATCCCCGCTGCCCCCTCGGCCGAATGGCTGATTGTAGAGCTGGACCGCTGCGCCACCGATATGCTAACGGCCGTGGAGACCAGCTACCGTTATCTCGTCGACAAGGGCTACGGTCATGGCACGTCACTAAGCTGGGCATCATCGGCTGCGGCAATATCAGCAGCGCCTATGTCAACGGCTGCCGCCAGTTCGATTTTCTGGAGATCGCCGCCGTGGCCGATGTGGTGCCCGCGGCGGCCGAAGCCAAAGCGGCTGAACACAACATCCCCCGCGTGCTGTCGCCGGAGGCACTGCTGGCCGATCCCGATATCGACATTGTCATCAACCTGACCATCCCCGCTGCCCACGCCGAGGTCAGTCTGGCGACGATTGCCGCGGGCAAGCACGTTTACAGCGAGAAGCCGCTGGCCATCACCCGCGCCGACGGCCGGGCCATTCTCTACGCCGCTGACGGCCGTGGCGTGCGCGTCGGCAGCGCGCCGGATACGTTCCTGGGCGGCGGCCTGCAGACCTGCCGCAAGCTCATCGACGATGGGGCTATCGGCGAACCGGTGGCGGCCACGGCCTTCATGATGGGCCACGGACCCGGAAGGCTGGCATCCCAACCCGGCCTTCTTCTACCAGACCGGGGCCGGGCCGCTGTTCGACATGGGACCCTACTACGTCACCGCGCTGGTCCATCTATTGGGGCCGGTGCAGAGCGTGGCCGCCATGACCCGCATCAGCTTCGCCGAGCGCATCGCCTCCAGCGAAGGACGTCGCGGCGAACGTCTGCCGGTCAATGTGCCCACCCACGTCGCCGGGACGCTGGCCATGGCCTCCGGCCCGCTGGCCACGATGATCATGAGCTTCGATGTCTGGGGCCATACCATGCCGCGCATTGAAATCTACGGCTCTGAGGGCACGCTCAGCGTCCCTGACCCCAACACGTTCGAGGGGCCGGTGCGCCTGTTGCGGGCGGGCAGCCAGGCGTGGGAGGATGTCCCCCTGACGCATAGCGACACCGTGCTGCGCGGCGTGGGCGTAGCCGACATGGCCCAGGCTATCGCCGCGGACACCCCCCACCGCGCGTCGGGCGAGCTGGCCTATCATGTGCTGGATGTCATGCACAGCTTCTACGATTCGTCGGACGAAGGCCACCATATCCAGCTTCTCAGCACCTGCGTCCAACCCGCGCCGCTGCCAATAATGTAGCTCAGTCAATCCTGACTGAGTCTGCCTACAGAAAAAAGCAGTCAGGATTGACTACTCTACATTGACTGCTCTACAAGGTGAGACCGATTGCTTATGGCTGATCAGCTTATCCTCACCCCGGCCCAGCAAGACCTCTGGGATCAGGAAATCGCTTACTGGGCTTATCTGCAGGCAGGAGAGATGGACCGCTTCCTGGCGCTTTGGCACGATGACATCATGGCCTGGCCCAATAATCAGCCCGGCCCGGCCGACAAATCCACCGTGCGCAGCCTGCGCGCCAACTTGATGGCCACGATTGACCTGGCGACCGCGTCAATCGACATCCTGCCCCGCGCCGTGCAGCTATACGGTGACACCGGCGTAGTCTACTACGAACTCCATCTCGTCCCGGCCGGCGGCGCCGGTCCAGAGACCCACAACCGCATGATCCACACCTGGCAGCAAACGGCCGACGGCTGGCAAATCATCGGCGGAATGAGCGCGCCGCTGAGCAATGGCTAGGCTTGGCCATCATTCGATTGTAATTGACCAGGCAATAGGCGCTTCGGTATACCAGTTGCTGATGACGACGAAATAGCGTTCGCCGGGCACAACTTCGTATAGTTGCTCAGCGTTGTCAGGGGTGCTGCTGCAATTGGGCCACGGCGTTCGATAGACCTTGTATTCCATGAAGGGTGGCTGAGTCTGGCCGGCCGGCAGTGCTGTGACGCTGATCCGGGTCTGAAGTCCCGCCCAATCGTCACTAAAATCCAGTTCGACCACAGTGCTGTTTAGGGTCTCCGTGCTACCGATATACTCCGGTAGAATGGTTGGTAACTGAATATCCCAAACCCGTAGATCAGAGACGGCCCCTTCTTCCAGCTTACATTTGGGGCCTAGCGCTCCGTCCAAATCGTCGCTCTTCTCCAATACCTGATTGCGCACCCATAACCAGTAAGCGTCGTCAAAATCGATGTTGGCAAAAACGTCGTCGAATGTTGCGCCGGCGAACAGAATCTGCTTAAGGCGCTCGATACCGCCGGGGACACGGTTTTTACCCACATATACCCAGAAGTCCTCGGTCTGGTAGGCCAGTCCGTCAGAATCATCGCGCAGCGTCTTGTCCACAGGGCGAATGGCATTGGCCCCGGAACGTTTCCAGTCTGCAGCCGAATTGATGACCGCCTCAGCCATACCCTCGATTATCCAGTCTTCCGATCGATCGTCTCTCCAGTCCACCAGCACGTTATCGTAGCCGAACTCAAGGGCATGGAAATACTCATGCCGCAGGGTGTCTCGTTGAAAATCGGATAGCGCAGTCGTGCCGGGGTCGGCGCAGATATGGAGAAAACCCTGGGCCGGGGCGTATTGTCCGGCGTAGGCTGGTTTGCCGCCCTGGTCCGTGCAACCGGCTTGGCTACGGTTAAAGATAAAGGCGAAATAGCGGCTGCCGGGCAACCCACTGTTCCGCGGTGGATCGATTGACAGTTCTGTGTCCAGGCTGGTCAGTCGCGGGTAGCGGTATCCATGCACGTTGAGAAACTCAGAGAACTGTTTCTGCAGCTCATCTTCGACTTCTTTCTTGAGCGCGTCGCTACAGGTCAAGGCTTCAGTGCAGGCAACCAAGAAGTTGGCGGATGCTGCCTCACCCACGGCCGACACATTCTCGGCCGCGAGATTACTCGCCTGTACCGGGGACAGAAGATCGGGATGATCGACCAGCACGATCGTTTCGCCCGCATACGCCAGATAGGGCAATTGGACGAGCAAGAGATCGTTAACCCTATCATAGACACCCGGACCAAAGCTCCAGAAGTGACCCGAGGGATTGTCCATATCTAGCAAGCCGTCGGTGGAGGCGTAGACGGCGGCGGCCAGATGATCAGTATCGACACCGGGTGGAATTGGCAGGCCAAGAATGAAGGCCTTTTCCATCGGCTGCACGGTGTCCTGCGCCGCACTGACATGGAAGTAATCCCCGACCACTGTAGCCCGTGAGGGCACAGGAGCCTCAGCCGCACTCTTGTAAATCGACACAGCCAGATCGCTGGTCAATGCGCCGGGCACGGCGCCCAGCTTGACGCCTTCGGCCGATGTCACAACACCACCGTCCTTGAGTACGGCACTGGGCCGGAAAGTTGGGGTGAAGATCATGGGCAGCAAGGAGGTGAATGTCTGGGTCGGCGGGGCCGGTGTGTATAGATAGACCGTCCCTTTGGTGCCGCCGCCCAAGGGGGAACCCACAACCAGTGTGTCTCCGGAGCGTTGCAGCGCGGTGCCGAATCGGGCATTAGGTGTGCCGTTGCTCGCGCCCAGTTTCTGGGCTTGACCCCAGAAGTTAGCACCGTTGCGATCCTTCTCAAACAAATAGACCGCACCTTCATCGGCAATGGCCACATCGGCCGAGCCGGCTCCCACATAGGCGATGTTGTCGCCGAGAGCGACCGTTTGACCAAAGACATCAAACGCCTGACCGTTATCGGCAGTCAACAATTTCACCTCGCCCCAGTTGTCGACCCCGTTTTGATTGCGTTCAAACAGATAGGCTTTGCCGACGCTGAAGCCATTGGCTCCCTCAGCTGCCGGCGCACCAACCAGGACCCGTTCACCGCGAATAGCGACGCTGCTGCCAAATTGCTCGCTGCCTGCGGCGTCGCTGGCGGTAAGACGTTTGACAAGAGACCACTCGCTGCCCGGTGCGTTGCGCTGGAATAGCATGGCCGCGCCGTCATTTTCATACGTCCCGGTTACATCTGTCCGGTCTGCGCCAACAACCAGCCAATTGCCGTCAAGGGCTATTTCGGAGCCAAAGTTGTCGCTCTCGCGACCATTTGGATCTGAGAGGATACCCGCTTCACCCCAATTGGCCGTTCCGCCCTCGTTCCGGCGGAAGACATAAACGGCTCCGCGCCGTGTACTGCCGTCCACATCGGCGGCCTGCGCCGCGACAAGAATCTCATCGCCGTCTACCAATAGGCTGTTGCCGAATTCGTCAAAGCTGTTGCCGTTGCTGCTAATTAGCTTCTTGACCTGACCCCATGCGTTTGGTCCGCCCTGATTTCGCCCAAAGACATAGGCTGCTCCCTGGTTTGTGCTGCCGGCTACGTCGGCCAGAAGTGCACTGACGACAATGGTGTCGCCATCAACCGCAACGGCTGAACCGAACTGGTCAAACGCAGCGCCGTCATCAGCCTCCAGACGTGTGAGCGGCGTCCATTGGGTTGAAGTAGCCGACGGTCGGGTATAGACATAGGCGGCACCCGCCTTCTCCTTTCCAGCAACTGTGACCCAATAGGCGCCGACAACCAATGTGTTTCCATCCAATGCCGCAGAATGACCGAAATTGTCACCTGCGGCTCCATTCGTCACGGTCAGGATGGTTTCAAGCAAAGGTTCGGCCGCCGCCATTTGTAATCTAGAACGGGTCGGGGCTGCGGCGTCGGTGCCGGTAGCCAGCATGCCCATCAGCATGAGCGCCGTCAACAGCAGGAAATGAGACAAATGTAGGTGTTGCCTATGTTGCACGATAATGTCCTCCACTTATGAGCGACGCTGAAGTTGCAACTTGCTAGGGTATTGGATTAACTGGATGCTCACCTACTATGACCACAATTGAGGGCGTGTCAAGATTGGGAAGCCTGGCACAAATAGGTCACCAGGTTGCCTGGAAAACAGGAGTGTTGGGATATAGGTACGACAATTGAGCGCTGGGGCTGCGCGCAAATGGGTCCCGTGCTAGGTTGCTCCGCGATCGGCAACGCGTAATCGGACTATCCAAGCCTGGGTGATCTTTGGTGGGATGAGCGCGCCGCTGAGCAATCGTTAGCGCGACGGCCTGCTTCTCTAGCTACGACTCATTTCGAATCAACCAGCGCAAATCTTCCAACAGCGGCTCCATCTCGCCGTCGTGGGGATAGGCCACGCGCGCATTACCTTCCGGGTCGATGAGGTAAGTGCGGGTGGTGTGATCGACCAGATAGCCGCCGGACGGGGTGCCTTCGTGGCGCTCGTAGTAGAGACCGAACGGCAGCCCGGCCGCGTCGATGGCCTCGTTGGTGCCCGAAAGGCCAATGAAGCTGGGGTCGAAGCGCGTCACATAGTCGGCCAGGACCTCCGGTGTATCACGTTCCGGGTCCACTGTGACCATGATCACCTGCATCTTGTCCGCGTCTTCGCCCAGCGCCTCGCGCAGGCGGGCCAGCTTGGACAGGGTGATGGGGCAGGCGTCGGGGCAAAAGGTGTAGCCGAAGTAGAGGTAGACCCACTGCCCGCGAAAGTCAGACAGGCTTACCGGTTGGTCACCGGCGGCCGTCAGGGTGAAGTCGGGCACGGGCAGCGGCGGGTCCAGCGTGGCCCCGGCCAATTCACGCGGCGCGCCGCCACAGGCGGCCAGCAGAACGGCCATGGCCAGAAGCAGCAGCAGACTACGGGTGATCAGTTGTCGACGGTGCAATAGATGTCATCTCCTGTGACGGTCAACTCGAATTGACGGCTGGCGGATCGGCCGTCCGGCAGTTCCGCGTCGACGGTCACGATCCAGTCGCCGGACATTGTCCATTCCACCGGCAGCATGTAGCGGCCGTCCTGCGCTCCGGTGGCCTCAGTGAACACGGGCACCATGCCGGCGTGAGTCATATCGCCCCGGGCATGGACCACGGCATTGTCCACCGGGTTACCGGCTCGGTCGAGCAGACGGACGCGTAGGTGAGTGGGGCCCACGGCGGGCGAAAACAGCGGCGTGTCCAGCTCGATGCGAATGTCGCCGGTCGATGGTTGTCGGCTTTGGCGCTGGCAGGCACCCACGAACATCACCGCTGCCAGCAGCAGTAACAAACGGCAAAAGGCAGAAGGACTCAGCCGACTACTCCTCGCCGCCCATGTCCATGTCGCCGTGCTCCGCGCCCGCATCCATGTCCATGCTCATCTCACCTGGCTCCACAACCGTGGCGTTCACCTCGACCGTGCCCGCGTTGGCGAACTGCAGGGTGACAGGCACCGTCTCGCCCACGGCGTAGCTGCCGGTCTTGTCCATGCACATGACATGCAGGCCGCCGCGCTGCAGCATGACCGTTTGCCCGGCCGGGATGGGGATCTGGCCGCCCGGGACGGGGTTCATGCGCATGATGTCACCATCCATTGTCATCTCGTGCAGCTCGACCACGCCGCAGCCGGGCACAATCGCGCCCACGAGCGCATCGTCCTCGGCCGTGCCGTTGGTGATGCGCATGTAGACCGCGCCGGTGGCCGTGGGCAGCGTCAGATTGGCTGTCACCTGATCCACGACCAGCTCGCCGTTGGCGGCCGGGGGCGGCTCCATTGTCATCGTATCGGCCGCTGGCCGCCGCACGCCGCCAGGAGGACCGCCAGCAGCAGAATGACCGGCAGATACATAATCTAGTTCGCATCGGTTAGACTCCCTTAGCCCTGAAAAGCTGTTGGCTTGTGCGATAATTCACAAGTGGCCGCATTATACAACGTCGAGGCCGGGGATCAAGCTTGCCGCCATCACTTCTGCCAGACAAGCACCTCACCGCCTTGCCCCATGAGCACACTGCCCGGAAAGACGCGCAAGCGCCACGGGTCCAGCCGCAGGGCGGCAAACGCGTCGGCCGTGGGGCTTGTCCAGGCCGGGACGATGCGGGGATCGTAGCCGACCGGCGCCGGTCCGTTGGCGAACAGGTCCCAGACCACGGTTCGCGTCTCGTCGTCGAAGGCCCATGCAGCGCGACATTCGGCCGTGCAGGTGTCGTGCGTTGAGTCCCAATAGGTGGCGGAAACAAAGGGTGCGGCTTCCAGATGGGCGCGTTTGGTCGGCGTCGGGCTGGTAGCGATCCAGCCGACCAATTGTTCGCCGTCCCATTGCCAGATGGGGTGGAGGATGCGCGATCGTGGACGGCCTGTGCCGGTCCACCGTGGCGACGGTCGCCCACACAATGCGATGGGCCATGGCCACGAAGGCGGGAGCGGTTGGGTAAGCGTGTTCATGAGTGGTTTCGGTATCAACTATTAGGCCCATTATAGAGCTGTCACGTCCCGGCAAGTCGAGAGGTTCCAAGTCCAGAGTCATCTATAGGCGCCTGTTTTCGCTTTCGCAATTTTAGTACACTCATGACAGAAGTTACGGGCGGAGAGTCTGGCCCATAGGGATGAAGGAAACGATCTACACGATGAAAAGCATTGTCATCACCGGAAGTACACGTGGCATAGGCTATGGACTGGCCGACGAATTCCTCAAGCGCGGCTGTCAGGTTATCGTCAACGGCCGCTCGCAGAGCAGCGTAGATACAGCCGTTGCCTCATTGGTCGCCAAGCACGGAGCGGAACGTCTGGCCGGGCAGCCGGGTGACGTCACCCAACCGGAGGCGCACCAGGCGTTGTGGGATGCGGCCGTCGACGCGTTCGGAAAGGTCGACATCTGGATCAACAACGCCGGTGTCGGCCATCCGTACCTCATGGCGTGGGAGATCCCGCCGGAGACGGTCAATCAGGTCGTTGATATCGACGTGAAGGGGGTCATCTTCGGCTCGCAGGTGGCCGTACGTGGTATGTTGGCCCAGGGCTTTGGGCATCTCTACAACATGGAAGGCTTCGGCAGCAACAACCGCACCCGTGAAGGGCTAAGTGTCTATGGTAGTACCAAATCGGCCTTGCGCTTCTTTACCCGTTCGCTGACCGGTGAAACCGAGAAGACGCCGGTCAAGGTCAGCACCCTCAGCCCCGGCATTGTCATCACCGACTTTATCACCGAGCAGTACGCCGACGACCCCGAGGGGCTGGAGCGGGCCAAGAGCGTCTTCAACACGTTAGGGCGACAAGGTCGAGACCGTCACGCCGTGGCTGGTGGAGCAGGTGCTAAGCAACGACAAGTCCGGCGCGACGATCGAATGGTTGACGACGACGAAGATGCTGACCCGCTTTGCAACGGCGCGCTTCAATAAGCGGGATTTGTTTGATTGACATGATCATACGAATGCTTGCCAAGTGGCTGAGAGCACGAATGAGCCGCAATACAGATCCAGTATATACGTTGGAAGAGCTGTTAGCCGGAGTTACGACCGAAAACCGCCATGAGGAGACATGGATGGTGTGCTGATGCGCATCAATAAAATCGTGCGTGGTGAGCGCGGGATCAGCGCCGATACGGCCCTGCGTCTGGCGCGCTATTTTGGCATGTCGGTTGACTTCTGGACCGGTATACAGACCACTATGATATGGCAGTCGGCAAGGTAGTCTGGGGTAGCCTAACATGAGTGCAAGCTTGCAACCGGCGCCAGCACCCACCTCTACTCGCTTAGCGAGTCGTTGATCAGCGCCCGCAACAGCACCCGCTCTTCGGCCGAAAACACCGTGCTTTCGCGCAGGGCGTTTCGCAGATCGGTCAGGTCGATCCACTCTGTCTCTCCCGACCACACCCGCCGGCCGAGCACCGTCACCATCTCCCGGACCCGCGCGTCGTCGCCAAACTGGCTGTGGCGTAGCCCTTCGACAATCGGCTGGAGGTCGGGCGCGACGATGCCGGACAAATAGCGCGCATGGGCCGCGTCAAAACCGGCATCCCAATCGACGGTGGCGTCATGGACAACCGGCTCACCTGAAACGTCAATATGCACCACAAACGGTTGTCCGTCATCCCGCAGATACAGTCGGGCCACCGTCTGAACCATCTGACGCGTGGTCGGGCTGCCGGAGGCAATCGCTCCCGGATTGACGAGCCACACCCCATCCACCTGCGTGACAAAAGGGATATGCCAATGGCCGCTGACGTAGATCGTCGCGCCGACAGCGTGGGCGCGCGCCGCGTTGGTTGCCAGCTTGGGTGCCCACACATCGCCCACCCGCGACGCCAGTTCGGCCGCCCGGTCCGGCTGATGACCATGACACAGCAGGATGCGCGTGCCGTGGATGGTCAGCAGCTGTTGGTAGGGCAGCGCCGCCTGCGCTTCGGCCGTTTCGTCATTGCCATGGACCGCCATCACCGGCGCGACGGCGCTGAGGTGATCGAGCGCCGTCAGTTCGCCCACGTCCCCGGCGTGGAGGATCAGGTCGACGCCGTCCAGCGCGCTGAAGATGGCCGGCTGCAGTTCGGCCCAGCGGTCGGGCAAATGGGTGTCGGAGATGAGGCCGAGCGTGGCGACAATGCGTTCCGGCGTGAGGTCGGGCGGTAAGGTGAGGTGATTCATGGGTGGTATTTTAGCGGAGTCTTGGGCCCGACGCGATACGCTTGCGAGTGATTTACCCTATGATCCGTCCTCGTTTCGTGAAAATGACAGTCTGGTTGCGATCTTCGGCCGCCGCAGATCAAACGGTCGGCGTGATCACATGTGTATCGTGTGTATAATAGGGTATGCATAGTCGTGAAGTCGTTTCCCGGCTCAAGAAGGACGGATGGGTGCTCGTTCATATTCGCGGCAGCCATCATCAGTATAAACATCCGTCCAAGACCGGCCGGGTAACTATTCCGCACCCTAAACGTGATTTACCTATCGGCACGCTTCGCAGCATCTTCCGCCAAGCGGGCTGGGCGTGGCCTCCGGAGTGAATGATGCGTTTTCCCGTTGTGATTCATAAAGACCCTGAATCCGATTATGGCGTGACAGTGCCTGATGTGCCGGGTTGCTTTAGCGCGGGGCTGACGATCGACGAGGCGCTGACTAATGCCGCCGAGGCGATCGAGACACACCTCGAAGGCCTGTTGCTGGATGGCGAACCGCTCCCTAAACCCACCAGCGTCGACCACCATGTGGGCAATCCCGACTATGCCGGGGGCACCTGGGCGCTTGTGACCGTTGACACAGCTCGCCTTTCCGGCAAGTCGAAGCGGGTCAACGTCACCATCCCCGAACGCGTGCTTAGCCTGATCGACGACTATGCCACACGTCACGGCGAGTCCCGATCCGGCCTCATTACCCAGGCAGCGCTGGAATACATTGTGGAAGAAAACGACACGCCCTAGGGCGCGATCGGCCCCCGGGCTACGCCGCACGACAACCCAGATAAAGATGACAGCGAGCGCAAAAGCCGGCCCAGAACTGCCGGTTATTCCCTTTGCGGATCAGCAGGCCTTCGCCGATTGGCTGGCTCATCCTCTTGACGCACCCGGCGTCTGGCTGCAACTGGCCAAGAAGGGTAGCGGCATCCCCTCCATCACCTATGAACAAGCGGTTGATGTCGCCCTCTGCTATGGCTGGATCGACAGCCAGAAGAAGGGCTACGACGAAACATGGTGGATTCAGAAGTTCACCCCCCGACGGCCGAACAGCAAATGGTCGCGCGTCAATCGTGAGAAGGCCGAACGGTTTATCGCCGAAGGGCGCATGCAGCCGGGCGGGCTGCGCGAGGTTGAGCGCGCCCAAGAGAACGGCCAATGGGACGTCGCCTACGACTCCCAATCGGCCGCCACGGTGCCCGATGACTTGCAAGCCGCCCTTGACGCCAATCCGGCCGCGGCCGACTTCTTCGCCACGCTCAACAGCGTCAACCGCTACGCCATCCTCCACCGCATCCAGACTGCCAAGAAGCCGGAGACACGCCGGAAGCGCATCCAGCAGTACGTTGATATGCTGGCCCGCGGCGAAAGGATTTATCCTCAATGACCCTGGCAACGACACCGTCCGCGACCCGCTATGCCGCCTTCCTGCGGGCCATCAATGTCGGCGGCAATCGCATCATCAGAATGGCCGACCTGCGCGCCGCCCTGGAATCGCTGGGCCTCGCGCGGGTCGAAACCTACATCCAGTCCGGCAATGTTCTGTTTCACGCGGAAAGCCCCGACACGGCCGATCTCGAGCAGCGTATCGAGGCGGGCCTGGCTGAAGCATTTGGCTTCGATGTGCCGACCTTCGTGCGACCGGCGGCCGATCTGGTCATGCTGACCACCACGAATCCCTTCGGCGAAGCGGCCGATCATGCCGACGCCACCGTCTACATCGCCTTCCTGCGCGAAGCTCCCGCACCGGAGCGCCTGGACCTTCTGCAGCCCTACCAGAGCGCCATCGACACGCTGCACGTGGCCGGCCCCCACCTCTACTGGCTGCGGCGGCGCGATCGGGGCGAGAGCGTCATTACCAACGACCGGCTGGAGAAAGCGCTGGGCGTCGTCTCCACCATGCGTAATACCTCCACGTTGCGCAAGATGGTCGACAAGTTCGACATCGTGTCGCCGGGCGAATAGCCACCATGACCACCGCCATCGAAACAGTCGATCTCGGCAAGCAGTACGGCGACGTAACGGCCGTGGAAGATCTGTCGCTGCGCGTTGAACAGGGCGAGATCTACGCCTTTCTCGGCCTCAACGGTGCAGGCAAGACGACAACCATTCGCATGTTGCTGGGCATGATCAAGCCGACTACAGGGCAAGCGGTGGTACTCGGCACGCCGGTTCGCCCCAGTGGTGTCAAGCCGTGGGCCCGCGTCGGCTATTTGGTGGAAACGCCCCACGCCTATCCCGAGCTCACCGTTCGCGAGAACCTGGATGCGGTGCGCCGGCTGCGGCCGGGCGTTCCGTCGAGTGCGGTGGATGACATCATTCGCGGGTTGGAACTGACCGAGTATGCCGATCGACGGACCGGCACGCTCTCATTGGGCAACGCACAGCGGCTGGGATTGGCCAAGGCGCTGATCCACCGGCCCGACCTGCTGATCCTCGACGAACCAACCAGTGGCCTGGACCCGGCGGGCATCGTGGAGATCCGGCTGCTTCTGCGCCGATTGGTGGCCGACGACGGCGTGACTATCTTCATGTCCAGCCATATGCTCAGCGAGGTGACCCGACTGGCCGACCGCATCGGCATCATCCATCGCGGCCGGCTGCTGCGCCAATTGGACCACGATCACCTGGAGAGCGAACGGCGGCGGCGGCTCATGGTCCAGACGCGAAACCCGGCCGCCGCGCTGGCGTTGTTGCAGGACGCGGGTCATACGGCCCGGCTGACAGCCGATACGATCATCAGCGTCACTGACACCGCCGCCATCGACCGCCCCGATGACATCGCCACTCGTCTGGTCGAAGGCGGTTGGCCGCCCACCTACCTCCAGGTGGAGCAAGAGGACCTGGAGACCTACTTCCTGCGGTTGGTTGGCCCGGACGGAGACGCGACGCCATGAACAACCTGTGGGCGGCCGTCCAGGTGGAGGCAACCAAAGCGCGCCATTCGCGCATGTTGCTGTTCACCATTCTGGGTATTGCCCTGATACCGTTCGTGGGCGGCTTCTTCATGGTTATCCTCAAGGACCCGGTTATGGCCCGTGAGTTGGGGCTCATCAGCAGCAAGGCCCAGATCGTGGCCGGCACGGCCGATTGGCCGGCCTATCTCGGCCTGTTGGCCCAGGCCACGGCCATCGGCGGCATCATTATCTTCGCCTTTGTGGCCAGTTGGGTTTTCGGCCGGGAATATGCCGACCGCACCGTCAAGGACCTGCTCGCGCTACCCACCTCGCGGTCGACCATCGTGACGGCCAAGTTCATCGTGGTGGCTCTGTGGGCGGCGCTGTTGGTGCTGATCATGACCGCGTTGGGGCTGCTCGTGGGTACGGTGGTGCTTGGCGTACCGCAGGATCAGCCCATGCTGGTCGCCGGCCTCGCCGCGCTGTCGGTCACGGCCATATTGACCATCGCCCTGGTACCACCCATCGCCTTCATCGCCGTTGCCGGTCAGGGCTATTTGGCGTCTATGGCCTTCACCATCGTCATGATTATTGCCGCCCAGATTGTGGCTGCGATCGGCTGGGGGGAATTCTTCCCCTGGGCCATTCCCGCCCTTTACAGCGGCGTGGCCGGAGAGACGACCGCGCGGCTGGGCCCGGTCAGCTTCGGCTATCGTGGCCGTTACCGGAGCGCTGGGGCTGGTCGCCACGTATCTCTGGTTTGGCCGGGCGGACCAGACGCGCTAGCATGGGGACGCACACAAGCGCTGCTGCATCATGCAACTTGCCACCGCTCGCCTGACCCTCCGTGACTTCACCGCCGACGACTGGCCGGCCGTCCTGGCCTACCAGCGCGATCCCCGCTATTTACGCTACTATGAATGGACTGAGCGCACGCCGGAAGACGTCCGCGCCTTTGTCGGCCTGTTTCTGGCCCAGCAACAGGAGCGGCCGCGCCTGCGCTTCCAGCCGGCAATCGTGCTGACGGCCACCGGCGAACTGATCGGCAATTGCGGCGTGCGCCGCAGCTCGGCCGGCTCGCCGGTCGCCGAACTGGGCTACGAGATTGCCCCCGACCGCTGGGGCCACGGCTATGCCACCGAAGCCGCCCGGGCCATGCTGACGTTTGCCTTTGACGAGCTGCGCGTCCACCGTGTGGCCGCCTGGTGCGTGGCCGACAATGCCGGGTCCATCCGCGTGTTGCAGAAGCTGGGCATGCGCCGGGAAGGTCACCTGCGCGAGACCGAGCAGTACAAAGGTCGCTGGTGGGATACGCTGGTGTTTGCCCTGCTGGAGCCGGAATGGCGGGCCTTGTCATCCGGTCAGCGCCCCGTATAATGCTAGTCGTCGGCGGCCACAATCGCCGGCCCTGTCCGCAGCTTGACCCAGGATTCACAGGAGACCCCCATGGCCCACGTGGCATTTATGACCCTCGCCATCATGCGCGACACGACCGACTCGCCCAGCATGCAGTCGTTTTTCGATCAGGCCGGGCCGAATTTTCAGACGGCCGAACGGGCCGACGGCTTTGTTGCCTTTGCGGAAGACGGCCGGCCGGATTGGGGCAATAGAACCGTGCCCCGCTTCGCCCAGAAACAGGAATACATGGGCAAGCACGTGATCAGCCTGTCGCTCTGGGAAGACCTGGAATCCGTCTTCGCCTATGCCTATAATGGCTCACACGGCGAATCGCTGGCCCAGCGCAAGGTGTGGTTTGAGCCGCCGGCCTACCCCAGCTATGTAGCCTGGTGGGTTGACGACGACGCCGTCCCCACCTGGCAGCAGGCCAGCGACAAGCTGGATAGCCTGCACGAGGCCGGGCCACAGCCCGCAGCCTTCAACTTCAGCCACCCCTTTGACGCGGACGGTCATCCCACGACCGTTGATCGCGCCCTGGCCCGCCGCAAAGCGGAAGCGACCGCCTCATGACCACTCCCGGCGCGCTGAATCCGGCCCAGATGGCCCAGTTGATTGACACCTACCTCGCAGCCTGGAATGAACCTGATGCGATGAGCCGCCGCCGTCTGCTGGCAAGCGCCTGGGCAGCCGATGGGATATACACCGATCCCCAATCCCACGGCGCCAACCGCGATGAACTGGACGCCATCATCGACGGCTTCCATCGGAGCAGCCCCGGCGCGGGCTTTACGCTCGACGGTCCCGTCAGCCATCATCACCATGTCGTTCGCTTCTACTGGACCCTGCGCTTCGCCAACGCGATGGAGGTGCCGGGGATGGATTATGGGGAGATTGGGGCTGATGGGAAGCTGGCCAAGATTGTGGGCTTCTTTTAGGCTAGCGGTAATCGACAAAAGCTCCGGACATGCTCGCCGAAGTGAAGGTTGGGGTCACGCAGCGGCCTGACTGCTCGCCCAATCGACCGCGGCGATCAATGGCATAGCTGCCCCCTGGGCCAACAACCGGGTCAACTCAGCCTCATCGAGCGCTTCGCTGAGAGTGGCTCGCGTTCGCTCGATCTCCACCCGGTCGGCCGGCCACCAGGCGGCCCCGGAAGCTGCCAGCTGCGCCTCGGCCGCGCCCAGCAAGACGGCTCCGCGTGCGACGTCGCCTTCGGCCGACGCGACGGCCGCCAGCCCGGCCAGGCACTCGGCCATCCCCCGCCTGTTGCCCAGCTTGCGAAAGGCGACCAGGCTGTCTACAAACTGTTGCTTGGCACGGGCCCGGTCAGCGTCGTGCAAGGCGATATAGCCGAGGGTGTGGACCAGCCGGGCATGGTCGCCCACGGCGTCGGCCTCACGGTAGACCTGTTCGGTCTGCACATAATAGTCGCGGGCAGCGTCGTAATCGCCGCGAGTGCGCGCCACTTCGCCGAAGTTGTTCAGGCAGAAAGCGATTTGCCACGGATCGCCCACCTGTTCGGCAACCGCTAAGGCCTGGCGCAACCATTGTTCGGCTGCGTCCGACTCGCCGAGGCCCAACGCCGCATTGGCCAGGTGAATCAGCGTAGTCCCTATGTCCCATTGACTATCCCATTGATCAAATAGCTCGGCCGCTTGCATCAAGTGGCTATGGGCCTCCTGATCGCGCCCCTGATTGATCAGGTTAATGCCATAGCTGAAGTTACCCATGGCGATGCCCAGGTCGAACTCGGCCGCGGTGGACAGGTCAAGCGCTTTGGCCACGCGCTCATCGGCTAGATCGAGATCGCCTTGCCACATGGTCATCATCGCCGCCGAGTTGAGTCCCATGGCGTGCGCCACACCGCCAATTGGCTCCGTCGCGCGCATGACGCGCTCGCAGATCTCTCGCCCTTCCTGCATATGCCCGTGCCGATACCAGAACCAGAGCATGAATATCGTGATGCGCGCTGCCACAAACAAATCATGGCCGGGTTCCAGACTCCAGGCGATGGCGGCGCGAAAGTTGTCGTGCTCCTCTTCCAGGACGGTCATCGTCTCAATGGCTTTGGGTCCGTAGATGTCTCCCCATTGGTCGATGGAAGCCTGGTAGAAATGCTGAGCATGGCTCTGGCGCATCATGTCCCGCTCGCCGGACTCCGCCAGCTTCTCCAGCGCGTAATCGCGGATGGTCTGCAGCATGTCGAAGCGTGGCTCGTCGCCCGACGATTCGATCTGACGCACCAGGCTGTTCATGAGCAACAACTCCACACCGCCGAATACATCCAGCGCGCCGTCGTCATTGGTGATGGCTTCGGCCGTTTCCAAGGTGAAGCCGCCGACAAACACGGCCAGTCGCGCAAAGAGCGTTCGCTCGGCCGGGTCCAGCAGGTCGTAGCTCCAGTCGATGGTTCCGCGCATCGTTTGCTGGCGCGAGGGCAGATCGGCTGCACCGCCCACCAGCAGGCTCAGGCTCTGGTCTAGTCGTTTGAGCAGGGCTGCCGGCGGCAGCATTCGTATGCGGGCGGCGACGATCTCCAGCGCCAACGGCAGGCCGTCCAACCGGCGGCAAATGCCCACAACGGCCGCGGCGTTGTCGGCCGTCAGCTCGAACGAGGGCCGCACCAATTGGGCTTGACGCACGAAGAGCTGCACCGCCTCATAGTCCAGCAACTCAGCCACGGACAATGCTGCACCGGCTGGCGGGACGGGCAGCGTGTACAGTGGAAATTCGCGCTCGCCGCGAATCTGCAAGGGAATGCGACTGGTCGCGATGACTCGCACCTCGGGGCAGGCGGCCAACAGTCCGGCGACAATGGGTGCGGCGGTGATGACCTGCTCCAGATTGTCCAGGATGAGCAAGACCTGTCTGTCGGCCAGAAAGTCCTTAAGGTTGTCAATCGGTGGTCGCCCGCCGCCTTCGCGAATCCCCAGCGTCTGGGCAATGGATGAGGCGACCAACGCCGGGTCACTGATGGGAGCGAGGTCCACGAAGAAAGTGCCGTCCGGGAATCGATCCGCAAGGCGGTGGCCCAGCTCCAGGCTGAGACGTGTCTTGCCGGTGCCGCCCGGCCCGGTGAACGTGATAAGCCGTATGTCCGGTTGATCCAGCAGGGCCAGACTATCGGCCAATTCCTGCTGGCGGCCGATGATGGGCGTGGGTGGGTCGGGAAGGTTATGGGCCGCCAGCCCATCCAGCGAAGCCAACGGCGGGAACTCGTTAGGCAGGTCGGGCAGCCACAGCTGGAAGATCGTCTCCGGGCGGCTTAAGCCCTTCAGACGGTGGCTGCCCATGTCGATCAGCGCCACGCCCTCGGTCAGGTCGTCGCGCACCAGTTCAGCCGTGGCTTGCGACAGCAATATCTGCCCGCCGTGTCCCAGGCCGCGAATGCGCGCACAGCGATTGACGGCTGATCCATAGTAGTCGCCGTTGCGCCATTCGGCCGCGCCGGTGTGCAAACCCACGCGAATCTGCAACGGCAACGCCTCATCTCCGAACGCGTCGGCCATGACCCGCTGGATAGCGTGGGCGGCGCGGACGGCATCACCCGGCTGCGTAAAGACGATGAACCGGCTGTCCCCCTCACCGCGCGGCCGCACGACGACACCCTGATAGGTTGCGACGGTGGCCTCGATGAGATCGTCGTGGCGCACCATCGCCTCGCGCATCAATTCCGGCGACGAATCCCACAGGGGGGTGCTGCCTTCGATATCGGTGAAAAGGAACGTTAGTGTTCCCGTTGGGTAATCCATGACGCAGTTCAGATTATCGCCGCAAGCACGTACTCGAGTGAAGAAAAGACCTTATTGAACTATACTAATAGTGTCGTGTCGATGGGGCAAATGACAAAATGGTCACGCATCGCGACACGGTGTTCGGGAGTAAGCAATCCCGATAGAATGACACAGCATGATAGACCCAACACAATACAGTCGCATCATCCTCGCCCTCCCTTTCCTGCGCGGGGCCGATCCAGCAATGGTCCGCGAGTTTCAGCAAGCGGCCGTCCTGGCCCGTCTTCCCGCCGGACGCGATGTCTTCATCGAAGGCGATTCCAGCGAGGCCATTGCCTTGCTGCTCTCCGGCGTGGTGCGCGTCTATAAGATCGGCGAGACCGGCCGCGAGATCACGCTCTACCGGTTCGGCAATGGTGAGTCGTGCATCCTGACCGCCAACGCCATCCTCAGCCGCCAGACCTTCCCGGCCATCGCCACCGTGGAGGAGGCCGCCGAGGCGGTCATGATTCCCGCCGATGTCTTTCGCGACTGGGTGCGGCGCTATGACATCTGGCGCGACTTTGTTTTCAACCTGCTTTCCCAGCGGTTATCCAGCATGATGACCACCGTTGATGATGTCGTCTTTCGTCGCATGGACGCGCGGGTGGCGGCGTTTCTGGTCGAGCAGGCCGCCGGCGACAACACGCTTCAAATCACCCATCAGGAGATTGCGGCCGAACTGGGGAGTTCGCGTGAGGTCATCAGCCGCATTCTGGAGAGCTTCGCCGCGGAGGGTCTGGTGCGCCCCGGTCGCGGCACCATCGAATTACTCGATCCAGCCACGCTGGAATCGCGCACGCTTGGGTGACATTGTCACAGACACGGGTTCGCACTTGATCTATAGTAGGGATATGTTCGCCGTTGGGGTGACCAAACCAGGATAGATAAGGAGTATTTGAAATGAACCCGATTATCGCCTTTCTCGCTTCGTCCGCCGGCCGTGTTGTCCGAATTATCGCCGGAATCGCCCTGATTGCCTGGGGTATCTGGGGCTTGGGCGGCACCGTTGGCATCATCGTCGCCGTTGTTGGCGCTGTACCCTTGCTGGCAGGCATCTTCGATTTCTGTGTCTTTGCCCCGCTGTTCGGCAACCCGTTCAGTGGTGCCCGGATTCGTGAAGGATAGCCTGCAGACTGTCACGGTCTAGTCCAGAGCGCCGGAGCCAACAACTCCGGCGCTTTTTCTTGGCCGCTTTTTGGACGGGGGTTGGTATACTCTTGGGCAGGTGAAGGTGCCTGTTTGGCCGAAGCTCGGTTCACACTATAAGGCAACACGTCAATGACCGTCACATATACCAAATCAATCGCCGCTGTCGACTGGGGCGGACTGGTCGCTGACCTGACGGCCGATAACTTCCACAACGGCCGAACGCCGGATGAGATGCGCCGGTCATTCGAGAACAGCGCGGTCGTTGTGCTGGCCCTCGACGACGACCAGCGCATCATCGGCACGGTCCGGGCCTTGTCCGACGGGGTGTGCAACGCCTACGTGGTCGACGTCTGGACCCACAGCGACTACCGTCGTCGGGGGATTGCATCGCACATGATGCGCTTGCTGGAAGAAGACCTCTCCGGCCAACACGTTTATCTGTTCACCGACGACATGGTCCCGTTCTATGAGACCATCGGCTACCAGCCGCAGGACACCGGCCTGGGTAAGGTGATCGGCCGATGGCTCAACCGCCACTAGCCGAGCCATCCAACGTTCAAGGAGCATAGGTATGAAAATCGGATTTATCGGGCTGGGTATTATGGGCGGGGGCATGGTCGCCAACCTGTTGCAGGACGGCCACGACGTCATTGTTACCAATCGCACGCCGTCCAAGGCCGACCCCCTGCTGGCCCAGGGCGCCATGTTTGCCGCCACGCCCGCGGCCGTAGCTGCGGCCCGACCTGACCTGCTCATCACCATGTTGGCCCATCCTGAAGCAGTCGAGGCGACGGCTTTTGGGCCGGATGGCTTCCTTGATGCCTTACCTGCGGGGACGCTTTGGCTAGACTCAACCACGAGCAACCCCTCGTTTGCCCGGCGCATGGCGGCCGAAGCGGCGGCCCGCGACATCCGCTTTCTCGACGGGCCAGTCCTGGGCACCAAGCCGCAGGCCGCGGGTGGTGAGCTGCTGTTCATGATTGGCGGCGAAGCGGCCGATATCGACGCCGCCCGTCCGGCCCTGGAGAGCATGGGCAACCGCATTGAGCACGTCGGCCCACAAGGCATGGGCATTTCGCTCAAACTGGTCTTCAACAACTTCCTGGCCACCAGCTTTGAGGCCTTCGCCGAAGGGATGGTGCTGGGCATGGGCCTGGGCATCCCGGAGGATAAGCTGCTGGACCTGTTGACCAACTCGCCCATCACGCCCCCGGCCATCACGCGCAAGCGCGGCATGATGGAATCGGGCGACTATTCCGACACGCAGTTCCCGCTGGCCCTGATGCAGAAGGACCTGCACATGGTGGCCAGTGCCGCCTATGATGTGGGTGCGGCCATGCCGGTCTCCAACGCCGCCAAAGAGGTCTTTCAACTGGCCAAGCGCGCCGGCTGGGGCGACGCTGACTTCTCGGCCGTCTACCAGTTCCTGAAGGATCGCGCCGCCGACGCATGAGCGACCCCGACTACCCTGTCTCTGAGTCGGCCGACGACCCGGTGATCGCTCATCTGGTCCGCTGGGCGATGGCCAATCCGCGCCTGCGGGCCGTCGTCTGGACCAGCACGCGGACTAATCCCGCAGTCAAGGTCGATGCCCTGTCCGATTACGACATCATCTTTGTGGTAGACGACATCACGCCGTTCCTGGCGAATGACGGCTGGCTAAACGACTTCGGGCCGCTGCTGGTGGTCTATCGCGATCCGATCCGCACGGAAGGCGGTCACCCGGCCTTCACGCGCGTCACTCAATACGAGGACGGCCTGAAGATCGACTTCACTGTCATGGGCGTCGACGGCTGGTCGCAGTGGGCCTCCGGCCCAGCGCTGCCCGATGACCTCGATGTCGGCTACCGCGTGCTGCTGGACAAAGACGAGCTGACGGCCCATCTCCAGCCGCCCACCGGCACGGCCTACATCGCCCGGCCACCGGACGAGGCGGCCTATCAGGAGGTCATTGAGCTGTTTTTCCACGAAGGAACTTACGTCGCCAAGAACCTCTGGCGCGACGAGTTACTCCCGGCCAAGTACAGTTTCGACGCCATCATGAAGGGCGAGCAGTTGCGGACCATGCTGGAATGGCGGGCGGCCGTCGACCACGACTGGACCTATAAGACCGGCGTGCTGGGCAAGGGGTTGAAGAAGCATCTGCCACCGGATCTATGGGCGGCCTTCGAGGCGACCTATGTCGGGGCTGCTATCGCCGAGAACTGGGCCGCCTTCTATGCCACGCTCAACCTCTTCCGACAGGTGGCGACGGACGTGGGCAGCGTGCTGGGCTATCCCTATCCCCTCGACTTGGACCGACGCGCCACGGCCTACTTCCGCGCTGTGCAGGCTCTCCCGCCCACCGCGACCGGCTTTCACCGCGACATCAATCCGCAGGAGTAATCATCTATGCAAGCTAGCCGCATTTTCGAGACGGTTATCTATGCCGACGATCTGGCCGCCGCCCGCCGGTTCTACACCGAGGTGTTGGGACTGGAACTTCATAGCGCCGGCGACGTCGCCCTGGCCTTTCGTCTCGACGCCGGCGTGCTGCTCATCTTTAACCCCGGTAAGGCGATCTTGCCCGGGCGTGACGTGCCCAGCCACGGCCCCCAGGGCCCCGGTCACCTCGCCTTTGCAGCGCCGGACGCCACGCTGGACGGCTGGCGCGCCCAGCTGACCGCCCACGGCGTGCCCATCGAAATGGAAGTCACCTGGACGTTTGGCGGCACGTCGATCTACTTCCGCGACCCCGCCGGCAACAGTGTCGAACTGGCCCCACCCACATTATGGGGCGGAAACTGGGACTTTTGACAATGTGCCCCCTGCTGGCCTACACTATCTCCCGAGGGAATCGTCATGGTCAATGATAACATCGTCGGGTTGTTGGACGGAACCGTACGCCTTGTGCCGCATTTGGCCGAGTGGGCCGGGCTGTTCGCCGCCGAGAAAGCACGATTGACCGACGCCCTCGCGCCCTATCTGCACACCGTGGTACGTGACATCCAGCATGTCGGCAGTACGTCTATCCCCGGCATCCCCGCCAAGCCCATTATCGACATCGCCGTGGTTGTGACGGATTTCAGCCAGGCCTGGCCATGCATTGAGGCGATACAGGGATTGGGCTATGCTTATTTGGGGGAGAATGAAGTTCCGGGCAGGCACTTCTTTTATCTGGGCGAAGCGACAACCTCCGGCCGCACCCACCATTTGCACATGTTCGAGCAGACCAGCATTGAATGGCGCCAGACGGTTGGGTTTCGTGACTATCTCCGGGCTCATCCGATGACCGCTGCGGCGTATGGCGCGCTGAAGATCGACCTGGCCGCCCAGTATGCCGATGACCGACCCGCCTATCTGCTGGGCAAGGCGCCGTTCATTACCCAGGTATTGCGTCTGTCCGTGCCCGATCGGCCGCCGCTCTGGACCACCATCCACGACCACGCCACGGGGCTGCGCTTCGATACGTCGCAGGATGTGGTCGATCAGCCGGTGACCATTGAGTTCGGTACAGGGCGAATCCACTTGATGACGGCCGATCGCACGCTGCTCTATTTTGAAGTCAGACAGTACGAGGATGCCGATCTGGCCGAAACCCACCAGCGTCTGACTGCCGATCTGCGCGACCGCTTTGACACGCTGACGGTCACCGACCTGGAGGAGACTGTGTTGGCCGGGTTGCCCGCCCTGCAGTTTACTTTCGCCTGGGATGACACGCGCCGCGAGGCCATCTATCTGCGACAGGGTGACCGCCTGGCCCGCATCATCTATGATCCCCGCGGCCCGCTGAATCTGGCTATGCTGGAGACGGTCGCCTGGCCGCCCGTGTCAGCCTGATTCTGCCGAGGATCGTTTGCCCACCGTCCGCCCGCTAACCGCAGCGGATCAGCCGCTGTTTGAATCCATCGCCCGCTTGCTGCTGGACGGCTTTCGCGCCAGGTGGCCCGACGCCTACCCCGACCTCGCCGCTGCCCTCGATGAGGTGCGCGAGTCTCTCGACGACGGCCGTATCAGCCTGGTACTACTCAATGACGACGAACGTCCTGTCGGCTGGGTTGCCGCCGAGAGTCAATATGGCGGCCATACGTGGGAGCTGCACCCGCTGGTGGTCGATTCGGCGTGGCAAGGGCAGGGGCTGGGCCGGCTGCTGGTGACGGCGGTGGAACAAGCCGCGTGGGCGCGGGGCGCAACGACCTTGTGGGTGGCCTCAGACGACGAGACGGGTCTGACGTCCTTGCATAATACCGACCTGTACCCGGATCCGCTGGCCCACCTCTCCCGCCTGGACGATCGCGGTGGGCACCCGTTCGGCTTTTACAGGCGGCTGGGTTTCGCGCTGGTCGGCGTGCTGCCGGACGCCAACGGCCCCGGTAAGCCCGACATCTTCCTGGCCAAGCGGCTGTAGTCTGAATCGGCAGGATCAGCCAGGCGCTTGTGGTGTGGTTGCCGGCAAGCTCAACTCCATCGTTGTCGCCCCGCCGAAACCCACCAACCAGCGCAGATACTCGAATCGCTCCGTCTTGACTGCCTGGAAGCCGTACCGTTCGTACAGTCGTTTGGCGCCCTCGTTGATATCAATCACATCCAGCCGGACAGTTTCATAGCCCTGACGTTCGGCATAGCGGGTTACTTCATCCAGCAAGCGGTTGCCAATGCCATACCCGCGCCTGTCCGGACGCACCGCGATGCCGTCCATGACCAGTTGGCCCGGTGCTGGGTGACGTTCGTACAGACTCAAGATCAAGGCTGCCCAGTTGCCACGCGCAGGACCGAGATGAGTCAGCAGTCCGTGATAGGTCATGCCGGATGTCAGGCTGCCGTCGCCGGTCTGGAAGCCGGCCAACCCAACCAGTTGCCCGTCCGCGATGGCGCAGAAGGCATATGAGTTGACAAACGAAGCCGCAAGCAGATCACGTGTGCGCTGGGAATCACCGATGGCGCGGCGCAACTTCAAACCGAAGGCCTCGTTATAGAGCTCAGCAGCGTCAGCTCGTTGATCTTCCGGAAGACCCTGAATGTATTGGATGCCGGCGTCTGTCATTTAGCGATTGCCACCTTATGAGCCAGATCGGGCAAAAGAAGCGGTAGCTGACTTTCTTTCGTCCATGACCAAGCATAGTGATTGTATGATTATTGACTGCGCACTTCCAGGAAGGCGATCAGTGCCTCAATCTCGGTGTCGCTCAGGTGTAGATTGGGCATTAGCGTGCCCTGCTTGACGGCCGACGGGTCGCGCAGCCAGACCCGCAGGAAGTCGGGGTCGGGATCATAGACGGTCAGGTTCGGCACGCCGTTGAGCTGGTGGTCGTGGCAGCCGGCGCAGCTTTTGACCACGAACAGGCGCTGCCCCATCGCCTCCGGTGTCATCAACGCGTAAGCCGGTTCGGTCGCCGGAATGAACGACGTGTGCGACGGAGCGCGGAAGAGCGCCCGGATTCGGTCCAACAGGGATCGTTCGGCCGGTGGATAGACCGTCAGCAGCCCCAGCTCCTGACCACCAAACGGTTCAGGGGTGATCGACCATAGCCAGACGCCTTCCGTGGGGAAGGTGACGTCGACTGTGAAGTGACCCAGGGTCTCAGTCGGTGATGCTTCGGCAGTTATCTGCTGGCCGCTCATTTTGTGCGTTGCCAGCAAGCGAGGTTCGATGGGGTATCCTCGTCCCAGATCGTGTACAGGGCTGACGCCGTGCTGCATCACCATGAAGCCCACGGTCAGCGGTTCCCCGGCCCGTACATCAGTCGGCAGTTCATCCAGCACCACGGTGGCCCAGCCTCCGGCCAGCACCGTGGGGACGAGGGCCAGCAGTCCAACGAGCAATAGTACAGCGCCAAATCGTCGTTTCATGAGGGTGTCTCCTTTTCTGCGAGCGGATGTTGATTCTGTACTCTATACACCGCCCGGCTGGAGATGGTTCCCTCAGGACTGGGTCAACGTCAGGCAATAGATCGGTTCGCCGCTGATCGCGGCGCCCGTGGCTCGGTAACCTGCAAGATGATACAGGCGTTGAGCGGCATGGTTGTCCGGATGGACGGTCAGGCAGATGCGGCGACAGGCGGGATGGGTGGCCCGGATATGGTCCAGCGTTGCCCCCAGCGCAGCCGTTCCCCGCCCTTGTCCCTGAAACCGCTGGTCGATAAAGAAGTGGTAGAGCCACACCTCGGTCGGTTCGCTGTCGTGGGCCAGTTGGACGAAACCCACCAGCCGGCCGTCTTCTTCAAATGAATAGGGCAGCCAATGACGGCCGCCCGGCCGGACATACGCCTTGGCCAGCCCGACCAGCGCCACCGGCGCATAATCAGCCACAAAGCGCTGCTGCTCCGCGTCGACGCCCAGATCCAGCGCCGCCCGCCAAGTATCGCCGGTGATAGGCTGCAGGGTGATGGTCATTGACCGCCTGCCGCCATGAGCGATTCGGCCAGCCGGATCGCGTCCGTCTGCGTGATAGCGCCCTCAATCCGATAGGTCATGGCGCCATCACTCCAGACCAGCACGTTGCCGGCGATGCGCACGTCGTCCGGGCCGCCGTCGATGGGCAGTTGGAACCCGTGCGGTCCAGCGATCCATATGCCGTCACTTTCTCTTATCCGAACCTGTGCCAGCTGGTCGGCGCCCACCATCTTGTAAGCCAGCTGCGGAATGTCGGTTTGCGACAGGGTCAGAATCGGCTGCCCCGGCTGCGACGGATCGTCCCAAACCAGCGTCACCAGTTGGTGGCCGGCGATTTGATGCGCAACGGCCGAATCGGGCGGTCCCCACGCACCACGCGCGGGCGGCAGACGGACAGGGAACGCGGCAAACTCACTGAGCTCGGTGAGCGCAACCGGCTCGCCGGGTACAGCGGCCAACAGCGCCAGCGGCACGGACATCGGCCCGGCGGGCACGCTGGACGTTGGTGCTAAGAGGCCTGCCGGGGGCGCCGTCGCGGCCGGAGTCGGCGTTTCATCAACAAATAGGCGAATCGCGCCGATGCGCACGACAAGAGACCAGACGGCCGCGCGCGTTTGCGGCACCGCCAGCACTCCCAGGGCCAGGACGGCCAGGACCACGGCCGTTACCACGGCCCATGAAGGTGCGCGGCGGCGGGCCGGAACCGGCGGTGTGGCTGGTGCATTGCGTCCCCGGACGGCCGTCGTCAGGTCAGGCGTCGGAGGGAAGGGGTACTGACGGGCTAATTGGGCCAGGGACTGTTCCCATGATGGTTGTTGCTGTTGTTCGTTCATCAGTTATCCCAGTGCATCGCGCAGGTCGGGGAAGTCGGACTCAATGATCCCCCGCAGTTGAGCCAGGGCGCGGTGGAGTCGCGACTTGGCCGTGCCCGCCGGAATGCCCAGCGTCTCGGCCGCTTCCGCCTCGGACAGTTCCATGAAATAGCGCAAGTAGATGATATCCTGCGCCCCCGGGCGCAACCGGCTGACCGCCTCGCGCAGACGACGCGCATCGGCCGCCGCGGTGCGGTCCGGCGCAGGGTGATAGGCTTCCGGGTTGGCCTGGAAAGCCCGCTGCAGGGCGGCCCAATACCGGCCGAGACTTCGCCGCCGGTTGCGGGCCAGATTGGCGGCAATGCTCAGCAGCCACGGGCGCAGCGGCCGATCGGTGTCGAAACGGTCCAGCGCCAGATAGGCCCGCACAAACGTCTCCTGGGCCACGTCCTCGGCATCGGCCGCATCGCCCAGGATGAGCGCGGCCAGCCGGAACACCGGCTCCTGATAGGCGTGGACAATCGCCTCCCAGGCGAGGGGATCGCTTCGGCGCGCGCGGCGCACGAGGTCGGCGTCGGTGGCGGTCGGCTCCGGCAGGGCCGCCGTCTCGGTTGGCTGCATGTGTCTATCATACACCGCCCGGCGGTCAGTGGTTCCTTTCTCTGCCACTCTTTGACGAACACAAGTGGGTTCGGCTATGCTATCCGCATGGACTACGATGCTTACCGCAAAGCCTACTTCACCGATCCGCCGCCTGAGCCGCGCTTTGCGCTGACCGGATTGAGCGGCGTAAGTCTCTATATCGACCGCTACGACGAGGCGGTGGCCTTCTATACGGCCGTATTGGGGCCGCCGGCCTATGTCGAAGGGACGTCAACACGAGGCTGGCCCATCGGCCGCGACTGGCTGACGCTGTTTCCGGCCAAATCGGGCGGCCCGGCCAATACGGACCTGACGATGGCCGTGACAACGGCCGCTGAGGTGGCTCGGCTCCATGATGCATTCATCCGCGCCGGAGCGACAGGGGAGCCACCGTCCGACCAGTTGATGTATGAGCCGGTGCGCTTTGCCTCCGTGACCGATCCGTACGGCACGATTATTGTCCTCATCAGCCCCATCGATCAGGAGTAGATTTGTGGATATCGACATATCGACCGATCCCGACCGTCTCGACGTGGATATGATTCACCGCTATTTGTCCGAGGAATCCTATTGGGCCCAGGGTATACCGCGCGAGATCGTGGTTCGGTCGTTGATGAATGCGCTGTGTTTCGGTGCCTATCTGGGGGATGAGCAGGTAGGCCTGGCGCGTGTGGTTACCGACAGAGCGACGTTTGCCTATTTGGCTGACGTCTTCGTGGTGACGCCTTACCAGGGTCAGGGCATTGGCAAGCAACTTGTGCAGGCCGTAGTCGAGCATCCGGACCTACAAGACGTGCGCCGGATACTCCTCTTCACGCGCGATGCCCACAGTCTTTACGCTCAATATGGATTTGAGGCCGCACCCATACCCGAGCGGATTATGATTCGGCCTGTCCTCGGTAGCTATCTATCTGAAACTGAAGATAGGCGTCCTTAGCCTTTCTTGCCCGACCCCTTCGACACGAACAGGTTACCGCCCACCCATCGGCGCCAGGGCATGGAGTACCACGGCTCCGGCGTCTGACCCATGCCGATGCGCGGCCCGGTACGAACCAGTTCATCAGGAACGACAACGTCGGACTCAATCCACAGCCCATGGTCGGCCGTCGTGATATCCGCGCCATTCAGTTCTTTGCCGATATTGAGCGCAATGGCCAGCTTGGCCGGGCCGTTGGTCCACTCCTCCGGCGGCCGTCCGGCGCGGCGACGGGCCATCTCGTCACAGCCCTCCAGCGGCTCCAGCGCGCGAATAAGCACGGCCGCGGGCACGTCTTCCGGCTCAGTGACCACGTTGGGCATCCACCAGTTGCCGTAGGTGAAGTAAACGTAGGCGCGGCCGGGCGGCCCGTACATGACCGCATTGCGCGGCGTGCGGCGACGGTGGCCGTGGGAGGCCATGTCATCCAGTCCGGAGTAGGCTTCCGTTTCGACGATTCGGCCGCTGATCCGTGTGCCGTCATCCAGAACACGCACCAACCGCGCGCCCAGCAGGTCGCGGGCGACAGTCAGGGCCGATTGAGCGTAGAAGGACAAAGAGAGAGGGCTGGATACAGTCACAAATTACAGCTGTGCAGCAGCCCATACGTCAGCCACAGATACGCTGAAGCCGGGCAGTAGGACCGAGGTGGCAACGTCGCCGGTGGCAAAGCGGCCGTGTTCGGAATAGGCACCCTGTTCAAGATGAAGAACCATTATCTGTCGCAACTTCGGATCGACAATCCAGTATTCCGAAATGCCTGCTTCAGCATAGACTTCGGGCTTAGTCACCAAGTCACGGGCTCTGTCTTCAGGTCCACCACTAACTATCTCTACCGCCAGATCGGCTCCGACAGGGTAATCTCCGGTCGTTCGCTGCAATCTGTCGCTAGCAAGAAAGACTATGTCTGGCTCTCTGTATTCTCTGGGTCCAGTCTGCACCCGGAGTGGTGCGAAGTAGACCTTGCCTAACGAAGCGCTTATGACGAAAGACTTTAACATCTCATAGAGATAGGCCAGGATATCCTGATGCGACAGCGTGGGCATGGGCAGAAACTCCAGATAACCATTCACGTATTCAATCAGGTGATTGGTGTCGAGTCCTAAGTACTCAGCGACAGACCAATCGCCCTGGTTGGGAAACAGGCGCGCCAACTCCCACACCGGCTCGCCGGGCTTTGTTTGCTTGGCAATGGTCGCAAGGTCCTCTTGAGCGCTCATGTAGGCATTATATCACACGTGTAGATGATCAAATCCGTCGGTAGGGTTTGGAACGATCCTCAAAGTCTTCCGCTTGCTTCGCAGAAGAAAATAGTGGAAATCCTGTACAAGCGACTTCGCCCCGTCTGCTATAGTGGTTGGCAGGAGTGCCACAAGGTAGCCGCCGGAATGAAACTGGACCCGCGAGACGACTCATGTGAGCCTAACAACGCCTACGCTGGGTCGCCCGCGAAAGGTCTGGCACCAATATCGGGTTCATTTTGAACAATCGTAGGACAATTAGGACATAGGCCAAAGCTGACAATGCTCGTCAAAGTCGCCTAATGTATCTGCACCGGGTCCTTAATCGCCCCGCGATCGAACAAGGCCTCGTCATACCCCGCGTCCAGTCCTTCCGGCGCGGCCGACTTCTCGATCTTGACGGCCGTGTTCTTGTAATCAGGAATCTTGGCCCGCTCGTCAATGCGGTCGAGGGTCAGCTTGTTGGCCGCCGCTTCAGCAAAGTGGAACGGCACGAAGACGGTGCCCTGCGGTGAACGGCCGGTGACGAGCACGCGCAGGGTGATCGCCCCGCGCCGTGATGAGACCGTGACCCAATCACCGGTGACCACGTCCAGCGCGGCGGCATCGTCGGGATGGACCTCGCACACAGCTTCGGGGTAGACATCCTCCAGCCGCGAACGGCCGGTCATCGTGCTGCCGCTCCAGTGGTAAAGCACCCGACCCGTGCTGAGGTTGAACGGGTACTCGGCGTCGGGCAGCTCGGAGTTGGTGCCGTATTGCACTTCCCAGAACTTGCCCCGGCCGCGCGGGAAGTCGTCGGTGAACAGGAACGGCGTGCCGGGATGGTCGAAGCTGGGGCAGGGCCAATGGACGCCGCCCTCGCGTTCCAGCCGGGCGTAGTCGATGCCCCAGAAGTCGGGCGTGACCCGGCGCATCTCTTCCCAGATGGCTTCGGGGTCGGCATAGTCGAACCCGCCGGTGAGCGACAGGCCCAGCCGCTGTTCAATGCGCCGGCCAAGGTCGCTGAGGATGTCCCAGTCGGGCCGCGAATTGCCCACCGGCGCCACAGCCGTACGGCAGCGCTGCACGCGCCGATCGGTGTTGGTGAAGGTGCCGTCCTTCTCGGCGAAGCTGGTGGCGGGCAGGATCACGTCGGCCATTTCGCCTGTTTCGTTGATGAAGATGTCCTGGCAGACCATGAACTCCAGCTTCTCCAGGGCGTGCCGGGCGTGGTTCTGATTGGGCTCGCTCATCATCGGGTTCTCGCCCAACACGAACATGCCTTTGACCGCGCCGCCATAGGCGCCATCGATCATCTCGGTAGCCGTCAGTCCCGGCACGCCATTGAGCGGCGTGCCCCATTCAGCCTCGAATATCGAGCGGATGGCCTCGTCGTCCACGCGCTGGTAGGCGGTGTAGACATTGGGCAGGCCGCCGCTGTCAGAGCAGCCCTGGACATTGTTCTGGCCGCGCAGGGGATTCAACCCCGTGCCCGCCTTGCCCACATGCCCGCACATCAGGGCCAGATTCACCAGCGAGAGCGTGTTATCGGTGCCGTGGGTGCTCTGGCTGATGCCCATGCCCCAGTAGATAGAGGCCTTCTTTGCCCCGGCGTAAATGCGCGCTGCTTCGCGGATCGATTCGGCTGGGACGCCGCTGACTGTCTCGGCCCATTCCGGCGTGAAACTTTCCAGCGATTCTAGGTATTCGTTGAAGCCTTCGGTGCGCGCGGCGATAAACTCCGGGTCGTATAGCTCTTCCTTGACGATGGTGTGGGCCATGGCCTGGAAGACAGCCACATCGCTGCCGGGGTTCTGGCGCAGCCACAGCGTCGAGAAGTTGGTCATGTCGATGCGGCGCGGGTCGACGACGATGAGCTTGGCCCCATTCTGACGCACGGCCCGCTTCAGGAAGTTGGCGATGACGGGGTGGGTTTCGGTTGTATTGGAGCCAGTGACGATGAACGCTTCCAGGTCTTCCATCTCGGCGATGGAGTTGGACATGGCACTGGAGCCGATGGACAACTGCAGGCCGGTCACCGACCCCGCGTGGCACAGCCGGGCGCAGTGGTCGACGTTGTTGGTCCCCAGCAGCGCCCGCACCAGCTTCTGGAAGACGTAGTTATCCTCGTTGGTGGCCTTGGCGCTGGCGTAGGTGGCAATGGCGTCACCGCCGTCGCGCTTGACGATGCGCGTCAGCTCGTCGGCGACCAGATCGAGCGCCTCGTCCCACGACGCCTCGCGCCAGACGGCCGGGGCGCTGCGGCCTTCCTCGCGGTTGGCGCGAATGAGCGGCGTTCTGACCCGGCCCGGATGCCGCACGTAATCGGTGCCGTACCGTCCCTTCACGCACAACATACCGTAGTTGGGCGCCGCGTCAAACGGCGCCTCGACAGCGTAGATGTACTCGTCCTTGACCTTCAGATTCATCTGACAGCCCACCCCACAGTAGGGGCAGGTGGTGCGTATGGTGCGGTCGGGCTGGATCATGGTCACTTGTCCTTTGAGAAAAATAGAACGCGGATGACGCGGATTGGGCGGATCTTCACCGATGGAACGGATAGATTAATCTCTGTTTCAAGGCCGTGTCCCGCGACTCACTTGCGGCGGCGGTGAAACGTTTGACAGTCCATAGACCTTACGCTTCATCTGTGGTTTAGGGCCAAAATTAAGTAAGAGCCCAACCTTCATTCCGGTCGCCTTCAGGTAGTTGATCAATTGTGCTTCGCGGGCGGTCGTTAGCGATGTCACACACTTCAGTTCAAGTATGATCACATCGTTGACGACCACATCGGCATAGTACTCGCCGACGGTCACGTCATCGTACCAGACGGCAATAGGCTGTTGCGTGGTGGCCTGTAACCCACGCCGCCTTAACTCGTGGCTGAGGGCATTTTCATGAACCTTTTCCAAAAACCCGTAGCCAAGTGTATTGTAAACATGATAGAGGGCGCTGAGGATCTGATCAGTTGTTTCCTCATACAGCAATCCCGCCATCGTATCACCTTACCTGCTCAGCAAATCGCCACCCATCAACCGCTATTGTCTTTATCGGTCTTCATCCGCGCAATCCGCGTCATCCGCGTTCTATTCTTCTCTCTTCCGTCGCTTCCCCCCACGCCGCGTCTGCCGGAAGATATCGTCCGGATCCACGCCCTGCTCCATGAGGTACTGCCGCTTGGGCTTGAGCGCACCGGTGGGGCAAACGCCGACGCACTGGCCGCAGAAAACGCAGGTGGTGTTCATCATGCCTTCGTCCATGAACGTGCCAATGGACGTGTGGAAGCCGCGACCGTCGAAGCTGAGGGCAAAACAGTATTGGGCATCCTCGGCGCAGACCTGCACGCAGCGCCAGCAGTTGATGCACTTATTGTAATCGCGCAGATAGAACGGGTTGTCGTCATACACCGGGTGCTCGCGCTGTTCGCCAAAGGCGAAGCGTTCCGGATCGACCTCATACGCCACCATTAGATCAACCAGGTTCGGCGCCTCGTCCAGGTCAACGGCCGACACAAGCATCTCCAGAATCGTGCGGCGGGCGGTGCGGACGTCCGCACTCTGCGTGTTGACCACCATGCCCTCGGCCACCGGCGTCACGCAGGCCGCCGCCTGCAATCGCCGCCCAACATCCACCGAGCACACCCGGCACAGTCCATTGGCTGTCAGATGTGGATGGTAGCAGACGACCGGAATCTCAATCCCCACGGTAGCCGCCGCATCCAGAATGCTTGTCCCCACCGGAACCGTCACGACCTGCCCGTCAATTGTGAGTGTGACCGTATCGGTCATAGCTGTATCCTCTCGCCAAACAAGCGCCAAGCGCAACTATCTTTTTGCCATTGCGCCATTGCGCCTCAGCGTTAAGTCCCAATCCCCAACCGCTCCGGATGCGTATAGATCCGCATTCGATCCTGCCGCAAATAGGCCACAATGGTGATATTCCAGGCCTCGGCCAGCGCCACCGACAAACTCGTCGGTGAGGTGCGCGAACCGACGATGGGCGTCTCCAAACGGCGGGCCTTGTTGATCATCTCGCTGCTGATTCGGCCACTGCTGAGCACAATACGATCGCGGGTGGCGATATCGCCCAACAACGCCGCGCCGGCCAGCCTGTCAATACAGTTGTGGCGGCCGACGTCTTCAACCTGCAGCAGCACTTCGTCACCCTCGGCCAACACGGCCGTATGCACCCCGCGCGCCTCGCGGTAGAGTGTTGCGCCCTGATGCATCTGCCGCATCAGCCCGGCCATCTGCTCCGGCGTGGCCGTCAAATCGCTCACCAGGGGGGCATGGACACCTGACAAATCATCGAACGTCACCCCGCCCCCACAACCAGAGGTAATGATCTTCCGCTGCGGTGGCTGATAGTCCGTCGCGTGTAGCCAGACATCCACGCATGTCCTGTTCTTGGAAACATGCCATGAACGCACATCGGCCAGACCGTTAATGACACCTTCGTTGTAGAGAAAGCCGAGCGCCATCGTTTCCAGATGACTGGGCGTGCACATGAACGAGGCCAGTTCCTCGCCGTTGAGCGAAATGCAGGCCATCGCCTCTTCCACGACACTGCCGTCAATGTCCTGCGGCTCGCCGCCGTTCAGGCTGATGTAGTGGACCGGCTGTGCGCCGGGCAGCGTCCGGTCGGCTTGTTCGGTGGGCGTTTCCATCAGGTCCGCACGCGGCCGTTTGCCCGGCCGTTGGCACTGACTAAATCGGGCCATAACTCGATGGCGCTCAAGATGGCCGTGGCTGCGGTTTGGCCCAGTCCACAGAGCGATGTCTGCGTCATGGCCAAGCCGATGTCGATCAGGTCGGCCCGGTCGCTCGGCTGCGGGCCGCCATGGTAGGTCATGCGCTCCAGGATTTCCATCTGGCGCTGCGTGCCCAGTTGGCAGGGATAGCACTTGCCGCAGCTCTCATGGGCAAAGAAGCGACTGAGCATGTACATGATCTCGTGCAGGTCCACGGCCTCGTCGAAGACCATGATCACGCCTGACCCCAGGGGGAAGTTGTGGGCCTTGGCGTCTTCGTAGGTCAGCGGGATGTCGAGCTGATCCGGCCCGACAAACACGCCCGCCGCGCCACCCACCAGCACGGCCTGAATCTCGTCGCCAATCTGTCCGCCGGCCAACTGCACCAACTGGCGGATCGTCAGCCCAAATGGCACTTCGTACACACCCGGCCGCAGCACCCGGCCGCTGATGCAGAACCACTTGGTGCCCGGCGAATCGGCCGTGCCCAGCTTGCGCCACTGGTTGACGCCCATCTCAATGACCGACAGCGTCGCCGCCAGCGTCTCGACGTTGTTGATGACCGTCGGCTGATTGAACAGGCCGTGGGTGGTCGGGTAGGGCGGCTTGATGCGCGGAAAGCCGCGCTTGCCCTCGATGGCCTCGAACAGCGCCGTCTCTTCGCCGCAGATGTAGGCCCCGGCACCCAGCCGCAGCTCGATATCAAAGTCGAACCCCTTGCGCCCAAGGATGTTGCGACCCAGATACCCGGCCGATCGGGCCTTTTCGATGGCGTTGCGCAAGCGCTTCTCGCAGCGCGGATATTCACCGCGCAGGAAAATCCAGCCGTTGGCCGCGCCGACGGTGTAGGCGGCCACGGTCATCGACTCGATGAGGCTGAACGGATCCTGCTCCATCAGGGCGCGGTCCTTGAAGGTGCCCGGCTCGCTCTCGTCGGCGTTGGCCACGATATGCTTGCCGGCCGGTTCGCCCGGTGCGTTGCGGGCCATCTCCCACTTCAGACCCACGGGGAACATCGCCCCGCCGCGTCCCAGTACGTCGCTGCCCTTAAGCTGGGTGATGATCTCTTCCGGCGTCATCGTCAGCGCCTTGCGTAGACCGTTATAGCCGCCGTATTTCTCGAAGTCGGCCAGGCTGGTGGGGTCAACGCGCCCGGCACGGGAGAGCTTGATGAACGGGCCGCCGTAGATCTTGGGCTCCGGCTCGGGATATATACCGGCCAGAAAGGCATCCACATCGGTCGGGCTCAGGTCGCCGGCAGGGCGATCGCCCAGCAAGGCATTGGGCGCGTGCTCGCACATGCCCAGGCACGGCACCAGTTCATAGGAAATGCCCGCCTCTTCGTCCGTCTCGCCCGGTTTAAGGCCCAGGCGTTCCTCAATGGCCGTGCGCACCGCCGGGCCGCCGGCCATGTGACAGGCTGGGTCCATGCAGACGCGTACGACTTTGCGTGCCGTCGGCTCGTTGTAGAACATGGTATAGAACTCGACGACGCCGTGGATATCGGCCAGGGGCACGCGCAGGGTTTCACCGATCGCCTCCAGCACTTCGCGGGGCAACCAGCCAGTGAGCGCTTGGGCCTCATGGAGCATGGGCAGCAGGGCGTCCCGGCCGCGTCCGGCATATTGTTGCAGCAGTGGCTCTAGAGTAGCCAAGTCGACAGTCAGCGTATCAGGCTGCGTCATGACGTCACCTCCTCGGTAAACGACGCAGAAATCAGCAGGTGGGAAAGCGAGCGTTCGCGAATGAGCGGCGTGGGCTTACCCACTACAGACACCTGACCAACCGCGCCTCAACCGGGCACCGTCAATCAGAAGTCAGCCCATTCTATAGGAGGAGTGCGCAATGGCAAAGCCGGGATGTTGGTCAGATTGTATAATAGTATACTATCCCGATCAGGCGTTCAACAAAGCCACTGCCTGCCGGTAGAACGGGTCGCGCGCAGCCAGGGTCAGGGCGGCCTGCGCGTCAGCCTTGCGGCCGACCAGACCGTAGAGCAATCCCAGCACGTAAAAGACGGCCGGCAACTGCAAGCCCCCAGCGATGACCTGCTCGTAACAGTCAATGGCGCGCCCGGCGTGGCCACTGCCTTCGTTAAGGAGCGCCTGTCCCAGCAGAATGTTGCGCTCCAGCCGGGCAGCGTTGGGGGTGGCCAGCGTGCTCTGGCGAAAGGCTGAAGTCAACTGCCATTGGGCCAGCTCATTGGCCGCATTCGTCAGGTCACCGGGCCGGATACGGGGATTCGGGCCCACCGCTCGCTCGTTGGCAACGGCGACCTTGTGCCAGGCGGCATCGGTGGCCTCGCGGACGGCCGTGTTGTTCGGCGCCAGCTGCAAGGCCATGGTGCAGATGTGGAGGGCGGCCACACGCCGCCCCTGTTTCTGCAACGTATCGGCCAGAACAAGATACTGCTCGACGGTCGCCGAACTGTTGCCTTCATAGCGATGGAGCATGGCCAGACGCTCGTGGGCGCCGGGTGAATCGGGGCGCAAGGACACGGCTCGCCGCCACCGTTTACCCGCGGCCTCGATCTCCTTGCGCTCCCACAGCAGATCGCCGGACATAATCAGCGCTCGCGATGCTTCGGTGGTGTCACCCTGCCGGGCCCGCGCCTCAGCCACGCGATCGAGAAAGGCCGGCTCGCGCGGGTTCATGCGGGCCGCCTGCTCGTAATAGAGCTGTGCCTTGTGCGTGTCACCCATGCCCAGATGGGCATCGCCCAGCCCCAAATAGACGCGCGGATCGTCAGCCAGGCCCTCTTTGGCGGCGTCAAAGCACATCACCGCATGCTGCCACTTGCCTTGCCGGATGGCTTCTACGCCCACCCGAACCGCCAGCTCATAGCGATTGCTGTCGGCGTCCTCAGATAGTTTGCCAATGCGCTCCGTGGTCATAGTCCCCTAACTCCGTCCCTCAATCTCGTTGCGAAGCTCCTGCAAGTAGTCGCGCATAACGGCCGTTCGCCGCGCTGCCAGCTCTCGCCCGGCGGCCGTCTGCATCGTGCCCTCCAGCGTGAACAGCTTGGTGTAAAAGTGATCGACGGTCGCGGTCAGATCGTCCGGTTCTCGCTCCAGCGGGAAAGGTTCGGTCTCATCGTAAATCGGCCGGCCCATCATGCCGCCCACCACAAAGCAGCGCGCAATGCCGATGGCCCCGATCGAGTCCAGCCGGTCGGCGTCCTGCACAACCTGCGCTTCCAGCGTTTGCGGTGGGATGCCGGCCGAAAAGCTGTGGGCGGCAATGGCGTGTTCGATGGCCGGGATGGCGACGGCCGGATAGTCATTTAACCGCAGCCATGCCCCGGCTTTCCCGGCCGCCAGCCGAGAGGCACGCGGCCGATCCGGTGAATCCTTGGCCACGGCCACGCAGTCGTGGAGCCAGGCGGCGGGCAGAACCACACGCAGGTCGGCCCCTTCCAGCGCGGCCAGATGTCGAGCCGAAGCCACAACGCGCCGGATGTGGGCCAGGTCATGGGCGGCGTCCGTGGCCGCTGGATTGTCCAGCAGAAACGCCTCGAACCGCGCTTCCCAGGCGACTTGCATATCCTGTTGGTGGGTCGTGATGCGCTTGCTCATGGGTGGTAAGTCCGTGGTCGTCTACAGTGTGGTGCGGATCTTCTTGTTCTGCGGCGCATGCACCAGGAAATCGGCCGCAAAGCGATCGTGATACTGGGTCATCAGCTCCTCGACGCGGCCGGCAGCCGGCGAAGCCACCAGTAACCCGGCGTGATACGGCTTCGACACACGCCAGACGATCTCCGGATCGGTATAGCCGGACATGTCGGGCCATTCGTCGCGGGCCAGGCAAGTGAGCAATCCGGCGTAGTCGTCGCGCACCGGCGGCAGGGCGTACTCCTCGCCGCGGATGCTCGCCAGCTCAATGCGCGCGGCCTCGGTCCAGAGCGAGACGCCGCTGGCCGCCTCGACCATTTTGTCGATGTTGGCCCCGCCCACGCGGGCGCTGGTTTCCAGGAAGTACAGCTCGCCGTCATGGTTGGCGCGAATAAATTCGGTGTGGGTGACGCCGCGCGGCAGTCCGAAGGCGCGTACCATCTCGGCCGTGCCCGCCACCAGCGCCTGAGCCATATCACCGTCATGAGGCAGGATGCGCGTGTTGAAGATGCCGCCGCCCTGCATCAGGGCCAGTGGCGGCGCGCCATACTGGCTGGCCGTGGCAAATACGATCTCACCGTCCCACACCAGCGCATCGACGTGGAAGATGTCGCCCGGCAGGAAGTTTTCCAGCAGATAGAACGACTGTTGGTCGCCCAGCTCATCCAGAGCCCGCCAGACCTGCTCGCTGTCATGGAGCTTGCGAATGCCGACCGCCCCGGCCTCAAAGCGCGGCTTCAGCACCCACGGCGCGGGCGTCTCGGCCATGAAGTCGCGCAGCGCGTCGTAGTTCAGTAGTGACGAGAAGGCGGGCACGCGCATGCCTGCGCCGGAAGCCTGAGTGCGCATGGCCAGTTTGTCGCGGAAATAGCGCGCCGATGTCTCGCCCAGCCCAGGCAGGCGCAGATGTTCGCGCAGGGCCGCAGCCGTGCCGACGTCATAGTCGTCCAATGCCGTGATCCGGTCGATGTCATTGCCGCGGGCCAAATAGCTGACGGCATAGGTGATGTTGGGCTGGGTATGGAGATCGGGCATGGGGAAGATCTGGCTGATGCTGTCGCGCGGCCACTCCTTGTCCACCAGCTTTTCCGGGGTGACCAGGATGACACGCGCGCCCTGCCGGGCACATTCTTCGATGAAGGGCAGCCCCTTGAACTCCGTGGCGAGGCATAGGATGGTAATCGGCCGATCGTCCTGCATGAGCACATCTCCTGATGGAAGGATTAGGTGAGGCAATTGTAGCAGCAAACGGCCGCTTTGGGTGTTGACGGTGCGTGAGCGTTCGTGGCTGAGGAAGGGGAGAGCCGCTAGGCTGTGGAGAATTCCAGCGCCCGACCGCGTTTGCCACTGAGGGTCAATACGTCCAGCCCGCGCAGGGTGTAGGTAATCTTCCCGGCCAACGCCGGGGAACAGCCTGCGGCCGCAGCCAGTTCGCGGTTGGTGAACGGTTGGGCCAGGTTAGCGGGCAGGAGCGCCAGATAGTCGCCCGGGTCACCAAAGGTTCGCGCCGTGACCACATCCAGCAGCCGGCGATCGGCGCGGCTCCACCCCTTGCGCCGCCAGCTGCCCTGGCCGTCGTCGCGCCACACTTCCTCTTCCTGGATAAGCAGCACCTGCAACGTGAAGTTGGGGTGAGTCAGGAGATCGGGCACGCGCACCAGTTCCTTGAAGGCGTCTAGCACTTGGCCGCGCTTGGGCGACTTGCGGCGGCTGAGCGGCCGATCGTCGGCATCCACGCGCACGATCCACTTCTCGGCGGCGATCGGATGCACCAGCCGCACCGCATGCCCGGCCAGCAGCTTGGTCAGTTTGCGCCGCATGGCGTAAAGGTGGCGCGTCTGAATCTCGATGAGCAAGTCGTCGCGCAGGATGTCGATGACATAGCCCTCCAGCGCGGCCTCGAACCGGTCGCCGGGTTGCGCCAGGCGTTCCTTCAGCGCGGCGTGGAGCGAGCCTTCGGCCAGGAGACCGATCGTGGGTTGGCGCGTTTGTTTGGGCATTGGCTTGATATTGGTGAAAATCGCGAGGAAATGGTGTGCAAACGGAAGAGGATCAGCGGCAACTGAAAAGGAATCGCGTTAAGTCACCACAGAACTTCATGCAGGAATCAGCAGCGGCAAAGTGCGCTCACGCACAGCTTCGGCCGCATATTGTAGGGCTTGCTGGACATCTTCTGAATGCAGGTCCGGGTAAGCCTCCAGAATCTCTGACACCGTCATTCCATCGGCCACCATTCCGACAACAGTGGCTACCCGGATACGCAAACCCCGAATACAGGGCATCCCTCCCATTTGATCACCATCAATTGTAATTCGAGAGTATCTCATCTGAGTTCTCCCTGACGAGTCGTCATCGATCTCAGTATAGCATGCTTGACAGTCGGAGCGTCGGGAACTATAGCTGCCCCGTTGTCGGATCCCAGCCGTCGAGGAGTGCCTGATAGGCCGGATCCTGATAGCGGCCGATATGGAGCGCAGGGGCGTAGCCGGGCAATTCGCCGCCGGTGATGTGGGTTGCCAGCAGATCAGCGCCTGCCTGCGAGGCCATGATGCCATAGCCCGACAGCGCCCCAAAGATGTAGGCGCCATCCACCGGCAGCGGCCCGATCAGCGGCCGATTTTCGCGTGTCTTGCAGTAATAACCGCCATCGACATAGGGTCGGCCCATATTGCCGCAGTACGCCTCCAGGCCGGGCACCATCCGTGCCAGCCCCCGCACGACGATCTCGGCGTACTCCGGCTCGAAGCGATAGGGCCAGACGGCTGCCTGCGGTTCGATGTGGTAGGTCCACAGCAATAGCAGCGTCTGCGCGTCGAGGCTGCCCTCCGGCCGGAAGTGGACGCCGGCCGGGAACGACTCGGTCAGCCAGCGCGTCTCGTCACTGGCGGCCAGCTCCTCGCGCTCCTCGTCGCTCCACACCAAGGTCACGGGATCGCTCCAGACCATCAGCGGCGCATCGCGCGGCACCACACCCAGCGGATCGTTGATGGCCACCTTGCCGTGCAGTTCGTTGAAAACGGGAACCTCCACGCCCAGCAAACGGCCGACGTCGCCCGCCAGCGGCCCGGCACAGTTGACGAACGTGCCAGTGGCAATGGTGTGGTCTTGCCCGTCAACGCGCAGCGTGACGCCGTTAACGCGTCCGCCGCCGGTGTTGATGGCCGAGACACGGCCGCTGACGAGCTGTACACCGTGCCGCCGCGCCTCGCTCAGCAGCCACATGCCCAATTGCTGGGCGCTCAGCCAGCCGCAGCGGCGCGGGTTGAGCATGGCGATCGCGTCGCTGGTGATGAACGGGTACCGTTGGTGAATGATGGCCGGGTCCAGCACCAGATCGGCCCCCGCCAGCTCGGGATCATAACCTTCGCCCTGGGGCGGTGGATAGGCGGGATCGTCGGGCTGCCCTCGATGAATGCGCAACTCGCCCGCACCCAGCGCTGATGATTCGGCCGCCGATCGCTCATACAGCGCCGCCTTGGCCGGATCGGCCGTCAGGAAAACATACCCACGCCGGTTGAGGTGGAAGTAGTTGTCGCTGGCGTCGGCCAGTTCTTCCAGCAAGTCGATGCTGCGATTCATGAACCGCACCATTGCGTCGCCGGGGCCGGGCCACCAATTGCGATAGGCCTCGGTTGATTTGTCGCTGGTCATCGTCAGCGGGGAGCCTTCCTCGATGAGCAGGATGTTGCCGACGCCGTGGCGGGCGGCAAGATGGTAAGCGGCCGAAATGCCGGCAATTCCGGCGCCGCAGATGATGATGTCGGCGGATAGTGGAATCATGAGCTGTGATGTAGCCGAAAGCGCATTGAGCGCAAACCACACAGGTGATCAGTTCGGAGGCTTGCCACTCATCGAGCGGTACGATTGAGCCTGAAGGGTTCAGTTCCATTGGCGTAGCGTGCAGAGCCAGCTAGCAGGTAACCAAAGCGGATTCTGATTCAGCAACGTTTGCGGATCACTGAAATAGCGAGGACCTGACCTTGTCGCCGGCATGCAACGGTCCGAGCAGCGTGACGAAGGTCATCTTAGGCGATAATCGACTTCAGCGCGAAATGCTTGCGCTGTTTTGGGTGTCACTAACGCCTATTATAGGCCAACTCAGTGAAACGTGTTGGCCCGAGTTGGCGAGGCCAGCCCACTTTCGATCAATTCGGCTGCGGCCACGACAACCTCATCCTCCCCAAACCGCCCCGCCACCTGCACCCCCAGCGGCCACCCACCGGCATCCTCACCCGCCGGCAGAGCCACCGTCGGCAGCCCGGCGTGGGTCCAGGGCAGGTTCATGACCGGATCGCCGGTGCTGTCCAGGCCGCGCGGCGCCGGACCGAGCGCAGCCGGCGAGAGCCAGACGTCGATTCCCTGCTCATCCATCAGCGACTGCAATGCCTGCGCGCACCACCATCCGGCTTTCCAGCGCGGCGCGATAGTCGGCCGCAGACACCGCCTGCCCGCGCTGAATGAGGTCGGCCGTCTTGGGATGGTAGCGTTCCGCATAGTCGATGTACCAATCGGCGTGCACGGCCCCGGCTTCGGCCGCCACCAGCTGATTGTGGCGGCGATAGATGTCGTCAAAGTCAGCCAGGGCCGGGACTTCGCGAACGATGAAGCCGGCGGCTGCCAAGCGGGCCGCAACCTGCGCCAGATGGTCCAGTGTCTCGGACGGCGCGCGATCCAGGAACGGCCCGACCGGAATGCCCAGCACCGGCTTGCGTTCTAGGGGCGCGACGGGCTGCCAGCCGTCTACCAGAACGGCCGCCACCGGCATAATATCGGCCGCTTCCGGCACGAAGAAGCCGACGGTATCGGCCGACGCCGACAGAGGCAGTACGCCGCCGGTGGGAATACGACCGTAGCTGGGTTTGAAGCCGACGATGCCGCAGAACGACGCCGGACGGGAGATGCTGCCGATGGTCTGGGTGCCCAGCGCCAGCGTGACCAAGCCCCGCCGCCACCGCCGCGGCCGAGCCGCTGCTGGAGCCGCCGGGGGTACGCTCTTCGTTCAACGCCTCGCTCAAGGGATGGCGCGTGGGGCCGGGCGCAAAGTAGGCGAACTCGGTGGTGACCGTCTTGCCCAGGACCAGCGCACCTGCCGCACGCAGCGCCGACACCGCGGCTGACTCCGCCCCCTGCAGCAGCTCCGCCGGAACGGTGGTTCCGGCGCGGGTGGTCAGGCCGTCGACGTGAAAGATGTCCTTGACGCCGATAGGCAGGCCATACAGGGACGGCCGACGCTCCGGATCGGGGTAACGGTCTTCGAGGGTCGTTGCTTCGCGGTGGAGACGGCCGAAGCGCCCGTCTTCGGGCACGAACGCCTGCAGGCGGGGCTCAATGGACTCGAAGCGTGTCTCCAGTTCGGCCAGATAGTCGGTCAGGGCCATGTCTCCCTGCCGCAAGCGCTCGCGTAGTGATTGCAATGATTCGGATGGTATGGGGTGGCTCATTGGGTTCGGGTGCCTATTGGGGCGCCATGGCGCAGCGGAAGCCGAGGTTGGCCTGGGATACTGTGGGGTCAAACGAACTACGGCCGTTGACGTATACTTCGTCCTCCGGCGACAGCCACGACCCGCCGCGCACAACCTTGAAGTCACCCTCGACCGGCCCCATCGGGTTGGTGTCGGTGATGTCGCGGTAGGTGCGCGAATCGTACCAGTCGTTGACCCATTCCACCACGTTGCCCAGCATGTCATAAATGCCCGACGCCGACCGGCCCTGCGGATAGCTGCCCACCGGCGCGGTGTCACGGTAGCCGTCGTCATACTGGGCGCTGCGGTCGTCGCGCTGGCAATTGACATCGCAGAAATTGAGGGCGGTGCCGTCAAACGTGTCGCCCCATGGGAAGCGGGACTTTGAGGCCGGCCTCGCGGTCGAATCCGGCGGCCATCTCCCACTCCGCCTCGGACGGCAGCCGCGCGTCGCGCCATTCGCAGAAGGCGGCCGGCATCGTACCAGCTGACGTTGATGACCGGGTAGTCGTCATAGGCCGGGTCGCCGAAGTAGCTTTGATAGTAGGTGGCCCCGGCGCGATCCGGGCGCGGGCAGACCCCGGCATCCACGCACTGCGCGTAGTCGGCGTTGGTGACCTCGGTCTCGTCGATGAAGAACGAATCGACGCGGATCAGCTGCGACGGCTTCTCGTCCGACTCCTCACTGGTGTCGTCGCCGATGCGATAGGTGTTGCCGGGCACGAAGATCATGCGCGAGCCGGTGGTGGTGATGAACGGCTCCGGTTCCGGCGTGGGCGCGAGCGTCGGCTCCGGTGTCGCGCGTGGCTGTCGGGGCCAGGTCGGTCAGGGCGATGATAATGGCTGACTGCACCGTCTCGGTCGCTTCCGGCCCGGCCGACGACAGCAGGTCTTCAGGGTTGAAGAAGATGAGCCAGGCGATGAGGCCCAGCACGCCCACGAGCAGGGCCGACAGCCCGATCAGCGTGCGTTGCTGGATCTGCATCCGGCTGCGGGTCGGGCACGCGCGGCGCTGGGGCAGCGGCCGTCGCCGCGGTCGTGGCCGTTTCGGCCGTGCGCCGTCCGGTGCTGACTTGCGGCGCGGGTCGACCGGCGGGCCGTTCCAGGGCATGGCTAAACTCCTCGGCTGAATCGATAACGCGCGTCCGGCCGCAGCGACAAGCGCGCGCATGGCGACAATGGACAGATACGGCTCGATATCGGGGTTGACTTCGCGCGGCGACTTGAGGTCAGACAGGCCGCTCTCGCGACTAAGCGCATTGGCCGGCACGACGCCGGTCAGCAGGGTGTAGAGCGTGGCCCCCAGGCTGTAGATGTCGCTGCTGGGGCCGACGGCGCCCTGGGCCTGTTGTTCCGGCGAACCGTAGCCCGGCGTGTGCGGCCGAACGCCCAGCCCTTGCAGCCCGCTGTCCACCAGGAAGATGTCGCCCTGGGGCGTCACGCGGATGTTGGCCGGTTTGATGTTGAGGTGGAGCTGCTTCTGGTTGTGGATGTAGCCCAGACGGCACGCAGGCGCTCTGCAGCCAGGGGACGATCAGGTCCGACGGCAGCGGGCCGTACTGGTCGAGCAACTCCTGCAGGTCGACGCCGTCGATGTAACGGCTGACCAGGTATTGCCCGGCGTTCTCCAGCGCGAAATGGTCCAGCACGACCGGAAGCTGCGGATGGCGCAGGTCGGCCAGGCGGCGCGCCTCGGCCCGGAAGCGCTTCTGAATCTCAACCGAGGTGTCGAGATACTCCTTGACCGCGACCTCGCGCCGCGTCACTCTGGTCCCAGGCGCGGTAGACGGCGCCGTAGGGCCCGGCGGCCAGCAGGCTGACGATGCGGTAGCGGTTGTGGAGAGGCTCTCGCGGCAGTAGGGGCATGGGCGGCGTTGTCTTATGCGCGTTGTCGATGTGCTGCTCGAAGCGCTTCATCTGCACCGGCCGTTCCTGCGCCGGGCCGCTAAGCGCTGCTTCCATTTCAATTTCTACTGTCGGGGCGACGGCTGTGGCCCCGGCAAATGCCGCAATCATAGCGTAATCACTGGGAATGATCGCCCCGTCCTCATGGAGCTTTTCGATTTCGGCCGGGCGAAACCAGCCAACGGCGCCCTCGGACTGTTCGGCCGCTTCACCCGTCCATGCACCAGTAGATCGCACAGGAGCAGCAGAAAGTGGGCGGCCAGCGCGCCCGGCTCGGCCGGGGCAACACGCTCGCTGATCACGCCGCGCAGGGCGACGAACTGCGTGATCAGCCCGGTCTCCTCCTGCACTTCGCGCACGACGGCCTCAGCCAACGTCTCGCCGAAGTCCCATTTGCCGCCCACCAGCGCCCATTGACCCGCATAAGGTTCACCGGCGCGCTGGATCAGGAGCAGTTCGTTCCTTCTCATCACGCCGACGCCGCACCAGGCCGACCACAATGGGCATCGGCGCGGTCTGCGAGTGCCAGCGTTGGTCCGGCGGCAGCTGGGTGAGGATGTCAGTCAGGGAGGCGTTCATCCAAGGTTGCCTAGCGACTCTGCCGGGTGCTGAAGTAGTCTTGCAGCAGGGCGTGGACATAGGAGTAGCCGCCGCCAACCTTGCGCAGCAGCGTGCGCTCGGCGGCGTAATCGAGGAAGCGCGGCAGGTCGTCGGGAATGGAACCGCTTTCGCGTAGCAGTCTTTGCAGTTGCCGGTGCTGCAGGGCGGCCAGCGCGCCGTAGGCCAGCCCGCTGCCCACGCCGAGATACAGCGTCGCCCAGGTAATCCACGGCAATGCGGCCCGAAACGCCCCGACCGATCCGGTTGCCTGGGCCACGCCTGCGGCGACCAGGCTGAGCACGGCGACGGCTCCGCCCACGGCCAGCCCCACCATACGGCCGTTCTGCCACGAGAGCTGCACGCCCTGGCCCGGTTTGGTTCGCAGGCGAATATCGCTGCGCAATAGAGCGTTTTCAACCATCTGGCCCACCCCGGCGGCCACGGGCACCAGCGCCAGCCAGGGAACGGCCGTCCCCTGGTCAACGGCCCCCAGCAGCAGGGCCAGCAGCACCCCGGCCAGCGCGCCCAGCGCCAGCCCCAGCCCTGCCCACGGCCACGACCAGACCAACGATTCGACCGTCTCCACGCGGTTCCAGGACAGCCGGGCCCGCACCAGAAAACGGCCGGTCAGCACCGGCACGGCCGCAGCCAGCAGCCCTCCGGCCACAGCCACCAGCGCGCTGCGCCAGCCAAACAGGATCAGCGCCAATAATCCGGACACGACGCCCGCCGCCGCCAGCAGCCCAAACACGACCAGCCGCGACCAGCGACCGAATGCGGCCGACTGCTCGGCCGGTAGCCAGTTGGGCTGGATGTCTTCCAGAAAGAACGTCGGCCGGCTTTGCAGGGCCAGGCGCTGGGCGAGGAAGGTCAGCCAGCGCACGGTGTCGTCCGGGGCATAGGCGCCGTCGCCGCTGCGATAGCGGGCCATGCGCTCGACGTAGACATCAAACAGCAGATCGCGGCTGAGCTGGCCGTTGCTCAGCTCCAGGGCGATGTTCTCGGGCATCCGATTGTAGGCCAGCGTCATGATACTCAGCATCAGCGGCGACTGGGCCAGGTCGCGCAGGGTCGCATCGGCCTTGAGCGAGGCACGCAGTCCGGCCAGCCGCTTGCCCCGCTTGGCCAGGTACTGGTCGATCTGCTCTTCGTTCAGCGGCTGCAGGATAACCGCCTTGTCCAGATTCAGGCGCAAGGCGATGGCTTGATAGTCGATGATTGCGCGTGGTGACCAGCAGCGAGACGCCCTGATACTGACGGCGAAAGGTGTTGATGGCCTCGGCGCAGGCCCGTCGCAAATCGGTATCGACCTCATCCAGCCCGTCCAGCAGGGGGATGAAGTCAGCACTGCTGATCCAGGCTGCGCCCAGCTTGCGCGGTACTTCGTAGTTGTTGGCCAATTCATCCACCAGCCACTCGTCCAGCGGCTTGGCGTGCCGTCGAAACTGGCCAGACTGAAGACGGCGGGCATGGGGCTGGTTTCGTCGGCCTCGGCCCGTGCCAGAAGCACGGTGACGAGCTGCAGGAGCATTGTCGTCTTGCCCGCGCCCGGTTCGCCCAGGATGAGCAGTTCACCGTCGGCCGCTTTGAAGACGTCCTCAATGGTGGTGCCCACCGGCAGGAGATAGTCGTATTCGGCCGCTTGCTGCCAGGCAGGAACACCGCTGCCGGCCAACGCGCTGGGCCGGTAGGCGAAGCCGAGATCGATGACCTCGCCGCCGTGCAGCGACTTCTCCAGCACGTCTTGCAGCCAAACGCTGCGCACGCGGCGCAGCATGACGTTGCGATTATGGCGTTCCTGTTCGTTCATCCAAGCAACTGGTGTCCCGACACTGACCTGTCGTTGGGTGCGATTATACAGCCAGATACGGCCGCTGGTATAATCCCTACGTCGATCCGCAACGTTAAAAGGTTCGTCCTGCGCCCAAACAGGCACCAGTCGCCATGAATCAACCGCCAACGCCCGATCCGCAGTCTCTCACCCAGGCCCTGTGGCGCATCTACAATCGCCCGGACCGTCCCGCATTGTGGTCGGGGGGCGGCAACTTGCCCTGGGATGACCCGGCCTTTTCCGAGCGCATGCTCCGCGAGCATCTCGATGAATCGCACGGAGCCGCTTCGCGCACCACGGCCGAACGTGCCCTGCAGATCGCGTGGCTGTGGGACAAGCTGGCCCTTCAACCGGGCAGCCGGGTGCTGGACCTGACTTGCGGCCCCGGCCTGTACGCTGTGGCCCTGGCTGAAGCTGCGGCTGCACCGTCACCGGCGTGGACTTCGGCCCGGCGTCCATCGCCTATGCCCGCGAGCTGGCCATCGCCGCGGGCATGACCGACCGCTGCACGTTCGTCGAAGCCGATGTACGCGACTTCACGCCCCCTGAGTCAGCCTATGACGCCGCGCTCTTTCTCTACGGTCAGTTGGCCGTCTTTCCGCGCGAGCAAGCCGCGGCCTTGCTGCGGAAAGCGGCGCAGGCCCTGCGACCGGGCTGGCCGATTGCTCGTCGAGTTGCTGGATCAGAATCGGGTGGACAAGCACAACAGCACGTGGTGGTATACCGACGACAGCGGGCTGTGGGGTGATCGGCCGTTTCTGCATCTGGGCGAGCGCTTCTGGGATGAGACGGCCCGGACATCGCTGGAGCGCTTCCACGTTCTCGATCTGGAGACGGCCGAGTTGGCCGAGGTGATTCTCTGTGATCAGACCTATGCGGTGGACGAGATGATCCAATCATGCGGAGGCGGGCTTTGCCGGTGCGGCTCGAGGCTTGGGCTGGTGTGGGGCCTGCCTGGGATGGGTGGTGTACTGTAAGAATGATGCCGCTTTTGAAAGAACTGAACACGATGGTGGATGTGCGATCGGACGGATCAGAAAATCGTAACAGCCGTGCATCCGTGTCAGACTCGTCAGGTTCCCGCCAGCTCGCCAAACTTGCCGTGGCAACCATCTACAATACAGGACAATGATCCGGCTCAACGGGTTGTCCACCAGTACGGATTGAACCCGGTCTTGCGGGGAGTCAATCTGACAGGTTAATGATGGGGAGTTTGTCACTTTGGTCGGGCCGAACGGCGCCGGTAAGAGCACCCTCATGCGCATTGTTGCGACGCTGCTGCGGCCGACCGGCGGCGAAGTCAGCGTCGGCGGGTGGCCGCTGCCGTGCCGAAGCCGAAAGCGTTCGCCGTCATATCGGTCTGGTTTCGCACCAGGCCCTGCTCTACCATGACCTGACTGCGGCCGAAAACCTGACCTTCTTCGCGCGAGTCTACCGGATCGACAACGCGGAGGATCGGGTCATGACTGCGCTGCGCAAGGTCGGCCTCTTTGCCCGACAGCGGGACGCGGTCGGCACGTTCTCGCGCGGCATGCTCCAGCGGCTGACCATCGCCCGCGCCACACTCCACGAACCGGACGTTCTGCTGCTCGACGAACCTTATACCGGACTGGACCACGAAGCCAGTCGCCTGCTGGACGATCTCCTGCTGGATCAGGTGGGCTTTGGGGCGCACTATCCTCATGATTACCCACGACATCGGCCACGGCCTGGGACTGGCTGACCGTCTGGTCATCTTGTACCGGGGCCAGATCGCCCAGGAAGTATCGCGAAGGGAGATAAGTCTGTCGTCGGTTTACGATGTTTACAACGAGGTCACGTTATCATGATTCAGGGGAATCGCCCTCCGCCCGGAGCATCGCAGGAATGTCAACTTTCTTGCCGGCCGTTTAGGCCATTGTCTGGAAAGACCTGCAGATTGAGGCGCGCACACGTCAGACGATCAGCGTCATGGTGATGTTCTCGATTGTGACCATCATCATGTTCAACTTCGCGGTGGGCCTGACCATGGACGCCGCACGCAGTTCGTCAACCGGCCTGCTATGGGCGACCGTGCTGTTGGCGGCGACGCTGGGTCTGAACCGGTCTCTGGCCATTGATCGGGAGAATCAGGTGTTTGATGCGCTGCTCATCGCCCCCATGCCGCGCAATGCCATTTATCTGGCCAAGGTCATCAGCATTTGCCTGTTCATGTTCTCTGCTGGAAGCCGTGCTGATTGTGCTGTTTACCGTGTTCTTCAACCAGCCCTTTTACCTGCCGCCGGTGATCCTGATGCTGGTGCTGGGTACCATTGGCTTCATCGCTGCGGGCGTACTGGTGACGTCGATGACCATCCAGACCCGTGCCCGCGACGTGCTGCTGCCGGTGCTTTTGCTGCCGCTGTCGCTGCCGCTGGTGCTGCCCGCGGCCACGGCCACGGCGACTTATATTTCGGCCGCCAACATCGGCGGCGCGACCTGGGCCGAGGTGCAGAGTTCGTTTTATCTGGTGCTGGCCTACGATCTGTTGATGCTCGGCGCCGGTTTTCTGACCTACCGATTTGTGGTAGAGTCTTAAGCCAATTATTTACTCACTTTTAGCGGCGATTTCAGGAGTTTAACTGTATGGCCCAAACAACTGTCTCATCCCCTCGTCTTGATCGCTCGATTCGCATCATGAACATCCGGCCGTCGTGGCCATGGCCGTGACGCTGGTCGCGATCTTCTTCTACGCCCCGGTCGAAGTGTTGATGGGCAATGTTCAGCGCCTCTTCTATTTCCACGTCGGTTCGGCGTGGGTGGGCGCCATTGCCTTTTTGGCGGCGCTGGTGGGCGGCGGCCTTTACTCTGCGCACGTCGGATCGCAAGTGGGATACGCTGGCGCTGGCCAGTGTCGAAGTTGGCCTGGTCTTCTTGTCGATGGCCATCGTCGGTGGCGTCTTTCTGGGGCAAGCCGGCCTGGAATACCTGGTGGCTGTGGAGCCCGCGCCTGACGTTGGTCACGGTGGCCTGGCTTGTCTACGCGGCTTACTTCATGTTGCGCGGCGCCATTGATGACCCGCACAAGCGCGCCCGTTATGCGGCCGTCTATGCCATCATCTCCTTCTGGTCATCATTCTGACCTACATCAGCATTCGCATCTTCCGCGACATCCACCCGGTTGTCTTTGGTGGCACAACCGAAGCCGCCGCGGGTGCGTCCGAAGGGTTGCAGGAGTTCAACGGGCTGGATTCGGCACGAATGGGCATCACGCTGATGATCAGCGTTATCGGGTTTACGGTGCTGGGGTCGGCCTGGATTCTGATGCGCATTCGCCTCCAGAACGTGAGCGACCATGTGAACGTGCTCAAGATGCGCACGGCAACGTCTTCAGCAGCCGTCCGGCGGTTGGCCCGGCGGTAGCGGCGGGCGCAGCGTGTTGGCCCTGCAACCGTCTGATCCCAATGGGTTCAATATCTATCTCATTGGCGGTTATGTGGCCATGTCGTCGATCGCGCTGTTCTACGTGCTGTATCTCAACCTGCGCGAGCGCAATGTGTCGAAAGATTTGGCCTTGTTGACGCGTCTATTACAGAGAAGATAACAGATAGACCCAACCGTAGGCTGTCTTACGATGAGATCGCGTACAATATGGCAGGCTGGTTGGTGAGCGCAAGCAATAGACCGGCCGGCCTGTCGTTGATTTTATGAACACAGTGCGGAGACCGCGACGCGTGCTTGAATTATCGGGCGGATTGCTTCGGAGCATATATGTCAGAACTTAAAGTACCTTCACCCATTCGCAGACTGTCTAACGGGCAGTGGCTCATTATTGGTGTGGTGATTCTTGTCCTGGTTTTCTGGTGTTCGGCACGCTGAATCAGACGACATCGACCCCCAGCGAATTCAGCTTCGGCGTCCAGAATCAGTCGTTCACGGCGCTGGCGCTGCTGGCGTTTCTGGGTGGGTTGCTCAGCTTTGCTTCACCGTGCACCTTGCCGGTGCTTGACAGCTTATTTTGCCTTTGCTTTTTCCAGCGACAAGTCCAAGATCGCCACGAATACGGTCGCCTTCATGCTTGGGTTGGCGACGACGTTCACCCTCTTTGGGGCAGTGGGCTTCACTCTCGGCCGGGTCCTGCTCCAGAAGCCAGCAGCTTATTATGCTCGTCGGCGGTGCGGCCATCGTTATCTTCGGTGTCATGAGTCTTCTCGGCGGCGGCTTCACCGGCGCCACGACAATCGGTTCCCAGCAGATGCGCAGTCCCGGGATCATCGGGTCGTATCTGTTCGGGCTGACGTTCGCGGTGGGCTGGTCGGCCTGCGTCGGCCCGATTCTGGGCACGATGCTGACCCTGGCAGCGCAGACCTCGTCGGTTTGGCGGGGTATGATGCTGTTGTTCATCTACACCCTTGGCCTGGGGCTGCCGCTGATTATCGTCTCGACCTTCTTCGGCCGTATGAGTCGTCAGAGCACGTTCTGGAAAGTGCTGCGCGGCAAGGGCTGGGATTGGGACACCAGCGTGTTCGTCGTGGCCCTCATCTGGGCGCTGGCCCTGTGGCGCATTGCGGTCGCCTTTGCCGAATACGCCATCGACAATTTCGTCTTTCTGGGCGGGGTAGAGTTCAGCCTGGCGCTGGAGATTGGTTTGTTGATCATGTCAATTGGCGCGGCAGTGCTCTATACGGTGACCAGTTCCGAGCAGCGCCGCGTTACGATTCATCTGCACACAACACAGCTCATTAGCGGCGGTCTGTTTATACTGCTGGGCATCATGATGCTGGAAGCGCAGATGGGCCTCATCAATGGCGTGCTGGCCCAATGGTCGGCCGTCATCGACGAGCAGACGTTGCGCCTGCAAGACTGGTTGCTCGCTTCCTTCGGCGGCTAGCCGGGTTATCCCATGAGTTCCAACCAACCGCAACCCTCTGGTGACGGGCAATTGCGCAGCGTCTTGCTGCTGATCGCCGGGGTTGCCGTTCTGGTCATCGCCCTGGTGCTGTTGTTCAACAACCCGGACCTGTTCGCGGGCACGACGGCGGACGATGAGCCGGCTCTGGAACCCATCCCCGCGTTCAATCCGACGGCCGAGGCTGGCCTGGCCGCCGCGGATCAGAACAGCCCATTGCCGGAAGTGGGCGACATGGCCCCCGACTTTACGCTGTTGGACCTGGACGGTAACGCTGTCACCCTGAGTGAATTGCGCGGCCGGCCGGTCATCCTCAACTTCTGGGCTACCTGGTGCCCACCCTGCCGCCTGGAGATGCCGGAACTGGAGGAGACGCAGCGCGCCTATGCCGATGATGATGTGGTGCTGTTGACGGTGAACCAGGACGAATCGGCCGAACAGGTCCGCGACTTCTTCGACGAGTTGGGTCTGACGCTGCCGGCTGTCCTCGATCCCGACGGTGACGTGGGCAATGCCTACGGTGCGTTCTACCTGCCTTCGACCGTGTTCATCGATTCTGACGGCATCATGACCGCCTTCCATCGCGGGATTATTTCTCGGTCACAGATCGACGGCTATATGCTGCGCACGCTGCCGATGGACTCCTGATGATCATCGACCGCATTCTCTACACCTTCGCCCGGCGCTGGCTGCTGATTGCCAATTTGTTCTTCGCCTTCTACGTGGGGCTGCCGATTCTGGCGCCGGTGCTGATGCAGGCCGGGCTGACGGGTCCGGCGCGGGCCATCTATACGATGTATAGCCCGTTTTGCCATCAGATGGCCTCGCGATCCTTCTTCCTCTATGGTGAACAGGTGGCCTACCCGCGGGAGGTTGCCGGAACAGAACTGACGCCCATCGAGGCCTACATGCCATCGTTGGACGAGTTTCAAGGCGCGTCGTTGATCCCAATGAGTGGGAGACCTTCATGTTGCCTGCGCGCCGGTTTGTGGGCAATGCGACCATGGGCTACAAGATGGCCCTGTGCGAGCGCGATATCAGTATCTACCTGGCGGTGCTGGTGGGCGGGTTGATCTTCGGCCTGCTGCGCCGCCGCGTGGACATCAAGCCCATGCCCTTCTGGCTGTTTCTGCTGGTGGGCCTGGGGCCGATTGCGCTAGACGGGTTTAGCCAGTTGTTCAGCCAGTTCTTCATCGGTTTCGGCCTGGACATCATGACCCTGCGCGAGAGCACTCCACTGCTGCGCACGCTGACCGGCACGCTGTTCGGCCTCAGCCTCGTGTGGCTGATCTATCCGCGACTCGATGAGCAGTTCGCCATCATCGCTGAGGATCAGGCGCGGAAGCTGGCCGCGGCCGATGCGGTGGCCGAACCACCGCCGACCGCTTAGCTCTGCAGCTGCTGCCCGACCGACCCAAGCAACCCAAAAAGCCTCCGCGACACGCCGCGGAGGCTTTTCTGTGGGTGCAGCCCGGCTATTTGCCAACCGCGATCGGTAGATAGAGACCGTACTGCTGAACGGCCGGTGGGGGCAGCGGCGGCGGTTCTTCGACGCCGGCCCAGAAGCCACCGGTTACGCCCAGGTTGCCACCGGATTGCGGGGCGCCGGCATCCACTTCACCGCCGGTCGCCCCGACGCGGTAGCTCGCGCTCTGGCTCAGGCTGTACCCGGCGGAGATGTTTGGGCGGCTCAGGGTGTAGGTGCCCACGGCGCGGAGGGCAGCCGGGCGGGCCGCCCAGAGCAGGACGATCAGGGCCAGACTTGCGCTGATCGCGGCGATGATGATCGTGGTTTGTCGTTGTTTGCTATTCATGTGCTGCCTAATTACCTATGAGTACGGTGCCACCGCCATTTCGGAGATACATGGGCCGGCTGAGAGTCAGATGTTCTGAGTAACTGCCCGCTCGGATGTAGACCGACCCGCCACTCATGACTGCCTGGGTGCCTTCGCGAACCGAGTTGAACGGATTGGTCGATGAACCGTCCTCAAAGCCGGAGTACCTCTGCTCTACGTAAACAATCGGGCGGCTGTTGGCTGACCAGCCCTCATCGATCAGGACGCCCAGTGTCACCGGGCCCGGATGATGAACCGCCTCACGCAGATTAAGTGAGCTGGTCATCAGGGCGTTATTCGTCTTGTCGTAGGTAATGTCGTCCAGATGGCTGTAGCTGCTGCCGACTGCCCAGTTGTCCGGCGCGAACAGGATGGGGTTGACATTGTTAGGGCCGTTGGCCGCGGTTGCCGCTGGGCCGGCGAAATCGAGGTTGCCGCTTGTCAGGGCATAGCCCAGTGGGACCGATGGGCTAATGAAGCCTCCCACAAGGTTTACAGATTCATACTGAACGAAGCGATCATAGGCTCTCGGCGGATCGACGATGCACCCCGTGCGGATTGTTCCGTTGCATTCTACTGGGTCATTCCCGTCGTCCCAGCTTGCACCGCCCGCGAAGCCCAGGCCGTGCCCCAGTTCATGGAGGACAACAGAGACGAAATCGTATTGACCGGCAGGGACCTGCCCATCAGTGCCCAAATACCATGAGTACTGCCCATTGAACGTCGAAAATATCTCGGGTTCGTCGGCTCCATTGAGATCGCTGTGGCTCAACTGATTGGCCAGAGCAATCGGATAGGAGGTGTCCTGGCGGGGCGCGTTAGTGAATTTGCTATACCAGTCGGCCGGTTCGGCATAACCCAGGGGACTACCGTTGAGTTCATCATAAAGGCAGGCATGGACGACTACCAATTGCGATCCATTGAGCAAGGTCGACCATATTTGCGTCGCATAGGTGAAGGCCCGGATCATCTCCGGTTTCCAATCCACTAGCTCCGATTTCGGATACGCCGGTAACTTGTCCGGGCATGATTGCGAGTCATTGTAACGGACCTCAAATGTCAAGGCGTCGGCGCGGCGCGACTGGGTTCCGGGTGCCAGCATCTCGGCAGGCGGCGGGATGTACATCGGATTGTCGCGCGGATCGGCTCTGAGTCCCAGATGCAAGCTCTCCGCCTCGGGCGCGTCTTCAACCGGCGGCTGATCCGCGGCCGGAATAGCCATCGCCAGCGTCCCCAGCAGGAACAGTAGAGCCAACGCCCGGGTGATTTTCGGGTTGATCATGATTCATCTCCTGTCAGACAGTCAGGTCACCGCGGCTTACTGCAGATTGATCAACACCAGCACCAGCCCCGTCCCGCTCTCCAGCCCGGTCATCGCCTTGCCGATGACCGCGCCGTGCGAACGGCTGTCGTCACTGGCCGCCATGGCGTAGCCGGGGCGGTCGGCCGTTGTCAGCAGATCGCCGGGCAGAATCGGGCCGGACGTGGCGTCGGCCTTGACGTAGACGCGCCCGGCGATGGCTACCACCGTGTCGCCTTCCAGCACGCCTTCCTGGTGCAGCACCAGCCCCGTGGCCACATCGCCCGCGCCGCTGACGACGCCGGCCACCTTGCGATCATAGGCCGCGCTGCTCACCGTTAAGTGGCCGGGGTTCGTGGCGTCGATGCTCATGACCGTGCCCGGTTCGGCCGCGGCGTTGTCGCTGACCTCGAACCGTTCGGCCAGGTCGCTGCCGCCGGTAATTTGCAGGACGAAGGTGCGGGTCAGGCCATTGAAGACGGCCGCCGGCCCAGATTTGCTTGTGGCAAAGATGCCCGGACCACTGCCGGTGTTCTCCGCCGAGACGGCCGAGTTGGTGCTGCTGCCGGTCACACCGCGCACCCCGTTGTAGTTCGTGCTGATACCGGCTACACCGGCCCCATTCGTGCTGGTGCCGAACACGCCCTGCTCGTCAACACTTTCGCCGGTGACGCCGCGCGATTTCTCGCTCTTTCCATAGACCCCGACCGAGTTCGGGCTTTCACCGATGACGCCGACATAGTTTTGGCTGTAGCCATAGGTGCCAACCCAGTCGACGCTGCTGCCCCAGACGCCCGCGCCCTGCGGCGCATCGCCGCGCACGCCGGTGCCCTTGGGGCTGGAATAGCCGTAGACGGCAAAACCACTGGGCGACGTGTTGTTCCCGGCGACGCCGATGGCTAGGCCGCTGGCGGCACTCGTGATGCCATAGACGCCGATCGGGTAGTTCTGGCTGGTGTTGGTGACGCGGAGACCGGCATCGAAGGTCGTGCCGTAGGGCACCGAACCTTCAATGCGCGCTCCCGGCCGCAGGCTCAGCGCGTAGGGGACGGCCGATAGCTCATGCCGCAGCGGCAGCAGCTCGTAGTCGCCGGCGCCGGCCGGGCAGCGCACCGACAGATCGACCCAGCGCGCATCGCCGCGGAAGGCGCCGCTGCCGAAGTCGAGCTGCGTGGCAAACAAGCCGCCGCTTACGGGCTGGTTGAGCTTGACGTCTTCCCCGACCTTCGTGCCGGCGGTGGCGGCGTCGTATAGCTCAAATTTGAGATCGCACTGCCCTTCAATGACCTCGCCGTTCTCGTCGGCGATCTGACCCTGGAACGAGAAGGCAGTGCCCAGGGCTACCGCGTTCGCGTCCGTCTCGGTCTGGACAATCGGCGCATCCTGTGCCGGCGTGCCGGCGGCGAGCACGACCCCGGCCATGATTAGCAGCGCGACCAGGACGGCCGCCGGCCATAATGTACGTAGTTGACGAAACTGTTGCATGAAGTCTCTCCTGTATTTCCCAACACAATGGTGACCGGAGCGGGCGATGAGGTGCCCAACCTGGTCTATCCCCATCAGCGTAACAGACGATCGTCTCCTAATCGTTACGAAATCGTTACGGAACGCTCGGCTTACAGGACTCTTACGACTGCGGCCAGAGTCGTGTCCTTGCGCCACGTGGGCCGGGAGTAAAATGGTCACAGGCGCGCACTGAGCTGACGGGAGAAGCGATCATGAAACGACCCAGCATTTGGACCGGCTTGCTCATCGGCGGCCTGCTGACCGCGCCTACTCATTGCCATCCTCTACCTGGCGAACCAGTTGCTGGGACTGCCTTTCCTGCCCTTTGACCTGTTCGACTGGCTGACGCGCATCCTGCCCGGTCCGGTCATCACCTTTGGCATCGACCTGATGATCGACACGATGCTCGCCTTGCAGATCGACGTGGCCGACGCCGCCAAGACGGCCGAACAGATCAGCGCCGTTCTGCTGTTTCTGGGTCTGGGCGCCGTGACCGGCGGCATCTTTTTCGGTTTCCTCAACTGGCGCAAGATCACGCCGGATACGTTCGTGGGGCTGGTCATGGGCGCGCTCTTTGGCTTGCCGCTGGTGACGATCAGCCTCAGCATCAACCAGTCCGGCGCACCGCCGTTCTTCCAGGCTGTCTGGCTGGGCTTGCTGTTTCTGGCGTGGGGTGTCGCGCTGGCCTGGGCCTATCGAAGACTCATGACATCGGTCGCGGTGCTGACCGGCTGTCGATGGAGAAACCGACGACGCGCGAAGTAACAACCTCGACCGGCGGCAGTTTCTCATCCGGTTGGGCGCGACCTCGGCGACGATCACCGTCGTCGGTGGTGGGTTGGCGGCGTTTCTGGCTTCCGCGAACGGGACGCCGATGCCGCGGTGCTGGATGCCAGCATGGCCCATCGATCGCCGAAGGCACGCCGGCGCGCGTCTTTCCCAACACCGACGACCCGGTGTCACCTGCGCCGGGCACGCGGCCGGAGTACACGCCGGTCAAGGACCACTACAAGGTCTTCCTGCGGACCGAACCGACCATTATCCCGGAGCAGGGCTACGTCCTGCCCATCACCGGGCTGGTCGCCAACCCGCTGATGCTGACGTTGGACGACATCCACAACAACTACGAGTCGTTCGACCAGTACGTCACCCTGTCCTGCATCTCCGGTCGCGTCGGCACCAGTCTGATCAGCACCACGCAGTGGACCGGCGTCAGCCTGCAGGACATTCTGGCCGACCTCCAGCCCCTGCCGAGGCCCGCTTTCTGACGATTACCAGCGGCGACGGCTTCCACGAGACCATTCCGCTGGACCTCATCGCCGCCGACCGGCGCATCATGCTGTGTCACAGTTGGGACGGCAACAAGCTGCCGATCGACCACGGCTTTCCGCTGCGAGTGTGGATCCCCGATCGCTTCGGTATGAAGCAGCCCAAGTGGATCACCAGCATGGAACTGCTGGCCGAGTACGAGCCGGGCTACTGGGTCGAGCGGCGCTGGGATGAGGTGGCGCAGGTCAAGACGACGTCGGTCATCGACACCGTGGCCGTGGATGCCATCGATGAACGCGCCGGCGTGCCGGTCGTGCCCATCGGCGGCATCGCCTTCGCCGGTGATCGCGGCATCTCCAAAGTCGAGGTGCGCTTTGACGGCGGCGAGTGGACCGAAGCGCAACTCCGCGCCCCGCTCTCCGAAACCACCTGGGTCATCTGGCGCTATGATTGGCCTTTCACCCCCGGCGAGCACACCGTCGAAGTGCGCTGCGGCCGAGGCCGACGGCACGCCGCAGATCGAGCGCAGCCAGGACCGCGCGGCCGAGCGGGGCAACGGGGATCCACTCGGTGCAGACAAACCTGTAAGGCGCCCGGCCATGCCATAGCCCGTCGATTCGGCCGTGCCGGACATTGTGCCGAATCCGGTTGATCAGAGTTGTGGTCGGGCCCATGACAAATGGGGCTTCATGGGCAATAATGGGCCTGTGAGTCGTTAGGCCCGAAGAAAACTCATGACACGATCCCACGCTACCAACCGGAACGGTTACGTTTCTCTTCACCGACATCGAAGGCAGCACGCGCCTGTGGGAGGCCCAGCCCCAGGCGATGGAAGCTGCCCTGCGCCGCCACGATTCGATCCTGCGCACAGCCTTTGAGGCCCACGGCGGTACAGTGTTCAAGACCGTGGGCGACGCCTTTTACGGCGCCTTTCCGACGACAGCCCAGGGAATCGACGCGGCGATTCAGACCCAACGCAGACCTCGCGGCCGAGACGTGGCCCGTCGGCATTGACCGCCTGCGTGTCCGCATGGCGCTCCACACCGGTTCGGCCGATGAGCGGGGCGGCGACTACTTCGGCCCGCCGCTCAATAAGGTCGCCCGACTGCTGTCGGCCGGGCATGGCGGGCAAGTCTTGCTGACGACCGTGGCCGCCGACCTGTCGCGCGATTCGGCTTCCGAGCCGGGTTCACGCTGTTGGACCTGGGCCCTCATCGCCTGAAGGACCTGACGGAACCGGAGACGAGTATATCAATTGGTCGGCGAGGGTTGGCCGCAACGTTTCCCGCCTTTGCGAACGCCGAAGCCAACCGGCACCATCTGCCGCCGCAAATGACGACCCTGATTGGCCGGCATGCCGAAGTCGAAGCCCTGACGACACTGCTGGCCGATGCCCGACGTTCGGTTGGTGACATCTGACGGGCATGGGCGGCACGGGCAAAACCCGTCTGGGGCTGCAAGTCGCGGCCGATATGGCTGATCAGTATGACCACGGCGTCTACTTCGTTGACCTGTCGGCCGTTGCTGACATCAACGGCGTGGCACGTTCGATAATCGAGGTATTGGGAGATTACGGAGCGGGGGCAGGAAGAGCCTCTCGTGGTCTTGCAGAATTATGCCGCCAATCGCCATCTCCTGTTGGTCCTCGATAATTTCGAGCAGGTGATTGCCGCCGCCTCGCTTGTCGGGAGCCTCCTGTCGCAGCCCCGCGCTTGCAGGTTCTGGTTACCAGCCGCGAACGCCTGCAACTTTCCGGTGAGCATGAATACGCGGTACCGCCTTTGGCCCTGCCGGCGTCGCTCGATAACACTGACACCGGACGAATCTGCTTGGCTATTGAGGCGATCGCCTTGTTCGTGGACCGAGCGCGCCTGGTCGACCACGACTTCCGACTGGACCAGCGGCAACGCGTCCGCTGTGATCGCCATATGCGCGCATCTGGACGGCCTGCCGTTGGCCATTGAGCTGGCTGCGGCGCGCATTCGGATGTTCACGCCCCAGGTACTGCTCGTCCGGCTCGATGAGCGCCTGAAAACACTGAGCAGCGGCATGCGCGATGTACCTGAACGGCAGCGAACGCTGCGCGGCGCCATCGACTGGAGCTACAACCTGCTCGACGAGAGCGAGCGGCGGCTGTTCTGGCGGTTGGCAGTGTTCAACGGCGGCTTCAGCATTGATGCGGCCGAAGCGATCTGGGGGCCGGAACTGCGATTCGATGTTCTGGATGGGCTGGAACAGCTTCTGAACAAGAACCTCATCCGGCGACTGGAAGGCAACAGCGACCTGCCGCGCTTCACGATGCTGGAAATCATTGGCGAGTATGCGCGCGAGCGCCTCAATGAGAGTGGCGAAAGCGACGCAGATACAGGCCCGTCATGCGGCCTATTTCTACGAGATGGCGGCTTCGCTGGGGGCCAACCTGCGCACCCACCGGCAACTGGAGTGGTTCAATCGGCTGGACCCGGAGCGGGACAATTTGCGCGCCGGGCTTCGCTACTATCTTGATGGTGCGGACATTGCTCGTGGTGTGCACATGGCCGCTGCCTTGAGTGAGTATTGGCTCTACAGCTATCAATACAATGAGTCGAAGGAGTGGCTTGACCGTGCTATCGCGCTGCGTGCCCATGCGGCCGTGCCCATTCAAGTGGATGTCCTTTCGGCCGCCGGGCTGCTGGCCGCCTATCGGCATACCGTTAAGGAAGGTCAACAGGTGTTAAGTGAGGCGCTTGAACTTGCCAAAGAGCTGGATGATCCGCGCCGCGAGGCGTGGGCTCAGCTTTGGTGGGCCGTTAACGCCGTCGGTCCGGAGGCCATCGATGCCCGGCCGATGGCGCTGCAAGGTCTGGAAACAATGCGAGCCATCGGCTACAGTCCGGGCATCTCCCAAGGGCTAAATATCTACGGCGAGAATCTGCGGGCGGGCGGCGAGTTGGATGGGGCCGAGGTCGTGTATAAGGAACTCATCACCGTAACCCAGCAAATTGGCGATTATCGCCGGTTGGCCATGCAGTACGGTAATCTGGGCATGATCGCCTACATGCGCGGTGATGCATCAGCCATGCTGGAATACGCTCGGCTCGGCTTGCCGGTGGCGCTCACCTACCACGCCGATGAGGTGGCCACATTGTTCTTGCTTCTGGTCGGTCAGGTGGCCGGCCGGCATGGCCACGGTGAGTTAGCCGCACTTCTGGCCGGGGCTGCCCTCGCTTGGTACACCGACACGTCCGTTGCCCCACAGATGACCGACATCACCGTTGAGCGTGGCCTCGCTGAAGACATTCAGCAAAGCGTCGATGAGGTCACATTTGAAGACGGCAGACGACGCGGCGCGAATGTTGGCATGCGGGCAGCTGCGGCACTGGCGGAAGAGGCGATTGCTGAGCTGGAAGCGGCTATCAATGATTGAGCCATCTGCCATCCCAGAGAGACAATGGCGTTTTGCTCAACTGTAGGCCAATTGCCCCGAAGCGCAGTTTCGGCGCGATGGGCCGATGTTTGAGACGGTTGACAACGCCCCCACCCATGCGGCAGAATCATCACCCTATGGACGGTGGACGAGTATGAGCACCGGCACGGGCCGACATCTTCAGACGGCCGACCCCACGCGCCAGCAACAGCGCGACCTGCAGGCCGATCTGCGCGCCGCCCAGGAGCAGCTGCGCCAGGCGGAAGCGGAATTGGCGGCCGAACAGGCGGCGGTCAATGCGTTTCGCATGCACGCCCGCCTGATGCTCGACGATCTGGTGGATGAGATCCTGGACCTGTTGGCGGCCAAGCAGTCGGCGCTCACCCGGCTGCAGCTGCTGCGCCAGGACCTGGATGCTGCCGCGCAGGCCGATGACAATCCGCTCGACCCGACCCATGACCCAACAGACGAGGGTCTGCCCGAACCGCCTGACGACGGCCCCGACCCGGTGGAGGCGCTGCTGCCCACCGGCACACCGCGCGACAAAGCGGTCGAACGCCGTCTCTACCGCGAGCTGGCCCGCAAGTTCCACCCCGACCTGGCGGAGTCGGCCGTGGAGTCGGCCTATCGCACGTCGATGATGGCCGCTGTCAACACGGCCTATGCGAGCGGCGATCTGGGCGCGCTGTATGATTTGGCCGGGGAGCTGGAGCCGGACGAGATTGCCCGGCTGTCGGCCATTGAGGAAGTGGAGCTGCGCCGGTTGCAGGAGCGCATCGTGCGCTGTCATCGCCGCCGCCGCAAAGTTGGCCGACAGCTTCAGGCCCTGCGCCAGGAGACCACTGCCCGGCTGTGGCGCAAGGCGCAGGAATTAGAGGCCGAGGAAAACTGGTGGACGGCCGTCCGGCGCGATCTGGATGCGGCCCGCCTGCGGCTGGGTGGCGAGTTGGCCGACCTCCACCGTCAGATAGAGACGCTGGAGCCTGCCGAGCTGGGCGAAGATACCGGCTAAATCTCGTAAGCGTAATGAACGAGCGTGCTCAGGTAAAATTGCCCGTTCCACTGCTCAATGCCCACGACCCACGTACCCCAATCGAATTCCAACTGATCCGGCCCCGGTGACCGATAGAAGCTGATAAACGGCACCGCCTCGTAACTCTCCGGCACAATCGTCATCCCGGCTGTCGGGCCGTGGATAACCTCGTTGCAGGCGCGCTCCGTCGCCGGCAGCAAGTCGCGGTCGAGCAGCGGGAGCAGCGTCTCACTGAACGTGCCGGTAATGGGCAGGCCGCTGCCGTCGGCCGTTCCCCAGTCATAGACCGTGTCGTCAGTAAACAAGCCGGCAACCTCATCGCCGCGCAGCAGAATCTCGTTGTTCCACCAGCTGTGGCGCAGGCGCAGCCCGCGTTCCGGCTCCACCAGCGACGCCAGCAAGTCGCCGTCGCGGTTGGCCACGGCCGTGCGCAGATCCTCCAGAATGGCGTCAACGTGGGGATCGTTGCAGAAGTCGGCGGCGGTGACGCTCTCCGTCAGATAGCGACTGTTGGCGTATCCCGCCGCATCTTCGCTTTCGACCCAGACCCACGTGGACCCGGCGACGAGCGCTTGCCCGGCGTCGTCCACAGTTAGCCCGGTCGCGTCACGCGGCAGTTCGGCTACCACCGGGTAATCGGCTCCCGGCCCGGAGCGCAGGTTGAGCGTGTCGCCCAGTTCGACGAAGGCCACTTCAAAGCCCGTGGCGACTTCGTTGGTCGTGGCCGTTGGGGGCTGAGTGGTAGGGCTTGGCGGGACGGTGGCGAGCGCAGTGGGTTCGGCCTTGGCGGTCGGCGGCACTGTTGTGGCTGCGGGCATCGTTGTTGACACGGTGGCGGCGGCTGTTTCCGGGGCAGGCGGCAGCGGCGTCGGCAGGGTCAATCCCGGCTCCGATTGGTTCTGACAGGCGGCCAGGACCAGGAGCAGGAGTATCGCTGTCAAGGTGAGTAGTCGTCTCATAGGTCGTCCTCGGCCGGCGTGCCAACAAAACAAAACGATCCGGCCTCATATTCCCTAGACGCGAAAACGGCCGATTTTGTTCCGATCGACGAATGACAGGGTGCAATGCACTTCAGAAAGTGCGTTGCACCTGGACAACCTATAGATTGAACTTGACGTGGAGAATGTCGCCGTCTTCGACGATGTAGGTCTTGCCTTCCTGGCGCAGCTTGCCGGCCGTGCGCGCCTGGGCCATGCCGCCCAGACCGACCAGATCGTCATAGGCCACGACCTCGGCGCGGATGAAGCCCTTGGCCAGGTCGCTGTGGATGGCGCCGGCGGCCTCGACGGCCGTGGCCCCGCGGCCGATGGTCCAGGCCCGCACCTCGTCCTCACCCACGGTGAAGAACGACTCCAGCCCCATCAGGTCGTAGCTGAGGCGGATGATCTTGTCCAGGCTGAGTTCGGTGACGCCGTATTCCGCCATGAACATCTCCAGGCTTTCCTCGTCGCCCGCGGCGCTCAGTTGGGCCAGCTCCATTTCCAGACGGCCGCGGATGTTGGTGACCAGCGTGTGGGCCGACTCATAGTCCAGCACGATCTCGTCCTGGTCGTCGCCGATGTTGATGATGACGATTTGCGGCTTGAGCGTCAGCAGGCCGTAGCCACGCAGGGTCTTGAGTTCGTCCTCGGTCAGGTCGAGCGATCGCAGCGGCTGTTCGGCCGAGAGTACCTCGTTCAGCCGCTGGAACAGGGCCAGCTCGGCCTGCGCCCCGGCCTTGTCCTTCGTCGCGCCCTTCTTCAGCCCTTCCTCGATCTTCTCGATGCGCCGCTCGACGACGCCCAGGTCATTAAGCAGAAACTCCGTGTCCAGCGCCTGCAAATCGCGCAGGGCATCGACGCTGCCGTCGAGGTGGGGGACCATGGCGCTATCGAAGGCGCGCACCACGTGGACGAAGCCGTCCAGCCCGGCGATGTGGTTGAGCACCTGCGGGCTAATGGCGCTGCCGACCTCGTCCTCGCTGCGCTGCAGCCCAGCCACGTCGGAGTAGGTGATGCGGGCGTAGGTCGTCTTCTTGGGGTCGAACATGCTGCTGAGCAGGTCCACGCGCGGGTCGCGGACGTCGACCACGGCGGTGACCACATCAAAACGGCCGCCCATGCTTTGCCCTGTCGGGGCGTTGCCCATCGTCAGGGCGTTGAAAAGTGTGGTCTTGCCCGCGCTGGGCAGACCGATGATGCCTAATTTCATAGCCGCGTAGTATAGCAGGTGGGGCGATGATTGGCCTAACGAACTCGCGAGCATCAACAACGGCGAGGATGGGTGCAGCTACTATGCCCGTCAATCCAGCCGTTTTCGTCCGTAAAACCCGCGTCATCCGTGTTCAAATCATTAATCCTAACAGGACCGAAATCCCCCTTGACACGGTAGAATATCTGTTCTATCCTATCCCCACGATTGCGCTCAACAATCCCGTCAACATCAACCCGGCCGACAATCGAATCAGCAGCATTCTCCGAAACCCTAGATAAGGAGCGAATCATGAGCAGCGTACGTGTTTTGGTAGGTACCCGTAAAGGCGCGTTTATTCTGACATCCGACGCCAAGCGGCAGAAGTGGAACGTGGAAGGCCCCCTCTTTGGCGGGCTGGAGATATATCATATTAAAGGCTCGCCGGTTGATCCCAACCGGATTTACGTGTCGCAGGCCAATGACTGGTTCGGCCAGGTGGTCCACCGCTCGGACGACGGCGGCCAGACATGGCTTACGGTCGGTAACGAGTTCGCCTATGAGGGCGTGACCGGCACCCATTCCTGGTATGACGGCACGCCCCACCCGTGGGACTTCAAGCGCGTCTGGCACTTTGAGCCCTCGTTGACCGACCCCGACACGGTCTATGCCGGCGTCGAGGACGCAGCCATCTTCCGCTCGACCGACGCGGGGCAAAGCTGGCAGGAGCTGCCCGGTCTGCGCAGCCACGGCACCAGCCCGGATTGGAATCCCGGCGCCGGTGGGCTGTGCCTGCACACGATTATCCTGGACCCGGTGAACCCCGATCGCATCACGGTCGCCATTTCGGCCGCGGGCGCTTTCCGCACCGACGACGGCGGTCAGTCGTGGAAGCCGATCAATCGGGGCTTGCGCTCCGACTACATCCCCGACGGCGAAGCCGAGATCGGCCACTGCGTGCACCACATCGCCCATCATCCATCGCGGCCGGAGGTTCTGTTTATGCAGAAGCATTGGGACGTCATGCGCAGCGACAATGCCGGTGATACGTGGTACGAGGTCAGCGGTAACTTGCCCAGTGACTTCGGCTTTGTGGTCGATGTCCACGCCCACGAGCCGGAGACGGTCTACGTCGTGCCGATCAAGAGCGACTCGGAGCATTACCCGCCCGAAGGCAAGCTGCGCGTTTATCGCAGCCGCACCGGCGGTAACGAGTGGGAGGCGCTGACCAACGGCCTGCCGCAGAGCGACTGCTACGTCGATGTGCTGCGCGACGCCATGTCGGTGGACAAGCTTGACGAGTGCGGCATCTACTTCGGCACGACCGGCGGGCAGGTGTACGTTTCGGCCGATGGCGGTGACCACTGGATGGCCATTGTTGAGAATTTGCCGGCCGTATCTGTCGGTCGAGGTGCAGACGCTGCCATGAGCGACGCAGCGGCCGTTCGCGTCGTCATCCCCCACCACCTGCGCAGCATGGCCGGCACCGGCGCAGAGGTAACCGTGGCCGTGGAAGGGCCGGTCACCCAGCGCTCGGTCCTCGACGCGCTGGAAGCGGACTACCCGATGCTGCGCGGCACTATCCGCGACCATGCCACGAAGGAACGGCGTTCCTATCTACGCTTCTTCGCCTGCAAGCAGGACCTGTCGCACGAATCGCCGGACGATTTGCTGCCCCCGGAAGTGGCGTCCGGCGCCGAACCGTTCCGGGTGGTTGGGGCGATCGCCGGCGGTTGATGACCTCTGACCGGGGTCTGACGCACTTGTCAGGTGGCCGGTTGGTTGTCATCTCTTGGTGCTGGAAGTTCATACTCCAAGTTAATTGTGTTCGGCGTGAGTGATATTCAGGCTGAGGTTGAGCGGCTGACCGGCCTGGGGGTGGTGTTCACGAAGGAACCGGTCCATACGGAGCTTGGATGGCAGGCGGAGTTTGATGATACCTGCGGCAACCTGATTCAGTTGTTCCAGCCATAGTCTTCCGGCCCGCCGCCGGGCCGCCGTCCATCATATCAGATACACTGGCCCCCATGCTCGAGCCACCGGATATTCAGGATGAAGCCATTGTCGTCGGTGTGCAGGAAAGCTATGGCCTGGGAGTGACTCAGGTGGCTTTCCTGCCGCTGGGCGCGGATCGCAACACGGCCGTCTATCGCGTGACAACGGCCGACCACGCCGCCTATTTCCTTAAGCTGCGACGCGGCGGCTTTGACGACGTGTCTGTACTGCTGCCCCAGGCTCTCCGTGACCAGGGTTTGGCGGAACTCATTGTCCCCCTGCCGACACGGTCCGGTCAGCTATGGGACAGGTTCGGTGAGTATACGGCCGTTCTCTACCCCTACGTTGATGGGCAGGATGGCTATGCCGTATCGATCACCGATGATCAATGGGTGGCTCTCGGTGCGGCCATCAAGAAGCTGCATACCGCAATCCTGCCCCCGGTGCTTTGGGCGCGCATTCCGTTGGAAACCTACCCATCCTGGGGCCGTGAGACCGTTCGCATCTGGATCACTGGGCGCAAGGTGCCGCTTCACACTGATGGAATAGCCCGAGAGATGGCGCAGTATCTGGAATCAAAGCGTGAGGTCATCCTCGACCTTGTGGACCGGACCGAGCAGCTGGCAGACGATCTCGTATCCCAGCCACGCGAGTTCGTCGTTTGCCACGCCGATCTCCATGCCGGTAATGTCCTCATCGACGCGGGCGGTCGGCTGTTTATCGTCGATTGGGATGCGCCCATCCGCGCGCCGAAAGAGCGCGACTTGATGGTGCCGGGTGGCGCCCAGGGCTTTGGCGGCCGCTCGCCGGCCGAAGAAGAGACGCTGTTTTTCCGAGGCTATGGCCCGTCACCCGTTGATGCGGTGGCCCTGGCCTATTATCGCTGCGAGCGGATCATCCAGGACATCGCGGTTGAGTGCGAGCTGGTCTTTATGAGCGACGCCGCCACGGCTGATCGGGCGCAGGAGTTCGAGTATTTGACCTGGAACTTTCGACCGGGTGGCCCGCTGGATGCCGCCAAACGACTAGCAGCCTACGGCTGATTATGGAGACCCGACCCATGAGTGATCACCTGTCCAGTGAACCAGTGCCTTCCTTTACCCAACCTGTTCGTGCGGGCGAGGACGCGCAGGGCGTACAGCGCGGTCTGGGCGTCAGCACCATCGCCTTCAAGGTCGTTCCGGCGGATAGCGACGGCGTTTTGATTCTGGAGAATACCTTTCACACCAAGGGCGGCCCGGCCCGGCACCTGCACTATGAGCAGGACGAGTGGTTCTATGCCGTGGAGGGCGAGTTCCTGATCGAAATCGGCGATCAGCGGCTGCGAATGCGACCCGGTGACGCCATCCTGGCCCCGCGCCGCGTGCCGCATGTGTGGGCCTATGACGGTCAAGCGATCGGCCGTATGCTCATCACCTTTCTGCCGGCCGGCCGGATGGAAGCCTTCTTCCGCGAAGTGACCAAAGCCAACGCCATGCCACCCCAGGACCCGGCCCTGTGGCGCGCCCACGGCATGGAGCTGGTCGGGCCGCCGCTGAAACTTGAGTGACCGCCTGCCTGCCAAGCGCTTGATGAACCGGCGCGGACTGGATACCATACAGGACACTCCGTTTGCGGGGTGGTTTATCCCACTAGTTCCCCTAAGACCACGAGGTTCCCATGTTAATTCGTGAATATATGACCCCCAATCCCGTGACCGTTCAACCGACCACAACAGTCCCGGTGGCCCTGCGCCTGATGCAGGACAAGCACATCCGGCGGCTGCCCGTTGTAGACGCTGACGGCAAGCTGGTCGGCATCGTGTCCGACAAGGACTTGCTCTATGCATCCCCCTCCCCGGCCACCACGCTGGCCGTCTGGGAGATTCCGGAGCTGTTGGCCAAGATCAAGGTCGATAATGTCATGACCCGCAAGGTCATCACCGTGTCGGTCAAGACGCCCATCGAAGAAGCCGCGCGCATCATGGCTGACAACAAGGTCGGCGGCCTGCCCGTCATGCAGGGCGCGACCCTGGTCGGCATCATCACTGAGACCGACCTGTTCAAGCAACTGCTGGAGCTGCTGGGCGGCCGGCGTCCGGGCGTGCGTATTGCCGTCACCGTGCCCGATGCCAAAGGCACGCTGGCCAAGATCACCGGCACCATTTTCGCCGCCGGCGGCAACATCGTCGGCCTCGGCGTCAACGAGATCGCCGGGTCGGACGGCATGCAGTGGGAGATCGTCTTCAAAGTCCAGGGTGTGGCCCAGGACGATCTGGTGGCGGCCATCAAGCCCGAAGTGGGCCAGATTCTGGACGTGCGTGAGATGGAAGAGGTGGCGTAGGCAGGCGTTGAGTCTGACTGGTTCGCGGCGATTGACACGGCCGTGATCAGCGCGCACCACGTGCCGGCGCAGGGATGAAGCGACAATATGAGTGATGCCGACGACAAGATAACCGTGGAAAACGTCAATGTACCGGGGCAAACGACTCGGGTCAACGCTGCCAAGTACCATGCCATGAAACAGGCTATGATGCAGGCATTATCTCACGAGGCGCCCGGCCTGACGCAGGCCGAGATGATGGAGGCGGTTAAGCCCTACCTGCCGGAGGATCTCTTCCCTGGGGGGTCGACGGCTGGTTGGTGGGTCAAGTGTGTCCAACTGGACCTGGAGGCCAAGGGTCAGGTGATCCGTGAGGCGACGAAGCCCTTACGCTGGCATCAGGTATAGGACTATCGCTATCCCTCAATACCCCTCAATTTCCAGGAGAGCGAACGTGCCAAGATGTCAAAACAGAAGGACCCGCTGCAGCAAGCATTAGCCGACGGCCGTTCTTTCACCTGGACGATATCGGACGGCGGTGATTTGGCTTCTATGCGTGCGGCCGTCAAGCATGGGCAAACGCTTACGATGTCACCCATCGTCAATCCGGGCGAGATTCAAGTCGGCGATATGGTTCTTGTGCGCTGGCATGGCGGCACGATATTCCACCTCGTAGACGAGAAAAAGGACGGTGAGTTTCTCATCGTCAACAGCGTCGGCAAGGTCAATGGCTGGGTGCCGGCAGACGACGTATTGGGCCACGTTACCCATGTGGTTGATCCACCCCCGCGTCCCAGCGTGCTCGATTTATTGGACCAACTGGAAACGCTGTATCGCCGGTTGATAGAGCAGGTCCTATTGGATGGGCCCGATGCCGATCGTTTACTGGCGGTTGTGGCTGATTTGCGCTGGTACTCAAGACGTATAGACGAAGCAAATTGGGACAAAATGCCGCGGTCCAATGTGTGGAGCTTTCATCAGAATCTATGGCGGCTTGCGCGGCGCATCCAAGAGGCGGAGGTTAAAGCGTCGCCAGAAGTTGTTAGGCAATCCACTGATCTCGGCAAAGTCTGTGTCGGTGCAGCGGCCGAAATCGTCGAGGTTAATGGACGAACCAACAGCGAACTAGACAACAAAGGCTGGAAGCCCGCCGCCGTGATCGATCGTGTTATCATGGGGTAGGATAGGTCAAGCGGAGTTGTGAGGAAAACCAAATGCAATTCGGCCACATAGAAATTCTAGCGGTTGACCCGGCTCGATCACAACGTTTCTACACTGACGTGCTGGGCTTTGAGGTCACGGTTGCTCAGAGCGACCGGCTCATCTGGCTGCAAAAGGATGGGCTGGAGATTCTGATCCGGCCCGGCCGTCCCCGTCCTGTCGCCGGACGCTATGAAGAAGCCGCTGTGGGCTTCGTGCTCTATACCGACGACCTTGAGGGATCGCTGCAGCGGCTAGTGGACCATGGCGTTGAGATCAAGGGGACGGTCGACTCTGACAAGTGCTATACGTTCACCGATCCGGACGGCAACTGGTTTCAGTTGGTGGATCCGAACGATCATTAGCAGCCAACAATCAACCGGGGGCTTGAATGGGACTGGATATCTTCAACCTCATCCGCATCGACGACCGCACCCTCACTGCCGGCCAGCCGACGGCCGACCAGCTCCGCGCTGCGGCCGATGAGGGCGTAACGGCCGTCATCAACCTGGCCACCTACAACCCCGACCACTCGCTGGAAGGAGAAGCCGAACTGGTTCGCTCCTTGGGTATGGACTATGTCCACATCCCGGTGGACTGGGCCAACCCGACCGACGCCGACTTCGCCACGTTTGAGGAAGCCATGGCCGCGCGCACGAATGAACACCTGCTCATTCACTGCGCCGCCAACTATCGTGTGACCGCCTTTTATTCGCTTTATGCCCTCCGTCACCTGGGCTGGTCGGCCGAACAGGCGGCGGCGTTGCGGGACAGGATTTGGTCGGGCAGCGACTATCCGGTGTGGGCGGCGTTTATTGAGCGGAAGACGGTTGAGATCTTGACAGGCGGCGTGCCATGAATCTTGACTTCAAGATCAGGCGCAGCGCCGCGTTGCACCACCCGCACCCGTCAAATGCATTAGCTGATTAGGTGACAGCCGTTGCCCCTGCTACGGCGGCCGCTTGCTTAGGCATGGCGTATAAGTCAATTTCATGTGAAACTAACGCGTGCTGTTGGCTACCCTGTAACTCTGGTTGCTAAGTGCCGAAAGTGATTTCTCTTCTGAACCACGACTCGGACCTATTTCCTCAGGAGCACTAGATGTCCCGAAGTCAACGCTATCTTCTATTCTTCGTCAGCATTGCCCAACTGTTTCTTGCGGTCGCCTTCTTCTTCCAATGGCCGCTGGTCGTGAGTGTCTGGCCCTTTGAAGGGACCACGCCGCTGACTTACATTTTCGTTTCGTCCATCTTCGCTGCGGCCGCTGCAGCCACCTTATGGCCTCTTCTGACGGATAACGATGCAGCGTTGGCCGGTGTTGGGCTTGACTATCTGGTCATTCTGGCGCCAATGTCGGTCTACATCCTGTGGCTGGGCGCCGGAAGGAGCGATACAGGCAAAATTGCCTATGGGGTGATTTGTGCCATGGGGGCCTTGTTCGGATTGTGGCTCTTCCTGCGGGCGCGCCAAATTCCACTCGACATGTCTATCCCCCAGCCATTGCCGGTGCGCTGGTCGTTTGTCATATTCGTGCTGGCGCTCTTTTATGCCTGCGCACGATTATTTCTACAGACTTCAATCATCCCTTGGAAGCTGACGCCGGAGTTGTCAGTAGTCGTCGGCTTCATGTTCCTTGGCGCGGCCGCCTTCTTCATCTATTCGCTGCTAAAACCGAGCTGGGCGAATTCAGGTGGACAACTGTCTGGATTCCTGGCCTATGATATTGTTTTGATCGTCCCGTTCCTGCGCACGTTGCCGAATGTTGCGCCGGAATTCCGCACCGGATTGATCCTGTATACAATCGTGGTTGTCTACAGTGCCCTACTGGCTATCTACTACCTCTTCATCAATCGATCGACACGCGCTTTCGCACGGACTTGAGGACCCAGCAAGGAAATTGACTATGACTCGCACCATCCGCGCCCCACGCGGCACCACCCTCACCTGCAAGGGCTGGCAGCAAGAGGCCGCCTACCGCATGCTGCAAAACAACCTCGACCCGGAGGTGGCCTATGACCCGGACAACCTCATCGTTTACGGCGGCCGTGGCCGGGCGGCGCGCAACTGGGAGGCGCTGGACGCCATTCTGCACTCGCTGACCGAACTGGAGAATGACGAGACGCTGCTCATCCAGAGCGGCAAGCCGGTGGCCGTCTTTCGCACCCACACCGACGCGCCGCGGGTGCTGATCGCCAACTCCAACATGGTGCCCCATTGGGCCACGCAGGAGAACTTCGACCGCTGGGAGGCCGAGGGGCTGATCATGTACGGTCAGATGACGGCCGGGAGCTGGATCTACATCGGCACGCAGGGCATCCTGCAGGGCACGTTCGAGACCTTCGCCGCCGCCGCCCGGCAGGCCGGCTGGCCGTCGCTGAAGGGCAAGTGGGTGCTGACCGGCGGGCTGGGCGAGATGGGTGGGGCGCAACCGCTGGCCGTGACGATGAACGAAGGCGTGGCCCTGGTCGTTGAAGTGGATGAAGCCCGCGCCCGCCGCCAACTGGACTCATCGCTACATTGACGAGGTGTCCGAAGACCTGGACGATGCGCTGCGCCGGGTGGAGCATTATGTCACCGTCGGGGAGCCGCGCTCGATTGGTCTCATCGCCAATGCCGCCACCGTCTTCCCCGACCTGCTGGAGACGCGGCTTGCTGCCTGATGTCGTCACCGACCAGACCTCGGCCCATGATTACCTGGCCTACTTCCCGGATGACCTGAGCTTTGAGGCGGGCCGGGATCTGCGCGCGGCCGATCCGCAGGAATTCGCGCGTCATTCGGCCCAGGCGATGGCCCGTCAGTGCGCGGCCATGGTCGAGTTCCAGAAGCGCGGCGCGATTGTCTTTGACTACGGCAATAACCTGCGCCAGCGGGCCTTTGACGCCGGTGTGACGGAGGCGTTCAGCTATCCCGGCTTCGTGCCCGCCTACGTGCGGCCGTTCTTCTGCGAGGGCAAGGGGCCCTTCCGCTGGGTGGCGCTCAGCGGCGACCCGGAGGATATCTACGCCACCGACGAGGCCATTCTGGAGCTGTTCCCCGACGACGACCACCTCCACCGCTGGATCCGCATGGCCCAGAAGCAGGTGCAGTTCCAGGGACTCCCGGCGCGCATCTGCTGGTTGGGCTATGGCGAGCGCGACAAGGCGGGCCTGCTGTTCAACGATCTGGTGGCCAGCGGCAAGGTCAAGGCGCCCATCGTCATCGGCCGCGATCATCTGGATGCCGGGTCGGTCGCCAGCCCCAACCGCGAGACGGAAGGCATGCGTGACGGCTCCGACGCCATCGCCGACTGGCCCATCCTCAACGCGCTCATCAACGCCGTCAGCGGGGCCACGTGGGTCAGCTACCACCACGGCGGCGGTGTGGGCATCGGCTACAGCCTTCACGCCGGGCAGGTCATCGTGGCCGACGGCACGCCGGAAGCGGCCGTTCGCCTGCAACGGGTGTTGACAGTCGATCCCGGTATGGGCGTCGCCCGGCATGTGGACGCCGGATATCCACGGGCGATCGAGGTCGCGCCGCGAGCGCGGGGTAAAGATTCCGATGCTGGGGAGTCAATCAGCAGATCAGTAAACTCGCAAGCCGGTTGGGCGGCAAGTCGACGACCGGGTCCCGGCGAAAGCTGACCGGTTCGTGAAATCGTCACCATGATTGCCCGCTCGACCCTGTACGCCGCTGGTGCCGTGCTATAGTTGGCGCTCGGAGGTTCGATGGAGATGGAGCGCCGCCTGGCCGGTTGCTAGGCCTACTTCTGCTATTGCTGGCTGCCTGCAATGGCCAACCAACGCCGCTGACCGGTGATGCCGACCTGGACCAGGGTGACCCCAAGTCGGCGGTGGGGTCGGGCATCGTCTTGCCCGATGAGACTCCGCGACTGTTGCCCCAGCCATCGACCTGTCGACACCCACCCCGACCAGTGAACTGGCTGCCACGGGCCACGTCGGTGGCGCGTCCTCGCTGCCGCCGCCGACAGTCAACCACGCAGGGCCCAACCCGACCGTCGCCCACCGTCGACGGCGCTGAACCGCGAACGACGGCGAAGCGGAGGCTACGGCCAACCGGGCACCGATGAGGCTGCTACCGACGATGAGACTCCGGCCGAGACCGGAACCGGCGTGACCGCCCGCGCCGAACGACCCACCGTCCACATGGTGGTGGCCGGGGAGAATCTGTACCGCATCGGTCTGCAATACGGCATCTCCTACATCGCCCTGGCCGAGTTCAACGGCATCAGCAATGTCGATCAGGTGACGGTGGGCCAGGAATTGCAGATCCCGCCGGCCGAACCGGCCGAAGAAGGCGCCACTGCCGACGATATTGCCGCGGCCCCCACGGCCGAAGCCACCGCCACCGTGACGCCAACCCCGGCTGTTGCCCCCACGGCAGCGCCCACCGAAACCGCCGCGGAAACCTCCGCCACACCGGAACCAGGAGCGGAACCGACGATTTCGGCCACGCCCACGGCCGAACGCACCCACACCGTCCAGCCGGGCGAGAACCTCTACCGCATTAGCCAGGAGTATGGTGTGAACTGGGCGCTGATTGCCGAGGCCAACGGCCTGATCTCGCCCAATCAGCTGACCGTCGGGCAGGTGCTGAAGATCCCGACGAACGCGCCCGGCCCTGCATCCGCAGTTCACCCACCAGGTGCACAGCGGCGAATCGCTGTTCCGCATTGCCCTGCAGTATGGCGTGCCGCTGAGCGTGTTGGTCGAGGCCAACAGCCTGCAGGCGCCGTACGTCATCTATCCCGGCCAAATCCTGGTCATCCCGGACCGCCCGGAGTGACCTGCTGACCCTGAGACCCTTTCGACCACCTGATCCAAGGAGACATGTGCCCATGTGGAATGGCGTCCTGGCGGCCTATCGGCCCTACCTGCCCTTTGACGAGAACACCTGCATCATCACCCTCAACGAGGGCAACACGCCGCTCATCCCCGCCTACCGGCTGGCCGAGACGCTGGCGCCCAAGTCGGGGCTGCGGATCTTCCTCAAGTACGAGGGGCTGAACCCGACCGGCTCCTTCAAGGACCGGGGCATGACCGCGGCCATCACCCAGGCGGTGCGCGAAAATGCCAAGACGGTCATCTGCGCCAGCACGGGCAACACGGCCGCCAGCGCCGCCGCCTACGCCGCCCGTGCCGGGTTGCGCTGCCTCGTGCTGGTGCCGGAGGGCAAGATCGCCCTGGGCAAGCTGGCCGCCTGCCTGGCCTATGGGGCGGAGGTCATCAGCATCGAAGGTTCATTCGACGACGGCCTGCGCATGGTGCGCGAGATTACGGAGCGCCGAGCCGAGTCTTCTCAGCCCATCGCCCTGGTGAACTCAGTCAACCCGTGGCGGCTGGAAGGACAGAAGACCGGCTCGTTCGAAATCGTCGATCAGCTGGACGGCCGCGCGCCGGACTGGCACTGTCTGCCGGTGGGCAACGCGGGCAACATCAGCGCCTACTGGATGGGCTATCAGCAATACGGCAAAGGGCTGCCGCGCATGCTGGGCGGGCAGGCGGCCGGGTCGGCGCCGATTGTGCTGGGGCATGTGGTCGAGAACCCGGAGACCATCGCCACGGCCATTCGCATCGGCAACCCGGCCCGCTGGCAGCAGGCTCTGGCCGCGCTGGATGAATCCGGCGGCATCATTACGGCCGTCACCGACGACGAGATCCTGGCGTCGTGGCGACATGCTGGCCCGGCAGGAGGGCGTCTTCGTGGAACCCGCCTCGGCCACCGGACTGGCGGCGCTGAAGCAGCAGATCGAGCGTGGCGAGATCGATCCGGTGGACAAGACGGCCGTCATCGTGCTGACCGGCCACGGGCTGAAAGACCCGGCAACGGCCGTCGCGCAAGCCACCACGCCGATTACCCTCCCGGCGACGCTTGAGGCGTTGGAGGCGTATGTGACGGGCGGATGAGCAGGACGCTTGTGGCGTCGGAATCGTTCGGTCCCATCCCTATTACAGTTGATTGTTTGCGGGATAGTTGTCGTGTCTCGACTAATGAAACGGCCGACCTCCGGCACATAGTAGCGGAAATACGATTAGCTGCCGACCTAATTCGGCCGTCTGATGCGTAGCCGGTGGCGTTCGGCTGTGACGATGGCCCCGGTTATCAGGTCGTCGGCATGGGTTGCAAGCACTTGCTGGATAGTTGTAGTTTGTTCAGCGACCGAGAGATTCACCAGGCGCACGATACCGGCGTGGGGTTTGTTGTGCAGCACCGCAAGAGTTCCGAAGTCCTTGTCTAATGTGACGAGAATACGGTCGTCCAGAAAGGCATGGGCCATGATGGCATCATCGCCCGGGTCCTGGTCCCAGTCACCGGTCCACAGGACATCGTGACCAGCCGCAGTGAGTGGCCCGATCAAAGCACCGGAAACGCATGTATCGAGCATGAGTCTCATCCCACGAATTCAAACGTTTCCTGCCCAACCAGTTTGCGCGCATAGACCAGACACGCCCGTACGTCCTCCGGCTCCAGCCAAGGGTAGGCAGCCAGCAGGGTTTCCATCGTGTCCCCGGCGGCCAGCATGCCCAACACATGCTCAACAGCCAGCCGGCGGCCACGGATAATGGGCTTGCCACCAAAGATTTGCGGGTCAAATGTGATGCGGGCCAGCAGCGCCTGTTCGTTCATAGTGCGACTGATTGTACCTGATCGAATGGTTGCATGTGGAATGCAATGACAGCCTGGTATGGGTAAAATTGCCCGTCATCAGTTAATTTGTATCAGCCTCGAGGTAATCCAAAAACTGCTCCTGCACCCAACCGGCCACGCCGCCGACCGTGGCTACTTCGCGCCACAGCGCCGCCGCTGTGGAAGGCGTGGCCCGACAGCAGCAGGACCATATCGCCGCGAATGACCTGCACCAGCGGTTCGCCGCCGGGCGTCTTGCGGATGGACAGGGTGCTGGTGTTGTCGTTGATACGCGCGGTCGGCCCGGCGATGGGGGTCGGGGCTCGGCGTTGACGAGGGGGTCAAGGTCGGTGCGGCGTGGCTGTCGGTTCGACCGTTGCCGGCGAGTCGGCTGTCGGCATTGGGAACGGCGTGGCTTCCTGGGTGGCCAGCAGCTCGGGCGGAGTCGTGGGAGTCGCTTCTTCGTCGACAGTACCATCCGCGCCGGGTGTCGCTGTGTCGCCGGTGGCCGGCCGTCCGGTGTCGCTTCCCGAGGGCACAACCAGACCGCCCATCGCGCCGCTGCTGCTCGGCCGTGTTGCGGCCGGCGTCCGTCTCCAGCGCGGCAATGGCTTCCTGAACCGGAATCGTCGGAACTGGGCCGTCCTGGTCCATGACCGTTCATGCGATGGTTCCGCCCACCGGGGGTTCAGCGGCGTCAGGTCGGCTGCGTGTCGGGTCGTTCGCCAGTACCCAACGGCACCCCGGCGATGAAAAAACCGATCGCCAGCAGCAGAAAGGCCAGACCATAGCCGGTCAGATTGCGTGCCCGCAGGTCCAGCCGCGCGCCACCAACCCCAGCCGGGACAGTAGCGCGGCGTCTGGGCGATGAAAGCCAGTGCAACGTGATGAGGGCGGCAGTTGCCGCCAGCCCCATGCCCCACAGTGTCCAGGTGGGAAATCCCATAAATACCGTATCCCTACGCGCCCACATTATAGCGGGTTAAAGATTGCGTGCAGGTGTTGCCCTGCCTTTTGCGGCTGTTATAATGACCAAAGCTCAGCCGCCTCTTAACCGGGCGGCGTCAGTATTCCAGGAAAACTGCCATGTCTGTTGCCGAAAACACGCCTGAATTAGGCCCGGCGCCCTTACCGCCACAAGAAATCACACCCCAGCCGACAGCACAGCGCCAACCGTCGTCGGTGTTTGTGCGCGAGATCATCGAAACGCTGCTGCTGACGTTCTTCATCTTTTGGTTGGTCAACAGCGTGGTCGGCCGCTATCGCATTGATGGCAACAGCATGAACCCGACGTTGCTCAACGGTGAATACCTCATCATCAGCAACTTTGCCTACCAACTGGACGATCCGCAGCGCGGCGACATCATCGTCTTCCGGCATCCGCGTAGTGAGTTGAATCTCATCAAGCGCGTCATTGGATTGCCGGGCGATACGGTGGAAATCCAGAACGGACAGGTGAGCGTCAATGGGGTGCTGATCGATGAACCGTATATCCAGGCGCCGCCAACGTATAACAGCAGCTGGGTGGTGCCTGCCGGGGAATTCTTCGTCTTGGGCGATAACCGTAACAACTCCAGTGACTCGCATGCCTGGGGGTTCCTGCCCGAGGACCATCTGCTGGGCAAGGCCATGCTGGTCTATTGGCCGCCGAGCGAGTGGTCCAAAGTGCCCCACCACGCCTTCCCCACCAGTTAAGTGGCCCCGGGACATGATCGGCCGTCTCGTTCCCGCCTTACCAACCCGCCCGACAGATTGCCGGCACGCCCGTATGTTGGCGCGGTAAGGGTTGTGGTATCATTCGTTGAGGGATTGGGTAGAAGGAATACGCACATGACTGACTTTGATCAGTTGATTGCCGAAGTGACCAATCGCATTTGGCCGGAGGGCACCCCACCGGTAACGGCCGACTTCACGCCCAGTATGCCGGATGACATCGCCTCGGTCATCGACCACACGCTGCTCAAGCCCGACGCCACCCCCGACCAAATCGCCAAGCTCTGTGAAGAAGCCCGCGCCTATCACTTCGCGTCGGTCTGCATCAATCCGGTGAACGTGGCCCAATCGGCCGACTTGCTGGAGGGAACGGATGTGGATGTCTGCACCGTGGTGGGATTTCCGTTGGGGGCCACACCCTCGTCGGTCAAGGCGTTTGAGACGGCCCGCGCGATTGCCGACGGCGCCACGGAGGTGGACATGGTCATCACTATCGGTGCGTTGAAGGCGGGCGACTATCAGGCTGTCTTCGACGATATCGCCGCCGTGGTGGACGCCGCCCACACGCAGGACGTGCTGGTCAAGGTGATCATCGAAGCGGCGTTGCTGACGGATGACGAGAAAGTGGCGGCCTGCTTGCTGTCCAAAGCGGCCGGAGCCGACTACGTCAAGACCTCCACCGGGTTTGGGCCGGGCGGGGCGACAACGGCCGATGTGGCCCTGATGCGCCGCACGGTTGGGCCCACCCTGGGCGTCAAGGCCGCCGGGGGCATCAAGACCTACGACGATGCCCAGGCCATGGTGGCCGCGGGCGCCAGCCGTTTGGGAGCCAGCGCCGGTGTGTCCATCGTGGAAGAAGCTGCCAGGAGATAAGCTGTGGCCACTATCCGGTGTGAAGATTGCGGAATCGGTTACTATCAGCCCCAAAGCGCGCCCTACCTGCTGCCGTTGGGCCGCCAGATGATGGTTATCCCCGATGCGCCCGCCTATAGCTGCGACGTCTGCGGCTTCCGAGCGTGGGACGAGGAGTTCCTGCACGCCATCCACAGCCTTCTGGCCCAGGCCGCGGCCGAACCGGCGCGCGCCAAACGACGCCCCCAACCTCCCCAGCCCGATCCGCTGCCGCTTGTGCCGCCGGCCCGCCGCGGCTAGTTCCCGGCCGCATCACCGCCCGCCGCGCTCTGCCGAGTGAAGAAGTCCCACATCTGTTCGGTGGCCACAATCTCCGTGGTGGTCTTGCCCAGCATCATGTCCATGATCGGCGCGCCGCCGGGCCAGGCATGGCCGCCGCCGTCAATGCGATAGCGAACCACTTCGTTGCCGTCCCGACAGCCTCGATAACGCGCCCCTTCCACCGAGGGCGCAAACGCAAACGGTTCCGGCGGCAGCGCGCACCCGGCGCGATCCGCGGCCCAGGCGTCGGTCCATGCTTCATGGTTGATGAACGTGAAGCCCACTGGCGGTCCGCCACCCTCATAGGGGATGACGCGATCGGCCGTGCCGTGAAAGGCGATCAGCGGCGGCGTGGGGCCGTCCGGGCACCAGGCAGGATCGGCCAGGTCGGACCAGAAGGCGGCCGAAACAGTGCCGATGGCCGCAAAGGTGTCGGGCAGTCGGCAGGCCATCAGCAGGGTCATTGAGGCGCCGGCCGAGAACCCGTTGAGATAGATGCGGTCGGGATCGATGCACAACTCAGCCTGAACCTGGGCCAGCACATCCTCCATGTAGACCACATCGATGAGGTTATCTTCGGCCGTGACGTCATCGGTGGCCAATTCGTCGGGGATGCGAAAGGACACGAAGGTCTTGTTGGTTAGCTCCGACGCCTCGGGATAGACGACCACGAAGTTCTGCGTTTCGGCGAATACGCTCCATTGGGAGTAGTCGCGCTGCTGTTCGGCCGAACTGCCGGAGCCATGCAGGCTGAGCACCAGGGCTGTCTGCCGGGCCGGGTCATAGCCGCTGGGCACAAACTGGACGTAGCGACGGGGCTCGCCACTTGATACCACTGTGCGTTCGGTTTCACCGAGGGCGGCCGGGCGGGCAGCGGGGCAGCGATTGCCAACGGGCTGGTTCAGCGTCGCGGCCTGCTGCGCGGCCACGACCGCGGCCGATTCCTGCCCACGCGCCAGACCCACACGGGAGCTAACGGCTGAGACGGCGCCGCATAGCAGCACCAACCCCACCAATGACAGACAACCAATGCCCGCAAACCGCCAAAAACGCCGCCTCTTGCGGGGCGGCGTGTTGATTAGCGATGCGTCAGCGGGGGTGTCGCTCGTCTGCGTCATCGAATGGCCTCCAGAACGCGGATGGTCGTGGCCTTATCCGGGCCGCGCACAATCCACGTTTGCCCCTCAGCCTGACTGAGGCAAATGGTCTCAGCCCCGATCCAGCAGCTGGAGCCATCCGGTTGCACTTCTGCGCCCGAATCGAGCAGGGCGGCGGCATAGAGGCCATAAACCTGGGCAAACTCGGCCGCATCCACCGGCGTATCCCAGACCAGGCGCAGGGCCATTACTAATTCTTCAGTGCCCTCGTTCCAGTAGACGGCATAGCGGTCGCCGCCCCAGCCGGTTGCGGCCGTGTTGGCCGCCATGGCCGACACTTGCTGGTCGAGGTATTCGCGCAGGAAGAACTCGCCCAGGATATCCTCGTCCACCTGGGCCCAGCCCGCGCCAAGGGTGTCGGTCAAGGGCGCCAACGCCACCAGCTGCGGCGCGTCGCCGGCCAGATAGCGATCGGGATGGAGGATCTGTTCGGTCGACACGGGCGGGTTGGCCCAGGCGTCGTCGATGGCCTGGAAACCGTTCTCGCGATAGAGGGCGGCCACGAACTCCACGCCTTCGCGATAGGGGAAGGCGAGATTACTGATCAGGATGGGCGGCAGTTCATCGAGATAACTGCTGTCGCTCTGCTCCGGCGAACTCAGGATCGCGTCTACATCTTTCTGGGTGAAGAAATCCCCTTCAAACAGGAACAGGTACTGCACGAGTTCCGCTTCGCCTTCGGCCAGCGCGCGCAGGGCGGCGCGGGCTTCGGAGTCACTATTGTCGTCGGTCAGGCGATCCAGATCGTGATGCTGGTCTTGCAGGGCGTGGACAAATTCATGGGCGTGGGTCCACTGGGCGGCCGGGTCGAGCAATACACCGTCACTGACGACGACAAACTCGGCCGTTTCCGGGTCATAGAACCCCAGAATGCCCTCGCCGTTCACGTCGATCAGCGCATTGTAGAGGTCAAAGTCGCGGGCCAGAAAGTCAAAGGCGCTGAGGGCCAGCGTCGCGTCGCGCATCTCCGCGGGCGAGTCCTCGGCGGCGTCGGCGGACACGCGGTCGCGCAGCGCGTCGCGAGTCAGAATGGTCGGCGCGATGGGTTCCAGCAGCGGCAGCCCGCGCAGGTCAACCACGGCTGCTTCCACCTCGGCGCGGATGGTGTCGTTGCGGGCCTCGATATCGCTGATAGTTATGTCAATCTGCTGCGGATCGCCCTCCGTGCCATTGATGCTGGTGGCCGAGACGGTAATGGTGTGGCGGCCTTCGGTGGCCGGTGTGTCCCAGGTTGCTTGCCGCGTCGCCAGCCGTTCGCCACTGAGGGAAAAGGTCGATAGCTCCTCATCATCGACCATCACGGTAATGCTGGCCAACCCGTCGGCGTCAGCGGCGATGACCACAATCTCAACAGCATCGTCGATGGGCAGCGTGTCGCGGTCCTCAGGCGACAGGATTTGCGCTTCCGGGGGACCGCTGGCCGCTGCTTCCTGCAGCGTCGCCAGCTCTGCCTGCATATCCTCCAGGTCGGTCGTCAGTTGGTCAATCTCGGCCGACAGCGTTTCTGCGTCTTGCTGGCTGTCAACGAGCTGGCCCTCGAGCAGGACGGCGGTGTATTCGGCCGTGGCCACAGCCTCCACGGCGGCGTCGCGCGTGGCGGCGACCTCGCCCATCTGGGCTGGCCGTTGTGGCCTGGGCCTGCTGCAGCGTGGCTACTTCGGCCGATGCGTCGCGCACCTGATCGCGCAGGCTTGTCTCCGCCTGGAACAGGAATACAAAGCCACCCACCATCACCAGGAGCAGGGCCGTCAGAATGAGAATGAGAACGGTTGCGGTCGTATTTTTCATGAGAGACGGTGCCCACCCCACAAGGCGCGCACGAATGAATGCTACACAAGCCCCGCGCAATTGACAATCTACCGTCAGACTGCGCCAAGAATCAACTGGATAGCTTTTGGCAGTTTTCGCCCGGTATAGTCTCCACGGTAACATCACCGCATCATCTGCAATTGAGGAAAGTTGTCTTGGAAATATCCACATCCCTGAAATCATCTCGCCTTCCCGGCTACTACAAATTGCCCCTTTCGCAGCGCGTCGCCATGGTCGCTGATTGGGCCGACCTCAGTCCGGCGCAGCAGGCAGTTCTCATCGAGGGCGGCCTGACACCGGAGCAGGCTGACGTGATGATCGAGAACGCCATCGGCACCTACGCCCTGCCGCTGGGTGTGGCCGCCAACTTTCTGATCAACGATCGCGATTATTTGATCCCCATGGCCATTGAGGAGCCGAGTGTGCTGGCGGCCGTCAGCCATGCGGCCAAGCTCATCCGCGCCGGGGGCGGCTTCCGGACCGAATCCTCCGCGCCGGTGATGATCGGCCAGATTCAGGTTCTGGATGTCGACGACCTGGCCGCGGCGCAGCTGGCGCTTCAGGCCCATGAGGACGAGCTGCTGGCGGCCGTGGATGCGTGCAGCCCCAGCATCGTTCGGCGCGGCGGAGGGGCGCAGGCCATCGAGATTCGGCCGTTTCCCGACACCCCTGTGGGGCCAATGCTGGTCGTTCATGTACTCTATGACACCCGCGACGCCATGGGCGCCAACGCCATCAACACGGCCGTCGAGGCCATTGCCCCGCGCGTGGCTGAGCTGACCGGCGGGCGCGTGAATCTACGCATCCTGTCCAACCTGACTGACCGGCGCACGGCCACCGCCCGCGGCACCATCCCGGCCGCCGAGCTGGACCAGCCCGACATCCCCGGCGCCGAGGTGGCGCGTCTGATTGAAGAGGCCAATGCCTTCGCCCTGGTCGATCCCTATCGGGCAGCGACGCACAACAAGGGCATTATGAACGGCGTCGACGCGGTCTGCATTGCCACCGGCAACGACTGGCGCGCCGTGGAAGCCGGGGCCCATGCCTATGCGGCCCGCGACGGTCACTATCGCGGCCTGACCGATTGGCATGTGGACGAAAACGGCGACCTGTTTGGCGAGATCACCCTGCCGCTGGCGGTGGGCATTGTCGGCGGGGCGACCAAGGTCCACCCGACGGCGCAGGTGGCCCTGGAAATTCTCGACGTGGAATCGGCCGGCGAACTGGCCGAAGTGATGGCGGCGGTGGGGCTGGCCCAGAATCTGGCGGCCATCAAGGCCCTGGCGACCCACGGTATCCAGAAGGGCCATATGCGGCTCCACGCCCGGCAGATTGCCCTGGCGGCCGGGGCGACAGCAGCCCAGGTGCAGGGGATTGCCGACCAGTTGGTGGCCGAGCGGACCATCCGCGTCGAACGGGCGCGCGAACTATTACTTGAACAAAACGGAACGAAAGACTTAGCCACAGTTGACGCCATAAGCGGCGAACCTCTGCCCAAACCGCGTCATCTTCGGTCTATCGCTTATCTTGCTTAAGGAACAAAATGGCAGATTACGATTCAGATAACGGATTATTGAAACCCGACCGGCCCGTGGGCATTGTCGGCTATGGCGCCTATGTGCCGCGCTATCGCATCCTGGCCGAGGAGATCGCGCGCATGTGGAAGGGCGGCACCGGCGGCACACCCATCGACGAGAAAGCAGTCAACGGCCTGGATGAGGACGTCATCACGATGTCGATCGAGGCCGCCCGCAACGCCCTGCAGCGCGCCCAGATTGACCCGCGGGCCATCCGCGCCGTGTGGGTCGGCAGCGAAAGCCATCCCTACGCCGTCAAGCCCAGCAGCACCATTGTGGCCGAGGCCATCGGCGCTGTGCCCAACACGCAGGCGGCCGACTGGGAGTTTGCCTGCAAGGCGGGCACCGAGGCGATGCAGGCCGCCATGGGCTTCGTCGGTTCCGGCATGGCCCACTACGCGCTGAGCATCGGCATGGATACGGCCCAGGGGCGGCCGGGCGACGCACTGGAATATACGGCCGCGGCCGGTGGCGCGGCCATTCTGATTGGCCCGGCGATGAGTCGCTGGCGATCATCAATGGCTCCTACTCGTTCGTCACCGACACGCCCGATTTCTGGCGACGCGAGCACGCCAACTATCCGTCGCACGGCGATCGCTTCACGGGCGAGCCGGCTTATTTCAAGCATGTCATGGGCGCGGCCGAAAAGCTGATGGAACTCATGGGCACGACGGCGGCCGACTACCAGTGGGCGGTCTTCCACCAGCCCAACGCCAAATTCCCGCAGCGTGTGGCCAAGATGCTGGGCTTCTCCAACGAGCAGATCGCTCCCGGCCTGCTTAGCCCGCGCATCGGCAACACCTACTCCGGCTCGACGATGATTGGCCTGACGGCCATCCTCGACGTGGCCGAACCGGGCGACCGCATTTTGATGGTCAGCTACGGCTCCGGGGCCGGGTCCGATGCCTTTGACCTGGTGACGACCGACCGGCTGCCGGAAGTGCGCGGCCTGGCGCCCAGTACCGAGACGTATATCAGCCGCCGGACGCTTATCGATTACGCTACCTATACCCGCCATCGCGGCAAGCTGAAGATGACTAGGGTTGGACGGTGGATGCTCATCCGGCAGTTCTGATTCTCAGAGAAATAAACCATGACAAATGTAAGCATCATCGGTATTGGACAGACAGATGTCCGTGAACACTGGGACACTTCGCTGCGCCACCTGGCGTGGTATGCCATTGAGGCCGCGCTGGACGACGCACAGACGTCGAACATCGACGCCATTTACGTCGGCAACATGCTGGCCGGGACGCTGAGCAATCAGAATCATCTTGGCGCGCTGGTGGCCGACTTTGCCGGGTTGCGCGGCGTAGAGGCGCTGACGGTCGAAGCGGCCGATGCGTCCGGCGGCGCGGCGCTGCGCCAGGCCATCCTGGCTGTGCAGAGCGGCCTGGTCGAGACGGCGCTGGTCGTCGGCGTGGAAAAGATGACCGACGAGACCGGCTCGCCCGTTCTGGCGGCCATGGCCACGGCGCTGGATGCCGACTACGAAGCCATCCAGGGCCAGACCGTGTCCGGCGTGGCCGCGCTCATGATGCGCCGCTACATGCACGAGAACAACGTCGACCTGGCGGACTTCGCCGGGTTCAGCGTCAACGCCCACGCCAATGCCGCGGGCAATCCGCGAGCGATGTATCGCAACCGCCTGCGCGCCGAAGCATTTGTCAATGCCCCCATGACGGCCGTCCCGGTCAGCCTCTTCGACGAGGCGCCGCTGGGTGACGGCGGGGCAGCCGTCATCGTGACCCGCACCGAGCGCGCCCTGGACATGGTGCCTCGCCCGGTGCAGATCGCCGGGTCGGCCGTGGCCACCGACGCCATCGCCCTTCACGACCGGCGCGACATCCTCTGGCTGACGGCCGCTGAACACAGCGCCCGTCGCGCCATGCAGGCTGCCGGCATCGAACCGGCCGACGTGGACGTGTTTGAACTCCACGACTCCTTCACCATTCTGGCGGCTCTGTCGCTGGAGGCTGCCGGTTTTGCCGAGCGCGGTGCGGGCTGGCAGTTGGCGCGGGACGGCGAGATCGGCCGTAGCGGTCGTGTGCCCATCAGCACCTTTGGCGGACTCAAGGCCCGCGGTAATCCGGCCGGCGCGACCGGCATCTACCAGATCGTTGAGCTGGCCCAGCAACTGCGCGGGCAGGCCGGCGACTGCCAGGTGACTGACGCCAAGATCGGCCTGGCCCAGAATCTGGGCGGCAGCGGCGCCACGGCCGTCACCCACGTGCTGCGTGTCGGTTAGCACCATCTGGACGGCGAACAAAACAACGGGGTCGGCAACGCGGTCCGGCGGGCAGTTAGCAACCGGCATCGCCGCCGTTGACGCCCACCTTCGCTCATTGGGAGATATGACATGACGATCAAACTCGGTGCCGTCTATAACCTGACCGGCGGGCAATCTGGCCTCGATATCCCCTCATCGCAGGGGGCGCGGCTGGCTGTCGAACGAAGCCAATGCTCGCGGTGGTGTTTTGGGGCAGCCCATCGAACTGCTTCTGATCGATGGCGAGACGGAGCCGTCGGTGCTGGCCGAGAGAGACCGCGGCGCTATTGGTCGAGCACCCGACCACCAGTGCGTTATTCGGTCTGTCCGACACAGACATGGTGCTGGCGGCGGCGCAGGTGGCTGCGTCGGCCGGTCGTCTCTTTGTGACCTCCGGTGCCACCTCTCCCCAGCTGCCGGATCAGATACCCACCTACCTGTTCCTGGCCTGCTTTGGCGACAATGTCCAGGCGGCTGCCGCGGCCGAATATGCCACCAACGCGATGGCCGCCCGCGACGGCGCTGGTGGTCTATCGGCGAGAGGATACATTCACGGAGCTGCTGCAAGGCTACTTCGTCACGCGGTTCACGGAAATGGGCGGCCGTATCCTCCACCAGGCAAGCTACACGACGCTGGATGAGATGGTCGAGGCGCTGGCCGGCGCACCCGCAGCCGATCTCGTCTTCTTCTCCGGCGCGCCGGATGATGCCATCGAGGGTGTCGCGCGCCTTCGTTCATTGGGCATCGACAGCCCCATCATGGGCGGCGACAGCTTTGACCTGGGCACCATGTGGGCCACACAGGGGGCCACGAACGACACACTGTCCGGCGTTATCTTTACCACCCACGCCTTTGTAGACCTGACCTGCCCCGACCCGGCCATGGCAGTGTTCATTCAGGATTACGTCCAAGCCTATCCTGGGCAGGAACCCGGCGCCTTTGCTGTGCTGGGCTATGACACGGTTCGGCTGCTCCTGAGCGCCATCGAACAGGCGGGCAGCGCTGAGCCGGCGGCCGTCCTGGATGCGCTGGCCCGGGTTCAGGCATTTCAGGGTCTGGCCGGCACCATTCGCTATGAAAGTGGCAGTCGCGTGCCCACCAAATCCATCACGCTGTTGCAGGTGGAACGCGGCCAGGTGACCTTGGCCGGCACCTGTACCCCCACCCAAACGCCGCAACCGTAGCCCAACGCCACCCTAAACCAGCCAGAATGATAGCTTTTGACAGTCTTTTGGGCTGGGTTGACAGGGAATGGGAGTTTCCCGGGTGCATAATTCTCCTTGTTCGGTCATGTGCCGGACAACTTTGTGAGCACCGGCGCAACAGGCCGGGAGGTAATTGAGGAAATGGAAGTATCACGTCACTGGCGTTTAAACCAACAACGATATGCCCTTGTGGGCGAAGAATGCCCCAACTGCGGCGTCAAGATTTTTCCGCCGCGCGATGTCTGCCTGGAATGCGTCGCCCCGGCCAAAGAGCTATACACCTTCACCGGCGTTGGTGAAGTCTTCTCCTACACCATCATCTATGATCCGCCGGCAGGGTTCGAATCCAATGCCCCCTATGTGATTGCGCTGGTCAAACTGGAAGAGGGCCCCGTCATCACCGCCCAACTGACCGACATTGCCACCGACGAAGTCGAGATCGGCCTGCCCGTCGAGATGGTCACCCGCAAGCTGCGGAGTGACGGCGAAGAGGGGATGATCATCTACGGCTATAAGTTCCGGCCGATGCTGGAGCCGGCGCTGGCCTAGGCCCTCCGCACCATCCAATCAACCGAAAACCAAACGGCCGATCTCCCGGGGATCGGCTGTTTTTCGTTGTCGGTGCAAAGATGCACCTACGTTGCACCTTTTTGGGTCAATACATTGCCGCGGTTCTGACGTATCCTATAAAGGTAGATGGGACTCGATTGTGACGCTTGGATAGGGTCGTTCCCCCATTTGCAGTGATCAGGGTCCATCGGGATTACCGAACAACTCGATATGATCAGGCGAATCCGCCGGCAACGGTAGCGGTACATGACGGCCTGCTCGTGATCTCGGGCACGTCCCCGAACACTGACAAGTTTATTGTATGGCGGGTGCTCGTCAGGCGAATCGCCTTCACCGCCCAATTATTCACAAGGAGTTTGATATGGCTGATATGCAGGAAGAAATGGTCGACGATTTGGCTGTTGACGGTGCGGCAGATGTACTGCTTGGCGAAGCTGAATTGGCTGATGCTCGGGACCTGGCCGCCGTGACCGTGATGGCTGCGGCTGCGGGAGCATCCGATCTCACCCGCGCCGTGGATGCCGCTGTGGTCGCCGATCGCCTGGCCGCGCTGGGCGGGATTGTGACTGACGCCGGCGTGACCGATTTGATGGAAGGCGTCGATTTGCTGGCCGCGGCCGATGATGTCGACGCCATGAGCGCTATTGTGGGGCTGATGAGCATGGGTGACATTGAGCGCGGTCTGGAACTGGGCCGACTGGCCGGCGAGCTCAATACCATCGCCAATGTCGTGGATCAATTGGACATGCCGATCCTGTCGGCCGTTCTGGATGATCGCGGTCAGCAGCTGCAACAGATTGCCGTTGAGGTCATCATGCGTGCGGCCGCCGAACGCGGCCTGGCCCACCTTCTGGCCGCCACCGGCCGTCAAATTGGCGACATGGGCGAGAACGAGATTGACGAAGGTCAACTGCGCATGGCTGCGGCAGACTTCGCCGAGGCGCGCTCGGCCGAATTGGCCGAAGCCGGGATTGGCTACGCGCTTCGCGGTGCCGTCGAGATGGATGTCGCCGGTGCCGCGGCCGACCTGGCCGGCGATATGTCCGCCGCCGGTGTGACCGATGTCGCCACCGGTGCGGCCGAATTGGGCGCTGCCCTGGGCCTCGAGGAATAAGCTTCATACGCGTCAGGCTTTGGGGCGAAGCCTCCTAGCCTGATGCAGGTCCTGTCAGTGAACTCCCCTACCGCTAAGTCATCCTGTTAGGGGAGATTATCCGTTTTTACTTTTTTTGGAATCAAGGAGAACGAATCGTATGACTACAGCAACTGCACCCAGCTCACCGACTGCGCTTGAAACCAACGCGCGTCCGTGGGGCTTCCTGCTCATCCAGGGTATCGCCATGATTATCATCGGCGCCATCCTCCTGTGGGCGCCATCCAAGACCAAGGTCAATACCTATGAACTTCTGGTGCTTCTGCTAGGTATCTACTGGATCATCGCCGGCGTCCTGGACCTGGTCCACATGTTCACCGACCATAAGGGGTGGGGCTGGAAGCTCTTCATGGGCCTGATCAGCATCGTCGCCGGTTTCTATATCGTGGCTTACCCGGTTGCCGCCGGTCTGGCTCTGCCGACCATCTTCGTGCTCGTTCTGGGCATCTGGGGCGTCATGCAGGGCATCCTGGCCCTGATTCTGGCTTTCAAGGGCGGCGGTTGGGGGCTTGGTATTCTTGGCCTCATCGGCATTGTCTTTGGCGGCATCCTGATCCTCAACTACACAGCGCCCGGCATGGGTCTGACGTTGGTGTGGGTGGCGGCCATTTGGGCCTTTGTTGGCGGGTTCTTTGTGATTTTCCGGGCGTTCCAGCAACGGAGCGCCTGATATCAGTCGCCGATGATGGCGGCGGTTTTATCTATTGTGTGGAGTGTCTGACCAAACGGGCGGCACTCAAGACGAATAACGATTGGAGATAGATCATGTCGAAAAAGCAATTGGTACTCGGGTTTGTAGAAAGTGAAGCAGCGGCCGATGCGGCTGTGCAGTCGATCAAGGATTGGGACAAGGCCGACAAAGAGATCAAGCTGGGCGCCATCGGCGTCTTGGCCAAGGACGACAAGGGCAAGGTCAAGACCCATAAGGTCGGCAAGCGCAACACCGGCGTCGGCGCGGTCCTGGGCGTCATTGCGGCCGTGCTTTCCGGCGGCCTGACGCTGCTGGGCGGCATCGTCGGTGGCGGTGTCATCGGTGCGCTCTTCCACAAGGGCCTGGGCATCTCGAAAGAAGATATGGCCAAGATCGATGCACAGTTGACGGACGGCAAAGCGGCCGTTGGCGTGCTGGTTGCCCCTGAAGAAGAGGCCGCCGTATCCGCAAAGATGACCGAGCTGGGCGCCACGATCATGTCCGTGGAAGTTGATGAAGAAGCTGTGCAAGAGGCAGTCACCGCCACTGAGGCAGAGCCGACCCCGGCCGAGTAAAGACGCAACCGGCTAGACGATGCCTGTGCGTGTCGATTCCGGCCGTCACGTCAGTCGAAAGGGACCATTCGCCAACCGTGCGGATGGTCCCTTTTTGGAATCTGACTCCGACATGTGGGCTGATGCAGGGGCTTGTCCATCGACGACAGTTTTGGGATAGTTACAGTCAACAGACTGTTCAATCGTCATCGAACTGGAGCCGAAGCGCTGTTCGAGCCGATTGGCAAGCATAACCGGATAGGGTTGACGCCCTTCAACAGCGTCACACTCAACGCTATCGAATTACCGTAAGTGGAGGCACAATGTCAAGTTTAGTCGTCGTTTCCTTTGATACTATTGATGAAGCGCAGAACGTACTCGATATTCTGAAAGGTCAGAAGAAGTACGGCAACATTTCGTTTGATGACACGGCCGTTGTCAGCAAGGACATGGACGGCAAAGTCCACGTCAAGAACAACGTCAGCCACGGGACGATGACCGCGACCGGCGTCGGCGCCCTGTTGGGGCTGTTGCTGGGCACCATCTTCTTCCCCATCGGCGGCCTGCTGCTGGGTGCCGGCGGCGGTGCGCTGGTCGGCCGATTGATGAACCTGGGTGTCGATGGCGACTTCGTGAAGCAAGTCAGCGAGTCCCTGACCCCCGGCACATCGGCGCTGTTCGTGCTGGTCGACAAAGCCGACCCGGCCGTGGTGCGCGCCGCGCTCGAAGGCCACAGCGGGACCATCATTCAGACGACCCTGTCCGAAGAAGCCGAAGAGAGCCTGAAGAAGGCCCTGAGCTAAACCGTCCGCCCGGCGCGCCCTGCGCCCGAACCGAGGATGAAACAAAACGGCCGATCTCCCGCGAGATCGGCCGTTTCGCTACCCGCCCTCAGGCCGACTTACCGAATAATCATCGGCACATACACCTGATTGGTGGCGAAGGTGCCACCGTTGGGGGTGGTGTCGCCGAAGGAGTCGGTGTCACCGTAGGAGTCGGTGTCATCGTTGGGAACGGAGTCGCTGTAGAGGTTGGTACAGGGGTGGCAATCGGTACATCCTCGTTGAGAGTGACATACAGTTCATAGCGATATAGCATTGTCTGATCAGCCCGGTAGACAACATGAGCGCTATTGGAGGTAACCGATACCTGTTTAATCCAAGCCCCACCGCCACTGCCACTAGTCATTTTGCCATTGAGTTTGATTGTTGTTCCTCCGCCGATGATAGTGTAATTTTCTTTCTGTAAATTGGTGGCAAGAGGTAGGCCACGAATGTAACCTTCGGTTATCGCCAAACAACTGAAGGAGAAACATCATGACCTACCAGACAGATTGTACCTTACCAGATTCATTGTTAGAACAGATCGCCGAGCAAGGGCTGGAGATCCTGCCGGAGCTGATCCGCATCGTCATCAACACGGCGATGCAGGCCGAGCGGGAGCAGTACCTGGGCGCAGCAGCCTACGAGCGAGCGGAGACGCGTCGGGGTCACGCCAACGGCTACAAGCCGAAGACGGTAACGACGCGTGTGGGGTCGGTCACCTTCGATGTGCCGCAGGTGCGCGAAGGCGGCTTCTACCCTGAAGCGCTGGAGCGTGGGCTGCGGACGGAGCGGGCGCTGATGACCACGCTGGCCGAGATGTACGTTCAGGGAGTCTCGACCCGCAAGGTAGCGGCCATCACCGAGCAGTTGTGCGGCACAGCCATCTCCTCAGCTCAGGTTAGCCGGGCCGCGGCGCTGTTGGATGAAGAGCTAAGCGCCTGGCGCAGCCGGCCGTTGGGGCGTTGTCCGTTTCTCTTCCTGGATGCCCGGTATGAGAAGGTGCGCCAGAGCGGGCAGGTACGCGATGCGGCTGTCTTGCTGGCCGTGGGGGTCAATGACCAGGGCAAACGGGAGGTGCTGGGCGTTTCGGTCTCGCTGGGTGAACACGAAGTCCACTGGCGAACTTTCCTGAAAGATTTGCAAAGCCGTGGGCTGCGCGGTGTGGAACTCGTCGTCAGTGATGACCATCTGGGCCTCAAAGCAGCGCGGCAGGCGGTCTTTGGCGGTCTGCCCTGGCAGCGCTGCCAGTTCCACCTTCAGCAAAACGCCCAGGCGTACGTCCCGCGCCACGCGCTCAAAGCGGAGGTGGCGGCTGATATCCGGGCGGTCTTCAATGCGTCCGACCGATTGGCGGCGGAAGCACTTCTGGCCCAGATGGTGGCCAAGTACGCTGCTATCGCCCCGAAGCTGGCAGAGTGGATGGAGACCAATATCCCCGAAGGCCTGACCGTGTTCGCCTGGAAGGCCAAGCAAAGACGCCTGCTGCGCACGGTCAATGGTCTGGAACGGCTCAACCGCGAGATTCGCCGGCGAACGCGCGTAGCGGTGATGTTTCCGAACGAACCGTCTTGTCTGCGTTTGGTGACAGCGATTGTGATGGAAGTCAGCGAGGAGTGGCAGACCGGTCGAACCTACATCCTGCCCGATGAGATGGACCGGCAACAATAATCTGATAACCGAGGTTATACGCTTTTACAGAAAGCTTGTTGCATTACCCCGCCGATGGGCACACTATATAACTCATAGGTACTAATGTTGTCTTTAGTGGTAGTGTACACAACTTCTTTGCTGTCGGGTTTGATCATGTACCCAATGGATTCTCCATTCGCCAGGTTGTCGGTAAGTTTCACTATTTGGCCGCCGGCCAGTGGCACACTGTATAAGTGGGGTTTCCCATCAATCTGTTGGTCGGCTTCATAGACCACCCGACTGTTGTCCGGACTAATATTAACCTCATGAACGTCGCCGCCATTCACCGGAGAAGTGTTGAGCTTAGTCACCACGCCACCACCAATGGGAACACTATAGAGTTCGATAACCTCATCACTCTGTTGATCGGCCACGTAAATGACGCGATCACTCCCCGGGCTAATTTGCGCCCATTTGACATCCCCACCGGAAGCCATCAAGCCGCTCAACTTTACGACTGAACCACCTGAAATTGGCACACTGTAGAGTTCATCAACTTCATACGTCTGTTGATTGGCCCGATAGACTACCCAATTGCCATCCTGACTGATGTAAAAAGATAGAATGCTTCCATCTTTAACCATTGTGCCATTTAGCTTGAGCGGCGTCCCTCCGGTAGCCGGCACGCTGAAGATCACATTATTGCTGGTGTCAGAGGCTGAACCGTCAGACGTGTAGACCACCATGTTGCCTTGCGGACTTACCTCAAAATCGAGGTCAGCAGCGCCACCAAGGGTATTCAGTCTGGTAGTTGTCCCACCCATAATGGGCATACTGTAAAGGTTTTCTCTTAAGGAATCCCGTAATATCACGCGCTGGCTATCGGTCGTTATCCGATATTTCACCGCCCCGTAATATTTCGAGGTCGGGATGGTGAGTTCAGTGATCGCTCCGCCCGAAGTGGGCATACTGTATAGGTGGATGATAGTATCCGGGCCACTTTCCAAGGTCAAAAGAACTATCCATTTACCGTCTGGGCTGAGCGTGAAGTTGCCCAATTCTCCTACGACTGACGGACCGTTTAGTTTGGTCGACAGCCCACCGATAATGGGCACGGTGTGTAGTTCCTGTCCAAAGCGGTATATGACCTGTTTGCTATCCGGCGTAATCTCGAACTGACTAATACTTGTACCGGAAGGAAACAGGGTGTTCAAGCGAACAGGCGGTGTGACACCGGACAGGGGTACACTGAATAGTTCGGAGGCTTCATCTGTGTCTGAGTCTGCGCTATACACGACGTAATTGTCATCAGGGCTGATTTGGAACCGCGGCCTTTCTTTGACATCTCCGTCAGGCTGCATCACGCCACTCAATTTCCGGTTGACGAGTGCGGTTTCGGCGGCCTGGGATGAGGAGAAGTAGGTCAATATAAGCCAAAGGCCACCGACAAGAAGGAATGCCGAGAGTCCTGTCAAGCTGCGTGTCGATTTTGTCTGAGTGATCATTTTTCCTCCATTGAACTATATGGAACATCATGTGATGAAATGGCAGATTCCGGCATGGCCTGTTCCTGGGCCTGCCTCGTCCGGTGTCTGACCGGTACGCGATGCCGCAGCCGATCTCCCGCGAGATCGGCTGTTCAGGTGTCTTGGCCCACGGCCTAGTCACGATTGGCAGCATGAGTGTTGAAGGCCCGTAGCAGCCACCGCTGCCATTGTCCGTGACGTGGACAGTGAGATTCAGCGCGTGCTCCAGATAGCCGCTAGTCGCGACGATGGCCAGCGGATAGTCGCCCGGTGAAAGCGAATCGGACGTAGTTACCTCTGCCGTCACTTGCGATGCTTCGCCCACCACTTCTGTGCCAAAGCTAACATAGAGCCCATCCGGGAGCGATTCGTTGTCTGCCCTTAGCAAGATTGGCTGCGGCAGGTTGCTGGAAGGAGCGACATCGATCGCGATTGCCGCCGGCGCACCGCACACGGGAAGGGTTATGTTCGGATCCGCGACTGTAACCAGAAAGTCCGGCTGTGCGGTCACCAGGGTCTCTTCTTGTGAATACGCTGTGCGGTTGCCCTCCAGATTGACGGCACCAATTGACACCTGATAAGTTTGTCCGGGCATCGATGTTGTCGATCCTGCCTTCGACCATCCCATCAATGAGACTGTCGGCCCCGACCTCGGCTTCACGCTCGATCAACGTAGACGGCTCCAGTGGGTCGGCGTAGCTGAGGCGAATGCGATACAGGTCAACATCCGCATGATCCAGCGGTTGCCATCTCAGCAACAACTCACCCGATTTGATGTCCGGTGTCATCTCCATTGTAGTTGTCCACTGCGCCGGGAAAGAACTGCTGTGGTCTACCGCGACGGTAAACACATCGTTGCCGTTTCCGGCAGATAGTGGCGAATGGGCGGGTTAATGCCGTCATCCGCCTCAATCCAGAGTGTATAGGTGCCGCTGGGCAAGGCCTTCAGGTCAACCGTGGTCATTCCACTCTGTGCATCCAGCCCTTCGGCCAATGGTTCGCCGGTGAACGAATCGATCAACCCGTCTCGCCGCTTCGCTGCGTGTGTCGCAGGGTAGAGGCTTCGCGGTTGGCATAGATGGCAACGGTCGTTGGCTGGTTGGCCGCCAGATCCCAGCCGACATTCAGTTGATTGCCGCCACCCCCGACCGTGGCCGAAAAGGCCGATTCGGTGAAGTGCGGCGGCGGTTCATTGCCAATGACGAACAGACCCCAGTTGACGTCGTCCACCGGTCCGCTGAGATTCGCCAGCCACTGGCCGGGCATCGCCTGCGGCACCAGGTACATGGTCTGGAGCGTGCCGTCGCTAACCACTTCGGCATAGCCGGCATTGTCCGGCAGGTTGTCCGGTGTGATGATGACGCCGTCTGGCCGCGTCAGAGTCATGTCCCAGGGGCTGCCGATGTCCTGTGCCAGGGCAAAGATCAGATCGCTCTGCAGGGCGACCGGAATGGGCTGCTGTGAATCACGGCTCTGGTTGGCGGCCCGGGGCCGCGATGGGCACGGGCACGCTGCCCCGGCCGTGTAAGATGAAGCGCTTGTCCAGGTCCTCGCTTGAGCGCAGGTCCTGCTTACGTCGCCCAGATCGCCCGCGCCGCGAGGTAGTCCAGACCCGTTAGCGGCACGATCGGCTCGTAGCCGCTCACGTCGCCAAATCTGAGGCTCGGGTTGGAGAAGTTGATGTAGAACCCGATCTGGCTGGGGAGTCCCGCCCAACTGGGAAGCCATTGCGCGATCGCCAGATAACCCTTTAGGCCATAAGCATCGTTCTTGAACAGGCCGAAGTCGACCCGGCCAACTTCGTAGCAGTGGCCGTCGGTATGTGGACGCAGCACCTCGCGGTATATGATGAAACGACACGCCGGTAGATACTGCCCTTTTCGGCGCCGACCGAGGCGCGGCCGAGCCATTCACATAGAAGCGTTTATCCTGAGGCGTGCGTCCAACTGCCATCATGCCGTTCACCTTGGCAATCTGGTAGTTGGTCGACCTTGTATAGAGCAGGCGGTCCTTGTTGATGCCGATCTCATCCGTCAGTGTAAGCCGATCAGCTTGATGGTTGACTTCATCGTCAGGTCAAACGGCCGCGGCACGAGCGTGGTCAGCGCCGTGACGCCCACGAGCGGGATTGGCCGATACTTGGCGCGGCTTTCGATCCACAGGGTGATCGTTACGGACTGGGGTGTGGGACCGGGCGGGTGGAGAACAACGGTGCCCTCCACGCCCACCGCGTAGAGGCCCGTGGTGCCGATGGGGATGCCCGGCCGGCATCTCAATCCGACGGTTATGTTCTCCAGGACGACGCCGTCCGGCGCATGCGGCGCGCGTGGTTGCTCTGCTGTGACGCTCTGGGCCAACGGCGGGCCGGTGTAGGGACTGATCTCCAAGACGACCTCCCCGTTGGCTCGGCGCGAATCGTCACTTTGACCCACATCTTGCACTCGCCGAGGCTGTCCATTTCGGGCAGCCCGAAGACGCCATTGGCCAGAATGCGGTAGCCGGCGCCGGGGACGAACTCCAGATAGCCCTTTAGCTCGGTGAGCCTGAAGCCATCGACGCCAATCGCCGGAATGCTGAACGGGATCCGGCCGCCATAATCGCCGACCGATACATTGCCGTTCTTATCAATTGACAGGCGGTGCATGGTGACATACAGACCCTTGCCACTCCATTCCTTGGGCATGTGCAGCCTGGCTTGCTGAGCCAGCAACCGGTCGCCCTCGATGGTGGTCGACATCATCTCCAACCGCAGCCCGGCCAGGCTGATGTCGAAATGGCCGATACTGCCGGAGCGGATGCCCCGCTGGTCGAAACCAGGGCCACGTTCGGGACCACCTTCTCGGGCTCCCGGAGACCTTGATCTTCATTTCTGCGCTTCGGACTGTGACGTTGTAGGTGTAGTCAGATGCCAGCTTCACCGAAGCGGTGTTGGTCTTGAATCTCATGACGCCCCAATTGAAGTCCGACATCGAAAGGGTCTCTTGCCATCGATCTGGATGCCGTTGCGGCTGATCCGCACCGGACCATCGACTCTTTGCGTGACGCTGCCCAGCCGGCGGGCATCTTCCAGGTGGAAAGCGGGATTTCGAGGCCGAGCGACTCGTCCAGGGTGAACGTCCCGCCCCATTCCAACTCGAGTGACGCAATGTCAATGTTCGTTGTGCCGTTGAGCGAAGCGGTCAGTTTGTTGCCAGTGGTCACCTGGCCGCTAAATTCGCCCGTGACGCTGGAGTTCTGGGGCAGGCGCAGCTTGAGCGTGCCGCTGATGGTGCACCCGCCGTCGGCCGTGGGCGTCGCCTTCACGTTCTCCAGGCCGACTTTGATCTGGCTGGTGTTAATGGGCCAGTCCTGACCGCCGGAACCGATCCGGCAGAAGCGGGCCGGACTGGCGACCGTCAGGCGCACGTTGATTGTCTGGGGGCTGGCGGCGTTGCCGACCGGATCGTCACGGTCGCGTTGTAGGGTTCGACCCGCGGCGTCAGGCCGTTCGTGTTAAAGACCAGGGCCACATCTTGCCGGCCAAACTGGGCTACCTGGCCAGATGGTGCGCCAGGCTCAGCCAATTGCCGCCCTGGGCCGCCACCTCAGCGGTCCAGTTCATCGCGCCAAAACCGCGGTTGACTACAGTAAGGCCCATGTTCCCGGACCAGATTGGCCGGCGATGGCGTCGGCCAGCACCTGCCGCGGGTTGACATCTAACACGGCGCCCGGCCGGATGTTCAGCGTCACCGCGATGTTCTGCGGACTGCTCTGGGCCCCCGGCGCAGTCACGCGAATTGGACCGGTGGGTGCCCGACCGCCAGGGTGCCGGCGTTGGCGCGGACGTCGACTTCAGTTCGGCCCTGACCGCTGATGTTGCCGGCGATTTCCAGCCAGGGGATGGTCTCATTGACCGCCCAGTTCAGCACGCCGTCGCCCTGATTGCGGATGAGGAAAGATGACGGTTGGGTATCGGTGTTACCTTCGACGCCATTCAAGAAGATGGCCGCGCCGTCGATGGCCAGCGTAGGCGGCGACTTCAGGTCAAGCGTGACGTTGATCGTCTGTGGGCTGGCTTGCGCGTTTGGCGCCGTGACGGTGACAATGCCCTGGTGGGCGCCGCGGGCCAACGGGCCAATGTTCTGCAAGGAGATGTCGACCGTTGCCGGGCCGTTGCCCGACGGCTTGCTCAACTTCAGCCAGGCCACATCCGCAGCGGCCTGCCACGTCAAATTGCCGCCGCCGATGTTCTCGATCCTGAATGAAGATTTCGCGGCCGGCGCCTGGCCGGTCACGGCCTCAAGCGTGTCAGCGTCGGGCTGACGCGCAGCAATGGCGCGCCGCCATTGCGCGATTGCAGCGTGAAGGTCACCGGGACAGAAATCTGGCCGCCACCGCCGCTGACGATCAACGTGGCGGTGTGGGTTCCGGCAGATAGGCCGGCTGTTTCGGCCGTAACGTCAATTTGTGCCGGTTTGCCGGGGGTCGTTGCGCCCGTCGCCAGACCGACGGACAGCCAGGCCTGGTCTGTGGCAATTGTCCAGTCCAGCGTGCCGCCACCGCTGTTTCGCACCTCGAACTGGGCCGGCGTAACCGGCTCGCCCAGAATGCCTGCCAGCGTCAGGCTTGACGCGGAGACCGCCAGTGTGGGGACTGGTGACCACGTAGAGTTCAACCGGCACGACCCCATCATCGGGCACACCGGTTGCCTTGATGCGCACTTCGCCCTTGTATGGGGCCGCCTGGGAGGACAGACCCGCCGGGTCCACGACGACTTGAACCATGTCGCCTTTACGTTCTGCTTTCAGCCAGGCGGTGTTGGTCGTGGCCGACCAGCTCGGCGAGGCACCGCCGGAATACACCACGTCGAACTCCTCAAAGGGCGGATCAACCGAGTTTCCTTGGGCCTCGAATACCAGGTTATCCGGAAGGTCAACCAGCGACGGGTGCGACAGACTCAGGGTGACCGGGATTTGCAGCGAACTGTTGCTGTCACCCGACGCCGTAATGGTGATGATTCCGCCGTTGTCGCCGGGCGGGCTGGACTGTGCTGGATTCACCGACACGGTCATGGTGGTGCCCGGCGAGCAGGTGCTGCCCGATGTTGGGCTAATCTGGAGCCAGGGCTTGTTCTTCGTGGCCGTCCAGGACAGACATGTTGCCTCGGTGTCGTCTTTGGCTCTCGTATCGACCTGGTGGGTAATGGCGATGGTCTTGTTGGCCGGAATGTCGCCGCCGACCGTGGCACTGAATGCCAGGCTGCTGGGCGTGGCGACAAGTTTGAGAGGCAAGGGCTCGATTGTGATCTTTTCCAGGTCGTCGGCAAATTTGGTTCTGACGGTACCGTTGATGCAGACGCCGACCCAATAGTCGCCCGACACATCTTGCGGCACGGTGATGTTGTAGTCGATAAAGCGTATGCTATCGCGCGAGGGCAGATCGACGGTGGATGAACCGGTATAGAAGAGGGTATCCGTCTGACAATTGATAGTCGTGTCAGTCGAAAGGTAGTATTTGATGCTAACCGGACCATCATAGGTGCTGCCGCCTTCATTGTGCAGCGTGTGGCCCACTTGAGAGAGTTGGTCGCCCGCGGTGACGACCTTCGGCGCCAGGGAAACATCCAGAGGGATGAGCTGAGACGAAGGCGGCAAGGCAGCTGCCATATTGCTTACCATGAAGTCATACATATATTTTACGAGCCGTGTGTAGGTGGACGCAAACCATTCTTGAAAGGTGCATAAACACCATACACGCCCTCCTGTATGAGCCGACGAGCCAATCATGCCGCTATCACCCTGCCTGTTATGAACTAGGCGACCATCGGTAACGGAATCAAACTGGCCGCCCCATTGGTAGAGGGCGCCGGAGTCATAACCACTTCCCAACGGATAGCCAAACCCTGAGAAAAAGTTGCCGGTGAAGAAGCTGTTGTCCGTGTTGTAGCCAAAGCCATACCAGCCGGTCAGGGCGCCGATTGGCCGTTTTAGCCGGAAATAGCCGAGATCCCAATCGGGGTCCTGGTTCTGGGGTCCAGTTCGTGAAGCTATACATATGGACGGACCACGCCGCACCGTATGGTTGAGCGCCTTTGTTATAGGCAGGAATCACCTGAATCTGCGAGGCCCAACCGCCCCAATCCTTCTGGTGGATGCAGCTACCCGTTGTGACAATCCAGTTGTTCCTGATCAGCGAGCCACTGCAGACGGTTGTGGTGTTGTTGGGCCAATAAGTCCAAAACCTTACCGTAGGACGAAAGGGCCAATCCGTGTAGGGGCGCGAAACCTTGGTCAGCGCCGAAAAAGTGTCCAGCTCATCGGTGTGATCGATATGCTCCTGGTTGTGATAGCCAGTCGGGCGGTGGATTGGCTGGCTGCAATTCGCCGTCGCGCGACGCGCCCGGCGGAATCGAATGAATGGTTTCCTGCCCCGTGATCACGTCATAGCTAACGCCCTGGTTTGCGACACTCGATGGGATCCGGGTGACATCAGCTTCCGGCAGCGGGAGCTCTACCAGAGGGAAGTTCGGCATAGACGGAGTGCTGTAGGTGGCGGAGTGTCCGATGTTTGCGGGTCCAGGTCCGGAGCCACGGCTGCCGGAGTAATTGCGGCGGGAACTATCAGGGCAGTTCCATTGCGCTGCTCTCCGTTGTCCAGTGTCTGGACAGGGCGGCTTTGTGCTGAGGCGGTTTTACTCCCGAATAGAATCGCCGAGAAGAGACAAAGAGAAACGAGGAACAACACGAAACGAACAGTGCGCGGTGAGCGATCCATTGAGAAACCTCCCAAATACTAAGCCCGAAAGAACAATGACCAACCTGACGTCAAGTCGAACTACCAAAAAAGAGAACATCGTGCGGCATGGAGACAACACGTCCGCATACAAGCGAGGTGTTCTGCGCCGGATGCTCCAGGTGTTACATAGTTGAGTGTAATCTCCATCCGGTCGAGACTAATCCCGTTTTTGGCCACTTAATTCCCGTTTTGTGCCGCCGGCTCCCCCCAGAACCGGCACGTGACCCCACAATACACCAAAATGCCCCGGTCAATTGGTGGCAAAATGCCACCAATTGATTAGCATTGGCGGCAACGAGCAGCTCAACTCGCGAAATCATCGCCACAGGAGGCAATATCGGTGCAAACAGTATCCCGGGGGAGGACTATGCAGTCGTCTTTGGGCGCGTGTTGGCGGAAACACACACCAGTGTGCGGCGTCTGGCGCACCTGAGCGGCATCTCGCGGCGCACGCTGGAGAATTGGCTGGATGGGACGGTACGGCGGCCGCGCGAGTGGGTCCAGGTCTTGCGTGTCGGGCAAGTGTTGCATTTACCCGCCGCGGAGGTTGACGCCCTGCTGCGAGCTGCCGGACATCCGACGCTGGCTGCACTGCAAGCCCATCATCCCACAGGACCCCACTTGGAAATAATTGCATCCTGGCAATTGCCGGGGCACTCATTGACCGCCTGGAAGTCAGCGCTGCCCCTGCCTCATAACTTGCCGCTGGCTGTTGCGCCAATCATTGGCTATGCCGAACCGTATCAACAACTGGAGAACCTGATACGACGGCCTGAGGTACGGTTGGTTACCGTGACGGGACTAGGCGGGGTGGGCAAGACCCGTCTGGCGTTGGAGGCATCACGGGCCCTAACCGATTGGTTTGAGCATGGTGTCTTTTTCATTGGCCTCGAGACTGTCAAAACGGTTGCCGGCTTTTGGGAACTAATCGCCCGCGTTCTCACTATCCCCCGCGACACTACGACCCCGGTCGAACGCCTTGTGCCTGACTATCTGCGCAACAAACAGTTGCTGTTGCTCCTCGACAACTTTGAACATCTACCCGAGCTAATACCCGTCGTTGCCGGCATCATCCGGCAAACACGCCACTTGAAGTTGTTGGTCACCAGTCGTCACGCACTTGATCTCCGAGCCGAGCACGTTGTGTCGCTGACCGGTCTCTCCACGGAGAAAGGCATCGAATCGCCCGCCTATCACCTGTTCTGCCGCACGGCCCGACAGCGTGTGCCGGGCTATACCGCTACTGACGAAGAGGCACAAGACATCCTCGCTATCTGTGAGCTGGCTGAAGGGCTGCCGCTGGCGTTGGAATTAGCGGCCGCATGGCTGGATACGATGCCGCCGCGACAGATACTTGAGCGACTGCAGTCCAACCTGGCCCACCTGAACCAAATAGCCGCCGATCGGCCGGAGCGGCAGCATAGTTTACAGGCTGTCTTTGACTATTCGTTCCGCCTGCTTTCCGAGGATGCGCAAGAGGCCGTCGTGCGACTGAGCGTCTTCATCGGACCGTTCTCAGCAACGGCCGCGACAACGGTTGCCGGCTGCTCGTCGCAGACGTTGCGCCGCTTAATCCATGCGTCGCTCGTGCGGCGCATCGAAGACGGCCGGCTAATCATGCACCCGCTGCTCCGCCAGTATCTGCTCGAACGGGCGCATCAGATGGGGCTGGATGTAGCCGAAATGCACATGGACTACATGGCTTACTACATGGGCCTGGCCGCTGAGCAAGGCCGCGCCCTGCGCGAAGAGATGAGCGCGAAGGCCGTTAAGGCGTTGATGCTGGAATGGCTTCACGTTTCGCGAGCCTGGTGGATGGCCGTGGAGCACCAGCGCGCCGACCTGCTCGACGCAGCGATCGACCTGCTGATTTTCTTTGAGGCACAGCATGCCTGGGTTGAGGGCCGAGCCTTCTTCAAGAAGGCCCAGGAATTGTTGCCATCGAGGACCGCCGTCTGCAGGCCCGCCTGGATGAGGCCCAGGCGATTCTGGCCATTCGCATGTTCGATTTATCAGCCGGCCCTCCAATTGGCCGCCCAGGCGAAAGCTGCGTTTGATGAGCTTGGCGTGGACCCGGTTACCGACGTGGCGGGGGCCTACGCCCGGCTTACGCTGTGGGCAGTCGAGTATAACCTGGGTCAACACGAATCCGCGGCGACCACCATGGCCGGTGTATTTGATGCAGCCGGGCACCATCTGGGGCAATTTGCGGAGATGACCTATCTGTTGCTGCAAGGCGTTCGCACGGCCGCCGGCGGTGACTGGCGCGGAGCACACAAGATATACGGTGACGCGCTCGCCGCCAGTTTGCCGCATGGCTATCATGTGCCTAATGTGCGCAGCTTCTTCGGCCAAAGCTACGCGCAGT
>CAVOGT010000005.1:0-663649 GCA_963695535.1 uncultured Chloroflexia bacterium
TATTTGGTAACGACGATTTCATGGTTCCAGCCGAACTGGTAACCGACGAGTTCTTGATTCGGCGACTTTCGGTTACCGATGTCGAGCTGGACTATGCGGCCGTGATGGAAAGCAAGGAGATTCTGCGCCAGTGGGAACAATCCAGTTGGCCGACCGACGACTTCACCCTGGCCGGCAATCTCAAGGATTTGGATCGGCACGAACGGGAGCATCTCAATCGCGAGTCGTTTACCTTCACGGTGATGAATCCCGACGAAACAGAATGTCTCGGCTGCATTTACATCTTTCCGCGAACGACGCGCTGGTTATCGCAAGCCGAGGTGACGCCGCTTGGCGATACAGCATGGGCAGCGTATGAAGCGACCGTCTCGTTCTGGATTCGGCAGTCACGGTTGGCCGCAGCGATGGACCGCCGGCTGCTCGATGTCCTCCGGCCGTGGCTTGAGCAGCGGTGGACATTTGACGGTCATGTGTTCCTGACGAGTGAGCTATTCGAGCAGCAGGTCGCCCTATTTGAAGACGCCGGCTTGCAGCGCCAGTTTGAACTTCAGCTGCCAAAACACGCCGCGAAGGATCTCGCTTATACCTGATTTGGGCGCTTGAGAAATTAGGCCATGCCTGGATAGGGCTGTAGCGCAGGCAATCCTGCCTGCGGGCCTGATGAAGTCGCAATCGTGTGGGTGCTGCGATGACCAGGGCAGGCTTAAGGTACGCAGGCGTAGCTGACCGCCGCTCCGATCATCGCCACTGAGTCACCGCCCGCCGGATACTGCGTGCTGATGCCGGGTGACCGCAACGTGATTACGACCTGATTGGTCCCTGCGGGGACATTTTCCAGTCGTATGGTCTCCAAGTTGAGGACGTCCTTGCTGTTGGGGCCATAGGACACGATCGTCTGGGTGACACCGCCGCCGCTGACCGTCAGGATGACCGGTCGGCCGTCTTTGTCATTATCTACCAGGGCCACCTTGACCACGATGTCGGCGCCGGGTGCCTGGGTTGGCGGCAGGGCGATTGTTTGCGTGACCAAATCATGCCATCCGGATGCCGTGTTGTAGTAGACGTGGTTGGTCGAACTCTGGTCGAACGGCTTGAATACAGTGGCATAGGCGTCGACGGTGGTATAGGTGGGCCAGAGGACGTACGCACGCGGGCTTTGGTTACCCCGCTTTCCCCAAAAGAATTGGCCCTTGATCGACCTGGCCGGTGCTAGGTCGCTGCCCCACCAATTGATGGCTGACGCTCGATAGGCCGGGCTGGTGGGGGTATTGATCTGCAGGTTGACACCGTTGGGATAAGTGAAGCGCACGAACTTCATGATGCCCACATCGACCGCGGCCAGCTGCCCGTACAGTGCGTTGAGCTGGCTGTAGTTAGGAATAGTCAGGTTGCGCGTGCGATTCGTCTGGCCGGTTCCAATCAGGTCGGTTCGGCGCTGGCCAACGCGAGCGTCGGCTGCCGGGCAAACGTTGCTGGTGACCGGCCGCAGACTGTCAGCGGCGTGGATCCCGCGGTAACCGGCAGGATCTTGTAGCCGTCACGATCGCTCAGGATGACGTCGGATACCGCAATCGATGTAGTTGCCGAGAGCGGGGGCAGCTTTGACGTCAGCACGAGGTTGGCGACGGCGCCGCTCCCGCTCAGGGGGCCATCCGGATAGCCGCGGGTGCGGGCGAACTGACATACACCGAGGGTGTTGTTGCAGTCGGCCTGCCAGCCCGGCGGGCCACCAAACCCATTGGCGGTGGGATCGAACCAGGTATTGTCAAAGGTGGCCGCGGCCGACAAGAGCGCGGGATCATACGTAACTTTGAATTGATACCCGTACAGGTCGGTAACGTTGTCGATGTCGATGTGGACGTTCGTCTCGTCACAAACGGAGGGATCAGTGGCCACGGGAATGACAGCAGCGGTCGTCGTGGCTGTGCAGGGGCTGGTGGGCGGGGCGACGGGCCAGGCAAGGGCATTGCTGCCGAGAGCCGGGAGCAAGCTTGCACTGGTTGGTGGCGCGCAGGAATCGGCCGGCATTCGGCCGTCTGCGGCAACGATTGGCACGAGACCGATGATCAACAGGAGCAGTGCGGCGGCCACCCCGGCCTGCGGTCCAAGCCGTCTTACACTATGAGATCCGTCCACTGGTTTGTCCTCCCTCAATAGCGACCTTTCCTTTATAAGCCATAGACATCACAACACATAGACAGATTTCAGGCCAGCGTGCACCGGAACAAAGGACACGTCTCGACCCGTGAGCAATGACTGCTACCGCAGCGACACCGGCAGGTAGGTCTTGCTGATGGCGTTGGGATCGAAAATTGTCACGTAGCAGTCGCGGGCGGTGGCGGGAATGGTCACACCATTTGACATGGCAAGTTCCTGCGATGTGATCGGTACATCGAAACTCCCCGCCCGCAGTGAAGTCATCGTCACTCTGGCCAAAGCTCCCGAACCACTCACCGGTCCTCTTGGATTGATGTGGGTATTGGCATACCAGATAGTGCCGGCGACATTGTCGGCCCGATCTCGGACAACGAAATCGGGAAAGAGCAGTTCGTCCAATATTTCGATTTGCGTGCCGCCCTTGACCGGATCAGCATCGACGACCTGAGCAATAGCGGGATCAAAGCTCATCTGCACATCGGCTGCATAGAGATCGACGACATTCTCGACGTAGATTGTGAAAGATGCTGTCTCACCGATCTCCATTGTGACCACCTCAGGGTCGCAGCGGACAACTGCATCTTGCGCCGGCAACGCCTGGAGGCGCGTACCAACCGCCGCCAAGAGGACAATCAGGGCAATGAAGGCTAGACCCAGACCAAGGCGTAGTGTACGGTGGAAGCGTCCTGGACGAGACATGTTCTTCTCCTGAGGTCGGTACGATGGCAGTGCTATCCTGAACGGCGGGCCAAGACAAAAGCGCCTATTCCGATGAGAGCAAGAAGCCCAACAGCGAGCAGCAACATCCAGGCTGAGATCCCTGTTTCTGACGTGTGCATCGCGCTCTGCCGGTTGAGCGGAATCCGCGGCCGCTTGACCGTCACCGATCACCGCGACACCGGATTCGGAGGGTGTCGTCACCGCGCTGGTGGTTTCCGCATCGTTGAGACCGGCAACAGCCTCTGCCGGCTCAGCTGCGTCCGGGGCGACACCTGTCAGAACTTGCGGTTCAGCTGTGGCAAAATCACCCGCCATTTCAGCAGGCGCAGGCGTCGCTGCATTCGAGTCGGGCGTACCTTCCGCAACCTCAGTCTCGCTGTTGTCCGTCGCTGCGCTCGGAGAAAGGTCTCAGGCACCGCGGTCATCGCAATTGGCGTCGAAACAGGTGCTGTTGGAAGCTGTGTTGAGGTCGCGAGAACTCCTGCCGCCACTGCGGGCGGCTGATCAGTCGCTGGAAGCGGTGTCGCGCCACCGGCGTTGGCTCGCGTGTCCGACGCCGCGGATGGACTGGTCGGCGCGAGGGCCACACCGGTTGGCTCCGCTTCCTGGTCTAGGCCCGGACTACCTTGCACTTCCAGCGCGGCCGCCCCCCACTGGACGGGCAATAGCTGCCCGTCGCGATCCGACATCTCCACCAAGTCAATTCGAAACTCCCCGGCACCGGTAACACCCAGCCCTCGCAACCGCACCGCGAAGACGACGCCATCGCCGTTGGCCGGGGGCGTCGGATTGACCTGCGTTACGACATAGCGCAGCGTGCCTGCCTGGGGATCGACCCTGTTCAGGGCGACGAAATCTGGCTGCGGGAACTGGCCCGGCTCCATCTGGATTCCGTCCGCCGCCACGTCTGCATCCACTACTTCGACAAGCGCGGGATCAAAGGCGGCCCGGATGTCAATGCCGTAGACATTGGTAGCGTCTTCCAGCCGAACGATAACGGTGGTTATCACATCGGGAGCGATAGTGTAAGCGGGTAACTCTGGAGTCACAGTGGCCGCGGCGGCTTGCCGCGCAGGGACCAGGGACATGATCGACAGCCACAAGACTAGAGTGGCAAGGATGGGTCGCATAGATGGATACTGCACTCAGTGGGTGCCGGGCGACTTAGCAGCCGCCCGGCACCCAATTCATTCTCGTCTAAGCTGACTCTTGCTACTTACGGCCAGGGCTGGGGCACGGGCGTAATGCCGTAGTTGCCACCGACCAACGACAGGTCCTGAATGTTGACTTTGGTGTCATCATTCAGGTCGGGGGTGGTGTTGCCACCGCTACAGTTGTAGGGGGCCGCCTGTTGCCCCGAATTGATTGCCGACACAGGCCAGGTCGCCTGAGCCGATGGCTTCGTTGTCGGTTGCATCACCGCCCAGCAGTGTCGTGTTCTGGCCGGTTATCGCGGCGCTGTTTACGTTCAGTCGCCTTTTCCGCCTTGATATAGACCGAGTGGTCAGCCGAGATCGTGTAGGCGGTCCCACCCGCCAGATACGGCACACCGGGCACCGAGAAGGTGCCATCGACCGGATTCGGCGCCACCGTGAACGGGCCGTACGGGCCGACCAGTTTCACCTGGAAGAAGGACGGCGCCAGTCCGCTGATCTGCGGACGGCCCGGCTGCGGACGACCCTGGAGGCTGATCTGACCTGACACGGTCGCAGCGCCGCAAACGTTGACAGTGAGCTTGCCACCGACTGCACCGGGTATCTCGAACGAGTCCTTGTCGGTCAGCTTGACATCTGTTACCTCCACATCAAAGCTGCCGGCAGGACCGCTCAGCGTCGGTGTGAAGAGGATCTTGGCGATCGTCTCTGGCACGGCCGTAGCCAATTCGCCGTCCGGCGCGCCGCGCGTGTAGGCGAACTTGCATTGGCCGGGCACGTTGTCGCAGTCGGCATTCCAACCAGCCGGCCCGGGGAAGCCGTTGGCGGGGGCGGGATCAAACCAACCGTTCGTCAAAGCTACCTACGGCCGAGACCAGGTTCTGGTCATAGTCGACGACGAACTCATAGCCGTAGAGATCGGCTACATCGTCAATCTGGATATCGACCGTACCGGGGGTACAAACTTCGGTTGGGCCGGTGGGGGTGACAGAGGGCGGCGGCAGCAAATTGGCATAGATGACGTAGATATGGCTACCTGGATTAGGGTTCCCGTCCTGGTTGTCCTTTACGACCCAGCCATACTCGTCACCATAGGTGTAGTGAGGCCAGACAGAATAGGGCGTTCCCGGTGCCTGAGCTGCCACTGCACCATTTCCCATCTGGAATCCACCGCCACTTACTACTTTGCCATTGGCGAGAGACCAGCCGGCCCATCCACCATCACCAAAGTTCAGCACGCTTGATTTCACGACCTCATAGCCGTCTGGCTCGTCGGCGCAGATGGGGTACACAAAACCCGGCCCTGAACCAGCGGCTTGGGCAACCCAGCCGTATTCATTGGCGGGGTATGTGTAGTGCGGCCACACTGTGAACCGGGCGTTGCCGGCGCAGAGGCCGCCGCCGCAACCGACATCTTGAATCCACCGCCGAGCACGACCTTATTTGCCGGGCACGACCAGCCGCCCCATCCGCTGCCAGAGAAGTTCAGCTGCGATGAAGTGAGAACTTGGTAACCGGCCGGCGCATCGGCGCAGATGGCGTAAATCTTGATAGTATCACTTTGACCATCCGGGGCGCTCTGAACGACCCAGCCGTATTCACTGGCGCCGAATGTGCTAGTGCGGCCACACCGAACCGGGTGTTCCCGGCGCAGAGACGGCAACGGCATGATCGCCCACGAAGCCACCCCCGAGCACGACCTTACCCGCCGGGCACGACCAGCCGCCGTATCCCGTATCACTGAAGTTCAGCGCCGGTGAAACGACGACCTCGTAGCCGGACAGTGGCGTGGCATCTATCTGTTCGGCATCGGCCATCGCCAGTCCCGAGACTAACAGCAACATCGCCATCACCATCAGGGCTAGTACAAAGAAACGAGAAAGTGTCTTGTGCATGATATGTCCTCCTTGAACAGTTGCACAGGTGGCACAAACACGCCATTGCGTGAAATGCCTCGAGAAGTGAAGTTGTAAACCGGGCTAACGTGAGAGTACGCACGGCCGATCGCCAACTGACGCGTCGCCGTGCTGGGGGATCAACAAAATTGTGTAGATTGTGTCTGGTCGAGTATCCCCCTCGTCGAACCGGGAACAACGGCTCTCCACTGGCACGTCGGGTTTGATCTCACGGTCGGCACCTCGTCCTGAACGAAGCGCCAGCCACACCATGCATACTGAAGAAACTGTAATGTGCGCGCGCGTTGGGTAAGAAGATCAAGCCAATCCGCGATACTAATTGGATCGTAGGCGGATCTGGCGTCCGGGTCAATAATGGATGTCATGCTTTGACTGTGACATTTGTCACCTATGGGCCGAGTATGAGCGAGCCTGAGATCGAATAGGTATCAATTGGCCGCCAACCATCACCCGGCCGCCCAACCTCACCTACCGGGCATTCGTGCCCATGGCGATCGGCAGCCGGCGGTAGCTTGCCGTATCAGTTCTGTTAGGCCAATACGAACACGCCCTGCCGCGGACAGACCGGCTCGGATTGGCTAAAGCGTTCGGTCGACAGGGGATTGTACCCACTCGCCGGGTTGGGTTCGATACCGCCCAAAGCTCCCCGAATCTATGGTATACTATGCCCAGGAGGTAGCCATGACTACGATTGCGCGCGTATCTGCTAGGGAGCGGTCGCCAATCCGTACTGCACTGCTCGCCTTTATCCTCATCGCTGCCGAGCTGGCGATCTTTTTCTTTGGCTCGCCCTACTTCGCTGTCTTCCCGACCAACAAGAATCCAGTCTACGGCGCTGCTTTGGTGCTGTTCTTTGGGTTGGCGGCGTTGGTACTGCATCGATTATCCGGCCGCGAACTTCAGACCCAGTTGGCCTACGCGCTCTTCATTGCCGCGGCGGCCAATCTCGTCCTGATCATCGGCCCCTTCAATGCCTTCATCACCGCGAACGACCCTGTACGGCAGGTGATGCAGGACAAGCTAGCCCAGTTCGCCAGCATTGTGCCCGTCATCCTAATCTTGACCGGGCTGAGCCGTCACAACATGGGCTGGATCTTCCTACAGCGAGGCCGCGTCAAGCGCTGGCTGCTGTTTGGATCAGTCTCCTTCGCAGTCTGGGCCATTCTGGCCATCATCGTTGCCATGGCAGGTGGGATCACGACGCAGGCGCTATGGCGCGCCGCGCCCTATGTCCTCGTCTTCGTGGCCGCCAACTCTGTTATGGAGGAGCTTTGGTTCCGGGCCATCTTTCTCAGGCCGTATAGTATGGCCTTGGGTGGGGTGGGGGCAGTCCTCGTGACGTCCGCAATCTTTGCGGTTACCCATGTGAACGCTACCTATATTGAAGCGGGAATGGGCCTCGTGTTTGGCGTGGTGGTGCTGATGCTGGGCCTGGTAACCGCCTGGTGCATGCGCTGGGCCGACAGCCTGTGGGGAGCGGTACTATTCCATATGGGCGCAGACTTGATGATCATCTTGCCGATACTGAATTCGCTCTAGGCACTTGCCGGCAATACGCCCATTCCATGACCCATAAAGTCACCTGCGTGCAGGCCCTATAGGCTATAGACCTAAGCCGGCATAGCCCATATAGTCACTACATTGGCGCAAGATGAGAACGAAAACTGGTCCTTGACATGGGGAATGGTCCCTGTTATACTTCCGACTCGTTGAGCAATTCAACAGCTGAGCAATCAGCCCGGTGTCGTTAGCAAATGCGCTAAACCATCGATTACAACTAAAAACATCCATTGCAGTGTGACCAGGCGGCCCACGGGTCGCTTTTTTGCGCCGCAGAAAATTGGGTGTTGACAAGAACTTCGTTCGATGTATAATGAGGTTTCTTGTGGGGTAAGGTTGCCGTTCCCCGAACGGGGACAGTCCAAATTGAGAATGCGAATACCGGGAAGGTTTCGACCTTCGCGAGATTAATGTTCCCAACTGGCCTTGAACATGGCAACCGACTGTGATACACTGTATCCAGCAGAAATGCCCCCAGCGAGCGGAAAGCTCGCCGGACCGGACAACAAGTCGGCCCGACACTTTAACAACTGAATAGTGACAGAAATCAATCTGATTTAGGACCAAAAAATCAAAACTTGAGAGTAAAATCTCGTAGTCAAATACGGGACAGAACTCCTAAAGAAGTAAAACTCTTATGGAGAGTTTGATCCTGGCTCAGGATGAACGCTAGCGGTGTGCTTAATGCATGCAAGTCGAACGTGATCCCTTGGATTCGTCTGGGGGTGAAAGTGGCGCACGGGTGAGTATCGCGTTGGTGACCTGCCCTTGAGAGGGGGACAACCATTGGAAACGATGGCTAATACCCCGGATGTTATAGTGCTCTAGAAAGCTATGACTGAAGCTCCGGCGCTCGAGGAGGGGCCTGCGTCCCATCAGCTAGTTGGTAAGGTAATGGCTTACCAAGGCTAAGACGGGTAGGGGGCGTGAGAGCGTGACCCCCCACACTGGTACTGACACACGGACCAGATACCTACGGGTAGCAGCAGCAAGGAATATTGGACAATGGGCGAAAGCCTGATCCAGCAACACCGCGTGAAGGACGAAGGCCTTCGGGTCGTAAACTTCTTTTCTGGGGGAAGAGAAAGGACGGTACCCCAGGAATAAGGACCGGCTAACTACGTGCCAGCAGCCGCGGTAATACGTAGGGTCCAAGCGTTATCCGGATTTACTGGGCGTAAAGAGCATGTAGGCGGTTGTTTAAGTCTGACGTGAAAGCTCCTGGCTTAACTGGGAGAGGCCGTTGGAAACTGGACAGCTTGAGGGTGGTAGAGGAAAGTGGAATTCCCGGTGTAGCGGTGGAATGCGTAGATATCGGGAGGAACACCAGTGGCGAAGGCGGCTTTCTGGGCCATTCCTGACGCTGAGATGCGAAAGCTAGGGGAGAGAACGGGATTAGAAACCCCGGTATTCCTAGCCGTAAACGATGTCAACTAGGCGCTGGGGGTTATTGACCCCTTCAGTGCTGTAGCTAACGCGTTAAGTTGACCGCCTGGGGACTACGGCCGCAAGGCTAAAACTCAAAGGAATTGACGGGTCCCCGCACAAGCAGCGGAGCGTGTGGTTTAATTCGAGGCTACACGAAGAACCTTACCAGGGTTTGACATGCTAGTAGTAGTGAAAGGAAACTGGAACGACCCTTCGGGGAGCTAGCACAGGTGCTGCATGGCTGTCGTCAGCTCGTGTCGTGAGATGTTAGGTTAAGTCCTATAACGAGCGCAACCCTCGTCGTTAGTTACAAGTGTCTAACGAGACTGCCCGTGATAAGCGGGAGGAAGGTGAGGATGACGTCAAGTCAGCATGGCCTTTATATCCTGGGCTACACACACGCTACAATGGCCGGTACAATGGGCAGCTAAGCCGCGAGGTGGAGCCAATCCCTCAAAGCCGGTCTCAGTTCGGATTACAGGCTGCAACTCGCCTGTATGAAGTTGGAGTTGCTAGTAAATGCGCGTCAGCTATAGCGCATTGAATACGTTCCCGGGGATTGTACACACCGCCCGTCACGTCATGGAAGTTGGCAACGCCTGAAGTCGGCAAGCTAACCCGCAAGGGAGGCAGCCGCCCAAGGCGGGGTCGGTAACTGGGACGAAGTCGTAACAAGGTAGCCCTACCGGAAGGTGGGGCTGGATCACCTCCTTTTATGGAGTACCGTTGTTGTCGCGAGACAACACAGGCGTTTTCACGAGCGCTTATCTCCAGGTCAATCATTCGATTCGTCGAATGTCGCTCGATTCGTCGAGCGTGTGTCCAACAATCTTTGAGATTCCTGTCACTATTCAGCAGTTAAAGCGGGCGATCGGTTCGCTCTTAACAAAGTAGGGCACTTATTCACCCACCCATCCGGTTAACCACCGTCGGGCGGGGTGATGCGCAGGGTTACCAGATGAGGGCCTGTAGCTCAGCCGGTTAGAGCGCTCCTCTGATAAGGGAGAGGTCGTTGGTTCGAGTCCAACCAGGCCCACCTTGAAGAGGAATTAGGAATCTGGAATTACGAATTGAAGACTCTCTTTGATTCCTAATTCAAAATTCCTAATTACTCGGGGATGTAGCTCAATTGGGAGAGCGCCGCCTTTGCAAGGCGGAGGTCAGGAGTTCGAGCCTCCTCATCTCCATTGGTCGGCTTGCCGGCGCGTGGAAACAGGGTATACTTCCAGTCGAGGATCACTGATTACAACGATTATGGCATTGGCGACCACATAACAAGTTCAGGCGTATTGCATGCTTTCGCAACGAGAGTCGGCAATGGGCCGGCTTTTTTAGTCCCAATTTGCGCCAATCAGTGAGATCGACCGTTTACAATTAAGAGAGTGGCTTTCGGCCGGTGGTCGGCTCCGCAGACGGAGCTGGGCAGCGGCCGGCAGCTAACACAGCTGGCCGGAGGCAACGTTCGCGTTGTCGAGGGCGGAACCTTACTAACTGAATATGATGAAAGACATGGGAAACGTGTATGAGTACACCTTCGGGTGTGCACGTACCGATTCAATGTGAACGATAACGAAAGTTAGAATACCGCAAGGTAGGAGCTAAGAGAGTAAAATCTCGAATTCTCCGTATCATGTGTGTAAGCTACTAAGGGCGCACGGTGGATGCCTTGGCGATGAATGCCGATGAAGGACGTGGTACACTGCGATATGCCCCGGGGAGTTGTGTGCAAACGCTATATCCGGGGATTTCCGAATGGGGAAACCCGCGTGGGGTTAATGCCCACGCACTGCTGGTTGAACACATAGGTCAGCAGAGGGAACGAGGTGAACTGAAACATCTAAGTAGCCTCAGGAAAAGAGATCATTCCCAAAGTAGTGGCGAGCGAAATGGGAAAAGCCCAAACCGATTCTTCGGAATCGGGGTTGTAGGGTCTGGCGCATAAGAGTTACAAATCTGTCTGATAGCAGAATCTTCTGGAAAGTTGAACCATAGGGGGTGACAGTCCCGTATGCGAAATTGGACAGACTCTTGCTGGATACCTGAGTACGGCGGGGCACGCTAATCCTGCCGGAATCTGGGGGGCCCACCCTCCAAGGCTAAATACATTCATCGACCGATAGTGAACTAGTACCGTGAGGGAAAGGTGAAAAGACCCCCGGCAAGGGGAGTGAAATAGAACCTGAAACCGTGTGCCTACAGACAGTCGGAGCACTATGGGCGATCTTCGGATCGTCAACGTGTGACGGCGTGCCTTTTGGAGAATGAGCCAGCGAGTTAATTTCAGTGGCCAGGTTAAGTCAGAAACAGACGGAGCCGTAGCGAAAGCGAGTCTTAATAGGGCGAGTTAGTCGCTGGAATTAGACACGAAACCGGGTGAGCTACCCATGGACAGATTGAAGCGGGAGTAATGTCTCGTGGAGGATCGAACTCACTAATGTTGCAAAATTAGGGGATGATCTGTGGGTAGGGGTTATATGCCAAACGAACTCGGAGATAGCTTGTTCTCTCCGAAATAGCTTTAGGGCTAGCGTCGCGTGTTTAACATCGGGGGTAGAGCACTGAATGAGCTAGGGGGCGCAAGCTTACCAACCTCAATCAAACTCCGAATACCGATGTTCCAAGCGCGGCAGTCGGACTACGTGAGATGAGTTTCGTAGTCGAGAGGGAAACAGCCCAGACCGTCAGCTAAGGTCCCCAAGTGTGTGTTAAGTGGGAAACGATGTGAGAGTGTTTAGACAGCCAGGAGGTTGGCTTAGAAGCAGCCACCCTTTAAAGAGTGCGTAATAGCTCACTGGTCAAACGTTCTCGCGCGGAAAATGTAACGGGGCTCAAACACACCACCGAAGCTACGGATAGCAACTTAGGTTGCTATGGTAGGAGAGCGTTGTGTAGGAGATACAAGATAGAGCGGAAGCACTATTGTGGCCTACACAAGTGAGAATGCTGGCATGAGTAGCGTAAAACATGTGAGAACCATGTTCCCCGTAAACCTAAGGTTTCCGATGGAAGGTCAGTCCGCATCGGGTTAGTCGGGCCTTAGCCGAGGCCGAAAGGCGTAGGTGATGGACATCTGGTTAATATTCCAGAACTACTTTAGTGGAGCGATGGAGGGACGCGGTGTGGTAGGTCAGCCTCTTATTGGATTGAGGTGCCAAACACGTAGGGCGTTGATGGGTATAGGAAAATCCGTACCTGGAGCCTGAAATGTGATGGCGGAGCCTTAGAGCCACAAGTGATTGAGCCACGCCGCCGAGAAAAACTTCTAAGTGATGATACTAAAGTAACCGTACCGCAAACCGACACAGGTAGGTGGGTAGAGTATACCAAGGGGATCGAGATAACCTTCGTTAAGGAATTAGGCAAATTTCCCCCGTAAGTTCGCGATAAGGGGGGCCTTTGGCGGTTAGCTATAAGCGAAGCTGCTGGAGGCCGCAGAGAAATGGCTCTTTCAACTGTTTAACAAAAACACAGGTCTCTGCTAAGTCGTAAGACGAAGTATAGGGGCTGACGCCTGCCCAGTGCTGGAAGGTTAAAGGGAGAGGTTAGACTTCGGTCGAAGCTTTGAGCTGAAGCCCCAGTGAACGGCGGCCGTAACTATAACGGTCCTAAGGTAGCGAAATTCCTTGTCGGGTAAGTTCCGACCCGCACGAATGGCGTAATGAGAGGAGCACTGTCTCAACGAGGGACTCGGCGAACATTGAATGACGTGTGAAGATACACGTGACCCGCAGCGGGACAAAAAGACCCCGTGAAGCTTTACTATAGCTTGACATTGAGTTAGGGCTTAATCTGTGTAGAATAGGTGGGAGGCTTTGAAGCTGGGACGCCAGTCTCGGTGGAGCCACCGTTGAAATACCACCCTGATTAAGTTTTGACTCTAACCTGCGACCGTGATCCGGCGTGGGAACAGTGTCTGGTGGGTAGTTTGACTGGGGCGGTCGCCTCCGAAAGAGTATCAGAGGCGCCCAAAGGTTCCCTCAGGCTGAATGGAAACCAGCCGTTGAGTGTAAAGGCACAAGGGAGCTTGACTGCAAGACCAACAAGTCGCGCAGGTACGAAAGTAGGGCTTAGTGATCCCACGGTTCCGAGTGGAAGGGCCGTGGCTTACCGGATAAAAGCTACTCCGGGGATAACAGGGTAGTCTGGTCCAAGAGTTCATATCGACGACCAGGTTCGCCACCTCGATGTCGGCTCATCACATCCTGGGGCTGGATAAGGTCCCAAGGGTTGGGCTGTTCGCCCATTAAAGTGGTACGTGAGCTGGGTTCAGACCGTCGTGAGACAGGTCGGTCTCTCTCCGCTGTGGGCGTAGGGGATTTGAGAGGAGCTGTCCCTAGTACGAGAGGACCGGGATGGACAGACCTCTAGTGTGCCAGTTGTCGTGCCAACGGCATCGCTGGGTAGCTACGTCTGGCAGAGATAACCGCTGAAAGCATCTAAGTGGGAAACTCGCCTCAAGACTAGATCCCCCATCCGTATGGAGTAAGACCGCTAGAAGACTACTAGCTTGATAGGCGGCAAGTGTAAGTGCAGCAATGTATTTAGCTAAGCCGTACTAATGGTCGAGGGCTTACATTTCATATGGTACGGAGAATTCGGGTTTTTATTAACTCTTATTCTCTCCAACCGACAATCATTATCGTTCCAACATTGTCATCATCATATTCGGTTATGGGTTCCCACCCTTAACTACCCACTCCTCCGGTTCGCCGGGCGTGGGTTTCCAACTGAATAAATTCGTTGTAAAAAGGTCTCTTGGTGTTTAGAGCGACGAGGAAACACCCGGTCCCATCCCGAACCCGGCAGTTAAGCTCGTCAGCGCCCATGGTACTTGGGGAGTAGTCCCCTGGGAGAGTAGGTCAATGCCAAGGGTCCTTTTTCTTTGAACTTATTGGGCCTGTCAGGATTTTCGAATCTTGACAGGCCTTTTCGTTTTGGTTATGCTGGCGCGCCTGTTGCTTAGGAGCGTGGCCGGAAGCGGCAAGCGGCAAGCAGGATGCTTACCCGACATTGTGTGAGTCTGAGACTATAGACGGAGAGAATGCCATGACCCAATCTGACAAGAGCGATAAAAGTTTCACCAAAGAAGAGAAGGCGGCCATGAGGGAGCGCGCCAAGGAGCTGAAGGCGGCCGCCAATCGTGAAGAAGCGGAAGCAGCGGTGCTGGAGAAGATCGCGGAGATGGGGGACCTGGATCGCAGCCTGGCCGAGCGGGTTCATGCAATTATCAAAGCCGAGGCGCCCAGTCTCTCCGCCAAGACCTGGTACGGCATGCCCGCCTATGCCAACGCGGACGGCAAGATCGTCTGCTTCTTCCAGAGCGCGGGAAAGTTCGATGCCCGTTATGCCACCCTGGGCTTCAATGATTCGGCCAACCTCGATGACGGCCCTATGTGGCCGACCGCCTATGCCCTGACGGCGCTGACCCCGGTGGTGGAGAAGCGCATTAGTGAGCTGGTGAAGCAAGCAGCCGGTTGACCGGGTGCGATGCTCGCCGCGGTGTGACCTGACAGGTCGGAGCGCCTACACGCGGCTAAGGCAGCTCCGGCGGCGCGAACTTCTGTACCGCATTGCTCCCCTGATTACTGACATAGACATTGCCGGCTGAGTCAACGGCGACCGCTACCGGCCGACTGAATCGGCCGGTGTCCCCTCCTTGCCACGCCGTGATGAATTCACCGTCGGCCGAATAGATCTCAACGAAGCCCTTCTCATAGTCAGTCACGTAGAGCTGGCCGTCGTTGTCGATGGCAAGCCCCTCCGGTATGCCGTTGGGATCGGCCGTTGTGCCCCACGCCAGCAGGAAGTTCCCATCACGGTCGAATTTCTGCACACGCTCGTTTTCATAGTCGGCCACGTAGACATGACCGTCGGCGTCCACCGCGATGCCGGTCGGATGGCGGAACTGCCCGTCACCACCGCCTCGGCTGCCCCACTTGCGGAGGAAGGTCCCGTCATTGGCGAAAACCTGGACCTCCGGACGGCCGTCGTCGGTCACATAGACGTTGCCCTCGGTGTCGACCGCAATGCCGATGGCCCGCTGGAACTGCCCGTTGTTCAAACCCTCACTGCCCCATTGGGTCACATAGGTGCCGTCGCTGTCGAACTTCTGAATGCGGAAATTGCCGTTGTCGACCACAAACACGTTGTCGTCAGCGTCAACGGCCACGCCGCCAAAGCCCAGAGAGTTAAACTCGCCCTCACCGCTGCCGCCGCTATCCCAGCTTTGTAGCAGCGCTCCGTCGCCGGTGAACCGGAGCAGCCGGCTGTTGCCGGCGTCCCAGACGTACAGATTATCCTGACTGTCCACGGCGATGCCGCCGGGACTTTTCAGGGTGGCTTCGGCCTTCTTGATAGCCAGCAGCTCAGTAAATGTGGGTTCGAGGGGTGGGGTCATGGTGGCCTCCTGTGTGGCGGTTGGCGCCGCAGTGGGCATTGGCGTATCGGTAGGCACAGCGGTAGGCGGAATGGCCACTGTTGCCCGTGGTTCGGGTAGCGTGGTAGGTGGGGATGCGGCTGATTCCGGCTCGCTGCTTTGGCACGCCACCGGCAACGCCAGCGTAGTGCAGCAAAGAAGCACTGTCCCCATTAACTTGCTCCGTCTCATTCGGTATATCTCCTCGGGCATCCGTGACTAGGGGTGATGGGGTAAGTTTACCAAAATCACACCATTTGATGGAATCTGAAACGGATGATGTTTGGCGTTGCGGAGCGGTGATAGTCCTTGGTATAGTGGGCCCATGCCCTTCACGATTCGCAACGCTACTGCCGACGATGCCGAAGCGCTGGCTGCCTGTGTCATCGAACCGATTGAGGCCACGTTTCGAGGACGTGTACCCGACCAATGTTTGGAATCGCTGACCTATGAGGAGAGCGAGACCAACTGGCGGCGCTTTTTCGCGGAACAGGACGAGGACGGCCGGTTCCTTCTGGTCGCTGAGAGCGAATCGAGGCAGGTGGTGGGCTGTGCGCTGGGCGGGCCACAGCCGGAGGATGACCGCTTTGACGGTGAGCTATATCTGCTGGGAGTTCTGCCGGCGTTCCAGGGCAGGGGCATCGGTCAGCAATTGGTCAGCGCCGTTGCGACCCGACTGCGTGATCTGGGTTTGCACGCCTGCGGTGTACGCGTGCTGCGGGCCAACCCCAACACCGCTTTCTATGAACACATCGGTGCGCAGCTTATTGGTGAGGAGCCGTACGACTGGAACGGGGTCGTCCTGCCGGAAGACGTATATGTCTGGATGGACCTCTCTGTGCAGACGTAAGGATCGGCCGAGAAAGGAACGCAATGAACCCCAAGCCTCGCTGCATCATCATCACCGGCCGGCCGGGATCCGGCAAGACGACGTTGGCTGACCTGTTGGGTGTGCGGCTGCGGCTGCCGGTCATCAGCCGTGATGCGATCAAGGAAGGCTACGTTAGCACTTACGGCCTGCCCCACCAGCAGCTCCCCGCCACCACAAATGGCTACATAACCGACTTCTTCTTTGACCTAGTGACCACCTACCTCACCCACCAGGTGTCGATCATCATTGAAGCCGCATTCCAGCATGACCTATGGGCATCGAGGACGCCTGCAATTAGCGACATAAGCCTCCCCATCATGATCGTCTGCGTCATCGATGCCGAGCTTGTGGCCGCGCGTCACCTGCGGCGCGGGCTGGCTGATCCGACGCGTGAGTATTATCACGGCGATAGCCGCGTATCCGGCTTTCGAGCCACGGGTAAGGCCGCACCGCTCGAACCCTATGCCACCCCTGATTGCGGGATTGACACGCTACAGGTATGGAGCGCAGATGGATATGCGCCCAGCCTTGATGAAATAGTGGCGCATATCTGGGCGCACCGCGATCGGTAGGCAATCGGCCGTCTACTCCGTCACCACCAGCGTCCCTACCATGCCCGCTTCCTTGTGGCCGGCCACGGTGCAGAAGTATTCATATGTCCCGGCCTCGGTGGGTGTGAATTCGACTGTGCCGGTTGCGCCGGGCGACGCAGCCACATGGACGTCGGAATCACCGTGCATGCCCGACATCATCGCCTCGTGGTCTTCCATCATACTGTGGTCATCCCCCATGCCTTCCACGGCGCGGGGTTCTCCGGCCAGCGGGATGGCCGCAATGGAGAAATCATGGACCAGCGCGCCTTCGTTCTGCAGCGCGATCTTGATGGGTTGACCGGCGGTCGAGGCAATCGAGTTCACATCATAGGCGATATCGGTGGCCGTGATATCGATCTCGGTGGCCGCGGGCGCGGCCGTCTCGCTGCTGCCACAGGCCGCGAGCGACAACGACATCAGAACAAGAGCTAAACCCAAGAAAGGTAGTTGTTTGTGTTTCATGATCGAAATTATCTGCCTGAGGTGACTCCTTACATAGCGGTATTATCCAACTATTATCTGCTGAGCCGCCGCGCCGTTCGTGGTATCATGGGCCTATGATTGACCTCAACGACGCCCCCATTCTGACCCTTGTTCGCGAAGCCAAGATCACTGCCTTCCTGGGACCGGACGCCGAAGAACGCTATGAGGCCAGTGGCGTGGCCATGCGCGACGGCGCCTATTACATCGTGTTTGACAATCTGCCCGACATTCTGAGTTTTCGGATTGAGGCGGACACCAAGCCATCGGATATCACCTACTACACCGGCCAGTCGCGCCAGATTGGGTATGAAGATATCGGCTTTGATGCTGAGAGCCGGCGCTGGTTCTGCCTGGTCGAAGCGGTGAACGAGGGCCACGGCGTGATCCGTCCCTGGATCGATGAGCTGGATGCCAACTTCAAGCTGATCCGCGGCCTGCCGCTCGACTTTGCCCTGGACGAGGAGAACAAGGGCATGGAGGGGCTGGCCTATCTCCACTTGCGAGACGGGTCGCAGATGATGGTTGGCCTGTGCGAGGGTAATAATTGTCTGGGCGGCAAGGCAGGCCGCAAGCCGGGTAACGGCCGTCTACAGCTCTTTCGTGAGGGCAAAACGCACTGGGATCACGTCGGCGAAATGCCGCTCCCCAGGTCGGTTGCCTTCGAGGACTACGCCGCGCTGCAAGTGACCGACCGGCGGTTTACCGTCATCTCGCAACGCAGCTCGGCTTTGTGGGTCGGCCGTCTGCGGGATGAGGCAAATCTGGACGATGCGCTGGCGGGCACGGCCTTCGCCGGCGACGGCGAGCTCTATCGCTTTCCGCGCAGCAAGAAGGGCAAGCGGCACTATTGCAATCTGGAGGGCGTGGCCTGGAGCGGACCGGATACCGTGGTCACCGTTTCCGACCGTGCCAAACGGGGTGCCCAGCCCAAGCGCTGCCATGACACCGAACAATCGGTGCACGAGTTCCGGCTGCCGCCTGCCAACAAAAAGACCTGACAGGTCGGCCTGTCAGGTCTGGCCGCAAGGTGCGACAAGCAACCTGCAGCAAACGATAGCGCGTCGACCTACTTGACGGTCATGGCGCTCGTCGGCGTGCCCAGCAACAGATACTGCGTGCTGGACCAGCCGACAACACCGGAGGGCGTCACCAGCTCGACCCAGTCACGGGCGGCATTCGTGTAGCCAGTAAGCTGCGCCGTCTGACACAGCCGCATGCGATCGACAACTTCGAACTGCGTGCTCGGACCGGAGCGAACGTTGAGTGAGGCGGCGTTGACCGTCGCATACAGGCCGCTCGGCGCCGAGCAGGGGCCGGGAACAAGCGGATCGGTGGGCAGAACACCCCCACTTGAGATCAGGTCCAGTTCAACCACGATGGTCGCATCACCGTAAGAATCGAAGTATTCGACGCGGGCATTGAAGGCATTGCCGGCCGAGGTCAGAACCGTTTCGGTCGTGGTGGCCGCCTGCTGCTGCCAGTTGTCGATCACCATCTGATCGTTAATGAACACCCGCGCGCCGTCGTCGCTGGTAATGCGCAGGCGATAGGTACCGGGTGTGACCGAATAGACGCGCGTCCAGCGAACGGAGAAGTTGTCGGCCGGGACGCCGGGTGCCGGCGAACCCAGCCCCCAGTTGTGGGTCAAATAGCGGTCGTCGCGAACGACAACGGGCGCACCGCTGAGCGTGGGGTTGGCAAAGTACTCGCCTTTCCAGTTGGGATAGAACGCGCCTCCACCACCACCGCCACCGATGTTTTGCCAGTTGAAGATAGCCGTGGCCACGCCGCCGGCCTCGAAATAATCGATCTTGATGTCGTGCTCGCCCTCGCTCATGGGCAAGTCGACCGTGGCGGTGTGCTCCTGGCTGTCATACCAGTAGTCCATCACTAGATTGTTGTCGATATAGACGCGCATCGCATCGTCCATCGTGGCCGTGAAGCGATAGGTGCCGGCCGGGAAGTAGACGCGACGCGTCCATTGGGCCGAGAAGTTATCATCATTCACCTGGGGCGCGGGCGAGCCGTCGCCCCAGCGGAAGTCGATTGAGTTCTCATTGCGAACCAGCACCGGGTCGCCACTGAGGTCTTTATTGTTCCAGAAACGGCCGATCCATTGGGCATCTTCGGCGCGGGCTGTGGAACCATTGGCGGCCAGCAAGACGAGGGCCATCAAGAGGGCCGTCAAGCCCACAGTGATACGGGCTAGTGATCGTGACATGGGTTACTCCTGTTGTGAATGTGGAGGGCGCTAGGTGTAGCACACCTACAATAATGGTAGCCGCAGGCGGTAGAGAGGTCAACTCAATAGCGCTCCGGCACCGGGGTTCGGGTCCTCCGGGATGGTGTGCAGCCCTGCCGTTTGCGGCCTAACAATCGACACGATTGTCCAACGCTCGACTACTGCACAGCCCTGCGCTCAAGGGTACCCTGGCGTCAGGCGTACCACCATGCTGCTTTGTCCGGCCACCCCACCAAAGTAGACTTCCCCGGCGGTGTCTTCCCCGGCGGCCGTCCAAATAAACGGCGCTGCCGGCGTCAGCTGATCCACGGCTGCAGGTCCGCCCGGCTGGAGACCCGGCAGCACGGACAGAGACCAGACGGCACCGGAACAGAAGTCGCCAAACAGATAGCTGCCGTCCATGACCGGATAGCGCCTACCCCGGTAGACCGCGCCGCCGATGATCGCGCAATGCGGGCCGTGGTGGTCGTAGGTGAATGCCGGCGGCGTGAAGCGCGTTAGGGGTCGACAGGCAGCTTCGTTGGACAGGACATCCGGCCCTTCGAGACAGGGCCAGCCGAAGTTCAGCCCCGCGCCGGGAACGAGATTGACCTCTTCCCAATGATGGGCGCCAACATCGGCGACGAGCAATAGCCCCGTGTCGTGGTCATAGGCGATGTGATACGGGTTGCGCAGCCCGCCGGCCCAGATGTCGGGGCGAGTCAATGCCGCGCCGGCACGGACATCCAGCCTTAGGAGTTTGCCGCGCAGACTGGATGGGTCCTGGGCCAACGGGGCGTTGCTCCCGTCGCCGACGCCGATGGTCAACAGGCCGTCCGGCCCGAAGCGCAGCGCGCCGCCCTGATGGATGCGCCCGACACCGGGTATGGTCAATAGGGCTACTTCGCTCTTCGGGTCGGCGCGATCGGCGTTGTTGGCATCCACGGTGAGGCGGGCAACGACGAGCGGCGCGACGTCGGGATCGTCTACATCCCGCGTGTAGGTGATATAGAAACGGCCGTTGGCGGCATAGTCGGGGTCGAACGCCAGACCCAGCAGCCCTTGCTCGCGATCGGCGGTTTCGATATGGCTGTGAATATCCAAAAACGGCTGCGGCAGTACGGTTCCGTCCTTCTGGATGATGTGAATTCGGCCGTCGCGCTGGGCCACAAAGAGACGGCCGTCGCCGCAACTGGCGATGTCGGTAATGACCGAGAACCCGCCGGCCACGGGTTCAAAGGCGATACCGGTCAGCCCCGTGTTGATGAATGGCACGTAGAGACGATGGTCGATAGTGCTTCGCTCGGCTCCGGCCGAGGCAATTAACCAGGTGCCCAGGTAGAGGACCACAACCAGGCCGGAGATGAACACGAAACGTTGCCAACGGGGAGGCATAGCCGGCACGGAAACGTCTTGCGGTGTGGTTTAAGGGGTAAGGTGCAAGGCACTTTCGGAAGTGCCTTGCACCTGGGGCGATGAGACTAGGCTACGGTTGGACGCAGGGATAGTTGGCTGCCGCGCCGATCATGGCGGCGGCATCGCCGCCGGCCGGGAACAGCCCGCTCGGTGCCGGCGAATGCAGGGTGATAGTCACGTCGTCCGTCCCGGCGGCCACATCGGCCAGCACCACCTCCGACAGATTGAGCGTTCGCTTCTGGTTGGCCGTGGTGATAACCTGCTCAACCGACTTGCCACCCGCCTCGACGGTCAGGACGACCGGACGGCCGTTGTCGCCCACATCCACCAGGGCCACGTGCACGGTGATGTTTGCGCCATCGTCCTGCGTGGCTGGAATGCTCAGCGTCTGCGTCTGTGTATCAGTCCAACCGGGCATCCAGTTGACATAATTTGAAGCACTGTCGCCGAACGGCTGCATCGCATTGGCATACAGCTGGTCGGTGGCGTAGGTCGGCCACATGACGAAGGCGCGCGGGGCTTTGTTGCCCTTGCTGCCCCAGAAGAACTGGCCCTTTACGACCTGGACCGGGGGGATGTCGCTGCCCCACCAGGACACGGCCGTCGGCTCATAGGCCGGGCTGGTCGGCGGTTCAAGCTGAATCGTGGGCAGCCCCTTGGGCAGGAAGCGCACAAAGCGCATGACGCCCACATCGACGGCCGCCAACTGCGCGTAGAGCGAATCGAGGTCGGCAAAGTAGGGCACGACCAGCTTTTGCGTACGACCCGTCTGGCCGAAGCCGATGACATCGGTGCGCAGCAGGCCCACACCTTCACCGATCGGACAGAGGCCAACGGCCGGGGTGGGCACGCTGAAGCTGAAGCTCGTGGGCACAAACTGGTTGTCGCCGTTGTGGTTGTTGCCGCTGATGGCGACCGTGTAGGTTCCCGGCGCCAGCGGTGCATCCGGGGTGAAGGTGTGGGTCCAGTTGGTGTCGGACCAGCTGAAGGCGCCGCTGACCGGACCACCCGGTCCGGTTACGCTGAATGTGCCGGGTGGCGGGGTGGGGATCCACTTGTTCCAGGATGCGGTGATGACCGTGCTGGGGTCGACACCCGTCGCGCCGTCGGCCGGGCTGTGGCCGGCCACGATGCGGTCACGCCAGTTGGCCACCGTCTCCTCGACCAGTTGGTCGCCGGTCGTGCCATAGTCGATGGTCACGTAGCGGTCGGCCACTTCGTCGTAGCCATTGATCTGCTTTTCCACCCGGTCCCAACTGCCGCGAGCGTACTTATGCTGCACGTTGGTGCCGTCCAGAATCGACAGCGTGATCTCCCACTCGGTGGCCGAATTCTGCGACAGCGCGTAGGCCGGGTCGCCGGGGTTCCAGCTGTTGAACGGGCCGACGATGTAGACCGGGTAGGTGTCGCCGGTGAAGGCGGGCACGGTCACGCGGAAGGTCACATCGACTAGCAGGTTTTCGGCCGTGGCCTGCACGATGTTCGACGCGCCGGATTCATTGACGCTGGTGTCGATGGCGTGACGTAGTAGTTGTAGGTCTGCCCGGCCGTGACCGACGTGTCGACTATACGACGTGGCTGCGGCGTTGGTGACGGTGCCGATCAGGCCATAGCCCGGCGCGGCCGTATCCTCACGATAGACGCGGAAGGCGTACAGGTCGCCGTCGGTGTTGGGGTGGGCGTCCCAGCTCAGGCCGATGCTGGCCGAGGTGACGCCGCTGACGGCCAGAGTGGTTGGGGCATCGGGCGCGGTCGTGTCGCCGCCGGGGGTGACAGTCAGCACGCCATACGGGACCGGGGCAGGTGCGCGTTGCCCTCGTCCGGGCCGTTAACGGCGTAGAACCAGGTGCTGCCGCCGGTAGTCGAGTAGCGCGTGGTGTAGCAGAACGTGCCCACCTGATTGCGCGGCAGGGTGCCCCGTACTCATCATTGTTACCCGAATCGCCGTTAAAGGTCATAGCAAACCACTGCCAGCTGCCGTCGCCGGTGTTGGTTGTGTCACCATAACCGACCTGGGCCAGCAGGCCGGGCGTTGCGCCGGCGATGCCGGTCACGCCGTCGATCCAGATCTGGCCGTAGACATTGTCCGTCTGGCCGGTGGCGCTGGTCGTGGCGCTGAGCGTCGGCGGCCACTGCAGGTTGGCCCAACCGATCTGATAGGCGGGGATGGCGTCGGCCTCATTGGACGGGTCGCCGGTTACCAGGGTCGTGTCGTTTTTCGACACCACGATGTAGAAGTAAGCCACGCCGTTAGTGACGGACGTGTCGTTGTAGGTCGTGGCGGCCGTGTTGGCGACGAAGCTGTAGCCGCCGCCGCTCACTTGGCTGCGATAGACGTCATAACTGTCGGCGCCCGCGGCCGCGTCCCAGCTCAGGTTGATCTGGTTGGCCGCGGCGTTGGCCGAGAGGTTGGCTGCCGCGTCGGGCGGGCTAACCGCGCCCGGAACGGACAGGATCATGCCGCTGTGGGCCGGAACGTTGACCGACAGGTCACCATTGGCGGCGATGCTCTCCGTGCCGCCGTTGAGCAGGTCGTCGAGCGTGGCGTTGGCCGGGGCATAGCCGGCCAGGTTCATGGTGACAGCCTGGGCCGAGGCCGACTTGTTGACGACAACGATGAGCACATCACCGCCTTCGGTACGGCCGTAGGCGAAGACGCTGCTGCTGCCGCTGTCGAACACATCAAACGAACCGGTGCGCAGGGCGGGGTGGCTGTTGCGGACGGTCGTCAGGTTGGACACGTAGTCGCGCAGGGCGGCCTGTTGGGTGCTGCTCTGCATGTGGGTGTAGTAGGGCGTGCCGGTCTCGTCCAGCCAGGGGTAGGGGACGCGGTTGTAGGGGTCGTCCTGCCAGTTGGTGCCGCCGTCCTTGACCGGCGGGTTGACCGTGCCTACCTCGTCGCCGTAGTAGATGGTCGGTGCGCCGGGCAGGGTCATCTGCATGATGAGCGCGCCCTTGTAGCGGGTGATGCTGTCGCTCCAGTCGTAGGCCGGATTGTTGTAGGTGGCCGTGGTGTTGGTGGCCGCGTTTTGGTCCAGCAGGAACAGCACCCGGTTGGTGTCGTGGCTGTTGAACAGGTTCATCATGGCCGCGAACGCTTCGGGGGCATAGCGCTCCTGCAAGTTCAGCAGGCGCTCGGCCACACCGGTGGCATCCAGCGGGTTGAGCGGTCCGGCCGAACTGCCGCTGTTGAAGTCGTTGTCAGTGAAGGACGTGTCGCGCCAGAAGCTGAGCACAGCGGCGGCGAACTGGTAGTTCATCGTCGCGTCCCATTCGTCGCCCACAGTCCAGGAGGTCGGGTTGCCCCACTCCTCGCCGACGATGTAGGCGTCGGGATTCACCGCGTGGACGGCCGCGCGGAAGTCTTCCCAGTAGTCGTTGCTGGGGTCGTTGATCTGGCCGGGGTCGATCTCCGGGGCCACATCCAGCCGCCAGCCGTCGGCGCCCTGGTCGATCCAGTAGGGGCCGACCGCGTTGGTGCCGTCGTCGATGAAGTAGTCGCGCACGTCGGGGTTGTCGTGCACAAAGACAGGCAGCGAGTCGAAGATGCCGAACCACTTCGGATAGTCACGATTGTCGGAACAGGGCGACGGCGGCGTGCCTGCATAAGAGGAGAACGAATACCAGTCGGTGAACGGGCTGGTTGTGGTTTCACAGGCGCCGCTGCCGTCGTTGACGCCGAGTGTCGTCGGATCGCCGTTGGCATCCCAGCGGCTGTAGCGGTCGAAGTAGACGCTGTCTGACGAGCTGTGGTTGAACACGCCGTCAAGGATGATGTTGATGCCGCGGCTGTGGGCTTCGCTGAGGAGTGTCTGGAACAGGGCCAGATCGCCGAAGTTGTCATCGATCAGCAGGAAGTCCTTGGTGTCGTACTTGTGGTTGGACGGCGACTCGAAGATGGGGTTGAGGTAGAGCGCCGTCACGCCCAGGTCGTCGAGATAGTCGAGCTTGTCGATGACACCTTGCAGGTCGCCGCCGTAGAAGTTCTGGCTGTAAGCGTTGGCACAAACGGCCGAACTGCCGGCGTCGCTGCGGGGGTCGCAGATGCGGGCGTTCCAGTCGGTCGTGTTGCTGCGCACGATGGTATCGAACGCGCCATAGAAGAATTCCCCCGCGCCGGGGTTGTTGGTGTTGTCTCCGTCACGGAAGCGGTCGGCGAAGATCTGGTAGATGACGGCGTTCTTGACCCAGTCGGGCGTCTGGAAGGCGGGGTCATAGAGGGTCAGCTGCCAGCTGTTGTCCGGGCTGCTCGCCGAAGGTCTGGCCCCAACCGCCGGTTCTGGCCTCGTCGTCTTCGTAGTAGGCGGTCGCGGTGCCGTCTTCGGCGATGAAGCGATAGTAGTAGATGGTCGGGTCGGCGCTGGGCGGCAGGGTCACCTCCCAGAACTCGTACAGGTTGCCGTCGTTGGGCAAGGTGACCCCGGAGGCAACCTTGGTCAGGCTGAGAATCGACTGCTGGTCGAGGCGGTCGTTCCAGATGCGAACCTTGGCCGCGGTCAGGTCACCGTCGGCGGCGCGCAGGCGCAGGGTGACAGCCGTGCCGGTGGGGACGGCCCCGCCGGGGCTGCGGTAGAGCGGGTCGCGGCTGTTGTGGCCGAGATCGCCCCACCAGATGTCGTTGTCATGGGCGGCCGCGTCGGCTTGCAGCACGGGCGTGGCCAGGATGGCGAGAAGAAAAACGGCCGCGAGCAGGAGCAATCGGCGCACTGGGGGTGTGGATGTGGACATGGCTTCTCCTTTGGACTGTGAAAGGTCAATGATGTGGCACAGACTCGACCCGACACGGCCGAACCGGCCACGAAGCGCAAAGGGGCACGACCATGATGCGGCCCGCCCCCTCCTAATTGGAATTGTAACCCTGATAGTGGCGGTGTCAATCAGTTTCGCGGACCAACTATCGGCCGGCTTCGGGCGGTGCCGCGGCGGGTTGAGGAACCCGCCGCTATCGTGGCCAGTGCGATTCGTCGCACTGGGCGTTCGTCAGGGCAATACGATCAACGTCGCTGAATACGGCGGCAGGCTGAGCCGAGAGCCGTCGGCCAACTCAGCCGTTTCAGCCATCTCGCCCACGGTGCCCGCAGTGACCCGATCGGCGTCGAGCCGGAAGATGTCGGCCGTTCCGCCGGGATGGCCTACCAGCGACAGCGGCATGTCGGCCGGGGCCGCGCCGCGATTGATGGCCAGCAGCGTCAGGGCGCCGTCGTCGCGCCGTGCGGCGAGGAGCTGCACCAAGTCGTTGTCCGAGGCCGTGTAGAGCAACTCCTGCCCAAAGCGTTGGTAGAGTTGGTAGACGTAGTAGGCGGGGCGCACCGAGTCCGACGCCAACAAGCCCCAGCCGCCCTGGTTGTCCTTGGTCTGCAGGACAAAGTGCGTCATGATATCGACGTCCTGCCCAATCATGCGGCCGATCACGTCGGCCAGCCACAGGGCGCTGAAATAGGAGTCGGGCGAGGTGTCGTCGTAGATGTCTTTGGTCCAGGCGGTATTGATCTCGGTCACACCCACGGCGAGGTCGTCGCGACCGGTCAGGCGCTGGGTCCGTTCGCGCAGGTCGGGAATGAGGCGGTCCCATTCAGCCGAAGACGCCATGAGTTGATCGACGGTCGGCTTGTCGCCGGTCAGGGTGCCGAAGGGGTAACGATGCACGGTGACCACATCGACCAGGTCGCCGTTGGCCGCCAGGAACGTGTCGAGAAAGACGTGGGCATCGCTGGGGCCGGGGTCGCTGCCGCCGGTGAACTGGCTGACCTCCGGGCCCAGCAGCTTAATCGTCGGGTCAACGGCGCGCATCGCCTCGGCAATGGCCCGCCAGTCGGCCACGAACTGCTCGGCCTGATAGTCGTCGGGATAGAGGTTCGGTTCATTGCCGATGCCCCAGTAGACGAGGCCGTAGTCCTTCTCCACATTGGCATAGCGCACCATCTCGGCCGCCTGTTCCGGGGTGCCGCCGCGCAGGCGCACGTTGATTGTCGGTTCGGCGCCCATCGTTCGGGCCAGCGTGACGAAGCGATCAATCTCCAGCTCGCGCAGATTGTTGCGGTCGCCATATTCACCGCCGGGGAAGCGCAGCATCCGAATGCCCGCGACCTCGGCCTCATCCAGCAGGTCGAAGGGCACCACCACCCACGGCCCGAAGTTGGTGCCGTAGATATAAGGACTGATGGGGCCGAGCGATTGGTCGGCGGAAACAACCAACCCGCCGGGCTGGGCGGTAGGCGGCGCGACAGGATCGGCGAGCGGCGTCTCCACGGTTGGCGGCATGGGTGCCTGGACGGTGCTCTCGACGCCGAGAAACAGGCTGCAGCTGCCGAGGAGCAGCAAAACGGCCGATAGAAGGACGAAGGGGATGCGGGTGGTTACTTGTTTCATGGTGAGTCTCAAAGGTGCCTTGCACTTTCTGAAGTGCCAGGCACCTGTACCTATCGGATTACTCGGCCGAAATCACGAACAGGCTCGCCGAGCGGGGTGGCAGGGTCACAATCGCGCCGTCACTTAGTGCAAGCGTCTCCACGGGCGTGGCCACGGTGGCCGCCTCTACACGCTCCTCGTCCAGCCGGTACACATCGGCCGATCCGCCCGGCGCACCCAGCAGCCGCAGCGGCTTCTCGGCAGGGTCGTCGCCCAGATTGACGAGCAGCACGGTCAGGGCGCCGTCCTCGCGTAGGGCGGCATAGGCGCTGACGAGGGGATCATCGGTGGCGGCGTAGATCAACTCGTCGCCGAAGCGCTGGTAGAGTTGGTAGACATAATATTGCGGCCGGACGTTGTAGCGGTTGAGCAGCCCCCACCTGCCGCGCGAATCGGCCGTCTGGAAGGCGTATTGAGCCACGATGGTTACTTGCTGCCGGATGAGCCGGCCCAGCACGTCGGTCAGCCAGACGGCGGCGAAGGGCGAGTCGAGCGACGCCTCACCGCCGATGCCGGGGCTGGAGTCGCTGTTGACTTCTGTCACGGCCACGGGGATATCGCGCCCGGTTATCTCGCGTATCATTGCCCGCAGCTCCGGGATGGAGGCGTCGAACTCGGCGCTGGTCGGCCGCAGCTCATCGGCGCTGATGGAGGGCTGATTCGCACTGGCCGGGAATGGATAGCGATGAATGGAGACGATATCGACCAGGTCGCCGTTGACCTCCAGGAAGGCGCGCATCCACTCGCGGGCACGGGCCACGTCGGAGCGCCAGGCCAGCTCTTCGGTGGCGAACTGGGTGATCTCCGGGCCGACCAGGATGATGTCGGGGTCCACGGCGCGCATGGCCAGGGCGAACTCGCGCCAGAGCTGGGCATAGCTTTCGGCCGTGTAGAGCTCGTTGTAGAACAGCGACGGCTCGTTGCCGATGGCCCAGTAGCGCACGCCATGATCCTGCTCGACATTGACATAACGAACAACATCGGCCGCATCTTCCGCGGTGCGATCAATTACCCGCACGTGGATGTTGGGCTCCGCGCCCTGCTGTCGGGCCAGCTTGATGAACTTGTCGTATTGCTCCGGAGTGACCGTATTCTGGTCGCCATAGCCACCGCCGGGAAAGCGCAAGAAGCGCAAGCCCATAACGGATGCTTCATCCACCAAATCCAGCGGCACCAGCATGGCCGGGTCGATGTTGGAGCCGTAGACGAGCGGGCTGATGGGGCCGAATAGCTGGGTGGCATCCACCTGGATCACGCCCGGTTTCGGCGCAGGCCAGGTTGCCGGATCGACGAAGGGAATGGACGCCGGCACTGCACCCGCAGTGCCCACCGCGGTAGATGCAGGTTCGGTTGTCGGGAGGGTCGCGGGAGGGGCAGTGGAGTCGGCGGCGGTGGCCTCATCAGGCGCGGTCGCGGGCTGGGCACAAGCGGCCAACAGCAGCAGGACGGCCGTTAGCAGGACATAGAGCGACTGAACGAGATATCGACGCATTAGCCCGCGCCTCCCCTTGCTTCAAGTCCAGGTTGGTCGGTGCCGCGGCGTCTGCGGAGGACAGAACGCCGCGGCCGACCAGGTGAGAAGCCTATCCGAGTGGCGAATAACGAATTACGAATAGCGATGTGGTCAGGATTGGCACCCGCCATTCGTCACTCGCCACTGGCCATCGGATGCTACTTATCGACGCCGGTGAAGACCACGCCTTGCATGAAGTACTTCTGGGCCACGAAGAAAATGGCCACCGGGACGATGAGCGCCAGCAATGAAACCGCCTGCAGCAGTTCCGGCCGGGTACCATAGATGAAATTAAACTCCTGCACACCCACCGATATAGGCTGCAAATCCGGTCGGGAACGCAGGTAGATCAGTGGTTCGAAGTAGTCGTTCCAGGCAAAGATGAGATGCGACACCGACACCGCGATGATCACCGGCCACGACTGGGGCAGGATAACCGACCACAGGATGCGCGGCGGGCTGGCTCCATCGATTGAGGCCGCCTCGTCCATCTCGCGTGGAATGGTCAGGAAGTACTGACGCAGCAGAAAGACGTTGAACGCATTGGCGAAGAAGTGGGGCACGATGAGCGGCAGCCAGGTGCCGACCCAGCCTAGACGCTGGAAGATGATGTAGGTCGGGATGAGCGTTACCTGCCGCGGCAAGACAATGGTCGCGATCAGGATGAGGAACAGGATCTCCTTTCCGGGGATGGGGAACCGGGCAAAGCCATAGGCTACCAGCGTGCAGGAGACGGACGTGCCGATGATACCGAACAGGGCAATGAGTGCGGTATTACGGAACAGCTGCATGAACTCGACCTTGGTGAAGGCCTCGACGTAGTTCTGCCATTGGATGTCCAGCTCATAGGCCGGATCAAGCGCGCGCCAGCGACCTTCCCACGTGATGGGTCCCGCCTCAATGTTGCTGGGATCGATGAACTCGCTGCTCTCACGGCCGGGCTTGAACATGGCCATCTCGCGGATAGTGCCGTCGGGCATGGGTACCGCGAACATGTCCAGGCTCTCGCCGTTGTACTCGAACTGGGCCGGAGACTCCGGCATGATGCGCGGGTTCTGAATCTGCTCCTGAGTCTTGAGCGATGTCGTCACCATTAAGGCGAAGGGCGACATCCAAAGGACCAGGACAAACAGCGCTATCCCGGTGACAATGATACCGGCAAAGAAGTCGCGCGATTTGCGACTGTACCGAGGATACGACTGTGTGGCAACAGGCGTTGGGTCCACGGCCTTCGGGTCAACGGGTGTCGTCGTCATTTTGAGTTGCCTCCGGGGCTATAGACCCAATACTTGGCCGACCAGAAGATGAAGACGGTGATGCTCATGGCGATGGCAAACAGCAGCCAGGCCAAGGCGGAACCGTAACCCATATCCTGAAAACGAAAGGCCGTACGATAGAAGTGGATGTTATAAAACAGACGTAGCATTGCCTGGTTCGCCGGTGCCCCGGCTGAGGATGTAGGGCACGGTAAAATACTGGAACAAACCGATGACGGCCAACACTAAGTTATAGAAGATGATGGGTGTAACCAGCGGTAGGGTGATACTCCACTGCTTACGCAAATAGCCCGCACCGTCCACTTCGGCCGCTTCATACATCTCTCTGGGTACGTTTTGCATCCCGATGGCCATGAACAGCATGGCATTGCCTACGCCCCACAGACCGATCAAGATGAGTGCCGGATAGACCCAGGTCGTGGAGTTGAGCCAGTCGGGACCAGCCACGCCGATGACTTCCAGGCCACGGTTAATCCAGCCTGTCTCAGGATTGAGCATGCCGCGCCAAATCAGGATGGCTGACACAATCGGCACCATATAGGTCATGTAGAACAGGGTCATGAAAAAGCGCTTACCCGCCAAGGGCTTGGCCACCAGGATGGCGGCCATGACCAGCGGTTGGATGACGGAAAAGGGCACGGCCAGGATGAAGAACTTGAAAGTAGCCTCCAGCGCGGCGCGCAGGTCGGGGTCGCTGAAAAAGCGCCGGTAGTTATCCAAACCAATGAACTGGATATTCTCCGGCTCCAAAATGTTGAAGTTGGTGAAGGTCATTAAGAAGGAAAGGAGCATGGGCACCAAGGTGAAGAGAAGAAAGCCGATCACCCAGGGTGAAATGAACAACATCCCCCATCGCCCGGCCTTTACCTCAAGGGGCCCACGTTCGACTTTTGTACCACCCTTAACTCGGGTAGTTCTTAATTCATCAAATACGGTCATGTGGCTTCTCCTGTGTCCGACCTGGACCAACCATCCCGGCACCAAACAGTGCCTCGATGCCTCCGTGTCCGGTCAGCCATACCGTTATCAGTTTTTTGAATAGTAAAGGGCCGCCGCTGGGGGCATGGACGAACTTTGCGGAGCAAAGTCCATGCCCCCAGCGGCCTAAGCGGAACCGATTCGTCTTACGGCGCCGCGTCGTAGATAGCTTGCAGGTCAGACACCAGGGTGCCGACTTCCGCCTGCAGGTCCAGGGTGCCGTCCGACTTCAACAGAGACACGAAGGCCAGTAGGCGATCGCGAGCCTGATTGTTGTTCGGCAAAGCCTGCTCGTGCGAAGGAATGTCGGGGTACTGCAGCATCTTGTTAACGATGGTCCAGTCGACATCCTGCGGATAGCGGGCGCTCTGGGCGTCGAAGTACGCGGCCTGCTCGTTTTCACGAATGGGCAACGCACCGTAGGTGAGCGTCAGTTCCGGCGAAGCGTCACCGATCAAGTAGGTCAGAACTTCGAACGCCGCTTCCGGGTTCTCGGTGCTGTCCAGAATGCGGTAGGTGTCGGCATGCAGCTTGGAGGTGGTGACACCGTCCATGTTGGTGGGCACAACAGCCATATCCCAGTTATCGACCGGGGCACCTTCGATGCAGCAGGTGAACCACAGGTGCGTCAGGGCCATGGCGATGTTGCCGGAGCCAAAGGCGTTGGGCGTGCTCAGCAGCTCGCTGCCTTCCTGGGCTGCGTTGGGGTAGAAGTGGTCGGTCCACATACCGTCGTACATCCACTCCAGGCAAGTCTCGTAGCTGTCGGGCCATACGACGTTGCCGTCGGCGTCAACCATGCTCTGTCCGCCCCAGGAGTTGCAGATGGAACGGAAGTCATCGGGCCACTGGTCAGTGTAACCGAACTGGACGATGTTTTCCGGATCGAAATCCGGGCTGCTGGCGTCGTTGCCATTGGCGTCAACGGTCAACATCATAGCCACGGTGCGGGCTGTGTCATAGTTCCAGGGCAATTCGGTGCCGTCAGGCATGACATACGGCTCACCAACCTCGTGCGGCGGGTAATTCAGGCCGGCTTCGTCGAAGAGGTCGCGGCTGTAGTAGATCATGGCCGGGTACACGGCGAAGGGCAGACCTTCCAGCGCACCATCGGTGTTGCGGTAGAAGTCAACCGACGCTGCGGGGAACTGGCCCAGATCATAGCCGGTGGAATCAACCAGCGGCTGCAGGTCCAGGAACGTCCCTGCGAACTGATTGGAACCGGAGGTGCCGACCGGGCCAATGATATCGGGCGCATCGCCGGAAGCGATGAGGGTGGCCACGGTGTCATAGGCTACGGTGTTCTGCACGATCTCGATCTGCAGTTCGATGTCGTCATGCGTGGCATTGAATTCCTCAACGACCGCGTTCTGAACTTCGATCTGAGCGGCATCACCGCCGGTGCCCAGACCGACGAACCACTTCACTACGGTCTTGTCGCCCATGGCCTCGGCCGGGGCTTCTTCAACCATCGCCTCTTCGGTCGGGGCAACGGCTTCTTCCACGGCGGCCTGAACGGTCGGAGCAACTTCTTCCACGGCGGCCTGGACCGTCGGGGCAACTTCCTGCACGGCTTCGGCTATGGCCGGGGCCGCGTCTTCGACTGCTTGCTGAACCTCGCCGCCACAGGCAGCCAGGGCAAAAGCAAACAGCGCCAACACTGCAAACAATAATGTGTACTTACGCATGTCCTCTCCTCAAACTTGATTTGCTAAAATCGAGGCTGGTACAGATTCTGTACCAATCTCGTGGCGTTCCGGACTGTCTTGAAAGGGTGGGCCGGAGCGCCCGTTCTGCTGAAATTTGCGTTACGAAGCAGCCACTTGCGCTGCGATTCGCTGTCTCTACTCCTTCTTCACCTAGTCCTGTTCTCAATAGGCATTTCTCCTTCTTACTGTGCTTCTCACATCATCACCGCGCCACACGATTCTCGTATGACCAATTGTGTGTCCAGGATGACCCGGCGCGGCGGGGTCAACCCGTTATCGATTAGGTCAATAAGCATATTGACCGCTTCCATCCCGGAGCGAACTACGGGTTGGCGAATCGTCGTTAGTTTGAGTCGGGCTGTGCCGACGGGTAGCAGATCGTCAAAGCCGGTGAGGGCGATGTCCCGCGGCACCTGTAGCCCGGCCTCGGTGATGGCCCGCCACGCACCAAAGGCGATCTGGTCTGAGGCGGCCACAATGCCGTCCGGCCGCGTCTGCAGCAGGCGCTGCATGCCGACATAGCCGGTGGCCTCGGTGAAATCGCCTTCAAAGATCAGGTTCTCGTCGAATGGATGACCCTTGTCCATCAGGGCCTGCTTGTAGCCGGCCAGTCGATCGGCGCCGGCAACCATTTTGTGTGGCCCGGCAATGTGGGCGACCCGCGACCGACCCAGCCGTAGCAGATGGCTGGTGGCGGCGTAGGAGCCATTGTAGTTATCGACATCGACGAAGCTGACCTCCGGGAACGGATCCTGCCGGCCCAGTACGACCAGCGGCATCTTGCTGGCAATGAGGGTCGGGATCAGCGGGTCCTCTTCATGGGAGGAGGCGATGATGACACCATCCAGGAATCCGGCGTTGATCACCCGGTTGCTGAGCTGCTCCTCTTCGTCCTCTTTGTGGAACAGGAAGAGGGTCAGGTTCAGATCGTTGGCATTGGAGGTCAGGCTGATGCCCTGGATGAGGCGCGGGAAGTAGGGGTCACTGAACAGGGTTGAGACCGCATGGGGAATGACCAGGCCAATAATGCCCGATCGGTTGGACGCCAGCGCTCGCGCCGCCACGTTCGGCTGGTAGCCGGTTTGCTGGATCACTTCCAGAACGCGCTGACGAACGTCATCCCGCACCCCGATCTGGCCATTGATGACCCGTGAGACGGTGGATCGGGAGACGCCGGCAATCTCGGCTACGGATTCAAGCGTTAAGTGACTCATGGCTACAAAGGTTCACGCCACAATTTGGGAGCGCTTCCAGTTTCTTGCGCCGGCAAGCGCGAATCAGATGAAAAGAGGCGTTCTAACCGGGTGAAAGGGTCTTTTCAGGCCTATCCCCAGCTGCTCCAGATGGGAGCGCTCCCAGATTAAGAGCAGGTTAACAGAAAAGTGGGGCAATGTCAATAGGTTTGGGGAAAGTTTGTTGGGCAGTTTTACCAACGGGCCGGTTGCTGATCTCGGGCGGGCATGACGTCCTCGGCGAGACGTGCGCTTCCGCTAGGGCGTCGCCACAAAGGAGACGTCGTCATAAAACACATGGCTTACTTTGCTCGCGTTGGTGTCCACCTGAATTCGGAACAGAACCGATTGCCCGGCATAGGCCCGGAGATCGACCGTGCGCCGGCCCCAGGCAATGGCATCGGTCTTGCACAGCGACATCGTGTCGACAGTGAGTGGTGCGGTTGAGGATGACACGGCTGGTGTCGTTGCCGCAGTCGTCGTCGGAAAGAACCCGCACATAGAAGCGCGCATACGGCCGAGCGGTCGGAACGGTGACGCGCTGCTCAATGTAGGCAAAGTCATCATCGAAACCACCCATCCACACGGCCCACCGACCGCTGCGCGGATCTTGCATGAACGGCGGCAGATTGGTTTTATCCACAATCAAGGTCAGCGTCGTAGGCCGAGCTTTGTTTCCAATCGCCGTTGTCCCCCAGCTCAAAGTCGCCGTTGGCGAAATCCACAAACGGGACGGCCGTTGCGGTGGGCGTCGCTGTCGGTGATGGGGTCGCCGTTGCCGTGGGCGTCATGGTTGGGGTGGCCGTCGGGTTAGGGTTGTAGGTAATGGCTGGGAGATAGATCCGCGGCAGATCGGTTGGCTGAGCCGTGGCGGTGGTCGTTGGCGTGGCAGTCTCTGTCGCGGTTGGTGTGTCGGTGGGCGTGGCCGATTGAGGTCACGGTCACGGTTGCGGTGGGCGTCAGCGTGGGTGTTTCGGACGCGACCTCGGTTGCGGTCGCCGATGGGCTGGGCGTCGGTGATCCGGTGGGGGACGCGGTGCCCGTGGCCGTTGGGGTGAACGTGGGCGTCGTCGTGCCGTCGCTGGTGGGGGTCGGCGTGACGCTGGCCGTGGGTGTGAGGCTGGCGGTAGGCGTGGCGGTAACTGTCTGGCTGAGGGTCGCTGTGGCGGTGGGGGTCGCGGATGCTGTGGCGGCTGTGGCCGTTGTCGTGGCCGTGGAGGTTGGCGTTGTGGTGGCCGTTGTGGTCGGGGTCGCGGTCGGCGTGTTGGTCGGTGTCGCTGATGGTGTCGCTGTTGGAGTCGCTGTGTCGGTTGGCACAGCGTCGGCCAGAGGCGGCGGCCCGGCCGGCATCGACAGCCGCGCGGCGTTGAGGCCGGGGGAGCCGGACCAGACAGTCAACAGCACCAGCACCCCAATGGCCCCGACCGTTTTGATGAGCGTTGCTCGCTTCTTCACCCGTGCTTTCCCTCGACGTCAAGCGGTGTCTGACCCGCCGACACCATCTCCGGTGTGCGGTGAGCCTATAGTAACATAGCGGGCCAACCCTGTGAATAGGTTGCCCCACGCCGTTGCGGGTTTTCAGCGATATCGTGTGGTGCGGGTCAACGGTCGTTGACAGGCCACGGGAGCAATCAATACGAATCCCTGATCGCTCAAGGCCGGCGGCCCGCGCGTGCTGCTTGCCCGGACGGGTGGGTATCGCCGCGCCAAGCCCGAACGGCCGTCGCCCCGCCGTTGGGTGATCACCGGCGATGAGTTGCGTGACAGGCAGGGGGCATTTTGCTATGATTTCTTCCGATATGAGCACCGAACTTTATGCGGCCTTGTTTGTCCTGATTCCCACATTGTCGGGAATTGCCTTTATATTGGCGATCTGGTTGCGGCGCGATCGCATCTTTTAGCAACCGAACCGGCAACGCGCGTGGGGTGGGGCGGAGCAGTCGCTGGCTAACCAACTGTTAACCGACCGATTACAACCCGATAACACGTCGCGCGTATAGTATTGGTGAAGGGTCACGCGCAGCATGGGGCCGCGCCGACCGTGGAGAAGAACGAGTGAATACGCCCAATCCATTACGCAGCATCACGTACCGGCTGGTTGTTCCGGCCGCTATTCTGTTGGCTGTGTCGCTGCTGGTTATGCGGCTGGCCTAACGGCCGTCGCCCGTCTGGAAGGATTATCCGCCGGCCGTCGTTACGGGCCCGGCCGTTTTTCGTCCCCATCCTGGGGGCAAATCCCACCATCAAAAAAGCCAGGCACCTGTTAGGATGCCTGGCTTTTCTTAATCCACTCTCGCAACCGCCCGTTGGCAGCCTAGCGCAGAATGATCGGCAGGAACAGTCGGTAGATGCTGGGCAGGAAGAAGCCTTCCACGTCGACCGGCCAGGCGAAGACGCCCAGCTCCTGCATCGTGCCGTTGCCCGTGGCGAAGGCGGTCACAATGTCGCCTTCATTGAAGGTGACCGGCGCAGGGTCGATGAGGGTCGTGGCGCCGTCCGGCGTGGTGATCTTGAGGTCATACTCACCGGCGGGGAGCGGAATGTAACCGGTCACATCGCCGAAGGTCACGTCATCAGCGACGACAGTGCCATCCTGCAGGCGCACATCGGCCGTGGCGCATCACCCGAGGCGAACGGGGCCAGATGGCCCAGACGCAGGTGGAACTGACCGGCGGCGGGAGCGGTGTTATCGTCTTCCAGTGCCAGCAGGCCGAGGTCCTGGTTAGCCCCATCGCCAATGGCAACGGCCGAATAGTAGGTGTCGGCCATGAGATCGACCGTGGCTGAGATCGCTACGGTCGGCCCGCCACCGGGCAGCACCTCCACCAGGTATTCACCGGCGGGCAGCTCGATGTAGGCCGTCGAATCGCCGTATTCGAACTCGGTCAATGCCGGCGTCCCGTTAAGGCTGACGGTCACGCTGCTGTCGGCGCCCATGGCGAACGGGGCCAGGTGGGCGACACGCAGGTAGGTCATCGCTTCCGGCTCAGCCAACGGCAGGAAGAAGCCTTCCACGTCGACCGGCCAGGCGAAGGCGCCCAAGTCCTGCATCGTGCCGTTACCCGTGGCGAACGCGGTCACAATGTCGCCTTCCGCAAAGGTCACCGGCGCGGGATCGATCAGGGTTGTAGCCCCGTCCGGCGTGGTGATCTTGAGGTCATACTCACCGGCAGGCAGCGCAACAAAGCCGGCCACGGCACCAAAGTTCACGTCATCAGCGACGACAGTGCCATCCTGCAGGCGCACATCGGCCGTTGCGTCACCCGAGGCAAATGGGGCCAGATGGCCGAGGCGCAGGTGGAACTGACCGGCGGCGGGAGTGGCGTTATCGTCTTCCAGTGCCAGCAGGCCGAGGTCCTGGTTGGCGCCGTCACCAATGGCAACGGCCGAATAGTAGGTATCAGCCATGAGATCGACGGTAGCCGAGATCGCCACGGTTGGTCCGCCACCGGGCAGCACTTCCACCAGGTATTCACCGGCGGGCAGCTCGATGTACTTGGAGGAATCGCCGTACTCGAAATCGGTCAGTGCGGGGGTGCCGTTGAGGCTGACAGTCACACTGCTGCCGGCGCCCATGGCAAACGGGGCCAGGTGGGCCACGCGCAGATAGGTCATCGCCTCCGGCTCAGCCAACGGCAGGAAGAAGCCTTCCACGTCGACCGGCCAGGCGAAGACGCCCAGGTCCTGCATGGTGCCGTTGCCGGTGGCGAAGGCGGTCACAATGTCGCCTTCATTGAAGGTGACCGGCGCAGGGTCGATGAGGGTCGTGGCGCCGTCCGGCGTGGTGATTTTGAGGTCATATTCACCGGCGGCCAGCGGGATGTAACCGGTCACGTCACCGAAGGTCACGTCATCAGCGACGACGGTGCCATCCTGTAGTCGCACATCGGCCGTGGCGTCACCCGAAGCAAACGGGCGCCAGATGGCCGAGGCGCAGGTGGAACTGACCGGCGGCGGGGGCGGTGTTATCGTCTTCCAGAACCAACAGCTCGAGCGTCTGATTGGTGCCGTCGCCAATAGCGGCCACGGAATAATCCTTGCCACCGTCGACCATGACGGTCGAGGTGATGGCCGCCTCGTCACTGTCACCGACAAAAATGGCCACGTCATATTCGCCGGCCGGTACTTCAACATACGCAGTCGAGTCACCATAGGCGAAGTTGGTCTGAAACACATCGCCGTTCAGGACAATCGTGACGGCCGTATCAGGGTCCATGGCAAACGGGGCCAAGTGGGCCACGCGTATGCGGCCGGTCAACGGTTCCTCATCAGCCGCGACGCTCAACGCCGCGCCAAAGACGACCATCAGCCCGGCTACCACCAATAGCCCGGCCATCGCGTTCCACATTCGTAGTCTACTCATATCATTGATCTCCTTACGCTGGTTATGTTGCTGCCGAAGTCCCTGGACTGGGCTCCGGTGGCAACCGATATCCCCACCGCTATCCACCGGCAGGGGTGTGTAGGTAAGCAGAAACTACTCAGAAATGAGCGAAATGTGGCTGTTAGGCGGCGAAAAGTAAGCAGAGATTAATCTGGAACGTGTCGTGCAGCTGGTCGCGATGACCTGCCGTACGACGCGTTTGAGAGGCTTTCGGTCAATTTAGGGCAGTGTGAAGTCGCGCAATTCTGCACTGAAGCAAGCGGCCCTTGGCACCGGTACTTGTGATCGCCTACTCGGCCGTATGCATCGTCACGATCAGCCGGGCCGGCTGGACTTCTACCGCGAACGGCAGGACGCCCTTTTCGGCCGCGCCGCCGATGACGTTGCCCTCATAGTCATAGGTCGACTTGCCCATGCTGCAGCACATCAGCGTTCCGGTGCCGGGTATGGGATCCAGCCGCCGGCCGCCGTGGCCGCACAGGTTGCAGAAGGCATGATAGGCGCCGCTGTCGTCGCGGAAGATGAGTATTGGCACCGGCAGCTCCGGGTCATCGATATTGATCGCGCCCCAGGGCACGGCCAGCTCGCGGGCGCGCGTGAGGTCGACAAAGAGCCGGCCGCTTTCGCTCTGGTAGGACCAGCAGTCGGGATCGGCCGGAGGCTGCGTCTGCGGCTTGCCGGCAATGCGCTGGAAGATGTTGCGTTTATAGGTTGCCGTGGTCATGGAATAGTACCTCCTTGGGTCAATTGCCATCCAACCTGCAGCCAGTCTACCCGGTCGTGTCGTCTGGCCCTAGTGCCTTTTGGTATACGTTCCGGGTGACACATATCATGTCTCAGCGAACGCGATGTGGCATGGCTGCCCAGCAGCTCCGCGCGGGTACCCGGCGTTCGAAATTACCCGCCCACTACCGGACGATCGGCCGAGTTTGTGCTATCCTAAATCAATCGAGATATCTACCGCACAACCTCAAAGGAGTTGCCGATGATTAGCGAAGCCAACGAACTCATTCACGATTTCGCCCAGTATGCGGGTGACCATGAAGGTGATAACTATCTCACCCTTTATCTCAACGTCGACCCGGCCGATCGCGATAACCAGAGCGAAAACCCGGCCTGGCGCATCTTTCTGAAGAACGCCATTGACAAGTTTGAAGAAACCATGGACCCCGGCCAGATGCGTCAGTGGAAAAAGGTCCGTCTGAGCGACGAGTCGCCGGAAACGGCGTGGGCGCGCACGCGCAAGCGGCTGGACAACGCCATTAGCAACTACCGGCCGGAGGGCAAGACGCTGGTTCTGTTCGTCAGCCCCGGCGCCGAGTATCACTACGAACTGCCCATCAAGATCGACAATGCCGTCTACTATGGCAAGCCCCACATGCAGGAGTTCCTCTGGGCGTTGGACGAATACGAGCAGCATCTGGTCGTGCTGATTGCCGAGGACCAGGCGCGGGCGCTGTTGCTGTCGCTGGGCCAGACAACGGCTGAAGTCGATGTGCAATCGGACGAAGCGTGGTTGCGCCAGGTGCGCAAGGCCGCCCACTCGGCCGATATCCAGATGCGTGAGGATGAACTCGACCGCCGCTTCATTCGCGATATTGCCGGGCGCGTCGACAAGTTCTTCCTGCAGAACCGCGATGTGCAGCGCGTGGTATTGGGCGGCAACGTCGTGATGGCCAATGCCCTGCGCGGTGAGCTGCACCCGGCGATTCAGGAGCGCGTCATTGCCGTCCTGCCCATCCCGTTCGATGCCGCGCCGCACGAGATTGCCGACCGCGTCCGTGAGACTGCCCAGCAAGCCGAGCGCGACCACGAGGTGGCCCTGGTTGACGACATCATCGGCCAGGCCAAGAAAACCGGCGGCCGGGGTGTGTTGGGCTATGACGCCGTGGCCGAAGCGTCCGACCGCGCCGCCATCCAGGTGCTGGCACTGGTCTATCCTGACGATTCAGCCATGGTGGAACCGCTGCTAATCAATGCGCTCAATGCCGGCGCGCAAATTGAGTTCGTGCGCGGCACCGCAGCCACGGCATTGGGCGAGGCCGGACGTGTGGCCGCGCGGTTGTATTACGCGCTGTAAATCAAGGATCCCCCATGAGGGGATTGATCCACTGCGAGACGGCTCGTCCGCCGGCCAATCCACTTGTGGCTAGGAAGCGATCTCTCGGCGCAGGGAACCATCGCCACGACGGACGCGGTAGGTCGTCAAGCCAAGGACGACGAGAGCGCTGCCCCAATACATGGCCTGGATCCACGTGCTGCCGCTATCTGTCCCGGCCATGATTCCGTGGAGGGAGGCCAGACCGAAGACCGCGAACGTGGCGTAGTGTAGTTGCTTCCACCGTTTCTGCCCGATCTGCTTGCGGAAGCTGAAGCTGATCGACGTGATGACCATCAGGTAGAACCCGATGATGCCCAGGCCGACCCAACCTGCACGGTAAGGCCCCGCAAAGGGAATGGTCAGACTTGACAGGGAGTAGCTGTAGTAGTTGTCCCATAGAAGCGCCAGAGCATGCATGCCGGTTAACAAGATGGCCAGCCAGGAAAGAATGTTGTGCAGGGCAAGGCTTAACGACGCCGGGATCGATTCCTTCAGCAACTTGGTGCTCAGCAGGAGCCCCCAGGCGGTGGACGCGGTCAGCAGCATGTAGGCCACCAGTCCCGCTGAGCGCGAGAAATACCAGGGTGTTCGCGCCGTTACGGCCAACGCATCGCCGATGGTGGCGCCGGATGCGGAATTTGCCAGTAGCCAGCCGCCAACTAATAAGCCAAAGGCCCCGGCCAGTCCCGCTGTCATGGTCAATGTGAGGGCCAAGGCCTTGTTCCACTTACTATCGCTCGTATCAGGTTTCTTCGTGCTTGTCATGTTTCTAATTCTTTAGGCGGTCACCATGTCAGGCTGACCTTGTAGCAGTTGATCCATTTGAGGCGTGACCAGAATACGGCCGTCTTGAGTAATCATCATCCCGGCCAGGTCTTGTTCCAAGAGCGCGTGCATGCCCAGTGCTGAACCCCCAACCAGCGTCGCCGTGGCCCAGGCATCAGCCGTAGCCGCATCTGGGGCCATCACCGTCACGGTCAAGCCATCGGTGTTTGCCGAGCTACCCGTGAGCGGGTCGATGATATGGTGCATGCGCGTTTCATTCTGGTGCCATGTCCGGTAGTCGACCCCGGAGGTGGCCATGGCCCCATCGGCCAACCACAAAGCGGCCAGATCGGGCGGTTCTGTGGCCGAATCTGTCCATGGGCTGCTGATCGCCACCGGCCAGCCAAGGTAGCCGTCTGGAGCCGCTCCGGCCACCAGATCACCACCGGCATCCACCAGGCATGGTCCGATGGCCTGCATCAGAGCGATTCCCTTCTGGGCAGTGTCGCCCTTGGTAATGCCGCCAAGGTCAATCTGGACCCCTGGCGGCACTCTCAGCGCGCGGCGAGTTTCATCAAATTCCACAGTCTGCCACTGCCCCAGGGCCGGTGCTGACTCCGGGAATAGGCTGCTCCAGGCGTTGCCGGCCCGGGGTTCGAAGCTATGGACGTAGCCAGCGTTTTCCAGCGCAGTGAGCAATGTGGGATCGAAACGGCCGTTCGTCGCGGCGGCCATTTGCACCGAGAGCAACACCTGCTCCCATAGCAGCTCAGAAACAGGCACCCATTCACCCTGCCGTGCATTGAACCGGGATAGCTCGCTGTCCGATCGAAACCGGCTCAGTGCCTGCTCAACAGTTCCAAACAACGCTTCAACGTGCTGAAAAGCCTTCATGGTAGCCGCCATATCTGCAGATTCCAGCCACAAGACAATATGACTGCCCATGGCTTGGAAGGCGTATGACCGCCAGGATTCTGGGTGTATTAATGTCATGGCTTTAGTTGGAGGAACGCGAACGGGCAATCGGCCTCATCTGCGGTTGTCCAGTTTGCTGGATTTGCCGAAGGGCGACTTGTTGCCGACCATCAGCACTTGCTACCACGACAAGCTCAAACTGCGGTTCCTGAGGTGCCGGCGCTGTCACCTGCGTATCCGCTACGGCTGCGGCCGGCTGCAGCGCTGCCTGGATATTGAGTAGTTGCGTGCCCGCCAGCGAGGTCAGAACACTACTAGCCAGGAGTAGTATCTTCAGTCCGCCGGTGCTTCTCTTCGGTCGTCGCGTTCGGTTCTGTGTCGTCATGGTCTTTTCCTTTCTTTGCAGCGTGTTTCGATAATCGCTTGAATCAATACTCCAAGCCTATACCATTTGACCCCGCGCTGGGTTAACTGTGGGCTAAACCTTGTTAAATCCAGCTTAAATCTGCTCCCGGCCATTGATGAGATCGGTTTCCTGAGTCACAATCATCCTCGTGACCTCCATTCTGATCGTAGACGACGAACGTGTGTTGACGCAGCCTTTGGCCCGAGCCTTGACTCAGGCCGGCTTCTCAGTGGCGGTGGCTTCAAATGGGCGCGACGGCCTTGTGATGGCCATCAGCCAAAAACCGGATGTAGTGGTCCTGGATGTGCTCATGCCTGAAATGGACGGTTGGGAGGTGTGTCGCGCCCTGCGCCAGGAGAGCACTGTCCCGATCCTCATGCTGACCGCCCTGGGCGATGAGGTCGATCGTATCCTGGGACTGGAACTAGGGGCTGATGACTATCTGACGAAGCCCTTCAGCACCCGTGAACTTATCGCCCGGCTGCGTGCGCTACTTCGGCGGGTGGAATTGGATCGGCGCCGGCAAGTGACTGACGACGTTCTGGAAGCCGGCGACTTGCGTGTGGAGCTCAATACCCATCGCGCCTTCAAGAACGGCCAAGAACTCCGTTTGCGTCAGAAAGAATATGATCTCCTGGTGCTGCTACTCAGTCGTCCGGGAGACGTGATCACCCGCACAGAGTTCTTCGATCGCGTTTGGGGTACTGACTGGCTCGGTGATACCCGTACGTTGGATGTTCATATTCGCTGGTTGCGGGAAAAAATCGAGGTCAACCCTAGTGATCCGCGCCTTATCCAAACGGTGCGCGGTGTCGGCTATCGATATCTGAGAGAGCCGGAATGAGCTTCCAGTTTTCTTCACTTCGAATGCGTCTGCTGCTTGCCTATGTCGGGCTAATTCTTGTGGGATTCACTATCCTGGTATTGCTGGCCGGCAGCCAGATCTCATCCGGCACGACCCAGGATTTCACCCGAGGGCTGGAAAACCAGGCGCAGTTAGTGGCCGAGGCGTTGAAGGAACCGGTGGAGGCGCTGCGAACAGGCGAATCTAATTCGGCCCTCGTCCAGGAGGCGCTGTTAACCTACGCCAACCAGACTCAAGTTAACGCGGTTGTTCTCGATGGACGTGGCCGTATTCTCGCCGGCAGCACGGACAGTCCCAGTGATGTCAACGGCCCGGAAATCAACGCCGCGCTCAACGGCTCTGTCGGCGCCAATGTTCGCGCTAACACTGTCTTTGTCGCCGCACCCATCCTGGAAGACGGTCAGATTTTGGGCGTAGTCCAACTGTCTGCGCCACTTTCCGATGCCCAAGCGCTTATTCGACAGCGATGGCTGGCGTTGGCCGGAGCGGTGCTGGCCCTGACGATCCTCGCCGCCATCGCGGCCTACTGGCTGGCAACAACACTGACCCGGCCCCTGGATCAACTGCGGGAGGCCTCTTTACATATCGCCCAGGGGGACTTCACCCAGCACGTACCGGAGAATCAACTGGATGAATTCGGCGAGGTTGCGCGGGCTTTCAACCAGATGAGTTACCAAGTCCAGAACATGCTCGAGGAGCAACGTGCTTTTGCCAGCAATGCCTCCCACGAACTGCGGACGCCCTTGACCGCGATTCGCCTGCGCAGCGAGGCGCTGCGCGAAGGTACCCTTGAACCTGATTTGGCCCAGCAATACGTGGTCGAGATCGATGAGGAAACCCGCCGCTTAGGTAACCTCGTGCAAGATCTGATGCTGTTGTCCCAGCTCGATGCCGGGCGGCTACAGGTGGGCAGGGAATCGGTTGATAGTGTTCGCCTGGCCCGCAGTCTGATTGCTGAGGTTGCCCCGGAGGCAGCTGCCCGAGAGATCACCCTGGTGCTGGAGGCCCCGAATCCGGCGCCCGATGTTTTCGCCGGGCAGAATCACATGGCCATTGTCTTTCGCAATCTGCTCAGCAACGCGATGAAATATACCTCGGCCGGTGGCCAAATCATCTGGCAGATCGTACCGGAAACCGACTACGTGATGCACACGATCAGCGATACCGGTCAAGGCATTGCCGCAGAAGACCTGCCGCGATTGTTCGAGCGCTTTTATCGCGCCGACAAATCTCGCTCGCGCGCCGTGCCCGGCGTTGGGCTTGGTCTATCGTTGACCAAATTAATCGTCGAATTCTATGGCGGAACCGTGTGGATAGAAAGCCCAGGGCTCCAGGAGGGAACGAGGGCATTCGTACGCTGGCCGATCAATGACACGCTGCAAGAATAGCGCGTTCACCAAGACCACAGCCACGGACAGGGCCAGGCTGCGACCAGGGAATCTATCCCGCGGGCGCAATATTTCCCATCAGGCACTTAGCGAGGATAGCCGGGTGTGGCTATACTATACTTGCGCGATCGGACGAGCTATCCTTACCAAGCCCTGATCTATGGAGACAACGTATGCCCCACCCGTTAGTCGTTCAATTCCGCTTCACCCGCGCCGAATGGCTGCGCAGTCTGGAAGGCCTGACTGATGACGATGCGGCCGAGCATATCGGCCGCATGAACTGCATCAGCTGGATTGTCGGTCATATGGCCTGGCACGAGCAGCGCTATTGGCTGACGCTGGCCCAACAGCAGACGCCCCACCCGCTGCTCAACGAGCTGGTGGCGTCCGGCGGGCCGATGACCACGCCGTCTTACAGCGAAATGCGCGCCATCTGGGTGGATGTGACGGGGCAGGCCGACCCGTTTCTGGACAGTCTGACGGCCGAATCCATCCACGTGATCCTGCAACAACATGGCCCCATCTGGGTCCAGACTCACGGCTCCGGCCTGCAGCGAATGATCTACCACTACTGGTTCCATACCGGCGAAATCCTGGCGATCCGGCAGGCGCTGGGCCATGCGGACCTGCCGGAGTTCGTGGGTGAGATTGAGGTGGAGGCACCGTATCGAACAGATTGACGTGATTCCGCCGGGCGGTTACCATGCAGCTCCGGTGGTTGTGCGCATGCAGTCGCTGACCCAGCAGTGGGAAGCGGCCGATGATGCGCGCGGCGTGTTCCTGAAGTGCTACAGCATGATGACCCACAACATGCTGGCGGGCATCGACGGGCGCAGGTTCGCCGATGGCCCGTGGGTCGGACGACTGCTCCACCGCTTTGCCGAATACTACTTCACCGCGCTGGACGCCTACGAGCGGGAGACGTCCGCCGCGCCACCCGTTTGGCAGGTGGCCCACAGCGCATCGGCCGACCGCGAAACCTGGGCGATTCAGAAGCTGCTGCTGGGCGTCAATGCCCACATCAACTACGATCTGGTGCTGACGCTTGAAGAGTTGCTCCGGCCGGACTGGGCCGGTCTGTCGGCCGATCAGCGCCGCGCCCGCCGCACCGACTACGACACCGTTAACCTCATCATTAACGACACCATCGACGCCGTGCAGGATGAGGTACTGGAGCCCGCCATGCCCATTATGGACTGGATCGATCGGCTGATGGGCCCGGCCGACGAACGACTGCTGTCACGACTGCTCACCGGCTGGCGCGACCAGGTGTGGGACGACACCCTGCGGCTCATGGCCACGCGCGATACGGCCGAACGAGTGGCGGTGATAGCCTCTGTTGAAACGGCCGCGCTGCGTCGGGCGCAAGCCATTCGCCTGACCGATTGGACGGCGTTCGACGAATTTATGTAAAGTTAGCCAGCCCGGCGGGAGAAGTGACCATGCGCGTTGAATTGACTCGATACAAAGTGCGGCCTGACCGGACGCAGCAGGTAGACGAGTGGCTGGCGATGCTAAACGGCCGTATGGACGAGGTCAAGGAGACGCTGGTGCGCGAGGAGATGAAGGTCGAGGTCATCTTCCGCGAATTGATCGGTGAGGATGAGTACCTGACCTGGTTCTCGATTCAAGGGCAGGGCGGCGCTGAGGTCGAGACCTCGCCCCATTCGCTCGACCACGACCACATCGCCTATCATATGGCCTGTATTGACCACAGTTATGGCGCGCGTGATGCCCAGGCTCAGGTGATCATGATCCCCGATGCGATTGCGGCCTGTCTCGAATGGCCTGACCCTGCCGGGGACAGTGTGCCGTTCGAGCGGCGCGAGATCATCCATCGGCCGCCGCCGGGCTATGGTGAAGCGTAAGGCAAGGAGAAAAGCGAATGGCTGAGAACAAGACACAGCAGAACGACGGCGATGTGGTGGCGTTCCTCGACAGCGTGGAAAACGACCGCCGCCGTGAAGACGGCTATGCCGTGATGGCGCTGATGAACGACGTGACCGGCGTGAAGCCGAAGCTCTGGGGCAACAGCATCGTCGGCTACGGCTCGTATCATTATAAGTATGAGTCCGGCCGCGAGGGTGATATGCCTCTCGTCGGTTTCTCGCCCCGCAAGCAAAGCATGACGTTGTACATCATGCCAGGGTTTGAGCACTACGAAGACCTGTTGGCCAAGCTGGGCAAGCATACGCTCGGCAAGTCGTGTCTCTACATCAATAAACTGGCCGATGTGGATCAGGACGTGCTGCGCGAACTGGTGGCCGAGTCGTATCGGCACATGCAGGAGACGAACACGCTATCGTAGGGCTTGCGGTCCGCAGTGAACCGACCGCGGCTGAGTTTGGTTTTGAGACGGTGTGAGGCGGCAAGGCAGAGACCGAACGTCCGCTGCGGATCACGTCGCCAATGCGATGCTCAGGCTATGAAGATGTCGGGGCATTGCTCTCAAGATACGCCGGTCGTTGGGTTGACTGTTTAGGCAAACAAGAAACGCAAGGGTCGAAAGTATTGCTTATCGGCCTGATTGGGAGAGGGCTGTTCCGACTGCAGCGCCAATCGCGACGCCGACAGCGACACCGATAGCAATATTTCCCATTGCTACGCCCAGCGCTGCACCCAGGCCCGCACCTAGAGCTACGCCAACGCCAACCCGGCTTGCTCGTTGCTCTTCGCTCTTGTCCTGATCAATGTCTTTCTCGTCGCCAGTCATGCTGACTTTCGCCTCGTGTGATAGCCCGCTACCAAATCACTCCATGGTACAGTCTACACCGTCATGGATAATAGTGACAAATTGGTGACACTGCGGTGTCGAGAGTCGCCGCCACCAGTTAGCCCGAAACAGAAATGGCCCGGCGTGGGTGCGCAGCGCCGAAGGCACGCATATTCGCGGGTCACAAGGCGGAGTAGCTGTGCTACAATCCCCGCCATAGGAGCATCCCTGGCATGAACAAACATCTCATCTATCGCATAGTCACACTGCTCTCGCTGGTCTTGATCTTTGCCGCAGCCTGCTCGACGGCAACTGTCGCACCGGCGCCCGTGCCGACAATGGTGCCTGATGCTCCGGCGACAACCGAGGGGGCCGCCGACGCGTCACAGCCTGCAACTGACCCGACCGACCCGACCGACCCGATTGAAGCCCGCATCGAGGCGCTCCTCAGCCAAATGACGCTGGCTGAGAAAATTGGCCAGATGACGCTTGTGGAAAAGGATAGCATCAATACGGCCGACATTGCCCCGCTGGGGATTGGCGGCATCCTGAGCGGTGGCGGCGGCTCGCCGTCATCCAATACGGTGGACAGCCTGGGCCGAGATGGTCGGCGGCTTCCAGGCCGAGGCGAGGGCGTCGCGGCTGGGCATCCCGCTCATCTACGGCGTCGATGCCATTCACGGCCACGCCAACCTTAAGGACGCCACGGTCTTTCCCCACAACATCGGCCTGGGCGCCACGGGCGACGCTGATTTGGTGCGGCGCATTGCCCGGGCCACGGCGCTGGAAACGGCCGCTACCGGGATTCGCTGGAACTACGGCCCGGTGCTGGCCGTGCCGCAAGACATCCGCTGGGGCCGCACCTACGAGGGCTTCAGCGACGACACTGCGCTGGTGACCGAGCTGGGCCAGGCCTATTTACTGGGTCTGCAAGACGCCGGAAACGGGCTGGGACTGGCCGACCCGGCGGCGGTGCTGGGCACGCCCAAGCATTTCATCGGCGATGGGGGCACGACCTGGGGCACGGCGACGCAAAACATCATGAATGTGCCGTACCAGCTGGACCAGGGCGACACACAGATGGATGAGGCGACCTTGCGCGAGCTGTTCCTGCCGCCTTATGTGCAGGCCGTCGAGGATGGCGCGCTCAGCGTGATGGCCTCGTTCAATAGCTGGAACGGCGAGAAGCTCCACGGGCAGCGCTATCTGCTGACCGACGTGCTGAAGGACGAGCTGGGTTTCCCCGGCTTCATCGTTTCCGACTGGCAAGGTGTGGATCAGGTCAACCGCGATTTCGACACGGCGGTGGCCCAATCGATCAACGCCGGTATCGATATGAACATGGTGCCATATGATTACAAGGGCTTCATCGCCTCCCTGACGGGCGCCGTGGAGCGGGGGGATGTGCCCCTGGCGCGCATCGATGATGCGGTGCGGCGCATCTTGCGGGCCAAGTTTGCCATGGGCCTGTTCGACCAACCCGACGGCGGCGCGGCGTTCGCGAATCTTGTCGGATCGGCCGACCACCGTGCGCTGGCGCGCGAGGCGGTGGCCAAGTCGCTGGTGCTGCTGCAAAACGACGGTGACGTGCTGCCTCTGGACAAGGCGACGCCGATGATTGTTGTGGCCGGGGAAGGGGCCGGCGACATCGGGCTGCAGGCAGGCGGCTGGACGATTGAGTGGCAGGGCAAGCCCGGCGCTATCACCGCGGGCACGACCATTCTGGAAGGCATCGAAGCGGCCGTCGGCCCCGATACGCGCGTGGCGTTCAACCAACGGGGCAACTTCAGCCGCGTGCTGGCCGAAGGCACCCGGGCCGATGTGGGCATCGTTGTTCTGTCCGAGCAGCCCTATGCCGAGGGCGTGGGCGACCGGGCTGACTTGAATCTCTCCACCGCCGAGGTGGCTCTGTTGACTCGGATGCGGGCGCAGAGCGAGCAGCTGGTGGTCATCCTGTTGTCGGGCCGGCCGTTGGTCATCACCGACCATCTGGCGCTGGCCGACGCCTGGGTTGCCGCGTGGCTGCCGGGCAGCGAAGGTGCGGGGGTAGCCGATGGCCTGTTTGGCGACACCCCTTTCAGCGGCCGCCTGAGCTATGCATGGCCGGCGCGCATGAACGACGTGCCTTTCGGGCAAACTGGCGCGACGCCGCTATTTCCGCGCGGCTTTGGCCTGGAAACAAACTAGGAAACGGCCGCAGGGAAGCCTGATGGTCCCGTAACCGGGTGACAGCAATCCCGACAGTGTGTCATAATCAAGACGTTATGGTTCAATCAGCTTACAGCCCAACGCAACCAACCATGTCCACCCTGGACACCATTCACCGGCACCGATCCATTCGCAAGTACCGGCCCGACCCCGTGCCCGAAGACCTGCTGACCGAAATCCTGGACGCAGGCATTCGCGCCTCGTCGTCGGGCAACATGCAGACCTACTCCATCATCGTCACCCGCGACCGGGCCATGCGCGAGCAGCTCTATGAGCCTCACATGGAGCAGAGCATGGTGCTCGACGCGCCGGTGCTGCTGACCTTCTGCGCCGACTTCCACCGCATGCGCCACTGGCTGCGGCTCAACGACGCGCCCGACAACTTCGACAACTTCATGAGCTTCATGATCGCCGCCATCGACGCCACGCTCGTCTCGCAAAACGTGGCCCTGGCCGCCGAAGCGCGCGGGCTGGGCATCTGCTACATGGGCAGCACGCTGGCCAACTGCGACCAGATCGGCCGAATCCTGCAGCTGCCACAGAGCGTGGTGCCCGTCGTCGGCTTCTCCCTGGGCTGGCCGGACGAAGACCCCGCCCCGCGCGACCGCCTGCCGCTGTACGGGCGTGGTGCACGACGAGATCTACCAGGACTACAGCGACGCCGACATCGAAGCCATCTACGCCGAGCGCGATCGCAAGGGCTGGGAGCGCTACATGAGCTTCCCCGAACTGCGGGCGCGGATCGAGGACTCAGGCGTCGAGAATCTGGCCCAGATCTACACCGTGGTCAAGTACACCCGCGAATCGCACAAGGGCTATTCGGATACGGTGCTGGGGTATTTGGCGGAGCAGGGGTTTTTGGAGTAATCGGGTCGATTAGTCAGGTCGTTCTCGAACTGCAATTCCAAGACCCTCCTTTTGACGGGAGGGTCCTGTTCCGTTGCACTCAAGTTGTAATCGAGTGCATTTAGACCGACTACTTGTCAGGTTCCGGTGATGTCAAGCTTAAGAGGGAATTGTCAAGCGTGAGTTCGCTGCCGAAATCGATCGCATCAATCGCTGCGTTAGGCTTCATCCCAGCATAGGTCCCAAAGAAGGGTATCCACCAATAGGAACAGCCGCTATAGGTATTTAACCCAGTCGCCAGACAGCTGGCGATATCACCCTTTTCTACTGTGTAATAGCTCCCTGATGGTGTTACTCTTTTGTCAAAGGTCTGAACATGGTCAAACGTGAACCGATTGATCCACAGACCTTCGATTCGGACCTTGGTCGTCCCTACCAATGATCCATCCCACCACTTGGACCAGATTCCCTGGGTGTTGGAGCCAAATCGGTCGGGCTGGAACTTCAGGATATCCTCGTTCTCCACGGTGGAGGTGATTCCGGGCACCTGGGCCTTGCCGGTAATTGTGAGCAACAGCGATCCACCATAGCCTACGGCAATAGATTTGATCTTCTCGCCACTGGTAGTTAGGCCGACATCTTGACCGTCGAATAGTAATGAGCAATCCCAGCTTGAATCCCAGCCTACATCGGACAGAAAGCACGTTGCAATGTCATACGGTGAGACAGTTTCACCGTAAAACTTCTGATTGCTCCCAAACACGGTGAGGGCACGTCGATCAGGCAATAGCGCGAGGCCGGTTAGATTACCTTTAAAGCCCAGGTTCTTGGCATTGAGGAACATATCCCAGTAGTCGGCACAGGAATAATATACCAACACATCGCCGGATCTGTATTTCATGCCGTCAACGGCTCCATTGGCAGCCATACTCATGTAGACAGGTGAGTCGGTCTCTATGCTGTAATCTCCAATCTGACTATTGCTGAAGCCTCGAACTGCCAAGTAGTAATAACCGTCGCCGGGCGCGAGGAAATGTATGACCGGGTCGAGGCCGTCATAGTCGTCAACATACTGCAACTGGGTCGTACCATTTGAGTCATATAGGGCGAGTGTCGGGTCAAGGCCTGACCCCTGTTCATTGGAGACGATCCTGAAGATGTAGTTGCCTCCGCCATAGGCATAGAACTTCCAGTAATCGACATCACCTGCATAATCAACCCTCTCATCCACGGTCCATCCACAGTAGGTTTCCGTGGCCGTCCCGGGGTGTCATTCTGTGGTTGACCGATTACCTCTTCTGGGGCGATCCGCGCATCAATTGGTTGTGGAACACCTTGGGGTAGCGATTGGGGATTTGGGCCATCGGCAATGAAAGGCTGACCCATGTCGGGCACCGGAGCATCCGTCATTTCTGGCGGATTATCTCCTTGAGCAAAGGCGGCCGACGCGACAATCAGGGACCCCATGAGGGCCAATAGAACGACATGTATATGTTTAGCTCGCATTTGAACTATACTCCTTTCCTTTAACTAGAATTTGTGTGCTGGACTGGCTATCTGAATTAACGACCTTTAGGATTGGCGTGGTCCGACCGAGAGAAACGCCGGGTTTTGAGTAACCATTTAAGTCTTGAAGCAACCGCACACTCCTTTCGAGCAAACTCATTGGGTTCGCTCGCCTAGCTATCAGCCGGAACAACTGCTGCACAGCATAATGGCATCCAGGGTGGTACGATTCCCGTAATTGGACTCCGGATTCCCGGATTGTGTCCTTGCCCAATGGTGAACCTAAATCATCTCAGAAGCGACGCAGTACATCCGCGCTCGCGGTGGAGTGGCGTATAAGGAGATCGGCCGAATCCTGCAGCTGTCCCCAAGCGTGATGCCCGTCGTCGGCTTCTCGCTCGGCTGGCCGGACGAAGACCCCGCCCCGCGCGACCGCCTGCCGTTGTCGGGCGTGGTGCACGACGAGGTCTATCAGGAATACACGACGCCGACATCGAGGCCATCTACGCCGAACGCAACCGCAAAGGCTGGGAGCGCTACATGAGCTTCCCCGAACTGCGGGCGCGGATTGAGGCCTCAGGCGTCGAGAATCTGGCCCAAATCTACACCGTGGTCAAGTACACCCGCGAATCGCACAAGGGCTACTCGGATACGGTGCTGGGGTATTTGGCGGAGCAGGGGTTTATGGGTTGATTCGGCCGCGCATTAGAGCGTGGCGCCCACCGCCTACTGAAAACCGTGTAGCACGGGTGCGTAAACTTTTGAGTGCAAATGTAGCGGTGGGGCAACCGGCGCATAAGCCTGCGGTGGTCGAGGCTGCCGTGGCGCCGGTTGACCGCCCCTACGATCTCTGCCGGGAACCTAGGGGTATTTACACGCCGCACCGGACCCTTTATACTTAATCTAGGGGGCGCATATGGGTGTCCCCCTGCCCAACGGCGCTTCTGCCTGAATTCGGCCAGGAGGTAAAAAGTCATGGCCATTCACCCAGGCATTCAGCCACGGACGGCGACTTCGGAGCTACCTTACCCCACCCCTCCGCCGGACGTCAGAGTACATATCAGCGGCAACAACGTCGGCAACATCTACGCCGGGAACCGTTTCAACACGTTTGTCGGCGCGGTGGCGGGCGACATGGTCACCCTGGTGACCGAGACCGACATCCCCTTGGCCGAACCACGCCCGCGCCCGGTAGACGGCCGACCCCGCGACTTTGCCCACCTGATCGGCCGTCTGCCTGAGATTCGCACGGCGACGGCCGCCCTGTCGGCCGACCTGCCGGTGGAGATCTGCGGCCCGCCCGGCATCGGCAAGACCAGCCTGCTGCATTATCTGGCCTGGCGCGTCCCCGCCCTGCCCGACGGCGTCTATCATCTGCGCTGCGCCGACCGGCCGCCGGAAGACGTTCAGGAGCAGTTGTTCGCCGCGTTCTACCAGAGCCAGTTTCCGATCAAGCAGTATCGCGCCCAATTGCTGGAGCACCTCCGGCCGCTGCAGGCGCTGATTATCCTCGATGACGTGAAGGCCGATCGCGATTGCCTCAACGAGCTGCTCGATGCCCTGCCGCACGCCGTCTTCCTGCTGGCCGACGACGACCGCCGGCTGTGGGGCAACTGCCGGTCGCTGCCGCTGCCGGGCCTGGCCCCGGATGAAGGCGTCACCCTGTTTGCGGCCGAACTTGGGCGTGAGCTGGGCTACGGCGAACGCGAGCCGGTGCGCGAGCTGTGTGTGGCGCTGGGCGGCAACCCGCTGGCCATTGTCCAGGCCGCCGCCGCCTACGACGTGGATGACCATTCCCTGGCGGCCTTTCTGGCCCAGTTGCCCACCCCGGCCACCCCTGACACAGTGACCGGTGCGCTGGTGCGATCAGCCTCCGCCGACGAAGGGCAGGTGCTGGGGGTGCTGGCGGCGCTAGGCGGCGTGCCCTTGCTGCCGGCTAACATCGCCGGCGCCTGCGGCGTCGCGAACGTAGAGACAGTGCTGGCCGGGCTGACGGACATGGCGCTGGTGGAGCAGACCGAAGACGGCCGCTATCGCTGCGCCGGGCGGCTGCCCGCCGGGGCCGGGGCCGGATGGCAGCCGCCGCTGCTCAACCAGCTTGTCAATTGGGGCCGGGCCAACCACGACAACCCGGAACTGGTGGCCCACGACGCGGAGGCGATGCAGGTCATGCTGGCCTGGGCCGATGAGCAGGGACAGTATGCTCAGGCGCTGGCCCTGGCCCATGAACTGGACGCACCGCTGACCCTGGCCGGCCAATGGGCGACGTGGGACAAGGTCATGGCGACCGCCCTGCATGCCGCTCGCGCCGGTGGCCTGACGGCCGAAAAGGCCTGGGTGCTCCACCAGCAGGGCACGCGGGCCCTGGTGCGCCGTGATGCGTCCATCGCGCCGGATGCGCTGGCCGGCGCACTGGCCCTGCGCCAACAGCTGGGCGATACGCTGGGCGCGGATCTGAGCCAGTATCATCTGGAGCTTTGGCGCTACCTGTTCCCGCCGCCATCCTCGCCCCCCCAAGAGACAAAACCTGAACCGGACCCCGCGCCATCGTCCGCAGCTCGCTCCGCCCCGAAGACCGGTGGCTGGCGGCAGCTCGTGCGTCCGGTGCTGATCATCGCGACCCTCGTCGTGGCCGTCATTTACGGCTATACAAAGCTGCGACCGGCAGACGCGCCGCAGGAGCCGGGGACGGCCGTCAGCGGCCCGGTGTCATTGGCCACGGCTGCCGTGGGCAATGCGGCCGTGGGCGTGGTCAACTCCCCCCCTGCGCTAAGCATCATCCGCCCGGCCATGAACGCCCACTATCCCGAGGGCACACCCATTTCATTCCAGGCCAGGGCGCAAGACGCCCCGGATGGCAACATCTCCGACCTTGTCGTGTGGGACTTTGGCGCCGGTCGGCCGGTGCAGTCGGCCAGCCTGAGCCGTGTTCTGCCGGCCGGCCGAAATGTGGTCGAGGTGTCGGTTACGGACAGCGATGGGCGGACAGCCGGTACTGAGCTGGTGATCTATGTGGACGCCGCTGAGCCGCCGCCCGCCGGCGAACAGCCGCGCCAGGCTGCCCCGCCGCAGGGCAACCCCGCCCCCGTGCTGCGCATCCTGGATCCGGCCACCAACACCCACTTCGCCGAGGGTACAGCCATCCGCTTCCGGGCACGCGCCGAGGATGATCCCGATGGCGACCTCTCGGAGCGCGTCTTGTGGGAGTTCAGCAGCGGCGGCATGGAGCGATCAGCCGACTTCCGGCGCGTGCTGCCACCCGGCCGGCATGTGATCCCGGTCACGATTGTGGACAACAATGGGCAGGAGTCGTGGACCACGCTGGTCATCTTTGTGGACGCCGACGACGCCGCCGCCTGCCCCGCCCCCGGCCCCACCGCCCGCTGAGGCCGCGCGGCAAGCGCCCCGAGTTACTCTGGGCGAGCTGTCGATCCGCCGCCGGACGGACGATGGCGCGGTTGTCTATGGCACGGCCACGGCCAATGACGCCGAAGACGGGCCGCTGAACGGCAACATCCAATGGTGGCTGGGCGATCACCGGAATGTACTCGGCTATGGGCCGGAGCTGGAGATAGAACTGCCGCCCGGCGAGTACCTGATCATCGTCTTCGTGGCCGACAGCGACAACATGGGCGCGGAGGATGAGCGGCGCATCGTGGTGCCGGAGCCGGTGGTTGTGTACCCGCCACCGCGCATCGAGATCATGCAGCCGTTCGAAGGGCAGCTGGTCCGCTTCGGCGAAGCCGTGGCGCTGTCGGCAAGGGCGACCGACGACCGGGAGGGCGACATCAGCCCCAACATCGTCTGGTGGTCGGATATCGACTTTGAGTTGGGCCGGGGTTCGGATCTCATTGTCGACTGGCTTCAGCCCGGCCTGCATACCATCACGGCGGAGGTGGAAAACGCGTTGGGCGCGCAGACCAGAGCCTCCACGAGCATCACCGTGGGTAGCAATCAGCCTGACCTGGTGGCCGGGCTGACCCAGACCGGTCCAGGGACGGTGATCACGGGTGAGGGCGTCTATATCCTCGTGCCGGTGCGGGTGACCGTGGAGAACGTGGGCGGCGTGGCCGCCGAAGGGTTCATGATCTCCGCCGGTGGCGAGGGTCCCGGCGGCCCAGTGGCCACCACCCTGGTCGAAATGCCCGGCAGTGACGGCCGTCGGGTCTGGATCGGCGAGGGCATGGTCGCGGGCCAGCGGATCACGCTGGACGGTATGCTGCGGATCGACAACACGGCCGGATTGTATGGGCAGGTCGTCAGCGTCTGGGTGATGGCCGACCATTGCCGGGGCGATGAGTTTGTGCCACAGGACGTCTGCCGGGTGCCGGAGAGCAACGAAGACAACAACCGGTCACCGCGGATCCAAATGACCTTGCCGCCGTCGCCACTGGGGTAGCTTATGGACAAACCAACCGACAAATCACAGATAACCATCTCCGTTGGCGGCGACAACAGCGGCAACATCCTGGTCGATAACGAGATCACGATCGGTCGTCTGGAGAGTGCCGGGCTGACGACGACGGCCGATCCGCAGGTGAACGCGGCCAAGGTGCGGCTGTTCGAGGCGCTGCCGGCCGGGTTCAGCCGGGAGGAACTTGCGACGCTGGCCTTCGAGCTGGGCCTGGACCCGGAGGAGATCGGCGGGCAGGGCAAGAGCGCGCGCGCCCGCGAACTGGTCGAACACCTGGCCCGCCGCGACCGGCTGGGCGAGCTGGAGGCCAGGGTCCGGCAGCTGCGGCCGTCGCTGCTGGCGTAAGGACAGCGTCGTTGTGTCGTGGGCGCGGCCATCGTTATTGGCCGCCGCGCCCCAAAACCCGTCACTTTTGGTCTTGGCGAATCGTGCCCGGCGCATTATAACTGCGACGGTGCACAGTTCTTGAGACAAGCCATGACCCGACGACTCGCGCTGCTTCCAATCCTGCTCCTCAGCCTGCTGCTAGTCCTGCCCGCCTGTCAGGTGCAGGACCAGGTCGAGGCGCCGATTGTCGTCACCCGTGAGCCCGTGCCGACGCCTGCCCCCGGCTTCATCAGTGAGCAGGTGGAGCAGATCACCGAAGCCTCCGGTCTGGCCGATACGTCATTCCTGGGACTGGCGATCGACGACTGGATCAACCTGGGCATCTCCATTCTGATTGTCTTCATCGGCTACCTGCTGGTCACCTGGCTGCTTCACGAGGGCTATAAGGCATTGGCCCGGGTCACCAATCAGGAGCTGGCGGCCGACGTGCAGGCCGGAATCGGCAATTTGTTGCGTTGGCTTGCGCTGGCCATATTGCTCAACTACGCCATTGCCCGCCTGGTGTTCCTGCCGATCTACCTGCGAACGCTGTTGCTCGATATCGTTTACATTGCCTGGACGGTAGTAGCGGCAGTTGCCGTCTGGCGCATGCTCGATCTCGCGGTAGATTATTATCGGTCGATTCAAACCGACCCTCAGCGTCTGAAGGACATTGAACCGGCGCTGGTGTTGATCGTGCGTGTCGGCCGAATTGTGCTGGTGGCTGTGGCGGCCTCGCTGCTGTTGGCCCACTTCGGCATCAACATTGCCGCCATTACGGCGGTGTTGGGCATTGGCGGACTGGCGCTTTCGCTGGCCGCTCGCGACACCATTGCCGACGCCATCGCCGGGGTGATTATCTTGTTCGATCGGCCGTTTCGCGTGGGCGATCGCATCGAGATTCAGGAGCTGGGCACGTGGGGCGATGTGGTCGATATCGGCCTGCGCACGACGCGGATTCGCACGCGCGACAACCGGCTCGTGATCGTGCCCAATGCCACGATCAACAATAATCAGATCGTCAACTACACCTATCCCGACCCGCGCTATCGGATTGAGACGCGGCTGGGCATCGCCTATGGCAGCGACATCGAGCATGTGCGCCAGGTGATCACCGAGGCGGTGCGCGACGTGGAAGGCGTGCTGCCGGATCGGCCGGTGGATGTGCTCTACGATGAAATGGGCGACTCGGCTATGATGTTCCGCGTGCGCTGGTGGATTCAGTCCTACGAGGACACGCGCCGCATGGACGATCGGGTCAATACCGCGATCCAGTCTGCGCTCGACGCCAACGGCATCCGGTCGCCCTATCCAACCCAGACCATCAAGCTGGAGACGGACAACAAGCCGCCCGCCGGGTCGCTGCCCTCTAGTCCAGCGGACTAAGGCGCGTGTAGACCGATTCGACGGCGGGATACTCCTCACCGTCGGGCGTGATGTTGGCCATGCGCACGACAAAGCCCGACGATTCACCCGGTTCGATGACAATGCGCCAACCCCAATCCGGGCCCGGCGGCGCGGCGTAGCTGCCCAGCAGATCGGCTGTTCCGTCGTGGTTCAGCGTGCTCTGCAACGGCATGAGCTTGCCGGCGGTGTGGAAGGAGTCGATCCAGGTGCTGCCGGGGCGGCCATCGTCGCCGTCCTCGCCAATGACCAGCAACCCATCTTGCGGGCCGTCCTCGTCCCAGTCATAGGCCATGCTGAGGGCACTGCCCCCGGCAATCGTCGCGACTTCGGCCATGGTGACTGATTCAGACGCGGGCATGTCAGGGCGCAGCCACAGCCGCGTCGTGCCGGTCCAGCTTCCCGTGAGCGTTGAGAGTGAGTCATGCAGGGTCATAGTGATACTCCTTGGTCGTCCAGTCGATGTCGTTGGGCCATTATAGCTGACTCGCCTATTTCCGCGACCGGCGGTTGCCGGCCCGTACTTGGACCGTTGGCCCATTCGCATTAGAATCATCGGTAATCGCCAAGGAGGCACTATGCACGCAATTGAACAAGCCCCATTCGGCCGAAGCGGACACATGAGCAGCCGTCTGCTATTGGGCGCGGCGGCCTTTTCGGAAGTCACGCAGGCCGAGGCCGACGCCACCATGGATGTGGCCCTGTCCTACGGCATCAACCACGTCGATACGGCCGCCAGCTACGGCGAGGCCGAAGTGCGGCTCGGAGACTGGATCCGGCGGCATGGCCGGCCGTTCTTCCTGGCCACCAAGACCGGCGAGCGAACGGCGGCGGCCGCCCACGACGAAATCCGCCGCTCGCTGGAACGGCTCAATGTCGATCACGTTGACCTGATTCAGCTCCACCATCTGGTTGATCCGGAGGAGTGGGAAATTGCCCTGGGGCCGGGCGGCGCGCTGGAGGCAGCCGTGGTCGCCCGCGACGAAGGGCTGGTCCGCTTCATCGGCGTTACCGGTCATGGCTGGACCGTGGCCGCCCAGCACCGCGCCGCGCTGGAACGCTTCGACTTCGACTCCGTGCTGCTGCCCTACAGCTACACCATGATGCAGAACGAAGCCTATCGACAGGACTTTGAGGCGCTCTATGCCCTGTGTATGGATCGCAACGTGGCCATGCAGACGATCAAGTCGCTGGTGCACACGCCATGGGGCCACGAACCTCAGACGCGCGCCACGTGGTACAAGCCGCTGGAAGAGCAGGCCGATATCGATACGGCCGTGGGCTGGGTGTTGGGCAGGCCGCGTGTCTTCCTCAATACCGTGGGCGACATCCACGTCCTACCGCGTGTCCTTGACGCCGCGGCCCGCCATGACAGTCCGGTAGCGGATGAGGTCATGGCCGCCCAGGTCGACCGACTGGCGATGCAGCCGTTGTTTGAATAGTGAATTAGACCTGCCTCGGCCCAGACCTGGCAGGTCTTAAGGACCTGCCAGGTCTCGCTATGTCACGTCTCGTTCTTGGCTACTGATTCGCCGCCAGCCAATCGAGAATCGCCTGCAGCGATTCGGGATCCAGCACGCGATCGGCCGCATTGTAGGCGACGGCGTCGGCCGCGGTCAGCTCGGCCGCGGGCTTGGGCTCGAACTTCAGGATGTGGTTGGCGTTCTCCGGATAGACAATAGTCACATTGTCCCCCGCCACGGCTTCCAGCGCTGGGCCGTCAGATTGCCAATCCACCTGGATGTCCTTTTGGCCGATGAGGATCAGCACCGGCGCGGCCACCTGCGGCAACCACTCGGCCGAATCGGCCGTCAGGAACTCGCGCGAGAACGGTAAGTTGATGGGCGCGGTCAGTCCGGCGAACGTGCTGGAGAGGGCCTCAGGCCAATCGGCACCCGGTTGCGGGTTTCCCCGGCGAGGAAGGCGTCGATGGCCTCGTTGAACTCGGCCAGGAGACGCTCGCCGTCGGGGTTGCCGGCCAGCACGTTATTCTCGATTTGTTGGCGCAGCACATCCACCAACGGCCGTCCGGGCGGCGCAGCCAGGATCAACCCGGCGAACGGCGGCGGATCGACCGACACCTGGGTGTTGAGCGCGTGGAGCGTGCCCTCGCTGTTGCCCAGGGCATAGACACGCGAGGCGTCGACTTCCGGCCGAGCCGTCAGTTGGGCCAGGGCACTGGTCACCTCGTCCATATGACTCTGCATGCTGACCTGACCCTGCAGTGCTTCCAGATTGGCCATGGCATTGGGGCCGGTGACGCGCTTGTCGAAGCGAATGGTGGCGTAGCCGGCGCGGGTCAGCTCGTCGGCCAGCAGAGCCGCACTGCCGTTGGTGCCGGGCAGCAGGGGCGAGTTCCAGTTGCGGTCGGTGGGGCCGCTCCCGGCAATGAACAGGACGGCCGGGAAGGGGCCGTCGCCCTCCGGCAGCGTCAGCGTGCCGGTCATGGTTGTGTCGTCCAGTTGCCAGCTCAGTTCTTCCACATTGTAGGGCGGGACGGGCGTCGCGGTCGGCGCCAGGGCTTCACCGGTGCGCGTCATGGCAAAGGTGCCGACGCGCCGGACCCTGCACGAAATCGCCGCTGATGGCATCGCCGTCGATGGCCCCGTCAAACTGTGCCCCGACCTGCTCGATGGCGAAGCGAATGTTGTTGCCGTCCAGGAAGAGACCGCCCAGGGGCAGATCGGTCGCCCCTTGTTGGGGGATGTCGATTGTGGCGGTCAGACCGTCGCCCTGCTGCAGGAATTTGACGATGATGCCCAGGTCGATGCCGTCGATGGTGATGGCGCCTTCCCACTGGCCGACGATGTCTGATGCGCCTTCAGCCGGCGGTGCCGCTTCATCGGTCGTGGGCGGCAGCGCCGTCGGTTGCGGCGCAGGCTCGGTCGGCGCGGCTTCCGGTTCGTTTGAACCACCGCACGCGGCCAACAATAGTAGTAACGGAAAAAGGATCCAGACTGCTTTCATGATAGGGTTCTCCTTGAAGTCGCCGGGCGCAAGTCGCGCCGGACGGATAACAACCACGCCGGACCATCGGTGGCCCTGCGTATCGGTTAGGGGGATTCGTCGTTGTCGGGTTCGCTGGGCGAGAGGCTGATCGGCCGGTTTCTCGGGGTCGTTCTTCCAGACAACGTAGGAATAGCCGAACGTGACCACCAGCAGCACAGCAATGCCCGCCAGCAAGCCCCATATCCACCACTCGCTATCGCCGAAGGCTGCCCCGGCGATCATGAACAGGCCCAGGGCGACGAACAACCAGCCGGCCACGCGGTGGGTCTTGTTCCACGAAACCTCGCTGGCCAGCGTCCAGGGGGTGCGCACGCCGAACATGTAATTCGGCCGAATCTTGCCCATCGAATTGCCCAGGAAGACGAACAGCACGCCCACGCCGGCCGGAATGAGCAGGCCGATGTTCAGCTCCCGGCCAAAGGCTGAGATGACTGTGATGCCCTGGATGAGCACCATTAGCACCAGCGTGCCCAGCCAGATGATGCGATAGGCTTCCCATGAGCGCAGGATGTTGTCGCCGCGGGGGTCGATGCGCGGGATGATGGCGAACAGCGCCGCCAGACCCAGCGTGAGGGCGGGCACCAGCAGCAGGCCGACCGTCTTCCCGGCGTAGCCATTGACTTCGCCGGCGGCGTTCCAGTGAATTGGAATCTGCGCGTCGGGCGGCAGCTGGACCCAGGCATAGGCCGCCATGGCCAGGGTCAGCGCAAATACACCGAGGCTAACCCATATCATTGTGCGGACTTTACTGGACACCGTCTTCATCCTTTTCACCCATCTCAATATCAAACATGGTCATCATGGCCATGATCGTCTCTTCCAGCACCGACACGTTCAGCCGGTAAATAATCTTGTTGCCGTCCTTGTCGCCCTGAATCAGATTGGCCGCCTGCAGGACACCGAAGTGCCGCGAGAGGGTCGGCTTGCTAACCGGAAAGTGTTCGGCGATCTCACCGGCCGACATGTTCTTCTGCCGCAGCAGCCGTAGAATCTCGCGTCGTGTCGGGTCGGCCAATGCCTTGTAAACTGATCGTGCCATTTTGTTATTCGTTATTTAGCTAATATGCTAAATAGATCGAGATAACTATATCAGTCACCGGCCGCCGTGTCAAGCGCCCTGGGCGACCGGCAGCGCCCACTCCGGTGCTGCAACGGGCGGTGTTGGATCGGCCGCGGCGCGCGAGTCGGCGTCTGCCCGACAACCAATCACGAGCATAGTGGGTTTTGATCGCCGCGTCGTCTATCGAAAGGTACAGCGTCCCGATTGATCCGTCGGGCAGTCGGCCTGCTCGACAATGGCTAACAGGCTGTCGACCCCGCGCTGATTGTGAGGGATACTTAGGCGGACAGACTATTTCCCAAGGAGTACCCCCTATGTCTAGCAAGAATTTTTCCCAGGACCTCGATACCTATGCCGAGCTGGCGGTCAAGGTCGGCGTCAACCTGCGCGAAGGGCAGCGCTTACTGATTCGCGGCTCACTGGATACGGCGCCGTTGGTGCGCCTGATTGCCGCCCATGCCTATCGTCACGGCGCCCGGTTGGTGGAGACGATTTGGACCGATCCCCAGCTGCTCCTGGCCCGGTTCACCCACGCCCCCCGCGACTCTTTCGGCGAGCACTCGACCTGGTGGGTCAATGCCGGAATTGAGTACGCCGAGCGCGGCGATGCCGTGCTGACAGTCCACGGAGCAGACCCGGACCTGCTCAAGGGCCAGGACCCCCAATTGATTGCCACCTTCCAGCGCGCCGAGGCGATGGCGGCGCGGCCGTATTACGACTACATCATCGGCGACGCCATCAACTGGAGTATCGTCGCCTATCCGGTGGCGCCGTGGGCGGCCAAGGTGTTTGCCGATGCCCCGGCCGATGAGCAAGTCGATCGCCTGTGGCAAGCGGTGTTCGATATCTGCCGCGTGCACACGGCCGATCCGGTAGCCGCCTGGACGCGTCACGATGCGTTGCTCAATGCCCGCGCCGACTTTCTGACGGCCAAAGGCTATGCAGCCATCCGTTTGACCGGCCCCGGCACCGACCTGACCGTCGGGCTGGCCGACAACCATCGCTGGATGGGCGGCGGCAGCACGGCCGGCAACGACATCCACTGCGTGCCCAACATGCCCACCGAGGAAGTCTTTACCACACCCCACCGTGAGCGGGTTGAGGGAACGGTTCGAGCCAGCATGCCGCTCAACTACGGCGGCAATCTGATCGATGGTTTTAGCCTGACGTTTCGTGACGGGCGCGTGGTGGACCATTCGGCCGAACAGGGTGGCGCGCTGCTCAAGTCGCTGGTCGAGATGGATGAAGGTTCGGCCTGCCTGGGTGAACTGGCCCTGGTGCCCAATAGCTCGCCGATCGCCCAAACCGGACGTCTCTTCTACAACACGCTCTACGACGAAAACGCTGCCAGCCATGTGGCCCTGGGTCGCGCGTACAAGAAATGCATCGAAGACGGCGCGGATATGTCCGAGCAGCAGTTTGCGGAAGCAGGCGGCAATACCAGCATCGCCCACGTGGACTTTATGATCGGTTCGGCCGAGATGGACGTCGATGGCATTGCCGCCGACGGAACGGCCGAACCGCTGATGCGCGCCGGGGAATTCGTGGCCGGTCCGCACTAAGCCATCGGCCGGCTACCAGGGCGCCGCTTTGCCCATCTTCCTATAGTAAGCCTCCACTTTGTCGCGAACGGCGTCGATAACCTCATCCGGCAAATCGACGCCGCCGCGACCGCCCTCCAGAACCGAGGCGACGGCATACAGGGCGTGGGGCACGACCTGCAATTCGCCGTCAATCACGTTGGCGAAGGGCAGCTTGTAGCTCTTCTTTAACGTCGGGTCGCTGTCATCATAGGCGAAAAAGGCACGCCGCACCTTTCGGCCGTCTTCATCAGCAGGCCACCCGGCCCATTGAAAGATGACATCTTCGGCCGCATCGCCGTCCCATTCGCGACCATCCGCTGCCAAGGGTAGATCGGTCGCTCCGCTTGCTTTCCAGGTCATGAAAACCTCCCGAACGCCGCCGAATCAGCGCGTGCGTTCACTATGCCAGTCACTGTAACAGGTCGTCGGCCGCGCTGACCTTTCGTTGGTACAGGCGGGGGGTATAGACAGCGGTATAAGTTGCGCGCCGCGACTGGCGTCCGCGGCGCCGTGCATGTCGGCCCATACTTTCACGCATCTTTTGCCCACGGCCCGTCACTGCCCCCATATAATAGGATTGAACAGTTCCTATTGGGGCAGCAATGACCAAACGCGCGACTTCACTCATTCGACCCGGCCTCGTCATGGCCGGGCTACTCCTGTTGGCGGCCTGGGTGGCTCTGGCAACCCATCCCGGTCAGGCGGCCACGTTCCCGATGCTGACCATTCCCGACCTTATCCCGGCCGCCGAAGGCCAGCCGGTCGTGGTGCCGCTGATCTTCGACCAGGGCCAGGCGGATAACGTCAACACGTTTGTCTTTAGCATCACCTACGACCCCGATCTGCTGACGCTGGACACCACCGACGGCAATAACAACAACATTCCCGACGCGATCACCGTCAGCGTGCCCATCGGCTTTTCGGTGTCCGTGGACGATTCAGTCAGTGGGGGCGTCGGCACCATATTCGTGACCATCCTGAATGTATCCTCGCCGCTAAGCGGCATGCCCAGCTCCACGATCATGGCGATCGAGTTTGTGGCCGGCTTACCGGCGCAGCCCGTAATCACGGACGTGGTGTTTGCCTCCAGCCCGGCGCCGTTCTTCGCCGACAAGAACGGCAAGATCGTCTCCGGCGTGTTCGATGCCGGATCCGTGGCCATCGGCGACGTGCCGCTGCCCACGGCCACGCAGACCAAGATTCCCAGCCTGACCCCTACCGGCACGCAAGCCGCGTCGACGGCGACGGTGTCGCCCACGCCCACCGCGACTCCGACCCGCCCGAATTTGACTGTGAGCGTTCTATATGCCGGCGGTCGTCTATGCGTTTACGCCCACCGCCACACCGACCGCCACGGCCGTACCGCGACGGCGACAGCGACGGCGACGAGCCAGCCGCCCACGGCCACCAACGTCCCGCCGACAGCTACCTCGGCGGGCGCGACGGCCACCTCACAGCCGCCGACCGCAACTCCCAAGCCGCCCACGCCGACCCCCGGCCCGTTCTGTGGCGAGCTGGTGTTGAATGGCGGCATGGAAAACAACAGCGGCTGGCTGATCAACATCAACGCCTTCCCGGCCTCTTACGTTTCCGGCTTCGCCCACACCGGGCAGCGGTCGATGCGCATCGGCATCGTGAACTATTGGGAAAATCGGTACAGCTACTCCTCCGTCCAGCAGGGGCTGACGATTCCGTCCACGGCTCACGAACGCGACGCTCGGCTTCTGGCTCGTACCGACGACCACCGGCCGCGCCGCGAACAAGATCACGCCGCCGGCAATCGTCCCGACCGAGCTGACCGACGGCACGCTGGCGCCGCTGGCCGACGATGTGCAGATGGTCTTGCTCTTCGACCAGGCGGGCACCCAACACGTCCTGCTGTTCCAGCGCCAGAATTTCGGCAGCTGGGCCTACTACGAGATGAACCTCAACGCGTTCATCGGGCAGCAGGTCACCCTTTACTTTGGTGTATTCAACAATGGCATCGGCGGAATCACGGGGATGTATTTGGATGATGTATCGTTGAAGTACTGCAATTAGGCCGCCGATGGCCGCGTGAACCGGCAGGTTCACGTTGTGGTGTATTGGAATGAAAAAGCCGGGTCAACCCTGACCCGGCTTTTTCGTGGGCGATGCAGGGTGTAGCTGCTAGGCCGGCCAGGGTGTCTCACGCACAAGATGGGCTATCAGCAGCTTGAGGTAGAACACGGGGAAGACCCATTCGAGGGCAGGGATAATCGGCAGGACATACAAGGACAGCAGCAAGGCAACAATGTAGAGCAAGACTGCCACGGGCCGCTGGAGATACGCCGGCACTGATTCGATCAGGACGGCCGCGATGAGCAAGGTGCCGTAACTGATGGCCACGGCCGTCCATGTCATCTCCGGAAAGACAAGGGCCAGGAGCACCGGGTGAACGGCGTGGATGGCGACAAACGTCAGGCGATTGCGAGCCGTATGCCCCGGACGGTGATACCAGCGCTTGGCGGCCGTGGTTGAATTGGCGACGGCCCCGGCCAGGATATCGGCGCCTACCAGAACAGCGACAGCCCACTGCCAGCCCGTCCAATCGAGGCCCAGCGTCAGCGAACGCCAGGCGATGATAGCCAGGCCCAGCAAGAAGGATCCCAGGATAAGCCCATTCTCGGCCGTTGTGGCGCCGGGGCCGATGAACTTGTCCCATTCACCCGCCAGTCCACGACGCGGTTCGGGAAGAGTCGAAGGTGAAGATGTACTCATGGCTGAATTCTCCGCACTGGATTCTTGTGGTAATGAAAATGGCTGCATCAAGGTCCGTACCGACAGCCGGACAACAGGACTGTCGCTAGGGCTGATCGTGCGGCCCAATTGTAATCGGGATTTCAAAGCGAGCGACAGGTTGCCCGTTGTCGAACATCGTGTAGTCATGTTTGCATGCGGCAATAAGAGTTGACGACTCACCGATCGTCAGCGCCGGGGCGGTTGCCGACCGGACTGGGTGCGGGCACAATAGAGCGCAATCGGCCGCGGAGTTGCCCCATGCCCAATCGCAATGAATTGCTCGACTTTCTAAACCGGCGTTACAACCTCGACGAGTTCCAAACGCTCTGCTTCAGACTTTATGTCAATTACGACGATCTCCCGGCCGAAACCTTGAACGGCAAGCAGCGCGAACTGCTTCGCTATATGGAGCGGCATGATCGTACGGCCGATCTGCTGCGACGCCTGGAACGCGACCGACCCGACGCCTACCAAGCTACCTTCGACGCCTTGCCCCAGGGTGAGGCGCGGCTGGACCCGGACCAGGCGCGCGAGATCCAACAGATGGCCCAGGCGATCGGCCGTGAGCTCGGACGCGATACCGGCCAGGTGCTCTATCAGCCGGTCTATGCCCGACTCAACCGCGCGTTCCACGTCCGCAGCTATCGCGATATTCCCGCGGCGCGCTTTGCCGAGGCCAAACGGTGGCTGGGGGCGTGGCCGGCCGATTCCGAGGCACAATGACCCAACAGACAATTCAACTACACATCCGCGCCTATCGCAGTGAGGACTGGGGCGAGGTCTGCGCCGTTCACGACGCCGCCCGGCCGCAGGAAGTTGAGGCTGTCATGCCGCCGGGGACGTTTGCGCCGATGGTCAAGGCGGCCGTTGACGAGGACTTCTTCGAGAGTGACATCTTCGTCGCCTGTGAAGACCACGCCGACGGCCCGCTGGTCGGTTTCGTCGCTGTCGAGGGGTCGTTTGTTTCGTGGCTGTATGTCAAGCCGGCGTATCAGGGGCAGGGTGTCGGGTCGGCCTTGATGGCTTATGTCTGGCCGCTGATTGGCGAGGACGGCCACCTAACCGTTATCGCCGAAAACACCCGAGCAGTGGGCTTCTACTGGTCGTTGGGCTTCACCCCCGCGGCCGTTTTCCCCGGCGACTGCGAGGGCTATCCCTGTGAGGTGATTCGGTTGTGCCTGCCCACCAGTCGCCACCGCGAACGACCGGCTCAGCCGTCTGAGTCATCGTTGTTGTTGGCGGGCTTTTCGGCCGACAACTGGGGCCACGCTGAGCGTGACCCCGACGGTGTGTGGCGCTGGGTCCGGTGAGCAGGCTACCTGTCGGTGCAACCGTTTGACGACTACTTCTTGACCACCATTGTCGTCAGAATCAGAAAACTGGTGACGGCGGCGATGACGTGGAACAGGGTCAGCACCAGGAAGGCCGACGGCACCCCGCCCGGAATGGGGAACATGCTGGGATTGAAGTAGGCCAGGATGTTGGGGATGATCGACAGAATCAGGACGACGATAACGATGAGGCGGTAGGTCTTGATAGGCGTGGCCGAGCGCCGACTGAGGAACCAGAAGACCAGCGCGCCGCCGGCCGTACCCGCCGCGGTAAACAGCGCAATCGACGGGATCGATAGTGGCGCAAAGCCCTCCGGCGCGTCATAGAATAACCCCACAATCAGAAAGGCGATACTATTCGCGGCGACGGCGCCGACTACCGAGGCGATAGACGCCGTCAGGATGCGGCTCTGGTCGACGGTGCCGGCAGGAACGGGTGTGACAGGCTTTGTCGTTGACATAACGGTTTCTCCTTGTTGTCTCGTAGGACTCGATAAATCAAATCGCTGCTGCGCCCGGCTAAGCCTCGGCGGGCTGCCAGACTGGGGCGTAATCCTCAATGTACTGTCGCATTGAAATGGTCGGGCGTCCAAGCAGCTCAATGGCGTCCGGCGTGATGCCGTCAGCCAGCCCGAACCGGGTCGTCAGGTAGATGCCTTCCATGACATTGATGTAGCCGGGCTCAAAGCCGCGCTCGCGGAAACGGCGGGCGAACTTCAGGGGCGAGGGGTCGCTGTAAGTAATCGGCCGTTCCAGTATCTCGGTCATCAACTGGGCCACTTCATGGTAATCCAGCGCCTCGCTGCCGGTCAGGGGGATAGCTGTGTTTTCAAAGCCCGGCTCGGTTAAGGCGATGGCTGCGGCGGCGCCGATGTCACGTACGTCGATGAAGCTGGTCTTGCCTTTGTCGGCGGGGATGAAGATGTCGCCATATTCCACAAGGTCCTGTCGATGCGTGGTGTCCAGGTTTTGCATGAAGAAGGCGCAGCGTAGGAAGGTATAGGACACGCCCAACTCCACCACCAACCTCTCAACCTTGGCGTGGGGCACGATGCGGATTTTCTCGACGCCCAGCAACGACAGGAAGACGATGTGCTGCACTCCGGCGGTCACGGCATAGTCGATGGCCGGCTTCATGTCGCGTTCAATGTCAGAGATGGCCGGGGGCCGCATGAGAAACAGGTTGGTGGCGCCGTCAAACGCGGGGCCGAAGGTGGCGGGATCGGTGAAGTCGAAGCGCACCTGTTCGCCGCCCAGATCAGGCACACGCGCTGCGTCGGCATCATTCACGACGGCCGCGCGATAGGGCACGCCGCGCGCTGCCAATTCACGGACCACTTCCCGGCCGACATTGCCGCCGGCGCCGGTTACGACTACAAGCTCGTTGGTCACAGTTGTTGGTTCTCCTGGATAAGGCCGAATGGTAAGGAGATCAGCCTTGATACACCCTAAATTATATAGACTGGTCTACTTTAGGCAAGACCGAAGGGTAATTGCAACCACGCGGCCGTTGCGGCCATACAAACGTGACGATCGTCACCTGTGAGACGTGACCGGCCACACTGGACGCACTACCCTCTTCCTCTTTATAGTGGTCATACTTAAGTGAGCAAATCAATTGGCCGCATCCGGCGGCCGATTGGGGGAGAAAACCATGGCCCACGGCGGAACCAATCCCAACCGCGAATACAGTCTCTTGCAGCAGGCCCTCGATCGGCAGGTGACCGGCGCGCCCGCCTCACCGGCGTTCGACCAAATCCTGCGGCTGCTCTATTCACCCGAGGAGGCGGCCATTGCCCGGCGCGTGCCCATCATCCCCACGCCGTTGGACAAGCTGGCCCGGCAGTTGGACATGGACCCGACGATTCTTGACGAACGACTCACCCGGCTGGCCGAGCGCGGGCTGATTCTCGACCTCAGCAGCAAGGGCCGTCGCTACTTCGCTCTGCCGCCGGTGGTTATTGGCTTTTTCGAGTTCACCTTCATGCGCGTGCGCGATGATGTGCCTCTGGCCGAACTGGCGGCGCTGTTCGACACCTACATGACCGAGGCCAACGGCCGTTTCGCCCACAGCGTCTTTCAGCACGACACCCAACTCGGCCGATCGCTGGTGCGGGAGGAAGCGCTGCCCGATGATCCTTATGTGGAGATCCTCGACTGGGAGCGGGCGAGCAGCCTCATCAGCGACGCCCGGTCGATTGGGGTGTCGCTCTGCGCCTGCCGCCACAAGGCCACCCATCTCGACCACGCCTGCGACCGCCCTCTGCGGACGTGCATGACGCTCAATGGCGGCGCCGAGATGTTGATTCGCACCGGCAACGCCGAGGCCATCGACCGGATCGAGGCGATGGACCTGCTGGCGGAGTGCAAGGCGCTGGGGCTGGCCCAGACGGCCGATAATGTCCAGCGCAACGTCAGCTACATCTGTAACTGCTGTGGCTGCTGCTGCGGCATGATGCAGTCGATTCGCGATTTTGACACCCCCAACGCCATTGTCACCTCCAACTGGGTGATGGAAGTGGACCTCGCCGAGTGCAACGGCTGCGGCAAGTGCGTGGCCGCCTGCCCGGTCAACGCCATTCGGCTGGACGAGCGCCGCGACGGCAAGCGACGCATCCGCTGGGCTGTGGTCGATGGTGACCTGTGCCTGGGCTGCGGCACGTGCAGCGGGGTCTGCAAGTTCGGCGGCATCACGATGACGCCCCGCGAGCGGCGGGTCTACACGCCGCAGACGATGGTCGAACGCACGGTGGCCATGGCCCTGGAGCGCGGCAAGCTGGCTGATCTGGTGTTTGGTGAGCCGGAGAAACTCAGTGCCCGGGCGCTGGCTCGTGTGGTGGGGGCCATCGAACATCTACCGCCGACGCGGGCTCTGCTGGCAAGCGAGACGGTGCGGTCAGCGTTCCTCGGCGTGGTGGGCCGCGGTGCGGCGGGGTCCGGCCGGCTGGACTGATCGCGCCGCGCCCGGAATACTCGCGCTTGCCGAAAGAAGGGCATCATTCACGAAGTCGGTTGCGGCTCTGCGGCGATCGTCACCGGCCGTCTTGGGAGCCTTCAGGCCTTTTTGTCTGCACACCCAACGCAAAGGCGGGCATCGTAAGAAACTTCGTAAGGTTTCTCATGTAATCTTTAATTCAATCGGGTGAACAGGACGTGAAGTGCGACTGATAGTGTCCCGCAGAATGCACTATTCCAGCGCGATCACGCTTGAAGGAACGCGAGGAGAGGAAAGGACGTCTGTCGTCTGGTGGCAGCGGTGCTGCCACGGTGCAGGCGTGCAGTAGTGGGTTATCCCTGCTGCACTATTGTCCCGAACCTCCTCTTTTTGGTGTCAATTGAATCGATGGCGGCGACTCTGGACTGTTTCCAGTCGTGGCGTGGCCAGCGCCAGTCTGTTGCAGCGTTGCCGGCTGTAGGAGAATCGAGGTGTCTATGGGTAGTAGTAAATAGGTCTTGTAATCAGATCGAGGATGTGCCACGCAGGGGAAGACTTCATCGCGAACATGGATGCTCTGTGGCACAAAGCCAGACGATCGAACACCCGTCCGATCGGCGACTTGATGAATCCCCCAAAACGCCGCGACCTCGCGTCCCGACGAAATTGACAATTGAGAGTTGCAAAAAACGCTGAACGCGCGCCGTGCTATTGCAGGGACGCGCATCACCCGCACCCACTGAACCCAAAGGAGGTTTCACAGTGCAACGAACATCATGGAAACAAGGCGCACGACTTGTGCCTTTATTTCTCATTATCGCCTTTATTCTGGCGCTGGCCGGCAATGTCCTGGCCCAAGCGCCGCCGCCGATCGAAGTACTATTTACCGTACTCGAAGACGGCACGTCGCCTTATGAGGATTGGGCGCCTAGTGACACGTATGCCACCGGCCCAACCGGGGATGGCATTCAAGACCCCGGCGACGATTTGAATGGCGCCAACGGCTATGTCCGCACCGGCGACAAGGTTATCTATCAGGCGTCGTTCAACATCAATGATGTCCCGCAGTCGGACGTTCGGGTGACTTTCCAGTTGACGGGTGACGCCGACGCGGTCTTCAACATCGACGACTTGCCGCTCGATACCTGTGACAAGGCCCAATCCCCGATTTCACCTGACAAGCGGACGATGATCTGCGATGTCGGCAATGTGCCCGGACCTAATTCGGAAACGTTTACGTTTAATGTTCCGGCCTACGTATCCACGTCTGCATTGAACGGCGAGATAGTTGGCGCCACGATGACGTTGACGTCGACGGATGAGAACCCTCAGCCTGACGTTGCCGACGACACCATTGTTTCGGCTGCGCCGCGCTGGGATCTCCAGAAGACTGCCGGCAGCGTGGCTACCGCCAAACGTGGCGGTGTCTTTGGCTTCGACACGACCTGGAATATCAGGATTCGCGCCGGTGACACCGATTCGCGCGGCAACTCTGATTTGGCGCTGCCCATTGTTTATGAGGATAACTTTGTATGGTTGAATAATGGCGTATCGACGCTGACCTATTTGGTGTCGCCCACGCCCGCCTGTTCGCAGGTCGGCGGCCCCGGCACGACGATTAGCTGTTCGTTCGCTAACACGAACGACCAGACGCTGAGACTCTTTACGCCATTCAGTGAACTCGACGGCTTCAGCGGCGCACCGGATGACAACGTTGGCGGCGACACGTTGGTCAACAGCGTCGGTTTGGACCCGAACGACGCAAACGCCCACCACCCTGTGGGATCCGCAAGACAAGGCCGAGCGTTTCCAACTGGGGGACCGGCACAGAGGATCCCAACAACAACACGGCCGAAAAGCCGCTGGTACTCGCTACCGCGCGATCAAACAACAAGTCCTTTGATCCCCGTGACAACTCCCCGGCGCGTGTCGTGGACAACACATTGATCAAGGCCAATCTTTCCTATTCCACCGGCTCGACCGGCACCGATGATTTGGTCAACCCGATTCTGTGTGACAAGTTTGACAACAGCCGCTTTGCTCTGCGCGACATCGGTGGCGGCCAGGCCGCCACGGTCAGTGTCGGTGGCAACGCCGGCCCGCCGACCTATGTCATCGAGTATGGCTACAATACCAGCTGGGGTACCCATACTGCACCGAACGATGGCACGGACGACAGCACAGACTGGTACGCCCAGAATTACACCAATTGCTCGGACGGCAGCGCATCCGGCCCCGGCTGGGTGACCGGCGCTAACGTCGACTGGACCAACAGCAACGGCGCGACGATCAACGCCGCCGATGTGAATATGGTCCGCGCCCGAATCACCGGCACTCTGCAACCCACGTCGGCCAACAACATCAACATGTCCGTCTTCTGGACGGTGCTGGACAACAATGATGGCGAGTATCTCATCAACTCCAGCTCGTTCTACGACGACACAATCGCGACCTGGCTCAACAGCACGTGCAACGGCGTCAGCGGCAGCACCTGCCCCAGTACCCCGCAAAGCAGCAGCGGCCGGCCGGGAAGCCGCGCCGACTGGTATGTCCATGTGGATGCCCCGGTCAGTATCCGTAAGCAGGTCTGCGAGCCATACGGACTCCGACCGACTGCACGTACGATTCTGTCCTGGGTGCGCCGGGCAACATCGTGCCCTTCAAGCTCTTTCCGCAGGTGGGCGAACTGGACTGGAACAATAGCAATGAGCCGGTCTGGCCGGTTCCCGGTGCGGCTGCCCTAAACGTGGTCGTCACCGATGTGCTGCCCAAGAATTTGTCCTATGTGGCAGGCAGCGCCAAGATCGACGGCGTACCGCAGGAGCCGGACACCATTGCCGCCAATACCCCCGGCGCAGGACAGACGACTCTGACCTGGAATCTGGGCACCCTGGCGGACGGCGCGGCGCCGGTGATCACCTTCAATGCTCGAGTCTCGCCCTTTGCGCCGAACCTGGCCCAATTGAAGAACGTCACCACCATTGCTTCACCGAGCGACACCAGCCCCTCGCGTTTCCATACGGATGACGCCGAGGTTGGCATTCGTTCGTCGTCCAAGGCCGGTGTGGACAAACTGTCGCTGACGCCGCTCATCGACGCCGGTGACGACATCGAGTTCCAGTTGTCCTACGCCAATCTGTCATCCGAGAACGTCGAATACACCGATTGGGTCGACATCTTCCCGTTCAACGGTGACTACAACGGCACCAGCTACAACGGGACGTTTACCTTTGCCGGAATCACCGCACCCTATAGTCTGCCCGGCGCAACCGGCACGCCGAACCCGGTGCAGATATGGCTCAGCGCTACGCCCGGCGCCACGCTGGACCCGAAGGACGGCTTCACCGATGGCTTCCTGAATCCGGTGACGGCTTACGGCAGCTTCTTCGGTGGTCTCGGCGGCCCGGACTGGCCGTGCCAGATCGCTAATGCGGGCGTCGGCCCGTGCCCGGCTCTGAGCGCGGTGACGGCCATTCGCATTGTCGGTACCGACCCCAACGGCGGCAGCGGCCCCGGCAACGACTTCCTGGCGGCCAACGAAGGACAGTTTGGGCTGACGATGACGTTCAACACGTCCGGCAACCAGAAGGGCGACACCTACAACAACACCTGGGGCGGTCGCTTCGAGGGCCTGCCCTTGCCGGTCTGGTCACCCGACAAGGCCATCGCGCGCATCTTCAACGGTGTGATTGGTGACGTCGTCTGGTTCGACAAGAACAACAACGGCAAGTTCGACGCCGGCGACTTCAACGCCGGGCCGGGCGTTGTCGTCAACCTGCTGGACGAGAACGGCAACTTTATCCAGACGACGACAACCGACGGCAACGGCCGTTATCTCTTCACCGACCTGCCCGAAGGCAACTACATCGTCGAGATCGACCCGTCGAACTTCGACGAGGGCCAGCCGCTGGAAGCAGCAACCGTGGCTAACGGCGCAGAGGCGCCCGGCCCGTTCACGGGTGTTGACAACGAGGAAGACGACCACAACGCCAGCAATCCGGTTGCCGGTGGCTATCGCAGCAACGTGATCGCCTTGACCCCCGGCAGCCAGCCGCTGAACGATGCCAAGCCTGATACACCGCCCTTCAACGGCGCGGACGAGGACAGCAACCTGACCATCGACTTCGCCTTCAACCCGCCGCCGCGTGATTACGGCGACCTGCCGGACAGCGGCGTGGGCACAGGCGCGGGCAATTACCAGACGACTTCGGCCGATAATGGCCCCAGTCACATCCTCAACGACGGCGTCTACCTCGGCCCGCTGAAGCCGGACGCGGAAGACGACGGCCAGCCCAACGCCACGGCCACGGGCGACAACATTGCCAACACCAACGACGAAGACGGTGTGGTTTTCCTGACGCCCCTGGTGGCCGGGACGACCGCCAAGGTGCAGGTGACCACCACGGACAGTGACGGCACCGGTTTCCTGAGTCTGTTCTTCGACTTCAACGGTGATGGCAAGTTCGACGGCCCCGGCGAGGTCTTCCTGGCCGACGCGTCGCAGACCAACGGCGTGCACGTCTTTGATGTGCCTGTGCCGGCCAATGCTGCCAAGGTCTTTGGCGTGCGCGCTCGCTTCACTGACGAAGCCGGACAGGGTGGGGCTCTGCCCACCGGTCCCGGCAGTCGCGGCGAGATCGAGGACTACCTGTTGGCCGGACTGGGTGACTTCGTCTGGGAAGACACCAATGGCAACGGTCTCCAGGACAATGGCGAGCCGGGTCTGAACGGCTATCGCGTCAACCTGCTGAAGCCGAACGGTCACCCGTTACTGGATGCCAACGGCAATCCGATCACGACCGTGACGGCCAATCACCCGACGACCAATGAGCCCGGTTACTACGAGTTCGTTGGCCTGCCGCCGGGCGACTACAAGGTTGAGTTCGTCGTCTACGGCCGCGACTTCACGACGCAGAACGCCGACGGCGAGGGTGTGAACGGCGCTGTCAATAGCGACCCGGACACGGACGACAGGTCTCACGCCGAGAGTTCAATCTGCCAGGTGGGTTCAACCCCAACATCGACGCTGGACTGCAACTGCCGGTGACGACGGCCTGCGCCAACTGGGCCCGCAACGAGTTGACGACCATCCTGGCCCAGGGTATGGGTAACAATACCAAGGGTCAGAAGGTGGCTACGGTGCGGATCCCCAACCATCCAGAGTCTGGTAGCACTATATACCCAGTACGCCGGTAAGGACAACGGCCTGACGCCGAAGCGCGTCCGCTTCATGACCAACGTCGAGAAGCGCATCGACTTCCTGGACGGCCCGACTAACGAAGCCTATCGGATCTTCGCGGTTTATCACTACTCCCGAGCTACGACAGCGGCTCCAGCGGTGATACGAAGTACGTCAAGGTTCGCGTCTGGGACGCGACCAAGAACAAGCTCAAGACGCCGCGTGCCTTGTTCGTCTATGCTACCCACGACGGACCGCTGCAGTACACGAATAACGTGCCGTACAATGAGGAAAGCATCGAGAACGAAGTGTACTGGGACATCAGCTGAGGGCTGGATTCAGGAGCAGATCTGGACGCTGGACCTGGATCGCAACTGGGCGCCGGTTGACCTGAATGTGCAGGTTGCGTTGACGGAAAACGATAACGATGATCGTCCGATCGTGCGTCCGTCGAGGCGGGCGGCGTGTCCAAGGAAATCGTTCTGTACAAAGAGACCATCAAGGATATGGCCACGGTGCTCAAGGTCACCCTGGAAGATATCCCGGTGGCGACGGACAAAGTGACGATTACCCTGTACTCGCCGGATCCGTTTGACCCGACCTATCAGACAGGTGAGTTGGTGGCGATTCCGTCGCCTTCACGGGTGCTTCCGCCAGCTTCGAGTGCCGCTGCCGTAAGGCAACTAGCGCCGGCCGAGTGATTCGGCTGAGACTGTAGTGTAGCAAGGGGCCAGATCAATCCGGCCCCGTCTTGTATTGTTACGGCGGTTTGTCTCATCAACAGCCAGCGCCGAACGCGCCGGGGGGCAGTTCGCCGGGGGCCACGGGCACGGCCGATTCGCATAGAAACGGGTCGGCGCTGCCGCCGCTGTGATAGCTGTACAGGTCATCACCGACGCGCAGCTGGATAAACATGCCGTCGACCAGCGCCTGGGTGTACATCATGTCCGGCTGCGGGCATCCCAGGCTGCCGTCAGACCAGGTGACCGGCTCGGCGCGCACGGCCTCAATGTCCGTGCTGGGTATACCCAGTCGGGCGGCAAGATCATTCACAGCGGCCTGCACTTGCGGTGTGTCGATGGGCACTTCGGGCATGGCTTCAACCGGGGCAGTGGTAGAAACTGGTTCAGCGTTGGGCAGTGCAGTGTCGTCCCGCGGTGGTAACCTGTCCGTAGGTGATTCGCTCGCGACAGGCGTGCAAGCCACCAGGGCCGTCAGGATGAGTATCAGCAGCAGAGCTAAGCGTTTTAGCATGACTTGACCTCCAAGGTTAAGGGTATCTCTATTACTGCAACGCTACAACGAGGCTAAAGGTTCCGGCAACGAAAATGTGCCCCATTTCTACCCCATTCCACTGGGCCCGCCCGGATGACACTCGGCGCTCGGACGTGCTATCATCTACAAGGCGCAATAGACCAGTCCATTTCCGTTAACAGCAGGCTATGAGCAACAAGAACCCATCACATCAATCCTCACTGCAACTTCGACCCGGTTCTATGCCCCGACACACGTTTGGCGTCTTTCTGATGCTGATGATTGGGCTCTTAGTTGGTGGCCTGACCCTGGTTCGGCAGGCCACGGCTGCGCCGCTTACGGCCGCGCCGCCCGCCGCCCAGGTCGAAAGGTTGCTCGTGGCGACCAAACCCATTGAGCCGTTTGTCTTCATGAACACGGACAGGCCGACCGGCTTCAGCATCGACTTGTGGAATGCCGTGGCGCTGGAGGCGGGTCTTGCGTACGACTACGTGGTGCTGGACACGGTGGTCGAAACACTGGATGCCGTTCGAGCGGGCGAAGCTGACCTGGCCATTGCGGCCATCACGATCACGGAAGAGCGCGAACAAACGCTTGATTTCTCGCTGCCTTACTATCGTTCCGGGTTGGGCATTTTGACCGGACCGCCCCAGGATGAACGGGTCCTGGATATGATTGCGCGGACCCTCACACCATCCTTGCTGCGCCTGCTAGCCTTCCTGCTGATCAGTATCGTGATTGCCGGGCATCTCATCTGGTTGATGGAGCGACGAGATAACCCTGACTTCCCGAAGGATTACTTTCATGGCGTGTGGGAGGGTATCTGGTGGGCGTCGGTTACGGTCACGACCGTTGGCTACGGCGACAAGACCCCCAGACACGTGATCGGCCGTGTTTTTGGCCTCTTCTGGATGTTCGCCGGGTTGTTCATCATCGCCAACTTCACGGCCGGCGTCACTGCCAGTCTGACAACCGAACAATTGACAGGTGCGATCAACGGTCCGCAAGATTTGCCCGGCAAGAGCGTGGCCACGGTGGCCGGCAGCACCTCCGACCAGTGGTTGGTGAGCCAGGGCATTAGCCACCGGACCACTGAGTTCATTGACGAGTCATATGCCTTGCTGGAGAGCGGTGAGGTCGATGCGGTTGTTTATGACTTTCCGGTGCTGCAGTTTTACGTGCTGAATAGCGAAAACGAGTCCCTGCGCATGGCCGGCGGCGTATTCAGTACGGAACTCTATGGGATTGCTTTGCAACCGGGCAGTGTCTATGGTGAGCGCATCGATCGGGCGTTGTTGCGCGTCATTGAAAACGGGACCTACGAAGATATCCACATTCGCTGGTTTGGCGCGCCCGGTGGGTTGTAACGTCTGTTGCTGATTGGCGCGTGGCGCCGGTCGCGGTATCATCTGTTAGGGTAAGTAGTTCAACCTGTGGAGGTGGATGACGGATGAATGAGGCAACTGCAGTACCCAAACGAACTATCTGGATTGACATCCTGACCCTGGTGGCTGTGCTAGCCGGCGTGGCCGCCGTGATCGACACGTTTCGCTTTCTGGGCTGGCTGCCCATTGCCGATCTGTGGGGGCTGGAGTTTTACGATCGAAGCTGGCTCGGCGCGATGATGTCGGGGCTGGTCGCTTTCATCTGGTTTATGACCGCCTCACAGCTATGGAATCTGGATCCGCGTGGCTGGATCTTTGTGGTGGTTATCGCCATTTTGAACCTGATTCTGCTCGGCCTTTCGGCGATCGGCGGTTCCACCTGGCAGTCGGTGATGCCCGGCGTGGTGCTGAGCAGTGTCGTCATCTTATTAGGTTTACTAACCAGTACCCGTGAAGCGTTCGGCCAACTCTAGCCCGGACGCAAGGAGTGAGAGGAACAATGAGCAATGAATCCAAGACGATTGTAGCCAAGTTCGCCAATATGGAAGCGGCCCGTGAGGCGCTCAACGAGCTGGGTGGCAAGGACGAGGGCGTGCATGGCGGTTCTGTGCTGCTGCGGGACGAAAGCGGCAGTGTCTACGTGCGCGAGATTGACGAGCGCAGCCTGGGCGAGATTACACGCAGCGGCATCGATTTGGGCACGTTCCTGGTCGCCGGTGGCATCGGCATCCTGGCTGATGCGTTCTTCTCCTCGGCCAATCTGCTGCTGCGCGGCACCGGCAAGGCATTTGATCTGGGCGGCGCGATCGTGAAAGCACCGGTGCGTCGCGTGCAGGGCATCCTCAGTGCGGACCCGGACGTCAAGAGCATCGGCCAGACGCTGGCCCCCGGCGGGTCGGCGCTGGTAGTGGCTGTGGATGAGAATAAATCGGCCGAAGTTGTGGCGCGACTCGTGGCCCACGGCGGATTGGTTGACACGACGACCGGCTAGCTCGGTCCCGGTCCGGTGCAAGGCAGTTCAACCAAGTGGAAAGCGGCATGAGCGCTGTCATGGTCCAAGCTCCTGATACCGTCCTCTTTGAAGAGGTCCAGCACTACCGTCAATTGCCGCCGGTCATGTTCCTGGCGGCGGTCAGTGCCCTGGCAGGGTGGGGGTTGATGGTGTGGACGTTGTTCCTCGATCGGCCGCTCGGCGCTCTGGACGTGCCGCCCGCACTGGCTCTGGTCATCGGTCTGAGTTTCGGCGTGGTTATGCCGCTGGTTGCGCTGTGGTTGCGGATGACCACCGTGGTCTATCCGGATCGCGTGCGGGTGAACACAGGCCTATCGGGTACACATACGTTTGCCTACCGCGATGTGGTTGCGGTCGAGATGCGTAAGGAGGGCTTGCGAGCCGACTATAGCAATCGCACCGTGGGCACGGAAGACAATACGCGGGTTGCCTATGCCATTAACAAGCTGCAGGGCACGCAATTGACCATGGCCGACGGCCGATTCATTCTGATTGGCTCATTGCTACCTGAGGAATTGACAACTGCCATTGACACAGCATGGCAGATAGCTACAATCTCCGTATAACCTTATGAACCACAGAGCCGATCCCCCCCGATACCGTGAAATTCAGCGTTGGAGTGATGTCTGGCTAGTGATGGTTGTGGTGGTGGCGATTGCGGCCGTCCAGTGGTGGTGGTTCATTCAACAGGTTGTCATCGGCCAGACCTTTGGCCTCAATGCCGTCTCCGATTGGATCATGTTGGTCATGTGGCTGGCGTTTGGCGTCGGCCTGCCGCTGCTGGCCTACTGGCTGCGCATGGTGGTGGAGGTCTATCCCGACCGGGTGGTCATTGATTACCGGCCCCTGCGGATGCAAACCATCCTGATGCTCAATGTGGTCACCGTCGAACCGCGTGTCCTCGATCCGCAGCCTGCCTGGGGCGGCTGGGGTGTCCAGGGTGAGGCGGGCAACCGCATCTACAATGTCTCCGGCAAGACGGCCGTCCAGCTTATCCTGCGTGATCGGTCGCGCGTCTTCATCGGCACGCATTCGGCCGATCGTCTGGCCGCCGCCATCGTCGCCGCCCGCTACGACATCTAGACCCGGCGCGCGCCTTCGCCTAACTCTTGTTGACCGGCTCCCCGGCCGTCTGCACACTCTACTTCCCCGTCTTTGCCCAATCTGCCCGTATTCGTGTTAAAAACTCCGAGAGAAGGCAGGCAAGCCCGTAACTCACAACCCCTTGCGCGGTAATCCGGTATAATGGCGACCTAGGCGCAGGACGGTAGTCCGGCGACACCAAGGTGCTGTTGTGGAATCATTGCTCCTCACGCTGGTCATCATTCTGGCCATTCTCATCGTTGTTGTGCTGCTCATTCCCGACCGGCTGGAGCACCGCGCCTTGCGGAACCAGCAGCAGCGCGAAGCCATTGCCGCCGACGCTGCGGCGCTCACGGCCGAAACGGACACCCTCCAGCAAAGCCTCGCGCCTTATGCCGCCTGTCAATCGGCCGTCTATTCGGCCAAAGCGCAAGAGATCGGCACGCGGTTGACGCAGCTCCAGAGCGAACAACAGACGATGGCCCGGCAGATCGCCGCCCTGCGGCTGCCCGTCATCCCGCGCCTGCCCTTGCCCATCCAACACTTCCTGATGGCCCCCGGCGATGCTACGGCCGTCTTCAGCGATGCCAATCGACTCAGCCGGATGGCGCGGGCCGTGAATGAGGCCGGGGGATCCCTGGCATCTGTTCGCGCGGCGCTGGCCGATCTGGACGCCATTCCGGCCGACCTGCGCGCTGAAAGCCAGTCACTGCTTCGCCGCTTGGACGCGCTGGTCGCGGCCCTGCGCGTGGAACAGCGGGCCGGGATCGAGGACCTTGACACGCTGGAGCAGGGACTCGTTGCCCAGCAAACAACCGTTGCCGAACTGGAGGCGCAGTTCCATACGCGCACGCCGCTGCCGCAGCTGGATGCCGGTGCCCAGGGTCTGGAAACTGCAACACGTACGACCGCCGCGCTGGAAACGCAGCTAAACGAGCTGAACCGGGCCCGTCTGCAGCTCGACCGGCGCATACAGGAGACAGCGGACGAACTGGATGAAGTGCAGGTGAACGCCAAGGGGGGCGCGGCGGTCGACACCGGTGACCCGGCCGACACGGGCCCTGTTTCTGCAAGCGGCCGTCTTGCTCAACGAAGCCGCCCCGGATGCCCGCCGCCGGCACGATTTCGCGCAGGCTGATACGCTGGTTTCGGCCGCCCACCAGCTCATCGCTCTGGGCCGTAATGTGTCCGAATCGGAGCGGCTGCTGAGCTATCTGGAAGCCCATGACGCCGGACTCGGGTTTGGCCCGGACATCGCCGCTGCCCGGCGCGAGCTGGCCGGCCTCCTGCTGCGGCTGTCTCCGGCCGTGGCCGCACCGGAGGCGATGGCCGAGCTGTCGCGTTCGGCTGATTTGCCGGAACTGGCCGGTCGCTCGGCCGACCTGCACCACGAGCTGAGCGGTCTGGTCCAGCAGCAGCGTGAAGCCGTGGCCCAGCTGGAGCGCGATGCGGTAGCCGACCGCGATCGGGTGGTGGGCGCCTGGGATGACAGCCAGCGTTTGCTGACGCTCAGCAATGACGATCCTCTGGTTGGACGTTATCAGCGTTTGCTGGCTCAGTTTACGGCGGCGCGGGGCGATCCGGCGGCGCTGCAGGCCGCGCGCAAGGACGCGGCCGCGTTTCTGGCGTCGCAGCGCGAATGGCGCGAGCGGTTGGCTACGCAACGGCAGTGGCAGGCGAGCTTCAAGGCGGAGCTGCCGCGGCCTGGTGGACCGGGCCATGGCCGAGGCGCAGGGGTGGGCCTGTCTGCAACCTGGCGTTGCTGCCATTCAGCAGCGTGTGGTCGATTTCTCGCAGCTTCAGGCGCAGTTCAACAAGGCCCGCACCACGGCCGAAGCCATGGCGGTGATGGACCGCTTCGAGCGCCTGGAGACTGAACTGCGCCGCGAGTATGATCAGCTGGCCGATACCGCCGCCCATCTGCGCTGGCTGGAAGACGACCTGGCCAAGACGTTGGCCCTGGTGGCTGTGGATGGTGAAGAGTCTGCTGCGCCTCGCCGTGCCCGTACCCAGCAACTCATCGACCACCGCGTTAGCCAGGCCCATGCCGCCGCGCGCTGCGAGGACGCGACCCAGGCCATGCTTTGGGCGGCCGAAATGGCTCAGAACCTGACCATGTAGACGTGAATGGTGGCCGGACACAGCCCCTTTTTTGACCATCCACCATCATCGTTTATACTGTCTTAATTCCAAAAAGGAGTGGATCCACCCATGAACGAAAACGAACAAGTAGTTATTGCCCTATTTGCCGACAAGGCCACGGCGGAGGATACCGTCGAGAATTTGAAGGAGTGGGACAAGGCCCAGAGCGATGTCGCCCTGGGAACGATTGGCATGATCTATGTTGAGAATGGCGAGGTCAAAACGGACGTCCCCCATAAGGTCGGTAAGGGCGCGACGGTCGGCGCGATCGTTGGCGTGGTCGCCGGCGTGTTGACCGGCCCCATCGGCCTGATCGGCGGCGCGCTGGCCGGCGGGTTGCTCGGTGGCGGGCTGGGCGTGTTTTTCAAGCAGTCGCTCAACCTGTCGGAAGCCGAAGTCACTGCCCTGAGCCTGGAATTGAAGAACGGCAAAGTGGCCCTGGTCGTCAATTGCGACGACTTTGAGGTAGTACCGACGGAGTCCATCCTGAAGTACCACGGCGGTGAGGTCAAGTCGTATGCCGTTCCGAGCGATGCCGTAGCCGTTGCCGCCGCCGCTCTGGACGAGCCGGGCCAATAGCAATCGAGGCTCGAACTTAGCCGGGTCTAGTCGGTCAGGCAGGCTGTGCGCTGCCTGGTGCCGACTTTAGCCGGCTGCCTCACCCCCGCGTATGGCCCATACAACATTAGTCTCCGTCACCGAGCAGGCCGATCATCTGGGCGATCCCACCTGGGTGATTGTGGACTGCCGCTTCAATCTCGGCAATACGGCCGAAGGTGAGGCGGCTTATCTGGCCGGCCATATCCCCGGCGCGGTTTATGCCCATCTGGACCGGGACCTGAGCAGCGCTCAACCGGTGACCGATCGCGGTCGCCACCCCCTGCCGTCTACCGCAGCCATGACGGCACTGTTCGGCCGAATGGGTATAGCGCCAGATACGCAGGTCGTGGCCTACGATGACACCAACGGCCACTATGCTGCTCGCCTGTGGTGGATGCTGCGGATGATGGGCCACGAGGCCGTGGCCGTCCTCGACGGCGGCTGGCCGGCCTGGCAATCATCCGAACTGCCGGTGACTGCGGGCTGGGAGCAGCGCGAGGCGACCGTGTTCATCGGGCAACCCCGGCTGGATCGGCTGGTGACCATCGACGACGTGCCGAGCCTGCCGCTGCTGATCGATTCGCGCGCGCCGGAGCGCTATCGCGGGGACATCGAGCCGCTGGACCCTGTGGCGGGCCACATCCCCGGGGCCGTCAACCGACCCTACGGCGCCAATTGGACGGCCGATGGGCGCTGGCAATCCCCGGCGGATCTGGCGGTTGCGTTTGATTCCCTGCTGGGCGACACGGCGGCCGCGGACAGCACGTTTTATTGCGGCTCAGGCGTAAGCGCCTGCGTCAATGTTTTGGCCATGGTCCACGCCGGGTTGCCGGAGGGGCGGGTCTACGTCGGATCATGGAGCGAGTGGAGCAGGGTGAAGCTGCTCGACGAGCCCAATTAAGCCACGGTCGTTCGTCAACCCCTGCCGCCGCATCCCGTTGTGGCGCAGGACACACCGTCAACCGGTTGCCCTGCTATACTGTCTGAATAGGGGCCGGGGTTCGTTGATAACGCCTTAACCTACCCGGCAACACAGGCACGCATCGTGGACGCCAAACAACGCACAGTCGCCCCGCTCTCCGTTTTTCGCAATCGGAACTTTGCCCTCATGTGGTCAGCCATGCTGGTCACAGAGACGGGCTCGGCCATTACCCAGGTGACGTCTTTCCTTCTGGTCTTTCGGCTGACCGGCTCGGTCTTTAGCACTGGCTTGATGATGGTGGCGACCATCGCCCCCAGTCTGCTGTTCGGGCTGATCGCCGGGGTGGCCGTCGATCGCACCGACCGCCGCCGAATCATGGTCATCGCCGACCTGACGCGGGTGGTGCTCATCGGCGCCATTCCGCTTCTCTTGCCCAACAGCATCGTCTGGCTGTACGTGCTGGTGATGGCCGTCCTCAGCGCTGGGCCAGTTCTTCAACCCGGCCTACTACAGCGTGCTGCCCGATATCGCCGATGACGACGAGTTGGGCGCCGCCAACTCGTTGCTGGCCGTCAGCCAGTACGGAGCCATCGCCGTGGGATCGGCCGTCGCTGGGCTGCTGGTGGCCTATTGGCCCATCGAGCTGGCCTACTATTTCGATGCCGCGACCTTTCTCGTTTCGGCCGTGCTCATTTCGCGGGTGGTCGTCACCAAGGCTCGGCCCGCCGGTGTGGGCGCCCAATCGGTCAAGGAAAACGTGCTGAGTGGCCTGCGCTTTGTGGCCGGTAAACCCGTCGTGCGCTCGCTGTTCCTGGTGTTCGTGCCGGTGGGCATTGCCTACGGCTTCAGCGATGTGCTGCGCTTGCCGTTTGTGCTGCAGGAATTGGGCGGGTCGGAAGTTGACTACGGCCTCCTGGAAAGCCTGAGTGTCGTGGGTATGGTGGCTGCCGGGTTGCTGATGACGCTCTATAGCCGCCGGCTGCGGGACGGACAATGGGTCGTCCTCAGCTTCCTGGGCGTCGGGTTAGCCAGCGTGGCATTTGCCCTCAGCGGTTCCGTCGGCATGGTGTTCGTGATGGGCATGATTGAAGGGATTTATGTATGCCCCGGCAGGGCATCGCCGGGTCGCTCATGATCGAGCGCAATACCCCCCGCTACATGCGCGGCCGGGCCTTCAGCGCCTTTTTCGTCGTCCGCGATTCCATGTTCATGCTGGGCATGTTGCTGGCCGGACTGGGCGACTTCTTTGATGTGCGCCTGCTCTATCTGTTGTCCGGGCTGGTCGTGCTGGGAACTGGCATCGTCGCGCATTTCATGCCCGGTCTGGGTCTGTCGGTCAACAAGTGGCTGGGTCGCCAACTGCTGTTTGACGGCGCTCAGCCGGTTCTGGTGCTGGATGCCGGGCGCGCGCTGGTGCCGGATGAACTCGGCCGCCTGGAGCGTCTTGTGCCCGGTATTGGCGGATTCGGCCCGCTGTTTCAGGCCCACTTCCAGGAGGCGTCGCGGCTGATTCAGGTGCCCGAGGGTGCCGCCGTTGTGCGGCAAGACGACGCCAGCGACGCCGCCTACTTTGTGTTGGCCGGTTCGGTGGCCGCCATGCGTCACACGGGCAGTGATCACGAGATTCTGGAAGTCTTGATTGCCGGGGCGACTTCTTCGGCGAAATTGCCGCGCTGACCGGCCAGCCGACGCACGGCCGATGTCGTGGCCGCCGAACCAACAGTCGTGGTCACGATTCCGGCGGCACTGCTGCGCGAAATGGCAGAGGAACCGCAGTTCGGCCAACTCATCAACGAGACGTTGGACGAGCGCTGGGCCCGTCTGAAGGGGTGTGATGCGGCGCTGCCGGGCCGTATCGACCACGGTTCCTTGCGGGCGCTGGGCGAGAAGGCTTCGCGCCTGTAGCAGGCCGGCTTCGGCCGAGCAGCGCGGCACCTAGGGGTGCTGTAGTCGTCTCGTCTGGCAGTGTTGGCCGCACAGGCCAGCAGAACGGTCTTGATCTGGAACGGCGTCAGGTCCTGGGTGCTTGGCCCGAATGAGGGCGATGATGCCCGCGATGTGGGGCGCGGCGAAGCTGTTGCCGGTGTTGGTCGCCACCTGCTTGTTGATCCAGGCCACTTCGACGTCGATGCCCGGCGCGCCAAACTCCACCGGCGGATTGGGGTTGTAGTAGTACTTGAACGGGTCGGGTTGTCGTGGGCGGCCACGGAGAAGACCGACGAGAAGGTGGACGGGTAGCTGGGGGCCGGGAATGTTGTTGACGGCCGACACGAGCGGCAATGTTCTTGAACACGGCCTGATCGGCCAGATCATGGAACAGGGCGAAGTAGTCCTCTTTGCCCGTGCTCAGGCTGAGGTTGACCACATCCATGTCGTGCTCGATGGCCCAGTCCAGCCCCCCGGCAAAGACATAGGCCCGGCCGCTCATGTTGCGGCCCAGCACGCGCACGCTGTACAGCTCGGCCTCCGGGGCAATCGAGTGGATGATGCCGGCGCAGGCTGTGCCGTGCCCGGCCAGGTCGACTGGGCGGGTTGTCGTCAACGGCGCCGTAGCCCGACTCGGCGCGTCTTCATCGAATTCAATGACCACGCCACCCTTGACGCTGTTGCCCAGCAGCGGGTGGTCTGCTTCGATGCCGGTATCGACGACGGCGACATTGACGCCCTTGCCGGTGCTGCCGCCCCAGGCCCACTCCGGCGTGATGGCCGCCAGCGGTCCGTAGGAGATGATCTCGCGGATGGCTTCCGGCGTAAACTGTTCTGACCAGGCAGGACGCAGTTGTTCGCTGCTCATGGATGATCGGTTGGCGCTTAGCCGAAACGGCGGCGTGATTGGCTGAGTTCGGCGAAGGCGGTCAGTGTCTTGAGCGCCGCCCGGCGCTCGTTGCGACCAAGGTTGCTCAGGTCGTTGAACAGGCCGGCGATGGCGTACAGGTCTTCGGTCTGCGATTCCGTGCGGCGTCCGCCTTCCAGGGCCTGGACCAGAGCGGCTTGAATCGGGCAGGCCTTCTGCGGCCGCCAGTTGCTTCAATCCGTGCAGCAGCGCATCGCCAATCTCCTCCATCTGCTGTGACTGTTCGATGGCCAGCGCAGCTTGCTGAGCGAACAGGCCCATGATCTCCATGTCCTGCATGCCGAACGACGCCGCGTCGATCTTGTCCAGCACTTCCATGACGCCAATCACTCGCTCGCCTGACAGCAACGGGCGTGGCCAGGATGGAATCGGGCACATAGCCGGTGATCTTGGCGAAGTCCGCGTTGAAGCGGGCGTCCTGCTGGGTGTTGCTGACGGCAATCGCCTGGCCGGTCATGGCCACGTAACCTGCGATGCCCTTGTCGATGGGGATGCGCGCGCCGATCAGGTCGTTCAGGGTTGCGACCGATGGCCACGCGAAAGACCAGCTTCTGTTCGGCCTCATCCACCAGCAGAATGGCCGCCGCGGCTGCGCCGAAAATACGGGTCGCCGCCACGACGATCGATTGGAGTAGGGCGTCATCGGAGGTCGGCAAGATGGCACGGCCTCCCAACTCAACGGCGTTGACCAGCTGTCGCAAGTCGCGGACCATTTCTTCGGCCGTGGGTACGGGATTCATCGGGGCGGCATCGTCGCTCATAATGCTCCTGGTATCAGACACGTGACAAACCTGCCAGGCCGATTGAAGGGCTTGGCAGGTCACATTCCCTGTCGAAAAACCGCGTTTAGCTGTTCTCGATCAAGACAATTACTCAATGTAGTAGATCTCAGTCTCCGGGTCGAAAACCACCCGCTGGCGCAACTTGGCGCCTTTCGGAATGGCATGGGCATTGACTTCGTCGCCGTCCAGCGTCCGGGCCGTAGCCAGACGCATGGCATGGGCATTGGCCTCGTCTTCCTCTAGCGCTTTGGCCAGGGTGACGCGCATGGCGTGGGCATTGGCATCATCCCCCTCGAGGGTCTTGGCCAGGGTGACGCGCATCGCATGAGCCAACGCATCATCTTCTTCAAATGACTTGGCCAGGGTGACGCGCATGGCGTGGGCGTTGGCGTCATCGCCTTCGAGCGTCCGGGCCAGGGTGACGCGCATCGCGTGGGCCAGCGCATCATCCGTTTCCATTGCCTTGGCCAGGGTAACACGCATGGCGTGGGCGTTGGCGTCGTCGCCTTCGAGCGTCTTGGCCAGGGTGACGCGCATGGCGTGGGCGTTGGCCTCGTCTTCCTCTAGCGCCTTGGCCAGGGTGACGCGCATGGCGTGGGCGTTCGCCTCATCCTCTTCCAGCCTCTTGGCCAGGGCCGCCCGCATCGCATGAGCCAGCGCGTCGTCTTCCTCCAACGTCCGTGCCAGAGTCACGCGCATGGCGTGGGCATTGGCGTCATCGCCTTCGAGCGTCTTGGCCAGGGTGACGCGCATGGCGTGGGCCATTGCGTCGTCTGCTTCCAACGTCCGTGCCAGAGTCACGCGCATGGCATGGGCATTGGCGTCATCGCCTTCGAGCGTCTTGGCCAGGGTGACCCGCATTGCGTGGGCATAGGCGTCGTCTTCCCGTAGTGACTTGGCCATGGTCACGCGCATGGCGTGGGCATTGGCGTCATCGCTATCAAGGGCCATTGCGGCGGCCCGGGCGCTTGCTAGGCGCATCGCGTGGGCGGAGGTTTCGTCCTCTTCGATGACTAGCAAGCCATCGAGCACACCCTGCTCTTCGTCGGTCAATGTTGCCCGCAGAGCGGACAGTTTCTTCAATAACTGCTTGGTTGCCTGTGACTGTCGTTCATCTTGATTTCTCCTGTTTGACTGACCACTCTTGAATTAGTTGTCTGTCTGCGTTATCTCTCAGACTGCCAACATCATAGCCTCTGTGAGCGGTCGCGTATGTCACATTGGCGACATAACGCCAAATTGATTAGCCGGCATGGGCGGTCAGTCACTCAGTTCTTCTTCCAGGCAAAGATTGCCTCGCGATTCAGCAGCATAATTCGGCCGCGACCGGTCAGCAGCCAGCCATTGCGCCGCCAGCGCCCAGGAAGCGGGCCACCGTCTGGCGTGTCAACCCGGTGCGCTGGGCTAGCTCGTCCTGGGACACGGTGACGTAGCCCCTTATCGGCCGTTGACTGATCCATGTCGTCCAGCGTATGCAGTACCCGCGCAATGCGCGCGCCCGGCGTGGAGAAACGCCAGGGCGCTTTCGCGCTCGTTGCCCGCCGACAGGCGCACCGCGGCCGTTTGCAGAAGCCGTCGGGCCAGCTGCGGATTGCTTGTCCAATTACGCTGGAGGAACGCGTCGGCCAGGAATTTCCAGCAGCTCGGTGTCCTCTCTGGACACAGCCGTAGCCGACCGAGCTGCGCCGGTCAGGACCGCGTTTTCGCCAAAGACATCGCCTGGTCGCATCTCACTCAGCACCAGTTCGCGGCCGTCGCTGCTGGTCAGGAGGATGACGATCCAGCCCCGCCGGACCACGTAGGCGCTGTGGGCCGGGTCGCCCTGGAAGAAAAGGATAGGCGCCACGCTCGACCGTGTACGCATCCGCGACAGTCGGCCGCCAGTCGGCCAGATTGTCGGCGTCGAGCCCGGCGAAGAGAGGCACTTCTGCGAGGAATCGGATCGTTCGGACCGAGTCGCCCGGATGTGCCGTAGAGCTATGCTGGGCATCAGGCTCTGCGCTAGGCCGTCTCTGCTTCGTTGGTGCGCAGGTCGCGCAGGTCGTCCTGATTGAGCTTGGCAAACCGCGGCAAGTACATTGGTGCTCAGCAGATTCAAGCCGTTGCGACATCGTCTCCAGCACCAATGCGCTGAACTGTTGATTGACCATCAGTTGTCGCAGCGTGGCTGCCGGGAACCTGCATGATCGACTGTGTTCTCGTCGGCCACCACATCGGCCGTTCGCGGCGTAGCCGGTCAGGGCGGCAATCTCGCCGAAGAACTCGCCCGGCAGCAATGGGTTCAGCACACGGTAGTCGCCTTCCTGCGTTTCGTTTGCCCGCGATGGCCCTCCCGGCCGTGACGAAATAGGCCTTGTCGGTCGTGTCGCCCTCATTGACGATGGCCGTGCCGGTGGGCACTTCGATGACCAGGGCATGCGATGCCAGGATGTCGCGCTCTGCGGCCGACAGACTCTCCAGTTCCGGCACCAGCACCACCAGTTGCTCGATGTCGGCGGCCGTGGCCGCGCGACCCATGCCCAGACCGGGCGCGGCCGGCGCGCCGCGCAGCAGATCGATGGAGCGTTGCCAGGCCGCCTTATCCTGCCGCAGACCGGGCAGGAAGAGCACCCATATGCCGCTGAGCAGGATCATGACCGAGGAAATCAGGTACATGACTCGCACGTCCACGTAAGTCGGCCAGACCGACGGCGGCCATGCCGATGATGAAAGAGCACATCGCGGGAGACGAAGAAGGCGCTGTTGACCCGGCCGCGCATTTCGCGCGGCGTGTTGCGCTGGATGATCAGACCGACCGGCGATGGCCGGGGGCGCGTTCATGAAGCCCGATATGGTGACCAGCAGATATCGCGAAGGGGATGGAGGTGGCCTGGGAATAGACGATACCCAGGAGCGCCCATGCCCATCCAGCCGATCGCCATCCACGGCCCTTCTCGCATCCGATCAAAGATGCTGGCCATGAGCAGGCTGGCGACGACGAAGCCGATGGAGGTCATCGCTTCCTGCAAGCCGTATTGAAACTCCGTGGCCCCCAATGCCCGGTCGGCGAAGGGCAGCAAGCAGGGCATTGCTCAGTCCGAAGGCGATGAGGACGGGAATGTAGACGATAGAACAGCGAGCGCAGGATGGGCGTGTCGAACAGGAAGCCGATGCCCGCCTTCAGGTTGCGCACCACCATTTCCGCACTGGCGTCGTCGTCAACGTCGAGCGGTTTGACGGTGATGAGATAGATTGCCAGGGCTGAGATGAGAAAGGTCAGGCCGTCGATGTAGAAGGCCCAATCGATGTTGGCGGCCGAGGCGATGAAGCCGGACAAGCGCGAAACCGATGGCCGTGGAGCCGAAGGAACTGATCGCCATGAGTGAGTTCGCGGCGGCCAGCTCCTCTTCCGGGGCAACTTCCGGCAGCACGCTCTCGTGGGCCGGATCATAGAATTGGCCGATGGCGCTGGTCAGGGCAACGATCGCGTAGAGCCAGCCAATGCCATAGGGCACCAGAAGCGGGATGAGACACACGAGCACCGCCCGCATCAGCTCGGTGACCACCATGATCTTCTTGCGATCGTAGCGGTCGACGAAAACCCCAGCGAACAGACCAACGAGCAGACTGGGCGCGGCGGTGGCGATGAGCATCAGACCGACGCTCAGCGCAGAATCGGTGATCTGATAGACAAGGATCGATGCGGCCAGCGAGGTCAGCGCAGTTCCGGCTGTCGAGACGAATTGGCCAGTCCACATGAGCCGAAAGTCACGGTGGCGGAAAACGCTATAGGGTGAGGGCGGTTTGGCCCCAAAGGCTGCAGTGTCGGCCGTCATGAATCCACTCCTGTGATGGTGGGGTCGGCGTCAGCGCCGACCCCACCCGGTTGACAATGCTCTTCAGTTGTTGGAGACCGTGTTTAGAGTTGTTCTAGCTCGGTGATCAGTTCACTCAAGACATCATAGCCGCCCTGCCAGAAAGCCGGCGAGGCGATGTCAAATCCAGCTTCGGTGAGGACGGTTGCCGGCGCTTCCGACCCGCCATAGGACAGTAGCTTGAGATACTTGGGCACAAAGGCGTCACCTTCATGTTGATATTGCCGATAGAGCGCCAGGACGAGCAGCTGCCCGAAACTGTAGGCGTAGGTATAAAAGGGCGCATGGAAGATGTGGGGGATGGAGATCCATTCCCACTGGAACTCATCGGACAGCGTCACCGAATCGCCAAACTGGTCGCGCAGGTTGTCCATATAGGCCGCGCTCAGTTCGTCAACCGTCGCCCCGTCGGCAATCATGCGATGCGCTTCGCGTTCAAAAATGCTGATGTAGGCCTGGCGCTGGACGGTGGCATAGGCATCATCGAGGGCGGCGGCGAGGAGATCGCGCCGAACGGCCGGGTCCGGTTCGTTCTTCAGCAAGCGGTCGGTCAGCATCATTTCGGAGAAGACGGATGCCGTCTCGGCCAGCGGCAGGGAGGATCGAAACATCAGGGGCGAATGATCGGCGGCCAGCATGCCGTGAATGGCATGACCCATTTCGTGGGCCATCGTGGCCACGTCGCGGGCCTGGCCATCGTAGTTGAGCATGACCCACGGCTCGAGACCGGGCGACACGGAATAGCAGAAGGCGCCGCCGCGCTTGCCGGGCCGGATCTCTGCGTCCACATGGTCGGACTCGAAAACCTGGGCCGCCATGCGGGCTACTTCCGGCGAGAATTGGCTGAAGCTGTCCAGTACCATGGCTACAGCGTCGCCATAGGGAAACTGCTTGTCGGCGTGGGTCAGCGGGGCATAAATATCATAGCGTCGCAGCTTGTCCACGCCGATCCAGCCCGCCTTGAGTTTGAAGTAGCGCTGGAAGACACCGTTGTTGTCGCGGCAGACCTGGAGCAGCGTATCGACGACAACGTCGGGCAGGTCATTGGCCAGGTTACGATAGGCGATGGGCTGGTCAAAGCGGCGCAGGTCGGTCTCGTTCTTCCAGTCGCGCACGCGATGGTTGTAGATTTGGGCCAATAGCGTGCTGTTGTCGCCGTAGACGCGATAGAGTTCCTGGTAGGTGGCGGCGCGCACGTCGGGCGACGGATGGCGATAGTAGCTGCCCATCTGGTCGCGGGTCAGCGTTCGCACGTCACCATCCACCGTGAGCTCGAAGGACCAGCTACTGGTGATCATGTCATAAAGACCCATCATGGCGTCAATGCCATTGGCGTCCTTCAGGTTGATGATCTGTTCCTCAGTCTCGCTCAGCGTGTGCGGCCGCATCTGGCGCTCGAGTTCCAGGAAATAGCGGTACTCACCGGCAGCGGCGATGAGGCGATCGGCCGTGTCGTCGGGGACCTCCTTAAGCCACAGACTGAAAAACAACGTACGATTGCCCGCGTCGGTCAGCAGCTCATCCAGACGATCACGCAGGTTGAGGGCGGCCTTGTTCTGTGTATCCTCAGAGAACCACAGTTGTGCATAGGCTCCCAGACGGCCGGACAGGTCGACGATCACCTCATACTGCCGGAGGATGTCGTGAAAGACATCCGTGGCAATGTCGTCGGTCAGCAACGGGCGGGCGGCCTCCAGGGCTGACACTTTCTGTGCCAAATCGGCTGACATCGCCTCGAGCGACTGTTCAGTGGGTTCAGCGATGAGATCGTTCAGTTGCCAGCGCGTCGGCTCCAAAGTGATAGTCATAGTACTCTCCAGGATAAATTGATAACCAAGCGATCAGAATGCTTCGCCACAATCGCACTAATCATACCCGATGTTGACGTAACTGTGTGTAAAACAGCCGACAGGGACAATGCGCTGTACTTGACGCCGGCAGCCGATGTTCGGATTCCATCGCGATTCGCAGGCCGCAATCCGGGTCAACGGCCGCCAGAAATAGGCCTAAAGGACTATTGCGCACCGTCCACAGATCATTACAATCAATTGCTGGAGGCTGTGATCAGGGCTTCCGGTGCGTTGCACATCGTTGCACGGCTCCAATTGGTGGCGGCCGCAACGCTTTTTGGCCCTCATTACGGACACAAATATGAGTACACAAGGTAATCGCTTCAGTCAAACTCGGTTGATTGTGGTTGTCCTGGTCCTGCTGCTGCTGGGTAGCATTGTGGTTGGGCAGGCGTTGGCCGCCCGTCAGGCGGCGCAACTTACGGTGGCCAAGGTTACCTCACCGGCCGGCGGTGAGGCGTTTCCCATTTCGGCCGTTGGGTACCAAGGGGCTCTGAGCACCACTTTTGGCTCCCCGCGCGATATCGAAAAGGACAACGCCGCCCTGTTCTATGTGATTGGTCATCGAGCCAGTAAGGTGCAGGTGTTTGACAGCTCGGGCAGCAGTCTGATGGTTTGGGGATCCAAGGGGCGCGGCGACGACCAACTGTACCGGCCGGAAGACCTCAGCGTGTATGACGACGGCACAGGAACTGTGATCTATATCGCGGACACCGGCAACAATCGCATACAGACTTTCACCGGCGACGGCCAATATCTCGGCGGCTGGGGAAGTCTGGGCGCGGCCAGCGGGGAGTTTAATGGCCCCCAAGGTGTGGCCGTCGCGCCGGACGGCACGGTCTACGTCGCCGACACATTCAACCATCGCATCCAGGTCTTTTCCCAGACCGGCCAGTTCCTGAATGCCTGGGGTAGTCTGGGGAATGGGGACGGCGAGTTTCGCTATCCGGCCAGCGTGTCCATCGGCGTCGGTGGCGAGATCTATGTGGCCGACTCCAATAACTACCGCATCCAGGTGTTTGCGGCCGATGGTCGCTATCTGCGCCAGTGGGGTAGTGCGGGTGATGGTCCTGGGCAGTTCAATCTGCCCGCCAATGTGCATGCGGGTTCCAACGGGGCCGTTTACGTCAGCGATACCTATAACAATCGCGTCCAGAAATTCACGCCCGAGGGCCGCTTTCTGGTGATGTGGGGCTCAGCGGGCGATGGCCCCGGCCAGTTTCGGCGGGTGAAGGGCATCTACGCCGATGCTGCGTCCCACTTGACGTATGTGGTCGACATTGACAACAGTCGCATCGAAGCATTCGCGGAAACAACGTTGGTGTTGAACGATGGTGAGTCAACCTCTATTGATCTACCGCCGGGCACCTATGACCTCACCGAAGCCGCGGACGATGGGTGGACCCTGGATGCGGCCACATGCGACAACGGCAACCCGGCGACAATTCCTGGCGGTGTTGCGGTTACCCTGACAGATAACGTGGCCACGGCTTGTACATTCAACAACCAAGGACCCATGCCGACAACCTATTCAACGTATTTGCCCGTCGCCCTACGCTAGCCGTCGGACTACTGCACCTTATCATTCGCGTATGACGGGGTCGCCGGGTAACCGCTGCGTCCCGACGCCAAGCAACTGGAGAACCTGCTATGTCGATTCACTCACTCGGTCATTCTTTGCGGCGTCGTGTCGCCTGGCCCTTGCTGATCCTGATGCTCCTGGCGCTGGTTGCCGGTGCGGCCCTGGCTGAGTCCGGGGCGACCCAGTCCGCGACACTGACGCTGGGCAAAACGACCTCGCCCGCTGGTGGGGAGGACTTTCCCGTTACGGCCGTGGGGTTCGTCGGCACGGTCACGACCTCGTTCATTTCCCCCCGCGACATCGATAGTGACCGGGACGGCAACCTGTACGTCGTCGGTAATCGCGCCTCCAAAGTCCAGGTATTGAACGCCGCGGGCCAGTCAATCGATAAATGGGGGACCAAAGGACGCGACCCGCAGGAAATGTTCCTGCCGGAAGATATCGCCGTGGTGGACGATGGCGCTTCTATTCTGGTCATTGTGGCGGATACCGGCAACAGTCGGCTGCAGACGTTCGATGAGAAGGGCACCTTCAAGGGCACGATAGGCGGACCCGGCACGGGGAATGGCCAGTTCGACCGGCCGCAGGGTGTGGCGGTCAAGACAACGGGCGACATCTATGTGGCCGACACCTATAATCATCGCATCCAGGTCTTCGACCGCAATGGCACCTACTTGCGACAATGGGGCAGCCAGGGATCGGCCAACGGTCAGTTCAGCTACCCCAGCGGCATTGAGTTAGGGCCTGACGGCAATGTGTACGTGGTCGATTCCAACAATAATCGCGTCCAGGTCTTCTCTTCCACCGGTCAGTTCTTGCGCAAATGGGGCGGTCCTGGCACCGGTCCGGGTAAGTTCAATATCCCGGTTCATGCGTTTGTGGCCGCAGACGGCACGGTGCTGGTCAGCGATACCTACAACCATCGCGTGCAGAAGTTTTCCGCCGTCGGCCGGTATCTGGGTCAGTGGGGTACTGAAGGAACGGGCAATGGGCAATTCGAACGGCCGAACGGCATTTTTATCACCGACGACGGCCTGACCTACGTGGTCGATATCGACAACTCCCGCCTCGAGCTGTTTGCCCAGGCGACCGTTTTCCTCGACGACGGCGACAAGCGGGTGCTGAATCTGCCTGCCGCAACCTATGACATCAATGAAGTGGTCGAGGGCGACTGGGCATTGGATGAGGTGGTCTGCGAAGGGGCCGCTGCCGACCCGCTGCCGAATGGCGTTCAAGTGACTTTGGCGGACGACGACCAGGTGGCGTGCACCTTTGCCAACAACGGCCCGGCCACCGACGGGGAGATCGTGGCGTTCAAGTACCACGATCTCGACCAGGACGGAAGCTTCAGCGCTGGTGACGCCGCCCTGAGTGGCTGGATTATCCGAGTGCGCGATGATCAGGGCACGACGGTGGGCGACGACCAGGTGACCAACGCACTGGGCAACGCCGCGTTTGCTTTTCTCCCCGAAGGTGATTACACCGTCTGCGAGGTGTTGCTGACGGGGTGGTTTAACAGCGAACCCGGCTTAGCCAATCAACCCATTCCAGGGGCCGGGCAGGAGGTGTGCCAACCGGCCACGGTCGTGGCGGGCGAGACCAGCGCAGTATCCATCGGCAACATCCAGGGGGCAAGTGTAGCCGTAACTAAAGAGAGCCTGCCGGCCGATTTGGTCGCGCAGTTTACCTTCACCAGTACCATTCCGGCGCTCAACCGAACCATCAGTGTGGGCGAAACCGTGGAGACGACCGTCGTGCCCGGTGAGTACGTCGTCGCCGAGAGCGACCCCGGACCGGACTATAGCCTGAGCGGAATCGCCTGCGAAGGGGGCGGGGCGCTCGTCGACCTCACGGCGCGTTCGGCCGAGTTTTCCCTCGCCGGCGGTGAGGCCGTGGCATGTGTGTTTACCAACGAGTTGGTCGCCGCCCAATTGACTATTTCGACCTATCAGGACGAGGATGTCAGCGGCGATCAGTCGGTTGGTGATAAGCTGCTGCCGGATTGGGAAGTCCTGGTCCGCGACGACCAAGGTAACCTGATTGCCGGGCCCGCGCAGACCACCGTCGCCGGAACTGCCACCTTTACCGGTCTGACGCCGGGTTTGGCGCAGGCCTGTCAGGTCTTGCCCACCGGATGGTACAACACCGACCCTGGTGCCACCGACCCCGGTGCCGGCGGTCCGGTGGTGGGCGCCGGGCAGGAGATTTGTCGGCCGGTTGAGCTCGTCGCCGGACAAAACGTGGCGGCGGTGTTCGGTAACGTGGCCGCGGCCACCCTGATCGTGGCCAAGGTGACGGAGCCGGCCGGGGCCGTCGGGCCGTTCGTGTTCACGAGCACCGTGGCCGGTTTGAACGGCGGTTTGGGTGATGGCGAGCAGTTGACTGCCGATGTCCTGCCGGGCACGTATAGCGTGACCGAGGATGAGCCGGGCAACGGATTCCTGCTGTCGGCCATCAGCTGCGATAATGATGACAGCGGCGGCGATTTGGCTACTCGCACGGCGACCTTCATCGCCGCGCCCGGCGAGACCGTTACGTGCACCTTTACCAATACAATCGGGTCGGGGGCGATTCAGGCCGTGGTGTATCAGGACGTGGACGGCAGCGGCGGTCAGAGCGCGGGCGATCTGCTGCTGGAAGGCTGGCTGCTGCGCCTGCGTGACGACGGCGGCATTCAGATTGGTGGCGACGTCGTGAGCAATGTGGCTGGGACAGTGACGTTTGCGCCCCTGCTGGAAGGCGCCTATGAGGTCTGCATGGTGCTGCCTGTCGGCTGGAGCAATACCGATCCCGGTGATGCCGGACAGCCGATTGGGGGGGCCGGGCAGGAAGTGTGCCAGCCCGCGCCGGTCGTCTTGGTCGAGGAGACGGTTGTCACGTTCGGGAATGTCGAGCTGCCGCCCAGGTTCAGCCTCTACCTGCCGATTATCCTGAACGCGAGCGAATAGCCAGTGGGGGACGCCGGTGGCGCTGTTGGTGCCGGTTAACGCCGACGGTGGTGTTAGCTGATCCCGTCATGGTCGCCGGTGTTCAACCGCCGCGCAGCCTTCCCCCGCCACGGCCGAAGCGTGAAAAAGATCGCCAGCACGAAGGCCACCGTGCCGGCAACGGCCGAGCCCAGCACCTGGCCGAAGGTGGTGACCAGGTAGATGAGATCGAGCGGCGGCTGGAACACAGTCGCCAGCGCGTAAATGGCGACCGCCACGGCGGGCATGGCAAGGATCAACAGGGCATCCTGCCATCGGACCGGGCCGTCGAGCGTTGCCAGCAGCGAGCCTTCACTCTCGCGTCGCCGGTTGACCGTCAGGGGCAGCAAGGCCAGAGCCAGCACAAGCCCCAGCGTCAGCGGCGCCCACCATATTGCCAACCATACCTGGAAAACGAAGAAGAACAGCAGCCCGCCGGCCAACAGGGCCAGCTCCCAGCGCGACGGCCGAAAGCGACTCTGCCAGCCGCCGCGCCCCAACAGCCAGTGGGCGATGATCAAGACGGCCGTGAACAGGAAGGCGTGGGCGGCGAACTCCCCGACCGGCCACGGCCCCAGTCGCGCACCGTCGGCCAACAGTTCGGGATCAGCCAGATTCTCCGGCAGCCACCAGGCCAGGGACCACAAGCCCCAGAACAGGCCCACCGCCGCGCTGCCGCCCACCAGCCATTTCACCTGCCCGGCGACCAGCCACCGCCGCAGCAGAGTACCAGCCGAACAGGATGCTGAGGGGCGCATGCCAGGCCAGAGGCGTATAGGAGAGGCTGAACCAGCTTAGCGGCCCATTCTCATAGATGATCGGCACAATCACCCCTTCGACGAGATAGCCGAAAACGGCCGCGGCCAGAAACAGCGGCGCGAGACGCTTGATGTGAAAGGTGTCGACAATCGTCAGGAAGGCGTAGGTCGGCAGGAAGTAGCCGACGATCAGCATGGCAAAGTCGTAGCCGGTGACGTACCAGTACATCTTTTCAGAGAATACCACGACAACGGCCGTGGAGAGCAGGGCGAAGAGCAGGCGGGGGAGCGCCCGCTGCATGGCGCGGCCCAGGCGTTGAACGTGGGTCATGTGCACAATACGTTTGCGACCGGAGGGCGTTGCATAGAGTGGCTCGCGCGCCTTCCAGAAAACCTCGCAGCCTACTGTGCACAATGTCTTGACAAGCCCGGTTTCCTTTGTTACTCTTGCCTGTAATTACAGGATGATAACATAACATTTCCCACACCTGACAGGTCTTCGGGCGAACGTGCTCGCCGACCTGTCAGGTGTGGGCAGAACGTATGGAACTCCACACCGCCATCGACCGCAACAGCTACGTGCCCCTCTATGTGCAGGTGCGCGATGCCTTGCGGGACATGATTGAGCAGGGTGGCTTGCAGGCCGGGGAGCAGCTGCCTGGCGAACCGGAGCTGTGCCGCATGTTCAACGTCAGTCGCACGGTCATCCGCCAGGCGCTGCGGGACATTGAGCTGGACGGCAGCATTGTGCGGCATAAGGGCAAGGGCACGTTTGTGGCCGAGCCCAAGCTGCGTGAAGGGTTATTCCAGGAACTGACCGGTTTCTACCAGGATATGGCCAACAAGGGCCATGCGCCGATCTCCGAAGTGTTGACGCAAGAGGTCGTCCCGGCCAGCCGCAAAGTGGCGGCCCAGCTAAAGGTGCGGCCGTCTACGCCAGTGGTGCAGATCGACCGCCTGCGGTTTGTGGACGATGAGCCCATCGTGTTTGTCACGACCTACCTGCCGGAGGCGCGTTGCCCCGGACTGGTATCGGCCGACCTCAAGCATCAGTCGCTCTACGCCTACTTGCTCAGCGAGTATGGACTGGCTATCGAGCGCGGCCACCGGCATCTGGAGGCCGTGGCTGCCGGCGAGCACGAGGCCAAGTTGTTGCAGGTCAAGAAGGGCGCGCCACTTATCTTGCTCGACAGCGTGAGTTATCTGGCCGACGGCACGCCGATTGAGTATTACCACGCCCTGCATCGCGGCGACCGGTCCCGGTTCGAGGTTGAATTGATTCGCGTGCCGGCGCGGACCCCCGCACGCGAGGCGGACGTGCGCGACGCGATGAGACAGGCGCAGTTGGCCGCCGCTACGTAATTAGTGGTGGTTCGGCAGCGCTTTTTTATTGATTCCCATTGGAAAGGAGAGGTATTGATGGCAATGAAAGTTGGAATTGACAGCTACTGCTTCCACCGCTACTTCGGTGAAGTGTATCCCCACCAAACGGCGCCGGACTTTAGCATGACCCAGTTTGACTTCCTGGACTACGCCAAGGAACTGGACGTAGACGGCGTGTCGTTGGAGTCGTGCTTCTTTCCGTCCTACGACGCCGCGTTCTTCGCTGACCTGAAGGCCAAGCTGGACGAGTATGAGTTTGACCGCGTCTATGCCTGGGGCCATCCTGACGGACTGGAAGCCGGCAAGAATCGCGCCGAATTCGACTCCATGATCAAAAACATTGAGTACGCCAAGATGATTGGGGCGCCGGTCATGCGCGTGGTCGCCAGCAGCCTCATGTTCCGTTTCGAGCCCCACGGCCCCCAACTCGACACCCTGGTGAAGTGGCTCAAGGAAGCGGTCAAGGTGGCCGAGGAGTACGATGTCAAGCTCGCTGTGGAAAACCACATCGACTACACGTCTGATGAGTGCGTTGAGTTGCTGGATCGGGTGGATTCACCGTACCTGGGGCTGAACCTCGACACCGGCAATTTCTTGCGCCTGCTCGACGATCCGGTAGACGGCGCGGCCAAGCTGGCCGACCGCGTGTACGCCACCCACATCAAGGACCTGAAGCCGGTCAAGGGCGTCAACGCCAAGGAGTGGTACTTCTTCTCCTCCACGCCGGTGGGGGATGGTTTGGTGGACAATCAGCGGTTGGCCCAGATCCTCTATGACGCCAACTACCAGGGCTTCCTGGCCGTGGAGACCGATTCGCTCCATCCCGACTATGAAAATCAGGAACACTGGGCGATCGAGAAGAGCGTCTGGGAACTGAAGCGCATTGCCCGGAGCGTCAAATAGGAAAACGTCAATAGCATAGCGAAGTATGTCACAAGTGTGCATAAGTTGTTGACGCACTATGAAACTTATGCTACTATGTCGTCATCTTTCTTCATCTCCTGAATTAAGCCCCCGTCCTCAGGTTCCCGACCTGGGGGCGGGTGGCTGAAAGGAACCTTCGCTATGACTGTTGGTCTGGGTGCATTACCGCCCGTTGAAGAGTCCTGCCCTTATGCTGGAACCTGTCGAAGCAGCCGTTGTTGCCGCCATTCGCCGCGATGGCCCCCTGTCGCGCACCGACCTGACCGAGGCACTGGATACCTCGCGGGCCAGTGTGACCGGCATTGTCGGCAAGATGGTGTCGGCCAACATCCTAACAGAAGTGGGCGAGGGCAAGTCGGCCGGCGGGCGGCGACCGCTGCTGCTGGACATTAACCCGGGCCTGGGATATGTCGTCGGTGTCGATATCGGCGCGACCAGTGTGGATGTGGCCCTGGCCGATTTTCAGGGCCGCATTCTGGAGCGCGTGACGGAAGCAGCCGATGTGCGCCACTCACCGGAGGTCTTTCTCGCACGCGTTAGTGACCTCATCGACGGGTTGCTGGCCCGGCGAGGCTCCTTTGCAGAACAGATCGTGGGCATTGGTGTCGGCGTGCCCGGTCCAGTGGAATTTGAGGCGGGGGTTTTGATTGCTCCGCCACTCATGCCGTTGTGGGAAGGGTTCCCCATTCGGAGCTACTTGCGGGAACGCTTTCCCGTTGCGCGCGTAGCCGTGGATAACGATGTCAACATCATGGCCAAGGGCGAGCAGCAGGCAGGCGCGGGCAAGGGCATCGAGAATTTTCTGTTTGTGAAGATCGGCACGGGCATTGGCTGCGGCATCATCAGCCACGGCTGACATTTATCGGGGTAGCGACGGCTGTGCCGGGGACATCGGCCACATTTGCGTCGATTACAACGGCCCGTTCTGTCATTGTGGCAATCAGGGCTGCCTGGAGATTATGGCCGCCGGGCCGGCAATTGCCGCCATGGCCACCCAGCGTGCTGAGGCCGGCGAAAGCAAGTTCCTGGCCGACCGTCTGGCGGATCAAGGGTATCTGACGGCCGTCGATGTGGGCGAAGCCGCGGCCACCGGCGACCGGGCCGCGAACGAGATCATTCGCCGCAGTGGGCAAATGATCGGCGGGACGTTGGCCGGGCTGGTCAACTTTTTCAATCCGCGGGCCGTCTTTTTGGGCGGCGGGGTCAGCGGCATCGGTCACAGCCTGCTGTCGTCGGTGCGGCAGGCGACATTGCGCCGGGCCACATCGCTGTCCACGCGCCAACTTCGTATTGAGTATTCCCGACTGGGTGCTGACGCCGGTGTCATCGGTGCCATCTGGCTGGCCTTGGAAAACGTTTTTGCGGTGAAATGATGGGCACCGGCTCAAATCGGTTGATGCCTGACGAGCGTGTGAGCAAAGGAGACACATGAAGAACACGATGAATGTCGCCATTATCGGCACCAAGTTTATGGGCAAAGCACACAGCAATGCCTGGCTCAACGCCCCACACTTCTTTGACATGGGCATCACGCCCATCCTCAAGGTGGCGGTGGGCACGAATCATGAAGAAACCGAGGACTTTGCCCATCGATGGGGGTGGGAAGAGGCCTCGACTGATTGGCGGGCAGTCATCGAACGTGACGACATCGATATCGTCGATATCGCCACCCCGACTTATTTGCACCATGAGATGGCCATCGCCGCCGCCAACGCGCGCAAGCACATCTTCCTGGAAAAACCCTTTGCGCTGACTCTGGAGCAGGCGCGCGACATGTACAAGGCGGTGCTGGGCGCGGGCATCGTCCACTATGTGAACCACAATTACCGCCGCGCCCCGGCCGTGCGGTTGGCCAAGAAGCTCATCGAGGACGGCGAAATCGGCCGTATCTTCCATTGGCGCGGCGCCTACCTGCAGGACTGGATCGTCGATCCGGCCTTTCCTCTGACCTGGCATTTGAAGGCTGAGACGGCCGGCTCCGGCCCCCACGGCGACCTCAACTCTCACAGCGTCGACCTGGCTCGCTATCTGGTGGGCGACATTAAGGCCGTGTCGGCCATGATGACCACGTTCGTCAAGGAACGGCCGCTGCCGGGCAAAGGCGCGGCAACGTTCAGCGCCGGGTCGGGCGAATCGACCGAGATGGGCGAGGTGACGGTGGATGACGCATCGTTCATGCTGGCTGAGTTTGAGAACGGCGCGCTGGGCTCGTTTGACGCGTCCCGCTTCGCGCCCGGCCGCAAGAACTTCAACACCTTTGAGATCTACGGTGAGAAGGGCAGCATCATCTGGAATCTGGAGCGCATGAACGAGCTGCAACTGTTCAAGCGCGACGACGCGGCCTATGCCCAGGGCTTCCGCACGATCCTCGTCACAGAGGGTGGCGAGCACGACTATATCGCCAACTGGTGGCCGCCGGGACATATGATCGGCTATGAGCATGAGTTCCATCATGCGGTGGTCGACTTCATGGCCGCCATCGAAAACGGCACGGACATTGCGCCCAACTTCTATGACGGTCTGAAGGAAATGGAAGTGCTGGACGCGGGCATTCGCTCCGCCCAGACCGGCCAGAAAATTGCGGTCGACTAGACATAACCAATTACCAATGACGATTTCCGCATTTGCCTCCCGGAGGGTCTCCTTAAGCCTCAAGCCCAACACCTCCAATGTGATCTCTTCCTCCGGGAGGCATTTATTCAACGCAGCGGGTAGTGACTACTCAACGAGGATGGTATCGTGAAATTCGGGGTCAATACGTTTGTGTGGGCATCGCCCTTCAGCACCCGCGATCATCTGTCCCTGATCGATAAGGCCGATGTCATGGGCTTCGATCGTAATCGAGATTGCCGTTGAAGACCCGGCGCTGGTCAACGTCCACGATCTGGACGGCCGTCTGCGCGAGGTCGGCAGCGCGGCGCTGGTCTGCGGCGCGTTTGGGCCGGGCCGCAATCTGGCTTCGGCCGACCCCGATGAACGAGCCAACACCGCCGCCTACATCCGCGAGCTGGTGGATATGGCTGCCGCGCTGGGATCGCCGGTTGTGTCTGGGCCGCTCTACGGCGCAGTGGGCAAGACCCCGGCCGCCGACCCGGACGCACGTCAGGTTGAGCGCGACCGATCGGCCGCCGAGCTGCGCGTTCTGGGCGCCTATGCCGGTGACCACGGCGTGCGCCTGGCGCTGGAGCCGCTCAATCGCTTTGAGACGGACCTGATCAACGTGGTCGATCAGGGTCTGGCTATGTTGGATGCCATCGACAGCCCGTATGTTGGCCTGCACCTGGACACGTTCCACATGCATCTCGAAGAACGGGATTCAGCCGCGGCCATCCGGCCGGCCGGCGACCGCCTCTTCCACTTCCATGCCTGCGAGAATGATCGCGGCGTGCCGGGAGTCGGGCAGGTGGCGTGGCCGGCGGTGGCAGCGGCGCTGACGGATGTCGGCTACGACGGGGCGGTGGTCATTGAGTCCTTTACGCCTGATGTCAAAACCATTGCCCGGGCGGTCTGCATCTGGCGCGACATTGCGCCCAGTCAGGATGCCATCGCTGCCGACGGCCTGGCCTTCCTACACCACCTATTTGCGGCCTGAGCGACAGTCCGGAGAACAACCCATGGCTGAAAACAACACCCCCATCACCCCAAAGGCCCTGCCGGCCGCCGAAACCCAGCCGATTCTGGAAGTTCAGCGCATCATCAAGACCTTCCCCGGCGTTGTGGCCCTGAACAACGTCTCGGTCGGTTTCTATCCGGGCGAAGTACATTCAGTTGTGGGCGAGAACGGGGCCGGAAAGTCTACCTTGATGAAGGTGATGGCCGGGGCCTATCGCGCCGACGAGGGCGAGATCTATTTCAACGGTGACCTGGTTGAGTTCAATCACCCTCGCGAGGCGCAAGAGGCAGGCATCAGCATCATCTACCAGGAATTCAACCTGCTGCCGGAGCGCACCGTGGCTGAGAACATTTTCCTCGGCCGTGAACCGACCCATTATGGGGTCATCGACCAGAAGCAGATGGAGGCCGACACCCGCGCGGTCCTGAAACAGCTGGAGGCCGAAAGCCTCATCGATCCCGGCGCGCTGCTGGGCACGCTCTCCGTGGCCGAGCAACAGGCGGTGGAGATTGCCAAGGCCATCTCCTATGACGCGCGTGTGCTCATTATGGATGAGCCAACGGCCGCCCTGGCGTCCACGGAAGTCGGCATTTTGACCGACCTGATTTTGCGACTCAAGGCACGGGGCATTGCCATCGTCTTCATCTCCCACCGTCTGGGGGAGGTGTTTGATTTGTCAGAGCGCATCACGGTGCTCAAGGACGGTGAGCTGGTCGGCACGGAGTTTGCCAGTGATCTGACCATGGGGCGCGTCGTCGAGATGATGGTCGGCCGGGAACTCAGCGATTACTTCCCGGAACGCGGCCGCGAAGAGGACTTCGGCCCCGTGGCCCTGTCGGTTGTCAACGCCGGGAACGAGTCAGTACACAACATCAACCTGTCCATTCGCGCCGGCGAGATTGTTGGCCTGGCCGGGCTGCAGGGGTCGGGGCGCACCGCGCTGGCTCGCGCCATCTTTGGCGTGGAGCCGTTCCAGTCCGGCGCTATCGAAATCGAAGGTACGGCGCAGCTGTTTCGCAAGCCGGCCGAGGCCATTCGCCGCAAATTTGGCTACGTCACCGAGGACCGCAAGTCTGAGGGGCTGGTGCTGATGCAGCCCATCAACGACAACGTCCTGCTGACGGTGCGCACGCTGCAGCGCTATCTGGCCCGCGTTTTTCCTCTTGGCGTGAGGGACGACAAGGACCTGGCGATTGACGTGTCTGAACACATGGACGTCCGCACCCCCAGTATGGATCAGGAGGTGCAGTACCTCAGCGGCGGCAACCAGCAGAAAGTTGTCCTGTCCAAGTGGTTGGCGACGGATGCCAAGTTGCTCATTTTCGACGAGCCGACGCGCGGCATTGACATTGAGGCCAAAGCCAGTATCCATGAACGTATTCGCGAGTTGGCGCGGGCCGGTGCGGCTGTCCTGATGATTTCATCCGAACTGCCCGAGGTGATTGGCATGAGTGACCGGATTCTCGTCATGTGGGACGGCACCATCGTGGGCGAGCTGCCGGCCGCCTCTACCGAGGCCGAGATCATGCATATGGCTACGGGATCGACCAATGGCAACAGCGAGCCGGAAACCGCGGCACCCGCGCTGACTCTGGAAACTGTATAAGAGGAACGATGTAATGGCTGCAGCAACACCCACACTTACCACGCCATCCTTCGGCAACAAGGTGCAGACCTGGTGGCGCAATAGCAAGATACCACCAGTCTATGCCTTTGTGGTGATTATCTTCCTGCTTTCAATTGTTCTCGACCTGCTGTTCGGCGTTGATGACCAGTTGTTCATCACCAATCCGGTTATTCTGACCAACATCCTGGTCCGTTCCGTGGCCCTGGGCATTGTGGCCGTGGGGCAGACGTTCGTCATGATTGGCGCCTCCATTGACCTGTCCGTGGCCTATATGATTAGCGTGACGGCCGTCGGCGCCTCGTTCTTGATGGCGGGCGACCCCGCCCGCGTCTGGTGGACCATTCCCGTGCTGGTGGTGGTCGGCGTCGTGGTCGGCTTCATCAACGGCACACTCATCACCCGGCTCAAAGTCAACCCCTTGATCGCGACATTGGGCGTTGGGTTGGTACTGAAAGGGCTGCTGAACGCAACATTCCAGAACTTCTCCGGCGCGGTGCCGCGCAGTTTCCAATCGTTCGCCTACGACAGCATCGGTCCGTTCCCCTATTCCGTCATCGCCCTTTTTGCGGTGGTCATCGTCGGCTGGTTCATCCTGCGGCGCACTAAGTACGGTGCCCATCTTTACGCGGTGGGCGGCAATCAGGAAGTGGCGCGGCTCTCCGGCCTGCGCACGGACCGCGTCCTGATTATGGCTCATATCATTTGCAGCGTAACGGCCGTATTGACCGGTCTGTTCGTCGTCAGCCGGTTGCGCTCGGGCGCCCCCTGGGTGGGCACAGACGGTCTGTATGATCTGGAGTCCATTGCAGCCACAGTTGTGGGCGGCACGGCATTGTCAGGCGGCAAGGGAGGCGTGTGGGGCACGCTGGGTGGTGTGTTCATCTTCAGTCTGCTCGACACCATGTTCAACCAGATCGGCATTGACGCCTATATGAAGCAAATCCTGCGCGGCGGCATCATCATTCTGGCCGTTGGGTTCTACACTTTCCGCTCAACCGGTGAGCCGTCCTAAGGAGCAAATCGATATGACTCAAATCTCTGTGCCCATTGAATCCGAATCGTTTGCTGCCCGGGCCTGGCGCTGGATCAAGGCCGTCAATCCGATTTACTACGTGGTCCTCGCCCTGCTCGCGGCCGTGGCCTACATCAACCCGGCTTTCTTTGAGCCGAATAACTTCCTGGGCTTCCTGGAGAGGGCCGCGCCGTTGATGATCCTGACGGCGGGACAAGTCTACGTCCTGGTATCCGGCGGGTTCGACCTGTCGGTGGGCTCCATTGTGACTTATTCGGTGATTTCGGCGGCCATCCTGGCCAACAACGATCCAGGCAGTACATGGTGGGTCATCCTGTTCATTCTGGGCAGTGGCGCATTGTTTGGCCTCATCAGCGGTTCGATTGTGACCTATCTCAAAGTGCCGTCGCTGATTGCCACGTTGGGCATGCTGCTCATCATCCGGGGCATCGGCCTCTTCTGGTCCGGTGGTGCGCCGCGCGGCTACCTGCCCGACAACTACCGCGCGCTGGGCCGCGGCGGCATCGAGGGCTTCTTCGGGCTGCGCGAGTTCCCCTACGCCGTCATCATTCTGGTGGTCGTCGGCATCCTGATGTGGTTGCTGATGCACCGGCTCAACTATGGCAAGCAGCTGTTTGCCATCGGCGACAACCCGCGCGCCGGTCGCCTGTCGGGTGTCAACGTCGAATTCACACGCATCGCCGCCTTTGTCATTTGCGGCGCGGCGGCGGCGCTGGCCGGGATCATGATTGGCGGTCGCGGCGGCGTGTCCATCGAAGGCGGGCACTGGGCTGGAGATGCAGACGATCGCGGCGGCTGTGCTGGGTGGCACGGTGCTGCTCGGTGGTCGCGGCAATATCCCGGCAGCCATGGCCGGGGCGTTGGCCCTGGAAGTCCTGTTTACTTTGCTGAATCTACTGGGATTACCCAAGCCGCTGCGCGATGCAGTGCAGGGCTTGATTATCATTGGCGCGGTGGCCTACACGGCTTATAGCACCGGCGCCGGCTAGGCCGCGTGTAACGTGGCAAGTAGACGATGAAAACACGATAAGGAGGTGATGTTCAAGAAGAGTAGCTGGAATGACGGGAGGCGTGCCCGTCCTGATGTCACGCCACAGTTTCAACCGGGTTTGAGGAACACAATGATCAAACCGATTGGTAGACCCACATCCCAGAACAGTAGTGAGTTGGAGGAGAATCGCATGAAACCGTATGTACGAATGATTTTAGTTGTTGGTGACTGTCCTGTTGGTGGGCGTGCTGGCTGCCTGTGGTGGCACCACCACCCCGACCGCTGAAGAAACGGTCGATGACGCCGTCGCCGCGGTCGAAGACGCGGCCGGCGAAGCCATGGACACCGGCGCAGGCCTGGGCATGGAAGCGGCCGCTGTGGCCACCGAGTTCTTCAGCCAGGAAGATTTGGATAACTCCATTCGCCTGATTGACGTCGCTCCGGAAGGCCCCGAAGGCCAGCCGTGGCTGCAGGCGCTGGAGCCCACGTTCATTGACACGTCCGCTTATGCCAAGGAAGGTCCCTATACCTTCTGCTTCTCGAATGCCGGTGTCAACAACCCCTGGCGCGTCGTTGGTTACAACACGATGACAGCGGAAGTTGAATCGCATCCCGAGATCGCCGAGTGGATCCATGTCGACGCCGAAGGCAACGACGAGAAGCAGATTTCCGACATCCAGGACCTGGTTGCCAGCGGAAACTGTGACGTCCTCATCGTCTCCCCGAACACCACCGCAGCATTGACCCCGGCCGTTGAAGAGGCCTGCAAGTCGCTGCCCGTGGTTGTGTTCGATCGTGGTGTGCTGACCGACTGCCCCGTGACCTTCGTCCAGCCGATTGGCGGCTACGCCTTCGGTTACACTGGTGCGAAGTTCCTGGCGGACAATCTGCCCGACGGCGCCAAGGTTGTGGCCATCCGCATCCTCCCCGGTGTCGACGTGCTGGAGACCCGTTGGGCGGCGGCCAAGGATTACTTCGAGAAGAACAACATCGACGTAGTTGAGGTCCAGTTCGGCGACGGCAACAATGACAAGGTCAAGACCATCATCACCGACGCCATTCAGAAGCACGGCCAGATCGACGGCGTGTGGATGGATGCCGGTGCGACGGCCGTGGCTGCGCTTGAAGCCTTCGAGGACGCCGGCCAACCCTACCCGGTCATCAACGGTGAGGACCAGCAGGACTTCCTGCTGAAGTGGAAGCAAGAAGGCCTGACGGCAATTGCGCCGACCTTCCCGACCTTCCAGTGGCGGACGGCCGTTATCGCGGCTTTGGACGTTCTGCAGGGCGAGCAGGTCCCCTCCCCATGGGTGCTGCCGCAACCGTCTGTGGACCAGGCAAACCTGGACTCCTATCTGCAGGCCAACGCCAACATGCCGCCGCTGCACTATGCCATGTGCGGCTGCGAGAACATGGAAGACTTCCCCGAGCGTTGGGGCGGTCGTCGAACTAGGTATTCCAATCTTTGCGAGACCTGACAGGTTTGCAAAACCTGTCAGGTCTCGGAGCGTAAACCGTGGGCGGGCTGTCCGGCCGGGTAGCCCGCCCACGACCAATGCCGGTGTGACCAGGCAGATTGCTGCTGCGCCGCCGGCCCATTCATTCCCGGCCATTGTCTCTCAGGGTTCCTGCGACAGGAGAGGGAAACATGATCGAGATTGGCTTTCATACCGACGCGTTTAACAGTGCGTTCTGGAACTTTGATAAAGCGCCTGCAGTGGGCGCAGCGCAATGATGTGCCGTATATTGAGTGTGGCTCCATCGACGGTGTAAGCTGGCTCCACGGCCTGGGGTATCATCCCCACATTGCCCTGTGGGAAGATCCGGTCGCCATGCGTGAGAAGATGGATGGCTATGGCGTGCGTTTTTCACAGCTCGACGCCGCCTATCCCATCTCACTGCCCAACGCTCAATCCATCGGCGTGACCCTACATCAATCAACACCATCCGCTGGGCCTATCTGGCGGGTTGCCCCCATATTGACACGACCGATCACATGTTCAAGCCCGAAGGGCTGAGCGATGCCGCAGGCGCTGGAGCTGATGCGTCGCGTCTACGGCGAGGTGCTGGATGTTGCTTCGCGCTATGACATGATCATCAACATTGAGCCTCACGGCTATTACACCACCAAGCCCGACTTCATGGCCCAGCTGCTGGATCTCTATGACACACCGCTGCTGCGCATGAACATGGATACGGGCAACACTTTTATCGCCGGGCAGGACCCGGTGGCGTTCCTGAATCGCTTCAAGGATCGCGTCAGCCATGTCCACGTCAAGGATGTCAGCGAATCGCTGGCGGCGGCCTCGCGCGGCGAGCTGACCGGCATTGCCGTCAGCCAGACCGCTATCGGGGATGGCGTGAATGTGGACAACATTCGTCGGTGTTTCGACATTCTGGTCGACATCGGCTACGACGGCGTGGTCAGCATTGAGTGTGAGGGCGAGGGCGGGCCGATGATCGAAAAGAGCCTGGCCTGGGTCCGCGAACTGGTAGACGACGCCAATGCGCCGCATGGCCGCCAAGAGCGACGTAAGGGCAAGTCTGACCAAGCGCTCTGTTAACAGGCGCCGGCGGTTCGGCGATCCGCCGGCGATACAAACAGGATTTATCGGGAGAGAACGATGGCAATCAAGCTAGGCGTCAATATGGAATTTGTGCGTCATCATGACAAACCGTTTGAGTATGGCGTGAAGAAAGCGGCCGAAATCGGCTATGAGTATCTGCGAGCCAATGCTCCATCTGGGCCGCGAGCTACTGAGCGAGGCCCGCTACTTCCACTCGGTATCGATGTACGACGATCCGCTGTGGGCGGCCGAAGTGGCCGACAAAGCCGGCATCAAGTTCTCCGGGTTTCAGACGCACACGCCGCTGTGCAAGCCGGAGATCAGTGTGGAGTATCTGAAGCAGGGCATTCGCTGGGCGGCCGATGCCGGGCGGTCCGGGTGTCTACACCGACGAAGGGCCGAAGCCGTTGTGGACCACCAAGGACCAGGATTACACGCTGATGACCTACACGCTGAAGGAAGCGTCGATGGTCGCCGAGCGGCATGGTATTGTGATCGGTCTGGAGCCCCACCAGCAGTACAGCAAGACGCCGGACGGGCTGGACAGCATCTACGATCTGGTCGATTCGCCGGCCATCGGCATCAACTACGACACCGGCAACAGCTACCTGGCCGGCGGGTCGGACCCGTATGAGTGGCTGGAGCGCGTCCTGGATCGGCTGGTGCATGTCCATGCCAAGGACATCAGCATGGAGCAGGGCGAGGCCCAGCGCGGCAAGGTGACCGGTACGCCGGTGGGCTGCGCCTGCGGTGAGGGTGTGGTCGATTGGCAGCGGGTGATCGACATTATCAAGCCCGTGGCTGTGGATAAGGACATCATCCTCAGCGTCGAGTGCGGCACGATTCCGCAGGCAGAGCGAAGTTTCGAATACTTGTCCAAATTGTTGTAGACCGCAGGTTTCCGATGTAGCGCAATCTTGCAGATTGCGATGGCCGAGCGTAAGCAAAGATGCATGCGCTACGTGACGAGGTGGCATTATCGCGACCCAATATCTCATAGGCGTGGATCTGGGAACGAGCAGCACCAAGGCGGCGCTCTACACGACTGGACGGCACGTTGGTCGCTGAAGCCGTAGCCGAGGTGCCGCTCTACTATCCCCAGCCGGGCGTGGTCGAGCAGGAGAACGATGACTTCTACCGCACGGCCGCCGAGACTGTCAGCGACTGCCTGTCGGGCAGCGCTGTGGATCCGCGCCGGGTCGCGGCCATCGCCTTCAGCAGCCAGATGGCAGGCGTCGGCGTCCATCGACGAGCGCCTATGAACCGGCCACGCGCTTCGACTCGTGGCTCGACATGCGCTGCCAGCCGTACATCGCCTATCTAAACGACCACCACGCCGACCTGATCACCCAGGTGACCGGCTGCGCGCCGACGTGCGACCACGGCCCCAAGATCCTGTGGTGGAAGAACGAACAACCCGACGATTACGCTCGCGTCGCCAAGTTCCTTATGCCCTCGGCTTACGTCGCGGGCAAGATGGCCGGGTTGTCGGCCGATCAGGCCTTCATGGACTACACCTTCATCCACTTCACGGGACTGGCCGACAATCAGGCCGGCGAGTGGTCGACCGAAATCTGCGACGTGCTGGACGTGGATCAGGCCAAGCTGCCCGCAAATCGTCGAGCCGTGGCGAGTGATTGGCGAGGTGACCGAAGCGGCCGCGCGCGACTTCGGTCTGGCGCCGGGCACGCCGATTGCCGCCGGCTGCGGCGATACGGCGGCCAATGCACTCGGTGCGGGCGTGGTGCGGCCGGGGATGATCTTCGACGTGGCCGGGAACGGCCTCCGTCTTTGCTGGGTGTACGGATACGTTTGTGGCCGACGTCGAGCATCGCGCGCTGCTGACCATGCGTTCGGTTATTCCCGGCCTGTGGAATCCGCTGGCCTATATTGCCGGGGGTGGGCAGGCGCTGCGCTGGTACCGTGATCAGTTTGCCGGCGGGTCCGAACTCAGCGGCGATGACGTTTACGGGCAGTTGATTGCTGAGGCGCTGAAGGTGCCCGCGGGGTGCAGACGGGCTGCTGTTTTCGCCCCATCTGGGCGGCCGAATCTGCCCGGCGACACCGGAGATGCGCGGCGCGTGGCTGGGCTTCTCCTGGGGCCATACCCGGCCGCACTTCTTCCGCGCTATCCTGGAGTCGATTGCGTTTGAGTACGCCTGGTATTTGCAAATATTACGCGAGGCGATTCCGACGCTGGAACTGACCGAAACCCGCGCCGTGGGCGGCGGGGCGCGCAGCGACGGCTGGAACCAGATCAAGGCCGATGTGCTGGGCGTGCCCTACCAGCGACTGGCCCGCAGCGAGTTCGGCACCTGGGGCGCGGCGATGATCGCCGGGAAGGCCGCCGGGATTTACGACGATCTGGCCGCCACAGCGATGGCCCATGCCCAGCCGGCAGGCGTTCCGCTTCGGCCGTCCAGAGCCACCCATGAAATCTATCAACCGTTAGTCAGTCGGGCACGTCCAGTTGCAGCAAACCCTAACGGAGTTTTACACACAGGCCGCCTGACCGACCCTACAGGGCGAGACGGCGGCTGACTACAGAGGAGTTATTTCTAGATGAATGCGACTGTACGAGTGTGCATGATTGGCGCCGGACGCGTGGGCAAGCTCCACTCCGGCATATTTCGGCGACATGTCCCCGATGGCGACGTCGTGGCCCTGGTCGATCCAGTTGAAGTCGTACGTAACGCGACCGGCGACGAGTTTGGTATTGAGGCCCGCTATGCGTCGCTGGAAGACGCCCTGGAAGGCAGCGAGTTTGACGCAGTGGTCATCACTACGCCCACGCCGACCCATCGCCATCTGGCTGTGCTGGCGGCTGAAAACGGCAAGCACGTTTTTCTGGAGAAACCGATGGCCCTGACGCTGGCCGAGTGCGACGACATCATCGCCGCCACCGCCAAGGCGGGCGTGGCGCTGCAGATCGGCTTCATGCGCCGCTTTGACCCTGATTTTGCCGCGGCCTATGAGCGCATCATCGGTGGCGAGATTGGCGAACCGATGATGATCAAGTCGCTGACCCACGGGCCGGGTCTGCCGCCGCCGTGGGCCACCGACCTGAAGACATCCAACGGCAATCTGGCCGAGGTCAATAGCCACGATCTGGACAGCGTCCGCTGGTTGATGTCGTCGAATCCGCTGCGCATGTATATGGAGGTAGCCAACTTCAAGGGCGACGAGCGCGGCGTCACGAGCGAGAATTTCTACGACAACCTGTTCGCGACGATCAAGTTCGAGTCCGGCGCGCTGGGCAACATTTCCGGTGTGTGCCCGTGCGACTACGGCTACGATGCGCGCGTGGAGATTATCGGCAAGAAGGGCATCATGCAGATCGGCCAGATGCAGGGCGAGGCCATCGTCGTTTGCATCGACCGCGACAAGGGACTGGTGACGCCCATCTTCCGGCGCTGGCCCGACCGCTTCCGGTGGGGCTACATCCAGGAGCTGGAGCACTTCACCGACTGCGTGTTGGCCGAACAGCCGCCGCGCGTGACGGGCGAGGACGGCCGTTGGGCGGTGGCCATGGTGCTGGCGGGTACGAAGTCGTTCTTGCAGGAACGGCCGGTGTATCTGCAGGAGGTCATGTCCAGTTGAACACCATGATGGCTGCCCGCTACTACGGCCCACACGACCTGCGCGTCGAGGACGTGCCCATTCCGGCCATCGCTACCGACGAGTTGCTGCTCCGCGTGACGCGGGCCAACATTTGCGGCACCGACCTGCGCATTCTCCACGGCGGCCACCGCAAGTATCCCGACGGCACCGTGCGGATTCCCGGCCATGAGGTCGTCGGTGAGGTGGCTGAAGTGGGCGCCACTGTGTCGGGCTACAGCGTCGGCCAACGGTTATTCGTGGCCCCCAACATGGGCCGGGGCGACAGCCGGGAGACGATTTCCGGCAACAACAACCTTGACCCCAACTATGACGCCTTTGGCATCACGCTGGATGGCGCGTTTGCTGAATACATGCGCGTCCCGGCCCAGGCCATCGAGCAGGGCAACCTGATGCCGGTGCAGGAGGGCGTCGATCCGGCTGTGGCCGCGCTCATCGAGCCGTTTGCCTGCGTCTGGCGCGGCCAGCAGAAGGTCAACGTCCAGGCCGGCGATGTGGTCGTGGTCATGGGCGCGGGGCCGATTGGCGTGATGCATGTCATGCTGGCCAACCTGCGCGGGGCCATTCGCGTGATTGTCAGCGAACCGGCCGCCGGGCGACGCGAGCAGGCGCTGGCGTTGGGCGCCGACCGGGCCGTGGACCCGATCAGCGAGGACTTGAAGGCTATTGTGCTGGCCGAGAGCAACGGTCGCGGCGCAGATGTGGTCATTACGGCCGCCCCGGCCAAGATAGCCCAGGAACAGGCCATCGACATCGCCGCGGTCGGCGGGCGCATCAACTTTTTTGGCGGCCTGGCCAAGGACGATCCCATCATCCGGTTGGACAGCAACGCCGTGCATTACAAAGAGCTGATCGTCACCGGCACGACGGCTTGCAGCACCTATGATTGTTTGAAAGCGGCCGAGATCGTCAACAGCGGCCGTATCGACCTGTCACCGCTGATCACCAGCCAATACCCGCTGTCACAGGCGGTGGCGGCCTTTGCCGCGGCGGCCGATGGGCAGAACCTACGCGTCACGCTGATTCCCGGAGAATAATGAGCGAATTCCCCCGCACAGTCATGACCGTCCTCGGCCCGGTGCCGCCCCTAGCAATGGGCTACACGGACGCCCATAGTCATCTCCACATCGGCCGGGTGGCGGGTGGGCCGGACGACGCGCCCGTCCTGACTAACACCGAAGCCGTTGCCGCCGAGCTAAGCGACTTCCTGGCACTGGGTGGCGGGGGCATCATTGACTGCCAGCCGGGCGGTGTTGGGCGCGATGGGTTGGTACTGCGCGCCCTGTCCCAGCGCACGGGCATACGCATTGTTGCGGCCACCGGTTTCCACCGGCGACGCTACTATCCGACCGACGCCCCTCTGTTTCGCTTGAGCGCCGACCAGGCCGCGGCCGTCTTTCTGGATGAGATCCACCACGGGCTGGAAGAAACGCGCGACAGTCGCGGCCGGGTCTATCCCGGCTTCATCAAGATCGCCGCTGAGGCCACGTTCGACGAGACGCCGCGCACGCTGCTGGAGGCCGTTTCGGTCGTATCCCGGGCTACCGGCTATGCCATCGAGATGCACACCGAGAAGGGCGCCGCTGTCGAAGACTTGCTGGCTTATTTCATCGGCCAGGGTGTGGCCCCCACGCGCCTGGTGTTCTGCCATGTGGACAAACGGCCGGATGTTGGGCTGCACCGTGATCTGGCTGAGGCCGGCGTGGTGCTGGAGTACGACACGTTCTTTCGGCCGAAATATGACCCCGATCGCAATGTCTGGCCGCTACTGGACAAAATGGTCAGTGCGGGACTGGGTGGGTCAGTGGCTCTGGCGACCGATATGGCTGAGCCGGCCCTATGGGCACGGCAGGGTGGCGCGCCGGGTCTGACGGCGTTCTTCACCGTCATCAAGACCCGTCTGGAAGCCATGGGCGTGGAGCAGACGACGATTGATGCATTGTTGGGCGGCACCATTGCCGGTCGGCTGGCGATTGCTCCCGCGACCGCCACTGCCGGAACCGGTGCGCTTGAGACAAGGATTAGTGAGTAACTATGAACGATGCTCCGTATACATTTGATCTGCAAGGCCCGGACTTCATCCCGGCCCAGTTTGACAACCACATCCAGCGAAGGCTGAGTGCCATGAAGGGCCAATACCACGACCGCGCCGCTTATGAAGCGCTATTGACCGACGGCGACGAGCTGCTGTACGAGGTCTACGAATTCCAGCGGCCGACGGTTGAGGGCGAGATATTGCACGGCATTTCCATCGTCCACCCCGGCCGTGTGGGTGACGAATACAATATGACCAAAGGCCACTTTCACACCGTGCTGGATACCAGCGAAATCTACTACTGCCTGAAGGGGCAGGGCTACATGGTGATGGAGACGCCGGAAGGGGCGTGGTCGGTGGCCGAACTGCGGCCGGGCAAGGTGCTCTATGTGCTGCCGCGCTGGGCCCACCGCTCGGTCAACACCAGCCCCGACGAAGACCTGATCACCTTTTTCGCCTATCCGGGCAATGCCGGGCACGACTATGGCACCATCGAGCAGCAGGGCTTCCGCAAGCTGGTCGTTGAGCAAGACGGCCGTCCGGCCATTATCGACAACCCACGCTGGACACAGTCGGAGCGCTGAGGGCCAACACATGAAACCACTTAGCGAGTGTCATGTTCTGGTGACCCCGACGTCCTACGGCCAATACGACCGGCGCCTGATCACCGACCTGGAAGCCCAGGTTAAGCACGTCACCTACAACCTGACGGGCAAGCCGTTGACCTCGACGCAGCTAGCCGAGCTGCTGCCGGGTGTTGACGGCTATATTGCCGGGCTGGATGCGATTGATGTGGCGGCACTGACCTCGGCCGATTCGCTGCAAGTGATCGCCCGCTACGGCATTGGCGTCAACAACGTGGATCTGGCGGCGGCGGCCGAACGCGGCATCGTCGTCACCAATACACCGGGGGCCAACGCGCGGTCGGTAGCCGAGTTGACTGTGGCGCTGCTGCTGTTGCTGGCCCGGCCGATCATCCAGGCGGCCGAACAAACGCGGGCCGGTGGCTGGCCGCGACTCACGGGCATGAGTTTGCAGGACAAGACCGTCGGCCTGATCGGGCTGGGCGGCATTGGCAAGCATGTCGTTGATTTACTCGAGCCGTTCGAGAGCTGCGTGCTGGCCCATGAGATCGCGCCGGACAGCGACTTTGTGGCCCATCATGCCGTGACGATGGTGGGGCTTGACGATCTGCTGGCTGAAAGTGACTTCGTGTCGCTGCATCTCCCGGTTACGGCCGAGACCAAGGGGATGGTGAATGCCGACGTTTCTGGCGGCGATGAAGCCGGGGGCGGCGTCTGATCAACACCTCGCGGGGCGAATTGGTCGATGAGGCGGCGCTGCTGGACGCGCTGACATCGGGCCACGTGCGCGGCGCGGCGCTCGACGCGTTCAGCCCGGAGCCACCGGGGGCGGACAACCCGCTGCTGGCTCTGCCGAACGTGATCCCGACGCCCCACATGGGCGCCCACACGGACGGCGCGGCCGATACCATGGGACGCATGGCCCTCAATGACTGTTTGGCCGTGCTGAAGCGGTAACTCACCGAGCAGTCGTGTCGCATAGTCATTGAAGCGACCAACGCAGGCACAGCCGGCATAGCAAGGAAATATAATGAACAAGCAAGCGACACTGGATCGCATTCAAGACCTGGGTGTATTGGCCGTGATTCGCGGACCGTCGCCGGAATTGACCGTGGCGATGGTGGCCGCGCTGGTGGCCGGCGGCATTCGCGGTATCGAGATCACCTACACGACGCCCAACGCGGCCGAAGTGGTGCGGGCGCTGGATGCGCGTTTCGGCGATGACATCTTGCTGGGCATGGGCACGCTGACGCAGCCGGAGCAAGCGGCCGAAGCGCAGCAGGCGGGCGCACGCTTTCTCGTCAGCCCGATGATCGATGATGCCCTGGCGGCGGCAATGGTCGCTACCGGCCTGCCGGTGATGCTGGGCGCGTTGACGCCGACGGAGATCTTCCGCGCCCACCGGCTGGGGTCGGATGTGGTCAAGGTGTTTCCCGGATCGGCCGTTGGCCCCAGCTACGTCAAGGCCATCCACGGCCCGTTTCCCGACATCCCTCTGATGCCGACGGGCGGCGTCAGCGAGGACAATCTCCGCGACTGGTTCCAGGCGGGTGTGTTTGCCGTGGGCGCGGGCAGCCAGCTCTCGCCGGGCAAACTGGCCAGGGAAGGGCGGTTCGACGAGATTACAGCCACGGCCGAACGCTTTGCCGCGGCCGTGGCCGCCGCCCGCGCGGCCTAGATTGCGTGTAGTCAATGACGTTTAACGTGTCAGCGGCCGGTCCGTCTGTAACATGCGGCGGAAGCTGACCTATGAAGAGGTAAGTGGTTCAAATGGAGTATCCCATTATTCATCAGCCGGAACCGACGATGTATTTCATCGGCGTGACGACCGGCAAGTCTTCAATCAACAAGGTCTTTCCACTGTGGATGGACGTGTTGGGACGGCCGGAGGTTGTGCTGCGGGGCAAAGACCATCCCATGCACGACGATCCGGAGGCCTATCGCGCGTCGGTGGCCCAGATCAAGCACGACCCCAATTCGTTCGGCGCACTGGTCACGACGCACAAGATCGATCTCTACAACGCCGCCAGGGACATGTTCGACTACTTCGACCCGTACTCGGAAGTGACCGGCGAGTTGTCGTCGATCTCCAAGCTGGACGGCCGTCTGGAGGGCCATGCCAAGGACCCCATCACGGCCGGCTACAGCCTGGATGCCATTGTCGGCGACGACTACTTCGGCCGAACCGGGGGCCACATCCTCTGCCTAGGCGCCGGGGGATCGGCCGTGGCTACGCTGCTCTATCTGATCAACAAGCCGGAGAAGGGCGACCGACCGGCGAAGTTCATTGTCGTTAACCGGTCACAAGGGCGGCTCGACCATATGAAAGAGATGGTCGACACGCTGGGCACTGATATCGACGTGGTCTATGTCTGCAACGACGACCCGGCGGTCAACGACGCTCTGATGGCCGAGCTGCCCGACACCAGCATCGTCATCAACGCCACGGGCATGGGCAAGGATTCGCCCGGCTCGCCGATTACCGACGACGGCGTGTTTCCCATGCACGGTATCGCCTGGGAGTTTAACTATCGCGGCGAACTGGATTTCATGCACCAGGCCCTGCGCCAGGTGGAGTCACGCGATCTGACCGTGGAAGATGGCTGGATCTATTTTCTTCACGGCTGGTCGCAGGTCATTGCCCAGGTGCTGCACATTGATTTGACGCCGGAACTGTTTGCTGAGTTGGACAAGGCGGCGTCGACGGTTCGTTAATCCCTACGGCCCGACGTGGTAGGTTGGGCCGGTTTCTTGCGGATGAGGAGTCATTATGAAAGCGAAACTGGTACCCGTTTACTTTGATCCCGGTCGCGACGGCGATTTCGATGTGCAACTCGGCCGATTGCGCGAGATGTTGGCCGACGAGGCCGAGTTTCTGGCGCCGGTGCCATTGGGCAGCCCGCTCCCGGCCGAGGCCGACGCCGTGCTGTTCCCGCAGCTGCTGGGCGAGGCCTATCGGCGAGCTGGACGCCTTCCGCGCCATCGACCTGCCCATCCTGATCGTCACGTCCGAGTTCGGGACATTGCTGATGTGGGACTGGGAGATCGTCGCCTATCTGGAGGGCGAGGGCATTTCGGTCATCGCGCCCTACACCCTGGCTCAGACGCAGTATGCTGTGCCGGCGGCCTCGGTGCGGCGGGAGCTGAGCGAGAGCAAGTTCCTTGTTTTCCAGGACAACCCCGGCGAGGGGTTCCAGGCCGAGATCTTCAAGCGCTTCTACTGGTGGGAAAACGAAGCCATCCAGCGCATGTTCGAGAAGTTCGGCGTGACGATTGAAAAGAAGAGCTTCAGGGAGTTCGGCGACGCGGGCCAAAGCGCTGCCCGACGACGCGGCGCGCGAGGTCTGGTCGCGCTGGGAGTGGCCGACGGCGCTGCCGGAGCAGTCGCTGCTGAGCGCGGTCAAGATCTACATGGTCTTGAAGGATGAGCTGGCGGCCGATCCGAGCGATCAAGAGCATGGGCATCAACTGCCTCAACGAGTCGCACTTCTCCGACACGACGCCCTGCCTGGCCTGGAACATGCTTTACGAGGAGAACCGCCTCATCTGGGGCTGCGAGGCCGACACGCTGTCGATGGTGACCAAGTACATCCTCAACAAGTCGATGGATGTGCCGATCATGATGACCAACCTCTACCCGTTCCTGATGGCCGGGTCCGGCGCTGAAGCACGAGCGCATCCCCTACTTCCCGGATGTCAGCGCCTATGAGGACAAGAATCAGGAGAACTACGTGCTGGTGGCCCACTGCGGCTACTTCGGCCTGACGCCGCCCAGTTTCACGACCGAGTGGACGCTGCAAGCCGAAGGTGCTGGCCATCGTCGACGAGAACGCCTCGGCCGTTGATGCGCGCTTCCCGGAAGGGCCGGTGACGCTGGCCAAGCTGCACCCGACGATGCAGAAGCTGACGACCGTCGAGGGGACGCTGGAAGGGTACGCACAGTATCCCGGTTCCGACTGCCTTAACGGCGGGGTGATCCACATCCCTGACGGCCATCGCCTGGTCCGCAATGCCACCTCCCACCACTACCTGCTTATGACCGGCCACCAGTTGGACGACATGAAGCTGATCATGAAGGTCTTCGGTCTGGATATCGCCGAGCTGTAGGGTAAGTTGGGTGCAAGTGGCGAGTAGCAAGTGGCAAGTAGCAAGTGGCAAGTGGCATGTGGCAAGTGGAAGCGGCACCGTGTAACTTGTGACCTGCAACGTGCAACGTGCAACCTGCAACCTGCAACCCGCACCAACTAAGGACACGAAATGAACGACTACTACGGCTTACCGACCGGGCGACTGGAAAACGATTTGATTGCTGTTGACTACCTGACGGAGGCGGGGCCGCGCGTGGTGCGGCTGATCCCCAAGGCATTGGGCGAGAACTTGCTGGCCGAGATTCCGGATGCGGTTCTGCCTTCACCGCACGGACCGTATCATCTCTACGGCGGCCACCGGCTGTGGCATGCGCCGGAGCAATCGGCCCGCACCTATGTGCCCGAAGAAGGTGGCCTGACGGCTCGATATCGTGCAGGACGGCGTGAAGCTGATGCGCGACGAACCGATTACCGGCGTGCGCAAGACCCTGCTGGTCAAGCTCCACCCGACCGAGATGGATGTGCAGTTGTATCACCGGCTGACGAACACGAGCCTCTGGCCCATCGAGCTGGCGCCGTGGGCCATCACGCGTGATGGCCTTGGGCGGAACGGCCGTCTTGCCCCAGACCACCACGCCGCTGGACCCGGAAGGGTTGCTGCCCAACCGCCAGCTCGTCCTGTGGCCTTACTCGGGTACAAGTGACCCGCGTTTCAAGCTGGGTGACAGCAGCATCGGCATTGAGACCCAGCCCATTGCCCAGCCGTTCAAGCTGGGCTATCTCAACCGCGCCGGATGGATGGAGTACCACACCCAGGGCGTCGTCTTTCGCAAGGAGTTCCGTCCCGAACCAGATCAATCACACGTCGATATGGGCTGCAATGCCGAAGTCTATACCAACGATAAAATTATCGAGCTGGAAACCCTCGGCCCGCTGGTGACCTTGCAGCCGGGGCAGACGGTGGAGCATTTTGAGCGGTGGCTGGTCAGAGTAGCTGAGTAAGCAGACCCGAGGGCGCACATGGCGGAATGCTATCTCGAAATCGGCCAGAAACGGGTTATCGCTGCGGCGGTTGACTGGCCGGGCTGGTGCCGGATTGCGCGGGACGAAACGGCCGTTTTGCAGACGCTGGTGGACTACGGGCCGCGCTATGAGCGAGTGGTGGCGTCGGCCGACCTGGGCTTTGTGCCCCCACCCGGTGCTGCTTCACTGACCGTTGTCGAGCGGGTGACCGGGGGATCGGGCACCGACTTTGGTGTTCCGTCGGTCATCCTGGCCGGTGACTATGATCCCGTCGATGCAGCTGAGCTGCAACGATTTCAGGCGCTGCTGACCGCCTATTGGGCTGCCTTCGACAGAATGGTAGAGCTGGCTGCGGGCAAGGAATTGCGAAAAGGGCCGCGTGGCGGTGGTCGAGAACTGGAGGGCATCGTCCAGCACGTCCTGGGCGCGGAAAGCGGTTATCTGAAGATGCTGGGCTGGAAGGCCGAGCCGCCGGCCGACAACGCGAGCAGTCAGAGAAAACTGGCCCATCACCGGCAGCAGATCCTGAACGGACTGGCCGCCGGCGCTGCCGGAGAAACCGAGACCGAAGGACCACGAGGCGGCAAGCGCTGGCCGCCTCGCTACTTCGTCCGACGGCTGGGCTGGCATGTGCTCGATCACCTATGGGAGATTGAGGATCGGGTCAGCACGTAGGTAGCTCTCGTGCAATCTGCCGCTTGGACTTGCCAACTGCCTGGGCTAAAATCAGCGCCATGACCACCACACAACCCGTCACCGTATACGGCCGTCCGGCCTGCCCCATGGTTCCCCCGGTGCTCAATGCGCTGGAATCGGCCGGCGTGCCCTACGAATACGTCGACATCCGACAGGATTTGGACGCGCGCGTGCGGGTGCGCGAAATCAACAACGGCAACGAATCGGTGCCGACGCTGGAGTTCCCCGATGGCAGTACACTGACCGAACCGGGCCTGGGTGTGCTGCGCAACAAACTTTCACAACAGGGATATAGTACGGGTGATCTCGAATCAGTGGGCGCGCGGATAGGCTTCACCCTCCGTAACCCCATGATCCGGCTGTTGATTTTGGCCATGGCAGCGCTGCTGCTCGCGGCGCTCTTCAACCGCTAGACCGACTGGAAACTACGCGTCGATTTCAGGATTGGAAATCGCAGCCGGGGCAGCGGTCTCGGCATTGCCGTTAGTCCCACTTCCTTCAGGCCGCAGCACCGTCTCGCGCAAGACTGACTGAACGGCCGAACTCCGTCGCCGGACAATCAGGACCGGGCATTCAGCCTTCTCAGATAGCTGCTGGGCCACGTTGCCCAGCACCATGTTGCGGAAGCCCTTCTCCTCGGATGCACCAACGATCACCATGTCGGCGTTTTCCGCCTCAGCCAGAATGCCCATCAGCGGCGTTTCGGCCGATACGACCCGATGCGTCAGATTATCGTAGGCGACATGCTCGTTGGCCCGACGGAACGCGTTCCCTGACCGGGCGGTGGCGCTGCTCTCATCGACACCGGGCGGGGTAACATACAGGAGAACCACTTCCGTCTCTTCCTCTGTGTTGCGAGCCAGGGCCACGGCTGTCGACAGAGCCAGACGGCCGTTGGGACCGCCGGCAACCGGCACCAGGATGCGACTGAGTTTGTCAAACGGCATGGCGCGGAAAACGACGATATCGGCCGGTGGATTGGCCACGACCTGATCGATGACCGAACCAAACAACTGGTCGTTTGTGCCGGAGGTGCCCGGCCAGCCAAACAGAATGAGATCGCTGCTGTTCTCGGACACTGTCTTGATGATCGCTTCCGACACCGAACGGCCGAGACGGAGCATCGTGTGCACCGGGACGTCATGCTTTCGGGCTTCCTCGATAACCGTTCTCGATGATCGGGCGACGTTCCTTCAGGAAATAGCGGCCGTCGGACAATTTGAGCGATGACGGCACCTTGATGACATTAAGCGCCAGTACCTCGCCGTTGTGTTCCTTGGCCAGCAGACTGGCCAGATGGGCCAGCTCGTCGGCATGTGACTCATTGGCTACGGGCAGGAGGACTGAGTAATCCACTGAAACCAGCGCTTCCTGGTGGACGATCTCCTTTGGCTTGTCTTCCTCTTCCCGGTCGCGGAAATAGCCCCAGTAGAGCAGCATACCACCGACGATCCAGGCCACGGTCAGCAGACCAACCCGGCCGGTCTCAAAAGCCAGGAACAGCGCCAGTGCGGTGTTGGTGATGATGCCGATGATCGGTGGCCACGGGAAAGAGCGGCACAGCGAAAACCACGCTCCAGGTCGGGTCGCCGGCGGCGCAGGGTCATTAACGTTATGTTAACCTGGGCGAACATCAGCAGGAACATGACATCGGCCGCTTTGGCCACTTCCTCGATGGGCAAGGTCAGGCCCATAATGATGATGAAGATCGGCGGAGATGAAGATGGCGTAGTAGGGCGAGTGGTTCTTGGGATGAATTCGGCCGAAGACGCGCGGCAGGTTGCTGTCGCGGCCCATGGCAAAGGAGACGCGCGACGAGGAGTAGATGGTGGCGTTCAGCGCCGACATGGTCGAGGCCAGACCGCTGATCAGAATCAGAAAGCCGCCCCATCGGCCCATGATCTGTTCGGCGGCGCGCACAATCGCGACTTCTCTGGCCTGCGCGAGATACTCCCAAACGGGAATGTCGCCTGCTTCAGGGGGCACCACCACCGCACCGATGGCAACAATGGCCACAAGGACATAGATGATGACGACGATGATCAGCGAGATGAAGATGGCGCGGGGGATGTTGCGCATCGGGTCCTTCACTTCTTCACCGCTCTGAGCGATGATTTCATAGCCTTCGAACGCGATGAACGTCAGACCCATGGCAACGAAGACGCCGGCCATCCCGTTGGGCAGGAAGTTATCGGTAAAGACGTTGAGATTCGGGTTGAGGATCATGGCCCGGATACCGAAAACAATGAACACACCCAGGATGATCACTTTGGCGATCGTAACGATATTGCCCACCAGACCGGTCTCGCTCGCGCCTCGATAATTGATGAGGGCGAAAAGAGCAACGATGATGGCCATGAACACCAGGGTCAGTGGCTGTGAATATTCCTGGACACCCGGATAGGCAAGGGAGATGAGTTCAACAGCGAAACGGCCGAAGCCCAGACCATAGAGCGAGCAGGCTACCGCGTGCGCAAACCAGCTCATCCAGCCGGCGAGGAATCCCTGCGTGCCGCCCATGCCCTCCTTCACCCACAAGTAGCCGCCGCCTGCCTCCGGGTACGCAGAGCCAAGCTCGGCATAGGACAGGGCAGTAAAGGTGGTTACAACGCCGTTGAGTAGAAAGGCCAGGACCAGGGCGGGCCCGGCCTCACCGGCGGCGATACCGGTCAGAACAAAGATGCCGGCGCCAATCATGGCCCCGACGCCGATCATGGTGATGTCCAGAAGACCCAGCGTACGGCTAAGCGCTACCTCTTCGTTGGGTACAGTCGTATTCATTTGTCGCCAATTGTCCCGCAAAAAGGCACGTTTCGCCACCCAAACGGACCGGGCGCCGTCCGGAAGGCTAGGACTGTGGTCGGCGTGTGGTTGACACCGGGCACGCGGATTCGTACACTGTTCGCGAACAGTTGGGAGATTGGCCGGGCCCAGGCGGGTCGGCTGGGAGACATGCGATGCGCAAATCACGATCCCTGGTGGCGTTGATAGGGCTGATGATCGGCACACTCATACTGGTGTCGTGCCTGACCGTTGATGCCAAAGCGACCGTCGATTTCTCCATATTGGAGGGGTTCTGGGAAGGCACGTATGAGTACCTCGATTACCAGGGTGACACCACTCGCGTTCAAGCTACCGAGCACCCTCATCGTCACGGTGAAACGCAGTGACCTTGTGACGGGAACGGCCGAAGCGTCACTGGTGTTTCTCTACAGCGAGACCAACGGAGTCTACCAGGACCGAAGAGCGGCTGCTGCGTTACTTCCCGACTGAGTCACTCATCGAGTATGGCGGCAACTGGGCCATCACCGAAGCGGCAACCGATCCGCAGACCGGCCTATCTGCGCCTGGTGTTCACCGGTACCGGTGAGGACGATGATCGCGAGGCGCTTGTTCGCCAGACGATCGAACGACTGGGCGACGTCCTGATGCTGCGCGAAGAAGTGCGCTACAAGAACGTTAGCGATTTCATCACCCGCGACGAATTTCGCTGCGCCGGACCAACTGAGAACCGCACGCGGGCACGTTTTTGGGAGACACATCGTGGCATTCATTCAGACCGATCCCCGCGGCCGAACTGCTCCCGGAGCAGCGCGTGCCGGACGACGACAACATCATCCAGATTCATAGCCTTCACCCGCAGACGATGCGACATCACTATGACCTGTACGTCGAGCTAATGCACAAGCCCGGGCCGCTGATCGCGCGTCCAGCGGGAGATGATTGGCGTGGTCGTCTCGGCCGAAAACCGGTGCCACTACTGACTGCACCATCACGCGGCGGGTCTTCGTCGCTTTCTGCGGTTGGCAGGCATGCCCGAGGCGCAGCGAGATCGGCTTGGTGGCGGCGTTGGGCCGCGATTATCGCCAGGCCGACCTGGCGGAGGCCGATCGCGCCATGCTCGACTATGTGGTCAAGCTGACACGCGAACCGTGGGCGATGGCCGTGGCGGACGTGGATGCGCTACGGGCGGTCGGCTTTGAGGATCGGGCCATTCACGACATTTGCGCCATCGCCGCCTATTTTGCCTTTGTCAATCGCATCGCGGACGGGTTGGGGGTCACGTTGGAAGTGGGCACCGCAGCTGACCCAGTCTGCTCGTTAGTGGGGCAAGGAATCTGTCGCATGGGCATTGCGCTCTTCTCATTGTAGCCGTCGTTTACCTCGCATTTGCTGGGCGGTTGGCGCGTCGCTCGATCACCATGCCCATGGTCTTTCTCGGACTGGGGTTGGTGATCGGGCTGACTGCCGGCCAGAATGATTAGTGGCGAGGCCGCAGACAGAAACCTGCAGCTGCTGGCTGAGTTGACGCTGGCGATGATTCTGTTTGCCGATGCGTCGATGCTCAACCTGCGGGCGGTGTGGCAGGACGCCAGTTGCCGGGTCGTCTGTTGGCCATTGGACTGCCGTTGACCATTGGGCTGGGCGCGATCGTGGCCGGGCTGCTGTTCCCGACGATCCCGTTGGGCATGACGTTGCTGATCGCGGCGATGCTTGGCGCCGACAGACGCCGCCCTCGGCCTGCCGGTCTTCACCGACGAAGCGTATCCCCACGCGCGTTCGCAATGCGCTCAATGTGGAGAGTGGCCTTAACGACGGCATCGCCACGCCATTCGTCATCCTCTTTCTTTTGACATTGACGTTGGCCGAGGAAGGTGTTGTCTTCGGTGATTGGCTCTTGGAATCGGTCGATTGAACTGGTCGTCGGCGTCCTGGTCGGGTTGGTGGTGGGCTGGCTGGGCGGGAATGATGCTGTACGTGGCGCGAGCGCGGAGTGGGCCCGGCACGTCGGCAAAGCTGGCGATTCTGGCTCTGGCCCTGGCCAGCTATATTCTCGCCGAGGCGTTCGGTGGCAATGGGTTTGTGTCCACATTTGTCGGCGGAATTATGTTCGGGGCCATCACGCAGCGCGAACTGGTCGAGGAAACCGAGTTCACTGAGGAGGTTGGCACGTTCCTGTCGCTTGGCGTCTGGTCTAATTTGGCGCGCTCATCGGTGCGGTGGCCATCCGAGACGGCCTGTTCATTTGGATTGGCGACCCATCGTCTACGCCCTGCTCAGCCTGACGGTCGTTCGAATGATACCGGTGGCCCTTAGCATGATCGGCACCGGTCTGCGACTGGGACACGGTGGCGTTGATGGGCTGGTTTGGCCCGCGTGGCTTAGCATCGGTGGTGTTCGGTTTGCTGGCCATATCGACTTCGACGAGGCCGGTCAGACGATCGAACCACTGGTGGCGACGGTTGGGCCTGGACGGTCATTCTCAGCGTGTTTGCCCACGGTCTGTCGGCCCAGCCGACTGGTTGGCTGGTATTCGCGTCGGCTGGAGGCCGCCGAAGCCGCCCATACGGAACTGGAGGAAACGCCGGAGATGCAATCCCGACGCCAGATGCTAATGGGTCATCGGCTGAGTAGCAGGCCGGCACAAAGGCCGGACCGGTTGCTTTGCAGCCGGACCAACCGGTCCGCTCGGGGGAGCTTAGCAGGAGAAATTCTATCCTAGATGGGGCCGTACTCTTCCATTATCTGTTCTAGCACGTCATCGTGGATGGTGTAGCTGTGGTCGGCATCGGGGAAACGGCCCGAACCGTCACTTCCTCACGGTACTCTACGAACGTGTCGTACATTTCCTGACCCATCAGTGACGGTAGCGCTTGGCAAACTTGGGCAGGAACTTGTCATACAGGCCCAGCACGTCATGGGTCACCAACAGCTGACCACTGCACCCGGGGCCGCCGCCGATGCTGATGGTGGGGACGATCAGTTTCTGGGTGATGTATGCGGCCAGCCGATCGGGGACGGCTTCGAAGATTATCGCGAAGGCTCCTGCTTCCTGTAGCGCCAATGATTCGCGGATGACCTTGCGGGCCGTGTCGATTGTGCGCCCTTGTGCTTTCAGGCCGCCAATGACGCCAACACTCTGCGGATGCAGCCCAACGTGGCCGACGACCGCAATGCCCATCTCCACGATAGCCCGTGTTTTTTCGATGTGCTGGCCGGCGGCTTCAAACTTGACCGCATCGACGCCTGCTTCGCGGACAAAGCGCTCGGCGTTGTGCATCGTGTCCAGCACGGAATATTGGAAGGAGCCGAAGGGCATGTCGGCCACAACCATCGTGCGCGTGCAGGCGCGGGAGACGGCCGCACAATGCAGCAGCATCATATCCATCGTCGCCGTCAGCGTGTTCGGGTGGCCATGGACGACCATGGCCGCGGAATCGCCAACGAGGATCATGTCGATCCCGGCCGCGTTGACCTGGGATGCCGTTGGATAATCATACGCCGTCAGCATGGTGATGATCTGACCCTTGTCGCGCATGGCCTGAATGTCTTTAACCGTCAACTTCTCGCTCATACTAAACTCTCCTTCAACTTTCCTTGGTTACCTAATGATTGCTCTAGAAAACAGCGAAGTGGCCCGCGAATTCACGGAGCGGCTTACGCTTTGCCGACGGAACCGAACAGCACGAGCTTGGCGGCCACCGCTTTCTGCATCGCCATGGTGGCGGCGGCCATCAGGTCGGTCAGTTCCGGTTTCGACGCGTCCTCCAAATAGCTGCCGACAGCGCCAACATAGGCCTCGCGTAGCTCGGTATTCACATTGAACTTGCAAATGCCTAGCTCGATCGAGCGCCGAACCATGTCGTCTGGCAATCCGGATGTACCGTGCAGGACCAGCGGCACCGATACCCGCCGACCGATTTGCTCCAGCCGCTCGAAGTCCAGGTTCGGCGGCGTCCGATATGTGCCATGCACGTTGCCGATGCAGACCGCGAGGGCATCAATGCGTGTCTCGGTGACAAAGTGCGCCGCCTGATTGGGATCGGTCAGCCGGGCTTCGTAGTCGGCTACGGTCAGGCCGTCCTCCGTACCGCTCAGCCGTCCCAGTTCCGCTTCCACGATACGGCCGTACCGTTGGGCCAGACGGTTCATCCGGTCGGTAAACTCAATGTTATCGTTGTAGCTAAGATGTGACCCGTCGGCCATCACGGATGAGATGCCGTCGTCCAACGCCTCGCGGATAGTTTCGGCGTCAGTGCAATGATCGAGGTGAACAGCCGCCGGCACTTTGGCTACTTCGGCCGTTTTGAGGCACAGTGCTACCAGCGGCGGACCACCCATCTCTAGTGCCTTGGGGTGAATCTGCAACATGACCGGACTGCCGGCCGCTTCGGCCGCCGCCAGGACCGCCTTGGCCCCTTCCAGATTGTAGACATTGAACGCCCCAATGGCGTAACTGGCGGTACGGGCTGCGGTGAGCAGGATGGAAGTAGCAACAAGCATGATCTCAGTCTCGCGATAGTTGTTGTTGAATGGTGAGCAGGGCGTCGTCGTCACCAACATTGCCGGGAAAAACGATGTAAGCCATGCCGGGGTAGCGACTCTCCGCGCCCAGCCGCCAGACGGGCACGCCGGGCAATACCTGGCCGGTGACGATTGCCCGACGCACATCCAGCCCTTTGGTCGCGACGTCGCTGGACGTGATGCCGCCCTTGGCCACCAGATAGCGAGGCTGCGCCTGCATTCCGCGCACAATGGTGATCAGGCTGTCTGAGACGCGACGGCCGATACGGAGATTGTCCGCGGCACTGTCGCCGGTGGTGAGCGACCGGGTGGTATAGACCACCACGTCGCGCCCCTGCAAAACCATCTGATTGAGCCTTTGGATGACGCGGGTCATCTCCCCATCCTGCTGTACGTCGTCCAGAAGCATGTCGACATCGACCTCGATTGGCACAATTGTGCCACCCTCAGTCAGAGCGGCCAGCTGTGCCGTCGTTTTCGGTACGTAGGAGCCGACGATGAAGACGCCGCCGTTGTCATTGGCCGCCACCAGTTCACGAGCCGTCAACAGGGCACGGGGCGCAATGCCGGCGCGAACCTGGACGTAGGAGGCAGCCGTTCGAGCCATAAACTCACGCCCGGCGGCTTCGGCTCGCAGTAGGCCGGCGACAAAAACTTCCAGGTCGCGGTAGGCGGCGGCATTGACTACCACGGCCGACTCCGGAGGCACGCCAAGTAGCAAGTCAGCAACGCTTTGCGGCCCGCCAATGCGCAGCGTATCGAGTGAAATGGATAGAACCGATTCGGCGGGGATGCGGCCGCCGGTCTTCTCGGCTACCCACTTGACGCAAATCGGAGTGACTGTAACCAAAGACCGCGTCGCTGCGCATAGGACGTCTCGGCGGCGGGGACCAGGGTCTGTCCTTCGGCAACATAGTGGATGTCGTCTATGGTATAGCGGCCGCCTTCCAGAAAGAAGGGCGCAATGAGGTAGGGGACACCGGGGATGTCCAGGGCTTCGGCGAGGGCATCGACCTCGGTTGGGAAATGCCCGCGCAGCGTCGAATCGCTGCGACTTATGACCTCCACAGCTACGTCGGCCAAGTCGGCTGCCAGCGCCACGTTAGTCCCGATTTCCGTGGCCAATCGGCGGGCGTTGTCGGATGTCAGGCTGCGGGAGTTGGTCAGGATGTAGACTGCAGGGTAGGGCGAGCGCAATTCGTCCGTCAGGGCATCCACTGTCCAGGTTGTGAGCACGGGGATGTCGTGGACCGTCTGCGTGCCGGTCGGGTCATCGTCGAGGACGACGAGCTTGCGACCGCCGGCCGCGACGCTACGTCGGATGCCGGGCAGCAAGTCAACCGGCCAGGGCGGTGGCAGTTCAGCCAGGCGATCAGCCAGAAGAACGGCCGTTGGAGTTGATGTGTTCATGGGCGCGACATGGCGTGGCGTTGGCTGGTGCTTGATATCGACGAGGCTAGAGGACGGCCGCCTGCAGGGCATCCAGGGCGTCGATAGGGTCGCCGGTGGCGATGATGTCGCGCAGCGTATCGCGGCCGACGCGGGCAACGACTCGCTCGGCCCATAGCATGCTGCGGTAGGTGGCCGACATCGTCTTGACACGGTCCAGCCGAAACGGGGCCACGTCGGACGTTACCCAGCCGCTGTACGCCATTTCTTCAAGGTAATACATTAGCTCCACCAGGTCCCAGGCGTTAATCGAACCGGGTATCATGTCCCAGTCCCAGTTGCGATAGTTGTCATTGACGTGGACCAGGAACAACTTATCAGCCTGGGCCAGCAGCGTGGCCGCCAGCGCGGTCGATTCCCCAGCCAGGAGTGCGTGGCCGGTGTCCATCGTCGCGCCCACATTGGGCAGGCCGATCTGCAGGCAGGCGGCGAGAACCGTCCCGGCATTGGGAATGATGACCTTGTGGCGCGGCTCCGAGGCCTTATACTCGAGGCTGACGCGCACGTCATTGCGATAGGCGGCCGCTTCGCCAACACCGTCGATGAACCAGCGCCACGCCTTAGGATAGTCAGTTTCGAAGGCATAGTCGTAGCCGTCTGACAGCGGACAGCATGTAATCATGTTGGTGCCCAGGTCGGCGGCGATGTCCATAGCCGCGGTGAGATAGCCCACGGCCTCGCGTCGCAGACCGGGATCCTTGCTGGTCAGAGCGCCCAGGTGAAACTTTGGTTCCGCCTTTATGTTGACATTGACCGTGGAGCATTCCAGGCCATGCTTTTCGAGCAGCGCGGCCGTTTGACCCACATCGCGAAAGTCGAATGGGTAGACCAGCTCCAGACCTTGCAGGCCCTCAATCTGGGCAGCGACCTCAAATTTGCCGGCCAGATCACGCTCGGCACCATAGGTGCTGAAACGATCGTTCAGTCGACCGAGGAATCCTAGAATGACAGAATATTTCCAAGCAGACATAAGACTGCCTCCTGGGTCGATTAACCCTTGACGGCTCCGGCCGTCATACCCTTGACGTAATACTCCAGGAAAAATGCGTAGAGGATGGCCACCGGAATAGAACCAAGCAGGGCGGCGGCCATAATGGACCCCCAGAAGTAGACATCGCCCAACACCAATTGGCTGACAATGCCGACCGGGAGGGTCTTGATGGCCTCGCTTTGGGCCAAGGTTAGCGCATAGACGAATTCATTCCACGACAGCGTGAAGGCGAACAATCCGGCCGAGATGATTCCGGGCAGCGCCAACGGGATGACGATGCGGACCATGGCCTGGAAACGCGAGGCCCCGTCAATCATGGCGCACTCTTCCAGTTCCTTGGGAATGCCTTTGAAGTAGCTCATTAACAGCCACGTGCAGAACGGAATCAGGAACGTGGGATAGGCCAGCATCAGCGAGAGCTGGGTGTCGAACAAACCCAGATTGCGAACGACAACCGCTAGGGGCAGGAAGATGAGCGTCGTGGGAATGAGATACGTGATGAAAATTCCCAGACCCAGCGTCTTGGCGCCGCGGAAGTGCAATCGTGCCAGGGAGTAGGCGGCAATGGTGCTGATGCTGATGGAGACAACCGTAGAGACCGTCGCCACAACCGCGCTGTTCTTCAGCCAGAGTAGAAAGTTCGTTTCGGTTAGCAGATAAACATAATGCTCCAACGTGGGCTTGCTCAGGCTGAGTGGTGACCGGCTGAGGTCGTACATCTCGTTATCGGGCTTGATAGACGTGATAAACATCCAGAAAAACGGGAAGAGCAGGATGACCATGTAGATCGCCAACCCACCGTAAACAACGATGTTCTTGATGATGCGTTGGGTGCGAATACTTGATGTCATGCGAAATGTGCCTCTCTAGTCCTGTTTCTGCAGGTAGCGGAGCAGAATTGTCGCGCAGATCACCAGCACCGGAAAGATGAACAACGAGACCGCAGCGCCCTCACCGAGTTTGCCGCCGAGGATGGCGGTCTGATGGGTGAGCGTCGCGAACAAGTGGGTACTATTGATAGGTCCGCCGCGGGTCAAGACATACACAATCTGGAAGTCGGCGAACGTCTGGACGATGGAGAACAACGTCACGACGAGCGTGACCGGCATGAGGCTGGGGATGGTGATGCTCCAGAACCGCTGCCACGAATTGGCGCCGTCGATTTCGGCTGCCTGATAAAGATCCTGCGGAATGGCCTGCATGCCCGCCAGCAATGAGATGGCAAAAAACGGGATGCCGCGCCAGATGTTGACGAGCTGGATGGCAAACATGGCGGTATTGGGCTTGCCCAGCCAAATGATCCGCTGGTCCATCAGCCCCAAATCCATCATCACGCGGTTGATGACGCTGAATTGAGAATCAAACATCCAGAGCCAGCCGAGCGCGCTCAGCGACGTGGGAATAATCCACGGCAACAACAGTGCCCCGCGGAAGAAGTTCTTGAAGATCGTGACCTGATCGAGGATTAGGGCCAGGATGAGGCCCAACACCAGCTTGAAGACCACCGAAACCAGCGCATAGTTCAAGGTATTGACGGTGGTACGCTGGAAAATCGAGTCCTGGAGCAGCTTGGCGAAGTTGGCTAATCCGATGAAGTTGCCCGTGTCAGCGCGAGCAATTGTCGTGTCTGTCAGGGACAGCCAGATAGCTACAACAAACGGGTAGGCAATCAGTACCACCAGAATCAGAATCGCCGGAGCGACCAGGATGGGGCCGAGGTGCCCTTCTTGATCTAGCCAGGTGCTGAAGCGATTCCAGAGGCTGGAGTCTTGGGGTGTCGGCGGAACGGTAGTGTCGGTCGTTGTCATCCCGTTGACTCGCGTTGGTTGGACCGGCAGCAGGTGTCATCCCCTGCTGCCGGCACCACTAGAGATAGGACGGGCTACGCCCCGTAGCTTTCCTGTAGCAATCCGCTGGCCGTGGCGATGGCCTCATCGATCGAAGCCACACCGCCGGCGACGCTGGAGAACATATCGACAATGACCCACTTGGTATAGGCGTCATTGCCGCCGACGAAAGTTGCTTGCTGGGGATAGCCTGGCAGATGTGATTTTTCGGCGTAGAACTTGAACGGCTCAATCTTCGGGATTGGCGTTCCAGGGCATGATCGGCATGTCCAGGTAGTCCTTGAGCGCCGGGAAGACGAAGCTGTACGCCGGAACTGCATAGAGCGACAGCTGCTCGCGCTCGTTCAGGTACTTAATCAAGCGCCTTGGCGGCCTCGATGTTCTTGGAGTAGCCAAAGATGGCCTGGGCCATGAACTCGGCATAGGTGACATCGCCCGCCGGGCCGGCCGGATAGGCGGAAGTGATCCATCACATCGGACAGATTGGTCTCTTCACCGTCGACCATTACCTTGATGTTCTGGTTACGGGCGTTGATGTAGATGCTGGCCGCGTTGTTGGTGACACCAATCGTACCGGCATTGAAGGCGCGATTGTTGGAGCCGTCGTCATAGGCCAACGTGTCCTCCGGCATGGTGTCATCGAACAACTTCTTCATGATACTCCAGTGCGGCGCGTGTCTCGGCCGAATCGATGGCAACGTCGAGCCATCGTCAGCAGATATCCGACGCGCCAAGGACCACAGGACCGAGTAGTTGAAGTCATTGCCGTCGCCAACGGCCCGGCCGAGCGGGAAAGCCACTTCCGGTAGACCGGCCGCGCGCAGCTCCTTGCCGAGCTCGTATACTTCTTCCCAGGTTGTGGGAATAGCTGGCCCCGATCTTCTCGAAGACGTCGGTGCGGTAGTTGATGGCGTGCGCGGCATAGTAGCGGGGCAGGCCCTTCCACTCGCTCACCGACCGGCACAGGCCTCAATGGCCGAGTCATACCAGCCACCGTAGCGGTTACCAAGGTCCGAGGCAATGTCACGAAACGTCGACCAACGCCTCGGCAAAGGTGTGGGCGGACGCCTGATTCAATTCGATGATGTCGGGACCCGCGCCGGTTTGGGCGGCTGTGGCGGTCAAGCGTCTGGATATCGTTCATGCTGACGATATCGACCGCGACCGGCACGTTGTTGGCTGCGCCCCACTCTTCGATCTGGGCCTGCAGGATTTCGTTCACCTGTGGGATGAACGACGCGCGCAGTTTCATGGACAGCGTGCCTTCAACGCGTTAGAGGCGTCGGTGCCGGTCACCGCCGCCAGTCACGACCGCAGGGACGGCGGTGGCGACGGTGGCGGCTTGCTGCCGGGCGCACAGGACGCCAGAGCAGCCATGATGCCCGACATGGATACGCCGGCAGCCGTGGCGTACTTGATGAAATCACGACGGGTCATGCGACCGTCCATCAAACGATTAACTAAATCATCTTGCTCTTTCATTTCTCGCTCCTCTACCTGAATCTTCCTGATTATCTGACTACAGCGTATTCGGGCAATGGGAATGGCTTGAACATTCCTCGGTGGCGATCCCTCCTTGACGCAAAATGCCGCCCTTGATTGATCTCAGGCGGCACTGGCTCGGTAGTTTCGTAATGTCTCAACGCATTCACGCTGTACCCGTTCGCTGATTTCTTCGGTCAGCGCGGCGGCGCAGCACCGAGGTCGGCCGTCTCAATAGCCCGCAGGATCTTCTTCGTGGTCCACTGGGACTGTGCTAGGGCGTGAAGTCGGCCATATGGTGAAAGCGCATGTTGAGCAGCACCTGACATTGGCGATGAATCTCGCGCCAGCTTTTCAGGAGGCGTTCGTGGTTCGGCGCGAATGCAGATGTACTCATGAAATCGAATATCGAGACGGGCAAGTTCGTCGAAGTCGTTGTCTCGAATGGCTTGCTCTTGTTGTCGAACGAGTTGCCGCAGCGCGACGAAATCCGACTTCGCCCAGCTTGGGGGTGGCCCACTCGATGGCCATGCCTTCCAGCACGGCCCGCAAGCTAAAGACCTCGCAGACATCCTGCTCGTCGAAGTCAACGACAAAGCAGCCGCGATTGGTGTAGCGGATGACCAGCCCTTCCTGTTCCAGCTTCTTGAGCGCTTCGCGGATGGGAATGCGACTGACCGACATTTGACGGGCCATGTCGGTCTCGTTGAGGTGCTGGCCCAGGCCGATGTTGCCGCTGATGATGGCATTGCGAACGCTCCGCAGAATGCCGTCTTCCATGGACTGATGTTCAATTTTCTCGAAGACGTGCTGGGGAGTAGTGGGTAGTATCATGCTTTACCTGCCTGCGATTTGGATTGAGCGACTCCCGATGCCTGCTATCGGTCAAGCTGACCGTATACCATATACTGTATACTGTATACAATAATGCGAACAGTATACAGTTCGCCCAGACGGCTGTCAACCGTCTTGGGCAAATTGACCAAAGGGGAGCAGGTTGCAGGGGGCAAGTTGCCGCCGACCGCGATTCAACTGCGATCTGTGGTCCGGAGTGAGGTCGGAACCAGGGTGTAGGGTGGGACGTGGGAGCCGAAGTCAGGTGGGCGGCTCAGGCAGGCGATTCCACGGCCGAAGTTGTGTGCTGCAGATAGAGGGCGAAGGGGAAGCCAATAAGCGTGGGCAGCCAGAAGGAGATCAGCCGGAAGCCGAGTGTTGCGACGACAGCCACGTTGGGCGGTACGTTCAGGGCGGTGAATACGGCGATCATCATCGCCTCCACGATGCCGACACCGCCGGGCACAAGAGGCAGACGGCCGATCAGCATCGGCAAGCCGTAGCCCGGCCAGCAGCAGAGCCGATGGTGAGGGGGTAGCCGGTGGCGGCAAACAGACAAGCCCAGCACGGCCATGTCCAGCATGACCATCATGAAGGCGCCGAAGAATGGGCCACGCCAGCCACCGTCGATCAGAATAATCCAGGTGTCCACAAGGCGATCGACGAGGTTTCGACTGCCTGCGGATCAAATGGCTTTTTGCGATAAGCGGCCCAGCGCTGACCGAGGCGAAGTCACGCGGACTGACAACCATGACGGGTGAGACATGCCAAAGACGACTGCCGAACGCCGAAAACGATCAGGGCGGTCAGCGTCATGCCGAAAGGCGAACGCTTCCAGGGTCGTGAACTGGTGGACGATAAAGAGCTGGATGATTCCGACGATGGATAGCAGCACCAGGATCAGGTTGAGAAAGACAAATGGCAACGCGCCGCACAACGCCGCCGCTCCCGGGCGCACGTCGCTGTTGCGCGTCCAACGGTAGACTACGGCCGATGTGCCCACAACGCCCCCGGCCACGAGCCCGATGCTGTTGCCGGCCAGCGTATTGCCATGCCGCGCCGGATTGGACAGTTCGTCACCCATCAATGCGGCCATGCGATGCAGCAGGTAGCCGGCGCTTACGTAGCTAGCCACACTCAACCAGCAGCGCCGCGCCTGATAATCAGCGGGTTCAACTGCGGATCGTATTAACGCTCTCTTCGATAGTCGAGAGTTGCGGCAGCAAGAGATGGACGGCCAGCGCAAACACGATCAGCGGCAGCAGGTAACGCAACCAGTGAATGGAGAGCGGCGGGATTCGAAACGGCCTCACAGAGTTCGATGGAGTGCGTATCTTTCTTGGCCACGATAGATTACGATGACTTTGCGAAAATGGGAATGTGCTTTAGATAGAGGCTCACTTCAGGTTGGAAGTCGCGGCATCCGGCCAAAGGTTGGCTGCGTGAATCGGAACATTTGCACCAGGAAGCGCTTCTCGCCCGCTTCGCGCACTTCTTCGTGGTAGTGCTCCGGGTATAGGCGCGGATGACCGTCTCCAGAAGCCTTACGCCTCCGCGTTATACTCATGCTTGTTGCACTTCCCAGCGGCCGGGGAAGTCATCAAACAGCATGGTCGCCGCCAGCTTGCCGATGCCTAGCCTTCGATGGGTCAGCAGAATGAAGAACTCGGCCAGTTGGTAGAAGGGATCTGCGCCCGATTTCCAGCGCTCGCACGAGCACCAGACCGACAATCTGTCTTCGAGACAAATCAGAAAGGGATAAGCGGCCGTCTTCGGTCCAATAGAGGTTGAAATAGTGGTACTCAAACGACCCTGGCGGTTAACCAGATCGTCGGTGTAGTCGCTGCTATCGTAAAGGTACAGTTGCATCAGTGCCCCAAGATAGGCTTATCGGCGATGGTCACCGGCTCAGGGTTACGGAGCTGGATCTGCTGTAAGTGCAATTGGTCTCATCTATCTGAAGTTGCCCTATATTACACCGAAAATGCCCCTTACCGAGGCCAGGGGCGAAATTCTGCTATACTGAATCTTTATTCACAAGGCCGAGATTGTAGGCAGTCCATCCTCGGGCAAGGAGATCGATCGATGAAAAAAGCCACGTTAGTCAACGGACAACCGTCTGCGCGGGTGCCGACGCCCCTGATCAGGCCGTGTGTCCGGTCTGTGGTCGTATTGTCTTTTTGCGCAACCGTCAACAGATGGGCAGGACCGAGCGCACCTACTTCTGGCAACATGAACGCGGCAGCGCCAATGACTGTCGTCCGAAGCGACGCGTGCGCCGCCGCCGTCATTGTCCGGGGCGCCTGAGGACGTTTGCGGCCGCAAGAATCCCCCCTGAACTGGGTTTGTCCCGTTCGACATTGAACAATCTCTCCGATTCCGCTATCATCCCCGCGGCAGATAGCTCGAATTGCGAGCGCCAAGGCTCGGCCCCTACCCAAAGCGAGGAATAACCCGATGAGCGATCATGCGGAAACGACAGAACTAACTACACCGGTGCCGATTACGGTGGCCCATGGCGACGGAATTGGCCCGGAGATTATGGACTGCTGTACTGCGTATTCTGGATGCGGCCGAATCGCCACTGGTCTATGAAACCATTCTGGTCGGTCGCAAGTCCTACGAGCAAGGCCATACGTCGGGCATTACACCCGAGGCGTGGGAGAGCATTCGCCGGACGCGGGTGCTTACTGAAGGCGCCCATTACCACGCCGCTCGGCGGCGGCTACAAGAGCCTGAACGTCACCATTCGCAAGTCGCTGAATATGTATGCCAACGTTCGGCCGACGAAATCCTATGCACCCTACGTCGCCTCGCTGCATCCGGGCATGGATCTGGTCATCGTCCGTGAGAATGAGGAAGACCTCTACGCGGGCATTGAGCATCAGCAGACGCCGGAAGTGGCCCAGGTACTCAAGCTGGTCACCTACCCGGTTCGGAGCGCATCATTCGCTACGCCTTCGAGTACGCCCGTGCCTACGGCCGTCGCAAGGTCACCTGCATGACCAAAGGACAACATCATGAAGATCACCGATGGACTGTTCCATCGCGTCTTCACGGAGGTGGCCGCCGAGTATCCGGAGATCGAGAGCGAGCACATGATCATCGACATCGGCGCGGCGCGACTGGCGGCCATGCCGGAACGGTTCGATGTCATCGTCACGCTCAATCTGTATGGCGACATCCTGTCCGACATCGCGGCCCAGATCGCCGGGTCGGTGGGGTTGGCCGAGTCGGCCAATATCGGCAGCGATATTGCCATGTTTGAGGCCGTCCACGGTTCGGCGCCGGATATTGCCGGCAAGGGCATTGCCAATCCGTCCGGGCTGCTGGTGGCGGCCACGCAGATGCTGGTCCATGTGGGGCTTGCTACGTACGGTGAGACGATCAAGAATGCCTGGCTCAAGACGCTGGAGGACGGCATCCACACGGCCGATATCTATCGCCCCGGCCTTAGTAAGGAAGAAGTGGGCACAGAGACGTTCACCCAGGCCGTTATCGACCGCCTGGGTCAGCAGCCGCGTGTGCTGCAGCCGGTCAAGTATCGCACCGGGGGCATCCACGTGCCCGCGCCGCCGGAGCGCAAGGCCGAGCGCGAACTGGTTGGCGTGGATGTATTCGTTTACTGTGTCGACGATGATCACAGTCCCGATGCGCTGGGCAAGCGGCTGGAAGACGCCGCACCCGGTGACTGGCGACTCAAGATGATCACCAATCGCGGCGTGAAGGTCTATCCCGGTGGTATGCCGGAAACGTTTGCGACCGACCACTGGCGCTGCCGGTTTATGGCCGCCAATGGCGAAATGGTGACGTTTGCGCAGGTCCTGGACCTCCTGGCGGCCGTTATCGAATGCGAACATCGAGGTGATCAAGACGGAGCACCTCTACATGATCGACGGTGACCCCGGCTTTTCAATGGGGCAAGGGGAGTAGGCTGCGTCGAAGTGGCAGCGGGCTGCAGATGAGCAGCAGGTGACGTAACTGATTGCGTTGTCGACTGGTTTCGCGTATACTGTCTAATGGCATCGCGATCAAGGGTCGGGTGACCTCAATAATTGCAGACTTTTTCTTTGGGCTGGGAGTGCGACTTGGCTCTGTGAAGTCAAGGAGTATTTTCAGTGACCAACGATAGCTCGGCTTTCGCCGACTTCAAATTCGACGCGCGTATTGACGCCGGAATTCGTGACGCGGGGTATGATCACCCCAACCCCTATTCAACAAGAAGCCATTCCCTATATCCTCGACGGACGGGATATTATGGGCCTGGCCCAGACAGGCACAGGCAAGACGGCCGCTTTCATGCTGCCGATCCTGCAGCGCCTGACGACCGGCCCGCTGCGCAAGACGCGCGTGCTAATCATTGCCCCGACGCGTGAATTGGCGGACCAGATCAATGACTCGGCCAGGCAGTTGGGTGGCAAGACCAAGATTCGCAGCGCGGCCATTTTCGGCGGCGTCAGCAAGGGGCCGCAGCTGGCGGCCATCCGCCGCGGTACGGAGATCATCGTCGCCTGCCCCGGCCGACTGCTCGACCATATGGGCGAAGGCGCCATCGACCTGTCCAACATCGAAGTGTTGGTGCTGGACGAGGCCGACCGGATGATGGACATGGGTTTCCTGCCCGACATCCGCCGCATTCTGAAGCAGGTGCCAACCGAGCGGCAGACGCTGTTCTTCTCGGCCACCATGCCCAACGACATCAAGCTGCTGGCCGACTCGATTCTGAAGGACCCGGTTCGCGTCCAGGTGGACGTCATCGCCCCGGCGAAGACCGTCTCCCATGCGCTCTACCCGGTGCCGGAATCGCTGAAGCCCAAGCTGCTGCATGCCATGCTGGAACAGACCGCCACGTCCCGCGTGCTGGTCTTTACCCGCACCAAGCACCGCGCCAAGCGATTGGCCGGGACGCTGGAGAAGCAAGGCTACCGGGCTGCGGCGTTGCAGGGCAACATGACCCAGAACCGTCGCACGGAGGCCATCAACGGCTTTCGCGAAGGCAAGTATGACATCCTGGTCGCCACCGACATCGCCGCCCGCGGCATCGACGTGACCGACATTTCGCATGTGGTCAACTTCGACATGCCCGACACTGTGGACGCCTATACCCACCGCATCGGCCGAACCGGCCGCGCGGAGCAGACCGGCGAAGCGGTGACGTTTACCGTGCAAGACGACGAGTTGATGGTGCGCGACATCGAGAAAATTCTCGGTGAGCCGATTGAACGTCGTCGCCTGGAAGATTTCGACTACGGTAGCTTTGTGCCGGAAGAGCAGCGAGCGGCCCCGCCGGTGTTTGCCTATAAGTCGCGTCGCTCCAGCTACGGCCGTCCGCGTTCACGTCGCTAACGTCGTTCGCGACGCTAACGGCGCGCGCGCTCGGCGCTAGCGCATGATTCATTGGACCCGGCAGGTCGGCGATGTAACAGTCGCGGAAAACCTGCCGGGTCCTTTTTTGTTGCCACATCAGGCAGACAAGGCGCGTTGATTCTGTTACCATAGGGTGATAGGCGACGGGCAACTCCTCATTTGACCCCGCCCGCCGTACAGGAGAGATTCATGAGACGAAAAATAACCCTGCTGATCTTGGTCATAGTTGCCGGCGCGCTGGCAGCATGCAATCCAGTTGTGGAGATGGACCCGATAGATACGGCCTGCGAAGCCTTGAATCAGGTGAACGATGCCCTCAGTTTTACGGCGCTGGTGGGTCCGAACACGGATATCCTGGACATCGTGCAAGCGCAGACGCAGTTGATCAATAGCTGGCGAACGTTGGTGTCGCAAGTTGAGAAGCTCGATCCCACGCTTGTACCGCCATCACTGGTTGAAGCCAACGACGCGATGAACAGTGTTCCGGTGGCCAACACGGGCACACTGGAACCGGTTGCCGCGGCCAGCGTCGCCACGCAATCTGAGATTGCCCAGGGTGTCGTGGACGAGTTCACCCCTGTCTGCGCGGCCCAACCCGCCAACTGATTCGGAAGGAGCAGCAAATGAAGCGCGTTTTGAGTCTTGTGGTGTTTACCCTGTTGCTCGGAGCATTATCGGCCTGTGCCCCGGCTGAAGATCCGGTCACCGAGGCTTGCCAGGCGTTAGGCCAGGTCAACGATGCGCTCAGGTGGGCCAATCTGGTCGGACCGGCGACTGATATTCTGGACATTGTCGCCGTGCAAACGCAGCTGACGAACAGTTGGCGGACGCTGGTATCGGCCGTGGAGCAGCTTGACCCGTCCCAGATTCCCCCGTCTCTGGTGGTGGCCAATCAAGAGTTCCAATCGGTCCCTGTGGCCACCTCAGGCACACCGACTGTCGTCGCGCTGACATCACTCAGCCGGCAGGCGGCCATTGCCGAGGGTGTTGTGGTCGAATTCACCCCGGTTTGTTTGACGCTGACTACTCCCTAACGGGATAGGGCATGAAAAACGCCCCGCTTGGATTGCCAAGCGGGGCGTTTCTGTTGCAAATTCAGGATTTATGCCGATTACTCGGCCATTAATCTGATTAGTTGTCTGTGGCAGCGCCTTCGTCGCCCAGATCAATTGCCGTCATAGTGGCAACTTCGCCGGACAGCTGGTCGCCCAGGGTAACGGTGACCATGCTGCCGCCGGTCATGCCCATATCGGTCTCCATCTGCTCCATCATGGTATCTTCAATGACCATGATAATGCCGGAGGAATTGGGTTCCATCGTGGCGCCAATGGCCTTCAGCTCATTGGCGTCGAATTGATGGCCGGCATACTTGCCCGCCATACCGCCCACGACCGCGCCGCCCAATGCCCAGGCCAGCAGGCCCACGGGACCACCAATCAGGCCCAGCAAGACACCTGCGCCTGTGCCGGCAACGGCACCAACGCCGCCGTGGCCCATCTGCTTGACGTGGGTCTTGCCCTTATCGTCAACTTCGACAACGGCCCATGCCTGAACCTTGTAATCGCCGGCCTTCTGCTGCTTCTTGACGAGGTCGACTACTTCTTTCGCGCGGTCGCGACCGTCAAACTTGACGGCCACGATGTTATAGGACACGTTTGTTGCTTCATCTGCCATGAGTATAGTTCTCCTTCTACTGTGTTAACTTAGATTGAATGATTTGGGCCCGGGGACCCGGATGGAAACGCGATACACCAGAGCTTGCCAGACTAAACCTAAGAGCCCAGACTGATCACATTCTTGAGCGTATAGCAGTTACAATTATATGAAGTTTCACCGCAGTTGCAACATGGCCTCGCCCTGTCTCGGTCTGTCGTGACCGGGCGAACCTCAAGTCAGGCTCTGGGCGGGCGATGCTGCGCCTCGCTCCCGGACGGCCCGCGCGGCCAGATAGAGCAACAAACCAAACGGCCCCAGCATTAAGATGAAGAACAGAATCGGCGCCATCAGCAGCGCAGGCAGTCCGACCCGGCGGTTGTCGAGATAGGCCCAACGGCCGACAAAGAAATCGAAGGCGAGGAAGTGGGCCCAGGCGATGGTCGCCCCTTCCGGGGTGCCCAGCGCTGTCTGGATGCCGCCGAGCGTCGGGTTGAGCAGGCTGCCGAAGAGTGCCGGCACGCTCGGAATGACCAGAACGGTATATAGCAGCGCCGGCGGCACCAGCACCCAGGTCGACTGCAAGAGACGCCGTGTCCACTGCCAATTGGGCAGGATGATCATCAACAGCCAGAATGGGATGACCAGAATATTGCTCAGGGTAAAGACAGTTTCCATGGGACAGCCTCCTTAGGCGTGGTTGGGACTCAACGTTGTTTGAGACTATAGGCAATGCCGCCGCCGGTGGCCAGAATCAGCAGGCCGGCCATGACCAGCGTCAGGATGTCGGGCGCGAGCAGCGGTTGACCGCGCAACGCTTGCCAGGTCAGCAGCGCCATCAGGCCGAGATAGCCCATACTCACGCTCCAGACCAGACCTGCCTGTTGCCTGTCGGTCCAGCGGCGTTCTTGGCGCCCGGCGCGCACGATGAGGAAGCCCAACAGCGGGATGATCTGCATGGCATGGAGGCCGACGAAGTGTCCGGCACGCAGATCGCCGCCGGTCGTGCTCCAACCAACTACCGGTAAACCGGGCCCGCCGTCTTCCACGCCGACACTGTGGGCGCCGATGAACTGCGTAGCTGTACCGGTGGCGGCCATTGCTACGCGCTGCTCGGCCGTGGGAATGGTCATGAGCGCCCCCAGCCCGGAACCGATGACGGCCAGCACTAGCCCCAACCGCAGGGCGGTGACAAACGCGGGATGGCCGGGGATAGGCTCGCGAATGATCAGACCTGCTGCCACCGCGCTAGCGGCCCACAAGGTGAAGATGGCCGCGCCCATGGTGCTAAACAACAGTGCGTCCAAGGGCGTGGTGTTGTTGAAGTGGCTGCGCACACCCTGGCTCGCCTGATAGAAGATGATCCCGATCTCGATGACAAACATGACGGCCGTTATCCACGACAGGACGGCGACAGTGCGTGGCGCGCGCCGCACGAAACTCAATAGCCAGATGAAGGTCAGGCTGTAGATCGAGATGGACAGGGCGAACTTGGCCGGCTTCAGCCAGGCAGGCTCACTGAGCACACGCGTCGGGTCGATGATGACACCGACGAGGGCCAGGAGGAGCAGGAGGGCCGAGCCGATGCCTACGATCGTCAAAGGCTTGTTGCTTTTCCAACTTTGGCCGAGCAAAGACTTCGTGTTGGCGACAAAGCCTCGATCGGACGGTAGATTGACTATGCGCGTCATGGTTGTTTCTCCTTAATTCTTTCAAAGAATGAACTTCTGTTGTAAACTGAACGTTGTTCGGCAAAGACCAAAAAAATGGAACGATGACCCGCGCTCAATGACTGAAACCGCGCATTAGATTGCGCAGGGTCTCCTGTTGAGGATGAACCAGGTCCATGGGTGCGTCGCGGAAATAAGTGATGATCAACATCGCGATGCCGTGAACGGTGGACCAGGCGGCGAAGGCCATCTCGTCCTTGCCGAAGCCCTCATGTGCCACGATGTGACCTTCGTCCAGACCGCGCGCGATCGCCTCCAGCAAAATGAGATAGGCCGAGCCCTGGTCGGTCAGGCTTTCTTCCGACCATTCCGGCGTGCGCGTGAACATCAGCAAGTACAAGTCAGGATTGCGCTTGGCGAAGTCGATGTAGGCCTGGCCGATATTGAAGAAGTATGTTTCGTAGGGCAGAGACTCATCGACGGCGGCCATGCTGTCGGTTAGCCGTTCGTGTCCCAGGGCGCATAACGCGCCCACGATGGCATCCTTGCCGTCGAAGTATTCGTATAGCCCAGCGGCGCTGTAGTCAATTTCGTCGGCAATGGCCCGCATAGACAACGCGTCAGCCCCTTCTCGGCCGACAATGTGGCGGGCGGCGTCGAGAATGGCATCGCGGGTGCGAGCGTGGCGTCGTTCGCGGGGGGTAAGCTCAGGCGTAGACATAGCTGTTTCCTAACACTGTTCGGAAATCATTGTACGTTAGAAGGCGCCCGCTGTCAAGACCCGCTTTTGACATTGAGGATGGCCTCAGTGAACAGCTCTCGCCAATTGCGTTCCCATGACGCGATGTGTTATACTATCCTCGTGACGCGGTGCGGCATGAACCACTAGCCGCGCCGTGATTGTTCCCAACTGATCCGCCGGATTGGCTGCGCAGCCACCGGCGCACGAGGCACCCGACCATGAACGGCAGCAGGCCAACCAGCGTTCAGCAGACTGTTTCGGTTCGCGGCGCGCAGGCGCGTGATCCTGTCTTTGATTATGTGATCATCGGTTCCGGCTTCGGCGGCAGTGTGTCCGCCTGGCGGCTGATACAGAAGGGCTACAGTGTCCTTGTTCTGGAACGTGGCAAGCGTTTCGGCCCCAACGATTTCCCCAAGAAGAACTGGAATGTCTTCAAATATCTGTGGATGCCCAATCTGCGCTGTTTTGGCATCCAGGGACTCACCTTCTTCAAGGACCTGTGGCTGCTGAACGGCAGCGGAGTTGGTGGCGGCAGTCTGGTCTATGCCAGTACCCACCGCATTCCGCCGCGCCGGTTCTTCGAAGCGGATGAGTGGCGCGACCTGGCCGATTGGGAAACAGAGCTGATGCCATTCTACCATGAAGCCAACCGCATGCTGGGTACGGCCGAAATCCCCCGCCTCTGGCCAGCCGACATCGCCCTGCGCGACATTGCCATCGAGAACGGGCAGGGTCACACCTTTGAGCCAACGCCGGTCGGCATCTTTTTCGGAGAGCCGGGCGAGACCATACCTGATCCTTACTTCGAGGGTGACGGACCGACGCGCACCGGCTGTATCCACTGCGGCGGGTGTATGGTTGGCTGCCGGCACAACGCCAAGAACACGCTGGACAAGAACTATCTCTATCTGGCTGAGCAATACGGCGCGCAGGTGTGGCCGGAACTCAACGTGGACATGATTCGGCCGCTATACAGCGTGGAGCCGGATGACGCCCGCTATGAACTTGGCTATTACAAGGTCACCGACTGGTTCGGCAAAGAGCAAGGGTACGGTCCGTGCACGCAACGTGATTGTCGCCGCCGGGGTGCTCGGCACAGTTGATCTGCTGTTGAAGTGCCGCGACGAATTGCAGACGCTACCGCTGCTCTCGCCCATGGTGGGCGAACGCGTGCGCAGCAACAGCGAAGCGCTGATGGGCGTGACGGCCCGGCATAACCGCGAAGATTATTCGGAGGGCGTGGCCATCAGTTCCCACTTCTGGGTTGATGACGTGACCAGCGTCGAGCCATGTCGCTATCCGGCGGGGTCGGGTTTCATGCGTTCGCTCATTTGGCCCCTGGCTGCGTACAGAGAGAACCCGCGAGAAACAATCGTCCAGTCGATCAAGCTGCTATTCCAACAGCCGATGGACTTTGTTCATACCCGCTTGTCGCCCGGCTGGGCGGAACGTGACACGGTCTTGCTCATCATGCAGACCGTTGAGAACAAGATGCGGCTGCGGCGCGATCGCTCGCTGTGGACACTGGGGCGCAAGGCGCTGGTGACCGAGAGGGATCCCGATGATCCCATTCCGGCCTGCGTCAATGAGGGCACGGTCGTCACCAATCGCTTTGCCGAAAAGATTGATGGTGTGCCCTGGATGGGTATGAACGATTTGATGGCTATTCCCAATACAGCCCACATTTTGGGTGGAAGCCCCATCGGTGGCGATGAGAGCACCGGTGTCGTGGACACAACCCATCAGGCCTTCAACTATCCCGGCCTGTATGTTGCCGACGCATCGGTCATTCCGGCCAACCTGGGCGTGAACCCCAGCCTGACCATTGCGGCAATGACGGAACGGTTCGTCAGCCTCATTCCGTCCAAGACCGCCGCGCCGCCGGTGGAGCCGCTGGCTCGGCCGTCGGGCGTGCGCATCGACGGGCATCCCGTCCAACGCACCGGCCGCGCAAAGCAGGTGATGCCGCTGGCTTTGCTGCTGGCGCTGGTGCCATTATTGTTGACCCTGTTTACATTCTTCAGGCGGCGGGATCGCTAATCGTCGCAACCAACTTACGCCAGCGTGAGGTAGCTATGAGCCCTGTAACTGACTGCATCGACTTCATCAATCCCGGCACCGGCCAGAAATTCGGCGAGGTGCGCGTGGCCACCGAGCAGGACGTAGAAAAGGCGCGCCGTGAGCTGGGGATGGTGGCCGGGACCTGGGCCGCCAAGCCGGTCAAGGAACGCGTGCGCATCCTCAAGAAGTTGCAGGGGGTGATCGTCGATGCGGCCGATGAGATTACGGCCGTTATCAATCGCGACCACGGCAAGAGCCGGCAGGATGCCCTGCATGAAGTCCTGATGACCGTGGACAAGATCCACCAATATACCAAGCGTGCCCCGCGCTGGCTGGCCGATGAGCGCGTGCCCAAGGGACTGTACTTTCTGAAGTCGTTTCACACGGAAAAGGTCCCCTATGGCGTGGTGGGCATCATTGGCCCGTGGAACTATCCGTTTGACCTGATGGTGCCGCCGATCGTAGCGGCGTTGCTGGCGGGCAATGCTGTGATGGTCAAGCCGTCGGAAGTAGCCGCGGCCACCGGCGTGCTGATCGAGCAGCTGTTCATGCGTGTGCCGGAGCTGGCCCCGTTTGTCCGCTTCCTGCATGGCGACAGCCGAACCGGGTCGGCGCTGGTCCGGTCGCAGCCGGACGTGCTGTTTCTGACGGGCTCGGTCAAGACTGGTCGCATCGTGGCGGAGATGGCCGCCGAGGACATGACACCGTTCCTCTACGAGCTGGGCGGCAAGGACCCGATGCTGGTTCTGGAGGATGCTGATCTGAAAGCGGCCGCCAAGTGGGGCGTCTGGGGGGCTTTCTACACGACCGGCCAGGCTTGTGTCTCAGTCGAGCGGGTCTATGTGCATGAGAAGGTCTACGACGAGTTTGTGCGGCTGGCGGTTGAGGAAGCCCGACAGTTTACGGTGGGCTATAGCCCCGCCAAGGACAACCTCAACTGGATGGGCCCGCTGACGTTTGAGCGACAGTGTGACATTGTCAACACTCACCTGCACGACGCGGTAAGCAAGGGCGCGCGCATTTTGACGGGTGGAAACCAGACCGACATGTTTATCGAGCCGACGGTGCTGGTGGACGTGGACCACACGATGCAGATCATGTGGGACGAAACGTTTGGGCCGACGATGCCGATCATGAAAGTGCGCGACGATGCCGAGGCGATCCGGCTGGCCAACGACAGCACGATGGGGCTGAGTGCCTACGTTTGGAGTCGTGACTTGAAGCATGCGCGGCGCGTGGCTGACCAGCTCCAAACCGGTGTGGTCAATGTCAACGATACCATGTCCCACTATACGGTGCCCCTGCTGCCATTCGGCGGGGTCAAGCTATCAGGCAATGCCCGCACCCACGGCCGCGGAGAGGTGACGCAGTTCACCCACGCCAAGTCCTACGCGACGGGCGCGCCGCCGCATCCCTGGGACCCGTCCGTCTGGGTTCGCTATCCGGGGCAGTATCGTCTGACGAAGGCGGTGCTGGGCGGCATGTATGGCACGACGGCCGAACAACGACTCGATCCGATAGTCGACTACTTGCAGAACGATCCACGGGCGCAGAAGGCGGTCAAGCGCTCGGCCATTGGCATGGGCGCGGCTACGGTTGCCGGTTTGACCATGGCGTTGCTGTTTCGGGTTCGAAAGTAGGCGGGTGCGCGCCGGGTCAGTTGCTATCGGCGGTCGGCTCAGCGCGGTGTCGGCGGTTGGCGCCGGCTGTCAGCGCGATGGTGCCCAGCCCGACTATCAAGGCGCCGATCCCCACAATGAGAAACGTGGGACCGACGTTAACCTGGTTGACGAGTGGCTGGAGCAAGATGGGTGACGAGAACTGACCCAGATAGCGCGCTGTGGTCATGCCGCCCAGCGCCCGTCCGCGAAATGACTCCGGTGTAATCTCGGCCAGCCAGACGTTCAACAGAGGCAGCCACAACCCCAGGGCAAATCCAACAATAGCCATCGCGCCAAAGATGATCGGCAAGGAAGCCGTTCGGCCGACCAGCACATAGCCGCTCCCCACAAGCAGGAATCCGGCGACGATCGTGGCGCGACGCCCGATCATGCCGGTCACGCGGTGGGACAGCAGCGAACCGACTGAGAAGGCTAGGGCCAGACTGGCGACCGCGATGCCGGTTTGAAGTGCCTGCGACACGTCATCGCGGGGGACCAGGACAAACGGTATCTGGACGGGAACCATAAAGTACAAGACCTGGGCGACGATTAGAATGGCGTAGATAGCCAGGATCAGGCGCAGGGTGGCCGGGGGCAGAATCTCATCGGACGCGACGGCCTGACGCAGTTGTACGCGATCCGGTTCCTGCAACAGAACGACGGCAAAGGGCAGCACCGCAAACGCAACCGAGTAGATCAGAAAGGTATTTCGCCAGCCTATGTCGGCGAGAAAGCCGGCCGCAAGCAGGGCCAGCGCTCCGGCCACACCGATGACAGCCGCTTGCCAGCCCAGAACGCGAGCCCGTTGATCGCCCTGATAATAGTCGGCAATCAGCGTCGTCGCCGCAGTTAGAATGCCGGCCACGGCCATACCCAGGACGGCACGCCCGGCGAGCAGCCACGGGAGCGTGGGGGCAAAGTAGCCGGAGATTCCCGCCAGGCCATAGAGCGCGATGGAAGCAATCAGGATGGGCATGCGGCCGAGGCGGTCAGTGAACAGACCGGCAAATGGTGCGCTGAGGACGATGAACAGCGCCGGCAGCGTTAGCACCAGGCGCACCAATAGGCTGGACTGCGGCACGCCGCTGAAGTGGGCCTGCATGGCGGGCAGCGCGGGGGCAATGAGCGCCGTGGCGATTGGCGTCAATGTGCCCGCGAACAACAGCGTCAGAATGACCGACCGGCGATTGGGATTGAACAAGCTCGTTCGTTCTCCGGGAATGCAGGATGCAACGGCCGCCCCGTCAAGGGCACCGAACGTTCACGTATTCTGTCTGTCTTGCCGCAGAAACGCAAGCCCGGCCTGGCGTTCAGACCGATGCAGCCCAGGGTCCGCAATTGGCCGGGTTCTCAGCCAGGCTTTTTGCGGTTGAGCAAGTCCTGGGCCATCGAGGCCAAATCCTGCGCTGTGGACGATGCGGTACCCGACGCCCCGGCCACGGTGCTTTCCGTCTGGTTCGCCAGCGCCGTGAGCGCACCGGCATAGTCGCCTGCCTGCACTTGCTTGATGAAGTCCGTCTTGTGGTCGAATGACTCGGCGATAGTCTGGCCGCCCAGTCCGGTGACGATGGCCTTGGCGTCACCAAATCCGTCATTGCTGACAATGGCTACCGCGGCCGATGTGGCCTTGTCGAGTGACGTGCCGATGGCCTCAAGCCGCGGGTCGGGGATACCGGTGTCGGCTTTCGCCGCCACAACACCCCCCAACAGTGCCCCGATGGCGGCCGATCCGACCACCCCCCGACGGCGGCTGAGCAGCCCGACCAGCCCGCCGGCCAACGCCCCCGCAGCCGCTCCTTGCTTGCCGCCGATATCGTCGGTCTCTTGAATCGTCAGTTCGCCCTCGGCGTTCTTTACCACCGAAGCCACGGCCGGCAGTGCCTGACGGTTGTCCTTGAAGCTGTCCAGCAGCTGTGCCACGGCCTTGACGGCGGCCGATTCTTCGTCGAACGTGCTGATGAGTAGTTGAAAACCAGGTTGATCGGTCATGGTCTGTTCTTTCCTCCAGGTGATTTAGTCACGCTACCTGTTTTTATCATACCATAGTTACCGCCGGACCAGGCATGGCTCAGATCTTTTTCACGGCGCGACGACGGGTGAGCGCCAGGATGCCCAGCAGGCCCGTTGTAGCGACAGGCCATATCCAGGCCAGGTCGGACGGTCCACCGGGCCCGGTTCTGGCAGCAGTGGGCGTCAGCTTTAGCAGGCGATACGCTTGCGTGGCGGTGCGCAGATCGTTGTCGGCCATGCGACGGGGGTCGATTCCGGCCAGCCGGGCGGCAAAGGCACTGGCAATCAGTACTTCCCGCAACAGGGGCAGGGCGTCGGGGCTGTCAGTTACATCTTCGACCACGGCGTCATACCAGCCGTCCGGCAGCCACAGTTCGCAGACAGGTGTGGCCATCAGATTGCGATACCAGTCGCACTCGCTTCCGAAGCCGGCGGTGCAGTAGACACAGCCATCGATTTTGGCGTAGTTTACCGGCGTGCGGAAGACGCGTCCCGATTTACGGCCGATGTGGGTCAGAACTACATAACGGCCGAGTACCCCCGGTGCTGCGTTGAGCCACGAACCCAGGCCCAACCGCCAGTTGAGTAACATGAACCGGTTGAGCAGCTTGAAGCCCCGGCGGAGATTGGCCTCAGCCCAGGTCTGAAGCGCTGTGGGTGTGGGAGATAGGGATGACATGCGGGTCACAGGACCTCCTCAGAAGCAGATGTCAATACTGTAACATTCCATGCTGCCGCCTGACAGTACCAAAAGTCATGCGCAGGGGGCAGCCTGCATCAAACTGGCAATTGGTATACGGAACGTGAAAAAAGGGTGCACTGAGATTGACATGCTCGCGGGCAACGTGTAATGTGGCGGGCGTCGGCTGCGTCGTTTTGGGCCGGCATCATCGGGGAATCATGAAGCGCACAACCAACATCAAAGCGCTCGGCGGCGTCATCGTCATCGGGCTGACCCTTTCTGCGTTCCTAATGGGGCAGCAGCTCGTTGTGGGCCAGGCCGATCAGCCGGCCCCCACACCTTTTTTGACCGAGTTTGATTATGCCCCGGTGGTCTTCGGCTCGCAGGCCGGGCCAACCGCGACCGCGACGCTGCCTGGCCCGACGGTTACGCCCTTCGCGACGGTTACCATAATCCCGGCCGTCACCGCCTCGCCAACAGCGTCGCCAACGACGACACCCACCGCCACCAGCACCGTTGCGGGACCAACCGCCACGGTCACCGCCACGCCCGACGGCACAGTCACACCGACACGGCCGCCGGATTGGCTGCCCACGCCGGAAGTCAATCCACTGATTGTGCTGGAGAACCATTCCACCCTGGTGGACGAGCGGGGGATGTTGACAATCCGCGGTGAAGTATTGAATCAGAGCAGTATACCCGTAAGGTCGATTCGCATCACGACCGAATTACTCAATGCCAAAGGGCGGGTCATCCAGCGCGATCAGGCGCTGACCCTGCTGGACAGGTTGGCTCCGGGCGAGCGCACGTGCTTCAGCGTCACGGTCATTCCGCCCAACAAATGGCGTGACTATTCGTTTGGGGAGATGACCTATCAGGTGGACCCGATGCCCATCAGCGGACTTGAGCTGTTCGGCACGACCGCCGGCCTGGACGATATCATGGGCTGGTATGGCATAAGCGGCCAGGTGCGCAACACGACCACGACTGACTACAAATTGCTGCGTCTGGTTGGCACGCTGTACGATGCGTCGGGCGCCGCTATTGGCTGCGATTTCGCCTATACCTTTGAGAGCGACCTGTCCGGCGGACAGACGGACAGCTTTGAGCTCCTGTTCGCGGACCGCGACTATGCCGGGGTTGCCGACTGGCGCGTGCAAGTGGAAGGCGAAAGGCGCTAGACGGTCCTTCGCAAGTGCCCACCGGCACGGCCAATGAAAAAAGCCCGCGGCTCGCTAATCTAGCGAACCGCGGGCCTTTTGTTTTCGGGTGTGTCTAGAGCCGGGGCTTAGCCGGTCGGAGCGTCCGGACGGGCCGAGAGCGTCAGGCTCAAGGTCTGCGACTGGCCGTCACGGGTAATGGTCAACTCGACAGTCTGACCCACGCGGGTCTGCTTGACGATGTAGCCCAGCAGGTCGTCGAATTCCACGACGGGGTTGCCGTCAATGGCCGTCACGACGTCGCCACCGGTGTTGGTGGTCGGGTCCACACCTTGCAGGCCGGCCTGGTCGGCCGGGCCGCCGGCGACCACGGAACTGATGACGACACCGCGGAGCTCACGCGGCAGGCCGAGCTGGTCTGCTCCTTCGGGAGACAGCGTGCCGCCGGCGATGCCGAGCCACGGGTAGGCAACGCTACCATTGTCGCGCAACTGCGCCACGACTACCCCAATCACGTTGGACGGTACTGCGAAGCCCACGCCGGAATTGGCGCGCACAGGCGATTCGATGGCCGTATTCATTCCCACAACCTCACCGTCGAGGTTGAGCAGCGGGCCGCCGGAGTTGCCGGGGTTGATGGCTGCGTCGGTCTGAATGACGTCGGGAACCTGATAGTTGGCGCCGGTGCTGAGGCCGTCGCTGGGCAGCGCGCGGCTCAGGCCGGAGACGATACCGGTGGTCATGGTGCTTTCCAGACCAAACGGGCTACCGATGGCGACCACAAGCTGGCCGACCTGCAAGCTGTCCGAGTTACCCAAGGGCAGGGCGGGCAGTTCGCCGGGGGCGGCGTCGACCTTGATGAGAGCGATGTCACCTTGCGGATCGGTGCCGATGACCTCAGCCTGACGGCTGTCGCCGTTGGCGAAGCGCACCAGAATGGGTCCGCCTTGCTCCACGACATGGTTGTTGGTGACGATGTACCCTTCGGAATCGATGACGAAACCGGAGCCGCCACCCTGCGTCAGATTGACGCTAACCACGGCCGGATTGACATGCTGGTACAGGTTGATGAACAACTGCTCCTGCGCGACAAGGTCCACAGCGGCCGGCTGAACGACCGGTACTTGGACGGTTGTGCCCGGGACTACCTGGGCGGCCGGAGCGGCCGATTGTTGAACGGCCGTGTTGTTGAGCGGAATCTGTTCCACCGTGGTTGACGAACTCTGGTTGAAGGTCGGCAGCGTGGATGCCTCCTGGGGCAATACACCGCAGCCGGCCACCAAAAGGGCCACCATGACGGACATGAGAAATAGGACATTCAAAGATTTACGCATGAGTCCTCCAAAAGACTTCAATTGATAGGCTGCCCGGCGACAAACTCGTGAAAGCATGGCCAGGCAGAGCTGGGACGATTAGCCGCGGTCACTATAAACCGGGCTGTTCCTGGGAGGTAATTCATTCAACCGACCACGCGCACCGCCCACACTGGCTGATGGTAGTTTTGTCAGTCTGTGGTTTGTCTCCTATTGAACACCATCATTTTGCCAAACAAATGTAAACGATTTGTAACGGCACCCTGAGCGTCCGGTTAGGGACGCAAGCAGGGCCACACACCATCCCACCAGCCTGCCCCCCGAGGCACAACCTCCGGTCTAAATATGGACAAATATTAGACAAGACTGAGCAGAAGTGAGCAATACTTTGACAGGAGCCGTACAAACTCGTAGTGTCTAGTCATCGCGGGCGGACAATTCCCCCCGTAGACTAATCGTAAGGAGTTTAGAAGAAATGTTAAAACGCCTCAGTTTACTAACGATGTTCATGCTAATCGCACTGGTTGCTGCCGCCTGTGGCGGCACGGCCGCCACGACGCCAACGGCCGTTCCACCTGTTGAAGAAGTTGTTCCGACCGAAGAAGCCATGGAAGAAATGGCCCCGTCCATTGCCGAGATCGCCGCCGGTGATCAGGACTTCAGCACCCTGGTTGCCGCCCTGGGCGCCGCCGGGCTGGTTGATACGCTGGCCGGTGAAGGCAACTTCACCGTGTTTGCGCCGACCAACGCCGCCTTTGCCGCGCTGCCGGAAGGCACTGTTGATGCATTGCTGGCCGACCCCACCGGTGATCTGACTCAAATTCTGCTCTACCATGTGGTTGATGGCGTTGCCATGGCCGCCGATGTGGTCGGTCTTGATTCCGTGACCACGCTGCAGGGCGAACCCATCAGCATTGAAGTGGTTGACGGCAACGTCATCCTGAACGGCACCGTCATGGTGACCGCCACTGATATCGTCGCATCTAATGGCGTGGTTCATGTGATCGACGGCGTCCTGTTGCCGCCGGCCGATGAAGCCATGGCGCCGACCATGTCGATCGCCGAGATTGCCGCGGGCAATGAGGACTTCGCCACCCTGGTAGCCGCCCTGAGCGCCGCCGGGCTGGTCGATACCCTGGCCGGTGAGGGCAACTTCACCGTCTTCGCGCCCACCAACGCCGCCTTCGCCGCGCTGCCGGAAGGCACGATCGATGCGCTGTTGGCCGACCCGACCGGTGACCTGACCCAGATCCTGCTGTACCACGTGGTTGATGGCGTGGCTCTGGCTGCCGATGTAGTGGGCCTTGATTCTGTGACCACGCTGCAGGGCGAACCGGTCAGCATCGCTGTTGTCGACGGCAATGTCATCCTGAATGACTCGGTGATGGTGTCCGCGACTGACATCATGGCTACGAACGGCGTGATTCATGTGATTGATGCGGTTCTGCTGCCGTCGGCCGAAGAGGCCATGGCTCCCGACATGTCCATCGCTGAGATCGCCGCGGGTGACGAGACCTTCAGCACTCTGGTTGCCGCTTTGAGCGCCGCCGGGCTGGTCGATACGCTGGCCGGTGAGGGTGACTTCACTGTCTTTGCCCCGACCAACGACGCGTTCGCCGCGCTGCCGGAAGGCACCGTTGACGCTCTTCTGGCCGACCCGACGGGCGACCTGACCCAGATTCTGCTCTATCACGTCGTCGCCGGTGCTGCTATGGCCAGTGACGTTGTGGGACTCGACTCTGTTGAGACGCTGCAAGGTGCGCCCATAAGCATCGAGGTTGTCGACGGTGGCGTGCGCTTGAATGACGCCGTGACCGTTCTGACCACCGACATCGCTGCCACCAACGGTGTTATCCATGTCATCGACGGTGTGCTGCTGCCGCCGGCCGATGAGTCCGCCGCGATGGGCGAGATGGGCACGATTGCTGACGTAGTTGCCGGCAACCCGGACTTCAGCACGCTGCTGGCCGCGCTACAAGCCGCCGGACTGGCTGAGACGCTGGCGTCTCCTGGTAAGTTCACTGTCTTCGCTCCGACCGATGAGGCATTTGCCGGCTTGCCGGAGGGCACCATCGCCACGCTGCTCGAGGACCCGACAGGCCAGCTCACGCAAATCCTGCTGTACCATGTCTTACAAGGTGTGGCAATGGCATCGGATGTGGTTTCGCTGACATCGGCCGAAGCGCTGCAGGGTTCGCCCATCACCATTGAGGTGGTCGACGGCGCGGTCATCCTGAACGGGACCGTTCGCGTGACGGCTACGGACATCTTGACCTCCAATGGCGTGATTCACGTCATCGACTCGGTGCTTCTGCCGCCGACCGAGTAAACCGGACTTCTCCTCTCTAAAGGCAAGCCCCGCAGGACCTCCTGTGGGGCTTTTCCTTTGTTATGGTAGACGTGACAGTCTAGACAGCGACATGCCATTTGACTACATTCCACAGCATGACTCGACTGCTGTTACCGACTGTGTCCCACGTGGTAGCCATTGCCGGCGGCAAGGGCGGCGTGGGCAAGACGACTGTCACCTTGCAGCTGGCCCTGGCGCTACAGCGGGCCGGGCACCGTGTGGGTATTTTCGATGCGGACGTCTACGGGCCCAACGTGCGGGCCATGCTGGGGGGGTCCATCGCCGGGTACCCAGCCTGGCGACTGTGCCCATTGTGCGCCGTGCCGGGTCCGCGCCCTACATCCCGCCCCTGAAACGGTTCGGGCTGAAGGTCATGTCGGTGGGTCTCTTGTTGGCTGAGGACCAGGCCATCAATCCGCCGGCGGCCACGGCCGGGCAACTGGTGGTGCAGACCATGCGGGATGTGATGTGGGGTGGCCTTGATATCCTCCTGGTCGATCTGCCGCCTTCGGCCGGACAGCCCCAGGAAGACTTGCTCCGCCACAGTCTACTCGACGCGGTGCTCCTGGTGACCACACCGCAGGATATGAGCCTGCTGGATGCCGGGCGCAGTTTGCAGCTGTTTCGGCAGCATCAGGTGCCCCTGTTGGGGATTGTTGAGAATATGGCCTACTTCGTCTGCCCCGGCTGCGGCGAAGCCCACGAGGTATTTCCGCGTTCCGCGGCCTGGCAATCGGAAGCACTGGCCGATGTGGACATTGTCGCGCGCATCCCGCTTAGCGCTGCCGTGGGGACGGTTTCCGATGGACTGTCAGCCGGCGACACTGAGACGGCCCGCTCCTTTGACACGCCGGCCGCCGAAGTTTGGCGATTGGTCAATGCCGCAACGACGACCTGAGCTCACCGGAAACTAGAAGGCCCCGAACGCAGGTGCGTCCGGGGCCTTTTCCCAAATCCGGCTCCTGGTCTGCCTACCGCCTGTCGCTTACACATGGCAATAGTCAAACCCTATCTACTAGTATAGGTAAGTGGGCGGGCCTGTCCACCTGGGAAGCCCTTGAATGATCTAGGGGTTTTCCCCTATTTCGCTGTTCCGGTCTGGTTGACTATCGCCTGGCTAGTCGGTACCAAGCTGTCCCCGTTGGGTGATGGCGGTGCCGTGCTGGGTGTCTCGGCCACGGCTTCAGTGACCACGGCTTCAGTGACCACGGCCTCAGTGACTACGGCCGGCACCCAGCCGATGACCTGCAGCCCTTCGCCTTGAGCCGACACAACTTCAAGCCCCCCACCGCAGGAGACCAGACGGGCGGCCATGGATTGAATTCCAAAACTGCCCTGCTCGCGCGCCTGCTGCCGCTCCGCCTCCGTGGACCCGAGGCCGTCGTCGCTGATCGTGAAGCGGTTCCAGCCGTCGCCTGTGCTTAAAATGACATCCACGCTTGAGGCAGCCGCGTAGAGCCTCCACGTTGTCCAGCGCCTGCTGGATCACGCGGTAGATGGCATGGCGAGTAACAAGATTGGTCGCGTCGTCCAGGTCCGGCGAGCAGGTGAGCGTGACGGCCAAGCCCGTGCGCCGCTGGAAGTTGGTCGTCAGGGTCACCAGCGATGAGGCTAGTCCGCGCTCGAGTTGGCTGGGGGCCAGGTTGTGGCGCAGCTGCCGTACGGCGACAGCCGCTTCCTCGACGTCGGTGATCGACCGGTTGAGCAGTTCGGTTGCCTGAACCGGATCGGTGCTCATGGAATCCCGACTGACAGCGAGATAGAACGGCAGACGGCCGAGAAACTGCTGCACGGTATCGTGAAGTTCCCCCGCCAACCGCAGCCGCTCGCGATCCTGCGCGTCAGCCATCCGGCCGGGCACTTGTTGCAGCTCCTGGACGTTCTGGTTAACCGCCAGCAGGAGCGTGGCCTGCTGACCGACGATCTCGAAGATGTCGAGGTTGCGGGTGTCGAAAACATCTTCGTCCCAGCGAGGACCCAGACCCAGAACGCCAAGCAGCCGGCTTTCCACAGCCAGCGGCACGACCACTTCAATGCCGCGAGCTTCTAAAGATAGCGGCGCCCATAGTCCATCGTCCGCAACCACATCGGCGGGGCGAAAGGGGTGGCTGGTGCTGGTGAGTGACCCTTGGGCCAACGACACCGTGTCGGGCAAATCGGTCTGCCGATCACCGGCGTGGGCCGCCAGACGCATGGCAGATCCATCCGGCTCGGCCAGCCACAGCGCACATTGTTCAAGTTCGAACTCATCAACCACGGCCTGGGCAATCATTTCCGGCGCGCGCATCAGGTCGGTCGTTCGGCCGATGCGCCGGCCGAACTCCCTGGCCGAGACGCTGCTGTAGCGATCCCACACAAGCGACCGACCCAACACGCCGGGCATTCGGGCATAGGTGGTCCAGAACAAGCCAATGAGCAGGGCGGCGGTGAACAGGGACAGGAACGGCGGCTGTACCTGTGTTTCCAGCCAGTTCGGTTGGGTCAGGGTCCAGATCCAGGCGATAAGGGCGGCCACAAGTGCACTGGTTGCCACCACCATCACAAAGATGAACAGCGAGGACGGCGCCTGCATGGCATGGTAGCGGATCAGGACGAAGGCAAAGGCCAGCGGCGCGAAGAGAAGCATATAGCGCAGGTCCAGGCCATTGAGGAAGTAAAAAGAGACCCCCTGCCCGGCAGTGAAGGCGTTCAGACCACTGGCAATGATTGGCGGCAATGCCAATGTCCAGCCGACCAGCAGAATGATGGCGACCCGCTTGTCGCGGCGCGACTGATTCGATTTGACATACCAGCTAATCAGTCGACCAAACAGGACGGCCAGGCCTACATACAGCAGCAGAATTGTCAGGAGGTAGCCCGTGCGCTGGGCCAGCAGACGGTTATCGAGGGGCATATCGCCGATTCGGGAATAGACCGCGCAGGCGATTGACACGACACCGGCCGCCAGCATCACAGACAGAATCGGTTGAGCCCATTTGCTTTCAGCTCGCTTCGGAAAGCAAATGGCCAGAAAGAATATCGCGGGCCCCAGAAATGCCAGCAAGAACTGCAGGAATAGCTCAGAACCGACGGCAAACGTCGAGTCGAAGAACAGCGTGTGGACATACATCACACGGCTGTAACCGGCGATAGCTGAGGCAACGGCGAAGGCGCGATTGGCAGCCTGGTCAGGCTTGGCCAGATAGACGATGACGGCCGCCAGCCACAGGACCAGGCCGGTGACCAGATCAGGCAGGCGCAGATCAAAGAATTGGAGTAGTGTGAAACGTGTGACCGGCAGCGTGACGGTCGAAATGGCGTCACCACGCGCCAACTCGACTTGCGCCGTGGCCGAGGGGATCGTGAATGCCTGAGCGTATGCTTCGCGCGCATTGTCGCCATGGGGAACACTATCAACGGCCACGAGAGAATCACCGTGAAGCGCCCGACCTCGTTGCAGTCCGCTCCACCAAAACGGTGTGTTGCCGTCGACCTCGTCCAGCATACTGGCGGCTCGATGAAACGTCACGTAGCCGCCAAACGGTTGGCCCACCTCGAGCAGCAGGCTGATCGGCCCCAGCAACGCCAGCAGCGCGCCGAGGCAGAGCAGCCAGGCCACCCAGTCGTGGCGCAATCGTGCGATCATGAACGGCGGTTCTCCAGGTTCCGCAGATCATACAGCATGCAGGCTTTGGCTAGCAGTGTCGACTTGCGCAAGTTTGGTGCTTCTTCGTCAACGCCGGACAGTTCCAGACTGTTATAGAGATTCGTGACGTGGGTCTCGACCGTTGATTGGGCCAGGCCGAGGCTTTGGGCGATGCCGTGGAGGTTTTGCGAATTGGCCAGGCGCATGGCAACCTCCAACTCCCGATCAGTAAGGGTGGGCATGAGGGCAGCGGCCCGCTCCACCCACGGCCGTTCCTCCGGACTCAATTGGCGCCGAATCTGATCGTCCAGATGGCGCGTATTGGTCAGGGCGTGGGGGTCGAGCACCACACTGCCGCCCATTGTTTGCTCCAGCGCGGCCAACAAGCGCTCGGGCCGGCCGCCCTTCAACATATAGGCCAATCCCCGCTGGCCGCCGCTGACCAGCGCCAGAACCTCGCTGCCGCGATCGTCATAGGCGGAGAAGACGACGATGCCCATCAGCGGGTTGAGGTGCTTGAGTTGGCCGACCAGATCGATGCCGACGCTCATGTCCAGAAGTGCCGGCCCGCCGGCACAGGTGGGAATGACTATGTCGACCACGGCGCCGGTCAGCGCTTGTGATTGGGCGATGGCGAGCGCTGTCGCCGCATCGCCTGCCTCACGGATATGATACCCGGCGTTCTCCAGATACAGTGCCAATCCGTCGCGATTAAACGGGTTGTCATCAACTACGAGAATGATACCCTTGTGTTCTGTCGGCATGGTCCTGCTCCTGCCGAGATTCCTCCTTGGTTAGAGGTGTTCCCGGCGACATCACGGGCAGTATATCACAGCCCATCCTCAACGTCGGTGTGTCAATTGATAGAGCATACAGGCTTTGGCCAGCAGGACAGAGCGGCGCAGCGTCGGCGCCTTGCTCTCTAGCTCGCCAAACCCAAGTTTGCGATAGGCTCGGGCAGAATGGGTCTCCACCGTCTTGCGTTTAATGCCAAGTGACGTGGCAATGCTTTGGGTGGTATGGGACGCCGCGACGCGCCAGACCACCTGGGCCTCGCGGGGAGTCAGGCTATCGATGGCATTGGCGGCATACTCCACCCACGGCCGTTCCTCAGGTGACAGGCGCGCGCGCATTTCTTCGGCCATTTGGTTGGCCGCCCGCGCCAGCTCGGGCTCCAACAGGACATTACCCGCGGCCGTTTCCTCGAGGGCCGCAAGAACACGCTCGGGGCGGCTGCCTTTGAGCAAGTAAGCAATGCCCCGCATGCCGTCACGCACCATGCTCCACACTTCCGGGCCGCGGTCCTCGAATGCGGAGAATATGACCACGCCCATGCTGGGATTCATATGCTTGAGGAGGCGCACGACCTCCAGTCCCAGACTGAGGTGAGATTCGGCTGGGCCAAACGGCGTCGCCGGCAACACGATATCAACCACAGCCAGAGGCGGCAAATGCCGCGCGGCCAGTTCTACGGCCGACCGATGGTCACCGGCGGCGAGTGTTTGATAGCCCTGGCTTTTCAGGTAGAGTTCCAATCCCCCTTGATTAAAGTGATTGTCGTCTACGACCAATACGGTTTGTGAGGCTGAGTTGTCAGTATTCAATTACCCCCTGAGAACCGGCGAACTAGGCGAGAAACAAGGACAACGTTACTAGCAGATAGTATAGCAGAAAAGGCGGTTGCCTGATGGCCCCCGCTGGCCGGGTCGCTGTCTTTCAGTTGCCCGCCCTTCCCGGCTTAGCGCAAGTATTTTGCTTGCGGCCGGACCGCCCATTAACATGCTTGTCTGACACTGCCCCGACCACTTAACATCCGTGCGGCTTGGCCAAGTTGACTAGTGACACTGCCGGCGCATGTGCTAAGATCGGCGGTTATGCAATCGACCACGACACTGGCCCAACGCTTTGGGCAGCGCATGCCTGTGCGGCTGGCTCCTTGGCTGGCAGGACCCAGCCCGGCGATGGCGCTGGCCCATCTGGCGCTGGAGGCGAGTTTCAATTTCCTGCCGGTGACCTATGCCCTCTTGATCCCCAAGTTGGGGATGTCTTACGGGCAGATTGGTACGGCCGTCCTGCTCATGACCATCGTCGGCACGACCAGCCAGCCGTTGTTCGGTTTGTTGGCTGATCGGCGCGACCCGCGCGAAGATTGTGGTAGCCAGCATCGTGTGGGGCGGCATCTTGATGGGACTGACCGGGTTCGCGCCGACCTATGCGGCATTGGTCCTGCTGATGACATTGGCCGCGGTGGGATCGGCCGCTTTTCATCCGTCCGGCGCACTGCTGGCCTCGGTGGTGGAGACCCAGAATCGCGGGCGGGCCATGTCGCTATTTGCAGTGGGCGGCAACCTGGGCGCAGCGTTGAGCCCGTTGCTAGTGGGCATCTTCCTGGGGAGCTTTGGTCTGGCCAGCACGGCGGTGGTGATTCCACTGGCTCTCTTCAGCGGTTGGCTGATGGCCCGGCAGTTTGATCGGCTGCCACTGCCCGCCTCGCATCGCAGTCGAGGGGCGTCCGCCGCTCCCGCGGAGGCGGCGGCAACCGGTTCGATGGTGGCTCTGGTGGCGATCATCCTGGTTACCGGTTCGCGCAGCTACTTCCAGCAGGCGCTGATGACTTACCTGCCGCAGTGGCTGGGCACGCATGGCCAGTCGGTGGCGGTGGGTGGTGCGGCCCTGTCGATTCTGCTGATTGCCGTCAGCGTGGGCAGTCTGTTTCGGCGGCAGCATCTCGGATCGGCTCGGTCGCGTGCCGGTCATCGCGGCCAGCCTGCTGGTCATGGTGCCCGCCCAATGGGTGCTGTTGAATTCCACCGGCCCGGTGCAACTGGCTGGCCGTTTTGACGCTGGGGCTAATGATCGGCGCCAGCTTTCCGGTCACGATTGTGTTGGCCCAGGAGGCGTGGCCGCAGAGCGTGGGCCTAGCCTCGGCCATGGTCATGGGGCTGGGCTGGTTGCCTTCCGGACTAGGCGCCTTCGTCGTGGGCCAGATCGCGGATCGCAGTTCGCTGACCGCCGGATTGACGTCGCTGGTGTTCGTGCCGTTCGCCGGGCTGATCGCGCTGCTGATTTATGCCCTGGTCCAGCGACGGTCGCACCGGTGGCGGTGATCACCCTGAGTCAGGCAGCCGCAGCATCGTCGTTGAGCAGGTCCAGCAGCAGACGGGCGGCGGCGGTGGGGGCCATTTCGCCGGCCATCACGGCCGTTTCTCACATCCGGCAAGGCGTCGCGCACGGCCGGCCGGGAGTAGAAGTAGCCGCTGCAGCTGGTCCTCGATGAGCGTATGGAGCCATTCCCGCGCCTGGTCGCGCCGCCGCCCGTCGAACGCGCCGGACGTTCGCGTTTGCTCCACAAAGCGGCCAATTATCGCCCACAGCTGCTGGCAATGCCTTCCCCGCTGACGGCCGAACCGGTGTAGGCTCGCGTTCGCCAGCCGCGGTGGCCGGGTCAGGTAGTGCAGGGCGCGGTTGTATTCGGCGCGCGCCGCCTCGGCCCGGACCTTGTTGTCGCCGTCGGCCTTGTTGATCAGCACGGCGTCGGCCAGTTCGACCACCCCTTCTTGATACCCTGCAGCTCGTCGCCCGCACCGGGGATCAGGAGACAGCAGGAAGAAGTCGACCATCGAGCGGACGGTGATCTCGCTCTGGCCGGTGCCGACGGTCTCGACCAGGATGACATCAAAGCCGGCCGCCTCGCAGACCAGCATCGTCTCGCGGGTCTTGCGGGCCACGCCGCCCAGCATGCCGCTGGTGGGCGACGGCCGAATGAAGGCGTTGGGTTCACGGCTCAGCCGCTCCATGCGCGTCTTGTCGCCCAGGATGCTGCCGCCGGTGACGCTGCTGGTTGGGTCGACGGCCAGCACGGCAACCTGGTGACCCTGCGCCGACGAGTTGCAGGCCGAGCGTCTCGATGAGGGTGCTCTTGCCCGCGCCGGGCACACCGGTGATGCCGACGCGCACAGCGCGACCGCTGTGCGGCAGCAGCCGGCCAAGCACCTGTTGGGCGAGCCTCGAAGTGGGCCGGGGCGTTGCTCTCGACCAGCGTGATGGTGCGGGCCAGCATGGCGCGGTCCCCGGCCAGCACGCCGTCGACATAGTCGTCGATCTGAGCGATCGGACGGGCGGGGCGGGGCGGCTGTTGATCCCGCGCCGACGGCCGGCGCCTCTCAGCGGGGCCGCGCCCACGACGTGTGGCGAAGCCGTCGCCGCGTTCAGCGGGAACCCAGTAGGGTCGGTGTGGGGACGGACTGTTCTCGGTCAGTCACGGTCGCTGGCACCAACCGGTCTAGAGACCCAGCCCCCAGGTGTATTCCATGTTGCCATAGCCCTGCCCCAGGCTTTGCTGCGCTGATCGCGCGCCCGGCGATTTGCCCGCGCAGATTGTTCCATGCGAAAGATGTACTCGTTGTACGTCCAGTGCGAACTGACGAGGCCACCCAGAATCGGCCGATCTATGTAAGAATCGAGCGTGACCATGACTGGCGGCGAGGAAGGCGAAGGTGTCACCCTGCGAATTGCGGGCTTCCACCTCAAAGTAGGGGTGTGGGCCGCGGTCCAGCAACGGCCGGGCAATCACCCGATTGAAGTGGATGGGTCTGACGGTGCCGTTGGGAAAGAAGAAAGCCGTTTTGGGTGACTGGTAGCGCGGCTTGTTCGCTGCGATTGCTGTCGAAGAAGGTGTAGCCCTTTACGGGTCAGGTTCAGAGCCGACATAGGGGATGTAGCCGGTGAACATCGATCCATCGGGAAAGAGGGCGTAAATCCACTTCCACGGAAAGACGGGCACGTTCATGGCCACGCGCTGGAAGAAGCCCAGACCCTTCAGATGTTCGCGCCCGGTGGGCAGGTCAAAGTCACCTTCGAAGTGGAGTTTGCGCAGAGCAATGTAGTGGACGCCGCCGAATGGTGTGTCCTGATGTCCATCGACTTGTCGGGCGACGTGTAGGGCGCGTCCAGGTCACCCCAGGTCGTACGAACGATGCGCGGTGCTCACGGCCGATTATCTCGGCCTGCATCGCCAGTGGATAGGCGTCGGACTGCGAAAAGACTGCGCCGTACTGCTCGCTGTGGGGCCGTCAGTCAGGCAGGTCAGTGTGCCGTCGGCCATCGATAACTGCGCTTCGGCCGTTTCCTTCACATAGCCCTCCAAGACCTCTTGCCCGTCGCAGTACCAGCCCACGGCCGCGGCGTTGAAAAGGTCGCTGGACTTCAGTGACCGGCCGCTTCAGGTCGATGCCGGGCATGTCGAGGCCGCTGATGGTGATTGACTCACCGACGCGCGAGGCGATGGTAAACATCAGCTGCCGCGGGCCGTAGCCGTCGTCGCCTTCGGGGAAGAGAAGAAAGAACCACCACGACGACGAGGAGCGATTCTGCCGTTCGCGCACCTGGGACCAGATGTGGCGGTAAGCCAGTGCGGCGGGGCTCTGTCGGCTGCAAGGGGGAGAGGACTGCGAAGGGTTGATGACATATCGATAGATTATAGGTCAAAGCGCGAGGATGACTGAACGTACACCCTGCGGTCATATCGAGTTCGTGCCATAATTGCCCGCCGTGGCAACGGTTGGTCATAACTGGGACTCCTTTCCTATAGGCATATACTGACGCACGTCAGCAGAGACAGGAGACGACCAATGACCGATGCCGAAGAACGCAACAGCCGGACGCGCCGGAATCACCGAAGAAAGACCGTTCAAATTTAACGCGCCGATATCCTAGCCGGCGTCATTGCGGCCATTCCATCAATCCCGGATGCCATGGCCTCCGGCCTGCTGGCGGGGATCAATCCGATCTATGGCTTGTACGGCCTGATGATTGGCACGCCGGTGGCATCACTCTTCACCGGGTCGGCGTTCATGAGTGTCGTGACGACCAGCGCCATGGCCATTGCCCTGGCTGAACCGCTGGCGCGTTTCTCCGGCGAAGAACAGCTCAGCGCGCTGGTTACCCTGGCCCTGGTCATTGGCGTCGTGCAACTGGTTGCCGGATTGCTCAAGTTGGGCTTTCTGACGCGATTCGTGTCCAACTCGGTCATGACCGGCTTTCTGACGGGTATTGCCGTGCTCATCATTCTGGGCCAATTGGGCGACCTGACGGGCTATACGTATACGATTGCCTCCAGCAACAAGGTGCTGCAAACGGTTGACCTCATCGGCCATCTGGGCCAGGTCGATTGGCCGACTACTCTGGTTGGATTGGGCAGCATTGCGTTGATTGTGTTGATTGGCCGAACGCGCTATTCCAACTTTGCCATGCTGATCGCGCTCATCGTCGCCGCACTGGTCGTTCTTTTGTTGGGGCTGGATTCGGTTCGACTGGTGGGTGACACAGGCGAGATCCCGGCCGGCTTTCCGATTCCAAACCTGCCCATCCCCATGTTCGATCCGACAGCTTATATTTGCCGGTGTGGCCATTGCCATCATCGGCCTGGTCCAGGGGGCAGGCATCAGCAGCGGTTATCCTAATCCCGACGGCAAGTACCCGGATATCTCTCGCGACTTTGTAGGGCAGGGTGTCGCCAATCTGGCGGTCAGTTTCTTTCGCGGGCTGCCGGTTGGCGGGTCAATCTCCTCGACGGCGCTGATTGTCAGCGTTGGCGCACGGTCTCGATGGGCCAATTTGTTCCTGGGACTGTTTGCCATTGTGGCCGTGCTGTTGTTTAGTCAGCAGATTGAGCAGCTGCCGCTGACGGCGCTGGCCGCCATGTTGGTGGTTGCAGGGTTCCAATCGCTCAACTTCGGTCGAATCTCCGGCGTCTGGAAAACAAGTTCAACATCACGTATGGTGATGCTCATTACCTTCCTGGCCACGCTGGCCTTGCCCATCCAGTGGGCGGTTCTGGTTGGTGTTATTCTCCATATTGGATTGCACACTTTCCGTTCAGCCGATCGCCTCGAAATCGTCGAATTAAGCTACGCGGATGATGGTCGAGTGCAAGAGTCACCCGTCCCCGACGGAACTGCCGCCGAACGAAGTGACTGTGTTGAACCCCATTGGCAGCCTCTTTTTCGCCGCCGCCACGGACTTTGGTGAGGAACTGCCTTCGGCCGACGGGGTCGATAGGGCGGTGGTCATTGTCGTCCTTCGTGGCCGCAATGAGTTCGGCAGCACCTTCATTCAGACCATCGATCGCTATGAGACCACGCTCAAGGCCAATGGCGGCAAGCTCATGCTCTCCGGTGTCAGCGAACCGGTTATGGCGCAGTTGGAACGCACGGGCATGGTTGGGCGGATTGGTTCCGAGAACGTCTATGTTGAGACAAGTTTTCTGGGGGAGTCCACCAGGAAGGCGTATGAGGACGGTAATGCGTGGCTTGAGGCACAACGCGCCCTATAATTCAGCATGGCACGCACACGCAAACAACAGTCAGAAATAGCGGTTATCGGCCTTGGCCGATTTGGCAGCCGGCTGGCGCGACGACTGTCGCTGCTGGGCCATTCGGTCATGGGGATCGATAGCGATCCGGTCAAGGTTCAGGATATCGCCGATGAGATCAGCGAGGCAGTCATTCTCGATGCCACCAATGAAGAAGCGCTGACGGAGATTGACCTCGGCTCCTTTGACACGGTTGTCATTACCTTGATTGACGAGTTCGAAGCGTGCACGCTGGCGACCCTGGCGGCCAAACGGTTGGGTGTGCCCAACATCATTGCCGTGACCCATTCCGATCGTCACCGGGAGATTCTGGAGCGGCTAGGCGCGGATCGGGTGGTCCAGCCCATCCAGGAAAGCGGCGATCGCCTGGCGGATGAGCTGGCGGCGACGGGCATCATGCAGAGCATGATCCTGACCCCGGATCGCCAATTGGCCGAAATCACCGTGCCGCCGCAGCATGATCGGCAAGCTGGTGGCGTCCTGCGTTTCGCAACAGGTCATTGTGCTGGCCATCATCCGCGATGGGGTAGTCATTCCCAATCCGCCGGGCCAGACGGTTTTCAAGAAAGGTGATCTGCTGGTCATCCTTGGTGATGCCGAGCGCGTCGACGCGTTCACGCTGCAAGCCTAGCGCCTGACGTATCCCCATTTTCTGCCCCTCATGTCTACCATCACCGAGCGCGTCCGGCTGTACTTGAACGACAAGGCTGGACGGCCGTCTGCGGCGCTGCGGCTGGTGCTGGCGCTCGGGTTCCTGGTCGTGGTGGGTGCGCTGGTGCTCGGTTTGCCGGGTATGACGACGCGTCCGTTGGACTGGGTCGAGATCCTGTTCACCAGCACATCGGCCGTCACAGTCACCGGGCTGAATGTGGTGGTGCCCAGCCTGGACTTCACGTTGCTGGGGCAGGTCGTCATTCTGGCGCTTATTCAGATCGGCGGCATCGGCTTCATTGTCTTGATTGTCGCTACCCTGCGCCTGTTCGGACGCCACGTTTCCTTCATCGATCGCCTGACGCTGAGCAGCGAGCTGGGCGTGGAGAAGGCAGGCTCGGTGACCAAAATGATGTGGCGGGCGATCCTGATCATGTTCATCATCGAGGGGATTGGCGCGCTGCTGCTGTATATTCATTGGCGAGCCAACGGGCTTGTGCCACCGGAGCGGGCGGCGTTCTATGCCGTCTTCCACGCGGTCACCGCCTTTTGCAATGCTGGCTTCGACCTCTTTACCGGTCTGCCCGCCTATCCGCGCGGCTTGCCGGACGACCCAATCTCGCTCATTATTCTCGGCGCGTTGATCATCTGTGGCGGTTTGGGCTTGCCGGTCTATCTCGACCTGCTGTTCGGCCGTCGGGGCTATCGTCGCCTGACGCTTCACACCCGGGTCACGCTTATCACGTCAGTACTTCTTGTGGTGGGCGGAATGGTTGGTCTATTGATTGGCGAGTATTGGCGGGGCACGCTGCTTAGCGGCACGACCGCGCCGGAGCGCATTTTGCTGGCCTGGTTTCAGTCCGTGTCGGCGCGCACCGCCGGATTTCCCGGTTTACAGAGCTTTGAGGAACTCCACCAATCCAGCCGCCTGCTGCTCATCGGCCTGATGTTTGTCGGTAGCGCTCCGGCGTCGATGGGCGGCGGCATTACCACGGGGACGTTCGCCGTGCTGATGCTGGCCCTTTGGGGGTATGTGCGCGGCCAACGCCACGCGTTGGTGGCCAAGCGGACGATATCGGATGACACCGTACGCCGCGCCACATCGGTCCTGTTGGTGAGTGTCACAGTGGTGGCCATCGCCACGTGGCTACTCTTGCTTACCAATGACACGTTTCGGATTGATACTGTACTCTTTGAGACCGTGTCGGCGCTCTCCACCACCGGCCTGTCGCTGGGGATTACGGATGAACTGAATACAACCGGCCGGTTCATCATCATGGGCGTCATGTTCTGGGGTCGGTTGGGGGCGATGACCATCATGATTGCCCTGCTGCAGCGTGGGGCCAAGCCACCGCTTGTCCAGTACCCCGAAGAGACGCTCCTGATTGGATAGCGAACACCGATTTAACCGTCGGAGGCCCTCTTACGTTCGTCCTATTTAAGTAGGACAGTAACCCAATATTTGTTGCTCCATAGACGAAAGTCTGGTAAGCTTCAGGATGTGCCGCTGGAACGGCTGTCTGGAGCCACAATCTGACCGACGCTGCGGCACTGCTGCGTTAAGCACGCTTGCGCCGGCCGTTGGATTCTTTAGCCAAGTAGTCCGGAGGTTTCCCCCATGAATCCCGAATTTCTGTCACGCTTTCAATTCGCGTTGACAGCCAGCTTTCATTACCTCTACCCCCCGATCTCGATGGGTCTGGGGCTGATGCTGGTGATTATCGGCATCATCTATATCCGCACAGGCGACCCGATGTGGCGACGCATGTCCTTTTTCTGGGTCAAGGTCTACGGCCTGGTGTTTGCCCTGGGCATCGCCACCGGGTTGGTGCAGGAGTTCGAATTCGGCACCAACTGGTCGGAGTATTCCCGCTTTGTCGGCAATATCTTCGGCAGCCTGTTGGCGGCCGAGGGTATCTTTGCCTTCTTCCTGGAGGGCGGCTTCCTGGGGCTGATGCTCTTTGGCGGCAATCGGCTGGGGCCGCGCATGTGGCTGCTGGCGACGTTCCTGGTGGCTTTCGGCGCCCACTTCAGCGCCCTGTGGATCGTCATGGCCAACTCCTGGATGCAGACCCCGGCCGGTTACATCCTGGGCGACGGCGGTACCGTGCCGGTCATGACCTGGTTCATGGAGGTCGTGTTCACGCCGTCGTTCCTGGCCCGCATCGGCCATGTCTTTGCCAGCGCCTGGATGGTCGGGTCGGCTCTCATGCTCAGCGTCAGCGCCTGGTACCTGCTGCGCAGCAAGCACACCCGTCTGGCCCGCGCCAACTTCGCCGTGGCACTGCCGGTCTTCGCCGTGATGAGCCATCCTGCAGGTTTTCCTGTTCGGCACCCAGAGCGCCATGAATGTGACTGAATATCAGCCGACCAAGCTGGCGGCCATGGAAGGTGTCTGGGAGACGCAGTCGTGCGCGCCCATGACGATCGTCGGCTGGGTCAATACGGAGACTGAGACCACGACCGGCCTGCAAGTCCCCTGCGCGCTCAGCTTCCTGGCCTCCCAGGACTTCAACGCTACCGTGACCGGACTGAACGACTTCCCGCCTGACGAACTGCCGCCGGTCAATCTGACCTTCCAGTCTTACCATATCATGATCAACCTGGGCATCCTCTTCATCGGTATCGGGGTGCTGGGGTGATCCTCTACTTCTACAAGCGCAAGGTGTTTGAGACGCGTTGGGTGTTGTGGTTGTTCGTGGCCAGCATCTTCCTGGCCGAACTGGCGACCATTACTGGCTGGTGGGTGGCCGAGTTCGGTCGGCAGCCGTGGATTGTGTGGCAGTTGCTGCGGACGGCCGATGCGGTCTCGCCGGTGCTGACGGCCGGAATGGTGTTTGGCTCGAACATCATGTTTATCGCGCTGTACCATGCTTTTTGTTCTGTTCCTGTACTCTGCTCAACGAGAAAATTCAGCATGGTCCTGAATCGGCTGGAAGATGTGGAAGATCGGCCGGTGTCGACACTGCCGGATTCCTTCCGCGAAGTCTTTCGCGAGCAGCCGCGGGCCGGAGGATGATGCTATGTGGCTTAACGTTGTCTGGTATATTCTGTTCGTCGTCATCATCGCCGGTTACATGATCCTGGACGGCTTCGACCTGGGGGTGGGCATTTTGCACCCGTTTGTGGCCAAGACGGATGAGGAACGGCGGATCAATCTGAACAGCATTGGCCCGATCTGGGACGGCAATGAGGTGTGGCTGGTGCTGGGCGGTGGCGCGCTGTTTGCTGCGTTTCCCTTTGTCTATGCCTCGCTGTTCTCGGGCTTCTACGTCGCCATGATGTTGGTCTTGCTGGTCTTCATCTTGCGAACAGTCGCCATCGAGTTTCGCAGCAAGCGTCAGGGAACGTGGCGCACCATCTGGGACTATGTATTCTTCTGTCTCGTCGCTGCTGATCGCGCTTGCTGTTGGGCGTGGCCTTCGGCAACGTCTTGCAGGGTGCGCCCATCGACGCCAACGGCAACATCTGGGTGACCCTGCTCGATTTGCTTTCACCGTTTGCGTTGCTGCTTGGGCATCACGACCGTCTTTATGGTGGCCATGCACGGCGCGCTCTTCTTGTCGATGAAGACCGACGGCATACAGCAGCAGCGCGTGCGGCGGCTGGCGCCGATTCTGATGGTCATCTTCTTCGCTTTCAACACGGTGATCGTGCGTGCTGACGGCCGATCTATCGACGAGGAAATCCTGGCCAGTTACCTGGAGCGCCTGTGGCCGATCATTTTGCCCGCCGGGGCGTTGGCGGCGGTCGATTGTGTCCTATCTCATGCTGCGCCAGGGCAAGGAGTTTCTGGCCTTTGTGGCGTCCGGCGGCGATGATTGCGTTGCTGATTCTGTCGGCCGCGGCCGGGCTGTATCCCAATCTATTGATCTCGACGATCGACCCGGCCTACAACCTGACCATCTTCAACGCGGCCAGCGCGCCCAACACGCTCATGGTCATGCTCGATCATTGCCGCGATCGGCATGCCGTTTGTGCTGCTCTACACGGCCGGGGTCTACTACTTCTTCCGGGGCAAAGTCGTCCTTGATCCCACCAGCTACTAATTCCTGCGCCCGCCGGATAGCACTCGACCGGCGGGCGCATCGAGCGCGCGGCCCATGTCGGTTGATCAAGCGGCTGCTGCAGGATAATCCGGCGGCCGTTCGGCCGTTGGTCCCGGCGGTGGGCGCGGGCTTCGTGGCGGCCGTTGCCGTTGTCGGCTTCCTGGCTCTGCTGAGCAGTCGTTGTCGACGGCGTCTTCCTGCGCGGCCGTACCTTGCCCGACGTCTGGCCGTTGGCGGCGGCGATGGTGGGCTTGTTGATCCTGCGCAGCGGCCTGCTCTGGCTGCGCGAAGTGTTGGCCCAACGCGCGGCCAATCTCACCAAGGCGGCCACCCGTGACCGGCTGCTGGCCCATATCCACGGGCTCGGACCGACCTATGTCGTCGGCGAGCGCAGCGGCGAACTGACCAACACCCTCATCAGCGGTGTGGAGGCGCTGGACGGCTACATGGCCCTCTACCAGCCGGCGCGCTTTCTGGCCGGACTGGTGCCGGTGTTCGTGCTGCTGGTCATCCTGTGGATCGATCCGTGGACCACGCTGGTTCTGCTGTTCGCCGGGCCGATTCTCGATCCTCCTGCTGGCCTTCATCGGCCAGCGCACGCGCATTCTGACCGAGCAGCGCTTCGACGACATGAGCTGGATGAGCGCCTACTTCCTCGACATGCTGCGCGGCCTGCCCACGCTGAAGCAGTTCAACCGCAGCCAGGAGCAGGCCGCCAACATTCGCGGCCATCAGCCGAACAGTTCGGCCGAACGACCATGGATGTGCTGCGTACCGCCTTCCAGACCTCGCTGGTGCTGGAGTGGGGGGCCACGGCGGCCACGGCGCTGGTGGCGGTGGAGGTTAGCCTGCGGTTGATGGCCGGGCTGATTCCGTTTTGCAGAAGCGCTGGCCGTCCTGCTGCTGACACCGGAGTTCTTCCTACCCTTGCGGCAGCTGGCCTTGCAGTACCATGCCGGCAGTGAGGGCAAGGCCACCGCCAGGCGGATCTACGCCATTCTCGATGAACCGCTGCCGGCCGCGCCGAACGGCCGACCGGCTCAGCCAGCCGACTGGACCACCAGCGACATTCTGTTCGATTCCGTTACGGTGACTTATGACGGACGCAATCCGGCGCTCGACGCGCTGATGCTGCGACTGGCGCCGGGCCGGACGCTGGCCCTGGTGGGGCCGACCGGGTCGGGCAAGACGACGGTCGCCAACTTGCTGCTGCGGTTTGTCGAGCCCACGGCTGGGGCCATTCGGCTTGATTCCGGGACGCTGGCCGACATCGACGCCGACAGTTGGCGCGCGGGCGTGGCCTGGGTGCCGCAATTACCTTATCTGGTGCATGGCACGGTCGCGGACAACATCCGACTGGCGCGGCCGGAGGCCGACGACACAGCCGTGGCCGCGGCCGCGCGGCTGGCTCATGCCGATGACTTCATCCGTGATCTGCCGCAGGGCTATGACACCCTGATTGGCGAGGACGGCGCCCGGCTGAGCGGCGGGCAGCGGCAGCGCATCGCCATCGCCCGCGCCTTTCTGAAAGATGCGCCGCTGATCATTCTCGACGAGGCCACGTCCCATCTGGATAGCGAAAACGAGGCTGAGGTGACGGCCGCGCTGCGCGAGCTGTTGGCCGGGCGAACGGCGCTGGTCATTGCCCACCGGCTGCAGCTAGCCTTTGCGGCCGACTGCATTGCCGTGCTCGACGGTGGGCGGGTGGTGGCTTCCGGCACACACGACGAGCTGCTGGCGACCAGTCCCGCCTATCGCGCCCTGGTCGAAAGCTATGCGGGGGTGGCGGTATGACCACGATCGGCCGTCTGCTCAAGCTCATCGGTCCCTATCGCTGGTGGATCGCCCTGGCCATTCTGCTCAGCTTCGGCACCATCGGCACCAGCGTCGGCCTGATGGCCATGTCGGCCTATCTCATCAGCAAGGCGGCGCTGTCTGTGGCGGTGGTCGATCTGGCGCTGGCCATCACCGGCGTGCGCTTCTTCGCCATCTCGCGCGCCGCTCTGCGCTATGCCGAACGCTATACCAGCCACACCGTGACGTTTCGCATCCTGACTGACCTGCGGGTGTGGTTCTATGAGTCGATCGAACCGCTGGCTCCGGCACGATTGCAGCAGGTGCGCACCGGTGATCTGCAGGCGCGCATTGTCAACGACATCGAGACGCTGGAGAACTTCTATGCGCGGGTGATTGTGCCGCCGATTGTGGCCGTGCTGGTGACGGCGTTGGCCGCCATCATCCTGGGCTTTTTCGACTGGCGGCTGGCGGTGGCGCTGGTGTTTTTCCTGGCCCTGACCGGCGTGGCCCTGCCGCTGCTGACGCGCTATTTGAGCCGCGAGGCGACAACATCGGCCGTCGGCTATCGCAGCACCCTGCAAGCGGCCGTCACCGACGACATCCTGGGCCTGCCCGACCTCATCGCCTTTGGACAGGCCGATGCATCGCGGGCGCGCATCGCCACATTGACCGACCGGCTCAACGCGGAACAGGCGCGGCTGGCCCGACTGCGCGGGCTGAGTCACGGCTTGTCGGCCCTGTTCACCGGGCTTGGCCGCGCTGACGGTGCTTGTTGCTGGCCATTCCCCTGGTGACCGAGCGGTCAGATTGAGGGGGTCTATCTGGCGCTGATCCCACTGACGGCCATTGCCAGTTTTGAGGCGGTTCAGCCGCTGGCCATGGCCTACGAGCATCTGGCGCAGAGCAAGGCCGCCGCCGACCGGTTGTTCGAGCTGATCGATGCGCCGCCGCCGGTCGTCGATCCGGTCGCGCCGCAGCCGCTGCCGGAACGCTATGGGCTAACGGTCGATGACCTGACGTTTCGCTACGGGCCGGACGGATCGGCCGTGTTCGATGGGCTGCATCTCGCCATTCCACCGGGCGGCCGTCTGGCGCTGGTGGGGCCGTCGGGCGCGGGCAAGACGACCCTGGTCAACCTGCTGCTGCGCTTCTGGCCCTATGACGGCGGGCACATCCGGCTGGGCGACACGGAGCTGGCGGACATGGCCGGCGAGGACGTGCGCCGGGCCATCGGCGTCGTGTCGCAGCAGACATATCTGTTCAACTCGACCATCCGCGACAACCTGCTGCTGGCGCGGGCCAATGCCACTGACGCGCAGATTCTGGCTGCCTGTGACGAGGCCCAGGTGGGCGAGTTCGTGCGCGGATTGCCCAATGGTCTCGACACGCGGGTGGGGGAGAACGGGCTGCAGCTCAGCGGCGGCGAGCGTCAGCGGCTGGCCATCGCGCGGGCGCTGTTGAAAGATGCGCCGGTGCTCATCCTCGACGAGGCCACGGCCAACCTGGACCCGGTGACCGAAGCGGCCGTCTGGGGCGCGCTGGACCGGCTGATGATCGGCCGCACCGTGCTGGTGATTACCCATCAGAGCGAAGGATTGCGTCACGTCGACGCGATTCAGCACCTGCCGCTGCCGGTGAGTCTCGCGGCCGCCGGCTAATCAGCGACACCAGGGCTAGATAGACCGGTCTACCTAGACAAGCGCGTCGTTACCTTGCGGTATGGAGCAGAATCTCCAGCTCAGTGGCGGCGTCCAGCAGCGGGCCGACGTTGCGTTCCGTGCGGCTGAGGATGATCGCTCCTTCAATGGCGCTGATGACGATGGCCGCCAGACGCCGGGCGCGGATGGGATCGACGCCGGAACTGACCAGCCGGATGACAACAATGCCCTGCCAATTCGTGTAGGCATCGGCGCAGGCGGCGTTGAGGCGCTCGTTGGTGGAGGCGGCTTCCAGGGCCACGGCCGTTATCGGCCCGCCGCCGCGAAACCCGGAGGCCTGGACATAGTGGGCCAGGGTGCGCATGAACGCCGCCACCCCTTCGGCGGGGTCGTCATAGGCCGCCAATCCCTCTTCGAAGCGCTGGGCAATGGCCCGATTGGTGCGGATGATGGCTTCCTCGACCAGTTCATCCTTGCCCTCGGGGAAGTAGTAGTAGAGCGACCCTTTTGGCGCGCCGCTGTGTTCGAGGATCTCGTTCAGCCCCGTCCCGGCGTAGCCCTGCCGCTCAATGAGTTCGCAGGTGGAGTCGATGATCTGGTCGCGTTTGGTGGTCATGGGGTCCGATGCTTGCCTGAAGTCAGTATATTGACTGGTCTACGAAGTGTCAATTGTCCGCGCCACCAATTAGTGCCGGCGATTAGAGCGCCTGCTCCGCTCGGTCTTCATACGGTGCCACTTCCAAAGTTTCATCGAGTGTGTCGGAGCCCGCTTCCAGGGTCTCAACGTCACCAACCGGCAGTTCCATGCCCAGTGAGAGGATGGCGCGATCGGCACTCCAGTAGACACGTTCGCGGCTGATTTCGTTCAGGAACCCGGTGCGCTCCAGCATCAATTCCACGCGCGGCTGAACCGAGGCCAATAACAGGTCACCCCCGCCACTTTGCTGGCGATGCCATAGGTCGCGCAACACTTCGATACCAGTGGCATCCACCATGGGCACTCCGCGCATCGACAGAATCAATGTGTCTTCCGGCCGGTCAAATTGCTGCACTTCTTCTTCCAGTTTGCGGGCGGCGGCAAAGAACAACGGGCCGCTGATATAATAGACGGCGATGCCGTGGGCGGGGTGGACAAACTGGTGCCCGGCCGCGTTGAGGCGCTCAACATCTACCACCTGGCGTGAAATGGACAAGTCACTCATCTGGGCCATGAAAATGAGGGTGCTGACACCGAAGCCAATGAGGATAGCCTGGGTCAGGTCCAGAAACACCGTGGCCAACAGGGTGATGACGAAGGCGGCAACGGCATGTTTGAGTCGCTTGCCGAAGAAGAAGTGGATGGCGACCCACTCATTCATGCGCCAGGCCGTGATCATGAGCACACCGGCCAGCGCGGCCAGCGGAATCCGGCCGATAACTGACCCCAACACCAGAGCGGCGATCAGGAGTGCCACACCATGGATGATGGACGTCATGCGGGTGACACCGCCGCTCTTGACGCCGACACTGGTGCGGGCAATGGCTGCCGTGGCGGGCACACCACCGAAGAAGGGTATGACGATGTTGCCGATGCCCTGGCCTACCAACTCGACGGAGTTGCGCATGCGAATGCCGGTCATGTTGCCGGCCACCGCGCCGCACAGCAGGCTTTCGATGGCACCGAGCGCGGCGATTGACATGGCGGGGATGATCAGTTGGCTGACCTGGCTCCACGGGAATTTCACCGACTTGGAGACGATTCTCCAGAATGATGCTGCGTGGAATAGTGCCGATGACCGGCACATCCAGCGCCCCAACGACGGCAATGATCGTAGCCACAATGATGCCCACGAGTGACCCGGGTATATGACGCCCTGCCCTGAAGCGAGGCCACAACAGCATAATCGCCATGACGAGCAGCGCCAGAGCGACGGCGTAGGGATTGGGTGAAACACCGTTCTCAACGTAGTAACGCAGCTTCGCGATGACGTTTTCGGCCGGCGGAGTGGAGATTCCGAGGAAGTTGTCTATCTGGCCGATAGCAATGATGATGGCGATGCCGCTCGTGAACCCGGCGATAACCGGCGCCGGTATGAGGGCCACAACCTTGCCCAGCCGGAAGATGCCCAGCAGCAGGATCATGATGCCGGCCATGACGCCGGCAATCCAGATGCCTTCCATCCCATAGCGCGTGGCCAGGACGATCAAGACGGCCGACATTGCTCCGGTTGGCCCGGAGATTTGGTAGGGTGCCCCACTCAGAATGCCCAGCAAGATGCCGGCAATGATGGCGGTGACCAATCCGGCGGCCGCATCTGCTCCGGAGGCCACGCCGAAGGCCAGGGCCAGGGGTAGGGCCACTGCCGCCACCGTCAGCCCGGCCAGCAGGTCCTTCTGAAACGTTGCTCGATTGTAAGTGCCAAACTCTGCTCGCAGCAGCTCCCGCCATTCATGATAGAGCGCAAACATAGATGAGTCTCCGTACCCAACGATGAGGAGATCTATTGTGGCTCTTTCATATGGGAATGCAACATGTGGGACGCCAGTCGGCTTCGGCTGCCCTATTGGTCGAGTGGGTTTCAGATCACCTGCGCATTTAATGCCCCAACCGCCGCCCCAACTCCACCAGGATCGTCTCGGCCGCGGCCGGGATCACCGTCCCCGGCCCGAAGATGGCCGCTGCGCCGTGCTCGTAGAGGAAGTCGTAGTCCTGGGCCGGGATGACGCCGCCGATGACGACCATGATGTCGTCGCGGCCGAGGCGCTCCAGCTCATCGACCAGCTGCGGCAGCAGCGTCTTGTGCCCGGCGGCCAGCGAACTCATGCCCACCACGTGCACGTCGTTCTCCACGGCCTGCCGCGCCACCTCGTCCGGCGTCTGGAAGAGCGGGCCGATGTCGACGTCGAAGCCCAGGTCGGCAAAGGCGGTGGCGATGACCTTGGCCCCGCGGTCGTGGCCGTCCTGGCCCATCTTGGCGACCAGGATGCGCGGCCGGCGGCCTTCGACCGCCTCAAAGTCATCGGTCATGGCTCGCACGCGGCCGATCTCGTCCTCTTCGCCGAACTCGTCGCTGTAGACGCCGGCGATGGAGCGAATCACGGCGCGGTGCCGGCCCCAGACCTTCTCCAGCGCAGTCGAGATCTCGCCCAGGCTGGCGCGGACGCGCGCGGCGTCAACGGCCAGTTCGAGCAGATTGCCCTCGCCCGCTGCGGCGGCGCGCGGTCAGGGCGGCCAGCGCTGTCGGCCACGGCCGCGTCGTCGCGCGCCGCGCGCAGCTGTCCGCAGCCGCTCCACCTGGCGATTCGCGCACCGCCGTGTTGTCCACCTCGAGGATGTCGAGCGGCTCCTCCTGGTCCAGCCGGTAGCGGTTGACGCCGACGATCGTCTCCTGGCCCGAATCGATGTGGGCCTGGCGTCGGGCGGCCGCTTCTTCGATGCGCATCTTGGGCAGGCCGGTCTCCAGCGCCTTGGCCATGCCGCCCAGTTCGTCGACCTCCTGAATGTGCTCCCAGGCGCGGCGGGCCAGCTCGTCGGTCAGCGTCTCGACGTAGATAGGAGCCGCCCCACGGATCGACCACGTTGGTGATGCCGGTCTCGTGTTGCAGATAGAGCTGGGTGTTGCGGGCGATGCGCGCCGAGAAGTCGGTGGGCAGGGCGATGGCCTCGTCCAGCGCGTTGGTGTGCAGCGACTGGGTGTGGCCCAGCGCCGCGGCCATGGCTTCGATGCAGGTGCGGGCCACGTTGTTGAACGGGTCCTGCTCGGTCAGGCTCCAGCCGGAGGTCTGGGAGTGGGTGCGCAGGGCCATGGACTTGGGGTTCTGCGGGTCGAACTGCTTGATCATCTTGGCCCAGAGCAGCCGGGCGGCGCGCATCTTGGCGATCTCCATGAAGTAGTTCATGCCGATGGCCCAGAAGAAGGAGAGGCGCGGCGCAAAGGCGTCCACGCTCAGCCCGCGACCGCAGCCCGGCGCGCACATACTCCAGCCCGTCGGCCAGCGTGTAGGCCAGCTCGATGTCGGCCGTCGCCCCGGCTTCCTGCATGTGATAGCCGGAGATGCTGATGGAGTTGAAGCGGGGCATCTCCTCGGCGGTGTAGGCGAAGATGTCGCCGATGATGCGCATGGACGGCCCCGGCGGATAGATGTAGGTGTTGCGCACCATGTACTCTTTGAGGATGTCGTTCTGGATGGTGCCGGTCAGCTTCTCGTGGGTGACGCCCTGCTCTTCGGCGGCCACGATGTAGAAGGCCATCATCGGCAGGACCGCGCCGTTCATGGTCATGGAGACCGACATCTTGTCCAGCGGGATGCCGTCGAAGAGCACCTTCATGTCCACGATCGAGTCGATGGCCACGCCGGCCTTGCCGACGTCGCCGACGACGCGCTGGTGGTCGGAGTCGTAGCCGCGATGGGTGGCCAGGTCGAAGGCGACCGAGAGGCCGCGCTGGCCGGCGGCCAGATTGCGGCGGTAGAAGGCGTTGCTCTCCTCGGCGGTGGAGAAGCCGGCGTACTGGCGCACCGTCCACGGCCGGACGACATACATGGCCGGTAGGGACCGCGCAGGTAGGGCGGGAGGCCGGCGACGAAGTCCAGGTGTTCCATGCCGTCGATGTCCTCGGCCGTGTAGAGCGGCCGCACATCGATCTGCTCCATGGTGCGCCAGACGAAATCGGCCGCGGGTTGGCCGGTCTCGCGTTCGAGCTGGGCCTGCCAGTCGGCCAGAGATTGCGGGGCGTAATCGGTGCGCAGGGGCATTGTGGTGAAATCAGGCGTGGTCATGCGGGGTCTCCCGTCCGAAGTCGGTCGAACAGCCATTGGTTGACGGCCAGGCAGTCGGCGCCAAGGTAGATGAACTGGTCCACACCGGCGTCGCGGAAGGCGGCCTCCATTTCGCCCGGTCGCCCGGCGACGAGAACGGCCGTCTGTGGCGATGCGCCCTTGATGGCCTCCGCCAGCGGCGGCACGAGTTCGGGGTACGTCTCGTCGGTGGAGCAGATGACGACAGCTTCGGCGTTGGCGGCCAGTGCGGCCCCGGCCGCTTCCTCCCAACCGGCGAAGCCCGGCGGATTGATAATGTTGAAGCCGCCGACCTCGAAGAACCCCTGGGCGAAGTCGGCGCGGGCCTTGTGCTGGCGCAGGGGGCCCATGTTGGCCAGGAAGACCTGCGGCGGATGGCCGGTTGTGGCGGCGAACGCGGTCGCTTCGTCACGCAAGGCCTCGTACGGCTCAGCTAGGCGGCCTTGTGGCAGCGGCGTGATGATCGGCCGATCGTGGTCATTGACGCGCAAGGTGCGGGTGATCTCGTTGAGGGTGGCGCCCATCAGCGCCGCAGAGACAGCCGACTCCACCATCCCATCCGGCGGCGCGTCGAGCATGGCGCCCAGCCGTTGCAGCGCGGCCACATGGGCGGAGGGGTCGTCGTCATGCGATCGGTAGTGGGCCAGTTGGGCGGCGCGCTCGCGGTAGACGGCTTCGTAATCGGTGGGGTCGGGCGGCAAGGGCTGTTCGGCGGGATTGGTGAACTGGTTGGTGCCGACGAGCACATCCTTTCGCGTAGCCAGATTGGCGTCCCGGTGGACGCGGACGTCGGCGATCTCGTTCTGGATGAAGCCGCCCTGCAGCGCCGCCCACATGCCGCCGGCGGCTTCGATTTGTTGGAACAGGTCCCAGGCGCGGTGGGCAAGGTCGTTGACCAGCGCTTCCACGGCCCAGGTGCCCCCGGCCGGGTCAATGAGTTTCGTCAGGTGCACCTCGTCCTGCAGGATGATCTGCACGTTGCGGGCGATGCGGCGCGAGAAGCCGTCGGCGGGGCCGGCCGGCTCGTCATAGGGCGAGACGTGCAGGCTGTCAACCCCGCCCAGCGCCGCAGCCAGGGCCTCCGTGGTGACGCGCAGCATGTTGACGTGCGGATCGGTCAGGGTCTTGTGAGTGCGGCCGGTGCGGGCGTGGAGGTTCATGCGCTGGGCGGCAGCGTCGCCACCGAAGGCGGCCACGACCTGCGACCACAGGAGCCGCGCCGCTCGCAGCTTGGCAATCTCCATAAAGAACTGCGGCCCGACGGCCAGGTCAAACCGGATGCGCGGCGCGGCCGTGGGGACATCAATGCCGCGCTCGATTAACTCGCGTAGGTAAAAGACGGCCGTCGCCAGGGCCACAGCCAACTCCTGAACCGCGTTGGCTCCGGCGTTGTGATACGGATAGGTATGGACGGCGATGGTGCCCAGACGCGGTGCATGGTCGGCTGACCAGCGGGTCAGCTGGGCCATCTCATCCAGCGCGCGCGAAATCGACAGCGGCAGCGTACCCTCGTGGGCCAGCACGCCCAGCGGGTCGTCTTCGAGCCAGCCGTGGAGATCGGCCGAGGGGCGTCCCTGCCGGCGGACATGGGCCACGAACAGGGCCAGCAGCGGCAGGGCGACTGTGCCGGCGCGAATCGTGATCGGCGTTTGGGCCAGGTCAACACTACCGATCGTAACCGTGACGTCGCTGACCGTGGCCAACGACAGACCGCCGCGGCCAACCTCGCCCGGCTGGGCCTGGTCGGGGTCACGTCCGGCCCGCGTGGGGGCGTCGAGCAGGATATTGACGGCCGTCTGCCCACGCGCCAGGTCATCGAGCAAGGCCTGGTTGAACAGCGACGGAGTGGGGTAGCCGAGCTCTTGGGCGATCGCCCACGGCTGGGCCAGGTACCCGGCGGCCGTTGTGCCGCGCAGGTAGGGCGCATGGCCGGGCAGCGTGTTGACAAAGGCCAGGCCGGCGGTGTCCTCCGGGCTGTAGAGCGGCTGCAGGGTGATGCGCTCGTAGGTGGGCGTCGTCAGCTTATCGAACGGCTTGCCGTTGTTGGAGGCAGCGGCCGCATCGCGCCAGGCGTCTAGATCGGCCGGTGGGAACTCGGTCAAATCAATTGCGGGTGGACGCTCGGGAGGTGGGGTTGGGTCCGTCATCCGATTCTCCTTGGAGCAAAGGGGCGCTCCGAGCGTATAATACCCGCAGTTGGCCCAGGGTGACAGTGATGTCTGTCATATCTTCGGCGGGCAAACGTCACCTGCCCACTTGCGTGCTGAAAGGGGTAGATAGAATGACGGTTGACATTCGGCCAATACGGCCGGGCGAGGCTGATGCCGCGGTGGCGCTGATTGTGTCGGTGGCCCAGCCTATGTTTAGCCCGAACGAAAGCCAGGCTGATTTCCGGGCACGGCTCGAGTCGCGCGGGATATTTGATGACGTGCACAGTCATGACACCATCTATCGGCCCCCGGCCGGCACATTCCTGGTGGCGGTGGTGGGCGATGCGATTATTGGCACCGGCGCTATCCGCCGCTTCGACGACCAAACGGCCGAGCTGCGGCGACTGTGGCTGCGCGAGGCTTATCAGGGCCAGGGGATCGGCTACAGACTGACCAAGCAGTTGCTGGACTTCGCCACGGCGGTCGGCTATTCGGCCGTTGTGTTGACCACGGAGACGATTCAAACCCGGGCTATTGCGTTCTACCGGCATGTGGGGTTTACGGTGGCGGCAGTGCAGGGCGATGATGTGCATATGCGGCTTGAACTGACTGACCGGCCATGCTAAGTGGGCACCAAGCTCCAGGCAAGTTGCTAGACTCCATACCAGTCAGGAGATAGACCTATGACCATACAAATTCGACCCATCCATGAGACCGAAGTAGACGCCGCCAAGGAAGTGATCCTGACCGTTGCCCATCAGTTGTTCGCGCCGGACACCACATGGGAATCGTTTCGTGAGTATTTCCTCCAGGTCGAGAATCTCAGTGACATGGATCGCGTTGACGACCTCTATGTGCCGCCGGCTGGGCTATTCCTGGTGGCCCTGGATAACGACCGCCTGGTTGGCACAGGCGCAATTCGGCGACTCGACGAGCAGACGGCTGAGATTAAGCGGATGTGGCTGCTCGATGCCTATCAAGGGCAGGGCATTGGGTTTCGCGTTATCGATGAGCTCCTGCACTTTGCACGGCAGCAACAATACCGGTCGGTCTATTTGACGACGTCGTGGGCGCAGCAGCGGGCAATTCAGTTTTATCAACAAATCGGCTTTCAACAGGTCCCGGCCAGATCCCCCGACGTCGAGGAATATGGCCTGGCCCTGGAGCTTGTGCTTTAAGCGCCAACCGTCACGGCCGTGGCGCGGCATGGGCCATGCGGATAAACGAGAAGCTCAGCGTCGAATCGAGCACAGCATCGCGCAGCGGCCAGAGGGACGGCACCACGCGCAGCTCAACGTTTCGCGTAGTCAGTCTTGTAGGTGGGCGGGTGATGTGTTCGACTTTCGCCGGGGATACGGCCGTATCTGATACCCAATAGTCGGCTATCAGGTCGATACAGGCGAATCCCTCGGCGGGGAGGGTATAGAGTGTGAGCGGCGTGCTCAGCACTAGGTCCAACCAGACCGATTCGATGGCGACCACGTGCGTGGCGTCCGTGTGGCCGAGGAACCGGGCGGCATCATCGGCCGTTGTCAACGGACCGGCGTAGAAAGTCACACGAGGGCAGTTGCGGGGCAGGAGGTAGTTGTGCAGCAGTCGCGGACCGATGGCCCAGACGACCGGGCTATGAGGATGGAGGGGGTGGTCGGGGCGAATCGGCCGTGGCTCAAAGCGGCTGATGGCTGTCTCCTCGCTGACATGATAGACATGACCGCTGTTTTGCGTGTAGTCAATAGATTGTGAGTGACTCATAATTTGGTTCCAAGGTCTATTTGGGTGCCGGAAGTCGTTGTGTTTGCATTCTGCGGGTTGAAGAACCCGCAGCTAAGGAGCATGCAAGGAACCGCACTGCGACAAAGGGTGACGGAATCCGCCACCTGATTCGAGACCCGGCGACGTTGGGCAGCGCAGGCGGCATTGTAGCTCAGGATGGATATACTTGCTGCAGGAGTTACCCATGGCCCCACATCCTGAACGCTATGTCCTCTGCCTCGGAATTATGGTTGCTGATGTCGTCGGCCGTCCCATCGCCGATGTGCCCATGCCCGGCGGATTGTCACTGGTCGATGAGATGAGCCTCCACACGGGCGGCTGCGCGCTGAATACGGCTACCGTATTGGCCCGACTTGGTCTGCCGGTTGACGTGGCGGGCAAGGTAGGCACGGATGCTTTTGGCGATTTCCTGGTGGCTGAGCTGGACGCTCGCGGCATCGGCCGTCGGGCGGTGGTCCGCGATCCGCAAGTGGGCACTTCAGCCACAATGGTCATGGTGGCCCCGGACGGCGAGCGGCGCTTTGTCCACTACATCGGCGCCAACGCCAGTTACACGTTGGACGATGTCGATATGGCTCTGGTCGAAGACGCGGCGATCTTGCATGTGGCCGGGTCGATGGTCATGCCGGGCATTGATGGCGAACCGACGGCCGAGCTTCTCCGGCGCGCCAAGGGCGCGGGCGTGATCACGTTTCTGGACACGGTGTGGAACGCGAACGGCCGTTGGCGGGAGCTCATGGTCCCGTGCCTGCCGCACGTTGACTACTTCGTGCCCAGCTTGCCTGAGGCTCAGGCCCTGACCGGACTTCAGGCGCCCGCTGATGTGGCGCGCGCACTGCTTGACTTCGGCGTTAGTACGGTGGCGCTGAAAATGGGCGCTGCTGGATCCTTGATGATGACCCGGAGCCGCGAAGTACGCCAGTTGCCCGCTTTTCTGGTGCAGGCTGTAGACGCTACCGGCGCGGGCGATTCGTTTGCCGCGGGCTTCATTGCCGGTGTGTGGCACGGCTGGGAGCTTGCCCAGACGCAGCGATTGGCCAATGCCGCCGGGGCATTGTCGGTTATGGGCGTGGGTGCGGCCGGCGAGACGCGCGATCTGTCGGCCACGATGGCCTTCATGGATTCGACACCGATCGCCCCTCTTCCCGGGTGACCGGCTACACCTTGGTTAGTTTGTCCAACTACCGCCGCCCAAAGTCCATAATGATTTGATATTGCCACGTTCCTGCTATAATGCGCGTTCATGTGACACTCACAATTCGACACCTTATCCGTGAATAGCCGCCGGCCGCAAGTGGTCTAGCGGTTGAGAGTAACCAACAAGGATTGACCATGGCAGACAGCAAACCCCTTCTTTACTGTACCGGCATCAACAAGAGTTTTGGCGCCGTCCAGGCGCTGACGAACGTCGACTTCGAAGTCCGTCCCGGGGAGGTGATGGCCCTGGTGGGTGACAATGGGGCCGGTAAATCGACTCTGATTAAAGGCATCGCCGGGATCTACTCCTTTGACAGCGGCAAGATTGTCTATGACGACAAAGAAGTTCACATTCACAACCCGCGTGACGCCGCTGCGCTGGGCATCGAGGTGGTGTATCAGGACCTCGCCCTGGCCGATAACCTGGATGTGGTCGCAAACATGTTCCTGGGTCGTGAGCGAATCAATGCCCCGTTTCGGCTGGATGAGGCCAGCATGGAAGCGTCGGCCATCGAGACGCTCGCCTCACTGTCGGTGACGTCCCTGCGGTCGGTGCGTCAGAAGGTGGTCGAACTCTCCGGTGGTCAGCGCCAGTCCGTGGCCGTGGCCAAGGCCGTCATGTGGAACTCGCGGCTGGTGATTTTGGATGAGCCAACGGCCGCTCTGGGTGTGGCCCAGACGCGCCAGGTGCTGGAGCTGGTTCGCACCTTGAGCGACAAGGGCCTGGCCGTCGTGATGATCTCCCATAATCTACACGACATCTTTGAGGTGGCAGACCGCATAACCGTGCTGCGGCTGGGCCAAACGATGGGTATCTATGATGTTGGTAATGTCACACAACAGGACATCGTCCATGCCATTACCGCCGGTAAGCTGCAATTCGTACCAGGAATGGCGGAGGCCTCATGAGCGACCAGAATGATATCTCCGGTGAAGTTGAAGTTGCCGAGACCCAGTCGAACGGGTTCAGTGACTATATTGCAAGTTACCTGCTGCGTTTACGGCGCGGTGATGTGGGCATGCTGCCAATCCTTCTGGGATTGATCGTCATTGCCATTATCTTCCAGATTCTGAACGAGAACTTCCTCAGCCCGCGTAATTTCGTCAACCTGATCGTGCAGATGGCCGGTATCACCGTGATTGCCATCGGCGTGGTCTACGTGCTCCTGTTGGGCGAGATTGACCTGTCTATTGGCTATGTCAGCGCCGTGGTGGCTGTGTTTGTGGCCCTGCGCCTGCGTGAACCGGACGGCTGGTTCTGGCTGGTGGCCATTTTGGCCGGTCTGACCATTGCTGCCATCATCGGTCTGACACAGGGCTTCTTCATTACCCGCTTTCAGCTGCCGTCCTTTGTGGTGACGCTGGCCGGCCTTCTTATCTGGAATGGCGTGGTGCTGCTACTGATCGGTGGATCGGGCACTGTTGTCATTCAGAATAGCGTCGTCATCGGTATCGCCAACTACTTCCTGCCGCCGCTATGGGGGTGGCTGGTCGGGGGGGCCATCGTGCTTCTGTTTGCGCTGGGCCTGCTGAATGAGGTTCGCACGCGACGGGCGCGAAATATGCCCACCGTGCCCATGAGCATCATCGCCCTGCAAATTGCGCTGCTGGCTCTCATCACGTTTGTGGCCGTGTACTTCGCCAATCAAGACCGCGGCGTGCCGATGGTGGGCCTGATCATGCTCATCCTGCTGGTCATCTTCACGTTCATCGCCAACCGCACCAGATTCGGCCGCTATGTCTACGCCATCGGCGGCAACAAAGAGGCGGCGCGTCGAGCAGGTATCCCGGTTGAACGGATTCGCATGATCGTTTTCATGCTGTCCAGCGTTATGGCTGGCGCGGGTGGCATTATCCTCGCCTCCCGTCTGCGTTCGGTGGACACGGCGGCCGGCGGTGGCAGCCTCTTGCTGAACTCCATTGCCGCGGCCGTTATCGGCGGGACGAGTCTGTTCGGTGGCAGCGGCCGCGTGGTCAGCGCCTTTCTGGGCGCGCTGGTCATCGCCACAATCGAGAACGGGATGGGTCTGCTGAATGTGTCAGCCGGCGTCAAGTTTGTCGTCACCGGCTCGGTGCTGCTTATTGCCGTGCTGGTCGATGCGATTACGCGTCGGGCGCGGCAGAGCTAGTCGTCCGCCCTGGCGTTGAATCCTGGGCCAGGCTGCCTCGCGCGGTCTGGCCCATTTGTGTTTCCGACGATGTCACCCATCATTCGTCCCATCGAATCGGCCGACCGGCCTTGGCTTGAGTCTTTCATGGTGGAGAACTGGGGTGCGCCCTATGTCATCGCCCATGATGAATTGATTGTTCCCGGCGACCTGCCCGGATTCATCGCCGAAGTGGACAGCCGGCCCGCCGGCTTAATCACGTACCGTATCGACGGCGATGCCTGCGAAATAGTGACGCTGGATAGCCGGCCACGTTACAGAGGCACCGGCACCGCCCTAATCGAGGCTGTTGACGAGGTCGCGCGCCGGGCGGAGTGCGCCCGGCTGTGGCTGATCACGACCAACGACAACCTCGATGCTTTGCGCTTCTACCAGCGCCGCGGATTTCATCTGGTGCGTGTGGACAGCGGGGCGGTCGAGCGAGCGCGCCGGTTGAAGCCCATCCCGCAGATAGGCGACTATGGCATCCCCATTCGGGATGAAATCGAGCTGGAGCGACGCTTGACGTGAGTCGTCGGGTCAGGGTTGCTTCGATGTCGGTCATGAAGCGCCGAAGCTCGGAGACGCCTGCATCGCTTCACGACTTTAACGCTAGAGTACCCTTGGGCTGGCCGGTCTGAGTCACAAGGATAAAATCAGGACAAGTTCATTGTAGAGATCGCGTTTGTACGCATAAGCAGCGTGCGGGTGGCCTAATGCCCGCTTGGGTCTGGCAGTTCAAGCGATCTCGGCGGTGGCATAGTTCGGCACTTGTTTTGGCCCTCGGTGGCTGGTGTAGGACTCACCCTCCGCAACAGTCGGCCGACGCGTCACAGGCCAGCGCCGATTCTGTCTCAGGATGAAGGTTTCAGCGTCGCTGCGTGACGAACGTATCAGGAGTTACCGACCTTGACCGAAACTGCTGCGCCAACCGGAATTGCCAAATACATCCCTATGTTTGGATGGCTGCCCGATTACCCGCGTGCCTGGTTGCGCACCGATATCGTCGCGGGGCTCATCGCGGCCGCCGTGGTCATTCCCCAGGCAATGGCCTACGCCACAATTGCCGGCCTGCCCATTCAGTCGGGCCTGTACGTGGCGCTGGTCCCCATGCTTGTCTATGTCCTGTTGGGCACCTCGCGGCCGTTAAGCGTCAGTACGACAAGCTCGCTTTCCTTGCTGACCGTCTCGGCTCTGGCTGCTGCTGTGGGCACATCAAGCAGTACGTCTGACCGGGTAACGGCTGCGGCTACCTTGGCGTTTCTGGTGGGCCTATTCCTCGTGGCTGCGTCGCTGCTGCGAATGGGATTTGTGGCAGACTTTATCTCATTACCGGTCCTGACCGGCTTCAAGGCAGGGATCGGCGTTGTCATCTTTGTCAGCCAGCTGGGCAAGGTTCTGGGGTTGTCGATCCCCAGCGAATCAGTCTCGCAGACCCTGCTGGCCGTGGTGGAAGGTCTCGGTCAAATCAACTGGCCGACTGTCCTGTTGTCTCTCCTGATGCTGGCAATTCTACTGCTGCTTCCAAGGGTTGCCCCGCGCATCCCTGCGCCGCTCGTTGCGGTCGTCGTTGGCATTGGTCTGTCGTCATTGCTCAATGTCACGGAGCTGGGCATTGCCACCATTGGGCAGATTCCTTCCGGGCTGCCCTCGCTGGCCTTGCCTGATCCATCGCTGCTGGGATCGCTATGGCTGCCGGCCCTGGGCATCGCCCTGATGTCGTTTACGGAGTCCACAGCAGCCTCCCGCGCCTTCCGACGCCACGGAGAGCCGGTGCCCGATCCCAATCGTGAGCTATTTGCGCTGGGCGTGGCAAATCTTGGCGGCAGCCTTTTCCAGGCCTATCCGGCAGGCGGCGGCACATCGCAAACGGCCGTCAATTCAGCCGCGGGGGCGCGTTCCCAACTGGCACAGTTGGTGACATTTGGTGTCGTCGTACTCACCCTGCTCTTCCTGGCGCCGGTCATTAGCCTCATGCCTGAAGCCACCCTGGGATCATTGATGCTGGTGGCCGCGGCGGGGTTGATCAACATAGGTGAGTTTCGCAACATCGCCAAGTTCGGTCGCCGAGAGTTGATCTGGGCGCTCATAGCGTTCTTCGGCGTCATGATCCTGGGTACGTTGCAGGGCATCCTCGTGGCCGTGATCATTTCGATGATCAGCTTGATCGCCCAGGCAAACCGACCGCCGGTGTATGCATTGGGTCGCAAACCGGACTCGGATGTCTATTTGCCGCTGGACGAGTATCCCACGGGTGAAACGACTCCCACGGTGCTGATCGCGCGTACGGAAGGCCGGCTCTATTTCGCCAACATTGCCTGGGTGCTCGAAAAGCTCGGCGACATGGTCAAGGAGTCCGATGCCAAGGTCCTTGTACTGGACTGTAGCGCCATTCCCGACATTGAGTATACGGCGCTCAAGTCAATGTCGGAATTTGAAGAACAGCTGCGCGAAAACGGTATCACGCTGCGGCTGGCAAGGCTGGACCCCACCGCTCTTTACGCCGTCGAACACTCTACGCTCGGCGCAACCCTGGGCCAGGAACGGATCATTGTCGAACTGGAGAATGCTGTGTCCGTGGACCGATAATGTATCGGCGGGATATGACGGATCGTCTGATTGCCAAGGGCCGACACTTTCCCCGCAGTGTGGCTCGGCCGTCGGACCCTGTCTTCCCGCCCATCTCTGATCTGGGAACAACCGTGGCCGTCAGTTATCTGGGGTGGTCGAACGGAACGCGGGCAGGATACACTCCGCGGGCACGCCGTGTCACTAGGCTGTCAGCCGTCAACGTCATTGGCCGATTAGGCGGCCTGCGGTAAAGTAGGATTCTCACTAAGGAGAAAGGGGCCACTATGCATCTGTACTTTGTTCGACATGGGCAGAGCCATGTCAATTTAAGTGACTGGACGGGTGGAAATCAGGATACTGCCCTGACTGAACTTGGCCGCAAGCAGGCGGCGGCGCTTGGCGAATGGATGCCAACGGAAGTGCCGGCGCCGGATGTTCTGTATGCGAGCACCATGGCCCGGGCAATGGAAACGGCCGGTTACCTGTCGCAAGCGTATGGATTGGAGATTCAGCCTGATGAACGTATTCGGGAGATTGGCAACAACCGCGCCGACCACGTCGCCTGGCCGAGCGACGACCTGCCGGAGTACAGCGACTTCTGGGGCAGTGAACGGCCGTTTGCTTCGATTACTCCCAGCCGCGAGAACGGCGAGAGCATGATGCACTTTCGCGTGCGCGTGGGGCTGTTCATCGAGGATATGATCGAGCGGCATCGCGACCAGACGGTCATCGCTGTTTGTCATGGCGGCGTCATCGAGATGTCGTTTGACCACATCTTCAATATCGGCCCCTTCCGGCGCTGTGAAGTATGGTGCAAGAATACCGGCGTGACACGCTATGAATTCGTGGAGCATCCCGATCGGGAGATGTGGCGGCTTCATTACCACAGCCGGGTCGACCATCTGGCGCTGCTTGAGGTACCCGGCGCGGCCACTTCGCTATCGGAGTAGAAAGTGAGCGGCTGAACTGGTTACAGACCGCTGCCAGTGTCGTATTATCTGAATTGGGCGATGGGGGTGACCCTTGCCCAAAGGAAATCCGTGACCCTTCCCGGCGCACAGCAACACATTACTGCTATCGTCCTGACTTGGGACGGCATGACCGTTGCCCCGCATCGGTTTGGCGGAGTCGAGTACTTGTACAACAGCCGTCGGGAGATCGGCCACATCCATGGCGATCAGCTGCTGGACATCCCGTTTCCCACCAAGGTGCGGGATGAAGTCGTGGCTGCCGGTCTGGCCCAGCCCCACCATCTGTTGGCCGACAGCGGCTGGATCAGCTTCTATTTGCGCGAGCCGGGGCACCTGGAGCAGGCAGTGAACTTGCTCCGTCGCTCCTATGAATTGGCTGTGAATCAGCGTCGACCACGCACTGAAATACCCGAACCAAGAAATGACCAATAGTTCAAGATGACAGCACTTCGTGTAGCCCTATTCCGATGCCCGTGACCGTATGACCAGCCTGGCAACACCGGTCAATCCGGAACCTGTCGACTACTCACGCAAGTGGTATGTCATGCTGGCCGTCGCCATGGGCGTGTTCCTGGCGACCATCGACGGCAGCATTGTCAATGTGTCGTTGCCGACGATGGTCGAGGCCCTGGACACGGACTTCGCCACCATTCAGTGGGTGGTGCTGTCCTACCTGCTCACCATTACGACGCTGCAGACCATTGTCGGCCGTCTGGCGGACATGTACGGCAAGAAGCGGCTGTACACCTTGGGCTTTGTGGTTTTCACGGCCGGTTCGCTGCTGTGTGGTCTGGCGCCGACGGTGGGCTGGCTGATCGGCTTCCGCGTGCTGCAAGGCGTCGGCGCGGCGCTCATTTTGGCGCTGGGGCTGGCGATTCTGACCGAGGCATTTCCGCCGGGCGAACGAGGTCGTGCGCTGGGCATTGGCGGGTCCATTGTGTCGATCGGCATTGTTACCGGCCCGACATTCGGGCGGCTTCATTCTGGAGCGTCTGCGCTGGCACTGGATTTTCATTGTCAATGTGCCGATCGGCATCCTGGGCACGTTTCTGGCAATTCGCTACGTGCCTGTGAGTCATGCCGCGTGGCGGCCAGCGCTTTGACCTGGGCGGGGCGGCCACGTTGTCGCTGTCGTTGCTGACCCTGTTGCTGGGCCTGACCAATGGGCAGAATGAGGGCTTCACCAATCCGGTAACGATCGGCTTGTTCGTCACCGCCGTCATCACCTTCGCTGCGTTCGTCTACATTGAGCGCCACCACCCTCAGCCCATCGTGGACCCGCATCTGTTTAGCAATCGCCTGTTTACCGTCAACCTGACCACGGGTTTGCTGGTGTTCATCGGACTGGGTAGCGGGGTGCTGATTCCGTTCTATCTGGAGAATGTGCTGGGCTACGGCGTGCAGCAGGTTGGCCTGCTCCTGGCGGTGCTGCCGGTGGCGCTGGGCATCACCGCGCCGATCTCCGGCACGCTATCCGACCGGTTTGGCTCGCGGCCAATCACGGTCACCGGCCTGGCGGTGACGATTTTCGGCTATCTGGCCTTGAGCACATTGCAGACCGATACCACGGCCGTGGGCTTCATGCTGCGATATTTGCCGGTCGGCATCGGCGTCGGCCTGTTCCAGTCACCAAACAACAGCGCAATTATGGGCTCGGTGCCCAGCGACCGCTTGGGTATTGCCTCCAGCCTGTTGGCCACAACGCGCAGCCTGGGCCAGACGGTGGGTATTGCCGCGTTGGGGGCACTGTGGGCGACGCTGGTTTTTCGCGCGTCCGGGGGTCCTGTGCCGGGCGGAGCCACGGCCGCCTCGGCCGAAGCGCAGGTCGCGGGTCTGCAAACCACCAGTCTGGCCGTGGCGGGCTGGTATTCATTGGCCTGCTGCTGGCCGTTTGGACGTGGCGGCAGGAACGGCAAGACGAGCGCGAGGCAGCGACGGAAGCCCATATCAACCCGTTTCCGATGATTGACCAATTACCGCTGGAGTAGGAGATTGAATATGATGAATCAGGCGACAACATTGCACCTCAATAATGGCGTTGACATCCCGATCTTGGGATTGGGTGTCTATCAAGAGTCCGCAGGGCAGGCAAACCTATGAGACGGTGCTCGATGCCTTGTCGATTGGCTATCGTCACATCGATACGGCGCGCATTTATGGCAACGAGGCGGATGTCGGCGCGGCCGTTCGTGCTTCCAGCCTGCCCCGCGAGGAGATTTTCGTGACCACCAAGTTGTGGGAGTCGGATCAGGGCTATGATTCGGCAATTGCCGCCTGTCGCGAGAGCCTGCGCATCATGGGGCTTGACTATATGGACCTGTTCCTGATTCATTGGCCGGTGCAGGGCAAGCGTCAGTATTCGTGGAAAGGCATGGAGACTCTGCTGGACGATGGCGTGTGCCGGTCGATTGGCGTGAGCAACTACATGGTCCGACACCTGGAGGAACTGATGGGCTACGCACGTGTTGTTCCGGCGGTCAACCAGATCGAGTTGAGCCCCTATGTGTACGGCGATCGCCACGATGTCGTCTCGTTTTGCGAAGCCAATGCCATTGCCCTGCAGGCGTACAGCCCGATCACGAAAGGCCGGAAGCTGGGCGATCCGCGGCTGGTCGAGATCGCCGCCCATTACGATAAGACGCCGGCCCAGATTCTCATTCGCTGGGCTTTGGAGAAGGGTTTTGTCGTGCTGCCCAAATCGAACAATCCTGACCGGATTCGCGAAAACGCTGACGTCTTCGACTTCAGTATCGGCGCCGACGACATGGCGACACTCGATTCATTCAATGAGGGCTTTATCACCAGTTGGGACCCGACCAACGTGCCCTAGGGTGGCGACGCACTGATTACAGCGCCTCGCTTGGGAGAAGTGGCTATGCATATTGCAATTGTTGGAACAGGGAGTGTGGGATCGGCCCTGGGCCAGGGCTGGGCGAAGGCGGACCATATGGTGACTTTTGCCACACGTGATCCGGAGTCGACCAAGGTCGCGGCGATGATGGCCCCAATGCCGCCGACTGTAACTGCACGACGCCGCCGTGAAGTGGCCGCCCATGCGAGCACTATTGTCCTGGCGGTGCCGTTTGCGGCCGTTCCCGAAGCGCTGGCCGAACTGGGCGATCTGAGCGGCAAGGTCATTGTCGACTGCACCAATCCCATCGCGCCCGGCTTGCGATCCCTCGTCGACCCGGACAGCTCCGGAGCCCAGCAGATCGCAGCGCTCGTTCCGGGGGCCAAGGTGATCAAGGCCTTCAACACCATCGGCGCGGAGAGCATGGACAATCCCGACTACGGGGGCGTTGCGGCGACGATGCTCGTCTGCGGCGATGACTTGATGGCCAAAACGGCCGTCTGTGATCTGGCCGAAGATCTTGGTTTCGCGGCTGTCGATGCCGGGCCCCTATCGGCCGCCCGGCATCTGGAGGCGCTGGCGTTGCTCTGGATCCATTTGGCCACGGTCCAGGGCATGGGCCGCGATATCGCCTTCCGGCTGGAGCAGCGCTAGCGTCCTCGTTGTTGCGGCTAGCGCACGACTATCGGCAAGAAAATGCTCTGCGGCCCGGCGGGCGGGGCACCTTCGACTACCTCAAACGACCCACTGTCGCACTGTCCCTCGGCCGGTTGCGGTCGAGCAATACCTCGCTGGTCAACGAGTACGTCCGAACCACAGCCGGCGCTGCCGCCGGGCACGCGATTGCGGGCGTCGCTGTCCTGACCCAGGGCGTGAGTGCGCGTTGTACCGGGTGCGTTGGCCGCCAGAGGCAGCAGATCGGCCGTGCCATCTTCCACATCGGCTGACTCGTTCAGGCCGCATGAATCGTCATTGGCGACATTGTAGTTGCCGGACGCAATCGTGCCGCCGTTTACAAGGCACAACGACCCGGTCTCGCTGCCGACGAGAATGGACGCGGTGAAGGTGGTGGTGGCACCGGAGCCGTTCTGCAGCAGCGAAGCGCTGGGGGACGTGTTGTCGGCGAATGTGGCGAAGCGCGCGGTGAAGCTCGCCGTGCCGCCATTGCCCGAGTTGATGATTGCGCCGCCGCTCTTGTCGCCGTTGTTGCCGGAGACGGTGCTGTTGCGGAGAGCGACGGTGGCGGTGCCACTGTTGCCGTTGATGCCGATGGCCCCTGCATTGGTCGCCGAGTTGGCCGAGAAGGTGCTTCGTGCCACTTCCAGCGCAGCGGACCCCGTGCTGCCATTGCCATTGACGAAGGCGGCGCCGCCAATCTTGGCTGTGTTGCCGGAGAAGGTTGTGTCCTGTACGGTGACGACGGCCGCGCCGTCATAGCCGCCGATGTCCAACCCGCCGCCGGTATCATTGCTGGTGTTGCCCGTAATCAGGCTCGACGTGATCGCGGCGTTGGCTGAGCCGTCGTTGCCGGTCACGGCGACAGCGCCGCCCGCCTGGGTGGCGCTGTTGTTGCGCAGGGTTACCTGCTGCAATGTCAACGACGCTTCGGCCGAATCGCCATCGAGAAAAATGCCGCCGCCGACATGGGCGCTACTTTCTTCGACCGTAACCTGGGTCAGGGCCAGGTTGCCGCGGACATAGAACCCACCGCCGCTGCTGCGGTTTGTCCAACTGCTGCCCGCGCCGCCGGTGACCGTGAGGTTGCTCATCGTCACGGTCGTGGCAGGCCCAACGGTGAACACCGTTCCACGACCGTCCCCATTCACCACGTGGCTGTTGCCGGTCACGACGATCTCGTCGGCATCCGCATTGGTTAGCGGTGCTGAGGGACCGGCCAGCGTAATGGGACTGGTAATGGCCAGCGCGTGGCTGCCTGCGCCGGCGGCGTTCAGGCACAATATGGCTTCATTGAGAGAGGCGTCAGAGTCGGCACTGTAGGGAGCTTGACAATTGAGCGCCGGCTGATCGCGCTCATAGGCACCGCTGTCACACTTGATGCCCTGCAGGCGCGCGGCGCCGCGCTGGTCGGTCAGGGTATCGGTGCCGCAGCCGTTGTAGCTGTAGGTGACGCGGTCGATGGCCGGACTGTTGGCGGCCAGGGCGCGGGTGGGCGTGGATCCGGGAAGGTTGAGAGCCAGCGGCTCCAGCTGCGGGTCCACTCCGGTCAGGTCTGTGGGTGCGGTCAGGGCACAGGTCGTGTCGCTGCCGATGTTAAAGCCGTTGGAAACAATGACGGCGCCGGTCAAAGCACAGTCGGCATCCGAGGCGCTCATAATGCTGCTGCCGATGGTGACGGTCGTGGTGCCGCCCGATGTCGCGCCGGACAGATTCTGACCGGTGGCCGCCGCGTTGCCGGCTATGGTCGCATAGGTCAATCGCACGGCGGAACTGCCGCCATTCGCGTTGGCGGCGATGCCACCGCCCTGCCCACCGGCGGTGTTGCCGGAGACGGTCAGATTGGTGGCGACCAGAACCGTTGTCCCGCCCGCTGATTCCTGAAAGACACTGCCGCCGTCACCGGTGGTTTGATTGGTGTCGAAAGTTACCTGGGTAATGAAGCTTTCACTGCGGCCGTTGCCGGAACTGGTCGATGCCAGGCCGCCGCCGGACGTACTCGAATTGCCTGTAAGTTGGGTGCGCAGGAGCGAGAGCTTAGCCAGACTACTATCGCCGGCCTGGGTGGCGATGCCGCCGCCGCGATCACTCTCGTTGCCGCTGATTAAGGCGCGAACGACCACGAGCTGGGCATTGCCGGATCCGGTTGCGGCGTTGTCGATACCGCCGCCGCCGGCGGTGGCCGAATTGTCGCTGACAGTCACTCGATCAAGATTGACCGACGCCAGGCTGCCGGCGGAGCGATTGGCGATGGCACCGCCGTTTGTGGCCGTGTTCGCCGTCAGCGTACTGCTGAGCACGATGGTCGCGGCCACGGTGTTGCCGGTCGACTCATTGAGCAGGCCGCCGCCGCGCACAGCCGCGTTGCCGGTGACGATGCTATCTAGGATGGTCAGCGTGCCCTGATTAAATATACCCCCGCCGCCGGTACCCTCGGAGCCACTGCTGCCTGCGCCGCCGGTCACCGTGACGTCTTCGATGGTCACCGTGGTGCCCGGGGCGATGACCAGGACGGTATGGGCGCCGTCGCCGGTCAGCGTATGGCCGTTGCCGACCACGGTGATGGAGGTGGCCGTGGCATTATTGAGGGCCGGGAGCGCGCCGGTCAGGGTGATATCGGCCGTCAATGTAATCTCGTGCGCGCCGCTGCCGGCCGCGTTGGCAGCCGTGATGGCTGTCACGAGTTCAGCCTCGTCGGCGGCCTCGAAGGCCGCGGCTCGCAGCGAGAGGGCGGCGGGCCAGAAGGCGGCCACCAGAGCGGCCAGGATTAAGGCAGTGAAAACCAGACGTATGGGTTGTCGTTTCAGACCCGCGTTGCTTGGGGTGTGGTTCATGTCAATTTTCTCCGTCATTTCGACCGCTGCTGCCCCATGCGTGGGGCTACACACAGACAGATCGTGTCCCTAGCGACGCAGTATAAAGCCGTGACGGCGGCATCACAACAAGATTCGCGGATTTTTAACGCTCGGTATGAAGGTTGACCCACATTTTGAGGGAGGTAACCTGGGCTACAGGAGGGAAACGGGGTTCATCCGTTCAGGCGTTTTAACCAACAGGTCACTGTCGGGCCAGGGCCACCAGATCGGCCGCCACAGTCTGAGGATCTACCAACATGTGGAAGTGACCGGCGGGTGACCGCTGCAACGGCCAGCCGAAGGCCGCCACCCGTTCCGCGTAGATGTCATACGAGGGTGTCCACTGCAGGTAGGCGCCCGGCATGACCCGCACCGGTCCGCTGGCTTCCAGGAGCTCGCTGAAGTAGGCCAACCCTCGCCGCCGCAAGGTGGCGATCACCATCTGACGGTCGGCCGGGTCGGGCAGCGTGTCGGCCAGATCGGCCTCTGTCCAGTTGGGAAAGGCGCCGCCCGCGTGCAGGAACGCCTCAAACGAACCAACCCACTCACCGCCTTCTACTCGGATCAGGTCGAGACGGCTTTGGCGTGTCTTCGGTGGCAGGCCCGCGTCGACGTAGAGATACCCCGCGGGTCTGTTGAGCAAGGCCGCGCCGATATGGCCCAGCAGGGGGCCGGCCCCGCTGTGAGCGACGAGAACGGTAGGCATACGGCCGTCTTCATCGGCCGGCGGGTCCATGGTGATCGCGTCCACGGCCGACCTGACATGCTGCTGCCACAGCGGTCGCGGGTCGGATGGGTCGTCGTGTAAATCGGGCACTATGGCCACATGGCCGAGGTCGCGCAGTCGGGCTGCTACGGGCCACCAGACCTCCGGGCCAGTGAGCGGGCTGTGGACGAGGGCGAATCGAAGAGAGTTGGCGGGCTCACTCATCCGCCGATTATCCGGCAGGGCGTGATCATTGACAAAGACCGGGGACTGATCTAAACTATCTCTATACCCCCTCCCCAGGGGGGTAGGGATAAAGACACGATGATGGACGACACACTTCGCACCGACGTAACCCGCAGACTGGCCAGCGCCGCCGGCCACATCAAGGGCATTGAGCGGATGGTTCAGGACGATACCTACTGCATCGATGTAATCTCGCAGATCCAGGCTGTCCAGGCAGCGCTGAGCAAGGTCAACACGATGATGCTGGATAATCACCTGCGCACCTGCATGACCACGGCCATTCAAGGCGATGATGCCGAAGAACGGGAGCGGATGCTGCAGGAGATCACCAGTGTGTTTGCGGTGACGGGCAAGAAGTAGGGCGGTCGATCATCAGGCGAATCAATCAGTTCAATTTAGGAGAAATGAGATGGAAAACAAGACGTTTAAAGTACCGGCGATTAGCTGCGGACATTGTGTTCATACGATTAAGATGGAACTGGGCGACGTGGCCGGCGTGACGGAGGTTGACGCCGATCAGGAGAGCCAAATGGTGACGGTGACCTGGGACGCTCCGGCCGATTGGGACACCATTCGCCAGACGTTGGTCGAGATTAACTACCCGCCGGAGGGTCTGATTACCCTGAGCTAGTTGTCATCAGGGAGGCACAGGTCGATCTATGTCCGAGAAGCAGCTAACGTTACCTGTTGTAGGTATGACGTGCGCCAACTGCGTCGCCGCAGTCGAGCGAAACGCCAAGAAAGTGCCGGGCGTCACGGACGCCAGCGTCAACTTCGCCAGCGAAAAAGTGACGTTCACCTATGATCCTGCCCTGGCAGGCGATCAGGATGTGGCCACTGAGGTGATCGCGCGGATCAAGCGCGCCGGGTACGATGTACCGACGGCCGAGTTGGAGCTGCCACTGCTGGGCATGACCTGTGCCAATTGTGCCGCCACCATTGAGCGGCGTCTGAAAAAGACCGACGGCGTTTTAGACGCCAGCGTCAATTATGCCAGCGAGAAGGCCGTGGTCAGCTATGCGCCAGGCGCTGTGAACCGCGCTGAGCTGGTGGCGGCCGTCCGCAAGGCCGGCTATGACGTGGTGGAAACTGCCGTCGGTGAAGAGATTGAGGATGCCGAAGCGGCCGCACGCGAAGCGGAGATTGCCCACCAGAAGCGTCGTCTGACGGTCGGTGTCATCTTCACCTTGCCGTTGTTCATTTTGAGCATGGGGCGCGACTTTGGTTTGTTGGGTGATTGGGCCAACGCTCTGTGGGTCGACTGGCTTTTCTTCGCCCTGGCTACACCGGTGCAGTTTTATGTCGGCTGGGACTACTATGTCGGTGCGTACAAGAGCCTGCGCAACGGCAGCGCCAACATGGACGTGCTGGTGGCGCTGGGTTCATCAGTGGCCTATTTCTATAGCGTAGCCGTCCTACTGGCCAAAACGGCTGGATCCCATGCGCTGGGTCATCACCTCTACTTCGAGACGTCGGCCATGATCATCACCCTGATCGTGGCCGGCAAATTGCTGGAAGCGCAGGCCAAGGGTCGCACCAGCGAGGCCATTAAGAAACTCATGGGCATGCAGCCCAAGACGGCGCGTGTCGTGCGCGACGGTGTTGAGCGGGACATTCCCATTGAGCAGGTGGTCATTGGCGACCAGATTCGTGTCCGGCCGGGCGAGAAGATCCCGGTCGACGGTCAGGTTGTTGAAGGTCGATCGGCCGTGGACGAGAGCATGATCACCGGCGAGAGCCTGCCGGTCAGTAAGACAGCGGGCGACGAGGTCATCGGCGCGACGGTCAACAGGCAGGGCATGTTGTTGATTGCCGCCACGCGGGTGGGCCGGGATACCGTTTTGTCCCAGATCATTCGCCTCGTGGAACAGGCCCAGGGAAGCAAGGCGCCCATCCAGCGCTCGGTTGATAAGGTGGCAGCTATCTTTGTGCCGGTCGTGATTATCATCGCCCTGGTCACATTTGGTATCTGGCTGGCGGCCGGGGCCGGGTTTGTCGACGCGTTGCTGCGGCTGATTGCGGTGCTGGTGATTGCCTGCCCTTGCGCAATGGGGCTGGCCACGCCGACATCGATTATGGTGGGCATCGGCAAGGGCGCGGAGTATGGCATCCTGTTCAAGAACAGCACCGCCCTTGAAGAAGCCCACAAGCTCGATACCATCGTCCTGGACAAGACGGGAACCATTACCAAGGGCGAGCCGGCTGTGACGCAGATTGTGCTGAGTGATGCGTCGGCAATGGCTCTGGCTGGCAGCGGGTTAGCGTTAGCGGATCCGTCAACGGAGGATCCCTGGCTGCGGCTGGCGGCATCGGCCGAACGTGGCTCGGAGCATCCGCTCGGCGCCGCCATTGTGGCCGAGGCCGAGGCGCGTGGCCTGCCGCTGAGTATTCCTGAGGCGTTTGAAGCTGTTCCCGGCCACGGGATCATTGCTAGTGTCGAGGGTCACACCGTGCTGGTCGGCAACCAGCGTCTTATGGAGCGCGAGGAAGTGATCCTGGCCGGTCTGCAAGATGATGCGGCGGCAATGGAAGCGCAGGCCCAGACGACGATGTGGCTGGCAGTGGACGGGACGGCCGTCGCGCTTATCGGCGTGGCCGACACGATCAAGGACAGCTCGGCCGAAGCGATTCAGGAGATGCATGATCTGGGTTTGAGTGTGGTCATGATGACCGGCGACAATATGGCGACGGCTAACGCGATTGCGGCCCAGGTGGGCATTGATCGGGTGATGGCCAACGTGCTGCCGGCCGACAAGGCCGCCTACGTCAAGCAGTTGCAGGATGAAGGCTATCGCGTCGGCATGGTCGGTGATGGTATTAATGACGCCCCCGCGCTGGCTCAGGCCAACGTCGGTATCGCTATCGGCACCGGCACAGATATTGCCATGGAAACGGCCGATATCACGCTGATGCGCGGCGATCTGAGCAGCGTACCGCAGGCCATTCATCTGTCACAGGCCACCATGCGCAACATCAAGGAAAACCTGTTCTGGGCTTTTGGCTATAACACGGTGCTGATTCCTATTGCCGCGGGTGTTCTGGCCCCGTTTGACTGGGCTCCGAACTTTCTGCAGCAACTTAGCCCGGTGTTGGCGGCCGGGGCCATGGCCTTCTCCAGCATCAGCGTCGTAGCCAATGCGTTGCGGTTGCGCAGCCTCAAGCTCTAGCTGATTGAGCCGCCGCAGTACGACTGCCAACGGATCACAGAATAGCGCCGCCAATCTTATCCGGATTGGTGGCGCTTTTGCATCCGGTAGTGGGTACGCGGGCGCCCACCACGATTCCCTGTTGCATTTCAACGCGCCAACCACTAGAATTCGCGCGCTCATGTATGCACCGCCGCGGTCAACCAACCAACCTATTTTGAGCGGATTGGCGGCAGCCACAGCGCTGCTGCTTCTCGTAGCTGTCCTTACGTCCTGTGGCAGCGGCGAGCCACCGCCGCCACTGCCGACGCCCACATTGGACCCTCAGGCAGTTGTCGGCAAAGCCGTGTTTGTATCAGACTGCGGCAGCTGCCACAGTACGGCCGTTGATACGGTCATTGTGGGCCCATCGCTGGCGGGTATTGCCGACCACGCTGCGAATCGGGTTGATGGCCTCGACGCCCGCGCCTATCTCTACACGTCCATTCTGCGGCCGGGCGATTACATCGTCGAGGGCTTTGAGCATGTCATGCCGGAGAACTTCGGCAAGAAGTTAACGGGTGAGGAGATCGATGGCGTGGTGGCGTACTTGCTGACGCTGCATGAGTAGGCCGTGGACGCGGGTGGCGAGTAGCAAGTAACAACTGGAAAGTTGCAAGTAGCAAGTGGCAAGTAGCCGCGTCGTTGACATCCAGGGCACGGTTGCAACTTGTAACATAGGACTTGCGGACCGAACAGGAGAGAAAACAATGTCGACTACGATGAAGTGGATTGTGGGAATTATGGGGGGCGTGGTGCTGTTGTTCCTGGGCGCGTTTGTCGTGGCGGCGCTGGTGCCGGGCGAACAGGATCCAGCGATCGATCCGGCTTCTTCCGGCGCCGGGTCAAGCAGCGTCTTGCCCGCTTATTCCGGTCTGCAGCGCGAGTTCCCGGCCACCAATGACCCGGCCGATAATCCAACCACGGATGAAGCGGCCGCACTCGGCCATATGCTCTTCTTCGACCCGGTCCTGAGCGAAAACAACGACGTCGCTTGCGCCACTTGCCACCATCCCGACCTGGGCTTTGGCGATGGCCAGCCGACCGCGATCGGCACCACCAGTGTGCCCCTCGCCCGCAATGCGCCCAGCCTGTGGAATGTCGCCTATGTCCAAAACCTGTTCTGGGACGGCCGCGAGCCTAGCCTGGAGAATCAGGCTACGTTCCCGCTGACCCATCCTGACGAGATGGGCGTGACGGACACGGCGGCGATGGTGCTGGAACTGCAGGCTATTCCCGAATATGCGGCGCTGTTTGAGTCGGCTTTCGGGGGCAGTGATGCGGTTTCGGCCGAAAACGTCAACCGCGCTCTGGCTGCTTTCCAGCGTACCCTGATCAGCAATGACAGTCCCTTCGACCGCTACGCAGCCGGAGATTTCAACGCTCTGACGCCGCAGCAGCGGCGTGGTCTGGCCGTCTTTCGTTCCGGGGCCACGCGCTGCTTCGAATGCCACACCGCGCCGACCTTCGCCAGCGACACCTTCCGCGTCATTGGTGTGGAGTCGGATGATCCCGGTCGGGCGGGCGTTGTGGCCGATGGCCAGCCCGGCGCCTTCAAGGTGCCGTCGCTGCGCAACATCGCCCTGAGCGCCCCCTATATGCACAACGGGTCGATGGCTACGCTGGATGAGGTTGTGACTTTCTATGAAGACGGTGGTGGGCTGGCCCACGGCGCCGAGAATGTCGATGTGTTTGTCAACGGGTTTGAGTTGACCGATCAGGAACACGAAGACCTGGTGGCGTTTCTCTATGCGCTGACTGATGAGAGCCACCTGCCGGCCATTCCGGCAGGTGTGCCCTCCGGGTTACCCGTTGTCGCGTCCATCGACAATCCGGAGCGGGCGGCGGCGACGCTGCACAATGCCGGTTCCACGGGCGCCACGATTGTGGCGCGCGAGCCGATGACCATTCGGCTGGCAACGGGCGAAAGTATCCAGTCGGGTGTCGATCGCGCTCAACCGGGTGACACGATTGAAATTCCGTACGGCATCTACCACGAGCGTGTGGTGGTGGACCTGAGCGACATCACCTTGCGCGGCATTCCCAATGAGGCGGGTGACTACCCCATCCTCGACGGCCAGGGCGTGCTCTCCGAAGGTGTGATTGCTTCCGGAAACAACTTCACGGTGGGCTTTCTGCAAACGATCAACTACACCGATAACGGGGTCCTGGTGGAGGGCGCGACGGGCGTTCACTTCCATGATCTCTATGCGGAGAATGTGGGTACTTACGGTATCTATCCGGTCAAGAGCACCGATGTGCTCGTTGAGCGCGTGGAAGTGACCGGCGTTGACGACGCGGGCATCTACGCCGGACAGTGCGAGAACGTGATCATTCGCGACAGCATTGCCTATGGCAACGTCATCGGCATTGAGATCGAAAACTCCTATAACGGCGAGATCAGCAACAACCATGTCTATGACAACAGCACCGGCATCTTTGTGGTGATCTTGCCGCAGTTGACGTCGAAGATCTCGTCGAATACGCTGGTGGCCAACAACCTGGTCGAAGACAATAACCACGACAACTTTGCCCGCGGCGGGGCGGCGTCATTGCTCCCGCCGGGCGTCGGCATCCTGCTGCTGGGAACCGACAACGCTGAAGTAACGGGCAATACGGTTACGGGTAACAACACCGCCGGGATAGCCGTGTTCAGTCTGACGGGCACCGGCGCGTTTGCCGAGAATGAGCTGGACGTGGGCCAACTGCCGGAGGGTAACTGGGTTCACGACAATACCTTTGCTAACAATGGCTCCGCGCCGGATGGGATGGTGGCTGATCTAGGCGTGCCCGGCGGCGACATCTTGTGGGATGTAACCGGCACGAACAACCGCTTCGACGACCCCACCGCCAGCACCTTCCCGCCGATTCTGCCGAGCAATAGTTGGCCGGCGCCGTTGCGCAGCGCCTACGAGACGATCTTGACGATGCTTGTGGGGTTGATTGGGTAGCAGCATTCACGCAACCAAATCGAGCAGCACAAGGGTCAGGCGATTTCGTCTGGCCCTTGTTTTTATGTGAAGCCAAGCCGGCTAGACGGTTAGCCGGTGGGCATCCAGCAGCATTGCCAGATTGAGAAAACCGGCCGATTCGCTGCCGTCGTAGAGGAACTTGCGCCCGGCGCGGATGTCCTTGAACCAGCGCTGCACCGCGTCGGCATCAAAGAAGTTGGTTTGGTCGAGGAACCGCTGCTCGTACTTGTCGAGGTTGTCGCCCATGGCCATCCAGTCGCCGAAGTTGACCCAGCTCGTAAGCCGGGCCTTGCGCTGGATTCGCCAGGCGCGCACCAGCTCGATTTGCAGCTGGGATTTGTTGACACCGGTGCCCAGATTGGGAACGTCGATCGCGGCCAGATCGGGATAGAGTCGGCGGATGACGTGATAGTAGAGGGCATGGTCGTACTTCATTGCCGCCGGAAGATTGGTCAGGTAGTTGGCCAGGTCGCGGTCGCAGGTGGGCAGCATCAGATCACCGTAGCTGAGCAGTTGTCGCTCCTGATCGCGGCTATGTTGGGTCTGATAGTTCTCGCTGTCGAAACGCTCGATGATTTGGCCGGGCGCGATGGAACCGGCGGCCGTGATCTCATGAATGCGCTCTGTCAGCTCGGCTTCCACGGCAGGCAGGCTGTCGGTCATCAGGCTGCGGTAAGGCTCAGTCAGGAGGAACGCATAGTTGCGCGCCCGTTTGCGGGCCCGCTCCATGAGTTGGTCAATGACGATGTCACGCTCGGCCGTCGTGGCCGGGAGCGTTTGCCACGGACCGAGAAGGGCATTGCGCAGGTTCTTCATCATGCGCTGCCGCGGCTCGATGTCCCTTTGCCCGCCCAGAATGGTCTCGAACGTGGCTCCGGTGGTGTAGTGAGTCGCGCCTTCGGCGGCCAGCATCGGCAGATTGGCGTCCCACATCAGGTTGTAGAGCGATTCGTTCATTTGGTTGACGCGCTCGAAGTTAAAGCGATCGATGGAGAAACTCTCGTCCAAGCCACTCGTTAGCCATGTGGCCCCGGTCGCGGCGGCCACTTCTCCAGCTATGCGCACTTCGTCGCTGGCCAGGTCGCCAAACGTCAGGCCGATGAAGGACTTGCCGCGCGAGGCAATACCGCCAGCGACCATGCGTGAGTCCAGCCCGCCGCTAAGCATGAGACCGATGGGTGTTTCGACGGGATCGACGTGGCGGGCAACGGCCGTCTGCCACAGTTCGCAGACCCGATCGACGGCCACATCCAGCCGCTCGTCGAGAATGGTCGTCCAGGTATCCGTCAGCCGCCGAATCGTTGGCGAACGGCCGTTATGCAGGTCGAAGGTGCTCTCGCTGCCGGCGGCAACGCGTGTGCCCCCGTCCAAAATCGTGCGCTGGTTGGGCGTGTAGTCGCCAAATAGGAATCGCTCGGCAATCCCCAACGCATCGTGTGACAGCCCGGCGCCGCGCTGCAGCAGACGGTGGGCGTTGGCGATGTGGAGAGAGTCGTCGCGCCGGGCGTAGTAGCAGGCCAGCAGACCGAACGTGTCATTATGGATGGTGACGTTACCGTCATTGGTGATGGTGATTTGATTGTAGGTACCGGATTGCAGCGGTCCGGGTGTGCCGGTCGGGATGATGGTGCCTTCAGTGATCGTCAGCGTACCGCTGGAAGAATCGCGGTCAATACACAAGCCGGCGGGCTGGGGGGCATCCGGCGTTTCAATCAGGACCTGGCACTTGTCGAGGGAAAGTGCCAAGCGACGGGATTCCTCCGGCGCGATGCCTGTGTCAGGCAAGGGCGCATTGGCCGGAAAGACTGCGATGTGATAGCGAGAAAACATGCGGGTCTTCCTCCCTCGAACCATTGTGCCGCTGAATGATGGCTATTCTAGCGGATGGAGCGCTTAACACAATGCAGATTGCGTTAAAAGACCGCGCGCGATTTCCTTGTCTGGCCGGAATCGCGCGCGGTGAGAGGACCGCACCAGGAAAAACCCGGTGGCTGGTCTATTCGATAGATATCAGCTCGGTGATCGTGGGGGTCATTTCGCCGGTCCCCATCATGTCGCTGAGTTCCTCGGATCGCACGCGGCCGATGCCCTCCACATACCAGGTCGTGCTCGACATATCGATGGTCATGGCTGGGAGCGCCGTGCCTTCCATGGTGGTTGTGATTTCGATGACGCCGGTTGACGCCACCTTGACCGCCTCGTCAAACGTGCCATACGCTGTGGTGATGGGTTCAATGGCCACGATTTCATTGACCAGTTCTATGGTCTGGCTCATCTGCATGTCGCCGAGGCCCACAGCGCCCATGTCGGTGCTGAAGACGTAGCGGCTGTTCCAGGTGTGGCCGACTTCCACATTGTCCGGCGACGGGAACGTGACGCCGGACGATTCGATAGTCTCGATGGTGATGTCGGGACCACCCGTATTGAACTGCAGATTAGGCGACAGCAGGCCATCCTCCAGACACTGCCAGGTATAGGTCACATAGTCAGCCTCGGCATCGCCCAGAATCATGTCAAAGCTAACCGGTGTGACGTTGGCAAACGTGAAGGAGTAGGTGGACGGTCCAAAGTCGGGAATCTCGGTTTGATAGGTGTAGGTCGTGCCGTCAACGACCGGGAAATAGGGATTGGCGCACAGACCGTCGGGCAGGGAGAGGCCGGCCGGCTCCGGCGTGGGCTCGGTTGTGGGTTCGGGTGGTGCGGTGGGATCCGGCTCGGATGTTGCCGGGACGTCGCTGGCAACGATATCGGCCGTCGCTGGTTCTTCGGTTTCGGTGAGTTCGACGGTGGGTTCCACAACGGCCGCGGTGTCTTCTTCGGTGATGGACGGGGCAGTCTCGGCCGCACCGCCGCAAGCGGCGAGCAACAGCAAGACAGCGATGAGCAGGGTCACAAGTGCACCTGCTCGGGGGACACGGTTGTGGGAGTCATTCACTCCGCGATCATAGGTATTCATGCGAGCATTGTAATCAAGTTCGCCCCTGCCTGTCTAGGTCACCGGGCTCAAGTACTGACCGTAGACTGGTGACATTCGTCACTAGCCAACAGCGCCGGCGGGATCTATGATGATATAAGGGATAGTAGTAGATGCTGCGCGGGAGCCACGCCATGGGCCACAGCACACGTGACGATTGGTAGGCCCCGGTGCATCGTGGAGGTTCCGTCGTGAACACCAAAATCGGTTCACTTCTGCATTGGACGCCGCGCGTTCTGGTCGTTCTATATGCCGCATTTATCAGCTTGTTTGCCCTGGATGTGTGGGATATGGACGGGTCGGTTCTCGAGCGGCTGGGTGGTTTTCTGATTCATTTGTTGCCGACGTTCGTGCTGCTGGCCACGCTGCTCATCGCCTGGAAACGGCCGACCGTGGGCGGCCTCCTCTTCCTAGGCATCGCGCTCCTGTTCACCGTCTTCTTCAACTGGACGGCCGACTGGCCCACGCTCCTGATTTTGGGGACGCCGCTGGTCGTCATCGGGGTACTGTTCCTCTGGGACGGCCGAACCCATCCACCGACACTGAGTCCCTCGACCTAAGTGGGCGGTGGCGGACAAAAAAAGAGGCCCGGCCTGGCGACCGAACCTCGCTGAGATCGGGTGAGATGCGAATGGACCCTATTTTTCCAGGGGCAGTCCCTTCTGCATCCAGCGCATGGTACCGCCGACAACATTGTAGACCGTTTCGAAGCCCTTCTGGCCGAACAGCGCGGCGGCCGACTGGCTGCGGCTGCCGGTGGCACAGATCACGGCTACCGGCGTCTGCGGGTCGAAGTCGCTGATGCCGTTGCTGAGCTGGCCCAAGGGCATCAGCTGGGCGCCCGGCACGTGTCCCTGCGCATATTCCCACGGTTCACGTACATCAACCACCAGCGGTGCGCTGCCGTTGCCGGACTTCAGCAGCTTGTCCAGTTCGCACGGGTCGATGTCGACAATGTCACCGCTGGTGAGCGGCAGGCCGTAGGCTTCCCAGACATCCAGTCCTTCGGCCAGGTAGCCGATGACACTGTCATAGCCTACGCGAGCCAGGGCGTAGACGACTGACCGGTAGTCTGACGGGTCGGCCAGCAGCAGGATGATCGGCATGTCTGGTGGCAGCACGAAGCCGATGCGGTTGCTGAGCTGGTCGTCCGGTTCCATATGGACTGATCCGGGCACGTGCAGCGCCTTGAATTCGCTTCTTGTCGCGCAGATCGAGCATCGCGGCGCCTTGCTGGAAGTGGCGAATCGACTCCTGGATGGTGATCGGACGCGGGGTTACGTCGCCCAGCGGCCGCGGCCCGCGCCGGTTCATCTGCTTGATGCGCGTGTGGTTGCCCGGCTGCTCCGGCAGATCGCTTACGGCGTAGTCGATGAACTCATTCAGTTCACGCGGGGCGAGCGCCGGGTTGAAACGCCGTTCAAAGCCAATGGTCGTGCTGCGTACGGCGCCGATCGACTTGCCGCACAGCGACCCGGCGCCATGGCCGGGATACACCATCACGCTGTCGGGCAGGGGCAAAATTTCTGTTTCCAGGGTGTTGTGCATTTGCCCGGCCAGCGCGCGTGCGGCTTCGATGCCGACCAGGTCAGGACGGCCGATATCACCCACGAACAACGTGTCGCCGGTCAGTGCCATCCACGGCTCGTCGGCGCGCGTCTTGTCGGTGATGAGCAGCGTCACGCTTTCCGGCGTATGGCCGGGGGTGTGGCGCACCGTGATGACGACGTTGCCCAGCTTGAGCGCATCGCCTTCGGCGATCGGCTTGGTCTCAAACTCAGCCCCGGCTGACTCGTGGACGTAGATGTCGGCGCCGGTACGGTCGGCCAGCTCGGTGTTGCCGGAGACATGGTCGGCGTGCAGGTGGGTCTCAATAATGTGGGTGATGCGTAGACCCCTGGCATCGGCCGTATCCAGATATTTCTCAATGTCGCGATCCGGATCAATGACGGCCGCGATTCCCGCGCCCTTCACATCCAATGAGGTAGGATGCACAGCCAAGGCCATCGACGAAGTATTGTTCAAGATACATGCTAATTTCTCCAACTGGTGTTCATCGGCTGGCCGAATTTTCGGCCGGCAGCGAACGCTCCATTCAGCGACAGACCAACCAGCGGCCTGCTCCATAGTCTAAAACAATTTGGGCACATTATCTACCAGTAGAAAGATAGCCAGCCCAATGACGAAGACGGCGAAGACGGTCCGCAGCTGGGCTGCGGGCAGGCGCTTGGCCAGGCGCGACCCGGCGAAGGTGCCGGCCAGTCCGGCGGTGACAAAGACGACCAGCGCGGTCATATCCAGTTGGGCATCGCCCCAATGACCCACGAAACCGGCCAGGCTGTTCATGGCAATGACCACCAGCGACGTGCCGATGGCCTGCTGCATGGGCAATCCCAGCAGCATGACTAACGCGGGTACAATAAGGAAGCCGCCGCCGACGCCCAGGATGCCGGTCAGCAGGCCAACCACGCCGCCGCTGAGCAGTACCTTCCACAAGGCTATGTCCTGGACCTCGGGTGCATCTTCAGGCGTCTTGCGAACGATGAGCAGGATGCCAATCACCAGCATCAGCGTGGCAAAGGCAACCATGAGCAAATCGGCCGACAGGTGCTTGGACCAGCCTGCCGCAAAATAGGCCACGACCATGCCCGTGCCGCCGAACAGGAGGGCGACACGCCAGTTGAGATTACCCTGCGAGCGGTGGAACATCGCCCCCATCGCGCTGTTGGCGCCGACAATGGCCAGTGACGTGATAACTGCTACCTGGGGCGTCTGCCCGACGAGGTAAACCAGAGCGGGCACAGTCAGGATCGATCCGCCTCCACCGAGAAGCCCCAGAGAGCCGCCGATGGCGAAGCCCAGGGTCAGGCCCATCAGCAGGGGGTTCATCCCTTGCGGCCCTTGCGAACGGGATAGCCGGCCCCCTGCCAGCCGATCATTCCACCGCGCAAATTGACGGCGTTGAGACCGGCCTTGGTCAGTTGTTTGGTAGCCCGACTACTGCGATTGCCGGAGCGGCAGACAACAAGTATTTCCCGATCCGTCGGCAGATCGCTGAGCCGCGCGGCTAAATCCCCCAGAGGTACCAGGCGAGCGCCCGGAATATGACCGTCTTTGAATTCGTGCGGCTCGCGAACATCCAATAGAAAGGGTGGTTCGTGGCTGTCAATGCGGGCTTTCGCCTCTGTCGCCGTGACGGCCGCTGTTCCACCGAAGATCGAACTGAAAATACTCATACGTCTGCTCTCCACATCCGGCAGTGTTGGTGTCGTTGCCTGGGCAACTTCATCGTTAACTATAAGGGCTGGACTGCTGGACAGGAAGAACGAACGGCTTATAATCAGCCATTAGTCTATGCTAATGGCTACTTGAGCACCATGATTGATCTCTACAAGCTCCAACTATTTATGGCTGTGGCCCAGGAAGGCAGCTTCAGCGCCGCCGCCGATCGCTATTACATCACCCAATCGGCCGTCAGTCAGCATGTGAAAGATCTAGAGGCCGCCATGGGGCAGCGCTTGTTCGATCGCGGCCGGCGTGGGGTTGCGCTGACGGCTGCCGGGGACATTCTCTATGGCTACGCGCTGGATATCATGGCCCTGGTATCGCGGGCGCAGAATGCCGTGACGGATGTGGAGAATCTGGGCGAGGGGAAGGTGAGCGTCGGCGTAACACCGGGGATTGCCGTCTATCTGGCCCCCGCGTGGGTTCAGCGATTTAGAAGCCGGTTTCCGCATCTATCGGTCACCCTGCAAACGGGGGTGACCGGTGAAATCGTGCCGGAGGTTCTGGCCGGGCATCTGGACTTCGGACTCATCGAGGGTGAACTGGACGCCTACCGGCAGCCGCGTCTGGCGTGGCGCGATCTGGCGGACATTGAGCAGCTGGTCGTCGTTGGTCCGGACCACCCCTGGGCGGAGCGGGCTGAGGTGTCGCTGGCGGAACTGCATCGCCAGCCGATCATCATGCGGCAAACCGGGAGCCAGACCCGCGCCTGGCTGGAGAATTCGCTAAGGCCGCAAGGCGTCATGCCGGTCATCGCCAGCGAAAACGACAATCTGGAGTCGATCAAGCAATCCGCCGCGCAAGGGTCATGTCTGGCGATACTGCCCGGCTATGTGGTGCGGCAGGAAACGGCGCGTGGCGAGCTGCGGGCCATTTCCATTGCCGGGCGGCCGTTACGCCGCACATTAAAGTTGGTCTGGGCCACGGACAGTTTTCTGGGGCCGGTGGCGCGTGCCTTTCTCCAGGATCTGAGCATCGACTATCCGGCATTGGCCGACGTTCTGACGGCGACGGCATAGCGGATTAGGGGAAGTAGAGCCGGTAGACCGGCGCACCCTGCGTCAGCGTGCCCACGTAAATGTTGCCGTGGCGATCCTCGCCGAAGGTCGAGAGCAAGCCCAAATTGTCCAGGCGGGCCAGCGGCGTCCGTTGCCAAACGCCGTCGATTCGCAGCAGAGAGAAGACCTCACTCGTACACATGTCACCGAAGAGATAGCGGTTGTCGTTGATGTTGAACTCCGGGCGATAGACCTTTCCGCCTATGATGGCGCAGCGGCCCAGGCCGTCGCGGTGGGGGTATTGGTCGATGGCCGCCTGGAAGTTGCCCTTGCATTCCGGGATGTCGTTGGCTTCCGGAATACGCTCCGGGCCTTCCATACAGGGCCAGCCATAGTTGAATCCCTCGACCAGCAGCGGCACGAGATTGACTTCCTCCCAGAGCGCGTCGCCCACATCGCCGACATAGATGTTGTTGCCCAGCTCATCGACGTCGATTCGCCAGGGATTGCGCAAGCCGAAAGCCCAGATTTGTTCGCTCAGGATCGCGTCTCCAACCGCGTCGGCCGGGGCCTCATCCACGTTGAAGCGTACCACCTTGCCCTTGGGCGACCTGTCTGATTGCGCAATAAGCAGAAGCCGGTCTTCACCGACGCCCATGTAGAGCATGTTGTTGCGCTTATCGAAATCCAGACCGCCGCCCTTGTGGACGTCAAACGACTGCTTTTCACGCATAAGAATGACTTCGCTCGACTTGTCGGCCACATCGGGATCGGCCGAGACGCGGAAGCGCGACATAATGGTGCGCACGTCACGATGGTCAAAGTCGATGTCGTAGCCGGTAGTGTAGGTCACATAGAAAAACCCGAAGCCCGGCGAGGCCGGGTCGGTGTAGCCGGGGTGGAAGGCGATGTCGAAGAAGCCATATTCGCCCTTATTGCTGATGACGTGATCGGTGATGTCGAGAAAGAGGCTGATTCGGCCGTCGGGGTGGAGGATCTTGATGCGACCGGCCTGTTCGCCGATGAACAAGCGATTGTCGCCGGCATGGGTGATGGCGGTGACAGTGCTGAAACCATCGCCCAACGGCGCGGCCGCAAAGTCGGTTGAGGCGCTGATAACACCAGGCAAATAGACCCTACTGTTGGCGCTTTGGCTGGCTGCCATGGGAACGAGTGCGGCCACAATGACAAACGCCGCGGCAAGCACCACGGCACGCAACGTTGGCATAGCGCGACTGTTGCGGGAGCGTAAGGCAGAGGAATCGGGCGTGGTCTTGGTCATATGGCTTCAACCTGCGATACAGCGAAAATCAGGGTAACAGGAGTTGGTAAACGGTAGCCGACGGCCCACTCGTCCCGGCGTACAGGTTGCCCTGCGCATCCTCGCCCAGCGTAAGGAGTGCCTGATTGCTAATCATCCCCAGTGGTAGGTTGGGATCGGCCGGAGTGGCGCCCGTTGCGAGGGCGAAGACTTCTCGGGTGCAGAGGTCGGCGAAGACGTATCGGCCGTCAGTCGGGTTGCTAACCGGGCGATAGACGGAGCCGCCGATGATGGCGCAACCGCCGAAATCATGGCTGTAGGCAAACAAGGGATCCGTAAGGATCGGATCTTCCAGACAAGCGGGGACGTCGTTGCCGGGCGGGAAGAAGTCTGGTCCCTCGCGACAGGGCCAGCCGAAGTTGGTGCCGGTCACTGTGGTGGCCTGGGCATTGACCTCTTCCCAGCTGCCGGAACCGACATCGGCCACAAACACCTGCCCGGTGACCTCGTCCACATCCAGTCGCCACGGATTGCGGAAACCCATGGCCCATTGCTCTTGTGGGGCGCGCCCTTCGGCATTCCCTGTCAACTCAGCGGGTACATCGTTGACGAAAAGACGCAACACTTTGCCCTTGAGCGAAACAGGGTCCTGGGCCAACCAACGCTGGGCATCCTCGCCCACACCCATGTAGAGCCACTGGTCGCGCTGATCGAAGTCAAGCCCGCCGCCTTTGTGCAGGTCGGTGTCCTGGCGGATGCGCAGGAGAACGGCTTCGCTGTCAGGGTCGGCTGTTAATCCATCAGCTGCGGCTAGATAGCGTGCCAGCACCAGGTAGACTTTGCCTTCATCCCGGCCGGTATAGGTAACGAACAGCTGGCCGTTGGCGGCAAAATCGGGGTGAAAGGCAATGTCGTAGAAACCGTACTCGCTGCCCGTAGCAATGACCTTGGGGCTCAAATCGAGGTACATCGTCTGGGTGCCGTCGGGGGCGAGAACGTAGATTTCGCCGGATCGCTGGCCCACGAAGAGCCGGTCGTCCCCTGCATTGGCGATGGCGGTGACACCGGTGAAGCCTGTCGCGACCGGAACGCCCAGCAGCCCGGGCGGCCCGGCAACCATCGGGAGATGGGTCTGGTAGCCATCATTGGCCCGCGCTGCCAACCCGGATGCCGCGACGAGAACCACCAGCAGTACGAGCGTTAGCCATAAGGCCGATGGCGCAATGCGCGTGACGGTTGAGTGTAAGGGGGTGGCGGATTCGGTGTCGTTATGTGGCAACATAGGCAGGCTCCATGGTTGGCGGTCCGGCGCTAGAGGCCTCGCTCAACCGTTTGTGATTTTAGTCACATTTGCCCCAGAGTCCAAGCCAAAGCGTCTGAGTGATTGCCTGCCCGCAGTGGCCCGATTACAATCGGCCTATATATCGACGCTGCTGCAAGTGAACGACTGACGGAGGAGACAGGAATGAGCGCAATTCGATGGGGACTGGTGTCCACGGCCAATATCAACCGGAGACTGATTCCGGTCATTCGAGCATCGGAGCGGGGCGAGCTGGTCGCCGTGGCCAGCCGCGATGCCGACAAAGCGGCCGACTATGCCCGAAGATGGGACATTCCTCAGTCGTTTGGCAGCTATGAGGACATGCTGGATTCTGACGCGGTCGATGCGGTCTATGTCAGCCTGCCTAACCATCTGCACGCCGAGTGGAGCATCTATGCGCTGGAGCACGGCAAGCATGTGTTGTGTGAGAAGCCGTTCGCCATTTCTCTCGACGAAGTGGATGCGATGACGGCGGCCGCTGCCAGGACGGGCAATGTGCTGGCTGAGGCGTTCATGTATCGTCACCATCCGCAGACCAAGCTGGTGGGCGACTGGGTCAAGAGCAACCGATTGGGAGACGTTGCCACCATACGCGGCATATTCTCGTTTCGCATGTCGAGCGAAGAGAACGTGCGCCTGGTGCCGGAGTGGGGCGGCGGCTCCCTCTGGGATGTGGGTGTCTACCCCATGAGCTATGCCCAGTACCTGGCCGGTGGTGCGCCGGAATGGGTATTCGGCACGCAGTGGATTGGCGCGGCGGGTGTGGACAACAATTTCAACGGAATCCTGCAATTTGCCAATGGAATCACGGCCGAGATCAGCAGTTCCTTCCGAGTGCCGACCTATACCCATGTTGACATACTGGGAACCGACGGCCGACTCGTCATGAATCGGCCGTTTACCGGCCTGGAGGAAGCCGACGCGCAGCTAGTCCACGTTGACAGCGACGGCAACGAGCAGGTGCTTAGCGTGCCGCCCATGCCGCTGTACCTGGGCGAGGTCGACGATATGCACGCTGCCATTCTGGATGGCGCGACGCCTTATCTGTCGCTGGCCGAAACACGCGACCACGTCAAGACGGTGCTGGCCCTATATGAATCGGCTCGCCGAAACGAGCGAGTATACCTGGCTGAGTTCTAGCCGCCTTCCGGCCGCCGACTTCAATTCTTTTACATAGTCACTCTTTCGCCGACCGGCAGGTTATGTATAATGGCCCCATTACCCTGACCGTCAGGAGAATGGCCGACTATGGATGCGCCCTTTGACCACGGCTATGCGCTGCTCATCGCCGTCAATGAAAGCCAAATGCCCAACTACGCGCTGCCGACCGTGGCCAAGGATGCCGCGGCGCTGCACGCTGTATTGGTCCATCCCGAACGGTGCGCCTATCCGCCGGAAAACGTGCGTGTTATCCAGGGACAGGAGGCGACGCGGGACGGCATACGTGCCGGGCTGAGCTGGCTGCGCGACAAACTGCAGCAGGATACCACCGGCAATGCGACGGCGGTGGTCTATTACACCGGCCATGGCGCCCGCGACACAAGCGATAACACCTTCTACCTGATCCCCTACGACTTTGGCATCCCGGTGCGCGACACGGCTATCCCGGCCCAGACTTTCGCCATCGAACTTGAATCGGTGCGGCCGCGACGCTTGTTGGTCATTCTCGACTGCTGCCACGCGGCCGGGATGAACATCAAGGGCGCCGACCCGGCCACGGTCGAGGGGTGGCGACATTCGGCCGCTGCGCCGGAATCGGCCGATCTCTCGGCGCTGGGCCAAGGTCAGGGTCGCGCCGTGCTCAGCTCGTCCACCGGTGAGGAGCAGTCCTATATCCGGCCCGACATGTCGATGAGCATTTTTACCTACCATCTCATCGAGTCACTCACCGGATTTGCCGGCAATGCCAACGGGGCGACGGATGTCCTCGTCAGCGACGTCATGGGCTTCGTGTCGCGGACGGTGCCGGCCAGCGTCCGGACCGCCTACGGGCTGTCGCAGACACCTGTGTTTTTCGTCAGCGGCGAGAACTTCCCCGTGGCGAAACTGTTGGGTGGCAAGGGCATTGCCAAGGGCCAACGGCCGCCCAGCCCGCTATCGGTCGACTATTGGCCGCCGCAGGACATCAATACCTCCGGTGGCGCCTACGTCAGCGGCGACGTGCAAACGGCGGGCCACTTTATCGGCCGCGACATGCACATTCGCGGCGAAGGCGTCAGCGGCAGCAAGTTTGTGCTGTCCGGTGACTTTCGGGGCTCAATCATCAACATTGAGTCGCAGATGGATCGCGTCACGCAGATCGATTACGGCCGCGCCGCTGGCGGACGGGTTGGATCAGGTGACGCTTCTGCAATTGGTGGCCGACTTGCAGACCGAGCTGGAACAGGTGCCGCCGTCACACGAGGCGGAGGTGCAGAACGTGGCCACGCGACTGCAAGGGCTAACGGCCGAACTGGACCGCGGCGATCGCGAAATGATGACCCTCATGGGCGACAGCCTGCAGCGCGCCGCAGCAGAGCTTAGCGACGTGCGGCCGGGGGTGGCCGAGGTGGCGGCCCAATTGGCGGCGACCATGCGACGGTTTGTGCGGTAGGGCGGCACGCGACAGGAGAGACAATGAACGAAGCCAGCCTGGCCTATATGGTTGACCTGCAGAAGAAGGTTTACACGCTCTACGACGCCGAGGAACTCCAGACGTTGTGCTTCATGCTGGGCGTCGACTATGACAGTCTGCGGGGGAATGCCAAGCAGACTAAGGTCAACTCGCTCATTTTGCGGATGGCCCGGACCGGACGCCTTGAAGATCTGGTCGATCAGGCCAGCCAGGACCGCACCCACGTCGAATGGTATGACCCGCCGGAGAATCTGGAGCTACCGGAGATTACGGAGTACGGGTCCGCCGTGGCCACCTACTACGTCAATACCGGGGGCGGGGCGTTTGTCCAGGGGTCGGTGACGGCCGGGGGCGCGTTTGCCGGGCGGGATCATGTCGTGCAGGGTGACGCGGTCGACGGCGATTCCTATGACCTGTCGGGTGACTTTCGCGGATCGGCCGTTAACATCAACTCGCGCCTCGAACATGCCACGCAGAGCATTGCAGCCATGCCGCACGGTTCGCCGGAGGAAAGGGAGCGGCTGGCCGGTTTGCTCGGTGAACTTCGGGATGTGCTGGCTCAGGCGCCACCGGAGCAAGCGGCTGATGCCGACGCCATTGCGCGCCGGATCGAAGTGTTGGCTGAGGAAGCCGAGAACCAGAATCCCGACCGCGACTTGATCGAGCAGATTGGCGACAGCGTTCGCCGGGCGGCGGGCAAGCTGGCCCCCAAGCTGCCGCGCCTACTGCCTATTCTGACGGCTATCTTTGAACTGATTCGCTCCATTACGCGCAACAATTGAGACTGGTGCACCCATGCCCCTGACCCTCAGCAACCGGGATCGATCGCTGCTGGAGCGGCTGGAGACAGCGCTCTGGGTGCCGGAGTCGCGCTTTGACCCGGCGTTCATGGCGCAGGTGCTGACGGCCGACTTCTTCGAGTTCGGCCGATCGGGTCGCGCCTACACGCGCCAGATGACGCTCGACGCGCCCCAAGGTCCAATTGAGATCCATCTGCCGCTAATCAACTTCCAGGCACGGCTGTTAAGCGAAGATGTGGCTCAGGTGACTTATATCAGTGAAACGACCTATGACGGTGAGCTGGAGCGCGGCCGTCGCAGCTCGATCTGGTCGCGAACGGCCGATGGCTGGGCGCTGCGGTTCCATCAGGGCACGGCGATTCCCGATGATATGCCGTACTAGCCCGCTAATGGTTGGCCCAGGCTTGCTCGAACATCGACCGCGTAGACACCTCCGCCGTCAGGCAAGACCCGCAACGGGTTAATCTCAATCTCGGCGATTTGCGGAAAATCGGCTGCCAACTGGGCCACCCGGCGTATGACGTCGATGGTTGCCTGACGGTCGGCCGGGGGCAGGTTTCGGAAGCCGTAGAGTCGCCGACCGGCCCAGGTAGCATCCAGCAGTGACGCGGCCTCATCATCCGACAGCGGAGCCAGGGCAAAGGCGACATCGCCCAACCCTTCGACCTCCACGCCCCCGGAACCGGCCATGATCAATGCCCCAAACTGCGCATCCTGAACAGCGCCAACAATGACTTCCTGTCCGGCAGGGATCATCTGCTGGACCAAGACCCCCTTCGAGTGGGACGTCCGGCAGAGCGGCGCGGGCGTTATCTACGATTTGCGTGTAGCCATCAGTAACAGCTGTGGGATCGGCCAAAGCCAGCAAGACACCGCCGATGTCGGACTTGTGGGAGATGGCGGCCGAAGCTACCTTGAGCGCCACCGGATAGCCGATGGCCTCGGCGATGGTTACAGCCTGTTCCGCTGACGTCGCCAACGCAGACTGTGGGACGCGGACGCCATACGCCTGGAGCAGATCGCTGACGGCATCGGCCGACAAGGTGGCGGCGTCGGACGCGTCATTGAGAATACGCACGGCCCGGGTTGCGTCGATGCCCTCGGGCCGCTCCGAATGGGGCTGATTTTCGGCGGGGGAGGCTGTCTGCTGGCGCACGAAGTCGGCCCGGTCGGCGAGAACGGCCAGGGCCGCGGCCGCGCGTTCGGGGAAGCGATAGTCGGGCACACGGGCGGCGCGAAAGTACTCCACGGCTTCCTGGATCATGCGCTCGCCCATCAGGGCGACTACCACCGGTTTGGACTGAGGCGTAGATGATGGGGATGCAGGCCCGGGCCACACCACCTGCCGACTCCATGGGTGGCGGTGGGATAATGACCATGAGGCTGTCTACACCGGGGTCAGCGAGCAGGATACGCAGACTCTCGGCATATTGCTGGGCGGTCGCGGCCGCCAGCATGTCGACCGGATTGCGGATGCTGGCATCACCGGGAAGAATTTCGTGTAGCGCTGACTGCGTGCCGGCGGACAAGGTCGCCAGTGCAGGCCGAGCGATTCAAGCGCGTCGGCGGCGGTCACGCCGGGACCGCCGGCATTGGTCAGGACTGCCACGTGGCGGCCGGCGAGGCAGTGGACACCAGGCCAGGGCCCGTGCCCAGTCAAACAGTTCTTCGCTGGTTTCTGCGCGGATCACACCGGCACGACTAAAGGCAGCGTTAAAGGCCGATTCCTGACCGGCCAGCGCGCCGGTGTGGGAGGCTACGGCCTGTTGCCCGGCGGCGAAACGGCCGACCTTGAGCGCCACCATCGGCTTCTCGACGCGTCACTTGTCGCGCGGCATGAACGAAGCGACGACCATCGCTGACGCCCTCAAGATAGAGTGTGATGACCCGAGTGTGGGGATCGGCGGCGACGGTGGTCAGCATGTCGGTCTCGCGGACGTCAATCTGATTGCCGAAACTGACCAAGCCGCGACAGGCCGAATCCCTGGCCACGGGCCCAGTCGATGACGGCGGCGCAGATCGCGCCGGAGTGGGAGATGAAGGCAATGTCGCCGGCGGTCGGGCCGGGTGGGGGTAGAAATGTTGTGTCCAGCGGCAGGTGAGTGTCGATCACGCCGATGCAGTTAGGACCGACCAGCCGAATGTCGTAGTCACGGGCGACACGCAGGCAGTCATCTTCCAGAAGCGGCACCGGCCGGACCCGTCTCGCGGAAGCCGCCGGACGAGATGATCGCCGCGCGAATACCGCGCTTGCCGACCGCCGACCAAGGTTTCCGGAACGAGCGGAGCCGGAATCAGCAGAACGGCCAGGTCGACCGGGTCGGGCACTTCGGCGATGGTCCGGTAGACCGGGTGTTCCAGCAGATCGACCGCCGCCGGGATTGACAAAGTGGATCGCGCCGCGTATAGCCGCTCTGGGTCAGGTTGCGGGCGATGCCGAAGCCGAGTTTAGTGGGGTTGGCCGACGCGCCAATGATGGCTACACCGGCGGGAGCAAAGAATGGGATGAGCGTGGGTTCAGCTTGGAGTGTCACGACTGTAATTTTAGTCGTATCGGGTAGGGGGGCACGTGGCAGTGGCAAGCCGCATGGGCCTGGGGCGTGGCCTTGTACCGATACCGAATCACTGTATCGGTGGCACTTGCCCGAACTGCAAACCACGCCCGGATTGGTGGTTGCCAAATGATGGATCGTAATGCATAATACTGAAGGCGTTCAGTGAACGTCTACCTGCCACTGTGCCGTGAAGTGGGAACCTTTGCGGCAAGGGTGCAAGGTGCGAGCATGATAAAGAGCTTCTAACATACCTCCGGCTTCGGCCAACCCTTGCTCAAGCACACGTTCGTGCGGCGATTTCATGTCGCTTGCCACGAACCCTTACCGGCATCTTTCAGTGGTCCCCGGTTCCCAATTGTCAACCGGCCACACACGAGTAGTTACCATGACAACTGAGTTTGATCTCAAGTCGACGCTGACAGGTCGGCGTATCACGGGCCTGTGGCGCATGCTCGAAGGCGTGCGGATAATCTATATCGGGGCTTTCGTCTGTATTGGCCTGGCGGCTGTGGCTCAGACCGGCTTCTCCTATCTGCTGCGCTATTTCACGGACAACGTCCTGGGAAATCCGGCGAGAGCAGTCATGCTGCCAATCGTGGCGGCCGGGTTCATTGTGCTGGCCTTGATGCAGGGTGGATTCACCTTTACGGCCGGACGATGGGCAGCCAAAGCGTCGGAGACGACTACGCGCCGTCTGCGCGATTATCTGTACGATCAGATCCAGCGCTCCTACTTCGCCTACCATGATAAGACGCCGACCGGTGAGTTGATCCAGCGGGCCACTTCGGACGTGGATGCATTGCGACGGTTCTTCGGCGAAGAGTCGGTTGGTTTCGGCCGAATCGTCATGCTCTTCATCGTCAACTTCATCAGCGCTGCTGACGCTGAATGTGCAGCTGGCCCTGATCTCGGTCGTCGTTGTGCCGCTTGTCGTCTTGATCTCGATCTTCTTCTTCAAGAAGATTGGCGAACGGTACGAGATCTTTCAGGAGCAGGAAGCCAAGCTCTCGACGACGCTTGCAGGAAAACCTGTCCGGTATACGTGTCGTGCGGGCTTTTGCGCGCCAGGATTACGAACGCAACAAGTTCGAGCTCGATAATCGCGGGCGCTACGTCAGCGGCCGGCAAGCTGCTCATGCTGCATGCCATCTACTGGCCCACAACTGACATTATCGTCGGCGTCCAACTGTGATTGGTTACGGCGTCGGCGCTTTGATGGCCATCAATGGCACGATCACCGTCGGTACGTTCATCGCCTACATGGGCTTCCTGGGCTGGATCATGTGGCCGATTCGCAATGTCGGCCGACTGATTGTGCAGATGTCAATGGCGCTGGTGTCGTTTGACCGAGTGTCGGAGATCATACGCGTGGATCGCGAGCCGATGGACATCCGGCACCTATCTGCCGACCGGACCGCTGGACGGTGATGTCGTGTTCGAGAACGTCAGCTTTGCCTATGAAGAGGATATGGCGGTGCTGAATGGTATCTCATTCCACTGTCGCGCCAGGCCAGGTTGTGGCGCTGGTCGGGCCGACCGGTTCCGGCAAGACGTCGCTCATCAACCTGCTGCCACGCTTCTATGAGTACAAGGGCAACATCTCTGCTGGACGGCGTCGAGCTACGCGACTATCCGCGGCGCTACTTGCGCGAGCAGATTGGAATCGTTCATGCAGGAACCATTCCTGTTTTCGCGCATCCATTCGCGACAATATCACCTATGGCGTCGGCGGCCGGTGACGGAAGAAGAGCTGTACCGCGCGGCCGAGGCTGCGGCCGTCCATGACGTCATTCTGGGCTTTCCGGATGGGTATGACACGATGGTCGGCGAGAAGGGCGTGACGCTGTCCGGCGGTCAGAAGCAGCGCGTGACATTGGCACGAACGTTGCTGAAAGACCCGGCCATCCTGATCCTGGACGACGCCACGTCGTCGGTCGATCAGCGAAACCGAGGCCGACATTCGGGCGGCACTGGACGAACTGATTCCCGGGCGGACGACGTTTATCATCGCCCACCGTATTCAGACCGTCATGCGCGCGGACAAGATTCTGGTTCTCGACAAAGGCGTGGTGGTGCAGACCGGTACACATGACGAACTATTGAATGAACCCGGCCTATACCGCCGCATCTATGACTTGCAGTCCCAGATCGAGGACGAGCTACAGGCAGACCTGGCGACAGTCAATCGGCACGCTAGCGGTTGGTGCGGCCGCCACGACAACCGATTAGCGTTCCGTCTCGGAGTGGAACGCGTTTCCCATCATATAGGGTACCAAGATGGACGATTACTTCGAAGAAGACGACGAGATAACAGAATTTAGTCGGAGCACGCTCTATCGAATCCTGGAGCAGGTCAAACCGCATTGGCCGATGGTGGTCGGTTTCCTGGTGCTGGTCATCGTGATTGCGGTCGGTGATTCGCTGTTCACCTATTCTGAGCAAGGTATCATCGACGGCGCGATCGTACCCGGCAGGACACTGCAGGTGCTGCAGACAGACGCTGATTCGCTACGCTATCCTGACCGCGTTTACGGCCGGGGCGGTGTTCGGCTTCATCTATCTGACGGGCGTGCTGGGCGAGATGGTGCGCTACGATCTGCGTCGCAAGCTGTTCGATCACTTGCAGCAGCTCTCGTTCTCGTATTTCGACAAGACGCCGGTCGGCTGGATCATGTCCCGCGTCACGTCGGATACGGAACGTATTGCTGACTTGGTCACCTGGGGCTTGCTCGATATCACCTGGGGTATCTCCAGTGTTGCCGTGGCCATTGCGTTCATGTTCTTGATCAACTGGCGTATGGCGATGCTGGTGCTCGTGACGATTCCGCTGTTGGTCTATGTTGCTTTCTACTTCCGGCGCAAGATCCTGGTGCAGTTCCGGGAAGTGCGCCGCATCAACTCGCAGATCACCGGCGCCTACAGCGAGAACATCACCGGTGTTCGTGTGACCAAGTCATTGGCGCGCGAGGAACAGGATCTGGTCGAGTTCCAGACCTTGAGCACGACCATGTATGAGGCATCCTACCGGGCCAACGTGCTGTCGGTGATGTTCTTGCCCGCGGTGCAAGTCATCAGCGCGCTCGGTGTGTCGCTTGTGGTCTGGTACGGCGGGGTGCTGGCCCTGCGCGGCGAGACGACACCCGGGGAGATTCAGGCTTTCGTCGGCTATGTGACGTTCATGCTCTGGCCGGTTCAGGAAATGGCCCGTGTGTTCGCATCCATGCAGCAGTCGATTGCCTCCGGCGAGCGTGTCTTCTCGTTGCTGGACGAAACGGCCGATGTGCAGGACAAGGAAAAAGCGCTTGAGCCGGAACACATCAGCGGCGACATTCGGTTTGATGATGTAACGTTCTACTACGAGAACGGCAAGCCGGTTCTGCAGGACTTTGATTTGCACGTGAATCAGGGCGAGACGATTGCGCTGGTCGGGCCGACTGGTGGCGGCAAGTCGACAATCGTGAATATGGTCTGCCGCTTCTATGAGCCCAAGGAAGGTCGCGTTCTGTTCGGTGATATCGACTATACCGACTGACGCAGCACGCGATTCAGTCGCGCATCGGTATGGTTTTGCAGACACCGCACCTGTTCTCGGGCACGGTCAGCGAGAACATTCGTTACGGCCGTTTGGATGCAACGTCAGGAAGAGATCGTAGAGGCGGCGCGATGGCCGGTGCCCATGAGTTCATCGTCTCGCTGGATAACGGCTATGATGAGCAGGTGGGCGAGGGTGGCAGCATGCTGTCGGTGGGTCAGAAGCAGTTGATCAGCCTGGCCCGAGCCATCCTGGCCGACCCGGACATCTTCATTATGGATGAGGCGACGAGTTCAGTGGACACACTGACTGAGGCGCTGATTCAAAAGGGAATGGAAGACAATGATGACCGGACGGACGAGCTTCGTGATTGCCCACCGGCTATCGACGATTCGGCGGGCTCGCGCATTCTGGTGATCGAAGGCGGCAAGATTGCCGAGCAAGGCACGCATGCCGAACTGATAAAGGCCGGCGGCCACTACTACAATCTGTACACGCAGCAGTTCCGGCGCGAGCGCGAAGTGGCCCTGGGCATCTAGTCATGGGCGAAATGTCTTGTCTTTGTCGCTGTTGAACCCCCAGGGCCGCGTCGTTCTGCCCGTTTCGGAAGACGCGGCCCAGCTTACGGATCTTTACGGCAACGGTTGTCGTTGGGCGTTTACACCGCACTGCGTACGTTTGATCATGACAAGTTCCTCTATCTCGACCAGCCATCTGGATCGGACTGAGCGAGTCGATGGCGCTGCTAGGTGGGACTATGCTGGGATCGCCGGCCCGTCTGTCGATCACTAGATACCGTTGTGCCGCGCGCGCCGCCCGGTGAGATGCGTGTGCGCATCGACGTCCTCGCCGAACCGGCCGACGCTTGTTGGGAACCGACAGTCGCGAGCTGATTGCGCTGCAACCGTTTACGCCATGCCGCGATCGCTTTACGACACCGGGGTAGCCGTGGGTTGGCCAGGATCTGGCGCGTGAAAGCCCGTTGGTGAAGGCAGCCGAATTCGCGGCGCGTCGTCCGGCAACCACGATGGCCGGGAGTCGATGATGCGCCCTACGAGTACCTGCTGACCTCACCGGACGGTGTATTCTGGAGGGGACGGGCACCAACTTCTGGGGCGTACGAGACGGCGTTGTCTACACCGCCGGGGAAGGCGTGCTGGAAGGCATCACCCGGCGCATCGTGATGGAGCTTTTGCCCGACCTGGGCATTCCCTTGCGGCTGGAGGCGGTGCGCGTCGACGAAATCGCCACGCTGGACGAGGCGGCAATCAGCGGATCTTCGCGGGCGTTCCTGCCGGTGGTGTCTATTGACGGGCAGCCAGTGGGCGACGGACAGGTCGGCCCGCTATCGCGGCAGATTTTGACGGCCTACGACGCTTTTGTACAGAACAATATTCGCTCAGCGGTTTGACAATTGGCAAAGCTTGCTACAATTGACGATGTGGCGCGCTGTTTGCGCTGTCCGTTAACTATGCTTGCCAATCATCATGCTGACTATTTCACCTACCGAAGCCCTCGTTCTGACGCTGTTTGACATCGGCGCCATTCAGTTCGGCCGTTTTCGTCTGCACAGCGGCCGCGAGTCACGCATCTATATTGACTTGCGGGTGGTGGTGTCCTATCCCCATGCCCTGCGTCAGGTGGCGGCAGCCTATCGCACCGTGTTGGAGCAACTGCAATTTGATATGTTGGCGGCCACGCCGTTGGCGGGCTTGCCCATCGGCACCGCGATTTGCCTGGACATGAACGTGCCGCTGATTTACCCGCGCAAAACGGCCAAGAGCTACGGCACCGGCAAGGATATCGAGGGACGCTGGTCGATTGGACAAACAGCCGTTGTTATTGATGACCTGATCACTTCCGGGGACAGCATTCTGCAGACGATTGCCACATTGAAAGCGTCCGGCCTGCGGGTGACGGATGCGGTGGTGCTCATCGATCGGGAACAAGGGGGTCGCCATACGATGGAGGGCCAGGGCTACCAGCTCCACGCCGTCCTGACGCTGCCCAACCTGCTCGACGTCCTGGTGGAGCATCAGCGATTGACCGATCGCCAACGGGATGAGGTTATTACATCGCTGTATTCGGCATCCTAGCAGCCACTTTTCCACTGCACTCTTCACAAGCAAGCATTCTACTGTGACTCAGGCTGTTGATCTGGGCCACCATTGACCGATGCTCCTGCGTCGCGGCGACCATGTCGCGGCGCTTCGGCACGCGAACCCTAAAAAGAGAGGACTATGAACGACAAGGTGAAGCGAGGTCGGGCTCACGACCTGCTGCGTTTTGAAGACAATCCATTGCAAGTGCTATTCCAGCCATCATCGGTGGCCGTTATTGGCGCGACTGAACGCGAGGGCAGCGTCGGTCGAACCATCGTCTGGAATCTGATGAGCTCGACGTTCGGCGGAACCATTTACCCCGTGAACCCAACACGCAATAGCATTTTGGGGATCAAGGCCTATCCTAGCATCAGCGCTGTGCCGGATGAGGTCGATTTGGCGGTGATTGTGACCCCAGCGACGACGGTGCCCGCCATCATCCAGGAGTGTGTTGACAACGGCGTCCAGGCGGCGATTGTCATTTCGGCCGGGTTCAAAGAAACGGGCGAGGAAGGCGCCGCGCTGGAGAAAGAGATTCTGCGCATTGCCAAGACCGGCAATATGCGGATCGTCGGCCCCAATTGCCTGGGCGTCATGAATCCGATTTCCGGCTTGAACGCGACGTTTGCCAGCGGCATTGCGCGTCCCGGTTCGGTGGGTTTCATCAGCCAAAGCGGCGCGCTGCTTACCGCCATTCTCGACTGGAGTTTCCGCGAAAACGTCGGCTTCAGCGCTTTCGTGTCCGTCGGCTCCATGCTTGATGTGGACTGGGGCGACCTGATTTACTATCTGGGTGATGACCCCAACACCCGCAGCATCGTGCTGTACATGGAATCGATCGGTGATGCTCGGTCATTCCTATCGGCCGCCCGGGAAGTGGCTCTGACCAAACCGATCATCGTTATCAAGCCGGGACGGACTGAGGAGGCGGCCAGCGCGGCCGCATCCCACACCGGTTCGTTGACGGGCAGCGATGAGGTGCTGGCGGCGGCCTTCCGTCGATCCGGCGTGCTGCGCGTCGAGACGATCGCTGACCTGTTCAACATGGCCGAGGTGCTCTCCAAGCAGCCCCGCCCGCGCGGACCGCGCCTGACGATCGTCACCAACGCCGGTGGCCCGGGGGTCATTGCCACTGATGCCCTGATTACCACCGGTGGCGAGCTGTCGCCGATTTCCGAAGGTGCCATGGAAGCTTACAACGCCCTGCTGCCGGCGCCGTGGAGCCACAACAATCCCATCGATATTTTGGGGGACGCTGATGCGGAGCGGTACGCGCAGTCAATCAAGATTGCCGCCGAGGACGCCGACAGCGATGGCACGCTGGTTATTCTGACCCCTCAAGCCATGACCAACCCCACCGAGACCGCACGCGTAGTCGCCGAGCAGTTTGCCCGCCCACAGCGCGTTCTGTCCGTGGGCAAGCCGATTCTGGCCAGCTGGATGGGTGGCTCAGACATATCCGAAGGCGAGGAACTCCTGAACAAGGCGGGCATCCCCACCTTCGCCTATCCCGACACGGCCGCGCGTGTGTTCAACTATATGGTGCGCTATCAGCGGCGATTAACGGCGCTTTATCAGACGCCGGAACTGGCCGAAGATTACGGTGAGGCAGGCTTCAAGCGCTATCTGGTGCGTGAGATGTTGCAGAATATCCGCGCCACGGGCCGCACCATCTTGACGGAGTATGAATCCAAGCAAGTGCTGGAGGCGTATGATATTCCGACCGTGTCGACGCGCCTGGCCGCAACTGCCGACGAAGCTGTGGCCATGGCTCGCGAGATCGGCTACCCGGTCGTGTTGAAGCTTAATTCGGAGACGATTACGCACAAGACCGACGTCGGCGGCGTGCGGTTGGACCTGACGACCGACGAAGAAGTGCGCCATGCCTTCGTGACCATGGAGGCCAGCGTCAGCGAGAAGTATAGCGCCAAGGATTTCCTGGGTGTCACTGTCCAGCCAATGCTGCGATTGAGCGACGGGTATGAGTTGATTCTGGGCGCCAGCCCGGACCCGCAGTTTGGCCCGGTGGTTCTGTTCGGCACCGGCGGCACGTTGGTCGAGGTCTTCAAGGACCGTGCGCTGGCCATCCCGCCGCTCAACACTACACTGGCCCGGCTGACCATGCGGCGCACGAAGATATACGAGGCCCTGCAGGGCATCCGGGGACGTCCACCGGTAGACCAGGCCGAGCTGGAAAAGCTGTTCGTGCGGTTCAGCGAACTAGTGGTCGAGCAGCGCTGGATCAAGGAAATGGACATCAATCCGTTGTTCGCGTCCCATGAATCCTTGATTGCTCTGGACGCGCGCGTTGTGCTCTATCCGCCGGAAGTCAGCGAGGATGAGCTGCCGCAGCTGGCCATTCGGCCGTATCCGGTGCAATATGTTGACCGCTATCAGGCGTCCGATGGGACGCCGCTGGTGCTCCGGCCGATTCGCCCTGAAGACGAACCGAAGATGGCAGTCTTTCACGAGAAGATTAGCGAGCAGAGCGTCTATCTGCGCTACTTCAGTTCCTTCCAGTCTGAGCCAGCGCGTTGAGCACGAACGGCTGATGCGAATCTGCTACGTCGACTATGATCGGGCCATTGCGCTGGTGACTGAGTGGACCAACCCCGAGACCGGCGAAGGTGAGATTCTGGCGGCCGGGCGGCTGACCCGTTTGGCCAACCCGGAAGAAGCGGAATTTGCCATGTTGGTGCGCGATGACTTCCAGCGACGGGGCCTGGGCCTGCACATGTTGAAGAAGCTGCTGCAATTCGGCCGAGACGAAGGCATTAAGCGCGTCGTGGCCTATATGCTGCCGGAGAATCGCGGCATGATTCGCGTAAGCGAGAAGCTGGGCTTCCGCTTCGAGCGCGAGGATGAGCTGATTAAGGCTGTCATTGATCTCTAGGTCAGCTGACTAGACCGGCGGACCCTGCAAGTGCATCTGGGCCCGACTACCCTGCGAGGGTGGTCGGGCCTTTTTCTTGCCAGGTGAGCATAGCCGCAACAATCGGTTGAAGACCGAACCACGGCTTGCTATACTTCTGTTGTTGTTGCAACGAGTCGCAACAAGGAATTCGACGATGAGCCACGACGAACTGGACTATGCCAACCGTATCCGTGAAGGCGGACACCGCCTGACGCCCCAGCGCCAGATTATTCTGGACACCCTGTGCTCGCTGGGCGGTCATGTACCGATAACGACCCTGGTAGAGGCAGTCCAGCAGGCGACTCCGGCTATCGACCGGGCGACTGTTTACCGCAGCATCGGCTTTTTCGATGGGCTGGGGCTGGTCGTGAGCAGCGAGATCGACGGCGCCACCGTCGTCGAGATACCGACCGGCGATGCCGCCTTCCACAGCCATCTCGTGTGTCGCCGGTGCGGTCACGTCGAACACGTGCCGGACAGCCTGTTCACGGCTCTGACGGAACACCTGGAGACCGCGTATGGCTTTGCCGCCAATCTGGATCGGTTGACCATTGAGGGCACCTGTCATGAATGCGGCGCCGGTTCAAATTCGTAGACTTATTTAGAGCAGCCGCTGCGCCGTGGCGCGTCGCATTTACCAGGAGACACCCATGAACATTATCCCGGCCGGAATCTTGCTACATATCCCTGACGGATTTCTAAACCTATTGGTATCCCTTGCTTGCTGGGCCATTACGTTGCTGGTCATTGGACTGGCCATTGCGAATACACGCCATGACTTCGACGAACGGTTGGTACCGCTCGCGGGCATCATGGCGGCATTTATTTTTGCCGCCCAAATGATCAACTTTCCGGTCGCGGGTGGAACGTCGGGCCACTTCATCGGCGCGGCACTGGCCTTCATTGTGCTGGGACCCTGGCTGGGGTTACTGGTCATGACAGCGGTGATTGCCGTCCAGGCCTTGCTTTTTCAAGACGGCGGCATCGTGGTGATGGGAGCCAATATCCTGGTCATGGGCATTATTCCCGGCTTCGTGGCCTACTACGTCTATCGTCTGGGACGCGATCGGGGCCGTCTGCAAGTGATTTTGGCCGGGGTGGCGGCGTGGCTCTCTGTCATGTCGGCTGCCCTGGTGGTTAGCCTGCTGCTGGCCTTCAGCGGCACCAGCAGCCTGGCTGTGGTGCTGCCGGCGATGCTGGGTGTGCATGCGGTGATTGGCCTGGGTGAGGCGCTGTTGACCGTGGCGGCGCTGGCATTCGTGCGCCAGGTTCGGCCGACGTTGCTTGAGGACAAGCGGGAAGCGGGCTGGGGCGGCTGGGTGGTCATCGGTATGGTCCTGGCGATGGCGGTTGTGCTGTTGGCGCCGTTCGCCTCCGGACATCCCGATGGCCTCGAGTGGGTGGCGGAAACAACCGGCTTCCTGCAATCGGCGCAGGAGTCGCCTTATTCAGTTCTTCCGAACTATACGGTTCCCGGGCTGGGCGAGACAGGGCTATCGACCATCCTGGCGGGTGTGATCGGTGTGTTGCTTGTGGCCGGCGTGGTTGTTCTGGCGGCGCGTCTCTTGCAGCGTCGCTCCAACCAAACGGGTTCGGTCTAGCACACTTTCAGCGATGTCATGACTTTTCACGCGAGCACCTTCGATCGGTATCTGGAGCGCGACAGCCTTGTCCATCGCCTTGACCCGCGTGTCAAGGTGGTGGTGGCCATTGTGTTCATCGTGTGCGTCGCCCTCCTGCCTGATGGCGCCTGGCTTCTGTATGGCGTGAGTTTCATGCTGGTGGTAGCCGTCGCATTGGCGGCGAAAGTATCGCCATGGCTGGTGATCAAACGGTCCCTGCTGGGTTTGCCGTTCTTGCTGGCGGCCGTGACGCTGCTGTTCACCGTGCCCGGCGAGCCGCTGTGGCTGGGGCCGTTTGGCCTGACTCTCACCGATGCCGGCCTGATCCGCTTCATGAGTATCGTGGCCCGCAGTCTGATCTCGCTGCAGATGGCGGTCTTGTTGACCTCTACCACCACCTTCCCCGATATTCTGCACGCGTTGCGCCACCTGAAGGTCCCCGCATTGTTGGTGTCCATCATTGCCTTCATGTACCGCTACCTGTTTGTATTGACCGAGGAAACGTCGCGGTTGCTGCGCGGCCGTTTGGCGCGCAGTGCGGCTTTGCCCGGAATCAAGCCTGGCGGCGGTCTTGGGTGGCGAGCAGCCGTAGCCGGGAACATGGTCGGCCAGCTCATGGTGCGTAGCCTGGACCGCAGCGACCGTGTGTATCAGGCGATGCAGGCGCGAGGCTACAAAGGGCAGATGCTGACGATGCGGGCCCACAAGATGAAATCGACGGACTGGACTGTCCTGGTGGCCGGCTGCGCTGTGGCAATTGCCCTGCCGGTGATCGGCCGCATGCTGACTTAGGAATCTTATGCCAATCACGCACTCCGATACCGCCCATGACCCGGCAACGGCCGGCACTCCCGTTGCCGACGGCCCCACTGTGACGGTGCAGGACTTGTACTTTGATTACCCGGATGGGTTCCCGGCCCTGCGTGGCGTCAGTCTCACCCTTGAACCCGGGGAGAAGGTGGCCCTGGTTGGGCCGAATGGCGCCGGCAAGAGCACGCTGATGCTGCACCTCAACGGTATTCTCGGCGGACAATCGTACATCCGAGCATAGCCGGCATGCCGTTGATTAAGCGCCAACCTGCCCGCGAATCCGGGGCAAGGTGGGCCTGGTCTTCCAAATCCCGATGACCAGCTCTTCTCGCCGACGGTCTTTGAGGATGTGGCTTTTGGCCCCTTGCACATGGGTCTGCCCGAAGCTGAGGTGCGTGCGTCGCGTCGACTGGGCGCTGGAGCAGGTTGGCATGGCCGGGTTTGCGAGCGCGATTGTCGCACCATCTGAGCATCGGCCAGAAGAAACGCGTCGCCATCGCCACGGTGCTGTCGATGCAGCCGGAAATACTGGTGCTGGATGAGCCGACGGCCGGTCTGGATCCCCGCGGCCGGCGCCAGCTTATCGGCCTGCTGCGTGAACTGCCGCAAACCATGCTGGTCTCAACCCATGACATCATGCTGGTCCATGAGCTCTTTGCCAGGACTGTGATGATGGATGATGGCGTCATTGTTGCTGATGGTTCGACGGCCGCCCTGCTGGCCAATGACACGCTGCTGGAAGCCCACGGCCTGGAGTCTCCCTTCCAATTTGTCGCCTCGACTCGGTAGACTTGTGTAAAGGGTAAGTTGTGGCTACACTTCAGATCGCTCAAGCTCAGTGGACCGACTGACGGGGCTCGGTAGGCACTACTAGGTGTTGCGGTTCCCTGGGGACTGCCCCCGTCTGAGCACATTGCATTGTTAACTGCCACTTGTGAGAGGAATTGAAATGGTTAGGCCTGTAATCTTCACGTTGGACGACGAACCCCAAGTACTGAATGCCGTAGGTCGCGATCTGCGCGCCCATTTCCGGAATGATTATCGGATCATGGCTGCAGGGACAGGCAAAGATGCATTGCAGGCGCTGGCCCAACTCAAGGAACGCGCTACCCCGGTGGCCATGTTCCTGGTTGACCAACGAATGCCCGAAATGAGCGGCGTTGAGTTTCTCGGCGAAGCCATGAAACTGTTCCCCGATGCGCGCAAGGTGCTGCTGACGGCTTATGCCGACACGGAAGCGGCTATCGCCAGCATCAACAGCGTCGGGCTCGACTACTACCTCATGAAGCCGTGGGATCCGCCGGAGCAGCATCTGTATCCGGTCCTTGATGACCTGTTAAGCGACTGGTGGTCGTCGGCCGTTTTGCCCTACGATGGCATCCGCGTGGCCGGGACGCTCTGGTCGCCCAAGTCACACAATGTGAAGGACTTCCTGGCCCGCAATCGCATCCCCTATCAATGGCTGGACATCGAAAAGGATGGCGAGGCCGCTGCGCTGGTGGAAGCAGTTTCCGAAGGGGCCAAGCATCTGCCGGTCGTCTTCTTTCCGGATGGGACAACGATGGTGGAGCCGGAACTGCGAGCCCTGGCCGACAAGGTTGGATTGCAGACCGAAGCCAAAGAGCCATTCTATGACCTGATCATCATTGGCGGCGGTCCGGCCGGATTAGGTGCCGCCGTTTACGGCGCGTCTGAAGGGTTGACGACAGCCTTGATCGAGCGCGAAGCCACCGGCGGTCAAGCCGGCACCAGTTCGCGCATCGAGAATTACCTTGGTTTTCCCAAGGGCGTCAGCGGCGCCGACCTGGCCACGCGCGCTACGGCCCAGGCAATTCGTTTGGGGGCCGAGATTCTGACGGCCCAGGATGCGGTCAAGGTGCGCGTCGAGGATCCCTACCGCTATGTAACGCTCAGCGACGGCACCGAATTGGGCTGCCGAGCGTTGGTGATTGCCAGCGGTGTTACCACCCGCAAGCCCGATATTCCCGGTGTTGAGGAATTGACCGGCGCCGGTATTTACTACGGCGCGGCGCTGACCGAAGCGGCCCACTATCGGGGTGAGCATGTCTACGTCGTGGGCGGCGCGAATTCGGCCGGGCAGGGCGCGATGTTCTTCTCCCGGTTTGCCAGCCAGGTGACCATGTTGGTGCGCGGGTCGTCGCTCACCAAGAGCATGTCGCAGTACCTGATTGACCAAATTGACGGTACTGACAACATCGATGTGATGACGCGCACGGAGATCGTGGCGGTTCATGGTGACAAGAAACTGGAGGGTCTGACGCTGAAGAATAATGAGACCGGTGAGACGTGGGACGTCGAGACCCCGGCCCTGTTTCTCTTCATCGGCGCCACGCCCCACAGCGATCTAGTCGATGGTGTTGTGGAGCGCAACCACGCCGGCTTCATTCTGACCGGGTCTGATCTGGTCGTGGATGGCAAGCGGCCGGCCGGTTGGAAGGCGCAGCGCGATCCGTATCTGCTGGAGACGAGCGTGCCGGGCATCTTCGCCGCCGGCGACATTCGCCAGGGCGCCGTGCGCCGTGTGGCGGCGGCCGTTGGCGAGGGCGCCAACGTTATCAGTCAATTGCACCAATATCTGCGAACCGTCTAAATCCCCGCACCAAGGAGCGCGTCGGACCAGCCGGTCCGGCGCGTTTTTCATATGACGCCAACTGATCCCAATCCGCTGCCCGACCCCGTCGTCGATCCGTCGGTCGACCCGCCGTTGCCACGCAATATCTGGGTCATGACGGCCGCCAGCTTTCTGACGGACGTCTCCAGCGACATGGTCAACAATCTGGTGCCGTTGTTCCTGGCTAATGTATTGGGCGCTCGCACGGCGACAATCGGCCTGGTCGAGGGTGTGGCCGAGTCGACCTCGAGCCTCATCAAATTGCTGTCCGGCTGGTGGTCGGATCGCGTTGTCAGCCGCAAGCCGCCCACCGTTATCGGCTATACCATCTCCGCATTTTCCAAACCACTGCTTGGCCTGGCCGGCAGCTCGCTGGGTGTGCTGGCCATTCGTTTTTCTGACCGCCTTGGCAAGGGCATCCGCACGGCACCACGGGATGCCCTGCTGGCCGATAGTGTGACGCAGCAGCAGCGGGGGCGGGCCTTTGGCCTCCACCGCGCCGGTGACAGCCTCGGCGCGGCCGTTGGTTTGGTGGTGGCTTTGATCATCGTGTGGTTGTCGCAGGGCGCGGCGCTGCAGCTGGACCAGGCGACGTTCACGCGCATTGCCTTCGCCAGCGCGCTGCCCGCGTTTCTGGCGGTGTTGGTGCTCATCATCGGCCTGACGGAAGTACGTCGCGAAGCCCCGGCAGCAGGCAAGCCGATCCTGGGGTCGTTCAGGGATCTGCCCGCCAGCTTCCGGCGTTACATGGTGATCCTGGCGGTGTTTACGTTGGGGAATTCGGCCGATGCGTTTATTGTGCTGCGCGGTCAGGAACGTGGCCTGAGCGTGGTTGGCGTCCTGCTTATGCTGATTGCGTTTAATCTGGTGTACACGGCTGTCGCCGGACCGGCGGGCAAGCTGTCCGACCGGGTTGGTCGCCAGCGGCTCATCATCGCCGGTTGGGCAGTGTATGCCGTCATCTATCTGGGGTTGGCTGTCGCCGTACAGGCCTGGCAAGTTGTTGTCTTGTTTATTGCCTACGGCGTTTACCACGGGCTAGTGGATGCGTCGGCCCGGGCCTTGGTGGCTGACTTGGCTGGGGCCGACCAGCGGGGGTCGGCGTTCGGCGCCTATTATGCAACCATCGGCCTGGTCGCACTTCCGGCCAGTGTACTGGCAGGTGTCCTGTGGCAAGGGCTGGGTCAGTGGGCTGGATTCGGCCCCAGTGCGCCGTTCTATTTTGGCGCGCTAATGGCATTGGCGGCCATCGCGTTATTCATGTGGTGGCGCCCGCAGCCGACTGGTGTCGATGGATCATCGCGATCACGTGGCCCTGTTGCGGCCGGGCGTTGGTCCCGGCGGGGGCACCTGGGCCGATCTGGGCTCCGGGTCTGGCGCATTTACGCTGGCGCTGGCTGAGCTGCTCGGCCCTGAGGGCACGATCTACTCGGTGGACCGTGACAGGCGGGCACTGAGAGAGCTATCGGCCGCGATGCAGCGGCATTATCCGGAGACCACACTCCGTAGCCTGCAACGTGATTTCACGCAGCCTCTCGATCTGCCGCCGCTGGATGGTGTGGTCATGGCGAATTCGCTGCACTTCATCCAGGACAAGCTGCCTGTCGTGACGGTTGTACGCGGCTTGCTGAAACCGACGGGTAGCCTCATTCTCGTCGAGTACAATGTGGATCGCGGCAATCGCTGGGTGCCCCATCCGCTGAGTTTCACCACGTGGCAGCAGTTGGCGGCCGCGGCCGGTTTCGGTGAGACGGTGCAATTGGGTGCGCGCCCCAGCCGTTTCCTGCACGAAATCTTCTCCGCACGCAGCCACTAATCGCTGCGGTCCTACCATTCCGACGCCCGCCAAACGCTCACCCTGCGCTGCCCATACGCGGCGCTCGAACCGGGAACAGTCTTCTCGTGACCATCGTTACCTTCATGTCACCCCTTGCAGCTTACGCCATCTTGGCCAAGGGAACAGGAGATAGCGATGGGCCAACACCTGTGCCGAATCAAACAGTTTGCCACGACACGTAGTCAGCAAAGTCTGGCTGAATTGCGCTCGCTGTGGCGCGAGATGGTCAGCGCCGAGGCCCCGGCTGTCGTGCTGGCAACGGCGTTCGCCGTGGGGACGCTGCTGAGCATGGTACCAGTGCCCGTCTTGGACATGATGCTGGCGGCATTGGTCATGCGGGTGCTCCATCGCCTGCCGCGTGGTCCGATTGTTGCAGCCATGGCCCTGTGGAACAGCTTCGTCATGGCGCCAGTCTACGCCACCAGCCCCAAAGTGGGGGGCTTGCTCATTGCCACCGCGGCAACACACAGCAGCCTAGTTGTAACCGATGCCATGATTCTGAAGATCGTGATCGGCAATCTCTTCATTGCGGCTGGGTTGGCGCTGTTCAGCTTCTGCATTGCGGCGGCCGGTTTTTCGCTCATGCGCGTGCAGCGACGATTGGTGCCGGTGCGCCCTTGACAATCAATCGGTCATTCGTTATTATCTTGATGTCGAGATAATTGAACTAGAGATAATAGCAATGCCAACTCATTACAACGGAACCTCGCAAGAAACACGCGCCCTGGACAGCTACATCAAGCTGTCGCGTGCGGCCGAATCGGCGACCCACCACATTAATGCTCACCTACATGCCGTCGGGCTGACCATCAGTCAATTCGGGGTAATGGAAGCGCTCTATCATTTGGGAACGCTGTCGGTGGGGCAGTTGGGCGAGAAGATCCTCAAGAGCAGCGGCAATATGACCACCGTCGTGGACAATCTGGAGCGCCGAGGCCTGGTGTCGCGCCACCGCCGGACGGACGACCGTCGCTGCATCGAGGTCAGCCTGACCGCCGACGGCCGAAGTCTTGTGCAGCGCATCCTGCCACAGCATATCGAAGGCGTTGTGATGACGATGGCTGTTCTGTCGGCCGAAGAACAGGAGCAGCTGGCTGTGCTATGTCGCAAGCTGGGCCTGGGAATCGCCATGGGGTCAGCCGACATGACCATTCGTGAAGGAGAAACAGTATGACAGAGACAATTCGTGGCTTACACCACATTACGGCCGTGGCCGGAAATCCGCAGAGAAATGTGGACTTTTATCAACAGGTTCTGGGTCAACGACTGGTCAAGACGACCATCAATTTCGACGACCCCGGCACCTATCACTTGTATTACGGTGATGAAGCCGGTTCGCCGGGAACAATCCTGACCTTCTTCCCTTGGGCCCATGTGCGGCCGGGCACGCCCGGAAACGGTGAAGCTGCGGCGATGGCCTATACCATTCCTCGCGATGCGGTGGATTATTGGGAGGCGCGTTTGCGCGAGTATGGTGTCGTGGTCGGTGAACGGCAATCGCGATTTGGGGAGGCTGTCATCCCCTTCCGTGACCCGGACGGGATGGCCCTGGAGCTGGTGACGGACGAGTCGCTGCCTGCATTTGACCATTGGGACAACGGCCCTGTGCCCGAAGCGGCTGCGCTGCACGGCTTTCATTCGGTGACGCTGTGGGTTGATGAGCTCCAGTCAACGGCCGCTGTGCTGACAGAGTCACTGGGTTACTCGTTCGTGGGCCAGGAAGGCCAACGGTACCGCTATCAAGCCGATTCGGACGCCATGGGAACGGTGGTTGACCTGCTGCATCGGCCGGGTGGGGCGCGCGGACGCTTTGGATCCGGCTCGATTCACCACATCGCCTTCCGTGTTCGGGATGACGCTGAGCAGTTAGCCTATCTGGATGCGCTGCGCTCGGTGGGGCTGCAAGTGACGCCTGTCCAGGACCGGCAATACTTCCACTCCATCTACTATCGTGTTCCGGCCGGGGTGTTGTTCGAAATGGCCACGGATCCGCCAGGCTTCCTGCTGGATGAACCGGTCGAATCATTGGGATCCACCTTGCGATTGCCGCCGTGGTTGGAAGGACAACGCGCTGAGATTCAGGCCGTATTGCCGGAACTACGCCGTGACCTACCGGCCGGAGCGGCTGTTGTGGGAGGTCAGGACTAATGACCGCCACTAATCCGCATCAAGGTCAAATTGTCTACGCGACCGGCACACCGCTGGACCAAGCCACCAGTGCCATGATCCTAGTGCACGGCCGAGGCGCCACGGCCGAGAGTATTCTGGAACTGAGTGGTGCGCTGGCCCACCCAGAGATGGTCTATGTTGCCCCGCAGGCGTTCGGCAACACCTGGTATCCTTACAGTTTCCTGGCCCCTATGGAGCAGAATGAGCCCGGCCTATCATCGGCGCTTCAAGTTGTGAGTGATCTGATAGATCAGGTTTATGCGGCCGGCATACCCTATGATCGTATATTTCTGGGCGGCTTTTCGCAAGGCGCATGTCTGGCCTCCGAGTTCGTTGCCCGGAATGCCCGGCAGTACGCGGGTCTGCTGCTATTCAGCGGAGGCTTGATTGGCCCGCCCGGGACGCCACGTGATTATCCGGGCCGCCTGGATGGGACGCCGGTCTTTATCGGCTGCAGCGACGTGGATCCACATATTCCTCTGGCGCGCGTGAATGAAACGGCCGATGTGCTCGGCGCGCTGGGGGCATCAGTAGACAAGCAGGTCTATCCCGGTATGGCCCATACGATCAACGAGGATGAGATTGCCCGGGCCAACGAACTGATCAGCGCGGCATTGGTTGCGACATACGCCGCACAAAAATCATGACCTACATGAAGGAGCGAATGACACGATGACACTTCTACAAACGCAGGGCGTTCACCATATCACCCTTATTGGCGCCGATCGCCAGACGTCAATCGACTTCTGGGAAGGGGTTTTGGGTATGCCGTTCATCTTTGAGCAGCCCAACCTGGATGTGCCTGAGGAAAACCACCTGTATTTTGATCCGGGTGACGGCCGACTGATTACGGTATTTACGCGCGAATCGCGCCGGCCCGATCCCTCACCGACACCGGAAGCGATAGGCTCGGTCCATCACCTGGCGTTTATCGTTTCGCGTGCCACCTATTCGCAGGTCCAGCGGCGGTTGGTGGAGCGAGGCATGGCCAACAGCGGCGAAGTGGATCGCGGCTTCATGGATTCCATCTACTTCAGGGATCCGCTGGGCTTTCTGGTGGAGCTGGCCGCGTATAAGTTCGAACCGCCGCACGGCTTCACTCATGCTGACGTGCTTTTTGAAGCGCATCAGATTCGCCTGGAGCGGGGCGACTACGCCATCGGCGAAGTGCATCTGGCAGACGCCATTGCTGTGCTGACCGCACGTTCCACGCGCACCCTGAGCAACCTGCAGGAAGCAATCGCCTAGTCAGCGTGGGTTCGACGACCCGGCAGTAATTCGTGTAGCCAAAAGCCAACGGTCACAGCTACATATCGGCGACTGCCGGGATGATCTCCTGGCCGAATATCTCCAGCGGCCGTATCTCGTGGACATTGGGCATGTTGAAGATGGCGTGCTGGATTCCGAGCTCGGCCAGATCGCGGCATTGCCCGATGACCTCATCGGCCGACATATTGCCCGGAGACAGGTGAACGGTGCCCAACGTGGTGCGCTCGATGTCGTCGTATGGTCGGCCGAGCGCATCACAGTGGGACCGCAAAACGTCCAACTTGTGTTTCAGGATGTCCGTGCCACTGCGAGCAAACAAATTACAGGCGTCACCGTATTGAGCCACCATCCGCAAGGTTTTGTGCTCGCCCATACCGCCAATCATAATGGGCGGATGGGGCGTGCTAATGGCCGGGGGGCTGAGAATCGGCTCGGCCAGTTGGACATGATGGCCGTTGAAAGCCTGAGCCGTGGCCGGTGTGGCCGACCACATCTGATGGGCCAGCTGCAACGTCTCCTCCAGCCATTCGAAGCGTTCCTTGAGCGGCGGGAAGGGGAAGCCAAGCCCGGTCGTCTCACGATCATACCACGCCGCGCCAACGCCGAAATAGGCCCGTCCGCCGGACAAAACGTCTAGATTCGTCACCGACTTAATGAGGTGCCCGGGATACCGGTAAACGATGCCGGTGACCAAGGTGCCCAGCTTGACGCGCTTTGTGACGGCAGCCAGATACGACAGCGCACTGTAACTCTCCAGCATGGGTTCTTCGGCCGGGCCAATCATTGGCTCGAGCTGGAAGAAATGATCCATGAGCCAGATGCTGGCGAACCCGGCTGATTCGGCCGCCTGGGCAATGGTCGCCAAGGTAGGGGCAATCGCCGCCGGACCGCCGGGCCACGTGAAGGACGGAATCTGCAAGCCAATTTTCATGATGAACTCCAGGGAATCCGGGAAGCCCCAGATGGGGGCTATTGCGCTTAGGCCATGACTATCAATAAGTCAGAAGCAACTAAATCAACCGCCAGAGACCTATCGGTGTGTTCTGCGAGGTGAGTCCAGCCAATCTGTCTGTCAGCCGGGCAGTTCCTCGCGCACACTCCAGCCCCGCGCGACAAACTCCGGCTTGCGGTTCCACAGAGCTTCTTCCACGTAATCCAGCGGTACGGCCAGTTCGAGCCGGTTGAGCGCCGGATCATAGACGTCAATGAAGTCCGTGGGGATAAACATGGTCCCGCCCATTTCCACGCTCTGCAGTTCCAGGTAAGTCCGATAGAGACGCAGCTCCGGATCAACCTCTTCCGGCGGACGATGATGGAAGCGCATCGTAACGCCCAGGTGCTCTCCGTCAACGGTAAAGACGTCCGTATACTTCTTGAGTTCTTTCTCCCTGAGCATGGGCATGGAGTCCACGGGGAGGGGCTGGGTTCTGCGGAGCATGGTGTAGACCTCGTAGAAATTAATCAGTTGCGGGTAAAGACTCCTGTCACGGGAATTGTACATGAGCGACGGAAAGGCAACAAGTTGCACGGGGTAGACCATTTGTTCTATAATTGGGTCTACGATGAACACTTTGGACAGCGGGACCAGCCATGCGCTATCGAATTGACGGAATGGCTCTGGCAGGATTGGCCCTCCTGGCGCTATTCGGCTTCTATATCATCCAGGGTTGGGTTGGTCAGGATTCGGCCGGCGCCATCCCTGAAGCGGTCGTCATTCCACCCGACGCAGCCGAGGCCGCGGCTCAGCCGCCGCTTGCTGCCGGGGGCCAGCTTGCTGACACGTCAGGCAGCGCAGCTTTTGCGCTGCCCTACTACGACTACATCCTGACCCAGGGTCCTCACGGACAGTCCTATGGCCACTATGCCATCGACCTGGCGGCCGGTAATGGGGAAGCCATCTACTCCCCAATCAACGGCACGGTCACCCAACGGTACATCGACCAGTGGAACAACACCGTCATCGTAATCGAGAACGATACTTTTGTGGTGACGATGTTTCATGGTGACTATTCGGCCGGGGTTGGGCAGGCCGTGTCCATCGGCACGCCGGTTGGGACGGAGAGCAACCATGGCTATACGCTTGACGTTTACGGCAACCTGTGCGCCGGGCGTGACTGCGGCTACCATACGCATCTCAATGTGTTCGACCGCCGGGTCGGGACCAACGTCAATCCCCTTGACCTACTCAACTAGACGGCACATTGCCACAGCAGCCTGAAATTCGCGTAGTCAACCGGCTCTGCCTGCCGGTTGCGCGTGAATTGGCACTCCTCTTGGGCGTCGTGATACAGTTGCAGTGGGCATTGATGCCTGAATCTTGATACCTTGGAGGAACACTTACCATGACCGCTTCTGAAGCCGAAACAATTGCCCGCATCCTGACCGAAAGCAAGACAATTGCCGTGGTCGGCATTACCGATGACCCCACCAAGCCCAGCCACACCGTCCCGAAATATCTCAAGAGTGTGGGGTATCAGATTATTCCGGTCACCGAGAAATATGACGAAGTGCTGGGCCAGAAAGCCTACGCTTCGCTGGCTGACATTCCCATCCCTGTTGATGTCGTTCAGCTGATTGTGCGCGGTGACCGGACTCCGCCGTTTGTGGACCAGGCTATCGATATTGGTGCCAGGGCGATCTGGATGCAGCTGGGGATCAGCAACGAAGAAGCGGCCGAAAAGGCCAGGGCTGCCGGGTTGGATGTCGTCATGAACCACTGCATGATGGTCGAACACAAACACCTGAACTACTAACCGTTCCACTTTCCGGCTAGCTGTGCCAGATCTGTACCCTAAGGCACTTGGTTACGGCTGTCTGATTTCATAGAATCAAGGCTAGGATGACTAGATTCCAACGTGATGGGGACGAGTACGCAACACAACGTAATGTGACAACGTCATGCAAATAGATGTCTATCAGGATACCGTATGCCCCTGGTGCCGTATCGGCAAGCGCCATTTGGAGCTGGCGCTGGAGGATTGGGATGGCGAGCCTGTTGAGGTGAACTACCGCAGCTTCTTCCTGAACCCCGACATTCCGGCTGAGGGATATGACTTTCGGCCGTATATGCTGGCCAAAGGGGGCGGGCAGATAGAGTTGGAAGGATTCTTCGATGCGCCGCGCTCGCGCGGCGAAGCGGTGGGACTGACGTTCAACTTTGAGGACATCACCCGCGCGCCCAATACTATGCTGTCACATCAACTGGTGGCCATCTCCCCGGAAGAGATGCGCCAGTCGATGACCGACGCCATCTACGCTGCCTACTTCGAGCATGGCCAGGACATTGGCGATCTGGACGTCCTGCTGGATATTGCCGTCGAGCAGAGGCTGGAGCGGGACGAGACGCGGGCACGGCTGGAAGCAGGCGATGGCCTTGCCGAGGTCGAGAACGATGTCATGACGGCTCGGCAGTCGGGTATTAGCGGCGTGCCTTTTTTCGTCATCAACAACAAATATGGATTTAGCGGCGCGCAGCCACCCCAAACGATCCGGCGTGTGCTGGATCAGGTTGCGGCCGAATCAGTTATTGTCGCAGACTGAGTTCCTAGGAGCCCCTTGTCTGCGCTTAGATATGTCTGGAGGATCACATGGACAAAGAAACTTTGATTAAACATTTGAACGAAGACCTCGCCGATGAATTGAGTGCGGTCATTCAATACACAACCTATGCCGCCAAGGCGACCGGCCCTTATCGGCCGCAATTGGTCGCTTTCTTCCTGCAGGAAGTGCCGGACGAACAGGGCCACGCGCAGTTCCTGGCCAACAAGATCGTCGCCTTGGGCGGCGAGCCGACGACGCAGGCCAGCCCGGTCAAGGCGGCCAAGGACAACCGGACCATGATGCAGGCGGTTGTTGAGGCGGAGTCTCGCGCCGTCAAGAGCTATACGGCTCGTGCTGAGGAAGCAGATGCCCTGGGTGATATTGGTCTGAAGGTTCAGCTGGAAGACATGATCCGAGATGAGACCGGTCATCTGGAAGAGACCCAGCGAATTCTGCGTGACTGGCCGCTGTAAACGTGCCGGTTAATTGTTGCTTGCATCGCACGGCGCTGGTATAAATGCGTCCCAGTGTGCGCGATAATCGACATACTGGATGCAGAAGCGGGGAAAGGCGGAACGGCGGCGCCAAGTGCGCTGACCTCCGGTTCCCATTCAATCGAATCCGTAAGCCTGATCCCCAGGGATCAGGCTTTTTTTTGCCTGGACGACGGTCCTGGGAGGGGCGATGAGTGAATTGACGTTGCCGGGTCTGATTGATGTTCATACCCACTTGCGGGTGCCGGGTGGGGAGCAAAAAGAGGACTTTGCCACCGGAACAGCCGCCGCTCTGGCTGGGGGCATCACGATGGTTCTGGGCATGCCCAACACCAGCCCCCCGCTGACCACCGTGAGCGCGATGGAGCAAGCGCGGCTGGCGGCCCGGCGCGACGCCCGATGTGACGTCGGTCTCTATGCCGGAGCCAGCCCGGAGGATGTGGACCAGTTGGAAGCGGTGGCCCCCCTGGCGGTCGCTCTCAAAATCTACCTGAACGACACCTTCGGCAAGCTTCGGGTGGATGATGTGCCGACACTGCGAGCCTGTTTCCAGCGTTGGCCTATGGACAAGATCATTGCCATGCATGCCGAGAAGCAGAGCGTCGCTGTGGGCATTGGCCTATCGGCGACCTATGATCGGCCGGTCCATTTCTGCCACATCAGCCGCCGCGAAGAGATCGAGCTGATTGCTGATGCCAAAGCGCGCGGCCTGAAGGTCACCTGTGAGGTGACGCCCCATCACCTGTTCCTGTCGCAAGCTGACACGGAACGATTGGGCCCTCTGGGCGATATGCGGCCGATCCTGGGAACACCCGATGATGTGGCGGCCTTGTGGGAACATCTGGGCGAGACAATCGATTGTATTTCTACGGACCATGCCCCCCACACGCTGGCCGAGAAGTATTCGGACGCGCCGCCTCCGGGCGTGCCCGGCCTGGAGACCTCATTGCCGCTGATGCTATCGGCTGTGGCTGACGGCCTCATCAGCGTAGATCGACTGGTGGCGCTGATGCACGACAACTCTCAGCGCATTTATGGTCTGCCGGACCAACCGGATACGCGGGTAGTGGTGGATATGGAGCCTTATGTGATTTCGGCCGAAGGCTGGGAGACGCGTTGTGGGTGGACGGCTTTTGCGGGGTTGCGGGCCGGCGGTCGCGTGACGCGGGTTGTCTTGCGTGGCAGCACGGTATTTGAGAATGGTCGGGTAATGGCTGAAGCCGGTTCCGGCAAGGTGCTCCCGACATAAGATGTCGTATTCGTGTGTCCGAGCCACCGGCCCGGACCACGGCATTGACCGAGAGAAAAGAATCATTGCGAAGTGAGGTAGAGTAAATGGAAGCTGTAAAACTGGAACCCTTATTCGATTTGGCCGCGCTGGAGGCCCAGATGACGGCCCGCAGCCCTATGCGTGGCAACGGTCTGACCGGACAGGACATTCTGTCTGTTGATCAGTTTGATCGCGAGAAACTGGCCTACATATTTGCCCGCGCCGAAGAGATGCGCGAAATGGTGGGTCGGGTGCACGGTACCGACTTGCTCAAGGGACAGGTATTGGCGTGCCTGTTCTATGAACCCAGCACACGCACCAGCGCATCGTTCATCGCTGCCATGGAAAGGCTGGGTGGCAGCGTCATTCCGATTACCCAGGGCGTGCAGTTTAGCTCAGTCAGCAAGGGCGAAACCCTGGCCGACACGATCCGCACGCTGGAACAGTATTCGGACGTGATCGTGCTGCGTCACCCGGAAATTGGCTCGGCGCGCCTGGCGGCCGAAGCAGCCAGTGTGCCGGTGCTCAATGCCGGCGACGGCGCGGGCGAACACCCGACACAGGCGCTGCTGGACCTCTTCACCATTCGCGAGGAGATGGGCCGGGTCGATGGGCTGAAGATTGCGATGGTGGGTGATTTGCGTTTCGGCCGAACGGTTCACTCGCTAACCAAGCTGCTGCTCCACTTCGACGTCAGCCTGCGCTTTGTCTCGCCGGAGATTCTGCGTATGCCGCTGAGCATCATGAACGAAGTACGCGACGCCGGGTTGGAAGCGCGTGAGACGCATGATGTGGCTGATGTGATCGAGAATGCCGACGTCCTCTACGTGACGCGCGTCCAGAAGGAACGCTTCAGCGACCTGGGGCAGTATGAGGAACTGAAGGACCAGTACATCATTACGCCGGAACTGCTGGAACAGGCCAAGGACAAGATGATTGTGATGCATCCGCTGCCCCGCGTGGGTGAGATTAGTCCGGAAGTGGACGATGATCCCCGTGCTGCCTACTTTCGTCAGGTTGAAAACGGGATGTATATTCGTATGGCCCTGTTAGCCGGCGTACTCGGCAGGGCCTAAACGCACGGTTCGTCGTCATGACATCGTCGCTAACTCACTCCCGCCACTTGTGGACGATTCGAACCCACGATATGAGCATTTGTTTGTTGAGATCAATCAGCATAAGTCAATGGAGGCAAAGTTGTGACGAAGCAGACTAAGGTGCTTTTCCTGGCTACCGCCAACGCGGCGCGTGGTCAGATGGCTGAGGCGTTGGTCCGGCACTACGCCGGGGATTCATACGAGGCACACAGTGCGGGCCTGGCTCCGACCGACATCCATCCGATGACGTTCACGGTCATGGAGGAAGTCGGGGTGTCCATGGATGGACAGCGCCCGGTGAATGTGTCGGAATACTTGGGCAAGACTCACTTCGGCTACATCATCACGGTGTGCAGCAGCGCCGAAGCCGCTTGCCCGCGAACGTTCATGGGAGTGAGTCATCGACTTTATTGGGATCTGGAAGACCCGATGAAGTTTGAGGGAACACCGGAGGAGACACTGGCGAAGTTTCGTGAAGTGCGCGATGGGATCGATGACCACGTGAAGGCCTGGCTGGCGAATCCACAAGCCAACACGACGCTCGTCGATTGGACGAGCGTCGCCTAGCGTGATCTGCGGCTGAGTCCAGCCTGAGAAATGAATCAGGATCCCCGATACTGACCAATAACAACTGCCCCCGCCGGCTGAATCGCCGACGGGGGCAGTTGCTTTGGGCTGGGACAGTCGGGCCCGGTTAACGAATGCGGGCGACGCCGGTGGCCAGGGAGCCGGCATTGTTGTCGAATGACTGGGAGATGCCGGGGCCGCCGGTATCCTCAATCACACCCTTGACGAGGGGCTTGAAGGCGAACGGCGCGGGACTATTGTCGGGATAAGGTTCGATGCTGATGACGGCCGCATAGCCCAGGAGTGACATCGACGGGCTGACGAAATCCTGCCCAGGGAAGGGCGGCGCGGCGTCTGGACCCGCGTAGGGGCCGCCGGCGTCACTATCGCTGCCGGTCACGTCCATGAATTTGCCGGTGGAAATCGGGCCGTTGGGGCCGACTACCCATCCTTCATAGACCCAGCCGGCGGGCAGCGTGGGCAGACTCAGACCGGCCCCGGGCCCGGCCGCCGGATCCAGGAACCAGATGCCATTGCTATAAGGGGTGTTGCCGCTTTGGTCGGTGGGTACGCCCAGGATGAAGCTGCCTCCGGCACGCGTGAAGCGGGTGCCGAGGGCGGCCTGGTTCCAGGTGCGCAGAAAGGCGCGATTGCCCCGGAATCTGCCCGCGAGGACGTGGGTGTCACTCGGAGCGGGGTCGGGATCCGGGCTCGGCTCAATGGTCAGGACGAAGCTTCTGGCCTGGTTGCGCGCGACGTCGACAGTGAACCGACGCTCGCTAAGCGCGCCAGCGTTGTCAATGGTGAAGGTGCCGGTGCTGACCGGTTGGCCATCGATGATGAACCACCCTTCATAGGCCCAGCCCGGGCCCAAGTCCTCCAGACCACGCAGGTTGACGGTCAGCGTGGTGCGGCGAGGCCCGGCGGCGTCGGCCTTACCGACCGTGGCCAGGAGGGTGACGCCCAGCAACCCAAACAGGACGAACAGCGAACGAAAAACGGATTTGCTTCTCATGATCTTGGTCTCCTTGAGACTGGTTTGTCTTGCCAACCGAGCGTCCGAGGTGCGCCCGCTGGATGAAAGAATAGTAAGGCGTGTTGATTACGCGCGGCTTGTGGAGCTGTTACAGATGGCTTACAAGTGATTCAAGTTGCCCCGTTACTTTTCAGCGCGAAAGATCACTACTAGCTGTGGAGATACGATCTATTGGGCCGAAACGATGAATGTCAGGACACAAGATTTCGGGTATGCTGCCGTGGCAGGTATGCTTGATGGTTGCACAAACGACTGTCGAGTTGTTGGGGAGAATCAGCACATCGTGTCCGAAGACATTACGCTACTCAATCGCGCCAGGGCCGGTGACTCGGCCGCTCTGGGGGCGATTCACGATCGGTATTACGATGCCATTTTCCGCTACCTGACATTTCGTGTGGCCGATACGCAGACGGCCGAGGACTTGGCGAGTGATGTGTTCATTCGGTTCTTGAGCGCCATTCGCGACCGATCGAACCCGCCAAACAATTTGCGAGGCTGGCTGTATGGCGCCGCATCGAACGTGCTCAAGGAGCATTATCGCCGACAGAAGCGGATGGGTTTGGTCGATCTGGCGGATACGGTACCCGGTCGGGAGACCGGACCGGAGCAGCGGCTGGTGGACAAGCAACAAGTCCAGAGACTGCGGGGCGCATTGGCTGATCTAACCGACGACCAACAAGATGTATTGGCGCTGCGATTCGGGTTTGGTATGCCGATAAAAGAGGTGGCCGAGACGATGAACAAGACTGAGGGATCTGTGAAGATGTTACAAGCCCGAGCGATTATGGCCCTCAGCCGCCGGCTCGAGACCCAAGAGGATGTGAACTGAAAGCGATGGACGAACGTGTGCTCATCGAAGCGCTGGACCTTCTAGAAGGCGGATACGCCATCGAGAGCGTTTTGGATCGCTTTCCCCACGATAGGCCTCAGCTAGAGCGATACTTGCTCATGGCGACGCGCCTGGAGAATTTGCCGGTCCAACCGTCGATTGCAGCCAAGCGGCAATCCGAGCAACGGTTGCTGGCCGCATCGGCAGCGACGGGTCGCAGCCAACCCCTTAGGCCCCAAAGCCCGTTTTGGACGCGGCTGGCTGGCTCTGTAGCGTTGGTGATGCTGCTGGCGATTCTGGGCATGGGCGCCACGGTGATGATGTCAGGCGATGCTGTACCGGGTGATGCACTCTATGGAACCAAGCGGCTGGTCGAGCAGTCTCAGTTGGCCCTTAGCACCAACCCGGAAACGCAGGCGCGACTCCTTGATGCTTTCCGTCAGAAGCGGTTGGACGAGGTAGCAGCGCTGTTGTCCAGCGGCCGTTCCGAGCCGGTATCGTTTGTGGGACGTCTGGACGCCATGTCGGCCGTCAGCTGGCAGGTGGAGGGTCTTCCAGTTCTGCTGGATAGCCAGACGACCATAGACGGCGTGGCTGAACTCGGCCGATTGGTGGCCATAGACGGCAATACGGTGGCGGGTGGCGTGTTGGCAACGATGATCACAGTGCTGGACGGAATGCCGGAGGTGTTGCCCGAGTCGACCGTGGTACCTACCCGGCCACCAGCGACGCCGCCAACCCCGGCACCAACTGTCACCCCTCGGCCGACAGACGAGCCAGAGGGCGTCATCGCGCCGGCGGTGGGCACGACCGAAGCGCCTATTGGCGGCAGCGACCAGGAGGAACGGCCGAGTCCGTCTGACGACGCCGAGCCGGATCAGGACGCCGACCCCGTTGAAGCGGATAGCCACACGGAGAGTTCCGGGGAACCGAGCCCAGTCGACGGGCAGTCAGAGGAAGGCAATGAGGCGCACGCAACTCCAGATGCCGACAACGGCGATGACGGCGATGACGGCGATGACGGTGACGACGGCAGCGATGAGGATAGCCAAGATGACCAAGGCACAGAAGAGAGCGAGGCTGATCGACAGCCGGATGAAGTCGAGGACCAGGACTAAGAATCTGATCCATCATGGAGCCGATCCCTAGGCGCATGAGAATCGTCACCTCGTCCAGTTTGTACCTAACGGCACAAGACGACGGGGGGAAACTGATTGATGATAGGCAGTATTCCGAACTACGCGACACATCGCGAATTGAGCCGATCATCAAGAGAAAGCACCAAACAGATTCTATTGTTACTGGAGAAATATCGATATGAACACGCTTACGAGGATCATCGTCATTGGCGGTGCCGTTCTGCTGGCAGGCCTGCTTATTATTCAAATTGTGCCGTATGGGCACGACCACACCAACCCGCCGGTTGTCAGCGAGCCAAACTGGGACAATCCGGATACGCGCGCCATCGCCGAACGGGCTTGCTTTGACTGTCACAGCAATGAGACGCAGTACCCGTGGTATGCCAGTGTGGCACCGGTGTCGTGGTTAGTGGTTCACGACGCCCAGGAAGGACGCCAATACCTCAACTTTTCCGAGTGGGGACAATCTCGCGAACAAGAGACAGAAGATATCGTCAACGTTATTCGTGAGGGAGAGATGCCGCCGGCCCAATACGTCCTGTTGCATCCGGAGGCCAAGTTAACTTCAGACGAGCAACAGGCCTTGATCCAGGGCCTTTCGAATACGATTGCCCAGTCGTCGAACGGGGTGTCCACAGGGGCCGGTTCCGACGACGACGGCGACGATGATTAGGGCGGAACGAGGTCAGCCGGAAGCGACGGGGAAGGCGCGGTTGGGGCGCGTTCCCCGTCTATTGCGACTAGAGACGGCAACTCCTTGACTTCGCTTCAACGCGGCCTATAATGCGAGATTGCGTCTTCGAGCGTTGCCCCATTGGAGGGCAGCGCCTTGTAATCTAGACGGAGAGGTTTGTGATACAGCAGTCTGATTCCGGCGGGGGCCATAGACAAACGCTATCGCCCCTGTCAAAACCCTAATCATCCCCGGTAGACAGGACCCGTTTCGTTGATCCATCTCCGGGGCATACGCCCGTGTATCGGAGGTGGACCGTGATCTACTCGACACTTGAAGATGTGTTGGCGGTTGTGCGCCATTCGCTGGAGCATGATGACATCGCCGCGGCGGTAGCGGCGTTGGAAGCGCTCCGCCCGCCGGATAAGGCCGACCTGTTTTCCGAACTGGCGGACCAACAGCAGACGGCGCTACTGCCGGTGCTCCACCCCGACAGCTCGGCCGATATCCTCGAAGAACTGGATGACGAAAACGCGGCGCGCATCGTTGCCACACTCCAGACGGCCGACATCATCCGTATTGTTGACCAGATGGAGCCGGACGAAGCGGCCGATTTGCTGGGCGAGATGGAGCCGGGCCACGCCGGTGTTGTCCTGGCTGGGCTGGAGGATCCGGAGGAAGTCCGGCCGCTGCTGCTGCATCCGGAAGACAGCGCCGGCGGCCTCATGACCTCGGAGTTTCTCGCCCTGCGTCGGCGCATGACGGCCGAAGAGGCGCTGACGGCCATTCAGATGTGGCGGCCGGATGTCGAAGATGTATTTGACGTCTATGTCGTCGATCGCTCCGGCCGACTGTGTGGCGAGGTATCGGTGCGCCAATTACTGATGAGCGCGCCCGAGATGATTATCGCAGACATCATGGATACCGAAGTTCTGCCGGTGCCGGTGGGCACGGATCAGGAAGAAGTCGCCAAGCTGATGTCTCGCTATGACCTGGTGACGGTACCGGTTGTTGACCCGGCCGGGCTGCTGGTCGGTGTGATCACCGTGGATGACGTCATCGACGTCATGGAAGAGGAAACCACCGAAGACTTCCAGCGCTTCGGCGCGACACAGCCACTGGATCGGCCGTATCTTGACACCAGCGTCCTGACTGTGGTCCGCAAGCGAATTGGCTGGCTGCTGCTGCTGTTTCTGACGGAAACATTGACCGGCAGCGTACTTCGGCACTTCGAGGCGGAACTGAGCTCGGCTGTGGCGCTGGCGTTCTTCATTCCCTTACTCATCGGCACCGGCGGCAATGCCGGGTCGCAGACGACCAGCACCATCATCCGCGCCATTGCGGTAGAGGACATTGACAAACGGGGACTCGTGAAGCCGCTGCTCCATGAAATGAGCATCGGCGTTATCCTGGGTTTGGCGATGGCTGTTGTGGCCTACGGTCGAGCGTTGCTGTGGGGTACGACTTCCGGCGTGGCGTTGACTGTGTCCGTGTCGATCTTCGCCATCGTCGTGTGGGCCAACTCGCTAGGGTCGATGTTGCCGCTGATTGCCAATCGCCTGCACATCGACCCGACGGTGGTGTCCGGCCCGGCCATGAGCACGCTCGTGGACGCGACTGGCTTGTTTATTTACTTTACGATTGCCGGTGTCTTGCTGGCACTCTAGCAGCGGTCTAGGTCGTGGCGGTCGCCGGCGTATCGCTCAAGACGGCTGCCTGGGCCGTCGCGGCCTGCGCTTCCTCTGCTTTGACCAGGATGGTGCGCTGCTTCTGTAATCGGGCCTGGAATAGTTCGATGTGCTCCATCAGACCGTAGAAATCGGGCATCCAGACTTCGGTGACGCGGAGACTTTCCCGGAGCTGACTTTCGATCCCGTCGACGGTGCTAATGGCGGCATCGATCTGCTCCAAATTCATGCCTGCCATGCGCACGTCAATATCGCGCATCACGCGATACCAGCGCGTGATCTTGCGCCGGTTATAGAAGGTGACCAGCCACGTGCTCCGGCCCAATAGCGGAATAAACAGGATGGCGATGGGCACAACGAATAGCAGGTAGCGATCGATGAGGGCTGCTGCCCAGAACGGCAGGTAGTTGTCGAGTGTGCTTTCGCCGCTCTTGATCCGCTCGACGTAGGCCAGCTCCTCCTTGCCAATGGGCAGGTCGGTATACTGGAAGTTGGGGAACTCAAACCGCTGTTCGAACAGACCACCCTTTTCGTGCGTCTCGACAATGGCGATAGTCATGAGTCGGATCAGGTCCGGATGGAAGTCGTTGCGAACGATGACATTGGCCACGGACGAGACCAATTTGACATCTTCGGGTGGAATGTTGTTGACGAGATCGATGGATCCCTGCCGGCAAAACGACGCTGGTCAGGAACGGAAACTTGCTGCGATAGGCCTCCGCACGGTCGATGCTGAGCAGGGACAAGTCCTCGTTGCGAAGTAGGTCTTGTATCGTTTGCGATGTGGGCGCGACAACAAACAGTCCAGCATCGACGGAGCCATCAACGAGGCCGGCGGCGGTATCAGACGTGTTCAAGTCAAGTAGGGTGGCGGTCTCATCGGTGATGCCGTTGACCCACAGGAACTGCCTCGCGAACTGATTCGTGCCGCTACCGGTTTCGCCAATGCCAATGCGCAGGCTCGCAAGGTCGGTCGGATCAGTGAGTGCCTCGGTGACGTCATTCCGATAGAACACCCAGAGCGGCTCATAGAAGACGCTGCTTAGCGTGCTGAGCACCTGCGGATCCGCATCGATGGCCACGCCACCCTGCACGAAGCCAATCCCAGCCTCGCCTTCTTCCAGAAGCTTTAGCGTTTCCACGGAACCGGAGGTCTCGCGAATGTTGATCGTGAAGCCGCGTTCGGCGGCGAGCTTCTGATACGCCTCGGCCGCCTGGTAATAGCCGCCGCCCTGACGACCGGTCAGGATCGTGAATTCTCGCGGCGGAAATGAGCTGACCACAACGTAGACTGCCAACGCTAACAGTGCCAACCCCAAGCCCAGGGCAATCCAGAGAATGCGATCCTCTATCTTCTGTAAGAAATCCATAGCTCCCAGTTCCCAGTCACAGCCAAATCTAGTCCCTTTTGGGTTAGTAACAATTGCGCCGACATACTACAATTCTGCCAACTAACTCCAATATGGGCAATCATGCGCTTTAGCTTGCTTGGCGTAATTTTGAACCAGTTTTTCGGCAAAGGAGGCAATGTGACCAAGAAATCGACGACGTCCAAGAAACCACCGGCCAAACCGGCGCCAAAACCACCGGCGAAGGCAGCCCTAGTAGAGAGTGTGGATTATACGCTCTTGCCAAACCTGACTGACGCGCGTGTGAACTTTGAAGATAAGCCTCTGACCTTAACACGAGAAGCGTTGCTGCTCAACTATCGTGCGTTTGACACGGTGAAGGCCGATGCGCAACCTGCCCGGCGCGGACTGACCATTCTCGGGCTTATTCTGGTCATTCTGCTGGTTGCTCGCGGGTTGCAACTGCTGCTTGGGTTTGCGACCACGCCGCGCTTTGATGTTCTGTCAACCCAGGTGCTGGACCGAGTGACTGAACTTGACTGGTATGGTGAGCAAGTAGCAGCCAACCCGCAATTTGCGACTCAATTCGGGCTGGCCTACGACTCTGTTTGGCAACTCATTCGCGTCGCGGGTGGCTACCCTTCTACAGCCGGCACATTGAGTTCGATGGTCTTCACGGTCCTGTCACTCCTGGCCGGTTGGATTGGCTATGGACTGGTAGCCCACGTCTTTGCGCGGTGGTTCGGCGGCAAGGCTACGTTGAAAGAGTTTCTTGGCCCTCTTGCCCTTGCCTATGCGCCGATGTTACTGTTGGGTCTGACGTTCATTCCCGGGTTTGATGCCGCCTGGTCTCTGGTTTTCCTACTTATGTTGATAACGAAATACCTCGCGATACGACGCACATACTTCCTGAGCCCGGCCTATTCGCTGGTTGTGTTGATTGCGCCGTACGTGATTGCCGTGGCCGGCGTTGCGATTCTGGCCGCCCTGGGTCTTGGCGTTGGGTTGGGGCAGATTCCGTATCTGGATCCCATATTGCGATTCTTTACGGGTCTTTAGTAGGAGGCCACCCATGAAAAACGCATTGAGTGTTTACTCTGATATTCTCATTCTGCGCGATGAAACTTATCGAGCCCTTAAGCGCAGCCCTGGTGCGGCGACGTTTATTGTCTTGATGTTCCTGGCGGTTTCGCTGGTGGCGGGTCTTGGCAAATGGCTGGCTCTCCCTAACGAGTTAACCCGGCCTACCCTCGCGGAGCAAGTTGGCCGCGCTTCGGCCGCAGTGGGCTATCTGGAAGAGGACGTCGTGCCTTCCATCACTGAGTCGCTCGACTCGTTAAGCCGCGAGAACCTCAGCTTTGCCCTGGGCGAAGTGTTGCCGCCTGATGCCAGTGTGACCCCGGCGGCGCTCGCTGAAGTTACCAATCGCGCCGGGCTGACAACGCGCCAGCTCATCAACCTGGTGAGTAGGGAGGTTGATGTCCCTTCCACTCTCGCGGCGCAACTGGTCGCCCAGGCGCCGAGTGAGGCGGTCGTCAGCCAATTGTTATCGGCCACAGACTTGAGCGCCGTTGAGTTGAAGGGCATACTGACCAGAGTGGAGCTGCAGGCGCTGCCGGCGGCAATGACGGCCGACGGTGGTCTGAGCAATGCCCTGTTCGGTGCCCTTCTTTCAGGCATTACGCAAGGGTCCGGGGTGCAGCAGTTGGTGACCAGCATCGCCCTGACCCCCGAGCGCATCCGTGATATCACGGTTGGCCTGGGACTCGATGCAACTACTGTGAATCGCATCAACACGCGTATCGAAGCCGCGCCGGAACAGATCCAGGATGTTCTCGATATCGCGCAAGAAGAGCTGGTGCTGTTGCAACCGCCTCTCGGCGTGACGTTCAGTCGGTTCATCAATTTCCTGGGCGATTGGCTATCCACTCCGTTCCAGCTCGCTGCGGCGTATCTGCCCTTGGTCCTGGTAGCCATGTTGGCTGCCCGGGTTCTGGGTGGCAAGGGCACGGTGACGCAACATATTTTTGGCATGGCGCTGGCGGTTGCGCCGGCATTTCTGCTGTTCCTGACTTTTGCCAATGATCTCGGGCTCGGCGTATCAGCCTCAACGCAGGTGTCCATAAACATCGCCGGGCGTATCCTGGGACTGATTGCCATTGCCTGGGCGTTCTTGATCCTGATCAAGTCACTGTCAATAGTCCATGAGTTTTCGCGATGGCGGGCCATCGCGACGCTGGCGCTGACTTATGGCATTATCTACGTGTTGCTCCCGTTGCTGGGTTTCTTCGCTACCGGCTACTTGCTGCGCGGGTAGGGTCACCTTCCGAGTCACGGGACGCGAGGGAGCAGCGCCGAACGGCGCTGCTCCCTCTCTGTTTTTCGCCTTTCCGCGAGGAACCTCACGCCAATTAGTTGCCAAGATGCTATGACAACCCAATTGTTGGCTGTACTGGCTAGCCTGGCGGCCGCGGTAGCGTGGGGGAGCGGCGATTTCGGCGGTGGGCTGGCGGCGCGGCGGCTGGATTCTCTTCGCGTAGTGATACTGGCGCAGATAATCGGCACTGCGGGGCTGCTGGGCTTCACGTTACTGAGTGGAGATCCGTTGCCCGACGACCGCACAATTGCCTGGGCCGCGGTGGCCGGGTTAGGCGGGGGCTTTGGACTGGTGGCGCTTTATCAGGCGCTGGCGATTGGCCCGATGGGGGTGGTGGCACCACTGACGGCCGTGGTGTCCGGTGTGGTGCCGGTGGTGTTGGGCATTGCACTCGAAGGCTGGCCCAGCCCCTGGCAGATAGGGGGCTTTCTACTGGCCATCGTGGCGGTGTGGCTTGTTTCCAGCCCGGGGCGGCATCAGGAACCGGTATCATCGCGGGCGCTACTTCTCTCAGTTCTGTCAGGCTTGGGTTTCACAGTGTTCCTGACCATTCTGGCCCAACTGGGTGACGAGGGAGCGCGATGGCCCTTGGTCTTTGCCCGGTTTGCCTCGATTGCGTTCCTGGCCGTACTCCTAGTCGTTAGGTCGACGCCTAGGACGGCCGAACCCATCCCGTGGCTGCTCATCGTGCTGGCCGGTGTGGGCGATACGGCGGGCAATGTGCTGTTTGTTGTTGCCACGCAGCTCGGCCGTCTGGACATCGCGGCAGTTATCAGCTCCCTCTATCCAGCGGCGACCGTGCTGCTTGCGCGGGCTTTCCTCAATGAACGACTGGCTCAACGGCAAATTGTGGGCGTTGTACTGACGCTGATTGCCTTCGTGTTGATCGCGATCTGATCGATTACCGCAGCTGGTCATAGCGATAGCAGCTGGTAACGTGGTCATTTACCATGCCCACGGCCTGCATAAACGCGTAGCAAATCGTTGGCCCGACGAAGGTGAAGTCGCGCCGCCGCAGGTCTTTGCTAAGGGCGCGGGACTCATCCGTTTCGGCCGGCACCTCGCCCAGGGCCTGCCACGCGTTTTGAATCGGCGCACTGTCGACAAAAGTCCACACATAGGCGTCAAAACTGCCAAATTCCTCCTGAACACGCAGGAACGCCTTGGCATTGCGCACAGCGCCGTTGACTTTTAGCCGGTTGCGGACGATGCCGGGATCAGCCAGCAGCGCGGCGATTTTGGCGTCATCGTATTGCGCCACACGTGCCGGGTCAAAGTCGTCGAAGGCGACGCGGTAGTTGTCCCGTTTGTTGAGAATCGTCGACCAGCTCAGCCCGGCCTGGGCCCCTTCGAGAATCAGAAACTCGAATAGGGTCCGGTCGTCGTGGACGGGCACACCCCATTCATGGTCATGATAGTTGACGTAATTCGGGTCGGTGCCCGCCCATTCACATCGAATGAATTCGTTCATCAAAGCCCCTGTGCTTGCCCTACTCGTATCGGAAACGCCACACACCAACAATGAAGAAGACCGCAGCGAAGACCAGAAGGACGGCCGACTCCAGTATAACACCATCCAGACCTTGACCACGCAAGGTGATGTCCGTCAGACCCTGCATCGCCCAGGTTGTGGGCAGCACCTTGACGGCCGTTTGGACCCCAGCCGGGAACAGTTCCATTGGCCACCAGCAGCCGCCCAAGAGGGCCATGACCATGCCCAGCATGATGCTCATATTGCCGGCCTGGCTGTCGGTCTTGGTGAAAGTGCCCAGCATCGTGCCCATGGCGACGCCCGCCAGCCCGAAAGCGACCAGGATTAAGGCGAGAGCCAGCGGACTATTACCCCAATTGACGCCGAGAAACAGCGCACCGAAACCAACCAACAGGGCCATCTGTACCAGGCTCATGAGCAGTTGGCCGCTCAGGGTACCGAAGAGAAAGGTTCCCTTGCGCGAGGGAGTCACCAGAAGGCGTCGCAGTGTGCCGGACGTGCGTTCATAAGCCATGAGCGCCGACGTTGCCAGCAAAGGGATGAGCACCCAGGTAATTAATTGCCCCGCCGAGGCTTGCCCGGCCGCGTCGTACTCGTAATCGGACCCCTGGCCGGTGACGGTATAGATCACTTGCGCCGCGGCCGATTCCAGACGAACTTGCGCTTCGGCCCGGCTGCTGTCGAAGAAGGCGATGCGATCGCTCGTGGTGGCGAACGGCACGAGCGCTTCCACGCTGCCGACTGCCCCGGTTGCCACCTGGAGCGGTGCGGTTACTTCGCCGACCGTCTGGCGCAAGGCCTGTTCAATGACGAGGCTGTAGTTGCTGGCCGGGTCAATCTGTAGATTCAGGCGCGATTGATCGCCGCGCAACAGCCCTTCGGCCGACAGGCCGGCGCCGAAGCCCGGTGGAATTACCAGAAGTGCGGCCACGTCTCCATCGTCCAGGAGTGCCTGGCCTGCTTCCAGACTCATCGGATCGGGGCGAACCGTGATTGATTGCGACAGGTCGTCCAGAAATTCGGCCGAACCGGCGCTACTGTCCTGGTCCACCACCGGCAGGTGGACGCGATTGTCCCCATCCCCGCCGAAGCTGAACCCGCCGCCCAATATGGTTGTAAAGATTATGGGTAGAATGATAAAAAAAAGTAGTTCTGAACGGCTGGAGAAGCGTATGATGACGTCTTTCCAGATGATGGCTAGTGTTTTGCGAAACATGATGCTCACTCCGGCGGGTCCTACCCGACTACCAGCGCGGTTCGCCGGCTTCTAAAGATGAGGGTGGCTATGGCAAATAGGGTGATGGCCATGATGGTCAGAGCGGCCAGGGGTACGGCCAGATCCGTCAGTCCACCGCCCGCCGCCAGACTGGCGAAGCCATCGAGCGCCCACGCATTGGGCGTGAGTTTGGACAGCGTTTGCAGCAAAGGTCCAGCCTGGTTAATTGGTACAAAGCTGCCCCCCAGAATTCCGAAGCTCAGCATCAAGGTTGTGCCGATGGTGCTAATCTGGGCCGGCGTGCTGGCAATTGACGCCACCAGCAGACCCCAGCCAGTCGCGGCGGCGGCGGCGGTCACAATGAGAAGCATCACCCCAAAGGGGCTGCCCCAGCTCAAACCAAACAGTAGGGCACTTAATCCGATGAGCACGCTCACTTGTAACAGGCCGGACATGAAAATGCCCAGCACCTTGCCACCCAGAATCTGGGAGGCTGGCACTGGGGCGACCAGCATGCGCGCCAGCGTCTTCTGTTGCCGTTCGGCCAGAAAACTGCGCGCTCCGATTGTGACGGTATACATCAGGAACAGGAGGGCCATCGCCGGGGCAAAATAGGCCAGCGGGTTGAAGTCGGTGCCGCCACCTATGCGCACGCTTTGCGTGTCGATAACGACCATCTCGGCTGCACGATTTTCCGTCTGGGTTGCCAGCGCTTCCCCCATCTGTCGGCCGATCAGAGGCAGCTGTTCCGGCGGCACGAGGTTGGCGGCCATCAGTTGATCCAGGCCGACCTGGACGGTGGTGATGCCCGTCCGTACCTGGTTCACGTAGTCGCTGACGATGCTGTTGATGATGCCGCTACTGACCGTACGTGCCGGGTCGGCATAGATCTGGATGGGTGCGGCGGCGGCCGTCATCTCGCCGGTATCGGGGTCGGGCAACATGCCGGCTGAGAACCCGGCCGGGATGATGATGGCGGCGGCATAATTGCCTTCGGCAACGGACTCTTGGGCAAGCTCGGCATCCGTCGCCGGTTCCGGGGCGACAAGGTCGGCCAGGTCAGCGGACCCCAGGAGATCAGCCAGCCCTTGCCCCAGGTCACCCTCGTCCTGATTCAAGACGAGGACAGGTATGACTGGGAAGAGTTGAGTCTGATCACCGGAAAAGGCGCCGGTGATCAGGCCCATACCCAAGGTTAACAGCAGCGGGCCGCCAATCATCAGGATGAGCGCCGCGCGGTCACGGAAAATGACTAGCATGTCCTTCCATGTGATTCGAGCAACTTGATACATGAACACTTTCTCCTGTGGTTAGTCTCGAAGCCCGCGGCCGGTCAAATGGAGGAAGACGGCCTCCAGATTCGGCTCTTCCAGGTCCACGGAGCGAATTCGGTAGCCGGCATCGCTGGTACGGCCGAGAATGCTGGGAAGCGCCTCACGGGCGTCAGCCACGTTGACGACAATCTGTCCGTCGGTGCGCGTGGCGTTGAAGACGCCGGGCATATCGGCGTAGACTTCCAGCACTTCCGGCGCGTCGCCATTGACCGCGACGGGCAGCCCGGCTTCGTCGGATAGATGGAGGCGCAATGTTTCCTGGCTGCCGACGACCCGCGTCAGTTCCTGCTGAGTGCCCAGAGCGATGAGTTTGCCGTGGTCAATGATGCCTACGCGGTCGGATAGTTCTTCGGCCTCATCCATGTAATGGGTAGTGTAGAGAATGGTCATGCCCGCGTCGCGAAGCTCCAGAATCATATCCAGAATGCGGCGGCGGCTCTGGGGATCGATGCCGACTGTAGGCTCATCCATAAAGAGTAGCTGCGGTTTGTGGAGCAGCCCCGCAGCGATATTGATGCGGCGCTTCATACCGCCTGAGAAGGTCTTGATTCGGTCTTTGGCACGGTCAGCCAGGCCCACCTGTTCCAGGACCTCATCGACCCGATGATCCAGTTCCTTGCCCCGCATATCGTATAGACTGCCCCAAAACTGCAAGTTCTGGCGCGCGGACAACTCTTCATAGAGGGCAATCTCCTGCGGCACAACGCCGATGAGGCTGCGAACTTCCAGGCTATCCTCGGGAATGCGCCGGCCTGCAATCTCGGCCGATCCCGAAGTCGGCTCGATCAGGCAGCTCAGCATCGAGATGGTCGTGGTTTTGCCCGCGCCGTTAGGTCCAAGCAGGCTGAAGATCTCCCCGCGCAGGACACTGAACGACACCCCATTGACGGCAACGAAGTCACCGTATTTCTTTTCCAGACGATCAGCTATCAGTATAGATTCACTCATGTTAGTACCTCCAGTCACGATACAGCATACCCGATCTGGATGCGCCACTTAAGTGCCAGTGGTCATGGTCGGGTCATGGTTCGAGTCATGTCGGGTTTCGGGCCCCAAAAAAAGTGCCGGGATGTTGATCCCGGCACTTTGTAGAAGGCGCTTCCCGCGTTGGCTAGACGTGCTTTTCGATGGGTTTCTCACCCGTGTCGCGTTCCCGACGGAGAAAGGCCCGGTACAAGATGACGGCACCGAGAAGAATCAGGGCCACCGGCCAAAGGTAATTCATCCATTCCAATACCTGCCACAGCACCCCGCCGAACATGATGGCCAGCCCGACCAGCCCGATGATGCTGCCGGGGATGAGCGGCCACCAGTGAAACTCATGCGTGACCAGCAGGCCCATCAACGTGATGAGGAACCAGCCGCCGGCAAACGCCAGCAGAAAGAGGCCGCCATCGTCCACCGCCTGAAAGGTGCCCTGCCACGGACCGACGAGTAAGGCAATTCCAGTGCCGATGCCGGTCAGGATGCCGCCTGGTACCAGAAACCCAAACTCCCGACTGACGATGCCCGCGGCCATGAAGATCAATCCAAGACCGAGGACAATCAGCATGCCCCATAGGCCGTCGTCTGTATCGACAAACTGGCTGATCAGGGCCGCGATTCCCATAACGACCAATATCAATCCGCCCACCAGGGCGCCGCGACGCTCCTTATTTTCCATGACCCACCTCCTGGGTATTGTTACGTTTCGCAACCGCCGAGCGGTCACGACCTAAGATTCATTGGTCACAGGATAGCGCATATCGGCCATCGGGAGACGTACCAAAAGTCATGTTGTGGTCATGTTAGGACATCATGACCTTGCCTAAAAATCAACGCAGGTTTCACGGCCTCGGGTGCCGGGCAACGGTACAATGCGCGTGGACAGTATCGGAAGCAGGGAGTAATGAGCAAACTTTCATCGAAGCCGACTCTCAGCGTGCGGGAAGCGCTGGAGGAATTGCTACGTCGGAACGAACAGACAGAAGGCAAAGAGGTCGGCGACATGTTTCTGGGGCCGGACATCTTTGTGGCTGTTCTGCGTCAGCGGCGGGTTGTCGAGGGGGAATGGGAAACCACGGATCGAACCGTCGATCTCATGGATCTCATGGAGCAGTTCGACAGTGAAGTTACCGGCCGATCGGCCGACAGCCGACGCCATCGCCAGGATTCTCAGTCCCACCCCTCACGCACGATTCATACCCAGGTTGATTAGCCAAACCATCTAAATGAGCCCGAGTTCATGAGCCCGCAGCGCTGCCTGCGTTCGATCGCGCACGCCTAGTTTGCCTAGGATATTGGTCACGTGGTTTTTCACGGTGCCCTCGGTGATGAATAGGGCCAGGGCGATCTCGCGGTTGCTTTGACCGTCCGCTACCAGGCGAACGATCTCCAATTCGCGGTCCGATAACGGTTCAACAAGTGCGGACGCGGGGCTCGTCGGCGTGCTGCGGGCCATTCGGGAGAACTCGGCCACAACCTTGGCGGCCACAGACGGTTGAAGGAAACTGTCGCCCCGGGCGGCAGCGCGAATCGCATCCACGAGCTGTGCGGAGGGCACGTCCTTCAACAGATACCCGACGGCGCCGGCCCGCAAGCCGTCGAAGACGTGCTCGTCATCGTCGAATGTTGTCAGCACGATTACCCGACTTTGGGGCGCAATGTCTTGAAGGCGCCGCGTTGCCGCCACGCCGTCAAGGACCGGCATTCGCAAGTCCATGAGCACCACGTCCGGCCGGACTTCGACGGCCTTTGTGAGCGCCTCTTGGCCGTTGCCCGCTTCGCCGACAACTTCGATGTCGTCCCAGACAGAAAGCAGCGTGGCCAGGGCCTCGCGAAAGAGAGACTGGTCATCGACCAGAAGGACGCGGATGCTCACTGGCCACCGCCTCCCATGGCGGCCGGTTCAGTGTCGGAAACGGCCGTTACGGTCTCGGCTGCCCCGTTAGCCAGAATAGAGGGCAGCGAAACAGTGAGCGTGAAGCCTTTACCCAGAGCTGTTTCGATGGACAGGGTGCCGCCCAGTTGGCGCACGCGTTCGCGCAGCCCCAGTAGGCCAAAGCGATGGTCGCTTTCAATGCCGTCGGCCCCGATGCCGTCATCGCTGACCCGCAGCGTAACTCGACCCGGATCGCTGTAATCGAGATTGACATCGACTCGCGCCGCGCGGGCATGTTTGCGGGCATTGGTCAGGGCTTCCTGGGCCGTGCGATACAGGGTGAGGTTCTGGCGAGGGTCGAGCGGCCGCGGCAGGCCGGCGACATCAGCCGTGCACATGACGCCAGAGGATTGCATCTCCATGGCCAGATCATCAATTGCGTGTGGCAAGGATCGGCCGCCAAGCGGGGATTCACGCAAGGCCGAAACAGATTGGCGCACAGCCTGGAGCCCTTCTTGCGTCAACAGCTGGGCCTTGTCCAGCGACTGCCTGGCTCGATCCGGGTCCTTGTCCATGACGGCTAACGCTGCCTTGATCTGCACGTTGACGACGGTCAAATAGTGGCCCAGGTTGTCATGAATCTCACGGGCCAGTCGATTCCGTTCCTGCGTAGTGGCCAGTTCTTCAGCCTGCACGGCATACGCAGTGAGCTGTCGGTTGGCGGTTTCCAGTTCCTTGGCCAACGCAGCCGAGCGTTGTTGAGCCAGTTCCGCTTGCTGCGTCACCTGAACGAACACGACAACGAAGACGATGGCCGTGCAATAGGTGAGCATGGCAAACAGGGTGCCGCGCCAATCTCCGCTGGAGAGGTAAATCGGTAGTGACATGCCGGCCACAACGATGAGATAGACCGGCCAGCGCCAGCGGGATGGTAGTTCGGTGACAGTCGTGGCTACTAGTGGCATGCCGATCAGCCAGATTGCGCCGTAACCGTGCAGCAGGAACTGAATGGCGACCATCAAGCTCAGGGTCAGAACGAATAAGGCTGTCGTGGCATGCTGACCGAAGATTTGGCTCAGCGTCCGTCCGCCATCTAGGAAAAGCCACAAGTAGACCGCGCCTAATACCATCGAGAGGAAAAGTGCACCAGCTGAAAATGGTGGCCCGCTGGGACTGTCAACGTTGGACCAGTAGCCAACCACGGCAATGGCGTAGGCCACGCCTATCACCGTAATGGTGGCGATATGGCCCGGCTCGCGCAATCTCGGAATGAAATGCCGTTGATTGTCCATCCTGACATCTATGGTACGCTTGTTGCCGATCGTTCGCAATGGGCTTCATCGGCTCCGGGCGTCGACATACTGCGACAATCTCGAACACTGAGGAGTTATCCCATGGATACAACCATCCTGATCCCGTTCTTTCTCGACGATGATGATGACGAAGACCTGTACGGCGTACAGATTCTGGCCGACCGGTTGGTCCATCCCGATCCGCTGCCCGAAGGCACCCAGCTATCGCGCATGGGCGTCATCTATGACCAGTTGGCCGATGAGGTGAGCAAAGCGGTCAAGAAGGGTAATCGGCCTGTGTGCCTGGCCGGGGATTGCTGCGCCACCATTGGCGTACTGGCCGGCCTGCAACGGGCGGGCCTTGAGCCGACTCTTCTTTGGTTTGATGCCCATGGCGACTACAACACGTGGGACACGACACCGAGCGGCTTCCTGGGAGGCATGCCTCTGGCCATGGCGGTTGGCCGCGGCGAGCAGACATTGCTGGAAGCCACGGGTATGACCCCCTGGCCGGAAGAGAAGGTGATCCTGACCGACGGCCGCGACCTGGACCCCGGCGAGCGCGATCTGGTCAACGCCTCGGCCATTCGTCACATCACCGATATTCAGCAGTTGCTGGAACCGGGCATGCTACCGGAAGGTCCGCTCTATGTTCACTTTGACACCGACATCATCGACCCCAGCGAGGCGAAGGCGATGAACTACCCGGCGCCGGGCGGGCCAACAGCGGCCGAAGTGCGCGACGTTTTTCTTGCCCTGGCGGAAACCGGACGGGTGGCCGCTATCTCGGTTTCGATGTGGGCGCCGAAGCTGGACGGTGACGGCGGTACGCGCAAGGTGTCACTGGAGACCCTCAACGCGCTGCTGGACGTGTAATCCGCCTACGATTCGCCCAGCCTGCGCCAGGAGCTTTCCGCCCAGCGGCCGCTCAGCCAGACCCACACGCCGGTGCCGATGGCCACGACCACCAGACCGGCCAGACCCAGGAGAATGGCGGCTGCCGGAAAGGCGGCGGCCAGCGCAAAGAAGATCAGCGCCAGCAGTCCCGTTCCGACGAGGTAGATGGTTCCCAGTACAAACGAATAGAGGCCGCCGCCGCCGGTTGTCATGCGCCGCGTGTCGGTCCATTCCAGATTGGCAAAGCGGAAGCCAATGGCTGTACTGACGGCAATCAGCCCTACCCCCATCATCAGCAGACACAGCCAGCCATAGATGCCCCAAATGGCACTGAAGCGCACAACCAGCCAGGCAACCATCATCAGCAACGTGACGGTAACGGCATAGGGCACCAAGACGCCGATCGACTTGGCCTGCCATACCTGCCGGCCGGAAATGGGGGCGGATTTCAGAATGGTGTACGATTTGGCTTCCAGGGCCAGGCTTGTTAAGGCCAGCTGGCTAAACACCGAATAGCCAATGAACATCACTGCCGCGGCCAGAACCACACCGGAGCTGAAGATGGCTTCCAGAAAACTTAGCCTGCCGGGCAAACCCAGGTCGCCACTTTGAGTTGCCTCCAGGAGGCTGCTCTCATTGCCCGTGCCGCGAAACAAGATCAAGCCCCCGACCACAATGGCCACAACCGCGCCGCCGATCAGGCTGACCAGCTGTCGCGGGTCGCGTATGCGCAGCAGCCAATCCTTGGTAGCCAGGGTGCGATTCAGTGAGCCGCCTTGCAGTCGGCCGCCGTCTTCGGACAGCCCGCGGCGCTTGGCGGACAATCCCTGCATCCGCAACCAGCCCGACAGGTACAGCCGGTCGGAAATAAGAACCGTGAACGCGAACAGACCCAGGGTCAAGACGATGTAGAACAACATGCGACTCAGGCCCAGGCCGACGTTGCCGCTACCCACATCCACGATGCCCTGCCCGGCCCACAACGTGGGGATTGGCAGCCGGGAGATGGTGTCGGCATAACCAATTAGCGCCTCGGCTGTCTGAGCGTCAATGGAGTCCGAGAAGTTCAAGAAGCGCGGCAGCTGGAACAGGAGTGCGATCACCAGACCGACCATGGCATAAGCGGCCGCCAGCAGTTCACCCAGTCGCTTGGCGGGCAGCCAGCGCACCAGAAACATGGCGATGAGGGCGCCGATAGAGAGACCGAAGAGAGGCGCCAGGAGCAGGAGGATGAAGCCTGACACGTAGTAGCCCGGTCCGGCGCCAATCCCCACGCCATAGGCCACGAGGGCCGGGCCGGCCAGGAGGAGCACGAAAATCACGTTCCACGACAGACGGCTTAGCAGCTTGGCTACGAGGATGGAACGGGTCCGAATCGGCGCGGCCACCAGCATATCCAAATCGTTGCTGAGATAGAGCGCCCGGACGGCCGTGTTGGGGCCAGTCACCAGGACACTTAGCAACACTAGCGTCAGCAACGTACCGGGCACGAGGCCCCGGCTGATACTGGTCTGGAATTCGGGCATCGTAATGACGCGACCGGCTCCAAAACCACCCAGGCCGGAGAGCACCGCCACGAAAATGCCCAACACAAACAGAAAGCCAATGCGAATGACGCGCATAAACGGCCGTTCGCCGGTCTGCCGCCAATCCAGCCGCCAATATAGACGCATCAACAGCAGGGTGTCACTACCCATTGGCAAGTTCCTTGACCATCTCGTCGATGTCACTGCCTCCGGTCAGCTCGAGGAAGATGTCTTCCAGCGACTGATCGCCGCGCAGTTTTCGCATTTCGTCCACACGGGCGTCGGCGATGATGCGCCCCTTGTCGATGATGATGACACGGTCACACATGGTCTGCGCGATTTCCAGAATGTGGGTGGAGAACAGGATTGAACGTCCCTGATCCCGCTTCTGGATGAGCAGGTCTTTGATGAGCCGGGCCGAGCGAGGGTCTAGGCCCACGGTTGGCTCGTCCATGAAGACAATCGGCGGATCGTGGAGAAAGGCGCCGCTGATGGCGACCTTCTGCTGCATGCCGTGGCTGTAGGTGTCCAGATAGTTGCCCGCCACATCAGTCAGGCCAAACAGCTCCAGCATGTTGCGCATGCGCTGATCAACTTTCTCCGTGGGCACGCTGTACAGTTGACCGACGAAGCGAAGGTACTCGGTTGCGGTGAGCTTGCCATAGAGATCGGGGTTATCGGGGACATAACCGATGCGGGCCTTGGCCTCCAGCGGTTGTTCCTGGATGTCGAAGCCGCCTATGCGGGCAGAACCGGACGACGGCGCCAGGAGGCCGGTAATCATCTTCAGCGTTGTTGTCTTGCCCGCCCCGTTGGGACCCAGGAATCCAACGATCTCGCCGGGCATGACGTCAAAGGTGGCATTATCCACCGCCAGAAATTCGTCATATTGACGAGTTAAGTGATTTGCCTGCAAAATGGGATCGGTCACGTGGTGACTCCTTAAGCTTAGCGTGTCCTTCGATGGCCGACCGTCAACTGACGATCAGGCTACCTGTGCCAACCGAAGCGACAATATGGACGCGGTTGTCGGCTGAATCGTATTCGGTTGACTGATAGCCTGTCTCATGGCGGGGAAAGCGACGGTCGTCGATGACCACGTTGCCATTCGCGGCGCCAGCGTCTATGGATGCTGCCACATCTGCGGGAATACGCAACACTACTTCGGCCGCGCCCGCGTCAACGGCGACGTTCGTGAAGCCGGCTGCAGCGGGAAGGGTGATGTCGGCTTGACCGGCTACCGCCTTGACCTGGATGTCCGTGAGCTTCATCTCGTGCAGGTCGAGGGTAGCTGCAATCGTGCGTGATTCAACGCGCATGGCCAGCGGGACATCCGGATTCAGTCCCACAGACCAGAGTCGTGTGGTGGCCTCGGTGGGTGCGTTTGTCGGCGCACGCAGAGTGAGCAGAACACGGCCCTCACCCTGGTCGGTCGCGTGATAGGCGACACCGCCCGTGAACGAACCGGCCAGAAGCTGGTCCGGTGGCACCTCGCTGTTCATCTGGAGCGTGCCGGCCCCAATCTGGAAGGCTATCTCGGCCGACTCGGCCCCCTTGAGCTGCATGACCAGTTGTTCGGTGGTTGGCTCCGCAGCCGTATCGGCTGCATCTTCAGGCTTGTGACGTCCGTCCAGCAAGAATGCCAGACCAAACGCGATCAAGAGAACCGGCCAGAAGGCCAACCAATTGTCGATGGCGATGAACCCAAGTCGATCCAACAGAAGCAGCCCGCCGACAAGAATCAGCAGGCTGCCCCATACAATGGCGCTACGTTGCACGCAATAGGACTCCTGGGCCGAGGCCCGGTACTGCTAGTCCAGAAAGGCGTTTAGCAAGAGGCCCAGCCCGCCAATAACCAGGAAGAAGGGCCAGATGGAGCCCCAGTCCCAGCTGAACAAGAAGGCCGCGCTGATGAACAACATGATCAGGCCGCCAATCAGCGAGCCACGTCCTTCGTCGCCCAGCCGCTCATCGCGTCGGTACACGCGAAAGGCGTTGCCGAGAGAGGAAACGGCCGGAATCAAAATGAACAATGCCCACCAGTTGTTGAGCTGGTAGTCGGTTAGGTTGCTGATCAAGAAGATGACACCGATACCGATGAGCACAACGCCGGCTATCCACCCGTTGCCGTTGTCCTTTTCCTCAGTGTTGACTGAATTCTCGATGGACTGGCTCTTGGCCGGCTCAATGGTAATGATGGTCTCCTTCTGTTCTTCCTTCAATCCCTGAATATTGTCTGTCATGGCTGATCTCCTGTCCGCTACGTATCGATCAGGCCGCGCCTGATGCTGCTCATGTTCCTTTCATCCTTTACGCAGGGCGCGGGAGAAAGTTGCTAGAGCGAAGATCAACTGCTGCGCCAGAGACGGTGGTCAACCATCATGCAGGCATCCATCACCACATCGAGACCGGCTTCACGCGCTTTGGCGGCGGCCGTTTCGTTGGCAATGCCCAGCTGCATCCACACCGCCCTGGCCCCGATGTCGATGGCCTCATCGACGAAGGGCGGCACATTCTCGCTTCGCTGGAAGATCAGCACCAGGTCAACCGGATCGGGTATGGCGCGGAGGTCCGGGTAGGCGGTGTGCCCGAGACCGTCCGTCAAATTGGGGTTAACAGGGATAATGGTATACCCTTGCTGGGCCAGATAGGCGGGAACGTAGTAGCCGGGTCGATGTTCCTTGGAGGAAAATCCAACAACGGCGATGGTTTGGCTTTCGGCCATGATTTTCTCTTTCACATCCGGGGGATTCATAAACTCATTCTCCAATCGTGAGCAGTCAAAGGACGACATTCATCGCGTGGCCGAGTATTCATTTGGACGCTTTTCAGTCTAGCGGAACAGCCGTTCACCGTCAATCGAGCCGGGACGACGTCGGGCAGCACCAGGGATGGCCCGCGCAACGAATGGGGGGCAACGCGTGTTATAAATCATGACATTCTTCGTGCCCATTTAATGACATCCGGCCATTGCGGTCTCTGCCGCCTTGCCATAGACTAACTAACAGACACACGAAGCCATTCTTACCAATTGTTATCAAGGAGTAGTGTCATGCAGAATTTCGGCGCCTTTGTGAGCGACTACGGACTGGACAACCACGGCATCAAGAACGCCAATACAGTCTATTGGAATATGACCACTGCGATGCTATATGAGCAGACGGTGCGGCGACACGAGGGGGCGATTGCCCATTTGGGACCGCTGGTCGTCCAGACCGGCAGCCATACCGGCCGTTCGCCCAACGACCGTTTTATCGTCAGGGAGCCGTCCAGCGAAGGCAACATCTGGTGGGGGAAAGTCAACAAGCCCTTCACGGAAGAGAATTTCGACTACCTTCATCGCGAGATGGTCGCCTATACGCAGAATCGTGATCTATTTGTGTTTGATGGCTACGTCGGTGCAGACCCGCGTTACCAGAAGCCGATCCGCATTATCACCGAGTACGCCTGGCACAGCCTCTTCGCGCGCAACATGTTCATCCGTGAATTCTCGCCCGAGAAGCTGCGCCACCACGTGCCTGAATTCACCGTCATTGACATGCCCGGCCTCAAGGCTGAACCTGAACTGGACGGCACCAACAGCCAGACGTTCATTACGGTCCACTTTGGCAAGGGTCTGGTCCTGATTGGCGGCACGGAGTATGGCGGCGAGATCAAAAAGAGCATCTTCTCGGCCATGAACTACTTCCTGCCCTTGCAGGATGTCATGAGCATGCATTGTAGCGCCAACTTCGGCGAGGACCGCGACGATGTTGCGCTCTTCTTCGGATTAAGCGGCACCGGCAAGACCACTCTGAGCAACGACACCAACCGCACGCTCATTGGCGACGACGAACATGGCTGGAGCGACGACGGCGTGTTCAATTTCGAGGGTGGCTGCTATGCCAAGGTCATTCGTCTGGACCCCAACGGTGAGCCGGAGATCTACGACACCACACGACGCTTCGGAACGATTCTGGAGAACGTCATTATGGACACCCGCACGCGTCGGGTGGATCTCAATGACGGATCCCTGACGGAGAACACACGCTCTAGCTATCCCATTTCACATATCTCCAACGCCATTCGGGACGGCGTGGCCGGGCATCCGAAGAACGTATTCTTCCTGACGGCCGATGCGTTCGGCGTCCTGCCGCCCATCAGCAAGCTGTCACCCGCCCAGGCGATGTACCACTTCCTCAGTGGTTACACAGCCAAGGTGGCGGGCACCGAGCGGGGTATTACCGAACCGCAGCCCAATTTCAGCACCTGCTTTGGTGCGCCGTTCATGCCGTTGCAGCCCAGCGTCTACGCTCATCTGCTGGGTGACAAGTTGCAGGAGCACGACGTCCAGGTTTGGCTGATCAACACGGGTTGGACGGGTGGCCCTTATGGCACCGGGAGCCGCATGAAGCTGGCCTATACCCGGCGTATGGTCACGGCCGCGCTGACGGGGGAGTTGGACGACGTAGCGACCGTTGTCGAACCGTTCTTTGGGCTGCACGTTCCGGAGCATGTGCCCGATGTGCCGGACGAAGTTCTGATGCCGCGGAATACGTGGCCGGACAAGGACGCCTATGACGCCCAGGCTGCCAAGCTGGTCGGCATGTTCAATGATAACTTCAAACAGTTTGAGAGCAGTGTCAGCGATGAAGTCCGGGCGGCATCGCCCGGCTGAGCCAAAAAGTTCGGAATAGGCTGACCTGAGAACTTGGCGCCCATCCAACCGTGGATGGGCGCTTTTTTTGTGGGTAGCGCCGTTATGACCGGTGGGTAATGGCTTGTGTCGCCGCCCTTGATGTTTTCTGGGAGTTTGTATAATCAATTCACGAGTGACTGAGTTGATAGGAGCGCATTTGCGATGTATGAACTTCCCCTTTTCCCACTAAATACCGTCCTGTTCCCCGGGATGCCGCTACCGTTGCATATTTTTGAAGAACGCTACCAGGAAATGATCAACTACTGCCTAAGCGAGAACCTGCCGTTTGGCGTGCTGATGATTCAGGAAGGTGTTGCCGAAGGCGGCCCGTTGGCCCGTCCCCATGTCGTCGGCTGCACGGCCGAGATCGCCCAGATCGAGGAACTGGGCGAGGGTCGTAAGCTGATCATGACTGTCGGTCGGGAGCGATTCCGCGTGATGCGGTTGCAGCACGACCGGCCGTATCTGGTGGGTCAGGTGGAGTCCGCTCCGCTCATCGAGGATGAATCTGATGACCTGCAGCAAGATGCAGCCGAACTCTACCCGCTGGTGCGAGAGTACCTGGACATCCTTGCCCGCACCGGAAGTGTTGACTTCGATGCGGCCCAAATTCCTACCGAGGCCGTACCACTAGGCTATTTAGGGGCCACCATCATTCAGTTGCCCGCGGAAAAGAAACAGCAGTTGCTGGCGCTGGACCGTGCCTCACAACTTGTCCGCGCCGTCCTGATCGTCTTCCGGCGCGAAGTGGCCCTCATGCGGACGATGCCCAGCGAGGATCAGGGTATCTTTTCGCAGAATTAGTGCTACTGATCCAGTCGAACTTCCGTTTCCCCCACGCCGCCAAGGATTTCAATATCCAGAGTCACCGGGCTGACGCCATATAGGCTGTTGGTGTAGACATCACCATTCTGGACCAGGCCGAATACCCGTACATTGCCCAGTCCGGTTCGCGGCCGAAGCTGCACGCCAACTTGCGAAGGCACGATGAGGGTGGTCTTGCCGACACCGCGCTGAATGCGAACATCGAAGCTCTGGTTCCAGAGGCCGCCGAGGTCGATGGTGGAATTGCCCACGCCGGTCGTGACGCGCAAGTCGGTCAGGTTCAGACCGCGCAGGTCTAGCTCACCTGCGCCAACGCCCAGATCGGCATCAATGGCCAGCGGCATCCAATTGCTGAAGCGAAGATCCCATTCGTAATCCACATCAGGTGTGTTGGGAATGTTCACGCCGCTGTTGCCCGGCTGGGCAACGCGCAAGGCGCCCCGATCGTCGGTAAGCTGGTAGTCGACTTCCGGTCTCCAGGCGGGCACATTGTAGATGAATGTGCCCGTCATTAACTCGTTGGCACCACCGCGAACGGTCAACCGACCGAAACCGATCTTGAGGTCAACATCGGCCGCCTGGGCACCCAACGATTGCACGGTCTGCGTCTCGGTGACGGTCGGGCCGGTTTCTACAGTGAAATCGCTCAACTCACGCCCGCAGCCGGCGAGCACCACCACTGCCAAAGCGAGAGCAATCAGTCGAGAGAGCGGTTGAGTGCGTAGCATACGAATCTCCTTGCGGCGCGGCAACAAAAGTCGGCGCCTGCGGTTATTATCCTTTACGATGGTCGTATCGTGCTGGTTGCGATGGGCCGGAGTGGTGCACGGGGCACCATCCGGGGGAGGTCGGGGCGACGACCGTCTATTTGGGCGTTTCGGCCAGCAAAAAGCGAATGGCGTCGGGCAATCGCCTGGCCCACGAAGACTCGCTGTGTCCGGCCCACTTTTCCTCGACGTGCATCAGATCGACTGTCGGCCGAAACCCCTTGCGGATCAGAATGCGCTTCATCCGCCGCACGCTGGCATAGTATCGCCGCGAGGATGTGGCCCGATGCGGCAGACCGTCGCGCAGATCTTCGCCAAGCTCGCGTGTTCCCGCGTCAAGATAGATGCGGCCGGGAACGTAGTCGGCCGCTTCCACATAGTCGTAGATGGATTCACCGCCGAACCACAGCGAAGGGCTCATGACACCGGCCAGGCCGAAGATATCACTTAGGCCGAAATAGCCGTAAAGACTGATCAGACCGCCCATGGATGACCCGACCAGGCCGGTGTGGGCGCGTTCCGGCAGCGTGCGGAAGTCGCGGTCGATTAGCGGTTTCAGTGTATAGGCCAGAAAACCCAGATAGCTGTCACCACGGCCGCCGCCCATGCGCGGTTCCACGAAGGGGCTGTACTCATCGAGCCGAAAGCGGCCGGTGTTGGGGACGCCAACGATAATGGCTTCCACGCCTTCATTGTAGGCCAGGTACTCCATGGTCTCATCGACGCCCCACTCGCCGGCGAAACTCGTGGCCGGATCAAACAAGTTCTGGCCATCATGCATGTAGAGGACCGGGTAGCGGCCGTTACCCGCGCCATAGGAGGGCGGCAAGTAGATGAGAACATCCCGGGAATTGGACAGGCGCGGGCTAAAGAGATTCTGGCCGACGAGGATCGTGCCGCTGACACGGTGGCCGTGTTCCGGTCGAAACACGTGATGATACGGGTGCCATTGCAGGGAGACGGCGGTGGAATATCGCGTGGTGGCGTCTGGCGTCGGTGAAGTCATGTCTCTGATTTGCCGCGGTCGACGGGCCGGCCATTCGTGTGGCGGTCAGGCCGCGCACAATTTTCCACAGATTTGTTTGCCTGTCGAATTGGACTGCGCATCCCCGAAAGCATAAGAAAGGACTAGATTCGTTGCAACCCGCTTGACACGGGGGCAATCAATTGTATGATGCTATCAAGTGGACCGTTGTCACGTCAACTGATCATGTCATCGTCAAGTTCGAACCGCCCTGAAGAAGAGAAGCAGGACGCCAGAGACCTGGAGACCGAGAAGCGCGGCCGAATGCGCCATGACTGGAATAACCTGATCGAGGACCTGATAGAGGACGGACGGCAGCGTGGCTTGTTTGATGAGCTGTCAGGAAAGGGGCAGCCACTTGAACTGCGTCGCAATTTGTACGAAGGGAGTGCGGCGCTTTCCAATCAGCTTTTGAAGGACAACAACCTGCGACCGGCGTGGCTTTCGCTCCGGCTGTCCGTTCAAGAGCGCATCGACAGGTTTCGTGCGGATGTGGCACGGACATGGCAGCGCTATAGCCCGGCGTTTGGTCAGGCCGTTGGCGAGACACACCGCACAGCACTTACGATTGGATGGGATGACGAGTGCCGTCGCTGGGAACGCGAGATCGGTCGAGCTGAACAAGCTCATCGACGACTACAATCTGCGCCGACCCAGCAGTAACCTGGAGATATACAAGTTGCGCCTGAGCGATGAGCTGAACCGCGTCAACGCACCGCGTTACTTGTTGTAGAACCACATTCCGCGCTAGTTGCCTCAACTTAACAACTGTAAGCCGACCGATGGGGCCGTAAGATCGTGCTGCCTGATGCGTCTAACGGGGGAAACGGCTTGCCACATTTGTTTGTCCAATATTCCCCTCATGAATATTCGACCTAATATTGACAAATACTGGACATGCCCTTATAATGTCCGCATTGGCAGTCAGATTGTACCGATAGCGACATCAGTGCAGTCACTAGTGCAGTAAACGGATGTGAATCATGACAAGTTCCTTGACCCGTAGAATTGAGACGACTTCCGCGAATTCCAGCGAGGGCGAGAGCCTGAAGGCGGCAGCCAAGTATGATCGGCTGCAGGTCGCGGCTGGGGTAGAGCGAATCACCAAGCACGACGATGAATCGTTTGACTTCGGCCTCGAGCTTGACGACGACTTGGAGGAGGTAGACGGTGTCACCGATGAGGTTGTGGTGGACGAAGCGGATGATGACGACATCAGTGAATCGGATGCTTCTGACGACGAGTCCGTTGACTTCAGCGATCTCGAATCCTATTTTGACACCTTCGACCAGCAGTACAGCGGTGACTACGAAAAGCTGCAGGAAGTGCAGCGTCAGCGCAGTTCAGCCCTGCGCGATGTGCCCACCGGCGACTTCCTGAGCCGCTACATGCTCGAGACCAACCGCCAACGTTTGCTGACGGCCGAGGAAGAAGTTGAGCTCGCCAAGCAAATCGAGATGGGCAAGTTCGCAGTGGAGCAGCTGGAAGCCAACGAGTTCGGCGACGACACTGAGCGCGAGCACCTGGATCAACTGCGGGATCAGGCTGAGGCCGCGCGGACCATGCTGGTGCGGTCCAATACCCGGCTGGTTATCAGCATTGCCAAGCGCTATTTCGGTCAGGGACTTGATTTCCTGGACCTCATTCAGGAAGGCAACATCGGCCTTCTGACGGCTGTCGATAAGTTCGACTACAACCGCGGTACCCGGTTCAGCACCTACGCCACGTGGTGGATTCGCCAGGGTATCACTCGCGCCTTGTCCAATTACGGCCGCATGATTCGCATCCCGGCCCACCAGACCGGCAACGTTCGCAAGATTTACCGCGCCATCCGCGATATTGAGCAAAATCAGGGACACACTCCGGAACCGGAGGAACTGGCCAAGCAGGTCGAGATCCCGGTCAATCAAGTTCGTTGGCTGCTGCAGATTACGCGTCCGCTACTGGCTTTGGAGCAACCGGCCGGGGACGATCAGGACGCTGAGTTGGCCGACTTTATCGAAGACCGTGACGCCGAACAGCCGGCCGATGCTGTCGCCAACACGCTCTTCCGCGAGAAGCTGGGCGAGATTTTGAGTGAACTGACGCCGCGCGAGGCTGCAATCCTGCGTTTGCGTTACGGCCTGCAGGGCCACGAGCCGCACACATTGAAAGAGGTCGGAGAGGTGTTTGACCTATCGCGGGAGCGGATTCGCCAGGTTGAGAAAACGGCCCTCAGCAAGCTGCGCCGCAGCCGCAGTCTGGGCGAATTCAAGTACATGCTGAATTGATCCAACAGTCCGTGGACTGTTGAACAAGCCCAGGCAGCCTGTCGAGAAACAGGCTGCCTGGGCTTTTCTTATGCTTCAGCTTCGGAGACGGTCTTGGCCAGGAAGAGCAGGCGCGCAAATTCGGCGTAGAAGCCGGCGATAACCTCGTCGGGATCCGGTACCAGCGAGGCATCGGTCACGACGCCCAGGAAGACGTTACCGGCATAGCTCAGGATGCTGACCCCCAGGCCCAAACGACCTGCCTGCGGTACCCAGGCCATCATCTCATCAATCCGGCTACCGGCCAGATACAGGGGGAACTGCGGGCCGGGAACGTTGGTCATGACGGCTGTGGCCTTGGGCTCCAGCGTATCGACCACGAACTCTTTGAAACGGTCGGTGCCCAGCCCCATCATGTTCAGGATGCCGAAGGTGACGACCGCTTCGCTGGAGCGTTTCAGCTCATTCATGCGCCGCTGAACTTCTACATAGCGCATCAGCGAGTCTTCAATGCCAATCGGCAGCGTCAAGAAGACCAGTCCGAACTTGTTTCCCAATTGCAGCACTTCGTCGGGCGGCCGCAAGTTGACCGGAATGGCTGCGCGGAAGTTCAGGTTGTCCACCGGCTGGTTGCGGCCGATCAGATAGCGACGCAAGCCGCCGGTCACCGCGCTGACGAGGACATCGTTCACGGTACCACCGAGCGCGCCCTTGATTAGCTTGACATCGGCCAGTGAGATGGGCCGCGTCCAGGCCGCACGCTTGATGGTACCCAACTGGCCCTTGAAGACCGTCTTGGGATCACTGCTGCGTAACAGAACGCGCGTGCCGGAGAGCGCCGCATCAGCCCCGCCGGTAACAATGGATTGGGTAACCTGCGGATCCGACAATGCTTGGCGGCTAAAGCGCCAGGCTCGGCCGGCCGAGCGCCGTGTCAAGTCGCCGGCGTTGTTGAGTTCCTTCCAAAGGCCGCCGATCAGACCGTTGCCGCCGTTTTGCCCGGCCGGAGCCGGGTCCAGGGCAACAATTGGCGCGTCGGGATGAAAGTCCGTCAGGGACAGGAGTACGCCGACCAGGGCCATCCCGTCAGCCACACAGTGATGGATGCGCGCCATAAAGGCGCTGCCGGTCTCGTAGTTGTCGAAGACATAGAAGTGCCAGGGCGGCTTGGAAAAATCGATGGGCACGCTCATCAGGTCGCTGACGATATCTTCGAGTTGTGCGCGTCCGGCCGGTTCCGGTAGGGCCAGGCGGTGGACATGGGTGCTGAGATCAAACGTGGGATCGGTCTCCCAATACGGCCGCATGAAGGGCACCGATGGCTGTACAACTCGTTGCTTGAAGCGCTCAAAGCTAAGCCACCGATGCTCCAGTACGGCCATCAACTTGTCCATGTCCACGGGCTTATCCAGCGTGAGCACGCCGTTGACCACCATGAGATTGGTTGGCTCATCCATGCTGAGCCAGGCGGCATCAACGGGTGACAGTAGTTCGGTTTTATTGGGCATGGCGCTCTCCTGTTGTCGTTGGTCGGTGGCGTCGGGCCATCACTAGCATAGTATACCCGATCCCGCCCAAACTGCTTTTCCATGCGCGGATTGATGTCACCACAGCCGCCGCGCCGCGTTTCACCTGACCTTCACGATAACCGCTGTGTCAATGTTTTATACTATTCCAGCGTCGGTGCTGCGGTTTGATCCGCCACCGACATCGTCCGTCACCCTATCCATGCAAGGAGGTATTGCCATGCGCAAGACCTTGATTCTTCCCGTTCTGCTGCTTCTCGCGGCGGCTGTTGTCGTCGTGGCCTGGCCTCGCGATCAGCAAGCTCAATCGCTCGTTGTATCGACTACCTATGCGCTCAGCCAGTCGAGCGCGTCATTGCCGGTGATTCTGGTGCCCGAGGCCACGCCAACCGCGCCACCGGTACCAACGCCGACGATCTCACCGACGCCAATGCCCTCCCCAACACCGGAACCGTCTCCGACGCCACCGTCTCCGACGCCACCGGCGGCATCACCCACACCCCAACCAACGGCTGAACCCCTACCGGGCAATGCGCTGGTCAACGGCTCGTTCGAAGATGGTTGGACGGATTTACCACCTGCGCCAGGCTTCCTCATCAATCAGCAGCCCAACGGCTGGACGCTCAGCTGGCTGCCCAAGGATCAGCCTCTGTGGGACGATTCCGGCACGACTGCCCAGGGTGTGCCCGAGAGCCTGCACAAGCTGGCTGACCAACTACCCCCGGAGGAAAAACCCGGTGGTCCGCGGGCATTGATTCTCGACGGGTCAGTAACCTACAAGATGTTTCACTTCGGCGCGCCGTTCGGCAGTCAACTGTTTCAAGTGGTAAGCAATCTGCCGCCCGGCAGTAACTGGCGATTCACGGTGCCGGTTCAGGCCCATACCCACGGCGACAACGACCCGTGGGCCTCCGAGTCCGGGGCGTGGGCCATCACCAGCGCTTCGCAGTCCGGCGGATGGGTGCCTGCCGGTGATATGGGCGATCGCGTCTGGTTCTATCACAACGTGGAGTTCACCGTGCCCGCTGACGGTCGTGTCGAACTACTGATTCGGGTCAAGAGCAAGTGGTTTCGCGCCAAAGACTTTTTCATCGACGGCGTCCAGCTTCGCCAGCTAGGGGTCAACCGTCTGGCACCCAATCGCCTGCATCCGCCCATCGCGGATCAGGCAGTTACCTGGGGGCCGCGAGAGCTGGACCTCATTCCCCAGGATGAACTGGTGGTGCCGTAACCAGCAGGGGGTATTCCCAGGCACAAAAAAGGCCGGGTTCAGCCCGGCCTTTACGTTTTATTGCGAATGACGGCGCTAGCCGGCCTGCGGGGTTTCTGATTTCGCCAGCCGCGTTTCGAGGTCCTTGACATCCTTCTTGAGAAGTGCCAGGTGCGGAAAGTCCGGCTGCTGGGCCAGTTCGGCCTTGATCTGGGCCAAACCTTCGCGGAACTTCGGCAGGTCGTCCTCCACTTCTTCGGCCTTCTCGATCTCGTTGTTGTGCTCCAGACTTACCAGGAGATAGTAGTAAGCCAGCAGCTCATAGGTCACATAAGGCAGATTGGCGCGCGTCGCCCCCGCCAGCGCTTCGGCCGCTCCGCGATAGTTGGCCAGCCGGTATTCGCTCAGGCCCAGGTGATAGAGATAGAGCGCGTTCTTGGGCGACATCTCCGAGGCCTTGAGATAGGCGTCTCGTGCTTCGGAGAAGCGATTGGTCGCCAGATAGAGTTGGCCCAGGGTGTTATAGGCCGGATGGGCATCGGGCCGCAGGTCAAGCGCCTTGCGGGCATCCCGCTCGGCCAGGTCAAAACGCATATTGCTCAGGTAGATCAGCGACCGGAGTTGATAGGTCTCCCAGAAATCGGGTCGGGCGGCAATGGATTTGTCGGCCAACTCCAGAGCCGTGGACATATCGCCGGCAAAGAAACGCCGCTTGGCGATGCGATACGAGATTGGCGTCGTGAAAAGGCGGCGGGCCCCCAGCAGCAGCAAGGTCAGGCTGACGCCGGTGATGGCATACAGAGCGCTGCCGTAGAAAAGGCCGGTGGTAATGCCTAGAATGGCCGGGATAGCCAAGACCAGCGCGGTGATCTGTTCGGATTGGGTCAGGCGCTGCGTGCGAACGTAGTAGATCAGATAGATCGCCAGGCCCAAGGCGATGATGGCCGACACGAGCACATCAAACCGCCCGGGAGCGATCAGCCAAATGACGAGCGCGCCCAACCAAATGACAACCGAAATGATTACCGGCCACATCACGCTGGCCCGCAGCTCATTGCGTGAAGGGCGTTCACCGGAACGTTTGGAAGAGTTTGCTTTTGTTTTGGTCATGTCTGTACTCGTTTGACCAAGGTTGACATTCGCCGACCTTCAATCCACAATCACCGAACTGTATGAAAGTTATACAGGGGAGACGGATATTTTTCAATGGCAGAATCCACTTCATCACCAACTATTCCAGGTTTTCGTGACGTACCGCGCACGGGTGTGATCTATGTCATGCACCGCGCGACTGAACTTGGTTTCCGCTACGACAATTCTGACTGGGCCAACCTAGGGCAGGGCGCGCCGGAGACGGGCGATTTGCCCGGCGCACCGCCACGCATCCACGAATTGCGTATCGATCCCGGCCAGAACGAATACGGCCCCATCACCGGGCAAATCGAAGTCCGCCAGAAGGTGGCAGAGCTCTACAATGTCCTGTACCGTCAGGGTCGCCGCTCGCAGTATACGTGGGAGAATGTCAGCATCTCCGGCGGGGGGCGCGTCGCCCTGACCCGGATTGCGGCCGCGTTGGGCAACATCAACATGGGTCACTTCCTGCCCGACTATACGGCCTACGAAGAACTGCTGAGCATCTTCAAGGCCTTCATCCCGATTCCCATCCTGCTTGACCCGGACCTGGGCTATCAAGCACCCGTCGACATGGTCAAGAAAGAGATTCAGGGGCGTGGTCTGAAGGCCATGTTGCTCAGCAATCCGTGCAACCCTACCGGCCAGCTGATCGAAGGGGAGCGACTGGCTCAATGGGTGCGTTTGGCCCGCAACTATCGCTGCTCGCTTATCCTGGACGAGTTCTATTCGCACTACATCTACAGCGGGGCGCCGGATGATCCGCCGCGGATGATTTCGGCCGCTGAGCATGTGGAGGACGTCGATCGTGACCCCGTGATCCTCGTTGACGGGCTGACCAAGAACTGGCGTTATCCGGGCTGGCGCATCAGCTGGACCCTTGGCCCGAAGGACGTCATACAGGCCATCGCGAGCGCCGGCTCGTTTCTGGACGGCGGCGCCAACAACCCGTTCCAGCATGAGGTAATTGGTCTGCTGGAGCCGTCCTGCGTCATTCAGGAGACTGTGGCGATTCAGAAGACGTTTCGCGAGAAGCGGGATTACATGCTGAGCCGCCTGTATAAAATGGGTATACGTGTGGAGGTTGAACCGGCCGGGACGTTCTATGTGTGGGCCAACCTGGCCGATCTGCCGGCGCCGCTCAATGACGGCATCACGTTCTTCGAAGAGGGTCTTAAGGAAAACGTGATCACGGTGCCTGGCGTGTTCTTTGATGTCAACCCCGAACGGCGGCGCACCTATGCACGCTATCGCAAATACTGTCGAATCAGCTTTGGGCCGGAGATGGAAAAGCTCGTGTTGGGGCTGGATGCCATCGAACGACTCATTGATCGCCACCGCTAATCGGCCGCTGCGCAGGTAGGGAATGAGCCATGCCGATCTTGAGTACCGAGACTGTGGGCCATGATTTTGGCGCGGATGAGCTGTACCATGAGGTTTCCGTTGCTGTGGAGGCGCGCGACCGGATCGGACTCGTGGGCCCCAACGGCATTGGCAAGACCACACTCCTGCTCAATCTCGCGGGGTTGCTGGAGCCAACTGCCGGCACTGTCACGCAGCAGGATGGACTGACGCTGGGTTATCTGCGTCAGGAAGCGGTACTGACCTTTGCCGGGCGCGACAATACTGTCTACGAGGAAATGCTGACCGTCTTTGCCGTGTTGCGAGCGCAGGAGACGGAGATGGGCGCTCTGGAGGCGGCCCTTGCCGGAGGCGACGAATCGGCTGATTTGCTGGAAACCTACGGCCGTTTGCAAGAGTCGTTCGAGCTGGCCGGTGGCTACCAGTATCAGAATCAGATCAAGCATGTGTTGATGGGCCTTGGCTTCGGTCGTGAGGAGTGGGATACGCCACTCATGCACCTCAGCGGTGGCCAAAAGACGCGTGTCTTGCTCGGTCGGCTGCTGCTGGAAAAGCCGGCGCTGCTCATTCTCGACGAACCCACCAACCATCTGGACATGTCGGCCGTCGAGTGGCTGGAGGCAACCCTGCGACGCTGGGAGGGTGCGCTCATCCTGGTTAGCCACGATCGCTATTTCCTTGACCGCGTTGCCAATCGCATCTGGGAACTCGCGCCAACGACTCCCGGCGAGCCGGCCGAACTACAGGCCTACAAGGGCAACTACACCAGTTTCGTGGGTCAGCGCCAGGAGGCCTGGGAACGCAGCCAGCGCGTCTTTGTGGAAGAGAGGGAGCGCCTCGAGCGGGACGCGGAGTTTATCCAAAAGCATATCGCCGGTGGTCAGACCGATAGTGCCAAGGGCAGACTGCGACAGTTGTCCCGTGATCTGGCCCTGGTGGAACAGGTCGGCATCGTCAAGATGGGCGAAATGCGACGCAATAACCAGGGCTGGCTGGCGGTGGGCGAGCGGGTGCGTGGGCTGTCGATCAACGAGGCGATCCAGCAGATTCGCGCTCTGCGTCCTCCGGGCCAGCGACCGCCGCGCCTCAATATTCAGTTGGCAACGGCCGAACGCAGTGGCCGGATGGTCCTGCGAGCCAAGGAGCTGGCGGTCGGCTATCCGGGCCAGCCGCCGCTGTTTGAGGCTGAGACCGTTCGGCTGGAACGCGGCGATCGTGTGGCGTTGATCGGCCCCAATGGCAGCGGCAAGAGCACGATGCTAAAGACGATTCTCGATGAGGTTCGGCCGTTGGCCGGTGAGTTCGACTGGGGAGAGAGCGTGCAGGCCGCCTACTTTGCTCAGGCTCACGACCAACTTAACCATGACCGCACCGTGATTGATGAGTTGTTGGCGAATCGCGATATGGCCACAAGCGAAGCCCGCAGCTATCTGGCCCAGTATCTGTTTCGGGGAGACGATGTCTTCAAGCCCATTCGATCGCTCAGCGGAGGCGAGCGCGGACGGCTGGCGCTGGCGCTGCTGGCGCTCGATGGCGCAAACCTGTTGTTGCTCGACGAGCCAACGAATCACCTTGACATCCCCTCCCAGGAAGTTTTGCAGGAGGTGTTGGAAGTGTATCCCGGGACGATCCTCCTGGTGTCCCATGATCGCTACCTGGTGGATCGGCTGGCGACCCAGATCTGGTCACTGGACAGTGGCGCTTTGGAAGTATTCGCGGGCACGTACGCTGAATTTCGTCGCCGCTTCGAACCGGCCGTCGATATCGATGTGGCCGATATTGTAGAGGCGTCGGTGGCAGCGATCATGGAAACGGAATCTGACACGGAGCCCGACGGGACGGCCGACGCGCCGGACGTACCCAAGTCGCGACGCCTTCGACCGAATGAACTACGTCGCAAGCGCGAGCTGGAAGAGCGCATGGAAGACACTGAAGACTGGATCGCACGTATCAGTGAGACACTGGAAGAGCTGCGCGCTGAGGGAAATAACGCGCGGGCGGCTGAGCTGGAAACGGAAATGGTCGTGGCCCATGAGGAGCTGAACGCCCTGCTGGAAGAGTGGCAGGAACTTGTGTAAGGTCTTGGAAATGCCCTATCAAGCCATTATATTCGATTTCAACGGGGTGCTACTATGGGATAGTCCCCTGCACGAAGCGGCATGGCGTCAAGCCTCAGTGGTACTCCGCGGATGGCCGTTGACAGACGATGAAATGGCCCACCACGTGCATGGCCGCGTCAATCAGGACATCTTCAGCTACGTACTCGGCCGTCCGGTGGATTCGGCGGATGCACTTGAGTTGTCCGAGAGCAAAGAGCGTATCTACCGTGAGTTGTGCCTGTCGGCCGGCGTTACCTTTGCACTGTCACCCGGGGCTGTTGAGCTGCTTGATTGGCTGAAGGAAAGCAATATTCCATGTACCATTGCCACGTCTTCCGCCTGGCCGAATGTCGCTTTCTACTTCGACCGTCTCCAACTGGACACCTGGTTTGATCCTGAGACCATTGCCTATGACCAGGGCCGGTACCCGGGCAAGCCGGCACCGCACATCTATCGGCACGCTGCCGAATTGCTCGGGCTGGTGCCCGGTGAGTGCATTGTCGTGGAAGATTCGTTCGCCGGAATAGCTTCGGCACATGCGGCTGATATCGGGCATAGTGTCGCGCTTGGCCCGGCGGAGCACCACGAGCGGCTGCGGAGCCTGGATGGTGTAGCCACGGTGATTGAGGATCTCGGCCGTTTTCCACGTGGCTTGCTGGAGGTTCCGCGCCGATGAACGTCCGTACCAAACGAACACTAGCACTCCTGGTTGTTTGCTTGCTGGGATTGGCCGCCTGCCAAACAGATTCACCGATGCCGGCTGCCGTGAGTGATCTCGACCAATCGCCGGTCGATGAGTCCGGGCTGGTCTTGGCCAAGGGCTATGCCGCAAATGTGATAGCCACCGGTCTGGCCGGGCCAACGCAAATGATCAATGGTCCGGACGGCCGTCTATGGGTGGCTCAGCTCAACGGTGGTGAAAACGCCGGGACGGGCCAAATCGTCGCCGTTGACCTGCAACGGGGCACGCAGGAAGTTCTGCTCGACAGACTGACCAAACCGACCGGGCTGGCCGTGGTGGACGGCGCGCTGTGGGTTGTGTCCGGGGCCGACATTTTGCGAGCGCCTTTGTCGGAGGACAATCGGCCGGAGGCGGCCGAATCGGTGCTATCCGACTTGCCCAATAACGGCCGATCCAACGGTACGCTGACCGTCACGCCGGACGGCCAACTACTGTACGAGACCAGTGGTCGGCGGCAAGGCAGCGCGGCGGTTGCGGGCTCGGGGATGCTGTGGCTGATGGATCCGGCACAGCCTGAGGCGGCTGTCCCCCTGGCCAGTGGCTTGAAGGGAGCCTATGCCCATACGGTTGATGCCGCTGGGCGCTTGTGGACGTCCGAGATTGGCGATGACCCAGTCAATGGCCAGGCCCCGCCGGACGAGATTAACCTGATAGTTGCCGGCGCCGACTATGGATGGCCGAGTTGCTACGGGTGGGGTGAACCTGCGCTTAACTACGGAGGCACCGAGGAACGCTGTGCGACGACAGCCCGCCCCGCGGCCCTTTTGCCGCAGCGATCGACACCAACCGCGATTATCGAATCGCCGTGGGAACCGGGCGTGCTGTTGGTTGCCCTGTGGCTGAGTGGGGAGGTTGTGCGGGTGAATCCGGCCGAAGCAACCGACACGGTTCCAGCCCCGATTACAACGATTGTGGACGGGCTACAACAGCCACAGCATCTTCTGCAGACGGCCGACGGCCAGCTACTGCTCAGTGATCACGCGACCGGCACCATTTTCGAGGTAACAAAGCAGAATTAGTTCATGAACAATAGAATGAACAATTGTTCAACACAAGTAACTTCGTATAGCTGTACAACCGGAGTCTTCGCAGCCCTCACCTCGGTAGGGAGGGGGAGGCGACTACCATCGTCCAAAGACTGTATCACATATGACACAAACTCACTTCCACCCGATAGGACCCGTTCCGCCGCCAATTCTTGGCCGGGAACCGGACACCTGGCAATACGATACGATCGCCAATCGGCTGCCGGATATGGCTCGGCGAGTCATCGCTGAGAACGACTTCTCGCCGGAGCAGAACCGGCGCCTGCAACAACTGATTACCGAGATGCCGGAGGGGCCAATGCGGTTCCTCGACGATCCGCAAGCTCCTGACGCCGCGGCCTGGGCGTCTTATGTAGCGCCTTTCGTCGGCCAGTCGTGGCTTGATGTCCCCTGGTTCTTTGCCGAAATGGTCTTCTTCCGCCGTATTCTGGAAGCTACCGGCTACTTCGGGCCGGGTCAGGGCGAAGGGATCGATCCGTATTGGCGTCAGAAGGAAGCGGGACTAGTTGCCGGCCTGGGGATCGTCCCCACGATCGCGGATGTTTCACTTGGCGGGTACAGTATAGAATCGCTCATTGCGCTGCTCACGCTTGACCTATGGGGCAATCAAGCTGACCAAAGCATCTGGCCGGCTGACGCGAATGGCCAGGCAGGGGAAAGTGCGCCTGAACAGGCCCATCTGCTAATCAACCAGATTCCTGAAGCGGTTGAGACCCTGGATGGCCTGCGTGTCGAACAGCCAGTGCGCATAGATATCCTGGTCGACAACGCGGGCGTCGAATTGGTCGGCGACTTGATGACGGCCGACTATCTGTTGCGACATGCTGTAGCCGGTGTTGTGCGGTTCCACGTCAAGCCTTATCCGACCTTCGTCAGTGATGCCACAATCCTGGATGTCGTGGAAACCATCGAACGACTGGCCACCGAGTCGGATGAGAACATGTCCGGCATTGGCCGCCGGCTGCGCCGTGCCCTGGCCGACGGCCGCCTGTCCCTGCAAACACATCCGTTTTGGGTGTCGCCTCTGGCTTTCTGGGAGATGCCGCCGGATGTCATTGCGGAGCTGTCCCAGGCGGACCTGGTCATAGTCAAGGGCGACATGAACTATCGACGCTTGCATGGCGATCGGCACTGGCCGTTGGACACGCCGTTTGCGGCGGTAGTGAACGGTGCGCCCGGGCCACTTCTACCGCTTCGCGTAGTGAAGGCTGAACTGGCAACCGGACTGGACACTGCGCAGGTCGCCGCAGTGAGTGCGGCCGATCCTGGCTGGATGACCAACGGCCGTTGGGGGATGGCGCCATACTATCCGGGGCCACGGTCCACCGGTGAGCACGGCTAATTCGGCGCCCGCAGGAGGCTGTGGTGAGGTATACTGGGGGTGTTCAAGGAGTAGCTTCATGAACAATCGAACCCCATCCGTTGGAACCGCGCCGGTGCCACTTGAACCGTGGGAAGACGAACTGCTCGGTCTGGCGCGGGGCACATTGGAGGCCTACATCGTCTCCGGCTTACGGCCGGCGGGCGAGCCACGCGATCCGCGTCTTCTGGAGCCCGCGGCGGTTTTTGTGACACTCAGGTTTCGCAACCGGTTTGACAACGAACCCGGTGAGTTGCGTGGTTGCGTCGGCCAAATCCAGGCGCGAGAGCCACTCCATCTGGCCGTGCAAGATGCGGTCATTCAGGCGGCTGTTGCCGATCCCCGATTTAAGCCGGTTCGAGCCTCGGAGCTGGCATCTCTGCAAATTGAGATCTCGGTCCTGTCACCCATGACGTTGGTCACCGACCTCACGCAAGTCACGATCGGCCGCGATGGGCTGTTCATCGACGGGCAAGGACACCGTGGGTTGTTGCTGCCCGACGTGGCGTCGGAGTACGGATGGGACGACCAGGACTATTTGCGCGGTATCTATCTGAAGGCCGGCTTGCCGAACGACGCCTGGCCGTCCCATGCCAAGCTATACCGGTTCACAGCCCAGCACATCGGTGAGGCATAGATGGTATCATTAATGTAGGTTAATGATAGTATGTGGATGACTTGGCAAGTGGCTGACTCCCCTTGTTCTAGTGTGTAGTATTTTCTTTTGAACTGGAATATGTCCTATGCGGCTGGAATGTGTCAAATGTGAACTGGAAAATCTTCCACCATTCTCCCGAACACAGTTCGACTCTTCGCCCTCATCTTGTATTGCCTCTCACTCATACCGGCGTGAGCGTTAGAGTCGAATGGATGTTGTTGCTGTAGCCGCCCGCTTGCTTGAAAGACCATCGCATAGCAGCTATGCTTGCGCCATGACACGTGCGCAAGGGCTTGTGGGCGTTCTTGCTGGCCTGCTATTCGTCGGCTACTTTCTCGCCTTTATCCCACCTAATCTCACCGCCGCGAAGGATCCCAACATGCTGGCCGCGTTCCATGTGGATGAGTGGCTGCAGTATCCGCACGTCATGCGGATGACCACCGGCGGTGAAACGGCCTCTGAAACGTTAACCAACATCTTTGTTTACCAGCACTACTTCTATGGCTTCCCTTTCTATCTGAGCTCGGCGCTGGCGATATTGCCGATTCGTGCCGCGGCAGGGTTCGCGCCCGTTGCCGAAGCGATTGCGGACACGACAGCCATTATGGTTGTCCTGCGCCAACTCAGCCCATTGTTCATGCTGGCGGCCGTAGCCCTGCTCGTCTATTGCTGGACAGGATTTCAGCATCTCGGCCGAACGTTGTTGGTCAGCGGTCTGCTTCTGGCCGTCCCGGGTGTATTTGACAACAATTTGTGGTGGCACGCCGAGAGCCTGAGCGTTCTGTTTGTCGCGATCACTATTTTTGCGCTCTACCGTGACGACCTGCGTTTCGACCGCTGGTTCGTCATTGCGGCAATTGCTTGCGGGCTGGCGGCCGGCACGAAACAAGTCGGTTTCTGGTTCTTTCTGACGATTACCGTGTACCTCGCGATGGGCATGCGTCGTGACGGCTGGGGCCCGACCTGGAAGCGTGGGTTGCTGTTTGCCGGCCTAATGGCCCTGACCATCGTGGCGGTCAATCCCCTGCTGCTCATTCCTACCTACGCGCGCCAGATTGTCGATACGCAGCTCATTCAGGCGCGACGGATCAGCTTCGGCTGGGACGTCGCCATTGCCCGCGGGCCGGTGCCCTGGTATGAGCAAACGCTGCGGGTCATGTTTGGTTATTGGTGGCTGTATGCCCTCGCCCTGGCGGCATGCATCTGGGCGGCCGTCAGCAATGGCCAGCGCCGTCTCTTGGCCATCATCACCCTGACCTACGTCGTGCCGTTCAGCATCTACCTCCTTTTCTTCGTGGGGGCCAAACCGTCGCGCTACTTCTTGCCCGTCATGCTGCCGCTGCTGGCTTCACTTGGCTACGAGGCCCTCTATCGCTGGGATCGGCAAAAGCCGTGGCGAACCGTAATGTCGTCGCTGTTCGTTGGCGCATTGCTGATCCAAATTGGCGTATTCTTGCAGCGCGACGTGGCGAGTTACCAGGCGAGCCTGACGCGAGAACTATTCAGCCCGGCCGTGTCATTCAACGCCACGGTGGAACAAGCCTTTTTGGCCACGCTGCCGTCCGGACCGCCCAAGCTCATCTATCGCGATCCCAGTATCTATGTGGCGCCGACGCAGGCGGCTGATATCGTCATGAATTGGGAGCTGCCCACATTTGACTATATCGCCGAGTTGAACCCCGATCTGATTCTCCTGGCCCAGACGAACATCAGAAACTACGCTAATCCTGATTTCGTTCGGAACAACTATCGGCCGATCCAGGCGCCCCTGAATGCGGCGTTCTACGCCGCGGCGACAGCCGACCAGGTACCCGGCTATCGCAAGCTGTTTGAGACTGACTATGGGCTCGCGTTGGTACGGCAGGACAGCCAGAGCAATAACTAGGCTGCCTCCTGCACACTCCACCCCCCGCCCTCCGCGACGCCTTAATAACTCCCTACAAGCGTTCTACTCACCTTTCCGACGCATAGTGCTATGGTACAATTCTGGGTGTCCGACAGGCATGTTGGACCGTTTACCGAAGCTAAATGCACATCTATGCGAATTAACGCTCGAATTTTTGGCCTCGCTGTTGTTCTATTGCTTCTTGCCCCAGCCTGCCGCCAGTCTTCTGTGCCGCCGGATGCCGCCTCTGACCTGCTCATGTCCCTAACCTGGATGGAGGATGGTCAAGAGCCGGCCGTTGGCCGGGCTGAGCTTGTAGTGACGCTCGCAGACGATGAAGGTCTGCCGGTGAACGGCGCCACGGTAGCCCTCCGGGGCGATATGTCCCATGCGGGGATGCAGCCCGTCCTGGCCACAGCCACGGCAGCCGGCGACGGTCGCTATCAGACCGATTTCGAATGGACGATGAGCGGCGATTGGATCGTCACCGTCACGGCCACCCTGCCGGATGGCCGCACTGTCACTCGCGAATTCCCCATGACGGTCAGCAATTCGTAGGCAGAATCATGATCGGATTGGATGATATTCCTGTCAGCAACTCGGCTGCAGCCGGACTCTATCGCCCTTCTGCGCGCTACGACGTTCTGCGGGCGCCTCTGATCGGCCGTGTGCTGACCTGGCGCTGGGGCCGACTCGTGTTTCAGTTGCCGCTGCTGTTGATTGCCGGCTTATTGGTCTACGATGGCCTGACCGGTCCTCGGCTGGCCTCGCAGAACCTGGCGACGGTATCGGTGTGGGTCCACTATCGTGGCATCATCATTCTGGCGCTGGTGTTCGTCGGGAATCTGTTCTGCATGGGCTGTCCGTTCACCTTGCCGCGCACGCTGGCCCAACGCCTGAGCGGCGCCGGCCGGCGCTGGCCGCGCGCCTTACGCAATAAGTGGCTGGCGGTGGGTGCTTTTGTCGGATTCCTGTTCCTGTACGAATGGCTCGATCTATGGGCCAGCCCCTGGCTTACCGCCTGGATCATTATTGCCTATTTCCTATCCGCGTTCATTCTGGAAGCGGTGTTCGCGGAGTCGCCTTTCTGCAAGTATGTTTGTCCTCTGGGGACGTTCAACTTCGTTGGCGCCACCGCCTCCCCGACGCAAATTGCGGTTCATAGTGCCGATACCTGCCGGACTTGCGTCGGCAAAGAGTGCGTCAACGGATCGGCTCAAACGCTTGGCTGCGGCACGGAGCTGTTCCCCCCACCCTGACCAGCAATCTCGACTGCGTCTATTGCCTCGATTGCGCGCGTGCCTGTCCGCACGATAACGTGGCCCTTGCGCTGCGGGCGCCGGGTCGCGAGTTGTGGGCCGATGCGTGGCCAAAGCGAACGGACGTGGCCTTCATGGTGATGGTGTTCGCGTTTGCCGGTTTGGGCAATGCCTTTGGCATGGTGCCGCCGTTCTATGACCTGCAAATCGCGCTGGCAGGGCTTTTAGGTACCACCAGTGAAGCCCTACTACTGCTGCTGATATTTGGCACCATGCTGATACTGCTACCGGTCGCTACGGGCACGGGCGCCGCGTGGGCAAGCAATAGGTTGGCTAGCGAGCAGGAACCGCTTAGGCGGCCGTTCACGCGCTATGCCCCCGCATATGTGCCCGTCGCCGTCGGCGTCTGGCTGGCCCACTACGGCTTTCATTTCTCCACCGGCGCGCTGGCCCTGGTGCCGGTCTTTCAGAATTTCCTCTTGGACCATGGCCTGACCTGGCTGGGCGAACCCAACTGGATGTTGGGGCCGCTCCTGCCCGGCAGCTGGATACTGCCGTTGCAAACCGTGGCCGTGTTACTCGGATTCACCGGGAGTCTGTTCGTTGCCAATCGAATTGCCCACCGACACCATGCTGAACCAGCGGTGGCGGTCCGGGCAATGCTTCCCTGGATAATCGTGTTCCTGGGGCTGGCTATCGCGTCGCTGCTGACGTTCAATCTGCCAATGGAAATGCGCGGTACCGTATTCCTGGGTGGCTAAGGAGACCATGATCACAGACAGGTCTATCCGCACCGTGACGCAGCTCCTGACCCTGGGCGTGTTGCTTTTGGCTGCATTCGGCACCATCCGCGCCCACGGCATCGGCCTTACGCAGGTTGTCAACACCCCCAACGGTCCTTACCTGGTATCAGTGTGGACTGACCCCGATCCCTTGCGTGAAGATGAGACCCACGTGGTCGTGGCGGTGATGGACCCGGAAACGCGGGCGCCGCTCGTGGAGAATCTCACGGTCTCGGTACGCTTGGATTCGACCGCTGCGTCAGTCGCCCCTGTCACTGCCGTCGCCCACTCCGACAATTCGACGAACCAGTTGCTATATGTGGTTGAGTTCAATAACCGGGTCAGTGAGGGCGCTTGGGAGGCCACCGTCATTGTGGATGGACCGCAGGGGATGGCGTCTGACGTGTCTTTTCCCATCGAGATTGGGCCTGCACGGGGCTTCAACTGGCTGTGGTTGGGCATCGGCGGTTTGGGGCTTGTGGCCGGCGTTTGGCTTGTTCTTTCCGCGCGCAAGACGCCCGCCACTGGGCCTGCAAGAGCTGCGCAATCCGCTTCGAAAGCCAATGCGCGGACATAACTCCGTGATACATTGGACATGCATCACGGCGGCACGAAAATGCCTCTCCCACCGTTATCGCTTGGTTTTGGCCGCCCCCCAGCCCTGGACACCCTGCCCCCACATATGGGGGTCACCTAGCTCCGTTGACACAATCTGTAGGACCATCCACGCCTGCAGCGGATTGCGAGAAGTTTCTACGGGTTTCTTTAACATTGCGCCAATCTAAAAATCGCTGAGGTTTTAAAGTGATTTGGGCTGGTTTCCATTGTCCCGTCGGCCCCCCTCTGATAGAATGCTCCTACAGTTTGCACAGCCCAAGTCGCTGAGGTGGAGTGACTTTCCCGGCAACGCAACTGTAGCAAGGAAGGGTCCACTCCCTCTGTTGTATTGGTGGCCGTTAGCCCCTACTTTTGAAGAAAACCGTGCGGGTAGTCCGTTCTGCAACCACGCCTGGCGGCGATAAACGATAAGTGTTGTATTGAGGAAGAGATATGTCGCCTGAAACCGCCTGGAAAGCATCACTGGGTGAATTAGAGATGCAAATGACCCGGGCCACGTTTAATACATGGCTTCAGGGAACCAAAGCACTGACCTGTGACGACGACGAATTCGTTATCGGCGTGCGCAATGACTTTGCCAAGGACTGGCTGGAGAATCGGCTATACGATTTGATCGTTCGCACGTTGTCCGGCGTCGTGGGCCGTCGTATCGGGGTTCGGTTCGTGGTCTGGTCCGACGAACTGATCGCACCCAAAGCTGTTATGGCTAACGGAAACGGCCGTGTCGAAGTCGTGGTCAGCGAGCCGTACAAGGCGCAGGCGTCCAGCGCCGAAATCGCCCTCAATCATCGCTACACGTTCTCATCGTTTGTTGTTGGGCCAAACAACCGCCTGGCCCATGCTGCGGCGCTCTCTGTCGCCGACAACCCCGGTCAAACCTACAACCCGCTCTTCATTTACGGCGGCGTTGGTCTGGGCAAGACCCATCTACTGCATGCCATCGGTCACCGCTGTCACCAGGAAGGCGCGCACGTGCGCTATATTTCGGCTGAAACGTTTACCAACGAGCTGGTCGGCGCCATCCGTTCCAAGCAGACGCACGAGTTCCGTGAGCGTTATCGTACGGTGGACGTGTTGCTGATTGACGACATTCAGTTTATGGCCGGCAAGGAAGCAACTCAGGAAGAGTTCTTTCATACCTTCAACGACCTTCACAGTTTTGGCAAGCAAGTGGTCATCAGCAGTGATCGCCCGCCCAAAGCGTTGGTGACTCTGGAGGAGCGGCTGCTCTCGCGCTTTGAGTGGGGGCTGACGGCCGACGTGCAGTCACCTGACGAAGAGACGCGGCAGGCCATTCTGCTGGCCAAGTCTGAGGAACTCAACTTTCCCGTACCCGACTACGTGATCGAGTACATCGCCCATGAAGTGCGCTCCAACATCCGGGAACTGGAGGGCGCGCTTAACAAAGTGGTAGCCTATGCGCAACTGACGGGCGATTCCGTCGATCAAGAGCTGGTCATGACTGCCCTGGCCGACACGCTACGGCGCAGCGAGCGCGTTGGCGTGAACGAGGTCATTGATGTGGTATGTCGCTACTATGGTGTACAGCCGGATGCCATGTCCGGCAGTAGCCGCAAGAACGCCATTTCGCAGCCCCGCCAGGTCGCCATGTTCCTCTCACGCACCGAGACGGATGCCTCCCTGCCGCAGATTGGCAATCATCTGGGGAATCGTGACCATTCAACCGTGCTGCACGGCTTCGACAAGATTGCGGCCATGGTAGAGACAGACGCCCAGATGCGCCGTGACATCATGGAGATCAAGGCGATGCTCTATAACAACTCGGTGGTGATGACCCGTTAACTGCACGAACGGCCTGTAGCTATAACAAACAAGAAACAGCCCTCCGGTGCACTGGCCGGAGGGCTGTTTTGTCTTGAGGTCGGCCGAATGAGCCGCCTGAGGCCTAATGCCGGAAGTGGCGCGCGCCGGTGAAGATCATGGCCAGCCCCAGTCGATCGGCGGCAGCGATTACGTCGTCGTCTCGTACCGATCCACCCGGCTGGACGACGGCCGTCACGCCCGCCGCCGCGGCCGCTTCCAGACCATCGGGAAAAGGAAAGAAGGCATCGGAGGCCATGACTGCTCCCTGCGCATGCGTCCCCGCTTTCTCGGCCGCCAGCTTGACCGCATCCACACGACTGGGCAGTCCGCCGCCAATGCCGACCGTCGCGTTTTCACTGGCCAGGACAATGGCGTTGGATTTAACGTGCTGTGAGGCCAACCAGCCAAAACGCAGCGCTTGGTCTTCAGCTGCGGTCGGAGGTCGCGCGGTTACCACTGTCCAGGTTGCCGTGTCGGGATCGCCCATATCGCGTTCCTGAGCCACGAATCCCCCACGAATTGTGCGCCATTCTACTGTGGACTGATGATCTGAGTCGAGGGCGCCCAGTTCGACCAGACGACAATTCTTCTTCTTGGCGGCAAACCAGGCCACCGCTTCGTCGGTGAAAGCCGGGGCAATGACAGCTTCCACAAAGAGGTCGGCATCGGCCAACGCGGCCACAAACGTCTCATCGACCGACCGATTGACGGCAATTACACCGCCGAAGGCTGAGACCGGGTCCGAGGTCAGCGCGGCCGGGAACGCAGCGGCCACGCTGCCGGCCGTCGCCATGCCGCAGGGCGACAGGTGCTTCACGATGACCACGGCCGGACCGGCGATGGCCTCGGCCGCCCGCCAGGCGGCGTCGAGATCAAGCAGGTTGTTGTAGGACAACTCCTTGCCCTGCAACAGCGTGCCACCCAGCGGACCGCTGTGAGCATCAGGTCCATAGAGCGCGGCCGCCTGATGCGGGTTCTCACCGTAACGCAGCGATTGGAGACGCGTCATAGACATGGTCACGGATTCCGGCAACGTATCGGCGGGGGGGGTCAGCCCGCTCAGGTAGGCAGCGATGGCGGTGTCATAATCTCGTGTCATGGCAAACGCCTTGGTCGCCAGCCCACGCCGCAGAGACTCGTCCGCCGTCTTATCGGCCAGGGCTGACGTAACGGCTTCGTAATCAAGCGGATCACAGACGACCAGCACCCGGTCGAAATTCTTGGCCGCTGCGCGCAAGAGGGTCACGCCGCCGATGTCGATTTGCTCGATCGCTTCGGCCGTCGTCACATTGGCTTTGGCTATAGTGGAAGTGAACGGGTAAAGGTTGCAGACAACCAGATCAACGGCACCGATGCCTTGCGCGGCCAGGTCGGCCAAATCATCCGGCGTGTTGCGGGCCAGAATACCGCCATGGACGGCCGGGTGCAGCGTCTTGACGCGGCCACCCAGCATTTCCGGCGCCCCTGTTATCTCGGCCACATCGCGCACAGGCAGCCCGGCCTCGCGTAAGGTGCGTGCCGATCCGCCGCTGGCCACCAGCTCCCAGCCCATTTCTGACAATGATCGGCCAAATTCCACCAACCCGACTTTATCGTATACGGAGAGAATTGCTCGTTTGCTCATGGGCTGAGACTGTACCATTGCCCGTCAGAGCGACCAACTATTTACGCACCGAACTCAACTGAATCGAGGTTATCGTCTCCGGTCCGTTCACCCGTATTCAGAACGCCGGGGCTGTACATTGGCTGACTGACAACCGTGGCCTTTGGCTGCCGGGTTTGCCCTAAGTCGGGGCCCTCGTTATCATTCCTAAATGGGCGAGATACCAGTCAATCGGCAGACCATCGCGGCGCAGGAGTTTCATCGCGCCAGACGCCGGGCAGCGATGGAAGGATTGGCCGCCCGTGTAGCAGGAGAGTCGGCTGGGCTGTTGTCCTACGAGGCCGTCGCCGAAGCGCTACAAGTCCGTGGTCAGTCCAGCGGCGGGTTGAAACAGGTGCCCATTGCCGCAATCATCGGCAGTGTTGGGCGATACAATGACTTTTCGCGGAGCTTTTTGCCCCTGCAGGACAATGATCAGGACCGGTGGGTGTCGGTCAAGACCGCCGCAGCCCACGTGGGCGACCTGCCGCCGGTCGAACTCTATCAAATTGATGATGCCTACTTTGTGCTGGATGGCAACCACCGTATTTCGATTGCCCGACAACAAGACCTGGAATACATCGACGCCTATGTCACCATCGTCAAGACGCGCGTTCCTCTGCCGGACGGCGCCAGTCCCGACGCGTTGATTATTGCCGCCGAGTATGGCTCCTTCCTGGAATGGACCCATCTCGACCGGCTTCGTCCAAATGCTGACTTCATAGTCAGTGTTCCCGGTCAATATGCCCATCTCGAGAATCATATCGAAGCCTATCGCTTTGTGACGGAGCACGGCGAGGGCAGTCGAATTCTCGGTCCAGGAAGCTGCCGCACGCTGGTACGACGAGACTTTTTTGCCTCTCGTCGAGGCCATCCGCGAGCAAGGTGTCCTGCGCTACTTTCCCGGTCGCACGGAGACAGACTTCTTCATCTGGTTGACCGCGCATCGCGCGGCGCTGCAAACCGAGTTTGGCATTCAGCTGAGCCCGGAGTCAACCGTGAGCCGCCTGTTGACACAGATCGACGTGCCTGAGCTCCAGCGCAATCGATCCTTCCTATCGCGTGTACGGCGCCGATTGACCCGTCTGGTGGCCACCGAGGCCGATACGCAGCGGCTGGAGCAATCCTGGACGCAAATGCGGACCCTGGCTCGCTATAGCGACCATCTGTTTGCGGATCTTCTTGTCCCTGTCGATTTATCTACCGGGCCTGTTTCTCTTTCCGCCCTGCGCCAGGCGCTGGCTCTGGCCATTGAGGAAGATGCGCGGCTCGGCGTCGTAGGTATTCTGCCGGCTGCGACGCATGCTGCAGACGACACTGCCATAGCCCAACTGGAAGAGACTGTCCGGAGTCGCTGTGAGGCCCTGGGGCTGGAGACAACGGTCATCATTGACCGGGGCGAGGTCGTAGACGTCATCGGCCGCATGGCGCAGTTTCACGACCTTATCGTCATGGACCGGCAGTTCGGCCAGTCCGGTTCGCAAGGCGGACAGAATGATGCCATACTGCAGCTCATGCGGTCCTGTCATCGGCCGTTATATCTCGCCGGAGCCATGGGCGATCGGCCGCTTGCTCGCCGCGTCGTGGATGTCATCGATGCCACACCGCAGAGCCGCGAAGGCCTATTTGTGGCCGCTTATCTGGCGGAAACGTGCCTGGTTGAACTGGGTATCCTGCCCCTGGGGCCTGGGCAAGCTGTGAGCGAAGCCACAGACCATGCCCAGGCCTATCTGATGATGCATGAGATTGACGTGGACATTTTGCAGCCGGCGTCGGAAGTTACGCTGGCGACAACGGCCGAGGCCGCGCTGGCCTATGGCTGTGATTTGCTCATCGTCCCGGCGCCCTTTTCGCGCAGCCGACGGACGGATTACGACAAGGACCTAATCACCTTAATCGAAAACTGGCCACACTCCTTGCTGATCGCGACATAGAGTGCAGGCCAACAGGTAACGGAGCGGAAACTACATGGCGACTGAATGGTATAAGCTGTCCACCGAGGATGCGCTGTCAACTCTTGACACAAACCCACAGACAGGATTGACTTCGGCTGAAGCGGCCGCCAGGCTTGCGCAGTACGGCCCCAACGAGATCGAGGAGAAGGCCGCGCGATCGCGCTGGGCGATTCTAGCGGAACAGTTTACCGGCATCCTGACAATCCTGTTGGTGATTGCCGCCGGCATTTCGTTCTTCCTGGGCGACTGGATCGAGGCCGTTGCCATCCTGATCATTGTCCTTCTCAACGGTATTCTAGGCTATACCCAGGAATCTCGCGCTGAGCAGTCCATGGAGGCGCTACGCCGCATGGCTGTGCCCACCATTCGCGTGCGCCGCGACGGACAGGTCAAGGAGATGTCGGCCCTCGAGGTTGTGCCGGGCGACATCATCATCCTCGAGACGGGCAACATTGTGCCCGCCGACGGCCGCGTCATTAGCAGCGCCAACCTGCGTATTGAAGAAGCCGCGCTAACCGGTGAGTCTGAGCCGGTGGCCAAAGACCCCAATGAAGTCTACGAGACGAATAAGGCCCTAGGGGACCGCCGCAACATGGTCTACAGCGGGACGATCGTCAATTACGGGCGCGGTGAATTCGCGGCTACGGCCATCGGCATGGATACGGAGCTGGGCCACATCGCCACGATGATCCAGTCGGTTGACGATGATCAGACGCCGTTGCAACAGCGTCTCGATAGTCTGGGACGTGTTCTGGCATACGCGGCCCTTGCCCTGGTTGTAGTGGTCATTGGCCTGGGCTGGCTGCGCGGCGAACGGGACATTGAAACGTTGCTGCTGACGGCCGTCAGTTTGGCCGTCGCGGCTGTGCCGGAAGCATTAACGGCTGTAGTGACGATCGCGTTGTCATTGGGCGCCCAACGAATGCTGAAGCGGAACGCGCTCATTCGCAAGCTGCCGGCTGTCGAAACACTCGGTTCCACGACCATCATCTGTTCTGACAAGACGGGCACCCTGACGGTCAATCGCATGACGGTGACGGCCGTTGACGTAGCCAACCATACCTTCAGCTTCGTTCAGCCCGAAGACGAACCCACGATGCAGCTGGTTCCGGCCGACGACACGCCGGTCAGTGCAGGCACTATTCCGACGCTCGATCTCCTGCTCGTGGCCGGTGCGCTGAACAACGACGCCGTACTGGTGCCCAATGAGGGTGAGCTCAATACCTATCATGCCGTCGGCGACCCGACCGAAGGCGCGCTCATCCTAGCGGCTGCAGCGGCCGATATTCTCAAACCCGATCTGGACCAGGCGTTTCCGCGTGTGGCTGAAGTGCCCTTCGATTCGGTTCGCAAACGGATGACCACGATTCATCTGTCCCCTACGTCCAACAAGGACGTCCCGGAGAGCCTCATCCCGATCTGGGAGCGGCGATTGACGCCGGCCGATTCGCTGCCGAAATATCTGGCATTTACCAAGGGCGCCATCGACGGCGTACTGGCCAACTCCAGCGGAGTGTGGGTCGAAGGACAGGTTACGCCAATCTCAGACGAGTGGGTAGTGCGCATCATGGAAGCGCACGATCAGATGGCCGCCAAGGGCATGCGTGTGCTGGGCGTGGCGCTGCGGCCATGGGATCAGGATCCCGATGCGGCAGTGGACCAGACGGCCGAACACGACCTCATCTTCGTGGGTATGTTCGGCATGATCGATCCACCGCGACCGGAAGTAAGCGATGCCGTGATCGAGTGCCGTTCGGCCGGGATTCGTCCTGTCATGATTACGGGCGACCATCCTCTGACGGCTCGCCACATTGCGCAGCAGATTGGCATCACTGAAGACGACCGGTTCATGACCGGCCAGGAACTTGATCGCCTATCGGCTGAGGAACTATCCCAGGTCATTCAGGACGTTTCCGTTTTTGCGCGTGTCTCGCCGGAGAACAAGCTGCAGCTCATTGAAGCCTATCAGATGCAGACAAACGTCGTGGCCATGACCGGTGACGGCGTGAATGACGCGCCCGCCCTCAAGAAGGCCGACATCGGCGTAGCGATGGGCATCACCGGCACCGATGTCGCCAAGGGTGCGGCCGACATGGTGCTGCTCGACGACAACTTCGCCACCATCGTGGCCGCGGTCGAGGAAGGTCGAGTCATCTATGACAATATCCGACGATTCATCAAGTACCTGCTAACCTGTAATGTAAGTGAGATCGCGGTTATGCTCATTGGACCGTTCCTTGGGCTTCCGCTGCCGTTGCTGCCGCTACAAATTCTGTGGATGAATCTGGTCACCGATGGGCTGCCTGCCCTGGCGCTGGGTGTGGAAGCGCCGGAGTCCGATGTAATGAATCGGCCGCCCTACTCCGCCGACGAGAGTATATTTGGTCGCGGCATGGTGCGGTTCATCATCCTCTTTGGCGTCCTGATGAGTGTCATCGCCATCGGCAATGCCTATGGCCTGTGGGCCGTTGGCGATGAGGCGTGGCAGACGACGCTGTTCACGACGCTTGTCTTCTCGCAATTGGCGATGGCCATGGCGGTGCGATCCGAGGAGCAATCTATCTTCAAGATTGGTGTCTTCTCGAATCGCTACATGATACTGGCCATTGTCGTAACCATTCTCCTCCAGCTGGTATTGATTTATTGGGCGCCGGCACAAGTCGTGTTTGATACCGTGGCCCTGCCGCCGCGAGACCTGGCCCTGAGCTTTGGGCTATCGTTTATCGTGCTGGCATCGGTCGAAATCTACAAGTGGTTTCTGCGTCGCACTCGAGCCAAAGAAACGGCGACTGTAGCCTAATCTACGAATATAAAAGGAGCATCATGAACAATGACGGCACACCGATGAACCTGGACGAACTGATTGCACCGCTGATCGTTCCCCCAGGCAAGAAGATTTCCCTGCAGAAGGACTATGATCCTGATTATCACAGTCCCGGACTGGAGAAGAAAGGTTCGGATGAGCTGCTGGAACAAGGTGTCAAGGCGCTCGCCGAGTACCAGTCCATGCTCTATGCGCAGAATATCTATGGTCTGTTGGTGATCTTCCAGGCGATGGACGCTGCCGGCAAGGACGGTGCCATCAAGCATGTCATGTCGGGCGTCAATCCGCAGGGTGTGCAGGTGACGAGCTTCAAAGTGCCTTCAACGCAGGAGCTGGACCATGATTACATGTGGCGCAGCTTCATTCGACTACCGGAACGCGGCCAGATCGGCATCTTTAATCGTTCCTACTACGAAGAAGTCCTCGTCGTCAGGGTTCATCCAGAGATACTGGACAATCAGCAACTGCCTCCGAATCTCATGAAACAGCCGGAGATCTGGCAGAGACGTTTCGACGACATGAACAATTTCGAGAAATACATGACCAACAATGGCTACCGTGTGGTCAAGTTCTTTCTCAATGTCTCCAAAGAGGAACAGCGGCAGCGCTTCCTCGACCGGATCGACGAGCCGGACAAGAACTGGAAGTTCTCCATGGGGGACGTCCGCGAACGCGCCCATTGGGATGAGTATCAAATGGCTTACGAGGATATGCTCAACCACACCAGCACGCCGTGGGCCCCCTGGTACGTTATCCCCGCCGATCGCAAGTGGTTCTCGCGGATAGCGGTGGCCGCTGTGCTCATCGAGACCATGCGCAGCCTCAACCTGGCTTACCCGGAAGTGACAGAGGAGCAGAAGGCTGGTCTGCAAGGCGCCAGGGAAGCGCTGGAAAACGAGGCCTAGCCCCCTGCGGCTATATTGTCCCTGAAAGACTCCCGGAACTCGTCCGGAATGCGTCTCGGCCGACCGGTCGCCAGGTCGATCCAGACCCAAAGTACGTGGGCCCGCACGAGCAGGGCGTTGTCCCGGCGGCGGTGGATGGTGTAATGGCGGACGGCCGTAGCGCGCTTGGCGTCCGACACATACGTGGCAATTTCCAGTTCGTCGCCCATCAGCGCCGGCTGACGGTACTCAATGCGATACCGTCGGGCCACGATACCCAGATGCATGTCAAGCATGCGATCCAGCGGCCAGCCATGGGCAATGGACACCTGTGTGTTGCATTCTTCGATGTAGGCCAGATAGCTGGCATTGTTGACGTGTTTGGCCCGATCAATGTCGCGCCACTCGACCCGCTGTTGAATTCGGAATGTTCCGGGAGGCGGTGGTGGCGCCTCCGGGAAGGGCTCGGCTCGCTCAGCGACGGGCGCCTCGCCATCATAGAACGCGGTGACCATCTCTTGCGGAATCGAGACGGGACGCTGACTGGCTGTGTCCAGGAACACCCACTCCGTTGAAGCCGTAGCTACCGGCTCATCGGTGTCCGCCACGCGCATCTCGTACAGTCGCCGTGACCTCACGCGCCGAAAGTCGGCCACATAGGTCCTGACGATCACCGTGTCACCGTAGACTAATGGCCGCAAATACGTGATATCTGTTTCCCGCGCCAGCCAGAGCCGACCCATTCGTTCGTATGAGTCCACATCGTAACCGACCGCCGCCGAGGCATCGAAAGCCGCTTCCTGCATGTAGCGCAGATAATTGGCGTGATTCACGTGGCCATAGGCATCGCACTCAGTGAAACGCACGCGAAAGCGACGTTCGAGCACCGCTGGGCCACTCATAGTGTCACCTCGTCGGAGCTTGGGCGGGTCGAGCGAAGTTTGACCTGTCGGTAAAGCTCGGCCGATTCAAAGGCATCGTCGTAGTGGGCAGCAACCTGCAGCCAGTACTCGCGATAATTGCCCCACGCTGTGGCCATGGTCTCTTTGGCCTCGGTCAGGCGCTGCGTCTCGACGTTCTTGCGTGCAAAGCGAACGTATGTCCGCAGCCGAACCAACTGTGTTTTCCAGTTGATGACGACCTGCTGAGCGAGCTGAGCAATTGGGTTGGTTGTGACTTCGGCGATGGCGCGATCGATGGCCGACATCGCGCTTTGGACTGTGGCGCCGTTATCTAAATGGCCCTGCCCTATGGCATAGTTGAGCAGAAAGGCACGATGCCAATAAAAACCCATGTTATCAGCGGCATCGGCAACGGACAGCGCATAGAGAACGGTCCGAAAGATATCGCGGAACAAGTAGAAGACAGCCCGAAAGGGGAGCAGCATACAGCCAAGGAGTGGATTGCTGGAGCGGCGCCGGTTGATCTGGGACATAACATGGGGCGGCAGGACACGGCCGTTGTACCAGGCAATGTCACGCGGCATGCGTCGGCGGAAATACTCCTCCACGATAAGGTCCACGAACGGGATTGGAATGAGCTTCGCAGCGCCGGCCAGGGTCGCATCGGCATAGACTTGCCAGATGAATTCTGTCGGCACGTGCCGTTCTACTGCCTTGACGGTTGCGTCCGCTTTCTGTGATTTGTCAGCCACGATCGGGTCCTTCTGGTGAACTCAGGGGCCAAGCCGGGTCGAGGAACGCTTGAATCTCAACCAGATGGCCGGCTGGATCACGCAGGAAAAGATGGTAGATATTGAAGCGTTCATTGAGGACGGGACCGCGTTCAAGCCACTGCGCACCCTCGCCTAGGCGTAGGTGGTCGGCCCAGCGATCTACCTCCGCCACGCCCGGCACAACCAGCGTCAAGATAATACCACCGGCCGTCTCTGGCGAGATGTTCCCAGTCGTCGTACAGAAGCCAAGATACGCCTCATCAGTTACACGAAAAATATGACAAGGTCCCTGGTCCAGCACAAGGCGCAGTCCGAGCATATCACGGTAGAAGTTATCGGCCGCCGCCAGATCAGGTGTATAGCAGAAGGTCACTTGTTGGCTGAAGCGTGGTGGCTGCATGAACTTAAGTGTATCGCGGACAAGCGAAGGCTTCAATGGACCACGGATATAGAACCTAACTGGTTAGTCGCAAGAAGAGCGCCTGCAAACCAATGATTGTCTTGGAGTCGCGGAACTCACCCCTGGCTAGCAGCATCTGCGCTTCGGCTAACGGCAATAGGACCACCTCGATTTGCTCATCACCATCCAGCGATTGGCCGACATCGTCAAGTCCGTCGGCAACGAAGATTCGCATCCGCTCGGTCGTATAGCCGGGCGAGACATAGTAGTCGGCCACCAAATCAAGGTGCGCTGCACGATACCCTGTTTCCTCTTGCAATTCAATCGCCGCCCTATCTCGAGGATTCTCCGTCCCCTCGACCGTTCCAGCAGGGAGTTCGAGTATTTCTTGCTTAATGGCTACACGAAACTGCTTTACTAGGATAACCCTGCCGTTGTACTGGGCGGCAATTGCCACACCGCCATTGTGAACTACGATGTCTCGCCGTGCCCTGCGGCCGTCTTCCAGAGCCACCGTGCCGGTTTCTACACTGAACACACGACCAACGAACGCTTTATCTCGCGTCTGCCACTTTTCCACGATATCCTCCAATCGCAATGCCCTACTCCGCCGCTAGCATCGTTCCATGGCGCGGCTCTCGCACCCAGAAGTGCAGCAGCAGCCACGCAACAAAGGTTGCCAGCGCACTGAGGGCAAACAGTAGATTGTACCCAACGATTGCCAATAGGGCGCCGACCAAGGGCGCCAGCACACTGGCGATACCAACGGCCGTGTTGGCCAAGCCGGCATAAGTCGGTCGTTTCTCAGCACGGGCAAACTCCATGATAACCAGAATGCCGGCCACAATGATCGCCCCGCTCTGCACGCCCAGGAGCGCAAAGACGGCGAGATACCAGTCGGGGCCTGGCGCCAACCAGGCCAAACCGAACGCCGCAACGGCCGCAATGGCACCCAGTTCCAGCGTCACCTTGTGCCCAGACCGATCGGAGAGGAGCCCAAAGATCGGAGTGGCCACGGCCTGGCCGACCAACAAGGCGGCCGTGAAGCCCCCGACAAGGCTGTTGGGGATGTCCCAGCGATCAATGGCGGCAACGGTGACGAAGCCGGTGCCCATCGCGCCAAACGCCAGGAGAGACCGCGAAATCAAAAAGCGCCGAAAGTTGTGATCCTGCCGCATGATGATCGGGAGTTCGGCCGCGAATTCCCGGCCGCTTCGTCGGGGTGCACGAACCGAGACGCTTGGCTCGCGGGTCATAGCGATGAACCCCCAACTCAACGTGATGAATATCGCTGCCAAGCCGAAGTTGTAGACAAAGTTGCGGGAGTAAGGGATAGTCCCCAGCAGCCAGGCGCTCAGGGCCGCCGCCGCCGTGCCTGCCAGTGTGCCTGCGAACAGTGAGATGCCCATAAATCGGCCGCGGCGCGTCACCGGAAAGCAGCGCGCGATCAGTTCTTGCCAGGAAGTTGCGATGGTGCCGGAACCCAATCCGCGCCAGGCATAGCCAATGAGGAAGATGACCAGAGCCCAGCTCGGCGATCGGGGGGCGATGGCGGCGGATACCACGAGCAACCACACCGGCAATCGTTCAACGAACAGTCCCGCCCAAACCACCGTCGGTTTCTTGCGCGGCAAGCGTTCGACGATATTGGCCGTGAATAGCTGAGGCAGAAACCACGACGCCTGGGCAATGACAGCCACAATGCCAATGGGCAACGGGCTGTCGGTTAACTGACTGATATAGAGGGGGACAATTGTTGTGGCCGAAATGAAGGTGAAGCCAAACCAGAAGGAGGCAACGTCGAGCAGATTGACCGCAAAGTTCCAGCGATAGTGACGCGCCACCTCTTCAGACACATCAGCTTCGCTTAGTGAATCGTGGGGCAAATCGCCCTCCAGTAGACGGCGAATAATCCGATGGGGAAACAGACTCAATGGTGGCTCTCCTGGTCAGCGTAATCAGGACCAGGAGGAGAGCTTAGCCGGAAAAACAGCCCTCGTCTAGAGCTATGGGGTCAACAGCTAAAACTGCCGGACCTCGATGTCACCGATGAACTGCGTCATCTCGAAGCAGACACGCCGGTCAGCTAGTTTGTAGTTGTCACTTTGCCATCGCAGCGGTGCCAGGAAGCTGTCTTCCTCAGCCTGCCCAGCCAGCTTGAATGACGTCACGAACGAACTGGCATTCACGGCGACGCCGACGTTACTCGGCACAAAGATCTCAATATCGTTGATGAACCCATTGCAGCGAATGGTGGTGTCTCCTTTGGGCACAACGGCTTTGGTGAGATCATAACTGATATCGCCGATGAAGCTCCACAGCTCTTCGTCAGTCACATCCCATGCGCCGGCTCGATCCACATCGCCGATGAACAACACATCACTGCGAGTTCCAGCCGAGATGGTTCGTGGCCAGCATGATTAGGAATATACCCAGCCCAATGAGGGCCATCGGAATCATAAAGGCGCCAATATTGATGTCGAACAGATTGCCCAACAGAAACATGAGACCCGCGGCAATCAAAACAACACCGATGACAATCAACCCTTGGTTACGCATAGACTACCTCGCTCCTACTACTCAATCGCTGGGCCTTGCGCCGCACTTACCCACGGTCGCCCGTAACCCATCTGATAGGCTATACGTATGAGCGCTAAATCCGTCGCAACCTGTTTCCGATGCTGTGTCTTGGCCGTACGGCAAAAAAAAGGACCTTGGACTGGTGTCCAGGGTCCTCGATTTGTGTCCGAATGCGCCGTGGCGCACGCATCTTTACGCCGGAGTTTTGGTCTTCGGCTCTGTGGCGATGCCGTCTTTGATAGCCTTATCGAGCTTGCGCTCAATGCTGGCCACTTTCTTGGTAACGGAATCAATGTCGTCAGATGTCGGGATGTGGACACGGGTCAGAACCTGCTCGGAATACTTGTCGAATGTATCGCCGGCCTTCTTGACGGTATCCTTGGCGACGTCCTGCGGATTCTCAACGAACTTGGCTACGCGCCCGCGCGTATCGGTGGCCAACGTCTCGCCGCGCTCAATCAACTTATCTGAATATTCTCCACTCTTGGAGAACGCCTTCTTGACGGAGTCACCGGCCACGCCGACGGTGCCCAGGCCAAGGTACATGGCCTTGCGGCCGAAATTCAGTACCGGTTGCAGAATGTTCTCGTTCTGCTCTTCTACGATTTCAATTTGCTCGTTCATTGTGTTTACCTCTTTATCCAAGACGCTTGCGTAACGCAACGCGTCATATACCCACGTATCATAACGCATTGCGTCATGCTTGTCAAGAGGCCTTGTCTGAGCAGTTGCTAAATTTGCTGTCATTGGGCCGGCTATCGTCGCCGCTGGATAATTGATATGTAGTACAGCAATTGCAGGACCGACGTAATGGCCGCGGCCAAATAGGTCAGTGCCGCCGCTGTCAGCACCGAGCGAGCGCCCTTGCGCTCCTCGTCAGAGCCATACAGCCCTGCCTCATCCAGCATCTTGAGTGCCCGCCGACTGGCATCAATTTCCACGGGCAGCGTCAGGAGCGAAAAGACAACCATTAGCCCAAAGAAGAACACACCCACCCACATCAAACCACTCAGGTTGAACATGATGCCCATGAAGAATGCAAAGTAGGAGATCATCGGACTGAACTGGATGGCAGGCAGCAGAAAGCCGCGCGCCGCAATCAAGTTTGACCCGGTTTGGTACTGCTCCACATGGCCCAGCTCATGCGCCGTCACGGCCATAGCCGACACGGTATCCTTGTTGGCCACCGGCTGCGACAGAGCCACGGTGTTGGCCTGGGGATCATAGTGGTCGGTCAGCGTGCCGCGTGTCTGGTTCACCGGAATCGGTGCCAGCGACGTCCTCGCGAACAAAACATCCGCCACTTCTAGGCCTGTCAACCCGCTGCTGTTTTGTACTTGCGACCACTTCCGGAACGTGCGCTGCAGATAAATCTGGACGCCAAACGACAGGAGCATCGTCGGGATGACGACCAACCAGAGATAGACGGGATCAAAGAATAACATAGTTCCTTTACCTCAAGTAAAACGCTTGCGGCTAGCTCCAGCCCTGGACCAGATCATTCTTGCGCCAATCAAATTCTCGATTCGTGCGGACTTGAACCAGGATGCCCACGGCCGCGAGAACCAGCCAGACCAAAAGCCACAGCCACGAGTCGCGCAGGATCGGACCCAGCGTGTTGCCGGCGTCGATGATCTGATCGGTGGAGATTCGGCCTAAGATCAACAGCCCGCCGGCCACCAGCAAGCTGGCCCCGCCCAGCGCCGTCATGACCACCACAAGGTATCTATCCTGGTCGTAGCGGAACAGAAGCCAGGCTACGAGCACGGCAATCACCAACGCGCCCAGAGCGACAGCAATACCCGAATCGAAGCCAAGCGCCTGCATCAGTCCAGTGCCGACGGCAATGCCAAACACGGCCGTCACCACCACAACACCAAATTCGAAAATCTGGTAAGACAGGATAGCAAACGCGATGCCCACGGCTAGTCCCACAACGAAGCCGACCCCAGAGCCGAGAAATCCGGCGCCCGTGAACAGACTCACGAATTGAGCACCAATCCAATAGCCGGCAAAGAACCCCCAGACCGGCAGCATCACCAGAAAGACGCGCAAGCCGTAAAACGTAAACGCCAGCCCAAACAGCAGCGCAAAGATTACCGCGAAAATCGTTGCCAACACCATTGATTCTCCTCGTTGATCATCATGGCCCAAACGCTCAGGCCAGCTCGGCCGAACGGTGAGCGGCGATCTCATCGCGTAGGGCCTCTGCCGCCGCGCGCGCGGCCTCCGCAAAGTCTAATCCGGCTGAAGCGAATATGACGCTCCGGCTGACACTGATTACCGGCCCGGCAACGGCATCCGGGCCATAACGGACGGAAGCCACTAAATCCCCGCCCTGCGCGCCAACGCCCGGTATCAGAAAATTCGCCGACGGGGCCAACCGCCGCGCCGCGGCCAGTTCTTCCGGCACAGTCGCACCAACGACAAAGCCACGATGTCCCAAGCCCGCGGCCCGGCTTCCTTCCCAGGTCCAACTGTCGCGGATGACGGTAGCGGCCATGCTGTGACGGTCCGAGAGCTCGCCCTGGAATACCACTGCCCCCGGGTTCGACGTGCGCGCCAGAATGTAGACCGCCTTATCGGGCCGGCCGTCCACCAGGGGCATGATTGCGTCGCGTCCCACATAGGGGTTAACCGTAATCGCATCGACACCCCAGTGATCAAAGATCCCCCGCCCCCAGGCGGCTTGCGTATGGCCGATGTCCCCAATCTTGGCATCAAGAATGACCGGAATGTGATCCGGTATATAGGCAATGGTTCGCTCAAGCGCAATGACACCGGCTGCTCCCCACTGCAAATAGAAGCCCAGATTGGGTTTGTACGCACAAACCAGATCGGCCGTGCTGTCGATGATGGCCTTATTGAACGGCAACAGCGGCTCGTCCCATCGCGACACAGCCTCCAACGGCAGTTTGTCCGGCAGCGGATCCAGCCCGACACACAGCCAGGAGTTGTTGCGATCCTGGACGTTCCTCAGCTTGTGCAGATAGTCCAACCCCATCAGACGTCTTCCTTGCGCCAGATACGACGCTCGATCAATTGGCGCACCGGACGGCCGTCCTGCAGCTCGATAATCTGGCGTTCAGCCACCATGACAACCACGCCGGTTAGCAGGCCGATTCCGGTGTTTCGCAGCGAGCGGTTTGCGGACGCAACCGGCTTGTCCGACACCTGTCCACCACGCAGTCGCTGCCGGAGCTGACCCACGGCCGCTTCCGCCACCATCACACCGACGCTAAGAGCCAGCGCCTGGGCAAGTTTGCGTGTGTCGCCATCCGAGAGAAACTGCGAAGCGGGATCGAGGGCCGGGGCGGGCTTCTCAACCAACTCATGATGCCGCAATGAGGCACCGCATTGACCACAATACCTATTGCCCGTCGGGTTGCCGGCACGGCACTTGGGACACGTTTGTTCAGCCATTGAACTCTCCTAGTTGACGAAGTCCACCGCCACACGAGAGGCCATCGTCTCATTAATATAGTCCACCACCGGCAAGTGAGCCGGATGCGCCTGATAGGCCTCCAGACCAGCCCTGTCGTCGAAACGCGCGACCAACCCAACGTCATAGGACCGCGGCGAACGCACGATGTCGACCCCCACCTCCAGGCTTCGCAGCGTGGGCACCGCCCCGTCCAGCGCTTTCAGTCGTGCGACGGTTTCGGTGATGTTTTCAGTGCTAGGGTCGTGCAGCTTGAACAAGACAATGTGGGTTAACATCTATTTCTCCTTCTCCGGCGGCCCGACAGGATGCCCAAGGGCCGCTTCCATCCGTCACTCTTTCTATTTTGATCCAGAATTGCCCGATTGACCACTCTCATAACTGTTTACGGCCCGCTGAGTTTGGGCTATGCTTCGTCGCCATGCATTCATCCGTTCAACCGCTATCTACTTCGACCCGTCAGTCCGGCTTGCTTGCGCTTGAGGACGGCACAGTGTGGCCCGGCGTGGCCTTTGGCGCCGCCACCCAAAGCACAGGTGAGATTGTCTTCAACACCAGCTTGACCGGGTATCAGGAAATTCTGACCGATCCGTCTTACGCCGGGCAGATTGTCACGATGACCTCGCCCCACATAGGCAACACCGGCATCACGCCTGAGGATGATGAAAGCGCGCGTGTTTGGGCTGCGGGGCTCGTTGTGCGCTCGCTAAGCCCGCTGGCAAGCAACTGGCGGTCCCGCCAATCGCTACCCGATTACTTGCGCGAGCGGGGTATTCCGGGGCTAGAAGAAGTCGACACACGCGCCCTGGTTCGGCACATTCGCACCAAAGGGGCAATGCGGTCAGCGCTGTCAACTCAGCCGGTTCCGGCTGATGAATTGGTGGCCCTCGCACGGTCAGCGCCGGACATGAACGGCCTCGATCTGGTAAAGGATGTCACCTGCGACGAGCCGTACCAATGGGCCGAGGCTCAGGACTGGTGGCCGGCGGGCCGTGACGAACGTACTGAAGCCGCCTACCACGTCGTGGCTTATGACTACGGAATCAAGCACAACATTCTGCGGCTACTGGCGGCACGGGGCTGTCGCATCACGATCGTTCCGGCAAACTCAACGGCCGAGGCGGTGCTGGCTTTGCGTCCGGACGGCATCTTTCTGTCTAACGGGCCCGGCGATCCGGCGGCAGTAACTTACGCCATTGACGCCGTCCGCGAACTGGTCGGTCAGAAGCCGTTGTTCGGCATCTGCCTCGGTCACCAGATTTTAGGGCTGGCGCTGGGTGCGTCATCTTACAAGCTCAAGTTTGGCCACCGCGGCGGAAATCAACCGGTGCAGGTCGTGGATAGCGGTGCAGTACAGATATCCAGCCACAATCATGGCTTCGCCATTGACCCGGCCACATTGCCGCCCGGTGTCGTGATGTCCCATGTCAACCTGAACGACAATTGTTGCGAAGGTCTCATCGCCGAGGGCGCCCAGGCGTTTTCAGTGCAATACCATCCCGAAAGCTCGCCCGGCCCCCACGACTCTGACCAGCTATTTGACCGCTTTGTGGCCATGATGGCGGCCGATTCCTCGAGGTAATGTCGGTATGGGTCTGTACGAAAGACTATTTGGTGGTGGCGTAACCAGCATCTCGCCGGCGCAAGCATTTGAGCGCCTTCAGAGCGACCCGCGCGTCGTTATTGTCGATGTACGCCAGCCGGTTGAAACGCAAAGCGGCACGGTGCCCGGCGCAATCCTCATCCCCCTCACCGAGTTTGGCCAACGCCTCAACGAACTGCCGCGCGATCGGCCGATTCTGACCATTTGCCGTTCAAGTCATCGCAGTCCACTGGCCGCCCGTCAACTCAAGAGCGCCGGCTACGACGTCACCAATGTGTCCGGTGGCACAATGGCTTGGGAGAAAGCCGGTCTGCCTTTTGGAACGGACAGCAAAGAAGACTAATGCCCGCAAGACAAGACATTAACACCATCCTGATTCCCGGTTCCGGACCAATTGTCATCGGCCAAGCTTGCGAATTCGACTACTCCGGTGTCCAGGCCTGCAAGGCCCTGCGCGCCCAGGGATATCGCGTCGTGCTGGTCAACTCCAACCCGGCGACGATCATGACCGATCCCGGCTTGGCCGATGCTACCTATGTCGAACCGCTGACACCGGAACTGCTGGAAAAGATCATTGCCATAGAGAAACCGGATGCGCTGTTGCCTACCGTTGGCGGTCAAACCGGGCTGAACCTGGCGGTCCGGCTGGCCGAAGAAGGCATACTCGAGCGCTATGGCGTCGAGTTAATTGGCGCCGACCTGGAAGCCATCCAGTTGGCCGAGGACCGGCTGCGCTTCAAGGAGGCCATGATTGCCGCCGGTGTGCCTGTGGCCCCCAGCGCCTATGTGCGGTCGCTGGACGAGGCGTGGGCCGCCGTAGACGAAATCGGCTTCCCGATTCTGGCGCGCGCTTCGTTTACACTGGGCGGGGCCGGCGGTGGCGTGGCCTATACGCGTAATGAGTTCGAAGGGGTGATTACCCACGGCCTGCGCGAGAGTCCCGTGCATGAAGTCCTTATCGAGCGGTCACTCCACGGCTGGAAAGAGTATGAGCTGGAGGTCATGCGGGATCGGGCCGACAACTTCGTTGTGGTTTGTACCATCGAAAACCTTGATCCCATGGGCGTCCACACCGGTGATAGCATTACCGTCGCCCCGTCTCAGACCCTGACTGACCGTGAATATCAACATCTACGCGACTTGAGCAAGCGGGTAATGCACGCCGTTGGCGTTGAGACCGGCGGCAGCAATGTCCAGTTCGCCGTCAATCCGGCCACAGGTGACACTGTTACCATTGAGATGAACCCGCGCGTTTCGCGGTCGTCGGCGCTGGCCAGTAAGGCTACCGGCTTCCCGATCGCCAAGATTGCGGCTTTGCTGGCGGTCGGCTTCACGCTGGACGAAATCCCCAACGATATCACCCGCGTCACCCCGGCAAGTTTTGAACCAAGCATCGACTACTGTGTCGTCAAGGTGCCGCGCTGGAATTTTGAGAAGTTCCCCGGTGTCAACACGACACTAGGCCCGCAGATGAAAAGCGTGGGCGAGGTCATGGCTATCGGCCGAACGTTTCCCGAGTCGCTCAACAAAGCGTTGCGCAGCCTGGAGATCGGCGTGCCCGGGTTCTCCCGTTTGCTGGCCGAGCGCTATCCCGTGTACCCCGACACGCTCGAGGAGAAGCTAAGCCGACCAACGGCCGAGAGACTCTTCTATGTTGCGGCGGCCCTGACCAATGATACCGATGAGCAGACAGTCGTGGATTTGACAGGCTATGACCCCTGGTTTGTGAGCCAGCTGAGGGCCATTCTCGATGTCGAGAACCAACTCGTCGCCGGCGCTCCAACTGACGAGGCAGCCCTCCGGGCTGCCAAGCGCATGGGGGTGGCTGACACGGTCGTCGCGGCCCTGACGGGCATAGATCCAGACACCGTCCGGACTATGCGCAAGGCAGTGAACCTGTTGCCGGTCTACTACCGTGTTGACACCTGTGCGGCCGAATTTGAGGCGTTCACCCCCTATCTCTATTCAACCTATGAGTCTCACTGCGAAGCAGAGCCGACCGATCGTCGCAAAGTCATGATCCTCGGCGGCGGCCCCAATCGCATTGGCCAAGGCATCGAGTTTGACTACTGCTGTGTCCAGGCGTGCTGGGCCCTGCGTGACCTCGGTTATGAGACCATCATGGTCAACTGCAATCCGGAGACGGTGAGCACGGACTATGACACCGCCGATCGTCTCTATTTTGAACCGCTCACTCATGAAGATGTGCTCAACGTTATCGATCTGGAAAAGCCGGATGGGGTTATCGTCCAGTTTGGCGGGCAAACGCCCATCAACCTGACGGAAGGCCTGGCGGCCGCCGGTGCGCCGGTCTGGGGTACGCCGCCGGAGGCTATAGCCCTGGCCGAAGATCGCGGACGTTTCGGCGATCTATTGCGGGAACTGGACATGGATCACCCCGATTGGGGCATGGCGCGTTCACTGGACGAGGCGCGGGCCATTGTCGACCGTATCGGCTTCCCCGTACTGGTTCGGCCGTCATTCGTGTTGGGTGGCCGGGCCATGGCCATCGCCTATGATGATGAATCGTTGCGGCGCTTCCTGCGAGAAGCCACCCGCGTCTCCGAGGGGAACCCGGTGCTGATTGACCAGTTCATTGAGGATGCCTTCGAAATTGACGTTGACGCTATCGGCGATGGCGACCAAGTGGTCATAGCCGGAATTCTGCAGCATATCGAAGAGGCCGGTGTCCACTCCGGAGACAGCGCCTGCGTGATGCCGCCCTACAAGGTCAGCCTCTATCACCTCAGCATCATTCGTGACTACACCGAACGACTGGGCCAGGCGCTTGGCGTGCGCGGGCTCATGAACGTTCAGTTTGCCGTCAAGGACGATGTGGTCTACGTCATCGAAGTGAACCCGCGCGCCAGCCGCACGGTACCGTTTGTCAGCAAGGCCACCGGCGTACCGGTTGCCCGCATCGCCGCCCAAGTGCAGGCCGGCCTGTCACTCAATGAGCTGATGGGGCCGGGTACGCCCTACGCCGATCATCGCAAGGCCCTGTTTGGTTTTCCGGTCGATGGGTTTTTCGTGAAGGAAGTGGTGCTACCCTTTGATAAGCTGCCCGGCGCTGACACCCGCCTCGGCCCCGAAATGCGCAGCACCGGCGAAGTGATGGGTCACGCCGCCCATTTCGGCCACGCCTTTGCCAAGGCCCAAATGGCTGCCGGCACCCCCCTGCCCACCAGCGGCTCGGTGTTGTTGACCGTCAATGACTTTGACAAATCAGCGGCGATCAAGATCGCTCGTGATTTGCATCGCATGGATTTTGACCTGTTCGCCACAGAGGGCACCGCGGCGGCGTTGTCGAGGGCCGGGCTTCCGGTGACGATCGTCCCCAAAGCGTCCGAGGCGGGTCGCAATACGGTGAAACTAATCTCTTCCGGCGCGATCGACCTAGTCATCAACACACCGTTGGGCCAACAAGCCCGGGCAGATCAGACCGCGTTGTTGGCCGCGGCTGTCCGGCATAAGGTGCCGCTGACGTCTACGCTGTCCGCCGGGCAAGCGGCAGTAAGCGGCATTCGCGCCCTGCGCGAGAGTGGCTTGCGGGTCCGAAGTCTACAGCAACATCACCATACCAACGACGACTAGGGCCGCTGCCAGTCGCTAGTTCGAGCCGTCGCTGCTCCACTCGTGCAGGACAACCATGCTGAATATGTCAGATTCGGTGATCATGCCCACAACGTGATTGTCCTCGTCCACAACCGGCAAGCCACTCACGCGATGCTCCAGCATCGTCCGTGCTGCCTCACCGATGGTAGCATCCGGGCCGATACTCACCGGATTGCGCGTCATCACTTTCTCTATCCGCAGGGTTGACAGGAGATAGTTCAGTTCCCAGACACTAAGGGCAGTGGCCGGCGAAGGCTGCGCGCTGCGAATGTCACCCAGGCTCACGATTCCGACAAGCTCTCCCGTGGCATCAACCACCGGCAGGCGGCGAATTTCCTCACGCACCAGCAGCTGATTGGCCTCCGGCAGCGTCTTGTCCGGCGTGATGGTGATCACATCAACCGACATCCAATCTTTCACGAGTTGCTTTTTCATCGACGTCTCTCCATCCATTCGGCCGGTGCGCGGTTCTGTGGGGTGGGTATCGCAGCGGCGTTACAGTCGTCACAAGATTGCCCTAGTATATCGGAGAGTGGCTACTTTGTTCCACATTAGCCGCGGCTCTTCTGCAGCGTCCCGCAGCGGGGCACTTGGTTTGCGGGCCAACGGAACTCCCAAGCTTGATCATTGCATCCTGCGAAGCCCCGCCACGTGAGGCATCGACCGCACCATGCGACGGCGGTCGAGCACTCGTAATGGAGAAAAAAGGGGAGGTGGCGCTATCTTGGGGAATAGCGCCACCAGCAGAATGAACAGTTCCCATCGGGGTGGGAAGGAGTAAGGAGCACCCCTATAATGCTTAGCTAACCTTGCGAAAATCCTTACGATTTCACTCAGTTTTCACAAATAGTACTATGGTACCGGTCGCACTTGCGCTAGGCGCCTACCTGTGTCGAAGACTCAGCGCCGGGCGGCGGCACGACATAGATCGTGCGCTGCGGATAGGGAATGGTGATCCCTACCTCATCGAAGCGCAGCTTCACTCGTTCCGTCAGATCGTACTTGACGCTCAGGTAATCAGCCGGAACAACGTAGGGCTGCATGATCAGCACAACGCTGTTGTCGGCCAGTTCCTTGACGGCGATGCGCGGCGTTGGCTCTTCCAGCACGCGCGGGTCCCCGGTAGCAATGTCGGTCAGCACCTGCTTCGCCAGCAGCAAGTCATCGTCATAGCCAATACCAAACTCAAGATCGACACGTCGCCATTCCAGTTCGGTGTAGTTGAGAATCGGGTTAGCCATCACGTCATTGTTGGGCACCAGGAGCAGGCTATTATCAATGGTACGTAACGTCGTGTGAAAGAAGCTAACTTCCTCCACTGTGCCGTTCATGCGCTGATCGCCGATTTGCACGACGTTGCCGACGTTGTACGGTTTCAAAATGATCACGAGCAATCCTGCGGCCAAATTGGACATCGAGTCTTGCAGCGCCAGGCCAATGGCCAGCACACTGGCGCCCAGCACGGCCACAAAAGACGTCATGGGCACACCCAGGAAACTCAGGGCCGCAATTACCACCATGATCAACAGGGCAATGTAAAACAGCTTGGCCAAATAGCCGGAGGCCGTCGCATCGACCGAGCTCCGTTCCAGCCACCTCGCGAACAACCGTGACAGATAGCGCGCCAGCCAACGGCCGACAATGAAGATAAGTAACGCGACACCAAGGGTTACGACAATAGTCAAGAAATTGTTGGCAAAGAACTGGGATACCCAGGCGCTTAAGTCTGATGCTGATTGCTCAACAACTTGCTGCGGATCGGGCATAAGGTCACTCCTTGGACATTGGATCCGGGCGGCTACGCAACCGTCTGAAACGTCGACCGCAGCGCAGGATACAACGCCTGATAGGCTGGATAGAGGTTTTCGTAGGTGGCTTGGGCCGCCACAACCGGTGATGTTTGGTCCGTAACTCGAATGGCGCTGTGGCAGGCGTCATCCACGGATTCCCACACGCCCGCCCCGACACCAGCCAGTAGGGCTGTGCCATAGGCCGCCCCTTCTGTGGTATTGACGGTGACCAACTCAGCGCCGAGAACATCAGCCATGATTTGCCGCCAGAGCATGCTGCGCGCGCCACCACCCGAAATACGCACCTGTCGAATCTGCCCCAACCCAGCTTGACCGATTAACGTGAAGTTATCTCGCAAACCATAGGCTACACCTTCCAGGACGGCACGCGTCAGATGGCCCCGCGTATGGCGTGACGTCAATCCGACCCACGCGCCACGAGCCAACGGATCCGGATGGGGCGTGCGTTCGCCGGTCAGATAAGGCAGGAAGAATAGACCGTCGCTGCCGGCCGGTACGTTCCGCGCCTCGCCGAGCAGTGCTTCAAATGACTCGTTCGGCGCTACCGTATCGTGATACCATTGCAAGCTACCCGCCGCGCTCAACATGACGCCCATGAAGTGCCAACGATCCGGCACAGCGTGACAGAAGGCATGTAAGCGGCCGTCTGGTTCGATCAGCGGCTCCTTGGTGGCGGCAAACACCACGCCCGAAGTGCCCAGGGTCAGGGCCACGATGCCGGGCGTGACGACGCCGACGCCCACAGCTTGTGCTGCCTGATCGCCGCCACCACCAACAATCGGCGTCCCGGCGCGCAACCCAGTTTCGGCCGCTGCCTGAAAACTGATCGTACCGGTCACTTCCGGTCCCTCGTAGGTCCTGGGCAACCACTCACTGGGAATGTCCAGCCCAGCCAGCAGCTCCTCCGACCACGTTCGCTGGGCCAGGTCGAAGAGTATCGTCCCGGACCCGCCGGCCCGGTCCATGGCGTAGTCTCCGCTTAGCTTGAGGCGAATGTAGTCTTTGGGCAAAAGGATATGCCGCGTGCGGGCGTAGATGTCGGGCTCCTCATCACGCACCCACAAGATCTTGGGCGCAGTAAAGCCGGTCAGCGCGTCATTGCCGCAAATCTGGATGAGTCGGTCACGACCAATCCGCGCGCGAATCTCATCACATTGGGCGGCCGTTCGCTGGTCGTTCCACAGGATGGCAGGGCGCAGGACGTCGCCCTGGGCATCAAGCAGCACGAGACCGTGCATCTGCCCGGTCAGGCCGACGGCGGCGATCTCCTGGCCGCTAACGCCGGTCTGAGACAAGAGCTCGCGAATACTGGCCGCCATTGCCGTCCACCAGTCGGCCGGATTCTGTTCCGACCAAAGGGGCTTCGGTGACGACAACTCCAAAGCGTTGGCCGCCGATCCGACCACCTGACCGTCGCCATCAATCAGCAGGGCCTTGGCGGCCGTCGTGGAGACGTCCAGACCCAGCAGGTAAACTGTTTCCGTCATAATGGCCTCCCCGACAAACGCTAGCGTACGCCGAGCAACAACTCATTGGTCAACTGGTCCAGGCGCTCATAGCCCAGGCCGCGATTGCCAAGAGCGACGCGGTCAAACGTCATGTCTTTCAGTTGCTGGACTGTCTCGGCCGAATACGCCCCCGTCAAACCCGCGAGCGCGCCGTCGTCGGCGTTAATCTCAGCCAGCAGCGCCTGTATCTCGGTGTCGGCGGCGAACTGCGCGGCCTTCTCCTTGAGGATCAGGTAGGTGCGCATGCATCCCTTGGCGAACTCCTTAACGCCGTCGTAATCCTCCGTCCGATAGGCGTGTGCATCAAAATGGCGGCTGCCGGCATAGCCGACGCCTTCCAGGAACCGCACCAGGAAGAACGCAGTCTTGAGGTTGACAGCGCCAAAGCGGAAGTCCTGATCGTATCGGCCGAATGCCTGATCGTTGAGATCGATATGAAACAGCTTGCCTGCATCCCAGGCCTGGGCCACGCCATGCAGGAAGTTCAGTCCGGCCATGTGTTCATGGGCCACTTCGGGATTCACTCCGACCATTTCCGGATGGTCCAGCGTCTCAATGAACGCCAGCATGTGGCCGATGGTGGCATTGTACATATCGCCGCGCGGCTCGTTGGGCTTGGGTTCCAGCGCCAGTTTGAGGTCATAGCCCTGATCCAGTACATATTCGCATATGAAATTCATCGCCTCGCGGTTGCGCTTGATCGCCGCGAGTGGGTCCTTGGCCACATCCGTCTCCACGCCCTCACGACCGCCCCAAAACACATAAATCTTGGCGCCCAGTTCGACGCCGAGGTCGATGGCATTTAGTGTCTTCTGAAGGGCATAGGCCCGCACACGTGGATCGTTGGCCGTGAAAGCGCCGTCCTTAAACGCGGGATTGGTAAACAGATTGGTCGTAGCCATCGGCACAACCAGACCGGTGTCTTTGAGGGCTTGCTTGAATGACCTCAGGATTGCCGCTCGCTGGTCTTTAGTCGCGTCAATGGGAATCAGGTCATTGTCATGGAAATTAACGCCGTAGGCGCCGACTTCGCCGAGCAAATAGACCAAATCGGCCGGCGACAAAGCCTGGCGTACCGGCTCTCCAAACGGATCTCGGCCGATGCTGCCAACAGTCCACAAACCAAAGGTAAAACGGTCTTCAGGTCTTGGGGTATACACGGTGAACTACTCCTTGGATCATTGAAAGTGTCCGATGAAACTCAATTCGCAAACATGGATCATAAGCCTAGCACGCCAAGGCCGCAAGTTTGATCGCCAAAGCAAAAGGGGCAAGCGAATTCGCTTGCCCCTTGACCCTTTCAAAGAGATACCCAGTAACGCTATGCCACTTCCGGCTCCTCATATTCGGCCGTCTCGACAGTCGTGAAAACCAGGTCCTCGCCGTCGGCTTCAACCATCACATGGTCGCCGTCGGCAACTTCGCCGGTCAGCACCTTCATCGCCAGCGGGTCGATGAGGCGGCGCTGGATGACGCGCTTCAGCGGGCGGGCGCCATAGACAGGATCATACCCTTCACTGATCAGTACCTCAGCCGCAGCATCGGTCAGAGCCAGCGAGATGTCGCGCTGTGCCAGGCGCTTGCGCACGCCGTTTAATTGGATATCAGCAATCTCCCGCAATTGTTCACGATCCAACCGCTTGAACGTCACAATGTCGTCGACACGATTAAGGAACTCCGGCCGGAAGTTCTGGCGCAGGGATTCCATCACGCGGGCGCGCATCTCCGTCTCGTCCTCAGAATCGAGGATGTGCTGACTGCCAATGTTGCTGGTCATGATCGGAATTGTGTTGCGAAAGTCCACGGTGCGGCCTTGACCGTCCGTCAGACGGCCGTCATCAAGCACTTGCAGGAAGGCGTTGAACACTTCCGGGTGCGCTTTTTCGATTTCATCGAAGAGGACGACGCTGTACGGACGACGGCGCACCGCTTCCGTCAACTGCCCGCCTTCGTCGTAGCCAACATATCCGGGCGGCGCGCCGATCAGCCGCGAGACCGAGTGACGTTCGCCATACTCGCTCATATCGATACGAACCATGTTCTGGTCGTCGTCGAACAACACTTCGGCCAGCGCGCGGGCCAGCTCCGTCTTGCCAACCCCCGTCGGGCCGAGGAAGATGAACGAGCCAATCGGCCGGTCCGGGTCTTGCAGTCCGGAGCGGCTGCGACGAACGGCCGCAGCCACGGCGTGCACGGCCTCATCCTGGCCCACCACGCGGTCATGGAGGCGATCCTCCAGGTTGATTAGCTTCTCGACTTCGCCCTCCATCAGCCGGCTGACGGGGATGCCCGTCCACTTGCTGACGATCTGGCCGATGTCCTCGGCGTCAACCTCTTCCTTGAGCATGGCCCCATCGCCCTGGACCGCCTTCAAGGCTTGCTCGGCTGCGGCCAGGTCTGCTTCCAGCTGACGCATTCGGCCGAACTGCAGCTCAGACGCGGCCTGATAATCATAATTGCGCTGGGCCTGCTCAATCTGTACCCGCACCTGATCCATCTCTTCCTTGATGGTCTGCACCTGCTGGATGGCGTCTTTCTCGCCTTCCCAGCGCGTCGCCAGATCCATGCTGGTTTCCTTCAGATTGGCCAGGTCCTCTTCCAGTTTCGCCAAGCGTTCCTGGCTCGCCTTGTCCTTCTCTTTCTTCAGCGCTTCGCGCTCGATCTCCAACTGCATGATGTCGCGATCGACTTCATCTAGTTCGGTCGGCTTGCTGTCGATCTGCATCCGCAACCGGCTCGCCGCTTCGTCAATCAGGTCGATGGCCTTGTCCGGCAGGAATCGGTCGCTGATGTAGCGGTCGCTCAATGTCGCTGCGGCAATGACCGCCGGATCGGTGATCCGTACGCCATGGTGAACCTCGTAGCGTTCCTTCAGGCCACGCAAAATCGATATGCTGTCCTCGACGCTCGGCTCATCCACAAACACCGGCTGGAAACGTCGCTCCAGCGCCGCGTCCTTCTCAATGTATTTGCGATACTCGTTGAGCGTCGTGGCCCCGATGGTATGCAGTTCACCCCGTGCCAGCAGCGGCTTGAGCATGTTGCTGGCGTCCATCGACCCTTCGGCTGCCCCGGCGCCCACTAACGTGTGCATCTCATCGATGAAGAGAATAATCTCGCCCTCAGAATCCTGAATCTCCTTCAGGACTGCCTTGAGGCGCTCTTCGAATTCGCCGCGGAACTTGGCCCCGGCCACCAACGCGCCCAGGTCCAACGCCACGACGCGCTTGTCCTTCAGGCCCGCGGGCACATCACCGTTGACGATGCGCTGGGCCAATCCTTCGACGATGGCCGTCTTGCCCACGCCCGGCTCGCCAATGAGAACCGGATTGTTCTTGGTGCGACGGCTCAAAATCTGGATAACGCGGCGGATTTCTTCGTCGCGACCGATGACCGGGTCGAGCTTGCCCTTGCGGGCTTCTTCCGTCAGGTCACGGCCGTATTTGGTCAGCGCTTCGTATTGCGCCTCCGGGTTCTGGCTGGTAACCCGCTGCGAACCGCGCACGCTGGCCAGCGCCTGCATGACCGCGTTGTAATCGACTCCGTGCCGCGCCAAGAGGTCCCGCACCCGGCCGCCCTTGGGGTTAGCCATAGCCATCAACAGATGCTCGGTGGACGTGTAGTCGTCCTTCATGTTCTCGGCGATGTCCTGGGCTTCTTCGATGATAGCGGCCAGCTCGCGGCTCATGCCCACCTGGACCGCTGAACCCGTCGCCCGCGGCATCTTGCTCAGTGCCTGGTCGACGCTCTGCAATAACATCGCCTCATCGCCGCCAATCTTGCGGATCACCGAAGAGACCACGCCACCTTCCTGCTCCAGCAGTGCCTTCAGCAAGTGCTCCGGCTCAACGGCCGGATGGTTGTACTCCTGGGCCATGTTCTGGGCTTCCAGCAGCGCCTCGCGGCTCTTTTCTGTTAGTTTGTCTAAACGCATCTAAACCATCTCCTCGTCTTAGGCCTCGCGCAGCGCCTGCCATTCGAGCACTTTTTCGCGCTCGGCGTCGCTGAGGTCCTTTGGTAAATCAATTTCAACTTCGGCGTACAGGTCGCCCCGTTCGCTGGATTTTCGTAACTTCGGCATGCCCAATCCGCTCAGCCGGAACACCTTGCCGTTGCCCGTGCCCGCCGGGATGGTCAGGTTGACCGTCTTGTCGAGCGACTGTACCGGCACCTTGCCACCCAGCAACGCCTTGAATAAGTCCACATCAAGGGTGGTCTTGAGGTCGTCACCGTCTCGCTCGAACAGCGGATGGGGCAGCACTTCCACGGTCAGGTAAAGGTCGCCCGACATGCCGTCAGTGCGCCCGCCCTGCCCGCTCAGGCGAACCTTAGAGCCGGTCTTCACGCCGGGCGGGATCTTGGCCTCCACGCGACGGCCGTTTTCATACTGCAGCATGCGCGATGTGCCGCTCAGGGCTTCTTCGAGTGTAATCTGGACTGGGTGTTCCATGTCCAAGGACTGGCGTATGTTTTGGGAACCACCATAGATATCCTCGGCATAGGGCCCGGAGAAGCCGCCCGTACTGCGAGCCGAACCGCCAAACATGAAGTCGAAGAAGTCGGAGAACCCGCCGCCACCGCCACTGCTTCGCCGCGCGCCGCCACCGGCTCGAGCGCCGCCACTGCCGAACATGGCGTCGAACTCTTCCTGGGTCATGCTGCGATAGCCGCCGGCCGGGCCACCGGCCGAGCCGCTACGGGGCTGGGCGCCCCAATCTTGCCAGTTGAAGTCACCGGCCTCGCCCGCGCGCTCGTACTGCTGCCATTCCGCGCCAAAGCGATCGTACTTGCCGCGCTTGCCCTCGTCGGACAGCACTTCGTACGCTTCGTTGATTTCCTTGAACTTATCTTCAGCCGTCTTGTCGTTCGGATTCACATCCGGGTGATACTTGCGGGCCAGCTTGCGATAAGCTTTCTTTATCTCATCGGACGTGGCGTTCTTGCCGACGCCCAGAGTAGCGTAATAATCTTTAACATTCATGCACGATAACCTTCACACAATTGGCCGAGGCGGGCCAATGATTCCTTTCCTTCGCTTGTGCGCGGCAGCCGAAGCCGACTGCGCGATTCGCACGCCTATAATTGTGCCATCTGCCTATCAGAATCAGATTAGACGCACGTTAGAAGCACGTATTAGGCCGGGAGTTGGGCAGATTTGCAATGATTCTGGCCCAAATAACACCCATTTCCGCCTGTTTTGCCGACCTTTCTCTAACACTCCTATGCTATGATACGATTCATTTTACCGTACCATTCTGCAATCTGGGAGTATGAACTATGCCAATCGGCAATGTCATTGATGTCAATCAAGCTAACTTTCAAACCGATGTGATCCAGCGCTCGTATCAGGAGCCGGTAATCGTCGATTTCTGGGCGCCCTGGTGTGGGCCATGTCGGATGCTGGGCCCGGTGCTGGAGCGCCTGGCCAACGAAGCGAACAGCGGATTTGTGCTGGCCAAGCTCAACACCGACGAAAATCAACAGATCGCCGCCCAATACGATATACGGGGAATTCCGGCCGTCAAAGCGTTTAAGGACGGCAAGGTCGTTGATGAGTTCGTGGGCGTCCAACCCGAACCCAATGTCCGTCAGTTCATTCAGCGCGTCGCGCCAATTGGCGGCGCTACGAAGGAGCCGCCGAAGGCTACATCGACGTCGGCACCGCAAACCCCCGAAGCGCGCCTCAAGGCCGCCCGGGAACACCTGATGAAGGGCCAGGGCTGTGATGCCGAGAAACTGCTGGCCGGACTCAACACCGCCGATGCCGAGGCGCTGCAGCCGCTGGCCAATTACTTGTGTCGAGCCAGCCAGGGTCAATCGCTGCCGGGCGGGTCGGCCGTTGCCTCGGATATGCAGCAGGCCGCGGGCGCGCTTCAGCAACGGGAGCAATCGGCCGCGCTCTATAGCCTGCTGACAGCCTATAATCAATCGACAGGCCCGGCCAGGAGTGATGTGGCGGGCGTCATGGAATCGCTCTTCGCCCTGCTGGGCAAAGACAGTGCGATCACCAAACAGTATCGGTCCTACATGCAGCCTGCCTAGAAGTTCTCCGTCGTAGGCTGTTGAAACGGCCGATCGAACTCCTTCGGTCTTTAGAAGCGGCACAAAACCTGATTTAGATTCTGTGCCGCTTTTTGGTGGACGGCCGAGCTTGGGCCAATCGGCACGTGTCCGTGCGCCACACTACTTGCCGATCAATCCATCCCTATGGCACAATGCGTTCATGGTGGCCTGGTGGACCTATAGACGCAATCAGTTCGCGGACTTCCTTTCTCCGGGCGCTGGCACCCAAATACGCCTCCGTATGCGCTTGCCGGTCGTGTTGGCGCTGGTTCTGCTGGCATTGACGTTGCTGACTCCGGACAGGATATGGACGACGCTGCTGGTCAGTCTCGGGGGACTGCTGCTCATCGCCTATGTCTGGACCCGGCTGCTGGCCTCCGGACTAAGCGGTACGCGCCAAATGCAGTACGGGTGGATCTCCGTGGGCGACCGGCTACAAGAGCAGTTTACACTGACGAACCGCAGCGCGGTTCCGGCACTGTGGGTAGAAGTAGCCGATGATTCCACGGTGCCGGGCTATCACGCCGCCATCGTGCAGAGTGTTGCCAGTCATGACACGGTCAGTTGGCGACAGTCGGCCGTTTGCGAGCGACGGGGCCAGTATCATCTTGGTCCCTGGTCACTACGTAGCGGTGATCCGTTCGGCCTCTTTGAAGTCATTCATCTGTACGGGGCCACCGACGAAATCATCATCCATCCGCAAATTCTGAGTCATCTGCCTATCCCCCTACCGCCCGGGCAAAGCGAAGGCCGCGCCCGCACGGTCACACGGGCCTGGCAAGCTACCATCAATGCGGCCGGCGTGCGCGGTTACCAGCCCAACGATCCGTACCACTGGATTCACTGGAAAACCAGCGCTCGGCGCGATGAAATGTACGTCCGGCAATTTGAACGGGATGCTGCCGGGGACATTTGGCTTGTGGTTGACTGCGACGCAGCGGTCCAACTGGGCACTGGCGCAGAAGGGACTGAGGAGCAGTCCGTGTTGCTGGCGGCTTCTCTGGCAGCCCGCGCCACGCTGGACAGACGACCGGTCGGACTGGCCGCCTACGGCCCCCACCCTCAGGTGGTCCCGCCTGCACTTGGCCAGGGGCAAGAGTGGGCCATCCTTCGAGCACTGGCGCTCATGACTGCCGACGGCGCCACATCGCTCAATCGTGCCCTGCGAGATTTGGGCGAGATTGCCGGCCGCGGTTCAGCCGCGATCATCATCACGTCATCAGATTCCCCCGACTGGCTACCGGCACTTCTCAACTTGGAGCAAAACGGCGTCGAAAGTCACGTCCTGCTGCTGGACCGCGCCAGTTACGCGGGCATTGAAGCGCCTTCCCAAAGCGAGGGCTTGTGGCGCGCCATCGTCGAGGCCGGCTTTCGGTGCGAACTGCTTCAGCAAGAGAGTATCGCTCGGCCGCCGGAACCGGAGGAACGCCACGGCTTTTGGGAATTCAAGGTTACCGGCATGGGTAAGGCAATCGCCGTGCGTCGGCCGGCGGACTGACATCAATGGCTGAGCATGTTATGGCCCGCGCCTACCATCGCCTTGAGCCTCGCATGGGCTGGCTGTCGCTTGTCCTCTTGCTATCGGCTCTGGTCATTGTCGTGTCGGCGGCGTTGGAAGTCGAATGGGTGCCCGAAGATACGGCCATACTGCCCGTGGCCCTGCTTGGGTTCTTGTTCTCCATCTGGCTGGCGCACCGGCGACTGCCAACGTGGGCTGCCTGGCTCATCCTGGCTCTGACCGGAGCAGGGCTGACCGTATTCTTCCTGGCCCACTTATGGCCGCCGTCCGACATTATGCGCCAGGGCAACCCGTTTGTCGCCATCTACTGGGAGCAGGCGATGGCACTGTTCACCGATCGACTGGGCGGTTGGTACCGCTCAGCTACAACCGGCGGTCGCACGACTGAAACAATGGGCTTCGCGTTTGGGCTGGTCATTACCGCATGGTTTATCGCCGCGTTCCTGGGCTGGACGACAGCGCGCTGGGAACGTCCGGCGTGGGGACTCGCCGCGGCCGGTGGGGCCATTGCGCTGACCAGTTACTTTGGTCGCGCGGGCATCTACTGGATCGTGGTCTTTGTGGGGATCGCCACGGCGACGATTGCGATTACCCAGTATGCGAATCTGGAGGCTGGGTGGCAGCGTCGTCGCACCGACTACTCCAGCGAAGTGCGCATTGAGCTGATGCTGGTCGCCGGTCTGGCCGGAATCGTGATCATGTCTGTTGCCTATGCACTGCCGGCAATCAATGTGAGGGCCATCGCCCAGGCCTTCAAACAACAGCCGGCCGTCAGCAGTGCCGAGAAGACGTTAACGCGTGTCTTCGCCGGAGTCCAACAACCGCGTGAACTTGAGTCGGTCAGCGCAGGTGGCACGGTTGGCGTGCTGCCTCGTGCTTTTCTCCTGGGGTCAGCGCCGGAGCTTCTCCAGAGCACCGTCATGACGGCCACGGTCACAGCGGATGACGCAATCCCGAATCCGCCACCCGGGCATCATTGGCGCGCCACGAGTTACGACATCTACACCGGCCGCGGCTGGTTGCGCTCGACGGAGCGAGAATCCCGGCTGAGCGCCGATGAGCTTCTGCTACTGGATACGGACGTGGACACAACGCGGGTCTTGAGCGGCGAGATACAACAGGACGTGCAATTAGCGGAAGCGTCGCGAACGGCGCGCTACACGCTCGGCCGACTTGTTTCTGCCAATCGGCCGTCGGTCGTTTATTGGCGCGGCGTTGACGATCTTGTGCGATCGCGTGATGAGGCGCCAACGGTCGATGGCTATCAGGCGCGTTCCCACGTCGTGCTGCCCACCCCGGAGGAGCTGCGCCAATCGTCACTGGAGGACGTGCCGGCCACGATCCTGGCCCGTTACACCGATCTGCCCGACCCCATCCCTGCGCGTGTCGGCGATCTGGCGCAGGAAATCGCTGGACCGGCCGCAGGTTCGCTGTCGCCATACGACCAGGCCAAGGCGCTGGAAGCCTTCCTGCGCCAGTATCCTTACTCCCTTAACGTCGGGCTGCCGCCGCCCGCAGTGGACATGGTCGATTACTTCCTGTTCGATCTGCAATCCGGCTTCTGCGATTACTATGCGTCGGCCATGGTGGTTATGGCTCGCAGTCTGGGGCTTCCGGCGCGGCTGGCCATCGGTTTTCTGCCGCAATCGCCGGATGAGTCTGGGCGTCAAATCCTTCGGCAGGTCGACTCCCACTCGTGGGCCGAAATCTATTTCGCCGGCTACGGCTGGGTGGAATTCGAGCCGACTGCCCCCATCCCCGGGCAAGAGGTGGCCATGGCTACCATGTCACCACCCGACTACGTGATGGCTAGTTTTGCCACGGCTGCTGCCCCAATTGACATTCCACAGCGGGCACCTGACCGGCGCATGCCCTGGCCGTTGGCAACAGGCATTGCGCTGGCCATCACCGGCTTGGCCTGGCTGTGGCTGCGTCGGCTGATCGGCCGTCGCCGGTTGCCTCCCACCGACCTCGACGGTATCGAGGGCGCTTACTACAAACTGGAACTACAAGCGGCGCGCCTCGGCTATCCACCCCAGCCCACGTGGACTCCCGACGAATTTGCAGGCGGTCTGACCCAGCAGATGACCCGATTGGCGGCTGATGACCCGTTGCCGGACTCGATTTCCCCGCAGATTCAGAGACTGGCCGATATCTACGGCCGACATCGCTATCGTGCGCCGGACGGTGACACACGGCTGACCGCCGAAGCGGCCGAAGCCGAGACACTGTGGCAGTCTATCCGTCCTGAATTGGCGCGCCTCATATCCCCCTGGCACCACCTGCGACGGCGCCTTGGCCGCTAGGCTTTTAAGCCACTCTCATGAATATCGGCTATAATCGACTGATATCGGGTCATTTTCCCGATCCTCGACCACCAAAGTGAAACCCGTGAGGTGTCAAAAGCGTGGTTGTATCTGCGCCAATTAGTGGAGTCATCATTTTATGAGTCAACCTGATTACGATATTCCCGAGGTGTTCCGCCGAGCGATGGAAGATGCCGGCTGGCGCCCCGATGAAGGTGACGGCGGTGGCGGGGGCGATGACCCACGCCGGCCATTGCCACCTCCGGAGTCCGCACCGCGCTTCAACCGCTGGCTGCTGCTGTCGATCGTTGCCATTCTCATCCTGTTTAGCCTGGGCAGCCTGGCCAGTTTCTATACCGACTGGCTATGGTTCGACAGCCTGGGTTACCGAGACATCTTCACCACCCAGTTGCTGACCCGTCTCGTGGTCTTCGCTATCGCGTTTGTCGTTGGCGCCTTACTCATCGTTGGCAACTGGTGGCTGGCGCGCCGCAACGCCCTGCGCGATACGTCCCCGATCGCTGAACTGAACCTGCTGAAGTCGTCGTCGGCCGGCTGGATCATCGTTCTGGTTGGGCTGGGCTTATCTCTGCTCTTTGCCGGGGCGGCCGCCGGACAGTGGGATGCTATCCTTAGTTTCATCAACCGTGTGCCATTTGACGTCGCAGACCCAATCTTCAACCGCGACGTAGGCTTCTACATATTCGAGCTACCCATTCTTGAGTTCGTTCAAGGGTGGCTACTATCCATCCTGTTTGTGGCGATACTGGGCCTCGTTCCCGTCTACGCCGCCAATAATTTGGGTGACATCCAGCGCGGATCATGGCGGCCGTTCAGCTCCAAGAGTTTCCGCACCCACGTCCTGCTGCTTGGCGCAATCTTCCTGGTCGTGTGGGCGCTCGGCTACTGGCTGGAGATTTACCGTTTGCTTTTCTCGTCCCGGGGCGTGGCCTTCGGCGCCAGCTACACCGATATGACTGCATCGCTGTGGGCGTTGCGCATCCAGCTGGTGCTCACGCTGATCCTGGCCGGGTTGCTTGTCTGGAACATCTTCCGTACAAACGTGCGCATTCTGGTCATCGCGGCAGGCACGACCATCCTCGTTTCAATTGTGGCCGGAAGTCTGGTGCCGTCGTTCCTGCAGCGCTACGTCGTTGAGCCCAATGAGTTGACGCTGGAAGAGCCCTATATTCTCAATAACATTCAATTCACTCGCGAGGCGTTCAAACTGAATTCAGTCGAATCCGTGCCGTTTGGCGAGGTTGAGAACCTTTCACCCCAGGACCTGCTGGAGAACGAAGAAACGCTGCGCAACATCCGCCTGTGGGACTATCGGCCGCTGCAGCAAACGTACCAGCAGCTACAGGCTCTGCGCCCCTACTACGAGTTTAACGAGATTGACATCGACCGATACGAGATTGACGGCGAATCGCGCCAGGTCATGTTGGCCGCTCGCGAACTGGCCAAAGATCGACTTCCGGCTCCCTCCTGGGTCAATCGCAAGCTGGAGTTCACCCATGGCTACGGGATTGTCATGAATCCGGTCAACGAGATATCTCCCGAGGGCCAGCCCCAGTTCTTCATCCAGGACCTGCCGCCGCAAAGCTCCGTGCCAATTGAAGTGACTCGTCCGGAAGTATACTTCGGAGAACTCACCAATGATGCCGTTTATGTCAGCAGCGGCCGCGAGGAGTTCAGTTATCCCAGCGGAGACGAGAACGTCTACACGAACTATACCGGTACCGGCGGCGTGTTGCTGGACTCATTCCTCAAGCGTCTGGCCTTCGCCGTTCACCAGAGCGACGCCAATGTGCTGCTCAGCAACGACATTACAAACGGCACACGCATCCAGTACAAGCGACAGATTCAGGAGCGCATCCGCACCCTGACGCCTTTCCTTGAGCTGGACCGTGATCCGTACATTGTTGTCGAGGACGGCAAACTGGTGTGGGTTCAGGACGCCTATACCGTCAGCAGCGACTATCCCTATTCGACGCCCATCACGATTGCCGTACAAGGTCCAACGACCACCACTCCCGCAGGAGCAGCGCTGCCGTCCCCAACCCGCAGCTTCAACTACATCCGCAATTCAGTGAAGGTGACGGTCGATGCCTACGACGGCAACGTCAATTACTACGTGTCGGATACAGAGGACCCGCTCATTCAAACTTATTCGCGCACCTACCCCGGCGTCTTCAAGCCTATCACTGAAATGCCGGCCGGGCTGATCAGCCACTTGCGCTATCCGGTGGACTTCTTCTCAGTCCAGGCCCGCCAATACCTGACCTACCACATGACGGATGTGCGTGTCTTTTACAACAAAGAGGACCTCTGGGAAATCCCCACCGAGATTTACGACAACAATCAGCAGACGATCGAGCCGTATTACGTGACCTTGCCGCTGCCAGGTCAGCAAGAGCTGGAATACCTGCTCATTCTGCCAATAAGTCCGGCATCCAAGAATAACATGGTCGCCTGGATGGCCGCGCGCAATGACATGCCCAACTACGGCGAGCTGCGGGTCTACGAACTGTCCCGACAGGAGCTCATCTTCGGCCCGATGCAGGTCGAGGGGCGCATTGACCAGGACCCGGAGATCTCGCAGCAGTTCTCGCTGTGGGACCAGCGTGGCTCGCGCGTCATCCGCGGCAATCTTCTGGTGCTGCCAATCAACAATAGCTTCCTTTACGTTGAACCGATTTACCTCCTTTCGGAGACCAACGCTCTGCCCGAGCTGCGACGCATCATTACGGCCAGCAATCGCGGTGTGGCAATGGAACCAACCCTCGAACAGTCGCTCCTTTCATTGGCCTCGTCGTCATTCCGCGATGTGCCGCCGATAGAAGGCGACCTGCCGCCGGCGGGCGATCTGACCGAACCGGGTGTAGAGCCAGTGCCGACGCGGGTGCCCATAGTGGGCGATGCGACGGTGCAGTCGTTGGTTGATGAAGCCAATGGTCACTTGCTGGCAGCCGAAGCGGCGCAGCGCGAGGGTGATTGGGCGCTTTATGGACAGGAGCTAGAGGCGCTGCGGATAACCCTGGAGCAGCTAATCACGTTAACGGGCGGTGAATTGCCGTAGCTTCATAGTGATCCGGCTCTGAAAGAGATATAGAAGATTCAGAAGAGTGTGTCCTAGGATACACTCTTTTTGTTTGCCTGGGCCTATGATACCAAGATGTTTAGAGGGATTGGGCGGCCGGGCGAATGGTAATCTCGATGATATTGGCCCATCTGGTGGGTGACTACATCCTGCAATGGGACGCATTGGCGCTGTGGAAGAGCCGAGAGTTGAAGGGTGTTCTCGTCCACGGGGCCGTCATATTCGTGGTGACCTGGCTTTTTGCGTTACCCTTTGATGCCACCTGGTGGCAAGGGGTGTTGTTCATCAGCCTTACTCACGTCCTGATCGATGCCGCCCAGCTCTACTATCGCCCGCCTATCTCGCCCCTGCACCGCTTCACCATTGACCAGGTCCTGCACTTCACGATGATATTCATCGCCCTCGCTGCCGGAGGCTATCTGTCACTTTCCTCACTGATCCCGGATTTGCTGACCAGCGCGGCCTCCACACCGTGGCTGACAGCGATCACGTTCTACGCCTTTGTGACCATGCCGGCCTGGGTCATGTTGAAGTTCATGGTCTATGCGGCCGTCGAGCACGGGCCACCCGTATTTCCCGGCACACCGAACAAGTACGTTGGCATTGCCGAACGGGTGATTATTGCCACCTTGGTCGCCTTCGGCCAGTTCTTGCTCATTCCACTGGTAGCCCTGCCCAGAGTGCTGCTCACGCTTCCGCGCACTCAGCAGCACAGACTCGATCCGCTTTTCGTGGCCGATTTAGTTTCCAGCATGTCGCTGGCGATTATGGTGGGGCTGGGATTGCGCTTGCTCCCACTCTAATTGCGACCCAGGACGCGCTTGGCCGCGGCCGCCATCGCTTCGGCCGTGATGCCGAAGTTGGCATACAGCTCTTCATAGGGAGCCGACGCGCCGAAGTGATCCAACCCAATCGTCTCACCCTGTAGTCCAACGTATCGTTCCCACCCTACCGTCGCCCCGGCCTCAATCGAGACACGGGCAGTCATGTCCGGGGGCAGAACTTCATCTTGATAGGCTTGCGGCTGCTTGGCGAAGAGCTCCCACGAGGGCATAGAGACGACCCGCGCCGCAATTCCGTCGGCCGCCAGAATCTCCTGCGCCTCCACAGCCAAGTACACTTCTGTGCCGGTGCCAATCAGGATCACATCCGCGGCGGCGCCATCAGCGGGCTCGGACACGATATATGCGCCACGCTGGGCAGCCTCCACAGAGGAGTTAGGCAGTGTCGGGACGGATTGACGGGAGAAGACCAGGGCTGTCGGGCCGTGGATATTGTTGATCGCGGACAACCAGGCGGCCGTTACCTCGCGGCTATCGGCCGGGCGAATAGTCGTCAGATTTGGGATCACACGCATGGACATGAGCTGCTCGATGGGCTGATGTGTCGGCCCATCCTCGCCCAGGCCAATGCTGTCGTGGGTAAACACGTAAATGACCGGCGCTTCCATGAGTCCCGCCAGCCGCAGCGTCGGCCGCATATAGTCGGAAAAGATGAGGAACGTACCACCAAACGGCCGAATGCCGCCGTGACGGGCCATACCGTTCATGATCGATCCCATCCCGTGCTCGCGAACACCAAAGTGGATGTATCGACCGCTGAAATCATCGCGCGTAAGAAAGGTCTCGCCCTTTATGGTCGTCTTGTTGGATGGAGTCAGGTCGGCCGATCCGCCCACCAGGTTGGGCACCTGCTGTGCCACTGCGTTCAGTACAACACCCGAGGCATTGCGTGTGGCCATCTTCTTGCTGAGGTCAAACAGGTGGTCGACGTCCAATTGCACGTCAGTCTCCAGCGATAGTCCTTGCTCGAACTGTGTCGCCAACTCCGGATACGCCGCCTCATACCGTCGCCACATATCGCGCCAGGCCGTTTCAGCAGCGGCGCCATCCTGGGCCGCGGCTCGCATCGTGTCATAAACCCCGTCAGGAACGTAGAACGACTCGTCCACCGGCAGACCCAGCGCCGCTTTGGTCAGACGGATCTCTTCTTCACCGAGTGGCTCACCATGGGCTCCCGAGGTGTTGGCTTTGTTCGGGCTGCCGTAGGCGATCGTCGTGCGGCATAGCAAGAGAGACGGCCGATCCGCCTCTGCCTTAGCGGCGGCCAGCCCCTCATTGACCGACGCAGGATCATTGCCCGAGACCTGCAGCGTGTGCCAGCCATAGGCGGCAAAGCGAAGAGCCACGTTTTCACTGAAGGACAGATCGGTCGAGCCGTCGATGCTGATATGGTTGTCGTCGTAAAGCACGATCAGCTTGCCCAGGCCCAGATGGCCGGCCAACGAGGCTGTTTCGTGTGAAATGCCTTCCATCAGATCACCGTCGCTGGCGATCGCATAGGTCATGTGATTGACTACAGGAAATTCAGGCCGATTGAAGTGGGCCGCCAGCCATCGCTCGGCCATGGCCATGCCGACAGCATTGCTGATGCCCTGGCCCAGCGGTCCGGTTGTGGTCTCCACGCCGGCAGTGATATGAGCCTCCGGATGGCCCGGCGTCTTGCTCCCCCACTGCCGGAAGTTCCGCAGATCGTCGAGGCTGAGATCGTAGCCCGTCAGGTGCAGCAAGCTATAGAGAAGCATCGACCCGTGACCGGCCGAGAGGACGAAGCGATCCCGGTCAGCCCAATCTGGGTCGGCTGGATTAAACTTCAGGTATTGCGTCCACAGCACGACGGCGGCGTCAGCCATCCCCATCGGCATACCGGGATGACCGCTATTGGCTTTTTGCACACCGTCCATTGACAGACCGCGAACCGTGTTGGCGGCCAAAATTAGTTTTTCAAGATCGAACTCACTCATGCGACAAGACTCCTATTGGTTGGCGCTACATGCGCGGGCGAGTGTACCACGATTCCACGGAGGGATTAGCGATATCGGGCAATTAGCACTAAATCTACAAGAGCTTGAGGATGTGCGGTAAGGCGGCTTCCGCCGCAGCTTCACCGGCATCGATGATTTCTTCAGCCCGACTGAACCCGACAAGCAATGTGATTTCTGGGGGCAGTATCGGCCGAATCAAGTAGTCCGGTGGAAAGTGGCGCAATCGTTCGTCGGTGATCGCAGCAATCATGATCATCAAAACGTTATAGGTCTCCTTGAGATAGGTGGGACCGAGCGACAACTGCAGCCCACCAACCACTGCCGGCTGGCCCGGCTGATTCTCACTGAAGCTGGGCAGCACGTCCACAGCAACCACGGGCGCTGTGCCCAACGATCGGGCCACGTCCACCGGAACGTTGTTCAACACGCCGCCATCCACCAGGCGATACGGACCCAGGTCTACGGGCTGGAACACGCCGGGGACGGAAATCGTGGCTCGTACGGCGTCGATCACCATGCCGCCTTGCAGCACCACGTCGCGGCCGGTCAGCAGGTCTACGGAAGCCAGCGCCAGAGGCACCGAAAGATCCGAGAACAGTAGCCGATCTCCCAACAGGTCGGCCAGAAAGTTGTAGATCCGCCGGCCGCGAATGCTAAGGCCGGCCCCGGACAAACTGATGTCAATTAACTTGAGTTGCTCACTGATGTGGCTGAAACGCTTGACTTCAGCCTCAACCTCAGCCAGCGGTAATCCGGCGGCAAAGAGCGCCCCAACCAGGCCGCCCATGCTGGTTCCCGCGATGAATGATACCGGCACACCTTCGCGCTGTAGCACGCGCAACAGACCGATGTGGGCCAACCCGCGCGAGCCGCCACCGCCCAAAGCCAGACCGATGCCACGGCTTGTGTCAGATCGAACGGTCACCATCAACCTACTCCACCTTCGGCCGCTTAAATACGCAGAGGTATACCTTGCGCCAAGTATAGACTGTGGGATACGCGTAGCCCAGATCCCCTTTCTGTCCCAGCTTGTCGGCCACTTCGCAGGAGACCAGTTCCCACCCATGGCTGCCCCACTCAGACAACCAGGCCTCCAGCGTTAGTGCATCAAACTGCGGCAAGTCCTTCCAGCTCGTGCCCGGATAGTTCTCCTGCAGGTAGTCCACAACGACTTCATGGTGTTTGTCCGCCTCAAGCGTGCGGGCGAGGTACTCCCAGCGAATCATCGGTGCAACTCCTTTGGCTCGAATTGGTCCAGCCAATCGCCATTTGATTGTATTGCAGCGGCCAATGCCGTTCAACCGGAGCGTGTCTGACCTCAAAAAAACACGCAATCAGTCCGTTATGGTCGGCATAGCGAGTAATGCGGCGGCTAGTTGAACTTGTAGACAGAGGCCCTGGCTGACTGCCGCTGGGTGGCTCGGTCCGTAGATGGGCTGAACGTTCCGCGCCAAATGTCGTAAACTTAGTGCAAACAAGCCTGATTAGAACCGCCGTTTAGGCAGATAGGAGCTATCAATATATGAACAGCCCAACACCCATCGCTGAAGTTAGTCAGGAATCGACCGCCCGGTCCCGCCGGCATCCCTTTCCTGGGAAACGCCTTGCAGCTCGGCGGCAACAAGATGATTCTGAGACACGAGGATCTGTGGCACGAGTATGGCGACATCGTGCACCTGAAGTTCGGCCCGCTGGACGGCTTTGCGCTCTTCCACCCCGACTACGTGCACCATGTGTTCGTCAAGAACCAGAAGAACTACATCAAGGGCATCGGCTATGACGGCTTCCGGCTGCTGGTCGGCCAAGGCTTGGTCACCAGCGACGGCGACCTGTGGCGTACGCAACGCCGGCTGATGCAACCTCCCTTTACCCCCCGCGCCATCACCCAGTTCTCGGAAATGATGGTGGACGTAACCGCCAAAATGCTGGACGGCTGGCAAAGCTATGCCGACAGTGGCGAGCCGATGAACATGGACGCCCAGATGCTGGACTGACCATGAGCATCATTGGCCAGGCGATGTTCAGCATTGACCTGGGCAAAGAGATGCGCGAGATCGGCCATGCGCTGGAAGAGATTTTCGCCTTCATCCCCTCACGTGCCATCGTACCCATTGGCCTGCCGCTGCCGGCGCACCGCCGTTTCCGGCGAACCTGGAAATCGTGGACAACTTCGTCGCCGAGCGCATCGCCGCCGGCCGGCAAGACGACAGCGACGATAACCTGCTCTCGATCCTGCTGAACGCCCGTGACGACGAGACCGGCGGCGGCATGAGCGAGGAGCAGTTGCGCGATGAGGTGGTGACCCTCTTCTTCGCCGGCTTTGAGACCACTGCTCGCAGTCTCACCTGGGGCTGGTATCTGCTTCGCAAGCCGGCCGGACGAGGTCTGCACAAGCTGGCGACGGAAGCGGATCCGGTCTCGGCGACCGCCGGCCGGTAGTAGACGATCTCTTCAAACTCGACTACACGCGTATGGTGGTCGACGAGGTGTTGCGCATTTATCCGCCGACGGCGTTGTGGCCCGCCAAACTATCGACGACGACGAGATCGGCGGCTATCCGATTCCGGCCGGCTCGATGATCACGCCGATGCCCTACATCGTCCATCGCTACCCCGATTTCTGGCCGGACGCGGAACGGTTTGACCCCGAACGCTTCCAGCCGGAGGCGGTCGCTGCGCGGCCGAAGTGCGCCTATATTCCCTTTGCCACCGGTCCGCGGGTTTGCCTGGGAAATAACTTCGCCCTGATGGAAATGGTCTACGCCTTCGCTATGTCAGCCGGGCGCTACAGGATGCAGCCGGTGGACAACGAGCCTATCGACTTCGAGTTCGCGGGCACGATGCGGCCCGTGCGTCCGCTGGTAGTCACGCTCTCCAACCGCTAAACAACTGTACGTAAATCAACAACGCCGGCCGCTCTTCTGATCGGCCGGCGCTGGTTTGCTGGACACAGGTGCCAGGGTCGTACATTCCCCGAACAGAACCCGGGTCAATAATATTCCGCATAATCCGGTCAGCGCCAATAAACCTGAGGTCTGCTCGCTTTCCTCACCGATTAGCGTGAATATCGCAGGTAATTAAGCTGCTTCCCCGCTGGATGTGGGCATTGAACTCGTCCCTGATCACATCTAGTTAATAATCCCCATACCCGAAAACCTAGACACGCCCCGATCCAGGCGCGTTGGCGTTCTATCTCACAACGCATAGAATAGGCGGGATATGTCTTATACGCGGCAGCGTGACCTGCAAAGAGTCAGCTAGCCCCGTGAAGACCTAATCGCCATAGCCTGGAATGACTCACCCAGTGTCCAATCGCCGAATTCTGTTCCTCCTCCTCAGCCCATTGCTGCTTGCCGTTTTCATACTGGCAACGGTAATCGGCTTTGCCTACGCCGGGGGGAATGACCCGGCAACAGCGGTTAGCGCTGCTGTGGATACGAGCAATCCGGAAACTGTGGAATTGATTCGCTATGTAACACGTTGTTTGCTCATTCCCTTCCAGCTCATCTTCATGGGCATCGTCATTGGCGGCTCCTTGTGGCTATATCGTCGTCGCTGGCGCATTGCACAATCGGTACTTGGTCCGCTGGCCGAAAGCGCGCAAACCCATAATTCAGACGAGCGTTTCGATCCTACACATGATGACTGGGATCAGTTGGTCACACTAGCCCCACAGCGACGGTTGACGCTGACTCACTTTACTGCCAGCATCATTGGCATCGTGGCCATTTCAATCGCCGTTGCGTTAGTTGTTGGTCAGTTCGTGAGCCTCACCGACCTGGCCATCATCGTCACCGCACTGACCAGCGCATTGGCCTGGGGCGCGCGGCTGCCTGTCAGCGATCTCCTCGGCGGCATTAGCAACCTGGTCGAGAACAACTTCAATGTGGGCGATCGGCTTTCATATCGCCATTTCAAGCTGGATGTCGAAGGTATTGTGGAGCAAGTCAACCTGCGCTTCACGTGGCTCCGGTCCCCATCCGGCGAGCTGATTACCATCCCCTTTGGCGAAATCCGGACCATGCGCAATTTTTCGCGGAGTACCTTTGCCGGCGTCTATGTTAGTTTCCCGGTGCCAAGTGACGACCTGAGGGTAGTGATCCGCGACCTTGAGGAACTGGCGCCACAGTCACCGACGCTCATCCCCGATCTGCTCGAACCGTGGCGTATCGTTTCCAAAGATGGCATCCTTGGACCGACTGTCGAGCTTAGCCTCTACGGGCGAGCGCCGGTCGGGCGTGAGGAAGAACTGCAGTTGGCCATGCATTCGCTGGTATGGGATCGTCTGGGGTCCACCCTGGCGCCTCCAAATGGGGGAAGCAGCGACCAATGAGACGTCGTATCCTACTCATCATCATCGTGCCAATCATTGTCGTGATTGGCTTGACTGCCTTGGCTACGGCTCTCTTGCAAGCGGCCGATATTGATGTGGTAGCCATCCTGGAATCGACCTTCGGGCCATCCGTCAGCACCGGGCGACTGGAACAGGTGTTGAATGTCCTGCGTGTACCGCTGAACCTCTTGACCCTGGTTATGGCCTTTGTCGCAGCCTATGTTGTCAGCCGGTTGAGCTTTCGCCTGTCCGGCTGGATACTGGATGCGGCCAATGTGTCGCGCTATACATCGAGCACCGGCGCCTTGTCCGAAGATCAGATGCAGGCCGTTTCGGCGCGCCGACTGACTCTCCAGCAGCTTATCGCCAGCCTCATAGGTTTCGGCGCCTTCACCGTGGCCGGTATCTATGTCCTCAGCCAATTCATGAGTGTGACGAACCTCGCCGTGCTGGCCACGGTGTTGGCCAATGCGTTTGGATTCGCAGCACGTGACTACGTTGGCGATTTGCTCAACGGTGTTAGCAACCTATTCGAGGATCGGTTCGACGTCGGCGATAATGTGGAGATCGTTCGGCTGGAGGATGAGCTGCGTGGCATCGTGGAGCAGGTCAATATCCGTACCATGGGCCTAAGAACCCGCAGCGGCGAGCTTGTGATCGTGCCGCAGGGACAGGTGCGCATATTGCGCAACTTCACGCGGGGGGCATTCACCGGAACGGACGTGACATTGTCCGTGGCAGCCTCAGACCTAACCGCGGCGATGAAGCTGTTGGTAGAACTGAGCGAAGAAGCCCCCGATCTATTGCCGGACTTGATCGAACCGTGGCGCATCATCTCAGAGGAAGGCAATGTCAACTCAGTGTCTGCTTTGACTATCTTTGCCAAAGCCGCCTACGGCCGGGGGGCGCAGCTTAGGCTGGAGATTATGTCCCTGGTGACACATCGTCTCGACGGGGCGGGAATTGCATTGGCGGACTAATGCCCGGAGCCGTTACGAGCAAGGCGATCTAGTACGTGACAGGGAGTGACTCAAGCCCGCGCAGCACGTAGTTGTCCTTATAGCTCACTGCGCCCCCGGCCAGGTTGAGATTCGGCAGCCTCCGGGCCAGTGTAGCGAAAGCGATTTCCCCCTCCAGCCGGGCCAATGGCGCGCCGAGGCAGTAGTGGATGCCGCCGCCAAAAGCCAGGTGTTTGTTGGTCTCGCGACCAATATCCAATCGCCATGGGTCATCAAACTGCGCCGGGTCACGGTTGGCCGAGCCCAGGATGAAGCCAATGCCCGTGCCCTGGGGAAAGTCTAGGCCCTTGTAGGTCACGTCCTCCAGCGCCACGCGCGATGTGAACTGCACCGGGCTGTCATAGCGCAGCAACTCCTCCACGGCCGCTTTGACCAGGCCGGGGTCGGATTGCAGCCGCTCCCACTGGGCACGGTTCTGCAGCAACGCCAACGATCCGTTGCCGAGCAGGTTGACGGTCGTCTCGTGCCCGGCGATGAGCAGCAGAGCGCAGGTAGCGTATAGTTCCTCGGCTGACAGCCGGTCACCGGCGTCTTCCACGGCCACCAGAGACGACAACAAGTCATCCTGCGGATGCGCGCGCCGCTCGGCCAGCAGGTCGGTCAAATAGGCTGTGATCTCGACCGTCGCTTGCGACGCGCGATTGTATACCGCCTCATCCTCGATGAGGTCCAGACTGCGCGCAATGGCGTCGGACCAGTGGTGAAAGGTGATGTGATCGGCTTGGGGCACCCCCAGCATGGAACAGATAACGCTAACCGGCAGCGGGTAGGCGAAGTCATGGATCAGGTCCATTTCGCCCTGACCAGTCACCGCATCGATCAATTCGTCCGTGATCGTTTGTATCGAATCGCGCAGTTGGGCCACCGTACGCGGCGTGAATGCCTTATAGACCAGCCCGCGCAAGCGCGTGTGGTCAGGCGGGTTCATCGAGAGCATCCAGTTGCGCTGCATGTTCCACAGCGCCTGCTGTTCCGGCGGCGATTCGCCGACAAACTCATGACCAAGCCGGTCATCACGCAACAGCGTCTGGCAATCCTCATGGCTCGTCAGAAACCAAACACCCCAGGGCTCCCAATAGAATATCGGCGCGTGAGTGCGCAGCAGGTCGTAGAACGGATAAGGGTCTGCGCGAAATTCCGGCGCACGTGGGTCAAATTCCATTGAACAGTCTCCTTCAATGTGGATGGTCGCCCAGGCTAATGCCCAGGCGACAGGGACCAAGCCCTATTGACGCACCCAATATGGGTCGCTTATGGGCGAACCCAGCCAGTCCGACAGCGATAGCAACGGCTCGCCCGTTGTCGAAACATACGTATCGCCGGCCGTACCCAAATCGGTTTGAAACGTCGTCACCAACACCCCGGAGACATCGGGCACCCACGTTGTGCTCATCGGCCCTGTCGGCATCTCGTTGAGCTTCTGCAGACCTGCACCGTCGCCGTGGGTACGCCACACACCCTGTTCCGCCGGGCTGCCGGTGATCGCGATCGAATAGGGTAGCCCACTGTCTTGCACATCCGGTGCGCCCATCACATAACCCGGCATCGGATCGGTTGCCGCCGCTTCCGTAAGCGTGGGCGTGATGGTCTCGCCAAGAACGGTGAACTCCACCGAGTCGCTGGTAGTTACCGCATCATAGGTTACCCATTGCGGTCCCGTCGTCCCCACCTGTGTGGGGGACGCCACCACAAAATGGCCATCTGTTGTGGCAAAAGTAGTCCCTGAAACCACGTATGCACCTGAATTGGGTAGTATTCCGTAAGCGCCGGTCTGCGCGTCAATGACGAATTGTGCAGCGCCTTCGAAGAAGCCACCCAGGGCCAGCAGATACTGGCCGCCCGGTACTGGTGTCACATTGAAGAATGCGTTGGCCGGCTCCATCGTAGCCCGGTCGATCGTTACAATGCGATGCGCATCGCGATCGAGTGAGTAGGGGTATTCGGAGATGCCGTTCGCATCCGAGACAATGAAGCTTGTGTCGGTCATGCCGTCACTTAATGCCGCGCCTGCAATCGAGGTCGGATCTACATTGGGTATGCCGATGACGCTGTATTGCGTCCCCGGTGCCGACGTCTGGAAGCTAGTGAGGCGGTAGGCGCTCGCGTCTTCCACGACGTATACCGCCCATGTTCCATCAGGCGAAACATGGAGTCTGTCGGCGGGCGATCCTGGCCAATCGGCCGGCTGCGTTGGCAAGCCCGACTCCACGACCGCACTCGTTCGGGAGACCGTATCAATGAGCGCGATTTCCTCGGAGAGACCCTCATCGCGCGTTTGCCGCACCAGGACGTAGCGGCCTGCGCCGTTGGTGGCCAGGTCCAGAATCACCGGCGCCTCAATGGTCAATTCCACCAGGCTGTCGGTTGCACGCCAAACAGCCAGGTCGCCGGCAAAGTTGAACACCAGATGATGTGTCAAGGTGGGCAGTGTGGCACCGGCAGGTGAGGTCGACGGCACGAAGATAATCTGTCCGACGGTCAACGGGCCGGGATTAACGCGCTGCAGGACCTCAACACTGGTGTCATAGGCTGCGGCCAACCCTTCCCATGTATCACCCGGTTGCACCGTATATTCTACGACGCAGGGTGCCCCGATGATCGGTCCCACACTGCCCACATTGGGTACGGTCAGTATCATGCCGGGCTTAATGTAATCCGGAAAGGCGAGAGAGTTGGCATCCCTAACTGCTTCATACGTCGTGCCATAGCACCGAGCCACCTGCAAGAGCCAGTCCCCGCGGATGACCGTGTGTTGTACGGTCGACCCCGACGCAATATCCGACGCGCCCGCGGGAGGGGCGAAGACACCGGCTTCAGGCAAAGCCGTCACGGCCGCTTCCGATTCGGTAATGACCGGCACCACCGGCGCGCCGAAGCCCGACTGTCCGTTACCGACCGGCGGTGTTGCCGGTCCCGTCGTGGGAGCTTCAGTCCCCGGTTCCCCGGTGACCTCGCCTTCAACCGGCGCTCCCGGCACGGGTTGCCCATTCACATCCGGTCCTGGATAGGCCTGCACATTGTCAGGGCCGGGATAAGCCAAATCGATATTGGCGAGCGGTGCAGGGTAACCATCGAGGGCGCTACCGCTCGCGTCAGGCGCAGCCGGTACGATATCCGGCGGTGTTGGGGTGGCATCGGTTGCCTGTTGTTGGCAGCCGGCCATCGCCAGGACCGTGACCAAGACTACACTCAAGCTGATCCAAATACGGTTCTTCATCTTTCTCTCCTCACCTGCTCTACCCTCAATTGCCCACACTGCCGATACCCGCCACGTCATAACGGCGCCCTGAGATCAACGCTCAATAGCTTGACGTAAAGTCGGAACTGACGTCTATGATAATCGATTAACTGATACTTCCGCAACAACCGGTCGGATTGATCCCAATCAAAATTGACATAACTGACCATTTCATTACAATTGTATGAGTAAGCCCTCTGTCATATCAGTCTGAATCAGCGGCTAAAGCAGGCTTGGGGTTAGGCAGAGGCAAGACATTATCTCGTTAGAATTTGGAGGTTTATCGAAATGACTTTAGAGTTACTTTGCATCACCCTGATTGCCTTGGTGTTCGGCACGGTGGTGGCCTTCGGTGGCTATCGCTGGTTCATGATTCTTCTGCCGTTCCTGGCTTTCTTCTTCGGCTTTGGCCTGGGCGCCCAGGCAGTTCACGCCCTCATTGGCGATGCCTTCCTCGGCACTACCATCGGTTGGGTTGTCGGCTTCGTCGTGGCCGTGATCTTTGCCGTCCTGTCCTATCTGTTCTACGCCTTTGCCGTGGCCATCATTGGCGGTTTCCTGGGCTATAGCCTGGGCTACAGCCTGATGAGCCTGCTCGGACTGGATGGCGGCATTATCCCGTTCCTGGTCGGCGTCGTCCTTGGTGTCGTCCTGGCGTTCCTCACCATTCGTTACAACCTGGCGAAGTACGTCATCATCATTGCCACGGCCATTGCCGGGTCAGCGATGGCCATCGGCACACTCGCTGTCGGTCTGGATGGCATCGAATTGGCCCGGCTATCAGAAAATCCCATTAGCGCGATGTTTACCGGCTCGCCGATATGGGCCGTTCTGTTCATCGCGATGGCTATCGCCGGTATCGTCGTACAGTGGCAGGCCAGCCGGGCCTGGATGGCTGAGCCTTACCCGAATCGAATCTAGCAACGTCCAGCGGATTTCCGCAGACAAATTCCGGCCTGATGATCGCCCCGCCGCCTCGGGGGTGATCGCCAGGCCGGTTTCTTTTCCAACCGATCTGCTTACTTTTGGCACCACGATTCGCTGTCGCATTTTGTCGGCACGCGGTAAACTATGGGGTGGATATGGGTCCAAACGGACTTTTTGCCATTAACATGCCGGAATAGCCGATTTCTTGCTATCCGGTCACCCATCATTCCTGGGAGGGAATCATGACCACCACTTCGGCCGCCAATAATGAGACGGTCACCTTGCCGGAGGATTTCCCCAACGGCGTCCAGTTACTTCACAACCCCCTTTACAATCGAGGCACCGGATTCAGCGAAGCGGAACGCGAAGCGTTTGGACTTCGTGGTTTGTTGCCGGCGCGCGTATTGTCTCTTGAGAATCAGACGGCTCGCATCCTGCAGAATTTGCGCAAGAAGCCGACCGACCTGGAGAAGTACGTCTACTTGCTGGATCTGGAAGATCGCAACGAGACGCTCTTCTACCGCATCCTGATCGACAACATCGACGAGATGATGCCGCTGGTCTACACGCCGACCGTCGGCCTGGGCTGTCAACAGTACGGCCACATCTTCCGCCGGCCGCGCGGCCTCTACATTTCGGCCGATGAGCGCGGCCATATCGACGAGCTGTTAGCCAACTGGCCGCTGGACGATGTTCGCGTAATTGTCGTCACGGACGGTGAGCGCATCCTGGGCCTCGGTGATTTGGGTGCCCACGGGATGGGTATCCCTGTGGGCAAGCTATCGCTCTACACCGCCTGCGCAGGCATTCCACCGTCACTAACGCTGCCAATCATGCTCGATGTGGGTACTGAAAACAAAGCGTTCCTGGACGATCCGCTCTACATCGGGTTACCGGAACACCGACTGCGCGGCGAGGCCTATGACGCCATGGTGGCCGAGTTCATGGCTTCCGTTCGCAGTCGGTTCCCCGAGGCGCTTGTCCAGTTTGAGGACTTTGCCAATCACAATGCATTTCGCCTGTTGCAGGAATATCGCGACACTTACCGCGTTTTCAACGATGACATCCAAGGCACAGCGGCCGTTACGTTGGCCGGCCTGTTTGCTGCCCTGCGGCTCATCGAGGCTGAAGGCGGGCCGCACCAGAAGCTGAGCGAGCAGAAGCTCCTCTTCCTCGGCGCCGGCGAAGCGGGCATCGGCATCGCCGATCTGGTTGTGTCGGCAATGGTGCAAGAAGGATTGACCGAAGCGGAAGCGCGTCAGCGCTGCTGGTTCGTAGATTCCCGCGGGTTGGTCGTGGCCGAGCGCGACGATCTGGCTCCTCACAAGCTGCCGTATGCCCATGATCACCCCCGGCTCGAATCATTCGCCGCAGCTGTTGAAGAACTGCGCCCGGACGCCATCATTGGAGTATCCGGTCAGCCACGGACATTCACGCGCGAGATCATCGAGAATATGGCCCACTTCAACGATCGGCCGATCATCTTTGCCCTGTCGAACCCCACCTCACAGTCAGAATGTACTGCCGAAGAGGCCTACACCTACAGCAACGGCAAGGCGATTTTTGCCAGCGGCAGCCCGTTTCCGTCTTTCAAACTCTACGGCAAGACCTACAATCCCGGCCAGGGCAACAATTCCTACATTTTCCCCGGCGTGGGCCTGGGAGTGGTTGTGTCCGGCGCACGGCACGTCACCGACGAGATGTTTGAGGCGGCGGCCCGCACCCTGGCGGCGCAGGTGACATCCGACGATCTCGCCGCGGGTCGAATCTATCCTGTGCTTTCCCGTATTCGCGATGTATCAGCAGCCATAGCCGAGGCCGTCGCACAAGTGGCCTATGAACGGGGCCTGGCCAAAACGCCGGAGCCGGATGATCTCCAGCAGACCATTCACGATTTCATGTACGAGCCGAACTACAATCCGCTGGTATGAGCGACACAGCACTCCGACTTGCCCAATGCACCTACAGGTGCGTAGAATTGGCTGCATAATGAGTTAGGCGGCTGGGTATCTGATGAGATGCTCAGCCGCCTCGACGATGCACTATGTACGATAGTCAGGCCTACGAAGATTTTGAGCGAGCCATGCGCCGGTCATTTTGGCGCAAGATACGTTCGCGCCTCACAGGCGAGACCAATGACCTGTTACCTTATGACATCGTACGTGAAAATCTGCCCTACAAGGGCCAACGCGATATCGGGCTGCAGACGGTTCCGCTGGACAGAATCGTTGGGAGTGTCGGCCGCTATCGTGACTTTGATCGAGCTTTCCTACCGACACAGCGGCAGAACACCACACGCTGGGTCAACATCCGCAAAGCCCACTATGAAGACGTCTTTTTGCCGCCCGTCGATCTCTACAAGATCGGTGACGTCTACTTCGTTAAGGACGGCAATCATCGCGTCTCAGTAGCCCGCGACCGCAACCAAATCGATATCGACGCGTTCGTAACTGAGATTGAGATTCCGTTCAAGCTAACGCCGGACATGGCCATTAATGAAGTTCAACTGCAGAAAGCATTGGGCTCATTCGTGCAGCAGACGGGTCTGGATGAACTGCGACCGCAGGCCGATATGCTCTTGTCTAATCCGGCCAACTATGTGCGACTGCACGATCACATCAACGCCCACCGCTACTACCTGGGCACCGAGCTGCAAGCGGACGTGCCCTATGATCTGGCCGTCAAGTCGTGGTATGACAACATCTACCACCCGCTGGCTGAAGCCATCGAGCAACAGGGTCTTGATAAGGAATTTCCCGACCTGACGTTGGCCGATATCTATCTTTGGGTCAGCGAGTATCAGTGGCTCTTGCGCGAGGCCAGCCAGGGAGCCCTGGCCGAGGAAGAGGCGCGCGAAGAGGCCTATGACGAGATGGCCGACATCTACAAGCAGCGCGAAGTGCGGCAGATCATCCGCCGGCTGCGGCATTCAACCTGGATCGACAAGATGATTCGCGACCGCGAAGAGGCCGCATTTCTGGAAAAGACCCACATCTATGATCTGCGCCCGCAGGCTGACATCGTGGCCACGCTGCCCGGCAAGTATGAGAAAATCCTCGACCACATCGACGTGCACCACTATTACATGGGCCTCGATCAGCAGCGGGATGTGAGCTATGAAGAGGCCGTCGCCTCCTGGTATGACGAGGTCTACGCTCCCCTGATCGAGATGATTCGCGAACAGGGCATCCTGGAGCATTTCCCCGGCCGCACCGAGACCGATGCCTACATTTGGGCGATCGATCACCGCGAGGCTCAGGAACAGGGTGAGGAACCGCCCCACGGCACGCCGCCCTGGCTACCCAGTTCGCTCTCACTCTACCCGGAAACGCCGGCTAAGGCTGACTCGTAAGCGCGCGCTGCAGGACCGGATTCGCGGGATTGAACGCCTCAGCCACTGAGAGATCGCGAATGGCCTCCTGTTCATTGCCTAGGGCCCGATGCGCCAGCGCTCGGTAGACGTACGTCTCTTCGACACTGCGGCCACCCTGACTCCCCAACGTCGCGTCGGCCAGGGCCATAGCATCGGCCGTTCGACCCGCCGCCAGATATGCCTCGTAGGGGTCAAACTGATACCACAACATGCGTGCCGGTAGCCCTATCAGCCGCGCCTGATCAAAAGATGCCACCGCTTGCTGCAAGATTTTCGGGTCACCGGTTAGGTCATAGAGGCGGGTCAGTGAGCTGCCCAGATTAAACCACTCAAACGGGGCGTCGCCATTGGCGCGAATGGCGGCGCGGGCCTGTTCGGCCGTCCATCGCCACATGGCCGCCGGATCATCGTGCCTTTCGCCTAGAATAGTCGCGACAAGCCCTTCTTGCTCAGGCGGGAAAACAACGATCAGCACGTTGTTGAAGGGTCGCCAATTCGATACAACGTCGGCGTAGCGCTCCGTGCCGTCCTCATCCCACGGCCCAAGGAACGAATCGCGCGTGTAGAACAGCTCCCCAACCTCGTCATACCCATACAGGGTCAAATAATGGCCCATCCAGCCCGTGGCCTCGTCCGGCAGAAGTCCCTGTTCCACGATAACCGGCAGCCCGGCCGCCAGCAGACGCTTGAGCTGATCGAGATCGCCGCCACGCATCACGGCCGTCTTGAGATCCGATTGCGTGGTGACATAGGCCGCCAACTCCTCCGGCGAGACATTGCGATCTTCGTAGTTCGGCCGAATGACCCCGGCAATCACCAGTTGATCCGCCGGCACGCCATGGTAATTGAGCACCATCGTCAGATTGGTAGGGCCGCAGTTGTTGAACTTCTGGGGAATGATCTCGACTCCGTCCAGGTAGACTGACTGGGAATAATCGGGCGCGGCGATGACAGTCGGTGTCGCCGAGGGCTCCGGCGCCGGAATCAACGGCGCAATCGGTTCAGCGGCAGGCAGCGAGGGTGCCATCGTCGGTGGTGTGGTTGGGGTCGTCGAGGCGGTGTCAGCGGATAGAGCCGCGTCGGCGCCGAGAACATCCGCCAGAGCAGCCGAATCGATCGCGGACACCGGCAGCGGTGTCGGCAGCGGCGGAGCGGTCTGGATTGCCAGGGAATTGGGCAAATACTGCCGCACTCGACCGGGCAAAGCGGCCGTCACGCGCGGCAGCAATAACCACGCCCCTACCGCCGCGACAACGGCCAATGCCATAACGCTCAGGAAAATGCGGACTCGGCCTGTGAGCATGGGTGGCATTATAGCATAGCGCATCGGCTCTTTTGACAGCCTTGCCCGGGACGATCATAATCGCCTCTAAACAAGCACCAGCAATAGGGAGTAGCATGAACGAATCAATTGGCTTCATCGGATTGGGTATTATGGGCAAGGGCATGGCGGCCAACTTGCTCAAGGCGGGGTTTGATGTAACCGTGTGGAACCGGACACCCGCGAAAATGGGACCGCTCATGGAAGCCGGAGCAGCCGGTGCTTCCAGCCCAGCCGAGGTCGCAGCCAAGAGTACTATCTTAATCACCTGTGTCAGCGATTCACCCGACATGGTCGACGTGGTTCTGGGTGAGAATGGCGTCCTGGAAGCCATTCGCCCCGGCACGCTTCTGATCGACTGTAGCACGATCAGCCCCAGGACCACGCGCGATCTTGCAGCCCATTTGGCTGAGAAGCAAGCCATGATGTTGGACGCCCCCATCAGCGGCGGCAGCGAAGGCGCGGCCAAGGGCACTTTGAGTATCATGGTCGGCGGGGATGCCGATCAAGTTAAACGCGCGATGCCCGTGCTGGAGGCCATGGGCAAGACCATCACTCACGTCGGGCCGCAGGGCGCCGGTCAGATGGTCAAGCTGGTCAACCAGATCCTTGTCGTCGGCACCATGCAGGCCGTGGCCGAGGCGCTACTCTTTGCCGACGCCGGTGGATTGGACCTGGAAAAGACGCTGACCGCGGTCAGTGGCGGCGCGGCAGGCAGCTGGATGCTCAGCAATCGCGGACCGCAGGTGATCGAGCGCGACTGGCGGCCCGGCTTCACCATCGATCTCCAGCAGAAGGATTTGCGTCTGGTGCTGGAAGCGGCTGATCAGCTGGGCGCGCCCGTGCCCGGCACAGCCCAGATTTTCCAGTACTACCGTTCCCTGCAGGAACGCGGCCTGGGCAGCGACGGCAATCATGCGCTCGTGCGGGCGCTGGAATTTCTGTCCGGCAAGGAAGTGGGCAATTGATGACCCGAAAGTCAGCGTCACACCAATTGCATCAGGATTTTGCCTTACCTCATGATTGAGAAAAGCTTACGTGACATTGACTGGAACGCCCTGGCTGCGGAGCGGGTCTTTCACCCATCCCCTGCCGCCTGGGAGGATCAGGTCCTCTATTTTCTCATGCTCGATCGTTTTTCGGACGGCCGTGAACAAGGCTATCTGGATAACGACGGACAACTCGTGACTCACGGCACGACACCGCCGTTCGAATCAGCGGACGAGGGCAATGCCCAGACGACGCCGGCTGATGCGCTACGCTGGAAGAACGCCGGGGTTCATTTCGTCGGTGGCACACTGAAGGGTCTGGCGAGCAAGCTGGGCTATTTGCAGCGCCTGGGCGTGACGGCTGTCTGGATCAGTCCCGTCTTCAAGCAGGTGAGCTTCGACGAGACCTACCACGGCTATGGCATTCAGAACTTTCTCGATGTGGATCCACGCTTCGGCACCCGCGAAGACCTGCGCGAGTTGGTTCGGCTGGCCCATGAGAAAGGCATATACGTCATCCTGGACATCATTCTAAATCATGCCGGAGATGTCTTTGCCTATCATGCCGATCGCTACCCGGTACAGTTGCCCAACGGTTCAACCTTCATGGACCCCCGCTGGGACGGCCACCGCTATGACGTCCTTGGCTTTCGCGACAGCCACGGCCATCCGACGCTGCCATTTGGTCCGTTGAGCCAAGAGGAACATCCCCATGGCTGGCCGGATGGCGCAATCTGGCCTGCCGAGCTTCAGACGCCGGAAACCTTCACGCGACAAGGGTACATCAACAACTGGGATCACGACCCGGAATACCGTGACGCGGATTTCTTCTCGTTGAAGGATATCGACCTGGGCAATGGCGGCATCGACGCCTACGAGCCATCGGATGCCCTGCGCACGTTGATTGACGTCTATCGTTTCTGGATTGCCTACGCCGACATTGACGGCTACCGGCTGGATACCGTCAAGCACATGGATCCCGGCGCGACGCGCCTGTTCGACGCGGCCATCCATGAATTCGCCGAACGCATCGGTAAGGAGAACTTCTACATCATCGGGGAAATCACCGGTGGGCGGGCCAAGGCCTTCAGCACCCTGGAGGAAACCGGGCTCGATGCCGCGCTGGGCATCAACGACATCCCCGACAAGTTGGAGTATCTCGTCAAGGGCTATCGCCACGCCTATGAATACTTCAATCTTTTCCGCAACTCCGAACTGGTGGGCAAAGGGTCCAATCTGTGGTTCAAGAACAAGGTCGTGACCATGTATGATGACCACGATCAAGTTCGCAAAGGCAACCACAAGGCCCGGTTCGCGGCCGGAGATGCGGAGAACACGCGGCTGGTACTACCTGCCCTGGCACTCAACATGACCACCCTCGGCATTCCCTGTATCTACTATGGCTCCGAGCAGGCCTTTGACGGTGCCGGGGATAGCGATCGCTATCTGCGTGAGGCCATGTTCGGTGGAGAGTTTGGACCATTCCGGTCGCGTCATCGCCACTGCTTCAACGAGTCGTTCTGGCTATATCAGGAAGTGAGCAAAATTATCGCGCTGCGCCAGGCCAATATCACCCTGCGTCGCGGACGGCAATACCTGCGCCTGATCTCGCCCGATGGCCTCGCCTTCGACGACCCGGAAATGATCGGCGGCGAAATTCGCTCCGTCGTGCCGTGGTCGCGCATCTTTGATAATGAGGAAGTCCTGCTGGCCATCAACACCGACGCACATCAGGCTCGCGCGTCGTGGGTGCTGGTAGACTCCCACATTCATCCGCCCGGCAGCGAGTTGGTGTGCCGCTATTCAAGCAACGCTGCTGAAGTCGGCCACGTGCTGACTGTCGAGCGCACGCTCAGCGGTATAGGCGCCGTCTGGCTGGAAGTGCCACCGGCCGGCTTTGTCATCTACGAATAGCCCTGGCAACGCAAAAGACCCCGCGCGACGGCACGGGGTCTTCAATGTCTAAACTGTCGGAGTCAGGCCGGACTAAATGAGGGCGCGGCGAATGGGGCCGATGTGCTCCAGGAACTCAGCGCGCGTTTTCTCGTTTTCCGCGAAGCTGCCCAGCACGGCGCTCGTGCGCATCCGTGCGTTGGCCTTCTTGGCGCCGCGCATGGCCATGCACATATGCAAGCCGTCGATGACCACGGCCACACCTTGCGGTTCCACAAGTTCATCGATCAACTCCGCAATCTGGCGAGTCATGCGCTCTTGCACCTGCAGTCGGCGCGCAAATACTTCCACGATGCGCGGAATTTTGGAAAGGCCCACCACTTTCTTGTTGGGAATGTAGGCTACATTGGCTTTCCCGAAGAACGGCAGCATATGGTGTTCACAGAGGCTGTAGAAGTCAATGTCGCTAACGACCACCATTTCGCTATAGGTAACCTCAAACATGGCGCTGTTCAACAGGGCCACAGGATCGACCTTGTAGCCAATCAGCAGCTCGTCGTATGATCGAGCAACGCGTGATGGGGTCATCAACAGCCCTTCACGCTCCGGGTCCTCACCCACAGCACGAAGGATCTGCGTCACCGAGTCGGCAACAACTTGCTTACAATCCGCCGGGAGAACCGGCCCGTCGTGGAACGTATACGTCCCCGGATCCTCATCTGTCTTGTCGAGATAATTTTCACCTATCATAGTGAATAGAGTATAGCACTAACTCACCCGATTGCCTCAGGCCAGCAACAAAAAAGGCACCGGTTGTTCTAACCAGTGCCTCCGAGTACAAACGCCAAGCTAGCTTGCGTTTACCAGCGATCGCCACCACCGCCGCTATTGCGGTTGTAGTTGCGACTGCCACCACCACCGCCGCCGCCGTAATTGCTCGGACGCGGCTCGCGGGGCTTGGCTTCGTTCACCTTCAGTTCGCGGCCACCATACTGGGTGCCGTTCAACCCGGCGATCGCGGCGTCGGCGCCGGAATTGTCCATGGCCACGAAACAGAAGCCGCGGAAGCGGCCAGTCTCGCGGTCGTTGATCATATCAACGGACTCTACCTCACCATACTCCGCGAACATCTCGCGAATCTGGCCTTCATCAACGCTATACGGCAAATTGCCAACATACAGTTTCTTCGACATCTCCAAACCTACTCCTAATGATGTGAGTGTGCATCGTGTGCATGGCCATGGGCCAGCTCGTCGGAAGTTGCCGGGCGAACGCCGACAACCTTGACTTCAAAGTTCAAATCCTCCCCGGCAAGGGGGTGGTTCAAATCGAGAACGGCGCCTTCGTCACTTAGCTCAGCCAGGTAGGCATCAATGTGCTGCCCGGTGCTCTGATCGAACAAGCTCAAGCTCATCCCTTCTTCCAACTCCATTTCGTCGGGGAAAAAGTCAAGCGGAACTTCTTCGTAAGCATCGGGGTCCATGTCACCATAGGCGTCTTTCGCCAAGACCCTGACCGTCTTCGAACTGCCAACCGCCATGCCATCCAGCTCCCGCTCCAGCCCGGGAATGATATTCCCGCCACCGTGCAGGTAAACCAACGGCTCGTCGGCCCCAGCAGCGTCGATCTCTTCACCGTCATCCAGGTGCAACGTATAGGCCAGAGACACTACCTGGCCGTTGGTTATCACCTGTTCGCTAACCTCATTTACATCCGTCGTCAAAAGCAGTCTCCTGACTTGGCGTGCCATCAAAATTACAGCCCACTACCGGGCCACGGCTGAATGACGAAACAAAAAAACCGCCAGAACCAGTCAAGCTCTTGCGGTAAGTGTCATCCCTGCACCAACTCACACCAGTCAATGCACAGTATAATGAAATTGAGAAGTGTGTCAATATGCCTAAAACCGGGTCAAATGGAGGACCGATGCGGCCCATGGTCACCGCCCTATCCCCCATATTGGCGCTGCCGGCGTGTTGACGAAAGGCATACACCACCTGTACAGTATTGTCCCAGGCATCTAGCACGAGGAGGCATCCATGGGCAAGAAAGACGACGGGTCGGAGGACCTAGCTGAGACCACCAAAAAGGCGCTCAAAAGCAAGGCCTACGAGAAAGAGCTGTATCACCTGCAAGAAGAACTGGTTAAGTTGCAATACTGGATCAGAACCAACGGCCTGCGCGTCGTGGTCATCTTCGAAGGGCGCGACGCCGCCGGCAAGGGCGGCGCCATCAAACGCATCACGGAACGGACCAATCCCAGGGTCATTCGCGTCGTAGCTCTGGGTGTGCCCACCGAGCGCGAACGGACGCAATGGTACTTTCAGCGCTGGGTGGCCCATTTGCCCGCCGCCGGCGAGATGGTGTTATTCGACCGCAGCTGGTATACGCGAGCCATCACCGAGAAGGTCCACGGCTTTTGCACCGAAGAAGAGTACCGCGAATTCCTGGCCTCCTGTCCCCAATTTGAGCGGATGCTCCAGCGCTCGGGCATCATTTTGCTCAAGTACTGGTTCTCGGTAAGCGATGAGGAGCAGGAAAAGCGGTTCCAGCAGCGCGCGGCCGATCCCCGCCGCCGGTGGAAGCTCAGTCCGATTGACATTCAGTCGCGTGATCTGTGGGTCCAATACTCGCAGGCCAAGGACCGGATGTTTGACCACACCGACACCAAGCAGGCGCCCTGGTATGTGGTCAACGCTGACGACAAGAAGCGCGCCCGTCTGAACTGTATCCATCATTTGCTGAGCACCGTTCCCTATGAGGATGTTCTGCCGGACCCCATCGAGCTGCCGCCGCGCAAATCTTCAAGCGGTTACATCCGGCCGCCCATCGACGAACAGACCTTCGTGCCCGACATCTACTAGCGTCCAACTAGAGCGACTGTCTGGGCACGGCGGCCGTTCAATCTGCAGTCACGCAGAATGAACGGTCGCTGAATGTTCCCGCTGTCAACACCGACTCCCCGGCCGCACGTCCTAACATCAGCGCATGACTCGTCGAAACATGCTGTTCATTATTGGTATCGTTCTGGCAATCCTTCTCGCTGGCGGTGGTTTTGCGCTGCGTCAATTCACCAGCCAGGTAAACTTCGCCTCGGGACGCGGTGACGCAATGGCCACCGAACTGTCCTTGCCACCGGGCTTCACCGCTGACGTCTTCGCCGGCGGCCTCAACACACCGCGTTTCCTGGCCTTCGATCCGTCCGGTGTGCTCCACGTGGCTGAATGGGGCGCCAATCGTGTCGTTGCTCTGCCGGATGCCAATGGAGACGGCGAGGCGGACGCGATAGAACCGTTTGCTACCGAAGTGCAGAACCCCCATAGCCTCGTCTACCGGGATGACGGCTGGTACATCGGCGTTCCCACGGGGGTCGTCTTTGCGTCAGATACCAACGGCGACGGGCAAGCGGATCGCCGAGAGACAATCATCGGCGACATCAGCACCGACGGGAGCCATCGCACGCGTACGGTCGACTTCCTGCCGGACGGCCGCATGGTCCTATCCGTGGGATCAACATGCAACGTCTGTGACGAAACAGATCCGCGCCGGGCCACCATCCTTGTCTACGACGACGCGACCGGCAGTGGGGGGCGCGTCCTGGCCAATGGTCTTCGCAACGCCGTCGGCCTGGCTGTGCAGCCGGCCACCGGTGAGCTTTGGGCCAATGATAACGGCCGTGACTTGATGGGCGACGACTTGCCGCCGGAGACCTTGCACCTGATTCGCGACGGGGCCGACTATGGCTGGCCGCGCTGTCATAGCGGCCGAATCCTCGATCCTGACATGGGCCAACCCGGTGACTGCGACGGCGTAGAACCACCGGTGGTAGAAATGCAGGCCCACTCCGCGCCGCTGGGAATGGTCTTTTACGATGGCGAACAGTTCCCCGCTGACTATCGCGGCGACTTGTTCATGGCTTTCCACGGTTCGTGGAATCGGTCCGTACCCACGGGCTACAAGGTGGTGCGGATTCCTTTTGAGGGCACGCAAGCCGTAGGTGCAGTCGAGGACTTCGCCACGGGCTGGCTCAATGAGGCTACGGCTGAGACGAGCGGTCGCCCGGTAGGATTGGCTGTCGGGCCGGATGGGTCACTCTACATTAGTGACAGCAAGGGCGGGTTCATCTATCGCATTCGATATGAAGGCTAAGCGCTAATGTAGTTCACGCGGCTCATCCTCATTCATTTTGATGAGTCGCCGCTTGATGGGCCCAACATGGCGAACGGACAGGATGACGACCACGAGCAACGTGGACACGACAGCAACGACGTAGATCCCGAAACCGGTTGCTAACCCAACGGCCGACACTGCCCACAAGGCCGCGGCCGTTGTTAGGCCGCTAATATGCCCTTTGCGATGGAGGATAATGCCACCGCCCAGGAACCCGATGCCTGCGGCCACTGACGCGGCAATGCGCGTATTGTCTGCACCGGCGGTCTCCACGGCCAGGTCGGACATGATGGCAAAGGCACAGGCACCCAGCGCGACGATGGCAAAAGTGCCCACGCCCGCTTCGTGCCCACGAAATTCGCGTTCAAACCCAATGGCCGACCCCAGCAAAGCTGCCAGGAGTAGTCGAGCGGACAGGATGATCTCACTTGGTAGGTCCATATTGGTCTCCGGCACTCACGGCATCAGCGAGCACCCTTGGGTCCATCATAATGCACACGGCCGTCTGGCGTCAATCCATCCAGGGTACAGACAAGGCGCGAGAAGTCGCTGTTTAAGGTCGGCATAAGGTTGTGCTTAGGTTGCGATAAAGACCTGGGCGGCCCGGATGCTGTATTGTATTGGCATTCGTGACGCGTCCGGACCAGGCTCATGTCTCCTTTTTGTGTATGGACCGATCTCCTTGTCTTGTCACCTACTGGTCCGGACGCCCATGAAATCTGCTGCGTTCGTCATTGTAGTGGTATAGCATCGTAGCGTAGAATCGAATCGTAGTAGGTACCCCTCAGGGCTTGCGGCAATCGCAAGCCCTTTTTTCGCGCCTATCGGTCTGCGTGCTACAATGATTGAGTGGAAGGATGACCCGACAACCCTGTAGAAGCAGTCGATCAAAGGAGTGGGGAATATGGTAAGCGCCATTGTTCTATTGAAAGTCGCCCGCGGACAAATCAACGACGTCGCCTCCGAACTGGCCGGGCTGCACGGCATCAGCGAAGTATTCTCCGTTGGCGGCCGCTATGACCTGGTCGCCATTATTCGCGTGGACAGCAATGAAGAGATGGCCTCGCTGGTGACAGAGCAAATGCTCAAAGTGGACGGCATCGCCGATTCGGAAACGTTGCTGGCTTTTCGCGCTTTCTCGCGCCACGATTTAGAGAGCATGTTCTCCGTAGGCCTGGACGAATAAGGGCAAGCGCCCTGATTTGAGCCAGACTTAAGGCATCCGCCATCAAACCTTAAAGACCGGACGCCTAGCTGTCCGCTATACTCTTGAGTGTTGGTGCATGGCGCGGTGGATACGAGATTCATGAACTTTCCGCCCACATACTTCCTGAGTCGACGGTCTGCCGCGCATGACCCAACAAATCAACAGTAACCTCCTGACGATTCCTCCTTGGGAGAAAGCCCGGCAAGTGACTTGCCGGGCTTTCTTCGCTTTCGGCAGCTACTCGTGGAGCGCAAGCGACAGCCACGACGGCAAGATTTTCAGCAGATCGGCCATGATGACGTCCGTACGTGCATGAAACACCTCCGGCTGGCCATAGGCTTCACCACCGTCGGCACTGACTACATCGCTCACAGCACGCAGAATCAGGCAGCGCACCCGGTTACGCGCCGCGACGTAGGCGATTGCTCCACTCTCCCAGTCGGCGGCCACGGCCCCAAACCGTTCGCGCAGCCCCTGAATCTCTTTGCCCACAATGTCGCGATCGGCCGACAACAGCATCCCGCGCACCACCGTCTGCGGTAGTTCCCCAGCCAACCAGGACAAGTCAATCTCGGTAGCATAGTGGGCCAACGCCTCTTCTGGATCGCCCATTTGCTCCAGGATGTCATACACAAGCGTGTACTCCACCAGCATAATTGTCCCAGTGGCAATGTCCCCGGCAAACCCGCCGCACGTGCCCAGATTAACCAGCAACGAGGGCCGCCAGCGATCGATCGCATATTGGGTCGAACCGGCCGCGGCGATCTTGCCCCAACCGCCATGGAGAAAGACCACGGGCCATTGGCGGTCGTGCGCATCTAACGTAACCGTTGCGCATTCACCGTAGGGCGTTGGCGAAAAGACGGCATCCGGCAGACGGGGTCGGATAGATCGCCACTCGGCATCGGCCGAAATGAGCACAACCGTCGTGGCTGAGTCTTGCATAAGCGCTGAGTATAGCCGACATGAACGGTCGACCGAAAAATGCTCGTGCCGCTATAATTCGTTGAGTAATCGCCGATTCTATGAGGAGCACCACGTGTTTAGACGACGAAGCTTAGTTCTATTTGTCGGTCTGTTGGCCGCGGCCACCCTGATTCCAGCCGCTTGCACCAACGCACCGGCAGCAATGCGTCCGACACCGATAGTGACCGTCATCAGCGCCACGGCCGTTCCGTCACCGGTCGCCCCAACGGCCGAATCTGAGGCCGTGGTTCCAACAGATGGTCCCCCGACGCCTGCATCGCCGGATGAACTGCCCGACGCGCAACCCGAAATGCCCAACCCGCCCCTGGGCATCGATCTGGAACTGGTCCCCGGCGTATTCGCCTACAACCTGGGGGAAGCCGCGGTTGTGCAGGATCGTTTCCCTGAGGATAGTCGCTTTCGCCAAATGCCCGTTCGCCTGGAAGGCGTGATGGCCCTGCCCGCCGCTTCCGACCGGCCCGCACCGCTGGTGATGATTCTGCACGGCAATCATCGTGGCTGCCCCACCGATCCTGACCGGCATGGCGTGGATCCCTGGCCCTGTTCAGTCGAAGAGGAGCAGGCCAATTACAAAGGATTTGATTATCTTGTGCAGGCGTTGGCCGACGCCGGGTATGTTGCTGTCTCCATCAACGTCAACGGTGAGTACACACTCGGATTCGGCGAAGGGGATTTGGGAGAGCGCATGTCGCAGATCATTCAACTGCATCTAGAGGCGATGGAAGAAGCGACCGGCGGTGGGCAAAATGACTTCGGCGTCGACCTGACCGGCCGTATTGATATGAGCCGACTGGCGCTGATGGGCCATTCCCAGGGTGGTGAACTGGCCAGTCGCCTGACTTATCAGGAGGGATGGGATGATCCGTACTCCCTGGTTGACAATGGTTTCGGGCCGGTTGATGGACTAATCCTAATTGCCGCATCCAACAATGCGCAGATTGCCGGGAACCCATCCGTGCCCATGGCGACTCTCTTGTCGGCTTGCGACGGCGATGTGCGTCAATTGAATGGGCAGGCGTTTTATGAATCGCTGCGGCTCGATCCCTCGGAAGGATCTGTGGGTCACCAGCGTGCTCATCGAACGGGCCAACCACAACGGCTTCAACCGGATTCTGAACGCCGACAACAGCGGGGGGCCCGCCTGCGACACACTCCTACCCGCAGTCGATCAGCAAGCGTTCCTCGTGGACTATACACGCGATTTCCTGGCCACGATCTGGGCCATGCCGCCGGATAGCCTCGATGCCGAGGAGCGAATTGGCTTGAACGCCACGGCCCCGGCGCCTGCGGAGCTGGGTGGCTTAAGCGCACGCACGGTGACGCTGGCGCCCCAGCGTCAGTCGCTACTACGTGCTACCACTGAAACCGAGGTTGAAGACGCCTTGAGCAGCGGCCGCTTGCGGGCCGAAGGTATCGACATCTTGTTCTGCCCGGAAGGGTTCTACGTCCCTTTTGAAAATCCTATCGCCGAAGATTGCCGGCGGCCGAACATCACACAACCCGGAAATCCGGCCCAGATCATCGTGAGTTGGGCAGCGCCGGGGGGCGAGATGCGCTTCAATTTGCCGGAAGGCAGCCGGGACATCAGCACTTTTCGTGCCTTGAGCCTGCGCGCGGCCGTTGATCCTATGTCGGAGCTGAATGTCGCCGGCGCGCCCCAGAGTTTCAGCGTCGTTTTCGCCGACGGCGCCGGGGAATCGGCCACGATCGTCGTGCCGACAACCGACGCCGCACTACAATATCCGGCGGGCACGATAGCCCCGGACGAGACATTTACACAAGGTCTGTTTGACGGCATCGTCCACATGTCCGACATCCGCATTCCGCTTGAAGCGCTGTCAGGTGTGGACCTTACCAATGTGGCCTCTGTCGCTCTGCGGTTTGACCAGGTTGACACCGGCTCCTTACTCATGGCCGATATCGAGTTGATTCGCCCGGCCCAGGCTATTGGGGCGAATTCCACGTTACTCGCAGGTGCAGAACCGGCGTCGGACCGGTGGCGCGCCATAGGCCGTTTCCAGGGAGAGGCCGCTTGCACTGCCACCCTTATCGACGTCGGCGGCGACAGTGAAAGTCCCGCGTATGTGCTAACCAACGGCCACTGTGCGCAGCCATGGGACGCCAACGCGGTATTCACCAACATCCTGGCGGCCGACATGTCAATGACGTTCAACTATTTCGTCGATACGATTGACCAACAGGTGACGATCCCGGTCAATCGCGTCGCTTACAGCACCATGAAAGGTCGGGACGTTGCGCTTGTAGAGCTGTCAGCGACGGTCGGCGGCTTGGCTCAACAGGGCATCAGGCCCATCGCCTTATCGGCCGCCGAGCCAACCACTCCGGCCGAACTGCGCGTGATCGGTGCGCCATCGTCCCGCGTGCCGAGCGAGATCGCCTATCTACGCGAAGAAATATGCCGGGCTTCCGGCCGGGCTGATTTGTTTGAGTTCATCTGGCACTTCAACGATGCCCTGCGGACCGGCTGTCAGGATATTTACGGCGGCAGCTCCGGCTCACCCGTTTTCGCCAACGACGACGGCGAGATCGTCGCCCTCATCAACACAACCTCGATCGGGGCACTGACGCCCTGTGCAGCCGGAGCACCCTGTGAGGTCATCGACGCCGGCACGCGGTTGGTGTCCGATGCCAGCTACGCCATTCCCGTGACCGGCCTCGACAATTGCTTTGTCGACGGCCGATTTGAGCTAGTCTCCCCTGACTGCCCACTGGATAACGGCCGCCAACTAACCATCAGCGGGACGCCCGGCCAGCCCATTCAACCCACCGGTGTTGGCACAGCCGGACAGCTCCTCGAGGCAGGCTGGAACGCCGTCCTGTCCGGAGACTTGGCTTACTATCGCTACAAGACCGGCCCGGTCGGCGCAGTCGATTGTAAGATCGAAGATGGCTACAGCGACGCGATCCCGCTGAGCAGTCAGCCAACCATTGACGAGCCCCTGCCGGCGGCTGAAGGCAGCTATGTGCTGTGTGTCGTTGCGGGCAGTTCGACAGAGGTTGACGAAACGTGGCAGCCAACCCAGCTAGCGACGGTGGTCCGTGCCGAAATTGACACAACCCCACCGCAGATCGATCCATTCATCAACATTGCTCGATTGGGTGACCAGGTCAGCGTCGAACCTATTTTCAGCCCGCCCGAACTGTCCGACTATCGCCTCAAGGTCGGTCCGGCCGAGTCGACTGATTGTGCGGTGGGTGCTGACTACAGTCGCTATCGGCGTATTCCGATCAGAGTGCCTGCCGAGCAGTTGCCGCTGCGCGTCTGTGTCATTGGCAGCGATGTGGCCGGCAACGAAGGCACGCCCTTCGAGCACATCACTCCACTGCGCTAAGCCGCTGCCTATTCGTCAAGCCGTAGCGCACGCTCCAGCCAATCGATGGCCCGACCGTCACGAATCATGGCCGGAGTGACGCGAATGATGGTCCAGCCATAGAGAGCTGCCTCGTTGTACTTCTCGCAGTCGCGCTCAAATCGTTCGGGATGGGCGTGGCCCTTGCTGCGGCCGGAGGACGTTTGCATCCAGATGCCACCCTCCACTTCACAAGCCACCAGATTGCCGTCTGTGCGCCAGCAAAAGTCAAACCGCCACTGCCGATTGGCGTGGAACGTGTACTCACGCAACGGCTCGGGCAGTCCTGAGAGACGAATCTGCTCCAACAGTACCGTGGCCCAGTCCAGATACGTCGTACTGCGCCGAGGCAGCTTCTCCCCGTTCTTCGCTCTCGACTGTCGTTTCATCACCGCAAGCATAGCACATGCGTTCTATTTCGACATCCCGGCGCGCGCCATCACATCTGTAGGTCTGGAATCCCGATATCAGTCGGCCGATTGCGATTGTGTAACTGCGTCGATGGGCTGCTCACCGCGGCCCGCGCCGAAGAACAACCACTCCACACCAATGGCCAGGGCATAGAGTACCGTTACCCCGGCGAATACGAAGGTGAAACCCGATGGGCCGTAGGTCACCTGTAAACGGCCGCTCACCTGAGGCATGAAGAACCAGCCCACCTGGAACACGAGGGCACTCAGGCTAGCGGCCAGAGCCTGGGCTTGAATCGGCACACGCTCCAGGATAAAGGTCTGATAGACCGGATTACTCAAGTTCATGAGGGCCAGCCGGAAGATGTAGGCGATGCCCGCCATTACGAAGAACACTTCCGGGCTGACAATTCCGCTGGGCACCAGCCAGGCGCCGAGACCAAGCGTAATTAGAAACGGGATCGACAGACCTTGCGAGGCCATGACTGTGTTGATCTTGCCAAAGCGATCGGCCAGAGGCGGTCCGGCGAACTGCCCTACCGCCATCGCCAAGCCGCCGAGGGCAAACACAATGCCAATGGTCGGGTCCGGTCGCAGGTAGACCTTGCGAAAATAGACATTCATGAACGGCTGCATCAGCCCGGCGCCGAGTCCGATGATGAGCGACGGCAACAGGAAGCGCGACAGCACGCCCCCATAGCGTCGTATCTGCGTCCACGGCGGTTCAACGGCGATGTCAGACAGGGGTGACTTGACGATAAAGAGCAGCGGGATGACCGACACGACGCTCATGCCGATCATGCTGCCCAGGGACAACTGATAGGACAGCGTATCCGTCGGCCCGGCTCCGAACAGACTACCCATCCAGCCCGGCAGCAAACCCGCCAGAAGATTGCCGAAGAAGCTCGCTACGGTCGATAGACCGGCCTGATAGCTGAAGACCCACTGTCGCTCCGTGGGTCGCGTATTGGCCATCAGAAATGGGGCGGCGACGACACTGCCGATGCTCATCGCCACCCCGGCCAACATACGAAAGACGATCAGCCAAAGCTGTGTGGGAAACAGCACCATGCCTAAGTAGGAAAGCCCGCCAAGCAACCCGCCGGCCACCATCAGCCACTTTTGTTGATAGCGCTGGGCCATGTAGGCGGCGGGCAGCGCCATCGCAATGGTCGCCAACGAGGCAGCCGATTGCAGCGTGCCCAGAAATCCCTCGTCATACCCCTGGCCCAAACTGAGCACGTAGAAGTTAAACGTGAACAGAAAAACGCCGAACGTCAGACCGTTGCCGATGCTGAAGAGTAGCACCAGCCAGGCGTTGCGCGAGAACTGCCGAACCATGCCCACTGTATGGGCGGCTCCCTGTGTGAGGCGGTCGATCATGGCTCAAGGTCCTGTGCATTTACCCCTGCCGATCGGCAACGAGGAAGGTAAACACAGGTGGCTCCGTTAGACATATGTCTAACCGAATTGTATCAGGCACGCCTGGCCGAGGCGATAATCCGGCAGCAAAAAAGCCGACTTTCGTCGGCTTCTTCAACAGCAGAGGTTACCTGAACGTCACACCGGCGAGGGAACAGGATAGACCCACGGACTCTCCTGGCCGGTAACCTGTTGCCTTATTGATCGACGGGCAGACCGGCCGCTTCCCAGGCCAAAATGCCGCCTTCCATGTTGTGAACGTTGTCATACCCCTGTTGACGCAGGAACTCGGCCACCTGGCCGCTGCGGTTGCCGCTCCGACAGGTGATGATGACTTCCTTGTCGGTGGGGATCTCGCTCATGCGGGCGGGCACCTCACCCATGGGCAGCAGGGTAATGCCGGGGATGTGGCCCTCGTCATACTCCCACTGCTCGCGCACATCAATGACATAGACATTGGGATCGTCCTTGATCGCGGCCACCGTCTGCGCATCAATCGTGTCGGGCAAGGTGCTCAGATCCACGTCCGGTGCGGCCATTTCCGGTGTCGCAGTGGTGGTGCCGCCACACGCGGCCAGAGCCATTGCCACCAGCATCATCAGGGCCAAGACTGAAATTCGGTTCTTCATAGATACTCCTTCTCCATTAGACAGGTTCTGCCCTAGCATACACAGCGACACCCGCAACCACAATATCCCGTCCCAATTTCTTAGCCGCCTGATATACTTGCCAATTGGCTGAGCCAGCCGCGAGCAAAGCGGGAATCTCAGACCTGGAAACAATTATATGCAATCCGTCATCGAGTTTCTAGAGAACGAACCGCTCCTGTTGCTCTTCATCGTGTCCGGCCTCGGCTATCTGCTGGGTCAAGTCAAGATCAAGAATATCAGTCTGGGCGTGGCGGCCGTCTTGTTTGTTGGCCTGGCTTTCGGAGCCCTCAGCCCCAATATGGAGATCCCGGCCATCATCGTCGAGTTGGGTCTGATTATTTTCGTCTACACCATCGGTCTGAGCAGCGGACCGGGCTTCTTTGCGTCCATTCGCGGGGACGGCCTGCGCGACAACATCTTCGTGCTGCTGATGCTGCTCTTTGCCGCCGTGCTCACCGTTGGCGCTTCCACCCTGTTCGGGCTTAAGGCGACGGTTACCGCCGGCATGTTTGCCGGCAGCCTGACCAATACGCCCGCCCTGGCCAGCCTGCTCGACACGATCAGCAAATCGGCTCCACCCGATCAACTGTCGGTCATGATCACGGAACCGGTCATCGGCTATTCGGTCGCTTACCCCATGGGGGTCATCGGCATGCTGATTGCCGTCTACGCCATGCAGCGTTTCTTCAAGATCGATTATCTGAGCGAGGCCAAGTCACTACGCGAGTACAACGTGGTGGAGAAGGAACTCTACACCCGCACGGTCCACGTGACCAACGGGGCCATGACCGGCGTGCCCATCGCCGACCTGTTTCAGCGCGAATCCTGGGAAGTGGTACTGACCCGCCTCAAGCGAGACGGCCAGCTTAGCCTGACCACCGGTGAAACCTTGTTGAGACAGGACGACCTTGTCTCACTGGTGGGCACGCCGGAGGACGTTGACACGGCGGTCGCCGGACTGGGCGAGCCAGCCGAAGAACAGCTGGAACTGGACCGACGTCAATTCGACTTCCGCCGCATGTTTGTATCGAATCCGGACGTGGCCGGTCGCACGTTGGCTGAGCTGAGCCTGCCGCAAACGTATGGGGCCATCGTGACGCGCGTCCGTCGCGGCGACATCGACCTGTTGGCGCGCGGCAGCACCGTACTGGAGTTGGGCGATCGGGTGCGTGTCGTGGCCCGTCGTGACGATATGGCCGGCCTAACCGAGCTTTTCGGCGACTCCTACCGGGCCCTGAGTGAAATCAATCTCGTGTCGCTGAACCTGGGTCTGGCTTTGGGGGTGCTGGTTGGCCTCATACCGATCCCGCTGCCCGGTGGGGTGACGATCAGCCTGGGGTTCGCCGGCGGCCCGCTGATCGTTGGCCTGGTTCTGGGCTCACTGCGCCGTACCGGTCCCATCGTCTGGAGTATTCCCTATAGCGCCAATCTGACGCTGCGGCAAATCGGCCTAATTCTCTTGCTGGCCGGAATCGGTGTGCGGTCTGGCTACACGTTCTTCACCAACTTCACAGCCAGCGGCGGAATCCAGGTGTTCATCGCCGGCGCCGTCATTACCACGAGCGTCGCCTTTCTGACGCTTCTTATCGGCCATCGGTTGCTCAAGATACCGTTCGGCCTTCTCACCGGTGTTCTTTCGGGCCTGGGCACGCAGCCGGCTACGCTGGGCTTTGCGCTGCAGCAGGCCGACAACGAACTCCCCAACCTGGGCTACGCACTGGCGTTCCCAGTGGCGACGGTCAGCAAGATCATTATTGCCCAGCTCATACTCATCATGCTGAGTCGTTAGCGCGCCGGCGCCGTCAATGGCATTGGCACCCCAGCTCAATGCGTTAGCCAGAACGCGGACAAAGCAATTTCCGCTGTAGATATCCTGACGCCTACTGAACGCTGGCAGGGCATTGGTGCGTGCGGGTGCGGCAAGTCCGGGCTTGACAGAAGCGCGCGCCTATGTATAATTTAGTCGAATCTAATTTAGTCTTGTCTAAATCAGTGAATAAAGATCATGTCTCCCAAAATTGACCTATCACCGGCCATCCAGGACTATCTGCGTGCCGTCTATAAGCTGGCTCGACGCAACCCACCCGGCCAAAACGTCACCACGACCCAACTAGCTGAACGGCTTGGAGTGAAACCTGCTTCAGTCACAGTCATGTTGCAGAAGCTGGCCGCGGCCGATCCGCCGCTGCTCGTCTATCATAAGCATCAGGGGGTGGGGCTAACGGTCGCCGGTGAACAGGCCGCGTTGGGTGTAGTGCGCCATCACCGGCTGCTGGAGCAGTATCTCCACGAGAAGCTGGGCTATAGCTGGGATGAAGTCCATGATGAGGCCGACCGCCTGGAGCATGTGATCAGCGACCTTATGGCTGCGCGCATGGCTGCGGCCCTGGGCTACCCAACTCATGACCCGCATGGACACGCCATACCGAGCGAAGACCTGACCGTCGTGCCGTCCGACTCTATTCCGCTTGACCAGTTGTCAGTGGGTGCCAAGGCCACGGTCATATACGTCCGTGACGAAGACCCGGAACTGCTGCGCTATTTCGACCAGATCGGGCTGCGGCCAGGTGTCCAGGTCCAAATGGTCGCCACCCAGCCACTGAATGAACTCTATCTACTCACCATCGGCCCGTCGCCAAAAGAGCAGGCCATTGGGGCTTTCGTGGCAACGCAGGCCTTCGTCCAACCGGAGGCGAATTAGGATGCGTCGCAACAGAAGCTGGTTCCCGGCCCTGGCAACCGTTCTTATTGTCCTGCTAACGGCCTGCACACCTGCACCGCCGACCGCCGATGATGGCAAGCTAAACATATTGACCACGACCGGGCAGGTGGCCGACATCGCCCGCAATGTCGGCGGTGACCTGGTACATGTGGACAGCCTCATGGGAGCGGGCACCGACCCACACCTTTACGTTGCCAGCATCAGCGATGTTGACAAGCTCCGCAATGCCGACATCCTCTTCTACAACGGCCTCTTTCTGGAAGCCCAGTTAGACGATATCCTCGAACAGTTGTCAGAACGGCAAATCGTTATTCCCGTGTCGGTCAATATGGATCGCAACCAGTTGCGCCCATCGCCCGCCTACGCCAATGAATACGACCCTCACATCTGGTTCGATGTGCCGCTGTGGAGCGAGGGCATCGACACGGTGCGCGATGCCCTGATCGCTGCTGACCCTGCCAATGCTGACGCCTACACCGCCAATGCCGCTGCTTACCACGCTGAACTGGACGCCCTCGATAACTACGTTCGCGAGCAAGTGGCCCGCGTCCCGGAACAGCAGCGCGTGCTCATTACAGCTCATGATGCGTTCGGTTACTTCGGCGATGCCTATGGCTTCGACGTGCTGGGACTGCAAGGGATCAGTACCGCCTCAGAAGCAGGCACGGCCGATGTCCAGAACCTGGCCGAGTTCATCACGACGAACCGCATCCCGGCCATCTTCATCGAATCATCGGTGCCCGTCCGCACGGTCGAGGCCGTTCAGGCGGCGGTTCGCAACCGCGGATTTGAGGTTGTCATTGGCGGCGAACTCTTTTCGGATGCCATGGGAGATGCCGGAACGGCCGAAGGTACGTATGTCGGCATGGTGCGTCACAACATCGACACAATTGTTTCCGCCCTATCCCAAACACCGTAGCAATTTCCGGAGCACACTATGGAATATCTTCCGCAGTCTGAACTAGGTCAATTCGCAGTAAACGTCACCGACCTGACCGTGGCCTATAATGAGAAACCTGTCCTATGGGACGTGGACATGCAGGTCCCTCCGGGCGTGTTGATGGCGATTGTCGGTCCCAACGGTGCGGGCAAGACCACCCTCATCAAGTCAATCCTGGGCCTCATCGATCCTGTCGCCGGTCAGGTCAGCATTTACGATAAACCCTATGAAGAACAGCGCCGCCTCGTCGGCTATGTCCCTCAGCGCGGCAGCGTAGACTGGGACTTCCCGACCAGCGTGCTCGATGTCGTAATGATGGGCCGCTATGGCATCCTGGGCTGGTTCAAACGGCCGGGGGCGGCCGAGCGCGAGGCAGCGAGAATAGCCCTGGACAAGGTCGGCATGGGCGACTACGCCGACCGACAGATCAGTCAGCTTTCCGGCGGCCAGCAGCAGCGAACCTTTCTGGCCCGCGCCCTCGTCCAGGATGCCCAGATCTACTTCATGGACGAGCCGTTTCAGGGTGTTGACGCAACTACCGAACGGGCCATTATTTCGTTGCTCAAGGAACTGCGCGCGCGAGGCAAGACCGTGATCGTCGTCCATCATGACCTTCAAACGGTTAGCGAGTACTTTGATTGGGTCATGTTGCTAAACGTCAGCGCCATCGCCAGCGGGCCGGTGGCCACGGAGTTCACCGAAGAGAACCTGCGCCGGACCTACGGCGGCCGCATGGCTTTCCTTAGCGGAGCCTTCAACGGCACAGGCGATGCGCTTCCGGAAGCGATCGCGGCCAGTGACCCGTTGATCTAGCCGGTTCATCGCTACACTGAGGACTTGAATTGGCAATGGACTTACTCAACAGCCTTCTATTTGACTACACGATACGGACAGTCGCGCTGGGCGCCGCGGTCCTGGGCATCGTTGCCGGGGCCCTGGGCACGTTTGCCCTGCTGCGGCGTCAAAGCCTGCTGGGTGATGCTATGTCGCATGCGGCTCTGCCCGGTGTCATCATCGCGTTTATGCTGACCGCCAGCAAGGCTCCCTTTATCTTGACGATGGGCGCGGCCATTTCCGGGGTCATCGGCACGATCTTCCTGTTGGGTATTACGCGCTACAGTCGGATCAAGGAAGACGCCGCCCTGGGCATTATTCTGTCCGTCTTTTTCGGCTTCGGGCTTATGTTGCTCACCTTCCTCCAGCGCAATCCGACGGCGGCGCAGGCCGGTCTCAATACCTATCTCTTCGGACAGGCGGCTACCCTGCTGGTACGCGATGTCATCACAATGGCTATCTTCGGTGGTGGTGCCTTGCTCATGGTGGTGATCTTCTGGAAGGAGTTCAAGCTACTGAGTTTCGATCGCGAGTTCGGCACCAGCCTTGGCTTTCCGATGACCATGCTCGACATTCTGCTCACGACGCTGCTTGTGATCGCCATCGTCATCGGTCTACAGGCTGTCGGTGTCGTGCTGATGAGCGCTATGATCGTCGCGCCCGCCGCCGCTGCCCGACAATGGACAAACAAGCTGAGCGTGATGCTCATCGTCGCCTCGACCTTTGGCGCCATTGCCGGCGTAACGGGCGCGCTGATCAGCAGTACCGGAACTGGCTTGTCGACCGGGCCAGTGGTGGTATTGATCATCAGTACCATCGTTCTACTGTCGCTGGTGTTTGGCGCGAGTCGCGGGCTCTTTTGGAGTTGGTTGCAACGGCAGCGTAATCGTCGAACCCTGCGCCTGCAGACCGTGTTGGCCGGACTGTACCGGTTGGGCACCCACCACGACGACATCCAGCACCCCCATGACATTGACATTCTGCGCGCCATGATTGCTCACCAAGGGGGCGTGCAGCGCAGTCTGGAGGTGTTGTCACAGGACGGTCTGGTTCGGGAAGTGAGCCCGGGCAAATGGGCACTTACCGACGCCGGAGTAGAACAGGCCCGCACCATTGAAATTGCCTAGAGCATCTGACGCATCTGGTGGCTATACGAAGAAATGAGTACTTACGCTGAAATCCAATTAATCGCCGCCATGGTCGCCGTGGCCTGTGCCCTGCCCGGCGTGTTCCTCGTCCTGCGGCGCATGGCCATGATGAGCGACGCCATCAGCCATACGGTCTTGCTGGGCATCGTCATCGGCTTCTTCATCCTGGGAACCTTGGACTCGCCACTGCTTATCCTGGCCGCTGCGGCGATGGGCGTGGCCACCGTTAGCCTGGTCGAGCTGCTCATGCGCACGCGGCTAGTCAAACAGGACGCGGCCATCGGTCTCGTGTTTCCCGCGCTGTTCAGCATTGCCGTCATCCTGATTTCGCGCTTTGCCCAGGGCGTTCATCTCGATGTCGATGCCGTGCTACTGGGTGAGCTGGCCTTTGCCCCACTCGACAGGGTCATGTTCCTCGGTCTCGACCTGCCCCGGAGTCTGGTAACGATGGGCCTGATTCTCGTGCTCAATGTGAGTTTCATCGCCCTCTTCTACAAAGAGCTGAAGCTAACGACGTTCGATGCCGGTCTGGCCGCGACCCTGGGCTTTGCGCCGGCCGTGGTCCACTATGGGCTGATGATCATCGTGTCGATCACGGCCGTCGGCGCTTTCGATGCAGTCGGATCCATCCTGGTCGTTGCGCTCATGGTGGTGCCGGCCGCGGCCGCCTATCTGCTGACCGATCGGCTGCATATCATGGTGCTCCTCAGCGCAGCTCTGGCCGTGGCCGGGGCGCTGGGTGGTTTTTGGCTGGCAGTCGTCCTGGACGCCAATATTGCCGGGTCCATGGCTACGGTCATGGGAATCATGTTCGCCGTGGTATTTCTGGCCGCGCCGGATCGCGGGCTGGTAGCCCAGGGCCTGCGCCGGCGCCGACAGCGCTGGGAGTTTGCGCGCACATCGTTGGCAATCCACCTGCTCCACCACGAGGATACACCGGCCATGGCGACCGAGTGCCGGGTCGATCATTTGCTCTATCACATGAAATGGGAGCCTGAATTTGCCTCACAGGTGGTCGAGCAAGCGGAACGGCAAGGCCTCATTGCTCGCAGCAACGGGGATCTGTCATTGACGCAAGCGGGTCGCGAACGCGCACGCGTATCGATGCTGCACTGATCGACCTACTTCAACCTGATCGCCCGGCATAGGCTTGCTCTGCTCGATCCCAAAGTCGTTCGTCGTGTCGCACGATTTCCAACGCCTTGAGGGCTGCCTGAGCATCAAAGTCGTTCCCGTCGCGTATCGTATCGATAAGAAATGTCATCGCCGCGTCGGACCGAAGCAAAGCCATCCCCAACAGGATCGAGCGTCGTGTTGCCGGATCGTCGGCGTTCTCAAGCCCTGACGCCAGCAGCGGCAGGGCATCCTCGCGCCGAGACTCTCCCAGAGCCAGAGCCGCCGTCTCCGACACACCCGGCCTGTCGTGGTGCAAGAAACCGGCCACAAACGGTAATGCTCGGTCGGGGACCAACAGCAACAGTCCTACAAAAGCCTGGTAATAAGTCTCAGGCTCGGCATCCCCGACCAGCAGTTTGAACCACAGCAGTGCCGCTGCTCCAAGTTGGAAGGTGGCTGTCAGACCCTGGATAGCGCCAACGCGGGCATCCAACTCCGGGTCGTTCAGCAGCGGCGCCAGCTCCAGCAACGTTTCGGTGTAGCCCGTGCGCGCCAGAGCCAGGGCGCTGATGGCCCGTACCGCGGCCGCCGTATCGATTGGCGGGCCCCAACTGGGCTCCGGCTGCGAAAGCCGTAAACCTGCCAGCCAGAAGGTCTCATCTGCATATTCCATCGAACGCAGGGCTTCGGCAATGGCTATCTTGGCCGCACAGGTTGGGTCTCGTCGCACCCCGTCCACCGCGAGCCGCGCAAAGGCAGACACCATATCTGCGACCAGGGCTTCGGACTGCCACTCGCCGGCGATTTCGGCTGCACGGGCCACGACCAGATTGGTCGAGTCGCGGAGGGCAAGGTGGAGCATAGCCGTGCCGGCTGCGCTTTCGGGCGCTACCCGAAGCGCATCCAGGTCAGCCAGCTTGTTCTTCAGCACGATATTGGATTTAGGGGGCATGGCTGGCTCCTGAGCTAAAGGGGTTGACGCACAGACCGGTCAGGCGTGTTTTATCCTGATGGCCCGTGCGCGGCAAGTAAGAAGGTTGAATCGGCCCGACCGGCAGGCAGCGCCAATACCTTAGAAATGGCGCACGATTCGTGAAGTCGATCGTCGGCCGTGCTATACTCCCTTGTCGCGGCCGTGGGCCGCATTTTGTCGCCTAGTCCCCAATGGGAGCAGCATGGAAAGCAAAAACATCCTCATACTGACATCAGATGCAGGCTTCGGGCATCGGAGCACCGCCAACGCTATCGCCAAGGCGTTTGAGCTGCGATATGGCGACGAAGCCGTGGTGACCATCGCCAACCCGGTGGACGATCCCAAGGCACCGTCCTTCTTGCGCAGCGCCGAAAGCGACTATGACAAGCTGGCCCGCGAGTGGCCCCAATTCTACAAGCTGGGGTACAAGTTGTCTGATATGGCCATGACCACCAGCGCGACGGAGATGGCCTATGTGGTGCTGATCTACGATAGCATCGCTCGGTTGATTCGCCAGACGAAGCCCGATGTCATCGTCGTAACCTTTCCCACCTACCAATATCCCGTGCAAGCCTATCGGCGTGTCACCGGTGACTACATACCGATGGCTACCGTGGTGACAGACCTGGTGTCCCTGCAGCGCATGTGGTTCAGCGACGCCGTCGACCTTTACATCGTCCCCAGTGACATCGCCGCCGACCTGGCCGTGGAACGCGGCATCGACCGGGATGTGATTCACATGACCGGCTTGCCGGTTAACCCGGCGCTGGCCAATGTGCCTGAGTCCAAAGCCATTGCCCGCGAGCCGCTGGGGTGGGATCCGGACTTGCTGACCGTCCTCGCTGTCGGCAGCAAACGTGTTGAAGGGCTGGACAACTTTGTCAACACCCTCAACCACACCGGATTTCCGATTCAGCTTGTTGCCGTGGCCGGCGGCAACGACGAGCTTTACCAGTCCCTATTGGCTACGGAGTGGCACGTGCCGGCGCACGTCTATAACTTCGTCAGCAACATGCCCGACATGCTCCACGCGGCCGATTGCGTTCTATCCAAGGCGGGGGGGCTGATCATTACGGAATCATTGGCTTGTGGGCTGCCCATGTTTATCATGCAAATCATCCCCGGCCAAGAAACAGGCAATGCCGAGTACATGGTCGATGAAGGCGCCGGGGATGTCACCCTCACCTCGCCGCAACTCCTGGAGGCGATGGCCCACTGGATGGTCAATGATCGCGCGTTATTCAGTGAGCGAGCGGCCAATGCCAAGCGACTGGGCCGGCCCGAAGCCGCCTACGACGCGGCCGACCTTATCTGGACGTTGGCCGTGGAGGGCGCCGGCCAACCTTCCTCTCGTTTCCCGCTTTCTGTAGACCAGCTCAAGGAGCTCCTGCGCCAGTTTGGTGGTACCGCAAATGGTGCTGCCACCGCCTGATACAACGACGACAGCAATGACTCAACAAGACTTTCCCTCTGATTTCCTGTTCGGCGCGGCAACGTCCGCTTATCAAATTGAAGGTGGCTGGGACGCCGACGGCAAAGGTCCGTCCATCTGGGATGCATTCACCCAGGGCCGTGGCAAGATCAACGGCAATCACACCGGGGATATTGCCTGCAACACCTACAACGACTTTCAGACCGACATAGACCTGATGCGCCGGCTGGGACTTCAGTCCTATCGCTTCTCCGTCTCCTGGCCGCGCGTCATGCCCAATGGTCGCGGAGCAGTCAACGAGGCCGGCCTGGATTACTATGACCGACTGGTAGATGGTTTGCTCGAAGCCAATATTGCCCCGTTCGTCACCTTATTCCACTGGGACTTGCCGTTAGCCCTGGAACGGGACTACGGTGGCTTCGCCAATCGCGACGTGGCCTTTCTGTTCGCCGACTATGCCGGGCTGGTGGCCAATCGTTTGGGCGACCGGGTCAAGAACTGGATTACACTCAACGAACCGTGGGTCCATGCCACCCTGGGCCATCTGCGTGGCCTGCATGCCCCCGGTCATCTGAATCCCTGGACCTACCTGAAGGTGATTCATCATCAGCTGCTGGGCCACGGGCTGGCTACCCAGCGCATTTCCGGCGACCATCCCGACGCTTCCGTAGGACTTAGTCTCAACCTGGCCCCGGTGCATGCGGCCAGCGACAGCCCCGCGGATCGCGCGGCCGCCACGCTTGCCGACCAGTTCATTAACCGCATTTACCTCGACGCCATTTTCAAGGGCATCTATCCCCAGCCGCTGTGGGACAAGCTGCGCCTGTTCCACCCCAGCGTCAGCGCGGGGGATATGGACATCATTTCTCATCCGATCGACTTCCTGGGGATCAACTACTATACCCGCGTGGTCATCAAGGACGCCTGGTACATCCCTGTCTTCCGGGCACGTCCCGCTGATCTGGCTATCTTTGGTATCAAGGAACGACTCGGTGGCAGCAGTGGCCCCGGCTACAGTCAAATGGGCTGGGAGGTCTATCCGGCCGGTCTATTCGAGCTTCTATTTCGCATGAAGCAAGAATACGGTAATCCGCCCATCTACGTCACGGAAAACGGGGCGGCCTTTCCGGATGTCGTTGAAGACGGCCGGGTCCACGATGTTCAGCGCCGGGTCTTCTTGGAGCAGCACATAGCGACTACGCTGGCCGCCTTGCGCGCCGGTGTGGATGTTCGCGGCTACTTCGTCTGGTCTTTGCTCGACAACTTCGAATGGGCCTACGGCTATGACAAGCGCTTCGGCATTATCCATATTGACTTTGAAACCCAGCAGCGGACGATCAAGGATAGCGCGTTCTGGTACGCCGAGCTCATTGCCGATCGTAATGTGCTACCCGTATCAGTGCCCACGGCGTCCGCACGCCCTTAGCGCGTCGGCCACCAGCAGGGAACCAATCGGGCCTGACCTGCGTCTCAGGTATAGCATTCCGAATCGGCGTAGGCCAAGGAGACGACGATGCGATTACCAGCCGTGCTTGCCCTGATTTTTCTGACAACACTCGTGGCCGCCTGTGGTACTATTGCACCGGAGGCGCAGGTTGATCCCGTGAGCGCAGCCGTCGCCTCGTCCACACCCGACACTTACCCGGTGCCGCTGGCGGACCAGTCGGCTGCAGGTTATCCCGCTCCCGAAAGCGCCTATCCCGTAACAACGGTTCTGCCAAGTCCCATCCAACCAACCCCCGAGGCTACGATGTCACCTACTTCACCCAACGCCACCCCAGCCGGACGGCTGGTTCCCACTTCGAGCGCCGCCATCGGCCGTGTACTCGAGGCGCTGACGGCCGACTTGAGCGCTGCCACGGGATTGCCGGCTTCTGAGATCACGATCGTTACCGCCGAAGCGGTCGTCTGGCCTGATGCGGGGCTTGGCTGCCCCGATCCTGATCGCCAGTATGCCCAGGTAATGGTCGAGGGGATGCGCATCACGCTGCAGGCGGGGAAGGAGACGGCCGACTACCACACCGAAGGGCTGAGCCGCTATGTGCGCTGCGAGGATGGCCGTCCGATAGCCAGTGGCGTCATTCCGTACCGCAATCCCTAGCACAGTGCGGTAGTTAGCGGCCCGAATTGGCCGGATTGGCACTAGAGATGCAAATGCTTGAGGAAACTCTGCATGCGCTCATCCTGAGGATTGGTGAATATCTGCTCCGGTGGCCCTTCTTCCACAATTCGGCCGTCATCCATGAACATGATTCGGTGGGCAAAGCGTCGCGCAAAGCTCATCTCGTGTGTCACGGCGATAGTCGTCATGCCGTCCTCCACCAGTTTCTGCATCACGGCCAAGACTTCCCCCACCAGTTCCGGGTCCAGCGCTGACGTCGGCTCATCGAACAGCATTACCTTTGGCTGCATAGCCAGCGCCCGAGCAATGGCCACCCGCTGCTGTTGGCCGCCGGAGAGGCGCGAAGGGTATTGGCCTGCTTTGTCGGCCAGGCCGACCTTTTCCAGCTGCTGCATACCGAGGACTTCGGCCTCGGCCTTGGGCATTTTCTTGACCGTGACCGGGCCTTCCATGACGTTTTCCAGAGCGGTCATATGGCCGAACAGGTTGAACGACTGAAACACCATGCCGGTCTTCAGCCGCAATTCATGGATCTGGTGTCTGAACTCGCGCCCGCTGCCGCCCCCTTCCACTATCAGGCCATCAATCTCCACGGTACCGAAGTCAGGGGTTTCCAGAAAGTTCATGCAACGCAGCAGCGTGCTCTTGCCGGATCCGCTACGGCCGATAATGCAGACCACTTCGGCCGGCTGGACCTCAAGGCACACGTCCTTCAGCACGTGCAGGTCGTCAAAATACTTGCACAAGTCGTGGACGCGAACAATCGGCTCGTTCGTCATGAACTGGCTTCCCTCTCGCCTCGTGACACATAGGCCTCGATGCGTGTCTGTACGGCTGAGAACATGATGGTGATGATCCAATAGAAGACCGCGGCCACAAGCAAGGCTTCCAGGCTGCGGAAGTTGGCCCGACCCACTTTCTGCGCTCGCCAGAGCAGTTCCCACACGAAGCCCGTAGTCGCTACCAACGATGTGTCCTTTAGCATGGCAATGAACTGATTGCCCAACGGCGGGATAGTCAGCTTCAGTGCCTGCGGCAAAACGATACGGCGGGTGATTTGACTCTGGGTCATGCCCAAAGCCTGCGCCGCTTCGCGTTGACCAAGGCCAACCGACTGGATGCCCGCGCGAATGATCTCCGTGTTATAGGCGCCATAGTTAATGCCCAGAGCCAGGACGCCCGCCCACAAGCCCGGCAGGATGATGCCCAGCTGCGGCAAAGCCAGGAAGAAGAAAAAGATTTGCAGCAAGAGCGGTGTGCCGCGAATTAACGAAACATAGAAACTAGACGTGGCATAGGCCAGCGGCGACCGTGACATGCGACCCAGCGCCCCAAGCAGCGCCAGCACGACTGACAGGGCGATTGAGAGAACCGACAACAAGATGGTGAGCCAGACGCCCATGAATATGAAGCCGGAGTAGGTGCGAATGAACTCCCAATCCAGTTGAATTGTCTTGATGTTGACGCCAAGAAAGGTGTAGTCAACGCCGCTAAAGAGGAATACCAGCACGGCAAAGAGCGCCAGGTAGGACAGATAGACGCCCGTCGTAAAGCGCTGATCGCGCCGGCGCCGGCGATCGGCCACAGTGTCGCGCTGACCCTGATAAACGTCCGCTAATTCACTATCGGTTGGCTCCGGTCGGCCCAGCGGGTCAGCAGATACACCCATGGCTCACTTATTCCCGATCAAGGCGGGGCGGCCACCCAGGTAGCCGCCCCACTCGATATTGGTGGCTGTCAGGTTATTGAGTCGGGTCAGCAGTTAAGTCTGACCCAAACCACTTGAGGGAGAGTTCGCGCAGCGTCCCATCGTCATGCATAGCCTGAATCGCCTCGCTAACGGTGGTAACCAGGGTGTCGTTGGACAGTTCGCTGTTCTTGTCGAAGGCCACGGCCAGATTCTCGGAGAACACCGGCGGTCCAACACGATGCACCGCAACACCGCCGGCAATCGCTGCCTCCACAACCGTGTTGGAAGTCAAGAACGCCTGGAACTCCGGCCGCCCGGCCTGGATGGCCTGCGGGCACTCGGAATCGGTGCTGAGCGGGACAATGCTGATACCGGCCGGGGGCTGGGAATAGACGCTGGCGGCCGGAAGACCCAGGGCAGCCTCGTCACCGGCCAGCCACGTCTCGTAGGTAGTAGACACCCCCACGCACACCGGCTGACCTTCCAGGTCGGCAATCTCATCAATGCCGGACCCGTCGGCCGCCGCCAATTGCGCCGGAGTGTAGTAATAGGCCGGATCGGCAAAGTCCAGAATCTCTTGCCGGGCGGTAGTCACGGTCATGGAACCCACGCTCATATCCCACTGCCCGCCCCAGTTGCCGGCCGTGATGACGTCCCAGTCCGGGGTGACGAATTCAACCTCAACACCCAAACGACGGCCGATTTCGCGCGCCACGTCGACATCAAAGCCCACGAACTCACCGTTGGCATCCAGGAAGGACTGCGGCTCATAGTTGGGATCAGTGGATACGCGGATCGTGCCCCGCTCCTCGATGGAGCCCAGCAGCGTGGCTGCGTCCCCTCCAGCAGCGCCACCGCAGGCGGCCAGAACCAAAGCAAACACAAGCGAAAACATCAGCACAACAGGTACTTTCTTCACAGCTTCTTCTCCTTGTTTGAACAACATACGGAAAGCGATGAACACGACAGGACAACAGGCTTCACATGTGGTCTCAGGCCGGCGCCCGGACCCATGTGGTCGCGCTTCGGTGGGAACGATGGATGTCTTCTCGTAAGATACATTCGGCGTCGGCGCTTCGATACGGTCCGTCGCAATATGCGGATATTATCCACGCCATACCGAGCAGCGCAAATGCTTTTATCACATCGGGCACTCGTTGAGCAACTCGTTCACACCCGGTTGGCACAGGCACCCGGACTCAGAATCGAAAGCGCAAGCGTCGTTCCTCGGGCAGTTGAGGGTGACTGGCGGCAAATTGACCCAGACAGCCCAAGCCAACGCACACCATGAATCCACCCGGTACGACAAACGCCACCCAGGACGGCGTCGCGCTCCATAGCAGCGCCAGGAAACTGGCGGCCAGCACGGCGGCGTAGAGGAAGTACCGGCCCGGCGCGCCGACAATCGCACCCACGGTGACCATGATGATGACCCCCAACAGAGCCAGGGACACCGGCACCACGAAGGGCAGAAGCGCCCCGATCCATTCAGGTAACCCGCTGAGCAATGTGAAGGCAATCAATCCACCAAGCAGCAGCAACACGATCACAATCGCAACAGTGAGAATGCCGATCGCGACGATAATGCTGACCGGGGGAGATCGTCGCACTTCATGATCCAGAAGCCGATTGGCGGTCATCAGGCGCTTGGCGGCAATTGCCAGGGGGACGACCAGAACAACGGCCGATGCCCACGCAGCGTGCCAGGACAGCCATTCCACTAGCCCGGTGAAGAGCAGAATGACCCCCAACGCCATATCCCAGATGCCGTCATCGCCACAGGCCATGACAGCCCGCTGGATCTCCTCTTTGTGAGAACCAGTCATGACGAACTCTCCGTCGTTCCAGACGGCCTGGCCACTTTCAGGACACCATTGACCAGCCAGGCCACACAATTGACCGGCGGTCTCGACAGAGCGGATGGGGCAGCCAGCTTACACGGGTGATGGCTCCTGGCAAGCAATCTGGCCTGACGGACTCGCTCCTTATGTCACTGTAGTATGAATGATGACGCGAGCCCTGTCTAGAGGTCGGGCGTGAAAATGGGGCAACGATTCCCGTCTGTCTCGTTCAGGCAAAGCGGACTACAAACCGTTCGCAGACCAACGGCATGCTCGCGGAGCGTGTTAAGCCCAGGCGGTCACAGGCCCGACCGAAAAACCGCCAATGTGCCTCTCGCCAGTACGTCAGCGACAGGTCACCCTCCCCTTCGGCGGCTGCAAACGCCGCGTCAACTTCGTCGAACGGCCGAATGGTCACCTCGACGGTTTCGATGATACACAGGGGTTGGTTGTTTCCGTTAAGGATGATGCTGTGATCGCCAACACGTGGCAGGGTCTCCCCTTCCGCCTCGAATTCCCACAGCAAGCTGCAGGTGGCCGTCTTGCGGCCGCTGCGAACCAGCTCACCCAAATCGTCTGCCATATCGGCTGAGTCGCCAAAGCCCCAGGCGTCAACCCTGTCCGGTCGCGCTACCTGCGGTGGCAATGTCTCCAGATAGGCGACCCACATGTCGGCCGAGCCATCGGCTGTCACGCCAGAGCTTGCCAAAACGCCTCGATGTTTTCGGCGACGCTGCCCGGGCCGCCAAAGACGGCGCTGCCCGCCACCAGCACCGTGGCGCCCGCACCGGCAATTTCGGCCGCGTTGTCGGGCTTAATGCCCCCGTCTACCTGCAACTCCGCGCCGGTTCCAATGCCGTCCAACCACTGGCGTACCTGTCGAATCCGACCCGTGCTGGCGGGGATATAGCTCTGTCCGCCGAATCCGGGATTGACTGACATGAGCAACACCAAATCGACTTCGGGCAAGATAGGCAAGAGCGTCGTCAGCGAAGTCGCCGGGTTGAGCGTGACGCCCGGCTTGGCCCCCAATTCGCGGATCATATGCACCGTACGATGGAGGTGGGGACATGTTTCCACGTGAACTGTCACGCGTTGTGCACCCGCTCTCACAAAGTCGCCAATGTAACGTTCGGGTTGTTCGATCATCAAGTGGACGTCGAGCATCGCGTCATACCTGTCCGCGAGCGGCCGAAGGGCATCGACCACCAGCGGGCCAATCGAGATGTTGGGCACGAAGTGACCATCCATGACATCCACGTGGATCCAGTCTACTCCGGTGCGCAGGACAGCTTCAACCTGTTCGCCAAGGCGCGTGAAGTCGGCCGCCAGAATTGAGGGTGCAAGTTTCGTGTTCGTCATGAAAAATGGCTAATAGGCTACGGCGCTGATGCGCGCCAGTTTATCAAGTCGATGGTGGGCTTCGATTAGCCGATACGTCCCGGAACGAGACCGGGTGACAAGCGATTGCGTAGTCGCCCCGTTGGCGGTATAGCGCACGCCACGCAGGAAATCGCCTTGTGTGATGCCCGTGGCAGCGAAGAAGTGGTCGTCACCGGCGGCCAAGTCGTTGTGGGACAACTTGCGGGTGAGATCCATCCTGGCCTCAGTGACGCGTGAGCGCTCAAAGTCCGATTGCGGCGCCAAGCGGCCCTGAATCTCACCACCCAGGCCATGCATCGCGCAGGCGGTGATCACACCCTCCGGCGTTCCGCCAATGCCCAATACGATGTCCACCCCGCTGTCGGGCAGCGCGGCCATCAGTGAGGGGGCCACATCACCGTCAGTAATCAAGCGGATGCGGGCACCGGCCGACCGAATCTGGTCAATCTTGTCCTGATTGCGCTCGCGATCGAGGATGACGACCGTGACTTCTTCCACACGCAGCCCTTTGGCCTTGGCCACTGCGCGCACCGTCTCGGCGACCGGCGCGTCCAAATCCACCTGGCCGACAACCTCCGGCCCGACAACCAGCTTGTCCATGTAGAATGCCGGTCCCGGGTGCCACAGCGTGTTCTGGGGTGAAATGGCAACAACGGACAAGGCATTGGGGAGGCCCTTGGCCAACAGGTTCGTGCCCTCAACCGGATCCACCGCGACATCGACAGGCGCACCATAGCCATTGCCAACGCGTTCCCCGTTGAAGAGCATGGGGGCTTCGTCCTTTTCCCCCTCACCAATGACGACTGTGCCATCCATGCGCACCGTATCCAGGATGAGCCGCAGCGCATTGACGGCCGCCTGGTCGCCGGACTCCTTCTGGCCCAGACCCACCCATCGTGCCGCGGCCAGCGCCGCCGCTTCAGTGGCCCGCGCCAGCTCCAGTGCCAGATTGCGTTCCGGTTTCTCAGCCATGTCGATCGCCTCCTCGCTAGGTTTGGGTTCGTGGCGCCAGTATACCACACGGTCCGCGAGGTTAGGCTATAATCGACGGGCCGCTGGGATGGAACCAACTTTGCTACACGAAGGAATCGATTATGCCTACGTACCCTATTACCCGCCGCGACCAACACATCGACAATTACCATGGAACCTCAATCGCCGACCCCTATCGCTGGCTGGAAGAGCCGCGGGAAGACGCCACAGCCGAGTTCGTCGCGGCCCAGAACCTTATCAGCCAAGCCTACTTCGCGACGATTCCGCAGCGGGAATCATTTCATGCCCGACTGACTGAGCTGTGGAACTTTGAGCGCTACAGCGCACCGATCCATCGCAACGGCCGCTACTTCTACCTGGTCAACAACGGCCTGCAGAATCAGCCGGACCTCCAGGTTCGCACCGATCTATCTGCCCGCGGCCGCGTCCTGCTCGACCCAAACTCGCTGAGCGAAGACGGCACCGTCGCCATTACCACCTTCGAGCCGAACGACGACGGACGATTACTGGCCTACGGTCTTTCTGTCAGCGGCAGTGACTGGCAGGAAATACGCGTGCGTGATGTGGCGACCGGCCGTGACCTGCCGGATGTGATCCGCTGGTGCAAGTTCAGCGAAGTAGCCTGGCTGCCCGACGGGTCCGGCTTTGTTTATGCCCGCTATCCGTCACCGGACGAGCGGACTGAAGGGCCGCTGGCCGGCGTTGCCGACAGCACCCATCATCGCGTCTACTTGCACCAGCTGGGGTCGGACCAGGCCACTGATCAGCTCCTCTATGCCCGCCCCGATGCGCCCAGTCTGGGCTTCCGGCCTCAGATCACCGCCGATGGCCAGTATCTGGTACTGACCGTATGGGAAGGCACGGATCACCGCAACCGCATCGCCTATCGGCCGTTGACCGGCAGTGGTGACTTCGTGCGCTTGATTGATGACATGGAGGCGGGCTATACCTTTCTGGGTAGCGTCGGCGACCAGTTCTACTTCCACACTGATTGGGACGCACCCAACGGCCGAATCATCGCCATCGACACTAGCCAACCGAACCGCGAGGACTGGCGCGAGATTGTGGCTGAGCAGGCAGGGGCCCTGGACTTTGGACAGATGGCCGGCAATGAACTGATACTCATCCGCATGAAGGATGCCAGCCACCGCGCAGAGCGCTATGCCCTCAGTGGCGAGCCGCTGGGCGAAATACCGCTACCGACGATGGGTCAGGTGCTCGAACTGACCGGGCAGCCGGACGATCCGGAAAGCTTCCTGTTGTTTACCTCTTTTCTGTACCCGCCGACGGTGCTGCGCTACAACAGTGCAACCGGCGAGACCCAAACGCTTTGGCAGCCGAAGATACCGGTAAACGTCACGCGCTTTGAAACGCGGCAGGTGTTTGCCCCGTCGAAGGACGGCACACAGGTGCCGGTCTTCCTTGTCCATCAGCGCGAGGTGCCGCAGGACAGCCGCCGGCCGACCCTGCTCTACGGCTACGGTGGCTTCAACATCAACGTGCTGCCGGTGTACTCTCCGGCCCGCATCCTGTGGCTGGAACAAGGGGGCGTGTTCGCCAGCGCCAATCTGCGCGGAGGGCAGGAGTACGGTGAATCGTGGCACGCTGCCGGAATGCTGGGCAACAAGCAGAACGTATTCGACGACTTCTTCGCCGCCGGGGAGTGGTTGATCGCTAATGGCTACACGAATTCTAGCCAGTTGGCGATTGACGGACGCAGCAATGGTGGGTTGCTCACGGCGGCCTGCATGCTGCAACGACCTGACCTGTTCGGCGCGGTCCACAGCGGTGTGCCGGTAATCGACATGTTGCGCTACCATCACTTCACGGCCGGGCGCTACTGGACGCCGGAATATGGCAACGCCGACGAAGACCCCGAGCACTTCAAATTCCTGTTGGCCTACTCCCCGCTGCACAACGTGCGGACAGACGTCACGTACCCACCGATACTCATCACCACGGCCGACACCGATGATCGTGTCGTGCCGATGCACTCGCTCAAATTTGGTGCGACGCTTCAGGCGGCGGCCGAATACGAATTCGACGCGAACCATCCCATCCTGCTGCGAATCGAGACGCGTGCCGGGCATGGGCTGGGCAAGCCTACGTCCAAGCTCATCGACGAAACGGCCGATATCTATGCCTTTCTGTGGGCCAACGTCGGGCGTGGCTAGGAACGAAAAAGCCCGGTTCGTTGAAGGAACCGGGCTCTTGAACCTCTGGGCAGAACGGAATTAGTCGGCGGCCGCGACTTCTTTCGTCACCTGGCCGTTGCCTTCAGGGGCAGCCGGCTCTGCGGCGATAAACTCTTCCACAGCGCGGCGGGCTTCATCGTCCGTGTATTGCACTGGCGGCGATTTCATGAAGTAAGAAGACGGCTCCAGAATCGGGCCACCCTGGCCGCGATCCATCGCCAGCTTGGCGCAGCGAACCGCGTCGATGATCACTCCGGCCGAATTGGGTGAGTCCCACACTTCGAGCTTCAGCTCGAGATTCAGCGGTACGTCGCCAAACGCGCGGCCTTCCATACGGATGTGGCACCACTTGCGGTCTTCCAACCACGGCACGTAGTCGCTGGGGCCGACGTGAATGTTGCGCGGCTCGATTTCATACGGCAGCTGGCTGGTCACGGCCTGCGTCTTGGAGATCTTCTTGGACTCCAGGCGCTCGCGCTCCAGCATGTTATAGAAGTCCATATTGCCGCCAAAGTTCAGTTGGTAGGTGCGGTCAATGTGGACGCCGCGGTCGATGAACAGGTTCGCCAGCACGCGATGGGTAATGGTCGCGCCCACCTGGCTCTTGATGTCATCGCCTACGATCGGCAAATTGGCGGCTTCGAAGCGCTTGCTCCAGTAGGGCGAACTGGCAATGAACACCGGAATGCCATTGACGAATCCGCATCCAGCCTCCAGCGCCTGCTCCACATACCACTTGGTTGCCATCTCCGAGCCCACCGGCAGGAAGTTGACGATCACGTCGGTCTTCGTGTCGCGCAGGATACTGATGATGTCATCGGTTGGCCCGGGGGCCTTGGTGACGACGGTTGATACATACTTGCCAAGGCCATCGAAGGTCATGCCGCGGGACACCTTGACATTCAGCTTGGGCACCTCAGCGAACTTGATGGTGTTGTTGGGATAAGCCCAAATGGCCTCGCTCAGGTCCTTGCCAACTTTGCCTTCGACGACATCAATGGCGGCCACAATTTCGATATCGCTGACATGATAGCCACCAATGGTGGCATGCATGAGGCCGGGGATTTCTTCGTCGACAGCCGCATCCTTATAGTATTGCAGACCCTGCACCAGCGCGGCGGCACAGTTACCCACACCCACAATCGCGATGCGGACTTTGTTTCGTTTTGCCATGTTGTTCTCCTGTTGTTGAAGCGCGGTCGGACGGCTATCCGCCGCGTCTGTTTCCACGTACTATACGTTTTTGTCACCAGATACGGTGCAAGGGTGAGAGCAAGTTAAGCGTTGGCTAATCCTGAGACCCAATTTGCAATTATACGTCCGCGAAGGGACGATCGCAATGCACCTCATCCAAAATTGCCACCCTCTCACGACGCTCCGTACTCCTTCGCCGCCGGAATCGGCCATTTGCACTATAATCAGTTCTATCGAGTCCCGGAGGTAACGAATGCAAATTGGTCTAGTGTTTCCGCAGACTGAGTTCGGCCATGACCCGGCCGCGCTTATCGACTACGCTCAGACGGCCGAAGCTCTCGGCTACAGTCATATTCTGGCTTACGACCATGTGCTCGGCGCCAACCCTGACCGGCCGGGCGGCTGGCGTGGCCCGTATACTTATCGCGAGTCGTTCCTTGAACCGTTCGTCCTCTTTAGCTACATGGCCGGCGTCACCAAGACCCTGGGCTTTGCCACCGGCATTCTGATTTTGCCCCAGCGCGAGACCGCACTTGTCGCCAAGCAAGCGGCCACGCTGGACGCAATCTCCAACGGCCGTCTGCGCCTGGGCATAGGCACCGGCTGGAACGAGGTCGAGTACATCGCCCTCAGCGAAGACTTCCACACGCGGGGCAAGCGACAGGAAGAACAGATCGAGGTATTGCGGCAGTTGTGGACGGAGGACCTGGTGACATTCAAAGGGCGATGGCACGATATCCCCGATGCAGGGATCAACCCGCTGCCGGTGCAACGGCCGATTCCCCTCTGGTTTGGCGGCCACGCCGATGTTGTTCTGGAGCGGATCGCCCGACTGGGCGAAGGATGGATGCCCGGCTTCCGAACGGCCGCAGCCGCATCAGACTGCCTTAGCAAGCTGGATGAATTCCTGACCCAGAACAACCGCAGTCGCGCCGACATCGGCATTGAGCCGCGTGTCCACTGGGACGACGGCCGGCCTGAAGACCTTGTGGTAACGCTGAAAGGCTGGCACGCCGCAGGGGCAACGCACGCCAGTCTCAATACAATGGGCGCAGGTTTCACAACCCCGGCCGAGCACATGGCCGCCATTCGCCGGTTTGCTGAATTGGCGCTTGCCTGACCCGTTTGTCTCAGGCTATGCTAGAATCGCGGCTATGATCGAACTACTCAGCGGACCGTATTTTGCCGTCGCCGGCGCGGGAGAATCTCATGGCCCTGGTGTCGTCACCATTGTCTATGGCTGCCCGCCGGGACAGTTCTTGACCCGCGCGGAGATTCAGGACCAACTGGATCGTCGTCGACCCGGCAGCAGCAAACATGGCACGCCACGCCGCGAGGGTGATCGTGTAGTTCTTCTTTCCGGCATTTATCAGGATGACCATATGCAGCTGACGGCCGGCCCCCCGGTCCAGACCGGATCGGTCGAAACGCATGATCTGGCGCAGACCGGCAGCTATGAAACTGGTTACACCACCGGCGAGCCGATCAGCGCCATCGTCCTGTCAACCAGCAGTCGATCTCAGCACTACACGCAATTTCAGGGTCCGGAAGGTGAGGTCAGGCCAGGCCATACCGATCTGGTCAAACATCACCAATCGCGCGGTTTTGTCGATAGCCGGGGCGGCGGCCGATCCAGCTATCGCTCCACCATCTCCGATGTCATCGGCGGGTCGATTGCCCGGCGCGTCCTGAGGGATCACTTCGGTACCGTGTTCATTTCGGCCGTGACCCAGGTCGGCCCGCTGCGCGCCCAGAATACGCTGTCAGACGCTGTACGTGGTCTGGGGCCACACGTAGACCGGGACGTGATCGAGGCTTTGCAGAGTGCCATAGCCGCCAACTGGGAACAAACCGGCATCCCGGCGCTGGGTGATACGTTCGCCACGGCCGCTGGGGAGTTGATCAAGGAAACACGCATTGCCGGGGATTCTCTTGGGGCTGTCGTGGAAGTCATTGCCCTCAACGTCCCGGCGCTGGCCGGCGACCCGCTGTACAACAGCCTGAAAGCACGTCTGATGGGCACGCTGGGCGGGCTGCATGCCGTGCAGGCCTGCGAGATTGGCGCAGGCGTGGCCGTGGCCGAGCGAACAGGCAGCGCCAACAACGACCCCATCCGCGCCACCGGCTATCAAGCAAACAGCCACGGTGGCCTGCTGGGCGGCATTACGACAGGCAATCCCCTGGTCGCACGCGTATCGTTCAAGCCGACCAGCTCCATCGTTCGGCCGCAGGAATCCGTGCGCAAGAACCTTGACGAAATCGACTTCACCTTGGAGAAGGGCCGTCACGATCCCTGCGTTGGCGTTCGAGCCGGTGTCACTCTGGAGTCGCGGATGGCCATTGAGCTGCTGAATGCCGTGCTTGGGCATGCCACGCGCCGCATTGACCCCACCGACCACACGCTGTTTCCCGAATAACCGCTCGCTCGGTCCCAGGTGAGCGAATGCTTCAGATCGGCGACCGACCGGATCGTAACCACCGATTCTGTGGTACTATGAAGCTCACCCATCTTTCTGCTGCGTGAGTGTACGAAACCGGATAGCGAAGGCCAAGCGAGGTACCATTGTGTCCAATCTGACAACATATATCGAAGCCCGCATGACCTTGAATTCACTGTTGTCCATGGCCCTTGTTGCTGCGGAACGGGACTCGGCCGGCACGCCGCCCGCCGACGAAGCGGCCCCCTCGGCCAACGCCAAACACGCGCTCGGACTCTCACACGATGAGTTTGCTCAGGTCATGGCCGAAACGCAGGCGGTAGTCCTGCTTGGCCTAGCCTGATGCCGCCTCCGGCCAGTCGCAGGCCGTAGCAGTCGTCAACTCGCGGAAGCCATAGCGGGCCACAATTGGCTTGCTCATCGGTCCGGCATCGAGGATGGCGTATCGCTTGCCGCGCGCCAGGGCCTCCTGAACCCGCGCCGCCAACAGCGCGGTGTATAGTCCGCGTCCACGCAGTGATTCTACCGTCGAACCCGCCCAGAACGTCGCGAAATGGCCTGCCGGAAAATAGACCCAGGCCACGCTCGCGGGATGTCCCGCCACCGACACCACGTACACGCTGATGGTGTCCGGGACGGCCATCTCGGCGCCCAGACGCTGGTGGACCCAGCCAAAATCTCCGCCCCACACCGACTCCAGGACCACGACCACATCTTCCAACTCGGCCGGGTCCTCGAGACGCCGCACCAAAGCAGGAACCGGCCCAAGCAGTTCAGCCGGCGCCCTCTCTAAGTCGAGCAGCATGATCGCTTCCGGCGCATCGGCCACCAGACCGCGGGCCACCAATCGCTCGGTTAGGTCAGCAGGCTTGTCGTGACCGAACACCTTCCACTCAAACGGCAGGTCTTTGCTGGTGAAGTAGGCAATCTGTTCGTCGATGACCGAGTCCGCGTTGTGCTCATTCAGGTCCGAATAGAGCACGAAACTCTTGCCCGGCTTCGGCCGCACAATCCGGACAGCATGGGGTTGCACTTCGCGAGTGGTTCCGAGGTAGGTGATATCGGCCCGCTGCTCGCGATCAAATAGGGCTAGAATCTCGGCCGTTTCCATAGTGACTTTCGTTGATGACTACGAGAGGCGCCGGTCATCCTGTTGTTGATCGGGGACAAAGATAGTTACTCAATATCTGAGCCAGGTCGAAACTGCGGTCGGCATATAGGGAACTCATCGGGCACAGACTCTCAGCTTGACCACGCGGCAAAGCCCGGCCACTCGTCGCGCAGCAGTCCCATATAGACGAGATCATCATAGTGACCGTCCGTCCAGATGTGTTGCCGCAGCCGCCCCTCCTCCACAAAGCCGACGCCCCGGTAGGCGCGTATAGCTCGTTCATTGCTGGCGTGGACATCCAGGTAAACGCGATGCAGGTTGAGCATCCGAAAGCCATAGTCAACCAACAGAGCGACGGCCTCGCGGCCATTGCCCTTGCCCCAATACGCCTTGTTGCCGATGCTGATGCCCATGCTGGCCGAACGCGCCACCTCGTCGGTGCCATATAGCCCGCAATACCCAATCAACTGTGCGTCGGCTTCGATGGCGAAGTTGCTGCCTTCTTTCCTACCCTCGGCCGCTTCCTTGTCGAAAAAGGCATAGGCACGGGCGAGCGACTGAGGATACGGCGGGTCGCCGCCACCGGCCAACTCCACCTCGATATCATTGTTGAACCGATGGATCGTGGGAATGTCTTCGCGCTCAATGGCGCGCAATGTCACGCGTGGTCCGTAGAGCATCGTGTCAATTGCCTCCTGTTACTCAAGGCCGGAACGCCATCGCGTCAAACGGCTTGTTGAATCCCGCGTCGCGGGAGTTCCACTCCAGGCGCGAGGTCGCGTCGGTTGTACAGTCTGAGAGCGAAATGATGTCGCGTGCAGAGCCTGAGGTTCCGGCAATCTTGAAGCTACCCGCCAGGCTCAAAAAGGTGCGGCCGGTGCCTGCATCCACGGATAATCCAACTATGTCCTCCACACCCAGGCCGGGCACCCGCGATCCGTCGCAAATCAGTTCCCATGTCGCTGGGCGTGCATCGCCCGCCAATAGGCCGCCATACGAGATCAAGTCCTCATCGCGCACGGTGATAGTATTTCCAGCACTGTCGAAGACCTTGCCCGTGCCGGAGATGCTGATCAGGAGGCGACTGTTGCCGTCTACTGCCAGGGCATCGATCTTCTCACCGGCGGTGGTCAACGCCACCGTCGAGCCGTCCAGCAATAGCTCGACCGTGCTGTCGGCCGAAAAGCCGCCGGTTACGTCCGGATGAATTCGAAGTATATCCGATGGTGCAATCATTCCCAGACCCTCGACCACCAGAGGTCTGGCGGAGCGCCACCAATAGCGAACGCATCCTGCCAAGCAGCGTGAAGGCCTCAATGTCGCTACGGCCGCCCAACGGACTATTCGTGGCCGCTAGTCCCTGACCTGTGTCCAGGATTGCCGGAACTTCCCGACTGCAAGATGTCACCTCTGCTGGGTAAGACAACCCATCGACCGACCCGCTGCCGGAAGGACTAACGAATACCTCAAGCGTATCCGGTTCAAACAATGCCCCAACCACCATGTCATCGTTCAATATGATCGGATGCGGGTTGTTCGCGCCGCCTAGATCACCGTCCACCCCGAGAATCGAAACCCAGCAGCCGGAATCGCCACGAACTCCACTTGTTCACCGGCCTGATAAACCGGTTTTGTTGGCCTAGCTTCAATCGTACCGTTGAGGCTATCTTCCAGGGCTACGGTAACAGTCCGGGTGGTCACCGGCACGACCGTAACGTTTCCAAAGCTGACGTCCACCTGGTGGGCAACCAGACATGAGTGAGCCGGATTGAGGATCACCGGACTTGCCTGCAGCCTGTAACGTCCACTGCTCCGGTTCAGCCTCGTCAGCTTTCCAGAACTTAAAGCTATAGGTAGCTGGAGATGACGGGCCTTTCAATGACTCGACTCGCAGCTTGAACACATAAGGAACATCGAGCTGTATCTGCGGGTTTGAACGGGAAGCCAATGTACCACCGCCCTGGCCGCGCAATTCGAATCCCGCGTTTCCCTTTGGGCTCCAATGATACCAGGCCAACGCACCCAAATTGCGCCAGCCCAGCCGTGGCTGTTCGTCATCGATAGCGTAATGCCCTGACCAACGGGCAATAATGCCGACGCCTGCGCCATTGCTCGGCCCGCGCCAACCGGCTGTGTTGATTGCATGCACCGTCACCGGCACGGTTACTTCGTAGTCGGTCCAGGACATATCGCCGATGGCCACCAGGCGATCATAGCCAGGCACAACATTTTGCAGCAACCCGTTGCCAATGCGCCATGCGCCGTCAACGATCTGCCCGCCATCCGCGACGGCCGACACAGCCGACCAATCGGCCGTATATGGCAGGGGCCATCGCTGATTTGGTTCGTAAGTGAAAACCACATCCTGCGTGACGATCGTCTGGCCATCATCTGCCGTAATCCGCACTGTATTGCTACTCGGCGCAGCCGCGACCAGGCGGTAATCCAGCTCAATGTTGAAGTCGCCTTGACCGAACAGCCGGCGCCGATCGGCGCCCAGCGACAATCCCTGTTCGGGTCCGTCGTTCAGCGAATACGTCAACGATTCAATTGCTCGAGGCCCACGAACGGAGCCGACGATATTGAGCCAAGTTTGCGGTGTGCCCAGCTGCCCAAAGTGCTGATAGGCACCGTTCCAAACATCAATGGCAAGCGGTTCATCTTCGTCATTGTCTTCAGGGAAATGGGGGGGACTGGGAATGATGGGAAAGGCATATGGCGATCCACCATCCAGCGGGGGCATATCCGGCTCGATCGTTGGATGGTCAGGAACGGGCGTGCCCACCGGGTTCTCGGCCAGCACATGGTCAAAGCTGGGGGTCAGCGCCAACGCGCCCACCAGCAACAAGAGTATCATCGCTACTTTGTTCATGCTGCGTTATTCGGCCCTTCAGTTGTCGACCCTGAGGCAGGAGCGGTTTTGTCCGGCTCAAGAATCCACGACCAGGCACTCAATCGCTGCGCCTGGCGATAGGACGTGAGATCCAACTGCAGCGGCGTGATGGACACATACCCATCGGCCAGAGCGCCAAAATCGGTACCTTCATCCGGTACGCCTGTGGGAAAGTCCCCGGCGATCCAATAATACGGCCGTCCGCGCGGATCAAGACGTTCATCGAGGAGATCGCGATAGACGCGCAGTCCTTGGCGTGTAACACGATAGCCCTGAATCGATTCGGCCGGGCCGGGCGGGATATTGACGCTGAGCAACAGATCGGGGGTCAGACCGTTGACAATCGCCGTGGCCACAACCGTGCGGGCTACGGCGGCGGCGGAATCGTAATTCCACTCGGTGGTAGTGTCATCGGCGGCCAGCGAGAACGCCAGGCCCGGAACCCCGGCAATGACCGCTTCCATAGCCGCCGTCACTGTTCCGGAGTAGGTGACGTCGTGGCCCAGATTGCCATAGGGATTGATACCGGATACGACCAAATCGATCTTTTCCGGCACACGGCCCAATAGGGCGATGGCCACGCAGTCTGACGGCGCCCCGTCACAGCTCAGCGCAGGTGTGCCGTCAGCCATGGCGGCCTCACGTACCCGCAGCGGCCGGTGGAGCGTCTTCACATGGCCGGCACCCGACCAGTTGCGATCCGGCGCCAGCACAGTCACTTGGCCCAACTGGGTCATGGCCTTGGCCAGCGCCAATAGGCCGGGCGCCAATACCCCATCGTCATTCGTCACCAGGATATGCATTGTGGATAGTCCTGGCCCGGCGCTCAAAGATATGGACTCGGCCGGGCCCACCGGTTGATAATAGACCGAATCGACGGATTCGGCGACCCACGCGTGTTCTCGGCTAGGTAGTGGCTTTCCAACCGGCCAACAGAGCCCTGGCACCGTCAACAAAGTCAGTCCCCAGGTCGCCGCCGCGGCGCAGTTGGTTCGTCAACTCCAACATCACGAACCCGTGGACAAATGCCAGCACACTGCGCAACGCCCCCAGCGACCGCTCCGGCCCGGCAATGTCTACCATCGCCCACTGCAAAGGCAGCACTAGACGAACCAGAAAATCTTCGCCAGGTCGAAGCTCGTCCACCATATAGGCAAACGACATGAGATACAGGCCGGGGTGATCATGGGCGTACCGGCGGTAGGCACCCATGACGGCCAGCATACGCTCCGTGCTCGCCAGTTGCGATTCTGATGCGGCCGACATCGCATCAAACAGGCCATTCAGGAAGCGAAGGTTCACCTCCTTAAGCAACTCAGTTCGGCTGTCTACGTAGCGATAGAGAGAAGGTGTCTTGACTCCCAGCGAAGTGGCTACATCGTTGAGCGTGGCAAACTCGACACCTTTCTCTTCAATCAGGCGCTCAGTCGCCTCTAGAATCTGCTCGTGAGTAATCTGCGATGGGTAGGGCATATTGGTACTCTAGATGGCATCGAGATGAGTATGCTTGGCGCTGTCGGGATACTTGAGGCCATAGCCAACCATGCGGTCCATGCCGATGTGGGCCAGCCAGATCAGGGCGACTTGTACGGCCAGGCTTGAGCCCGACCACCACCCCACCAAGCCAATGACCAGCGGCACCGCGATAGTGTGTGCAGCATTGTAGGCCATGCTGCCAATGCGCGGGCCGGCCAGATAGCCAAGCGCCGACAAATCGGGCGCCAGGAGAAACAGCGGGAACACCCACCAGGTATAGCCCAGGCTGAAGTAAACGGCCGTCGCTCCCGCCAACACAACAAGACCTTCCAGGCGCAACAAAATGGCCGGCATACTCCAGGTTCTTGGTTGCTCCGGGCTTTTCACTGATTCACTATGCATCATCGGACTATCTCCAAAGACTAACGTAGTTACCTTTCAAGATTAAGTATATTAGTCTTAAGACATCTTGTCAAGAGGCGATCTGGTTCCGGGACGCGACAGTATCTCCATCTGCACCAAAAGGGTCCATTAGTGGTGCAAATCCTTCGTTTGCTTAGCCCATAGATTGACATGATTAGCACAGATACCCTACAATGCGTGTATCAGTGTCAGGGCTACCCATTTAGGATGCTGCGACGGAACCCTGCCGCACGTGATGCCTCTGGACGTTGAAAAAAGTAGTGGAGGAATAGGAAAATGTTGATTGGACTCGGTTGCGGTTGTTTATTGGCAATGGGTATCGCATTCGCCCCCCGCATTGCGCTTATCCTGGCCTGGATTTTTAGTAATCGTTGGGACCTTGTATGGGCTGGTGACTGGTTCATCCCTCTCCTGGGTATTATCTTTGCCCCGTTCACAACCGTTATGTACATGCTGGCGTGGAGCCCGGGTGGCGTAACCGGTTGGGAGTGGATTTGGGTTGGGCTGGGCGTCGTGCTGGATGTTATGCACTGGTCGAGCACCATCAATTACCGCAAGCAGGTTCCGGGCTATCCCGAAACCGCCCCGTAATCGGCAAGTAACGTCGCTTAGGACGAAATCAGGCCCGGTCAGCCAGGAGTTTGCTCCTGACCGACCGGGCCTTTTTTGTTTCTTTGGCCGGTTGTAGCAATCAGCGAATGATCGTCACCTAGGGCGACATCGGAACCAAGCCAAGTGTCTGTAGCACACTGATCAGCGTGACGACCCCGCCCGCCAGTAGAATCAGCAGCGCCGCAATGCCCACTGTACCAATTACAAGATAGATTACAGGTATAAGCGCTGTCTGCCAGCCCTTTGTTTCCGACGCTTCAGACACGCCAATCCACACACCAATGACCGTCAGGGCGGTCACGATCAAAATGACGATGTGCGACAGGGGTTGATACAGCGCAAACACCAGGAGCACCGTCGGACTCTGGGCAAAGCCAACGGCCCGCATCGTTCTCGCAAAGCTGCCCTTGCGCGTCAGCAAGAACCCGACGCCAAACAGAACAAGCACACTGATGAAGAAGCCCACTTCGCGCACGGGCACGATGACCCAGTCCGACAGATTAATCCCATCAATGAAGAGCGCCAACAGCATTGTCCCAACCATCCCAACCAGCACAGCCGGACCGGTCATCAGGGGATCATTGACGACACCACGGAACGCATCCCGATCAGGGATCATGCAGCGGAAGATGTGCTCCAGCCAGGTCGCCACCATGGTTAAGCCGGCCCACAGATTCCTCGGCTGCCAATCCTCAGTTGCCGGAGCAAGCTCGGCCGGTGGTGGCGGTGGCGGCACCGGCGACCCTCGATGGGCGTTTAGAATGTGATAGACATCGGTGGAATTGCGTGTTTCGTTCACTTCCATATCCGGCGGGTGGAAGATGAACGCGTCGGTCTGCTCGCCGCCCAGGCCGCCGTGGCTGCCGATAAGTTCTTCCAGGGCGGCCACGGTGCCGTCAGGGTAGACCGTGCTGATCAGCATCAAATCGCCTGCGTGCGGAAAGTCCATCACGCGACGGGTCTGCCAAGCCCGAATATCGATAGTTGAGGCTCCGTAGCCATCCGACGGGGCATAGGGCAACAGTGGATCCTCACCGGTCACTTCGCCCGTGTGGAGATTGCGCATCCCATTCTTGCTGAGAGCGACGGGCGTCCCGTCTTCCAAATAGCCGCATACGAGTCCAATCCCCTCATGGTGGACAAGCGTATCTACCATATCCGGATAGGCCGCGTTTAACTCAGGCAGTGTAATCTTGCGCGGGAACAGGTCAAAGTACACCTGCGCCAGGTTGCCACTACCATAGGCGGTCACATTCGCCGGCTTGAGCGATGCGGCCATGCGTGCTTGCTCCTCAATCGATGCCTGCTCTGCCAGGCGCTGCGTCTGCTTGACAAGCTGGTTCGCCGTGCGGTTCTTGCCGCTGGATTGTTGGGCCTGGCCAATCTCGACACTGGCTGAGTTAAGGGCCGACGCACCCGTGTCACCGCCAATTGCCGCGGTGACAGTGGTCCCTTCCGGTAGTTGTTGCTCTATAAACTCCTTAATGCTGACACCGTACCGCTGTTGAAACGTCGGTCCAAACGACTGACCGTGGTCGGACAGGATAATCAGATCGTAGTGACCCAATCCCTTCTCTTTAATCGTACTGCGGACGCGCGCGATGATCTTGTCATACCGCGCCAATTCATTAAAAGCGTCGTCGGTCCAGGGTCCCGAATGATGCGCCACTTCGTCGTAGCCCGGCCACGTGACATAGATAGAAGGCGACCCGCGCAGAATATCCATGACGGCAAAACTGGCGCCCAAGTCTCGCAAGGCCACCGACGTGCCCGCGCGAATGAACGGATAGAAGTGGGCCACTCGGTTTAGCCGCGGCCAGACATCCTTTCGCCGTTGCTGCCAACCTTCCCAAAGTTCAACCCCAACCATGCCAAAATAGCGGGCGATGGTACTCAACAGAAATGAAGGGTCCAGCATCAAAAGATAGACGTCATCTGCCCGGCGCTTGGCCTCTTCGTCATCGGCCGATCGCAGGTCGGCGGCCGTCATGATCGACTTATAGGCATCGCCATTGAGCATATTGGAAACGCTGGACCCACCGCGCATCAGGCCCTCGCCCAGCGCATAGCGCCGATTCAGCTCATCAGCATCACTGCTGGAGACGATCAGCTTCTGCTCTGTCTTGTCAAACCACCGAAAGGCGGGGATGTCGCTGTTGTCGCCGAACATGATGCCCGCCTGGCAAGCCGATGTCTGGGAAGGAATGCCACAGTCCACTTTGGACAGGACGTAGCCTTCCTCGTCTATCATAGCTTGCAGCGTCGGCATCCGGCCCTGCTCCAAAGCGTGCATCATATGATGATAGCTGAGACCGTCAATCTCGAGCATGGCGAGTTTTCGTCCCGGCTCATCAGACGTCGGAAAAGGAGTCTCCGCTGCCTTTTGCTCGGTGCGCTGCCGGTAATAGGAGTCCTCGTCGCCCAGGTTCAGGAACCCGGCGATCACGACATTGACCATGGCAATAATGATGCTGGCAATGAGCGTCAGCAGGAAACCGGGCAACTGGAATCCGGGCAGCATCCAGGCCGCCAGATAGAGCGATATCACATTGAGCAAAAAGCCGACCGCAAAGAGCAAGAAGAATCCAAGCGGCCGCGAGATATAGAGCACTACAGGCCGAAGCAACAGATTGATCAAGCCAATGAGAATAGCGGCGGCGACAGCCTGCAGCCAGCTCGGCCCCAGTGTCGTTTCGACGAAGTCCATACCTGGAATGATCCAGGCCGTTACCAGAAGGGCGATAGCTGTCACCAGGATTGAGACAGCCAGCCGAACAGTCCAAATTGCGAATCTTTCGATAGAACCAGTCATATGTATGGTATTTAACCCAACGGCTTTCAACAGTGCAAACGTCCCAAAATGTACGTTAAGTGGCGAGTGATGTCAATGAAATAGAAAGCCCCGCACTGGGCAGGGCTTCCTGGATTACTCGCCAATCAGGCTGTGAGTGACATGACCGAACGTCCGAGTAGACAGTCCTAGGGCGTCGCTGCCTCAACTCTGCTTAGGCCGTTCAACGTATCGACCACATCAAACAGATCACCTTGCGACCACCAGTTGACCGCCACGAAATTCGGCAGCATGCCGCGCACCGTCTCGCACTGCTGGGTACGGTTGAGGAGGAAGCCATACTCATTGACCACAGCGCCGTCAACTCGATTGGGAGCGCCGCGCTGAATCCAATGGTTGACCATGAAGAACGGATTGTCGGCTGCACCCCGGTTGGGATTGCAGTTGAACTGGTCGGGGAAAATGAACGTGTAAGGCGTCTCTTGCGTCACGTCGAAGGCATTGCCATACCAGGCCGGTGGCGGGCCCTCGTTCTCGGCCAGAACAATAAGTCGCTGGCCGCTGTCAATCATTTCCCGCATGGTCGGCCACGGTTGGCCAAGTTCATGGGTGTAGATGTAGGGCGCCAGACCCGCCTCTTCGATCGTGCGCGTCGTGTCCTCCGCATTGGTTTCGTCCTGAATAATCAGGAAAAGCACTTCCCGCGGGTTGTCCTCAAGGAAGGTCCGCACTTCGACGAGCATCTCATCGAAGTAGGAATAACCCAGGGCACAGAATTCATGGCACAGGACCAATCGGTCCGTGGCCGGTGGTCGGAAGTTGGCTATTAAGTCTTGGGCAAACGCTTGGGCACCCGGCGGGGAAGGAAGCCAAATAACCGGGATCGCCATCGGCCGGTTCGTCAACGTAGTGCGTGTCGATGAGCAGAGCGCGAATGCCCCCATTGAGCTGGTCAGTTATGGTGCCGTCATGCATCGGCCACACCCACCCGTAGTCAGCAATCGACATAGCATTGTGGCTCGACGCGAACGCCACGTCGTCGAGCGGCCGATCGCACAGCTCGGCATCCCCATTGCACGGCAGCTCCGCCGTCGATTCATCCGCCGAGAACAAGCCCCAGAGGAGCGGGATCAACACGATTGCGCCGAACACCGCCGCCAGAACAGTCCACTTGTAGTCCCAGATGGGCTCCAGCAGTCTGCTGAGGAAGTCAAACAGCGGCTTGCTATAAGCAAATAGCAGGGTGATGAGGCCGACTATCAGGAAAGGCAGCGCCACGCGTCCAGACGGACTGCCAGACGCCGTTGGCCAGCGTGCCGACCACATCGTCAATGATGGCATCCAGGCTGGCCGGACCAACAGCGGTCGCGCCCAGCGCGGTGGCAATGCGCGATTGCAGGAACAGGCGAGCGACCCACCATAGAATCATGACCAGGCCGCTGGCAATGACCAGAGTCCAGCCGATGGCCCGCAGCATGTCGTCCAGGCCGTCAGAGTTAAGCCAGATGATGAGGATCATGCTGATAACCATGAGCACTGCGGCGACAATCATCAATGTTCGCAAGAGGGCAACAAGCCGCGAACCTGATTCAGGCCGGCGACGGTTTGGTCGCGTGTTTGCCCAACGGCAGCGGCGGCGCCGGAAATGCCGATGAGCGCCTGGGTCTGGGCCAAACGTGGTTCGGCCGCAGCCAGGCGGGTCGTTACTTGCCGTTCCAGCCGTTGGGTCACGGCAATGGCAATGGCGCCGGTCAGGTCGTCGGCGGCAATGGCCGCTTGCATTTGCAACTTGGTCTCATCACTCGTGGTATCGGCCGCCGGGCCTAGCAAAACATTGGTTAATCGCGCCCCATCCCCAAGCGACAGGCCGGAAACAGTCATCCGCAGCAATCGGGTCGGGATCGGCCCCAAAATGCCGCGCGTTACTTCATCGATATAGGCCAGCACTTCGTCCTGAGCAAACGGTATTGTCTTCTCAACGACCAGCGGAACGGTCCTATCAATCGTTTCAACAATGATGGTGGTTGAAGCGCGGGCCACTCGTTCGGCCAGCACATCGGGTGTAAGCGCTGCGCCCCACTGGACGTCTTCCGGCAGTTCGTTGGTCTCGCCGCGCAGATAGGCGGTCAACCCGGTGAAGAACTGATCAACGTTGGCTTCAATCTCAGCCGGCGGCAGGATCAAGAAAAGCGCGCCGACAATCTGGGCATAGGCTTCTTCAGTGATGAGATTGATGTTAATGCCGGTCAGCTCTTTGAACTGCTCCTGAACGGCCGGGTCAGCCAACACCTCAGTATACAGCCGGTCATAGACATTGTTGTCCGCCAGGGCCTGCGAGTACAGGTCAGCGTGCAGCAAATCGCGGCGCACGGCCAAGCCTACCACGAACACGATGAAAGAAAGGACGAACAATGCGCCCAGCAAAAACGTGAAGAACTTCCGCCATCCGTCACTCATCACCACACCTCATTTCTCAAGATCTGGAACCAATCAACCAGGAACAGTCGGCAGGAGGACTCCCCACCTTCACTGTCCATTGACTGTAACACACTACCGGGGCACTGTCAGGAAGCAGATTTGGCGTAGGTTAGCGACACCAGCCCCCGGACGCCCTGCCTGATTAAAGCAGGGAGATGACTGTCTGAGTTAACGAGCGTCACCCACCACGTCATTGATGAACCATGCCGGCTACTTTACGGCGTACTTATGTACCACGCGCCAGTCACGCTGCATGTCCACGATAACCCAGTCTCGCGCATGGGCTTCGTCCAGCGCCGCGTCCAGCCCGCCAATAGCCGCCTCGCGATCGTAGGCCCATTCACGTTCGGCATCGGTGTGGTGGACGAGGCCCATGAAACGCAGCCCATCCCCGGCGGCTGTCCACTGCAACATCTCATGGTCGCCGTCGGAATTGCCAAAGGCCAGAATCGGCCGTTGGCCGATGAAACGATTGATCCCCACCGGCTTGCCGGCATGGTCATCGATAAAGTCGATCTTGGCATTGCGAAGCAACACCGGGCCATCCTCACGCATTTCGTACACCGTCTCGATGCTCGAACCAATCACCTGATGAGGCGGGATGCCATAGGTATCCTCAGCAAACACGCGCATAAACTCAATGCCACCACCGGAAACGATGTAGGTCCTGAAGTCATTGGCTCGCAGATAATCGAGCAATTCGAGCATGGGTTGGAACACCATGTCCGTATAGAGTGCTCCGGTCGTCGGATGGCGTGCCGATTCGACCCACGCCTGCACCGAGGCTGCGAACTCATCGGTGGTCATTCCGGCGTGGGTAAAGGCCAAAATTTCCACCAACAACTCCTTGGCGCCGTCAGCAAAGGCGGCCATATCCCCGGCCAATAATGCTTGTATCTCCGGCCTTTGAACCCACTCCGGGTGATCGGGTGCCAAATCTCTTACTCGGTCGAAGGCAAACATGGCCTGGAAATACGCCGGACGCTCCGACCACAGCGTACCGTCGTTATCGAATACGGCGATGCGCTTATCCGGGGCGACATACGCGGGGCCGGCTTGCATCAGTTACTGCCACCACAAAGTCGATAATGCGTTGGCGCGAGGCGGTGTTGCGCCAGGAGGGAAGTATTTCGGCCATGGTCATTGTCTCCTTGATTGACTGAGGATGAACGGATCGGCGCCTAGGCTTGGCTGGCCATTCGCCCGTGACACTGTTTGAATTTTCGGCCGCTGCCACAGGGACAAGGATCATTGCGGCCGCGCAGCTTATCTTGCTCAGCCATCCATTGCATGACCCCGGCCGCGGGCATGTTGCGCTGAACGAGATTGGCCATGACGGTCATTGCTGGGCGCACGTGGTCGAAGAAGAAATACAGGCCGTCGCACAGATAGTTTTGGCCCGGCTCACCGTCGCGCGAGAAAATAAAGCGATCCTTGGGGCAGCCGCCATTGCACAACATGCGCACATCGCATTCGCGACACTGCCGCGTCAACAGATCGCGCTTGTTGTCGCCAAACGTACGCATCTGCTGCGAACCGACCAGCTCCAGCATATGGGTCTCGTTGATATTCCCCAGCAAGAAGTCGGGCTCAACAAAGTGATCGCAGGTGTAGAGATCGCCGTTGTGCTCCAACGCCGGGCCATAGCCGCACGTCGGGGCATGGATGCACAGCATGTGCTGGCCGAAGTAGGCGTGCAGTGTCACATCAAACAACTGCACAAACACCTGGCCGACGTCATGCCGCACCCACTCCTCGAAGATATCGACCAGAAATCGTCCGTATTGCTCGCCGCCCACCGACCGCTCGGTGACCAGGTTGCCCTGCTGCGTGTAGAGCAGACGCTCGCCGCCCGGCCGGTCGCTCCAGCCCAGATTGGCGATGGGCAATGTCTCCAGGGTAGCCCGCTCCACGATGGGGATGAACTGCATCCAGTCGGCGCCCAATTCGTCGCGAAAGAAACGATAGACGCGCCGTCCCTCATACTGATTGGCGGCATTCACGGTGCAAAGGATGTTGAAGTCCACCTCGTGTTTCTTGAGATACTCCCAACCCCGCATGACCTGATGAAACGTGCCTTGCCCGCCCTTGTTGAGGCGGTAGGTATTGTGTATCGCCTCCGGCCCGTCCACGCTCAGCCCCACCAGGAAGTTGTGCTCCTTCAGGAAGCTGCACCATTCATCGTCCAGCAAGACGCCGTTGGTCTGGAAGGTATACGATAGTTGCTGGTCCGGCCTCTTGTATTGCTCGGCATAGGCAATGGACTGCCGGAAGAAATCGACGCCCATCAGCGTCGGCTCACCGCCCTGCCAGGCGATGGTCACTTCCGACGTCTGATGCGCTTCCAGCGTCTGGCGGATGTAGTTCTCCAGCGTCCGGTCGCTCATTCGGCTCTTGGAGTTGGGGTACAGGGCTTCCTTGGACAGGAAGAAGCAGTAGGTGCAGTCGAGGTTACACGTCGAGCCGCTCGGCTTGCTGAGAAGATGAAAGCGTGGCGGCGCGTGGAGCGGCCGTTGGGCCGTGTCGGCCAATTCGATCGGTTCGTTCATGTCGTGTGCTGTCGTCCCCGCAATGGTATTTCTCTCAACCTGGTCTCCGGCGTCTGATGAGATGGTAGCCAACTGGCCGCAATTGTCAATCTGGCTGCCGTCTCATTTGTTGCCGGACAGGGTGACATCCCGCTGAGGCACGGCCAGCTCGATGCCCTCTTGCTTGAAGCGTTCGATAATCTCCAGTCGGTAGCTGTACTGGACCGGATCGCAATCGTCATATTTCACAAACGGCCGCGCCTGCATCTCCAGGCCGTTCTCACCCAGATTTAGGGCCACAACTGCGGGAGGCGGCGCCTTCATAACGCGTTCATCGTTCTTCATCATCTCCATGATGATGGCCCGTGCTCGCTCAACGTCCGTTTGGTACTTCAGCGTGAAGGCCAGGTCGACGCGGCTGAAGCCCAGTCGCGTGAAGTTGACGATTCCATCCTGCATGATCTGGCCGTTGGGCAGCGTCGCCAGACTACGGTCCGTCTGCATGATGACCGTGTTGAACAGCTGCATCTCCTGCACGACGCCGCGCCGATTCAGCGTCTCTATTTCCTCGCCCACCTGGAACGGCCGATAGATCATGAACATGACGGTGGCCGCAAAGTTCGACAGTGACTCCCGCAGGGCAATGGCCAGCACCACAATCAAAGCACTGGTTACGGAGAGAATGGCCGCCGCAGGCACGCCCAGGACCGCCAGCGCAATGATGAGCGCAATGAGGAGTGTGCCATAGAAGGCAACCCGCACAAGGATGCCTTCCATCGAGGCGCTCAGCGCCTGATCGATTTGGGGATTCTTCAGCAATTCGCGCGTGAAGTCGCGCACGCGGCCGGCCAGAAAACGGCCGATCAGCATGATGATTACCGCAACACCCACCCGCAGCGCAAAGACCGCCAGGGTCTCAAGTATCGGTAAGTCCATCCTTCTCCGAAAATCGGCCGGCCGCTGCAATCAGCGGCCGGCCGAAGGGTCTGAGCGCGACCATTGGCTAGTCCAACGCCATCCAGGCGCGCACCTGCATCTCGTAATCCACATATGGCTCACCACTGATGTCGCAAACGACCTTCACTATCTCGCCACCCTCGAATTCGAACGGCAGCAAACACTTTGTAGACGCAGGCGAACTCTTGCTGAAGCTCCGCCTTCGGGCCGGCCTTGAGTGCGAACCAGCAATCGCAAGACGTGGGGCTGACCGGTGTTCGTCAGCCCCACGTCTTCACTGCATCAACTAGACCGGAATTAGCGGCCGCTTGTTGTGGCCTCGGTCATCACCGCGTCGGCCGTTTCAAGGCTGAAACTGCCAGGTTTCTGACGGGGCGGGAACTCAGCAAACGTGCTCATGAACTGCTGGGCAATGGCCTGCGCCGGAACCAACATGAATGCATGGTCGAAATGCCAACGCTGGTAAGCCCCAGGATTCATGTAGCGCCTTCTCCAGCGGATCCGTGCGCAGATTGAATACCTTGGGCAGCCGCAACTGAACAAAAGGCTCGCCCCAGACGTCGAACCCTTCGGCACGCTGTTCCAGGAACATGACCTTCCAGTTATCAACTCGCAAGGCAGCCAAGCTACCATCGTCCGTGAAGTAGAAGAACTCACGGCGCGGCCACTTCTCATCGTCTTCGGTCAGGAACGGTACAAAGTTGTAGCCGTCCAGGTGTACCTTGTAGGTCGTGTCGCCCACTTGGTAACCCTCTTTCAGCTGCTCCTTGATGTCCGGCTCACCCACAACACCCATGATCGTCGGCAGCATGTCCTCCAGCGAAACAATGCCGTTGCTGATCGTCCCCGGCTCGATCGTGCGGGGAGCCCGCATAACCATCGGAATGCGATAGCCGCCTTCCCACGGTGTATTCTTCTCACCATGGAAGATCGTCGTACCGCCGTCGGGCCAGCTCATCACTTCGGCGCCATTGTCGGTGGTATAGAGAACAATCGTGTCCTCAGCGATACCCAACTCATCGAGCTTGTCCAGCAGCTGGCCGATGTGACCATCGTGCTCCACCATGCCGTCTGCGACAACGCCCAGGCCGGTGACACCAACCGACTCTTCCTTCAGATGCGTGTTGACATGCATACGGGTGGTGTTAAACCAGGCAAACCAGGGGGTACCGTCCCCTGTATTCTCTTCAATGAAGCGCAAGGTATTGGCCAATACCTCTTCATCCATGGTCTCCATACGCTTCTTGGTTAGCGGACCGGTATCCTCAATCTTCTGAGAGCCGTCTTCAAGGGCCCAACTGTGAATCACACCGCGCGGCCCGAACTTCTGCTTGAAGCGCGGGTCCTTGGGGTAGTCGGGGTTCTCCGGCTCCTCTTCGGCATTGAGGTGATACAGGTTACCGTAGAATTCATCGAAGCCATGGGCAGTGGGCAAATGCTCATCCAGATCACCCAGATGATTCTTGCCGAACTGACCACACTTGTAGCCATGTGGCTTCAGAAGTTCGGCCATCGTCGGATCCTCTTTTTGCAGACCTTCCTTGGCGCCAGGCAAGACCGACCTTGGTCAGGCCGGTGCGATAAGGATTCTGACCGGTCAGGAACGCGGCGCGTCCGGCGGTGCAACTCTGCTGTCCGTAGGCATCGGTAAATAGCGCCCCTTCCTTGGCGATACGGTCAATATTGGGTGTTCTGTAGCCCATAATGCCCATGTTATAGGCACTTATATTGAACCAACCAATGTCGTCGCCGAACATCACGAGAATATTGGGTTTCTTTTCTGCCATCTTAATTCGTCTCCTTCAGAACTCTTGGCTTAGTCGGGTCAGTATCCTACGTATCTACCGCACCGACTCGCTGCACACAAAATATCCCTATTGAAAATCCATACCTATGCACATTTCGATGGTGAACAACCCACCAACAATCTACAGACTAGTGGTGCTCTGCAGTGTCGGTGGCACCATGCGCCACTGTGGCAGGCTGCTCGCCATGCTCATGACGATCCTCCATCCTGAACGTTACGTCTCCAAGCAGCTTCACCGCCACCGCGCCTGCGGCAATCACCAACGCAATGCCACCACCGAACGCCAAGATCTGGGTACCCTGTCCTTCCGCCAGCGACTCCATGCCGGCCACTTCGCCCAGGAACAGTATTAGCAACATGACCACGAGGACGGCCACCAGATTAAACTTCAACTGTTCCAGGCTATGAACCGACAACCATGGGGGGAGCAACTTACCAATCGCCGGCTCGACAAACAACTGATAGAGTCCGATGGACGTGATTATCAGAATCGTGCCCAGAAGGAAGAGGTCGATCAACTCGATCATCTCGACGCTAAGGAATCTCGCGCCTTCAACATTGAACTCGGCTTCACCGAACGCACCGACAATTGTGGTGACCGTGACGAAACCTCCATAAACAAATACAGCGAGAGCGCAGGCCAACAGGCCAACGACGGCGATCAGTACAATGTAGCGAGATGCAGAGAACACAGAGCGCATGTTGATTACCTTCCTCAGACCATAGGTCGTGCCACACAGCGATGGACGCCTGTTGCACGGGTGATAAGACAGCTGGTGCCTGCCACTCAGGAAACACCGTTACGCTGATGGCAGCAAAAATCGGTTGGTTTGGCGTCGAGGCTGCGTTGTGATGGTTTCGTGCGCGGACAACTTACCAGTCCTTGTCTCCAAGATAAGTCTAGCATAGAGTCCGGACGGGCTCTATGGCTGGGACACCCTGAAGAGTATCAATTAGGGAGCAACAGCCTTGAACCGACTGGTGACAAAGGGCTCAATGGAGAGCCCGCGCTGCCGCGCGAACACGACCGCCTCACGGCGGTTGGAAGCGCCGAGCTTTCGGAAAAGGCTCTGCGTATGGCGCTTGACGGTCAGAGGTGATAGGTAGAGGTCGCTGGCAATTTCCTTGTTGGATTGGCGTAGGGCCAATCGTTCCAGCACTTCCATCTCACGTGTTGTGAGAAGGATTTCCAGAGCGGCACCTCGGACGACTGACGGGTCGGCTATGACCGTGAGAAGATTATCAATATAGCCCTCATACTCCCCGTTGTCGCGCAGTTTGCTCAGCAGGGGAGCAAGATTAGGCCCCTGGTCGACAATGCTCCGCACATAGCCTTCCGGCTCCCCCTGTTTCAGCGCGCAACGCAAATGGTCCAGCGCCTGGGTTTCATCGCCCAGGCCTTCCCAGGCGAGGGCCAGCAACGTGTGCAGCTCAACTTGCCGCCGCAATTCGTATGTCCGTTCGACTTCGTTCAGGACGGCCATCAGCAACCCCACCGCCTTATGGAGTGATTCTGGCGAGCCCTCCGCCAATAACGTTCGCGCGGCCGTGGCCTGTGGCATTTCCAAAAAGCCCAGCTTGGGCATGATCGCAGACTGGGGCTCGTAAATCGGCACAGAGCGAAGCGTGCCCGGCTGTGCTCGCCACCGAGCCAACGCCAGCCGCGCGCTCAATGACTCGACCTGAGGCATTAGCGCCAAGCTTCTGGTCTCGACAAGATGGCCGCGAAAACGCGTCAGAACCTCCTGAGCCTCATCGAGACGGCCGCTGTTCAGCAGCGTCAGAAACAAGCCCGCGTACGCCTCGGCCACGGCCTTTCCGTTTGCCGCGTGACGCCACCGCACGACGTCGCCAAAAAGCTCTTCGGCTTCGGCAAGCTCGTTACGCTCATAGGCCACTACGCCTAGCATCCAGTTGGCCCAGGGCAGGCTGAGAAGATCTCCTTTTCGTAACGTCATCTCCTGATAGGTTTGACCCGCAGCCTTAAGAGACGTTAAGTTCCCTTCATAAAGTTGTATCCCGCACAGGGCGAGCATCAGTCGGTGAGTCCGGGCGTTCGAAGTATGACCGCTCCCTTCCAGGCGCTCCGTGACAAAGGCGGAGGCATCTGCAAACCTGCCTCGCGTTTGTAGGCCCAATGTCACATAGAGCTCAGCCAGGCCACGGGCAAACATCCGTTCAGTAGCGAATTGCTCAGACGCATCGAGCGCTGTCTCAAGTGCGGTGGTCTCGCCGAAAAAATGGGCGTATTGGGCCCGTAACGTCTGGGCCTCGGACCGCAGCCAGTGGGCTTGCCTGGCAGAAAAGCGGCCGGAATCGCTGTCGAGAATCGCTTCAGCGCGCGAGGCATAGTCGGCGGCCGAACGGACGCGCCATCCCAGGTGCTCGATCCAGGCCGCCATCATCAGAACCCCCGGCCGTTCTCTTGTGCTCTCGGGCAGCAAATCATACAAGGTTGCCAGCTTGCTTGGGTCAGATGAGTTCAATATTAGGTGGTAGTGTCGCTCCGCAATCGCTGCGGCCGCTTCGTGATCACCGGCCATTGCCGCGTGTTGAACGGCATCGTTGAGCATCCCCTCAGACTCATACCAGGCGCTCGCTCGTCGATGCAGTCCGGCGATTTCCTCCGGGCTTGCCCTGAGAGCAAGCTCGCGCCGCAGGACATCACGAAACAGATGGTGATAGCGGTACCAGGAATGCTGATCGTCGAGGGCGATCAGAAACAGGTTGGCGTCATTGATGTCACGCAAGGTCGCCGCGGCGTTCGAGACGTGACTTGGTTGAGGCATGGCCAGTCCATTGTGCACAACGGCTTCACACAACTCAGCCGAAAAACGATCGAGTATCGACGTTCGCCGAAGGAAGTCGATCAACTCAGCCGGAATTTGCTGTGCCACTTCCTCGATCATATAGCCAACCAGTAGATTAGCGTCTTCCACTTCCATAAGACGCTCAAGGTCCCTTTCCGATTCGCCGCGCAGAGCAAGGCCCGCGAGCTGCAGCGCGGTTACCCACCCTTCGGTTCGTTGATCCAGACGAGCAATCGTCGCCTCGTCCACCTGGCGTCGAGCCAGGTTACTTATAAGAGTGGCAGCTTCCTTTTCTTTGAATCGAAGATCGGCTACGGATATTTCCCCCATCTGTCCGGCCATTAGCAAACGACTGAGCGCCAAATGCGGGCGTGCCCGACAGGTCAGAACGAGATTAAGTCCCGGCGGCATATACTGAACCAGGCGTTCGGCTACCACTTCAGCGCTGCTATCGGCCAATACGTGGAAATCATCCAGGGCCAGCAGCAACGGTCCAGGCAAATCCTCCAGATCGCTGATGAGAGAATCAGCCAGAACGTGGTGGGGCAAATCTTGCGGGGATGAGAGGAGGCTCAGGGTGTTTTCACCGACGTTAGGGTACACCTCAGACACGGCCGCCAGCACGTAGGCAATAAAGGTCCGCGAATCACCGTCAAACTCGTCCAGTGATAGCCAGGCTACCGGTATCTCCGATGTTTCGAACCACTGGCTGACAAGCGTGGACTTACCATAGCCGGCCGGCGCGTGCACCAGGATTAGCTGCCGACTCAGGTAGGAATCGAGGCGCGCCAGCAGCTGCGGACGCGCCAGCGCCTCACGCGGCACCGGCGGGCGATAGAGCTTGGTCCTCAGAATGTGATTCTGTTGGACGTTGGCGGCATCCATAACCATATTATACCCGTACCATCGTCGTTGCCTTAAGTCAGACCCACGGGCAGGCCAACAATGTGTGCCGGTGAATCGTCGAGCAGCGATCTGTCCCGACTAACGGGCTCCTAGACATCAACAATGCCGGCATCGTGTGAGCTTTGATCAATCGCTACGCAAGCAGCCAGAAACATGATGTGGTCCTCACCCCCGGCAATCTCGATGCCGTAACTGTCAGCAATGCGGAACCACTTCTTGGATACCGTCGCCACAGTCTTATTGCCACGGCGAAAAGTATACTCGTGATCCAGCAGGTTGCCGCGCACGTTGACCTGATCGCCACCGTCAAATTCCAGAATGAACTGGTCGCGGACGATGTTGACAAGGTCCTTTCGAAGCTGGGCACTCTTGCCGCCGGTGCGGTCTATGCCGATACGATCGCGAACCGTGAAGAACTGCGATCGGATGAAGGCCAGTTCGACGCCCCGCGTATCCTCGAAGCTGAGCTTGTCGCGCACGGCTAACAACGCCCCATCCACTTTGTACTGCCGCTGTCCCTGGCTGTCCTCAATCCAGAAATTGTCTCCAATCGAGAATAGCTGTTCGCGCATCCGGTAGGTCCGGGGTCGATCATTCGCGGCGGCCGTCTTGGCCCCGGCTCTGGTCGGCCGTTTGGTACTGTCGCCGGTGGTTGCTCCCCGCCCACTCGCCGGACGCGCCGCAGGCTTGGCCGCCGGTGTGACGGCTGGTTTTGCTGCTCCTCTTCGTTTCATCTAACTCCTGGCCCCTACTCACCGGTCATCACGCACCGGGAGTTGTGGGCGGTTTCATTTCTGATTTGGCTGCGGTCGCTTTCGCTGTCTCGTTGGCCTGCGCCGCCACACGATCAACACTTGCTCCAGCGGCGGCCGCCGCGCTCTCGGCCTTCGCCTCTTGTTCGTTGGCCTGGTTCCGGCGGATAAACGAGTAGAAGGCCAGGCCAACGCCGCTAAGAAGAGCCAGCCAGCCGATCCATGTGACCGCGGTGGTCACGACCGCCGGGCCACCGTAGCGCGTATAGAGCACAATCGCCCCAAACGCAGTGAAGAAGATCGTTTCCAGAAGGGCGGAATTGCGTTGACCGCCGGATGAGTTGAATACCAGAAAGATACCCAACAGCCCATAGCATAAGGCACCCAGACCCAGTATAAGCAGGCCCGTCTCAATCGTAAGAGAATCGCCCATGAACAGCCATAAGACGACCAATGCCGGGAAGATGCCCAGCGCCGCCCGCGCCCCCAGGACGCCGTCAACTGTTTCAGGCGCCTTGGCCCGCATCAACATCCAGCTCTGCAAAATGCCGGACACCAGCAACAAGATCGCCAGGAGCAGACCAACACGCAGATTTGCCTTGGCCGGATCGAGCACGATCAACAGGCCGACGATGCCCAATACCACGCCTTCGATCAAGACAACCCACCAGGGTAGTCCTGATCGCCAGGGAGCCAGCTGCTTGGCCTGGTCAGTCAACTGATCGGTGAGCGTGGGTGATGCAGTGTTCGCCATGATTCATTCTCCTGTCTACCTAAAAAGTGAAGTTACCCCGGTATATCAGCCTTCAGTCGCCCGAAAGAATGGCACCGATTGACACCATTATAGCAATGGCGGCGCTAATGTGTACTATTCGCAGTTGGTGTCAGGACCGACGTCGGATCAAGCGTCACGGTTTGGTGGGAAACGCAAAACGCGTCGAACGATGGATGGTTCCAGCGTCCGACGCGTTACAAAGTTCGGCTGAGCCGTTGCCTAGTTGTTAGTCGGCACGAACACCATCGTGCCGTTCTCCAGCTGCAGGGTGATGGCCAGACGCGCCCCCGTCTACGACGTAGCTTTGCGCCGCACCCAGCCCGCCCAGGAACACCTGATCCAGCGAGTTGGGACCGCAGGGCTGTGCCGCCGTGCTGGGTCCGGGGGCGATTGTGAGGCTCCCATCCGGCCCGGCTGTGTAGGTCGCGCCGGCAACACCGCAATCCGCTCGCAGTGCGGCCGTACCATCGCTGTTGAACGTGATGGTGTATAGGGACGGTTCCGGGATGGCTGTTTCCCCATTGAGTTGGCGCAGAATCGTCCACTGCCAGATGGGGCCAATGAGCGCCGTATCGCCCAGATCGCCCTCAGGCACGACAGCCGCCATCTCGTCAGCCAGGGCAAAGTTCATGACGCCGCCGTCGGCCATCATTTCCAGCGCCAGAGTGTCACCTTGACCGCTATAACGTACTACGGCTGCCAGACTCTGGATGAACTCCGTATCGCGCGAATCCGGCCCACAGGCCGCCAGCGTCGAGGGACCGGGCTGGATGGATATGGCGCCGTCTTCGGTCGTCGTATAGGCGGCGATCACACGGTTGCAGTCAGCCTGGATCGACGCCGTGCCGTCCAGATTGAAGGCGATGGTGTACTGGGCCGGGTTGTCGGTGGGCACATTACCCATCGGATCATCGGTGGAGGTCCATTGCCAAAGGCCCGCAATGAGGAAGTCACCGCCGGCAGATTCGGTCGCGGCCGACTCGGGGGCTATTGTCTCCGGGGCCAGGCCCTGAGCCAGGTCGCCCGCGCCCATGAACTGCATCGTGGTCCCGTCTTCCGCCACTTCAATTGACAATCCGCCGTCTTCGAGGAAGTAGAAGCGCGCGCCGGCCAGCTCGGACAGGAACTGTCTGATCCTGTGACTCCGGTGGGCAGGCGGCCAGCGTGCTCGGTCCCAGCAGGATGGTGAGAGCGCCATCGTCTGCGGTCGTATAGGTAGCCAATACGGTGTTGCAGTCCGCTTGAATGGCGGCCGTGCCATCGGGATTGAACGACACAACGTAGCGCGCTGGGTCAGAGGCGACGGTCTCGCCCGCCGGACCAACCGTCCGCAGCCACTGCCACGGCTGGACAGTCAGCGGTGACCCCGCGACAGCCACCACATCGTCGTGTGCAGGTTCGCCGGATACGCATGGACGCCAGGACGCTATCCAGTGTCGTCAGGCTCGGCAACCAATCCGCTTCGGCCAGACTATTCAAGCAGCCGACGCGTTCAGCCATAGTAGGCATCGATATCGGCGTAAAACAGCTCCAGCTCAGTCGGGTCGGCGGCATCCAGATTCGCCGGCAGTTGCGCGGTCTGAATCGGATAGAGAAAGCTGACGAAGTACTGCTTGTCATCGGTAAAGCCAAGGAAGACGTAGGTCAGACCCTTCATTGGTAACCGGCACAGGCTCCTGAACAAAGCGGCCGACAAAGCGCAGACCGCTGACACCATCCAACTCCAGGTACTTGCCCTGAATCGAGAGGTCATTGAATGCGGCGCCTACGCGTTCGACGGGCAGGACAGGAATGCCCGGCCGACGGAAACGGCTCGAATCTCTCATTGATAAGCGCCTGCAAACCGGCCAGCGTGCCGCTGACACCCATGTCACCCGCGCCCTCCCACAGGGCGGCGTAATCGGCCGTGGGAATGATATACAGCACCGGATTAGCGGCCGTCGGATCGGTCTGGCCCTCCACCGTGAAATCAACGCGAATGTGCTCCGGCAGCCCGATTGGACTCGGCGGCTGGGAATTGTCATACGCTGTGGCCGGTATCACTTGGATGTTGGCGACGACCGGCAGATCGTCGGTCATTAGCGTGGCCGCGGCACTGCCGTCGGCCGTCTGCACAATAGCCTCGCCAACGGCGGGCGGCTCTGCGGTTAGCGCGGGCTCGACCACAATTTCGCCGGGCGCTGCCGTTTGGTCGGCCGGTTCGGCCGTCAACATCGCATCGGTGATCGCTTCACTGGCTTCGCCTACGGCTGTGGATGTGCCGTCTACGCCTGCGGTCGGCAACGAGTCGCAGGCGGCCACGACCAACGCCATGACGGCGATAAATACCAAGAGTGTGAGTCGTCTCATTGTTGTTTGCTCCTTACTGAGGCTGTCAACACAGTCCTTGCATGACATAATACTCTGCCCCACTCACTATGGCAACGGGCCAAGGACAGTCTAGGTGGCTGTGGACGTAAAAAGATTCGTTCCACGCGGTGGGTGGGCACAAGAAAGCCCGCTCCACGGGGAGCGGGCCAGAAACCACTGCACTAGCCAGACAGTATCGGCGTTACGGTGAAACCAGATTGATCACGCCGGTCGAGCCGTCGGGCAGGGCGTAGAACAACTGCCCGGCCGTGATGACGGTGCCGCTTTCGACGCGACCCTGTTCCCACGCGTAGCCGTTCGTTCCGCCCAGCGCCGCCAGGAAAGCCGACTCCTGCTCCATGACACCTGCGGCGATTCGCACAGCATTAGCGTGGAAGCAATCGGGCCAACGGTAAAGAAGTCGTCGACCGGTGTCAACGTCGCGGTATAGCTGTTGCAGCCCGCGCTACCACTGACGAACGCGGCGACATCGTCAAACACAGCCGTGATCGTGCGTGCCTTCGATAACGGGCACCGGGGCGCCGGTGGGTCCGAACGACACGACGCGGAACGTCACACCGGCCGCACCACCGGACACCGTACGGCTCACCGGGGACGGCCACGGCACGCGGCCGGCTGGAAGCGCATCGTACCCGCATCCGCCGTCAAATCGAGGTACAGGTCACCATCCTGGAAGAAGTAGATGGCCGCATTACTCAGACTCTGCACGAAGAGCTGGTCCTGCGAGTCAGGCGGGCATGCCGCCAGAGTCGTCGGCCCGGGGATGATGCTGATGCTGCTGCCATCAACCGTGTATTGCGCCAGAACCACGTTGCAGTCGGCCTGGATATTGGCTGTTCCATCAGCGTTGAACAGAATCGTGTATCGTCCGGGTTCAGCAATGTCACTTTGCGCGACAGGGGTCGTAAACGAGACCCATTGCCACGTCAAGCCGACCAGCGTATCGGCCGCGGCGGGCGCGGCAATGACCGGCAGACTCTCGGCATTGGACGCGTCGATAAAGGCCGCCGATCCCCAGGCCATGCCGCCCGGCAGGTTCGGTGCGTCCGCAGCGTACCACGCGCCGTCTTCGCTGATGCCGACCAGCAGTCCCGTTTCTCCCAACGGGGCCGTGCCGATGGCCGGATAGTTGGTGCCCGGGCCACTCCGCAGGAAGATGCCATCAGGCGCATTGACTACGCCGGTGGGCTCGCCCTGCTCAGGATCGGGCAGGTCAACTTCCGGCAGAGGACTGAAACGCATCGTGCCGCTGTCGGCGACGAAGCCGATCAGCAGATCGTTGCCCTCAAAGGCGTAAATCGCGGCCGAGCTCAGTTGCTGCAGGAACAGCGTGTCCTGCGAATCCTCCGGGCAAGCCACAAGGCTCATGGCCCCGGCGTTGATCGTCAAGCTGTTGCCGTCCGTCTGGTACTGCAACGACGGCCGTATTGCAGTCGGCCTTAACCGAGGCCGTGCCATCTTCGTTGAACAGAATGGTGTAGCGGGTGGGATCAGCAACGAGCACTTCGGCCACGGGCGTGGTGGTGCCCAGCCACTGCCAGGTCGTGTTCGTCAACTCCGGCTGCGGCGCCGGGATGAAGCTCATCGTACCGCCGTCGGCGAACATGTCGATGAACAGGTTGTCATCCTGAAAAAAATGCACGCCAGCGGACGAGAGACCGGCCAAAAAGACCTGGTCTTGCGAATCCGGTGCGCAGGCAGCCATCGTACTCGGCCCCAGTGTAATCGCCAGCGCTCCGGCCTCATCCGTCGTATACGTTGCGCCGACGACATTGCAGTCAGCCTGGATGTTAGCGGTGCCGTCGTCATTCAACAGAATCGTGTAGCGGCTCGGATCGGCCACGGTGATCACTTCTACAGGTGTGGTCGTCCCCGTCCACTGCCAGACGGTGTTGGTCAACGTTGGGCCGGACATCATGCTGTCGCTCAGGCGATAGGTGTCAACCGGGCCACCGGCCGCCCAAGACAGAAGCAAAACATTGCCATCTTCCTCGAACCGGTAAGCCTGTGCGGGGCCAAACGTCTGCATCATCTGGTCGGCCAGGGAATCCGGAGGACAGGCCATCATGGTCATCGGGCCCAGTTCCATGTAGATGCTGCCAACAGGCGCCAGTCGCGTACGCGCCGGCGGCCGAATTACAGTCCACCTGGGCGCTAAACGTCCCGTCCTCATTGAAGTACAACGTGTAGTTCTCCGGGTTCGCGACTACAATTTCATCAATCTGGTTGCCGTTCGGGTCACGACGTTCCCACTGCCACAGCTTGTCGATAAGCAGCGGATCGGGTACGTGGGTGCGGGAGTCCAATACGGACCCGGAGGGTGCTTCTGTTGGCACTGCTTCGACCGGGGCGGCCGTCGGTACGGCTTCGGTCGGCACAGACTCAACGGCCGTTTCAGGGACGGGTGTCGCCTCCGGCGTCTGGCCGCCGCAGGCCGCCAGGGCAACCACGAGCACCAGACCAAACAGGACAATCAATCGTTTCATTTTCTTTTCTTCTCCTACCTAAAGTCTTTGTGCACAGGGGCACATATCACAGCAGCATAGCGCATGACGCCGCAATTCAGTTCCTGCGGGGCACGCGGGCTCACGCCATCCTCATAAGCCGGTTGACATGACTGCACAGCTACGAGCACTTAGCGAAGCACGCGAACCGAGAACGCTCCGGCAGCAATGAGGGGTCTGGGAATGGTTAAGAACAGGGAGACAGCGCGTACCTAAAGGTTGGCGCGACGGACCATCCGACGCCGGACGCAGGATCTACAGCTCAATTTCGTCGCCGTAGTAGGGCATCAATGACGACAACCCATAGTCGGCCTCAATGCGCTCGGCCAGTGCACGGCGGGCGTAGTCCTCACCGTGGGTCAGCACTACCTGCGGCCGCGACGCCACCAAGGGTTCCAGCCAGCGCAACAACCCTGACGCCCCGGCATGGCCGCTGAAGCCGCCCAGGGTGTAGATGGTGGCATTGACATCGACCCATTCGCCGTGAATCTTGACGCGCTTGTCGCCTTCGACCAGCCGCCGGCCAAGGGTATTCTCAGCCTGATAGCCGACGAACAGGACGGCCGTTTCCGGTTGCGCCAGGTGATTGCTTGAGGTGATGCAGGATGCGTCCCCCGGTACACATACCCGACGTGGAGACGATCATCATTGGCCCCTCTTTGTCACGGAGCGCCATCGATTCCTTGGCCGTCTCGCAAGGCTCGATGAAGTCCAGTTCCCTGGCCAGGACACCCGTCTCCAGCAGCATCGTGGCCTCCTCATCCATCAGTTCCGGATGATCGGCATAGATACGGGTCGCCTCGATGGCCATCGGGCTGTCCAGATAAACCGGGAATCGGGGCACAACCCCGTTCCGGAACGCACCGGAAACGCTATAGAGAACCTCTTGCGAACGGCCGACAGCAAAAGCCGGCACCAATATTTTGCCGCCTTGGGCATAGGCCAGCTTGAGGATCTCGCGCGACTCTTCGTTGGTGACGGTGACGGACTTATGCTCACGACTGCCGTAGGTCGACTCCAGGAAGACCATGTCGGCGTGACTGAAGGGCACGAAATCGCGCAGGATGGGCATGCCGTCGCGCCCCAGGTCACCGGAAAACACGACCACTTTCGTTCCGGCCGTCTTCTTCCACCGTCACTTCAATGCTAACCGATCCCAGCGAGTGACCAGCCTCTTTGAAGCGAGCCGTGATACCCTGCGCGACCGGGAAGTATTCCTCATACGGCGCGATTTTGATCAGCTTCAGCGTCCGGTCAACATCGTCCAGATCATAGAGCGGTTCGACCGGTTCCAGATTCTTGCGAGCGCGATAGCGGTTCTCGCGCTCGGCGTCGGCCTCCTGAATCCGGCCGCTGTCCTTCAACGAAAGCTCGACCAGGTCAGCTACCGCGTCGGTCATATAGATGGGCTTGGTATGGCCCAACTGTGCCAACAACGGCAAACGGCCGATGTGATCCAGATGGGCATGCGTGACCAACACGGCGTCTAGAACGCCCACCAGATCGACGTTGGCCGGCGGGTAATTGCGCGCTTCTTGCTGTGGGCTGCCCTGAAACATACCAAAATCAACCAGAACCTTGCTGTCACCGGCCTCTACCAGATAGGCGGATCCGGTAACTTCACCGGCCGCTCCAAAGGGCGTTACTTTCATGGGGAATAGCTCCTGTGGCTCATAATCGGCCGTCGCTGGCTCTAGGTCTGCGCGGGCAAACGGATGACGATTTCATCCCCCACCCGAATCTCGCCGCCAATCACCACGCGCGCCAGCAGTCCAATGGGTCCGATGCCGGCAATGGAACGGCCTTGAGCCGCCTCAAGACGCGAACAACCGGTGCGAGGCTGGGTCACCTCGATGACAGCCTCATCGCCTAACTGCAACTGAGTGCCAGGCTGGATGTCGTTGAAAGGAAGGCCGCTGACGGTTAATTGCTCGCCGAACTGTCCGGCCCCTGTCTGGAAGCCCAGGCCGGCTACGGTGTCCAGCCACTCACGACTTAGGAGATTCAGCTGACGCCGGGGGTTATGGCCTGCTTTGCGGTCGTTCTCAATCCCGAAGTCGGCCACCAGGTTGGCCGACAGAACCGGCACGCGAATGAAATCGGTTGCGCCATCCTCGTATTCCCGGTCAACCGGCTGATAGACGATTCGGTCGATGGTGCTCATGGGCATTTTGGGGCAAGCCGGACTACAAGTGAAGCGCCACCGTATCCGAACCTGAATTAAGGAGGAGGTCCGAGACATCGAGACCCCCTCCACAATCAGTCAATGGCAAATGGGCCCTCAGTCTGGAACCAAAGCCCATTCGATTGGGTCGACACACTCAATTGAAGCCGGTCTTGTTGATCGCCGTGATATCGAGGGCTTGGTCAACGCCCTTGTCGAAGTTGCGAATTTGCAGACCGTCCTTGAGCGCTTCTTGCTCGTCGGCCAGTTCCTTGCCCGTGTAGGGATTGATGAACTGCGGCAGCGCGCCGCCGGCCATCTGTAGGTTGCTACGCACCAGGCTTACTTCATAGTCATCGCTGCGAACAACGACAACCACTTTTTCGTCATCCAGATGCTCGGTGCAGGCGGCCACCATCTCATCATCCAGGTGGAGTGATCGATTGAAGATGCCCCCATGGACCACATCGCCCTTCACCTTGCCATTCTCCAGGGTGACCTTGCCGATGGCGCCCAGCTTGACATCCTTGCTGGCCTTGTCCCACTTGACCAAGTGCTCGATGGCCTCGTCAGCCGCCGCCTGATTCGGAAAGAGAGCTACGACACTGTTTTCATTTGTATTCATTGTCCGGTACCTCCAGGATTCAGGAATAAGCGGCCGACTTCCAGCCTCAATGTAGTCTAGTGAGGAACGCCGCTGCGGTCAACCGCATGACTACGCCTTCGTGTGGCGCAGCGGCTCCAGCTTGATCAATGTAGCCGCGAATCAGGTCAGCGCTGTCCTGCAGCGCGGCTATCTCACGGCTCACTCAGCGGGCAACTCATAGGTCTCGAGGATACCGTCACCGCCCAAGCAGCCGCGGCAGCGAGACGGTGACATCCTGCAACACCGGCAATGTCGGCCGTTGGCGTGCAGAGCGTCATGATGGCCCGCCGGTCACCCAGGATGTTGCGCGTAATGCGGGCCAGGGCACTGCCCACCCCGTAGTAGGTCGCACCCTTTGCCCTGAATGATCGAATAGGCGGCGTCGCGAACACCGTGGTCAATGGCCGCCGCGCTGTTCGTCCGACAAGGTCGTGTCGCGCAAGGTCCAAGAAAGTCCTCCAGGCCGATGTTGCCGATGTTGACCTGCGACCAGGCCAACACTTCCGAATCGCCGTGCTCGCCGACGACGTAGGCATGGACATGGCTGGTATCGACGCCAAGCGTCTGACCCAACAGCGCCCGGAAACGTGCGGTGTCCAGCGTCGTGCCCGAGCCCGACCACGCGGTGCGAGGGCAGTGCCATAGTCGGCGGCAATCCAGCTCGTTACGTGCGTCATCACGTCGACCGGGTTCGTGGCAATGACCAGGACTGCCTCCGGTGCGTTGTCGAGAATCTGCGGAATGACGGACCGAAAGACCTTGGTGTTGCGCTCCAGCAGTTCGAGGCGCGTTTCGCCCGGCCGCTGCCCCACGCCGGCCGCCATGATCACCACCCTCGCGCCGGCCAGATCCGAGTAGTCCCCGGCACGCACCTTCAGGTTGTGGGCAAACGGCACGGCGTGGAGAATGTCGTCGGCTTCGGCCTGCGCCCGCGCCTTATTCAGGTCGACCATGACAATCTCACGGCCGACGCCATTCATGACCATGGCATAGGCGGCCGTTGAACCCACCAATCCACAGCCGACAATTCCAATCTTCATTCTTGTTCTTCTCCTGCCGGTGGGCCATCACTCAAACACCGCTTTTGCTCAGCTACAGCCTGCTCTATTGTCTCGGTTTGGTGAATCTTGTAGACTTTTCTCACCATGATTCTAGTCAATCAAGCCATCCAATCCCATCACGGGGTTATACGGATTGGGCCAGCCGCTAGGTCAATCACCGTGACCGACTCGTGACAGCCATACCCCTTCCTCTCGATCACGATTGCGCTTCCTGGTTTTCCTGACGACACTCGGGTTGCTGGCGGCCATCGCCGTCGTCATCTGGACCGTCCGCGCCGCACCCCCGGAACTGGCCGTCGAAGCCCTTGACCCGGCCGACGTGGCCGCGTCAGGCCTGAACGTCACCGGCTGCACCGGTGCGAACTAGCGCCGGGCGGTTCGTCATCTCTGCCGACACTGGCTGTCGTCGTCCCGACACCGATCATCACGCCCGGCGCCGGGCAGGGCGGGCAGGCCAATCCGGCGGCAGCAGGACTTCTGCCCACGCCGACTTTGCTGCCGGAACTGTCGGCCCTGATCGTTGCCCCGGAAGCGGTCGTCGCTGCGACCGACGACTGCCAATCACGCCGACCGAGACAGCCGTCCCACCCACGGAAATCCCGCCGACGGCAATACCCACCCACGGAAACACCGCTCCCGGCCATCGAACCGCCGCAGCGCTGGCTCGGTCAACGGCATACCCTATGAGGCCATCGTGGTCATGCCGCAAAACGTTCGTCCGCGCGAGCGCAGGAGATCTACGCCGCCGGACAGGCCATCGGTCGAAATCCGCACGCCTATTCCAAGGTCGGCGACAGCACCACGGAGATGCCGCACTTCTGGCGCGCTACGACACCGGACCCTATGAGTTGGGGCAGTTTGCCTCGCTGCAGCCCGTCATCGACTACTTTCTCGGCTCCCATGCACGCGACAGCATCGCCGTGCGCCTCGGCATGCACTCCTGGACAGCCAACGATCCGGCCTGGTCTGACAAGAGCCGTCTGCCTGCCCAATGAATCGCCGGTGCGATTGCGAGATCCGGCTCAACAATCCCAGCATCCTGCTCATCCGCCTGGGCACCAACGATGTCGGCGTGCCCGGCATGTTCGACGGTAACATCCGCCAGATTGTGGACACAGCCATCGCCAACGGCGTGATACCGGTCATCGGCACCAAGGGCGACCGGCACGAAGGCAGCAACGAGAACAACGACATCTTGCGCCGCATTGCGGCTGATTATCAGATTCCGCTGTGGGACTTTGATGCCGTGGCCAATACATTGCCCGGTCGCGGTCTGGATCAGGACGCTGCCCACATGCTGACTTTTTACTCACATGATTTCAACGACCCGACTGCCTTCACGCGCGGCCATGCCATGCACAATCTAACCGCCCTGATGATGCTGGACGCCATCTGGCGCGAGGTCATGCAGGGCGGCGGGTCATAACATTACCCACATACTAACCTATGCAACGATATTGGCCTGTAATTCTCCTGGCGTGCCGCCGGCGTTGCCTTCCTGTTCGCCGGAGTCTTCATCCTGGTCGCCCAAGCAGCCGGATGAGCCGTCGCCGGTGAGCGCAGCCACCGTCGAGGGGCTGCCGTCACCGCATGCCGACGAGTGACCGCGGCAGATTGCATCCTCTGCGACAGTCAAGCCCAGTCCGGACATCGTAGTGGTGCAACCGCCTCACCGGAGAGTGTGGCTTCGCCCAATCCGGCGGCCACCGAAACGGCCGCTCCCGACATCGACGCCCGCACCCAACGCCGACCCCATTGTGGCCGCAGGAGATCAACGGCATCGCTCTGGCCGCCATCGTGCCTATGTCGCCGGAGGTCGCCCAGAACGTCCGCGACATCTTTGCTCGCGGCCAGGCGTTGGGCCGCGATCCAGCCTGCGTTCTCCAAGCTGGGCGACAGCACGATTCTCAACCCCCACTTCCTCGGGCCGTTCGACGAGGGCGAGTACAACCTGGGCGAGTTCGCCAACCTGCAGCCGACCATCGATCAGTTCACAGGCTCCTTCGCGCGACATGGCGTGGCCGCGCGCTTCGGGATGCACTCCTGGACCGTGTTCGACCCGCAGTGGGCAGACAAGGACTGGTGCTTGCCAAACGAGGACTCATTGGCCTGCGAATTTCGGCTGAACAATCCCAGCGTGCTCTTCGTGCGGCTGGGTTCAAACGACGCGGGGGCACCATCGGGCTTTCGCTACAACCTGAAAGAGGTTATCGAGACATCTATCGAAAACGGCAGTCATCCCGATCATCGGTACCAAAGCCCGACCGCTTTGAAGGCAGCAACGAGAATAACGACATCTTGCGCGAACTGGCGGCCGAATTCAACGTGCCGCTCTGGGATTTTGACGTGCTTGCCGGTACAATCCCCGGTCGAGGGCTGGATACTGACAACGTCCATCTGATGATCGACGATTTGCCTCATGACTACACGCAGCCTGAAACGTTTCAGCGCGGTCATGCCTTGCAGGACCTGTCAGCGCTTGATTGCCCTGGATCAGGTGCGGCGAATTACCAGCCCTGACTGTCGCAAGTTGAAATGAGCGGCAGGCCGGAATCCGTCGCCATGAAGTGTGGAGAGGAGTCTATGAAGAAGATGAAGTCTGTTGTATTGGCCCTGTTCGCGCTGACGTTCTGTCGTTGGCGGCCTGCGGTGGCGGCGAGTCGACGTCATCGGCGGGCGCGGGTGATCCGGTGCGTGTGGTCGAGGACTATTTCAGCGCCAAGATCACGGAGCGACGAGCCGACCATCCGCCGGCTGCTGTGCGCCGAGATGGAAAGCGTCGCTGAGCGCGAGAGTTCGCAGTTTCGACAGCGTCAGCGACGCGACCCTGGAGAACGTGTCCTGCAGCTTTGATCGAACGCGCCTCGGCACGTTCGCTGCAGCGGTGATATTGTCGCCCTTTATGGCACCGAAGAGACGCGCTTCCCGCTGACCAATTACCGCGTCGTCCAGGAAGACGGTGAGTGGAAGTGGTGCGGCGAGGCGCCGTGATGCGCGACCGAATTCTGAGCCGCGAAAACGCTGGTCGCTCGCTTGCTGTGCCTGCTGGTCCATGCTGCTGGTCGTCATGACAGCCGATAGCGCACCACAATGGATCTATCAGGGCTTCTAGGCGCGCGCGCCGAATGGTGGCTTGCTGGCCGTGAGCGTGATCCTTTTGCTGGCGGGCTGCGCGCCGGGCAGCAGGCCGACGAGCGCCCTATCAATTCAACCGGCGGTCGCTGTCGCCGGCGCCGCTGCAACCGCCGCGTTGAACTCGCCGATTGCGACCGTGTCGCCGACTACAGCCGCCTTGCAGCCTTTTGTGCCGACGAATACCAGCGTGCCTACGCTCAGCCCAACCATGCTGCCACCGGCCACGATGACCCCGCTCCCTTCCATAACGCCGGTCTCACCACCCACTGCGCTGCCGACGATCACCCCCAATCCGACGGCCACAGTGGTCGCGGAAGTGACCGCTACCGCAACGATTCCGGCGATCCAGGCCTTTCCGGCCGTGACCCGGCGACGCATGCTGAACGGCATTCCATTCGCGATATTGCCGTCATGTCGCCGGAGGTAGTCGCCAACGTCCGCGCCATTTACGCGCACGGCCAGACGCTCGGTCGCGATCCGCGCGCATTCTCCAAACTGGGCGACAGCCTGGTGCTGACCGACCACTACCTGACGCGGTTTGACAGCAGGCGGCTACAACCTCGGACCCGTTCGCCGCGCTCCAGCCGACGTCGATCTAGTTCGCCGGATCATTCGGCCGCTATGGCGTGGCCACCAGGGTCGGGTCTATATGCCGACTTTGCCACGCGCCCGGCCTGGCCAATGAGACCTGGTGTTCGCCCGAAGAGCATATGATGGCCTGCGAGTTTCGTCTGCACAATCCCAGTGTTATGCTCATTCGCGTCGGCACCAACGACGTGATCGCCGCCAGCGCGTTTCGAAACGGCGCTGCACCGCATCGTCGAGTATGCTATCGAGAGCGGCGTGATCCCGTGCTCGGCACCAAGGCCGATCGGTTTGAGGGCGACAACCGCAACAACGAGATCATTCGCAAGGTGGCCGCCGACTATCGGATTCCGCTGTGGGATTTCGATCTGGTTGCCGACACATTGCCCGATCGTGGACTGAGCGGCGACCACGCCCATCTGTCCGTCTACAAACACAATGACTACACCGACCCGGTGACGCTGCAGACCGGGTATCCGGTCAGTGATCTAACCGGCCTCGTCGTCCTGGACGCGATCCGGGCCGGCATGGCTGCCCAGTGCCACTCCCTGATATCATAGCCCTGCGCCGGATTCTGTTTTAGTCGAATGGCGTGGCATCACTGCTGGTCCTGCTCTTGGCCGGGTGTTCGGGCCCCGATGCCGGCTGCGGCCGGTTGGAACCGGCGGAGGCAGCGCCTGTCGAGAATCCGCCGACGCCCGCCGTCACACCGTCTGAAATGCCGTACAGCCACCCCCAGACGATTGCACCATCGCCAACCAAGAGCACCCACGACAGTGCCAACGTTCACGGCGACACCGATCACCGACAGCCACCGCCACGGCCACGCCATCCCCAACCTTACGCCGTCCCCGACGGCGACCCCATCGCCCACGCCTGACCCGGCCACATTGATCAACGGTGTCCCCGTCGACTCCGTCGTCTGGATGCCGCCGGAAACAATCGCCAACGTGCGCGAGATTTACGCCCGCGGCCAGGAGCTGGGCCGCAATGCCCAGAGCCTTCTCCAAGATGGGCGACAGCCTGTCGCTGATCGCCTATTACCTGGTCTGGTTCGATCAGGATCGCTATGACCTGGGTCCCTATGCCGACTTGCAGCCAACGATCGATCTTCTACGACAAGTCCTTCCAGCGCTTTGGGGTAGCCGTGCGCAATGGTCTGCACGCCTGGGCCGCATTTCGCGAGGGCAACGCCGATCCCGTCGCCTGCTTACCTGAAGAGCATATGGTCGAGTGCGAGATTCGTCAGCACAACCCCAGCGTGCTGTTGATTCGCCTGGGCACCAACGACAACGGCACCGACGACACGCTTCGAACGGGCCATTCGCTACACGATCGAATATGTCATGCGAGCGAGGCATTATCCCGGTCCTCAGCACCAAAGCCGATCGCTTTGAGGGCACTGACAATCGCAACAACCTGACGCTCCGCAAGCTGGCGGCCGAATACAACATTCCCCTGTGGGATTTCGATCTGCTGGCCGACACACTGCCCGGCCGTGGCCTGGGCAATGACAACGTCCATCTGACCTCCGCGCCGCTCAACGACTATTCCGACCCGGCCACATTTGAGTATGGCTATCCGGTCAATGACCTGCCGCGCTTCATGACGCTTGATGCCATCCGTCGCGCTGTGGAGGAATCCTTTGCCGTGAACCTCGGTCTGGTCGCCATCGCCGTCTTCGGCGTGGCGGCCGTCGTCTATGCCGCACTGGTGCCCGGGCGGTTTCGCGGCTGGTTTCTCCTGCTGGGCAGCATCATCGCTCTCTACTGGCTCCAGGAGCCACTCGCCCCGCGCTTTGCCGACTTCATCTCTGCCAACGCCATGATCGGCCTGACCGTCGCCGGGTGGTGGTTCAGCCGGCCGGAGAAACGCGCCTTGCTGGCCCCGACCCACGCGTCCCCAGCCGAAGAGCCGCTGGATGCCGAGACAAGGCATCGCGGCCATGTGCCGGTACGCGACGATTGGCTGACGCTCCTGGTCATTGCCGGCACCATCGTCGCCCTCACCTTCTTTCGCTATGTCGATGCCGACTTTCGGCTGACCGCCTCCCGCCCGCCGGCGCCCTTGTCGGTGCTGCTGATGCTGATCCAGGTCGGGCTTGCTGGCGACAGCGTTGGCTCTCATTCTTGCGCCGTCTGCCGCAGCGCGCCGTCCTGACCGGCAGTATCGTCTTCATCGTCGGCTCTGTTCGTGCTGCTGAAGTGGCCGCCCGCCACCTCGGCCGTCGCCGGCTGGTGGCGCGGCTGACGGGACAAGATGTCACGCTGGCCGCGCCAACCGACATCGTCTGGCTCGGCTTCTCCTATGCGGCCTTTCGGCTCATCCACACCCTGCGCGACCGGCAGACAGGCATCCTGCCGGAGCTAGGCCTGCGTGACTATGCGACATACGTCCTCTTCGCCCCGGCCATCGTCGCCGGTCCCATCGACCGCGCCGAACGGTTCCTGACTGACCTGCGCCGCGTGCGCGATATGCGCCGGCTTCGACACCATCCGTTGGGGACTCGGTCTGTGGCGCATCGGCGAAGGGCTGTTCAAGAAGTTCGTCATTGCCGACACCCTGGCTCAGGGCTGTCGCTGACGCCGCTGCTGGCCGAGCAAACCCAGGGTACGGCCGCCCTGTGGGCCTTGCTCTATGGCTACGGCCTGCGTCTCTACTTCGACTTCGGCGGCTACACCGACATCGCCATCGGATTGGGTATGCTGTTCGGCATCCGACTGCCGGAGAACTTCAATCGACCCTATCTGCGCACCAACATCACCACCTTTTGGCAGAGCTGGCACATGACGCTTGAGTAATTGGGCCCGCTTCTATATCTTCACGCCCCTCTCGCGCAGCCTACTGCGGCGCGAACATCGGCCATCGAGCACCGTCATCGTGCTCATCTCACAGGTGGCGACGATGCTGGTCATCGGTTTGTGGCACGGCATCACCTGGAACTTCTTCATCTGGGGTCTGTGGCATGCGGCCGGACTGTTTGCCCACAAACAGTGGACCGACCGCACGCGCAAGTGGTATCGCGGCCTGCAGCAACGGCCGTGGCCGCGTCGCGCATGGGCCTTTGCCGGCTGGTTCCTGACGTTCAACTACGTGATGCTGGGCTGGGTGTGGTTTCTGATGCCCACACCGGCAGCGGCCCTGAGTACGTTTCAGAAACTCTTCGGCGGCTAGCCCGGTCCGCCCAGAGACTCACCGACTGGTTTTTGATCCATGGGCCCACTGCGTATCAGGGTTTTTCCAAAGTCAGGCAAATGCTAGGGCAAGAGTCAGCTTGGCCTCAAAGGTTCGCTGGGCAGCGGCCAGATTGGTAAAGCCCAACTTAGCTGACAGGGCAACGATGAAATTGTTTAGGGTTGCCATCGCTTGGGCTTGACTGCGGCTGGTCATGCGTGTGGCATCTTCCTGCAAGGTCACATCGCGTCGATAGTGAAGCCCGTTTTCAATACCCCAATGATGCCGGGTCCATTCGAGTAGCTCCTCTGCAGAAGCTCTCTCCGGCGGAAGGCTGGTCAAACCATAAGTTGTCTCAACCCGCTTGACTCCGGTGGTCTGGCTGGTCACCTTGCGCTCTAGCTTGAAGACTTGTCGCACGCCAGGCCAGTCGATGAAACCGGCTTCATCGACTATGGCCGTAAGTGTGCGCTGTTCAAGCCGACCGTGGGCACAGGTTGCGGACCGGGCTTGGGTCTGCGGCAACCGGGGACGGTACCAGCCGGTGGCTTGTCGAGGCGGGACAAAGAAAAGTGCAATATCATCCTTTAAGCGGCGTTGGTTATCCTTAGCATACCAGATGTAATCACCCCCCTGAGCGAGAATATCGACTGACAGATTGCGCTGGGTGAAGAGGGCATCACCGCTGACCACCCGACCGCGCAAGTCCAGACTGCTCAGCAACCGTGGCGCGGCGACCAGTTCATTCTCTTTGGTTTCTACAGCAACCTGCATTAATACCACGCCCTCGGCCGGCAGGTAGGCGGCCAGCAGATGCACGCCTTGCGTCGACCCCTTGGGAATTGTTCCTCGGAGGGTTTTGCCGTCTATCGTCACCTGAATGCTTTGTTGGCCGCCGTACGTTTGGTGCAAAAACCGGTTCAGACTGGGTGCCAGTTCCTCGACGTTCATCGTGTCAGACAAGGTTCGCCGGATCGTATTGAGTGACGGTACCGTGGCTCGCGGGCATTGAAACGCGTTGACCAATACGTCGGAACGCAATTTCAGCCAGTCAGCGATGGCCGATGGCCGATTCTGTCCCGAGAGCTTGGCTAGCACGATGACCGATAGCAGAAACGAAAGCGAATATCGCTTTCCTCGCGCTTGACGTCGGTCCGTCAGCTTTTCCAGATGCGCCCCAAGGGCAACCATGTCAAATATCCTACCTTCAGTGTCCAATGTGATATGATGAGCCATGAGAACCTTTCTGTTATGTGGTGGTTTGGTGATCCCATAATAACAGCTAAGGTTCTCTTTTTCCTTTCAGTTCACGACTTTGGAAAAACCCTGCACTGCGTATGCACTTGCTTGCTAAATGCTAGCAAATGAACGATCATTAGTTCGTAGCGTACGACTAAGAACACTCAACACAATGGGAGGGTCACATGACTGCAAGTGGAACTGTGCCAATCGGGACGCCGGCCGAAATGGAGAAAAAGTTCACCGATCTGCGGCGGTTCAACCTGATAATGGGATTCCTGCACCTCATCCAGGGTGTCTTCATGATCTTGGTCAGCAATGACACGACTTACCCGATCTATACCAATTTCCTGAATTTCGATGTTGCCACCCTTTCGCTGAGCCCCAACCCGCAACTCCTTTACAACTTACCTTTTGGACCGGCGGTGGCTACCTTTCTGCTCATCTCGGCCGCGGCCCACTTCTATTTGGCAACCATCGGCTACACGCGCTATACGCAGAATTTGCAGAAGGGCATGAACCCCATCCGGTTCTACGAATACGCTCTCAGTTCCTCGCTGATGATCGTGCTCATCGGCATGTTGGTCGGCCTGTGGGACCTGGGCGCCATCCTCCTCATCTTCACGTTGAACGCGACCATGAACCTCTTTGGTATCATGATGGAGCTGCACAACCAGCATACCGAGCGTACGGACTGGACGGCCTTCATCTATGGCTGCATCGCCGGGATCGTGCCCTGGATAGTGATTACCCTCTACTTTGTCGGCGCGGTGAACTCCGGCGACGCCAAGCCACCGGCCTTCGTCTATGCCATCGTTCCGATTCTGTTCGTCTTCTTCAACATCTTCGCCCTCAACATGATCTTGCAATACAAGAAGGTCGGACGGTGGAAAGACTACCTGTTCGGAGAGCGCGTTTATATAATCTTGAGCCTTCTGGCCAAGACCGTCCTGGCCTGGCTTATCTTTGCCGGGACGCTGGCGCCTGTTTGAGTTATAGAGGCTAGCGCAGTCTATACGGCCGGCAAAGAGGGGCAGGGGCAGGCCATGGGTCTGGCTGATGTGATGGACTTGCGCCCCATGGCCGGTGGCATCTTCCTCCCCTCGGAAGACCGCCCAAACCACATCCTTGGCGGCATTATCAGTTGCGGCATGCAGGGTTAGCCAGAGACCACTCCCTTCCAGCCAATCGTGCTTGCTGCCGTCGACCTGGAGCAACATGCCCGCCTGTGGGTAGCGCTGACGCCGCCACCGATGGCGTGGAGCCCGTCGTTTGCGCGGGCTCCCCAAGCGGGCTTCACGGCGCAACCGCCGCAAGGAGGGTACGGACACAACGTTCTGAGGCCGCTCAGCCAGTTGCTCCGTGAAATGGCTATCATTGAAGTCGCGATAGTCATTGCCGACCAAGTGCACAATCTGATCGGCCAGCGCCGGGTCCAACTTGTTTACCGGTGGTCGCCCCTGATTCCCATGGGCTAGACCGGTGACCCCGTCCACCCGATGGACAGCTAGAAGCCGCCGCATCTGCCGCAGGCTGAGGCCTAATAACTCAGCCGCTTCTTGGCCCGTCAGCTGTCCTGCCAGAACTTGATTCACCACAAAGACTCGCTTCTGCTCTTTACTGTTCAATGTCACATCCATAAGGGTGACATTTTCGCTTTTCTCTTGCTGGGTGTCAGATTCGCTGAACAATAACACAGGGCCCACGACCTACTTGACAGCCGTTTCCGGCCTGATCTATCATGGGTCCAAAGCCTAACTCATGGGATGGGGATCCCCAAGCCACACGGAGGTGACCGTGAAACCCACTGAACTGGTCCAATTGTATTTTGATCGCCACAATGTCGGTGATGTCGATGGCGTCATGGCGCTCTATGGTGATGACGCTGTCTTCGAGATGGCCGGCAGCTTCGTGCGCGAGGGCAAGGAACAGCTCCGCGAGATGGAAGCGTTCGACGCGTCGGTGCACGAACTCCTGGTTGTCACGAAGATGAAGGAAATCAACGGCCAGGTCCACTGCCAGGTCAACGCCGGGAGTGACTTCCTGAAGGCGGTCAATATCCCGGCCCTGCACTATGCCGGGTGTGTGTTCGCTGTCGATGGCGACGCAATCGAACGCATTACGGCCGTAATGGCCCTGCGTTCACAGCGCACCCTCGCGGAAGCGACAGCCCACGCGGTCTAACAGCTAGTCGCGCTCATAGAGCGCCCGCAGCCCGGCCAACCGGTTGGGTGACGACAACAGATCAGTTGTGTCCACGACCTGATCCACGTGGCCCAGGTGGGTGGGAAGTTGCCTGACGGCTTCATCCGTTATGCGGGCCATCAGCGCTGACTCAAACCGATCGGCACCGATGACGTCAAACGGCCGATCGTAGAACGGTCGGGGATCAGCGTCCAGAGGATCGGTCAGGCCGGCACGATTATGCCACTGCGCCACAAGCGACAGCGCCCGCAGCAACAGCCGCTCGCGTTCGCGCCACGACGTTGCGGCAAGCGTTTCCAGCAGCAGCGGCTCAATGGCCGGCGCACAGTCCAGTTGGCTGAACGCCGTGCCAAGCCACTTGATGTAGGGCGCATATTGCCGTTCATAGAGAAAGCACAGCCGCATGACATCGCGCACCAGCCGCGAGGCCACGATCCGCGAGCCGAGATCATCCCCAACCTGCGCCGTACGACCGACGAAAGCTTCCTCCTGGGCAATACGCCGCCATTGGGCCGCCAGCAGATAATACCAGAGATCGTCAGGATAGTAGGAAAGTTGCTGGCGAACGGCGGCCAACTCGCCCCGAGCATCATGGAACACGGCCCCGGCGGTCACAGTCCGTAGGAGCTGCTCCGGGATGAGCAACCAATCGACCGGACTAAGCGGCTTCGTTGCGTCCACGCCCAGGGTAACAGACATGAAGTCCGGCAGCGTGTGGAGAGTGACCCGGTGATTCACACCCTCCCCGCCAGGCGGCTGGCCGTCGGGGTGGTGGTTCCAGGCCATATCAATGGGGTAGCCGTGAATCGTCGACGGCAAGCCAAGCCGCAGGGCGCGATCGATTGCCGGGCCGAATTGCGCTAGGTCCTCGCGGGCCAGGAAAAGCATCAACCGTGGCCCCCAGGCATGGTCGCGTGATTGGGCCGTATCAAATCCCAGGACATCGGACCCCGGCCCGATCAGTGCAGCCGAATAGGTCAGGCGCGGGAACTGCTCTGACAGGATGGGCCGAACCGCCTCTTCATACAAAAGCTGGCTGAGGCGAAGTCCGGGTATGAACGCAGGCTGGGGCATTAGTTTGGCGATGGTACAATAAGCGACCCATGACGTCCAAAACACACGTACCGGCCGGCATCCCCAACCTCGCCACAGCGGAGCAACTCCTGGCCGAAGCGGCTCTGCTCAACCCCGGCTTCGGTTGGGTGGAGCACTCACGCTATGTGGCTGACGCCGCCGGCCGAATCGCCGCCGCCCACCCCGACCTGGACGAAACGACCGCCCGTGTCTTTGGCCTGCTACACGACATCGGCCGGCGGGCGGGCTACAGCCACAACCGCCACATGATTGACGGCTACACCTATCTTATGGCGCGGGACTATCCGGCGGCGGCCCGCATCTGCCTTACCCATTCGTTTCCCGTCCGCGACGTCACCTACTGCGTGGACCAGTGGGATGTTTCGGCCGAGGAGTATGCGTTCTTGCGTGACTATTTGCAGACAACGACGTTCGATGACTATGATCGCCTGCTGCAACTATGCGACGCGCTGGCCTTGCCCACGGGATTCTGCCTGCTGGAGAAGCGGCTGGTGGACGTCGCCCGGCGGCATGGGCTGAACGACACCACCCTGGCACGTTGGCAGGCGCTCTTTGATCTGATGGATCACTTCGACCGCGCTACCGGCGACTCGATCTATGCGCTGTTGCCGGGTATCGTCGCGGGCACATTCGGCCGTGAACTTCATGGCGCGGCCGTCTAGCCGGCCCCCGGTCATCATGTCGGAAGCTAAAGAGATGCAGCCTTGACCGGCGCACGTTCGGGGGTTGTACCATTTCCGGAAAGTGCTCGCGTCCGGTAGCCGCGCAGCGACTGGACAGTTTCGAAGCCAAACGATTGATAGAGCTGGTATGCGGCCGAATTGTCGCTGTTGACCGTTAGGTGCAGGCGATCGATGGCCGGGTCACGGAACGCAACCGCCATCACGGCCTGCAGCAGCCGTCGTCCGATTCCGGTGCGCCTCTGCCCCTCGGCCACGCCAATGAAGTCAAGATACGCCTGCTGAATGTCGGGCATCGTCTGAACGAACGCGTAGCCGAGCAGTCGGTTTTGGTCCGTGGCCAGCAACAAATGGCGCCGTTCATCCTGTAGGTCAACCAACTGTTCAGCAGAGTAGTACGTGCTCGGGAAGGTGGCCGCGTGCAGCGCCGCGAACTGGTCACCGAAGGTGGCATCATACGTAACGATTCCGTCCGGGATCCCAGAGGGGATCAACGGCCTGCCAATTTCCAGCAAATGGGTTTCGGGCAGCGCATCAAAGCAGTGGGCCAGCGCAAACTCGGCCAGAAGTTGGTTGTCCGTGTGACCGAACAGCTCATGCTGGGTCAGTTCACTGGGCAGCGTCCGGCAAATCTCATCATAGAGTTGGTCGGCTATGGTCTGCCAGTCGGGATGGTCCACAAACGGGCCCATGAGCCAGACACGACCCAGCGTCAGATCGGCATCGTAGCCCAGCACACCGACTAGTCGGCCGTCTTCATCAGCCAGACGGAACCCTTCGCGCAAGGGCACGGACAGGTCGCCCAGGTCGTGGATGACATCCTCGCGCGTCTCCCCGATATAGCCAATGCGATGGGCAGGTTCCTCATTGAGGCGGGTGATGAAGCCGACCACTTCAGCGTAACGTTCGTCCTCGTATGGTGTGATCTCCATGATGCCGAGAGTGTAGCACAAGCGCTTGCGGCGTTGCCAAGGCCCAAGCGACTGTCGGCACCGGCGTGAGAGATTCGATCACTGGTTGACGGCCGCCGCACAGACCATACAATTAGTTCGCGCGTTTGGTGGGAGTCGGTGGCGTTTGATGCCACGAGCGAAACGCGACGAAGTATTGGCCCATCCGATAGACTCTATGAACCGTAGTCGTGCTGTCTACTTCTTCTTTTATGCCGGTGCGGCCTGCCTGGTGCCGTTCCTGACGCTCCACTATGAGTCGTTGGGTCTGTCCGGGGCGCAGATTGGCACGCTGGCGGCTATCGTGCCGCTGCTGACGCTGTTAAGCGCACCACTTTGGGGCGGGTTCTCTGACGCCACCGGCCGCCACAAACTGACGCTGTTGGGGGCGATAGTGGGCACGTGGCTGGCGGTGCTGGCGATGTCGCGTCTGGCGACTTTCGCCGGATTATTGCCCGCAGTGATTGTCTATGCCTTTTTCATGGCCCCCATCATCCCCCTGGTTGACAACTCAGTCATGGAAATGCTGGGCGAACGGCGCAACCAGTACGGCCGAATCCGACTGTGGGGTGCGGTCGGCTGGGGTGCGGCAGCTCTGGCCATCGGCCCACTCCTGCAACGAGCTGGATTATCCTGGGCTTTCTACGGCTATCTGCTTTTCCTCGCGGTTACAGCCCTTGTCGCCACGGGCCTGCCGGTAGCGGCGGCAAAACGCAGCAACAACCCCTTCCGCACAAATCTGGCCGGACTGCTCCGAAACGGGCAGTTCGTAGCCTTACTGATGGTAGCGCTATCGTTTGGCTTCTGCCTCAATATCATGCTCAACTACCTGTTCCTGTACATGGGTGATCTGGGCGCGACAACAACCGTAATGTCATTGACCCTGACTCTGGCCACGCTGTCCGAAATCCCATTCTGGTTCATCAGTGACAGGCTCTTCAACCGATTCGGCAGGAACCGAATGATACTGTTTGCCCTCGGCGCGCTGGCCGTGCGTCTGGCCGGCTATGCAGCCATGTCAGCCGCTTGGTGGGCCCTACCTCTCAGCCTGCTCCATGGGCCGACGTTTGCCGTAATGTGGGCCGCCGGAGTGGCCGAGGCCGATGCCGCGGCCCCCAAAGGATTGGGCGCAACGGCGCAGGGCCTATTCTCCGGCGCCATGATGGGGCTTGGCGGTGCACTGGGGGCATTTGTCGGTGGTATTGCCTACGACGCCGTGGGACCCCAGCGTCTCTTTCTGGGCACGACCATCTTGAGCGTCACAACCCTGATTCTCTTCGGCTTGTCCCGTCACCGCGCGGACAGCAAACGCCGCGTGGCTGTGTAGAACCGGTGCGACCAGGCTGCCACGAGTGCGGATCGGGGGGTCAGCCCGCCACTCGATTGTCAGCGTGCTGTACACTATAATTGCTTGGGTAATTCAATCTCTAAGTGGATATTCGAAAGGTTTTTGCACTTTTCCAATTGAACAAGACGAGTGACTCTCTCCGAAAACGGAGGGAACTCTCATGCTGTTTGCCCAAGTCGATACCCAAGCTCGTCAAGCGATTCAGGTTGCGATGCAGACCGCCAAAGATGCCAAATGGTATCGCCGTCTCAAGATCATTGACCTGTCCGGCCAAGGTTTGAAGGTCTCCGAGTTGGCCCAAGTGTTTGACCTAACACCGACGACGGTTCGTGGCTACATCCATGCTTTCAACGCGGCCGGCCTGGACGGGCTGCGACCCGGCTACGGTCAGGGTCGGCCCTTGACCCTAACCTGGACGGCTGAGCAGTGGCTGGATGTGCTCTCGCAAGCGCCCTGTCACCTGGAATTGCTCGACACAGCCGCTCGCAATTGGACCCAGCGCCTTCTGCGACAGTACCTGGTGCTTTACCACCAAATCAGCCTGTCACAACCGGCATTGTCCAAGAGCCTGCAGCGGGTCGGTCTGCGCTGGCGACGAGCCAAGTTGCGGGTGCACTCGCCTGACCCGCTCTACATCGTCAAACGGCAACGAGTCGCTGAGTTGCAACAGTTGGCCTTAAGTGGCGCACTAACCAGCCAGGCAGCCGCCCATCCACGGTCTGACGAGCCGCCCAGGCCGGCCTACCTGGCTTTTCTCGATAGTACCGACCTGCACTGGTGTCCCGACCTGGGTTCAACCTACTGCCCAGCCGGCCAGCAACTCAAGGTCGATTCGCCCGGCCTGGCCAATCCCTGGTATGCGCTCTTCGGTAGCCTGCTCTACCCTTCCGGGGAAGGCGTCTACACCGTTCACGAACGCAAACGAGCGGCTGAACTCCTGGAGCATCTTCAGTTGTTAATCGACTTCAAGCCCAATGCCTTCTGGTTCGTCGTCCTGGACAATGCCTCCGCCCACACCACCGCGGCGATAGAGACTTTCGCCTGCCAGCATCAGGCCCGACTCGAACTGGTCTATCTACCAACTTACAGCCCGCACCTGAACCTGATTGAGCGCCTGTGGCGGTTCCTGCGTGGTCAGATGACCCGGAATCACTTCTACGATTCACTCATCGCCCTGGTCGAAGCAACCATTGCCTGGCTCGAACAATTGCCCTTGGCCCAGTTCTGTTCTCTCATGGGCCTGGACGAATCGCAACTCGTATTTATTCAAGAACCTTTTTCATAATGACTTAAAGATTAAAAGGAAGGTAACCCAATGACTATCGCAGACTTAATTGGTTTGATTGCCGGACTGTCTGGCTTGCTCTTTGTCGTCACCAGCATGCTGGCTATGGGTTCCTCCCTGACCATGGCAATGATCCTTCAGCCTCTCAAGAACACGAGGTTGGTGATCCTCGCCCTGGTCGCTAACTTCATCCTGGTGCCGGCGCTGGCCTACGTGATCACGCTCGTGCTCCCCATATCTGAGGATCAGAAGATCGGCCTGATCGTATTGGCCTGCGCGGCTGGCGCGCCGTTCCTGCCCAAGCTGGCCCAGAACGCCAAAGGCAGTCTCGGCTTCAGCGTCGGGTTGATGATCTTACTGATGGTGGTGACCGTCATCTACATGCCTATCGTGATGCCGCTGCTGTTGCAGGGCGTGTCGGTGAATCCCTGGGACATCGCCCAGTCGTTGATCGTGTTGATGTTGATTCCGTTGGCCATAGGCCTGCTCATCCGCTCCCACTCGGTGGAGGATGGGGATCGCTGGAAAGATTTGATGAATAAAATCTCCGGCATCGGCCTGCTGGTTATGATGGTGACATCCCTGGCGTTGAATATCTCCAGCATCATCGACTTTATCGGCTCCTGGGGCCTGCTGGCACTGATACTGTTCCTTGTGGGGTCCTTGATCATCGGTATGTTGCTGGGCGGCCGCGATCCGGGGATACGCGTCGTGATGGGGCTGGGCACTGCGCAGCGCAACATCGCTGCCGCCATCGTGGTGGTCACCCAAAACTTCGCCGGGACCGACACCCTCCCGTTCACGTTGGTGGCGGCAATCCTGGACCTGCTGATTCTGATGCCGGCTGCGAAGCGAATGGGGGGAAAGCAAGAGGCCTCCGCGGCAGCATCCTCTGCTCCACAAACATAATAATCCTTTAGGAGAATGACAATGACTAACAACGATCCCATGTCCCTGCCGGCACCGGCGTTTTTCGGCGGAACGAAGGCAATTACCATGACGCCGGTCGTCGGCACGCCACGGCGAGAGTACGCCGACGTATTCGTCCCCGGCGAAGAGGCGCTCGAGGACGGCGAGTTGCGCGTGACGGTACTTGGTAGCGGTAACCCCTGGGTGACGCGCGCCCAGGCATCGGGCAGCATTCTAGTCGAAGTCGGCAACCCCGAGTGCGACCTCTTGATTTTTGACCTCGGAAGCGGCTCCCTGGCGAATTATGGGAGCCTGAAGCTGCCGGTCAACCTGCTGGACAAAGTATTCCTGACCCACCTGCACGCCGACCACACGGCCGATCTGATCTCGCTCTCCGGGAGCTTCTCGAAGGTGGGGCGCGCCGACGGGCCGGTCAGGGTGTGGGGCCCCAGCGGCACCGAACCGCGCCTGGGCACTCGGCACTTCGTCGAGGCCATCGAGGAAGCGCTGGCCTGGGACACCGCGGCCGGGGCGGGGGCCATCAACCCGGCCAGCATGAAGATCGGGGTGACCGAATTCGATTTCATGCAGACCCAGGTTGTCTATGAGGCCAACGGCGTCAAGATCACATCGTTTCCCGTCATCCATGCGCTGAGCGGCGCCGTCGGCTACCGCGTCGACTTCGCCGGGCTGACGTTCGTCCACTCGGGCGACACGCGCGCCGGCTGGCCGCTGGTGCGCGCCTGCGAAGGCGGCGGCATCGACCTGCTCATCCACGAGTGCTTCCCGCCCGCCGCGGCGCTGGCCGCCGCCTCGGGTCTCTCCATCGAGCGGGCGACGATGGCGCTGAATGCGGCGCACACGGCACCCAAGGCCGCCGGTAAGGTGTTCGGGCTGGTAAAACCGCGCATGGCCGGCCTCTGGCACACGCCACTACTTGCGCCCCCGATCATCCCTATGATCTTCAAGGAACTTGGGGAGGTGTACGACGGTCCCGTCGTCCAGACCCAGGATTTGACGGTATTCAATGTAACAAAGGAAGCCGTGGTCGCTCGCCAGGCACAGGTGATGGACCAGGTGGCGCCGATCCCGGGCACGCAGCGCGTGGCCTTCACGCCTGTCATGCCGCCGCCGCCCGCGTGGTGGGCAGCGGAACTTATTCCGTTCGAATAAGCCCTTAGGAGTAGTCATGACAAAGGTTAGCATCATCGGCGCGGGCAGCGCCGTATTCGCCACGCAGTTGATGAAAGACATCCTGTGTACCGAGGCACTTGACACAGGAACGTTTGCCCTGGTGGACATCGACAGCCGCCGTCTGGAACTGGCCCACAAGATGGCCGAGTATCTGATTGAGCGCAGCGGCCGAGACTGGACGGTCGTAGCCAGTACCGATCGCACCGAAGTCATTGAGGACAGCGACTTCATTATCAACAGTATTGAGGTGGCCGGGCTGGCCTACGTGCGGCCCGACTACGACATCCCGCTCAAGTATGGAGTCGACCAGTGCATCGGCGACACCAGCGGTCCCGGCGGGCTGTTCAAAGCGCTGCGAACGCTCCCGGCGTGGCTCCAGATTCTGGAAGATGTGGAGCTGATGGCCCCCAACGCGGTCGTGCTTAACTATACCAACCCCATGTCGATCATGGTCCTGGCCGGCACGTGGTACTCCGAGCTGCCGATTGTGGGCCTATGTCACTCCGTACAGGGGACATCACGGCAATTGGCGGGCTACCTTGATGTGCCCTATGACGAGTTGGTCTGGCAAGTGGGCGGCATCAACCATCTGGCCTGGTTCACCCGGCTGGAGCGGGAGGGTCAGAATCTCTACCCCTTGTTGCGCGAACGCATCAAAGACCCCGCCATCTATGAGCAAGACCCCGTACGGTTCGATATGATGCTCAACTTCGGCGCTTTCATCACCGAGTCCAGCGGCCATTTGTCCGAGTACCTGCCGTACTATCGCAAACGTCCTGAGCTGATCCAGACATATACCCGTGACGGCTACTTGGGCGAAAGTGGCTTCTATGCCAACAATTGGCCCACGTGGCGCAGCGACATGGATGCGCGCATCGGCCGCTATCTCTCCGGTGAAGAACCGTATGAGATGACTCGCAGCCATGAGTATGCTTCCTACATCATCGAGGCGATGAAGACCAACGAGCCGACGGTCATTTACGGTAATGTCTATAACAACGGCCTTATCGACAACCTTCCCGGCGATGGTGTGGTGGAGGTAGGCTGCCTCGTCGACGGCCGGGGTATTCAGCCCACGCACTTCGGGCCGTTGCCGACTCAAATGGCGGCGATTGACGCTCAGCACATGGCTTTCCACAATCTGGTGGCCACCGCCGTCTTGGAACGTGATCGCGAGGCGGCGCTTCATGCATTGATGATCGATCCGCTGACTGCCGCCGTCTGCTCGCCCAGCGAGATTCGCGCCATGTTTGAGGAAATGGTGGCCGCGGAGCAGAACGATTTGCCCGATTTTATGCTTCCGTAGACCCACATCGGGAACAAATCGCTCGGACGGTCGCTGCTCACAAAACTGATTTCCCGAGCAGGGGAGTTTCGCTGCGGAGTGAGCTATAATTGCTGGAACACATCCGTGTGCCCGAAAGACGTTGCCTAATCGAAGTCGAACGACCGCGCCCCGCTGCGCGGTCAGCACTCAACTCTGGGAGGAACTATGAGTTTGTCAGTCGGCAAGTTGCGCGGCCTGCAACAATGTACGACACCGGACAGCCTGTTTGTCATCACCGCGCTTGATCATCGCCAGGAACTGCGCACGGCGCTGAACCCGGCCAACCCCGACAGCATCAGCGCGGCCGAAATGAGCTTGTTCAAGACCGAAGCGACACGGGCGCTCTCCGCCGTGAGCTCGGCCATTCTGCTTGACCCCGAGTTCGGTGCAGCACAAGCCATCGCCGGCAATGCCATCGGCGGCAGCTGCGGACTGATTGTCTCGCTGGAAGCCATGGGGGCCGCGGGTCAACGCACGGTGCGCAAGACGCAGCTCATGTCGGGCTGGGGCGTTGAACAGAGTTCGCGCATGGGTGCATCAGCCGTCAAATTGCTGCTCTACTACCATCCCGAAGCCAAGAACCACGAAGATATCGAGCAGCTGGTCCGGGAGGTTGCGGGCCACTGCCGCGATTACGATATGACGTTCCTCCTGGAGCCGGCCGTTATACCCGCCGAGGCTACGGCCAAAGATCGGCCGACAACCGAGTGGCGGACGATCGTCATTGAGTCGGCACGCCGCCTGTCTCCGCTTGGCGCCGACGTGTTGGCAGTGGAGTTCCCCGTCGCACACGCCGACCTCGACAACGAGTTAGCCTGGGGCGAAGCCTGTGCCGAACTGGATGCAGCCAGCAGCATACCCTGGGTTATGCGCAGCGGCGGCGTTGATGCTGACCTATTCATGCGCCAAACAGAAGTCGCTTGTCGGGCCGGAGCCAGTGGCGTGGTCGCCGGGCGGACGGTTTGGGAAGAAGCGGTTACGTTGCGGGGCGACGACCAGCTGGAGTTCCTCCAGAAAGCGGCTATCGATCGACTGGTGGATCTCGGTGACATCATTTCAGAATATGCGACGCCGTGGACAGATTACTACAGTTCCGCAGCCACTGACATCGCCGCCGACTGGTACGAAACCTACTGACATTCCAAGAACGTCGCCTGATTGAACAACGGTTCATCACTTAAATCGAATGTGGCTCTGCGGGCCTGAGTAACTCAGTCTGTCCGCGTGTTTGCGCCAACATGTCCCCGGTGTTGCTATTGACGCCATTGGCAGGACGGTTATACTCGCCACGCAGTCGCCTCCAAAGGTGACTCCCCGGAGGTAGCCCATGCATCGTATCGCGACTCGACTTGCCCTGACTCTTGCCTTGTTATTATTTGCCGTCGGTGCATTAGCCTTACCCGGCCACAATTTTCTCTCGCGACTCATGGCCGCCGGATCAGCGGAGACCAGTTCCTTCTTGCCGGCCATTTTCGGCTTAAGCGGTGATGCACCATCGCCCACGCCGCAGCCCGGCGCCACGGCCACGGCCACGGCCACGCAGGGACCGACACGGCCGCCCAAGGCTACCGACACGCCGACGCCAACGGTGATTGGCACCCATACGCCCACGCCAACAGCCACCAACACGCCCATTGCCAGCAGTACACCGATCGGCTTTGGCACCACGACGCCGGGCTTCACACCCGTCGCGCCTACGGCTACGCCCAGCCCGACGCCGCAGACCAGTCAGGTGATTGTGCTGCCCAACAGCTCCAGCTACGTCGATCTTTCTCAGACTCTCCACGTGATTGGTGAAGTCAAGAACAATGGCGCCACCGCGGTTCAATTCGTGAACGTAAAGGCCGTCTTCTACTCGCGCGGCGGCGTCGAACTCGATGATGCCTCGGTCTATGCGGCACTCAATATACTACTGCCGGGCGACAAGACGTGCTTTGACATCAGGCTGCCCGTCCCGGTTGGTTTCGGCTCCTACGTGTTCACTGACGTCAGCCACGTGACCAGTCCGCCGCCGCCGCCCAGTCTGGCCCTGTCCAATGTTCAGGCCGCCTTGAATCCGAACACGGGGTTCTACAGCTTCGCAGGCAAAATCACGAACACGGGGCAGATCACTCTGGAAGATGTGACCGCGATTGCCGCGCTATATGACGCCGCTGGCATCGTGCGCGGCTGCCAGGAAGTGCCCATCGGGCTAAACGAACCCGTCCTGCTGTTGCCAGCGGGCGCCGCCAAGCCTTTCCAGATGGACTTCACGGGGCGCAATAACAGCGATGTGACAAACTACCGCTTACAGGCCGATGGCTCCGTCCCTGAATAGTGCACTCGAAGAGCAACCGGCTGTCCCGTTAAGCCTTCGCAAGGTCCTGTAGGGCCACGGGCGGTCACGTCGTCGCGTCAATCATTTAAGTTGACGTAACGCAAACCGATGGCTATCATATTGAGCGTGCACGGGGTATGTGTGACCCTGAACCCTCGTACTGTTATCCTGGGTGATGTAACTGTAGACAATCTGTTGCGCAAAGAACCAGGGCACGCGGAAGCGGGTGTCCGATTAATCGCATGGTGGGAAACAGATCATGAGCAGTGAACGACAAGACCAGGCGGCAGCCGACCGGTTTGAAGACCGGCAGCAAGCCCGCGAAGCGCGCGCCGTTCGGCACGCCAAGGGCAGACTCGACCTCGACGAACTCGCATCAATCGAACAGCGGAAAGCACTGATCCATCCCAACGATGGGCTGGGTATGGAGCGCATTCTCGGCTCCAGCGATCTGTTGGACATCAACTATTTGGCAATCGGTCTGCGCTCAGCGCGGCCGGTGGGCCGGATTCAGGTCCGCGACAAATCCGGCCGTGTCATCGAGTTTGGCACAGGCTTTATGGTGTCCCCCGGCCTGATGCTGACCTGTCACCACGTGTTGCCTGCCCACGAAAGCTGCCAACGCAGCCTGATCGACTTCGACTACGAGGACGACGAGCACTACAACCCCAAGACACCCCTATCGTTCCAGCTGGATCCGTGGCGCTTTTTCCACACCAACCTGGAACTGGACTACACACTGGTCGGCGTGAAGCCCATGGCCAATGACGGCGAAACGCCGCTGTCGGCCGTTGGCTTCCTCCCCCTCACCGGTCACGACGGCAGCGTACTCGAGGGCGAATACGTAGCCATCATCCAGCATCCCATGGGCTCAACCAAGAAGTTGGCCATGCGCAACAACCGCGTGATCGACGTCTTCAGCGACTTCGTCCATTACACCACCGACACCGATCCGGGCGCATCCGGGGCGCCGGTGCTCAACGATTACTGGCAGTCCGTGGCCATCCACCATGCGGGCGTCAAGCGCAAAGATCCCTCCGGTCGCATTTTAGCCATCGACGGCACGGTCTGGAACCCGGAAATGGGTGAGGATCGCATCGCCTATATTGCCAATGAAGGGGTACAGATCCGGGCCATCCTCGCGCAGCTCCGCAACCTGATCGACATGCCGCCGGAAAAGAAGGTGCTGCTCGACGAGCTGCTGATGGCCGCCGAAATGACCCCGCAAACCAGCGGCGGACCCGTTGATCAGGTCGAGGCGGTCGATCGGCCCGAAGATGAGTTTGTCACCGCCTTCGGCTATGAACCGGAGTTCCTGGGGGAACGCGTGGATCTGCCCGAACTCCTGCCGCAGCAATTGGCCGATGTGGCCGAGCGCACCGATGGTGAGGGCCACGTGCTGGACTATACCCACTTCTCCATTGTGATGAGCAAGTCGCGCCGGATGGCTTACTTCACGGCCTGCAACATTGATGGCCGTCGTCGCCAGGAGGTGCCCCGCTCGCGCGACCGGTGGTACTACGACCCGCGCATCGCCAAGGAGTTCCAGGCCGGACCCGATCTCTACAGCGGCAACGACCTGGATCGCGGCCATCTGGTGCGACGCAACGATCCGGTCTGGGGTCGCGCCGCCGAACAGGCCAACGAAGACAGCTTCCACTTCACCAACGCCGCCCCGCAGCACAAGCATCTGAACCAGCGCACCTGGCGCGAACTGGAAGATTATGTGCTGGGCAGCGCCGAGACCTACGACCTGCGCGTCTCCGTCTTCACCGGGCCTGTCTTCCGTGCCGACGATATGGTCTACCGTGGCAAGTATCAACTTCCGGCCGAGTTCTGGAAAGTTGTGGTCTTGGCGAAAGAAGATGGTAAACTTTCCGCGACCGGCTATCTGCAAACGCAGAAGAACCTGATCGACAATCTGGAATTCGCCTATGGGTCCTACAAGACCTACCAGATTCCGATCACCCGGATCGAAGCAATAACCGGCCTGAATTTCGGCCGGTTGCGGGGATTTGATCCCCTGGGAACGTTGGAGAGCATGGATAGCCGGCTCATTACCGGCAAAGGCGACGTCCTGCTCTAATCGGCCGCCGGCCGGCACGTCATTGTAACGGTGGTTACTCGTGCCCGGGTTTTCGAAGGATGCCGGCCGGGCGGCAGATTATTGTCCGGGTGCACGTTATCATTTGGCCCCAAGTGGGTATAGCGGCTACAATCCACGTCCTAAATTGCTCGCGCGGGCTTCAGATGAATAATCAGCATCCAGACTTCCAAAGTGCCGTCCTCTATGTCATGGCCCGGTTCACCGAGGATCTGTCCCCTGCGCTGATTTACCACAACAGTTTCCACACATTCGAAGATGTTTTGCCCGCGGCCACACGACTGGCTCACGAAGCGGGACTGGACGACGAGTGTGTCCTGCTCATCCGCACGGCGGCCATCTTCCACGACTCCGGCTTTCTGGAACAGGTGCAGGATCACGAATCGCGCAGCATCGCGTTGGCCGAGGCCAAGCTGCCTGCGTTCGGCTATTCAACGGCCCAGATTGCCTGTATCACCGATATCATCGCAGCCACGCGCCTGCCCCAGCGGCCGAACGGTCTGGCCCAGGAGATCATCTGCGACGCAGACCTCGACGTCCTCGGTCGTGACGATTTTGTGGAAGTGAACGAAAGGCTACTGGATGAAACGCGGATGCTCAATGCGTGCCCACCTACAACGGCCGAATGGTACGAAGGTCAGCTGCGATTCCTTGAGGGCCACCATTATTTTACCCCCCAGGCCCGAGCTTTGCGCGATCCCGGCAAGCAGCGCAACATTCGGCTCGTCAAGCAACTCCTGGCGCAAGCGCTTAACAGTTCATCATTCCGCCCGGCTATTGCCTCCGACATTCCCTGAATCCAGCGGCAACTGGGGACTGCACACCCCCTGCATGCAATCCCCAGTCAAAATGGCTTGGGCTTTGACAGACTACCAACCCCGGCCATTTGGCGGTGGGTATAGGAATACCCTATGTCGAATAGAGTAGCAGAAGATTTGGCCCGCCGGTGGAACCCGTTTCACGTTTCACCTGTAAATCAGGCTACAGTGGCACTCAAATGGCGCCAAACTGCATGGTCAATACATGACATTCGTCGCTGACAAAGCATCGCGTCCGCCCGTATAATGGACACTTGTGAAGATAGACGCACAGTCCACGACATTCAGACCACTTCGCAGCCAAAGACCAACCATTCGCCGCCCACGGCTCATAGATGCGCTTAACCGCGGCCTCGGTGAGTGGGCAGCACAAGATGGGTTTGCCACGCGCCTGACCCTGGTCACCGGACCGGCAGGTTTCGGCAAGACGACCCTGGTGGCCGATTGGCTCACGTCGGCCCAAGAGATGCTTGATCCATTGGCCGTTGTCTGGCTGGACCTGGAATCGACCCACGACGATCCGCAACGCTTTGGCTATGAGCTCCTGACGGCTGTCAGTCGCTTGACTGCCATATCCGTTGAAGACGCCGGCAGGTCGCTGCCACTAGCCAGCCACCTGGCCCGAACGTTGTCGCTCCTCGATCAAGTCGATCATCCGTCTGTTCTGGTCATCGACGATTATCACCTGATTCGGCACCCGCTTATCCATGAGGCGCTTAACGACCTGGTTGGGCATCTGACACCCGCCACGCATCTGGTATTGCTCAGCCGAGCTGATCCGCCGCTGCCTCTGGCGCGGCTGCGCACACTCGGCGCCATGACTGAAATCCGCGCCCGCGACCTGCGCTTTACCGCTGGGGAAGCGGCCGAGTTCCTGCAGACCATCATGGGTCTGGCCCTCACAGACGATCAGGTCTCTGTGTTGGAACGGCGCACGGAAGGCTGGGTGGCCGGATTGCAGCTAGCCGCGTTCTCCTTACAGCTGGAAGAGGATCCGACATCGTTTCTGGCGGCCTTTGCCGGCGACGACCGTTATGTGGCCGACTACTTGTTGGAAGAGGTTCTGCTCCGGCAGCCGCCTGATATTCAGCTCTTTCTCCTGCAGACCTCGATCCTGGATCATCTCGACCCGGAGCTATGTGACGTTGTGACCGGTCGCACTGATAGCCGTGCCATTCTGGCTGCTCTGGACCAGGCAAACCTGTTTGTCGTCCCACTGGATGCCCGACGGCACAGTTATCGCTACCATCGTCTGTTTGCCGATTTACTGTCTGTCCGACTCATCGACTCATCCGAAGATCACACCAGGCTCCAACGTCACGCCGCAGAGTGGTGCTATGCCGCTGGGTTGGCATCAGAGGCTGTCGAACACGCTCTGGCCACCGATGACATGGCCTTTGCGGCCGATCTCATTACGCGCGTTGCACCGGGCTGCTTCACCTCGAACCAGCTGACGGCGCTCGTGCGATGGTCGCGGCAATTGCCGTCCCAGGAACTAGTCAGCCGTCCGCGGTTGTGTCTCGGCGCGGCGTGGGCAGCTTTAGCCACCGGCGAACCCGACCTGGCCGAACGCTATGTCAGCTTTGTGGAATCGGCCGTGGATGGTTCGGTCACGGATCTATGCGGCCATGAACCGCTCGCTGCCGACGTGGCCGCCGCGCTGATTGAATCCGCGGCGGTTCTCTCGCGTATTCAAATCGCCCGGCTAAACGCCACGGAAGCGCTGTCACTCTGCCACTGTGCGCTGACTCAGTACAGGCAACTACCGCACAAGCTTGAAGAGCCCACACCGGAAACGATGGCAGACGGCCCGACAGGATGGCCGCCATACTTCAATCCACCCTCAGCCATTGAACCGGTACTGCTATTTAATCAGGGCCTGGCATACTCGTTGGACAATCGTGTCGCTGATGCAAGTCGGGCGTTGGCGGCCGCCGCGGACCTGGCCCAGGCGGAAGGTAACGCCCATCTGGTCGCGCTGGCCCTGGGCCATCTGGCCCACGTCGAACGGGTCCAGGGACACTTTTCGCTGGCCGCAGCAACCTGTGAGCGCGGGCTGCGTCTGGTAGAGCGAATCTCGGGTTCCCTCACTCCCTTGGCGGGCATGCTGTTGGCCCAACAGGGCAACATTGCCTATGGGCGGGGCGCCACGGCCGACGCCGAGCGTCTCTGGCGCCGCGCCATCGAAGTGGCCTTGCCCTGGGAGAACTGGGAGGCGCTGCTCCCGGGGTACGTTGGGCTGGCCCTGCTCAGCCGGGTCAACGCGGACTGGATTTCGGCCCATGATGCACTGGATTCTTTGCTAGAAGTCACCAGCGATCAGACCGACGTATGCGAGCCAATTGTGGCCGCGTATCGCGCCTGGTTCCTGGCCGAGGCCGGCGAAACCCACGCTGCGCTGCAGTGGGCTGAGGGTCCATCCATCGGCGACCAGACGAATTGGGGCTACCTGCGCGATCTAGAGAACTTGTGTCGCGTCAGGGTGTTCATGGCCGTGGGCGACACGGAGCGTGGCGAATCCCTGGCCGCGGGTGAAGCTGCCACGGCCGCCGCCGACGGGCGATGGGGTCGCTGGACCGACATTCAAGTGACGTACGCGATGGCACTCCTGGCCAACGGCCACCGCGAAGCTGCCCAGCAAGCGCTGGATGCCGCGCTCATTCAGGCTTCTGAAGATGGCTTCATCCAACCTTTCATCGAAGCCGGGCCGCGTATCGGCCCCTTGCTGCAGCACGCGCTGGCCACACCGAAGACAGCCCCATTCGCACGCCGAATCCTGGGCGCCGTAACCACACCGACACGCCAGGACGATACCGGCCTAATCGACCTGGGTCCTGACGGCGGTCTGCTGGAGGCACTTACCGACCGCGAGCTTGAAGTGCTGCAGCTCATCGCCGACGGACTCTCCAATAAGGAAATCGCCGATACCCTCTTCCTGACCGAAGGCACGGTCAAGAACCACGCTCACAGCATCTATAGCAAGCTGGATGCCAACGGCCGAACCCATGCCGTGGCCCGTGCCCGCACGCTGGGATTACTCAGCCCCGTCCTATAGTCTTCGGCCGCTACCCCGGCTTCCCACCTATACCTAACGATAGATGACGGCTTCCCGCCGGTCACGGTATGCTGTGGCCATATAGGAATGGGAACCGCTTGGCTGCTCCTATTCGAGGGAGCCTGATATGACTGGGCCATTAACTTTAGATCAGCCTGGACAATACCGCATTTTGATTCAGGGACATCTATCCCAAGGCTGGGTTAAGTGGTTTGGTGAGTTGGCATTGACTATTGGATATGATGAAGCCGGGCAGCCCATCACGACATTGTCAGGCATGATTGCCGACCAGGCCGAACTGCACGGCATATTGATACGAATTCGCGACTTGGGATTACCGCTGCTCCTCGTCGAACTAGAACCAGCTCCCGCGGAGGAAATTGATGAACCAACCCATGATTCAGGTTGACGGCTTTAGCAAGCAGTATGGCGACTACATCGCCGTCGACAATATCACGTTTGACGTCAAACCCGGCGAGATCTTCGGTCTGCTGGGGCCAAACGGCGCAGGCAAAACAACCACGTTGGAATGCCTGGAGGGAATTCGCATGCCGGACCGGGGCACGCTCCGAGTTGGCGGCATTGACCCGACGCAGGACGGCCGAACGCTGCGCTCGGTGCTGGGTGTCCAGCTGCAATCGTCCGGCATGCCGGAGATGATCACACCGGATGAAGCCATGAAGCTGTTCTGCGGTTATCACGGTGTTGCCCCGCGCTACGATTTGTTGGACCGGCTCGGATTGGCAGCCAAGCACAAGACGCCCTTCCATGCCCTTTCCACCGGTCAGCAGCGTCGCCTGGCCCTGGCTCTGGCTGTCGCCCACGATCCGCGCGTGCTCATCCTCGACGAGCCCACAGCCGGGCTGGATGTGCAGACACGCGTCGAGCTACACGCCATGCTGCGCGAATTGCAAGCCCAGGGCACCACCATCCTGTTGGCGACCCATGACATGGCGGAGGCAGAGACCCTGGCCGATCGCGTGGCCATCCTGCTGCAAGGTCACTGCGTCGCCATCGGCTCGCCGCTGGAGCTAACGGCCACCGGCGGAGGACTCACCAAGATCTCCGTCCACACGCAGCAGGGGCTGTTGCTCGCCGACAGCCATCCTTTTCCTGCCGCGAGCCGGCAAGGCATCCACGAAGAATACGCCATCTACTTCAGCCAGGACATCGGCCGGACGGTCGGCGCAATCATCGATTACATTGATGCCGGTCAGGACGCCATTATCGACTTGCGGGTCGAACGGCCGTCGCTGGAAGACCGGTTCCTGGAACTAACGGCCACCAAGAGCGCAGTTGCCTAGCCGCCTGCGAGGAGACTATCGACGATGACTGCCTTCGCCAATCACTTCGGTTTCGAATTTCGCACAGGTATCCGCAATCGGTCGCTCCTGCTGCTCAACTATTTGTTTCCGCTCGCCTTCTATCTGCTGATGGGCTTCGTTATGCCGGGGTTGAACCCGATGTTTCTCGACGTGCTCATCCCAGCCATGGTGGTGTTCGCCATCCTGACTGCAACTCTGCTGGGCCTACCTGATCCGCTGGTGACGGCTCGCGATACCGGAATCTTTCGCAGCTACAAGATCAACGGCGTGCCCAAGGCATCAATCCTGATCATTCCGGCGCTAACAACTGCCCTGCACACAACCATCGTCTGCACGTTCATCACCTTCAGCGCACCGCTCCTGTTCGACGCGCCCTTGCCGGTCAATTGGCTGGGCTTATGCGCTCGTTTACGTCGTGGGACTGCTGGCGTGCTCCGGACTGGGCGTTTTGATAGGCGTGATCTCGCCCAACAACCGAGCGACCATCTTACTATCGCAGATGATCTTCTTGCCCTCCATGCTGATCGGGGGCTTGATGTTGCCCACAGAAGTGCTGCCCCGCGCCGCCCAGGCCGTGGGCATGCTGCTGCCGCCCACCTACATCATGAACGGATTCCGCGGGTTGGCTATGAATGGCCGGTTGAGTTCGGAGCCTGGGGATCAGTGGCAATGCTGCTGGCCGGGGCGTTCACCGCCTTCTGGCTGGCCTTCTATCTGTTCCAGTGGGACAGCCAGCAACAACGGCGGTTGCCGTTGGCCACGGCGGTACTAGCGATCGTGCCTTATCTGGCGGGCATGCTGGCCCTATTGTTCTGGCCGACTTGATCTCAGCCGGATCAGGTGTTTAGCAGAGAATATATGGCCACGAAGTGGCAGGCGGCCGCGGCCAGAATGAACAGATGCCAGATGGCATGGTTGTAGGGAATACGTTCGATGGCGTAGAAGATGACCCCCAGCGTATAGATGATGCCACCCGCAATGAGGAACGCTGTGCCATAAGTCGGCAGCACATGGATGAGCTGGGGAAAGGCAATGATGCCGAGCCAGCCCATACCTACATAGGCCAACGTGGACAACACCACCCAGCGGTTGATAAACCAGACCTTGAACAAGATCCCCGCGATGGCCAGGCCCCAGATAATGGCCAACATGGTCCAGCCCAATGGCCCACGCAGCGCGACGAGAGCGAACGGCGTATAGGACCCGGCGATAAAGATGTAGATGGCGGCGTGGTCGATGCGACGAAAGACGGAACGCAGTGGCGTATGTTGCACCGCGTGATACACCGTCGAGGCCAGAAAGAGCATGATGAGCGTGGCCCCATAGATGCTGTAGCCGGCGACATGCCAGCCGGTGCCCCGTGTGATCGCCAGGATGATCAGTGTCACGAGCCCGGCAACGGCCAACATGGTCCCCACACCATGCGTTGCGCTATTCAGAACTTCTTCGCGTAACGTGTAGAACTCGTTGACGTACTGATTCCCGCGTCCGGGTTGGCTGGTTGTCATGGCAACACTCCTGGCGTAAGCCGCTGTTCATGTGCACCCATGTTATAGAGTATGTACTGCCCCACGACAAGGGGCAGCACCGCATTCCTCTCATTCACTCCTCCCCCGCGACTTGCTTGACAACCGTCATGGGATCAATTACCATGTGACTGATCGGTCATATGACCGGCCGGTCACATACGATTATGCCGACTGAAACGTTCTTTAACTTACCATCTGACAAGCGCCAGCTGATCCTGGACCTGGCCATGGAGGAGTTTGCCGAGAACGACTATCGCAATGCGTCGATTTCGCGGCTCGTCTCGCGGGCAGGCATCGCCAAGGGCAGCTTCTACCAATACTTTGACGACAAGCAGGACCTATACCTGTACTTGCTCAAGTTGGCGACAGACGAGAAGACGGCCTTCTTCCGCAACGCGCCGCCGCCCGACCCCGCGACCGGCTTCTTCGGGATGCTGCGCTGGATGTTCCACCAGGGTTTCGACTTCGAGTTCTCGAATCCTCGCCTGGCCCAGGTGGGCTATCGCGCCGTGTACGGTGACGCGCCGCTGCCCGAAGAGACGGCTGCTGTGTTGCGCGGCAGCAATGTCGGCTTTTTCCAGCCCATGGTGGAAGCAGGCATGGCCGCAGGCGATATCGATCCCGACGCTCGATCCGGAACTGGTGTCGATGATGGTCTACGGTCTGATGTCGCAGCTGGGCGATTTCTTGCTGAAGCGCTTTGACTTGACCGCGGAAATGCTCCTGGAAGGCGGCGCCCGGCAGTTGGATCAGCCGGGCTATTGGGACGTCATCGATGGCATGATTACGATCTTGGAAAATGGGCTACGGCCCCGGACCGGAGCGATATCGCTAGCCGGCACTCATCAAGAGAAGATGGAATTATGATTACTGTCGAGAATCTGGTATACACCTACCCCGACGCGGCGACGCCGGCAGTGCGCGGCCTGAACTTCGCCGTTCAGCCGGGCGAAATCTTCGGCTTTCTCGGTCCCAGCGGTGCGGGCAAGTCAACGACGCAGAACATCCTGATCGGCCTGCTACAGGGCTACCAGGGGCAGGTGACGGTGATGGACCGCGACCTCCCGGCATGGGGCCAGGAGCTGTACGAGAAGATCGGCGTCACCTTTGAGCTGCCCAATCACTATCTTAAGCTGACTGGCCTGGAAAACCTCAACTACTTTCGCTCGCTCTACGGCGGGGAAACGCAGGATCCCATGGCCCTGTTGGAGATGGTCGGGCTGGCCGAAGACGCCGAAAAGCGCGTCGGCAATTACTCCAAGGGCATGAAGATGCGCCTGAACTTCGTGCGCGGACTGATCAATAATCCGCGCCTGCTGTTCATGGACGAACCGACCACCGGTCTAGACCCGGTCAACGCGGCCAACATCAAAGACATCGTGCGCGGGCTGCAAGCCGATGGCGTGACAGTCTTCCTGACCACCCACGACATGGCCGTGGCCGATGATCTGTGCGACCGCGTGGCCTTTATCATCGACGGCCAGATCAAGCTGATCGACTCGCCCAAGGCGTTGAAATTGCGCTATGGCCAACGCGAAATTGTGGTGGAGTATGGTCTCAATGGCAGCACGTCCCTGGCCACCTTCCCGCTGGACGAGCTGGCCGACAACGCTGAGTTCCTCAATATTTTGCGAACCAGCCACATCGACACCATCCACACCCAGGAGACAACACTGGAGCACATCTTCATTGATGTTACCGGGAAGGAGTTAGCATGAGCCGGCTCGCAGCGACAACGCGGCTGGACATGACCGTCCAGTATCGCGCCAATCTCTACGTCATTAGCATTGGTCTGGCGGTGCTGATCGGGCTGGCCCTGCGCTTTCTGGTGCCGGAGCAATACATCGCCGGACTGATCCCCGCCTTTTACTTGACGGGCATCGGCGGCACAACGTACATCTTTGTGGCCGGGATGGTGATGTTCGAAAAAGCCGAGCGCACCATGGCCGCCCAGATCGTATCGCCGCTGCGTACCGATGAATACCTGATTGCCAAGGTGGCATCCCTGCTGCTTGTCGTCCTCATCGAGAGCACCATCGTGCTGTTACTGGGGGCAGGCTTCAGCGGCTACAATCCGCTGCCCCTCTACGTGGGCATCAGCCTGATGGCCATCGGCATGACGCTGGCCGGGTTCATTCAGGCCTCGCGCTATGATTCGGTCACCGACTTTCTGGTTCCGGCCACGGCGATCCTCCTGGTGTTGCAGCTTCCACTGTTCTTCATCACCGGCGTATCGGACAGTCCGCTGTGGTACATCATTCCGACAACGGCCCCGGCGCTCTTGTTGCAGGCCGCCTTTGTCCCGGAGATGGTCGAGACATGGGAGCTGGTCTATGGCATCGGTTACTCGCTGCTGTGGATTGTCGTCCTATTCTTCTGGGCACGAGGCGCATTCTATCAGAACATCATCCTCAAAGGAGCTTAGGCTATGCAGACCTCACAAGCTGTTCGCACGTTGACACGAAACGATTCGCGGTTGGTTACGCGGGATTCGTTCCTGCTATTCATGGGTTTGTATGTGCTGGTTATCGCCGTTGTCTTGCGATTTGCCGTTCCCTGGCTTTCGACCACACTGATGGAATCGGCCGGGTTCGACCTGGTGCCCTACTACCCGGTGATTGCCGGGTGGCTGATCGTCACCATCGGGCCGCAGATCGCCGGGACCGTCTTTGGCTTCCTTCTGTTGGAAGAAAAGGATGGCAACACACTGGAAGCGATTATGGTCACGCCGCTTTCGCTGAATACGTTCCTGTCATACCGCGTAGTTGTGGCAGCCGCATTCGGCTTCGTCACGGCATTGGTCAGCCTTCTCATCATCGACCTGGTTGACATCCCGTTCTACCAGATGGTGCTTATCTCGACCGTGGCGGCGCTTTATGCGCCCGTCGCCATGTTGTTCTACGCTACCTTTGCGGACAACAAGGTTGAAGCCTTTGCTATGCTGAAGATAACCGGTCTACTCAGCTTTCTGCCGATTGCCGCATGGTTCCTGAATGAGCCATGGCAGTATCTCGCCGGCATTTTTCCACCCTTCTGGGCTTCCAAGTCGATGTGGGTGGCGGCCGAAGGCGGCAGCAACTGGTGGGTGTTTCTTGTGATCGGTGCGGTGTTGTCGGTGGCCGCGATTTGGTGGCTGATGCGTCGTTTTGAGCAGGTCGCACACGATTAAGCCATTCCTAGGAGTAACAATAGCGTGGTACTTACAATCATTGGCATAGCGGCCATTGCCTGGGGAGCGGCAACCCTGCTGTAGGCATCTTTCGACCCGCAGCACTGTGGAACAACGGGAAGATTCAGGGATTCGTCAGCCTGCTCTCGGAGACCGGCACGACGATCTTCTTTGCCATCATCGGTCTGGCGGCAATTGGCCTCGGCGTTTGGCTAATCCGCTAAACCCGACACGGGCGATCCGCCGGCACCATTCGAAGAGATCCCCGACACAAAAAAAGGGGCAGGTTAATCCCCTGCCCCTACCGTCGTTACTGGGTCAAATCGACCTTACATACCCATAGCGGCGCTGAGCTCGGCCAATGCGGCCGTCTCTTGATCGCTGACACGCTTGCCACCGATACCCATGAAGCCGCCCTCGCGCGCCGCTTCGGCCGTGGCGGTGGCCACGGACATGATCCATTGCTTGTAGGCTGCCGCTTCGGCCTCTGACCCATTGGCCGCAACAGCGGCCGTCGCCGCTGACACCTGATTCAACAGTTCAGCCTTGGCCGCCGCCGGATTGCGCTTGTCTTCTTCCGACAACTCCGGCATCTTAAACTTCTCTTTCTTCTCGGCCATTTCCTTGGCTCCGGCCACAATGCTGGCCACCAGGTCACTGGCATCGGCCGGAACTTCGCCGGCAGTCATCGCCTTCATCATCGCCGAGCTCTCACCGATCAGGCTCGTGACGCCCGGGTCGGCCATCGCAATATATGAACCGGCCACGACGGGTGCGGCAGCAACGACCGCCCACTCTTCTGCTGTGTAACTATCCTTCGTCGACATTTGTCACCTCCAAGTGATTGTAATCGAAATAGGTTTGGACGTTGGTGATTTTAGAAGCTGGCCCATGGTGCGTCAAGCGGGATGGGCGGCACGAGTAACCAGATATGGGCTAACTGATCGGGCACGCTGTCCGTCTATTTGCCCGGAATCGGCCGGTAGTCAGGATCGACCTGATCCACCAGGATCTGGTTGCCGTCCGGGTCGCTCAGCATCATGTATGTGGCAGGCTCGCCGGACTCGTCGGTTGCACTTGGCAACGCCAGTCCGCGCGCGGCCAACATCTCGCGCGCCGCAGCCATATCGGCCGTATGAAACGTCAGGATATTCTCCTCAAACATGCCTTCGAACAGCCCCAACAGGGTGTCGTCCAGCCGCATGATGACCCACTTCTCGGCCAAGTGGTCGTCGAATGTCGTGAATCCCAGATCGCGATAGAACGCGTAGGCTGCTTCAATGTCCTTGACTGCCAAACTGAGTGAAAAGTGACCTAAACTCATTGATGTCTCCTGTTGGCTTCTGCATATATAGCTGGTGGAACTGAAGAAGGCTCTATCAGGGTAACCCATCTGGGCCGGAGTCTCAAGTCGTTGGTCGGGCATTCAAGGATCTCTCATCGCCCGAAAGGCGCGGCCGATGGTCGAGCCTACGCCTGACCGCCGAAATGAATCAAACCATTGACACCGGTCAGCGGGCTTGCTAGACTGATCGGTGGTGGAGATCGCCGCCTGTCGGCAATTCTCCCCAGCCTCTGTAAAGGTGCGCGGTCCTGCCAATGGCAACCGCGCCGGCTTACACCCATTTATATTCACACTTGTGTTAACTACCGGAGGATTGATCATGACTGTTGGTCCGCTTCACTTAGTCGTGCTTGCATTTGACAAGCCAAATTTCGAAGGGTGGGTTGCTGATGAACTGGATTTTCTGCGAGAGTCCGGCGTCATTACCATTGTTGATGCCCTGGCCGTCTACAAGACGCCGGAAGGCGATGTCGAAGCCCTGCAAGAGAGCGATTTGGATCTCGAGGATCGTATTGCCGTCGCCGGCGTTATCGGCGGCTTGATGGGCCTGGGCGCCGGCGGTGCCGAAGGTGCCATTGATGGCGCATTGGATCGTATGGAAGCTCTCGCCGAAAACGAGTTCGGGTTGACCGACGCCGACATCGACGATATCGCCGAAGGCATGGCCCCTGATTCAGCCGCGCTGATTCTGCTGTTCGAACACACCTGGGCGCTGGGCCTGAAGGAAGCTGTGATTGATGCGGGCGGTCGGGTCGTGGCGCAGGGTATCCTGACCCCGTCAGCACTGGTCCAGGTTGGCGCCATGCTGGAAGCAGCGTTTGAGGACGATGACGAGGAAGAAGAAGAAGACGAAGAGTAGCATCTAGTTCGTCGACCCTTACGGCTCCAGAACGCCGGGCATGCAGACGTATGCCCGGCGTTTTTGTCACCGAAAGCGAACTTTATTCAGCCACTTATCACGGTTGGCAGCGCGGGCGATTTTGCCGCTGCTTGTCTTGAGCAGCCACTTCGGCTCGACCAGTTCCACGAAGGTGACTGTCACCGCACTGCGCTCAGCCACTTCCTGACGGATGGCTCGCCCGATGGCTCGGCGCTGCTCGGCGTCATCGGTGCCTACCTCGGCCACCACGGCAATCAGCTCCGTCCCTTCCCGCTCGTCGGGCACGCCAAACACAACGGCCCGTCCGGCGTGGACGCCCGGCACCTCGTTGACAATTGCCTCGATGTCCTGTGGATACACGTTCTTGCCCGCGTTGATGATTAAGTCCTTGGACCGGCCAATGACAAAGACCTCACCGTCGACCATATAGCCCAGATCGCCGGTCAGATACCAGCCGTCGCTTGTGAATGGTTGAAGGTCAGGGCGACGATAGTAGCCATCGAGGAGGCAGTCGCTGTGAATTGCCAGCTCGCCCACGGCACGATCGGCCAGCGGCTCTCCCTGCCCATCCAGCACACGCACAATCGTACCGGCAATCGCCGGACCGCACGACACGCGGATTTGTGCTGCCGGCTCACCGACCTGAGCCGGCCTCGCTATCTGCTCAGCCTGTAGCGCCGCCCCGTCGATCACGTCCAGGCGCGCAGCCCGACCTGGCGGCGTCTGCGTGACGGCAAAGACGTTCTCGGCCATGGCATAGCTCACGCCGAGCATCTCGCTCCGCACACCGTTGGCGATGAATCGCTCCAAAAACTGCTGGTGGCTGTCGTAGCGCACCGGCTCGGAGCAGTTTATGAACAGGCGCATGGAGGCCAACGAGAGCCCTTCGCTATCGCGCTGCCGGACTCGACGAGCGAGGTGGTTGTAGGCGAAATTGGGTAACCAGCACAGCGTGCCCTGAAACGTATCGATGGCCCGCAAAAGCAGCGCCGGATGGCGCACCCAGTCGAAGGGCGACATCAGCACCAAGGGCACGCCCTGCATGAGCGGCAGCAGGAACCCGGCAATGAGCCCCATGTCGTGATAGAGCGGCAGCCAGCTAACGACCACATCATCCTCAATGAGGGCAATAGCATCGCTATACGAAGCAAGCTGGTTAAGAACGGCGGCATGGCTCAGCGCCACGCCTTTCTGCAAGCCGGTGGTGCCGCTGCTATGCTGCAGCAAGGCGATTGCCTCCGGCTGCGGACGATCAGCCTGCGACCATCCATCCTCCTCCAGCTTCGTCAATGGCAATGATCCGTAGACCGGAGTCGAAACGCCCGGCCGCAAAATTGGAGCAAACGCATCCGTGGTCAACACCGCCGCCACGTCCGACAGCCGCACCAGCTCCGCCATGCTGTTCATATAGACGGCGGGGTCTAACTTCTCGGTCAACGTCGGGAACATCGCTGGAATTGCTCCGGCCACCAGACAACCCCAGAACAGGTAAATACTCTCCAGGTTCTGCGTGTGGGCAATGACGACCAGATCGCGGGGTTGAATGCCGAGTTGCGTCAGCGCTGCGGCCGTTTGCATCACGGTATCGCGGAACGCCTGTCGCGTGATGGTAATCGGGTCGGCGTCTGTCGCGACATAGATGATCGCCGGACGGTCATTCGGATGGGTCAGCGTGACCGCGTCGAGCAGCGTGGCGTAATCGGGTCGGGTACTGAGGCTGAGCATGAGTGACCGAGTGGAGAATCCGGCGCAGCACTAACCGCGCATAACCCGCGCTACCATCAGGTCGAGTGTGTCCATCTTCTTCTCGGTCAGGTCAGGATCGGGGATATAGACGTCAAACGTCGTCTCGACAAACACACCGAACTCAGCCAGGGCAAAGGAGTCCATGAGGCCGCCGCTGACAATACCTTCATCATCGGCCAACGGATAATCGGGGTCGCGCATGAGTTCGCGCGTAATGAAAGAACGCAGAGTCTCGCGTACAGTTGATTCGTCCATAAGATGAAAGCTTAGTCGCAAAGTCGCCGATGGGCAATCGAACGATTCAGTCCGCACCGGCTAACAGTTACGATTGGCTTTCCGGCGAGGACCCACCGCAGTCCGGCGATACTGTCCAGCAGCTGCGCCGTTGCCGCGGCCACTTCGGCTACGGCCGCATCAAATGCGGCCTGGTTGGCGCGGGACGGCTGGCGATAGCCGCTGACCTTGCGTACGTATTGTAGCGCGGCCAGCGTGATCTCTTCATCGGTTGGCGGCATCTCAGGCCGTCGGAGTTGTTTGATATTGCGACACATAGGACCCGATTGTGAACCGCACCGGATGGGTTGTCAAGCCCTCAAATCTACCATCTGTTGGCCACATGGCCTACAATAGCCCCCCATGCGACGTCACCATCATCCTATCATCGTTCCGGCCCTCTTGTTCGCGCTCCTGACCCTGTCTGCCTGCGGTTTCATCCCCGCTCTGCCCGCCCGTGACCCCGGTCCTACGCCCACGCCATTGGTCACCGAGGGTATTGCCGGCAGCACCGCCCTGGCCTACAACCTGGGCACAGTGCCGATCACCCAAAGCTGGTCGACGGACTTTCCTGAAATACCCATTCCCCTGCTGGGTGCGATTAGCGTGCCGGACGGCGAGGGACCGTTTCCGACTGCACTGGTCCTGCATGGCCGCCATAGCCGCTGCTACAGCGATGAGGCCCAGGTTGATGAGGTCTGGCCTTGCGAAGAGGGGGCCGAACCACGTTACGATATCGGCTTCAGCTACCTGCTAGACTCCTTGGCCGAACGTGGCTACCTGGCTATCGCTCCCAGCGTCAACGGCGCCTACACGACCACCTACGATTTAGGCACAGGCTCACTGGATGAGATACAACCGCACGTTGATGAACGCATGATCGCGATCATTCAGCAGCATCTGACGCGCATTGCGGCCGCCGGTGACGGCGAACAAGTTTTCGCCGGTGGTCTTGACCTGACCGGGAAGGTCGATCTGTCGCAGGTCGCGGTCGTGGCCCATTCAGTTAGCGGCATCACTGCCAACAAGATTGCCCGTGAAAGTTTGCTGCCGGTACGAGCTCAGGTGCTTCTGGCGGGCATGCATTTCGACACCACCGGTGCGACGGCCGATGTGCCTACCATCACGGTGCTGTCGGCGTGTGACGGCGACAGTCCTGGCTTGCCGGTTCAGACCTACTACGAGACTGCTCGCCAAACCGGTCGCGCGGACGCCCTCTTCTCGACGATGCTGGAAGGCGCCAATCACAATTTCTACAACCAGGAACTCGAACGACAGGGAATTGATGACGGACCGTTTTCACGCAACCCAACCTGCGCCCAGTTCCGCATCAGTGCCTCCGAGCAACAGTCGTTTCTGACGTCACTGGCCGGCGACTACTTCGATGTATACTTCATGGATGCCGACCGTCCGCAGTGGCTTGACATCACGCAGCCGGCGGCGCCGGAGTTATACGGTCGCCAGGTGCAGAACGCACTTAGCCCACCCGCTACCCAGCGCCGGACACTGCTGACGGGTCAACCAACCATCGACGGCCAGATACGCGCATCGCTCTGTACGCTGGGTGAAGCGTGCGCCGCCGGCCTGTTTCAGCCCGGCCTGCCCGATAGCGTCCGACTCTCCTGGGAAGCTGAGGGTGCGGAGTTCCAGGTGGACCTGTCGACCGTTAACGAGCCATTTGAGGCTCTGCGTCTGCGCGTGGCCGTGGATCCGATGGATCCTCTGAATACCGAAGGAGAGTCGGTGTCCTTCAGTGTCGTCCTGACCGACATGGCGGGCAACTCGGCGGCATTGGCCTTGCCGGCACCTCTGCCGTTTGTGCCCAAGGGCACGTATGAGGGGGATGACTATCGCTTCTCTCCCGTCCTACCCGTCGACATTCGGTTATCGCTAACCGACTTTGAGGGCGTAGACACCACGTCCCTGGCAACGGCGGCCCTTCGCTTTGACAACAATCCAACTGGCTCTGTGCTGGTAGTTGATTGGGACCTCGTTCACGAGCCATAGCGTTAGCCGTAGTCGAATCAAGGTAAGAGAGACACATGGACGATGCAACCGGGGAATGCCCCGTCCACGAGAGGCCGCTGTCAACAGAAACGCGGGCCGGTCTCCCATTGCCGCCCGGCAACTTGGGCCCGCGCTGGCTCGGAGAGACGATGCATTTCGGCCGAGATCCACATCAATTCGTCCTCGACCGGCGAGCCAAATACGGCGACATCTTCAAGACCAACCTGCTCGGGAGCAATACGGTCTACCTGCTGGACGACGGCGGTAATCACTGGATATTCAACGGTGAGGGTGACTATCTGGAAAACCTGTGGAATCCCACCACGCGCCGACTGCTGGGTGGGAACGCCACAGCCATGTTGACCGGCCTGGAACACACGCGCCGCCGCCGACTGCTCATGCCCCATTTTCGCCACAGCGCCATGGCAGCGTTCACGCCCACCTTCCAGCGTGTTGCCGACGACCACTACGCGCGCTGGGCAGCCGAATCTGAGACTGTCACACTCATTCCCGCCAACCAGAAGCTGGTCTTTGAGCTGATAGTCGCCTTGCTGCTGGGCGACGATCCCGATATCGACATCGACATGCTGAGCCGACACTTTCGGCGTTGGACGGCCGGGTTGTCGGCCGTGCCGGTCAACCTGCCTTTTACCACGTACGGCCGTGCGCTGCGGGCCAACCGCCACTTGCGCGCCGCCATCGCCGAGATCGTCAGCCGCCGCGCCCGGCTTGAACAACAACCGCCCGACCTACTGGGGTCGATTCTGGCTATTCGTGATGACGAAGGTCAGCCACTGCCGCTGGATCAGGTCGTGGATGAGATGCACAATCAGCTCTTCGCCGGACATGATACGACGGTAACGGTGATGACCAACCTTATGATCCAGCTGGCACAGCATCCCGACGTGTGGTCGCGGGCACGCGCGGAGGTTGATGTGGCCGGTCTGGGAGAAGTCCTGGACCAGGAACAGCTCAAGCGCCTGCCGTTTCTAAACATCGTTCTGGATGAAAGCATGCGCTCGATCACACCGGTCATCGGCACCTTTCGGGTGATGCTGCGCGACGCGGCTTACAAGGGGTATCTCATTCCGAAAGGCTGGACGGTACGTCTCGAGATTGCCGGATCGCACGAGAATGCCGACGTGTGGACCGATCCGTTAACGTTCGATCCTGATCGGTGGTGCCCGGAACGCGCCGAGCAGAAGAACCGCTCCCACAGCTACATCCCCTTTGGCGGCGGCCCGCGCATTTGCCTCGGAACCAACTTCGCCCTGGCCGAGATGCGGGTGATGCTGGCGCTACTGCTGCGCGATTACGATTGGGCGCTGCTGCCGGAACAAAATCTCACCTACCGCCACATCCCCTTCCCGCGGCCCAAGAGTGGCGGTCAGGTGTGGTTTCGGCGACGAATGCCGCGCGACTAAGCCTGCCCGCGGTTGCGCCAGCCCCAATAGAGCGCACGCCAGCCCAGGACGAACAGCCCGCCCACGCCAATCATGACCAGCATGAACGGTACGGGGATGGCGCCCTGGCCGCGCAGCAAGGCCCGAATGATGAGGCCCAGCGGGGCGGCCACCAGCCAGATAGTTAGCACGCGGCCCAGCCACGGCCACAGTCCGGCGGCCGTTTGCGGTCGATAGCCGCCCAGCAACAGAGAGGCAAGCGTCCACGGAATCGCCACCGAGAGCGTCGTGGTGATCAGGCTGGGAATGGCGCCGGCACCGGTGATGTTGTGATCGCGCTGCCCAATAAGCACAAACAGGAGCAGAACGAGCCAATCGCCCGCGGCCATCAGCCACGGAAACGCGCGTGTAGAAGGGGTAGTTGTCACAGGGGTTGTATCCATGATTCTTTAGCCTGCGTTGATTCTACCCTGCTTTGGCCCCGCTCAACAGCAAAAAGGCGGCCGGGGTGTGGCCGCCTTCTGCCTGGCTCCTAGTTCCCAGAGGATGGGAAGTCACCCGGACCGCAGATGCCGTGGAAGAAGCCCCACACGTTGCACATGCTGCCGTCGGGAAAGATGCATACGCCGCATTGCCCGCCACTGTCGCGTTCGATGACATCAAATGTATTGCCCTGCTCTTCGCAGAATTGAGCAGCCGGATTGCCAAGACCTGGAATCGACTGGGCCTCCATCCCCGTGGCGACCACCGTCCCGTCCGGCCCGACCAGAGCCTGCCAACAGAAGGCCGTGAGTGTGTCACCAATCGCGACGTGATAGAGATCCTCCGCCTGCGAAGATTGCGGATGGCTGATGGTCATGACGCATTCATCCGAATAGAAGCGGTAGACGTCATAGCCCACGGGCGTGTTCGGCCCACCGGCCTCGGCTCGCCACCCGGCACCCTCCGGCGGAACACACTGGTTGGCGCTGGTGCGGAGAAAGTCGAGCACGCCTTCGCGGGCCGCGACCATATTGGCCGGTGGCGCGACATCCGCGGCGGTTGGCTCAGCAACGACGGCCGTGTTGGCACCATCGCAAGCCGTCATGAGGACCGCCAGAAAGCACAGGCAACAAAGTGACAAGACAGAGACTCGTTTGAACTGCATCATAAGTGGCTCCCATGAGGCATTCGCTGTCGCGATTAGACTAGGTCAACTTGCTGATCGGACAGACTCGGCGTCGTGCACACGTCGGGCCAGGTGCGCCCCGGCGCCGGCCAGAAAGATCATCACCACCTGCGCCGGTGTGCGGCCTGTCGCCCGAAAGCTGTGATCGAGCGTGGCGTCAAATAGCAGACTGTCCCCCGCCGCAAGATGGTACATGTCGTCGCCCACCTGGTAGTCCAACTTGCCCGCAAGGCAATAGACAAACTCCTCGCCGGGATGTGAAACCGGCTGGCCCCAGGTTCCCGACTGTGGCGTCACGGTGACGAGAAACGGCTCAATGAGTTGATTCGTGAGCCCAATACCCAGATTCTCGATTAGGACACCATTGCCTTCGGATCGAAGCCGTTCTTCGGGACGCAAGAACACCACAGATTGTTCCATGCCCGTCTGAAAGAAGTCAGCAATCGATACACCCAATGCCTTGGCCAGCAAGTGAAGCGACGAAACGGTCGGCGAGTTTTCGCCACGCTCGATCAGGCTTATCGCGTTCGTCGAAAGTCCGGACAACTCCGCCAGGGTACGCAAGGAGTAGCCCTGCGCCTCGCGAAGGTTACGAATATTCTGGCCGACATTGGGTTCAGTAGGTCTGTCCATCTTGCTCCGGAAAAAGAGGTATAAGAGCATTGTACAACACAAGTATATAGATGTCCACTAAACTGTGTCATTTGCAGGTGAAAACGGACTGTCGGTTTGTAACGGGTGAAAGCGGACGCCCCCCAGACAGGGCATAACGGCCGATCGATACAGTCTCGATCGGCCGTTACGCAGACCCAACGGAGTCACCTCTTGGCAGCACCCCACCGCAACCAGTCAGCACACCCCGAACAAACCTGTGTGTCACTCTCCGAATTGTTGCAGCCGCTGGAACAGTCCGACTTCCGGATTGGCATGCTCGAAGTCTTGTGCCGCCTGTGGCTCAACACGGAACCCGTTGACATACTTGAGTTCCGGATTGACACTCAATTGGGCCGCTTGCTCAAACAATACAAGCCCTTCGGCCCGATAGCGTTCGACCAATCGCAGTTCCGGATTGACGTACGCGGTGTCGCGGCTCGTGTTCACCGTCAAGCTGGACCACAGGAGCAAACCCACTATCAAGAGAAGCAAGGCCACCAACAGAACATACGCCGCTGCGGGTAACCAGTCCCGCTGCGGGCGATCGCTTGTTGCCGGTACACTGGGGATATGTTGCATGGCGCACCTCCGTCGGCATCTGGGGCGGGTGTGTCGTCGGATCACGCTGATCAACAGATCACCCGCTCATCATCACTATAGCAGTCGGACGTGTCCACAGCGCGCCGCCATCGTGTGCTCAACGTGTGCCCCGCCAATATCGCCCCACGGGTGTGTCATCTGAGGATGTATCGACCATCGAAGGCACTGTGACAGTGTGTACTGACCCACTTTTCCCTCGATCGCCGGCAGACTTCTATCGACATCAGCCTGCAATCAATCGGCCGCTCGTTGACTCAGGCATCACTTCCTATGGTATAATGGGGTCACGGTTGATCACGGAAGTGCCTGGCTGAGGGGGTGATGTCAAGGGCATGCTTCACGTGAGATTGTTAGGGCAGTATGCGGTTCTAGCGGACGATCACTGGATCGACCTGCCCAACCGCCCCGCCCAGTTGTTGTTCGCGTTTCTCGTGCTCCACGCCGGGATTGCCCAGCAGCGCGAACATTTGGCCGGCCTCTTCTGGCCCGATTCCACGGCCGAAAACGCCCGCAGCAACCTCCGGCACACCCTGTGGCAGCTTCGAAAGGCGCTTGGTCCTGCGGCCGAACGTATCCGCTCCGACGACTTCAGCCTCTGCTTCGATCCGGACGAAGCCTGCCAAATCGATGTGCTGGAACTGGATCGGGCTGCGGCCTCCCTGAAGACTGATGAACAGTTGATGGCATCGGCGGCCGTGTATGACGGCGAGCTAATGCCCGGGTTCTACGAACCGTGGGTTGTGCTGGAACGCGAACGGCTGCAGGCCGTGTTTGAATCCAAGATGGGCCTGTTGCTGGAGCGGCTCGTTGTCACGAAGCGCTGGACGGCCGTGATCGGCTGCGCGGAACGTTGGATTGCTCTGGGCGGATCGCCCGAACCGGCCTACCGGTCACTCATGACCGCCCACGCCTATCTCGGCCACATGAGTCAGGTCCATGGTGCTTACCAGCGATGTCGCGAAAGCCTGGCCGACAACCTGGGCCTCGTCCCCTCACCTGAGACCAATAGTTTGTATGCCCATCTAACATCACAAGGTCGCTCGTCTGCAGAGGATCACGGAGATGAAGCCTCGTCCTTGTTCAGCGGAGCGGATGTCGCAGGGTGGTCGCCCGCAGGTTCCACTGACTTGCAGAAGCAGTTGTTGGCGGCGCAGGTGTCGATTGAACGGGAGCGCTACATTGCCGAAGTCCACCGCCGCGCTGCCATGCGCTCCACACGAATTGCGGCCGGATTGGCCCTGCTCCTGGCGGCCGCAGTGGGCGCCCTGGCTCGTGGCCGTCCTTCGCGATGAAGGGCCATGGAGGCTCCATGACAAATGTCATGTACCGATTGTGACAAATGTCACTATCAGTTAACTGACGCACCGCGGATAATACTCATGTATTCGCCTATCCGAATACATGAGGAAACGAATGCAAACACCTTCCCTCGATGAACTCAACCTTCTGCACGCCAACGTTTGCCAGGCGCTGGGCGATCCCAAGCGGCTGCTCATTCTCTATGCCTTGAGCGAGCGCCCGCGCAACGTCACCCAGCTGGCCAATGACCTCGAACTCCCACAGCCGACTGTCTCTCGTCACCTCCAGATTTTGCGTGAACGCGAACTGGTGACGGCCGAGCGTGACGGCGCGTCCGTGGTGTATGCGTTGGCCGAAGTGCGAATCATCGCCATTCTCGATACTATGCGTCAAATCCTCCAGGACATTCTGGCCCGTCAAAGTGGGGTCATGAACGGAAACTCACAATGAAAGAATTTCGCTATATCTGGGTCGTAGGTCTTGTGGTCACGGTGTTGATCATTGCCGTGCCCATTATCCTGTTCGCTTCGTCGGCCGATGCCACGTCGCCCAATCCGTGGGACTATGTGGAACCGACCCCTGCCCCCACCAACCACGCTGCCCTCATGACCGGACCTTATACGACCGGGCAGGAGGTCACGGCCGCCTGTCTGGAATGTCATGAAGCGGCCGCCGGTGAGATCATGCAAACCACGCACTGGACATGGGAGAGCGAACCGCTCATGTTGCCCGGGCGGGATGAGCCGGTGACTGTGGGCAAGAAGAATCAGATCAACAACTTCTGTATCGGCATTCCGGGGAACTGGACAGGCTGCACGCGTTGTCACGCCGGCTATGGGTGGGACGACGCTAACTTTGACTTTACCCAGCAGACCAGCGTCGACTGCCTCGTGTGCCATGCTGATCCCAACATCTATGCCAAGGGTAACGCGGGCAACCCCGCCGAAGGGGTAGACCTGGCCGCGGCCGCTCAAACCGTCGGCCGTCCCACACGGCAGAACTGCGGCAGTTGTCATTTCAACGGCGGCGGCGGCAATGCCGTCAAACACGGCGACCTCGACGAAAGCCTGTACTATCCCGACGCCGAGCAAGATGTCCATATGGGCGAGCTTGATTTCGAGTGTGTGGACTGCCACGGCGGCGAGCACCACGAGATCAAGGGCCATATGATTTCGGTCAGCCCCCAGGACAACGACACGCTGGCCTGCACTAACTGCCACGCATCCGATCTGCATCAGGACGAGCGCATCAACGAGCATGTCGCCACCGTCGCCTGCCAGACGTGCCACATCCCCGAAGGGGCCACGCGCTACGCCACCAAGACCGACTGGGACTGGTCCACGGCCGGGCAAGACTTGCCGGAAGACCCGCATGTTTACCTCAAGATCAAGGGCAACTTCGTCTATGAGCACGACCTGCAGCCGACCTATGAGTGGTTTAACGGCAACGGCGACCGTTACATCGTGGGCGACAAGATCGACCCGACGCAGGTCACGGCCATCAGTACGCCGCTGGGCGACATTACCGACCCGGAAGCCCAGATTTGGCCCTTCAAGACCCACACCGCGCGGCAACCGTATGACGTCCTCAACGAATACCTGCTCATTCCCAAGACAGTTGGCCCGGGCGGCTTCTGGACCGATTTCGACTGGGATCAGGCGTTCCGGCTGAACGAAGAGAACAGCGGACTGGCCTACAGCGGCGAATATGGCTTCGCGCCAACGACGATGCAATGGACGCTGACTCATCTGGTACAGCCGAAGGAAAACGCGCTGCAATGCTATGACTGTCACGGCGAAAACGGCCGTATGGATTGGGAAGCGCTGGGCTACTTCGGCGACCCGATTAACTGGGGCGGCCGCGCCCAACAGACAGGCACTACCCCTCTGGCGGAGAGCAACTAACCCGGAATCACAGAGTGGTCGGGCTGTCCCGCTCGGGATCGCCCGGCCGCCGCGTGATGCACAACGAGAAGCACCGATGCGATTCACCAAACACCTACGCCCCTTACCGCGATGGCTGCCTGAAGCAACTGTCGCAGCGATCGCCCTCTTCTTTTTCCTCGGCCGTGTCGTGGTCGCGCAGCAGACTGAGCAGCCACCCTCAACCGCGGCGGCGTCACCCATTCATCCGACATTTCCCTTGTTGGACGGTGACGGCGTTAACGTACTCGAATCGGGCCAACCGGTTTCGACGATGGTGACCTGCGGCGCCTGCCACGACACGGCCTTCATCGCCGACCACAGCTTTCACGCTGACGTCGGCCTGGGCGATTTTTCGAGTCCCGGCAGTGTGCCCGGCGGCCGAGCCTGGGACACCAGTCCCGGCCTGTTCGGCAAGTGGAGCCCGCTGCTTTATCGCTATCTCACACCCGCGGGCGAAACGCCGGTCGATATGACCACGCCGGAATGGATGCAGGTCTACGGCCTGCGTCATGCCGGGGGTGGTCCGGCTATCACGAGCCGTGACGGCACCCCATTGATTGACCTGAATGCCGACGCCGCCAACGTTGAGGCGAGCCAGATTGACCCGGTGACGGGCCTGTCTGTACCCTGGGATTGGGCCGAATCCGGTACGGCCGAGATGAATTGCTTCCTCTGCCATATGCCCGGCGCCAACAACGAAGCCCGCAAGGACGCCCTGACAGCCGGTACATTTGGCGACGCAGCCACGGCAACGCTCATCGGCACCGGCATCGTCGATGGCTCGGCGGCCGACTGGTCCTATAACGAGAACGCGTTCGACGCGGACGGTCAACTCAAACCGGCATTCATCACCGTCCAGGATCCGGCCACAGCCAACTGCGGCAACTGCCACGGTGTCACACACGTCGACATGGAGACGCCGCTCACGCTTGACGGGCTGAGCATCAACGACTGGAATACCCTGACAACGGGCCAGATCATGTCCCCGCAGCGCATCAATGACAGCGGCCTGAACCTGGCTGACAAGGCTGACCTTTCGCGGTCGTGGGACGTCCATATGGAGCGGGTGGTCAGCTGTACCGACTGCCATTACTCGCTGAACAACCCCATCTACTACCGCGAATCGGACTCGCCCGATTATCTGACGTTCGACCCGCGTCGCGCCGACTTCAGCGAATACCTCTACCGTCCGCTGCACCAGTTTGCCAAGGGCAGCAGCGCCCAGGGATCACTCGAGCCAGCACTGGACAACACCCTGCGCCGCTGCGAGTCGTGCCACAGCATCGAGCTAACCCACGACTGGCTACCTTACAAGGAACGGCACACCGAGGCCATGAGCTGCGAGACGTGTCATGTACCCGAGCTGTACGCCCCCTCAGTTGAATACATGGACTGGACGGTTCTGACGCAGACCGGTGACCCGGTAATGGCTTACCGCGGCATCGAAGGCACCACCATCGACTCGACGACGCTGATTACGCCCTACGAGCCGGTCATTCTGCCCCGCGACGATGGCGACGGCACCAACTCGCTGGCCCCGTTCAACCTGATCTCCGCCTGGTACTGGGTCTACGACGACCCGCCGCGCCCGGTGGCCGAACGCGATCTACAGGCCGCCTTCTTGGACGGCGACAACTACCATAGCGACATTCTCGCGGCTTTCGACGCCAATGGCGACGGCCGGCTGATGGACGCAGAACTCAGCATCACCACCGAAGCCCAGCAAGCCACCGTGGCCACGCGCCTAACAGGGCTGGGCCTGGCCAATCCGCGCATCGAGGGCGAAGTACAGCCCTTCAGCATCAACCACAATGTCGCCCACGGCGAATGGGTGACCAAGGATTGCACCACCTGTCACGGCGAAGATTCACGCCTGGCAGCGCCAATCGGCCTTTCTGATCGAACGCCCGGCGGCGTCCAACCCGCCCTGTATGAGGGTGGCCCGGTCAGCTGGCCGGGTGGCATTGTCGCCGGCGAAGATGGAGCTCTACAGTTCCAGCCCAGCACCAACGAAGCCGGCCTTTATGTGCTAGGCCACGATGCGGCCGAATGGGTGGACTGGATCGGCATTGCCATGGTGCTCGGCGTCGTCGTCGGCATCTTCATCCACGGCGGTCTGCGAGTCATTAGCGCGCGCAAGCGAGCCAAAGAAGAGGGCCGCCAAGACGGGGACCACGAAGATCTGGCGATCCAGCGAGTCTACATGTATGACTTCTACGAGCGCCTGTGGCATTGGCTGCAGACGGGTGTCATTCTGATTCTGCTATTCACCGGCCTCATCATCCACAAGCCGGACCGCTTCGGCATGTTCAGCTTCACCTATGTGGTCCAGGTTCATAACATCCTGGCCCTGCTGCTGGTCATCAATGCTACGCTGGCCCTGTTCTATCATTTGGCCAGCGGCGAGATCAAGCAGTTTCTGCCGCGGCCGAAGGGCTTCTTCGACCAGGCGTTTGAGCAGGCCATCTTCTACATGCGCGGCATATTCAAAGGCGAAGCCCACCCGTTTGAGAAGACGCGAGACCGCAAGCTCAACCCGTTGCAACAGATGACCTACCTCGTCATCCTCAACGTGCTGCTGCCGCTGCAGATTCTCACCGGCATCCTCATGTGGGGCAATCAGCGCTGGCCCGATGCGGCTCTGGCATTCGGCGGGCTGCCTGGCCTGGGGCCGTTCCACTCGCTCATTGCCTGGACGTTCGCCGCATTCATCATTCTGCATGTCTACCTGACCACGACCGGCCCCACGCCCGTCGCCGGCATTCAGGCCATGATGCTCGGCTGGGAAGACGTGGAAGTCCATGAGGTTGACGGCGCCCACACCCTACCCGACACGGCAACGGCCGATTGACCGTCTTACTGACTTCAACCAAACAGCCCGCAGGGGCTAAGCAAGGATTGAAAGAACAATGACAACGATTACGAACCCACAAGTTGAGCAACAGGCCAAGGAAGCAGCGGCGACCAAGAGCGAAAGCAAGGCCAAACCGTATGTCCATCCCTATTTGGGCGGCATTCTCCTGGGGCTGGTGCTGTTTGGCACTTTCTTCTTCACCGGCAACGGCCTCGGCGCATCCGGCGGCATGAACCGGATCATCGTCTGGTTGGAAGACATGGTCGCCTCCGGCCACGTCGATCGCACCGCCTACCTCACCAGCATGGCCGGCGGCACTGCCAATCCGTTGGACAGCTGGGTAGTCTTCGTGACCATCGGGCTGTTCTTTGGCGGCGCGTTCTCCGGGTTGATTCACAATCGCACCAAGTTCGAAACCGAGCGCGGTCCGCATACCCCGGTGAAGGTGCGCTGGGTATTCGCTTTCATTGGCGGCTCGCTCATGGGCTATGGCGCACGTATGGCTCGTGGCTGCACGTCCGGCCAGGCGCTATCCGGCGGCGCGGTGTTGTCGGTCGGTAGCTGGGCCTTCATGTTCGCCGTCTTTGCGGGCGGCTATCTACTGGCCTACTTCGTTCGCAAGCTCTGGAACTAGCCCCGCAACTTGAAACGCGAACTCATTGGGAGAAGCAATCATGCCACCATTTCCGTTACCCCTCGCTGACCTTCTGGGTCATTACAGCCAGTACATTGTTTATCTGATCATCGGCTTCGCCTTCGGGTACGTCCTGGAGATCTCAGCCTTTGCCAACGCCCCTATCCTGGCCGCGCAGTTCTATCTGCGGGACATGACCGTCCTGAAGGTCATGTTCGGCGCCATCGTCACTGCCATGGTTCTGGTATTTCTGTCCACGGCCATTGGCCTGCTCGACTACAGTCTCCTGTATGTCAACCCCACATACCTGTGGCCGGGCATTATCGGCGGTCTGGTGATGGGCTTTGGGTTTATCCTGGGCGGTTTCTGCCCGGGCACGTCGCTCGTTTCGGCCGCTGTGCTCAAGCTCGACGGGATCATCTTTGTCCTGGGCGTCCTCTTTGGCATCTTCGCCTTTGGCGAGACCGTTCAATACTTCGAGGAATTCTGGTACTCGTCCTACATGGGCCGGTTCACGCTGATGGAACTGTTTGGCGTATCGACGGGCGTGATCGTCGTCGGCGTGGTCATCATGGCCCTGCTGATGTTTGCCGGAGCCGAGCAGATGGAGCGCATTTTCGGCGGCAAGGACCTCAGCAAAGAGCCGAAGTGGCGCTATGGGGCCGCGGCCGTGCTGCTGGCCGGGGCGTTTCTGGTCCTGATTCTGGGCCAGCCGACCAACGAGCAGAAGTGGGCCCGCATCGAAGAAGTGGCCGCCCCACGCATTGCCAACCGCGAGATTCAGATCTCGCCGGCCGAGTTGCTCAACACCAGCTACGACGACACGCTGAAGCTCATCTTGCTCGATGTGCGCAGCGAGGCCGACTACAACCTGTTCCACCTGCGTGAGGCACAGCACATTACACCCGACCAGTGGCCCGAACTGGCGACAACGCTACACGACGAACCGGCCAACGCGGTGGTGGTGCTCATGGGCAACGACGAGGCCGCGGCGACCGAGGCCTGGAAATACCTCCGGGCCGAGGGGACGCGCAACCTCTATCTGTTGGAAGGCGGCGTCAACAACTGGATCGCCACGTTTGGCGACGAAGAGTTCAAGACAGCCAATGCCAACGCTGCGGCGAGCGATGATCGCCTGGCATTCACTTTTCCGACTGCGCTCGGCGCGGGCTACGCCTTTGCGGCACCCAATGAGAAGGCAGCCGAAGGACTGGCCTTTACGCCCAAGATTCTGCTAGAGCTGAAGCGTGGGCCCGGTGGCGGTGGTTGCGGCTAGTCCAACGCCGACCGTTCGCCATTGAGTAATGAAAGACCGCGTCATCACGGCGCGGTTTTTTCTTGCCGCTATGGTCGCCCGTGGCCGTTATGCGCCAGGGCCGCCTAGCCGGTCTAGCGATTGATCAGCATAGGACGCCGGATCGTCCAGCGCCTCAAGATGAGTCGTGACGGCCACGTTGGGCAGGGCTTCGGCCAGGTCGGCCTCAATGTGTTCCAGCAGCTCGTGTCCCGCTTGCACGGTCCACTCCCCCGGCACCAGCACGTGCATGCTGGCAAACCCCCTCGCGCCCGACTGCCTTGTACGGATGGCATGAAACTCTATGCCATCGTCACCATAAAGCGCCAGCACCTCTGAGATCGTCTGCAAATCGGCCGCGGGAAGTGCGGTATCCATCAAACCATCCACCGACGAACGGACGATGCCCACACCGGACCAGACAATGTTGGCCGCAACAACCAGGGCGATGAGCGGATCCAATACCACCCAGCCGGTCAGGGCGACCGCAGCCACACCCGCAATGACGCCCACCGATGTCCAAACGTCGGTCAGCAGATGACGGCCGTTGGCCTCCAGGGTAATGGAGTTATACGTGCGGGCAGCGCGCATGATGATGATCGCCGTCACCAGATTGATCAGTGAGGCAACAAGCGACACCGCCAGGCCAATGCCCACTTGCTCCAGCGGCTGTGGATTCAACAAACGCCGGACGGCCGCGTAGGCGATGCTGGCCGCAGCGATCAGGATGAGCGTTCCTTCCACACCGCTGGAGAAATATTCAGCCTTCGAATGACCGTAGGTATGATCGTCATCAGCCGGGCGGGCGGCGATGGTCAGCATGATCAGAGCAATGACGGCTCCAACCAGATTCACCGACGACTCCAGGGCATCCGACAGCATACCAACGGAGTCCGTGAGCAAGTAGGCCACAGTCTTGAGGCCAATCGTCAACACCGCCGCGCCGATGGACAACCAGGCGAAGCGCGTCAGGAAGGCACGGTCAGCACTTGCTGCGCTCATACTCGGTCAATTCTCTCGATTCGTGCTCAACAGGCAACAAAAAACGGCCGCTTCTCACAACCCACAGGTCAAAGAAACGGCCGTTTGGCTATTGCTATTCAATACAGTGTCCCGACTAGCGGGTCACTGACATCTTACCAGCGATTGCCCCCGCTACGGTAGTTGCTGCCGCCGCTGCGATTGCCGCCGCCGCCGCCACCGGAACGCTCTTCGCGCGGGCGAGCTTCGTTCACCTTCAATGCGCGACCGTCGAGATCGGTGCCGTCCAGCGCCTTAATGGCGGCGGCAGCAGCCGAATTCTCCATCTCTACGAAGGCAAAGCCCCGAAAACGACCGGTGTCCCGATCAGTAATCCAAGAAACGGAATCTACGGTACCATACTCTGCAAACAGGTCACGGACCTGCTGTTCCGTCGCGTCAAACGACAGATTTCCCACATACACTTTCTTAGCCAACTCTGTTATCTCTCCAAAAATACTAAGTCCGGAGACTTTCCCGCTAGTCGCGGGGTCGCCGGACACAACGTTAGAACCCCTACATAATACCCGATTTGGCGTTTATTGCAATAGGGAGCGGTCGTGACGGAGTAAATGCTCATAATTGCGCCGGGCAGCGCCGATCACCAGTCGCCGGCATAGGTCACATCATACGGGGTCGCGTGCCGCAGATTCCAGGCCCAATGCAGTTCCACGAGCTGACGCAGATGCAGCAAATCATGCGACGCCCAGGCGGCGGCCATATCGCCGGCGCGCAGCTGACCACCCCAGGGCGCGGTGGCCGAATTATCCCAGTTCGGGTCGGTCAACCCGCGCAGCCAGGTTAAGGAGCGCTCGCGCTCTATCAGGAAATTCGCCACGGATTCGCCCGGATCGCGCTCATTATAGGCCCGCGCCTTCACCCAGCCCTGCGGATCAATCGGCGGAAACGGATCGCCGGGACGGTGAAGCAAGATATCGAGCCGCGTCCGAAAGTCCTCGCGTTCTTCATCGACCAGATGATTCACGACCTCGAGCATCGACCACGATTCCTCGGAGGGTCGCCAGCGAAGTTGCTCATCAGCAACCCCCGCTAGCATGACTTCAATGCGCTGGGCTTGCGTTGCCAATTGGTCGGCCAGGCTGTCCTTGTTCATCGATCTTTTCTCCCGTCAGGCTTCGCGGGTCCTATGGGCGCAATCGCTGTGTGGTGATGGGATGATGCACCCACACGTTCGGCTCAATGTACCGGCCGTTGTTCATCTCGCGGTCGATCTGCACCGGGACCAGCGCCCCGTCGACGACATATTCCCCGCTCTCCGGAAACTGCATACCGGTCCAGGCCTCCCACTCGTCGGCCGTGCCTTCAATGACCATGGATGGATCGGCCATCTTGAGGATCTCGCCGCCGACGCGCACATGGGCGCGCAGCCAGGGGTCGAACGGCAGGCCGTCAGGGCGAACCCAGCGGCAGTAGCGTTCCATCGGCGTCAGCGGATAGCGCGGCTTGAGCGACGGCCGAACGGCGACGATCACCGCCTGGAATCCGGCCGCCTCGGCCCGCGCGCGGATTGCCTTGAGCATGGTATAGCTGATGCCCTGTCCCGTGTGGCTGGGCGCAATCGATATTTCCACGGCCATGAGCGTGTTGGGCCGCTCACCGCGCCGGTGGCTTTCGACCGCCTGCACCATGCCCTCGGCCCAGCCCACCGGCAGTCCGGCCATCGTACCGTCCCACACGCAGGGCAGCGTCTGGGCCACGGCAATGGGCGCACCGCTGTCGTCCAGCAGATAGAGCTGCCATTCAGGGAAGCTTTCAATTATCGGCTCCCAGTACGTATTGCCGTAATGGTCGTGGAACATGAACTCCGGCCAGATGCGCTGCTTCTGCGGCCAGAAGGCATCGGCCAGGCCGGGGTCTTCGCTGAGTGAGATAATGCGGGCGATCGAGTCACTTGTCATGGGAGGGTTCCTAGGACTTGCCGAGCAATGCATCCCGCTGCCGTTCCAGTTCCAGGCGGTCGCGTTCCAGTTGCAATCGTTCTCGCTCCAGTTCCAGCCGTTCGCGTTCCAGGGCCAGAGCGTGGCTCTTGTCCGTGCGGCTCTCTTCGCGGCGGCGCCAGACCTGCGTGGCAACGATGCCAAACAACCCGGTCAGAGCCGTGATGACCGCCGCCAGAGCCAGGGCCAGTTCTCGCAGGTCATCGGCCGTAATTGGGATGGACGTCGCACTGTCGGTGTCGCCGGTGTCGCCGCCGTTACCGGTGATCTCGCCGTTGCCGCCGGCGCCGGGGGTCAAGATGATGGTCGGTCGGGTCGCTTCTATGTCGGCTGCCGGGGCAGGAAAGCCCATCGCCAGAAAAATAACGGCCGCCAAGAGGCTGAGGGCCACCAGAATCGTCAGGCCGACAGCCAGGGGATCGCGCTTGGGTGTGGAATTGCCGCCGGATGTCATGAATAGAACCTCATCGCCCGCTTGTCTATCAGACGACAGTATACCCGCATTGGTTCCGTTTGCGGAGGTTCGAGATTGCGGAGGCTTCAGGAAGCCGGTGGGGTCACTGCAAGAATTACATCACCGGCGCACGCCCGCGGGCCTTTTCCGGAAGGCGCATGTCTTGCAGGGATATGCCCACGCCATAGGTGACGAATTCACCCTCCGGTGTCACTTCGATTAGCGAGACCAGCTCCAGCGCCGCCTCATCATTGGCAACGTCGCCCAACGCCGCCTGCAAGATCTCATGCGGCAAGTCAGCCGGGGCCATGACGCGGCCCGTCCCTTGAAAGGTGATGGTGGCCGGGGGGATCTTGATCCACGGCATCAACGGCACGCGTTTGGCTATCGGAATGGTCATCGAGACGTTCGGGTTGGCCTGCACGTGGCGGACCTTCCAGGCATCCTTCCCGCTGCTGATATACAGCTTGCGGTTGCGCACCGCAAAGACGATGCCCACGGTGCGTGACTCGCCATCGGCCGTCACCATACCGAGAACGCCGAACATTTCCTTTCCCAATTCCAGCCAGACCTGATCGGCTGTAAGTTGTGTTGTCATGACTATTCCCCGGGGCGCCACGTCGCCAAAATTACCTAACATTGTTCAGTAATCATTATACGTTAGCACTTTAGGTTTGTCAATTCGGTGAGGGTAGGCGCAAGACCCTACCCAGGCCGCTGCCTAGGACTCCCCCGCCTCCGCGCCATACGCCCGCAGTGCATCGGCCACATCCGTGGCGCCACCGACCAGGGCCGTATCCAGCACGGTGTTCCCCTGAAAGTTTTTCCACGCCAAGTCAGGATCCGTGTTCTCAAGCAGCCAGCGTACCATCTTCACATCCTGCCGGCCGACAGCGTTACTCAGAGCCATCGAATCACCGGCTGTTGCGCCGCGTTCCACGAGCAAACTGACCAGCCCCACGTCGCCACTAAACACGGCGTGGGCCAGCAAAGGTATGCCGTGGGCACCGCGGGTATCAATCGCCGCCGGGTCGGTGGCCAGGATGGCCTCGACTTCCTGGCGATTGCCCAACATGGCTGCCGTATAGATGGCCTGCGGCGCGCCCTGGGCCAGAAGGTATTCGGTAATGGCGCGATTCCCGACGTGGGAGGCCCCCTGAACCGCCGTTTCGGTATCGCCCGGACGCCACTCCTGGGCTGCGTTTAGCAGAGCCGGCTCATCGGCCAGCATCGCCTGGACCTTGGTCAGGTTGCCATGCCCGGCAATGACGAACTCGCGGATTTGTTCGGGGTCGAGTGAAGTGGAAGCAGTCATAGGTCAAGACTCCTGATTCGATTTGACGGATACTGATTCTGATAACCACGGGTGTATGGCTAGTCTAGCATCGACGCCATACGCAGCAACGTTGCGCTTTGGAGCGAAACCCAGCGGTCGGTCTCCTCCGGCCCTCCCATCGCTGCCCAGGTGCGCTTGCGAAACGGGCTGCTGCCCCGCCAACGGCCGTCCTTGCCGCGCTTGCTCATCAGCCAGTCCAGGGCCGGTTGGGCGTGAGGGTGATCCAGCGCACCGGCGTCGGCCAGCGCCCGAAGGGCAAAGAGTATGTCAGACTGGTAGAACAACGGAAAATTGAGCCGGTACCACAGCGAATGGGGCTTGCCGTCGCCGGTCGGGTAGTTGGCTTCGTGAAGTGCAAACTCTTCCAGCAGGAAGCTCACCCCGGCGTCGATGGCCGCCTGTAGTTCCGGCGTGCGATGGTCCGAGGGAACGGCCGCCGCCGCCCACAGCGAACGGGCCACTCCCCAGCCACACCGCTCGCCGTCGTTATAGGCGCACGCGCACCGGCGCAGGCCAAGGTCGGTCTCCACATAACGCAAGATGTCCTGCAATCGAGGGTCCTCGATGAACCCGGCGCGGACTGCATAGTGCAATACGTTGGCAAAGAGGCACGACCAGCCAAACTCGCCGCTGCTTTGACGGTGGGCCATCCGGTCGCTAATGGCTGACAGCATATAGTCGGCGCCGCGCCGGTACTGTTCGTTGCCACCATCGGCCGAAAGTTCATCGAGCAGGAGCATGGTCCAGTGCGTGCTGCGATACTTGGGGGAGTAGTAATGCCGGGCATTGCCCCAACAGCCGTCAGCCAACTGACGTTCATAAAACTGCGGTACCGGCCCTTCGGTGGCAATTGCCTGTCGCGCGGACACCACAGCCGGGTCATCAGCCGCCAGACCGAGTAGGTCGCTCAGGGTCAAGAATCGGATGGTCGGAATATTGGATGCCAACAGCCAGTCGATCAGATTGTCGTCAACCATCACTTACTCCTCAGGAGGCAGAAACGCGAACGACCCCAACACGGCCTCCATCAATCGCGTCATGTCTTCTTCTGCGTCAGGTATGCGATCGGGGTCAGGCTGGAACACCAGATGAACCGCCTGCCCATCGCGCACAGCAAACACTTCCTGCGAGCCACGCCCGCCGGGCAAGTTCTCCAATAGCACGGCCGCTTCGCCACCAATGGTAATATCCGTTTGCGTGGAATCGTCGTCGCCCACTGCGGCCAGATAATCACCGACGATATCGGCCAGGCTACGTCCGTCGCTCGCTGCCAGCGGTTCCAAGGCAAACGTCGCCCGCACCGGCGACAGGCTCTCATCCAGCGCAGGGCCCAGCAGGCGCGGCAGTCCTTGCGGCGTGCGCTGGGCCGTGAATCCCGTGGGTATGGCAAAGCAAAGCCCGGCATCCGCATCCACGTAGAGGCCCAACCCGTCGCTGACACAGGCAGCGGGCAGCTCAATGCCGCCTTCCGTCACGCTACCGGGAGACGGCAGAAACGCCGCCGTCGCCAGAGCCGTCTCGAACAGGTTGTCACTGGCTGTCTGAGCGCGGCGCTGCAGGAAGTCCTGTTCCGCGGTGGGGATGTCACCGAAGGTCGGCGCAAAGGACAGCAGCAGCACATTCGACCCATGCACGACTGCTACTTGTCGGGCATTGAGGTCGCCGGGCACGGGTTCCAGAATCTCGGCCGAAACGCCCGCGACTGCGGATGGGATGCGGCCGACTGCCGCCGCAGCTTCGCCAAACTCAGCCAGATAACTGTCCACCCACGCTGCCAATGGCTCGCCGGCGGCCGAGCGCTCCGTCACGGTCAGGCTGGGGAAATAGACGGCTCCGGTGCTAACCGCCGGCCCGGTGATCGTAGCGCCATCCGGGTCGCCGGTCATGATGTGGTCGGCCGGATAGGCAAAGCAGAGACCGATCGCCCGATCGATATAGGTGGGCAGGCCGGGCTGGGCGCAGACGGCCGGCAGCACTACCGCACGCGGCGGTGTTGGGGTCTCGGCCGTGACAAAATCAACGGTGACATCGGCCAGTGGGTCATCGCTGTCGCTACGGCCGCTCACGACCAGGGTGTAATCTCGTGACGGCTGCAGTTGGTCGACCACATCCAGCCGGTCACCGGTCACAACAGTCTCCACCACCGCTTCCGTGGTACCTTTGTCGATGATCCATACACGATAGCGGTCAATACCCGCCAGGGGTTCCCATAGGATGGTTGGCAGGGTCGGCACCGGCTGCCCGATATCGGGCTCCAGCAGCGTCAACGGCTTCTCCAGTTTGAGCGTCAGGTCGCTGACCGATTGACCCGGCTCCAGGACGACAGCCGGCGTCCCCCCGGCACTAGGCATCTCATCGGGCCAAACAGCCACCACGGAATACTCACCGGGCGGGATGCCGACCAGCAGGTATTGCCCCGCAGCCCCGGCCCTGACCGACACCAGGGCGGTCTCATCACCGGTGATGCGCCAGTCCGGAGCACGCAGTTCGACAACTGCTCCGGCGACCGGCGCGGTCCCCCACAGGACACGGCCGCTAAGCGCGACAGGCACGGGCGTAGGCAAGGCTGTCGGCGCGGCGGTGGCGGTGGCGGTGGGCGGTGGCGCCGGTGTGGCGGGTTCGGCCGTTGGTGGAACGACTGTGGGCGGGCGGGTTGATTCCGGGGTTTCAGCCGCCGGTTGGTTGGCGCAGGCCGCCACCATGCCGGTGAGAATCACAGTCAAGACAAGTTTCAGCCAAAGGGTTAATCGCATCGGTCACCTCTACGAAGTCCAATTGCCAATTCGCAGTATAGCGTATAATGGTGACGCTTGGGAAGTCTGTCTCTGCCATCACCGCCGCAATCCTACTCCGGTGCCCGAGCGATTCGCGTAAGGAGACCTGCATGACCACGCCAAATACGCAAGACACATTCGACCAATGGGCGGCGACCTACGATGCCGATGTGATCCAGGACGGTTGCTTTCCGTTTGACGGCTATGACCGCGTGCTGCAGCGCATCCTCGACTTGGCCCACTTCCGGCCGGGTATGGCGGTGTTGGAGCTGGGCGTCGGCACCGGCAATCTTACCAAGTTGATGAGCGACCTGGGCGCAGACGTGTGGGGAGTGGATTTCTCCCCGGAGATGCTGGCCCTGGCTCAGGAAAAAGTGCCCAACGCCCACTTGGCTCAGGCCGATCTGCTGGGCGCCCATGAGCACCTGTCCAGTTGCGGGCTTGTGGTGGCGTTCCAGTCAGTGTTGCGACAACCGTTTTCCGGCGAGCTGGGCGTCTTTTCTCAGAGACATGGCCGGACACACATTGGCCAGTTAAGCTGGCCACCAACACATCATGCAGATACTTGATTGGCTCGATACAACTCTCAGTCGGCCGGGCGACTCCGATAGTCAACGGGCCAAGAAAACGGCCGCCTGGCTCGCCGGCACTGCGGGCACGGTGACCTGCACCATCATTGGCACGATCAATCTAGCCGCCGGTTTGGAAATTGTTGGAATTCTATATTACGTATTGACAGCTTTCATGATCATCATGATGCTGTTCTTGACATTCGAGCCCCGATATTACTACCAAGAAGTCTTCATCACCTGCGCCGTCGTGACAATTCATCCCTGGTTGGTGCATTTGGCTTCCGGCGGTTTTCAGTCAGGGCTAGTGCCAATCGCCTATCTTCTGTTTGGGCCGGTGGCCGCGCTATTGCTCATTGGCGCTCGGCCGGCGCTGTTCGACATGGTGCTTCTCGTCGTGGCGGCCATCGCGGCAACAGTGCTGGATCCGTGGGCGGCGACCCGCGCCCTGGCGATTTCACCGCAACTGCGCCTGACCATCGGACTATTCAATGTGATCGCCGGGAGCTTGATGGTCTTTACCATCACCTTCTTCCTCTTCCTGGAAGCGGAACAGTCGCGACTTGAGTCCGAGAGCTTACTGCTCAACATCCTGCCCGCGTCCATTGCCGCCCGTCTCAAACGCAACAGCGGCGTCATTGCCGAACGCTACCCCGATGTCACCATTCTGTTCGCGGATATCGTCGACTTCACGCCCATGAGCGTGCAGGAGGATCCTACGGCTATGGTCGGGCTGCTGAATGAGATTTTTTCCGACTTCGACGATCTGGCCGATCGCTACGGTCTGGAGAAGATCAAGACCATCGGCGACGCCTACATGGTTGCCGGGGGCCTGCCCGTGCCGCGGCCGGACCATTGCGAGGCCGTAGCCGCCTTTGCCGTGGAAATAGTGCACGTGGTTAAGCGGCACCGGGCCCTGAACGGCGACACCATCTGCGTGCGGGTGGGCATCAACACCGGCCCGGTGGTGGCTGGGGTCATCGGCCATCGCAAATTCATCTATGACCTGTGGGGCGATGCCGTGAATACTGCCAGCCGCATGGAGTCACATGGCATCGAGAACAGTATCCAGGTGACGCAAGCCGTGCGCGATCGGCTGGATGGACTGTACGAATTCACCGAGCGCGGGCCCATCGTCGTGAAGGGCAAGGGCGAAATGATCACCTACTTGATGACCATACCCGCAACGGTTCCGGCGTGGACGGCATGAGCATCACCGACTATCACTTCGTGACGACCTGGCGCTTCAAGGCAACGGCCGAAGACGTCTACGCGATTCTCGCGGATCCGGCCGATCCGGTGCGGCGGTGGCCCGCGGTGAGGAAAGTCTCAGACTGGGGCTAGACCGGCGCGCCGGCGAAGCGCAGCTTATCCAGGCCAACGTAACGAACGCGCCAGGAAGATCAAAAAAAGCCGGGCTTCTTTCGAAACCCGGCTTTGTTAGTGGAGGCTATAGCCTAATTGCCGTTGGAGTTGCCCGAACCGGCGCTCCGGCGTACCGGGAGAACCGTGGGCTTGGTCCCGTTGCCCTCATCCAGGCCCAGCACATTGATTATGTCGGCCCCGGCGGGGATGATGTACTTGGTGGATCCGCCGGCCAGAACAACCTCGATCACATCCAGCTTGCGAAGCTCCTTGGCGCGATCGGTAAAGTTCAGTTCAGCCGCCTTTGACACCAACTCAATTGACCTGGCCTCGGCATCGGCCCGCAGCAGTCGCGCCTGCGCCTCACCTTCGGCCGTCAGAATCGCGGCGCTCCGCAGACCTTCGGCCTCCAGGATGTTGGCCCGCTTCTCGCGCTCGGCCTTCATCTGCTTGCCCATGGCGTTGGTGATGTCGGCCGGCGGGTCGATCTTCTGCAGCTCGACCTTGGTCACCTTGACACCCCACGGATTTGTCGCCTCGTCCAGGACTTCACGCAGGGACGTGTTGATGTGGTCACGCGCGGTCAGGGTCTCGTCCAGCTGCTTCTCACCGATCAGATTACGCAGGTTCGTCTGGGCCAGCGTGGTCGCGGCCACATTGAAGTTCTCGATCTCGAACTCAGCCTTGAGCGGGTCCACGACCTTGTAATAGATAACGGCATCAACCGTCACCACGACGTTGTCGGCCGTAATCACGCTCTGGGGCAAGACGTTGATGACCTGCTCGCGCATGTCGACGCGGATAAGACTGTCAACGAACGGAATGAGAAAGACGATCCCGGCATCGGCCGTATGATGATAGCGGCCGAGCCGCATGACCAGACCTTTCTCGTATTGCTTCACGATCCGGACACTGAAAGCCAGCGCCGCAATCGCGATCAGCAACATAATGAATAACACAACGGTAACAAAAATAGTCATCTCGTTTTCCTTGTCTTCCAGATAGCGTGCGCTACTTGGCTAATTTGCGAACCCGCACCGTAACGCCTTCGATCGATTCGATCGTTACGACGTCTTTCTCATACAGGATTTCTTCGGCCGAAGCCCGCCAATCCTCATCATCCAACCGCACCATCCCGGCCTTTTCAGGCGTAATCATGCGAATGACCGTGGCCGTGGATCCGAGCACGCGATCCACATTCGTGCGACTGTTCGACGGGGTAAGGCGCTGCTTGATCTTTCGCCTGCCTACGGCAATGTACAAGACACTCAGGCCGATGGCCAGCAAAAGCATAAGCGGAATACTGCCTACCAACAATCCCACGAAGCCGGAGATGAAAAGTATCGAGCCGATTAAGACCATGTCCAGACCGGTCTCTATGCCCACGATCAACTCCAGCAGGATTAGCAGCAATCCCACGACAATAAATGCTTGTGGCAAATACACCACGATAGACTCCATACAGCACCTTTACCCTAAACCACAACCGGTATCGCCGATTGTGGACACGCTCCCATTTGATCAGCTCACTTAACTATACGATAAATGAGGGCGTTCTGTTGCGTTAGCCTGATGACTCTCAGGTGCGCTAGAACATAATATCTACACCCGAATTATACTATGGGTCCAGATAGGGTGTAAATATGCTTATGTTAGATCGACGTTAGAATGAAATGTCGGTGGCGGCTGTGGTCTAGGTGGTAATGCGTTCCTGAAACCAGATGCGCAGGTCGTCAGGGTCGTTGATTCCGAACGATCGCAGGCCCCAGGGCGTATCCTGGATACCGCGGGCTATCGGCACACCATTCGCCACAAGGCGTTCGTGCCAGTCTGCAACGGAATCCACATAGAGGCTAAGATCGGTGTTCCGAGGCGCACTGTCCGACACGGCGACGCCCTTAAGGTCCAGTACTTCGATGGAGAACCGCACGAGAGGCGGCGCGAATCGCAACACCGTGCCCTGATTGCCTGGTTCGTCCCACGATTCGACCGGTTCCAATCCCAGGGCATCGCGATAGAACGCCAGCACTGTCTGGTATTGGCGTGTGTGACGGATGATCGTAACGCTGTTCGCTTTGGGGTGGACTCGAACGGGCCGGCTACGACAACCGGCCCATTCGGTGAGAGACCAATTACTCTACGGACACATCCGTATAGGACTCGACGCGATTGCCGTCCAGGTCCTCGGCAATAAAGCCAATGGTGTAGTCAGCAATGGCCGCATCCAGGACTTCCCAGATGACATTCTCCTGACCAAAGGTGATTGTGCCACCCAGTTCGGTGTCAATGCGCACCACCTGCCCCGTGGCGTCCAGGTCCATCCACTTCTCGTAGACCGTGAACTGATCGCCCACGGACGGAGTGATTTCGCGCGGCGCAGCGTCCAGATCGGCGTTGCCGGTGAAACCGATGACTCGCTGCAATTCGCCGTCGGTGAAGTGCAACTGCGCCTCGCGCTGCTCGCCGTCAACGTAGGTATATAGTCCGTCGACGGTATAGATCGCCTGGCTGGGGTCAAACCCATAGGTTTGCGGTTCCAGAAGCGCCTGGACGCGATTCGTGCCGTCATTGATGGCGAACACAATCGGATCCCACTCAAACTCCAGCGTGAAGTCGCCCTCACCCCAGTCGGGGTAGTAGACGCCATTCAGTTCGCGCGTCTCACCGCTGTCGATGAAGTCCGTATCAGCCATGTAGATGGAGTTCGCCGTGCGGTCATAGAGCCCCGCGAATAGGTAGACATAACCGATATTATCACCGGTCAGGTCGGCGGACATGGTGACCGGCCGGCCGGGGGCAGCGGTCCGCGCCGACAGCGTCACCGGACCCAAGGTCATGTCTCCGGCGCCGGGGGCGCGAATCGCCGTGTCGGGCACGGACAGGGTCCCGGCGGTGTCGGTAAATGTGCGACCGGTATAGTGGAAATTCAGGAAGTCATCCCACAAGCTTACATCGGCGAAACGCTGTGACGTGGGAATGTAGGACTGCGGCCCGGATACCGGTGATCCGTACAGCTGCGAATTGGGGAAGTAGATCGACAGACCCGTCGCACCAGGCTTCTGCGGGCCATTCTTCTGGGCCACAATGGACTGGTTCATGACACTGTACAGTGCCTCGGTGGCCTGCTGCACTTGCGGGTCACCCGTCTCCTGGGCCAGCAAACCAGCGAAATGGCGCAGGTCGATGTAAGACGGTTGCGAACTGCCGCCCCAGATATTGGTGAACGATTGGGCATAGGTTCGCGCCTCAGCCACCTTGCGCTGATCTACGTTCTGCATGACCAGAGCCAGGTCGTTCAATCGCTCCACGATCTCCGGCGCATAGGATAGATCCGCCGCGGAGATGGTTGTCGAGCGCTCCAACTGGGATGACAATTGCAATTGTGACGGGGCACCCAGGCCGCGACCGACGAACTCAGTTCGCGCCGTGGGGTCGGTGACGCGCTGGTCTTCGGTGATGTACGTCTCCACAATGGCGCGGCTCAGGTCGGCGCCGGACATGTCCGGGTTGGCCACCAACTGGTTCAGGAAGGCGGTGTAAGCCCAGCCCACAGCCGGCTCCGTTTCCTGGGAGGCCACGGCATAGCGCGTGTGGGGGGCCAGGGCGGTGAACACCTCGGCGTGGGCCATCAGACAGGCGTCCATGCCCACCATCTCAAATGAACTGATGCCGGCACGATTGCGAATTGTCTCCAGCGCCGCGTCGATGTCCTGGAGATAAAGAGCATCACCGATGGCGCGCGTGATGGGCGCGCCACCCGGATTGGGCCCACCGCGCGGCACCGGATCCGTCCAGCCGCCCGGCCAGCCCATGCCGTGGTCGGACATGATCAGCACATACTTGTCGGCCGGATAGGTCTCAATGGCCCAGGTCGCAAAGTCGACCAACGTGGCCGGGTCGGACATATCCACTTCGCCGATCGACTCATAAGGTGAGGCGATGCGGTTGAGATTGTTGTCTTGTTGGATCAGATAGCGACGCGTCTCGTCCCAGTTGCCGTCACCGTCAAAGCCGCCGCGATAGCGGTCCAGCTGGGCCACGATGTTGACCCGGTCAGTTGATCCGGTGCGCTCGGCTTCGTTGAAGTCGATGAAGATGTCCTGCTCGAGGATTTTGTCGTCGGCATCCTGATAGAGCATGATCGTCCAGGTTTGCCCCGGCGTCACGCCGTCGTCGGCTGGCACAGTCAGTCCACCGCTATAGGTTGCCGGAGGGATCGTCGGCAGAGGTTCGACCTCGGTCTCTGGCTCAAAAATGCCAGACGCCCCTTGGTTGGTGTTGCCCTGTTCAACCTGGCCGAAGCTCGACTGATTGTTGACTGCCGTCTGGGGTTCGTCGTTGCTGAACAAGCCAAAGACAAACGAAGCCAGCAGGAACAGCAGCAGAGCGCCGCCGCCGAATATCGCGTAAATCAAGAAGCTGCCACCCGGCATCCCCCCGCCACTGCTACCGCCGGTCGGCATGAAGCCACCCCCGCCGCCGGTCGAGCCACCACCACCACTGGGCGGCCGATAGTTGGGCGGTTTCTGCGGCGGCGGGACCGACGCAGGCGGCCGATCATCGCGCGTCGGCGCTTCGGCACGGCCCACGGATTCCGACGAGCTGCCCGGCCGACGCCGTTCGCCCTCGACTGTACGCTTGGGCGGCTGGCTGCCGCTCGACTTGGCGAAAAGAATGAAATCAGTCCCCATAGAACCGCATCCTCCCCCACTAAGGGCCGGCTGTAAAATTGTTTCAGGGGCGGTGTTCCATTGCCCGCTGGTTGATCGACTTTCTTTTTTCACCTTCTACCTCCACGTGCTTTGCGACAATACGACCAGGATTCTAGCAGGCGCAGTCAACGACGCTACCAAACTAACCGATAATTGGTCCTATGGGCTTCAGGCCAGCAGATGCCGCATCACCAGCCACTCCAGCTCTTCATAGTCTCTGGCCGCCACTAGCTCAGCCACGGCCGTTCGGTCCAGCGAACGCGACAGCTCCACCAACCGGAGAAAGAGCAGCATGCTGTTACGCAGGTGCTTGGTGGCCAGGTCAGCCTGTTGGGTACGCATAGCCTTCACATCCAGACCCACCATGCCGACAGCGCCAAAGTTGGCCTCATCCAGCACACGGACTTGATTGAACGCCCGCCGCAAATCAACGGCGCCAAACGACTTGTCCTGATCGTATTTCAGGCCGTTCTGGTCGTTCAGGTGGACGCTCCACAGTTTGCCCGCGGCCAACGCGAATGCCATCTCGTCGGACGGGTCCAGCCCGGCCAGGATGGCATGGGCTGATTCGATCAGCACGCCGACTCGCTCCGGCGCTTCAGTCTGGTAGCCCAGCGCCAGTCCGTGGCCCATCGTCGGGATGTAGGCGTGGTCCATCGGCTCGTTGGGCTTGGGCTCTACCACAATGCGGATATCAGGATCGTAGCCCAACAGGTCGTTGATAGCGTCAATCAGGCGCCGGGTGGCGACCACCGCATCTTTGGACTCGCGTACATACGTCCCCTCGCGGGCCAGCCACAGTACCATCAGGTCCGCGCCCAGCTCGCGGGCGATATCGGCCGCCTTGCGGGTGCGCTCGCGGGCGTAGTCTCGCGCCGCCGGGTCGTTGGCCGTGTAGGCGCCGTCAATCGTGAGCGGGTGCTCCCACAGACGCGGCGCAACGAATTCCGCCACCAGTCCCCGCTCATCCAGCGCGGCTCTCATCGCGCGGGCCGCGCCGCGAATTTGCCCCGCCGACATGGTGTCCAGCTCGGGCACGGCGTCGTCATCGTGAAACTGCACCGCGTCAAACTCCAGCGCACTGTAGACAGCGAGTTTGTCCTCGAAACGCCGCGACGGGCGTACCGGAGGGCCGAACGGATCGGCTCCCTCGTGAATATTCCACGGGCCGAATGAGAACCGATAACCGTACTTTTCCATGGGCTGCTCCTCTGGCCAGGGTCAGTCAACTAGCCTGTCGCACTATAGCCAAGATCGCCCCACTTGGCTAGAGCGATGGCATCGGGCATTATACGGGTGTTATGGATGAGCCGCAGGGCACCAACCCCTCTCCCCCACCACAGCCAATCGACTGGCCCGCCATCGGCCGTATCGTTCTCAAGGCGGCCGTTCTCTTTGTGCTGGTCAATTTGGCCTTCGCTGCCTGCCGCCCGCTGGACACATTGGGACGTCTCTCGCTATACAACACGTTCATCCCCGGTCGGGAGCGCCTGCCCTATGGTGAGCGGCCAACCGAAGATTATAACCTGACGCTCAACAACCTGCCCGCCATGCTGGCCAGCCAGGCGGCCGCCCAACCCAAGGCCGACGACGAATTCCGTTTGCTCATTATCGGCGACAGCGGCACGTGGGGCTGGTTTCTCAATGCCCGGGATCAGTTGGCGGCCCAGCTCAACCAATTGGACCTGCAAACGGCCGACGGGCAACGCATTGTCGCCTACAATCTCGGGTATCCGGTGCTCTCGCTGACCAAGGACTTGCTGGTCCTCGACCAGGCCATGGCGTTCGATCCCGATCTCATCGTCTGGCCGGTGACTTTGCAGTCGCTCTCGCGACCTACACAGCTCGACCATCCGCTGGTGCAAAACAATGCCGATCAGGTGCGCGCACTCATCAGCGACTATGCTATTGACCTGGACCCGGCCGACCCCCGTTTCGTCGATCGCACCTTCCTGGAGGAAACCATCGTGGCCCGGCGGCGCGATCTGGCCGATCTGCTGCGCTTGCAGAGCTACGGCCTTTCCTGGGCTGCCACGGGCATCGACCAGGCCATTCCCGACGAAATCCCCCTGCGAGCCACCGACTTGAAGGATGACCTGAGCTGGCTGGGTATCGAGTCGCCGCGCGAGCTGACAGGCAGCGATGTGACGCTCGACGTTCTGCAGGCGGGCATCGACCGGACGGGCGATGTCCCGCTGCTCATTGTCAATGAACCGATGTTCATCAGCGACGGCATCAACAGTGACCTGCGCTACAACGCCTTCTATCCGCGCTGGGCCTATGATGACTTTCGTGTGATGTTGGCCGAGACAGCCACTGCCCAAGGCTGGAACTACACGGATTTGTGGGACGCCATCGCGCCGGAGCGATTTACGGACACACCGGTGCATCTGGACGCCGAGGGCACGCGGCAGTTCGCCGCGCTGTTGGCACCGCTAATTCAGCAGGCGGCCGAATAATCGAGTAATTCGGATCGCCCTTAGTCGGCCGCTTCCGCTTCCACAGCCACGCGCAGCGGCACCACACCCGTCGCCAACGGCCGCCGGTAGTGGAGGAAGAACAGAAGCCACAAGCCGGTCATGGCCAGGGCCGTCAGCGCCGAGACGCCCACCGCCTGCTGCGGCGAGAGGCCGACCGAATCGACCAGGTAACCGGCGGCCAGGGTGGAGATGGATTGGGTCAGGGTCAGGGCGGCGAACTCGAAGGAGAATACGCGCCCGCGGAAACGATCAGGCACAACCGTCTGCAGCAAGGCGGCCGAAAAAACCCACAGCGTGCCCGAACCCAGCGTTCGCACCGCCGTGGCCCCCAATACCGGCGCCAGCCCGCCCGCGAGGCTGAGCCAGCCAATGCCGATGGTTACCAGCACAAAGCCGATGCTGATACCGGTGATGAGACGGCGTGGGGTGTCCCCTAACCAGCGACGCATGAACAACGGTCCCAGGCCTGTGCCCAATCCGCTGACCACATAAATCAATCCAAGCGTGGCCGTCCCGGGATCCGACAGGCGCATCCATTCCGGCGTCGCCATGGGAAACACGTCGTTGGCATAGCTGATCTCAAGGACATTGATCGCCCCCCAGGCCAGCGAGCCGCCCGCCTTGGCCAGGGCAACGCCCAGGATAAATGGTTCGCTCATCAAGTAGCGGAAGCCATCCAGAAACTCGAAGCGCCGCCGCGGCGCACCCTCGACCACTGTCTCCACCGGCCGTTCCGGGGCAACCACCCGGGCAATGAAGAATGCCGATAGCAAAAACGTACCCGCGTCGGCGATAAAGGCCGCATCGGCGCCGAAGAGGGCCGCCACCAGACCGCCGGTGAAGGCACCGAACGCCAGCATCGTGCTCCAGGTCAGACTGTCGAGGGCATTGGCGGTGACGATCTCGCTGCGCTTGACGATGCTGGGCAGCAGGGCCGAGCGCGCCGGAAAGAACAGGGCGCTGAGGCTAAACTGGAGGATCGTCAGCGCATAGAAGAGCCAGATGTCATCGGCCGAGCGGATAAACAGGAAGCCCAGCACCGTGGCGCCGCGCAGCAGGTCCGTCAGGACCATGATGTGTTTGCGGTTGAAGCGATCGGCCAGTACACCGGCCAGCGGGCTAAGTACGAATAGAGGCAGAAAGCGAGCCAGGAACAGGTAGCTTAAGGCCACGCCGCTGTCGGTCAGCTGGGTGATCAGCTCGGCCGCGGCCAGGACATTGAACCAGTCGCCGAACTGAGAGATGACGCTGCCCAGCCACAGATTGCGGAAATTGCGGTTGCTGCGCAGCAGATCCAGATACTCGTTCATTCAACCGGCGATTGTGTCAGAAAGCCAGGTGCGAGGCAACGGCTGAACGGTGCGCGGCCAGCGGGCACGATGCCGGAACGGCCAACGGTCGGCCCCCGGCTGTCTCATCGAGCTGCGTCAGTCATCCGACATGGCCTCGATCATCATCGCTACCGCTGCTGCCTCGACGTCATGGATGACCATCAACTCATCAGCCATGTCGCTGCGCAGGTGTTCCACCTCTCCCTGTGACATGGGAAAGTCGTCGGCCATCGCGCCGGCCACCTCAGCCAAACGTTTGTCGATCTGCACCATCTCCGCTGTGGCTTGGTTGCCTTGGGTGAGGAAAACCGCGTGGCGCTGCAGGATTAGCCGCCGCGTCTCGGCCAGTTCGGCCACGGCGTCCGGCAGCATCCGATCGCTGAAGTGCTGCCAGGCCTCGCCGCTGCGACGAAACAGATCGGCTGCTTCGCCCAGGGCCTGGCGATGCAAGATAATCGCTGCCTCGTCCAGGAACGCGGCGAACACGTCCCGCTCGGCCGGATCGTTCTTGCCGAAGGTACGTATGTCCCCGAATGACGATGTCAGCCCGGCCAGCATCTTGGGCCCGCGCGGAAAGGCCTTCTCCCAACTCAGTCTCGCTTTGGGCTGCGTCAACAGCTTGGCCCAGTGCTTATAGGCGGCCAGACCAAAGTTGTTCCGCGAGCCTTTGGGCGGCTTCTCGGTGTAGAGTTTGATGCTGTCCCAAATGCCGGCGCTGACCGCCGCGGGCAGCTTGTCCGGGTCCGGAGCTTCTAGGGTCATCATGCGATGCTTGTCCTTCTTGACCCGGCCGCGAGCAACGGCCAACGCGTCGACGGTGACAGTCAGATCCGACGCGCGCCCGATCGGCAATGGACACAACCCCGTTGGGCTCGTCCAGGCCATAGACCAGAATCGGGAACATGCCCCACATACCTTCATCATAAGACAGCGCGTTGTAGGGCAGCGACCACAGGTCAGCCCAGACAATGGCTGGCGTGCCCTCGGCCAGCGCCTCGACCAGATTGGCCACGCCCTTCTCCGGCTTGGCGGTCTGCATCACATTCTGGACCACGCCCAGTCGTGACAGCATCCGCATCCACGGGTCGAAGGTATTGCGGGTCAGTATCCGTGCCATCGGGTCATAGCCCTCATAGGCAAAGGAGAAGTAGCCCATCACCGCGCCACCGCTTATGCCCATGAGCAGGGCCTCGCTGTACGGCCGTCCGGTATGCGGCGCCTTCACACCGCGATAGTCCCAGAGGTTGCGGACGGTGCCGGTTTCCCAATGCAGGCCGTCAAATTGATCGTAATCGGTCAGGATGGGCATCTTGTATTTCCTCTGACGCCGACCCAGGGCGTCGTTTCAGAGTTCTATGCCAGTAGTATAGAGGCAATCGGCCGTTCGCTGTGAAAAGAGCGACATACTATACCGTTTTGGCGAGCGCCGAGACCAGTGGTAGCCTGACGGCGATCGCGTTACAGTTGGGGGAATTTGACACCGCCCAACAGACAGGAGAGTGCCCCATGGAAACGATTCAACTGCTCGAAACAGATGACCTCTCACCGGAGAGACGCCGCTCGCTTTGATGCCTTGCAAGCCAAACTCGTGCCCCTGTGGCAGACGATCGGTCGCACCGACCCCGGCGGGGCGGTGCAACAGACCAACACGCTGGTCGTCCTGCCGTCGCTGACGGCTGATATCGAACTGGCCGGTTCGTTTCACCAGGTGTACGAAGAGCGCTTTCTCTTCATGCTGTTCCTTCTGCGCCAGCCCAATCTACGCATGATCTATCTGACCTCCCAGAAGGTGCCGGACGAGATCGTCGACTACTACCTCCACTTTCTGCCCGACATCACGCTCAGCCATGCGCGCAAGCGACTGATGATGGTGTCGCCGGAAGATGGTTCCGGCCGCGATCTGGTTCACAAGCTTCTGGAACGACCGCGGCTGTTGGCCCAGATTCGCGATCTGATTGGCGATCCCGACCAGGCCCATCTCGTGCCGTTTCTGACCACCAACCTGGAACGCGAACTGACCATGCAATTGGGCATTCCCATGTACGCCGCCGACCCGCGCTATTTCGCCTTTGGGTCCAAGAGCGGCGGCCGGCGTCTGTTTGCCGAAGAAGGCATCGCCCACGCCCTGGGCTACCGCGACCTGAGCAGTGAGGCTGACCTGGCCGATGCGCTCGTCCGCTTGCGCGCCGCCAAACCGGCCGTGCAACGGGCCATCGTCAAGCTCAACGAAGGCGTCTCCGGCATTGGCAACACGGTGGTCAACCTGCGCGATCTGCCTGCGCCGGGCGGACCCGGCCGAGGCGGAGGCAGTGCTCCAGCGCCTGCGCGACATGCAATTTGAGGTCGATTTGTTTAGCTACGACGCCTATCTCGACACCGCACTCAAGCAGGGCGCGGTGGTGGAAGAGATGCTCGACGGCGAGGTCAAACTCAGCCCCAGCGTCCAGATGCGCGTCTCACCGCTGGGCGAAGTGCAGGTTCTATCCACCCACGATCAGATGCTGGGCGGGCCCAGCGGGCAAAGCTATCTGGGCGCCATCTTCCCCGCCGATCCCGCTTATAGTCGCCTGATCACGCGAGAAGCGGTCAAAGTGGGCGAGCGGTTGGCCCGCGAAGGGGTCGTCGGCCGTTTTGCGATCGATTTTCTGGTGGTTCGCAATGGCGGCGGTGAGTGGGAAGCCTACGCCATCGAAATCAACTTGCGCAAGGGCGGTACGACCCACCCCTTCCTGACGCTGCAATACCTGACCGACGGGCTATATGACCCCGATACCGGCGTCTTCACCACAGAGCTGGGCGGCGAGAAGTACTACATCGCCAGCGACCACATTGAGTCACCGGCCTACTTCAACCTCGACCTTCGATGATCTGTTTGACGTCGTCAGCGCCCACCGCCTGCACTATGATCATACCTGCCAAACCGGCGTCGTCATGCACATGTTCAGCAAAGTGTCAGAAACCGACCGGCTGGGTGTGACCGCCATCCACAACTCCCCGGCCGAGGCCAAAGCGCTCTACGACCAGTTTGTCGCCTTGCTGGATGCATTGGCCGGGTCAATGACCCGATAGCCCCATCCACGAGCCGGCCACACGCCGCAACAAAAAAGGGGCGCAAGTGCGGTGTCGCACTCGCGCCCCCTAGATGCCCGCTTGGGCCGGTGGCTAATCGATCTTCTGTAACGTCCAGTTATCCAAGAAATAGCCGTTGTTGGCTGCTGGGAAGCGGCTGCGGAAGGCCGCGCCGAGGCGAACCGTCTCCGGCTGGGTCACGGTGAACTCGTAGGTTCGATCCACGCGCTGCCCCGCGCCGGTGGCCTGGAAATCAGTCCCGCCCCCATTGTGAATGAAGCGCATTTCACTGGCGACCGGGTTGGTCGACCACTCGCGGCTGCCGCCGGGGAAATACTGGGCCACGATGTCGGGGAAGAAGCTGACGCCCATGCGATAGGTGCCCGGTTGCAGTGGCACATCCGTGAACATTGCAAAGCTGGTCGGCGCGCTGCCTTTGAATGCCTTCACCGTCTTGAAGCCGTCGAAGATGAACAGGGGATGCTCGTTGGGCGGCAAGGCAGCCGTGGACACCACGCGAATCTCCGGACGGAAGTAAACATCGTTGGGATCATCGGTAACCGTGACGGGGCCTTCGTCCGTTGAGACTTGCCAGCCATCCGGTACCTGCAATTCGTTATACAGGTAAAAATACCAGTCACCTTCGAACGAACCGTTGGGGAACAGATTGCCCGATGTTGCCGGAGCCGGGGCGGGAGCCGGATCGACCGGCGCGGCCGGAGCCGGCGGCGACCGGTGCAGGCGCCTGAGCCACGGGCGCAGCCGGCGCCCCAACGACCGTCGCACCGGGGATCAGCAGCTCCTGGCCCACATAGATGAGCGACGGATTGACGATATTGTTGGCGGCCGCAATGTCGGCCACGGGCACCCCGTAATTGACCGAGATGCGGAACATCGAATCACCGGGTACAACGACATGAACCGCGTCGGCTGTGACTGGGGCGGCCGTGCCCGTTGAGGCCGGGGCTGCGGGGGCAGCGGGGGCCGGAGCCGCCGGAGCAGGCGCGGCCGTCCCGGTAGCCCCGGGGATGACCAGTTCCTGACCGACAATGATGAGGTTGGCGTTGATCAGGTTATTGGCCTGAACAATGGCGTCGACCGTCGTGCCATATTGCAGGGCGATGCGGAACAGCGAATCACCTGTTTGCACGACGTGAACCGTGTCCGCCCGCGCCGTCAGCACAAAGCCCAACAACAGCGGCACAACCAATACGACTGAAAGCAAGCGTATGCATTTGTTTCATGAAAGTCCTGTTTCTCCCACTCTCTCTTTGGAGTTAGATCTCATTTGAGACATGGCTGAATTATCCAAATCGACCCACGGAATGGCAACATCCTCTTCTCCTCCGATTAGGCAACGTGGGCAGCACTGCAATTTGTGTGGGCCATGCCTGCCGCTTGGGATGCCCGGCGAGCATCTCAAACTCGCCTCGAAAGGCGCAAAAAAGGACTAGGCGACCGACTCGGGACTTCACAAACGCTAAATTCACGCTTATAATGAGTTAATGTGGCCGTGTGCGGGCCAATCAAGACCGTCTATCTTGTATTATTGCCTTTAAAGGAGGTAAGTCATGAGCACTACTAAACCCCCCACCAAGCCCACCAACGTTCCCGCAACGCGCGATCGTAATTGGGCTGTGTGGCTTCTGGTCATCTTTGCAGTTATCGCCGGTATCCTGGCCTTGCTGGACGCCGCCCGCTATATGGGCTGGCTGCCGTTCACCGTGCCGGTCATGGGCAACGATATCCAGTTTGCCATTCCGAACGCCCAATGGTTCGCCGCCATGATGTCGGCCATCGTCGGCGTCATCTACTTCGTTGTCGCAAGCTGGCTCTACAATCTGAACCCGTCCGGCTGGTTGTTTGTCGTGGTCATCGCCATCATCAACATCATCTTCTTGTTCCTGGCGATCCTCGGTCAAAGCACCTTCTCGTCAGTTCTGTTGCAGCTCGTCGTCAACGCGGTCTTGTTGCTGTTGGCGTTCCTGCCCGGCACGCAGGCCGCGTTCGGCCGCCGCGGCGGCAGCTTCTAAGTTTATCTTGATCCCCACAAGCCGGGTGCGCACATCACCCAGTCTGTGGGCCTAGCAAATGGCGGGCCTTCGGGCCCGCCATTTCTGCATATGGGGCATGACTGCGGGCCATCGTTCCACGGTCACGGCTTCACTCGCAGATAGTGGTTCAACAGCACTTGTTTCTGGAATCATTCACACTGGTTGGATTCCTGGAGGATATCGAATTGGAAGACAGCAATCGTTGGATATGGACACTCATTCAAGGCATTCTCGCCATCGGAATTGGCATCTGGGCACTTGGTCGGGCGTGAATCAGCGCTCGTTGTGCTCACTTACGCCGTAGCCGTCTACGTCCTTGTCGCCGGTCTCATTCAGACGGCCAGAGCACTGCTTATGTGGGGCGCCGAAGACTCAACCACTGAGTTGGTGCGCGGCCTCATTGGATTGATTGGCGGCGCGACCGTGCTGGTAATGGCCTTTTTCACCGACTCATCGACCACGACCATTCTCACTATCCTGGGCGTCGGCACTATCGCCTATGGGGCCGTGGGCCTGTTCAGCACGCTGTTTGCCCGCGGCGGTCGGCCGTTCGAGTGGCAGCCCGTCCTGGTTAACGCGCTCATGGTCCTGCTCGGTGTGCTCGATCTTTATCGACATGTCGCAGCCGATCGACCTGCTGCTGTGGACGGCCATCATCCTGATCGTGGCCGGCGGCGCCATGATCGCCTATGCGCTCATGCGCCAGCGCGGCAACAAGGAAGTCACCGCCGCCGTCTAGCGTCAGGCAAGCACGGGCTTCGCTTCCAGTACATACGAGTTCGGATGCTAGCGCCGCCGGCTGTGGTCGGTGGCGCTACCACCACCTATGAATGTAACCGCATTCGAGTTTCCACTTGTACTGGACATCATCGCCACGATCGCCTGGGCAACCAGCGGCGCGATCGTGGCCCGCGCGCGGGGCTTTGACTACATGGGTGTCATCATCATCGCTGTGGTTTCGGCGACCGGCGGTGGACTGTTGCGCGACGGCCTGTTCTTGAACCGGACGCCGGTGATGGTTACCACGCCCATGTACCTGGCCGTCCCCGTAATCTGCGCGGTGGTGATTACGTTGTTTGGCAGTCTGTGGGAACATCTGCCCTGGTGGCCGCTCATCGTCAATTCAATTGACGCGGTGGGCACACCGGCGTTCGGGCTACTCGGCTTCCAGCTGTCAATCATCGCCGGCATCCCGTTCCTGGGCGCGGTGTTCATCGGTCTGACAATGGAGTTTCCGGCGGCATTCTGCGCGACGTGTTCGTCGGCGACGTGCCGCAATTGTTCCGGCCGGGCCAATTGTCGGGTCTGATCGTGATCTTGGCCATCCTGCTATATGCTGCGCTGCTCATCAGCGACGTGGTAGACAGCAATACGGCGGCCTGGATCGCCATTATTGTCGCCGCGGCAGCCCGGCTGCTGGTCATCCGCTTCAACTGGCAGTCCCGCCCGGCCAGTGACTATCGCGTGGAGGATTTGCTCAAGCAGATGCCTGACTTAACTCAATGGCCGGAGTGGGCGAAAGGGTCGTCCCGCAAGCGCAGGAAGTAGCGTTACCATAAGCCGTCTAGCGGCCTGTAATCCCTGAGCGGGCGCGCACAAGTCGCCTATGCGGCGTTTGGGGACTAATGCGATTAAAGCAAAATCGGTAAGGAGATTGAAACATTATGACGACATTGAATCCACAGTATCCTGAGACGCACGGGGAGCAGACCAGCACCAATAACCCGGCACTCAATACGGAGTCCTTCGACAAGGCGATGGCCCGTGGTGGCGACAAGGGCGAAACCACGATGACAGCCATGGGCGCCTATCTCAAGACGGGCTTCTTGCTCCTGCTGTCCATTCTGGCAGCCGCCTGGGGTTGGAACCAGGTCATTACGGCCACTGTCTTCGGCGTCGAGACGCTCCAGCCGCCGGGCTGGATGTTCTTTGCTTATTTGGCGACCTTCATCCTGGGCATTATGGCCATCTTCGCCGGGCGATGGATCTGGCTCATCGCCATCCTGTATGCGGTGTCCTACGGCACCGTGATGGGCGTGACGTCCCACTACTACGATGCGCGCTATGACGGCATCGTCTTGCAGGCCATCATCGCCACGTTGGCGGTGTTTACCGCGACCTGGTTGCTTTACACGACCGGCATCATCAAGCCGACCGGTAAGCTGATGGCCTTCGTGTCCATCGGCATGGTGGGCTTATTATTGGTTTGGGGAAGCGCGTGGTTCCTGTCCCTGTTCGGCATCAATTTCGATTGGCTATTCGAGCCGACGTTTTTTGGCATTGCATTTGCCGCGTTTGCCGTGTTGTTAGGTGCGCTCAATCTGCCGCTGGACTTCAATTTCGTTAAGATGTCAGCCGAAGCCGGCGCGCCGAAATACATGGAATGGTACGGCGCCTATGGCCTGATGTTGTCCATGATCTGGATGTACGTCTCCATCTTGCGCCTGCTCTCCCTGCTACGTTCCAACTAGAGTGATAGTTGACCGAGCGCCGGACCTTGCCAACAGGGTCCGGCGTCCGGCGCCGTGCCCACGCATAACGTTCGGGCCGACATCCCGGTATGCCTTCGAATCAACCAGCCATGACGGATAACAACCCACCAAGCCCTTCTCGCAGTGGGCCGCCCGTGGTGTTGATCAGTATCGTCATTGTCCTTTCTACCGCCCTGTCTCCGCCCCTCATGCGCATGTTCGGCCCCGACTTGTGGCAAGGGTTCGGCTTCGCCCAGCAGGGCTGGTCCATTTTGCGGGCCATACAAGGGTTCATCCTGGTTCTGTTCGTCCTCAGTTCCGGCGTCCTGGCCGACCTCTTCGGCCGTAAACGTGTATTAACCCTACTCCTTGTCTTTCACATGGTCTTGCTGACAGCGGGCATATTTGTGCCCAATCGAGTCAGCCTGATCACCGTGTTGACCGGTCTGGCCGTGAGTAGTTCCATGATCACGCCGCTGATCATCACGTTCATCGTCGTATTCTACAGCGGCGCGGCGCGCATCAAGGCCATTACGCTGTTCGCCGGGGCGTCAGCCATCTCCATTACCCTCATCCCGCTGGTTGACAACTGGCTTCTGACTTCAGAGTTTGTCTGGGTGATGTTTGCCATTCCTTTGGCAGCAGCCGCGATCGGGCTATACCTGATGCGGCGGTATATTCCCACAGGAATGACTCCGGATCGTCCGCGACCCATCAATGTGATCATCGTTGCGATTTGGGCTGCGGCCGTGTGTGCCATGGCCTACGGGCTGTTGCTGATCGTCGGGCTGGGACCAAGAGACCCAATCGGCTGGCTGTTTTTGATCGGGGGAGTAGCCAGTCTAGTGGCGATAGGCCATTTCGAAACCAACCCCGTATCCGAGGAAATGCGCTATGAGCTCCACCGCGAACGGCCGCTAACCATCGCCATCATTAGCGGGATCATCCTGGCGTTGGCCCTCAAGACGATTTCGGGCCAGCTCTACTACTTCTTCAAGGACATTCAGGACACCACCGTCGTGGTCTCGGCCCTGCGATTGGTTCCGATCGTTATCGGCGCCGTGCTGCTCGGTGCCCTGGCGGCCCGAATCACCGACCGACAAGGCGATCGGGCAGCCCTGGCACTGGGCCTGGGCGTGATGGGGTTATCGGCGCTCGGTCTTAGTGTCCTTGAACCGGATATAGCCTATGCGTTCGTGGCTCCGCTGCTGATATTTGCCGGGTTTGGCTATGTGTTGGGCAACTCACCGCGCGTGCTGCTGTTGTCGCGCTCAGTTCCGCGACAACTGGAGACAACCGTCCAGGCAATTGGTGTGGCCACGTCACAGGTTGGCGGGGCGATGGCCTATACGATGACGCTTGGCCTAATCACCATCTTCACCAGCCGCATTTATTCCGATGCGTTGACATCGGCCGGGGTAAGTGCCGACGTTATCGACCGGCAACTGGCCCTGGTTGAGCTAGTCACCAATGCCACCCGTGGCGCGATTCCCCCGGAACAACAGGCAGACACCATTGCCGCCATCATCCCGGCCTACGAACTGGCGCACACAGAAGCTGTCACGCGCATGCTGATTGTCTTGGGGCTGATCTGCTTTGCGGTCGCACTCATCGTCTTTTTCGGCGTAGAGGAAGAAGAAATGGACGCTGCACCGGTGACGCTCCCGCCTGATGATTCGGTCGAAGATCCCACTGACGGCGCATCTACGGCTTGAGGCCTCGCCTGCAACCACGACGCCTACTCAATCTGGCTCACGTAGGACACCGCCAACCGCGATAGCCTCTCGCTCACGGCCGAATCCGGGGCCGCATCTCCGGCCTGCACAACATGGTTAATGCCAATCACCACGTTGCCCTGCTGAATCTTGATCACGTGCGTCAGCAGGTCACCGGTCGCCTCGGCACTTGTCTCCAGCGCCACGGCAAAGGACCCTGCCCCATAGTTGCGGAATGCAATTGGCGTCATTCGGGCCTGTACGCCGCCGGCCGCGGCCGCACCGAATTCACCACAGCCGGCCGCTGCCTGCCGCATATCTGCCAGCGCATCTTTAGCCTCAGCCTCGCTTGGGTAAACTACATACTCCACGGAGGCGCTGGGTAGCCCTTCCAAACTGCGGTACCCCACGGAAGCAACGCCGATGCTGCGGGCCATCAAATCCTCGCAGGCGAAGCGGTACGTTTCGCCGGGCTGCGGTTCGCGCGAGTCGAAGCGTGGCGCGCGATCCATCAGCCATCCGGAAGGAACGTCGCTGGGTCGCGGCAGGCTGGCCACATACACACCACCTTCGCCAAACAGGGCCTCAGCAGTAGCGATGATCTCCGGCGGTGGAGCGTCGCCGGACTCCATCGTCGTTTCGCTGCGCTCACTGACCACCGGGGTGGCAAGGGACAACCGGGTGGCGGTAGGCAGCGGGGTGGGGACAACTGTCGGCAGAGGCGGCGGGGCCGGTGGCTCAGTGGCGCAGGCAGCGGCCGCCAGAAGCAACCACAACGCGGTGACCGCGAGACGCATGCGAGTCATAAGCTGACATCAGCGAGCAATGTAGTGGAGAGCATGGGGTGAGTATAGGCAATGCCATGGGCCCATTCAAGCTGATAAATATCGGTTCGATCGGCGCGTGACGCATCCGGTCTGACACTGTAGAATCCTCAATCGGTAATTTCAACCGCATGTATATGGGAGTCTGGTCATGTTTCATCGCCGTACCGTCATCCGCGCCACGCTTCTAGTCTTGGCGCTCCTTGGGCTGCTGGCAGCCGGCAGCGCGCCAACCAGGGCCGCGCAAGACGGCCAGGCCCTGCGCGTGGCCACCAAACCGCTCGAACCGTTTGTCTATATCAACGGCCCGGAGCCGACCGGTTTCAGCATCGACCTATGGGACGAAGTGGCCGACCGGCTGAGGTTAACCACGGAGTGGTTGGAATACGAGACCGTAGGCGAGATCCTGAACGCCGTACAAACCGGCGAAGCTGATGTAGCGATTGCGGGTATCAGCATGACACCGGAACGCGAGATTGTCCTCGACTTCACCCATCCCTACTTCGATGCCGGTCTACAGATCATGACGACCAGCGGCGGCAATTTCTCAATCGGGGAGCTGCTGCGCCTGGTGTTTTCGCCCGGCTTGCTCATCTTTCTCGCGCTGGGGCTCTTCGCAGCCTTGATCATGGCCCATATCATTCTGGTTGTGGAACGGCGCGGCGACCCGGAGTTTCCGCGCGGCTATCTCGCCGGACTATGGGAATCGATCTGGTACCTACTCGGCATGGTGGCCAACGGTCGAGCATCCGGACAAATACACCCGCAATCCCATCCGGCGCCTTCTGGTCATTGCCTATTGGCTCATCGGCTTGCTGCTTGTGGCCCAGTTCACCGCTACCGTGACCTCATCGTTGACTGTCCAGCGGCTCAACAGCAGCATCCAGGGACCGGAGGACCTGCCTGGCAAATCCATCGCCACGGTGGACGGCAGCACAGCGGCCGAATACCTGCGTTCGCGTGGCATCGCCTTCACCGGCGTCGAGAACATCGAGGAGGCCTACCCACTGTTGCTTAACGAAACAGTGGACGCAATCGTTTACGATGCGCCGGTTCTCCAGTTCTACACCATCAGTCGCGGCAAGGGTGTGACCGAGGTCGTGGGTGTGATCTTTAAGCCGGAGAAATACGGAATCGCCCTGGAACAAGGCAGTCCGCTGCGCGAATCGATCAACGAGACGCTGTTGGAAATGTACCAGGACGGATCGCTGGAGGTCATTTACGATCGGTGGTTCGGCGGCTGAGCCGCACCGGTTGATCTCGGCTCTTTATGGACCGAGGTCGATTGCCGGACGACCCAGGCGTGAAATCACTGCCCCGATTGCAGTTCGCCGACATTGCCCTGTGCCCGTTCTATGTTACAAATCGTGAGCTATGGTCGGTCGATTCCATCAACGCATGATTACCCTAAGGTTCCCATCCGAACGAGCGCTGAAGGCGATGGCCGGTATGTTGCTGGCTGTCCTGCTGCTGAGCGCGCTGTGACAATTCCGCCACGCCGCTGATTCCAATGACCGCCACCCCGGCCGCCACGCCCATGATCCTCGGTGTCACCGTCGAAGCCATAGCGGGTGGCAGCCCAGAAGCGCCGGAACCGGCAGAAGCCTCACCGACACCCTACGACGAAACGCTGCCTGCCTGGACGGTGATGGTCTACAGCAGCGCGGACACGCCGGGCTGGTCATACGCCTGGCAGGCGCTTAATCAAATGGAGGCGGCCGGTGCCTCGAATCAGGTCCAGGTCGTGGCCGCCATTGACTGGCCTGAGGGCACTGAGACAACCGGCTCGCTGCCCGGGCGCTACGTCATTCGCGGCAACAACGACCCAACCGTCATCACGTCAGAAGAGGCCATCGGCGCGGAAGAGACCAATTTCGGTGACCCCCGCCTGTTAGCCGACTTCATCGGCTGGGCCATGGAGACCTATCCGGCCAACCATACAGCCCTCATTCTCGATGGCTATGGGAGCGGCTGGCGCGGCTGCTGTCTTGACTTTGATCCGGCAAGTGATGGCCCGGCCGACTTCTTGAGCCTGGCGGAGATTGCTGAAGCGCTCGATACGGTTGTTGTCCAGACGGGGGCGCCGTTGGATGTGATGGCCTTCTCCGGCAGCATGATGGGCCAGATCGAGGTGCTCCAGGCCCTGACACCTTACGTGGCCTATGGCGTCGGGTCGGCCGCGCCGGTGCCGGCCGGGGGCTGGGACTACCAGACGCTGTTGGGAGCGCTCTACGCCAACCCATGGATGGAGGCCCGGGAACTGGCTGCACTGCTGGCAACCGATTATGTGGCTTACCAGCGTCAACTCCTGGGTAACGAATTCGCGGCCATGACGGCCGTGGACTTGACCAAGCTGGAAGGACTGACCACAGCTGTTGAGTCGCTGGCTCTGGCGCTCACCAATGACACCAGCGGTGCGGCGCTCGCGGCGGCCGATGCCCGGCGGGGGGCGCAGTCCTACGGCGCCGTCCTGGCCGACCTGGGCCAGGGGGTGACGGCCGTAGATTTGGGCCACGCCGCGGCGCTGTTGTCGCAGCAGGCGTCCTCGGCCGACCTCTCCGTCGCCGCCCGCGCGGTGGTTGTGGCCGCCGGCGACGCCGTTGTCGCCCAGGCCGCCGGGCAAGGGCTGCCGTTTGCCACCGGTCTGAGCATCTACTGGCCCACCAACACGGGCGATTTCAATCCTGCCTATCCGGCGGCCACCACGCTGCCCGCCTGGTCGGCCTTCCTCGACACCTTCATCGCCGGGGCTGAAGTACTTGAAGCGCCGTATGTGGACCTAACGTCCGTGGCCGATGCCCAGGCCAATCAAAGCTCCCCCGTGCTTCTGCGGTCGGAAGTGATCGGCCATCAGATCGAAACCATTCAGCTCCTCGTGACCCAGCCACAGGAGAGCGGTGACGCGGCGATTGTGCAGATCGGCCCCGTGCCACCGCCAACGACGCCAACCACCGACACGGTAACCGGCGCCTCCGCCTGGCCGGACGGCCGTCACGCCACCACGCTGGCCTGGGTTCCGACGACCGGTTATCTCTATGACGCAGCCGGCGCGTCCTCGGCGGCCCTGCTGCGCCCGACGGATCACTCACCGGTCGGGAGCCTGATCGGCGTTTCCGGGGACTTTTTGCGCCAGGACTCGTCCAATGCGCTGGCATCCGTTCTGGATTTTCCTGCCGCCAATGCCGTACCATCCCACGTCTGGCACCTGGCCGATGCTGACCCAGGCCCGCCCTTTGTCCACGAAGTGGAATCCGTGCCGGGAGATCAGTTCACGCCGCGCCTGTATACGGCCGTGACCAGCGGCGACCTGGAACCGTCGGGCGGGGCGGCGTTAACCTTTGACGCCATACCCACCCTCTATCGCAGCACGCGCGCCCTGGACAACGGCTCCTATGCCGTTGGCGTAGCGGCCGATGTCGTCGGCGGCAACCGCAATATAGCCACGGTCTCAGTAGCGGTTGATCGGAGCACAGCGGTCGCGGGCTATCTCGGCTTTGCGATGCCGGAATTGGGGCTGAGCTTTGTCTATCCGGAAGGCTGGACAGCCGCCCAGAACGGCCGATCTGTCCGTGCGCACCGGCGATCAATCGGGCGAAACGACCCTGCAAATCCGCGTTGTGGACGCCTGGCCGGGCGACGCGCCCGGTCTCCTGGCGGACGCCCTGGCCACACTGGGCGGCGTGACGACTCTGTTTGAGGACACAACCCCCATTGGTGGCGAGGGATCCGAGCTGACCGGCGCCCGCCTGGCCTATGGCTACCCCGGCGCCGACGGCCGCGTACGCACCGGCATCCTGACCGCGTTCGTGCGCGATGGCCAGGGCTTCATCATCGACCTCGACGGGCTGCAGACGGAGGAGGAAGCGCTCTTGGCCATTGCCAACAGCGTGGCTGCCAACTGGCGCTTCACGTCGCCCGGCGCGGAGACCCCCACGGCCGACTGGGGCAATGCGGTGCTCAGTGGCTACGACGTTGCCTACCCGCCCGGCCTGACTTTCGAGGATGTCAACGGGTGGTATCGTTTCGTTAGCCGCGAACGATTCATCGCCGTTCGCACCCAACCGGCGGCGCGAACTCTCGACGAAGCGATGGCCGCCCTGTTGGCCGCCGCCGGCGAAGGGGTGGAGGGCTTCGAAGTTACCCTGGTGGAACCGCTAAGCCTCTCCGGCAACCTGTGGCAGAGAGCACGCTTCACCTATGTCACCGCGGTCGGCACGCCGATCGCCGGCAGGATCCTGGTCGGGACCGACAGCGCCAACGAGATGGCCGTCTGGAGCGAGTGGCCCAGCGACGAAAACCCCGAGCGCGACGCCGCCGCAGCTCTGGCTGTGGCCGCATCCATGCAGCCCCACATCGAATCTGAGGGCGGCAACTAATCCCCTCCTGGCTTCTGCCGGCCGTGCCAATGTCTGGTTCCCTACCCACCGCCACGCCTGATCCCCGCCGCAGCGAGTTCCTGGCCGGGATTCGCGCCGAGCTACCGATCGTCATTGGCGTGACACCCTTTGGCATGATCTACGGTGTGCTGGCTCTGGCGTCCGGACTGCCGCAGGGGTTGGCCCAGGGTATGTCATCGATCGTATTTGCCGGATCGGCCCAATTCATCGCCACCGGTCTGTTCGCAACCGCCACCCCGGCCCTGGTCATCCTCTTGACTACGTTCATGGTGAACATACGCCATCTGCTCTACAGTGCGTCGCTGGCGCCCTACGTCGCCCATCTACCGCTGGGTTGGCGGGCCGGACTGGCCTATTTGCTGACCGACGAAGCCTACGCCGTCACCATTCTTCACTACACGCAAAATGAAGGTTCGCCGGCCCACAAGCACTGGTTCTTCCTGGGAGCCGGCCTGACCTTGTGGACGTTCTGGCAGGCCAGCACGGCCGTCGGCATCTTTCTCGGCGCCCAGATTCCGGCGAGCTGGTCACTGGATTTCACGCTGGCCCTGACCTTCATCGGGATTGTCGTGCCGACGCTGCGCGATCGGCCGCATATTGCCGCGGCCCTGGTGGCGGGCGCCGTGGCTGTGGTGGCCCACGAATTGCCCTACCAGCTGGGCCTGATGGCGGCCACGCTCTCGGGCATTGCCACCGGTCTCATCCTGGAACAGCGACAAGGAACGGTCAAATGACAACGATGCAGATGTTCGTGACCATCCTGGCGATGGGGGCCATCACCTACAGCATCCGGCTGTCGATGTTCGTCCTGGCCGGTAACCGCACCCTGCCGCCGCTGATGACCAGGGCCTTGCGCTACGTCCCGGCGGCCGTTCTGACCGCCATCATCGCCCCGGAGTTGTTCATGCCCCAGGGTGCGCTGGACTTGTCGCTGGGCAATGAACGGCTGATCGCGGGGCTGGTGGCCATCCTGGTGGCCTGGCGCACGCGCAACGTGTTGCTGACCATTGGCGTGGGTATGGTCGTGTTGTGGGTGCTGCAATTCATCATGGCCGCCCAGTGACATTCGTCAGCCGCAGGCGTGCCGTTCATCACTTCCCAATCGGCCGCGATCACAGTACAGTACAGGCAACCTGGCGCTCTGCTTGGTGCGGCTACTGTTACGGCCGCCCGGCAAACGGACGTTGACGCGGGGAGCAACACCTATGTATCAAACAATTCTTGTTCCACTGGATGGTTCTGAGCTGGCTGAAGCCATTCTGCCACACGTCGAAGAGCTTGCGCCCCATTACGGTTCGACGGTTGTTCTCCTGGGCGTTATCGAACTGCCGCACATGGTTGTGCCCAAGTCGGGTGAAACGTACGATGACTTGCCCAGTGGCTCGGTCGATGATCTTGACGCGCGGACGGCCGAAGCCCAGGCCTACCTCGACCGAAAAGCCAATGCCCTATGCGAGAAAGGGATTGAAACACGCGGCCGTCTGGAATACGGTCCGGTCGTGACGACCATCATCAACAGCGCGCGTGAAGAAGACGCCGATCTGATCGCCATGGCCAGCCACGGTCGGGGCGGCCTTAGCGATGTCTACTACGGCAGCGTCGCCGCGGGCATCCTGCAGCGCATCGACCGGCCATTACTCATCGTCCGCGCCACGGCATAGGCACGACACCCATCTACATCGTCCGAATCCGCCTCCGGCGGGCCTTAAGTCGCTCAGTGATTTGCTTGCCTCGTGCGCGGGTTGATGCTATTAACCCGCCTATATGAAGACCTACGATCTGCCCGCATGGGCCGCCTCCATCCATCATGACGGTTCGGAACTTTACGTTTCCGACCTCACCCCGCGGCTGGGCGACAGAATCCGCCTTTCGCTCCGCCTGGATACCGCGGCCGATGTTCAGCGCGTTGTTCTACGAACGTCTCCGGATGGGGAACAAAGTCTGGCTGCGCTGCAGAGAACGGTCGACCGGGGAGCGAGTCAGTGGTGGACGATTAACCTGACCATCACCGAGCCTTATACCCACTATCGGTTCATCATCGACTCCGGCGAGGCCGTCTGGCACTATTCGGCCGCCGGTCTGACGCTGCACGCGCCGCTCGATGCGACTGACTTTCGTATTCTGGCCAACTACAACGCGCCGGAGTGGACCTATTCCACCGTCTTCTACCAGATCTTCCCCGACCGCTTCGCCAACGGCGATCCGTCCACTGACCCGCGGCCGGAGGAGTACGAGTACCGCGGCCAGCGGCCGCAAACCTATCCGTGGGAGTCCGCGCCGTCTCCCGACCAGCCCTTCCCGCTCGTGTTTTACGGCGGCGATCTGCCCGGCATCGAACAGCATCTGGACTATCTTCAGCATCTGGGCGTCAAGGGCATCTACCTGAATCCGATTTTCACTGCCTTCTCCAATCACAAGTACGATGTCGCTGACTATGAGAATGTCGATCCCCATTTCGGCGGTAACGAGGCCCTGATCAGCCTGCGGCAAGCAATGGACAAGCGCAACATGCGCTATCTGCTCGACATCGTGCCCAATCATGCCGGCTACTGGCATCCCTGGTTTCAGGATGCTCGCGCTGATCCCGATAGCCCGTCAGCCGAATTCTTCACCTTCACCAACCATCCCGATGACTACGCGACGTGGTTGGGCGTCTGGACGTTGCCCAAACTCAACTACACCAGCGCTGCGCTCCGACGCAAGATGTATGGCGACGCGGATTCGGTGCTGCGTCGCTGGCTGCAGCCGCCCTTTGCGGCTGATGGTTGGCGCGTAGATGTCGCCAATATGCTGGCCCGGCAGGGTGCTTCTCAGCTCGGAACCGAGGTCGCGCGGGACATGCGTTCGGCCGTCAAGGAAGCCCGCAGCGACGCCTATCTCATGGGTGAGAACTTCTTCGATGCCGCCGCCCAGCTTCAGGGCGACCAGTGGGATGGTGTCATGAATTATGGCGGCTTCACCCATCCGGTCTGGTTCTGGCTGGCCGGCTACCGGCAGGGCGCCCACGGCTTTCCCGATCCCCTGCGGATGAGCCATTGGCCGACTGAAGCCATGACCGCCACCTGGCGCTCGCGTTTGGCCTCCATCCCCTGGGTAATTGCCCTCCAGCAGTACAACCTGCTCGATAGCCACGACGTGCCGCGCATCCGCACCATCCTTGGCGGCAACGACGCTCTGCATCGACTGGCCGTCATGCTGCTGCTGACGTTCCCCGGCGTGCCCGGCCTCTATTATGGCGACGAGATTGGCCTGACCGACCTGCCTGACCTGGCCTCGCGGGGCTGCATGGTCTGGGATGAATCCCGCTGGGACCATGACCTGCTGGCGTTTCATCGGCGTTTGATCCGGCTTCGTCAGGAATCCCCGGCCCTCCAGCGCGGTGGGTTTCAGCTACTGCTGGAAGCCGAAGATACGGTTTGCTACCAACGTGAAACCGACGACGACCGCTTCCTGATGCTGGCTCACCGGGCGGCCGACCCCATCGACGGTTTGCGCCTGACGGCGGCTCAGGCCGGTCTGGTTGAGGGCGCGCGCTTCGTGGAGCAGTTCAGCGGTCAGGAAGTGAGTGTCACCGACGGCCTGCTCATGTTCCCGACCCAGCCGCAGGGCGCAACGCTCTGGCGCCAAACCGTGGTTAAGGAGATCTCATCATGCCCGAGATGATACCGTTGGCCGACTACCGCGAGTTTCCCGCCGACGAGATGCAGCAGCGCGCGGCCGATTTCCTGGCGGAAATACGCCGGCGGCGAACAGTACGCGACTTTAGCGATCGGCCGGTGCCGGTAGGGGTGATCGATGACTGCCTGCGCGCTGCGGCCACCGCACCCAACGGGGCCAACCAGCAGCCGTGGCACTTTGTGGTTGTCGGCGAGCCGGAAACCAAGCAGCGCATTCGGCTGGCAGCCGAAGCCGAAGAGCGCGCCTTCTATGGCGGTCGTGCCCCGGAGGAATGGCTCGACGCGCTGGCCCCGCTGGGCACCGACGCCGATAAGCCGTTCCTGGAGACCGCCCCGGCGCTCATCGCCATCTTTGCCGCAAGTTATGGTATCGGACCGGACGGCCGCAAGATCAAGCACTACTATGTGCAGGAGTCGGTCGGCATTGCCACCGGCTTCCTCATCGCCGCCCTCCACCATGCGGGCCTGGCCACGCTGACCCACACCCCCAGCCCGATGGCCTTCCTGAACGACATTCTGGGGCGCCCAGCCAACGAACGGCCGTATCTGCTGCTTGTGGTCGGTTATCCCGCCGACGACGCCCAGGTTCCGGCCATCACCAAGAAGCCATTCGATGCCATCGTTTCCTATCACTAATCAACGGCATCCGGGCCACCGCAGATGAGTCTCGTCCAGTCAGCGTGGCGCGGCCTGGTGCGCGTAGGTTTCCGGCTGCTCTATCATGAGATGTCCTGGACCTACGACATCGTCAGCCATGTCGTCTCGTTGGGGCAATGGGGCGCCTGGCGGCGGGCTTGTTTGCCCTTCATCGTTGGGCCGCGCGTGCTGGAGCTGGGCTATCGGACCCGGGCATTTGCAGGTGGAGTTGGTTGAGTCTGGCTTCGACCCCGCCGGACTGGACGTCTCGGCCGATATGGCCGCGCAGGCGGCCCGTCGCGTGCAGCGCGCAAACCACGACCCGGCCGTTATCATTGGCCGCGCCCACCAATTGCCCTATCCCGACGGCCGTTTCAACACCGTCGTCGCCACCTTTCCCACACCCTATATAGCCAACCCGGCAACGTTGGCCGAGGTGCGGCGGGTGCTGGTGGCAGACGGGCGGGTCGTCATCGTGCCCGAGGCCCAGTTGGACGGCGGCGGTCCGAATCCAGCGGCTCATTGACGTCGCGTATCGGCTCACCGGACAGCGTCAGGCGCCCCCCGGCGCGACGGTCCGGCGATGGGCGGACACGCTGGCAGAGCGGCTAACGGCCGGGGGGCTGGTGGCCCAGGTCCACGAGATAGCCCTCGCCGACAGCCGCGTGACGGTCGTCGTTGGACAGCGTTCGGCGGCTTCATGAGCGCTCTTTGGAAAAGAGTCCCCAAGATTGGTACAATGGTTCCATGGTTGAAAACAGTGATCAACAACAGACAGCCTATCCGACCGTCGAGGCAACGTGGACAGAGCGGCTGATTCCTTTCATCGTCATGGTCGGCGTCCTGCTGCTCGATCAGGCCAGTAAGTACCTGGTGGAAACACGGCTGCCGCTCTATGGCGTGTGGGCGCCCATTCCGGCGATCGAACCGTTCTTCCGTTTCCTGCACACCACCAACACCGGCATGGCCTTTGGGCTGTTCCAGCAGGGCGGCACCATTCTGGCCATAGTGGCCGTGATCGTTAGCGGCGTCATCGTTTACTTCAACCACACCTTGCCGGGCAACGAGCGCCTGCTGCGTGTCGCCCTGGGCCTGCAACTGGGTGGCGTGCTGGGCAACCTGATTGACCGTGTACGCCAGGGGCATGTCACCGATTTCTTCGACTTTGGTCCGTGGCCTGTGTTCAACATCGCCGACCTGGCCCTGGTCACCGGGGTCGTCATTCTGGCGTATGTCATGCTGACCGAGGGCCGCCGCCAGAGCAGCGCCGCGAGCCCGAGTAGCAGCGCTTCCCCCTGACTCACGAAGCCCAACATCTTCCTTTACCCTCGACCTGCCAGACGAACGGCTGGACCGTGCTCTGGCGGCGACTCGTCCCGAATTGTCCCGCGTTCAGTGGCAGCGTCTGATCAGCGACGGACTGGTCCTCGTCGACGGACAGCCCGCCCGCGCCAGCCACCGCCTGTCGGGAAGCGAACAGATCCAGGCCACCATCCCCGCCGTCGTTGAATCCAACGTGCAGGCCGAAGAAATCCGGCTCGATGTCAGGTATGAGGACGAAGACATCATCGTCGTCAACAAACCGGCCGGTATGGTCGTCCATCCCTCCTACGGCCACGACAGCGGCACGCTCGTCAACGCATTATCTGGCACACTGTCCTGATCTGGCCGGAGTCGGCGGCGAACGGCGGCCGGGCATTGTTCACCGGCTGGACAAAGACACGTCCGGCCTGATCGTTGCCGCCAAACACGACGAGGCCCTCTGGGCCATGCAGCGGCAGTTCAAGGACCGCACCATCGCCAAGCGCTACGTAGCCCTGGTTGACGGTCACATCCAGCCGCCGGAAGCCCTTATCGACGCGCCTATCGGCCGCGATCCCAAGAACCGCAAGCGCATGGCTGTCATCCCGCCCGACAGCCGCGCCGGTCGCGGCGAACCGTATACCCGGCCGGCACAGACACGCTACAAGGTGCGGACCTACTTTGACGGCCCGTATGCCCTGGTCGATTGCCGGCCCCACACCGGCCGCAAGCATCAGATTCGCGTCCACCTGGCCTACATCAACTATCCCGATCGTCGGGGATACGCTCTATGGCCGTCGCAAGGACCGCTCCGGTCTGGACCGCCACTTTCTCCACGCGGCCGAATTGACCTTCGACCGCCCCGCCGACGGCCAGACGCTCACCATCGAAGCTGAACTGCCCGACGATTTGCAGTCGTTTCTCGATTCACTGACACCGTTGGGAAATTAGGGTTCTGAGCTACCCGAGGGCCGGGCGTTTGGCAACGCGCGGTTCGGCCGGAAGCGTGATCGTGAAGGTGCTGCCCTGGCCCACGACGCTCTCACAGGCGACCCGCCCGCCGTGCAGCTCAACGATCGACTTGACAATGGCCAGCCCCAACCCGGAGCCGCGCGTGCGATCAAAGGCAGTGCTCCTGCCCCCGATAGAAGCTCTCGAACAGGTGGGGCAGTTCTTGCGGCGGGAATGCCGGGGCCGTTATCGTGAACCGTGATGACGAAATTGCGGCCGGAGGCTGCCGCGTGTAGCAGCAGTTCACCGCTGTGGGGGGCATACTTGATGGCATTGGTCACCAGGTTGGTCACGGCGCGGCGCAGCAGAACCGGATCGCCCTGCACCACCGGCGTGCCCGTGACGTGCGACTTAATGGTAATGCCCACCATCTGGGCGTGCGACCAATGCTCCTGGGCCACGTCTAGCAGCATCGGGCTGAGCGGTACCGGCGCCACCTGCAAGTTCATGCCCGCCTCGATGCGCGCCAAGTCGAGCAAATCGTTGATCATGTGCGTCATCCGGTCGATGCCGCCCAAAATCTTGTCCACGTACTCCTGCTCCAGCGCCGGATCGTCGGCCATCGGCATCATGCTGGTGTAGTTGTGCATGTAAGTCAGCGGGCTGAGCAGATCGTGCGACACCCCAGCCAGGAAGTCGGACTTCATGCGGTCCAGTTCCTTGAAGTCGGTGATGTCATGCAGCACCGCCACCCGCCCCAGCGCCTGCCCCGCGCTGCTGTGGACAGTGGCGATGTTGGCAATGAACGTTCGGCCGTTGACCTCCAGCTCCACCTTACCCACGCCGCCCGACAGCGAAACCGGCCCGCTGCCGCCCCGCACACTGAGACGGTCGGCAAATGCCTGCGGCCGAATGACGTCCAGCACCGGTCGCCCGGCCACATCCTTGGCCTGCAGCCGGAAAGCGCGCTCAAAAGCTGGGTTCGTCAACAGAATTCGGTCAGTCTGGTCAGTGACGATGACGGCGTTGGTCGTGCTGGCCAGAATCGCGGCCAGCCGCTGACGACCGCTCTCGGCGGCCGTGAACAAATGGGCGTTATGAACGAGCACAGTCGCCTGACCGGCCAGCGTGTGCAGCAAATTGCGCTCCGTGCTGTCAAAATAGTGGGGCTGGCGATAGCCGAGGTAGAGAACGCCCTGGAATTCGGTCGCGGTTCGCAAGGGGACGGCAAAGACGGAAGCAATACCGCCGGCGCTTGCGTCCAGCGCCGTGGCGATCTCCTCCGGCGACGACAGGGCCATCTCATCCAGGGTGCGAATCTGGGTCATCACCGGCCGGTCCAGCGGCGCCAACGCCTCGGCCGCAGGACCTTCCGCAAAAATCAGAGGGTAGCTGGCGCTGGGGTTGCGGACGACCGCCCGAGCGGCCGCTGCGCCTGTGCCGCGCAGCATGCCCTGCAACACGGCGGGCATGCCCTGGCTAATGTTGATGCTGGCCGCCACTTCATTGCTCACGGTCAGCAGCAGATTGAGTTCGTCCAGCCGCTGTTTGAGCGACCGCTGCATCTGGCCGAAAGCCGAGCTGAGTTGGCCCAATTCATCGTCGCGCTCGACCCGCACCATCTTTTCCAGGCCACCGCCGCCGGCAATGGCCCGCGAAGCCTCCACCAGCTCGCCAATCGGCTGGGAGACACTGCGACCAAAGGCCGAGACGTTGACAAAGAACAACACACTGACGAGCAGCAGCAACAACGCCACGGGCGCGATGACGCCCAGGACCTGGCGCAGGATGACGCTGTGGGGCATGGCGGCCACGACGAGCCAGTTGCTGCCGGGGACGGGTGTGTAATAGACCAGCTCCCGCCGTCCGGTGGGCGTCGATATGGTCTCGTAGGCCGAACCGCGGGAAGACGCCGGGACATAGGTCGTGCGATCCACTCCCGCCGAGGGCGGCTGCCAGGTCGTCAGTGATTGCTCCACGCCGCCGCTCAAGACCACGTCTGAATTGCCATCGATCAGGTAGCCGCTGCCCTGGGTCAACACGCTGCTGAGGCCCGACATGAGATCAGTCAGCCCCGTCTCGGCCACACGGCCGAGCAGCGCGGCGCTGGGCTGCCCCTGCTCGCTAACCGGCACCACCAGGGTAAACACGGACCCATCCGCGTCACGGCCGCCCACCAGTTGGGTGCGCCCGCTGGTCAGCGCGGCCGATACGCCGGCGCGTTCCGACGGAGCCAGAACCACAGCCGCATCCTCGCACCACATCAGGGGTCAGGCTGGAGGCATTCGATACCTGTCCATCGGCTGAAACCAACAGCACCTGACCAAACTGCGGCGCGGAACGGCTGAGCTGGCTCAAGCGCCTTGGCGCGATCTTCCGACACGCCGTTCACCAGGCGATCATCACCGCTGTATTGTACGAGCACGTTGGACAGCTCAGCCTGCAGCGCAGGCAGGCGCGCGGCAGTAGCGTCGGCGCTGAAGGCCATCTGCTCCACCAGAGTGCGGCTCATCGTGCGCGACGACAGGGCAAAGACCGCCCCGGCACTTAGCAGCACCAACAGCACGGTGAACCAGAAGAAATTCGCCGTCATATAGGTCTGCAAACTACGGCCGAACGGCGACGGCACTCGTCCCTGCCCGGCCCGCAGCTGCGGGGCAAACCACAACAGCAGCGTGACCAGCGCGCCGCCAAACAACCCTTCGGCCAGCAGCGGCAGCACGCTGTAGGCACCTACATAGAGCCCCATGTCCAACGCCGCCAGCACGCCCGCTGTCGGCAGAAGCTGTACAAATAGCTCCACGCCCACCAAGAACGCGATCAATAACTGGGCCAGGGGGCCGGCTAACACCGGTTGACGCAGCGCGCCGAAAAAGCGGCCGTCATACCGCTGGCCCAACAACAGCCCGGCCAGCCACGCCGCCAGGCCAAACTGAACAATATCAAACGCCGAATGGGTCTGGCCCAGGCCGTGGCCGAGGCCCGTGGCCAGCCCGACCAGGAGAGCGGCGCCCGGATTGAGCGTCGCGCCAGCCAGCAAATAAGGCACGGTGGAGAGCAGGCTGACGGCCGTTAGCGACGGCTGCACCGCCAGCACGGGATTGAGCCAGGGAAGGTAAAGCGGGAATAGCTGGCTGAAGGCAAAACCAGTCGTCGCCAGAATGGCCAGGGCCACCCAGCGGCGCGCATCCATACCGGCCAGAGCGTCGCGATAGCGCACGAGAAGAACCAGATTGAGGACGGACAGCAGCGCGAGAAGGGCCAGCGACCCGACCCCGTCGGGCAGTTGCAGATAGAAATCAGTCGCCGCACCCCACACACCTAACGGCATCCAGTCCACTCCTTATGGCACGCGCTACCCCGTGTTCGACCCTCAACTCAGGTTGACGACACGAGGCCAACTTTGCATAACGTAAAGTATATCAGCCCGTCGCTCATTTGTCATTTATGTCACTGTTCATTATGATTGCGAGTCTATGGATGTGCGCCGTCGGACCTACGCGATTCTGATCGGAATCATCCTCTTGACGCTACCGTGTTACGCTACCGGGATCATCTTGCTGTCCAGGGCGCCCGACCAGACGACAGTGACGCCGACACCGACCTCCACGGCTACCATGACTGCAACCACCAGCCCCACCGCCACCGCCATCGGTACACAGCTGCCACCGGTGTTTCTGACTGTCACCGCGCCGGTTCTGCCCACGCCGCTGGCCACCAGCACTGCGTCGGCCACGCCCACCGCCACAACGACGCGCCTGCCGACGTTTACACCCACGGCGACACCGACTATGACACCGACGGCTACCCCCACCGTCACGATAACGGCGACGCCCAGCGAAACGCCCACATTGACGCCAACGGCCACGCCGGTCGTCACCCCGACGCCGACAGCCACGGAGGTGGGACCGGCAACGGAAACGCCAACCGTGGAAGCACCCACGCTTGAACCACCGCCCACTGAACCACCTACGGTCGAAGTCACCATTGAGGCCACGCCGGGAGGCGAAGCGACGGCGACAACCCAGCCCTGAGGATCCTATGCCCGAAACATTTGACCTGCTCAAGCGACTTAGCGAGACGCCCGGCCCGTCCGGGTTTGAAGACCCCATTGCCGGGGCCGTCCAGACCGATTGGGCGCCCTACGTGGACGAACTTCGGCGCGACCGCGTCGGATCCTTGGTCGGCATCAAGCGAGGCACACAGCCGCATGACGCCGAGCCACGTCCGCTGCAAATCATGTTGGCCGCCCATATGGACGAGATCGGCCTGATCGTGGCCGACGTGGTCGAGCATGGCGGCTACGGCTTCGTGCGCCTGGCCGCAGCGGGCGGCGTGGATCGGCGGCAGCTCTACGGCCAACTGGCGGTCGTCTACGGCCGACGGCCGCTCACCGGCGTCATCGGCGCTCTGCCCAAGCACATGCTGCCGGAGGACAAGAAGGAAAAGACGCTCGACTACGAGGAGTTGTTCATCGATCCCGGCCTGCCCATCGCAACCGTCCGCGAGCTGGTGTCCATCGGCGACTACGCCGGGTTCCACCAGCCGCTGCGCCAACTGCAAAACGGTCGGGCGGCCGGCAAGTCGCTGGATAATCGCACCTCCATTACGGCCGTGACGCTCTGCCTGAAGGAGCTGCAGGGCCGCAACCACACCTGGGACGTCCTGGCGGCGGCCACATCTCAAGAAGAGACGCGCTTGTTGGGCGCTTACACCAGCGCCTACGCCTATGAACCCGATGTGGCCATTGCCATTGACGTCACGCACGGCAAGGGGCCGGGCACCAGCGACCATGAGTCGTTTGAACTGGGCAGCGGGCCAGTGATCGGCTTTGGCGCCGATCTGCATCCGGGAGTCTATAAGGCTCTCAAGGGCGCGGCCCAGCGCCTGGAGATGAGCATCGGCAGCGAACCCAATGCCAGCGGCGGCGGCACCGACGCCTACGCGTTGCAAACGGCGCGGGCGGGCATCCCTACCGGCCTGGTCCAACTGCCCCTGCGCTACATGCACACCATGGTCGAAACGATCGACGTGGCCGACATTGAACGTGTCGGCCGTTTGCTGGCCGAGTTTATCGTCGGCCTGGACGAGTCATTCCTGGACACGCTGCGCGAGGAGATGCTCTAGACCAGCCGCACCCCACTGAAGGTAAAAGCCTATGAACGAACTATTGCAGCAACTTACGGAAGCGGTCGGCGTATCCGGCGCGGAGAAAGAAGTCCGCCGGCTCATTCGCGATCTCATCGCCGAGCACGTCGATGAATGGCACGTGGATACAATGGGCAACTTGATCGCCCTCAAGCGCGGCACGGGCGAATCGGACCTGCGCGTGCTGGTCGATGCCCACATGGACGAGGTCGGCCTGATGGTCACCGATATCGACAGCCAGGGCATGATGCGCTTCGACACGGTCGGAGGCTTCGACCCGCGATCGCTGCTGGGCAAGGTCGTGCAGGTCGGGCCGGACAAGGTGATCGGCATCATCGGCGCGCGCGCCGTCCATCTGCTCAAGTCGAGTGATTACAGCAAGATCGTGCAGGTCGACGCGATGCGTATCGATGTCGGCGCCAATGGCAAAGACGGCGGCGGCGTGTCGGTGGGCGATTATGCCGCTTTTGTCACGCCCTATCAGGAGCTGGAAGGCGGCCGGAGCGCCATCGGCAAAGCGTTCGACGACCGCGCCGGATGCGCCGCCCTGGTGGAACTGCTGCGCGGCGAACGGTTCCCGTTTGATCTGATCGCCTCCTTTTCAGTGCAGGAAGAGGTCGGGCTGCGAGGGGCGGCGGTGGCTGCTTATGGCATCAAGCCCGATGTGGCCCTCGTGCTGGAATGTACGCCGGCCTACGACCTGCCCAACAAGAACGATGTTAGCCCGAATGTGGCCATGGGTAAGGGCGTGTCGCTCTACGTGATGGACCGCGGCACCATCCAGGACCCGCGCCTGGTGGCCCACCTGATGCAAACGGCCGCCACCAACGACATCCCCTACCAGATTCGACAGCCGGGCGGTGGCGGCACCAACACGGCCGCCATCCAGCGCGTCAACGGCGGTATTCCGGCGGCAACCATGGCCGTGCCGGGGCGCTATGCCCATACGCCGACGATGATGATCAGCCTGGATGACTACGCCAATCTGGTGCGCCTGACTGACACGGCGCTGCGTGCCCTAACCCGTGAAACAATTAGCCGATCCTGAAGCGATGGAGACGACAATGAACGACCTGATCAAAACTTTGGTGGAAGCCTATGGACCGTCCGGCTTTGAAGACGGCATGCGCGATCTCATTCGACCGCTGGTCGAGCCCTATGCCGACGATGTATCGGTCGATGCGATGGGCAATCTGATCGTCCACCTCGGCCCGGCCAGTCCACCGGCCGGCAGCGACCCGCTCAAGGTCATGATCGCCGCCCACATGGACGAGATCGGGGTGATGGTCTCGCACATCATGGACAACGGCTTCCTGCGCTTCACCAATATCGGCGGCGTCTTTCCCCACACGCTCCTGGGCGGGCGGGTCATCTTTGCCAACGGCACGATCGGCGTCATCGGCAGCGACCGAATCGAAGACCGGAGCAAGGTTCATCCATTGGACAAGCACTTCATCGACGTCGGCGCTACCGGCCGGGACGATGTGCCGGTCGCGGTGGGCGATGCGGCGGGGTTCTTCCGGCCGTTTGAGGCCCAGGGCAGCCGCCTGACCGCCAAAAGCATGGATGACCGCATCGGTTGCGTGGTGGCCATCGAGGCGCTCAAGCGACTGGACCGCAGTCAGATGAACCACGACCTGACGATTGTGTTTAGCGTCCAGGAAGAAGTGGGCACGCGCGGCGCGCAGGCGGCGGCCAATCGGCTGCTGCCGGACGTGGGCATCGCCCTTGACGTCACGCTGACCGGCGACATTCCCGAAGCAAGGAGCATGAATGTGGGGCTGGGCAAAGGCGCGGCGATCAAGGTCAAGGACTCGGGCATGATCGCCCACGCGGGATTGGTGCGGCTGATGCGCCAACGGGCCGAGGAAGCCGGAATCACCTATCAGTTAGAAGTGCTCGACGGCGGCTCCACTGATGCGCGGTCGATGCAGATTGCCGGGCCGGGTTGCGCGGCGGGCTGCATCTCTATCCCCTGCCGCTATGTCCATACCCAGAGCGAAACGGTGGATGCGGCCGATGTGGAAAGCTCGATTGAGCTGCTCGTGGCGATTCTGTCGAACCCGATTGAGCTTTAGGAACAAGAACAGGGACACGGATGACGCGGATTTCACGGATGAACACGGATAAGACCAGCTGATTTCTAATCAGTCTGAATCCGTTAAATCCGCGTTCTATTCCCTGTCTACTCAGTCAGAGTAGTAGTCGTAGACCTCATCAGCTGGGGGCGCCTTCTCTTTCGGCTGGTCGATGATGGTGACGGACGGCGGGGGCGTCTCAGCCAACTGTTTGGTGTACTTGGTGTAGGAACCCATCGACTCCATCGCTTCCACTTTTTGCGGGCCCAGCAGCCGGGCGCCAATCCAGAACAGGGTCATAGTCGGAATGACCTGCGTAAAGGGTATCAGCGCCTCCACGGCGGCCACGCCGCGCAGTCCCTTCAAACCAATCCGATCGAGGATGACCCACGACAACGGTGCGCCCAGGATATCCAGGGCCAGGTCCATCGTATCCAGAAACAGAACAACAATCAGCGGCGTGTGCAGCAGCGTCTGGGCAAACCCGGCGCCCGGCGGCACGTTGATCTTGCGCACCTGGGTGAGCATGATGAAGAACAGTATCAGGGCCACAATCCCGGCAATTCCCAAAACAGCCAGGATCGTCGTACCCAATGTTTGTAGAAAGTTAGTGAACTCAGGTGACATCGTATTGTTCCCCTAGGAAACCAGGGCGCTAGTTGACGGCAATGATGAACAAAGCGATCATGGCCAATCCGCCCGCAAGTTGCAGGCCCGTCCCCACGCCCCAGCCCACGACCCCGCCCACGCTGGCCCGAATCGCGGCCCGCCAATCGCGCAGGCGCAAGTACTCGCCCAGCAAGATACCGGCCGCATAGCCCAGCACCGTGCCCACCAGTGGGATCGGCACCAGAAAGGTGGCGGCAATCGCCCCGACAACGCCGAGCACGAGCGTCTTCCATGACGCGCCGGTGGTCTTGGCGCCGAGCAGCGACAGCCACAAGTCGGCCGTTCCGGCGAGGATGCCGATTATCGTGATGAGCGCAAACATCCAGGGTGAGATGGCGGTGAAGTCATCGACCGTTACGGCATAGAACAGCACCCCACCCCATATCAGCAGAATACCCGGCAGCAGCGGCACGATGATGCCGACAATGCCGACCAGGAACATAAAGATGGCGATGGTCATCGCCCCAAACTGCAAAAAAGGATCCATAGTCTATTCAATTAGCCATTACGCCGAAAACAGGGTGCTGGTTGCGAAAGGTGAGTGTTGCTTAAAGATTGCGGTAGGCGTGAAGGAAACGCTCGAAAACGCCGGCAAAATACGGCCGAATCCCCACCATCGGCCCCAACCCGTTCTCGCTTAACTCAGCCTCGCTCATACGATTGACCCGCTGCCACACATACTTGTTGGGCATATCGGCGGCCCAGGTGGCGAAGTAGGGCAGCCAGTTGGTCAGCACATAAAGGCAGCGGGCCGCGGGCATGGCCTGGCGCAGCTGTCGGGCGGGGAAGCGGGATCCCAATTCGGCCGACATGGCCAGCAAGTAGCCGTCGAGGACGGTCTCCTCCAGCGCCGGAGTGAGCTCGCGAACGCGGACGTGTACGTCATCCCGATTGGCCCGGTCAGACGATGACGGCCAGAGTGTCCGCGGCAAGTCGTCCTCAACATAGAGCAGAGGATACGTTTCCAGAAAGGCGATGATGTCCAGCACGCCCGGCCCCAGCCGCGCATCGCTCCAGTCCAGCAAGTGGTTCTGGCCCAGCAGGCCCATGTGCCAGTTGTAGGCATGAGGCGCGGTATGCAGGACAGAAACGGGCAGGTCCTTCAAGGCATGGAACATCGGCACCGGATCATCGAGGAGGTCGGCCATGGCGGTCAGGTGAGATCTCGCCCAGCACGCCGGGCCAGCCGCCCAATTCGCGCATGATCACCAGACCGTTGGCCGCTTCCACGAACTGGGCCGCCATGCCGCCAACGGTCTGCAGCGCATGGTCGGAGATGACCGCCCCCGGCCCTTCCTCAAACAGTGCCGGTGATTCGCGGCGCAGCTCATCCAGCGTCGGCGCGTTGTCAGGTTCGCTGAAGTAGAACGGCAACCAGTCGAGCAGGTCCGACTCGTTAGCCCCTTCCCAAAACGCCGCATGAACCGAGGCCAGGCCGGTCGCCACAGCGTCAATGTCCCTGGGCACCCACGACGACGGCGGGAAGGTATTGGGCGCTTCGTCCAACAGCAACCAGCTGCGGTCGCCGGCCATGTGGATGTAGTGGCAGGGCACAAACAGCTCGGGCAAGTCGGGCGCCAGATGGCGATAGATTTGAGCCTCAATCGCGTTGGTGCGCTTGCCGACGAATGACAGCGGGTCCGACACGCCATCCATGGTCAGCAGATAACGGGTCACCTGACGTGACCACGTGCGCGTGGTGCGCCCCGTTGGCGCCAGGAACGACGTCCACAGCGGCTCAGACGTGACGGCCGTCACAATGACACCGTCCCGCTCGTTGGTGCGGGACAGCAGCGTGGTCCAGGCCATCGGGTCACGCCGTTGCAGTTGGGCAACATCCACAGGTAACGGTTCCATAGCGGTGGCCATTGTAAGATTGAATGCGTGTGCAGGCAAGCAACGAAAGAGTGCTTCTCATGCGTACGACACTCTTTTAAGCCGTGGCTTTGACAGGCATCCCTGATACGCGTAAACTGACAATCAACAGGGTCGTGGCACGCGTGGACTCCCCTTTCGATGCGTGCCCGCAATCGGCTTTGCTAGACCCTATGAATTGTCGTTATAGTCTATTGTAACCAGCAGGTGACAGGAGAAAGTCCATGAATGATACCGCCAAGATCCACGATGCGATCCATCGCGTACAGGCCGGAGAGCTGAAGCGCCCGACCAACTGCGTCCATGTCGACCAAATCCAGGAAGTTGAGCCGGCCGCGGTCGGCTGTGTCGACTGTCTGGCCTCCGGTTCCACCTGGGTTCATTTGCGCGTCTGCCTGACCTGCGGCTATACCGGCTGCTGCAACAGTTCGCCCAACAAACACGCCAACAAACATGCCGACGAAACCGGCCACCATGTGGTCATGTCCATGGAGAACGGGGAAGAGTGGATGTGGTGCTACGAGGATAATGACTTCATCATTCCCCGCCGACGATGAGCGTTGATCTCCCGCTCCCGCCCAATCAGCCTGCCTCCACCCTCCCGCAGCCCTCGGCCGCTGGGTCGCCGCGCGTTGTGGAGGGCGAGCGCCGGGTCATCACCATCCTATTCTGCGATGTCGTAGGCTCCACGTCGCTGGCCGGGCAATTCGACCCGGAAGAATGGGCGGAGATCATGAACGAAGCCTTTCAATACATGATCGCCCCTATTCAGGAATACGAGGGTATGGTGGCGCGGTTGATGGGCGATGCGGTGCTGGCCTTCTTCGGCGCGCCCCAGGCTCATGAGGATGACCCGCAGCGGGCTGTCCTGGCCGGTCTGGGCATCATCAACGGCATGCGGCCGTTCATCAAACAGTTTAACGAAGAGTATGGCCTGGAGTTCGGCGTGCGCGTCGGCATCAACACTGGCCCTGTGGTTGTCGGTGAAATCGGGTCCAACCTGATGCAGGAATACACGGCCATGGGTGACGCCATCAACCTGGCCGCCCGCATGGAACAGACGGCGCTGCCCGGTACCGTCCAGATCAGCGAGGACACCTTTCGGCTGGTTGGGCCCCTGTTTGACGTGTGGGACCTGGGCGGGATCGAGGTTAAGGGCAAGGACGAGCCAGTCCAAGCCTATCGCGTTCTGGGAATGGACCCCCAGCCGGGCCGGCTCCGAGGCATCGAAGGGCTGGAGACCCATCTGATCGGCCGATCGAAAGAGCTGAGCCGCCTCACTGAGAGTCTGAGCGGGATGGCCGAGGGCAAGAGCCGGATTGTGTTCGTACTGGGTGAGGCGGGGCTGGGCAAGAGCCGTCTTGTGGCCGAGCTGCGGCGGGAATGGCGCGCGCGACTGGCCTCGCTATATGGTCAGACGGCGCCGATGTGGAGTGGCTGGACGGAGTTCGTGGCTGTCTCCTACGGCGCCAGCCGGCCGTACGACATGCTCAAGCGGCAATTGCGGCAATATTGCGGCATTCGCGAGACGGACCTCCCTGCGGTCGTACACGATCGACTCAATACCCTGGTGTCGATCTATCCCGATGCGCTCCAACTGCGTCTTCACCGTTTCTTCGGTTTTTTGCTGGGCGATACGTTGCCTGAAAGCGGCCCGTTGCCCGAAGGCGAGGCATTCAAACGCGAATTGCGAACACTGCTGACCGATGCCGCCACGTATCAATCAGATCTGGGACCGATTGTCTACGTTATGGACGACCTGCACTGGGCCGACCCGGCCAGCATCGAGGTGCTGCGCGACTTGCTGACGCTGGTCACATCCCGGCCGATTCTATTCGTGCTGGCCTTGCGGCCCGACTGGAACTCACCTGGCTGGCAGCTCTTCGTCAACACGCAGCTCGAATTTCCGGAGCAGTGTGTGTCCATTTTCCTGGAGCCGCTGACCCGCGAAGACAGCCGAGCGCTCGATCGCCGAGCTTCTGGGCAAGGCCACCGTCCCGCCGCGCATCGTCGACGCCATCCAACACAAAGCCGAGGGCAATCCACTGTTCATCGAGGAAGTGGCCCGCGCGCTTTACGACAACGGCATCGTCGTGCGCGGCGGAGAAGGGACGGTCTGGCAAGGCAGCGCCAACGAGGACGATATCCTGCGGCTCATCAGCCTGCCGGGCAATGTTCAGGCGCTCATGACCGCCCGCATCGACCGGCTGGATCCCGCCGTGCGCCGCACGCTGCAACTGGCCGCGGTAATCGGCCGATCCTTTCCGCAGCGCGTCTTGCAGCAGATGGCCGGTGACGATGTCGACGTGGCCGACCACTTGCAGACCCTGTCCAGCGCCGACCTGATTCGGCCGACCGGCAGCGGCGACGGCGACTACACGTTTCTCCACGCGCTGGCCCGCGATGCCGCCTACGAAACCATCCTCATCCGCCAGCGCCGCCGCTATCATCGCCAGGTCGCCGACGTCATTGAGATCTGCTATCCCGACCGGCTGGATGAAGAATCACCGCGTCTGGCCTATCACTTCGCCGAGGCCCGCGATTGGGCCCGGGCTGTGCACTATTACGCAGTCGCCGGCGAGACGGCGGCCAAGATATACGCCCACGCCGAAGCGATCGAACACTTCGGCCGGGCCATCGAACTGGCGCTGGCCGCGCCAAGCGCCGTTGACGACGAGACACTTGCCAATCTGTTCCTGCGCCGCGGCCGTATCTACGAACTGGACGGTCTTTACGATGAAGCGCTTAACACGTATGAGGCGCTGGAAGCGCTGGGCCGAGAGCGCAGCATTCAAACTCTTGAACTCGCCGGGCTGGCCCCACAAGTCATCATATACGCCATGCCCAACTATCGCATGGATGCCACCCTCGGCGCGGAGATGGCTAACCGAACGCTACAATTGTCGCAGCGACTCAACCGGCCGGACGCCGAAGCGCGAGCCAACTGGGGCCTGATGCTCCTGTACATCAACGTGGAGGTTGATTTGGCCAAGGCAATCGAGTATGGCGAGCGTGCCCTGGCTTTGGCGCGCGAATACGACTTCAAAGAGATTGAAGCCTACACGCTTAACGACATAGGCCGAGCCTACGGCATGATGGGGCAAATCGAAGCCGCATTGGCGGCGTTCGCCGGTGCCCGCGCTCTGTGGCAGGAGTTAGGTAATGACCACATGCTGTCTGATGCGTTGGCCGTTACGTCGCAGGGCCTGTTGCTGAGCGGTCACCCGGCTGACGCTGTGGCCCAGTCGCGCCAAGGTCTGGCGATTGCCCATCGGATAGGCAACCAGTGGGGCGAGTCATTGAATAGTTACGCTCTGGGCTATGCGCTGCTGGAACTCGGCCGTTTTGGTGAAGCCTTTGACTTGTTTCGCCAGTCAGTTGAGCTGGCCGAGCATGTCCACTTCCAGGGGCCGGGGGCCACTATTCCCATTGTCTTGGCCTGGTCTTACGGACAGATCGGCGCCCCAGCTTACCAGCGTGCCCTATTGACGGAGTGGTTGGAGCGAGCGCCTGCCTCCGAAGACGCCGACGCCCTACGACGCATGTGGACAGGCATCACCTATCATTTTGACGGGCAGTCGGGCGAAGCATTGGCCTGGGTGTCATCGAACACCCCCTCGCTGGATTTTGCCGATCGCGCCAGCCACCTGTTTACCTCAGTCATTAGTCCGGCCATATTGCTAGCCAATGATCGGTTCCAGGAAACGCTGGCAATTGAAGACGAGATGCTCGATCTGATGCAAACGCTGGGACTCAACGCCTTCCTGGTTGACCATCTGCGATACCGAGGCCTGGCTCTGATGGGTCTGGGCGACCGGGCGGGCGCGCGCGAGATGCTGGTGCAAGCCTACGCCGCCGCCCGCGAGCAACAAAATCGCCGCACACTATGGCTCGTATTGGCGGATCTAGTTGCTCTGGAGTCAGACGGAGAGGCACGCGCCGCTTATCGAGCCGAGGCAATCAACGAAATCAATTTTCTGGCCGACAACATGCCCGACCTTGAACTGCGCGAGGCATTCTTGAGCCAATCTGCAGTGCGCGAGCTGCTCGCAGTCTCGTAGACAATCCCATGTCCGGCGTCGCCATCAAACCATTCGACGAGACCATGCTGGATGCAGCGGCCGATCTGCTCGCTGCCCGCCACACCCGCGACCGGCAGCAGCAGCCCCTGCTGCCCGAACGCTTTAGTAACCCAGCAGTCGCTCGTGCCGCGGTGGACGCCGTCTGGCAGAACGACCGGACCTCCGGCGTGGCTGCATGGGAAGACGGCCGTCTCGTAGCCTTCCTGCTGGGCGAGGTCAAGATCGACACCCTGCGCGGCCGAACGGTGTGGATGCCGCTGGCCGGGCATGCGCTGGCCAAGGGACAGCCGGCCGACCTCTACGCCGACCTGTATGCGGCTGCCGCGCCGCGCTGGCTGGACTGGGGTGCATTCGAGCATTACGTCCTGGTGCCGAGCGGCGATGCGGAAGCGGCCGGTCTCTGGTTTTCGCTGACATTCGGTCAGGAGCAGGCCTATGCCCTGCGGTCGCTGCTGGATCCGCACCCGGTCGCCCCGCCGACGCCCGGCGTCGAGATTCGCCTGCTGACGGCCGGCGACGAAGACGCGCTGGTCGACGAGATGGCACCCATTCTCAGCCGGCACATGGCCCAGGCCCCGGTCTGGGGCGTGTCGCTGCCGGAGTACTGGTCAGTGCGTCGCGAAGGCTTCGCCGAGCTTTTGGCCCAGACCGACGTTGACATCTGGGGTGCGTTTGAGAACGGCCGCATGGTGGGCTATCAGATTCTATATGCCGGTCACTCCGACCGACGACAACTGTTTGTGCCCGAGCATTGCTGCCTGCTGGAACTGGCCGGCACACTGCCCGAGGCGCGCGGTCGCGGAATCGGCCGGGCGCTAACGCCCGTGGGCTGACCCATGCCCGCGATCAGGGCTTCACGACCTGCCTGATCGACTGGCGCACGACGAACCGCGAGGCGCGCCGATTCTGGCTAGCCGACGGGCTTCGGGCCCGTCGCCTACCGCCTCGTGCGCCGGGTTGATCCGCGTATCGCCTGGGCCGTGGACATTCGTAACCCCTATCACGCTATCGGAGGAGAACATGACGACACCCGTCCCGCCTGAATTGCTGCGACACTTGCCGCTGTTTGCCGATTTGTCCGATGCTGATCTGGAGAAAGTGGGCGTCTGGTTCAGGCATTGAGCCTGAAGGCCGGGGACATCCTGATCGAGGAAGGCAGCGTCGGCAATGCCGCCTATCTCATCCAGTCCGGCGAGCTGGAGGTCATCAAGAACAGCAACAACCGCGAAGTGCTCTTCACCGTCCGCGGAGCCGGTGATGTCCTCGGCGAGATTGCCCTGGTGGCCGACACGCCGCGAACGGCCACGGTCCGCGCACGCACAGACGCCAAACTGGTGGTGATCGGCCGAGACCAACTGCGCGAACTGATGCACACCAGCCCGCTGGTGGCCGCGTCGCTGCTTGACATTGTGCTGGCCCGCTGGCAGGCCACGCAGTCACAGCTGCGCCACAGCGAGAAGATGGCCCAACTGGGCACGCTTGACGGCCGGTATCGCCCACGAACTCAACAATCCGGCCGCGGCGGTGCGTCGCAGTTCGGAGCAGCTGGAGATGGCGATCGCCAGTTCGGCCGATACGTATCTGCAGCTGGTCAGCGAACACCTGGACCGGCACAGCTGAAGGCGCTGGCCGACTTCCTCAAGGTGGTGCGAGCCCAGGCTGATTCAGCGCCCCTTATCTTGACCCCATCATGCGCAGCGACCGGGAGTCGGAGTTGGAGGTGTGGCTGGAAGACCAGGGTGTCGGTGACTCGGCCTGGGAACTGGCCACGGCGATGGTGGACCTATGCCTGTCACCGGATCAATTCGACTACCTGGCCGCATACGTACAAGGGCGCCGCAGTTGGCGACAGTCCTGCGTTATCTGACCAGCAATTACGAAATCGCAAATCTCCTCCACGAGCTCCAACAGGGCGCGGGCCGCATTTCGGAGATCGTGAAGGCTCTCAAATCCTACACCTATCTGGACCAGGCACCGATCGTGCGCTATGCGCGTGAATCGCGGCCTGGACGACACATTGCTCATCCTGCGCCACAAGCTCAAGAGCGACATCGCAATCCGGCGCGAATACGACACCGACTGCCGGAGATCGACGCCCACGGCGGCGAGCTCAATCAGGTGTGGACAAATCTGCTCGACAACGCGGCCGACGCCATCCACGACACCGGCCAGACCGATGGCATGATTACGCTCCGTACCCGACGCGATGGCAACTGGGTGGTCGTCGATGTGGAGGACAATGGCCCGGGCATGCCGCCGGAAGTGGCCGCGCGCGTGTTCGAGCCCTTCTTCACGACCAAGCCGGTGGGCCAGGGTACGGGGCTGGGTCTCGATATCAGCTACAACATCGTGGTCAATCGACACCGCGGAGACATCCGCATCGTCTCCGAACCGGGCATGACTCGCTTTGAGGTCTGGTTGCCCATGACTGCAGCCGGAAACGTGATCGCGCTATGCCAGGGCCGCCCGCAGGACCTGGGCCGGATGGCAGCGCCTGCCGGCCGCTGCCGTGGGCAATCTGCTGCCGGCAGCTGACACCGGCCGCGACGATAATGGTATGCGTCCGGCACGCACGCACCGCCAGCAATAGCCTGCGCTCAGCCATGGCCATTGACAGGTCGTAGTGCTCGGCCTCGTAGCCAAACGATCCAGCCATGCCGCAGCATCCGGAGTCCACTTCCTCGACGATGTAGCCGGGCGGCAAGCTCAGCGCCGCCCGCGCCGGGCCGGTGCCCACCAGCGCCTTCTGGTGACAATGGCCGTGCAGGAGGAGCCGCCGCGGCTCATCGCGAAAGGTCACCGCCAGACGCCCAGCCTCGGCCCGCGCTGCCACGAACTCCTCGAACGTCCACGCCGCTCAGCAACGACAGCGGCGCTCGTGGGTCGTCACTCAGCAAGTAGAGGTACTCATCGCGCAGGGTCAGCAGGCTGCTGGGCTCCAGCCCCACAATCGGTAATCCCGTCGTCCACCAGCGGCGCAGGGCTGTCAATGTCCTGTCCGCCGCCCGTCGCGCCTCCGTCAGCATCCCTTTGGACAGGAACGGCCGTCCTTCGTCGACCACCACCGGGGACAAGTCTGATAATCGGCCGCTTCCAGAAACTCGACCGCGGCCCGCCCAACTCCGGATAGTTCGAATTGGTGAACGGGTCAATCAGCAGTCCCACGTTCTGCCCGTCTACACGAACTTTCCGCTTTTTGAACCACGATTCGAAAGTTTACTCGGCCAGCGGTGGGAGGCTGTCGCTGCGGTGCAAGGCCCAGCGCACCGGTTTAGCACCGCACGCACCGGGCCGCCGCGCAGAGCCGCGTTGGCCAGTGGGGCCTGTCGGCCGCTGCCCAGGGCGTTGAATTGCGCCGCATGGCCAAAGAAACGCTCCCGTCGCGACACGCCGTGAACCTCGTGATAGCGGGCCAGGAATTCCAGCTTTCAGCCGCGCCATGTCAACGGCCGAAGGGCACTCCGCCTGGCACGCCTTGCAGGAGATGCAGAGGTCCATCACCTCGTGCATGCGCGGACTGGTCAGCATCTCCGGCCGGCAGCAGCCCGACATCGCCGCCCGCAGTGCGTTGGCCCGGCCGCGCGTGCTGTGCTCCTCGTCGCGCGTCACCATGAAACTGGGACACATCGTCCCGCTCTGCGTCTGTCGACAGACGCCCGGCGCCATTGCACAGATTCACAGCGCGAGCCAGACCCCGTAGTCGCCAGGCGACTGGCGGTACGCGCTGGGAACTCAGCGTGCCAGGGCCACGGTCTGCGCGGGGATCAGGTAGTCGTCAAAGCTAAGCCGTGAGTCGGCCCCACTCTCGGCCGGAAGCCGCAAATGAGCCGTCATCGGTTGCGCGGCAACGATTACGCCCGGGTTAAGCAAGTTGTGAGGATCGAATAACTGCTTGACCCGGCCAAACAAGGCATACAGGTCCGGGCCATAGAACGCCTCGTTTAGCCAGCTTCGGCTGCGACCGTCGCCATGTTCGCTGGATAGGGCTCCGCCATAGCCGCGAACCAGATCAGCGGCAAATTGGGCGATAGCGCGGCATATTGGCCCGGTCGGCCGCGTCGTTGACATCCATCAGCGGCCGAATGTGCAGACACCCGGCACTGGCGTGGGCGTAGTAGGTCATCGGCGTGCCCAGCTCAGCGCAAAACGCCTCCAGTTGGCTGACATAGGCCGGCAAGTCAGCCACAGGCACGGCAGCGTCTTCGATGAACGGCACGGGCTTGTGGCGACCGCGCATGGACATCAGCAGGCCCAGGCCCGCCTTGCGCACGCCCCAGACGGCTGCTTGCTTCTCGGCCGTCTCCGCAGCGATGACCGCCGTGGCTCCCAGACCCGCCCCGCGCACAAAACGGGTCAGGCCCTCGATACTGATCGCGCGACTTCTGCCTCGGGCTGTCACCCTGCATCTCGACCACCAGCAGACAGTGGCAGTCTGGCGCATCGTCGAGAAAGCGACGCAGCAGGCGGTTGTATTCCGGCACCTCACGGCAGAGCGAGAGACTCAGGTGATCGAGCAACTCGATCGCTGACGGGTTCATCTCCAGCAGCGCCGGAACGGCCGACAGCGCGGTCATGGCGTCATCGAACAGCACCAGGGCCAGGCCGGTGTGTGTGGCGCCGGCACGAGATTGAGCGTGATCTCCGTCATCACCCCCAGCGTACCCTCGGAGCCGCACAGAGAGTTGGGCCAGGTTGGGCGTCCCGTCCTCCGGCAGCAGCCGGTCAAGGTTGTAGCCGCCACAGCGCCGCCAGTGGCGCGGCGTGCCCGCCCGAATCGTCGCTGCATTGGCCGGGTCGGCCACCAGTGTGGCGACGGCGCGGCCGATATCGAAGTCTGGCCCGGCCGCGGACAGCCGCTGCGCTCGCCCATCGCTCAGGATGACGTCCATCGCCGACACATGATCGGCCGTCATGCCATAGAGAATCGAGTGGCTGCCGGTGGCGTTGGCGGCCACGATGCCGCCCAGACAGGCGCGGCTGCTGCTGGCCGGGTCGGGGCCAAACTGCAGGCCGTGTGGGCGCAAGGCCCGGTTGAGATGGTCGAGCACCACCCCGGGCTGCACCCTCACCCACCGCTCGGCCGGGTTGATTTCGACAATGGCATCCAGATGGCGGGTGAAGTCGATCACCAGGGCCTCGTTGACCGCCTGCCCGGCCAGGCTCGTCCCTGCCGTGCGGGCCAACACCGGCACGCGATGCGCGGCGGCCAGCGAAACGGCCGCTTGCACATCGTCGACCGTACGCGGCAGCAAAACGGCGTGGGGTACCAGTTGATAGAGGCTGGCGTCACTGCTGTAGAGAGCGCGGCTCATGTCGTCGGCGCGCAGTTCGCCCCGGACGCGCGGCGCCAGCTCAGCAATGAAATCAGCGATGGGCTGCTCGTGTTTCACAGCGCTGATCGTAGTGCCTCCGGCGAGCCTGTCAACCGGTTGGATGCTGTCAAAAACGCATCTTGGCAAATACTTGACACAATTATGCTCATAAGTATAATGTAAATGGCTCCCCCCCAGAGGTGTGGGATAAGACGCCCGTCTTATTCCCACCTCACTTTTTTTGCCTCCTGCCCGGTATCGCCCAATCCATTGCCCGCCAACTGCCTTTGCGGTAACGTCTTGACCATGCCAACCGATCGACAGCCCACCTCAGTCCGATCCGGCCCGGAGCTTCTGGCGACCGGCCTCAGCCACAATGTCTTGCAGCCGGACACCCCCGGTCCGTATCCGACTGTGGTCATGCTCCACGGCCGATTCGGCAACGAGGAGGTCATGTGGATCTTCCGGCGCACCATTCCGCGCAACTGGCAGATGGTCGCACCGCGGGCCACCATGCGCGATCCGGCGGGCGGCTACTCCTGGGCCGTGCAGCCGGTCGGCGAATGGCCGTCCGTAGCCGCTTTTGATCCGGCCACTGACGCACTCAAGCGCTTCATCGACTCTCTGCCGAGCTTCTATAACGCCGACCCCGACCGTATTTACCTGATGGGTTTCAGCCAGGGCGCGGCCGTTTCCTTCTGCACCGCCCTGCGCTATCCCGGACTTGTCCAGGGTATCGCCTCGCTGGTCGGGTTCGTCCCTCTGGTGGGCGAGGACGATGTACCGGAGCCCTGGCCGGAGCTGCCGGTCTTCATGGCCGTGGGCACTGAAGACCGCATGGTGCCGCTGGAGCAATCCCACCGCAGCCGCGATGTCGTCCTGGCTGCCGGCGGCAATCTCGACTATCACGAATACGAGACCGGTCACAAGATGACGCCCGACGGCCTGCGTGATCTGCAGGCGTGGTGGGCGACCGTCTAGCCACCACCATGAGCCGTCGATGATGCGGGCTTGATTAGCGGCCGATTTCTGCCCAAACTCAGCCTCATGAAAGCGCGTGCCGCTCTACTATCCCTATTGCTGCTGGCCTTCCTGGCCGCCTGTACCACGACGCCTGAACCGGCCCCGGAACCAACCCGCCCGCCAGTTGACCTCAGTCTGCCGCCGGCGATCGACTTTGCCACGGACATGACTTACCCGGAAGGCCGACTGGTTACCGACCCCCGCTTCGCGGCCGTGCTGATCACCGCCACCGGTGAGACGCGCCTGTTCGACGACATCGGCCGAATGGTCATCCAACGTGCCGCCGCCGACCAGCCCATCGTCGCCGTGTGGGTGCGCGATTACGAGACAGCCGACTGGCTGCCGGGCGAAACAGCGCTGTTTGTCGGCTCACCCAATCTCGTGACGCCGCGCGGGTCCGGGCTGTTGGCTGTCGGCTCAGCCGAGCGCGCTCAACAACTGGCGCGCGAACTGAGTGGCCAGGTTCTGGCGGTGACCGAGCTGCCCACCTATACGACGGCGGGCCCCGCACTATCGCCCCCGCCATCCGGTGGCGGCCTGCAATTGGGCGGACTTCTGGAAGCAGAGCAGTAGAGTCACAAGTCCGCGTGATCGGCCGCTTTTTGGGCCAAGCGGGATCGCTGCTACACTGGAGGCGTAGGACCAAGCAAGGAGCTGCGCCATGTACGATCTCGTTCTTCGCAACGGCACGATTATCTCCCCCACCGGCATCCTCACCGGGGATGTAGCTATCGCCGGGGACACCATTGCCGCGGTTGGGGGATCCCATGACGGCCGTCGGGTTTTGGACGCAACCGGCAAGCTGATTGTCCCCGGGGCCGTTGACCCCCACGTCCATCTGCAAATGCCTATCGGCCGATTCACGTCCACCGACGGGTTCTTCGACGGCACGCGCGCGGCCGCGTTCGGCGGCACCACGGCCATCGTCGACTTTGTGGAGACCGGCGCCGACGAGACGATGGTCGAGGCACTGGCCGCCCGGCGCGCGCTGGCCGACCCGGCGGTCGCCATCGACTACGGCCTGCACATGACCATCGGTCCGCTGGATATCGCCCGCCTGGACCAGGTCGCCGAGGCCCGCGTCGCCGGCTGCGCCAGCTTCAAGCTCTACATGGCCTACGGGCTGCGCTTGCAAGACGGCGAGCTGCTGGCCGCTCTGGAGGCCGTCCGCGATGTCAGCGGCTTTCCGGTCATCCACGCCGAGAACTGGGATCTCATTACCGCCCTCATCCAGCGCAATCTGGCCGCCGGGCATACGTCACCCCGCTGGCACCCACGCAGCCGGCCCGCGTCGTTTGAGGCTGAGGCCGCCGGGCGGGCTATCGACATCGCCATGTATGTGGGCACGCCGATCTACATCTTCCACGTCTCCTGCGCGGCCACGGCCGATCGCATTGCCGCCGCCAAGGCCGAGGGATTGGCTGTCTACGGCGAAACTTGCCCGCAGTATCTCTATCTGACGCAGGCCGTCTATGATCGGCCGGGAGTGGCGGGGGCGCTGCCGGTCTGTTCGCCGCCGCTCCGCCCGGAAGCCGACCGGCAAGCGCTATGGACTGCCTTGCGCGACGGTGTGCTGGACGTGGTTTCCACCGACCACTGCCCCTTTACAGCTGAGGAGAAGGCAAGCGGGCTGGCCGATTACAGCCAGATTCCCGGCGGCGTGCCCTCCATCGAAAGCCGCCTGGCGCTTGTTTACAACGGACTGGTCGCCGACGCGTCGCCTGCGGAGCGCGACGGGGCATTGCAGCGCTGGGTAGACGTGTGCGCCACTACCCCGGCCCACCTGTTCGGCTTCACCCGCAAGGGACAACTGGCACCCGGCTTCGACGCCGATGTGGTTCTGTTCGACCCCGCTGAACGCCGCACCATCACACCAGACTCGCTACACGAAAGCGCCGGCTGGACACCCTATGACGGTCTGACCATGAACGGTTGGCCCACCGCGACCATCAGCCGCGGCGAGATCATTTGTCACGATGGAGAGTGGATGGGGGCCGCCGGGCGCGGCCGATTCGTGGTGCGTTAAGGGTTAACGCTAGTTTCCGGTTTCCGGGCGATCAGGATCAGCTCGCCGCCAATCCACAGCAAGCCTTGCAGTTCAGCCTGTCGCCGCCCTGTCGTGTCGCTGAACCGGCGCAGGTCGGCCAACGGCCGTCCCTGCAGCAGCGCCCGGCCCCGCAGACCGGCATAGCGCCGATAGGCTTGGCGCGTCTGTGGCTCCCAGAGCGCGTAACCCCGTGGCCGGATTGCACCGACGTGACGCATATGACCTTCCAGATCGGCATCCTCCAGGGCCAGCATATCGGGTGTGGCGGCTCGCACCAACGCGAGTCCTGCTCGCGCCATCGCCCGCTGATACTCCACCAAACTGGGTCGTGTCTCGTTGATCCCTACGGCCGTTTCCGGTTCGGCATCGCGTGTCAGCACGTCAGCCTCGCGTTCAGTCAGCGGAATGGCCGGCTCGCGAATGGCGCACAACACGCCACCCGGCTTCAGTAGCGTCGCCACCTGCCGGAACGCAGCGTCGAGGTCAGAGAAGTGATGGAGCGCGGCCGAGGCAAAGATGATGTCGAACGAGCCGGGCGCCAGCGGCAGGTTCTCGCCGTCGCCGATCACCCGCTCAAAATATGTACCGGCGTCATCCATCAAGGCTCGCCCCCGCCCCAGGCCAATCAGTTCATCAGTCACCACATCGACGGCCATCACGCGGCAGCCCTTGAGCGCGAACGCCTTGGCCGCCCACCCTCGCCCCGCGCCCAGGTCCAGCACCGTCTCGTCGCCCGTCAGGTTGAGCAGGTCCAGGGCCAGGTCAAAACTGCGCGCCACACCGATCCACGGTTCTTCAGGGTAATAGGGGATGCGCAAATCAACGGGGTCGTCGGTCAGTTCGTAGATGCCCAGCTCTTTGTGATAGGTGACCCACCCTTCGGCCTCTTTGGCCTTGGATACCCAGCGCTCGTCATCCACATAGAGTAGCGGCATCCCCTTGGCCACGGCATAGGTTGCTCCACAAGCGGTGCAGGTCAGGCTGCCGGAGACGATCTCGGTCTGATCGGGAGCCGCCAGGGTCGGTGTTAGTTCAGCGTGGCAGCAGGGGCTGCGGAGTAGGTCCAGGGCGTCAAGATACATGAGGGGTTCGGTTCGCTAGGCCATCGTTGTGCGAGCGGCACTATACCATAGCCGCTCCCGGCTGACCACGCCGGACTGAGTGCCGTGAGTTTGAAGAACCTCCATCCACGACGAAAGTGTGATCAAATCGCACGAAAGAAACTCTGCGACCGACCATCTCGCCCGTTGTGAACGAAACGCTGCAATAACAACTTATCGTGAAAGGACTGACGCAAGCCTTCGCTTGTCTTGAATCCGTCTTCATCCGCCAAATCCGCGTCATCTGCGTTCTATTCCCCGCCCCCCATTTAAGCTCCATTTAAGACACTTCCAACAACTCCTTAAAGCCAAATGAGCGGCCGATCTGCTATTGTGTTAGTCGTTGCACGGATTGGGTGAGTCGTTGACCGCCCGTCGTGCCAAGGAGAAATCGAGACATGCGTAAGGTAAAGACACTACTACTGATGATTCTGCCGATTCTGGCAATTGCTGCGGCGGCTTTGGGGGTCGCTTCAGCCGAGGCGGCGCCGCTTAAACCGTCGTCTACCATCTCTGGGGGTTTGTTCGCGGGTACATTCGAAGGATACTTGGTCGGCGACCGAGACAGTCGCGCACCGATTACATTGGAGCTATCGCAGCAGGGCAACATCGTCTCTGGCGATATTGTAATCGGACGCGGGCTGGTCATTGATGCGGGGATGTGCGGCGCTGCGGCCGTGCCCACCGGCACGCAATCGGCCGACGGTCAGGTATCCGCCCGCAATCCGCGCCACATCGACGCCGGTGTGGAACTGGCCGTGCAGGGCATGGCCATCACGATCGACCTCGACGGCGATCTGTCCCGCGACGGCAAATCATTGGCCACAACGGCCACGATCGACCTACCCTGGCTGTGCGGCAGTGACCCCGTCATTGGCGGCACGCTAACGCGCACCAGCTAATCCGACAGTCTTAGCTCGGGCCAAACCGGTATGGTAGATGAGAACCCATACCCAGTTTGGCCCGAGTTTCGCTATTCTAGACGACTTGCGTGGTCGTTTCGCAGACGACCGCGCGTGATAAGACATTGATTCCCTGACAAGGAGACACCCCATGATTGAATACGACCACCATGACGATGGCCGACATCCGCGAATTGAACTTGCAGGCCCAGCGTGAAGCTGCGTTCCTGCAACGACCTGGTGGCCGAGATCAGCAAGGTGATGGTCGGCCAGGAAGCGCTGGTGGAGCGCGTGCTGATCGGCCTGCTGGCCGACGGCCACATCCTGCTGGAAGGTGTGCCCGGCCTGGCCAAGACGCTTGCTGGTCAAGTCCACGGCCGAAGCCATCGACGCCGACTTCGCCCGCATCCAGTTCACACCCGACCTGCTGCCGGCCGACCTGGTGGGCACGCAGATCTACAACCCGCGCACGGCCGAGTTCAGCGTCCATCAGGGCCCGATCTTCGCCAACCTGGTCCTGGCCGACGAGATCAACCGCGCCCCGTCCAAGGTGCAGAGCGCCTTGCTCGAAGCCATGCAGGAACGCCAGGTGACCATCGGCGACACCACCTACAAGATGGACGACCTGTTCCTGGTGCTGGCCACGCAGAACCCCATCGAGCAGGAAGGCACCTATCCGCTGCCGGAAGCGCAGGTGGACCGGTTCATGCTCAAGGTGCTGGTCAACTACCCGACCCGCGACGAAGAGCGCCTCATCGTCGACCGCATGACCGGCGCCGCACTGCCGGCGATTCGGCCGGTCGTCTCGCCCGAGCGCATCCTGCAGGCGCGCGAGGCGGTCAAGCAGGTCTTCGTCGACCCCAAGATCAAGGAGTACGTCCTCGATCTGGTGCGTGTGACCCGCGAGCCGGGCCAGCAACGGCCTGAGCGACTTGCAAGAACCTGATCAGCTTCGGCGCCTCGCCGCGCGCCAGCATCAACCTGATGCTGGCCGCCCGCGCCTACGCCTTCCTGCAGGGCCGCGGCTTCGTCACGCCGGACGACATCAAGCAGATCGCCCCGGACGTCCTGCGCCACCGCATCATCACGTCCTACGAAGCCGAAGCCGAGAACATTACGGCCGATCACATCGTGCAGCGGATTCTGGATCACACGGACGTACCGTAAGTCGCATCTCCAGGTCAACCATGACCAGGTCTGGGAAGCAACTCACATGCTAACCGCTGACTTGATGAAGAAAATCCGGCAGATCGAGATTCGCACCAAGCGACTGGTCAACGACAGCTTCGCGGGCGAATACCAATCGATCTTCAAGGGCCGCGGCATGGCCTTTGACGAAGTTCGGCCGTACCAGTACGGTGACGAGATTCGCACCATCGACTGGAATGTGACCGCCCGCACCGGCGAGCCGTATGTCAAGCGCTATGTCGAAGAACGCGAGCTGACCGTCATGCTGCTGGTGGACGCCAGCGCCTCGGAGAGCTTCGGCTCCGTCAACCAGTTCAAGCGCGAACTGGCCGCCGAATTAACGGCCGTGCTGTCCTTCGCCGCCACCACCAACAACGACCGCGTCGGCCTGATGATCTTCACCGACCAGATCGAGCTGTACATCCCGCCGCGCAAGGGCCGCAAGCATGTGCTGCGCCTTATTCGCGAGCTGCTGGCCTTTGAGCCGCAGGGCAAGGGCACCGACCTGAAGATGGCGCTCGACCATGTCAACCGCATCCTCAAGCGGCGCAGCATCATCTTTCTGGTGTCCGACTTCCTGGCCGATCCGGCCGGCTACCGGCGGGCGCTGGCCGTCACCAACCGCCGCCACGACGTCATCGCCGTCGACCTGACCGACCCGCTGGAACAGGCCTGGACCGATGTCGGTCTGATCGCCCTCGAAGACCCGGAATCCGGGCGAGATCGTCTGGGCCGACACCGGCAGCAAGGCCTGGCGCGACGGCTTCGAGAAGCGCGTCCAGCAGCTGGACCAGAGCAAGGGCAAGGCGTTCAATCAGGCCCAGGTGGACCATATTCGCATCTACACCGACACCGACTACACCGCCCCGCTGACGAGCTTTTTCCAGACGCGGGCGAAACGGCTGGCACGCATCCTGATGAGCACACGCACGATAGTCACCACGAAGCCCTGGCTGCTTCTACTGTTGGCGGCCCTGTTGTGGGCAGCCGCCGCCGGAACCACGCTGGCGCAGGGGTCGATCGAAACGACGCTTAACGGCCGAACCGGCCGAGGCCACGGTCGGCGATCCGGTGCAGCTCACCCTGTCGGTCACCCACCCGACCGGCTATTTCGTCATCGTGCCCCAGCTCGACCTGCAGTGGGGTGATTTCACCATCGTCGGCCAATCCCCGGCCACGAACAGTCGATAACGGCGACGGCACGGAGACGACCACCGTGGTCTACGACACCCGATTGTTTGCGCCGGGCGCCTTTGTCACCCCGCCACTGGCCTACACCGTCACCGACGGCACGGGCAATCTGTTTGAGTTCACCGCGCAGCCGGTCAGCGTCAACGTGACCTCTGTCCTCGTCGAGGGCGACACCGAACTGCGCGACATCAAGCCACAGGCCGAGATTCCTGCGGCTACCTGGCTCTATTTGCTGGTCGGGGGTCTGGCGCTGGCGGTGATTGGCCGGGGCCTGGTCTGGCTTCGCGCGGCGCCAAGCGCGAGGTCGCCCCGGCCATTGACAACGCGCACCGCCATACGAACGCACCCTAGACGAACTGGCCGCAGCCGAGCAGCCTAAATTTGCCCGCTGCGGGCGCTTCAACGAGCATTACACGCTGGTTTCCGAGAGCGTTCGCCGCTACATGGGCACGACCTATCATATCCCGGTTCTGGAGCGCACAACGGCCGAAATTCAGGCCGATCTCAAGACCGCCGCCATCGACCCCGGCCTGCGGGCGCCGGTTCGTCGCCTTTCTGCAAGAGAGCGACCTGGTGAAGTTCGCCAATTTCCGCCCCGCCCCGGCCGACGCGGCCGACTCTGCTGACCGAAGCGCGCGCCATCATGGAGACCGCCCACGCTGAGACCCTGCTCGTCAGCGCCAACGGCCGAACGACGACGGCGGCCGACGCGGCCCGTTGCCCGCCGACCCAACCAACGACTATCGACCAACGGTCAAGGCCGAGATCCGAGGAGGAACCGGCATGAGCTTTGAATTCGCCAATCCCTGGCTGCTGCATGCTGCTGGCGCTGCTGCCGCTGCTGGCGCTCTATTACTGGCGCGCCGGACGACGGGCCAAGCCGGCGACCATGCAGTATGGCGCCACGGCCCTGACGCGCGGCCTGGGCCATTCGTGGAAGCTGTCGCTGCGGCCGATTCTGCCGCTCCTGCGTCTCGGCTACCATCGCTCTGGTCATCATCGGTCTGGCCCGGCCGCAGATTGTGCAGGGGCAGGAGACGATCAAGGGCGAGGGCATCGAGATCGCCCTGGCGCTGGACATCAGCGGCAGCATGGCCTCGCTCGACTTCCAGCCCGACAACCGCTTGCAGGCGGCCAAGCAGGTCATCGGCGACTTCATCACCGAACGGCCGTATGACCGCATCGGCCTGGTGGTCTTCGCCAGCGAAGCCTACAACCAGAGCCCGCTGACGCTCGATCACAACATGGTCAGCCGGGCGCTGGATCAGGTGCAGCTGGCCGAACAGCTGGGCCTGGAAGACGGCACGGCCATCGGCCTGGGCATCGCCAACGCGGCCAATATGCTCGTCCTCGTCGGCGTCCGACGCCAAGCAGCAAGGTGGTCATCTTGCTGACGGACGGCGTCAACAACTCCGGGCAGATCGACCCGCTGACGGCCGCCGAAGCCGCCCGCGCGCTGGGCATCAAGGTCTATACCATCGGCGCGGCGCAGCCGGGACTGGTGCCGGTGCCCGTGGACACGATGTTCGGCACCGACATCGTCTATCAGGAGAGCGTCCTCGACGAGGCGACGCTGCAGCAGGTGGCCGACCTGACCGGCGCCAAATATTACCGCGCCCGCGATACGCAAGGGCTGCAGGCCATCTACGACGAAATCAACGAGCTGGAGAAAGTCCCAGGTCGAGGTGCAGGTCTACAACCAGTATCAAGAAATGGTCGGCTGGCTATTGGTGCCCGCCTATCCTGTTGCTGCTGGCGGAACTGGTCCTGCGCTCCACCGTCTTCCGGACGGCCCCCTAACGACGGAGACACACGATGCAATTCGCTAATCCGCAAGTGTCTGATCATCGCCGCCATCGTGGTGCCGGCGGCCGCGCTGCTCATCTATTGGGCCCAGCGGAAACAACGCGACGCCCTGTCGCGACTGGGCAACAGCGCCCTGCTGCAACGGCTGACCGATAGCGTCAACTGGAGCGGTCGTCGCTGGCAGGCGGTCCTGCGTGTGGCGGCGCTGTCCTTGCTGTTCGTGGCCCTGGCCCGTCCGCAATGGGGCAGCGAGACCACAGAGGTGGATCAGGAAGGCTTGCAGGTGATCGTCGCGCTGGACGTGTCGCAGAGTATGCTGGCCGACGACCTGAACCCCAATCGCCTGGAGCGGGCCAAACTGGAGATCGCCGATCTGATGAAGCGGCTGGAAGGGGACGAGATCGGGCTGGTGCTGTTCTCCGGCGCGAGCTTCGTGCAGGTGCCGCTGACCACCGACTATTCGACCGCCCTGTCCTACCTCGACAGCGCCGGTCCGGAGAGCATCTCCCGGCCGGGGACGGTCATCGGCGACGCCATTCGCACGGCCACTGAAGCGTTTGACGACAAGCTGGCCAGCCAGAAGGTGCTCATCCTCATGACCGATGGCGAGGATGTGGAGACCGATCCGCTGGCCGCCGCCCGTGATGCAGCCGAGGCCGGGGTGCTCATTTATACCATCGGCTTCGGCACGCCCGAGGGCAGCCCGGTGCCGGAGACCAACCCATTCGGCCAGGTGGTCGGCACCAAGACCGACGCGCAGGGCAATCCGGTCATCTCGCGCATGAACGAGACGACACTGCAGGAGATCGCCGCCGCGGGCGACGGTCGGTACTATCGCGCCCAGGCCGACGGCGGCGAGCTGGACAGCCTGCTGCGCGAAATTGATACCTTGCAGCGCGCCCAGTTACAGAGCCGCGTCACCGTACGCTACATCGAACGCTTCCAGATTTTCCTGGGGCTGGCGCTTGCTGGCGATGGTGCTGAGCGAGCTGATTCCCGACCGGGTGACGCGCCGCGCCACGCAGGCTGCGCCGGTGCCGGTGGAAACGGCCGAAGCGGCGGCGAGCTAGACCGCGGAGAACGAAGACTATGAAGCACCTCACGAACTACATCACGGGCTTGTTGCTGGCCCTACTGCTGCTGGCCACCGGCTGCGCCGGATCGGCCGCCGGCAAGGTCAACGAAGGCAACGACGCCTTCGCCAAGGCGGCCTACGAAGAGGCCCAGGCCCAATATGAGGCCGCGCAGATCGAGGAGCCGGAGCTGGCCGAGCCATATTACAACGCCGCCAACGCGCTCTATCGCCAGGGCAATTACTCCGCTGCGCTGGAGCAAATGCAGAAGGCTCTGGCCTATGCCGACCAGGACGTGCTGGCCGGGCAGGGGCTTCTACAATCAGGGCAACACCGCCTACAACCTGGAAGATATGGCCGCGGCGGTCGAGGCCTACAAGCAGGCCCTGCTTCGCAACCCCGACGACTCAGGACGCCAAATACAATCTGGAGCTGGCCCTGCAGCAGTTGGCTGAACAAGAAAGCCAGCAGCAGCAAAGCGATCAGGAAGATCAGGGCGATCAGTCGGATCAAGAGAATCAGGACCAGCAGCAGCAGGACCAGCAATCTGAGTCGCAGGACGGCCAGGGTGATCAACAAGATCAGCAGCAGGGCGAAGGCGACCAACAAGACGAGCAGCAAGGCGATCAACAGGGCGACCAGCAGCAAGGTGACCAGGGCCAAGAGGGCGATCAGGGCCAGGAAGGCGAGCAGTCGCCCGACGGACAGGAGCAGCAGCCCGGTCAGGACGGCCAGCCGGAATCGCCGCAGCCCGGACAGGGTGACCAGGCCACCGGCGACCAACCCGGTGAGGATCAAGGCTACAGCGTTATGCCGGAGCCCGGCCAACGGTTGTCGGCCGATCAGGCCCGCCAGCTTCTCGCCGCCATTGGCCGCAGCAGCCAGACCCTGCAGGAACGCCTGGGGGCCATTTTCTCCGGTGGCGGCCGCCCGCCGCTGCAAGATTGGTAAAGCGACCAGATGACTTTCGCAACAGGACGTATGAAACGCTTTACTTTGATGGTCCTGGCCGGGTTCCTGGCCCTGGCCTTCTGGACCGGCGCCGTTGCGGCGCAGGACAACGAGGTCATCACCGCCACCGTGGACCGGACGGCGCTAACCACCGACGATCTGTTGACCCTGACCGTCACCGTCGACCGGGCCGCGGGCGCTACTGAGCCGATATTGCCCGCGCTGGACGGGTTCAGCCTGCTGGGCACGTCCAGCGGCACGCAGATCAGCATCATCAACGGCGACATGTCGGTGCAGATGGCCTATACCTACTACCTGCAGCCAACGCAGGCAGGCGACCTGATCATCAACCCGTTCACCACGACCGCCAACGGCCAGACCTACCAGACCGAGCCGATTTTGATTAAGGTCGCCCAGGGCACGGGGCAGTTTCAACCGTCTATCCCCAGCCCCGGTTTCGGCAACCTGATTCCAAATCTGCCCAATATCCCCGCGCCCAACCAGGCTCCGCCTACGGCCGACGGCACCCTCCCAGCCCCGGCCGGGTTGAACGGTCAGGATTACTACGTCGAGGCGATTGTCGATAACAACAATCCGTGGCAGGGCGAGCAAGTGCTCTACGCCTTCCGCTTCTATCAGGGTTCCAGCCTGCTGGTTGAACCCAACTTCCAACCACCGGAGTTCACCGGCTTCTGGCACGACCGCCAGGCCGAGCAGACCACCTACACCACCGAGGCCGCGGGCCGCACTTACTATGTGACTGAGATTCAGACGGTGCTTTTTCCCACCGTAAGCGGCGACGTCACCATCGGCCCGGCCACGCTGGAAATTCCCGGCGGGTTCTTTTCCAACGGCCAGACCCTGACCACCGACCCGGTGCCGGTCAGCATTAAGCCGCTGCCGGACAACCCCCCAGCCGGATTCCAGGGCGCTGTAGGCCAATTCGGCCTGCAATCGCTGGTGGACAAGACCACCAGCCAGGTCAACGACGCGGTCACCCTGCAGGTTACGCTGAGCGGCATCGGCAACATTGACACGCTGGCCGACCTGACCTGGGATGTGGGCCCGGAGTGGCGCGCCTTCGACGCCCAGGTGGAGAGCACCAGCACATTCGCCAACGGCCAGTTGCAGGGTAGCCGCATCTACGAGCAACTGCTCGTGCCGCTGGTGCCCGGCAGCCTGACGGTAGAGCCGATCACCTTCAGTTACTTCGACCCCCAGATCGGTGACTATACGACGATCGCGACCCAGCCGATTGTCGTACAGGTGTCGGCCGATCCCAACGCGCGCCCAATCGATCCCGGCCGTGGGTGCAGGCGTCGCCCCGGGCGTCGATGTGCTTGGCTTGCGGCCGATGAAGGACACTCCCAGTTCCTGGCGGGTTGCGTCCGCCGGCAGTTCTACGCCGGATACGCTGGTAGAGAAGTCGGGCTATTGGGCGCTATTTGCTGTGCCCCTACTGATGCTGGCGGGGCTGATTGGCTATGGGGCCGTCACCAATTACCGCCAGGCGACGGCGGGCGAACGGCAGAAGTCGCGCGCCGCGCCCAGGCCTATGACAGCCTGGACAAAGCCCGCAAGCAGCCGGAAACGGCCGCCGCCTCCGGTGCACGCGTGCTGAACACCTATCTGACCACCAAACTGGAACAGCCGACCGTGGGCCTGACCCGCGACGCGCTGGGCGATTTGTTGCGCAGCCGCGACCTGAACGACGACCTCGTGAGTCGGGTCCAGAACTGCCTGCAGGACAGCGACACCGCCGCTTACTTCCCGGGCTTTTCGGCTGCAGGAGCGAACGCGCATTCTCGACGAAGTGGAGGCGACAATCCGCCAACTGGATGAGACATTTGCGTAGAGGAGAAGAGGAGCACGCCGTATAGCCCGCCAATCGGGCCGGGCTATACGGTCCACTTGCTTCTACGATATACCAACTATGACTCAACACCACCCGCAACACCTGGCTTCTGGCCCTGGCCGGCCTCCTACTGGGCGCAATCCTCATCGGCGGCCTGGCTCTGCTCACACCGGTTGAACCGGCCAACGAAACGGCCGTCAACGCCGCCAACGCGCTCGTGGAAACCGGCCATACGACCGAGGCCATTGAGATTTACGAGCAGCTCATCACCGCCGGCGCACGCGACAGCGCCCTGTTCTACAACCTGGGTAACGCCTACTATCGCGACGGCAATCTGGCCGAAGCCGTGGTCAACTATCGCGAAGCGGCCGCATTGGCCCCGCGCGACGCCGACATCCAGGCCAATCTGGAGCTGGCGCTGAGCCAATCCCCGGCGCTGGAGGTGACCAATCCCCAGGGTCCGACCGGCTTCCTGTCGCAACTGACCAGCGGCTGGCTGTCGATGGATGAAGCGGCCGTTCTGGTGGCCGTGCTGTGGTTTGCGGCGCTGCTGCTGTTCCTGGCCGCCCGCCTCATCCAACGGCCGACACCATGGCTGACGCGAACGGCTGTGGTCCTGCTGGTGTTCACCTTCGTGTTCGGCCTCTCGCTCGGCAGCCGCGCCCTCGACGCCGGTACATTGCCGGGCAGCACACTGCTCAACGACGTCGATTGCTCTGGCCCAACTACACAGTTAGGTGACTTGAGTCCAAGAGCTCGTACGCGATAAATCTTCTCCCGACACACTTGTACCTCGCTTGGCTACGACCCGTCTTTGCGCTACAGTACCGTCATGGCCCGGCACATCCTGGTGGTAGACGACGACACGCTGATGCGACGCAGCATTAGCTTGCTCCTGGAGCAAAACGGCTTTCGGGCCGGCACGGCTGCGTCGGCCGAAGATGCCCTCGAAATGGCCCGGCTCGACCGCCCCGATCTGGTGCTGCTGGACGTGGGTTTGCCCGGCATGGATGGGCTGGAAGCCTTGCGTCACTTCGAGCGGGATGTCGATGTACCCATCATCTTCGTCACCGCCCGCCGCCGTGAGCTGGACACCATCCTCGGCCTGGAGATGGGCGCCGACGACTACATCACCAAGCCGTTCAACCCCGACGAGCTGCTGGCCCGCGTCAAGGCCGTCCTGCGCCGTGCCGAACGCCAGGGCACGCCATCGAGCGAACCGGAGCCCATGACCGTGGGCGATATGGTCATCAACCCCGCCGCCCATACCGTCACCGTCGGCGACCGGAATGTGGACCTGACCGCCAAGGAGTTCGCCGTCCTGCAAACGCTGGCCCTGAGCGCGGGCAAGGTTGTCAGCACGGAAGACGTGCTCAACCGCGTGTGGGGCGCCGAGTTCGACGGCGAGCCGCAGGTCGTCTATGTCAACATACGTTGGCTGCGCGAGAAAATCGAAACCGACCCACAAAATCCGGAGCGCATCATCAACGTGCGTGGCGTCGGGTACAAGTTGATGTCCATCGGCGAACTGCCGCCTGCGGAATAACATGCGTTCGCTGCGCGGCCAACTCATTCTCAGCCACGTCCTGCCCTTCGTGCTCATCTTGCCCCTGGTGAGCCTGGTATTGCTCTACCTCATCGAAGCCCAGATTCTGTTGACCGATCTGACCAGTGACCTGGAAGAACGGGCTGCACTCATTGCTGAGGCCATTCAGGAGCGACCGGAAGTGTTCACAAGCCCGGAAGCGGCCCAGGCGTTTGTGGCCGAAATCAGTATCCTGGTCGATGGCGACATCTTTCTGCTCAACGATCAGGGCGAAGTGCTGGCCGCCAGCCCCAACCTGGCCGAAACCCCGGTTCCATCCGAGGCCATCAACCAGGTTCGCCTCGTGACCACCGGCGAGCCCAGCGTCACCATCGACTACGGCATCACTGATCAGGAAGGCGAGGCGCTGGCCCCCATCATGGATATCAACAACCAGCTCATGGGCATTGTGGGCGTGCATGAACGGCTACAAGGCGTGGCCGGGTCGTTCACGCAGCTGCGACGTCTGGTGATACTCACGATGCTGGGCGGCATGCTGCTGGGGGCGCTGATGGGTCTCTATCTGGCCCAGCGGCTGGCCGCGCCCATTGCCGAAGCGGCCGAGGCGGTCCATGACATTGCCGGAGGTCGTCCGGCCGAACCGCTGGACCCTCGCGGCCCGACCGAGATCCGCGACCTGTCGGAATCAGTCAACCTCTTATCCGAACGGCTGCGCCTGCTGGAGCAAACGCGCCGGCGGTCGCTGGCCAACATCGTCCACGAGCTAGGACGGCCGTTGGGTGCGGTGCTGGCGGCGATTCACGTCCTGCGCAGTGAACCGGGCAATGACCCGGCCATCCGCGCCGAGCTCCTGGAGGGTGTTGAGCACGAACTGGAGCAGATGGAGCCACTGCTCGACGATCTGTCCACGCTGCACAGCGAAGTAACCGGGCAACAGCGATTGGCCCCGCGACCGGTGGCCCTCAGTGATTGGCTGATGGCCTCGCTGCTGCCGTGGCGGGCCGTGGCCCTGGAGAAGGGGCAGACGTGGACGGCCGACATTCCACCCGACCTACCCACGGTCATCATGGATCCCGATCGTATGTCCCAGGTGGTCGGCAACATCGCCAGCAACGCGATCAAGTACAGCCCGCCCGGCGCATCGATTACCCTGTCGGCCGAGGCCGACGCCAATGAAGTACGCATCAGCATCAGCGACGACGGCCCCGGCATTGCCGTCGACGAACAGGCGCTGGTCTTCGAACCATTCTATCGCAGCCGCCGGCCGCAGCGCTTCTCCGAGGGGTTGGGGCTGGGGCTGTCCATTGCCCGCAGTCTGGTGGAAGCTCACGGTGGCCGTCTCACCCTCACCAGTGCCCCCGGCGTGGGCAGTACCTTCACAGTGACGCTGCCAAGAGGGGACAAAGCCCTGGGATGACCGGCATGTCACGGCATCTGCAACTGTGTCGGCTTATGAAAAAGATGTATCCCCAATTCATGGAGTGCAAATGACCAACATGAAAAAGCATCGCATCTACACGACCACCTTTGCCAGTGTCTATCCCCATTATGTGGCCAAGGCGGAGAAGAAAGGGCGCACGAAAGCGGAAGTCGATGAAATCATTTGTTGGCTGACGGGCTACAGTCCGGGAGAGTTGGAAGGCCAGATAGACAACGAGGCCGTCTTCGAGACCTTCCTGGCGGAAGCGCCCCAACTGAACCCGTCGCGGACCTTGATCACGGGTGTGATCTGCGGTGTCCGGGTGGAGGACATCCAGGAACCAACCATGCAAGAAATCCGCTACCTGGACAAGTTAATCGACGAGTTGGCCAAGGGGAAGTCCATGGAAAAGATTCTGCGGACGTAAGTCAAGTTCACAGCGGATTCGGCAACCCGCAGCCGCGAAAACGCGACTGTCGCGACATCACCCGCGGCCATTCCCCATTTCCAGATTTCTTCGCTAGAATACCATCTCTATGCTCGACCGCATCGACATCTATCCGACCCACCGGCACGAAGACCTGATGCTGCGGGCCGGTCGGCCCAATCCCTTTGGCGCCACCATTGTGCCCGGCGGCATCAACTTCTCCGTCTTCTCGCGCCACGCCACCGGCTGTACGCTCGTCCTGTTCCGGCGCGGCGAGAGGGAGCCGTTTGCGGAGATTCCTTTCCACGACTCCTTTCGCATCGGCAATGTGTTCGCCATGGTGGTGTTCGGCCTGGACCACGAGCAAGATCGAGTACGGCTACCGCATGTCCGGCCCCAATCGGCCCCATGTCGGACACCGCTTCGACCCGGCCAACGTCCTGCTCGACCCCTATGCGCGGGCCATCGGCGGCCGCGAAACCTGGGCCGAGCCGTGGGACCCGGCCGACCCGATGCCGTTCCGCTCGCGTGTGCTGCTCGATGACTTCGACTGGGTCGATGATCGCCAGCTGGAGATTCCCGCCGAGGATCTGGTCATCTATGAAATGCACGTCCGCGGCTTCACGCGCCATCCCGTCATCGGCCGTCAAGTTCCCCGGCACCTACGCTGCCATCCGCGAGAAGATCCCCTATCTTCAGGAGCTCGGCATCAACGCCATCGAACTGATGCCCATCCAGGAGTTTGACGAACTGGAGAACGAGTTCCGTAACCCGCTTACCGAGCGAGCGGCTGCTCAACTACTGGGGCTATTCCACGGTCGGATTCTTCGCGCCCAAGTCAGCTTATGCCGCCACCGGCCCGATAGGTATGGAAGCCGACGAGCTCAAGGCACTGGTCAAGCTGCTGCATCGCAACGGCATTGAGATCATTCTCGACGTGGTGTTCAACCACACGGCCGAAGGCGACGAGGATGGCCCGGTCATCTCCTTCCGCGGTCTGGACAACAAGACCTACTACATGCTGCGACCGGACGGCAGCTACCAAAACTTTCAGCGGCTGCGGCAACACGCTCAACTGCAACAATCCCGGTCGTCCGCGGGCTGGTCATCGATTGTTTGCGCTACTGGGTGTCGGAGTACCATATCGACGGCTTCCGGTTCGACCTGGCCTCCATTCTCGGCCGCGACGCGCAGGGCCACCCGCTGGCCAACCCGCCACTTGCTCGAGGCGCTGGCCCATGATCCGGTGCTGGGCAAGACGAAGCTCATCGCCGAAGCGTGGGATGCGGGCGGCCTGTACCAGGTCGGGTCATTTCCCGCCTATGGCCGTTGGTCGGAATGGAACGGCCGTTATCGCGACACACTGCGCCGCTTCCTCAAGGGCGACGCCGGCCAGGTCACGGACGATGGCCACCGAGATTCAGGGATCGCCGGATATGTACGCCGAGCGCGGGCCTACGGCCTCGATCAACTTTGTCACCTGCCATGACGGCTTCACGTTGGCCGACCTGGTGTCTTATAGCGACAAGCACAACCTGGCCAACGGCGAGAACAATCGCGACGGCACCGACGCCAACAACAGCTGGAACTGGGGTCAGGAGGGGCCGACCGACCGACCCGGCCATCAACGCCACGCGCCGGCGCATCATGAAGAACGCCGTCGCCATCCTGCTGACCAGCCAGGGCGTGCCGATGCTGCTGATGGGCGATGAGATGGCCCACAGCAAGCTGGGCAACAACAACACCTACGCCCAGGACAACGACTCTCAACTGGCTGGACTGGGACCGACTTGATGCCCATGCCGAGCACTTCGACTTTGTTCGGCAGATGATCGCCTTCCGCCACGCCCATCCACGCCCTGCGCCGCCGCTACCATCTGCAGGGGCGCGACCTGATTGACAGCGGCTACCCTGACATCTCCTGGCATGGCACCGAAGCCTGGAACCCCGACTGGTCCGCCGAAAGCCGCACGCTGGCCTTCATGCTCTGCGGCGAACACGCCCGGCCTGCAGCCCGGCCGCACGGCCGACGACTACCATCTACGTGGCCATGAACATGCATTGGGAGACCCATCGCTTCGAACTGCCGCGCCTGCCGCGGCAACGTGCGCTGGTGACGCTTCGCCGATACGGGGCTTGACCACGCAGCGATATCGTGGTCGAGCCCGGCCACGAGAAGCTGCTGGCCGACAAGACCGGCTATCGTCTTGCAGCCGCGCTCCGTTGTTATTCTGGTGGGCCGATGATCCTCGAACCGCTGACCGTCCCCGGCGAACTGGACGCCGTTACGCAGCTTATGGACTTCGTGGCCTGGTCGGCCGCCGCCGCCGGGCTGGATGAGCAGGCCACCTACAAGCTCTGCCTGGCCGTCGACGAGATCGCCACCAATATCGTCGCCTACTCCTATCTGCGTGCCGGGCGGTCGGGTGATCTGGTCATCTCGGCCGAAACGGACCCGCAGACGTTGCGCATTCGCCTGATTGACAAGGGCGCACCGTTCGACCCGCGGCAGGCCCCGCCGCCGCCCGACCTGGATCGGCCGCTAACCGAGCGCCGTGACGGGGGTCTGGGGATCTTCCTGGCGCTGTGGGGCGTGGATGAATTCGACTACGAGCCGCAGGGCGATCGAATCAATCGACTTTTATCGTCCTGCGTCACCACCGCAGAATAGCCGACCATGTCCGCCGCCTACCTCCACATTCTCGTCATCGACGACGACAAGCGCCGCGCCGCCCGAATGATCAAACCGTTTGCCGCCTGGGGTTGGGAGGCCACGGTCGTCGATAGCGATCCGCAGGCCGCCCTCGACATTGCTGCGCACGCAACCCATTGACCTGGTGCTGCTCGACATCGACGCCGCCGAACGCGACGACGCGGCTTTCCTGCGGGACTGCCAGACGCGATCCGGCCCTGCACGGCAATTCCGGTGGTGGTTACGGCCCAGCCGGGCACCGCCCTCGGCCGTCTGGCGCGGGTTGTCGAACGCGGCGCCAGGGATTACGTCACCCACCCATCGAACAAGGTGCTGCTGCGGGCGCGCTTGCAGAATGTGCTGCAGAAGAAGCTGCTCCAGGAGCAGGCCAGCACCGCGCTGGAGGCGTTCAATGAAATCGAGAAGATCGCCGACGACCTGCGGCTGGTCATCTTGCCCATCGGGGCGGCGTTGTCCAACGAGACCGACTACGACCGAATCGTCGGTCGCATTGTCGAGGAAGCCCTGGGCATCTGCCACGCGGACGCCGGGGTGCTGTACCTGGCCAACGAAGACAACTCGCTCCACTACGCCTACGTACGCATCAAATCGCTGGACCACACCTATGGTGGCGCGTCCGGCGCGCCTGTGCCCCTTCGACGCCCGTGCCGCTGTCCGATCCCGATACCGGCGCGCCGAAGCTCGACAATGTCGCCGCCTATGTCTCGTTGCTCGGCGAAACCGTCAATCTGCCCGACGTGCATTCGTCGGAGCGGTTCGACTTTGCCCAACTCCAAGCGTTTGAGGAAGCCAACGACTACACGGCGTTGTCCTGCCTGACGGTGCCACTGCGCAACGGCCAGGTTGTTGGCGCATTGCTGCTGCTCAACAGCACCGACCGCGTAACCGGGGAGATCGTCCCCTTCGACGCCTATCATCAGCAGGTCGCGGAATCGCTGGCTTCGCAAGCGGCCGTCGTCCTCAACAACCGACTTGCTCAGTCGAGCGGCAGGCGTCGCTGCTGCGAATTGCCCGCGAACTGGAGATCGGCCGCGAGATTCAGCTACTCCTTCCTGCCTACCGACGTCACGCAGCCCGAGGGCTGGGAAGTGCAGGCCCGTTTCTGGCCCGCGCTGGAGGTGGCCGGTGACTTCTATGACGTCATCGACCTGCCCCACGGCCATATGGGCTTCGTGCTGGCCGATGTGGTCGGCAAAGGCGTCACGGCGGCCCTGTTTATGGCCATCATTCGCAGTCTCTACCGGGCGCTCTTCCAGCAGTACTATTTCAACGTCGGCGCGGGATCCGCTCCCTCGGCGACCTATTCGCCCATGACGCCCTTCTCGTTTGTCGATCGCGAGGCGCTGCTCAACGCCGTGCGTCTGACCAACGCCTACCTGCTCAACAACCACGCCGATTCCTATACCTTCGCCACGCTCTTTGCCGGGCTGCTGGACCCCCACAGCGGCCGTTTGCTCTACGTCAATGCCGGGCACATCCCGCCCTATATTCTAGGTCCCAACACACCCGACGGTCGGCCGACACGCACCCGCCTGAAGCCCACAGGTCCGGCAGTTGGCCTTATGGCCGACCAGCGCTACTGGGTAGCCGAAACGGTGCTGGCCCCCGGCGATCTGCTCTACGCCTACACGGACGGTGTGACCGACGCCCGCAATCCCGCCGGCGAGGAGTTCGGCAACGAGCGGCTGGAAGCGGTGCTCCACGCCCCGTCGGACACCGCCGAGGCGCTGGTAGGCCACCTGCAATCAGCCTTAGAGCGCTTCACCAGCGGGGCCGAGCCGTACGACGACATCACCATGCTGGCACTGCGCCGCTTTGAGTAGCATGAGGGAGGCAGCGTTCATCCAGACGGCGGTCGCCCTGCTTGCGGCGCTCGACTATGGCGACGGCCTGCGCCGGAAACACACCGGCCGCCCCCGCGCCGACCGCGCCAGTGGCACAAGCCATCGCGACCCCAATCGCCCCAACAGCCGACCCATCGCCTGCGTTCGGCGCGACCACGCTCAGTCCGCCTACTCCGCCGAGCCCGGTGGTCGAGACGGCCCTGCCGCAGCCGGAGCCAACTCAAACGCCCCAGGCCACGCTACCGCCACCACCCCTGACACTGACGGCCGATCCCTACGCTGCCCTGACCATCGACGCCCTGGCGGCCCGTGATTACGGCGGCGGTTTGCTCGAGATCGTGGACACGCTGGAGATTACCGACGGCTTCACCCGTTACCTGATCAAGTATCCCAGCGACGGCCTCGATATCTACGGCTTCATGAACGTGCCCAACGAGGGCGACAACTTCCCGGTGGCGCTGGTGCTCCATGGCTATATTGACCCGGACGCCTATGACGTCGTGCCCTATACCCGGCGCTATGCCGACGCGCTGGCCGAGGCGGGCTACTTCGTCATCCACCCCAACTTTCGCAACTACCCGCCTTCCGACAGCGGCCCCGATCCCTTTCGCATCGGCTATGCCACCGATGTCCTCAACCTCATCGCCGTCATCCGCGAGCAAAGCCAGGACCCGCTGGGCACCTTGCGCCGGGCCGACGCGGACAACATCCACCTGTGGGGCCACAGCATGGGCGGCGGCGTGACTCTGCGCGTCCTGGCCGTCAACCGCGCCCCCTATCTCAAGGCGGCCGTTCTCTACGGCTCGATGAGCGGCGACGAGGCGCTGAACTACGGCAGAATTCGCGCCTGGACCAACAGCCGCGAGCGGGTCATTCGAGCTGGCCGCGCCGCCGGAGACGCTGCACGCCATTTCGCCCATCGAGCATCTGGACGGGCTGGAAGCGGCCGTGGCCGTCCACCACAGCCGAGCCGACGACGTCGTGCCCGTCGCGTGGTCGGAGCAGTTGTGCGCTCGTCTTGACGAGCTGTTTGCCGCCGGCGAGATTGCGACCGCGCCGGACTGCACCTTCTACGACTTGCAGCCCCACACCTTTCGCGGCGAAGGCGACGCACTCTTCATCGAGCGCACGATCCAGTTCTTCGGCGACCACTGAGTCGACGCGGGTCGATGAGTGCCTGACCCAACACCGCTTGATTTCCCACGATCAGCACTCTAGAATCACGCCTCATGATATTGCCGCAGCAGTTCGAAGACATCATCATGGAAGCGCTGGACGACTTGCCGCCGTTCTTCGCCGCGGCCATGAACAATGTCGTGTTGCTGGCCGCCGAGTGGCCCACACGGCGCGAGCTGAACGATGCGGGGCTGGATCGCGGGTCAACGCTGCTGGGCCTCTACTACCGGCATCCCCCTGACCGAACGCACCCAGGGCTATAATCTCGTCCCGCCGGACACCATCACCCTCTACCAGGGACCGATCGAGCAGGTGGTCAAGATGCACTTGCAGCCAGACGAGGCCTACGCCGATCGACTGCGCGATGAGATACGTCATACGGTCATCCACGAAATCGCCCACCACTTCGGCATCAGCGATGAACGCTGGTGGAACTGGGCGCCTACTAGACCGTCCCCCGGCGCCGCAATGTAAAAAAATGCTTGCTCGACGTAACCTGTTAATGATTTGGGGGTTGCCATTGGCTCTTCCCCTTGTTATAATGTGGCATACGTATCCGTACTGTAGTACCTCAATCAAATATCTTTCTTGTGTTGTTAGCCCGATGTAACGGAAGTCGGCGGATTGGGCATCTCCTGCCGCCAGAATGTTGTTGCTTCCAGTCATTGGACCGGGTCGCGCCGGTTCGTGCCTGACTTTCGTCACCGTGCTCACCTGCGGGGGGAACCACCACCTCGGCGTGCGCCACTAACAATAAGGAGAGATTGTGAGATGAAAACAGCAGTATGTCGCCATGGAAAGCCCATCGTCGCCTCAGATGAATCGCCCAAGGAAGCCCGCTGTCCCCGCTGTGGTGGCACCGTTACCCTCCGCTATCGCAAGCTAATGGCCAATGGCGGCACCATCTACTTCTGGCGTCACGCCGAGAATCAGAACCTTTGCCGCCGCCCATCGCCCATGATGCACGTCACCGTGCGCTACGCCGTGTGAAAAAAGGGCAAAGGGCACGTGATAACCGCGTAATTTCACCGGCCGACTAGTTACGGCTCGGCCCGAAAATGATACAATGGCCGCGACTACCCATATTTGTTGAAGGGAGAACGCAGCCATGAGTGTAGGCCAGGCCATACTATTCGTATTGATTGGTGGCGTGGTGGCCCTGGTCGCGGCTTGGGTTGCCGCGGCTCTCGTCTCATCCAACATCCGCAAGTCATTCAAGCAAGAGCTGGATGCCCGGGACAAGGATCGCCAAGAGCAGAACCAGCGCTTAACCGCGAGTATTAAAGAAACGCTGGAACTCCAGCAGCAGCGCCAGCGCGCCGAGATGGAGCGCCTGACGCAGGAACAGTTAGCCGTCGCACCCCAGGCGGCCCCCGTGCCCCTGGCCGAGGAGGGCGTCGTTTCGGCCGATATGTTGGCTGTGCGCGAGCGCTTGATGGTCGACAAGGCCGGTCGCGGCGCTAATTTGCGCCAGGCCTACCTGCGCGGCCTCGATCTGTCCCAGGCCGATCTGCGCGAAGCGAACCTGAAACAGGCCAATCTGGAAGAGGCCGACCTGTCCGGCGCGTCATTGCAGGGCGCGCAATTGACATCGGCCGACTTGAAGCGCGCCAACCTCACCGGCGCCAACCTGACCGGGGCCGACCTCAGCCAGGCCAACCTCACCTTTGCCAACCTCAGCGGCGCCGATCTGACCAGTGCCGATTTGAACGGCGCCGACTTGGCCAGCAGCGTGATTGACGAGATGACCCTACTCGACGTCAAGTGGCGCACCATCTGGGAAATCCTCAACAACGGCGCGGCCGGGCGGGACCTGAGCCGGGCCGATTTGCGCGATGCCGATCTATGGGGCGCCGACCTCCGTGTCTCCCGCCTGTGGGAAGCGGACCTCATCGGGGCCAAGCTGACCAATGCCGACCTGCGCCGGGCGCAACTGTGGAAGGCCCGCATCGATGACTCGACTGTCATAGCAGACAAGTGGCGCCTGGTGTGGGACATTGTGAATAACGGGGCCGCCGGCCGCGACCTGCGCGAGGCGGAGTTGGACGAAGCCGATCTCAGTCGGGCCGACCTGAGCCGGGCCAGTCTGTCCAAAGCCAATTTGGGACGGGCCGACCTGAGCAACGCCGACCTGAGTGGCGCCAACCTGAGCGGGGCCAACCTGGAGCGCGCTGAGCTGGACACTACCGACCTGCGCGAGGCCAATTTGAGCGGCGCTTCCCTGAAGGGCGCTGACCTCAGCCGGGCCGACCTAAGCCGGGCCAAGCTCAGCTGGGTCGATCTCCGCAACACACGCATCACCGAAATGACCGTGCTGGACGCCAAGTGGCGGCTAGTGTGGGAGATTGTCAATCAGGGCGCGATGCAGCGCGATCTGAGTCGGACCGACCTGGCCGGCGCCAACCTGCGTGAGGCTAACCTGAACGGGGCCGACCTGCGGGGTGCGAAACTGTGGCTGACCGACCTGTATGGCGCGGACCTCCGCAATGCCAACCTGCGCGGCACCGACATGCGCGAGGCCAACCTCATCGGCACCGACATGACCGGCGCCAGCTTGCAAGACACCAATCTGACCGGCGCCCGGTTTGACGGCACAACCAAGTGGCCCATTGGCTTCGACCCATCGATTGCCGGGGCACGTCCGCGCGCAGCCGTTGTCGTGGCCGCCGACTAGGCGCATAATGGGGCATCCCACGCGGGTCATTCAACCTGCGGGAAGGAGGCCGCCATGTGCGGACGGTTCAGCCTAATCGCCACCGGAGAAGAGGTGGCAGCCCATTACGGGCTCAGCGAAGTGCCCCTGCTCGCCCCGCGCTACAACATCGCCCCCACTCAGCCGGTCGCCGCCGTGCGTCTGGCCTATGGCAGCACTGAACGCGAATTCACTCACTTCCAATGGGGTCTCATCCCATCGTGGGCCAAGGACCCCGGCATCGGTTCCAAGATGATCAATGCCCGCGCTGAAACAGCAGCCGAGAAGCCCAGCTTCCGTACCGCCTTCAAGCGCCGCCGCTGCCTGATCCCGACGAGTGGCTTCTACGAGTGGCAGAAGGTGGGCTCGGGCAAGCAGCCAATGTTCATTCACCCGGTTGAAGGGGATGTGATGAGTTTTGCCGGGCTGTGGGAGTATTGGCAATCGGCCGACGGCAGCGAGCTGGAGACCTGCACCATTCTGACCACCAGCCCCAACGAGATGATGGCGTCGATCCACAACCGCATGCCGGTCATCCTGGAGCCGGCTGACTACGCGATGTGGTTAGACGGTGAGACCCCGGCCGACCAGCTGATGCATCTGCTGCGGCCGATTGAGCCAGACTTTCTAAGCGCCTACCCGGTCAGCACGACCGTGAACAACCCGCGCAATGAAGGCGAAGCGTGTATCGTCCCGCTGACGTAGCGCAGTCAATCCTGACTAAGTCTTCGACCTCGCCAGAAACAGGCAGGATTGCCTGTACTACGCTGTAGTAGCTCAGTCAATCTTGACTGAGTCGTCGTCCCCGGCAGAAACAGGCAGGATTGCCTATTCTACATTCTGGTCTTTCTGCCGGACTTGGCAACCAAGCGGCCTGTCACTAGGCCGAGACGCCTTCCCGCGCCGCTACTGCCTGGGCCACAACATCCTCCAATTGACCCAGATGATCCATGTCGTGCAGCAGCCCCAGCACAAAGCGGGTGTTGGCGTTCACTTTCCCCACCGACCGGCTCTCGAACGCCACCTCGTAATGCGGCTGATCGGGCCAGACGTCGAGCGTGGCCAGACGCATCCGGCGGCTTTGCTCCAGCCGCTCACGGCACTGCTGGATGGTCGTCACCGTCTCCCACGGCGTCTCATACCGTGAGCGGCCCTCACGCAGAACTCCCCGCGCCAATTCGGCCGCTCGGAATGCCGACTCCTCAGACGAGGCGGTGGCGTGGACGACCACATGGCCCAATGTCCAGGCAATTCCCTCTTCTTCGGCCGACGCAGCGTAGCTGTCGTGGGCGTCCGGGTCAAGCGGTTGGAAGACGACATCGGCGTCGGTCGCGCCGGCGATAATCGCCAGTTGGCGATCGACCATCTCGTTGGTCAGGTCGCGCAGGTCGGTGGGGGTTAGATCGGCCGTCAACTCGGCCAGAGTGATTTCGTCGTTACGCAGTCGTGTTAAGTCCAGCATGGTTGTGTACTCCCTATCAATTGGCGCTATGTCGCTCAGTGCTTCAGCCAGTGAACCACTGTCACTCTAGATTGCTCATCTGCCTAGAACCTTACACAGCTTCCGGGCCGGTTTCAATATCATCACGTCAACTAGGCAAAAAAGGGGGCCGCGACGCATATCGCGACCCCCGTACAGCGAGTTGAGGTCCGTAGCCGCTAGACGGTAGCCATGTCAGCCAGCTCCGGTTCGGCCGTTGCCGTGTTCTTGCGCCGATAGTGGATCCACGTGGCTTCGGGCTTGTTGGCGCCCATACCGCGGTTGATGCCGGGGTTTTCGGTCAGCAATTCCAAATCAAACTGTTGCAGCAACATGGCCGCAATAATCATTTGTTCGTTGTTGGCGAAGTTCATGCCGGTACACTTGTGAGTGCCCCCACCAAAGCCGATGAGGCTGTAGCGATCCTGCTTGTCCTCGGCCCGTTCGGGCGAGAAGCGCAGCGGATCATACCGCTCCGGCTCAGTGAACAGGTCGGGCAGGTTGTGGGCGATCTCCTGGGCAACCTGAACCATCCATCCGGCAGGCACAACGTAATCGCCGATCTCGACGTCTTCATCGACATCACGCATGAGCAAGTCGGCCGAGGGACGCATGCGCTCCGTCTCAGTCACGGCGTAGGCCAGATACTTCATATCGTGCAGCGCCTTGCCGTCGATGGGTGCACCGGACGGCAGCGCGCGGTCAACTTCCTCCTGGACCAGGGCCAGGTAGTCAGGATTCTGCAGCATGAGGATGATGTTCCAGGCGGCCTGTCCGGCCGTTGTCTCGTGTCCGGCAAACATGAGACCCAGCATCAAGTTGAGCAGCACCTCGTCCTCCACCGGCTCGTTGGTATCAGCGTAGCGGGCATTGACGAAGTCCTGCAAAAAGTCGTCATAAGCATCGGGGTTGAGCCGGCGCTCGTCGAGGATGGGCTGGATAATCTCGGCCATACGCGCCCGGGCCTTGTCGCGTCGGATGAACTTGGGCAGCGGCAAATTGGGCGGCAGCACGTTGTCAATGGCCTGCCCCAACAACACATACTGGTCCCAGAACTCCGCGCCGACCTGCTCCTGGAACCGCTCGCCCATGAGCGCGTTGCCGGCCACTTCCTGGGTCAGGTTGACCATCGCCGACGAGAGTTCAAGTTCGCCCTCGTCTCCCAGAGAATCCAGCCACTGCTGCACTTCACGCTCCATCACTTCGATGTAATGGATCATCTTTTCGCGCCGGAAGGCCTGCATAATCAACGGCCGTTGGCGCAGGTATTCGTCATGCCCGGCAATGAACAGGACCTCGCCGAAGGAAGCGCGCAGGAATTTGTAGGGCGTGGCGATGTTGAGCTTCTTGTCAGTCTCATTGAAAAAGATGCGCTGATATTCGGGGCCAATCACCACGGCCACGTTCTTGTTGGCCAGCTTGACGGTGAAGATACGGCCGTGTTCGCGATAGCCGCGCTCGATTAAAGCCGTGCGGTCATTCATGAACTCGAGTATGTGGCCCAGGCCCGGCTTGGCGCCGGAAATAACGGGTGGGGTTAGCGGAGTTGCCATAGTTTCATTCCTCTTGTTGTGACCGGCGCTTGCCGGTCGGACAGTTACTTGTCTGATTGGTTGTCCCGGTGCTGTTGACCGGTCGACTTGTCGGCCGAACGCCGGCCGGTTGGCTGGGGCTCGAGAAGCGCCAGCGTGATTGTCGCCACCCGTTCCAGCTGATAGCGATTGAGTGTCACGTCAGCCATAATGCCCAGGCTGTAGAGACTGCCCAGCAGATAGTGCGCCAGATCATCGGGCGCGAAGCGATCATCGATCTCGCCGGTTGCCTGGGCCGTGAACAGATAGGTGGCCAGCGCCGCCGTCAGATCAGCGAGATGGGCTTCCAACTGGGCGCCAACGGCCTTGTCGCGGGTACCCAGCTCGACAGCTGCGTTCAGCGTAAACGAACCGCCCTCATCAGCCGAGAGCCGTGACTCAATGAGATTATCGAAGAAACGTCGCAGCGTCACCAGAGCCGGCCCCTCGGCCGCCAGGGTGTCCTTTACCTGAATCACTTCCTGCGCTCGATAATGGGCCAGAGTCTGCAAGTAGAGAGCGCGCTTGTCGCCGAAAGTCGCATAGAGGCTGCTGCTGCTAATGCCCAGTTCGGCCGTCAGATCGCGCACCGAAGTGGCCTCATAGCCCTGCCGCTGGAACAGGTCCAGAGCCTTGTTGAGCACCTCGGCTTCGTCAAAATCCTTACTGCGTGCCATAAACCAAAGTGTAACATTCTGGAACGATCGTTTCAATATAGCTCAGGCATCGTTAAGGTGTGCCAACGCAAAACGCGGCCGGATCGAAGCAATCGATCCGGCCGCGTCAATTTGTCTAATTAATGGACGCCGGTGCCCAATGGGCACCGGCAGCCCACTCCCGCCTAGTCCGTTTCCGCGTCGTCGTCAGAGTCGGTCAGCCACTCCGGCTGCAGGTTACCCAGCACCTGGCGCAGCTCCGGCTTCATCGCCCAACCCCACGTGCCGTTGGGCGGCGCGCTATCCTTATGCTCAAAGAGCAGGTTCACGCCCGGCGTCTCCGGCAGCGTCTCGATGCCGGGGGTGGCGTTGACCCGCCGGCCGAGACCGCCCAGCACACCACTCAACTCCTCAGTCGAACGGCCGATCGTGGCCGCCAGGGTGGTGAAGTCCAGCCCGTCATCGCCCGCTTCGTAGAGCGCCTTGTACAGGGCGCGCTGTGCCGGCGGTATGCGATGGCGCTTGAGCACGCGCCGCACCAGCCGAACTTCCGGCACCGGCGCGGCCGCGACTGCCCCACCGCCGGCCATGCCGCCGACCTGCTGCCCAACTTCCTGGAACAGCTGCGGGAACATGGCCCGCGCTTCGTCGGGAGTCATCTCAATAATGAAGCCTTGCGGGGTCGTGATTTTCATCGTTCGTCCTCGTCCTCTCCGGCCATCTTGTCCCGGACCGTTACCGCCCGGTCCACGGCGACCGCCATGCTCTTCAGCCCGGTGTTGGCCACGCCATGCGGGTCGATGCTGCCGGCCCATCCCGGGCCGACCGTTGACGCGGCTTTGCCCACCGGCGCGGCCGCCCGGCCCGTTGGTGATGTTGATGGTCACGCTCACCGGCTGTTGGCCGTTCGGGCCGCCCGCCTGCCGCCGCATTTGACGACGGCGCATCTGCTGCCGCCGCATTTGACGACGCATGTGCCGACGCCGACGCGCGCCACGGCCTGATTGTCCTCGTTTCTCTTCCGGCTGCCCACTCGGAGCGCCTCCGTCTACTGTTAGTTGTTGATTTTGTTGTGCGTTCATAGTCGTTTCTCCTCTTCGGCCCCTGGGCCCGCTACGCAGTTCATCGGTTGAATTTCCTACGACCACGCCCGCTGGGCGTGGACTTTGCTGTTCATTGGTTGGTTGAGGTTGGTGTCGTGGTGACATCCCGTTCATATACAAGACTCCTTCCGGCCCCATGCCGGGTCAATGGCTTCGTTTTCTTGAATCTTGCCTAATTATAAATGGTACTCAATATATATTCAATACTATTGAGTATATACTTAATGAATGACTCATTTTGATTAGACTCGCTGCGGCGGGACGATATTAAGGCCGACTTCCGGGGGTCTTACCGTGCTTTTTGGCACGGGCAGTGGAAGCGATCGGCCGTCTTGGTGTATAGTGGAAGCCAACGCCGAAGGAGACATCGCCATGATACGCAGGAATCGCTTGGGGGCGCTGGCATTGACGGCCGCTCTCGGTCTGGGTGCGGGCCTGTGGCTGTTGGCCGCCGCCCTGCCTGGCTATTCGCTGGCCCAGCCGGATGCGACGGCCGCGACGAGTAGCCCCACGCCGTCGCCGGCCGTGTTTACCGCCACGCTTGACATCATCCCCGACCGACAACAAGTATGGCTGGGGCAAACACTGCTCGTCACCTTGACCCTGACGGTCTCGGAAGGCTGCCACTACCCGGTCTACGAAGCAACGCTCAGTCAGAACGGACACAACACCCCCCACTTTCGCTATGTCGATCCGCCGACCGCCACCGTTGGCCCGGGGGTGGTCATGCCCTTCACCTACACCCTGGAAGCGATATCGGCCGGTTATGTGACCCTAGACGGTGAACTCTTTGGCGAGCAAAACTGTGGCAACGGCTGGCAGTGGACCTATGTGAATGGCACATCGCCGTCGATCAAGGTGGCTGACTGGCCCTATCGGCAGCACCTTCCACTAGTCGCAGCCCGTCGTTAGCTCTCCTGTGCGCTGGGGCAAGCTGTGACCCCGGCGCGATTCATCGAGCGCTGAGTGCGTGGATAGGTTGCCCAACCGGGGCCTGCGCCTTATCATCTGTCAGCCATCGTCCGAGTGGTCGCCTGACAATCGTCCGGATCGTCTATAGAGAGTGAAACGAGGAATGCGATGCCCAACGACCTGCCCCTAACCATCCGCCGCAGCCGCCCAAGCGACGCCGAGGCGCTGGCCGCCCTCTTCAGCGGGCCGCGGGCCACGGCGGGAACGCTGCAAATGCCTTATCCGTCGCTCGAATACTGGACCCAACGCCTGACCGATCCGCCGCCGGACCTGGTGTCGCTGGTGGCCGAACTGGACGGTCAGATCATTGGTTCGGCCGGATTGCACGTTCAGTCGGCACGGCCGCGACGACGGCATGCCGCCGGCGTGGGCATGGCTGTTCATGACGATTGGCAGGGACAGGGGGTCGGTACGGCGCTGATGGCCGCCCTGCTGGATGTCGCTGACAACTGGTATAACCTCCACCGCGTGGAGTTGGAGGTGTTTACTGATAACGAAGCCGGGCTACGGCTCTATCAGAAGTTTGGCTTTGAGATTGAAGGCAGGCTGCGCGACTACGCCTTTCGCAACGGCGCCTATGCCGACACCTATGTGATGGCCCGGCTGCGGCCTACGGCGCCGGCGGAACAGGCGTAGGCGGGATGTGGCCGCCGGCCGCTTCATGGGCCGCCTGCTGTTCGGCCGACCACAGGGTGTGGACATAGTACAGCACGGCCATTTCCTCGGCCTCGGTCAGCTGATCGCCCAGCGGTGACATCACGCCCCCGCTGGCCGCCCCGCCGTCGATGATGGCCGACAGGATCTGCTCGTCGGTCAGCAAGTAACTCTCGCCGTCCGCATTGAGCGTCGGCGCATCGAGGGCGTTGATAAACCCTTCACCGTTCGCTCCGTGGCAGGGGGCGCACCACGACGCAAAGGTCCGCTGGCCCAACGTGGCCGGGTCGCCCAGGTCCTTTGGTTCGTCACTTCCGCAAGCCGCCAGTAAGACAAGAATCGGAGCCAGCAGCGCCAATCGTCGCATCTAGTAGATACTCCCTTCCGCCGCGGGAAGCGGCAGTTCATCGGACTCGGAGCGGCGGCGCGCCCACCACATGCCGACCATGATGGCGGTAATCAGGGCAAACGCGATAAACGCCAATCCGGCGATGGTCAGAAAGCCAAAGTAGTTGACATAACTCAGATTGCAGGGCACATCGGCCGAACAGGTGGGCGACGGCGGGAAGACGCCGCGCTCCAGCAACACATGATAGCCGGAAACGAACAGGCCGATAATGGAAAACGGCAGGACATAGCTGGGCAGGTATTCGTCCCGCCGCAGGCTGCCGACCAGGGTGATAAGCGTCAACGGGTACATCAGGATGCGCTGATACCAGCACAGGCGACAGGGGATGAAGCCGGCCACTTCACTATAGTACAAGCTGCCACCCATTGCCACGGCGGCCACGATAAACGCCAGCCAGCCACCATAGTCCTCCAAAAACTCGGAAAACTTCATGCTCTCTCTCCTCTCCGCGAGATTTAGGACGCGTATTGTAGCGAGGTGTGGGGGAATGGCAATCGCGGAAGACCGATTGCGTCGTGACACTTAGGCAGTCTAAAGGTGACAAGCGGCAGGTGGCTGCTCACCAACTCAGGTCATTGTGGCCCACCGAGTCGCAATCGTCATACGCTCCCAGCCGCTGATCAAGACATGCGCAGTGGTGTCGTAGACGCAATAGCTGCCCCCATCTGTCCCCGGCGGCCGTTCGCTGAGGCTGATTGGGTGGCCGGTCAGCTGGCAGAGCAGCAGGGTGCCTACCCCGCCGTGGCCGATCAGGGCCACAGTGTCGTCGGCTCCATAACCGGTCAGCACCTCACCTACGGCAAGGGCGACGCGCTGCTGGGCGTGTTCGGCCGTTTCCCAGCCGCGTACACTGACCGCCGGTTGCTCAAAGCAGGCCCGGCCGAGGGCGGCGTGTTCCTCGTCGGGCAAGAAGCCGGTAGAAGAGCGATCGATCTCCCCCAGCTCGGCGATGGCCGGTGAGTGGTAACAGCGAGGTGCCGACCCCACCATGACCGATCGCCGACGGCGTCTACGGGTCCGTGGGCTCAAACACCTGATCGGCCACGAGCACAGAGGGGCGGTACCGTTGGCCGGCCGAGATGTCGCGCGGCGACAGCGGCCATTGCGAGACGGGCATGGCAGGCACCGACTCGGGGGGGTGATGCACCTCAGCGGGTCTCGGAAGACCTCTGAGGTAGTCGCGCATGAATGCAAAAAGCGCCGGTGAGAAGGTCTCACCGGCGCCTGTTGGGAACTAACTAATCAAAGATCCTGCCTAGAACAGGCTCAGCACCCAGTCGACCAGCCAGTAGACCACGCCGATCGCAATGGCGGCCACAATGGCGGGGACGAAGCCACCGACATGCATGCCCTTGACAAAGCGATCGCTGATCATGAGGACGACGGCGGCAACTACGAGCGAAACCAGGGCGCCCCAGAATCTTGCTGCACCAACGTCAATCCCGATTAGGCTGAGCAACCAGATGATAATGGCGCTGACTACGGCAATGACGGCTGCGGCTATAAGCGCCGGGACGAATCCGTCCACCGTCATGCCCAGGCCGATGCGGCCGACAATAAAGATGACCACAGCGGCCAATAACCACGCAAGCAACGTTGTAATGAGAAAACCAGATGTCATTTGAATCACTCCTGAATAGGGTGAGTAGGGTCGACTGCGCCCCTACTTCACAAAAAATAAGATAGAGATGAGTTTAACATGAGTGGGACATGAAGTCAATCAGCTGTTGTCATAGCCGCGCTGTTTAGCGAACGCCGACAAAGTGCTGCGCCCTCGAGCCAGGCAGCGACTTAGCCGGCGACGGCGGGGAGATCCAGATCCAGATAGGGGATAGCGGCCTCGATGCGCGCCCGACGGCCGTCCATGTAGCGGGCCGCCCAGCCGTCAAGTTCGTCGCCCAGGTCGTGGCGTATGGCGGCATAGAGGTCGATCTCGCGCAGGGTGAGGAACAGCGGGATGTGGGCCAGCAGGTCGCGGTCCAGGTCGTTCTCGGCCCAGTAGCCGCGCATGAACGCCGGGAAGAACTCGGTCGCGTGCGCTTCGGGGTCATCGGCCATCGACACTTTGTAGAAGACGACTATGGCGATATCGGCCGCGTACCAATGGTAGGCACAGTCATCGAAATCGAACAAGGTAATGCGTCCGTCTTCGTCCATGAAGAAGTTGCCTTCGTGGGCGTCATAGTGGATAAGGCCATAGGCATCCCGGTCGCGCGGCAACGGCCGAATGGTTTGCAGCAGATCGCGGTAGCGCTTACGGATGCGGGTCTCGTCGGGCGGCAGCTGGCTCAGCGTCCTGTCCATCGTCGCCGCGTCCCACTCCGGTCGTCGCCATTCGGGCTGTCGTGGCTCGTAGTCCCGGCTGAGGGCGTGCATGCGACCCAGCAGCCGGCCGTACGTCTCATACCGCTCGGGAGTCCAGCCCGCCTGCCAGGCCGTTATTCCGGGGGCTTTGACGAACGCGGTGGCCACGAACTGCCCGCCCCGGCCGTCGTCCACCGTCTGCACCAGTGTCCCGTCGGGAGCCCCCACCGCGCGGGCCACCCCGGCGCCGCCGTCGGCCATGGCATTGATGAAGTCGATCTCGCCGCGCACCAGGTTAACCGGCCGGCGGGAATCATGTCCGAGCCGCAGGATGAACGCGTCATCGCCCCGGTCAAACTCGTAGATGAAGCTCTCGAAGCCGTCCAGCAGTCGCAGGTCTCCAGGCCGCAGGTCGTAGCGTCGGGCTGCTTGCTCCAGGATGTTGTCAGTCAGGCGGCTGCGAATGAGTGGGTCCATGGGTCAGGTGGCAGGTGGCAAGTGGCAGCTAGGAGCAGATTATTGCTCGTAGTGGGCCAGCAGCGCGGGCAGTTGGTCGGCGATGTCGTCGCGCACCTGGCGAAAGACGGCCATGACTTCGTCGTCGGTGCCGCCGGCGCGGGCCGGGTCGGGGAAGCCCAGGTGGACCTTGCGACCCTCACCCAGCCACACCGGGCAGTTTTCGGCCGCGTCGTCGCAGACGGTGACCACGAGATCGAGCGGCATATCGCTGAAGTTGTTGGTGTGCTTGGATTCGCCTGTCCAGTCGATGCCGATTTCGGCCAGCGCGGCCAGCGCCATCGGGTGGACGTAGCCGCTGGGATTGGTGCCGGCCGAGTACGCCTGCCAGCGGTCGCCGAGCTGATCGTTGACGATGGCTTCGGCCATCTGGCTGCGGCAGGAGTTGCCGGTGCAGAGGATGAGACGGTTGTTGACATCGTGCTGGTGTGTTCCTTGTTCGCGTACACCTGACTCTCGCGTACACCTGACAGGTCTTGGGTGAACCAGGTTCGCGACGTCAGGTGTGGGATCGGGAGGTCAATCCCCGGAAACGGCCGGCGGCGGGCCGCCACGCAGGGACCCGGCTACCAGCGCCACGGCGCGCGCGATAAGCCAGACCAGCACCGCGGCCGTAAATACAAGCAGATACTCAATCGCCGGGATGCGCACGATCTCATTCAACTGGGCCCAACCGCGGCCGCTGTAGACGATGATCACCCCGACGATGTAGGCCGCAATGAAGCCCCAACGCCAGTACTTGTTCAAGCCCAACCCCCACATCTGGGTGACGATGAAGATGGCCGCAAAGCCGAAGAAGAACATCGGCCAGAGCTCGTTGCCCTGCATGATGGCCACCAGCGTGCCGTGGACCAGGACGATCACTTCCAGGGCAAACGTCCAGTACTTGTTGAGATGGGTGCGGGTGAACATCAGGCTGCCCTGCAGCATCAGCAGGAACGTATAGAGGAAGCCGACCAGGTGGCCGGTACTGCCCTCCATGGGGTGATACCAGAAGGTGTAGACGACGGCCCAGGCGAAGATATAGCCGTGATAGCGCCGCACGATGCCGCCGGTCTCCTTGAGAACGTTGATCTTCTTGCCGAAGAACAGCCCCCGCCGCTGGTTTTCCATCAGCAGGATGAGGATCAGCATGACAATGACCGACCCCTGCGAGGAGAAGATCGACACGTCTTGCGCCAGCCCGTCATACCAGATGTGGCTCTGGACGAGATGCAGCGTGATGAACAGCGCATTGACCCCCAGGGCGATGATGTTGATGCGATGCAGGCCGCTGGTGTACTTCAGCTTGCTCTTTTGGGCGTACCAGATGATGGCCCAGAAGGAGATTTGATGCGCCAGATACAGCCCCCACGACGTGGCCCGGCTCCAAAAGGTCGGCTCCGGCAGCTTCCAGTAGTACCAGGCATAACCGGTGTCGGGCAGGAAGTCGATCTGGGGCAGCGACGGGCCGAGCGCATAGATGAGGGCCGTGAAGCCGAGGCTGAAGGCGATGCCCAGCCACAGGGCGGTCGAGCTTTGCATGCCGCCGGTGGGCACGGCCGATTCGGGGGTCGCGGTCTTGAGTGTGGTCATCATTCACCGTCCCTCAGTCCAGGCTCGATTTCCTGTCCTGGCCGAGATTCATCAGAGATTATAGGCATTCCAGAGTGTCGGGCAATGCAGTACAGATGAGCGTCCTGACGGACTACCCCCGTGGTAATGCGAGCACCTTATCCAATGCCAGTACCGCTTGCTCTCACAACATAACCAATTGCCAACACCTTCTTCATAACATCTGAACATTTCTGCTCTACACTGAGCTTACATGTCGTACCACGTGAGGAGTTCTATGTTTACGCGAAGAAGAGATCCTGTACTCGCAATCGTTTTGGTTGGCCTGATCGCTACCGGCCTGCTGGCCGCCTGCGGCACATCGACCACTGAACCGGTCGCCGCGGAGGAATCGGCCGTCCAAACATCGGCCGTGCGCCGCGGCGACATTAGCATTTCTGCCACCGGCGCCGGCACCGTTATTCCCGCCACAGAAGTCTCGCTAGGCTTCTCGACCGGGGGCACGCTGGCTGAATTACTGGTTGCTGTGGGTGACACCGTTGAAGCGGGTGACGCATTGGCCCGCTTGGATAGCAGCGCCGCGGAACAGGCCGTAACGTCGGCCGAGATTCAATTGGCCCAGGCTGTCCTGCAGACCGATGGCGCCTCGACACAAACCGGCGTCAGCTTTAATGACATCGCCGTAGAGCAGGCGTCGCTGGAACGTGAGGCGGCCCAATCAGCCCTCGATGAACTGCTCAATTGGGAGCCGGATGAGGATGAGATTGCGCTGGCTCAGGTTCAGCTTGAGGCGGCCCAGGCCAACTATCAGGCGGCGCTCGGCCAGTCGGCTGCGTCCAGCAACAACGTCCAGGTCTCCGCCATCGGCTTGGAACAAGCGCAACGATCGCTGGAAGATGCCCAGGATGCTTATGACACCGCCTATGATTCCGGGCGAGACTGGGAACTAAACGATCCCCGGATGGCTACTCAACTGGAGAACGAACGCACCTCAACGGCTAACGCCCTGGAGCGAGCGCAAGACAATTTGACCATCGCGCAGCTGGACTATGACGGGACTGTAGCCGGTAGCGCCAGCGGCAGCATCGCCGGCGCGCGATCCACTGTCCTGAGTGCCCAGCAGGCACTGGACACAGCCCAAAGCGGGCCGACCGACGACGAGATTGCTGTCGCGCAGAAAGCACTGGACCTGACCGAGTTGGCCTATAAGCAGGCGTTGCTCAACCAGGAAGCCGATGGGCTGAGCCTGCGCCAGGCACAGTTGGCCCTGGACGAGGCCCAGCAGGCGCTCGAGGCGACAACGCTCACGGCGCCCATGGCCGGCACAGTTACCGCCATCAATTTCAGTCCCGGCGAAGAGGTGAGCGGCGTCGTTCTGTCACTTTCCGACCTGAGCCGGCCCATGCTGGAAGTGTATGTTGATGAAACCGACCTCGACAAAGTGGCTCTTGGTTACTCGGCCGACGCCGTCTTCGACGCCTTCCCGGAAGAGACCTTCAGCGGCACTGTCGTCGAGGTTGATCCCAGCATCACGTCGACCAATAGCGTTTCGGCCGTCCGCGCTGTCGTTAAGCTGGACTACAATCGGATGACCATCTTGCCCGCCGGACTCAACGCAACCGTCGATGTGATTGGCGGCGAAGCGACGAACGCGTTGCTGGTGCCGATCGAGGCTGTCCGCGACATCGGCGGCGGCCAATACGTCGTCTTTGTCATGCGCGACGGTGAACCGGTGCTCACGCCCGTTGAAGTTGGCCTGACCAATTTTGCCTTTGCCGAAATCACGTCCGGCCTGGAACTGGGTGATGTGGTCACGACCGGCATCATCGCCACACAGTAGGTGAATGATATGCCACAACCAATCATCCACACCACAGACTTGCGAAAGATTTACCAGATGGGCGACAGTGAAGTGCGCGCGCTCGATGGTGTCGACATCCGAATCGAAGCCGGAGAGTTCGTGGCCGTCATGGGTCCGTCCGGCTCCGGCAAGAGCACCCTGATGAATATTCTCGGCTGCCTGGATCGTCCCACATCCGGCCGCTATGCACTGGCCGGCGAAGACGTCAGCGATATGAGCAAAGTCCAGCTGGCGGCCATACGCAACAGGCGCATAGGCTTTGTTTTCCAGTCCTTCAACCTGCTTTCCAAGACTACTGCCCTGCGGAACGTCATGTTGCCGCTGGTCTACAAACGCAGTGACAAGTTGACGCCCAAAGAGCGCGAAACTAGGGCCATGACAGCGCTGGAAGCCGTCGGCCTTCTGGATCGCGCCAACCACGTCCCGGTAGAAATGTCTGGCGGCCAGCGACAACGCGTCGCCATTGCCCGTGCCCTCGTCAACGACCCGGTTCTGGTCATGGCCGACGAACCCACCGGCAATCTGGACACACAGACGAGCAGCGAGATTCTCGAAATCCTTCATGAACTGCACCAACGCGGTCGCACTATCGTCATGGTTACGCATGAACAGGATATTGCTCAACACACCCAACGGACTATCACCATGCGCGACGGCCGTCTGGAAACGGTTGGAGAGCACGCATGAGCGCCATAACGGAAGAAACAACTCTTGCTGACGCAGCTCAAGTTCACGAAGACCCGCAAGGTGGGCTTAGCAATATCATCAGCCCGGCCGACATCGTCCGCATAGCCTGGGAGGGCGTGACTCGCAACAAGGTCCGCTCGCTGCTAACCATGTTGGGTGTCATCATCGGCGTGGCCGCCGTCATCATCATGGTCGCCATCAGCGCGGGCACCGAAGCCCAGATCGCCGCGCAGATTGAGGGACTTGGCGCAAATCTGGTCTTCATCCAGGGTGGCCCTGGTCGCGGCCCCTTCGGTGCAGGCAACTCAGTGCAACTCGTCTATGACGATACCGCCGTTGTCGAAAGCGTTGGCGGTGTCAGTGGCACCTCGGTCGAACAGCCGACCGTTCAGACAGTACGCGCTGGCAGCACCTCCCTGACGGATGTGACGCTGTTGGGCACCTCGCCCGACTTCCCGTCTGTTCGCGGTCTGTCGCTGGCCGATGGCCGGTATTTCACTTCGGATGACGTTGACCGCTCGTCAAAGGTCGCCATCCTGGGCAGCAGTATGGCCGAAGACCTGTTCGGTGATGCCGACCCAATCGGTCAGACGCTCACCGCCGGGACTGTCCGGTTAACGATTATTGGCGTGGCCGAACAAAAAGGAACGATCGGCAGCACAGACTACGACGCACAGATCTACATTCCTATTACTCTGGCATTCAGCCGCTTCACGCCGTCGCAGTTTCGCCAATTCGCGGGCGATAGTGTTCGTCTAATCTACGCCCAGGTGGCCGATGGTGCGGACATTGAACAGGTGACGGAGCAGATTGGCCTGAAACTTGCCAGCACCAAGGGCGTAACCCCGGACGAACTCCCCTTCACCATCCAAACGCAACAGGATGTCGTCGATGCGCGTGGGGCCACAACGGAAGCATTTCGCAATTTGCTGGCCTGGGTGGCGGGCGTGTCTCTGCTGGTGGGCGGTATTGGCATCATGAACATCATGCTGGTGAGCGTGACCGAGCGCACCCAGGAAATTGGTATTCGTCAATCCGTGGGCGCCACGCCCAACGACATTCGTCTGCAATTCCTGACTGAAGCGGTGTTGCTCAGTCTGGTGGGCGGGCTGTTGGGCGTTGTCCTGGGGGTTGGCGGAGCCTACCTGTTCGGCCGAACCGGCGACATGCCCACGGTAATCGCACCCAGCTCCATCCTGTTGGCATTCGGCTCAGCCGCGGCAGTTGGTATCTTTTTCGGATTCTTTCCGGCCAACAAAGCGGCCGATCTGGATCCCATTGAGGCCCTGCGTCACGAATAAGAGAGGTTGGGTCGAAAGATCCGGCATCCCAAGCAACAAACTACGCTAATTACTGAGTAAGAAAACATCAACTGAGGAAGACAACGATGAAACATAGAGTGATTGTTCTCGCAATAGTGCTCGTCCTTCTGCTTACCGCCTGCGGTGGCACGACAGCAACCCCTGTAGCAGATTCAGGTGTTACGCTGGAGTTGGCCGCGCCGGAAGTCACGATGGGCTCTGACCCAACCGTGGTCCCCACAGACGGGACCACTGACCGGGATGCGGCCGCGGCCGCCGTCGCCGATGCCGTTGCCAATGCCGAACCGGTAGCATCTCTGGCAACGGACTACCCGGGTGCGCTAACGGTGGAAGCCCAATTGGCGCTGGGAACCGTCCAACTGGAAGGTACCGACATGGCTGTCACAGTGGCCCAGGCGGAGACTATGTTGCCCTTGTGGCAGGCAGTGCAAGCATTACAGGCCAGCGGCACCGCCGCAGACGTGGAGATTCAGTCGATCGTCAAGCAACTCCAGTCCACAATGACCAACGAGCAGTTGGGAGCGATTACCGTGCTGCAACTGACCAGCGAAAGTGTCGGTGACCTGCTGCAAGCCGGCGGCCCAGGCTTTGGTCGAAATCGACAGGGCGACGGCCAAGCAGCCCCCGGTGGCGTTGCGCCAGGCGGCGGCTTTCCCGGCGGCGGCCCGGGCGGTGGTCAAGGTGGCGGTCGCGGTGCGGGTGGTGGTATCGAAGGCGGATTCGACCCCTCTGTTATTGAAACACGTCAAGCGGAAATCGCGGAATCCGGTGGTCTGCCCATTGACCAGATAGCTCCCGGTGTGGTCATCCGGTTGTTACAAAACAAGACAGGTGTGGCCAATGAGGCGGGTTTCGGTCTGCTTGGCACGGCGATGGCAGCAGCAAGCGAGGCAACGGGATTGGACACCGAGGCATTGCAAAGCGCCATGGCCGCTGGTCAAACGCTTCGCCAGGCCATTGAAGCTAACGGGGGCGACGTGGCGGCCGCCCGTGAAGCCATCGTCACGGCTCTGTCCGAATTAGCCCGACTGAATCAGCAAGACCACGGCGCTCTGGCAGACAACCTGCTGGACGGAGCGGGTCCGGCCAATCCTCAACCGTAAATCCGGCGCTCTCCTGGTGGGATCGCGGATCGGGCGGATGTGATTGATTCAGGCGTTAGGACAAGGCACAGGACAACCGTCTATCGGCCGATCTGACTGCGGGCATTCATGTTATACTACCCGCAGTCACCATGACAACCCATCCGCTCCCCACCGGCACGGTCACCTTCCTCTTCACCGACATCGAAGGCAGTACCGCGCTGTGGGAGCGCCACGGCGAGGCCATGCGCCCGGCGCTGGCCGACCATGACGCCATCTTACGAGCGGCGGTTCTCGGTCCACAACGGCTTTGTCGTCAAGACGACCGGCGACGGCATCCATGCCGTGTTCGCCTCGGCCGCCGATGGCGCGCGCGCGGCGCTGCAGGCCCAGCGCGACCTGGACCAGCGCCGAATGTGGGCGACCATTGCCCCGGACCAGGTTGCGCGTGCGCATGGGTCTCCACACCGGTGAGGCCGAGCTGCGCGACGGCGACTACTACGGCTCGCACGTCAACCGCGCCGCCCGGCTCATGGCCATCGGCCATGGGGGCCAGGTATTGGTGTCCGGCTTCACGGCCAGCCTGTTGGATGATGCGCTGGCGTCCGGCATCTCACTGCGCGATCTGGGCGAGCATACGTTGCGCGGGCTGGACCGCCCTGAGCACGTATTCCAGCTGGGCGCGCCCGATCTCCCGGCCGACTTTCCGCCGCTACAGACTTCGGCCGTACTGATCGGCAATCTGCCCGCCCGTGTAACCAGTTTCGTCGGCCGAGTGCGCGAAATGTCTCAGGTGCGGGACCAGCTGCAGCAGACTCGCCTGCTTACCCTGTTGGGCCCGGGGGGCACCGGCAAGACGCGCCTGTCGCTGCAGGTGGCGGCCGACGTCCAGCCCGAACTATGCCCAGGGGGCGTGGTGGATTGAGCTGGCGCCGGTGTCGGACCCGACGAAGGTAGCCGTTGGCCCTTGCCGAATCGCTGGGACTGTCGGCCCCGGCCGGCGAGCTGACCGAGTCCATCCTGCTCGACTTCCTGCGCGAGAAGCAGCTCCTGCTCATCCTGGACAACTGTGAACACGTCATCGCGGCGACGGCGCAGCTGGCCGCGACACTCATCGAAGCCTGTCCGGAGATCACCATTCTCGCCAGCAGTCGTGAGGCGTTGGGGGTCTACGGCGAGTCGATTATCCCGCTGCCGACGCTGTCACTGCCGCGCGAAGACAGGCAGACAGCCGAAGATGTCCGGGCCTCCGAAGCCGCCCAGCTGTTCATCGAGCGCGCCGCCGCCGTGCGGCCCGGCTTCACGCTGACCGACCGGAACGCCCCGGCCGTGGCCCAGATTGTGCGCCGTCTGGACGGCATCCCCCTGGCCATCGAATTGGCTGCGGCGCGCATCACCGCCTTCGGCGTCGAGCAGATTGCCGCCCGACTGGATGACCGCTTCCGCCTGCTGACCGGCGGCAGCCGGACCGCCCTGCCCCGACAGCAAACCCTGCGCGCGCTCATCGACTGGAGCTATGACCTGCTGGATGAAGACGAGCGCACCTTGTTCCGGCGGCTGTCTGTCTTTCAGGGCGGCTGGTCGTTCGAAGCGGCCGAATTCATGGCCGGCGATCTGGATGTCTACAGCCTGCTGCCGCAGTTGGTCAACAAGTCGTTGGTTATCGTCACCGACACCGCAGTCGACATTTGGGGCAAGACCGACGATACGCCGGAGCCCCGCTACAGCTATCTCGAGACCATTCGCCAGTATGCGCGCGACCGATTGGCCGATGCCGCCGAAACCGACACCACCCGCGACCGTCACTTTGATTTCTACAGCGCCATTTCTGACCGGATGGATATGGCCTCTGGTCAAGGTGCCGAGCTGATGACCGGCGGTTGGCTGCTGATGGAGCGTGATAACCTGCAATCGGCCGTGGAATGGGGGCTGGATCGCTATCCGGATCGCGTCCTGGACTTGTGCTGGAATATGGCCATCTTCCTGGCCGACCAGAATCCCGGCGGTGACGCGCCGCGTTGGGTGAGAACGGCCCTGGAACGACTGGACACCCTGACGCCTACCGACGCAGAGTCCGAACTGCGCTACTATCATGCCCGCCTCAAGGGACATGTGACTCTTGGCCTCTTGCTGCTCTTCCTGGGTGAACTGACTGAAGCGCAACAGGCCGTCGAACCGGTGCTGGAGCCATTGCGAACCGCCGGCGGCGATCCGACATGGCGGGCCATGGCCCTCTTTGCCTGGGCCCAGGCCGGCTACTTTCTGGAAGATCCCCGCACGCTCGCGATTGCGACTGAATCCAAGGAAGCGCTGCAAAACGCACCGGAGCAGCCATCCCGAAAACCGCTCCTGGCGATGGCCATGTATGTCGAGGCCATTGTCAAGGCGCGCGAGGGCGATGCGCTGTCCCAGGCATTTCTTGACGAAGTCTCGGCGCTGTTGGCCGGGGCCAACGACTTCTACCTGCCCTGGGTGGAATTCGTGCAAATGACGCTGTATCGACAGGTTCAGGCTGACCCTGATATTGTCATCGAGAGGCTCAGACCGTCGCTGGCCCGCTTGAGACGGAATCGCAGTTACCGCATCGCTTCCATGTTGGAGAGCGACTACGGCCACCTGCTGCGCGAGGCCGGCCGAGTGGATGAAGCGGCCGATGTCTATCGGCAAACTATCCGACAATGGCAGCAGCTCGGCCACCGGGCGGCCGTGGCCAACCAGCTAGAATGCCTGGCCTTCGTCGATCGCTCCCACGGCGGGCCAGAGCGCGCCGCCGTCCTGTTGGGCGCGGCCGAACGACTGCGCGAGGACGCCTGCCAGGCCATGCTCGGCCCGGAGCGCATCCTCTATGACGCCGAAGTAGCCGCGCTGCGAGGCTCGCTGGAGCCGCCGGACCTCGATCGCCTGTGGGCCGAGGGTCGGGGTCTGTCGACGGATGCGGCCGTTACGCTGGCTGTTTCCCAGTGACGCGGTGAGTGCAGGTCTGAGAGTTGGCCGCCACCACCACCCGCACCCGCTGCACCGCATTGTTCCCATACCCCTGTTCCGTCCACACCACCTCCAGCGGCTGGGTGTTGCCCGCCGCGTCGGTGGCGCGGGCCAAGAGGGTGTGGACCCGCGGCCGCGCCGGGCAACCACGGACAGCCGCCAGGCAATGGCGGCGTAGGGCGATGACGGGGCGCGTCGAGGTCGGCCGTTTGCCAGGTTGCGCCGTCGTCGGTGCTGACTTCCACGCGGCTGATTGGCGCGTCACCTGACCAGGCCGTGCCGGTGATGGTAAGCGGACCGAGCGGCAGCAGTGGAGTTGTCGGCCGGCGCAGCAATCACCGAGCGGACGCGCATCGTGGTCACCGGCGTGCCGTCCGGCAGGCCCGCCTGGCCGTTGTAGAGATACTGGGTGGTCTGATAATACCCTTCATACGGTTCGGCCAGCGCCCGGATATCCGACAACCACTTGACCGAGGCCACGCCATACCAGCGCGGCACGACCAACCGCAGGGGGGCGCCGTGTTCCGGCGGCAGCGGTCGGCCGTTTAGCGCCCAGGCCAGAATCGTATCCGGGTCGAGGGCCACGTCCGGCGTCAGGCTGCGGCCGAAGCGGATGGTCTCCCCGCCCGGAATCGCGCCGCTGTCGGCGCCCAGAAACAGCAGCTCCGCCACGTCATCGCGTAGACCGGCGAGATCGAGCAGGCTGCGCACGGGCGTGCCGGTAAATTCGGCCGTGCTGACCGCGCCAAAGGCCCAGGGCGTGCCGGAAGGCGCAGGATGGAGCGTCGTTCGGCCGTTGCCGGCGCACTCCAGGGTGACCGTGACCGAATGGCGGGGAAAGGCCTGCAGGCTAGCCAGCGACAGGTCCAGGGGCAGCCGTTTGCCGGGCTGCAAATCGACGCGCAGCCGCCAGGCCGCCGGATCGATGTCGGGCACCGGAAAGTGACTGCGGACATAAAACAGGCCATCGGGCGTCAGCGGCTGGGCCAGCGCGCTCATGGGTGTTTCGGCGTTGTAGGGTTCAGCTTGAACCGGGCGGCGTTGCAGGTCGGACATGGATGGTACGCTCCTATTCTCGGGTGCCGGCGATCGGCCGTGGCGGGATCATAGCCGTCACTGTGGGCCAATGGTACCATAACAGTCGATTGGGAAAAGGATAAGACGTCGCCTCCCCAGCCGGATGCACCCCATCAGCCGGCCGATGGGGAACACTGATCCGGCAGGGGCGCATGGAGACGCCGAAAGGCGCCCGCCGCCCGTCCGAGTCGAGCGCGTCGCAGGGCATTCTGCGGCACTACAGGAGCAAGCCATGGTAGTTCGAGGTAATACCGTCTTTCTGCGCACCGTTCGCGAGGACGATTTAAATGACCTATACGGCCGTCTGACGGACATTGAGCTGCGCGGGCCGTACTTTCCGATCTCCATCCCCTCGGAGTCCGGCTTCAAAGCCCAGTTCCGCGAGGACGGCTTCTGGAGCGACACCAATGGGATAATGCTCATTTGCGCCAACGACGACGGCCGAATCCTGGGCCAGATCATGCGCTTTAAGGCGACTCCCTACTGGGACAACTACGAGATCGGCTACCGCCTGCTGGACATGTCCGAACGTGGGCACGGGTTCACATCGGAGGCGTTGATGCTGTTCACGTACATCCTCTTTGCCGGCCAGCTCTGTCCATCGGCTGGAGCTGAAGATCGTGCCCGACAATCTGGCCTCGCGCCGGGTCGCCGAGAAGTGCGGCTACCGGCTGGAAGGCACCGCCCGAGAAGCGGTCTTCATGCGCGGCGTCCATCGGGACATGCTGATCTACTCCCTCCTGCGCCAGGAAGGCCCCACCACCCTGGCCGAAGCGCTGGCCCGCCTATCGGTCGATCCCGCTGTCTGACACAAACCGCCACGAATAGTAGACAATAGCTTGACAAACAGGTATCCCTTGTGTACTATACCTAACAAATGTTAGATAGGTACGACACAACCAACGCGACGACGGTGGCCAACGAGACCACACCGGCACGCGACCGGGTCCTTGATGCGGCCGAACAGCTCTTTATGGAGCGCGGCTACAAGGGCGTCACCTTATCGGCCGTCGCCCAGGCGGTTGGCATGCGCACGGCGTCGCTCTACTACCACGTCCCCGGCGGCAAGGAGGACTTGTTCATCGAGGTCGTCGAGCGCAGCCTGGATCGCCATCGGGCCGGCCTGGCTGCAGCGATGGCCAACACCGACGGCGGCTGGACCGACCAGCTGCAGGCCGCGGCCGCGTGGCTGTTCTCGCAGCCGGCCATGGACCTCATTCGCATGAACCAGGCCGACATGCCCGCCCTGGACAAGGTCCACGCCCAGCGTCTGGGCCGGGCCATCTATGATTCGCTGCAGCAACCACTGGTCGACGCGTTGGCCCAGGCCCGCGACCGGGGCGAGATTGCCCCACCCGACCTGGACCTGCTGGCGGCTTCCTTTCTATCAATTGTGCAAACGATCCACAATACGCCCGTCATCTGGCAGGATCGGTCGAAAGAGACGATGGCGGCTGATATGATTCGTGTGCTCGCCGACGGCATTAGCATACAATAGACAATCCACAGTGAGGTAAGTTCAATGACAACAAAAAGCAGTGACGTAACCGTGACGAACAACAATAACAACACGATGTGGAGCATCATCACGTTGATTGTGCTCGTCCTGGCGACAATTGCCGCCAACTATCTGGGATTCCAGGCCAATACCGACACCGGTAACATCGCCAACGAAACCTTCAACGACGCCAACTATTTCTTCCCGGCGACCTATGTCTTCACCACCATCTGGCCGGTGATCTATGCCGGTATTCTGGGCTGGGCCGTCTTCCAGGCGCTGCCCGCCAATCGCGACAACCCGCGCCTGCGCGCCGCGGCGCCCGTGGCTGATGGTTAACCTCATCCTCAACGGCCTGTGGGTCTGGGTCTTCGGCATGGAGATGTTCGTCACCACCCTGCCGATTATGTTCGTCCTGGTCTACACCGGTGCCGTCGCTTACGGCAAACTGGAGATTGGTCAGACCAAGGTGGGCACGTGGGAGCGCATCCTGCAGATTCCGATCAGCATCTACTTTGCCTGGCTAACGGTAGCCACGGTAGCCAACATCGCCTCGGCGCTCATCGCCGCCGGTTGGAACGGCTTCGGACTCAGCCCGGAGACATGGGGCGTCATCATGCTCCTGGTCGGCGCGCTACTGGCCCTCTTCCTCTACCGCACGTTCTACCGCGACTGGGTGTTTCTGCTGGTCTACATCTATGCCTACGTGGGCATCATCGTCCGCTACAGCGACGTGCAGTCGATCCTGATCGCCGCCTCGGCCGGTGCGGCCATTCTGCTGGTCGTATTCATCTGGGATATGGTCACCCGCCAGCGGCAGCGGGCTGAATTACAGCCGGCGTAACGACTCGCATCGCGACCTGACAGGTCGCGTGCGAACTCCTGTTCGCCGACCTGTCAGGTCTTTATGTCAACCGCCATTCGCCGCCCGTCGCTCGGCAACGGCCGCAGCGATCAGGTCGCGCAGCGCCGGGTCAGCCACCTGCGCCTCAGAGCGAACCTTGATGTGGCGCAGTTTCTGGCCCGTGCCCTCCAATACTCACTTCGGATCTGGCAGCGCAGTCCCCTGATAGAAGCCTAGATTGACATACTTCGACTGGGCCATGATATAGGCGTAGCCGTCGATCATCTTGCGCGGACCACTGCCGTAGCTCAAGGCCCGGTCGCCGGGTCGGGGCTGCTCGGTTGTGTCCGGGTCTACCTCGAGAATAAGGTCGCGCAGGCGCATGACGATTGGTAACAGTTCCGGCGGATAGGCGCCGGTCACCTCGTCCAGGGTCCCCAGTCGTGTGTCACTGATCATGGTTGCTGTCGCTCCTATGGCTTGGCTATGACCGGCAGGAGAGCGGCGTACTCAATCAGCTGGACCTGCAGCCAGTAGACACCGCCGTCACCCACGCGCACGCCCATGCTGCCCCGCTCGGCATCGATGAAGTCAATCGGCTTGCCGGGATCTTGGTCCACCAGCCCGTTGATGATGGCTGAGGCCAGAAACTGAAAACTGGTCGCATCGAAAATAAGGAGTTCATAGCCGTCAATTCCCGGGTTGTATTGCAGGAAGAAGGCCCGGCCGTTGCGTACAACCGGCAGCGACGCTACGCCGTCGATGTCAAAGCGGCCGAGGTGTTCCAGGGTCAGGGCATCGACCGCCTCGCCGTTGGTCGCATACAGACGGCCGTCGTGATAGCGAATGTCGGTCGCCGTGACGTTGAACAGGTTGGGGATCGATTGGGTCTCGGTCACCCCACCCAAGCCCACGGCCAACCTCCGCAGGCTGCGTGCCACGGAATTGGCATCGAAGCCAAATAGCTGTGCCGGATCGGCCGACGGCTCGATGACGTCGTTGTTGGCGGCGCCCGGTGTAACGGTCGGCCGCATCACCCCATTGTCAATGACAGCCACGCCGGCATGCGCCGCCCGGCAGGGATTCTGCCGGGCCACGGCCACTGCGTTAGGATTGTCGCTGAGCACCACCAGGTCGGCGGCCACAAACAGGCCACAAGTGATGTCATTGCCCAGCGTCCAGGGCGGGTCCGGCTGCATGGTGGCCAGATTGACGCGGCGCACCTGCCCCGTACCGTTCAATCCGACGTAGAGATACGCCGCCCCGGCCGACAGGGCCAGGACATCGGGATTGCTGCCAATCGACAGCGGATCGCTGACCCGGCCGTCGCGCGACATCGCTACCACGCTGTTCGGCCGATTGGCGTCTGTCCCCGGCACTGACGCATACAGCCGGTCGCGCACCGGATCATAGACGATATGGTTGGCACGCAGCGTGGACGTGACTTCATCGCGTCCGGCGACGGCCTGCCACTGCTCAGGCGCAGGCGCGGCCGACAAGCGGCCGAAAGCGCCCCATCCGGCCAGACCGACCACCAGAAGATAGGCCGTCACAAGGACAGCAAACGACTTAACCATAAGTACTCATACCGATTAGCGGCCTCCCATCAGACCTCTACGACGAAACACAGGCAACGGGCCGTCAGGAAATGATACCATTGCCACCATCGCCTTACCAGAACGCCTAAGCGCCGCGGCCGCTGAAATCCCTCCCGCCGGCATACGATTGGCCGGAAATCGCCCTGTCGTGGGGTTGTCGCCAGGCCCACAGGTCGTTAAGATCACGTCATACTCACAGCCATTTACCCATGGTTACCACGCAACCCCATCCGGCCGGGAAAACGCCGCCACCGTCAGCCCTCAGTCAGATTGCGCCCTACGTCGCCGCCGTGGCACTGATCGCCGCCACAACGGCCGTCCTGTGGCTGCTGCGCGACCGGCTGACCGTGGCCAATGCGTCGCTCATCTACATGCTGGTGACGCTGGTGGTGGCCGTCTGGTTGGGCACGTGGCCGTCGATCCTGGCTGCTGTGCTCAGCTTCTTCGGCTTCAACTTCTTCCTGCTCAGACCCTATTACACACTCATCGTCGAGGACCCGCGCGAGCTGCTGGACCTGGTCATTTTCCTGGCCGCGGCGCTCATCGCCGGGCGACTGGCCGGGTATGCGCGCCGCCAGGCGGAGGCCACGCGCCAGATTTCGGCCGAACAGGTCGTTCTCTTTCGTCTGACCAGCGCGCTCAACCAGATCACCGATCGCGAGGCGATCCTGGGGGAGCTGCGACGCGTGGGTGTGGAGGAAATCGGCGCGTCGCAGATCGACATCCTGCCGCATGCCCCGGGCCGGCTGCAATCGCAGGGAACGGCCGTCTACCTGCTGCTCAGCGCGGGCGAGACGGTCTACGGAACCGTGCGGGCCACCTTCCCCACCGAAGCCACCGAGTCACAGCGACGGCTTCTAATGGCCTGCGTGGTGCAGGCGTCGATTGCCATCGATCGCGTGGCCCTGGCCCAACAGGCACGACGCAGCGAAGCGCTGGGCGAGGCCGACGCGCTCAAAACCGCCCTGCTGCGGGCCGTGTCTCATGACCTGCGCACGCCCATTACCATCATCAAGACCTCGGCGGCCAATCTCAACGAGTTGGGGGAGTCGCTGTCGCCGGAGCAGCAGCGCGAGCTGGCCCAGACAATCGAAGAGGAAGCCGACCGACTCAACCGGCTGGTGGGCAATCTGTTGGACATGTCACGGCTGCAGGCCGGGGCACTCGTGCTCAACAGTGAGTGGAACTCGCTGGAAGAAATAGCCGGCGAAGTGGCTGCCCGCGCCTATACGACGCTGGGCGAAGAGAGAGTCACACTGGACTTCCCCGGTGATCTCCCGCTGGTATGGAGTGATTACGGGCTATTGGTGCAAGCGGTCGGCAATATGCTGGAGAATGCGCTGCGCTACGAGCCGGAAGGTCGGCGTGTGATCCTGGAGGGCAGCGCCACGGCTGATGCCGTGCGCCTGGCGGTGATTAACCACGGCCCGACGATCTCCGCCGCCGACAAAGCACGGGTGCTGGAGCCGTTCTATCAGTCGACCGACGGCCGATCCGTCGTCGGCCGTGTGGGGCTGGGACTGGCCATTGCCCGCGGCATTGTCGAGGTCCACCATGGGCAGTTGGTACTGGAAGACACGCCCGGCGGCGGGGCTACGTTCGTCATCAGCCTGCCGCGCAGTGAGAATGCGCCATGATGATCCTGATCGTTGATGACGAACCCCAGATTCGCAAGCTGCTGACCACCGGCCTGACCGGCTACGGCCATGAGGTGATCACCGCGGCCACCGGTCAAGATGCTCTGATACAGGTGGCCCAACGCAAGCCGGATCTGGTTGTGCTCGATATCAACCTGGGCAGCGTACCGGACGGCCTGGAAGTTTGTCGCCGGCTGCGTGAATGGAGCCGCGTGCCCATCATCATTCTCTCGGCCCGTGGTGACGAATCTACCAAGGTGCAGGCCCTGGACGCAGGTGCCGACGACTACCTCATCAAACCGTTTGGTATGGAAGAACTGCGGGCGCGCATTCAGGCTGTACTGCGTCGGACAGTCGTGGAGCCGGGGGCCACGCCTGAAGCCGTCATTCAAGCCGGTGACCTGACCGTCGATCTGGTCAACCGCCACGTGCTGGTCGAAGGGCAAGAAGTGCACTTCACGCCGCAGGAATACGACATCTTGCGGCTGCTGATTACCCATCCGGGCAAAATCATGACCCATCGGGCCATCCTCAGCGCTGTCTGGGGCCCGGAATATACCGATATGACCCACTATGTGCGAATTTATGTCAACCAGATTCGCAAGAAACTGCACGAAAACCCGGCCGCCAATGTGCGGTACATCCTCAACGAGCCGGGCATCGGCTACCGCTTCATCGACATCCCCTGATCGGCCGTTCTTTACAGAATCCTTACGTCCCAGCCCGATCGCTTGACACAATCCTGACGCGCCCCGACCTACACTGTGGGCAATTGAACCCATCGCCGCGCATTGACCCAGACCCTTGCGGCGCGGGTTCGGGAAGGAACGTATGTCAACCTCATCGATAATGGTCATCCTGGGCGAGCGGCAATGGACTATGCAAGCCATGCATCTGGCCTGCGCCGTGGCCCGCGACAACGAGGGCCGCGTAATTGTGATCAAGATGGTGCGCGTGAATAATCCCCAATTGTTGGGCGACGCGGCGGGTATGGCCAACTACAGCACCAAGGACCGCCTGGCCCTGCATGATTGTGAAGCCACGGCCGAAACCTATGGCGTGAACTTTGAAGAACACGTCTGCACCTACGCCGACTATGCCGCCGGGCTGGCCGCCGCCGCTGACCAACTGGACGCCACCCTCCTGCTGGTGCCGCCACCGCCCAGCCGCTTCGCGCCCTGGAATCGGTATGCCCAGTGGCGTGTGCGGCGCATTGTGGGGCGGCCGGTCTATGGCCTGACGTCCCTCGCCGACCAGCCGGCTGTCACCCTGGGCGCCCCCGCTACGGATGACGACAGCCTCACCGACAGCGGCGTCAGTCCGCTAATCAATCCGGTCGGCCCATAAACGAGACAACTTTCGACGATTCCGCGCCGGCCGGCTGGCCGAGCGCCGTTTCAAGTTGTGAGCATTAGCACTAACAATCTCTATTATGTCAACTACTCAACCTGATCCGATTTCTCCCAAGCAGTCGCGCGTGTCCGACCTGCTCATCGGCCGTCCGTTGGAGACACGCAGCCTGGCCCACCAAGTCGTCAGCAAAAAGGTCGGCATGGCGGTATTCGCCTCCGACGCCCTCTCGTCCACGGCCTACGCCACCGAGGAAATCCTGGTGATCCTGGCGCTGGCAGGCAGCCTGTCCTATCTGGGGCTGGCCGTGCCCATCGCCATCGCCATCTGCATCTTGCTGGCCATTGTGACCATATCTTATCGCCAGACCATCTTCGCCTACCCCAACGGTGGCGGCGCCTATATTGTCGCCCGCGACAACCTGGGCGAAGTGGCGGCGCAGATCGCCGGGGCCGCGCTACTGACTGACTACATCCTGACCGTAGCCGTGTCCATCTCCTCCGGTGTGGCCCAGATCGTCTCGGCCTTTCCGGGGTTGGCCCCCTTCCGGGTGGTTATGGCCGTGACAGTTATCGCCTTCATGACCATCGTCAATCTGCGTGGTGTGAAGGAAAGCGGAGCCATCTTCTCTGTGCCGACCTACTTCTTCCTGGGCATGATGTTCCTGACGCTGGGCATCGGATTCTATCGCTGGGCGACCGGCACCCTGGGCGAAGTGACGGGCGTGCAATTCGCCACGGAAAGTGTCGTGCCGTTGTCGATGTTCCTTATCCTGCGCGCCTTCTCCAGCGGGTCGACGGCCCTGACCGGCATCGAAGCCATATCCAATGGCATCACCGCCTTCAAGGAACCGCGCAGTACCAACGCCGCGCGCACCCTGGTGGTCATGAGCTCAGTGTTGATCACTTTGTTTATGGGCATTACCATCCTGTCGCGTCACATCCAGGCCATCCCGAGTGAGCAGGAAACGATCATCTCGCAGATGGCCCGCACCATCTACGGCGACGGCAGCATCCTCTACCTGGCGGTCATCGCCGGAACGGCGCTCATCCTGTTGATGGCCGCCAACACCAGCTACGCCGACTTCCCGCGACTGGCCGCCCTGCACGCCGGGGACGGCTTCCTGCCACGCCAGTTGACCTATCGCGGCGGCCGTCTGGTCTTCTCCTGGGGCATCATGACCCTGGCCATCGCCGCCTCGGTGCTGGTCATCATCATGCGCGCCTCTACCACGGCCCTCATCCCGCTCTACGCCATCGGCGTGTTCCTGAGCTTCACCATGTCGCAAACGGGCATGGTCGTGCGCCTGCGCAAAATCAGCAAGCTGCAGCCCGGCGAGAGCATCAAGGGCCTGGAGACTGATCTGACCTACGACCCGCACTGGCGATTTCACATGGGCATCAGCGCCGTTGGGGCCGTGTGTACCTTCATCGTGATGTTGATCTTCGCCATCACCAAGTTTATGTCCGGTGCGTGGTTCATCCTGCTGCTGGTGCCGACTCTGGTGTTCCTCTTCTTCCGCATCCATAACCATTACAAAGACGTGGCCCACGCGCTGAGCATGGAGAACGCCCCCGAACTGGTCAAGACCGACCGCGTGATCACCGTTCTGCTCATCGACAGCGTCCACATGGGCACGATTCAGATGGTTAACTTCGCCAAGTCGCTGGGCAATCCCTGGCACGCCATTCATGTAGGCGTCAGCCCGGAGAAAGAAGCCGCGGCCCAGGCCAAGTGGGATCGCTACGTCGGCGAGGGCGAGCTGGTCATCATCCCGTCGCCTTATCGCCATCTGCTGTCGCCGATTCGGGAATACATCAGCATGCTTCTCAAGGACAACCCGGACGCCATCGTCCACATCGTGATGGGCCATCTGGCTATGGATTCAGTGTTGACGCAGGCTCTGCACCAGAACAGCTCGCTCATCCTCAACGTCGGGCTAACCGGGCTGGAGCGCGTGGTCGTAACCATCGTGCCGCTGCAGGTGCATCACAACGGCGGCGCGGTCAACCACAACGTGCTGACCGGCGACGACCTGCGCCGGGCGCGGGAGGAGCGGCTGGCGGCTGAAGCGGCCCAGGTGGAAACCACGGCCAAAACAGGCTAGACCCATCCGGCGGCTGACAGCAGCCATTCCTCCTCTAGACCCTTTCGAAGGGCACCACCTGCAGGCGGGGACCGGCTCCCTTCCTGCGGGTGGTGGTTGTTCCATATCCAACACCCAAGATGAGAGAACACCTACCCCAATGACGCAGCGCGCTATCATTCTCGCAACTCATATCGCGCACCTGCGTATAGGCCAATAGAAAACAGACATTTCCGGCTGCTTGGCGTCGCGGGGCGCGGGTATCGCTAATTGAAGGAGAATGACCTATGTCGGACGAAACAATCCACATCAAAGAAGAAGTAAAGGCCCAGGCCGAGAAGGCTGAAGCCACCGGTCAACGCTGGTCGGAGGAGATCTCCGTGCGCAGCGGCGATCTGGCCGATACACTCGGCCGTTTGGGTCGCGAGGCCACGGTGCGCAAGATCACGCTGAAGAACGCCGGCGGCCGCACAATCGCCGAGATTCCGATGGTGTTGGGCGCTGCGGGCATGCTGGTGCTGGGGCCGTGGACGGCCGCCGTGCTGGTGGCAGCCTGGCTGGGCCGCGTATCCATCATCATCGACTACGAAGAGGCCCCGGCCACGATGGATGAGGCCGTCAAGGAACTGACCGGTTCGCTGGACAAGACCGCCGGCGCCATCGAAGCCAACATCAAAAGCGCCTAGGCGCAGGAGCAACCATTATGGATGATATGAACATCCCCATCGAAGAAGAAATCGACATCGACCTGGCCGACGACGCCAGTGAGTGGACCGAGCAGATCTCCGTGGCCGGCGGCCAGTTGGTTGAGACGGTTCAGGCGCTGCTGCGCGAAGCCGTAGTGCGCAAGATCACCGTGACCGACAAAGACGGCAAGACGTTGATTGAGATTCCGCTGTATGCGGGTATCGTCGGCGTGGCTTTGCTGGGGTATTGGTCGGTGCTGGCCCTCATCGCCGCCTGGTTCACCGAAGTCTCCATCCGCATTGTCCGCGAGGAGATGCCGGACGTTATCGACGACGAGCCGGTCGTCAGCACGTCGGCAGTGGGCGAAGTGGCCGAACGCGCCGGCAAGAGTGTCAGCGAAGTCGCCGATCGCGCCGGCACCGAGCTGAGCGACCTGGCGGCTCGCCCCAGCAAGGCGGCCAGCGACCTGGCCGCCCGCGCGGCCGATTCGCTGGAGCCGCAGACCAATGGCAACGGCCATGCTCCGACGACCGAGTCGGTCAAGGCGCCGCCTGAGCCAACGGCCGAGGTCGAGCCGCAGCGCTGCCAGGCCATAACCAAGGCCGGATCGCAGTGCAAGCGCAATGCGCTGGAAGGGTCCGAGTTCTGCAGCACCCACCAGCCGGCCTAATCGACCCAAAGTCCGACCTGACAGGTCTTGGCGCGAACTTGTTCGCCGACCTGTCAGGTCTGATTGGGGCCTAGGCCAACAGTTAGCTGACCAGAGGCGCACCGGGGACGCCGAGTCGAGACACGTCAACCGCACAACCTGAACGGGTTGTTGATCCACCGGCCGACACGTCTGCCATCGGTCTCCTTCATTATATATCTTTCCTGTCATCTCCACCTTCCAGACCTGGTGGACCTTCGGGCGACAATCGTGTCCCCGTTGCGCCTTTGATCAGCTCGCAGATTGACTGCCGGACATGCCTCACATGACCGGCAGTTTTGCTGTCCCGGTCCCTCTAAACGCCCATCTCCAGCAGAAACGCCTCAATCTCAGCCAAATACCGGCGCGTCGCTGAATCGGCCGTCAGGGTTTTGGCGTCCCGCAGCGGGGCCAGCGCCGCCCGCGCCGACACGGCCGAATTGATGGTGTTCTGCACGTAGTGGCACATGCGGCTGGCCGGGTCCTTGCAGACGGTGGGGTCATAGTGGGCACACTTGCGGGGCATGTGGGGGCAGTCGGGCAATGCGGCCATTCCATATCTCCTTATCGCACCCTGCGGCGCGTGAGGTCAGCCAACGAACGTTCTAGCAGCCAACGCCAGCAGGGCCACGGCGCTGATCAGGGCGATAATGAGCCGATACGTGTCCACACTCACGCCAATCTCGGCCCGCATGGCGCCCATCGCTTCCGGCGAGAAGTAACGGCCGTACAGCGTGTAGATGCGTTCCTGATCCATCGTCCGCGTAGCCTCGGCCAGCAGCCGCGGCGCCACCAGATTGAACAGGGCCAGCACCACAGCCAGGATCGCTTCCGGCAGGCCGGAGTCGGGCAGCGCCTCCGAGAATCGACCATAGGGAAACAGGACGGCCACGAAGACAACCACCCCATAGATCACATAAATGGCCGTCATGGCGCTGCGATTGGCGCGCCGAACCGTCTCGAACTCATCGCGAACGGCCGTCAGCCCCGCCTCATTGACCGGGTTGTCGTCTCGCCGCACCTGCGCTTCCCATTGGTACATGCCGGATGATCTCCTTGGGAGGCGATGATAGCCAAAAGCGAACGGTCGGCAAGCGGACGGTAGTTCGCCCGCGCGCTGCCGGCCATATCGGCCCATCTATCTGGGGAAACCCGGTTGACTCGCTGCCGTCCCTGCGTCATACTGTGCTTGGTCGCCGGCAACGGCCGACAACGATCCCCCGAATCGTTGCCAACCTACTCTGCGACGTCACCCAGAACCAATAGCACGTGGTCACCCGCTCAGCCCATGACCATGGTACCATTGACTGATCGGTCGAGTTTGACGTATTCTTGGCATAATGCCTCGTGCACCCAAACAACCAGCGTCAGCGACGCCCAGCGCCGGCCGACCCAGCTGCCAGTTCGTCGTCGTGGATCACCACGCCGTCGTCGCAGCGCCACGTGGAGACTCATAAAATGGATCGTGTGACTAATCGTCAGAGTAACGCCAATCGCCTCGGTCGTTCGGCCGTTTTCCTGGCCGCGCTCATACTGCCCCTGATGGCCCTGGGCCTGCTGCTGTTCCCGGCGGCCCCCGCGGCCGCTTCCTGTGGCGGCACGACCGTCGTTAGCAATGAAGCCGAATACGACAGCGCCATCACCGACTTCAACAGTCAGGGGGCGGGCTGTGTCTTCACCATCGAGCTCGCCGGTGAAGTCGACGTTTTCAACGCCCCGCCGGACATTACCAATGCGGCCGCGGGGACGGAACTCGTCGTCAATGGCAACGGCCACAGTTTGTACCGGCCAGGCGGCGCTGCCTACCGGCTGATGACCCTGCAGCCCGGCACGGTTGTCACTACAAACCAGCTCGGCATCCGCAACGGCCGCGTTGAAACAGCCATCGGTCTGGGCGGCGCCTACGATCCTGCGGCCGGCGGCGGCATTTTGGCCCTCTCCGCCACCCTGACCCTCAACGAAGGCGATTTCAGTGATAATCAGGCCGTTGGCCTGGCCGGCGATCCGGCCGCCGGCGGCGCCTTATACGGTGTCGACAGCGTCATCACCATTACCGCCGGCGACTTTAAGAGCAACCGCGCCATCGGCACGAGCACAACGCTGGGTTCTATGGGCGGCGGCATTGGCAGCGACGGCGGCACGGTCACGATCCTGGACAGCCTGATCGCCTATAATGAAGTGGGCGACGCGACCCTGGGCATCGGTGGCGGTGTGGGCACGGCCGGGCTGACCGATTTCGACGGTACCCTAATCATCGCCAACAGCACGATCTATCAGAACAACGTTGTCAACACCACACCGACCAAGGGTGGCAGCGGACTGGCAGCGGGCACCGCCACCGGGCTGGTCAACAGTACGGTATATCAAAACTCCAACGCCGCGGGCCTCACCGTCTACGGCCCGGCCATCGCCATCTACAACACTATCAGCGCGGGCAACAACACCGGCGACTGCGAGCTGGTCTCCGGTGTCGTGGATATCCAGTATAGTCTGATGCAGGCCACCGGCGCGGGCGCCTGCGGTCTGCCTCTGACCAACGGCGGCATCAGCGGCAACTGGATTGGGCACGACCCGTTGCTCGGCGATCTAAGCGACAATGGCGGCTCAACGTACACCCTACCCTTCGTCTCCTCAGGCACCTTCGCCCTCAACCGCGGCAACGATGCCCTGGCCGCCATCCCATCCGGACCGCTAACTTCTGACCAGCGCCAGGCGCCCTACGTGCGCAAGTATGGCCCTGTTGACATCGGTGCGTATGAATTGCAGTGTCCGTCTTCGCCCGTGTTAGTGGCGACTGAAGATGAACTGACGGCCGCCATCGCTTGCTACAACCTGATCGAGACCACCAACACCATCTATACCATCCTATTCGACGCCGACATTACCCTAACGACGCAGTTGCCATTCATCAGCAACATCAACAACCCGGCCAACAACGTGTCGCTAGTCATAGATGGCCAGGATCACACGCTGGCGGGCAACTATCCCGATGGCAGTTTTGACGCCCTGACAGCTATCGGTGATGATCTCACCGTCGAAGACCTGACCGTCAGCCGCTTCAGCAGCGCCATCAGGAGTGATGGCGGCAACCTGATCGTTACCCGCAGCACTCTGGCCGATGGCTTTGCCGGCGTTTTCGTGGTCAGGGGCACGGCCGTTGTGCGCGATTCAACGCTACGTGACAACGCCCTCGGCGTCGTCGCCAACAACGGCGGCTTTAGCGTCATCAACAGCACCGTGGCCCGCAATGAGACCGGTATCGCCGTCTCCAATAATAATGTCACGGCTTTGCTGACGAATACGACCGTCGCCGACAACACGAGTCAGGGCGTGTCCAACTACGGCACGATCACGATCAACAACAGTATCCTGGCGGGCAACGACGAAGACTGCGTCAACAACAATACAGCGACAATCAACTTCAGCCTGATCCAGGACCCGAACAACGCCTGTGGCCTGGCCGCGGGCAACCCGGTCGGCAACGGCAATATCGTCGGCGAGAACCCCATCCTGGGTCCGTTGGGACTGCAATGGGGGGGCAAGACCGAAACAATGCCCTTGCTACAACTCACCGGCAGTGTCAATATCACCAGCCCGGCCGTCGATGTGGGGGACAATGCCCTGGCTTTGGATGAAAACAGCGCGCCTCTGGCGCTTGACCAGCGCAACCTGAACATCTTCCCGCGCATTCGCAACCTCATCGTCGACATGGGCGCCGTGGAAGGTCCGTTCGGCGTCAACTGCCCCACCTTCCCCATCACGGTCAACGATGAAGATCAGCTCAACGAAGCCATCCAGTGCTACAACTTCGCCACCACCGTCGGTAATTACACCATCAATTTGGGTAGCGACATCGACCTGTCCGGCTCGACGCTGCCTGTTGACAATCCCATCGACAACATCGAACTTACCCTCGACGGCGACAATCATACAGTCGACGGCCTGGGTGCTTCGGGCGTTCGGCCGTTTACGATCAATATCGATAGCGATGTCACTCTGCAAGACATCACCGTCACTGGTGGCAATGCAGACCTGGGCGGCGGCATCTCCAACGAAGGCACGCTCACCGTCCTTGATAGTGTTGTTACCGCCAACACCGCAAACGGTGTGGGCAATGGCATCTTCAATACCGGCGACCTGACAGTGGTCGGCAGCGAAATTAGCAGCAACACAGGCGGTTTCTTTGGCGGCGGCATTGCCAATGGCGGCACGCTGAACGTCACCCTGTCAACCATTCGCGATAATGAGTCGGAGCGCGGGGCCGGGATCGGCAGTGTCCCTAATATTGGTAATGGTCAGGGTGGACAAGTAGTCAACAACGTAACCAACAGCGCCATCCTCGACAATATAGCCGAAGGTGCCGGCGGCGGCATCTACCTTGAGAGGGTTTCTGGAGCGATCGCCAATACGACTCTGAACGGCAACAGATCCGGAGAAATAGGCGGCGGTATCGCCAACATCAACAGCGTTTTGACTGTGAACAACAGCACGCTGGTCGACAACAGGGCCAGTGATGTGGTTGGCGGTGGCGGCATCATGACCGGTTCGTTCTGCTTCACGGCCGACGTCGAAGTGCTGCTGGCCGACGGCACGACCAAGCGTATCGCTGATGTCGTCGTCGGTGACCAGCTCGTCAGCTACGACTTTCACACACAGCAGCAAGTGACGACCACCGTCGATGGGACCATTAGCCATGAGGTTGATAGCTACCTGCGCATCAACGATCTGGAAGTCACTAGCGAGCATCCGTTTGCCGTTGGTCCGGATCAATGGCTGCGGGCGGGCGACCTGAAGCTGGGCGACAAGGTGATTGACCAAAACGGCGGCTGGACCACCATCCAGCGCATCGAGGAAGTCAATGAGACGGTTGACGTCTACACCATCAGCGTCGACGGCCCAGAGAACTACTATGTCACCGACGGGTCAAGTACCTATCTGGTCCATAACAAGCAAATTAGCCTGGCTCAAGGTGAAACGGCCATCAACAACACCATCATCACGCAAAGCACTGCGCCTAACAACGCTGACTGCGCCGCTGAAGGTGGTGGCGCATTTCTTGGCAGCAATAACCTGATTGATGACTTCGCCGCCGGCGATTGCAGCGGTATCAGCAGCGCGGCCGTAACTAATTTGGGCGCATTAGCCAACAACGGCGGGCCGACCATGACCCACGCCTTGTTGGCCGGCAGTAATGCCATCAACACCGGAGCGAATGGCAACGCGCTGGACCCGGAAGGCCAGCCGCTGACCACCGACCAGCGCGGCGTCGGCTTCCCGCGCATCGTCGACACCACGGTCGATGTGGGCGCCTACGAATACATGACCCCGCCGCCCAGCTTGTGTCCGGTGGATCCCAACGTCGGCCCGCTGCTGACCACCGTGCTCGGCGTGGGCCAAGGCAGCCCGACCAAGGGCATCCGCACCCGCAAGTTGGTCATCCCCAACTACCAGGACGTGGCCTCCCTTTACGGTCAGCTGGCGTCGGTGGAATCGGGCGGCGTGATGAAGTATGTCCGCTTCCGCTATCCCAATAACACCAAGGTCCAGATCTACGCGCCGACCAGCCCGGCGTATCGTACCTTCGCCGTGAACTGGTGGGGGGCTGAGCTCGACACCGGCTACAAGTACGTCAAGGGCCAGTTCTTCTGGGGGGCCAAGGGCAACAAGACGCCCCGCGCCTTTGTCCTCTGGCCGACCTATAACACCACGGAGAACTACGCCAACGTATTCACGACATTCGATGAGAGCATCAAAAACCACGTCGCCTGGGAGTCGGGCTTCAATCCCAGCGTCACGCAGGTCGTGGCCATCCCGGAAACGCAGGCCAACGGCGCCGTCGTCACGGTCAGCGTGGCGGTGGTGGATGTGAACAAGGACGGCCGTACCATGACCCTGACCGTTGAGGCGGGCGGCGTGTCCGTGGCACGCGTACTGACGGTGCCCAACAGCCGTGACCTGCTCAATCTGGAGGAGTTCGTCCTGGAGAACGTCCCCGTTGGGACGGATAAGGTGACCATCACCCTCGAATCACCCAACGGCACCGGCGACAGCGCGGCCATGATCGGCGCAGCGGTCAATTACGAATGTAGTGACACGGTCGAGCCGTAGGACAAGCATCTTGCTTGTCCCCTACCCACCCCGACCATAAGAAGCAAGCAACATGCTTGTTCTACACTCCCGTAGGACAAGCATGTTGCTTGTCTCCCCAATCCCGGCCAAAAGACGCAGGCAACAGGCTCGCGCTCCCTGAACCAAATCCGGCTATACTACGGTTCTGGAGTCACGCATCATGCGCCAACGGCTCGCCGATACCTCCCTGACCGCTCGCCTTGTCGCTGGGATGGTGGTGCTCATCATCCTCACCACCCTCAGCGCGGGCGTGCCGGCCTATTTATTGACCCGGTCCCAACTGGAGCAACAGGCCTGGCAGCAGGTCGCCGCCACCCAACGCGCCACCGCCTCGCTCTACACCGCCGCCCAAAACCGACTCGATGATCTGACGCAGCTGCTCTCGGAACGGCCGACGCTGCGCCGCCTTATCCAGGACGGCGACCCGGCTGAGTTGCTGGCCTATCTCGACACGTTTCAGGCGCAGGGCGAGCTGGATGTGCTGCAACTGTGTCACGAGGATGGGCTGCTGACGGCATCAGCTAGTGTGGCCGTACCCTGCCCTTCCGCGCCAACAGCCGGGGCCACGTTGATCGACGACCAGCCCATGCTCCTGTCGGCCTATCCCGTCTTCGACCCGGCCACCACCGATACGCTGGGAATTGTGGTCACGGGCATTCGACTGGACGGCTCGTTTCTGGACCAGATGAGCGATGACACCGGTGTGGAGCAAAGCATCCTCAGCAGCGATGGCCGATTGCTGGCCGGGACGGTCCTGGCCCGCGCCGCCGGCAGCCCGCCGCTGCCCTACTTCCGAGCGACACTGCCCCTGCGCGCCGCTGCCGGCCGGCCCGTCCTGACGGCCGAAGTCGCCCTGCCGGTCGGCGCGCTGCAACAAACTGAACGCAACGCCCTGCTCATCCTCATCGCCAGCACCGGGCTGGTGGCCCTGCTCAGCGTGCTGCTGGGCACGTGGTACATTCGCAGCCAGACGGCGCCGCTGGACAACCTGACCAGCGCCGCCGGACGCATCAGCCAGGGCGAGTTGACCGCGCCCATCCCCGAACCGGCCGGCCCGCGCGAGATTGCCACGCTGTCCCGCGCCCTGACCGAAAGCCAGGCTACGATGCTGCAAGCGCTCGACGAACGCTCTCAGGCCCGCGACTGGCTCAACAGTCTGGTGCAGTCCATTAAGGAAGGGGTGGTCACATTCGACACGCGCGGCCAGGTGACGTTCATGAGCCTGGGGGCCGAGATTATGACCGGCTGGCGCAGTGTGGACGCGATCGGCCGATCGATCAACGACATCTTCCCCCTGGCCGACGCTGCCGGAGAGACCTTTCTCGACCGTATCCCGCCCTCCGGTGACAAGCGCGAAATTGAGATCCTCAGCCGCAGCGGCAAGCCGCTGGTCGTGGCCACCACCGGCGCGCGCCTCATCCCGCCGGACAGCGACACCATCCAGGTCGCCCTCGTACTGCGCGATGTGACCGAAGAACAGGCGCTGCGCAATCTGCGGTCGTTCTTCCTGGCCAACATTTCGCACGAATTTCGCACGCCGCTCAGCACCCTCAACGCCTCTATGGAGCTGCTCATGGACGAAGTCGAAGACCTCTCGGCGGCCGAAATCCGCGAGCTGCTCCAGCCCTCCTACCTCAGCCTGATCAGCCTGCAGACGCTCATCGACAACTTGCTGGAGAGCAGCAGCATCGAGGCCGGGTCATTCGCCATCCGGCCGCGCGAGGTCGATCTCAACGATGTCATCACCCAGGCGCTGTCGATCGTGCGGCCGCAAGTGGAGCGCCGCCGCCAGGCAATCGTCGTCACCGAGCCGCCCCACCTGCCGCCGCTGGAGGCCGACCGCGCCCGGCTGACCCAGGCACTGGTCAATCTACTGGCCAATGCCAGCAAGTATAGCCCCGGCGGCACGGCCATCGACCTGACCGTTTCGGCCGAAGATAGTTATCTGCGCATTGCCGTAGCCGATCGTGGCCCCGGCATCTCGCCCGACGACCGCGCCCTGCTGTTCCGGCGCTTCGTGCGGCTGCGCGGTGGCGAGGAAGAGCAATACGGTATCGGCCTCGGCCTGTACCTCGTCAAGAAGATCGCCGAGGCCCACGGGGGGACGGTCGACGTGGCCGATCGGCCAGGCGGGGGCGCGGTCTTCAGCGTCAGCCTGCCCATACCGGTGCCGGAGGTGACCGCATGAAAGTGCTCATCGTGGAAGACGATCTGGCCCTCTCCGATGTGTTGTCGTTCACCCTGCGCCGCGTGGGGTACGACGTCGTGACAGCCTATGATGGGCTGGCTGCGCTGACCGCTTATGAAACCGAAGCGCCCGACCTGCTACTGCTCGATCTCAACTTGCCCAAGCTCGACGGCCTGAGCGTCTGCCGGCAGGTGCGGGCCAAGGCCGCCACGCCGATCATCATCTTGAGCGTCCGCGACGGCGACGAGGCGGTGGTGCGGGGGCTGGAGATGGGCGCCGATGACTACATCGTTAAGCCGTTCAGTCCAACTCAACTGGTCGCACGGGTGCGGGCCGTGCTGCGACGCGCGGGCATCAGTGGCCCACCGGCGGCGCTGGAAGCCGGCGGTCTGGCCCTCGACCGCTCGCGCAACGAGCTGCGCCCCAACGACGGCCCGGCCATTCGCCTGACGCCGCTGGAAGTGCGTCTGCTCGAGGCACTGCTGCTGCATCCCGGCCAGGTGCTGCCCGGCGAAACGCTGATCACTACAGTCTGGGGTCCGGCGGGCGGCGACCGGGCGATGCTCAAACAGCTCGTCTATCGCCTGCGCGCCAAGATGGAGGCCGGCGAGATTCGCGGGGCGATGATTGAAACCGTGCCGGGGATTGGCTACGCCTTGAACCTTGAGAATTAGGCTCAGAGCGACAGCGCAGCGTCAACGGAACGGCCGATATGAAACGGGTTTGATCGACCCTGCAAGGGCCACGACGGTTTTCCAGTAGTCGGTGCGACGTGCGACAATCATGTTGATTGTTCGGCCCGGCCGCCAGCAACATGCTTGCGCTACACCGGGAACGGCTGGCTACCGAAAACTCTTGCATGGGCCGCTCCTGAGGTTGCCAGCCCGCGCCAACTATGGCATGATTGGCCTCTGCCGGACTCGTTTTCACACCTCATGATCACCACCTTCATCATTCTGGCCATCACCATCGTCTTGTTCGTTGTCGGCCGAATCCGGTCGGACGTCGTGGCGCTGATGGCCTTGCTGGCCCTCTATCTGACCGGCATCCTCACGACGCAGCAGGCGCTGGCCGGGTTCAGCGATGCCACCGTGATCCTGATCGCCGCCCTGTTCATCGTCGGCGAAGGCCTGTCGCGCACCGGCGTCACCATGTGGTTGGGCAACCAGCTGCTGCGCGCGGCCGGCGGCAGTCCCAAGCGTCTGTTGATCTACATGATGCTCGGTGCGGCCGGATTGTCGGCGTTCATCAGCAACACCGGCACCGTGGCCACACTGATGCCCGCCGTGGTCGCCGCGGCCTGGCGCCTGGGCGGTGTGCCCTCGCAATTCCTGATGGGCCTGGCCTACGCCACCAACACCGGCGGCCTGCTGACCCTGACCGGAACCTCGTCCAACATCGTTGTGGCTGATTCCCTGGCCGCGGCCGGTCAGCAGCCATTTGGTTACTTCGAATTTGCCCTCATCGGCCTGCCCTTGCTGGTCGTCACGGTGGTCTATATGATGACCATCGGCCGGCGCCTGCTGCCGGAGCGGGCGGCCGACCAACGGCCGCTGGACCTGAGCGAGTCCATGCGCGATATTGCCGATACGTTCGATTTGGAGGAGGCGTTCTTCTCGCTGCGTGTCCGCGCCCGATCACCCCTCATCGGCCAAACTCTCCAGGAAGCCGGTCTGGGCCGCGATTATGACGTCGCCGTCTTGCGCATCGACGCCAACCAGCCGGAGGACGCCCCCACCGCGGCCGACGCGACGCTGCTGCAGCGTCTGAGCGGCCAGGTGCGCGAAGGCCTGCATGCTGCTAGGACCTTCCAACGGTGCGCCGCCGATGCCCGGACCGGACAGCGTCATCCATTATCAGGACAGGCTGCTGGTGAAGGGGCGCGCCGAAGATGTGGAGCGGCTGGCCGTGGCCTACTCGTTGGGCCAACAGTCGCTGGCAGGCGACGGCGAGCTGCTGGCCTCGGAGCTGTTGTCGGCCGAAGTGGGCGTCGCCGAAGTATTGCTCTCGGCGCGGTCGCAGTATATCGGCCGTTCGCTGGCCGAGGTGCGCTTTGCCGACAAGTACCATGTGCACGTGCTCGGCGTCTGGCGCGGCGACCGGCGCTTGAGCGGCGCCGACACGCGGCTGGAATTTGGCGATGCGCTGCTGGTGCGCGGGCGCTGGGCCGACATCGAACTGCTGCAAACCGAGGCGCGCAACTTCGTCGTGGTCGGCAGCCCGGAGGCCCTGTCGCGGCAGGTGGTGGAGCTGACACCGCGCGCCCTGTTTGCGGTGTTCGCCCTGGTGGCTATGGTTGTCATGATGGTCACCGGCGTGGTGTCGATTGTCATGGCCGCGCTCATAACGGCCGTGGCCATGGTGCTGGCCGGTTGCCTCAACATGACCCAGGCCTATCGCTCCATCGGCTGGCAAAGCGTGGTGCTCATTGCGGCCATGATCCCCATGTCGACGGCGCTGGAGATCACCGGCGGGGCGGACCTGCTGGCCGGGGCACTGGTGCGAACGGTCGGGGCGATTGGTCCGCTGGCGCTGCTGGCCGGGGTATTTCTGCTGACCACTGCCTTCAGCCAGGTGATTAGCAACACCGCGACGGCCGTTCTGATCGCGCCGATTGTGCTGACGGCCGCGGCCGACCTGGGCCTATCACCCTACCCCTTGCTGATGGCCGTCGCCGTGGCGGCGTCCAACGCCTTCATGACCCCCATCGGCACCACCACCAACTTGATGGTCATGAGCGCCCGGCGGCTATCGGTTCACCGACTACATCAAGGTCGGCGCGCCGCTGATGGCCATCTTCCTCGTGATCACCCTGCTGCTTGGTGCCGTTGATCTGGCCCTTCTAGGGCGCCAACCAACCCACCCGGGCGGTGGTGGCTGGCCCCCTTTTCGCGGAACTACTTGCGTCCCGTGTCTCCGATCGCTTGATACAGTCTTGTGCCAACGCTAGAATTCGCATACGGTTCCGGGAGCCATGGTAACAGTGCGCTGCGGCGCATCTAGGTTGTACCGGTCGGCCGTCGGTTGAGCCACGACCTGCCAGGTCTTGGAGCTGTAACCAACGGCAGAAGCGGTGCACAAGGAGACACGAAATGGCTTTCATTCAGACCGTTGACCCTGCGAGGGCTGATGACAACGCGCGAGCGCTCTATGACCACTACGTGGCTGAGCTGGGCGCCATTCCGAATTACGCCCGGGCCTTCAGTCTGCGGCCGGACGTGATGCGCGGCTGGTGGGCGCTGTTGGGCAGCATTACCGGCAACATGGACAAGCGGCGCTACGAGCTGGTGACCCTGGCTGCGGCACGCGCCTTATCCAGCTCCTATTGCAGCCTGGCCCACGGGAAAGTGCTGCGCGACACGTTCTATTCGCCGGAACAGGTGGCCGCCATCGCCGCCGACTATCAGACAGCGGCCGATCTGACTGCCGTTGACGTCGCCATCATGGCCTATGCCGAACAGGTCGTGCGCGATGCCACCGCCATCACCCAGTCCGACATCGATGGTCTCCGCGGCCATGGTCTCAGCGACACCGAGATCTTCGACATCACCACCGCCGCCGCTGCCCGCTGCTTCTTCAGCAAGACCCTGGATGCATTGGGCGTCGCACCCGACGCCGGCTACGCGGCCCTGGAGCCGGACCTGCAAGACGTGCTGACTGTGGGACGGCCGATTGAGGGGCAACATGGCTAGTCAGGCTATCATCAGGCGTTCCCGCCTACTGCATCGGCCGGCGTTATTGGTAGTGAGCGCGGTTGCACTCCTGATGACCGCGCTGGCAGGTTGTTCCGGCGTCGCGTCAGACGTGGCCGGAAACTGGTCGGGGCCATTGGTCCTGACCGAGGATGAAACGACCGGCACCCTCTACGTGACGCTGGTCGATGTGTCGGACGAGATGGAAGGCTATACAGGCACCAATCTGGAAGGTCTGGCGCGTTACTGTCTGGGCGACGAAACAGGGACCTTCGACCTGTTTGGCGAAGTTGATCCCGACGGCAACATCGTCGCCATGCGCTTCAGGTCCACCGACGAGAGCGTGATCTGGCGCTATTACCCAGACGGCGGACGGTGGACCGGCGAGATGCTGACTTTCAGCGGTCCCTATAGCTATGACCCCACGGCGCAGTTCATTAGCTCCTCGACCGACCTCGAGACCACAGTCACCGTGATGCTAGAACGAACAGACGCCGGCGCCGCTGACGTCGTGTGCCCCTGAGTAGCTGACCGGGGCCGTCTGGACAGGACGGCCCCCTTCATGCCCCCTTCCCGCCCTTTTCGCTGGTGGTTCACGCAAGTGTAAACTGGGCTACACTTTTACTGTAAAGCATTCACCATGACCAGAGTACTAGTGGTGTAACCTTAAAGCAGGGCAGCACACACATCTCCACCTTCCATTTCCATTTCCTCCTAGCAAGGCGTCGCGTTACCCCCTAATGCGGCGCTTTGCGCTGTCCCCTCCTTCGACCCCGTTTGCGCCCATTGCCACTCAGTCCCGATAGCGCCTTCGACCGACTTTGCTATACTCTCCCATCATGAGCTTCCTCACCGAAATCTGGACCAACGATCTCTATCGCAAGCTCATCCTCTCGGTCGTCATCATTTTCGGCATTCTCGTTCTGCGCGGCATTGCGCAGCGCTTCATCATCAAGCGGTATCGCGGTGATCCCAGTCAAGTCTACATGCTGGGCAAGATCATCGACTATATCATCACGGCAACCGGCCTTATTCTGCTGTTTGGACTGTGGATCCAGCGCTCGACCGATCTGACGGTTGCGGTAGGTCTGATCGCCGCCGGTTTGGCCTTCGCCTTGCAAGAGGTCATTGGCAGTATTGCCGGGTGGCTGTCAATCATCTTCGGCCGTCCGTTCACGCTGGGCGATCGCATCGAGACGGGCGGCATCAATGGTGACGTGGTGGACGTCAGCGTGCTGCGCACGACGTTGATGGAGACCGGTAATTGGCTCGGCGGCATGCAAAGTACCGGTCGCATTGTGACCCTCTCCAACGCCTTCATCTTCAAGGAACCGCTCTTTAATTATTCGCGCGCCCTGAGTGTGGTGTGGGATGAGATTCGAGCCAGCGTCCCCTATGGCCAGGACTGGGAGCGAGCCAAAGAAATAATGGTTGGCATCATCCAGGACAACCCTGAATACAGCGAATTGCTCCCCTCCGCCCGCGAGCAGCAGAAAGAACTGCAACGCCAGCTGGCGATCACGATGTCGCCGCTGGAACCCCGCGCCTATACGAAAATGGCCGACAGCTGGATTGAAATCGGGGTCGTTTACCCGGTCGCCTACAATCGCCGGCGCGGCTTCCGCAGCACGATCACCGAAGACATTCTGCGGGCATTTCGTGAGGCAGGCATCCCGTTCGCGTTCCCGACGATGACCGTCGATGGCGTGGCCACCGCCGACCTCAACGTTCGCGCCGACAGCCCCTCCCAACCGACCGGCACTGCCCCGTGAGGCGAGTCCGCCCCTCCCCGACTATAGCTTCATGATTTCCCGTGGTCCTGTTCAGGGAGAGCCGGGCGACCAGGATCGCCGCCGCCGCATCGGTATTGCACTGGTACTGGGCTTCTTCACGCTGGGGGGCATCTGGTTGTTGGCGATTGTCGCGCGTGATCTGTTGGACTACCACGAAGCGAGCCAGTGGCCCACGGTATCGGCCGAGCTGATCGGCAGCACGATTGAGGAGCTGCCCGGCGCCGCTGACGGGGCCACGGCCTATGGTGTGGTAGTGCGCTATCGCTACACCGTGGCTGGACAGACCTACGAGAGCGACCAACTGCGGCGCGAGGGTGCGGAACGCTTCACCACGCGCGAAGCCGCAGCCGAAGTGCTGGCCGGTTACCTACGTGGCAATCGTCCGGACGGCGACGGCAGCCCCTTTTCGGTCTATGTGAACCCCGCCGACCCCACCGATTCCGTGGTCAACGTAGCCCCACCGACCTACTTGCTGCTATTCGTCGCCTTCTACTGGGCGATTCTGCTGGTATTTCTCATTCCGGCCGTGCGCACATGGTGGCAGCGGCGCGGACCTGACAGATCGTAGGCAATGCCTTCATTGCCGACCTGCCAGGTCCGGTCAGGCTAACTCGAGACCTAGTTGTCCTCATGCCGGATCGGGTCAAGCACCCGCGGCACGTTGGGATTCGGCGTCAGCTTCAGCGCCGATTCGCGCGTGCTGGAGATGCCCAGCTGTTCGGCCGCCATGCCGATGGCCTCATAGCTTTGGCGGGCATACATGGCAGCGTCGGTATACTCCCAGCGATTGAAGGATTTCTCTGCTTCCTTGGCCAGCGCCTTGCCGTCCTGCACCAGCGACTTGACGCTGTTGTAGTTCGGGTGCGCCTGGACATCATCGAGCAGATGGTTGGCCCAATTGAGATAGCCGGCGAACTGATAGCGACCCATGTTGTCATAGTCGAACGTCCCATAGGAGAAGTTCAGGTCGATGTAGCTCATGATCGTCGCGCTCTCGTCGCCCGACCAGGCGAAGTAGAAATCGGCGCCGGGACCGTAGTCCAGATCCAACTCTGAGTCGTAGCCATCATGGGGATGCGACATGCCGTGATGATGGCCGATCTCATGCACCGTCGTCGTGCTCAGCCCGTAGCCCGAATCCTTGAACTCCGGCGTCAGGAAGCCGAAGACGTAGGACGGGGTGCCGTCGGTCCAGTTGTCATCGGCGAAACCCAGCAGCCCACCGAGCGACCCCATGCGCTCGAGCGTCGTGTTATAGAGGAAGGCCGTGGACACATAGTCCTGCGGGCCATAGGCAGGGCACGTAGCGATCGTAGTTCTCGTTAAAGTAGCAGAATAGCTGGGCAAATACGTCGCCGTAGTTCGTCCAGCAATCATCCCGGCTGATGCACCTCACCGGCGATTTGATGGCCTGACGGGCGCCGCCGCGGGGTGCGCCGGTTGTTCTCCACGGCGAACTGCCAATTGTAGTATGGCTGGAATGCGGACAATTCACTGCTGATGTACTCATCGTATTGACAAAGCGCATGCCGCGGAAGTTGCGGGTCCCGATCGAATTCAAACACCTCGATATGACCCACCTTGTCGCCCGTTCGGTCCCGGTGACGAAACCATCGGGTCATATAGGGGCGAGCTGGTAAACAGCAAGTTGATGGCTACAAACCGCGTCACCAGGCCCAGGTCATAGCCCAGATCGGCCGGGTCGCGGAAGCCGCCCGCCGTATACTCCCAGATGGGCGGCATGCGGTAATCGTCATACCCGTCGCCGTCGACATCCGCGCCATCGACATACCAGTTGTCGGTCCAGATTTCCGGCCCGGCCGAAAGATCATAGAACCAGGCGCGGCCATGACTGCCGCCCCAGGCAATGAGCTTGCGCGAATCGCGCTCGACGCCGAAGTTGTAGCCGGTGTCAGGGTCTGGCTCATCGGTCTTGGTGTAGACGTGGAACTGGAAGTCGTCGCGGCCGTACCAGTTGACGAAGAACACGGTATAGGCTTTGTTGGTGTCCACATCGAGTCGATGGGCGTTGCTCAGCAGCCAGTTCTCGGCCGACGGCGCGTCGATATAGCCCACGGGGCCGGTCACATCGAGGACGTTGGTCGCGTTGTCGTTGTACCACACCTGCGGCAGGGTCAGATCACCGGGAGTGGCGATCGAGGCCAGGTAGCTGAAGTAGTCATCGGTGAAACGCTGCCCGGCGAAGGTCAGGTCATAGCGAAAGTCGAAGGACAGGCCCATCTCGCGCCCGGCCACGCCATAGAACGCCGGATAGCGGACGATGGGGTCGTAGCCGCCGGGCAGCACTGACTTTCAGCCACGCCGTGTCGATATCGGCGCGATCATAGCCAACGAACACGATGTTGATGGGTATCTTCTGATCATAGGTCACGGTCTGGCCGGGCTTCAGGCCGTCGGTCGTGACGTCGTCCTGCGCCAGAGCCGGAGTCACCAGCACCAGGGCGAACAGCAAGGCAGCCAACAAGAGTAAGATGGGGCGGGCACGCCGCCGGGACACAGTAACGCGGTTCATCAGTCGCCAATCCTCCTGATGCCTAGAACTCGCCCGGACACGCCGGGGCTCACTGTGGGCGAAGCAGGCGGGGCAGCAACGTGGGGGACGGTGGCAAGTGAGTGACGCTTTGGTGCCCGGGCCTGTTGTCGATAGTGTAAACTCTGGGCGTGCACGTGTCAATCGACAATCAGGCGAAGCGCAAGTATGTTGCCGGCGGGGGAACAAGCAAAGATGCTTGTTCCCCGCCGGATGACTGTCCCAATGGCGCGGTGATGCTCAGTTGCAGTTCGCCGCGTTGGAAGCAGAACAAGCAAAGATGCTTGTGTTACGCCGGATTATTGTCCCAATGGCGCGGCGATACGCAGCTGCAGCTCGCCGCCTTGAATACCTGCGCTGCTGATGACGCCCTCGCCGCCCTCGGCCACGACTTGATTGCTGAACGACCGCGTCAGCTCTTCATTGGCCTGCACCAGTCGGGGGTCGCCCAGCGTCACGCCGGGCACATCAACGGCCGTAATGGCCAGCTTCAGCGCACCCGCCTCCGCACCAATCTGCAGATCATAGCTGCCCGCGATTGGCGCGCCATTGTCGGTACCCGTGCCAAACACGCGAATTGTATCCGGCTCGATCAGGTCCACGCCGGTAACGGCATCAAATAGCACATCCTCGCCGGTGTTGGACCCGCGCTCGATTGCCGTGGTGATGATGTCATTGATGGTCGTCTCCGAAATACTCAGGTCGATCGTCAGGACGCCGTCGTCCACGCTGATCGCATCGCAGGCGCTCATCGTGAGTCCGGCCACAAGAATGAACAAGAAAACTGTCAGTTTACGCATATCGTACCTCCCGGTATGTTAAGCGCCGGGCCGCAGAGGGGGAACACTCCCGGCCCGGCGCGATCGTTTACCTGCCGGTATGATACGTTTGGACGACCGTCCATCCATGTGCAGTTCGATACATTTCGGCTATCTAGACGCTCGGCGGCGCATCGGCCGGGCCGTTGTAGTGAATGAGGTTGAACACCCCGCCCTGCGGATCCGATACCACGGCCAGCCGGCCCAACTGCCCGGCAGGCATCGGACCGTTGTGAACCTGGCCGCCCAACTCGCTCAACTTTAGCCACCATCGCGTCGAGGTCATCAACGAGGAAGTAGACCGACCAGTTCGGCGGCATCTCGCCCCACTCCGGTTGAATCGCCATTGCCCCGGCATGAACGCGCTCATCCTGGCTGAAGGCAATGTAGTCGGTGTCATCGACTGCCGAATCCCAGCCGAACACGTCGCTGTAGAAGGCCCGCGCCCTGTCGGTGTCATTGGTTTGCAGCTCTGTCCAGACCAGGCTGTTGGGACTGTTGACCACTTGGGCTCCGGTGTGGTTGTTGGGCTGCCAGACGCCCCAGACCGCGCCGGTGGGGTCGGCAAACATCGCCATCCGGCCCTCTTCCATCACGTCCATCGGCGGCATGATCACGGCGCCACCGGCGGCGCTTACCCGCTCGGCCACGGCCTCGGCGTCATCATGTTTGACATACGAGGTCCACAGGCCGCGCCCGACCTGATCGATCATGGTCTCGTCCATCTGATGCCAGACCCGCCACCGTGTGGCCGTCGATGTAGGCGTTGGTGTAAGAGCCGCCGCCGGGCAGCGGTTGATCGCGCATCTCCCAGCCGAACAGTTCGGCTGTAGAACTGCTTGGCGCCGGCAATATCGGGGGACGAGAGATCGACCCACGCGAAAATACCATCCGGATACTTGTCGATAACGTACATGGTTTGTCTCCTTTTCTATGTGACTGACTGAACGAACAAAGCTTGTCACCGGGACAGACAGGGGATGTCCTATCTGCCGCGCAGTATACCACAGAACAGAACATGTGGTCTAGTACCATATAGGCCGAATCTGTGCCCGCCCAGCCCATATGTGGACTCCCGCGGCCGATCAGACCGCAAGCAGCACTCTGGCGGGGTCGCGAGCTGGGCCAACCCTGATGAAACCGGTCTGATTCGGCCGTTCTGTCAGACAACTGTCGGCTTGTTGACGTAGACGTGACGCCCGGTTTTCAGGTATAGTGAACGGGATTTCACGACAGACCGAGGAAATAACGTATGAAGATTGATGCCGACTTATTGCGAAAACTACGGACTGCCCAGAACATGTCCCAGGAGCAGCTCAGCGAGGCCGCCGGTCTCAGTCCGCGAACCATTCAGCGCATCGAGAGCAGCGGCAAGGCCTCGATTGACTCGGTCAGAGCCCTGGCCGACGCCCTGGAAGTGGAACCCGGCGATCTGGTGCTCATCGAAGATAGCGAGCCCATGACCCCGATCGATGCCATCAAGACCGCGCTGACCAAGTTTGCCGATTTCAACGGCACGGCGACGCGCTACGAGTTCTGGTGGTTTGCGGTGTTCTACACGCTGGTCGCGGCGACATTCGCGGCGTTCAGCGAAGAACTCAGTGTGGCCGTCCAGATCGTCTTCTTGCTGCCGCTGTTGGCTGTGGGTGCGCGGCGGCTGCATGAAATCGGCAAGAGCACATGGTGGTTGCTGTTTATCCTGGCGCCGGTGGGCGGCATCATCCTGCTCGTCATCCTGTGGGCCCTGCCCCCGAGCGAGAAGGTCATCGATTACCCTGTGCCCGGCTGATGGGCAGAGTCAGAGGATAACCGCGCAGGAACGGCGATCGCATCAGCCAACACCAGCCGTGTCCAGGCGGTGATCGCCGCCGGGTAGGCGTCCGGATCGGCGGGATCGATTGTCAGAATCGTTACGCGCCAGGCGAACCCGGGCGGCAGTTCGAGCGACGGCCCCAGGGTAACGCTCCAATCGCGCGAACCCGCGGCCATCTCCCGGCGAAAGCGGGCGCGTACATCGGCAGGTGTGGCCCCATCGTTTAGAAATCGGCCGAGCAGGTCGCGCATGGTCGGCCACCCCCTGGCCGACAGCAGGCCGGGATGCTGGAGATAATAGGCGGGCACCGTCAGGTGGTGCACAACGCCGTAGGCCGGGTCGGTCAGTTCCAGCGCCAGCAGCCGGTCGAAGCGGTCGCGGCAGGCCTCGCCGTCAATGGCCGGCGCACCGCATGTGGGGCACAGAGCAAGTGTCACGAGTCGGTTTCCCTATCCGGGGACGAATTTGTCTACCGGGCCATTCTACCCTGGCCGGGACACGTCACCAATCGCAAGGTGATCGCTATGACCAAGGCACTCCATCGGATCGGCGTACTCATCCCTTCATAGTCCCTGTTGAACTCTGTGGTCCAGAACGGCGTCGAGGCACCCCTCTTCCTCTTTAGGCGCGAGGGTGCGCTAAAGGCGCGGACGCCCGCCCAGGGGTAGCTCAGTCAGTCCTGTCTGAGTCTTCATCGGCCGTCGCAGACACCATTGTCTGCGCTACAGGCCTGGCTGCGTTGGTAGACTCGCCGACATATGACATTCGTTACATGACAAGCCAATGTCCCCATGCTACGGTAGCGCCATGGAGGCAAGGCAATGACCCATCGCTTGACACGAACCGTAGTACGTATTCTCGCCGGGCTATTGGCGCTAGTTGTTCTGGCAACGGCCGTCCTATTCATCGTCAATCGTCGCGCCCCCACCGCCTCGAACGATCCGCAGACGCTGAGCGCCGAAACACTCGCCCATATGGCTGAGTTCGATCATCTGCGCCGGGAACTGGGCAACCGGGTCTGGCCGGGCTATGGCGACGCACCGGTCCCGGTACTTCTATATAACGAACAGACGGCCTTTCTCGCCGGGCTGACCGACCCGGCCGACGGGTGGCGAACCGTGCCGGACGGGCAAGCCGTGGGCAGTGCGTGGGAAATACTGCCGGACGTCACAGTCAGTGGGCAACCGGTCTATCAGGCCCCCCTGCCACTGTCTGGTGATACGCCGCAGGCCTTCACGGTGCGCGTCGGCGACGCCTGGGCCGCAAGTATGACGACCCTGGAGTGGATGCGCATCGGGCTGGCCCAGCAGATTCGGTCCGACCTGCCGGAGTCGATCGCAGCCGTCTTCCCCTATGGCCTGTTCCTCAACCAGCTCGTTAGCGGCAGCGATCAGTTCATCTCGCTGATCGCCCACGAGTCGTTTCACGCCTATCAGGGCCGGGTAGCTCCCGACCGTTTGCGTGATGCCGAGGAATCGCTGCGCGAAGAACAGGGCTATCCGTGGGACGATGCGTCGCTCACCGCAGCCTGGCAATCAGAACTCGACCTGCTCGCCGAGGGACTGAGAGCCCAGACGGTTGAGAAAACGGCCGCAGCGGCCGCCGACTTTCTGGCGCTGCGAGGGCAGCGGCGCGCCGAGGCCGGTCTGACGCCGCGCCAGATCGACTTCGAACGCCAGCGCGAATGGCTGGAAGGTCAGGCGCGCTATATGGAGTTGGCCTTGTGGCGGGCGGCGGCGCAGTCGGCTGATTACACGCCGGCGGCCGCGACTCAATCGTTGACCGATTTCAGCGGCTATGCCACGTTCGACACCCGCTGGGACCGCGAGATTGAGCAGCTGAGCCGCATGGCCAACGACCCCGGCGAAGGGCGTTTCTACTACACCGGCATGGCGATGGCCATGATGCTGGATCGGCTCCAGCCGGGCTGGCAGAACCGGGCGCTGGAACCGGGCGTGTATCTGGAGGACCTTTTGGCCGAGGCGGTTGAGGACTGAGTCACCCTAGACCTGTCGTAGGCAAGGCCATGCGCCAAACCTGGCCGGACAGCGTTGGTAGCGACGCGTTTCTGTTAGCGGGATCGCATGCTATACTGTGGCCTATCATGACCTCCGACGCACTGCCCACCGGCACCGTTACCTTTCTTTTCAGCGACATTGAGAACAGCACCCAATTGTGGGAACAGTATCCGCTGGCAATGAAGCCTGCCCTGGCGCATCACGATGCCATCCTCCACGAGGCAGTCTTGGGCAACGGCGGTCATGTCGTCAAGACCACTGGCGACGGGGTTCACGCTGTGTTCGATGCAGTGGCCGACGCGGCGTCGGCCGCGCTGGCGGCCCAACATGCGCTGTCGGCCTGGCAAGAGACAGAGCCTGTGATTCGGGTCCGCATGGGCATCCATACCGGTGAGACGGAACTGCGCGACGGCGATTACTATGGTTCGGCCGTTAACCGTGCCGCTCGTCTGATGTCCATTGGGCACGGCGGGCAAGTGCTGGTGTCGGCCATTTCTGCGTCGTTGGTCGCTGGCTCGTTGCCTGCGGGAGTAGCATTGCGTGATCTCGGCCAGTATCGCCTGCGCGGACTGAGCCAGCCGGAACGCGTGATGCAGCTCGTGGGCGACGACTTGCCGGCCGAGTTCCCGGCGCTGAGGACGGATGAGGCCCGGCGCGGCAATTTGCCCGAACCCGTCACCAGCTTCATCGGGCGGGATCGCGCGCTGGCCGAAGTGAAGACGCTGCTGGCCGAGACCCGTCTGGTCACGCTGACCGGGCCGGGCGGTACGGGCAAGACGCGGCTGTCGCTTCAGGTGGGTCGGGATGTTCAATCCGAGTTCGCCCACGGTGCCTGGCTGGTCGAGCTGGCACCCTTAAGCGATCCACAAATGGTTCCAGCGGCCGTGGCGATGCTGTGGGATCTGCGCGAAAATACAACGGGCAGTTTGAACCAACAGCTGGCCGATTATCTGCGCAACAAAGAACTGCTCCTCATCCTCGACAACTGCGAGCACCTGGTATCCGCTTGCGCTGAACTCGCGGCCGAATTGCTGCCCGTTGCGCCCCAGTTGACAATCATGGCCAGCAGCCGCGAGGGATTGGGAATTGCGGGTGAGACGACCTATCACTTGCCGACGCTGGGCATTCCCAGCCGCGATGCAACGGACATGCCGACAATACAGGGCTATGAAGCTGTGCAGCTCTTCGTCGAGCGCGCCCGGGCCGCACGGCCAGGCTTCCAGTTGACCAATCAAAACGCGACCGCCGTGGGCCAGATCGTGCGGCGTCTTGATGGCATTCCGCTGGCTATTGAATTAGCCGCGGCGCGGATCAAGCTGCTACCACCCGAGCAGTTAGCAACCCGGCTGGATGACCGTTTCAAGTTACTAACGGGCGGTAGTCGCACGGCCCTGCCCCGTCAGCAAACCCTGCGCGCCCTGATCGACTGGAGTTATGACTTGCTGGATGAAGATGAGCGGTGGTTCTTCCGGCAAATGGGGGTGTTTGTCGGCGGCTGGACCCTGGAAGCGGCCGAAGGGGTTGTCGCCCAAGATCAGTCAGGTCTAGACGCTTTCGACCTCCTGGCTAATCTCGTCAACAAGTCCCTGATCACCATCGAGGAGCAAGCGGGTGAAGCGCGGTTTGGCTTTCTAGAGACGATCCGGCAATATGCGCGAGAAAAACTGTTCGAGACCGGCGAAACGGCCGCAGCCCGCAACCGTCATCTGGCTTATTTCAGCAACGTCGTAGCCGATGTTGGCGCCATAACCGCCCATATGGAAGGCAAGATGCTGTTCGCCGGTTTTGGCAGCCTGACTCTCTACCAATGGATCGAAGACAATGCGGCCAGACCTCGATAATCTCCGAGCCGCCGTGGCTTGGGCGCTGGAGGTCGATCCAGAGCGTGCCCTGCCAATGGCCCTGGATATGTCTGCCCTAGCCCAGTGGGTGATCGCTCAGGACGAGGCCATTGAGTGGCTTCGCGTCGCCGTTTCCCATTCGGAACCAAACCGCGCTGACGGAGACAAAAAGGCCTATCAGCATAACCTGACGCTCCTGACGGCCCTCGTCATGATGGGTAATCTCCAAATTGGCACCGGTGCAGAATGAGGCTTCTTTTGCATCTCTGAGTCAGGCCGAGGCGCTGGCCAGAGAACTGGGCGATCGTTACGACAATGCGCTGGCCACGGCCCTCATGGTGAAAGGTTCCACAGCTATCTTCATCAATTCACCGGAGCTATTCGACATCGCCAGCGAGGCGGCCGATCTGATGGCCAAGATCGATTTTCCGGCGGGTAGAATCATTCCGTTGACACTCATGGCCTCGACGCATCTGCAGGCGGGAGATAGGGCCACCGCTGACAGCGCTCTTTGAGGAAGCACATGCCCTTCGCCGGCAAGTCGACAACCAATTCCTCTATGGACTTTCCGGTATTGGCCTGCACCACCTGGCGCTGGCCCTTGGCCGTCTGGATGCCGCCCGCGAAATTCTCTACCACAGCCAGGCCATCGTTTCGCCAAATCCATACCCCGCGGTTTGCTGTGTCGATTGAGAGCGACCTGGCCCACTTGGAACGTCGTGAGGGTAACGACGAAAAGGCCGAGGCCATATATCTCAATACAATTCAAAAATGGCAAGAGTTCGGCACGCTTGCTGCGGTCGCCAACCAACTCGAATCCCTGGCATTCATCGCCGTGCACAAGATCGCAGTTTCGGCGGGCAGCGATGCTCCTTGGGGCTGCCGAAGCTATACGGAAGCGAGGTGGCGCAGATATGCTACCTTACGAGCGCGAAGAATACGACCGGGAGCTGGCCGTGCTATACGAATCGTTGCCTCAGCAGTGAGCTGCTAGAGGCGTGGCAGGCGGGCCGACAACTCGATCTCGACGCAGCTGTGGCGTTCGCGGTCAACGAGGTTCACGCGAATTAGCGCTCATTCCGCGAATGATCTGCGGCACCTCGCCAATCTCCCGCACCTCGACCACAGCGTGGGCCACGTTCGGTGGCAACTCGGCATTCTCGAAGTGCCAGGTCTGGTCGTTGGGCACATAGACCCCTCGGCCGCCCAGCGCAACCACCGGCAGGATATCCGAACGCATCGAATTGCCGACCATGACAAACTCCCCCGGCTCGATGCTCAGTCGTTGTAGAACGCGGCCGTAGGTCTCCGGCGTTTTCTCGCTGACCACCTCGACATGCTGGAAATAGTGGTCGATGCCCGAGCGGGCCACCTTTTCGTGTTGGTGCAGCAGATCGCCCTTGGTGATGAGCACCAGCGGGAAATCGGCCGAGAGATCGGCCAGCGTCTCTTCCACGGCGTCGAGCAGTTCCACTTCGGCCGATACCATGTCGCGGGCAATGGCCTGCACCTGGGCGATCTCGCGACCGGTGATTCGGCCGTCAGTCACGCGGATGGCGACCTCGATGAGCGACATGACAAAGCTGGTGATGCCGTAGCCATACAGCGGCAGATTGGCCACCTCGACTTCGTGGAGGATGTCGTCAAGGTCGTCGGGCAGGCCGTGGCCGTTGACGGCCGCCGACCCGCGCAGGATGGTGTCATACCGCAGGCGAGCATCGGCGTAGAGGTGTTCGTTGTGCCAGAGGGTGTCGTCGGCGTCGAAGCCGATGGTGGTGATCATGACCCAATTGTGGCGTTCACAGGCACGACGCGCAACTATGGAGATTAGGTCCGTGGGATCGTCGGTCGATGAATATCAACTGGTTGCCGCAGGGCCACTCGGCAGAAATTGATGGTATGCGCTTGAGGAGGACCGGCCTGACACATGAGCCGGTCCCCCTCACCGGTTGCGCTTGTACGTTCAATGCACGGTTCGGTGCGGCGCGAACTTACCGTCGACCATCGCCGGGCCGTTGATGCTCCAGCTCCAGGAGATGGTGGGCGTTATGCGAATGACCGGGCTGGGGCCACGCGGGCCATCCAGCTCGACCGTTTCGGCCGTGCCGTAGATGCGAATACCGCGCGGCCGCCACGGGTCAATTGTCTCCAAATCGTCGAACAACAGGGCAACACGCGATCGGCCGGCGCTAATGTTCTTGTACTTACGGGTGGTGGCATTCGACATGCCGCCAATCAGAAAGTGCGTGCCGTCATAGCGGGCGGTGACGGCCACAACATCCGGTTGCTCCTCATCACCCACGGTCGCCAGCCGCGCCAGGGGTTGCCCCTGCATATAGTCGACTTCCTTTTCAGTAAACATCGATCTACATCCTCCAATCCAGGTTAGTTGCCCCACCGGGCGCCAGGCTCCGGCGCTAAATTTCCTGTGGCTGCACTGGGACGAAGAACCGTATACTTATGACGATGCCGACAATCAGGTCAGCTACTTCTACATCGCACAGCAATCGCCGCAATTGTCGGTTGCGCCGCCGGCAACCGTGTAGCGGAACAGGTCGGAATGACCTTGATGACGCGGCTAGGTAGTGTTGACATTTCACCGAAGCCAGATTAATGTGCTGACAAACTGCAGGAAACCCAGATAGCGGCCAGCCAGTTTGTCGAAGCGAGAAAACACGCGGCGAAAATGCTTGATCTTGTTGATGAAACACTCGATCAAATGGCGTTCACGATACAGCCATTTGTCATAGGGACGGTCGGCTTTCTCGTTCCTGGCACTCGCATGGGGCGGGATCACCGGTTTCATCTCCTGGTCCACGATCCAATCAAAGAACTTCTGGGCCGCATAGCCCCGGTCGGCAATGAGATGGTCAAAGGAAAAGCCATCTACCAAATCAATCGCCTGACCAATATCCGACGCCTGTCCAGGCGTCAGCCGCAGACGCAACGGATTCCCCAGGCCATCGACCGTGACGTGAATCTTGGTGCTGAAACCGCCGCGACTACGTCCCAACGCTTGCGCCTCCTGGCCGCCACTTTTTTTGGGCGCCGGCCGCGCACGGATGGGCGCGGACAACCGTGCTATCAATCATCCCATGTTCCATATCCGGGTCGTCGGCAAAGTGGAGCAACATTCTCTCCCATACGCCTTGGTCGCACCACCGCGCAAACCGCTTGTAGACGGTGTTCCAGCGCCCATAGTCAGCCGGCAAAAGCCGCCACGGCGCTCCACTGCGGGCTATCCACAGCACGCCTTCGACAAACCGGCGACATTCGCCTTCGTCTTTGCCGATGTAGGCATTCGGATCGTCCCTTAAGAATTCTCGAATCTTGTCCCACTGCTCATCCTGGAGTTTCACCTTTGTCATGAGACAAGTTTATCGTTATTTCCTAAATGTCAACACACCCTAGTTGACGAACAGACGTTCATCCAGCAGAATCTCTTGATACCAACAAGGAGAAGAGCCATGCGATATCAACTACTGGGCCAGTCAGGTCTGCGCGTTTCCGAACTCTGCCTGGGCACGATGACCTTTGGCGAGGACTGGGGTTGGGGAGCGTCGAAAGAGGTCAGCCGCCAGATGTTCGATGCCTACGCCGACGCCGGGGGCAACTTCCTCGACACGTCCAGCAATTACACCAACGGCACCAGCGAGTCGTTTATCGGGGACTTCGTGGGCACAGACCGCGATGCCTGGGTCATCGCCACGAAGTACACCCTACGACGGCCGGGCAACAATCCCAACGACCTGAACGCCGGGGGCAACGCCCGCAAGAACATGGTCCGCACCGTGGAACAGTCGCTGCGGCGGCTGGACACGGATGTCATCGACTTGCTCTATCTCCACATGTGGGACTACTCCACGCCGGTGGAAGAAGTCATGCGCGGGCTGGATGACCTGGTCAGCGCGGGCAAGGTGCTCTATGTCGGCATCTCCGACACGCCGGCCTGGGTTGTCTCGCGGGCCAACATGCTGGCCGAACTGCGCGGCTGGAGCCGGTTCATCGCCTATCAAGGCAACTACAACCTGATCAATCGCGGCATCGAAGCCGACGTGCTGCCCATGACCCGCGAACTGAACCTGAGTGTGCTGGCCTTCAGCCTGCTGGCCGCCGGCGCGCTGACCGGCAAGTTCAACCAGCCCGGCGGGCCGGACGAACCCACGCGGGTGGGCGAGGCCAATGACGAACAACAGGCCGCGGCGCTCACGCTCATCCGCATTGCCGACGAAATCGGCCGAACGCCCTCGCAGGTGGCCATCAACTGGGTGCGCCAGCGATCGCCCAACATCATTCCCCTGCTGGGCGCGCGGCGGCTGGATCAGTTGATGGATAATCTGGGCGTGCTCGACTTCGAGCTGGATGAGGCGCAGATGGCGGCGTTGACGGCCGTCAAGCCCCACCCGCGCGAGTATCCCCACAGCTACTGGAACGACTATATCCGCCGCGAGCTGATCTACGGCGCGCAGGTGGATCAGTTCGATGGGGACAGCTGGCCGATTGTCTAAATGGTAGCGCAAACTGACAGGTTGCGGCCACACCGCAAGGCAGTTACGGTGTGGAAGGGCGACTTTCTGTTTCTCCGGTTTAGAATCAACCTAAGTCTCGTTAGGTCGTCCTACTCAGTACGTCTGAGGGAATTGTGCGCGAAGTTAACTCACATAGTGGGCAGCAAGCGAAAACTATCTCGGCACTGGATGATGGCCAGCTTCCGACCAGGGTACAGACGCAGAGTCTGGAGGTATCCTTGGACATTAGGACGTAACATCTGGCTGGAGCAGTTGCGATTATGACTTATGGTCACCATTGCAGCGGCGAGATTAGATTTGGCTCGTAGATCACTACCCTGATATCAGGATAGTGCTCCAAGAGTGGCTGGAGAACAGCATCGCTCTTCGTGCACAGAGCCACGCCTTGGACTGAGCGCGGATTATGTCGTTTCATGAGCTGAGCAGAGAATAGTGCTTGCCGCAAGAGATACATTCCCAAGCGCCCGGTCTTTGTCTGAACAACAATGATATCCTTGTTTTCAACAGATACTTCCGACTGTTTGGCGATCCGGAGATCGTTGTCCAATATGATTACACCGTCTATGGCTCGGTTACCTTGCTCTGGTGTACGATGAACAGCCGCAAACTCTTCAATAAGAGTGCCACCAACTTGCTGCCAGAACCAGCGTGTCATTGGGGTTTCATGTAGACTCATGCGTCATATCCTCCCTAGATTCTCCTGCGTCCGCTCATTCCGCACATTCCCGGTGTTGACCGTGGTGCGCGGCTCGAACAGCAGAATATGCGTCTCCTCTTCGGCCACCGGCATATGCTCCACGCCGCGGGGCACGATGATGAACTCGCCCTCGCCCACAGTTACGTCCCGGTCGCGAAAGCGCATTGTCAGTCGGCCCTTCACCACCAGAAACAGCTCGTCCTCGTCGTCATGGTGGTGCCAGACGAATTCGCCCTGCACCTTGACCGCCTTAACCGCCATGTCGTTGACCTCGCCCAGCAGCTTCGGGCTCCACTGGTCGCTGAACTGACCGAACTTGTCGGCGATATTGACTAAAGTCACAGTCTGCCTCCTGTCGGCCGACAAACGGCCGCGCTTACTCACCCAACAAATAGTGCAACCCCAGCGTATCGATATCGTCCAGACCGGCCACATTGCTGAGCAGCACAACGCCCGTGTCACGCGTCGGGTTGAAGCCAATGAACGTGTGATAACCGCCCGTGCCGCCATTGTGCCAGACGTCCGTTTCGCTCGCGCCGACGGTTCGCAGCCAGCCCAGACCCATCGCCGTGTTGTCGCCCAACGCGTGGCCCGTTGGCTGCTGGGTCAGGCAGTTGGCCCGCGCCACCGGGCTGGGATTGTCCGGTGCGCACGCGTCCATCGAGGCGCGCAGGAAGGCGGCCGCATCGAGGACGTTACCTCGGGCTGCCCCTGCGCCGGCCAACGCCTGAAACGTCCAGTTGGTGGACGGACGGCCGCTGTCATCCAGCGGTGGGGCAATGGTGTCTGAACTCCAGCCCTCGATGGTGGCCGCGGTCATACCCAGCGGCGCGAACAATCGCTCCTCGACCAACGTGGCATAGGGCACGCCGGTCGCCTGGCTGAGAATGGTGCCCAGCCAGCCCGCGCCGAGGTTGGAGTAGCTGGCGGCGCCACCCGGCGCTTCCGGTTCAATGTCCGCCAGCCCCTCCAATAGCTTGGCTTCGTCGTAGGCAGCATACGGATTGTCGAGCGATCCACTCAGCACCATCGACATCGCGTTCAGGTTGGGTGGCAGACGGGGCAACCCGGCCGAGTGGCTGGACAAATTGGCCAGCGTGACCGGCTGCCATTGCTCGCTCTGTAGTTCAGCCGGCAGGAACTGGTTGACGCTGTCATCCAGCGCCACGACATCCTCATCGGCCAGCTGGGCCAGCACGTTGGCGGTCAACACCTTGGTGATCGAACCGTACTCAAACAGGGTATTCTCGTCGAACGTCGGATTACCGGCGATGCCGACGCTGGTTTCCCCGCTGTCAATCACGGCCACGGCCACGCCCGCCGCCGGACCGGGCAGCATGGCGGCCGCTTCCTCCAGGATCGGCTGCAGCGTTTCGGCCGAGCCGGACAGCAGCCGCGTGTCGGCCGTCGGTGACGCGGCTTGGGGTGGCGTGGCTCCACTGCAGGCCGCCACCGTACTGCCCATCAATAGTATTAAGAACATTACCATTCGGCGCATTATCGTTTTCTCTCCGGCCCGACCCGTTCCGCATGCCGGGGCGGGCAGATTTTAGCCTACTCACACCGGATAGGCATAAGCCACAGAGGCGTTCTGCTGCCGGAACGGTTAGGGCAGCGCCTGACGTTCGGATGGGCTGCGTGCCAGAGCCCATGCAATTGACCCACGCAGCCACATGGCCCACAATACAATTATGACCCATCCCGCCCTGGCCCACACCGCCCATCGACCCTGGCCGCTGCCCACCGCCGCCTGGACCTGGCGCCAGTCGTGGCGCGATCTGCTGTTTGCCCACTGGCCGGTGCCCGTCGAGCTCATTCGGCCGCTTGTGCCCCGCGCCCTGTCCATCGACACGTTTGACGGCGCGACCTATCTCGGCATCGTGCCGTTCCGCATGGCGGGGGTCATGCGCCGCCCCTTGCCCAACCTGCCTTATGTGTCGGCCTTCCCGGAGCTGAACGTCCGCGTCTACGTGGAACGCGACGGCCGTCCGGGGGTGTGGTTTCTGAGCCTCGACGCCACCAACCGGCTGGCCGTGGCGGCGGCGCGAGCGGTGTTTCACCTGCCCTACTATCGCGCTCAAATTGACATAACACCGGATGGCGATGGGTACAGCTACCACTGCCGGCGCATCGACCGGACGCGCGGCAAGCCCATCCCGGCGGCATTTGTGGGGAGCTATCGGCCGATCTCCGATGTCTATCTGGCTGAACCGGGGACGCTGGAGCACTGGCTGACGGAGCGCTACTGTCTCTATGCCCAGGCGCCGGACGGGACGCTCAGCCGGACCGAAGTCCACCACCAGCCGTGGCCGTTGCAGCGGGCGGCGGCCGAGATTAGCAGCAACACGATATCGGCCGTCGGCGGCGCGCCGGTCAGCGGCCCGCCCGGGCTGCTGCACTTCGCGCGGCGGATTGATGTGGTGGTGTGGGATCCGGTGCGGGTGGTCTAGACCTGGCTTAGACCTGACAGAGCGTTGAAGACCTGTCAGGTCTGGATCAGCGCACGATCTCCAACCCATCCACATTCCCCGGGAACCCCGCGGCCGATCCGTCCCACCACAGCTCGGCCGGGGCGTAGCCGCCTGACCCGGTCGGCGCGAGACGCACAATGTCCTGTCCGTTGCCCTTGATGCCGCCGAGGTTGAAGCCGCCCAGGATGGTGATGTAGAGGTCGCCGGTCATGTCGTCGGCCCAATAGCCGATGATGTCCTCAGCCTTCAACCCCGTGACTGGCGTGCCGTCGAATGCGATCGACCAGTCGCCGGCGGTGGTTGTGCCCAATGCGTCGGGATCGAAGGCCAGCACGTCCTCGTCCTGCGCCGCCAACGTCCCGCCGGGCACGGTAACCTTGGCAGTGCCGCCCACGCTGAGCAACAGACGGCCGTCAGGGTCGATGCCCAGCGCATCAATCTTCTCACCGGACGTGGTCAGGCCCACGTCGGAGCCATCGAAGAAGACGGCAAACACTCCGGCTGTCACGTCGCCCAGCGCCGTGGGCGTGAAGCGCACCACGTCCTGCGGAGCCACCACACCGAGGCCGCTGATGGTCTGGTTGGCCGCAAAGGTGAGCAGAATATCGCCATTGGGCAGGAAGGCGAAGGCCGAGACGTTCTTGGTGATGTTGACGTCCGAGGCATCGAAGGCCATCGACCATTGCCCGGTCGCTGGGTCCAATCGCAGGATATCGGCCACGGTGAAGGTCAGGGCCCCGAGCTTGCCGGTCTTGGCCGGGCTGAGATAGACACCGGCCGCCAGTCCTTCGACGACCGTCGCATGCACGAACACATCCTCCCGGCCGTTCGTATCGCCAGTCACCAGGTCGGACGCCCCCGAGGTGAAGGCCACCACCCGCCCATCGGCCGACACCACGGGCACGGCCGAATACCCGTTGCCCGCCGGCCCGCCGCCGGTCGACGACAGGCGCTCGAGTGTGCCGGTCAATCGATCGACGCGAAAGACGTCGGATCGGTCATTCGTATCACTGCCGATCAGGTTGGTGGCTTGCGAATCGAAGACGACATAGCGCCCATCGGCTGACAGAGACGAGGCGTTGCTTTGGTTGTTGGCCGGGGTGATCGGGCCGGAAACCAGCGACGTTGACCCATTGGGCAGATCGCGGACGAAAATGTCGGCCTGGCCGTTGCTGTCGCCGGTCACCAGATTGGTGGCGCTTGATCGGAACGACACGACGCGGCCGTCGGCGGAAATGGCCGGCCGGTCAGACCCGCCGTTCGACTCCGCCCCCGCCAGGCCAACGGACAACCGGCTGGTGGTCGCCGACACCCGGTCGCGAAGAAATACATCCTTGACCCCGTTCGTGTCATTGGCGACGAGCGTATTCGCCTGGGAGCCAAAGACCACGCGCGTGCCGTCGGCCGACAGGGCGGGGCCGGACGACGCCCAATTGGCCTGCGCGCCGGCGGTGCTGACCGAGACGCGCGTGGTGGTGGCTGTCGGCCGTTCGTGGACAAACACATCCTGCACGCCGTTCGTGTCCCCGGGGACCAAGTTGGTGGCGAACGACTGAAAGGCGACGATCCGGCCGTCGGCCGAAATCGCCGGACTGTAGGAGCTGTCGTTCCCCTGTGTCCCGCCGCTGCTGACCGAGACGCGCGTGGTCTGCCCGGTGGCGCGGTCGTGGACAAACACATCGGCGCAGGACACGGGGCCGTCATAGTCGTCAATGTTGGTGCAGATGGCCGTGTCGCCACTCACCAGATTGCCCGCATAAGAATAGAAGGCGATCACCTGCCCATCGGCCGAGAGCGCCGGGGCGTAGCTGTCGAGGTCGCCCTGCACCCCGGCGCTGCTGACCGACACCCGCGTGGTCTCGCTCGTCTCCCGGTCGTGGATAAAGATGTCCACGGCGTTGTTGGTGTCATCAGGCACCAGATTGCTCGCCGACGACTGGAAGGCCACGATTTGGCCGTCGGCCGACACGGCCGGCCATTCCGATACGCCGTTGCCGGGCACGCCCGTGGTGCTGACGGAGACGCTGCTGAGGGTGGATGTGGCGGCAGGTGCGGCGGTGGTCTGGGCAATCAAAATGGCCGCTAGGAGCACGCAAGCGAAGAGAACAACGGCCGAGCGCAAAGCGGGGCGGGTCATGGGAAGCCTCCTGTGAACGACGAAAACACATCGCCCGTCACCAATCGCGGGCGACGCCCACAGTATAGCAAACGGCCGTTGGGGGGTAAAGTGATGAATGTCACCTGTAGCTGGGGCCAACCGACCGGCAACGTGCAGTGTGAACGAGACACGGGTGTTGACCTCAGCACGCGGGTTGGGAGGTTCGGCGAGTTTGGCTATACTTGCAAGCAGCAGCCAGCTACCATGACACCGGAAGCACTCGCCCGCCAAGATATTGACCAATTGCTCGCCGCCGGCTGGGAAATCCAGGATCGCGCCGCGATGGCCCTGTTCGGCCGTCCGGGGCGCGGCGTGGCCGTGCGCGAAGCGCCGCTGAAGTCCGGCCCAGCGGAGACCGTCCTGCGCGGCGACGGTCTCTCCTACGGCGACTACGTTGAGCAGCTGACCTACCTCTTCTTCCTCAGGATGGACGACGCGCGCCGGTTGATTGGCGACGCGACCAACATTGCGGTCGAAATCGTCGAGGCGCTGGAAGCGGCGCTGGAGCAATTCCGTCTGATCGCCGAGGATTTGGGCCAGGAGACCTAGTTCGGGGGACACACGCCTATGACCGCAGCCAGCCGCCCGCTTCGCCTAACGGCCGTCTTGATTATCGCCTTCCTGGCCTCGTACCTCCTGGTGGCCGCCGCCGACGTCGTGGTCGCCGCCGACGTCGTGGTGCCCATCAGCGGTGACCTGCAGCCACTGGGCAGCGTCGGGCCGCGGATTGCCATTAGCCCCGACAGCCGCCATGCCGTCTACCGCGCCGATGCGGTCACCGACAACGCCTTCGAGCTCTATAGCGCGCCCACCACCGGCGAGACGCCGCCGGTGCGGCTCAGCGGGGCGCTGCCGCCCGTGTCCACCGTCGGCAGCTTCGCCGTCAGCCCCGACAGCGCCCGCGTGGTGTACATCTCACCCCAGACGACGCCCGGCGTCGCCGACCTGTTCAGCGTGCCCACCGGCGGCGGCGATTCGATCACGCTGAATCCGACGCTGGTGGCGGGCGGTAACGTGGCCTTCTTTGCCATCAGCCCCGCCGGCGATCGCGTGGTCTATGTGGCCGATCAGGTGGTGGACCGCGCGCCGGAGCTGTTCAGCGTCCCCATCGAGGGTGGCGAGGCGATCAAGCTGAACGGCCCTTTGTCAGAGGGCGAGGTGCTCGACTTCGCCATCAATCCGGCCGGGGGCCAGGTGGCCTATCTGGCCGGGCAGACCGTCGACGAATGGTATGACCTCTACCGCGTGCCCCTGATCGGCGGCGACGCCGTGCAGCTCAATCCGCCGTTGGTCGCTGGCGGCTCGGTGCAGCGCTTCGCCTATAGTCCCGACGGGACGCAGGTGGTGTATCAGGCGGATCAGGTGCTTGACGATCAACTCGACCTGTTCAGCATCCCGTCCGGTGGGGGCACGGCTGTGCAGCTCAACGGCCCGCTGGTCCCGGCCGGGAATGTGCAGCTGGGGGCGTTTGCCGTCAGTCCGAACTCACAGCGCGTGGCCTACGCCGCCGATCAAACCCTGGACGAAGCCATTGAGCTGTATAGCGTGCCGATTGCCGGCGGACAGGCCGTGCGCCTCAGCGCGCCGCCGGTCGAAGGACGCAGTGTCCTGTGGTTCGCCTTCACCCCCGACAGCAGCCGCGTGGTCTACATCGCCAACCAGGACAGTCCCGACGCCGACGAACTGTTTAGCGTGCCGTCCCCAGGCGGCGCATCGGTCAAGCTCAACCCGGCGCTGGGGGGCGGGTCGGTGCTGGAAGCGACCGTTTCACCCAACGGCAGCCGCGTGGTTTTCCGCGCCCATCGCCTGCCGGAGGACGTCGTCGAACTGTTCAGCGTCCCTGTGGCGGGAGGAACGGCCGTCCGGCTGAACGAGCCCCTGCCGGGCGGCCGGGCGGTGACGGCGTTCGGCTTTGTGCCCGGCAGCAATGATGTGCTCTATTCGGCCGACTTCGCGGCCGAAGGGGTGATCGACCTGTTCCGCGTGCCGCTCGCAGGCGGCGCTTCGGTGCGGGTCAACGGGCCACTGGTTGAAGGGGGCGGCGTGGCCCAGTTCGCGGCCGGCAACAACGGCCGTTTTGTCATCTACCGCGCCGACCAGCGCCAACCTGATCAGTTCGAGTTGTTCAGCGCCTATGGCGAACTGCCGCCGCCGTCGGATTCGGCCGTTTATTTGCCGACGGTCATTGGCAATTAGCATGTCCGTCAATCCCCACCGATGATGCATAGGCCGCGAAATATCTCGCGACGAAACCTGCTGCCCAGACACCCAGACCTGACAGGTTTCGGAAAACCTGTCAGGTCTATCTCAACCTATACTGCATACATTTGCCCGTTCGGCCGATTATAGGCAAATACCCCCTTGCTTTTCGCAGCGTAATCGTTTATCATAGTGGCATCAATTGTTGTGTTGGTGCAACATAGATCGTTACACTGCAACAGATAGCACTAGTACAACATTTGCGCAGGCGTCTTCCTGGTCTCGGTCAAGGCGAGGCCCCCATTTTGGGGCCTCGCCCCAAGCCGAGGGTGAACCAATCGGCCGTCTGCCGGGCAAAACACGAGGCTGGCACGTTTATGGCTGAAGCGGTACTACAGGTTGTCGAGCATCGCGAGGTGGATTTTTACGGCGATGAGTTGACGGCCATCCGTGCCGACGACGGCAATATTTATGTCGGCCTTCGAAGAATGTGCCAGTTGTTGGGCGTCGATACGCAGGGCCAGCGCCAGCGCATCGACCGGCATCTGGTTTTGAGCGACGGCCTGCGGGAGAGCATACTGCAATCTGCGCAAGGCCCGCAACGCAGCCATGTGCTGCGCGTGGATTTGGTGCCGCTGTGGCTATCCGGGGTGCGAACATCGGCCGTGGTCGAGGAGATTCGCCCCAAGCTGGAGCGCCTGCAGCGGGAAGCGGGCAAGGTGTTGTGGGAGGCGTTCCAGGAAGGGCGCCTCACCAGCGATGTGGATTTCGACGCGCTGCTGGCCCAGGACACGCCCGAGGCCCAGGCCTACAAGATGGCCCAGGCGGTGATGCAGTTGGCCCGCAGTCAGTTGCTGATGCGCAATCAACTGGCCGATCATTCGCAGCGGCTGGAGGCGATCGAAGCGCAGTTGGGCGACACCGGCCGGATGGTTACGCCCGACCAGGCCAGCCAGCTGAGCCAGGCGGTCAAAGCGGTGGCGCTGGCCCAGGGCAAGAAATCCGGCCGCAACGAGTTCGGCGCGGTCTACGGCGAACTCTATCGCAAGTTCGGCATCACCAGCTACAAGGCGCTGCCGGCGCGGCAGTTCGAAGAGGCGTTGCGGTACTTGACCGAGTGGCACGAGTCGCTCGTCGGCGAGATGCCCTTCTAGATAGAAAGGACGCGTTAACAGAGAGACAGAGAGGTGAAATCAATTCACCCGGGCACGAGGAGCGGATGGGCGGCAAACCATGTGTTGTATTGGTAGAAAGCCCTCAAGGCGTATCGGTAGCAACCCATCCGTCTCCTTGGTTTGATTTGACGGCACCTGTGTGTGTCTCTGTTACGATTAAGAATTAGAACGCGGATGACGCTGATTTTTCGGATTTTCGCGGATAGAGTTGAAAACGCTTCTTATCCGTTTTCATCCGCCCAATCCGCGTCATCCGCGTTCTATTCTTTCTCAATATGCCGCCCAGCCGAGCCGGGGGTACAATCGACTTCATGACCCGCACCATCGCCATCGCCATGCAAAAAGGAGGCGTCGGCAAGACGACGACGACCATCAACCTGGCGGCCGCCCTGGCCGAGATGGGTCTGCGCGTGCTGGCCGTGGACCTCGATCCGCAGGGTAACCTGACCCAACACGCGGGCTTCGACCCGGACAACATCTCCCCCACCGTCTATGACGCTCTCAAGGCCGAGATCGACGGCCGTCCCGGCGAACTGGCCCCGGCCATCTACGAGACGGCCGAAGGGTTTGACCTCATCCCCTCGCAGCCGGAACTGAGTCTGGTCGAAGTGGGCCTGATCAACACCCTCAGCCGCGAGCGCGTGCTGGCCGGGCTGCTGCTGGATGTGGCCGCCGACTACGACTACATTCTCATCGACTGCAACCCGTCGCTGGGCCTGCTGGTGGTCAATGCCCTGACGGCCGCCGACAGCGTCATCATTCCCGTGCAGACCGAATACCTGGCCGCGCGCGGCGCGTTTATGATCCTGTCCAGCATCGAGACCATCCGCCGCAAGGGGCTGAATGCCGACATGATCGCATCGAAGGCATTCTGCTGACCATGGCCGACACCCGCGCCAACCTGACCCACGAGATTCAGGAAGCCATCGAACAGCAGTACGGCAACGGTATCCGTATTTTCGACAGCGTGGTGCGCCGCTCGGTGCGCTTCGCCGAGAGCGCCGCCGCCGGGCAGAGCATCCTGGCCTATGACCGCAACAGCCCCGGGGCCGAAGCGTACCGGTCCATGGCCCGCGAGAATCGTGAGTCTAACTCATGGCCCGCAAGAAACCATCCGTCAACCTCGCCCAGTCCGTCCGGCCGCACGCCGGGGACTTGGAGAAGCTGTTTAGCAGTGACGAGGACACCGAGCAATCGTCCGGCCTGCAACTGGTCGCCCTGCGCATCGACGCCGTGGAGCCGGACCCCGACCAGCCGCGCAGCACATTCTCCGACGAAGGCCTGCGCGAACTGGCCGAGAGCATCCGCCAGGACGGCGTCATCCAGCCCATTGAGGTGACCGAAAGCCGCGACGGCCGCTATATGATCGTCCATGGCGAGCGCCGCTGGCGGGCCACCCAGCTGGCCGGACTGGACACCATTCCGGCCGTCGTCCGCCGCCGCGCCTATGACGACGTGACCCGTTTCGTGCGCCAGGTCGTGGAGAACATCCAGCGCGAAGACCTCAACGACGTCGACCGCGCCGCCGCCCTGCTCCGCCTGCGCCAGTTGATGCAGGAAGAGCTGGACTCCGCGCGCGTCGAGGGTGTGGGCGCCGGGGAACCGTGGGGCGGACGCGTCAGCTGGGCCAAGGTCGGCGGCCGGTTGGGCTACTCCCGCCAGCGCATCCATCAGCTCATCCAGCTGCTCGACCTGCCCGACGAGATCAAGGACGCCGTGCGCGAAGGGGCCATGAGCGAGCGCGATACGCGCATCTATCAGGGCCTGACCCCCGTCCAGCAGCGCGCCCTGCACCGCGCCCGGGTAGCCGGCGACCTGGAGAGCAGCGAGGTCAAGCAAGTCGCCCGCTTGCTACGCGAAGCACCGGAGACCACCGTGGCCCAGGCCACCCGCCTGCTGCGCCAGTCGGCCGACCCCCTCACCCCGGCCGACGCCATCCTGACGCGCCCCGCTGCAGCCGCGCCACTGCCGGCCGAACGCGAGGCCGACGCCTATACGTCTGACGGTCTGGCCCCCGGCCGCGTCGGCCGCCCCACCAGCATCGAGCGCCTCGACTGGGTGCGCGGCCATCTGGCGCGCGTCGACCGCCACGGCCTGACCACGGCCGAACGCAAGGAAATGATCCGCCTCCTGACGCTCATCCAGAACGACGTCGCCTCGCTGGTGTCGGCGCTGGTCAATTCGGCCGACGACGATCGGCCGCCGGTGGATTTTTGAGGGGAGAAGAGCGGAATGGGACACGGATGACGCGGATTTGACGGATTAAGACGGATAGAAGGGGATGATTGTCTTCTATAAGTTTACATAACAAGTGCCAGGCATTTCGGAAATGCCTGGCACTTTCACTTTCGCCGTTCAACGGCCTTATCTACTCTAACCGTCCCAATCCGCACTATCCGCGTCATCCGCGTTCTATATCTTCTCCCACGTGACTACTGTCGCAAGATCACCGGCAGCAACACGCTGCTCTCCGTGACCACCAGTTCACCCGGCGCCTCGAACGCGCCCAGATCGCACTCGTTGTCCGTCAGTTGGCCGTTGGCATCGCGGCTGCGCGGTTCGCCGCGCTGATCGCGCGAATTGACCAGCGGCAGGGCGCAGGCAGCCGTCGGCCCGGCGTCGATGGCCGGACTATTGGGCACCAGCGCGTGGGTTTGCGTCGGCCCGCCGTTGTCGGCCAGGGCGTTCTGCAGGATGGCCGTCACGACCTGCGTGGGCACGATGTCACTGGCGCCCGGCGTGAAGCCCACCACCCCGGCCACGCCCGACGCGCCAAAGAGGTTGTGGCTGTTGGCGTTGACTAGCGACAGGGCGCCACTGGAATGGACCTGCGCGCCGCAGACCGCTGGCGGTGTTGCCGGCGATCAGCGCCCGTTGCAGGGTCAGTTCGCCGCCCACGGTGCCAATCTGGCCGTTCTGCACGCCACCACCAACCCCGGCCGTGGCTTCGTTGCGGGTTACAGTGGTGTTGATCAGCCGCAGCTTGCCCGAATTGGCCACGCCACCGCCCATGTCGGCCGTGTTCTGGCTCAGGGTGCTGTTGACCACGCACGTTGTGCCCTGGTTCTGTAGATCCCGCCGCCCAGCTCGGCCGTGTTGCCGGCGATGGTCGTGTTCTGAATCAGCACCTCGCCGCTCGCCGATATCCAGTTCGTGGGCAGCCCACCACCCGCGTTAGCGGCCGTGTTGTTGCTGATGGTCGTCTCGTTGATGGTCAGGTCCGCGTTGACGTGTAGACACCGCCGCCAAGATAGCCACTGGTGTTGTCGTCAATGACACTGTCCGTGATGGTATCGTGCCCCGAAAGAGGCGCCTCCGCCACCGGGTGCGCCTCGTTGTGTTGCCGCAGATGGTCGTGTCGGTGATGGTGGCCTTGACGCCGTTGAGCTCGACGCCCGCGCCATAGCCATACCGTGGTGTTGTCGCTCACCGTCGAGTCGGTCAGCACCAGCGTACCGTCTGTGACCATCACCGCACCGCCGTCCTCATTGTTGTTGCCGGTGATGGTCGTGTCGGTGATCGTCACCTTGCCCGACTGGCTGCCGTAGTCGCCGTCGCCAATCGCATAGATAGCCGCGCCGCCGAAGCCATCCGGGACCCTTGTTGTCGATCAACCGGCTGTCACTGATGGTCAAGGTCGAATAACGGGCGTCGACCGCGCTGCCGGAGTAGGCTTCGTTGTCGCTCAGCATGCTGCCGGTGACGGTCACCTCACCGTAGTTGGCGTAGATTGCGCCGCCGCCGTCCGCCTCGTTGCCGGTCATGGTGCTGTCGTTGACGGTCAGCTTGCCTTCATAGACCATTAATCGCGCCGCCGTAGTTGTAGCCCGGATCGCCACCGGTCAGTGTGACTTCGTTGAGGGTCAGGTCACCGCTGGCGCGAACGCTGATCAGTCGAAACTCCTCGTTGCGGCCGTGCGCCGAATGGTAGACGCCGTTGCCCTCGATGATGATGGCGCTGGTGATCTCCGGCAGGCCGTTGTAGCCGTACTCGTCACTGCCGTTATGGGAGGCTTGAGGTTGAACAGTACCGTTGGTCGGCAACACAATCGTGTCGGCGCCGGATGCGCGTGCCGGCCACGCAGTCAGCATGGGGCTGGCCACTGGTGGCATTGGCGTTGTTGATCGCCTCGATAAGCGAGCACAGGCCGTCGTTCTGGACGGTCACGTTGGTGTTGGCCACGGTAATGGTGGCGGCGGATTCGGCCGATAGTCCCGCCGGCGTGCCGCTCAGGGCCAGCATCAAGGCCACAGCCGAGAGCGGCAGTGCTGCCCGACGAGCGATCCAGCGGCGCTGGGTACGCGGCAAACGGGCCAGTCGCCCACGGAAATAGGCCAGTCGGGCCAGGATATCGGGGCGCCGCTGCAAGACAGACACCACCCACGCCCGCGTCGTTTGACGATCGTCGTTGACGTCCGGTTGAGTTCCGGCAACAGGTAGTGTGTCTGAGGCACCAGATGATTCGATCACAAGTCTCCTCCTTGCTTGGCCGGCCGCCAGCCAGTTGCCCGGTTGAGCGCTTGGCACGATAAAGCGGCCGATGGGTCACAAATGTTAGGGGCTTGCCTGGGCATGGGTGTGTCGCAGCAACTATTGGCGCAGGTCAAGCCTCGAACCAGTATACAACGAAGATCGAGCGAGTCACAAAGAAACGTACCGGCCAAAGTTCGGCCCCAAGCGGCAGATGGCCGGAAATCGTTTCCGAAGGGGCCGGATATGGTACTAACGTACTATGTTTATCGGCCGTTAATCTCTTTACGTTTTCTTCATATACCGCTAAACTAAGGTATCAACTATTGCGGCTAAGCCGACGTCTATGCGTGGGCGCAAGCATGCGAGGTGCATGGGGAGGTAATTGCTAACTGAACAACAGACATGTAACGCCTCACCCCACGATCTGGGGCTCAGCCGGCAGCCCAGGTCGACCCACTGTTTCCCGGTACCTTATCCACTATCTGTATCAGTATTCTTAAGTCAGGAGAGCAGCGAGAAATGAAGAAAAATCGAAGTGTTGTGCGAAGCCTGGGACTGATGGGAGTTACTTTACTCCTCGTCCTGTTGGCGACGACCGTCGTCTTTGCCGGTCGGGGTGACGGCGACTTCACCGCCACGCCCCTCCAGGGTGAAGTCGTCAGTGTTGACGCCGCCAAGCCCCAGGTCACCGCTGATCGCAGCGCCAGTCGGGTGGACCCCACCTCTCTGCGCCCGGTCAGCATCATTGTCACCCTTGATGCAGCTGTGTCCGACGCCGAGCTGGAAGCTGTTTCCGGCGGCGAGGTTGTTCATCGCTACACCAAGGTCTTCGACGGTGCCTCCCTGGTGCTGCCGGAGGGCAACATTGAAGCCGTCAGCAAGATGGACCGGCGTCTCCGGCGTCTATCTGGACGAAGTCCGCCAGCTGGACACCGAAGTCAGCCCGCAGTTCATCGGCGCCCCCACGGCCTGGTGGCAGGCTGGTGGTGTGAACGTTGCCGGTGAAGGCGTCATCGTTGGTATTCTGGACAGCGGCATTTGGCCGGAGCATCCCGTCCGTGTCCGATCCCGGATCCGGCCGGCAATGCGTTCCCCGCGCCGCCCGTGGTGCCTGGCTCCAATGGGTTCAGCGGTGGCGTAGCGCGCAGCACCTGCGACTTCGGCAATACGGCCTACAATCCGGATGATGCGCCGTTCGCCTGTAACAACAAGCTGATCGGCGCCTACGCGTTCATTGACACCTACAAGGCTGTCCAGGGACTGCTGCCGACCGAGTTCGATTCAGCTCGTGACGACGACGGCCACGGCAGCCACACCATGACGACCGTCGGCCGGCAACTCCGGCGTCGAGGCCACGTTGTTGGGTGTGCCCCGCGGTATCGTCTCCGGTATTGCCCCGCGGGCCCATGTGATTGCCTATCGCGTCTGTGGCGCCGAGGGTTGCTACAACAGCGACTCCGTAGCCGCTGTCGAGCAAGCCATTTTGGACGGCGTTGATGTCATCAACTTCTCCATCAGTGGCGGCGGCAATCCCTACAGCGATGCCGTTGAGCTGGCCTTCGCTTCCGCTTACGACAATGGTGTCTTCGTCTCCGCTTCGGCCGGCAACTCCGGTCCGATGCCGGACACGGTCGCCCATCGCGGCCCGTGGACCATGACTGTTGCGGCCAGCACGGCCAATCGCACCTACACCTCGACCGTCTACCTGTCGGCTGACGGCGAGACGCAGGAACTGCACGGCATTTCCATCACCGAAGGTATCGATACAGAAACGCCGGTCATCTTTGCACCGGAGCGTTTGTGCCTGGAGCCGTTCCCGGCCGGCACGTTTAACGGCGAGATCGTCCTGTGCCAGCGTGGCGTCAACAATCGTGTTGACAAGAGCTACAACGTCGCCGAAGGCGGCGCCGCCGGTATGATCCTCTATAACCCGGTACTGGGTGGTTTGGCTCTGGATAGCCACTACATCCCGTCCGTCCACATTGAAGTTGATCAGACCGAACTGCTCCTGGCCTTCATGGATGCCCACGATGACGTCATGGGTTGGTTCACTCCTGGCACGGCTACGCCGGCCCAGGGTGACGTCATGGCTGCCTTCAGCTCGCGTGGTGGCAAGAATCAGAGTCTCGGTGTGAACAAGCCTGACATCACGGCGCCCGGCGTCCAGATTCTGGCCGGTTACACCCCGATGCCCGCCGTTCCGTCCGGTGTGGACGGCCAGCTGTTCGGTATTCTGAACGGCACGTCCATGTCCAGCCCCCACGTCGCCGGTTCGGCCGCGATGATGGTGGACCTGCATCCGGAATGGACCCCCGGCCAGATCAAGTCGGCCCTGATGCTGACGGCCATCACGGCTGTTGTTAAGGAAGACGGCGTCACCCCGGCCGATGCCTATGACATGGGCTCCGGTCGCGTAGACCTGAACCGTGCCGGCGACGCTCGTCTGACCATGGACGAGTCGATCGACAACTACTTCCTGTACGCCGACGCAGCTGTGGCAGGCCAACTACCCGAGCTTCTACCATCCGAACACTGACCGGTTCCGTCACGGTCAACCGTACCTTCAAGAATCGAGGTCAACGTCGCAGCGCGTGTTCCGATTCACGTCGACGCTCCGGACTGATGTCCAGATCACGGTCACCCCGGACCGTATCTCGCTTGACCCGATGGGCGAAGCGAACGGTATCCGATTACCGTCAGCGCGCCGACCGTTCCGTTGGGCGAAGTTCGTTTTGCGATGATTTACGTCACCCAGCCCGACGGCTCCAATCAGATGGTCTTCCCGGTGTCGTTCGTACGCGGCCAGGCTGATGTTGCTCTGACCAAGAGCTGCGATCCGGCCGTGTTCCTGCTCGGTACCCGTTCCTCCTGCGAGGTCACGGTGCAGAACACCACGTTCGAGCCGGCCTATGTCGAAGTTCGCGACCGGTTGCACTGGAAGACGAGCCTGGTCACCAGCAGCGTTGTTGGCGGCACCAAGTTCGAGAACGGTGTGATGTGGAGCGGCTGGCTCGCCGGCGCCCAACCGCCGCTGGTCAGCGCCGAAGTGAACCCGCTGGCTTCGCCGGCCGGTTATCTGCCGCTGAGCCTCTTCGGAATTGCCCCGGTGGCCGGCGTATCGGATGAGTCGATCGCCAACTTCAACGTCCCGACCTTCGAGTATGCCGGTGAGTTGTACTCGCGCATCGGTATCGTCTCCAACGGCTATGCCGTTGTCGGCGGCGGTACGGGCGCGGATGTCGACTACATCAACACCGACCTGCCTGATGCGAACGCCGCCCAACAATGTGCTGGCGCCGTTCTGGACTGACCTGAACCCCAGCGTCGGTGGTGCACTGCGCGTTGGTATCCTGGGTGACGGCTCTGACTCCTGGCTCATCCTGGACTGGGAAGGCGTTCCGAACTGGGGCGACGGCGAACTGAATGACTTCCAGATCTGGATCGGCGTCGACGGCGACGCCAACTCCGGTGAGGACATCTCCTTCGTCTACGGCCCGCGTATCTCTGACGGCGACAGCGGTTTCCTGACCGTCGGCGCCGAGAACAAGTTCGGTAACTCCGGACAGGCTGTCTACTTCGATGGCGCCGGCACTCCGCCGTCCCCGTCGTTCCCGAATGGCGATTTCGAAGTCGATGTGTTCTCGTCCCCCGGTGCAGCCGGTGGATCGCACACCATCAGCTACGAAATGCGCGCGGCAGCCGACCTGGGTCTGACCCCGTTCATCGGTGACTTCACGAACTGTGCTGAGATGACCAGCCCCTGGTTCTCCGGCATCTCCTACGCGTGTTTGGACGGCCGAATCGTCCGCAGCGCCCCGTAATCCACTATGTATTGACCTTGACAGGTCCGGCATGCCCTCTGGTTTGCCGGCCTGTCAGGGTTGATTTCAGGTTCTAGAAAAGAACAGGCCCCGGCGATGCCGGGGCCTGTTTTGTTTTGATTGGCTGACGCTGGTGGCGTCGGCGCGAGCAAGCCGTCTGTATTCGCAGGCTAGGCTGATCGCATCTCGGCCGGGACGTCGCGCAGGGCCTGGTCGGGCAGCACATAGGAGTGGGCCAGCCGCTTGTCGCCCCACTCCAGCATCTCCGGGTAACGCATGTTGTGCAGCACCTGAACGGCGAAGATCTCCTGCACGCCTTCCTCGAAGCGCAGGAAGCCCAGCGTCTGCCCGTTGCGCATGTCCACCACCCACACGCCGCAGGTGCGCTCTTCCAGCCGATCGACCAGCGGAATGCCGCTGAAGGTGGCGGTCTCGCGCACCTGGGACAGCCCGATGAAGGCCAGCGGGCCCGTAGAAGTCGATGCCGCGGGTGAAGCCGGGCAGCTGGGCGATGGTCTGCCAGGTGCCGTCCTCGGCATTGGCCAGCGCAACGCGCCCTCGCCCGACTCCAGGAACCACAGGCGGTTGTCGATACCAGCGCGGCGAATGGGGCATGGACAGCCCGCGCAGCAGGATCTTGTTGGTCGGCACATCCATGAGGACGCCGCCGCGCGCCTTGTTCTCGCGCCAGCCGCCCTGCACGTCGGTCTGCGCCCAGCGCGGTCACAAACTTCGGCTGGCCGTCGACCATGCACAGCCCGTTGAGGTGGCAGCGGTCTTCGGGGGCCAGGGCGCTGATGAAATGCGGCCGCCAGCGGGGCATGAAGCTGTGGTCGACGTCCAGCGTGCACAGGCAGCCGAAGCGGGTGTTGACGATCCACAGCTCGTCGTCGCCGGACCAGGCCATCTCATGGATGTCGATGTCGCCGGTGACATGGATCCGGCGCGGCAGAAAAGCGGCGTCGTGCTTGCCCTCCGGCTCCAGCTTGCGGGCCACCGCCGGCATGTTGCGATAGTACCAGACGGTGTTCGTGCCGCCGATGGTCAAGCCGGGCGCTGTCACCGGCGATGCCCATCGGCTTGTTGAAGTTGCGGAAGTGGGTGTTGACCGTCTCCGTCTCCTCGTCGTAGCGCACCAGGATGACCTTGCCCGCCTGATAGGTGCTGACCGCCAGGCTGATGCCGAGCTGGTTGAGGATGTCGGCCAGGGTCGAGGTGTAGACGCTGCGCAGGGTTGTGGACTGCGCTGCCGCCGATTCAGCGCCGTTTTCCGCAACGGCGGCGGGCGCCTGGTTTGTTTCGTCGGTTGGCACTTCGGGCGGGCCGTTGTGGGTGTCGGTCATGGGGGTAGTGTAGCCCGGACGTGGGGGGTGGGCAATGATGGCTGTGCGGGTTTCAATGGCGAGAGTTTTGCCTGCGTCGGTGTGGGCTTTGGGAAGACACAGGCAGGAATGTTTGTGCTACATATGGGTTGGGCCGTTAACCCCATCCGGTGCCGTCACTCGCTGTGCCTGCACTTGCAGCACAGCACGCCGATTCGACGGCTTCCTCTGAATGTGGACCGTTATGTCAATGCATAGATCCATGAGAACATGCTAATTCACGCCCCACAAACGGTTGGTTTCCGCTAAACTGCGGGTTCGTATGAAACGTAATACCTTGATCTTACTCGCAGCCATCGTGCTGCTTCTTTCGGTAGCCTGTCGCCCCCGCGCGGCCTCTCTTGCTGTTCCCCCGACACCCCAATTGCTGCCCACGCCGACGCTCATGCCCACGGCCGTTCCGGTTGTGGTCGAGCCGACGGCCGAACCGGCCCTGCAGCCCGCTGACCCGGCAGTCATTGGTGAAGGCGCAGCAGCAGGCGGATTTAACGGCACGTTCGTCGGCACCTTGCTGGGTGACGGCGGCAGCAGCGCCCCGGCCACGCTGACGCTGACCCAGATTGGCGGCAACGTCACCGGCTCGATCAACGTCGGCCAGGGTCTGGTGGTCGACGGCGGTAATTGCGGTCAAACGGCCGTGCCTTCCGGCAGCGTGGCGGCCGATGGTCAGCTCGATCCGGCCAACCCCAACCGCCTCGATGCCAGTTCGATGTTCAACGTGCAGGGCCTGGCGATTGAGTTGCTGCTGGCCGGTGAACTTTCGGTCGATGGTCAGACCATCAATGCCCAGGCAGGCATCGACCTGCCCATGCTGTGTGGCCGCGATCCGGTTATTGGCGGGTCGTTTGTGCGGCAATAAGCGTGACGTAGCAGGCAAGGCAAAGTGACTCTAGACGGCGCGTGGGCGAATGACCCATGCGCCGTTTTGCGTTTAGCATAGGCGGCCGGGAGACATCTCCGGCAGTAAGCGAGGGTAGCAGTGAACGTTTTCGACCTCGTTCTGATCGGATCCGTCTTGATTGTGTTGTTGGGAGTGCTGGGCCTGTCGTATGCCCTCATCACCCGGCGCGGTACTCTATTCCGGCATATTGCATTGGCAATGGGTCTATATGTTGGCGTCTACGCAGCCGTTTTGGTTGTCGTTTCGCTCACCACGCCGCAGCACGTTGTGGCCCTTCATGAGCCGCGCTGCTTCGACGATTGGTGCCTGGCGGTTGAGTCGACCGCTAGGGTCTCGGCGATTGGGGACACAGAGGCCGCTGGGGTATTCTACGTGGTCACCTTGACGGCCAGCAACCACGCTCGGGGCGTCAGTCAGCGAGAACGCGACGCGGGCGTCTACGTGATCGACGACATCGGCTTACGACACCCGCCATCGGCCGCCGGACAGCAAGCGCTCGAAGCGATAGGCGAGGCAGGCTTGCCTCTCGATACCATGATGGCGGTCGGAGGATCCTTCAGCCATACCGCCGTCTTTGACCTGCCGCCAACCACCATGCGCCCAGCGCTGACCATTCGGCACGGGCCATTCCCCAGCACAATCATCATTGGCGATTCGCAGAGTTTTCTGCACAAACCGACCATCACGCCATTGGATGGGCCCTAGCAAGACCGGCTGCAATACGTGTGCGACTCACCTCTGCTTCTGACCAGCCTTGAGCAGGTCCACCATCTCACCAATGCGGGCGGCGCGGGCTTCGGGCTTTCGCGCACCGTTGATCCAGGTCAGATAGCCTTTGCGGTAGTAGGTCGACAGGGATTCGAAGAACTGTTGCGCTTGCGGCTCGGCCTGGAGTGCTGCGACGATGTCCTCGGGCATGGTTGCCAACTGTGGGCCTTCCGGCGCCAGGACTACTTCGACCGACAGCCCTTCCGCCGGTGGGTTATCACGCAGCCACGCCGGGCCCAGGGGCAGGAAGTAGCCGTTCTCGTCGGAGTCGAGATGTCCCCGCACGCGGTAGCCTCCGATTGTGCCGGTGACCGTGTGACGCTGCTTCTCGCCCCAGGCTTCATTGGGTTCGAACGGCAAGGCGATGACAACCCGCGACCCCGACTTGCCGAGCGATGCTTTGAACCGTTGTTCATTGAGGGTACCCATCGTTAGTTGACCTCCGTCGCAATCCACCATGTCGTGCCGCCGGCATCCCGCACCCCACCCCGCCGGTCAGCGTCACCTTTCTGGACCGGCGCCTGCACGGACTGCGCTCCGGCATCGATCGCCCGCTGATATGCCGCGTCCACGTCCGGCACATAGATGTGGACATGGGCGGGCGCCGACGGCCAGCCCTCGACCGCGTCGGCCAGCATGATGACCGTATCGTCAATCCGCACTTCGGCGTGGGTCAGGCGATCGCGGTCAGCGTCCGGCATCAGTCGCAGCACCTCGCCGCCGAAAACGGATTCGAGGAAATCAAGCGATGCGCGTGCTCCGTCAACGATAAGATAGGGAGCGACGGAGCTGTAGCCTTCCGGTTTGTAGGACGGTCTCATGGGGTCTCCTTATGGTGGGTCGTTGAATTCTTTGCGGGCAGGGAACACGGCCGCGTCGCGGCCGTACGGCAAGGTGGGCCTAACCCCCGCCTACTCCACGTCCGGGCTATCGGTGTCGCCCTCGCCACGTTGCAGCTCTTCACGCGCCCGCGCCGCAACAGGAGCAGTACTGCGCGCGGATACGCTCCAGGTCCTCTTCCTCCAGTTCCTCCAGATTGAGCAGGGCGTTATGCGCGCCCTGTGTGGCGCGGATTAGCTCATCGAGCTTGACCTGCATGGCCTCCGCGTCGCGATTCTGCGTGTTCTGGATGAGGAAGACCATCAGAAACGTAATGACGGTGGTGCTGGTGTTGATGACCAGCTGCCAGGTGTCGCTGAAGCCAAACAACGGGCCGGTGATGGCCCATAACACGATAATCAGCGCGGCGATGATAAAGGTCGCGGGCCGGCCAGCGGCGCGTGAAGCCTTTTTGGAAAACGAAGTGAAGGCAATACTAAGTCGCGATGTAGCCATCGTCCTGTCCTCCAAGAGTCAATAAAGCAGAGTTTCGCCCAGCCATATTCAGTGTACACCAAGAAGGACACAAGGTCATCGGCTGGGGCACAATTGCGTGTGACTGTCGTGGGGGCTGATGCGCCGGCGGTTTACGGCCGTTGCTGCTAGTGCTGTGGCTTTCGCCCGGCGCGAACACAGCCAAAGCGCAACCTAGGGCCGAACTACAAGCGCCAACAAGCCAGTACCCAACGCCAACCCCAACAGAATCAACGCCGGCACAAACGCGCCGGTTGGTGGTACTGCCTCGAGCACGCTGTCCGTGGGATCGGCCGGATTGACCCGCACGTCAACGGCCGCGCCAACCGGATACGTCATGAGCAGGCGTTCAGCTTCGGGCGTGTCGGCCAGGATGGGCGTCGTTTCGAGGCTGACGGTCGTGCCGGTCAGCCTCTGGCCAGCGACGCTATACGTATAGGCGATCTGGACCGCAGGCACGTAGCGAATCATCCGGCCGGGAATGGCGACGGTCTGGATGTCCGACTGGGTGATGACACCGGGCACGGTCGGCCAACTGCCAGCCGCATTCGTGCGAACCGAACGCACGGCCGCAAATGTCAGCGCCAGGACGGCCGCGACTGCAAACAAGATGGCGATGTCACGCAGCGTTTGATGCAATCGCAGGCGGTTGGCGGCCGGAGCCGGGGCGCTGAGGGTCATCTCCGCACGGGCCTCAGGGTTGCGATTCGAGGGCAGCCAGCATGGCGTCGCCTTTCGCGGGCGCGTAATCGCCGGTGGTGCGCCATAGGATGTCGCCGTTGCGATCGACCAGCAAGATGTGGACGCTGCTCTTGTCGGGGATGCCGGTAGCGCGCATGAATTCGGCCGTATTCAGGTAAAGGGTAACCGTGCGCTCCCGTGAGGTTTGGTCGGGGATACCCGCGCGCATGCCTTCGTTGATAAACATGCGCGAGAGGCCGGGCATCTCATCAATCGTCGGCAGCTCGTAGTAGATCACGCCGGGGAATGTCCGCTCTACCTCCTGGGCAAAAGGCACCCAGGTGTTGACAACCAGCTGGTGGCGCTGTTGAAACGGCACAAACAGGATGTTGAGATCGCCGGCGAAATCGCGCGGAAACTCAAACGCCTGCCGGTCCAGATTCTGGCCGGAAACGGTCGGGAAATGGACCTCGGGTGAATTGAGGCGCAGGCGGCTGGCCGCGGGAATCACGGCATAGGTCAGTCCAACCACGCCAATCAGCGCGGCCCCAATAAGCAAGGGTGTTCGTCGTCGCATGGGGTAACTCCTCAACAGGGCATTGTCTCGTATGGACGAGTTTACTCAGCGGTCGGCCAAATCCCGCGTAAACTCAGACGCGACTCAGTCTGAGGGCGCGCGATAAGCGGTACGGCATCAGGGAATCGATCCTCATCAAGTCAGGCGCGGCCGTTCCTCCTCGTGGGGCCCCACATGCGACAGGGCATTTAGCAGCGTGCTGATCAGAAACAGACCCGTGTAGAGATACCACAACACCGAATCAAGCGTGCCCAGAGGCCACCAATAGAAGCAGATCGCCCCCAGATACAGGGCGATATAGGGTACAAAGACGGGCGGATAGAGGGGATCACGCCATTCGATATGGAGAATATACTCTACGACGAATCCGAACGCGCCGAAAATCGCAAACAGCAGCCCGCCCAGCCACAGATACCAGGGCTCGCCGGCCACGAACTGAGCCATGCTCAGCGCCGCAGCCGGGATGCCCAGAGCATAGACGATCCAACCGTAGCGCATAGCCGTGCCAAACGCCCACCGCCGCAGCGCGAAGTGGATGATGAGGACGATTTGGATCAGGAAGGCGAACAGGACGAACAGGGTGTCCAGCATATCCAAGCCCAACATGATGTCAGGTCCCCCTTGGCCGCTGGGCGACGACCACCACCGGCGGCCGCTAAATCACTGCATAGCTACAGTATAAAGGATGAGGGAATCGGCCGTCAATGGAGTGATAGACCGTAGAGGCATCGTACCCGGATACATACCCAGAGGAGCGCAGGACTGCGGCTTGTGATAGACAGCACCGCCGTCAGCCGCAGCGCCCGTCTCCATAAACCCTCCCCCACCCGCCCATAGTTTCTCCACAATTGGCTGCTATGGTATCAGCATGAAACCAAGTATCTATTGTTCAACGGAGGACAATCATGCAGCATAGACACATGGGCGGGCGGCGCCCGCACGGACTACACATTCTGATTAAGCTGGCGATGGTGTTCCTGATTTTCGGCGCACTGGTCAGCCGCGGCGGCCACGGGTCGCGCTCGGCTTACTGGGAGGGCTTCCGCGACGGCGCACAGACGGCCGTCCAATCAGCCGAATCCGGCACATCCAACGTGGTGGTCCCACCCATCGGCGCGCTGGATAGTATGGGGCGCGGCATGGGCCACGGCTTCGGCGGGCTGGGCGTCGGCGAGTTCCTCCTGATGTCCTTCTGCGGACTGGCCTTGCTGGGCTTCGTCGGCTTCCTGTTCACCATGGCCAGGCACGCCGGACGACGCAGCCGGCGTGGATCGTGGGGCGGGCCATGGCACGAAGATGACACGACCAAGGGGCGCGTCGTTGACGAAGACGAGATCGGCCCGGAAAAGGACCCCAACGACTACTTGTAAAGAAGCTTGAACACGGATGACACGGATCGGGCGGATAGTTGCGGAACCTTCGCTCATACCCGTGTCATTGGTGTTTCATTCCCCATAGCCAGTGTAGTTGGGTTACACTAAATGCCATAGACGAAAGCATCGTGTATCGAACTCAGCCTATCCAACGGGAGCAAAGGTGGTGTATGACAAGTTGGCATGAATTTTCACAACAAGCCCCCGAGATGGCTGCCTTTGGGGTAGACCGATTCGGCAGCGGCGTGGCCTATCTGGGCACCGCGCGGTCGGACGGCAGCCCGCGCGTGCATCCGGTCACACCCATCCTCGGCGACGAGTTGTACCTGTTCATGGAACCCACCTCGCCCAAAGGCAAGGATTTGCAGCGTGACGGCCGTTATACGCTCCATTGCGCCGTTGAGGATTCCAGCGGCGGGCGCGGCGAGTTCTATGTGCGCGGCACGGCGCGCCTGTCTGCCGATCCCGCTGAGCGGCTGCGCGCTGAGACAACCGCGCCCTATGACCCCGCCGAACGCTATGTGTTCTTTGTTCTCAGCGTGGAATACGCCTTCATGAACACCTACGATGACAGCGGGGCCAACCCGCGTCGCTGGGCGGCGGGCTAGGCGCATAACCGAACAGTACACGCCTTAACCTGCTGCCCAACCAAAACGGTAACCCATGCCCACCCACATCCTCGTCATTGAAGACGAACCCAAGATCGCTCAACTGGCCCGCGACTATCTGGAGAAGAACGGGTTTCGTGTGCTGGTGGCCGCCGATGGATTGACCGGCCTGGCCATGGCCCGGCGGGAGAAGCCCGACCTAGTGTTGCTCGACCTGCTGCTGCCGGGGATGGACGGCCGCGATGTCTGCCGGGCGCTGCGGGCGGAGTCGGACGTGCCCATCATCATGCTCACTGCACTGGCCGAGGAAACTGACCAGATTGTGGGGCTGGAGCTTGGGGCCGATGACTACATCGTCAAGCCGTTTTCGCCCAGCGTGATGGTTGCTCGCGTGCGGTCGGCCTTGCGCCGGGTGCAGGGTGGGGCCAACCTGTCGGCCGTCCTGCGTGCAGGCGCGATCGAGCTGGACCCGGAGCGCTATACCGTGACGCAGGCGGGATCGGCCGTACACCTGACGCCGACCGAGTTCACCCTGCTGGCCGCGCTCATGCGCCACGCCGGGCAGACCCTCAGCCGCGAACAGCTGCTGGACGAGCTGCACGGAGTCGCTGTGCCCGGTGACGGCTTCGATCGCAGCATTGATTCGCACATCAAGAACCTGCGCCGCAAGCTGGAAACGGCGCCCGACGCACCACGCTCTCATTGAGACCGTCTATGGCATCGGCTACCGGTTGGCCGGGACGGAGAGCACATGAAACCCCATCGGCGCGGCAACTGGGGCGGCCCGTCCGGCGACTGGTCGGAAGAAGGCCGGGACTGGAACCCGGAGATGATGGCCAGCCGGCGCCATATGGCCCGGCAGTTTGGCTGTTTCGTCGTGGCCATTACAGTTTCCTTTGTCACCTTGTTGATCGGGGGCGTCCTGCTCTTCGTACGGGTGGCCGACCTCAACATCGGCACAACCGAGACGGTCCTCCTGGTGCTGTGCAGTGTGCCGCTGGTGCTGGTGACCGTGGTGGCCATCATCGCCCGGCTGTTCTTCCGTCGCGTGGGTGCGCCGGTGGCCGATATGATGGCCGCCGCCGACGCCGTCGCCGCGGGTGATCTTGAGCGTCCGCGTGCCGGAGGGCGCCAACGGCGACATCGGCCGTCTGGCGGCGCGGTTCAACAACATGACCGCCGAACTGGAACGAAGCGAACAGCAGCGCCGCAATCTGACGGCCGATGTGGCCCACGAACTGCGCACGCCGCTGCACATTCTGCAGGGCAATCTGGAGGGCGTGCTCGACGGGGTCTATGAGCCGACACCGGAACACATTGCCGCCACGCTCGACGAAGCCCACACCTTGACCCGGCTGGTGAACGACTTGCAACTCCTGTCCCTGGCGGAGGCGGGCCAACTGCCGCTGCATCGCCGGCTTGTGGAGGTGGCGGACTCTACTGGAGGCGGTGGCCACGCGCTATACAGCCCAGGCAGCCGATGCGGGCGTCACGATAGAAGTGGCTGAATCGGACGAGATGTTGGCGCTGGACGCCGACCCCGATCGACTCGAACAGGTACTGGCCAATCTGGTGGGGAATGCGCTGCGCTATACGGATGCCGAGGGGTCGATTACGCTCGCTGCGCGAGACCTGACAGGTCTGATAGACCTGTCAGGTCTACGTCTTGAACATAACCGTCAGCGACACAGGCGCGGGAATCCCGGCCGAGGATCTGCCCTACATCTTCGACCGCTTCTGGCGCGGCGACTCGGTCGCGCACGCGCGAGGGCGGCTCCGGCAGCGGCCTGGGGCTGGCCATCGCCCGGCAGTTGGTGCTGGCCCACGGCGGCCAGATTTCGGCCGAAAGCGAGGTAGGCGTGGGAACGACAGTGACCATTACGCTGCCCACCACCCACTCCGGACTGAGTGAACTGCTATAAGGGCTTGCGGTAGACTGTGCCGTGCTTGACCACCTTGAAGCCGCAATCCTCATAGACGCGCGTCGCGCCGGTCTCGTTCTGACTATCCACCCCCAGGGCTGACTCGCTCATCCCCTGCTCTCTCTGAACCTGCAGGCTGCGCGCAATGAGGGCCCGCGCCAGTCCGCGCCGCCGATAGGGTCGACGCGTGCTGATGAACTCCGTATGACCCCGACGACGATCATACTTCTCGTTTTCGTTGTGGTTAATGAACGTTCGCACCTGTCCGGCAATCTCGTTGTTGGCCACGTCCCAGGCCACCTGCCAAAGCTCCGGCTGGAAGATTGTCTTGTTGGCCAACCAGGCGGCATAATCCTCTTTGGTTGGCAGCGAATAGCCCCAATGGTCGCGGAATGCTTCGACGTCCGCTTCCCAGATGAGCTGATAGTGCTCCGGCACCACCGGTCGCACTTCCAGGCCGTCGGGCAGCGGAAAGTCGGGGATTGCCTCGAGGGATGGCCTTACCATCTCATACGTCCAACGCACCGCGGTATAGCCTTCGCTTCGCAGCAAGGAATGGAATCCCGTCTCAAATTCGGTGGCGAAGCTCTGGAAGTGCTTCTCCCGCGCGTCCGGATGATTGGCGCTGATCACGCGCAGACGATCCTCCATCCAGTGCAGCATCGCCCGACCGATACCTTTGCGCCGCCAGGCCGGGTCGAGAAAGCCAACGGACGCATACAGAAGCGGCCCGTCAGTCTCTTCCCACCACCAGCCGCGCTCATAGCCGATGACCTCGCCGTTCACTTCAGCAAACAGCATGTCCTGATACGGATCGCTGTTGGTCAGATGGGCGTAATTCGCCGCCAGTTCTTCGAGCGTTTCTGCCCGCTCGATACGATCGGCGGCGGAACAGCGCTCGATGACCCGGATCATGGGCGGGTAGTCACTCTCCCCGCGAAAGTGGCGAAACGTCAGGCCGGGTATGGCCGCCATGACGTCCGCCTGAATAGGATGTTGTGTCATCATGAAGGTGTTATTCTCCCCTGCAGGGGCGTGCCGTCGTACGGACGGCCATGTCTCCCATCTAATGCGATTGCAAGCCGCGCCGACTGAACCATTCGGCCGATCTTCACGCCAAGGCGTGAAGGCGCGAAAGGCAGCTTTGGCCTTCCACCGAAGCCCTTAAGTCAGCGCAGATTACCGAATCAGCCGGGCAGCCGTCGCGCCAATGAGCAGACCGGCAATACTGCCAAGCACGACCCCAATCTGCAAGTTGCCAAACAGCGCGCCGGCCCCGGCACCGGCAAAGGCACCCAGGGCGATGCCCACACCGGACCATGCGGTGCGGCGGTCGCTGTCTACAACAGCCTCAAATTCCGCATCTACTTCCTGGAGAACCAAGGAACTGCGTTCGTCACCGGAGGAACTACCGCTATCCATCGCTCCACTCCTTCGGACGGGCGAACAGTTGTCGCCCAACCGGCAGGTTGTCGCCCAATCAACACTTACGATAAGTATACCAGACAACCGGGTCCAACGGGGTTCGGTCCGGGCGGTGCGCCGGCGGAGAGCGGTGACAAGCCACGATGAGGCATGCTTTCCGCCTAGCGCCGCCTCGATACGATGGCCCTGGTGGCGAATTTCAACAAACGCACAATCGGCAGGGACGCGACACCGCTCACCCGCTCTTACATCATCAATATGTCGGCGTTGAGTTCATCCACGGTTGCCGCGCCGCACAGACCCATCGCTGTGTCAATCTCGGATCGCAGCATGGCCAGCACGTCACCCACGCCCTGTTGCCCACCGGCAGCCAGGCCCCACAGCACCGGACGGCCGATCGCCACCGCCTGCGCCCCCAGGGCCAGCGCCTTGACCACGTCCGTGCCGCGCCGCACGCCGCCGTCAATGATGATGGGCAGACGGCCGTCCACCGCCGCGACGATCTCCGGCAGCACCTCGATGGTGGCCGGGGCGGTGTCCAGTTGGCGGCCGCCGTGGTTGGAAACGATGACCCCGGCCGCGCCGTGGTCGATGGCCAGGCGGGCGTCGTCGGGGTGAACGATGCCCTTGAGCAGCACCGGCAGCGACGTCAGGCCACACAGCCAGTCGACGTCGGACCAGGACAGCGTCTGGTCGAACAACGACACGACATAGGCCGCCAGCCCGGAGCCCTGCGCCTCTTGCGGGAACTGCTCCTTGCCGGCCGGCATCAGATTCTTGATCGCCAGTCCGTCGGGCAGATGGAACCGATTGCGAACATCCCGCTCGCGACGGCCCCAGACTTGCGCGTCCACCGTCAGCACCAGCGCCGAGCAGCCGCAGGCCTCAGCCCGCCGCACCAGATCGGCCGTGGCCTCGCGATCCTTGTAGACATAAAGTTGAAACCACACCGGACCGGCAGCCGCGGCGGTGACGTCCTCGATAGACGTCGTCGACAGCGTGCTGACGATCATCAGCGTGCCCGCCTCGCCCGCCGCGCGCACCGTGGCGATCTCGCCGTCGGGATGGGCCATGCGCTGGAAGGCGGTCGGCGCCACGATGACCGGCATGTGCAAGTCGTGGCCGAGGAGGGTTGTGGCTGTGGTACGTTGGCTGATGTCGCGCAAGACGCGGTACTTCAACCGGATGCGGTCATAGGCGCGGTCGTTCTCGCGCAAGGTGATCTCGTCGTTGGCCCCGCTGGCGTAGTAGTCGAAGGCCATCTGCGGCAGCGTTTCGCGGGCAATGGCTTCGTAGTCGCTGAGGTTGACTGGGTTCATGGGACTCCTCGTTTAGTGATGGGCGTTCGTTTAGGCGCGCAAGGGTACCAAGGCCAAGCTCTAGAGTAGAGGTCGAATCCCTAGGGTAGTGAAAACGGCTTTTCATAGGCCGTCGATGTCTCGATACTGGTGAAACCGCAATCGGAATACACCTTGGTCGCGCCGGTTGGGTTCTCCGAGTCAACGGTCAGGGCGGATTCCGCCAGGCCGAGGGACTTCTGGAGACGCAGGCTTTCGACAATGAGCGCCCGCGCCAGGCCGCGCCGCCGATACGGCCGTCGGACGCTGATGAACTCGGTATAGCCTCGGTTTCGGCCGTAGGTTTCGTTCTCCAGCGGGTCGATGAACGTGCGCACCTGTCCGGCAATCTCGTCCGTTTCGACATCCCAGGCCACCTGCCACAATTCAGGCTTGAAGATGACCTTGTCCTCGAGCCACTCCAGATAGGACTCTTCCTGGGCCTCGGAATGGCCGAAGTGGTCACGGAAGGCCTCATTGTCGGCGTCCCAAATGGCCCGGTAGTGTTCGGGCAATACCGGCCGCAGTTCCAAACCGTCGGGCATGGGATAGTCGGGGATGGGATCAGACAGGGAGCGCGTCATCTTGTTGTAGTAGCGCGAAGCTCGATAGCCCTCGGCCAGCAGCAACGTCGCCATATCGGCCGCCTTGGGCGGGGTGAATGTGTAGAACGTCTTCGGCGCTTCGACCGGATGGTCGGCGGCAACGTGTCGCAGGCGCGCCTCGAGCCAGCGCAGCATGGCGCGACGGATGCCCAGCTTGCGCCACGGCGGCGCCATGTGCAGATAGAACCAGTAACGATAGATGCCGCTGGTTTCCACGAACCATTCGCCGCGCACGAAGCCGACGATTCGGCCGTTGACTTCGGCAATGATCATGTCATGGGCCGGATCCGAATTAATGAGGTGATTGTACTCACGGACCACATCGTCAAGCGACATGACCCAGTCTTGCGAATCCACAGCGCGTGCGGCGTTGGCGGCATCTCTGAGGCCAGGGTAGTCGCTCTCACCGCGAAATCGGCGGAAGACAAGGTCGGGAATATCGGGGGCATTCGGCAGGATGATTGCGTCATCCATCAACGTGGTCATACGACTCTCCTTAACCGACACAGAACAGGGGAGAACTCTCGGCGCGGATACGGTAAGCAAAGCATAACATAGCCGAGGTCGGGTTTGCAAGGAGTCGGTTGTGCCCATGGGCTGAGAGCCTGATCAGATGCGAGTAGATTGGCAAGGGCAGTCCGTGTCGCGCCAGAGCCGGCTTCAGCCGGCGCCGACAACCCGCCCGGTGCCTTCAGGCCTTGGCGGGCAGTCGGCGCGATACGCGCAGAAATGGGCGAGCCAATCGCCAACGATTGACCCGCCCTTACAGTTCCGGACGACATTAACTGGGTGGGGCAACACGCCTGCGCGTTGTCCCACGGCCCCCCAGACCAGACCAAGAGGGTAGGCACGGGGGCCTACCCCTACACCTGCATATCTACGGCACGTCTAGCTCACATTCGTAGTTCACCGCCGCGCCGATCATCGCCGCGCTGTCGCCGGTCTGGTCGGGTGATTCCAGGGTGATGGTCACCTCGTCCGTCCCGGCCGGCACGTTCTCCAGCACGAACTCCTCCAGATTGAGCAAGTCCCGGCTGTTGGGCACGGTCAGCACGCGCGCCTCAGAAACGCCGCCCGCCTCAACCGTCAGCGTCACCGTGCGGGTGTCCTTGTTCACATCCACCACCGCGATCTGCACCGTGACTTCAGCGCCGTTGGCCTGAATCTCCGGGATGGCGATGGTCTGCGTCACGGTCGGGTTAAAGCCGGTCTCCCAGGCGACATGGTTCTCGATGCTCTCGTCGAACATGGTGAAGACGTTGGCGTATTCCTCGGTCGTGTTGTAGGTCGGCCAGAGAACGAAGGCGCGCGGCATCTTGTTGCCCTTCGCGCCCCAGAAGAACTGGCCCTTGACGTACTTGTAGCCGGTATCCAGGTCGCTGCCCCACCAGGAGACGGCGAAGGCGCGATAGCCGAGGCTGGTCGGGTCGTGGATCTGCACCTTGCTATCGTCCGGGTAGCGGAAGCGGACGTACTTCATCACGCCGCCCGATTCGACCGAGGCCAGCTGGCCGTAGAGCGAGGCCACGTCCTGGTAGTTGGGGATGACCAGCTTGCGGGTGCGGATGCCCTTGGTCGGGCTGCCCTGGCCGACGCCCAGCAGGTCGGTGCATGCAGCTAGGCCGACGTTGGGATCGACCGGGCAGAAGCTGGCCGGCGGCGAAAACTGCATCTCATACGCACCCGCATCGCACAGGTCGTCCCGCCGTCGTTGCCGGTGCCGGGGATGTCGATGCTGCGCGGTTCGCCGCGTTGGTCGAGGCCGTTGACGGGCGCGGCGGCACAGTCGGCCGTCGGCCCAAAGTCGATCGCCGGACTGCCCGCGACGAGGGCGTGGGTCTCGGTCGGGCCGCCGTTGTTGGCCAGGGTGGTGTCGAGGATGTCGGTCAGGGCGGTCGGGTCGGTGCCGTCGCTGGTAGCGTTGAAGTCGCTCGCGCCGGGCGTAAAGCCGTCGAAGGCATCGGCGTTGCTCTGGCCGCTGTGGCCGAAGACGTTGAAGGCGTTGGCCGTGATTGTGCCGGCCTCGTAATGATTTCATCGCCGTTACTGGTCGCGCTGTTGCCGGAGATTAGGCTGCGCGTAAGCGTCAGCGTGCCGCCGTCGTTGTAGATGCCGCCGCCGTTTGGGCCGCAGTTGCCGGAGAGGGTGCTGTTGGTCACGGTCAGCGTGCCGCGGCGTTGAAGATGCCGCCGCCGTAGTCAGCCGAGTTGCCGGAGAGGGTGCTGTTGGTCACGGTCAGCGTGCCGTCGTTGTTGTAGATGCCGCCGCCGCCGCTGGCCGAGTTGCCGGAGAGGGTGCTGTTGGTCACGGTCAGCGTGCCGAGGTTGTAGATGCCGCCGCCGTGACGTCGGCCGAGTTGCCGGAGAGGGTGCTGTTGGTCACGGTCAGCGTGCCGCCGTCGTTGTAGATGCCGCCGCCGTATCCGTCGGCCGAGTTGCCGGAGAGGGTGCTGTTGGTCACGGTCAGCGTGCCGCCGACCTGTTGTAGATGCCGCCGCCGTAGTCGTCGGCCGAGTTGCCGGAGAGGGTGCTGTTGGTCACGGTCAGCGTGCCGCGTGTTGTAGATGCCGCCGCCGTAGAGTCGGCCGAGTTGCCGGAGAGGGTGCTGTTGGTCACGGTCAGCGTGCCGACAGTTGAAGATGCCGCCGCCGAAGTCGGCCGAGTTGCCGGAGAGGGTGCTGTTGGTGACGGTCAGCGTGCCGACTTCGCCGTTGTAGATGCCGCCACCGACGGCGTCGGCCGAGTTGCCGGAGAGGGTGCTGTTGGTCACGGTCATCGTGGTGCTGCCGACGTTGGCCATGCCGCCGCCGATGCTGGCCGTGTTGCCGGAGAGGGTGGTGTTGGTGACGGTTAGCGTGCCGTCGGCGTGGACGATGCCGCCGCCGACGCGGGCCGAGTTGCCGGAGAGGGTGCTGTCGATCACGTGCAGGGTGCCGCCGTTGTAGATGCCGCCGCCCCAGGAGCCGGCCGAGTTGCCGGAAAGGGTGCTGTTGGTCACGGTCAGCGTGCCGTCGTTGAAGATGCCGCCGCCGTCGTCGGAAATATTGCCGCCCATGATGGTGATGTCGTCGAAGGTGGCGTCGCTGTCGGTCTCGATCTCAAACGGCCGCACGCCATTGATATCCTGCCCATCGACCGCGAAGCCCTGCCCATCCAGCAGCAGGTCGATGCCCGCAATGGGGTTGTCGATGGCGACCGTACTGGCCGTCAGGTCGATATCGGCCGTCAGGTCAATGGTATACGACCCCGCCGCGATGAGCAGGTTGTAGCAGCTAATCGCTTCGTTGAGCTGGGTCTCGGTGCCGGCCGACATGGGGAAGCCGGTGCAGAAGGCAGGCGGTCCACTGTATTCGTAAGCCCCCGCGTCACACTCGTTGGCCGAGGCGACCCCGTTGCCGTCCACATTGCGCGGTTCGCCGCGCTGATCGAGGCCGTTGACCGGCGCGGCGTCGCAGGCGGCCGTCGGGCCGAGGTCGATGGCTGGGCTGCCGGCGACGAGGGCGTGGGTCTCGGTCGGGCCGCCGTTGTCGGCCAGCGTCGTTTCCAGGATGTCGGTCAGGGCGGTCGCGTCGGTTCCATCGCTGGTGGCGGTGACGTCGCTCGCACCGGGCGTGAAGCCGGAGAGGGCGCCGGCGTTGGTCTGGCCGCTATGGCCGAAGACGTTGTTGGCGTCGACCGTGATCGTGCCATTGTTGTTGAGGACTTCATCTCCTGCCCCCGCGCTGTTGCCGGAGACAAGGCTGCGCGTTACGGTTAGCCAACCGCCGAAGTTGTTGTGGATGCCGCCGCTGACGTTGGCCGAATTGCCGGAGAGGGTGCTGTTGGTCACGGTCAGCGTACCGCCTGTGCTGTTGAAGATGCCGCCGCCGAGGTCGGCCGAATTGCCGGAGAGGGTGCTGTTGGTTACGGTGGCTATGCCGAAGCTAAAGATGCCGCCGCCTTCGGAAGCAACCGAATTGCCGGAGAGGGTGCTGTTGGTCACGGTCAGCGGGCCAAAGGTATTGTAGATGCCGCCGCCGTTGTCCTGAGCCGAGTTACTACTGATGGTGCTGTTGGTCACTGTCGCCGTGCCGGTGTTGTAGATACCGCCGCCGGAGCTGGCAGGTGCGGCACATGCCCCGGCACAGACGCCATGGCGCACGGTCACGCCGTCCAGCGTCAGGTTGCCGGGATCACCCACCTCGAAGACGCGGTAGGTGGCGGTGTTGGCGGCGGCGTTGGCCTGGATGATGGTGTTGGCCGCGCCGTTGCCGGTGATCGTCATCTCGGTGGTGACCGCCGGGAGCTGGCTGCCGACCAGGGTGATGGTGTAGTCGGCGGCGAAGGTAATGGTGTCGCTGCCACTGCCGGGCGCACATTCGCCGGCGGTTGCGCCGGAAGCGGTGTCGGTGTTGGCGGCGGTGATCGCCTCCGCGCAGGGTGCAGACGCCGTCGTCGGCCGACGGTGTCGGCCGCGCTGTTGACTTCGATGCCGGCGGCCGCCGCCGGCCGCACGCTGAAGGCGAACAGAAAAGCAGACAGGACGGCCAGCAGGCCAAAGGCGGACAGGGCGCGTTGCCACATCGATGGTTGTTTCATTGGTTTGCGCCTCCTGTGCGCGTTTATCAGGGCCTGTGACCGGCACACCAAGGAACCGGCAGACAAAAAAACAGGCAGCCGTCAACCACAAAATGACGAACTGCCCCGCTTCCATCGGGAGAATAGCCTAGACGGGCCGGGGTGTCAAGAAAAAACGGGGGCTGGGAGTGGGCCAGTGGCCGGCCGACCTGACAGCGCCGGCAAGCGCTGTCAGGCCATGGTTATCGCCACGGCATCAGAAACCGGCCGCGATCGGCCGTTGGTGGCCGGACGACAAGCAACATGCTTGTCCTACGGCACGTCTAGCTCACATTCGTAGTTCACCGCCGCGCCGATCATCGCTGCGCTGTCGCCCGTCTGGTCGGGTGATTCCAGGGTGATGGTCACCTCATCCGTCCCGGCGGGCACGTTCTCCAGCACGAACTCCTCCAGATTGAGCAAGTCCCGGCTGTTGGGCACGGTCAGCACGCGCGCCTCAGAGACGCCGCCCGCCTCAACCGTCAGCGTCACGGTCCGGGTGTCCTTGTTCACATCCACCACCGCGATCTGCACCGTGACTTCAGCGCCGTTGGCCTGAACCTCCGGGATGGCGATGGTCTGCGTCACGCTGAGGTTGAAGCCCGTCTCCCAGGCCACGTGGTTCTCGATGCTCTCGCCGAACGTCGTGAAGACATTGGCGTATTCCTCGGTCGTGTTGTAGGTCGGCCACAGCACGAAGGCCCGCGGCGTCTTGTTGCCCTTGGCGCCCCAGAAGAACTGGCCCTTGACATACTTGTAGCCCGTGTCCAGCTCGCTGCCCCACCAGTTGACGGCGAAGGTCGCGATAGGCCGAGGCTGGTCGGGGCGTAGATCTGCACCTTGCTATTGTCCGGGTAGCGGAAGCGGACGTACTTCATCACGCCGCCCGACTCGACCGAGGCCAGCTGGCCGTAAAGCGAGGCCACGTCCTGATAATAGGGGATGACCAGCTTGCGGGTGCGGATGCCCTTGGTCGGGCTGCCCTGGCCCACGCCCAGCAGGTCGGTCATCACATAGCCCACGTTAGGGCCGGCCGGACAATAGCTGGTGATGATCGGCTGGCACTCAGTCGCGCCTGCTTCCGACGTTTCGCCCGCGGGACATTCAGTCTGTTCGGTGGCGCCATAACCGGGTACATAGTAACCGGGGTCGGCGCGCAGGCACTCGGTCCGTCCGGTGTCCGGCTGATACGTGCCGGGCAGGCATTCCGTAGGTGATGTAGCCCCCGGTTGGTCGACAAAGTTGCCTTCCGGGGCCTCGACGCAGGCGTTGCCACCGTCGTCGAAGAAGCCGGGTTGGCACTGGGTGTTGGTGAAAGTGCAGGTGACGGTGTCGCCCGCGACCAGCGGATTGACAAACACCAAGCCGCCCGCCAGATTTGGAGTGACCGTGGACGTGGCGGCGGTGCAGCCGAGGTCCGTCAACGGCCAGCCGGGCTTGTCGGTTTCGGTCACGGTGTAGCTGTTGGGTATTACGTTGCTGAAGGTCCTGGTCAGGGTGGTGGAGCTGCTCAAGTCGAAGCCATTGGGCGCCTCAATGTCGTCGGTGAAGCTGAAGACCGTTCCGTCGGCCGGGTCGGCGACCTTGACGATGCGGATAGCACCGTAGGGCGAAATGCCTTCAAACGCGCCGGTGTCGCAGCCCGCGCCCTGCGGCCGCGTTTCGCCGCGCTGGTCGAGGCCGTTGACCGGGGCGCCGGTGCAGCTGGCGCTGGCGTTGAAATCGATGGCGGCGCTGCCGGCCATCAGAGCGTGGGTCTGGGTGGGGCCGCCGTTGTCGGCCAGCGGGGCGAGGTTGATCTCCCCGGCCGTCTTCTGCGTGGCGCTGCCGCAACTGGCGTCGTCGGCGATGTTACTGGCATCGGCAACCAGGTTCCCGCAGTTGTTCGGGCCGTTGGCCGTCAGCAGACTGTTGATCATGGTAATAGCATTGTAATCTTGATATAGGCCACCGCCGACGACGGCCGTGTTGCCACTGATGGTGCTGTTGGTGATCTTGATAACTGGGGCAGCCAATGATCGGATGTATACGCCGCCGCCGCGCCCGTTGCCCCCGTTGACAGCGTTGTTGCTAATCGTGCTGTTGGTGACCGCCAGATCATCTTTGACGTAGATGCCGCCACCTGCGCCACCGTAGCCGTTGACAGTGTTGCCCTTGACAGTGCTGTTGGTGATTTGCGCCTTCTTGTTTTGGCTAGTTATGCCACCGCCAGTTTTGCCGCTAACGTTGCCGCTGATGGTGCTGTCAATGATATCCAGAATGCCGCCATTGCTGTAGACGCCGCCGCCCTCGTCTATGGCCATATTGCCGCTAATCGTGCTGTTACTGACGGTCAGCGTGCTGCTGCCTGCGATGCCGCCGCCAGAGTAGTCGCTGTTGTTGCCGGAGATCGTGCTGTTGATGACGGTCAGCGTGCCAAAGTAGCTGATGCCGCCGCCGCCGCTAATGGTCGTGTTGCCGGAGATCGTGCTGTTGATCACGGTCAGCGTGCCGAGGTTGCTGATGCCGCCGCCACCGTAGGTCGCATTGTCGCTGACACCGTGCCGCACGGTCAGACCATCCAAGGTCAGATTGCCGGTTGAATCAACGTAGAATGCGCGCCATGAGGCGGGCGTGCAGCCGCCGGGCAGCGTCACTGGATTGCAGGTCGAGGCCTGGATGATGGTGTTGGCCGCGCCCTTGCCGGTGATGGTCATCTCGGTAGTGATCTGCGGCAGCTGTCTGTCAACGAGGGTGATGGTGTAGTCGGCGTCGAAGGTGATGGTGTCGGCTAAGCTGCCGGCGGTGCAATCTACGCTGCCGCTCTGGTCATCATTATTGGCGTTGATGATCGCCTCGCGCAGCGTGCAGACGCCGTCGACGGCGACGGTGTCGGCGTTGCTGTTGACAACGATGCCCGCAGCCGCCACGGGCCGGACACCGAGGGCAAGCATAAGGAGGGCCAGGACGGCCAGCAGACCGAAGACGGGCAAAGTGTGTTGCCGAGTTGATATCTGGTTCATGATGGTGCGCCTCCTTTGCACGTGTTCCGAGACCGGCCCGGTATGCCGGCGCCGGCCAATACGGAAAACCTGCAGACGATCACGTTAATGCGACCGGCTGCCCCTTCTTCTAGAAGCAACATTAACATAGGAAGCGCAGGTGTCAACCGGCACGCCGGAGGCGGCCATGCTGCCATCGACCTGAGGCTGCCTTCTACGGCTGACGGCCGACTCATATACCGGTAAACTCCATCTGGCTGCGTACACCAAATGCCGTTCACGGGAAGACGGAGACACCAGCCTGCAAGGAGCTGTTCCATGCCAGAGTATCTCGCAGCGTTCGCGCTGGTCTTGCTGATGGGGATGGTTCTGGCGCGCACGTTGCTGCTGCGCCGGGCCGGGGTTCAGGCCATGGCCTTCGGCCGAATCGACAGGACCGACTTCCTGATCCTCCCGTTTGCCCTGTTCTACGTCTATACGGTGTTGGCGCGGGCGTTCGGCTGGCCGTTGGTCAGCCAGGGGATGCTGTACCAGTCCGCGGCGCTGGGCTGGGTTGGCGTCGGTCTGTGCTTTCTGGGGTTGCTGGGCGTTCTGCTGAGCTTGCTGGCGTTTGGGAACAGTTTCCGCATCGGAATCGACCGGGATCAGCCGGCCGACTTAGTGACGACGGGCGTCTTTAGCCTCTCGCGCAATCCCATCTATGTCGGCTTCCTGCTGGTTCTGCTGGGTCAGTTTCTGGTGTTCCCAAACTGGGTGCTGCTGGTTTATCTGGGTGCGGGAGCATGGGTGATCCACCGGCAGGTCTTACGCGAGGAAGCGTTCTTGCGCCAGGCGTATGGTCCGGCCTATGCCGACTATTGTGCGCGGGTGAGACGGTATGTGTGAGGGGGGTGGTCCCAGACCTGACAGGTCTGGCAGACCTGTCAGGTCTAAGAGTCACTCGCCACTTCTGGATTCACCGGCAAGAAAACCTCATGAACTCGCCCGGCCAGCGCCGCCGACGGACTGATGCCCAGCTGCGTTTTGACATCGCGCAAGGCGGGCGCCCACTCAGCTTCGCTGCGCGGGCAATCGGCGCCCGGCACCGCATCCCCGCAAACGTAGATGAACAACAATCGCGCCGGCACGGGCGGTTCGCAGCGTGTCATCAGAAACGTCAGTACCGCCAGCCGGTTGGCTGTCTGATAGGTGCGGTCGGTCCAACAGGTGAGGGGCTGCGTCGTGTTGCCGAACGCATCCGAGGCCTGGCGCAGGGCGTCTTCAATTAGCGTTCGACTGGCCGGACTGGTCGCGCGGCACTGGCTGCGCAGTTCGCCGATGTGGGCCTTGGCCTCGACCAGCAGCCATTCCGAACGGCCGTCTACCTGAATCTCCGCCACCGCGTCCCAGCTCTGCGCCGACCCCGACTGCGGCCAAAAAGCGCGCCAGGCAGCCTGCACCGCCGGATCGTCGATGAAGTCGAGGCCGCGATGCTCGCGATCGGCGTGCAACGGCCGATTGCTAGAGCTGAACGGGCTATCAAGCCAGCGCACGCTCTCGGCGCCGGTTACGGCCATCACTCGCCGCGATAGGTCGTCGCGGTGATAGCCGAGATAGCGTAGCAGGTGCCACTCACTGCCGTAGCCGTAGCCGATGGTGCCCATGGCTTGGGCGTTGGTCTACTCCCCTGCGAGCGCCAGGAACCAGCCGGTATGCTCGGCGTAGTGTTCGGCCGTTGTGCCGTACAAGACGCTGCTCACCGGGGGGATGATGCGCTCGGGCGGGTCGTCGACGGTACGCGGGCGATAGGGCGCGGCCAGTCCGCCGTCATCCAGCATTGTCGCCAGGGCCATCAGCTGCTCATGGGCGGCCACGAGATCAGCGCGGGCCTCGTCGGCCGACTTCCCGGCATGCAGCGCGTGGATGGCGGCGTTGGTGCTGTCCTCATCGCCGTCGCGATAGAGCGCCTCGCTGATGCCTAACCCGTCCCAGCCCGGCTTGCCTTGCATCAAAAAGAAGGCCCAGTCGTCCCAGGCGGCCATGTGGCTGACATGGTCTTTCACGGTCCAGCCGGCGGGGTCCTGAGGGCCGGTCATCTGGTCAGCCGATAGCCCGTCGAGGGCGTCGTTAAGCTCGGTCCAGGTGCGCTCGATCTCGGCGAAAAGTTCGTCACGGGTGAAAAGGCGTTCGTCGGCCATGATGGGTCTCCTTGAAGCTGTCGTTTGAAGTGTTGGTTATCAGGTCGGCCTGATTCGTCTGCGGTAGTACTAGTCGCCCGCGGCGATGAGCTGCTGAATCCAGGCCAGATGCTCGCCGTAATGGTCGATCGTGTCGCCGCGAATCATCGCCTCGGCCGTCGGGCCGTCGTCATCACGCGGCTCGTCGGGCAGGTAATGACGGTAGGGCAGCGCCAGGTCATCATCCGTCAGCTGCAACACCCGGCCCACCAGGTCGCTGTGCACAGCGCGCAGGTTGGCGAGGGCCTCGTCGGGGGTCAGACCGGCCATGTTTTGCTGAATGGCCGCGTTTTCGGCGTCGAAATCGTGGGCCAGGTAGAGGCTTTCGTCAATGCCCAGTACTTCATGCCGGGGCCGGCCGTCCAGCAGGGCGACGATGGAGTTCTCCCAGGCGGCGATGTGGTTGACATGATCCGTCGCCGACCAGCCGGCGGCGTCGTTGGGGCCGGCCATTTGTTCGGCCGACAGCTGACCGAGGGCGGCGTTGAGTACCGTCCAGCTTTCGTCAATCTCAGCTAACAGTGCGTTGCGGCGTGGGTCATCGGCCTCAGTCATACAGTCTCCCTGGTGCGCGGTCGCATGTGAGTTGAATTGTCCGTGGGGACGCGACCATCAGAGGCCCAAGTATGCTTGCAGATCGTCCAATGTGTCAAATGATTGCAGGGCGACATCGCGTTCGCCCAGGAATGAACGCAGCCGGCGGTCGAACGCCTGAACAGCCTCATGCAAGGCCGCAAAATCACGTGCCACGACCGGCGCGACCAGATCCGGGAAGCCCCACCGGGCCAGGTCTTGCTCGTAATCCATCAGGCTGTTGAAGTCGGAGTAACTTACCCCAGTCTCGGCCTCGGCCATGTGGACCATCAGCTCATGGTAGAACGACCACAGCTTGAAGTCGAACCAGTCCCGGCGCTCGGCAGCCAGCAGAACATGCTGCAGGTCGCCCTTCAACTCGGGATAAGCTCCAGCCAGCACCTCGGCATAGGACGCCTCGCGCTGCAGCGCCTGTCTCTGCTCGGCCAGAAGGAAGCGGCGGGTGGCGCCCAGCAGCGCCTCGCTCGCGGCCACCATCTCCTCCGGTTCGGTGGCCGTGGTCACCTGCGCCACTAGACCGGCTAAGTCGTCGGGCAGCCGCGGCAGGGCCAGCACCGCATCGAGTCGGCGGGTGTCCAGATCGACCTGATTGGCCACGCCCAGGGTGTGTAGCACCGTATCGAGGATTCGCCGCGCATGGACAAAACAGGCCAGCCGATGATCGGCCGCCGCCGCCTCGCGCAGCAGGTAATACTGATAGCCCGCGCCTTGAAAGATGCTCATCGCCCGCCGTACCATGTCCGGTCGCGCCTCGGGCTGCTGCAACGCGCGCCGGCGTTGGACCACGGCGTGAAACCGTTCGGCCGTTTCGTCGTCGCGCCGATAGATAATTTCCGTCCGCATGATGGCCGTGCCGACAATGCTCTCATAGGTTGCCATCCGCTCCAGCCAGCTCCACGGAATGGGGAACAGGTCGATCAGGGTGTCAGCGACGACGACCGTGATGGCGTGATAGGGCGTCCCTTCGCGCGGCACATAGGCGATGTCGAGGTCGGAGTAGGCATGGGTGCTGCCCTTGAGCCGCGACCCGAAGGTGAAGATGAGATCCACATCGTCGGCGATGTCGCGCAGCAACGCGGTGGTGACAATGTCGATAGCACGGGTACTATCCAGCATGGTGTTCCTCCTGATGGGCAAACCAATCGGCCGCTTCGATGGCGTAGATCACATCGTCCCCGTCCCACACCTCGGCCGATTCGGTGTGCAGGGTGTCGGCGGCGGCGAGTTGCTCTGGTGTATAGCGAAAACGGCCGCGCAAGGTCATGCCTAGTTTCTCCATCACACGGATGGAGGCTGTGTTGTGTTCGTAGGTGGTGGCGACTGCGCGCCGCAGGTCGGCGTCGGCAAAGGCCGCGTCCAGCAGGGCCCGCGCCGCCTCGACGGCATAGCCCTGACCCCAGGCCGCCTGCCGCAGCCGGTAACCGAGGGCCGCCTCACCCGGTTCGTCGGTCGGCCGCAGGCTGACCCAGCCCAGGAAGTCGGCCGTCGCCCGGTGCTCGATGGCCCGGAAGCCGAACCACGGCTGCGCGTCACTATATAATAGTAAGGTGGGCAGGATATCCTGCTCGATCGCGGCCCGCGAGACCGGCTCGCCGCCGTTGAGATAGCGCATGACGGCCGGGTCGTTGTCCAACGCATGGAGATGCGCGGCGTCGGCCGCGGTGAATCGGCGCAGGCGCAGGCGCGGAGTGATGAGCGTATCGGCCATGTCTACGGCACCGGCGGCGGCCCGGCGTTGGGCGGGATGGTCTCACCATCGGGGATTCTGCGTAGCTCATCACAGGTTACGAAGTGCACGTCACGCCAGACATAGCCCCGATCATTAAAGGTCGCGATGGTGTCGATCCAGCGCTTTTCAGCGCCGTCCAGCAAGTAGATCGGATCGCTGCCCCGGCACTTGAGCAGAATCGGGTCGGGATACTGATACACAACCGATTGCACGGTGGGCGGCAGGGTCTCTATCTGGCTGCGATTGAAGCCAAACAGCCAGGGCACGATGAAGATCACGACCAGCGTCCAGACGGTATAGGCCACCGTTCCGGCGCTAAAGGCCCGATGCAGTTCGTGCACCCAGCCGCCCGCCCCGGCTCGCGCCTGATACAGTAACAGCAGCGCCAGAAGTCCGATGTTGACGATATTCCAGCCGATGAAGGTCAGCCGGTTGGGTGTCAGACGGTCGATGGCCGTGCGATAGACGATGGCCGAAAGGGCGTAGATACTGACCAGCAAGGCCAGGGCGGCCACGGCGATGATGCCCCGGCGCAGCCAGCGCGCCACGGCCGGTGAGAGGTCGGCCAGGTTGATCGGCGTCGCGCCGACCAGCAGGGCGATGACGGCAAACAACATGCCGTTGTAAATGATGAGCACGTCGCGGTTGTCGAACGGCTCGCGGAAGTTAAATGGGATGAAGGCCACATAGACGACCAACACGATGAGCGTCAGCGGCAGCAGAATCCGCATCAGCATGGCTACCAGCTTGCTCAACCCTTCCTGAAACGACTGCTCGGCGGGAGCAACGGCCGGGTTGTAGATGACGGCCACAGCAATCACCGGGATGAGGCCCGCGCCCCCGGCGATGAACAGCCGTTGAACCGTCTCCGGAAAAACCACCTCCAAGGCGCTGAATAGCCCAGCTGTGATGGCCGTGAACAGTACCCCGGCGATGACAAAAAGCCCGCCCATGATCAGGACTTCCAGCGACTTGATGAGGAAGGCAAAGCGATTCTCCGGGTCGCGGTAGTCGGCAACAAGGTAGGCGCCCACCCCGGCCCAGGCCAGCAGCGGCAGGTGCATCGCCATGAGATTGAGATACTGCTCCTGGTAGGGTCGTGTGCCTAATTGAGGATAGACCAGCAGCACATAGACCCCGGACGCAAGCAGGATAGCGCTGATGATCACGCTGAGCCGCCAGTTGCGGCGCCCCGCGGCGGTCAGATAGGCCAGCACAAACACAGCGGCCAACGGCGCAGCGGCCAGAATCACGGCCGGGAGAAAGTCTCGGTTCATGTCCGGTCCGATCCCCTGGATGCGGATCGTGAACCGGTCAGCCGACAGGACCCAGAACAGCAGGCCGTTCAGAACCGCCAGCGGCAGCACCCAGGCCCACTGCACAAACGATGCGCCCACATCGGCCGCGGCTTGCTGCAGGCGGTAGTACCAGGCGGCATAGAGTAGATTGTCGGGCGCGGCGCTGTGCCCGGCTTCGATGGCCTGTCGGAAGGCATCTGCTTCGCCGGTATGCTGAGCCGTATGATAGACCTGCTCCAGATGCTCGGGATCGGTGGCATAGTCACGAACGAGTTCTTGGTAAGACATGGTGGTTCTCTCCTGCGGCCCCGGCTCTAGTGGGTCCGCCAATCGGCTGTTTCACCCCGCCATTCCCCACATTCTAATGCCAAAGCGACCCGGTGTCATGTACCTGCGCCGATCGCCTATGCTACAATTGCCCCATGCCCCAGCCAGACCTGCCCGCACCTCACCCCACCGCCCACGCTGTCCTGACCGCCCTGATGGACCGGCAACGCACGGTTCTGGCCGACAACCTGATCGGGCTGTACCTCTACGGCTCTAGTGTTGCCGGCGACTTTGACCCCGGTCTCAGTGACCTTGACCTCCTGGCCGTGACCCGTGCCGACGTGGACGTCCGCACCTTCCGGCGGCTGTGCGACATGCACGACACGCTGGCAGCCGACTTTCCCGGAGTGGGACGGTCGAATCGAGGTGCAATATGTGGCGGCCGAGGCGCTGCGAACGTTCAAGACCCAGGCCAGCCCCATCGTCGTGATTAGCCCCGGCGAACCGCTGAACGTCAAACCCGCGGGCACCGACTGGCTGCTGAACTGGTATTTCGTGCGCGAGGACGGCCTGACGCTTTTCGGCCCCGACCCGCACTCGCTCATCCCACCCATCAGCCACGACGAATTCCTGGCGGCCTCACGCCATGACGCCCAGTATTGGGTCGGCTGGGCGGAGCAACCGCACGGGCAGCGGGCGCAATCCTACGCCATCCTGACTCTATGCCGGGCGCTCTATGCCGCCGAAACGGCCGATCGCGCCTCCAAGCGCCGTGCCGCCCACTACACGCAACAGCGCTATCCGCAGTGGACGACGCTGATCGACAACGCGCTGCTCTGGCGGCAGTCGGCCGGTGAGACGCGTCGGCGACCCGTCTCTACAAACCCGGCGGCTGACAACGAGCTGGGCGACGGGCGCGACACATGGCCCGAAACGGCCGAGTTTGTGCGTTTTGTGATCGACAGGCTGTAGGGTTGGCGGTTAGACTGGCGGCCGGGTCGGCGGCTAGGCCGACTGCCGGCGCAAGTATTGTCCGAAGGCATTGAGGGCAACGGGCAGCTGCTGTTGGTAGGTGAGGTACAAGCGTTCTCTGGCGCGGGTGATCGCCACGTAGAGCAGCCGTAACTTCTCGGCCTGGTCCCTCTGCAACTCATCGGCCGTTGTCGGCATGCGCCCAGAATTGAACAGCGCCTGAATCTGCCCGGCAAACACGACCGGGAACTCCAGCCCCTTGGCCGCATGCATCGTGCCCACGGTGACGCCCGATTGGCCTTCCGCAGATTCGCTAAGCGCGCGCACGGGAAATCCGGCGCGGTTGAGGGCACCGGCATAGCCGGCCGCACCGTCACGCAGGTAGTGAAAGATGGCTATATCTTGCGGCGTGTAGCCCTGGTTCAACAGCTCCCGAATCCGATTGACCACCCACTGTTGATCCTTCTGGGTGTTGGGGAAGAAATTCAGCGACGGGGGATCGCCGTGGCGCATCCAGCCGGGGTTGAGGTCGGCCGAGGGGACGTCCTCGCCCTCCGCTTCCAGCACGCTCATGACGCTCTCGTCACTGCGAATTAGATGGAAAGCGGCCTGGGCAATCTCGAACGTATTGCGATAACTGCGGTTGAGGATGCGCGTGCGACCGACGACGTTCAGACCCAGCGCCCGCCACGAATGCTTGCGGTAGATTCGCTGGACTCCATCGGCCGACAGAAACATGACCGCCGTCTCCGGGTTCAAATGACCGCGCAGCACCTCAAACCACGACGGCGCAAAGTCCTGGGCTTCATCCACGAGCACGGCATCGTACCGGTCCAGGTCCAGCATTCCGTGCTCGACGGCGTTGATGACCATCAGGGGAACATCCTCCCAGTCGTAGCGGTGGGTAATGTCCAGATTGGTGGCGTAGTTCTCGTAGACGGACCATACATATTCGCGGTCTACCTGGCCCAGCGGCCGGCCGCGCCCGGTGCGCGGTTCCAACAAGTACCGGCCGAGGGTGGCGATACCCATGTCCTTAATCCAGGCGATCTCCTGGTCCAGGAAGGCAACATCAAAGCGCGGTGGCTGGTCTTCGCGGCCGTTGAGAATGTGGGCGATACGCCCCACGCGGTCAGTCACCGGCCCGCCCGACCAGGCCCCGATACTATCCAGGTTTTGCCGGCACAGCTGGTAAAAGCCCTTGACTGTGATTTGCTGCTCATAGCCGACAAAGCGAGCCTGGAGGTCCTCGGTCAGCGCGCGGTTGTAGGTGACAACGAGAATGCGCCAATCGGGCTGGGCGGCGGCCAAATACTTGGCACGCATGACAAGGACCAGCGTCTTGCCGCTGCCCACGACGCCGCGGATAAGCCGGACGGTGGGGTTGACGGCCACCTGGCGGCCCTGTTCCGGCAGGTCGTCCTCGTCGGTGACTGAGCCCTGGCCCACATCGAACAAACCTTCCTTGGCGGCCTGCTCCTGGGCGATATCAGCCGCACCAACGGGCTGGTTGTTGACGGTGATGACGATCTCCGGATAGAGAACCGAGCGCACCACATCGACATCGGCCGAAGACAGATCGGCGGGGAAAGGCCAGCGAATAGCGCCTAACAGATCGTCGGCTCGTCGCTGCTCCAGGTCATCGCGACAATAGACGGCGCAATCCTCAAAGACCGGCCCGAGTTGATAGAGGAACATCCGTGTCAGGTTCGGGAATACCAGACCATAGGCCCAGGGGAGCTTGAGCTTACCGGCGTGCTCGCCGCTCGCGTGACGCAGCCGGGCGTTACTCTCCAGTTTGCGGCCGATGTGGATGGCCTTCGTGCGCGCGGCGCGGGCCGGGTGGGGTTCGTCGCGCATGTGGCCTTCGCGCGTGATGATGGTGATCTCATCCGGGTTGGCCTTGGCAATCTGCACCCAGTCCTTAACCTCGAGCACGGCTACGCCACGCCGGGGATGCAGGATCACAAAATCAGGATAGCTATCATAGATAGCCAGTTCCGGCCAGACGATCACGTCAGGCGGCAGCGGGCGAAGCCACTCTAGAACAGTTTTTTCGCCGGCGGTTGCGTCGGGTCGCAGCGAGCCAATGATGGTTGCCATGATGTGCTTCGAAGGTGGCCTATTATAGCCGCAGGGGCCGGACGGCCAAGGTAAAACGCATGGCCGGACTCGACACATCTACCGGCTAAAACCGCGCCACATGCAGCCGAAACACCTGCTCGTCCGACAGCTCGACATCCAGCCCGCCATATTCGGCCGTAATCCACGCTTCCATGGCCTCGACACTGGCCGCCAGCAGGTCGTCGGGCACCTCCCAGCTGGATGAGTAGCTGCGGTCGCGGGTGCGCTCCACGCGCTCGCGCAGGGTGTAGGTCGTGGGGTAGGTAACCGCATCCACGGCCGTTACGGTGGCGCCCATGTCGATCAGCACCGGGTTGATTTGGTCCTGATGCCACGCGCCGATATGCTCGCCGTGGGGCAGACCGCCGCGCGCCGCCAGCCATTCGCGCCAATAGCCCGAGGCCCGGCGCGTGGGCGAGTCGCCCGTCGATTCGCTGCGGACGTTGAGGTAGACCCCGTCCGGCCGCAGCACGCGCTTGAACTCGACCAGGGCGTCCTGCCAGTTGGGGATGAGGTGCAGCACATGGGCGGTGAGCACGGCGTCGAATCGGCCGTCGCCGAAGGGCAGGGCCGTGGCCGAGGCCATCGCCAGGCGGGCGGCGGGGAACTTGGCGCGCTGCCGGGCCATCATGTTGCCCGACAGGTCGATGCCGATGAGGTCCGCGCCGCGCTCCAGCAAGGGTCCGGCGATGCGTCCGGTGCCGGTGCCCGGCTCCAGAATGCGCGCACCCGGCCCAACTAAATCGAGAATGGCCGGAATACCGTAGCGCAGTACCGGCTCCGGCGTGATGCGCGTGTCATCATAAATATGGGCGACGGGATCGAAGTTGCGACTGGGGATCATCGTGACGCTCCTGCTTGTGAAACCGGTAAGGTCTGTTTCATGGACTCTTGCCACCATGCCCGCAACGACTCCAGGTCCGCCTCATGGCCAGTCGCGGCGATGGCTTGCCACTTGTCATACTCTGTATTGCGAAATCCGGACACGCCCAGCACACCGGCGATGAGCCCATAAGCCTTCCGGCCGTCATCGCCCTCGCGAAACAGCACCTCTCCGGCGCGAAGAATCAAGGGTTCAGAGAGCGGGGGCGAGGCCTGATCGCCGGCTCCCGCTGTGGAGTCATGGGTCATGGGGCGTTGTCCTTTGCCTGCGGTGGCTTTCCCGTGATTACAGCACAAAAACGGCCGACTGTCGACGCAGAGAGAGGCCACTTGACCGAAGGTGCGCATTCTGCTGTCTAGGCGGTTGGGATTGGATCATAAGGGACGTCGCACTTGCCTGGCGCGACAGGTGCATCGTCCCTTGCGGCGGAAATAGGTTCTCAGAGAAACAAATGACCCGAACCTAGTCCGTTGCACGCCAAATCTGGTACCAGCCCCCATTGATCTATGGCGTACGAATGCCTAGAATGAAAGTGTCCGCCATTTGTGGCGGGGAGACAGGTCCTCGTTTTGGGGATGTGAGTAAAAGGAGAACAGAGATGAAACGTTTGAGATTGGCTGATGTTCGGCAGATGAGTCTGCGCGCCATCGTTGCCCTGTTGTTCGTCATGGTGCTGGCCGGCTGCAGCACGACAACGGCCGAAGTGCCGTACTCACTAACAGGCGTCAACTGGCAGTGGCAGAATTGGACAACAGGCGGCACGACAACGGAGGTTGGCAGTCCGGAGAATTACACCCTGATGTTCAACACAGACGGCACGCTGAACGGTGTCGCTGACTGTAACAATTTTGGTGGAACCTATACCCAGGAGAGCGGCGGCATTCAGATCCAGCTTGGGGCGATGACCCTCGCCGCCTGCCCGGAAGGTTCGCTCGACAGCACCTACCTGGCTGCGTTGGGCCAGGTTGTGGCCGGCGGCAATGACGGCACCGGCAATCTGGCGCTGGAGAATGCCGGCGGTGAGACCCGGATGATTTTCAGCAATCCGGACGCCGCCGCCGCGACGACATCCGGCGGCTTCCTGGGCTTGCCCTGGTGGCTGTGGTTGGTCGGCCTGGCGCTGCTGGGTCTGCTGCTGTGGTTGCTCTTTGGCCGCAGCAAGCCTGCCCCCGCCCCGGCCCCGACGCCCAAGCCCGTGGCCAAACCGGCCGCCCCGCCCGTGGCCAAACCCGTTGAGACCAAGACCGCGCCTGTCGCGCCGAAGCCCGTCGTGACGCCGGACGATTTGACCAAGATCGAGGGCATCGGCCCCAAGATCAACGGCGTGCTGCAGGCTGCCGGAATCCACACCTTCGTTGAGTTGAGCCAGTCGTCGACGGCCGAACTGGAGCGTATCCTGGAAGCCTCCGACATTCGCGGCTCCTACGGCGACCCGACCACCTGGCCGGCCCAGGCTGAGCTGGCCGCGGCCGGAGAGTGGGAAGCGCTGCAATCCATGCAGGACGCCCTCAAGGGTGGCCGCGTCGAGTAGCTAATCCGTTGGCAATGGCGTGACGGGTGATCTCCATTCGTCACTGCCTATGTTAGAGACCTGCGGCCGTGTTCGCCTAGCCCGAACAGGCCGCAGGTCTTTTTGCATTCCCCCTCGTCCCGGCCGGACTGAACCACCACCATGATTGTTCTACGCTTCATCGACCACTGAAGAGCCGTGGTTTTCACGCTCCTTTCGTTGCCAACGCCGCCACCACCCATTACACTGAATGGTAGTTGATGGAGATAGGTATTAGTGGGGTCCGTCGGTGCTGCCCTGTACACTTCTGACGCATTGAGCCTATGCCCAAAGGCGCAAAAACGGCGCAGTTTCCTTGTTCTAACCAGACGCCGGTCTATAATCCCGTCAACGGTTTGACAACTAACACAAGGAGACACCCTCATGACCCAAACCATCCGTGTTTATTGGCCCCAACTGCAAGGGCGCGTGTCACTCAGCTACGCCTTGCCCGGCCTCATCAATACCCGGTCTGTGGTTCACATCGCCGCCAGCGAGGCCGGCAGTTGGACACCCCAGGCCAACGGGACGGCCGATGTCGTGCGTCTGGCCGGTGCGGCCGATGTGTTCGTGATGGCCGTGGCCCCTAAGCAGGATCGCGTCGACTTCATCTTGAAAGTTGACTGGAAGAGCCCCTTGGATGTGGTCACTGATATCACTGTCATGGACCCGCCAACCGCCTACGTGATGCAGGGATCGGTCGGCTAATTACAATGGAATTGGACGCGGACCGTGTAAGCATCGCCAGTGGACTGCGTTCAATCCCACCCCATGAATAATTCCTCCCCGCCGCCCACACGACCCGACTGGTTGGCCGCCCTGCTGCTGCAGCGGAATAACGACCTCATGGACCGGGCTGCCGTCGGTCTGGCGCGACTGGCTGCCCTGCCGCGTGGCTTGCGGGCCCGGCTGCGGCGAACGCTGCCCAGCCTGGCTTCGGTGGGGCTGTTGTTGGCGCTGGGGGCGGGAAGCTTTGCCGTGCGGCCGGCGGTGTTTGCCGCGGGCATTACCGTCGACGGCGTGACCTGCACCCTCGTTGACGCCGTCCGTTCGGCCAATAGTGACGCTGCCTTCGGCGGCTGCGCGGCCGGGTCGGGCGATGATCTCATCACCCTGACGGCCGATGTGGTGCTTACCCAGGCATTCGGCAACGTGCTGGACGAACCCAGCGGCCTGCCGCTGATCAGCACCACGATGACCATCGAGGGCAACGGCCATACCATCAGCCGCGATCCGGCCGCGGATCCGTTCCACATTTTCTCCATCCAACGGGGCACGCTAACGCTCAACGACCTGACCGTCAGCGGCGGTGATGGCACGTATGGCGGCGCGATTTTAGCCAAACGCTCCACCATCACCATCAGCAGCAGCACGATCAGTGGCAATGACGCCGCTATTTCCGGCGGGGCCATCCACCAGTATCGCGGCCGGCTCTATGTCAGCGACAGCACGCTGAGTGGCAACGACGCCGGCAACGGCGGGGCCATCTACGCCTACACCGCGGGCCTGACGTTCAGCGACACGACGATTAGCAACAACTCGGCCGACTACGGCGCAGGTGGCGGTGCCTATCTGACCTACAGTGAGGCCACACTCAGCAATGTGACGCTTACCGGCAACGGGGCGGCTGTGGGCGGGGCGTTGAATGTCACCAATACCAACATCGACATCATCGACAGCATGATCAGCGGCAACACGGCCGACGCGGGCGGCGGCCTATACAGCTACGCGGGATCGATGAGCATCGCCACCAGTACGCTGAGCAACAACGACGCTCTCTACAACGGCGGGGCGATCTACAGCTACGCCACGCCGTTGGTCATCAGCCGCAGCACCGTCAGCGGCAACTCGGCCGTTTATGGCGGTGGCATCTATAACGCCGGGCTGGTGTTTGAAGGGCTGATGCTGGCCAACAGCACGGTGAGCGGCAATTCGGCCGTCTACGGTAGCGGGCTGAGCAACAGCGGCACGGCGGAACTGCTCAACAGTACCCTGACCGGCAACACGGCCGAGGAAACCGGCGGCGGTATCTTCAACTTCGACGGCCTGCTGACGCTGGAGCGCTCGCTCATCAGCGGCAACACGGCGGCGACGGCAGGCACCGAAGTTGCCCGCGACGGCGGCACGGTGAACAGCAACGGCGGCAATGTGTTCAGTCACGCGGGGCAGGCGACGGCCGATGCCCTGACTACCCTCACCCTCGACGGCACCGACTTTGACGCCTCGTCCGATGCCGGGGCTGTGGCCCTGAGTGCCATTCTCGACACCACCTTGACCAACAACGGCGGCCCAACGTTGACCCACGCCCTGCCGGTGGGCAGTCCGGCTTTGGACCGGGGATCATCGGGGGCCTGTGCCGCCCCGCCCATCGACAACATCGACCAGCGCGGCCAGTCGCGGGAGATTGACGGCGACGGCGTGCCAACGGGTGACGAGTGCGACAGCGGCGCGTTTGAGTTCAACCCCGACCCGGCGACGGCGACGCCCACGGCAACGGCCACGATGGTTGCCACGACCACCCCCACGGCCACGGCCACGCTTGACGGCACCACCACGCCCACCGCAACGGCAACCGCCACGCCGGACCTGACCGCTTCCCCCACACCTTCACCGACGGCCACAGCGACCGGCGAGACCACCGCCACGCCATCGCCCACCCCAACGGCGACATCGACCATTGACCCCACCCCACGGCCACGTCGACACCCGTGGCTGAGAATATCACGCTGTACCTGCCAATGATCGTGCGCTAAACGGCCGAATGTAAAGCAGTCAAACCTGACTGTTTTTCCCCAGCCCGCAGGCAGGATTGCCTGCGCTACCGTAAGACGGGATTGCCTTCGCTACAACGCGGCGAGGTCGGCTTCTGTTTCGGTCACTTCGCGGCCGATCTTCATGGCCTGGAACAGGGCCAGGGCGGCCGACAGGGCTTCGCGCGCGGCGGTCGGGTCGCCTTGCTCGACCTGCAAACGGCCGACATTGCGGTGCAGGTAGGCCTCGATGAAGCGGTCGTTGTTCCGCTGCGCCGCCGCCAGCCCTTCGGCAAAAGCCGCGGCGGCCACATCGGGCTTGCCCAGGCGCTGTTGGGCCAGGCCGAGGGTGTAGAAGGCATACGGCCGATACAGCGGCACCTCCAGATTGAGCACCCGGTAGGCGTAGTCGATCGCCTTGTCCGGCCGGCCCGTCTCCAGATACGCCTCGGCCAGTTGGGCCGACGGCTGGGACATCTGCTGGGTCCGGCCCATGCGCTCAAAGAATTCCAGCGCCTGCTGCGACGGGGGGATGGCCTCGGCAAACAGGCGGGCATTGATATAGACGCCGCCCAACGTGACCCGCTGTACCTCGGCGCGCAGGCGATCGCCAATCCGGTTGTAATAGTCAATCGTTTCCAAGGTCAGGGTCACGGCCGCGTCCACTTCGCCGGTCATGCTGTAGATAGAGGCGATACTGCGCTTGGTCTCGGCCGCCGGTCTCTCCAGGCCCAGCGTTTCAGCCAGCCGCAGGGCTTCCAGGTACAGGCTCAAGGCCGTCTCATACTCATTGGCAAAATAGGCGATCTCTCCGCGCAGATAGGTCAACTGTTGCTCGGCCAGCAGCGCTTCGGTTCGCGCCGGCTGCAAATCTCCGTCATTGACGATGATGCCGGCACGTTGAACATGGCGTTCGACGATCTCCCGCACCGACCGGGCCAGCACCTCGATGGACTGGGCGTAGTCAACCAGGGCGCTATCGGTATTGCCCAGGCCGGTATTGGCGCGCGCGGCCTGGAAATAGGCTTCGGCCGTCAGCCGGTCGTCCATGTCCCAGGTGATGCTGCGCACATTCTCGGCCACCCGCGCCGCCTCACCGCTCATCAGGTACAGCTGGTTCTGAATGACCTTGAGCTGCCGCACTGTCCCGCCGGCCAGACCCTTGCCGGACAGCCCGCCGAAGACCTCCAGCGCCGCGCCTGCCTGCCCCCGGCGGATTTCCAGCTCGCGCTGTGGGAACCAGATGCCGA
>CAVOGT010000006.1:0-149893 GCA_963695535.1 uncultured Chloroflexia bacterium
GATCAACCGTAATAACCTATGATGGTGGTGCGGGAGATTAGATGCCGATGAGCATGGACCTCGATCCAGCGCGGCATTTGCTCGACCGTATCCTGAACAAGAGGCAATCGTGACTATTGCCGACGATTATATGGACGTACGCAACACGACCTATTCCAGTTTGGCGGCCGGGCAAGATTCTGTCTTTGCTCGGTGTTGTGTGTATGCTCCATCACTGTTGTTTGATGCTTGTTTGCTGTCTGGTGCCGTATCAGACCAAACTGAAATCTCAAAGCTGCCTTTCAAGTGAATAGTCCTGGGGAAGAATCGGCCACCAAAATGGCTCGATTACGCTTTCCCGGAAATGGAGAAGTACCTTTCTGAACACGTGAGATATCCGGCCGTACCTGACGCCTCAGGCCACTGATTAACCGAACCTTAAAACGAGAATAGACCCGATGGGTCCAAGGAGAACTAGAAGAAGATGAAATCGAAAAAAGGACTGTTGTTGGCTATCCTGGCCGTTGTGGCCGTCGTACTCGCTGCCTGTAGCGCCCCGGCGGCCGAGACGGTCGAAGTAACCCGCGAAGTCGAAGTAACCCGTATTGTGGAAGTAGCCGCCGCCGGCGCTGCTCAAGAAACCACCCCTGTCGTCATGGGCAACACACTCGAAGCTGTCCGCGAGCGCGGTGTGTTGCGCTGCGCCGGTAACCAGTCGGTGCCCGGTTTTGGCTACATTAACCCCGATACCAATGAGTTTGAGGGCTTCGACATTGACTTTTGCCATGCCGTAGCCGCTGCAGCGTTGGCTGATTCAACGGCTATTGAAGTGCGCCCGACCACGGCCAACGAGCGCTTCCCCGTCTTGCAGTCCGGCGAAGCCGACATTCTGTCGCGCAATACCACGCGCACCATCAGCCGCGAGACCTCGCTGGGCTTCAACTTCGCCCCGACGACCTTCTATGATGGTCAGGGCATGATGGTCCGCAAGGACTCCGGCATCACCAATCTGGCCGGTCTTGAAGGCGGCACCATCTGTGTGCAGTCCGGCACGACCACCGAGAAGAACCTGGCCGACGTCTTCCGCGCTGAGGGCATCGAATTCTCGCCGGTGGTCTTCGACAACGCCGACGCCACCCGTGAGGCCTATGACCAGGGCCAATGCGACGGCTTCACCACGGACAAGTCGGGTCTGGTCTCGCAGCAAATCCTGCTGGCCAATCCGGATGACCATGTCATCCTGGATGTAACCATGTCCAAGGAGCCCCTCGGCCCGCTGGTACGTCATGGCGACGACAACTGGTATGACATCGTCACCTGGACCGTCTACTGCACCATTCAGGCTGAAGAATTGGGCATTACGTCCGAGAATGTCGACACCTTCCTCGGTGGCGAAGATCCGGTCATCCAGAACCTGTTGGGTGAGACGGGCGACCTGGGTGTGGCCATGAGCCTGAGCAACGACTTCTGCTATCAGGTCATCAAGCAGGTCGGCAACTACGGCGAAATCTACGCCCGCAATCTGGGTCCGGACACGCCGTTTAACCTGGCGCGCGGCCTCAATGCACTGTACACCGATGGCGGACTGATGTACTCCCGCCTTTCCGTTAGACACAACAGAATGTCACGGCCGTTGTCTGATAACGGCCGTGACACGTTCGCGGTGCAGTTCGGCCATGGCGCCGAACTGCACCGCAGCATGTCTCCGACAGATCCCTTCCCGGCAACCACGGGTGGGTTCTATCGACGGGAATCACCATGGCAGAGATCACACCGCAAGTGCCCAAGTCGCAAGAGCGAATACCCTTTTGGCGAGATAGTCGCGTTCTGGGTGTGTTGCTTCAAGTCGGCGCCATCATCGCGGTCATCATGGCGGCGTCGTGGCTGCTCAATAACGTCACGACCAATATGACGACCCTGGGCGAGAGCCAGTTTCTTTGCGGCGACGGCACCAGCAGTTTTCGCTGCAGCTTCAACTTTCTCAGGCTGGATGCGCAGTTCGACATATCCGAATCGTCAATTAGCTATTCGCCGAGCGATTCATACGGTCGAGCCCTGCTGGTTGGTGCGCTCAACACAATGAAGATCGCGGTCTTCGGCATTGTGCTGGCGACCATTCTGGGCACTCTGACAGGCATCGCGCGACTTTCCAACAACTGGCTGGTGAGCTCTGTGGCCCGCTGGTATGTTGACATCATTCGCAATACGCCCCTACTCCTGCAACTATTCTTCCTCTTTTTTGGCGTCATCCTGCTCTTCCCCCCATTCGTGATGCAATCCAACCCCTGGGGCTTCCGGTCTACCTGAGCCAGCGGGGCATTAACATCCCTGGGCCGGTCTTTATGCCTTCCTTCACGACCTGGCTCATCTTCATTGGGTTGGGCGTTGCGCTGGCGGCCGTCCTTGGCTGGATCCTGAACAGGGTCAAGCTTCATTCGAACGGAAGCGTGCACAAATACCTCTGGCCCATTGTCGCCCTGATTGGTTTGGCGACAATCGGGTGGTTTTACGCCTCAGCGGCAGCGGCCGACAACCAGGGCCTGTTGGCTACGCCGGAATCCGGCATCACTGAGTTCGACGACATCGTAACCACGACGCAGGCCACCCTGGGCCTGGACAACTTGCGCAATCTAGATGCCGCCCTGGAGTCGGGGCTTGTGACGCAAGAAGAGGTCGATGCGGCCACGTACACGATCTGCGCGGTTCGCGATGATCCTTCAGAGGTCAACCTGACCTCCCAGCTGCGGCGCGCCAACGTACCGTACGACGTCAAACGACAGAACACGATGGACAAGGCTTCGGCCGACTATGCCGCCGGTGACTGTCAGATGCTTGTCGCTCTACGCGAAACGCTTGTCGGCGAACAAGCGGCGCTGCCGGAACTGGATAGCAGCACTTTGGTGGCCGTCGCCGAAAGACCCGTCCGCATTTCAGTCCCGCGGATCGAGGGGTTGAACTTCGTGGGTGGTATCAAGGTGAGCCCCAATTTTGCGGCGATTCTGATTGGCCTGGTTATCTACACCGGCGCGTTTATCGCTGAGATCGTCCGGGCCGGTATCCAGTCGGTGGGTAAAGGGCAGACGGAAGCCGCCCGCGCTCTCGGCCTTTCAGAAAGCCAGCGGTTGCGACTCATCATCCTGCCGCAGGCGCTGCGAGTCATCATCCCGCCCTTAACCAGCCAGTATCTCAACCTGGTCAAGAATTCCAGCTTGGCCATTGCGGTCGGCTATCCGGATCTGTGGTCAACCGCCTTCACGACATTGAACCAGTCCGGCCGGCCGATTCAGGTGTTCCTCATTGTGATGGGTGTCTACCTGTCCTTCAGTCTGCTGATTTCGGCGTTCCTGAACTGGTACAACCGTCGTATTGCCCTAGTGGAGAGATAGGCATGACCACACTCTACCAGAATTTTCAATCTGTCATGCGACGCGACGAGAATGCCGAAATTCACCTCGGCGACTTTGTGCGCGATAATTTCACGAACAGCGTTTGGCAATCGCTCTGGGTGCTCTTCCTACTATTTGTGGCCGTCCGGCTGCTGATTGCCCAGGTAGGCGCCGCGCCCGTAACCACCCTGGTTATCGCCGGGCTGTGGCTGTTTTCAGTCGGAGCAACGGTATTGAGCAACATTGCCCACCAGCACTCCCGCTCAACCCTCTGGCTCAGTCGCAATCTCTACACATCGCTGGCCAGCACTTTGGTCACCCTCATTTTGATCTTGCTCATCGTCGCCGGATTGCGCGGCTTCATCGGTTGGGCATTCGTTCGCGCCAGCTTCTCTACGGATCCCGAGGTAGCGGCCCAGACGCTGTCACAGTGGGAAACACCCGGCGCCAATTGGGGCGCCGTTATCGACAACTTCCGCAATCTGATGGTGTTTCGTTTTCCGCGCGATGAATCGTGGCGCATCTGGCTGCTGGTATTGTGGAACGTACTACTGGTCATACCCAGCGCCTACGTATTTTCTCGCGAGGTATTCCGTCGCTCGACCCTGCGCAAAGTCCTCATCGGTCTGTGGCTATTCACCCCCGTCGTGGCCTTTGTTCTATTGCGCGGCTTTGGCGAAAGCGGGCCTGTACCCGAACTCAATCCCGACCTGGTCTGGGGTGGGCTGTTGCTGACGCTGATCATTGCCGTCTTCGGGATCATTGCGTCGTTTCCGTTGGGGGTTGGCCTGTCGCTGGGCCGCCGCAGCAAGATTACCGGCATTCCGGCCTGGCTGACCTATGGTGCCGCAGGCATTCTGACCGCTTATCTATTGGTAACGACAACTTTCCCAAGCGTTGGAACTGCTGAAGGCGTATTTCAGCAGATCCTGGCGTTCTGGCCGCTTCTGATTATTCTGGCGGCCTTCCTGTTTCAGAAATATTTCGACGGCAATGCCGTAGCCATGTTGAGCACGGTCTATATTGAGGTGGTGCGTGGCGTGCCACTGATCACCATTCTCTTCATGTCGATTATCCTTTTCCCCATCTTCCTGCCGCCGGGGTTCGAGGTTCTGAGCACCTGGCGAGTGCTGGCAGCGGTCGCGCTGTTCGCCGCCGCTTATCTGGCAGAAAACATCCGCGGTGGGTTGCAATCGATCCCCAAGGGCCAATACGAAGCGGCCGATGCCATTGGACTGAGCACGGTGCGCAAATACCGCTTGATCATCTTGCCTCAGGCGCTGCGAGCAGTCATCCCCGCCATCGTCGGCCAGTTCATCGGCCTGTTCAAGGATACAACCCTGGTCGCCATTGTCGGCCTCATCGAGCTGCTGGGCGTAGCCAATCTCATCTCGGCCCAGCCGGACTGGCTGGGCGTTCGCCGCGAACCCTATGTCTTTATCGCCGTCATCTACTTCCTTGGCAGCTTCGCCATGGCCAGCTATAGCCGACGTCTGGAGCGCCAACTGGGTGTGGGCGAGCGCTAAATCGCTCGGTTAGCATCCGCTTCCAATGAAGGACAACTACTCATGACCACAGAAACCAAACGCACACCCATCGAAGAAATCATCGTTTGTCGCGATGTACACAAGTGGTTTGGCGATTTCGAGGCGCTGCGCGGCATCACCCTGACCGTGAAGCGCGGCGAAGTGATCGTCATCATCGGCCCGTCCGGTTCAGGCAAATCGACCTTCATCCGCACCATCAACCGCCTGGAAGAACACCAGCAAGGGGACATTGTCGTCGATGGCATCACGCTCAGCCATGACGTTCGCAACATAGCGGAGATTCGCCGCGAGGTGGGCATGGTGTTCCAGCAGTTCAATCTTTTTCCCCATCTGACTGTGCTGGAGAACGTCACCCTGGCTCCGATCAATGTCCGCAAGCTGTCGCGCGACGAGGCCGAGGCCAAAGGAATGGAGTGGTTGACACGTGTGGGCATTCCCGAACAAGCCCACAAGTATCCCGGCCAGCTCTCCGGTGGACAGCAGCAGCGCGTGGCCATTGCCCGGACGCTGTGCATGGAGCCCAACATCCTGTTATTCGACGAGCCGACCTCGGCTCTGGACCCGGAGATGATCAAGGAAGTCCTGGACGTCATGCGCGACCTGGCGATGTCGGGCTACACGATCCTGGCTGTGACACATGAGATGGGCTTCGCCCGTACGGTTGCCGATCGCGTTGTGTTCATGGACGCAGGCCTGATCGTTGAGGAGAACGTGCCGGAAGCATTCTTCGCCAACCCGGAACACGAACGAACCCAGCTATTCCTGTCCCAGATCCTAAGCCATTAAGCGCGCTACCGTTCAACGGCCGCGGTGATATCCTCGAGTTCGCACCCCGCGACGCCACCGTCACGCTGGGCAGGCTGCCGCATGCGCTGGTTGGTCCATGCAGCCTGCCGCCCGCGCCCCCCTATTGCGTCAATAGAAAATGTTACCAAAAGGTCATTCGTTGCGTCACAATTCATGTTACCGAGACAGGCACCACAGTTTCTTTAAGTTATCGTCAATCCTGGCCTTTAGAGCTACCGGATTGAGTGCCAGATAAGTCTGTTGGAGCCGGAGCTTATCCGACGCCTTTATCGTCTCGGCCGCCATGGCTCGTTGGTGGGGCGTCTTGGCTAGGTCATATTTCTTGTGAACCTTACTGCCGCGCCGGGTCTTGGAAATGAGCTTCATCACCGGTTGAAAGAAATTGACATAGAGGCGCAGGTCAGCATAGATGGCTTCGAGCAGGGTCAAAGCCTGGCCTGACTCATAGCGCTGGTAGCCGATGGTTTGACGGACTACCGACCAGTTCTTCTGTTCGACATGAGCTTGGTCGTTCTTGCGGTAGGGCCGGGAACGGGTAAAGGTCACATGGGTTTGGGTGCAGTAGCGGTTGAGTGTCTCATTGATGAAGACCCCATCGTTGTCGGAGTCGAGACCCAGGAGAGCAAAGGGCAAACGCCGGCGCAGCTTGTTGATGGCTGCTGATACATTCTCCTGACTCCGATGGGCTAGTGGCAGACATTCCGTCCAGCCGGTGGCGATATCCACCGCGGTCAAGGTCTGAATGAACTGGCCGTGGGCGGAGTCGCCGCAGTGGGCCACCAAGTCGATCTCCAGAAAGCCGGGGACAACATCATCCCATTCCGCAAAGGTGCGGATAGGGATGCTTTCTCGCAACAGACTGCCCGGCTTAGTCGTCGTTTGTCCGCGACCATCTCGATAAGCCGCCACTTGGCGGTCGATGGTCGAGGCACTCATTTGCAACAATTGACCGCGTGTCGCTGGGTCGAGCCGGAGTTCATTGTGCCGCTCCAGCGCCCCTACCAGTTCCGGCAGAAAGGGTTGTAAACGCTTGCCACAGATCCGCCCGGCCACGTTCCAGACGGTGACCAGCCGGCGTACCGTCTCGCCGCTGTAGGTTCGCTTCCGACCGCGACGCTCATGCCGAATGGGCGAAGGTCCATGCTTCAAGAGCCGCATAGCGTGCTTGCGATGGTAACCGGTTGTGGTAACAAATTCGTCCAAGATGCGCCCTTTCTCCACTTTGTCCGCCACCAGATAGCGGGGATGAACCCGCTTGACCAATTCCTCTCGACCACCTTTGCTCATCTTCTGTTGCCTCGTGTCCATCCGGCCACGGTAACATTATTTTTGAGGCAACGATAAGCCTTTCAGTAACATTTATTTTGAGGCAATGCGTCGGCTTGCATCCACTCTACCCGACGTCTATAATAAACGGTCGCGGTTTAAGCGCCGTGTACTTGAATAATGTCTATTGACGAGCGCCTGTTGGCGCATCGAGAGATTGAGAAGTTAAAGAGGTAATACCATGGGTGCAGTTCCCAAGCGCAAAGTTTCCAAGGCCCGCCGCGACAGTCGTCGCGCGCACGATTCGCTGACGCTGTTTCATCTCGTCCCTTGCTCTGACTGTGGGGAGATGAAGCGATCCCATCGGGTGTGCCCGCATTGCGGCAAGTACAACGGTCGTCAGATTATGCCCGCTGTCGACGAATCATAAACCCATCCACGTAACACCCGGCCATAGGCTTTGGTCTGATGGCCGTGCACCGGACCAGCGCAATACACGATGACCGTCGCCACGCTTTTTCCCGGACAGGGCTCGCAGTTCGTCGGCATGGGCCGCGAGCTGTTTGAGTCTGAACCGTTGGCGCGGGCGATATTTCAGAAAGCCGACGACCAGCTAGGCTATGGTCTGTCGGCTTTGTGTTTTGAGGGGCCGGAAGCTGCGTTAACCGATACGGCCGTCCAGCAGCCGGCGCTCTTCACGACCAGCCTGGCGGCGTGGGCGGTTATGGTAGAGCGAGGCGACCCCACACCGGCATTTCTGGCCGGGCACAGTTTGGGTAAGTTTTCAGCGCTGGTGGCTGCAGGTAGTTTGTCCTTTGCCGATGGTTTGGCCCTGGTGCAGCGTCGTGGCCAACTCATGAAACAGGCTGGGCAAGAGCAGCCGGGCGGGATGGCCGCTGTGTTGGGGCTGGACGTGGCGGACGTTTCACGTATTTGTGCGGCGATTGCCGCCCAGACTAACCGCGTGGTCCAGGTCGCCAATGACAACTGCCCCGGTCAGGTCGTTATTTCCGGGGATAGCAATGCCCTGGAAGCCGTGATGGTTGCCCTGCAGGAAGCCGGGGCCCGGCGCGTGGTCCGCTTACCCATATCCATTGCCGCGCATTCGCCATTGATGGCTTCTGTTTCGGCCGAGTTTGCCCGCGCGGTTGACGAAACCCCGGTCGCTCCCCCGGCCATCCCTGTGATCGCCAATGTTTCTGCCACACCCCTGGCCGAATCGGCCGTGATTCGCCGCGAATTGAAGGATCAACTCACTTCGCCCGTGGCCTGGACCGCCGGTGTGCAATTCATGGCTGATCATGGCGTGGATACCTATGTTGAAACCGGCCCGGGGGATGTCCTGTTAGGACTGGTGAAGCGCATTGACCGTAGCGCCCAGCGCATCAAGTTTGAGGTGGGAACCCCGGCATGGAACTAGACGGAAAAGTCGCCATCGTAACCGGCGCGTCGCGCGGCATTGGGCGGGCCATTGCTGAAGAGCTGGCGGCCCAGGGCGCCAGGGTGGTCATCAACTATGTGGCCAATGAAGCTGCCGCGGCAGAGGTCGTTGCCGCCATTGAAGCGAAGGGTGGCGCGGCTGTGGCTATTCAGGCCGATGTCAGCGATTTTGCGGCGGCTGAAACTCTGGTGAAGGCCGCGACTGAGGCGTTTGGTCCGGTCGATATTTTGGTCAACAATGCCGGGACCACCCGCGACACATTGCTGATGATCATGAAGGAAGATGATTGGGACACGGTGCTGGCGACCAATCTCAAGAGCGTGTTTAACTGCTGCAAGGCAGTCGCTCGGCCCATGGTGCGACGTAAGCAGGGCGGCCGAATCATCAACATTTCATCCGTGTCAGGCATTGTCGGTCAGGCCGGCCAAACGAATTACGCTGCCAGCAAAGCGGGCATGATCGGTTTTTCCAAGTCGTTGGCCAAGGAACTGGGATCGCGGCAGATCACGGTCAATGTGGTGGCGCCCGGCTTTGTGCTGACGGATTTAACGGCCGACCTGTCTGAGGACCTGGTCAAGCAAACGCTGGACTTCATTCCCCTCGGTCGTTGGGGTGAGGCAGAGGAGATTGCCCACACCGTGGCCTTCCTCGCCTCGGATAAAGCCGCCTACATCACCGGTGCGGTGATCCAGGTGGATGGGGGCATTGGGACATGAGCGAAGAACGCGAAAGTATCGGCCGAATTGAGGTGGCGCCGGAGGTTCTGGTAACCATCGTTCGCCTGGCGGTTGAGAATGTTAAGGGTGTCCTGAAACTTGCCAACCCGCCATCTGACATCCTGCGCCAATTCCAGCGTGGGCTGCGCCAGGAAGGCGTGGTGCTGGATTTGTCGGAAAACAAGGTGCGGTTTAACATCTATGTTATACTAGACCCACATGTCAATCTGCTGGATGCGAGCCGCGCCATTCAGACGACCGTTACGGAGTCGATTGACACGATGATTGGGATCCCGCTGGACGCTGTCAACGTCTTTGTTGAAGACGTCCACTACGCCAAAGACGAAGTGGTCTAATTGCGGCAATAGGTGGTTTATGAAAACAAGGCGTCGCGCACGCCGCGTCACCTTAGAAACTTTATATGAGGTCGATATCGCCAATCATCCACCGGATGAGGTGATGGCTCAGCGGCTGGAAGCCAGCCCCATGGAGAACGCCGGCGTCGACTTCACTTCTGAGTTGGTACAGGGTGTGCTGGAATACCAGGATGCCATGGACCTGCTCATTGCCCGCTATGCCCCGGAGTGGCCACTCGACCAAATGGCCGTCATCGACCGCAATATTCTTCGCATTGCCATGTACGAATTCCTGGTCACCGACGAAACACCCGTCAAGGTAGCCATCAACGAAGCTGTCGAACTGGCCAAAGTCTATGGCTCCGACAGCGCTCCACGGTTTGTCAACGGCGTTCTGGGTACCCTGGCCGATCACTTGAACGAGCTGAAGCAGGAAATTCTCCAGACACACGTAGCGGTCGTTGGCTAACGGCGACCAAAAGCTAACCGCCCGGAACCAAGTATATCGTCTAACTGCAAGCCACCGGCATAGTCCTGATTGGCCCAGCCTTCTTTATTGATGCCCGCCTCTGCCCCAGATCTCCTCATTTTCCTCCACCTCCCCAAAGCGGGCGGCACCACCTTGCGCGAACTCATCGGCCGTCAATATCCGCCTGATCGCACCGTGGAGCTGAAGAACAACCTGCAGATCGATGCCGATCTGGAGGCCCTTGGCCCGACGCGGCGTGAGTACCTCCGGGCGTTGTCGGGGCATGTGCGCTATGGTGTCCATGAACACTTCCCGCAGCCCAGTACTTATTTCACGTTCTTGCGCCATCCCGTCGATCGTCTGGCCTCCCACTATGCCTATGTGCGACGCAGGCCCCTGAATGTCCTGTACGAGCCGGTCAACCGTCTGAACCTGACGCTTCTGGAATACGTCACCAGTGACCTGACCGAAGAGTTGACCAACGACCTGACCCGACGCCTGGCCGGACTCCCGGTGACGGTAACCCCCACGGCCGATGATCTGGCCACGGCCAAGCGCCATTTGGCGACCCACTTCTGCGTGGCCGGTGTCGTGGAGCGCTTTGACGAGAGCCTGCTGCTACTGGCGCAGGCGCGGAACTGGCAGCGGCCGTATTACTTGGCGCGCAATGTGGCCGCGGACCAACGGCCGGCCATCGTCACGCCCGCCGAACGCGACGCCATCCTGGTCGCGCAACGATCTCGACCTGCAGCTCTATGCCTACGCCCGCAATCGCCTGGATGCGGCCATTGAGGCGCGCGGCCCCGTGTTTGCCGAAGACCTGGCCCGCTTCCGGCGAGGCAATGAGCGCTATCAACGCCTGCGCGGTTCGGCCGAGGGCGTGGTGGACCAGCTACGCGTCGTAAGGGCTCGCTGGCGAGCGCAATCCGGCGTGTGACGCCTCCATCCACCGCTTGACAACCCGCCCCCCTGATGCTACCATGCGCGCTGTTATGGTTGGGTTAAGCGGTCTATTTTTCAGCTTTGCTTTTACGAACACGTCCGACGCCGCGAGGCCGGAGGCGTCCTGTTTCGGATAGGCAAAGCACGAACAGGAACTTCCCCCGAAGACGCGGCGCAACCCGCGTCTTTTTTTGTGGATGCGACAGGAGATTGGCAGATGGTGGAAGAAGTCAACCAACGGTATGAGGCGGCGGCGGCGGCGCTGGAACAAGCGGCCGATCCGGCGGCGTTGGAAGCATGGTACCGGGAAACACTCGGACGCAAGGGTAGTATCCAGTTGCTCTCGCGCCAATTGGGTACGCTGACTGAAGAAGAACGCCCGGTGTTCGGCCGTCGCGTGAATGAGGTCAAGCGCGATCTGGAAGCGGCCTACCAGGCCAAATTGACTGAGGTGGAAGCGATTGCGCTGGAGGCTCAGTTGGCCGCCGGGGCGCTGGATGTGACGCTGCCCGGCCGGCAACTGGAACGCGGTCGGCTGCACATCATCACCCAAACCCTGCGCGACATCTACCGCATCTTCGGCGACATGGGCTTCCAGGTCTATCGCACGCGCGACGTCGAGACCGACGCCATGAATTTCGAGCTGCTGAACTTCCCGCCCCACCACCCGGCCCGCGAGATGCAGGACAGTTTCTATACCACCGACGAGGGCGTGATTCTGCGTACCCATACCAGTGCCGGACAAATCCGGGCCATGCAAGAATACCATCCTGATCCCATCCGCGTCATCCTGCCCGGCATGTGCTATCGCAACGAGCAGGTGACGATCCGCAGCGAGATCCAGTTCACTCAGGTTGAAGGGCTGGCGGTCGGTGACGATATCTCCTTTGCGGACCTAAAGGGCACCTTGAGCGAGTTCGCCCGGCGGTTGTTCGGCGCCGATCGACAGACGCGTTTCCGCGCCAGCTATTTTCCCTTCACTGAGCCCAGCGCGGAAATGGACATCAGCTGCATTCTCTGTGACGGGCAGGGTTGCGTCGTCTGCAAACACACCGGCTGGCTGGAGATTTTAGGTTGTGGCATGGTTCATCCGACCGTGCTGCGTAATGGCGGCTACGACCCGGACAAGACGTTCGGCTTTGCCTTCGGCATGGGACCGGAGCGAATCGCCATGCTGAAGTATGGCATTGACGATATCCGCCTGTTCTGGGCCAATGACCTGCGCTTCCTGCAACAATTCTAGAGAGTAGTCGCGGCCGACGCGGCCGTTTTTGGAGATCGTTATGCGCGTACCGCTTTCGTGGTTACAAGACTATGTGAACATCGACCTGCCCGCCGATGAAGTGGCCGAGCTGCTGACTAACGCCGGGTTGGAGGTCAAGGAAATCGAACGGATCGGCCTGCCCGGCGCGGCACTGGCTTGGGACCGGGAGAAGATCGTCCTGGGCCGCCTGCTGAAGGTCGAACAACATCCCGACGCCGACCGGCTCGTTCTGGCGACGGTGGACTATGGCGTGGCCGAACCGAAGGTCGTGGTTACCGGCGCGCCCAACCTGTTTCAGTTCATTGGCCAGGGCGATCTATCAGCGCTCAATCTCTATTCCCCGTATGCTCTGGAGGGCGCGGAGCTATACGACGGGCACAAGCCGGGTTACCAGAAGACCATCCTCAAAGGCCGGGCCTTGCGTGGCATCTACAATGATTCGATGTTGTGTTCGGAGAAGGAGCTGGGCATTAGTGACGAGCACGAAGGCATCGTCCTCATGCGCGGCGACGAGAACAGCCCGACCTATGTTGCCGGAACGCCGTTGCAAGAGGTGTTGGGCGATGCGGTGCTGGAGATCGACATCATCCCCAATATTGCCCGTTGCGCCTCCATGGTCGGTGTGGCCCGCGAATATGCGGCGCTGACCAACCAGCCTCTGCACTTGCCCGACTACAGTGTGCTGATGAATGGCCCCGCGCTTGACGATCAGGTGCTCATTACAACGGAGCAGCCGGAGCTGAACCCGCGCTTTGTCGCGCTGGCTATCGACGGGGTTCAGCAGTCGCCCAGCCCACATTGGATGCAGCACCGCCTGCGCCTGGCGGGCCAACGGCCGATCAACGTCGTGGTCGATATCAGCAACTACGTTATGCTGGAGATGGGCCAGCCCAATCACACCTTCGACTACGATTTCTTGCGGCGGCGGGCCGATGGGTATGCACCGGACGGGCCTATTCACATCAACACGCGCCTCCCGCAGCCCGGCGAGACATTGACCACCCTCGACGGCGTCACCCATAAGCTGCCACCGACGGCGATTCTCGTCACTGACCCGGCCGGCAACCTTAGCCTGGGCGGTATCATGGGTGGTTTCGACAGCGAGATCAAAGACGAGACGACCAGCGTCCTGCTGGAAGCGGCGGCCTGGAACTTCATCAACATCCGACGCACGGCGAGCACCATGGGCATCCACACCGAAGCCGGCTTTCGGTTCAGCCGCGGCGTTCATCCCAGCCAGGCGCTGCTGGGGGCCAAGCGCGCGGCCGAGCTCTTGCGGCGTCTGGCCGGCGGCACGGTGCGGCAGGGAATCATCGACACCTACCCGCTGCCGCCTGAACCGGTTGTGGTTGAATTGAACCCATCCTACGCGCGCCAATTGAGCGGGCTTGACCTATCGTTGGAGGAAATGGCGGACCTGCTGGAACGACTGGCGTTTGAGGTCGAGCCGAATGGCGACAATTTGATGGTCGTGACGCCCGACCATCGGCTGGATATCGAAGGACCGCATGACCTCGTTGAAGAGATCTGCCGGATGTATCGCTACGACCGAATACCTTCCACGTTGCTGTCTGATTCATTGCCGCCACAGCACCGCAATGTGGAACTGGAGCGCGAGGAGCGGCTGCGCGATCTCCTGGTCGCGCTGGGCCTGCAAGAGGCGATTAGCTATCGCCTGACCTCCCCAGGACGCGAGGGCCGTTTGCTGGCCGGTGGGCCGGGCGACGACCGACCCTACGTCACATTGACCAATCCACCCGCGCCGGATCGCACGGTCATGCGCCATACGATACTGTCCTCCGTGCTGGAGGCGGCCGCGGCCAACACGCGCCATGCCGAGCGCATTGCCATGTTCGAGATTGGCGATATCTATCTGGCCTCCGAAGATGAGGAACTACCCGACGAGCTGAGTCACTTGGCGCTGGTATTGACCGGGCAGCGGGCCCTGCCTGGCTGGCAGGATGGCCAGTCGGGGACCTATGATTTCTTCGATCTGAAGGGCATCATTGAACAGTTGCTTGCCGGGTTGTACTTGCCTGTGACGTTCGAGGCGATCGCCCACCCCAGCTACCGTCCCGGCCGCTCGGCCCGTCTGCTGGTCGATGGCCGGCAGGTGGGCGTGATGGGCGAGCTGCATCCGGCCGTCGTCAAGGGGTTTGAGCTGCGCGTGGACCGCACTCAACCTGTGTTGGGGGCTCAGATCGATCTAGAGCTGCTTCTCTCCCTGGTGCCTGACCGGTTCCCGTATCGGCCGCTGTCAACCTATCCCCCGGTGTTGGAGGACCTGGCCCTGGTGGTCGATCGTGGGCTTCCCGCGGCCGATGTCGAAGCAGCGCTGCGTCGAGCAGGTGGCTTCTTGCTGTCCGATGTGGCTTTGTTTGATGTCTATGAGGGCGACCAGGTGCCGCCGGGTAAGAAGAGTCTGGCCTATCATCTTGCGTTTCAGGCTCCGGACAAAACACTGACCGACAAGGATGTCTCCAAGCAGCGCCAACGCATCTTGAAGCAGTTGGAGCAGCAGATTGGTGCCAAACTGCGCGAGTAGCATGGCCGATGACGGCTGTTGCTCACCGGCACGCCATGTTGCCTCATGAATAGGCTTGCCCGCTGGTTCATTCGCGGTCTTGCTCGAATGCTGGCGCACGTTTTTCTGCGGCTGAAGATCGTTGGCTGGGAGAATCTCCCGGCCGGCGGCCCCCTCGTCGTCATCGGCAACCACTTTGGCGTGTTTGAAGCGCCCTTGCTAATGGCGCTCTTGCCCTATGGTGATGCGATGACGTTCATGGCCGCGACGGAACTGCAAGAGTCGCGCATCTTACGTGGCCTGATGACGCTCTACAACATCATTCCCATCTGGCGCGGCCAGGCCGATCGCGACGCGCTGCGTCGGGCAATCGCCTGGCTGGACGAGGGGGGCGTGCTGGGCATCATGCCTGAAGGGTCAGTGGATGGTGGGCTGCAAGCGGAGATCACGGCTACCGGCCGGCAAACGGGCTTGCGCGGCGGACCTAGTGCCCGGGCATCGGCCGAGTTGTTGTTGCCGCGACCCGGTGCGGCTTACCTGGCGGTACGCAGTGGTGCGCCGGTGCTGCCGGTAGCCTTTCTGGGCGGCGAGCAGATCCTGGACAACTTGCGACAATGGCGACGTACGCCCGTGACGATGACCATCGGCCCGGCCTTCGGTCCCCTGACGGTTGACGACACCTTGCCTAAAGTAGAACGGCGCGGGCAGCTGGATGCGCTGGGTCATGAGATGATGCGGCAGTTGGCGGCGCTTCTTCCGCCCGAAAATCGGGGGCCATACAGGTAGTTCGCACCATGATGGGCTGAAGAGAGCACGCGACCTGACAGCCTAGAATTCGGTCATTTTGTTTGACATCAACCCCTCCACATGCTACAGTTTCCACAATGACGGTTGCATCATCAACCAGTCTATGGGCTGGGGCGAGTTCATGGAAGAAGCCTATTATCTCTACAGTCTGTTGAAGGAATCATTCCTCTTGCTGGATTTCGGCGACCGCCAACTATTCGAGCAGCACGGGCTAACTGTCCCACGTTACTACGCGCTTTATCATATCGCCTCAACCCCGGGTACGTCTCCCAGCCGACTCAGCAATCTCATGTTCTGCGACAAGAGCAATATCACCCGACTGCTCCAGGGTCTGGAAGCGGACGGGTATATCGAGCGGCGTTCCCACGAGTTTGACGGCCGTGTCCAGCGCTTGTACTTGACGGAGTCAGGGGCCAGGCTGCAGGATCACGTGGCTGCCGCCCACAACGCGTTTATTCAACATCGATTGTGCGGTCTGGCGCACAGCGAGAAGGACCGGCTGACGAGCTCCCTGGAACGATTGAATTGCTCATTGAGCGAGGATTTGCACCAATCCGGGATGCTTTTGCGGCCGGTGTAATCCGTGCCCCTGGTATGGGTACCCAGACAAACGCAGTTTCCCAATTTCAGACAGGTTTCTCTTATGGCGTGGTAACGCGCTATACTCCAGGGACAAGAGACTGAGCGCTCTTGTGTGATGCCCTGAGCAATGAGGGAGGTGATGCTTAGGATTAGGAAGAACAGACGCCATTTCCAAGAAATAGCCCCCAGGGGCTTAAAGAAGATGTTTAATTTTTTGAAGTGAGGAGAACGATGAAAAACAGTAAGATTTTAGTATTGGCTTTGATGCTGATCGGCGCCCTGGTACTCGTTGCCTGTGGCGGCGCAGCGCAAGAAGCCGTGCAGGAAGCGGCCCCGACTATCGCCGCGGCCGTCGAAGAAGCGCTTCCGACAGTGGAAGCCGCCGTAGAAGAAGCCATGCCGGAAGCGATGGGCGAGGGCAGCATTGCCGTCCTCCTGCCCGATAGCGCTTCGAGCGCCCGTTGGGAAGCCGACGACCGCCGCTACTTCGAGCAGTGCTTCGGCGATGCCGGTGTCGAATACAGCATTGTCAATGCCGAAGGCGACGCCACCGTCCAGCAGACGCAGGCTGAGGCGGCCATCACCAATGGCGCCAAGGTCATTCTGTTGGTCAACCTGGACAGCGGCAGCGGCGCGGCGATCATCGCCCAGGCCCGCGAAGCCGGTGTCAAGGTCATCGACTACGACCGCCTGACCATTGAAGGCCCGGGCGCCGATGTCTACGTCAGCTTCGACAACGTTTCCGTGGGCCGCCTGATGGGCGAGACCCTGGAGCCGGTAATCGACGGCCTGGGGTTGGACACGCCGCAGATCGTCATGTTGAACGGTTCGCCGACCGACAACAACGCCACGCTGTTCCGCGAAGGGTACTTCTCGGTAGCTGAGCCGCGCGTCACCGCCGGTGATTGGGCTTTGGTTGCCGACCAGGCCGTGCCGGATTGGGACAACCAGCAGGCGCTGGTTATCTTCGAGCAGATCCTGACCGCCGCCGGTGGTGAGGTTGATGCCGTCTTCGCCGCCAACGACGGTTTGGCCGGTTCGGTCATCTCCGCGCTCAAGGGCCAGGGCTTCGACCCCGTGCCGGTGAGTGGACAGGACGCGACCGTCACCGGTATGCAGTACATTCTGTCCGGCGACCAGACGATGTCGGTCTACAAGCCGATTAAGCTGGAAGCGGACGCTGCCTGTGCCGCGGCCATTGCTTTGTTCAATGGCGACGATGTGACGGCTCTGACCAGCGACACGCTGAACAACGGCACGAATGACGTCCCGTTCATCAAGCTGGTCCCGCTGGCCGTAACCCGCGACAACCTGGCTGACACCGTAATCGCTGATGGCTTCCGCACCTGGGAAGAGATCTGCGTCGGTGACTTCCTCCAGTACTGCCCCGAAGGCTCCGTTAGCGGCGCCGGTGGCGAAGTGCCCATGACGGCCGCTGTGGCCGGTGGCGCAGCCGCGATGGGCGAAACGGCCAGCACTCTGCCCGCTGACGCGCCGCAGCTGCGCATCTGGGCTGATGACACCCGCCTTCCGGTTCTGCAATCGGTTGAGGCCGCCTTCGAAGACGAGTTCGGTGTCGACCTCGTATTGGAAGAGTTTGGCTTCGGTGATATCCGCGACCAGCTGTTGGTTGCCGGCCCCGCCGGCGAAGGCCCGGACATCATTGTTGGTGCCCACGACTGGTTGGGCCAGTTGGTCAGCAGTGGCGTCTTGGCGCCGATTGATCTGGGTGATGCCGTTGCCGATTATGCGCCTGCCGCTATCAAGGCATTCACCTATGATGGCGAGCTCTACGGCCTGCCGAATGCGACCGAGAACGTGGCCCTGTTCATCAACACCGACATCGTTCCGGAATGCCCGGCAACCTGGACGGAAGTCTATGAGATATCGGCTGAACTGGCCGCTGGTAACACCGGCGACATCGACACCGACAAGTTCGGTTTCGTCCGCATGGAAGGCGATCCCTTCCACTTCTTCCCGATTCAGACTGCCTTTGGTGGTTATGTTTTCGGACAGGACGCCGATGGCAACTATGATCCGACCGATGTTGGCATCGCCAGCGACGGCTCCATTGCCGCCGCTGAGTGGTATGAGACGATGGTCGCCGAAGGTCTACAGCCCCCGGCAGTAGACTGGGAAACGATGCACAGCTTCTTTGAGACCGGTACGTCCGCGATGACGATTACCGGCCCGTGGGCGCTGACCCGCATTCAGGACGCCGGTGTCCCGTACGAAATCTGCCCGATTCCGGACGAGACGGCTGAACGGTGTGCCGTTCCTGGGCGCCCAGGGCTTCATGGTCAGCGCCTTCAGCGAAGACCCGCTCCTGGCTCAGATCTTCCTGACTGAGTTCGTCGGCACCCCGGAAGTCATGCAGGCTTTCTACGACATCGACCCGCGCACCCCGGCGTATCTGCCGGTGTTGAATGCACTGGAAGATGAGAACGTGGTAGCTTTCGGCGCCGCCGGCGAAAACGCGCTGCCGATGCCTGCGATTCCTGAAATGTCAGCCGTGTGGGATGCTTGGGGCAACGCTGTTGTCCTGATTTCACAGGGTGGTGACACGGCCGTCAACGCCTTCACGAATGCCCAGGAGCAAATCCTGACGGCAATCGCAGGTGGTGGTTGATAGTCTAGTCTGAATAGAGTGGCTGTCTCCCTGAGGAGACAGCCACTTTTTCTATTGGTTCACCGGGGATCCGAATTTTTGCGCATCCCACTCCCGCCTGATAGTCTATGTCCTAAGTAAACTATCGGGCGGTTTGGCAAGTACCGACAGCGACTGTTGCACTTGCTTAACATTGACAATCTGTGCATCGATCCATGAAGTGATCCGTTGAAATAGCCAAAGGAGACCATTCATGAGCGCGGTTAACTTCCAGGCAGAACAGGCGGAGGTTCCACCACCGGAGCGGCCATCGACGACAGGGGGGACCCTTTTACGTTACCTCGGCCTCGTCATCTTCACCGCCTTCTCGCTATTTTTCATCTATCTTTTGCTGTCCGATGGCTATTGGCCTTTAGCCGGAATCATCGGTTTCATCGCAGTGATGGTCAATTACATCTTCCTGAGACCCGGCGCGTACCCATTGCGCTGGATGTCGCCGGGCTTGGTGTTCATGGTCCTCATTTCCGTCTATCCCATTCTGTTTACGGTCTATATTGCTTTCACCAATTACGGCACCGGCCATCTGTTGCCCAAGCCACAGACAATTGAAGTCCTCTCGACGCGGACTTTTCTGCCTGAGCAGGGAAACCTCCTGAATTATTACGCCTATCGCGCGGCGGACAGCGGCGAATTGGCGCTCTGGCTCGTGCCGCAGGATGGCAGTCCCGGTTTTCTGGCATCCAGTGCCGGTGAGCAGTTCACGCCGGAGGAGCTAGGCGTAGGTGCTCTGGACGAAGACGGCGTGCCGGCCTCCATACCCGGCTGGGAGCCGCTGTCCCGAGGTGACCTCGTCCGCAATATTGACGTTTTGGGTGAGCTTACCTTTGGCTCAGAGGAAACAGGTGCGCGGGTGACGGGCCGGCTGGGAATTGCCGCTCAATTGCAACCACGCTTCGTCTATGACGAGGAGATGGATGCGATGATTGATAAACAGTCCGGGACTGTTTATGTGGCCGATAATGAAACCGGGTTCTTCACCGCGGCTGACGGGCAGCGGTTACTGCCCGGCTACCAGGTCACGGTGGGCCTCTCCAATTTCCAGCGCTTCCTTACCGACCCGACGTTTCGCGGGCCGCTGCTGATGATCTTCCTGTGGACGGTCGTATTCGCGCTGCTGAGTGTGGTACTATCGTTTTCCCTGGGTTTGATGATTGCCGTTGTTTTTGGACGTAATATGCCGGGCCAACGGATCATCAAGTCGCTGCTGATCATTCCATTTGCCGTACCGCAGGTAATCACGATTCTGGTTTGGCGTGGCCTGATGAATCCGCTTCTTGGCGTCATTCCCCAGACCATGCAGACCATCTTCAACCAGCCGCCGGGTTGGCCGCCGTTCTTCTCTGATCCCACGTGGGTGAAGGTCGCTCTGATCGTTATCAATGTCTGGCTGGCCTATCCCTACTTCATGCTAATCTCCAGCGGCGCGCTGCAAGCGATTCCGACGGACATGTATGAAGCGGCCGAGATTGACGGAGCGGGTGCCTGGTATCAGTTCCGCCGGCTGACGCTGCCGCTGTTGCTGGTTGCCGTTGGCCCTCTGCTCATCTCGTCCTTCACGGTCAACTTCAACAGCTTCAACGTCATTTACCTGTTCAACTCGGGTGGCCCCCCCATTGCGGGTACAGCGACACCCGCCGGACACTCGGATATCTTGATCAGTTACGTCTACAACCTGGCCTTTGGTTCGGGTGGTGGGCAGCAGTTTGGCTATGCTTCGGCGATTACCATCATTATCTTCTTTATGATGGTGTTTGTTACGCTCTTCCAGTATCGACGCATGGGCATGTGGGAGGATTTGACCTAAGATGACCAGCACAACAGATGTTGTCACACGGGCCGAGAGCAAAGCGGGTTTTTGGAGCAGTCGCACCAACCGAAACCGCGTTACACTTGCCATCAAGTACCTGGTAGCGGCGGTGGCCCTGTCGTTCTCGCTGTTACCGATCATCTATACCGTTTCAGCTTCCTTCAACCCGTCTGGTGGTATCTCAACACAAACGTTGATTCCCAACCCAGTATCGCTGAGCAATTACGAGACGATCCTGGAGCAGCCCTACACGCTTTGGATGTGGAATTCATTCAAGGTTGCGTCTGTGGCGGCAATCTTCAGCGCGTTGATTTCCCTGATGGCAGCCTACAGCTTTTCGCGCTTCCGTTTCAGCGGACGCAGCCAGTTGCTGTTGCTGATTCTGCTCATTCAGGTGTTCCCGTCGATCCTGGCGATGGTTGCCTTGTTCTCGCTTCTGCAACAGATCGGCATCTATGTCCCCGCCCTTGGCCTGAATACTCACGGTGGTCTGATCCTGCTTTACCTGGGCGGTGCCATGGGCATCAACGTGTGGTTGATCAAGGGATTCTTTGATTCAGTCCCGCGTGAGATTGACGAATCGGGCAAGATGGATGGCGCATCAGATTGGCAGATCTTCTGGCGACTGTTGTTCCCCTTGGTGCGGCCGATTATGGTCGTCATGATGCTGCTGACGTTCTTCGGTGTCTATAGCGACTACCTGCTGCCGCGCGTCATGCTGACCCAGGGTGACAAGTACACCTTGATGTTAGGGCTTGCAAACGTTTATCGGCGACAACTACGGCCAGAACTGGGGTGCCTTTGCGGCCGGCGCGGTGTTGGGTTCGATCCCCATGGTCGCCCTCTATCTGATCCTGCAAGACTACATTGTCGGTGGTCTGACGGCCGGGTCGGTCAAGGGTTAGGCCCGCAGTCCAGACGCACACAATCGCCAATCGATCAGTTGCGTTATAGCAATCGAAGGGGGTGTACGGGTGTATGCCCCCTTTTGCATAGGAGCCATAATGAAGTCGATCGTCCATTCTACTGTCATCCTGCGTGTTGTTGCCCTGATGGCACTGCTGGGGCTGGCGGCCTGCGCTTCTGATTCCGCCGTTGCGCCGACGGCCGTTCCCCCGACGCCCACCGTCATTTCGCCCACCAGCACTCCTGCTCCAACGCCTACATCGCTGCCAACACCAACGCCCGCGCCTTCGCCAACCCCCAATCCGCTGGTGCAAGGGACGGACGGCCTGCCTTGGTGGAACGACACCGTGTTCTATCAGGTTTTCGTGCGCAGCTTCTATGACAGTGATGGCGATGGGGTTGGCGATCTGAATGGACTGATCGAGAAGCTCGATTATCTCAACGACGGGGACCCGACAACGACCGATGACCTGGGCGTCACCGGACTATGGCTCATGCCCATCATGCAGTCGCCCAGCTATCACGGCTATGATGTCGTTGATTACTTTCAGGTTGACGATGAATATGGGACTAATGAAGATTTCCAACGCCTGGTGGAGGAAGCCCACAAAAGGGGGATGCGCGTCATCGTCGATATGATGTTCAATCACTCGTCTCGTCAGCATCCGTGGTTCATCGAATCGCAGAACGACGCGTCCGAAAAGCGTGATTGGTACGTCTGGGAGACCGAAGATCCCGGATTTCGTGGACCGCAGAATCAAGTTGTGTGGCACCGGACACCCTACGGCTACTTCTACGGCGTGTTCGACAGCAGTATTCCCGACTTCAACCTGACCAATCCGGACACCACCGAACAGATCTATGACATCACCCGCTATTGGCTGGAAGATATGGGTGCCGATGGTTTCCGGCTGGACGCGATCAAGCACTTTATTGAGAACGGTGAACTGCAGGAATTCACGCAGGACACCCACAAATGGTTCCAGGCGTTCTACCCGTTCTACAAGAGCATCGATCCCGACGCCTTCATGGTAGGGGAGGCCTGGGGGCCGACGCAGCAAGTGGTGAAGTTCATTGGCGGTGAAGTGGACGCCGCGTTCGAGTTCGATCTGGCCGCGGCTACCTTGAGCAGCTCACGCAATGGGTCCAATCGTGCCTTGCGCCAGGCGATGCGGATCGTGCTGGACAACTACCCTGAGAACCAATACGCGACGTTCTTGGCGAACCACGACCAGGACCGCACCCTGTCGCTGCTGGATGGCAAAGAGGAGAAGGCCAAGGTTGCCGCCACCCTGTTGCTGACCGGACCCGGCGTGCCGTTCATCTACTACGGTGAAGAGATCGGCATGCAGGGTATCCGGCGCGGCAACACCGACGAGCCGCGACGCCTGCCGTTGCAATGGACCGATGAACCCAACACGGCCGGTTTTACCACCGGACAGCCGTGGAGCCGGCCCTTCAACGATTATGACGAGCGCAACATTGCAGACTATAGCGCTGACCCCAATTCGCTTCTAAGCCACTATCGCGAATTGACGCGCCTGCGCGCCGACCACGCTGCCTTGCGCGTTGGCCAGACCGCCCTGGTTGATACCGGTGCGGCCTCCGCCTATGCCGTGATGCGCAGCTACAACGGAGAGAACATTCTGGTGCTGGTCAATCTGAGTGCCCGTCCGATTGACAGCTACGGGCTATCGCTGGAAGACAGCTCGCTGTCTGGTAGCCTGTCGGCCCAGGACGTGCTCAGTGGTGCCGACGTTACCGCTCCCGCGGTGGATGCGGCGGGCGGCTTTAGCGACTATCGGCCGTTGGAAACGTTGGAGCCATTTGCCATGCACGTGATTGTGTTGCAATAGCGGACGTGCGGCGCACTCGGCTGCTACGGCTCAATCGGGTTGCCAAACCAGTGCACGGGCCGTGTGGAGAGCGCGGCATCCTGGGCTGCCAGATTGCCGCTGACTACCGCCTCCAGTTGTGCCCGGCTGAATTGCCGTCGGTCATCAAGGGATACAGGGCGAGCAAATGGAAACGCTGTGCGCATGGCCTCGCGCAAAGCCGGCGGCAGGACCGCCCAGTAGTTCGTGTCATCGGCGACACTGGGTCGGGCGGGCACATAGCGCAATGGCCCGACGATCGGTCGATTCGACAAGAACACCAGCCACCGCCATACATCCAGCGGCCGTTCACTGGCCTGGCTGATAAAGCTGCCGTGGACCCAAAATGGTGTGTTGCCGTCGAAGCGGTCGGAGCCGGGGAAGGGGACCACCCTCACGCGCCAGAACTGGAGCTGGTGCTCGTAATTCACTGGTTCATCGACCCACATGGCCGCTTGACGGCCGACTGCTTGCCAGTTGACCATGATGCGTGCTCGGTCGCCGGCTGACACCCCTGCCACGTCCGGCATGGCTTTCAGGTCCACGGTCATGTGACGGTACCATTCCAGCGCCGACGCTACTTCTACCGGCTCTAGCTTGCGGTTGCAGCGGGCAGGCACGATTCCGGCGCACCCCCGCTGCGCGCTGTAGGCGTAGGACAGCAGCGTGTCACGTGTCGTGTCCAGAAAGGCCCATTCACCGGTCCAGGTTGGGGCCAGGGCGTTCGCTTCCGGCGGTGGGGCCGTTTGCAGCGCAGCCATCGCCTCGGACATCTCGGCCCACGTCCAGCGCAGCGAAGGTTGGTTGATGAGTCCGGTTTCACAGGTCGAGCAATCCAGGAACAGGAGCCGCATCTGTCCGGCCTGGGGCATGAGCCATTGGCGCTCGCGCCACCAGGCGCCTTGCCACACTTGCTCATAGAAATCAACGGTGTCAAATCGGGGGTCGGTTGTCGCATAGTCCGTCAGGTCGCGCACCAGTCCGTTGGCGACCATCACGGCACTCGGCGTGTAAGCCGCGCCATCGTAGGCCGCCAGATCGGCCGTGGGATCTTCCGGCAGCACCTCCAATTCGACGAGTTCGATGGTGATGTCGGGGTTCTCGCGCATGAAGACGGCCGCCTCGCGCTCGAAATTGATAACTTGTTGTAGATACGGCGGTACGGCGAAGCGAATGGTGCCGGGGGTTAGGTGGGCGACAACTGCGCGTTGCAGGTCGTTCCAGAACAGGGGGCCGGGCGCGCCGGTTTCATCAATAGCCAGAAGGCGCGGCGAAGGAACGTAGAGCGTATCAGGGTCGGCCGTTTGAGCGTAGTCGGGGCGAATCGCCAGGGTAAAGGGTTGACGGTCGGGCAAGCATGCAGACGTGGCGCAGGTGGTGGCGACGAGATTGTCAACAAAACGACCGATTTCCGGCGCAAGAGATTCATCCACGCCCGTGGTCATGAGCTCTCCCCATGACTGGGCTGTGCGCGCTCCTTCTCCCCAATAATCTGCCGGACCGGGGATTTGCGCCATTCCCAGAGGAGTCGCGGTGAAGAAGGCCAGTCGCTGCCAGGAGTGACCGTCGCCTAGCCAGGAAATCGAGGTGGCGTAGCCCGTCGCCGCTGGTTCGAGTTGCGTGACGGTGGGTCCGGCGCAGTAGGCCTCGATTAGCTCGGGCCGCAAGAGCGCGGCCTGCCAGGCAGGATCACGGGCTTGCCTGGCGTAGAATCCGTCGCCGCTGCCGGATTGACAGGCGGCGTTCATGTGGTTCAGGGATGACTGGATGGCGGCCTGCGCCTCGTCGAGAGACCGTTCGCGACTGCGCTCGGCTGAGAACCACACCCCACCGAGCAGCAGCAGGGCAGCCAGACAAAGCACCCAGAAACGAAACGCACCGAGCAAATAGGGCCGACGATCGGTGGGTCTCAGTCGAGGATCGTCATCTTCAATTTGCCAATCGAAATCGTCACTCATATAGACCAGGCCTATCATGACTCCACCCCCTTTTTGCAGTGAAGGGGCGTGTTGGGTCTGGTTGGACGGTGGGGAAGCTTCTGATATTTATCCTAGAGGTCACCGCTGTAAATGTCAAGGGAGCAATCAGGCCGTGCCCAATTGCTCCCGTTTGAAGGACCGAGTGTGTGTAAGGCGGGTTATAGATCGCCGGCGACCTGCGCCAGCCGGTCTATCGAGCGTTCCAGTTCGCTCTGGGCGGTAGCAATGGAGAAACGTACGTGTCCCTCGCCACTGTCGCCGAAGGCGATGCCCGGCACGGCGGCGATGCTGGCCTTCTCCAGCAGCGCGTCGGCCAGGTCCAGGCTGTTCTTGTCGCTGTTCGGGAAGCGCGGGAAGAGATAGAACGCGCCTTCGATGGAGCGACACTCGATGCCGTCGATGGCGTTGAGCGCCTCTACCATGTAGTCACGCCGGGCCTTATAGGAGTCGGTCATGGCGTAAATTGAATCCTGCGGGCCTTTGAGCGCGGCCACAGCGGCGTGCATGGTGAAATTGGCCGCTGACGAAATCGTCTGGCTGTGGAGCTGCGCCGCCAGCTTCATGGCCGGGGTCGGTCCGGCCAGCCAGCCCAGGCGCCAGCCGGTCATGGCATGGGACTTGGAGAGGCCGTTGATGGTCAACGTCCGTTCACCCATGCCGGGCACGGCAGCGATGGACAGATGTTCGCGGCCGTCGAAAATGATCTTTTCGTAGATCTCGTCGGAGATGACGTAGAGGTCGCTCTCCAGCGCCACCTCGACCACCGCTTCCAACTCCTCTTGCGTTAATACGCGGCCGGAGGGGTTATTGGGCGTGTTGACCATGATGGCCTTGGTCTTGGGGGTGATCTTTTCGCGCAAGGCGTCGGCCGTAATGCGGAAGTTGTCGTTGCTATCCAGCGAGACCGGTACCGGCACGCCGCCGGCAATGGTGATCATGGGTGGATAGGAGACCCACACCGGTTCGAGGTAGATAACCTCGTCACCGGGGTTGATCAGTGCGGCCAGCGCCAGGTAGAGGGCCCACTTGCCACCGGGAGAGACCACAATATCGGTGCGCGGATTGACCTGAATGCCGTTCTCGGTCGCCAGCTTCTCACCAATGGCGTCGAGCAAGGGGAAGATCCCCTTCATCGGTGCCGGATAGTGAGTGGCGCCGTTTTCGATGGCGGCGAAGGCCGCGGCAACGACAAAGTCGGGCGTGTCGAAATCGGGATCGCCCCCGGCCAGGGCAATAACATCCTGCCCGGCGGCCTTGAGCGCCTTGGCTTTATCATTGACGGCCAGAGTGGCGGAAACGGGAATGCTGCTGACGAGACGAGATAGTTCTTTCATAACCCCATATTCTAAGCAATAGGCAAGTTGTTGTCGATGCGCAACCTGTCCGAATTTTCGGGGTGTACGCTTGCACACTTCGCCCAGCTTGCGTACAACTTGCTCTATGGCTTCTTCAAAACCGCTTTCATTTCCGGCCGATCGCGTCTCGGCTGTTGTTCTGGGCAATGCCCAGGATGCCGGGTTGCCCCATGTCGGTTGTCGCTGCGATCGCTGCCAACGCGCGCTGCGCGATCCGCGCCAACAACTCTACGCTGCCTGCCTGGCCGTTGTCGACCGCCGCACGGACCCGGCCGGTGTGTGGCTGCTGGACGCCACGCCTGACATCCGCTGGCAATTGGCTGCGCTTTCGGATGTCCTGGGACCCGATCCCTATCGACCGAATGGCTTTCGCCGGCCGGACGGGATCTTCCTGACCCACGCCCACATGGGCCACGTCGGCGGGCTGCCCCAGTTGGGGCCGGAGGGTATGGCGGTCTGGGAACTGCCGGTCCATGCCTCCCCTTCGCTGGCCGCCCACCTGCACCAGATGCCGCTGTGGGCGCCGCTGCTCAAGGGACTGGAGTTGCGGCCGTTGTGGGCCGGTGAACCGGTGCCCCTGGGCGATGATCTCTCGCTGACGCCGCTCCCTGTGCCGCACCGGGATGAGACGCACAGCGGCACGTTTGCGTTCCTGCTGCGCGGGCCCACGCGTTCCTTGCTGTACCTGCCTGATATCGACAGTTGGGAAGAGTGGCCGGAAGCCGAAGCGACGCTGGCCGGAACCGACGTCGCGCTGGTCGACGCCACGTTCTATAGTCATGATGAGCTGGGCACTCGCCGGGTTGGGCACCCGCCGATCGACCACACGCTGCGCCTGTATGCCGAGCAACGGCACAAGCTGGTGCTGACGCATCTGAACCACACCAACCCGGTGCTGGATGCAGACAGCCCGGAGCGAGCGGCCGTGGAGGCTGCCGGTGTGCCGATTGCCGCAGTAGGGATGCAGTGGGAGCTGTGATTAGGTCGCTGCGGACTCGCCCCAGACCGTGACCACCAGACGGCGCGGCCCACCGTGGTCGCGGTGCTCGCATAGATAGACGCCCTGCCACGTTCCCAAATTCAACCGACCGCCGGTGATTGGGAGCGTCAGGCTGCTGCCAATCAGGACTGCCTTGAGATGGGCAGGCATATCGTCGGCGCCTTCGAGCGTGTGGCGATAGTATGGGGCGTTCTCCGAGGCCAGCCGGTTGAAGTAGGCTTCCATGTCCTGCCGCACAGTGGGGTCGGCGTTCTCATTGAGAGCCAGCGAGGCCGAGGTGTGTTGGATGAAAATGTTGGCCATACCCATCCGCAAACGACCGATTGCCGGGACCTGGCTGACAATCTCACCCGTTACCAAATGAAAGCCCCGACCGCGCGCCTTCAGGGTGATCGCGACTTGATGCCACTCCATGAAATGCTAAGCCGTCCCACCCAGGATGATTTTCTCCTGGTGATAGCGACGCATGGCCGCCAGGAGAGCCACAATACCAATTCCAGCGGTGATGGTGCTGGCCAGTATGACCTGAGTCATGTCGAGTGGTTCCCCGCGCGAGATGTCGTTGATGAAGTAGAGCTGCGCAATCGTGGGAATGGTATACATCCACGGCTGCGGCTGGATGGGCAATACGGACAAGAACAGCGCGGGCAGGAACCCGGCAAATGCCACGAGCTGCGTATACGTCTGCGCTTCCTTGACCGATCGGGCATAGGTTGCCGTTAGCATCTCCAGGCCGACGGCCATAATGATGACCGGCACCATGACCGCCACTGACGACAAGATGGCGTCCCAGCCCAGATTCACGCGGATGTCGGTGAAGTCCTGAATGAAGGGGATGCCGAGCAGGATGAGAAAGACGGCCGTAGCCAGGAGCGTAGCCATGGTCGTGAAAGCCAGCACAGCCAGGAACTTGCCCATCAGGAACTGACCGCGCGGAACGGGGTTGAGTAGCAATGGCTCCAGCGATTTGCGCTCCCGTTCACCGGCGGTCGTGTCGACCGCCAGATAGAAGCCGCCGTAGAAGGCGGCCGTCATCATAACCACGGGCAAGAGATTGAGCACGACGCCCGCAGCGCCCTCGGTATCCGGTGTGGTGTTCACCGTTTCGACCGGCACAGCGAAGGTAATGGCCGGGCTGATCCCGCGGGCCAGCAAGCGCAGATTGCCGATTTGGCTGCTGTATTGCTGGATGAGCGATCGCACCCGACTGGCAGTGATCCCCGCGCCCTGGTTCGATTCGTCGGTCAACAGCTGCACGGTGGCGGGCAGCCCGCCGCTGAATCGTTCGCCGAAGTCTTCAGGGATGACCAGGACCACATCGGCATCCCCGGAGCGGGTGGCCGCTTCGGGGTCGGCAGGCGCCTCCAGAATCTCAACGTTATTCTGGTCCAGGAACGCGATCAACGCCGGCGCATTCTCCGCGCCGAATACCGGTAGTTGCAACTGGCGGTCGATCTGATCTGAAAACGCGCGATTGAGAAACCCGAAGAGCAAGATGTACATGATCGGGTTGATGAGCACTGCAAACAGCGCATTGAACACCGAGCGCCGGTCGCGCAGATTATCGATCGTCTCTTTACTAAAGATGACCCACAGCCGATCGAGCATTAGACCAATCCCTCCTTGGTGCCAATGATGGACACGAAGGCATCTTCCAGCGTTTCATCACCCGTGGATTGCCGTAATTCCTCGGGCGATCCCTGGGCAACGACACTGCCGTTGGCGATGATGACGATGTTGTCGCACAGCAAAGCTACCTCTTGCATGATGTGGCTGGAAAAGAGAATGCAGCGTCCCTCGTCGCGCAAGTGGCGAATGGCCTGGCGCATGGCGCGCGTGCTCATCACATCCAGCCCGGCCGTGGGCTCATCGAGCATGATGTTCTGTGGCGTGTGGACCAATGCCCGGGCGATGGCCACCTTCACCTTCTCGCCGGTGGAGAACCCCTCAGTGCGGCGGGTGTCAATCTTACCCATGTCAAGCAGTGCCATCAAATCATCGATGCGCCGCTCCAGCGGCTCGCCTTTCAAGCCGCGCAGACGGCCGTAGTAGCGCACATTTTCGCGGGCGGTCAGGCGTTCATAAATGCCCTGAGCGTCGGTCAGCACACCGAGGACCCCTTGCGCTTGAATGGTTTCCTGTCCGATGGCGTGGCCGTCGATGCTGGCGCTGCCGCCGTCGGGTTCCAGCGCCCCGGCGATGAGGCGCATGGTAGTACTCTTGCCTGCGCCGTTCGGCCCCAGTAGACCGGTAATCAGGCCGTCCGGCGCGGTGAAAGAGACATCCTTGACCGCCTGGACGTCGCCAAAAGATTTGCTGAGATTCGTTACCGTGATCATGGTGTCAGAGCAGTCCTTAGGGATTCGGGCCGGTGAAGGATGTGAAGAACGGTGGCGGCTTGATTTCGTCAAGGCAGTCGGTGTCGAGCTCGTCAACGGTGCCGCTCTCAATGAAGCGGGCCACGACCGACGGCATACAACCAACCGCGATCACGCCGTGACCGTAGCCGGGAATTATTAAATGGCGGCTGTTGGCGAGCGTTTCGGCCACATCGGCCGCATAGGCCGGCGGCGTCACCGGGTCGGCGTCACCGGACAGCAGCAAGGTAGGCACGTCGCTGACGACCGGATCGCGAAAGTCGGGCGAGATTTCAGCAGTCGGCCATGAATGACATATGGCTGCTGCGCGGTCTGCGAAGGGGGCGAAATCCGTCTGAGACTGCAGTGCGCGGGACGCCTCCAGGTCAATGAGCGGCACGTCTTCGGAACAGGCCACGGCATAGAGCAGACCCGGAAAGATCGCTGCGCTGTCGCTGACCGTGAAGCCTTGAACGATGAGCGCGGTATAGTCTTCTGTCTCATGGGCCTGGTGGATGAGTAGGGGCAGCAGAGACTGCAATTCAGCGCTATACAGCGTGTTAAACACGTACTGGCTCAGGCGCTCGCCCGTCAGCTGCATGTCAATCGGTTCGTTGGTCAGGGGGTTGGTCACGGTAATGGGTTGGGCCGTGGCCAGCCGGTCGAGTATGGTCTGGTACTCCTCCGCCAGATTGGGGAAGGCGGTTCGGCAATCTTCTTCGGCTTCGCAACGGGTAAACAGCATATCCAGTGAGCGCTGCCCGTCGACAGGCATTTGATCAAACAGTACCAGCTCCGGCCCGGCAACGGCATCGAGGACGGCCGTGCGCACGCGATCCGGATAGCGCCGCATGTAATCCAGCGCTGCCCGACTGCCATAGGACGCGCCGTAGAGGTTGATGCGGTCATAGCCCAGGGCGGCACGCACGTCATCCAGATCGGCCGTGGCCAGATCGGTGGTATACAGCGCGAGGTTGGCGTTGGCCTCCAGGGCCGCGCGGCACTGATCCATCAATGCCACCACCGCCTCATCGGGTAAATCAGCCGGTAAGGACTCATCCTCCAGGTTCTCGCACGCCAGCGGGTTGGACTTGCCTGTTCCCCGCTGGTCGACCAGAACGATGTCACGCGTGTCGAGGATATCGCTGAAATAGCCCAGAGCTGGGAGATACGCTTCGGTGGCTGCCTGACCGGGCCCGCCGGCCAGCAAGAACAGCGGATCCGCTTCCGACTCGCTGCCGGTGGTGGGGATGACGGCAATGTTGAGATCGATGGTTCGCCCAGTTGCCGCGGCGCGATCTTCGAATACGGTCAGCGTGCCGCAGCGCGCCTCCCTCCCACCTTCCAACCGGCAAGGTTGCAGTTCAAGCGTGGGTTCTGCGGTTTGCTCCGGCGCGGCCTGGGAACAGCCCGCCAACAAAACCAGAATCACAACGAAGGTCAGAACACGTAGTTGTTTCATGAGAGATTCGCGCTATGGGAGACGGATGCCGAGGCCGCATCCTACCAAAACATCGTGGGGACGTCAAAGCGCCCGGGAGGGTGGTAGATACAACGATTGCGAAGCCAACCGTCAAGAGTACGTTAAAAAATGTCGCGTGGGACGTTAAATCATTCTGAACGTCATGCCCCAGATGGGCGCCAAGTGTTACTATAGCCCGCGTCTGACGCTAGCAAACCGCACTGTACCCAACATCGTGCGTCGGCCACACTGCGGAATGTAGAGAATTGAAACACCCTCTATCGGCGGCACTATCACCGCCGGTAGGGTTTGGGAGCGACTGACGAACAGAGCGTATCGACCGGGAACAGCGGTCGATTCGCCAGGATGTATGAACAAGCAACGGGTTTTGGGAATCGTAATTGTCGGCCTTGTCGTGGTGGGGCTGTGGCTAAGGTGGCCTTTTGCCGCCTTTGGTGACGTTGTTCTGTTCCTCGATACGCCGATCTTGGAGTCCGCTGCCCGCGTGGCGCCGGCCGATGACGCCATTGTTCGTTACCGTCTGGTGCGACTCAATGAGAGTGCCCTGACGCCCACAACGCAGGAGCTTCGCCTCAATCTGTTCAACGACGCAGTCGTCACAGCCGAAAGACTGCGCGTTGACCGGTCTGCCGCTAGTGGCTACGTGTGGGTGGGGCGGGTCATTGGCGTGCCGGATAGTCTGGTGAGTCTCTCTGTTAGTGGCGATGCCATGGTTGGGAGTGTGCGTCTGCATGGTGAGGAGCGTTACACCGTCACCTTCGCCGGCCGGGATGATACGGCTGCAATCCACGCGGTGAACGAGATTGATCCTCGCCGCTTGCTGGAGCCGAACGGGGTGGACGCAATAATTCCCACACCTTCCGCAACGGAACTTAGCCGGCTTCAAAGCAACGCCGCCGCCACGTGTGAGGACGGTTCAGTTATTGATTTGATGATCGTCTATACGGCCGAAGCCCGCGACTTCGCCGGTGGCATCGAGGCCATGAACACACTGGCCAATTTACGCATCAGCGAGATGAATTCGGCCAATGACGACAGCCGGGCCGGGTTTGACTGGCGTCTGGTCGATGTCAGAGAAATCAGCTACAGCGAATCCGGTGATCTGATGACCGACCTGGATAGACTGCGGACCGTCGGTGACGGTGCCATGGATAGCGTCCATGCCTATCGTGACGCGGCGAAGGCGGATCTTGTGAACCTAATCGTAGCCACGGGGACGCAAGGCGCGTGCGGGTTGGCCTACCAGATGAATGAGATGGCCCCCTGGTTTGCCGACTATGCCTTCGGGGTCACGGCGTTGGATTACCCTGAACCGTTTTCCTGTAGCTCACTGACGTTAGCGCATGAGTTCGGCCACGGCCTGGGAAATGCCCATGACAGAGCTAACACAACCACACAACCACTGTTCCCTTACTCGTATGGGTATCAGGACCCGAACGCTGAGTTCCGAACCATCATGGCCTATGATTGCCCGAATGGTGGCTGTCCCCGTATCAATGCCTGGTCGAATCCGGATGTAAGTCACAATGGGTTGCCCACCGGCGTCGATTATGACGTGTCCCCTAACGAAGCGGCCGATGTGGCTCGTTCGATGGACCAAGTGTCACAAACCGTCGCTAATTTTCAGCCCAACTGCAGTGTAGTAGAACCGACTGCCACGCCGACGGCAACATCCCTTCCCGTAGATACACCGACACCTACTGAGCCGGCCGTGACCCCCTCGCAAACACCGGTGCCGACGGCAACCCAGACGCCGATACCCGCCACAGCGACTGCCACGGCCTTGCCGACATCAACGCCGACAACCATGCCAACGGCTACGCCGACAAATGCGGCCACAATTGCACCGATCACCCCACCAGCTGGATCACCCACACCGACCGTGCCCCTGCCCACAGCGACACAATCTGTTATCGGACCCATTCCATTTCGATTCCTGCTGCCGCTGATCGTTGGCCCATAATGGGTTCGTGCTGTTTCTTAGCTCTGGCACCATAAACGGTAAATATAGCGGCATATTTTGTCCCCATCGCTGCCCCATGTGCTACACTCCTGTGGTTGATATGCTAGTCACGCCAGACTTGGTGGGGGTAGTCGTTTGATTTGGGTAACAATGGGTGTGACGACTCGAACCCACGCTGAAAGCCCTCCCACGGGACCGAACCATTACCGAATTGAATCAGGGGAGATGACTAAATGATAGTTCAACGTGCATCGTGGATGATCTTCGGGATCCTCACGTCACTTATCCTTGGTGGCGCCTGGCTGCACCCAATGCTGTCGACAGCAGAGGCCCAGGCTACCCAGCGTGGATTTGCCTCTCAGGACGAGGTAGCCACGCAGGTGGTGCTACCGTTCATTGTCGTTGGCGCATATCAAGAGCCGCTGGTTCCCGAGGCTGTAGACGACGCTTACCGGACACCGGCCGATACACCATTGCTCGTAGACGCCGTCGCCGGCGTGCTGGCCAACGATTTGGATCCGGCTCAGGCCGGTCTACAAGCGACGTTGACAAGTGACGTGTCGCACGGCGACCTGGCGCTTGAGCCTGATGGCTCATTCCTCTACACACCGGAAGCAGGCTTTGTGGGCGAAGACACCTTCAGCTATCGAGCGCATTGTCGGACTGACCGCCTCCAATGAAGCGACGGTGATCGTCGTGGTGACCAGCCCCGACAATGGCCTGCCGGTGGCCGTAGACGATACCTACGAAGGGCAAGAGGACACACAGCTGGTCGTGCCCGCTGAGAATGGCGTTGTGGCCAACGACACCAACCCCGATCAGGATGTGCTGCGGGCTGTCCTCGTAAGCGATGTGTCCAATGGTAACCTTGGCCTAAACCCCGATGGCTCCTTTGCCTATACACCCACAGCGGACTTCAACGGACAGGACACTTTCACGTATCTGGCCAGCGATGGAACCGCCGAGTCGAACATCGCGACCGTCACCATTTCTGTCCTGCCCATTAACAGTGCGCCATCGATTGTGAGTGGAGAGGTCGCCTTCGGCAAACAAGTCATCGGCAAGAATGTCATTACAACGCACGCCGTTGTGGTGGCTGACTTGGACCGGGATGGCGACCTCGACGCCGCGGCTACCGACTACATCAACGGCCGCGTACTGTGGTATGAGAACGACGGCAGTGGTGGTTTTACAGAGCGTGTACTGGACCCGGCTTTGGAAGGTGCCTACCCTGCAGGCGTCGGTGATGTCGATCAGGACGGACATGTGGACGTGCTGGCTGCCGGGTATCTAGCCAACACATTTGTCTGGTATCGCAATGAAGGCAGCGGCAACTTCACGCGCAGGGTAGTGGATGATCAGGCTCTTGGTGCCCACTCGATTGTGACGGCCGATCTGGACGAGGATGGCGACATCGATTTTGTCATCGCCAGTCAGGACGCCAACACCATCGGCTGGTACGAGAATGACGGCAACGAGAACTTCACCTTGCGGGTGATCGATGATACGGCGACCGACGCCAAGCGGGCAGAAGTAGCCGACGTCGATGGGGATGGCGACTTGGATGTGGTCACGGCCAGCTTCCGCATTGACACGATCGCGTGGTACGAAAACGATGGCAATCAGACCTTCACGCTTCACGTGATCGATGATGCGGCGGATGGCGCCTACTATGTCGCTCCGGCCGACGCTGACGGCGATGGAGACATAGACGTCTTTGCCGCAATTCGGGACGATTCCACGATTGCCCTGTATCGCAATGACGGCGTAGAGGTCTTCAGCAAAGAAATCCTCGACAATGATATGGTGGCCGCGCGAACGGCTTTGGCCGCGGATATCGATGGCGACGGCGACATGGACGTTGTTGGCACAAGCGTCAATGGTGACCTGGTGCGGTGGTACGAGAATAAGGGCACCGGTAAATTTACCAAACGGTTAGTCAGTGACGAAACCAACGGAGCATATGGCGCCTTTGTCATCGATATGGATTTCGATGGCGATTTGGACGTCCTCTCTGCCAGCAAGATAGCGAATGAAGTCGCCTTACATTCCCAGTACAGGGCTCATACGGCGACGGTAGCGAAGGGCGATGTGTTGGTGATTAACGCTGATTTGCTGCGAACGGTGGATGTGGATGATAGTCCGGCAGACCTGAGATATGTGCTGACCGCAGTGCCGGTCTATGGCGAGTTGCACCTACTTGGTGCTACCTTGGTCGAAGGCGACGCTTTCACTCAAGAAGATATTAACGCCGGGCGCGTGACTTATACCCATCTCGGCTCAGATAGGACGCCGGACGCATTCAGCTTCGCGGTCGCCGATGGGGGCGAAGGTGGTATTCAGCCAGCGATGGGCACGTTTGACATCACCATTACGAGGTAGGTGCAACGGCGACCATCGGCTGAGTCGCATCTTGATCAGTTGATCATGCCTCGGCCCAATTGCCAACGAAAACCGCTCGGTAGTTCTCAATAAAGTGAAACGGCCCTGCTAAGTGGCGGAGCCGTTTCACTTTTTTGTAGAGGTCGGCCTCGTGTGGGGGAATAGGTGATGGATGCGCTTCACTTCGTTCGTGCCAGCAAGCTGAATAGTTCGTCCACCAGTTCTGCCTGTTCGGTCGAATCCAATTCTGCGCTGCGCAACAGACATTCTCGTGCATTGGCATGCAAGAAAACATCCGTGGCCGTCCGCAAGGCGGCCTGGGCCGCGGTCATCTGCTGCACGATGTCCTGACACTCGCGATCGTCGTCCAGCATTCGCTGGATACCCCGCACTTGTCCCTCGATGCGTCGCAATCGTTTCTGTAGATCGTCGCGCGTGGCGTCGGATTGAAGTTTCATCGTATCTCGGTTGGCGAGCGCACGGCTCGCTTAGCAACCGCTGGCTCAGGTGAAGGGGCTGCTGGGTGGCGGTGTGCTAACACGCTGCGGGCCGGATGCGCCCGCGTTGACGGCCACTGCGCCAAGGCGCTTGCGGGTCTCGAGGCTGCCACAATAGGGGCAGGGCTGAGCTTCGCCTGACTGTGACATGGCTAGTCGCTTTTCAAATGGGTGCCCGCATTCCTGGCAGGCATATTGATACATGGGCATCGCTTGTTCATCCTCTTAATACTATACCCCTGTATAGTATAGTGTCCCGCGAAAGATGTCAAGCAACAGCCAACAAGCGGGTGCGATTAGTTTTGGTGTAAGAGCGAGTCACGGCGAGAATAGGGGTATGAACGAAAAACAGACCTCCAATGAAGATCAACCTGACGAGTTAATCCAAAAGATGAGCCAATGGCAACGGGCAAACCGCGGCGATGCAACCTTGACCGACATCGAGGAGGCGGTCGAAGCGGAGCTGGCCCAAATACGCCAGCGAATAGTGGAAGAGATGGTACGGGAAAAAGAAGCAGCGACGCCATGAGGAGCCGGATTGGTCGCTCGATGTGGCGAGAGGATGGTCAAGAATGGGCGACGGTCGCGAAAGCTGAAGGGCAAAGAAGGACAAACGGTCACACTCGACCGGCAGCAATGGCGTTGTCTCTCCGATGCGGACAAGCAACGCTGTTGCCGCCTGGATAGAGCCTTGGGATTGCTCCACGGCGCGTACACACCGCAGGTGCAGGAGGCCATGACGCGCTTGGGGAGCCGGATGCCGTACGCGGAAGCGCAGGAAGAAGCTGGCGTTGTTGTGGAAGGTGGCGGTAAGTGACAAGCAGCTGTACGGCACGTGACTTTGCGACATGGGCGGGTAGCGGAAAGCCGCTTCTCCTGGAAGAGGTAGCCCGGTTGGAAGCAGGGCGGAGATACGCCGATGGGTAAAGCCGGAGCAGGTGGTGGTGTGTATCGACGGGGCAATGGTGCAGACTACCAGTGGCGAGTGGCGCGAAGTGAAGACGATGACTTTGGGCGAGTTTGAGCCGCATTGGGATGCCAAACAGCGGCAAGTGGTGACACCGAACGACGCAACTGAGCTACTTTTCGCGCGTGGCCGTGGCGTGAGGAATTCAGCCCGAATCGTCGCTGGTGGAATGGCAGCGCACCGGGGTGGCGACAAACCGCCCACAGCCGTGGTGGCTGTTCAGGACGGGGCGACTCCCCACTGGTCAGCTGCATCAGGGAGTCATCGGTGCACATTACCATTGTCCGGCAGGCAACGCGGGTGATTGATTTCGCCCACGCTCAGAGCTACCTGTGGCCGCGGATTCGGGCGGGCCATCTATCGGCCGGACCGCAGATGTCTTTCTGCCAGTAGTACGGTCGCACTAATGTCGTTCAACAGTCTGGGCCACCATCCTCCGCGGCGCACGGTAGAACGAGTTGCGTTTGCTGCAGCGTGAGACATCCCGGCCATCTGCAGGCGCGACGATATCGACGTAGGCCCATGTCGCTATCTAGGGAGAAAACGCGCTGCTCCACAAGAATGACTATCGCCACTGCTGTCGGTCAGTCGAACCGTCTGCCCGATCCTGGGTCAGCGGATAGTCGTAAGCGGTCACAAAGTGGTCATGCAGAAACGGATGACCGCAGGCGGGGATGCGCTGGGCCGAAGCCAATCTCAATCCGATGCTCGCCACGGCGCGCTGCCTTATGCAACCGATCGCTGCGAACCAGAACTGTCGAGCGTAGATTGAAAGCCGCCTCCGTCACGACAGATACTCGCCACGAACCAAGTGCAGCTCAACAGCGGCAACGGAGCTCGTTACCGAAGTCGGATTGTCGACGTTTGGCTCGCTCTGGCGGAGCGAATCACGAGTCAGACGGGATCCGCTCTGGCAAAACCACCGCTGGGTCTATGCCCCTTATCGTCGCCAGCTTCCTTTTATACACCAAAACTAATACGCACCCCAACAAGCGGGGCAACGTCTTTCCTCACCTGTCCGAAAGTCCAGGGTCTGACCGTCTCCAACGTCCGGTGTAGGCCAATGCCCATCAGCTTATAGTCATCATCAACGAACAGCGAGCCTGTCTCGCTGAACAGGAGCACTAGATAACGATGAATGACTTGACACTTAATTCTGTGGCCCTCATCACCGGCGGGAGCGCCGGACTGGGGCGTACGTTGGCCGGGTTCCTGGCGACCCAGGGCTATCAGCTGATACTCACCGGCCGCGACCCGGCTCGACTCGATAGGGCCGTACGCGAGATTCAGGACTTAGGCGGCACAGTGCAGGCCGTAGTCGGCGATATCAGTGACCCTGACCATCGGCAAGCGCTGATCGATGCCGTGAGAGGTCACGGTCGGCTGGATCTCTTGGTCAACAACGCCTCGACGCTCGGCCCACTGCCGATGCCTCGCTTGCTGGACATCGGACCGGAGGATCTGCACCAGGTGCTGGATGTTAACGTCGTCGCGCCGCTGGCGCTCATCCAGGCACTTCATCCGTGGCTTGTGCGTGCCGGTGGATTGGTGGTCAATGTTACCAGCGATGCGGCCGTCGGCGCGTATCCCGGGTGGGGCACCTATGGCACCAGCAAGGCGGCACTGGAGCTGGTGTCGCGAACACTGGCCGCCGAACTGGCCGATGAAGGGCCGTCCGTGGTGACGGTTGACCCCGGGGATATGCGGACGCAAATGCATCAGGATGCCTTTCCCGGTGAGGACATTTCTGATCGGCCGCTGCCGGAGACGACGCTTCCGTTTTGGGCCTGGTTGCTGGGACGAGATCGAGCAGCACTCAATGGGCAGCGATTCCAGGCCCAGGCTGATGGGTGGATGGTGGGCGAATGAAGCGCGAAACCCTACGCTTTGACCGGCCGGAAGAACTGGTAGCTACGCGACCGGCCGAAGCAGACGGACGATCACGGGACGGTGGCCGACTGCTGGTTAGCCGGCCCGGATCTCATGAACATCACGCCTTTCGCGATCTGGCCGACTGCCTGCAGCCGGGCGATTTGTTGGTGGTCAACCGCAGCGCGACGTTGCCGGCGAGCTTGCCAGCCATGACCCTGAGCGGTCAACCGCTCCTGCTGAATCTATCCACCCATTACGGTAGTAACCTGTGGCTAACGGAACCGCGCTTCAGCCCTTCGGAGCCCGGCCCGCTGCCCGGCCTGGCCCCCGGGCAAAGCCTGTTCGTGGCGGGGGTGCCGGTTCGCCTGGTGTCGCCCTATCCCGGTGTCAACCGGCTTTGGTTTGTGCGGTTCCAGACTGATGCCGTGGCCATAATGGCGCGAGCAGGACGGCCAATCCGCTATGGTTATCTGGACGATGCCTATGATCTGCCGGCTTACCAGACGGTCTTTGCCGCCTATCCCGGCAGCGCGGAGATGCCGTCGGCCGCTTATCCGTTCACAAGGCGCGTGCTGGACGACTTATCCCAACGGGGCGTGCAGACTGCCAGCATTGTCTTGCACACGGGGGTCTCCAGTCTGGAGATTGAGGCCGATGACATCGAGCAGCACCCGTTGTACCCGGAACCGTACCACGTACCGGATACCACCGCCGCAGCGGTCAATTCGGCGCGCCAATCGGGCCGCCGCGTCATCGCCATCGGCACGACGGTGGTGCGGGCCCTGGAATCAGCCTGGGATAGCCGGCACGTTCGGCCGTCGGACGGTTTCAGCCGGTTGTACATTCATCCCGGCCGTCCGCCGCAGGTGGTCACCGGCTTGCTGACCGGCCTGCACGATCCCGTCACCAGTCACCTGGCCATGCTCTACGCGCTGGCCGGGCGGAACGTCATTCGCAGCGGGTACGCGGCCGCCGTGGAGGCCGGTTACCGGTGGCACGAGTTCGGTGACAGCCATCTCATTTTGCCGGCCCAGGCGCGTTAGCGTGAAAGCCGGTTGGCCGTCCGGCCGGCTTTCACGCACAATAGAGCCCATGTCGGCCAATACCGCCAATGACGCCCAACAACTGGCCCAACGCAACCGAGAGTTGGCTATTCTCAACGATATTGCCGCGGCACTAAACCAGGAAGTCGATCTGAATGCGGCGCTCAATACGGCCCTACAGCGCGTAGCCGAACTGCTGCAAGTGCGGACCGGCTGGGTGTGGCTGCTGCCCGACGACGTGGCCGGCGCTCCGTACCTGGCCGCGGCGATCAATTTGCCCCCGGGATTGCGCGACAATCCGCAACGCATGGAAGGCGACTGCTATTGCCTGCGTACGTTTCAGGCCGGGGACCTGAGTGGTGCGGCCAACGTTAACGTGGTGACCTGTAGCCGGCTGGCCGAGCTGGTCGATGGCACCGACGGACTGCGCTACCATACCAGCGTGCCACTCTATGCGCGCCGAGGGCCGCCGGCTGGGTATGCTCAATGTGGCCGGCAGCAACTGGCGCGAACTGTCTGACGCGGACCTGCGGCTGCTGCACACTATTGGCGACCTGCTGAGCATCACGGTGGAGCGAGCGCGGCTCTTTGCGCGCAGTCGCCAGCTTGGGATTGCCGAAGAACGCGGCCGGTTGGCACGAGAGATTCACGATACGCTGGGCCAGAACCTGGCCGCCATTACGCTGCAATTAGAAACGGCCGACGCGTTGTTTGAGGCAGGGGCCGGCGCCGACGAACTTTCGACCGTTATCCGCAAGACGCTGGACTTGAGTCGAGGAGGCCTGCTGGAGGCCCGCCGATCGATCCTTGATTTGCGGGCAGTGCCGCTTGAAGGGCGGTCAGTGTTTGAGGCGGTCCAGGCTCTGATCGATGGGTTTCGGGAGCGCTCGGCTCTGACCGTCACGTATGTGCCAGTTGGCGCCAATTATCCCATCCCAACCCGGGTCGAGGTGGGCGTTTTTCGGATTGCTCAGGAAGCATTGGCTAACTGTGAGCAGCACGCAGAGGCCGATAATATCCTTGTGGAACTGGCAGCGACAACGGGCGCACTGCACTTACTTGTGGCTGACGATGGCCACGGTTTTCGCCCGGAAACAGTTCCGGCTGAGCGCTATGGGTTGGTGGGCATCAACGAGCGCGTTCGGTTGTTGGGCGGTCAATTGGATCTGCGGAGTGGTGTGGCCGGAACGCGCCTGCAGATCACAATCCCTTTGGATAACGAGACGACAGCATGAGCATGCCGGCCAGCGACCGTATAACACTCATGATAGTCGATGATCATCCGATCGTGCGCGATGGGTTGGCCGCGATCCTGGGTACGCAGCCGGACTTTCAGGTGGTGGGTGAGGCGGCTTCCGGTGAAGACGCGCTGACCCTATTCCCCAGTGTACGGCCTGATGTGATCTTGCTGGATTTGGAAATGCCGGGGATAGATGGGGTTGCGGCGCTGCGGCGACTGCGAGAGCTTGACCCGTCGGTGAAGGTGGTGGTCTTTACCGCCTTTGATACCGACGAGCGCATTTTGGGCGCGCTGCAGGCGGGGGCCAAGGGTTATTTGTTGAAAGGCGTGCCGCGCGCCGAGCTGTTCAACGCCATCCGAGTGGTGGATCAAGGAGGGTCGCTTCTGCAGCCGGTTGTCGCCTCGCGTTTGTTGGACCAGCTGGCTCGCCCGGAAAAGGCAGACGACCTGACGGCCCGCGAACGAGTTGTGCTGGCGCTGTTGGCCCAGGGCCGCCAGAACAAGGAAATCGCTTTGGAACTGGACATCACCGAACGAACAGTCAAGTTCCACCTAAGTTCCATCTACGCTAAACTGGGGGTTGGCAACCGCACCGAGGCAGTGACGGTAGCCCTGCAGCGAGGACTGGTTGAGTTGTAGAATTGAATCTTGCGGTCGCTTGTCAGCCACGCAACGCGCCGGCCATCCGCATTCCAGCCTTGTGAGCGCCTTGCGCCAAGGAGACACCTGCCAATGAATGACCAGGATATGTCGGCGATCGTCGATCGCGCGACGAAAAGCATCCATCAGGCCCTTAGTTACAGTGAGGCCAACCGCGACTACATAGCTCAGCTCATGAAACAGAGCCGCTATGACGAGGCGCAAAGCCGCGCGGGGTTGGACAACGTGGAGATTATGAATCTCCTGGTGACCCAGATCGAGATACAGGCGGCTACGCTGGATGTGCTGATCGATATCAGGGCGGCGTTACAGGAGCGCTAATCGCTCAACGGCAGCCCACTGGGCACGCTATCCGGCACCAGGTGGCTGAGATCAACGGCCGATGGCGATTCCAGCGCCTTCAGGAAGGCCAGCAGTTGTCCGACCTGTTCGTTGGTCAGCACAGACGGCTCGGCCAGGCGTGGGTCGAGCGTGCTGAGGATGTCGGCCTGGATGGCCGGTTCCTGACGCACGGTGTCGCGGAAGAGCGGCGGGAGCGTTTGTGGGTCGTAGGCTCGCAAGGCGTCTACCGGATTGAGATGATGCCGAACGACCGCTTCCAGGTCTGCATAGGCGCCGTTATGAAGATAGGGCGCGGTCAAGGTGACGTTGCGCAGCGGCGGGGTACGGAAGGCGTAACGGTCTTCGTGCCGACCGGACTCCAGAAAACGCCCGAGATCGAGCGCTTCATCGCTGAGTTTGCCCGGCCCCAACTGCGGCGCGCCAATGTTGTGGAATTGTTGGTCGGTCAGCAGATTGCCCCCATGACAGGCGGCACAGCCCGCTTCCCCATAAAATAGCAGCGCGCCTTGCTTGGCTTCGGCCGTCAGGGCCGTCTGATCGCCGGCCAGATAGCGATCCCACGGGCTGTCCATGAAGGTAAACGCGGCGATCTCGTAGGCGGCAATGGCTGCGGCGGCGTGCTCGAAGCCCAGCGCCTCGACCGGTACATCGGGGTAGGCCATCGCGAACAGAGACACATATCCCGGCTCGGCTATCAACCGGTTCATCAGCCGCTTCCACATCTGCGTCGGTCGCATGTCGCTGACCGACGCGATCTCGTTCAGTTCGCGGTTAGCGTCCTGATCGCCGAAGGTCCCGCGCATCTCGTCCCGTGATGTGACGGGGAACATGGCCTGGGCCGCCAGTGTGCTGTCCAGCAGCGCGGGCAGGCCATTGCCAACCGGCGTGGACAGGCCATAGGTGTCACTGAAGTTGACTCGCCCATCCCAGAACAGGGTGGTCCATTCGGATGACCCACGGTTGAACAGCTCCTGGGCATTGCGCGGCACCAGCTCCCGGTCCGCGGCGATCGTCCGCTCCGGGCCCAGACCGTGGCCACCGGTGCCGATGGACAGCGGCAGTCCGTCGCCCGTGGCGAATGCGGGGTGGTGGCACGTGGCGCAGGAGGTGTCGCGGTTGCCGCTTAGCAGCGGGTCGAAAAAAAGCGCTTCGCCCAGCGTGACGAGCGCCGCATCGGGCACAGGGCCGGGGTCGAGCTGCGTGACGCCGGATTTGTTCAGGAGGAGGGCCAGCCGACCATCGGGGCCGCCGGCAAACCGCAATGCCAGCGTTTCCGGGGATACCGTCAACAGCCCCGCGATTACCGCCGTCATGATGAGACCGACGGCCACCCAGCCCAGACCGCGCCGGGCAGCAGGCCGCCGCAGATGTCTCCCGACTCCAACGAACGCCTGGCGCTGCCAGACAACAAATGCCCCTATTCCCAGCAGCAGCAAGGCGATGATGGCTGGAACCAACCAGACCGGCGGCGCCCATGCGGTGGGATCGTTCAGAAGAACGGGCTCTGCCTGATAGGTCAGCTGATAGTGGGCGTTGGTGCGCAGGGTGTCGATGACCTGTTCGCTGCCGTCGGGCCAGACGACGCGCGCAGCATCAACCGATGCATCGCCCAAACCGAAGTGCAGTTCCAGCGCGCTATTGCCGCCCAATCCGGTGCCATTGTTCACCTGCTGAATCTGGGTGCGGCCGTCGCTGTCCGTGAGGTAGACCTTCGCACCCACGGCATCACGGTTAACCGGGCCGGTGCCGGACAGACTTAGCGCCACCCAGTTGCCCGCCCGGCCGGTGTCGATGGTCGTGTTGCGGAACAGTTTGTAGCCTTCGTCAAAATTGCCGATGACCAGATCGATGTCACCGTCGCGGTCATAATCGGCCGTTGCGACGCCGATGGTTTTTCCGGGATCGCCGGCGCCGCTGCTCTCACCCAAATTAGTGAAGGTACCGTCGCCGTTATTGTGGAATAGGGGGTTGAAGCCGATGCCACCGTCGGTCTCGGTCATCTGCGCCAGATACAGGTCCGACCAACCGTCGTTGTCATAGTCGAGGAAGACCGATCCCCAGCCTATGGCTTCCGGCTGTTGCACGCCGGCCGACTCGGCTGTGTTGACATACGAGCCGTCACCCTGATTCTGCAACAGCGTCATTGGCCCGACATTGGAGAAGTAGAAGTCCAGGTCAAGGTCGTTGTCATAGTCGGCCACGGCCAGACCCATCCCCATGACCCGTTGGTCAGCGCCTGCTTCGGCCGAAACATCAGTGAAACACCAACCATCACAACCAGGGCCGTCGTTGCGCCATAGCGCGTTGCCCACGGCATGCACAAACTCGTCGTTGATCAGATAGATGTCGAGGTCGTTATCGTTGTCGTAATCGACAAAACTGGCGATGAAGCCCGCCCCCATCACCTGGCGGCTCAGCAGATTGGTGACATTGGTGAAGGTGCCGTCACCATTGTTGTGATAGAGGGCGTCTTTGTCACCCTCAATGGGTCGGCCGCAGCGGGGCGTACAGGACCAGTTGGTGACATAGAGGTCGAGGTGGCCGTCGTTGTCGTAGTCGCCCCAGGACGCGCTCTTGCCATTGGTCGTGTCGCCCACACCGGCCGATTCAGTGACGTCGGTGAAGCCTTGACCCGCTTCGTTGCGATACAAGACATTGGCACCCCAGTTGGTGACATAGAGGTCGGGCCAGCCGTCGTTGTCATAGTCGGCCCAGACCGCCCCGCCGGTTTCGGCTTCGGGCAGGGCCACCTGTTCAGCCAGAGGCGAGAGCGAAAAGGTGCCGTCGCCGTTATTCCGGTAAAGTCTGTTGGGAGCACCAAAATCGGTTAGGTACAGATCCGGCCGGCCGTCGCCGTCGTAGTCGGCCCAGGCCTGCCCGGTGATGCGTTCGTTTCCCTGACGGGGGGCATCAATACCGGCGGTAACGGTGACCTCTTCAAACGGCGGGACGGTCTGATCCTCGGCCTGAACGGGCCGTCCCTGGCTTAGCAGGGCGGCCAGTATGAGAGCGGCCACCAGCGCCACCAGTGTGCCCTGTACGGGGTACCGTCGACTGCCCAAGCTGCGATGCTGAAACGCAATCATTTGTCGATGTTGTACCAGACTTTCAGGTGGCTGAAAAGGAGCTGTGATCGCCGCCTAATCCGCCGGAAGCCCGGCCCACAGGCTGCCGAGCTTTTCGAGCAGACGCGACCAGGACATGGCTGGTGCCAGCCTGAACAAGTGCGTTGCGCCGGGATGGTCCCCGGCTCCCAAGCCGCGTGCTACTTCCAGCAACCCGTCCTGTGACGCAAGCCAGTCGGCTAGCGCAACCTCCAGCGATTCGGCCGATCGGATGGCCCAGATGTGGCTCAAGTCAACGGACGGATCATCGAGCAGGTAGTCAATGTGCCAGCGCAAGCGCTTGGCTTCGGGCGGCGTAGCCGCTAGACCGGCGGCGAGTAGGGCTGCCAGCAATTCCTTTCGCATAGGCTGTGGCGGACGTGGCGGGCAACGGGTCGCGTGGCGCAGCAGCCGCGCGGCCAACGACGTCGCGTGCCGGCCCATAGCTGAGCCAACGTACAGGTAATCACCGGCGGGCAGTTGAACCGGACGGCCGAAGGCAAAGCGCCCAAAGGTGACGGATAGGGGTTGCTGACAGTGGCAATGGAGCACATACGCACCGGTGGCAAAGTTCCCGCCGCACAAGGTCACAGTCGTCATGACCGACGCTGGAGCGCGTCCTGGGCCAGGGCGATGGCCCCCCATAGAGGTGCATCGTCGTTCAAACCGGCCGGGACGATCTCAGTACTTACCTCCGGCAAGGCTGTGGCCCGCGCGGCCTCTTGCACAACATCCCACCACATCGGGCCGGACTTGGTGACGCCACCGCCCAGAATGAATCGCTGTGGATTGATCAGATTGGCCGCGTTGCCCAGGCCGACCCCCAGCGCGCGCGCTCCGCGCTGCAAAACGTCACGAGCCAGCGAATCGCCCTGTTCGGCCGCTTCGGCCACGTCCCGACCGGTCAGCGAGCCGGTCGTTCGCAGGACATCGCGCAGGATCGATGGCCGGTCATTTGCTGTCAGACGCGCCTGTGCGTCGCGGGCCATATAAGGGCCGGACGCCAGCCGTTCCACACAGCCACGCTTGCCGCACAGGCAGACCGGCCCAGCCGGATCGACCACCGTATGGCCGATTTCACCGGCCATACCCTCGTGGCCGCGCCACGGCCGGCCGTTCAGAATCCAGCCGCTGCCGACACCGGTGCTGATGGTGACGTAGAGCAGGCTGTCATAGCCCCTCCCCGCACCGAAACGATGCTCCCCCAGGGCGGCGATGGTGGCATCATTATCCACGACCACCGGCGCGGCAAGCGCAGCTTCCAAAAGGTCAGCCAGTGGGGTAGATTCCCACCCATCGACATGGTGTGACAGACGAACCAAGCCGGCATCATTGTCCACCGGCCCGCCGAAACTGACGCCGATTGCCAGTGGTCGCTTCCCATTCAGCACGGTGCGGGCCAGGGTGAGCATCGCCTTCTGTTCGTAGGCAGCGTCAGCATCCCCGGGCGAGAAGTGGCGGTCATGGGACAGCCAGGTCGGCCGACTTGAGCAGCTGCGGTCGACCGAAACGGTCGCCGCACTTAGCTTCGTCCCGCCGAAATCCAGAGCGAGCAGGATCTCCGTTTCATCCATGAGCATATTGTCACCCGGTGCGGCCGATCTGCCAATGTCGCCCTGACGGACCGGTGAGGGCGCCGTGTGCGGCATGACAAACAACAGGTGATCAGGTGACAGTTAGCACCAAAACGTATGACACATGACACTATAGGCGAGGCGTGAGCTATGCCAGAATAGCGACATCAATCAGCGGGGGCGGTAGCACATTGACCTGGGCCTACTGGGCCAGGGAGAAACGATGACAAGAGATATGGATAGCTATGTCGAGGAGTTGCGCCGCCTCCAGGGTGATGCTCGCCCGACAGAGAAGGATGTCGCGGCCCAGCATGGTAAGCACCGTCTGACCGCCCGCGAACGGGTCGATTTACTGTTCGATCCCGGCACCTTTATGCGAGATCGATACGCTTGTTTTGCCGCGCTATGATGCCTATCTGGGCGGCAAGAGCTCGCGTCTGGGTGATGGCGTTGTCACCGGTTATGGGCTGGTAAACGGCCGTCGCGTCTTCGTGGCCTCGCAGGATGCCAGCGTAATGGGTGGTTCCCTGGGCGAGATGCACGCCAACAAGTTCGTCAAGGCGATGCGTATGGCCCTGCAGTATGGCTGCCCGTTTATCGCCATCAATGATTCCGGCGGCGCGCGGATTCAGGAGGGGGTGGATAGCCTAGGCGGCTACGCACGCATTTTCGACGCCAATTGCGAGGCGTCGGGCGTCATTCCCCAATTGTCAGTCATCATGGGGCCGTGCGCCGGTGGCGCCGTCTATTCGCCTGCATTGACTGACTTTGTCTTCATGACGCAGAACAGCTACATGTTCATCACAGGTCCGGACGTGGTGCGTTCGGTGATGCAGGAAAACGTCAGCTTTGAGGAACTCGGGGGCGGTATGATGCACAGTCAAGAGAGCGGCGTCTGCCATTTTCTGACCGGTGACGACGCCGATTGCCTGGCCAAAGTGCGGGCCTTGCTCAGCTATTTGCCGGCCAACAATCAGGACGACCCGCCTTATGTGCCACCAATAGACGATCCGGAACGGCGCTGCCCGGAACTGAACGACATTGTCCCCACCGATCCCTACAAGGCCTATGACGTGCGCCTCGTCATCAGCAGTATTGCCGATGACGGCGCGTTCTTTGAGGTTCATCAACTATGGGCCGAGAACATGGTTGTCGGCTTTGCCCGGCTGAACGGCTATGTGGTCGGCATAATTGCCAACCAGCCGATGGTGCTGGCCGGGTGCATCGACATCAAAGCCTCGATCAAGGCCACTCACTTCATTCGCATTTGCGACGCCTACAATGTGCCGATCATCACCCTTCAAGACGTGCCCGGCTTCCTGCCCGGCAAGGATCAGGAGTACGGCGCTATCATTCGCAACGGCGCGCGCATGATCTATGCTTACAGCGAGGCCACGGTGCCCAAACTACTGGTCATCTTGCGCAAAAGCTACGGGGGCGCCTACTGTGTCATGAGCAGCAAAGGGCTTCGCGGCGATTTGCTGTATGCCTGGCCCAACGCTGAAATTGCGGTGATGGGTGCGGAAGGGGCGGTCAACATCCTGTTCCGGCGCGATGTGCAGGCAGCCGAAGACCCGGAAGCGCGGCGCAAGGAATTGGTCGATGATTACCAACGCCGCTTCAACAACCCTTACGTCGCCGCGTCTCGCGGTCTGATCGACGATGTGATCGAGCCGTCCGATACGCGTCGGGTGCTCATTCGCGCGCTGGATGTCACGCTGTCCAAGCGGGAACGCCACGCGCCGCGCAAGCACGGCATATCGCCCATGTAGCGTGGGAGGAGTGGTGACCATGATGTTTGAGAAAGTCCTCATTGCCAACCGCGGCGAGATCGCTGTTCGCGTTATCCGCACTTGCCGGGAGATGGGCTTGCGAACAGTGGCCCTCTACGAAGCGGCCGATCTCGGCTCGCTACACGTGCGTTTGGCCGATGAGTGTCTGGAAGTGCCGGACTACCATACGTTCCTGGACGCGACCCAACTGGTAGCGCTCGGTGTACAGTGCGGTGCCGACGCTGTGCATCCCGGCTACGGCTTTCTAGCGGAGGACCCTGACTTCATTCAGGCCTGCAATGACGCCGGCATGACCTTCATCGGCCCTCCGGCCGAGGTCGTGGCATTGACTCGCGACAAGATTGGCGCGCTACAGCGGGCACGGGCGTCCGGCGTGCCGACCGTGGTCTTTTCTGAGGCGTCGTATGGCGTGGGTGAGGACGATGCGCTGCGCGAGGCGGCGGAGCGAATTGGCTATCCATTGGTGCTCAAGTCTTGCAGCGGCGGTCGCGGACGGGGCGAGCGATTGGTGACGAAAGCCGACCACCTGCCTGAGGCGATCCGCCGTTCCCGGGCCGAGTCCAAGACGATCTACGGCAATGACCGATTGTTCCTGGAGCGAGCCATTTTGCCCGCGCATCAGGTCGGCGTTCAGATAATGGGTGACAGGGCCGGCAACCTGATTCACCTGGGCGAGCGCGAAGGATCACTTATCCAGCACAATCAGAAGATCGTTGAGGAAGGACCGGCGCTATGCTTAACACCGGAAGGTCGCGAAGCCTTATTGGCAACCGCCTTGCAATTGGCGCGGCTGTTCAATTATCAGAACATAGGCACGGTTGAGTTCCTGATTGATGAGGCCGGTAATGCCTACTTCAGCGAGATCAAGGCCCGCATTCAGATCGAACATACCATCACCGAAATGATGGCTCGCGTCGATTTGGTGCGTGAGCAACTCCGGCTGGCGGCCGGTGAGTCGCTGGCCATGACTCAGGATGAGGTGCGGTTGGAAGGCTGGGCGATGATGTGCCGTGTCCAGGCTGAAGACCCGGCCGACAACTTCCTGCCCAGCCCTGGCCGTCTGCGCCGTGTGCGCCTGCCTGGGGGGCCGGAAGTGCGGGTGGATACCTATATCTACTGCCAGGCAGATATCCCGGCCGCCTATGATCCGATTGTGGCCAAGATCACAACCTGGGCGCCTGACCGTCCGGCCTGCATCAGCCGGATGCGGCGGGCGCTGGAAGATTTCACGGTGATCGGCACGCCAAACAACCTGCCGTTTCTGCTGCGAATCTTCCATGCCCCGGAATTTGTCGGCGGCCGATATACCACTGACTTTCTGAGCCACCCATTTGTAGAAGAGGCACCGCCTGAAGCATTGCTGACCCGTCGTGATTTGGCGGTGGCCGCGGCTGTCGCCTATGTGTTGCGACGCGAGGCATTCAATCCGCAACAGCCGGAACGGGTATCAACCGGTTGGCATCGAGCCAGCCGTCGCCTGCCGCAGTAGTCGCCCCGGAGTATCAGACTATGACGAACCTAATCATCACGATCGACGGCCAGCCGTACGCCATTGACCTGGCCTTAACACCACAAGATGATGATCGCTACATGGTCACGGTCGATGGTGAACCGGTCGAGTTGTTCCTGCCTGACAGCAACACGGCGGTGACCGACATGGAATGGCTGGTCGTTGATGGCCGCCCCTACGAATTTGTGCTTGACCCTGCGATGCAATGGATCAAGGCCTATGATGGCCTGCACACGCTGGAGATTCAGGACCGCAACGCGGCCGTAACCCGACCGCGCAGCGGTGACGGTCGCGTGAAAGCGCCCATCCCCGGACTGGTGGCCCGCGTACTGGTGGCTCCCGGTGACACAGTTTCCGCCGGACAGCCGCTGCTGATGCTGGAAGCCATGAAAATGGAGAACGAGATCCGGGCGCCCTTTGATGGGGTCGTCGGCACAGTGTCGGCCCGGGTGGGTGAAACCGTCGTTCGCGGTCACGTTCTGGCCGAGATTCACTAGGTGACGCCAGGCGGTAACTAAGCGCTGCCTGAAGCATCGACCGCGATGCTTGAATTGTAGGCCACGGTCCTGATAGACTTGCCCGGTTTGTCAGGACCGTTTCTTCTTCACTAAAGTAATCAGCTTCGGCTGTTAGTTATTCGTGAGGCTTTGTGAAATATCTATTCCCGTGCTTGTCTTTTGTCTTATTGGCCGGCTGCGCGATTGAGCAGCCCAGCACGGTAACCGACCCTGCCGTTTCGACACCCCCGGCGCTGACGTCCAACGAGGCGGCGCCGGCCACTGGCTCGCCGGATGCGCCGACGGAAACCGCGACGGTTGCGCCCTGGGCTCCGGAAGGCTTGGCTGAGGGCTACACCGTAGCGGATCAGGTGAGCGGATCCTGTTGGGTTGGCGCATTGGCATCACCGCGGCCGGACGCCTGGCGCTGCAGCGCTCCTGTGGGCGACGTAAGCCAGATATTCGACCCGTGCCTGGCCAATCCTTATGACGCCGACAGTCCGCTGGCTTGTTTGCAGGCTGACGGCCGCGTGACGTTGCTGACGTTGACCGAGCCGCTGCCGGAAGCCCAGGCCAATCCGACCGAATCGGAAAGCTTGCCGCTGACGCTGATGTTGGACAACGGTGACACATGTGGGCTGGCAACCGGGGCCACTACGACCGTTGACCTCGGAAGCGGTGATGAGCGCGTGAACTTTTTCTGTGAATCGGGCGCCGTGTTGATCGGTGTTCCCGACGATACCGGTGCGATTTGGACCATCAAGGTCGCGGCTGATGCCGGCAACCTGCAGGATTACCAGACGATCGGCATTGCCGGGGCATCCGTTTTTCGCGGTGACACCGGCACCGTCGGCTGGAATTCGCGCGCCGACACGGCCGGCGCCCTGACCGATGTCGCCGTGGAAGAACGGGCCGGCGGCTACCGGGTGACCTTCGATTTTGGCGGAATGCCCATGCCCGACTACGAGATCGGCTATACCAATGAACCGATCCTGGACGAGAACGGTAATGAGCTGCCGCTGGATGGGCAGTATCAAATGCGCGTTTGGTTCCGCTATCCGCAGCCGGAGACGCCTTCTGTGCTGGATGACGAACCTATTCAGCCCGCGCGGCAAACCTATTTCAATGAGTCGATCCTGGCCCGCGCCGCTGATGGTAATGTTGTTCTGTACCTCGGTCTCGACAACAAGATCGGCTTCGATGTCAGCCGCAGCGCAGATGACACTATTCTATATCTTGACCTTTATGAGCCCGATGCTACGCTGACGGATCTGCCGCAACTGGGTGTGGGCAGCGAGGGCGAGGCGGTATTGGCCTTGCAGGAACGACTGGTGGCTCTGGGTTATCTGGACCAACTGTCGGACGAACCCAAGTTTGACGAGCCGACCCGTCAGGCGGTGGTGGCATTGCAGCGCGACCGGGGGCTTATCCCCGACGGCGTTGTGGGACCGGCGGTTTGGGCGGCGCTAGCGCGTCGGGTGCCGCCGACGCGTAGCGGTTCGTCCATGCGTGACATGCCGGTCGCGGCGCGATTAGCCCCGGTTCAGCAAGGTCAAACACAGGTAACACCCACTGAGGCGTATCCGGTCAACGTTCACAGCGGGCCGGGGTTGGATTATGAGTCAGTGGCGGCGCTCAATCCGGGTGAAGCCGCGTTGGTTCTCAGCCAGGTCAACACCGGTGACCCGGTCACCTCGTGGTGGGAAATTAGCTGCTGCGGGGGGGCGACCGGTTGGGTACGGGCGGATGTGGTGAATGTGGTGGGATCACCGGCCACGGTGGTTGTGGCGCGGCATCCCGGCCGAGCGCCTGCGTCGGCGCAGGGTGTGCGCCCTGACACGCGACCCTTAGAGAACGCCGCCGGCAAACCCATTCTCTATTTCACTTTTGATGATGGGACCCTGTCGCCCGAGACCGAGCAGATTATGGGCATTCTGGATCAGAACAATGCCCAGGCGACGTTTTTTGTGATCGGCCAGCAGGTGGAATGGGCGCCCGAACTGGCCCAGGCAGAAACGCAGCGCGGCCACTCCGTGCAGAACCACACCTATGACCACCAGTCGCTGGATGGCCTGGACCAGAGCGGGTTCTATAACGAAGTGGAACGAACGCAGGTCATCGTAGAGCAGGCGACCGGTATATTGCCGACATGCTTGCGCCCGCCGTATGGCGCCACCGACCCGAACACCCTGGCCAACATCGATGCTTTGGGTCTGGACGTGGTGATGTGGACGGTTGACACGCAGGATTGGACGCGGCCCGGCACAGAGGCCCTTGTCAACTACATTCTCGACAACGTCTATCCCGGCGCAATCCTGTTGATGCACGACGGCGGCGGCGAGCGTTCGCAGACCATCGCCGCGCTGGAGCGGGTGCTGCCGCAGTTGAGTGCCCAGGGCTATGTGTTTGAGCGGCTGTGCCGCTAGGTCGGCTACAGTGAGATAACCTGGTCGGGCATGTTGCCGGCCAGGGCGGCGTAAAGGTCGGGGAAGCAACCCACCTGCACACCGGCGACGGTGTTGACCGGGTGACACTCGGCCGGGTTGTCGCGGCCCAATCCGGTGGCCGGGTCGCACCAGCGCGGCGACCCTTCGGCCAAGTTGCGTTCGAGGGCGCACATGTCGCACATCATCAGCAGCATGCTCTTCTCGGCCGCAACCTTGGCCAGCCGCTCACCGATGGGATCCCCCTTACGCAGAACAAACGTATTGTCGTCAAAGAAAAACATCCCCACGATCTCAACACCATGCGTCCCGGCTTCCAACTGCGGCAGGATCATCTGACCCAATTTGTAACTGGCGGCGCGGGGATTGGTGAATACGTAAGCAACTTTCATGTGAATTCTCCTTGGGTTTGATTGCGCCTGTTATACGCAGTTGTGCCGATTTTCAACACCAATTGTGGTATTCTGGATACGCAAGAACTCCGATGCACGAGGTCGCTGGTATGGTCGAGCAACCGTTTGAGCAACCGGAAGCCAATCCTGGCGTAACACTTGAACCCACAACAACAAATGACAAGCGGCTTTCTCAACTGGCCTGGGTGGTCGCTGGTGTGGGCTTATCCATGCTTCTCTTGGCCGTTCTGTTCGCTGTCTTGAGACGGCCGGCCGGTGACTTGCAAGGGCAACCGAGCTGGTACGGTGATGTCATCTTCTTCATGGCCATCAGCGTTTCACTGGGGGTCGGGGGATTCGTGGCCTCACGGTTGCCGCGCAACCCCTATGGCTGGCTGCTGATGGCCGGCTGAATCCCCACCGCCGCTGCCACCCTATGAGCCAGAACGCGAGACGTTAGGCTGCGCTGCGCAATCAGGCGTCCCGGAAGCCGGCGATTGACGCCGCCCAGCCCTCGTCATTCCGGCCGGGCACAAACGGCAGGTAGTAGCTGACGCGATCGAGCCGGTCGCCGTAGCGGGCCATGACCAGCGCCGGCAGCTCTGCCCACGACCCGCGCAGGGCAAACGTGTCCAGCATCTCATCGCTGATGAGACCGGCCATCGCGTCCCATTGCTTGCCCGATGCCAGGCGACCGAGTTCGGCCGAGACATCCGACCAACCGTGGAGGTCCATGATCACACGGTAGGCCGGGGTGCTCATGTAGAACGACAACTGCTGCCGCACGTGGGCTTCGGCGGCGCGGGCTTCTCCGGGATCGTCGGTGGGGATGACAAACACAGACGTGTTGACCGTGAACGCATTGCGCGTCCGGCCGGTGCGGGCCATGCCTTCAGCCAGCGCGGGCAGGGCTAGCTCGTCGAGATACTTGACCGTGTGCAGGGCGTGGATATGGACGCCCTCGCAATGCGACCCGGCCAGCCGCAGCATCTGCTCGTTGACTGCGGCAATGTAGATGGGCGGCGGCGGCACGTCGATTGGGCCGGGGTTGAAGAAGGGCGTCATCAGGGCCAGTTTGAAGAACTCGCCCACATAATCCAGCGGTTCGCCCGTCTGCCAACAGTGCCAGAAGGCATGAATGGCTTCGATGGTCTCGCGCATCTTCTTGACCGGCTTTTCCCACTTGACGCCGAAGCGCAGCACGTTATGGGCCTTGACCTGGGGACCGAGGCCGAGGATGAACCGGCCGTTCGAAAAGCGCTGCAAGTCCCACGCCGACTGAGCCAGGATGGCCGGGCTGCGCGGGAAGGCGACGGCAATGGCTGTGCCGAGCGTCATATCGCGGCTGTGTTCGGCCGCTAATGCTAGATTGAGGAAGGGGTCGCTGTTCGTCTCCGCCACCCAGAAGCCGTCAAAGCCAAGTGTTTCGGCCGACGCGGCCAACTCCGGCACCTGCTCCAGCCTGGGCTGCAGAAACGTGACGTCAAACTTCATGGTGTCTTGTGTCTCCCGTCATACCCGTCAGGAAGTGGCAATGGAACCTAGCTGATCGACCAGCGTCTCAATGTCATCATGGATGGCCGCGACTTCGACAGCGTTCAGCGTGTCCCAGGCTGCGTAAAAGTACTTGTCGGTGCGGTTTTCGACGTTCTCGAGAATTCGCCGGCCGTTCTCGGTCAGCGCATAGGCATTGTCCGCCTGGGCCAACCACCCGCGGGCCTGCAGGCCTCGCAAGGCATACGCGTACTCGGCCGTTCCGTAGCCCCGGTGGGCCAGGTGGTCGAAGAGTGCCTCGGCCGTTGTCGCGGTATCTCCGGCGACCAACGTGAACGCTTCCCACTCGTAGCCTTCAAGGCCGAGGGGTTTCCACGCCGCCATATGGCAGTCATCGCGAAAGGCGTTGAAGTCGGCGACAAACTGGAAGAGATCAGCGGCAATTGTTGCGTTGGCCGGCGCACGGTGTCGGGAATGCTCCAGGCACCAGGTGCCGGGTGGCATTGGGCTTTGCAGGCTGGATTCAATCAGCGCGGCAAAGTGGCGGTGTAAACGAGTGGATGGCTCCTTTGGTAACTCGAGCACGGCCAGCCAGCGCAGCCGGTTTGTCTGAATCGTACGCAGGGTCGCCTCACCCTCGGGCCTCAACCGATACGTATCCCCCACATGGTCGAACCACTTTTCGCCGGCCATGATCTCCAGCAGGGATCGCACCAGCATTTCGGATGCGTAGACGTCACGCACGCGCAGATTGGCGACGGTCAAGGGTTCAGGGGCGAATTCGGCCGCCTGGATAAGGAACCACCCAGGGCTTTCGGCGTATCCGGCGCGTAACTGAAGGATGGGCTGCGATGGGGCGGGGGCTGATTCATCACGGGCGCGCAGGCTGCCCATTGCCTGCGCGTATGCTCCCCAAAGAGATTGAATGTGATCGTAAAAGGCAGAATCAAGCACTCTTTGGTCTGGACGGAATAACTAGGCGATGGAAATAATCAAGGCGACAACCGTCAGTACGAAGGCGACGACGCCACATGCCGCCAGCAAGGCGATGAAGATAGCAAGGGGAATGACGATGCTAGGTGCGTTTTCGGAATCCATAAACCGTACTCCAAGATAAGAAATGGTTCCTGGATTGTACCCGGAAACGGTGCAAGCCCAAAGCGGATTTTGAAATCGTGGACCTGGGCCCCAAATCAATGCCTCAATCGCCTAACGCCTGGTCGAACTCGGCAGTTGAGGTTACCCCATGCCGGTTAAATGTGACGATAGATGGTGCATCACCGGTGGCCGAAGGGCGGGTTTCATCAAGCAGCCAGAGGCTCAGATGCTCGGGCTGCATCGTTTCCTGGATGACGCGCAGAAGTTCGGCCGTTAGTTTGTCAAGGTCGGTTTCATCACGGGCTGTGGCGGCGAACTGCTCCAGTGTCTTCTCGGCGTCGTACTTGCGACGGAAGAAGCGGCGATCGATCCCATCCTGGATACGGCGGCGCAATGGCAAGAAGAGCGCGGCGATGAGTAGTGTGGACAGAACTGTAATGACGGGTGACAGCTCGCCGGCAACGCGAGAGAATAGCCATTGCAACAGGATTATGGCCAATAGATAGACACCCAAGAGCACGCCACTGAGCAAGGTGTATACCACTGTCTTGCGAACAATGACATCAATGTCCCACAGGTGAAAGCGCAAGATGGCTCTGGTAATGCTAAGGGGGACCAGAACCGCGACGATGACCCCGCCGACCAACTGAAACAGGGCAAACGGCGCTGCCCATGGGTTCCAACTTCTGAAGGGAGAACTCCCTGCGATAAAGATTTGCCAGGCGATCAGGAGTGCCAGGCTGGCCAATACCCACCGCGTTTGCAGGCGCTCGGTTGGCCCGGAGACTCGCATATAGCGAAAGACCGCTCCGGCAATACCGACAACTAGGGCAATCAGAGGGCCAACCAGGAACAAGATCCAGCCCAACCCTGTATCGAGGTCCACGCCCAGGGATACCACAGACAACACGGCCAGGAGGGCAAAGGATGCGAGGCCGATTCGTTTCAATCCGGCTGTGGGAAACCGCCCGGTCGGGAACAAGTGGATGAAAAGCAGCAAGACAGTGAATCCCAAGGCGGTCAGAAAACTGTTTACTGAGAGTAATTGTGTTCCAAAGGGTGTCCCCAACCATTCAGGGAAATAGGCTTCGTTGCCCAGCAGCTGTGTGATTTGGGGCAACAAGATAACCGTGAGCGACGTAACCAACCCAATGACGGTAGTTGAGGCACGCCAAAAGATGAAGACACCAATCATCAAGTACACAATCAGCACAGAATAGCGGGCGACCAGAATCAACCGCGTATACGTCTGATAGGTGATGAGCGGCGACAATGCAGCGAAGCTATCCTCAACCGCCGGCTCAGATAGGAATATGCGTGCGCCGCGAAAGGCAAAGGCGGCCATGGAAATCACGACGGCTGTGACCACCAGCAGCCACACAATCCGGCCGATGGTCAGCCACGGATTGTGGAGTACGGCTTGATCGCCGTTGCTGTTTGTTTGACTGATTCTGACGGATCGTCTGGTACCCATAAGGATTACCGGTCGTGATTGAGTAAGGCCAACAGCATCGATTCAAATCGTTGTGCGTCAGCCTGTGTCGCCAGCTGGAGCGCGGTGCCTTCCGGCGTCCGTATCGTTCGGCCGAGTTCAGGCCCAGCCTGGGTGACAACCCTTATTGATTCATCTTCAAGAGTGACCAGTGTGGGATCCAGCGCGGCCGCCACGGCCAGTGTATCCCACCAGTACATGCCACCGTCCAGCCAGAAGGGATTCAAATAGAAAAGATTGTATGTGAATGTGGCCGGTTTGGTTGTGTGTTGGCTGCTGAGCTTCTGGTGGAAGGCACGGCTGAAGGGGACGTCGTTGGTGGCGTCCAGAGGAATCAGCACCAATGGCACGCCCGATCGCAGGACGATATCGGCCGCTACAGGGTCAGCAAAGATATTCCACTCGGCAAACTGGTTATCAATGCCCTCCGCATTGGCCACGTTGCCTGCTACATCCACGGCCCCGCCCATGACGACGACCGACTTGATCAGGCTTGGCAGCGCCGGGTCGGCTTCAAATGCTTCGGCCAGGTTGGTCAGCGGGCCGATGGCCAGGACGACGATTTCGCCCGGAGCCTCGCGAATCGTATCGGCGAACAACTCGGCCGCCGGGCGTGGGTCTTCGATGCGACTCCCAGTACGTACCGCTGCGCCGTATAATTTGTCGGAATTCTCGCGCCATGCCTCCGGCGCAGGGGTGCCACCCGGATAAGCTTTCTCGCGGCCACAGGCCACGGGAATATCCGGCGCGCCGGCCAATTCTAGCAAGCCCAGCGCGTTGTGGACACCGCCGCCGCAGTGGGCAAAGGCTACGCCGTTTATGGTGATGGCTCGTAGATCGACAGCGGGATGTTGCAAGAGGTAGAACAAGGCCGTGATGTCGTCCATGGCCATGTCGGCATCGAGCAGAACCGGAACCGGATTGGTAGTGATGAGGGTATTTACGTCAAAAGGTTCGGTCTGGCTTTGTTGCCACCAGGTGGCAGACCCGGCGACTGAGGTCAGCGCCAGCAGCCCGACTACGGCCGCAAAGACCCAGGCGCTGCGATCTAGCCGGTTCCGGCCCCCATGCGCCGCGCCATAGGGCCGCTATGAGGGCAACGGGCACGAGGGTCAGGGCCAAATAGCCCAGAAACAGGTTGACTAAGGCGGAGTTTGCCAGAAAGCTTATGGCAACCCACGTCACGAATGACAGCGTTGCTATCAGGAATAGAACCGTCTGCCGGCGCTGCTCCGGATTGGCATGACGATAGCGCCACACTTGGCTGACCAGTGCAGCCAATAGCGACAAAAACAGCACCAAAATCATGATGAGCCAGGCGCTGTCGCCAATGTTGGGCGCGACCTGGAGAGCGGCTACGATGACCAGAGCCAATCCGATGGCGATGCCGAGCCGGCGTGAGACGAAACGGCCGTTCGGAAAAGTTAACATCAGCAGAACCAGCGCCAGAACGCCGGCGACACCCAGGACTGAAGCCAATGCGGTCGTCACTTCGGCAACCATCCCATTGAACCCGGAGGGATTGACAAGGTCAAACGAGAAAGGCAGGCCCATCATGACGAATCCTGCCAGCAAGGGTATCGTCTGCGGTGACTGGGCGAGCATCAGAGCGGACGTCGCCAGAAAGAGACCCAGCAGGGCCATCTCAATCCCTGAGACTACGGCCACCAGTGTTTCATAGGAGACGCTCGCGCCTAGGGACCCGGCTACCTCATTGACTTGCCAGTTCGCCTGCGTGGCGGCGTATGATCCCGGCAGAGCGACCAACGCTATGATCGCAACAAGAAACCACAGCAAGATCAGGGCTGCTCGCGCGATAGCGAGACGCTGGGAAGGATGGGAACGATTGGAACTTGAGACGATCGGTGTGTCACTCATACCGGACAGTATAATTGGCTACCGTCTCCTAATCGTTACGAAACAACGAGATATGCGGGACAATCCGGCCCTTAAACTCCAAATTCGATTGTAATCGTCTACAAAACGTTACGGAATAGACCTTTTCCGATATCCGTCTACTCCCACTCCCGCGCATCCCGCACCAGCGGCGCATCGGCCGACAGCCCACCCGCCGGCACGAAGATGACCTCATCCACCCGCACGCGGCAGATACCCTGCACCGCCTGGCTCAGTTGATCGGTCAGCGCCTGATGGTCAGCATCCTCGGCCGCTTCCACCAGCAGCTTGACGTGGTCGCGCACGCCGTCGGGTCGGGTGATGACGGCCTGCACCCCGCGGACGCCCGGCACCTGCCCGGCGGCAAAGCGCAGCTGGTTGGGATGGATGAACATGCCGCGCACTTTTACCGCGTCTCCGGTTCGGCCGACCAGGATGATCGACCGCTCTTCCTGCTTGCTTCTGCCCGGCGACGGATCGACATTCATGGCCAGGTCGCCGGTGCCGAAGCGAATGAGGGGATAGATGCGGCTGAAGTTGGTGACGACGACCTCGCCTGTTTCGCCGGGGCCGACGGGTTGGCCGGTGTCGAGATGAATGACATGGATGATGGGGTCGGGCAGCAGTTGCATGGCCATGCCCTCGCCGGTGTTGGTGGCCAGCAACCCAAATTCGGCCGTGCCGTAGGCGTTGCACACGCTGATGCCGTAGGTGTCGACCAGCGTCTGGCGCAGGCTGGGCGGCAGAGGTTCGGCCGTGGTGATGGCCTTGGTCAGGGCGAAGTCGCGGCGGAAGTCCAGCCCTTGCTCTTCCGCTTTCTGGATTAGGCTGAGCAAGTAGCTTGGCGTGCCCACATAGCCGGTGGCGCCCAGCACGCGGGCCATCTGCAGTTGCAGATCGCTGTTGCCCGTGCCGCCGGGGATGACGGTTGCGCCCAACCGGACGAAGGCTTCGTCGAACAAGTAACCGGCCGGCGTCAGGTGATAGGATAGCGAATTAAGCACGATATCGGTGCTGTCGAAACCGGCGCGCACAAGGGCGGTCAGCGCTGCTTCCCAGACGGGGTCGTCGTCGGCCGGAGCCGGTTCGTAGAGCGGCCCGGGCGAAAAGAACAGCCGGCTGGTGGCGATGAGAGGCACAGCCAGCATGCCCCCGAAGGGTGGATCGACCGATTGGCGGGCGATGGCCTCATCCTTGGTCAGCACCGGCAGGCGATTGAGATCGTCAACCGTATGGATGTCCGTGGGGCTAAGCTCGGCGGCGTCGAACCGCTCGCGCACAGCCGGAGCGTGGGCATAGGCGAAGGCGATGGTCTCGCGCAGGCGTTCGTCACGAATCTCGTCACTCATGGTTGTTTGCTCTCCCCACTGCCGGAAAAAGCGGCAGTCTTAACCCAGCCACCGCTTGCGGCGCTTATAGTGCTTGACGTCGCGGTAGCTCTTCCGTTCGCCGACCTGGGTCAGACCCAGGTAGAATTCCTTGATGTCGGCGTTTTCGGCCAGCGTGTCAGCCGGGCCGTCAAGCACGATGCGGCCGTTCTCCATCACATAGGCATAGTCGGCCGTTTGCAGAGCGACATTGGCGTTTTGTTCCACCAGCAAGATCGACACACCCTCTTCTTCGTTGATGCGCCGGATGATGGTGAAGATGTCTTGGACCAGCAGAGGGGCCAGACCCAGGCTGGGTTCATCCAGCAGCATCAGGCGTGGGTGGCCCATCAATGCCCGACCGATGACCACCATCTGCTGCTCACCGCCGGAGAGATAGCCACTGGTGCGGTTGCGAAATTCTTGCAGGCGCGGGAAATAGTCGTACACGCGGTCCAGGTCGGCCTGCAGGTCCTGGCGGGAGGCGCTGCGCACGAGCGCGCCGGTGCGCAGGTTTTCGTCGACGGTCAGATGCTGGAACAACGGCCGTCCTTCCAACACCTGAATGATGCCCCGACGCACGATGTCGTCCGGTGTCCGGCGGTCGATGCGCTCGCCGTCAAAGGTGATGTTGCCGCGCGTCACCTCGCCTTGCTGCGTCTGCAGCAGACCGGAGATGGCCTTGAGCGTCGTGGACTTGCCGGCGCCGTTGGCGCCCAGCAGGGCCACGATCTGCCCCGGCTCCACCGACAGCGTCACTCCGCGCAAAACGAGGATGACGTCGCTGTAGATGACTTCAATGTTGTTGACGTGTAGCATCAGTAGCTCAACAGTCAAACGCAAAGCCGCTGTGGACGCAAAGGGTCGATCGAAAAACAGCCGACCCTTTGCGCCTTCGCGTCCTTGCGTTGAATTCTTACGGTGCGGGCGGGCGCGTGTCGGGTAACTCGAAGAAGTCTTCGACCACCACGAAGTCGGCCACGCCGTCCGTCACCTGCACCTGCCGGATCTGGGCTGTGCGCGGGGCACGGTCCTGGCCGTTGGCGTTGTAGGTGTAGATGCCACCGGCGTCAACGGTGCCCAACGCCTGCATGGCATTGAAGAACGCCTCGCCGGTCAGGCCGTCGAGGCCCACATCGGTCAATGCCTGCTGGAGCACGTTCTGGATGGCGAACATCTGCCCATAGGCCAGGAGATAGGCGATGTCTTTCTTGGTCTCCGGCAATTCGCTGGCCGCGAAGTCTTCCAGCGCTTGCTGGATGCCGGTTACGTCGGTGTCGTTCCACCATAGGCTGGGGAAGACGCCGTAGTAACCGTCCATCAATTCCGCGTTTTCGCCGAGGATGTTAAGCACGTCGGTGTTGATGCTCCAGTTGACGCCGCCGATCACGACCTGATCCCACAGGCCGAGCGCGCGCAGGGTGCCGATCACCTGGGCGGGGCCGAAAGACAGCGACTGCACGTAAATGACGTTCGCGCCGCTCACCAGCAGGTTCTGAAGCTGGCCGGTCACGTCGGTCGTCGGCGATACTTCCTGCGATTCCAGTGGCAAGACGGTGATGCCCAGTTCTTCGGCATAGGCCAGGGCCGTGGGCGTCGTGGCCCCGGCGCCGAACGAATTGGCCCAGCCGACCACACCAACGGTGATCTCGTCCGAGGCGCCTTCGGGCTTGACGTCGGCCCAGTTATCCTTCAGCCACGTCAGGAACCCGGCGAACTGGTCGGAGTAGATCGGCCCGGTGCCGAAGGTGTAGCCGTCGCGCGGGACGTAGAACGCTTCGTCATTGAGGCCCGCGGTCAAGTTGGGGATCTTGTCTTCGATGACGCGGTCCTTCAGGGCAATGGCTGCGCCGCTGCCATAGGTCAGATGGAACAAGGGGGCCGGCTCTTCAGCCCGGTAGCGCTCGTAGATGGCGACCTCTTGCTCCGGGTCGTACTGCGAATCCTCCAGCTTCAACTCCAGCATGATGCCACAGACGCCGCCATTGGCATTGATGCGCTCGACGGCATCGGTGGATCCGGTGATGAAGCCGTCGCCCAGAATCTGGGCCAGTGGGCCGGTCAGCCCGGCCGCCTGGTGCACGACGATCGTCTCGCCCTCATAGGTTTGGGGGCACAGGTCATCGCCCATCATCGCTTCGGCTGCCGCCTCGACGGTGGGGGCGACTTCGGCGACAGTTTCAGCGATCTGGGTAGCCGCGGCCTCGACGGTCGGCTGCAGTTCTTCCACGGCCGCCTGCAGCGTCGGGGCAAGTTCGGTGGCCGCTGCCTGCAGTGTCGGGGCAACTTCCTGAAGGGCTGACTCGGCTGTAGCCGCCAGTTCCTGGCCGGCTGTCCCGCCACAGGCCGCCAGGGCGACCAGTAGCAGGCTCATACTAATCAACAGTAACACTTTATTCTTCATCGCTTCTTTCTCCTCAAACAGATTAGACTTAGGGGTAGCGGTGCCATCGGTCAGTGGTTCGCCGCTCGATTGTAACCATTATCGACGCGCCGAGGCACAAGCAATTTGTAGTTAGCGCGAGAACGGCCGTAGTCGCCAACTTGCCTTGAATAGCTGCCAGCGGTGGGCCAGCCCACGCGGCTCGAAAATCAGAAACAGCATCAGGACCAGGCCGAAGAAGATCGGCCGAAACGACGTCAGGAAGCGCGCCGCCTGATCGGGAAATAGCCCGGCCATCGACTGGCCGGCCACGCCGGCCATGTCCTCCAACAGGATAATCATGGTCACGCCGAGGAACGGCCCCAGGTTGGTGCCCAATCCGCCAATGACCAACATACCCAGGAGAATAATCGACTCCTCAAGGCCATAGCCGAACTCCGTGCCCACACCGCGCTGGCTGTGGGCTTTCAGCGCCCCGGCCACACCGGCCAGAAAGGAGGCCAGGAAGAAGGCCCGCAGCTTGTAGCCAAAGGGATTGATGCCCAGCAATTCGGCCGCCAGGTCATTGTCGCGCACGGACACGAAGGCCCGACCCAGCTTGGTGCGTGAGATGTTGAGCGTCAGGATGGTCGTGATCAGCAGCACAGTCAGCGACAGGTACAGATACTGATTGACTTCACTGAAGGTAATGCCGAACATGACCGGCACGGGTACGTCGATGCGGCCGGTTGTGCCGCCCAGCAGGTCGGGAAACGTATAGCGGGTCAGCCAGGGAATGATGAACTGCGCGGCCAGGGTGGCCATGGCCAGGTAGAAGCCCTTGACGCGCAAGGAGGGCAGCCCGAACAGCAGCCCGACAAAGCCGGTGCCGAATCCCGCGGCCAGAATGGCGACGGGAAACGGGAAGTTGAGATGGATGGTGGTTAGGGCGGAGACATAGCCGCCCACAAGCATGAACGCCGCCTGGCCCAGCGAGATCTGGCCCGTGTAGCCCGTCAGGATGTTGAGCCCCTGCACGGCGATGATCGTATAGGCGATGCGGTTGGCCGTGCTCACCACGTAGGCGCTGCCCCAGAGTGGGGCGGTATAGGCGACCAGCAGGGCCAAACCGAGCAGCGCCCACTGCCAGGGCCGTCGAATGAGGCCCATGTCCTGTTGGTAGCTGCGGTCGAAGTCCCCGGCCGGGCGTAGTACGGTCATAAGTTCGTCAGTGCCCCTTAGACGCGTTCAATGCGCTTCTCGCCGAACAGCCCTTCCGGCCGGATCAGCAAGACGATGAGTAGCAGGATGTATGGGGCGATCTCGGATGAGCTGCGCACCACCGGCACCGAGGATGCCTGTACCAGCGCCTGTGATAGCCCCACCAGCAGCCCGCCGACGATGGCTCCGGGGAAGGATTGCAGGCCGCCCAGCAGTATGGCTGGGAAGGCTACCAGTGCGACGATGGACAGGCTTAGACTGACGCCGGTCAGGGCCGCCAGCAGCACGCCGCCGATGGTGGCGATGATCCCGGCGATGGCCCACGACAGGCCGAATACGCGCGGGACGTTGATGCCCACACTGCGCGCCAGTTCATGGTCCTCCGACGTGGCCCGCAGCGCCAACCCGGTGCGCGTGTACTGGAAGTAAACCATGAAAACAAGCGCGGCCAGGATGGCGACCACAAAGGAGGCCAGGAGCGCCTGCTTGATGATGATGGTGTCGTTGAATGCGCCGGGGAAGGGAATGGTGTAAACGTCGCTGGGCGAGAACGGCGCCGGGAAGTTGCTCTTGGGTTCCACGCCGAAGGTAATGGCCGTCACGCCTTGCAGGAATTCGCCTAGGCCCAGCGTCATAAGAACAATTGCCAGTAAAGGTTGGCCGGTCATGGGCCGCAGCGTCAGCCGCTCGATGAGCAAGCCGACCAGGGCCATGGCCACCACGGCCAACAAGACGGCCGCCCACAAGGGCAGGTTGAACAGCTCACTGCCGTCGGCCGTTCCTCCGGCAAACCACCAGGTCAGGTACGCGCCCAGCATGACCAGCTGCCCGTGGGCGAAGTTGAACACCTCCGACGAGCGATAGATCAGCACAATCCCCAGGGCGATGATGGCAATGATCCCGCCGTTGAGCAGGCCGGTGGCGAATTGTTGGGGGACGAGTTGCCAGTTCATTGTTAAGTATCAGTCGCGCAGCCGGTCAGCCGGCTGCCGCCACAGTCTCAGCCGTGGCGTCGAGCGTCAGGATGCGAATCTCGGTCTCGATGAAGCCCTCGCTGCCGTCCTGATAGCGGACCGGCGCGCGCACTTCAATGGTTTCCGACCCATTGTACAACGATTCGACGATAGCGCCGTAGCGCTCGCTCAGGTAGCCGCGCCGCAGCTTGCGCGTGCGGGTCATTTCGGCTTCGTCGGCGTCGAACTCCTTGTGCATGAGCACGAAGCGGCGGATGTGCCCGGCGGGCGGCAGGGTGGCGTTGACTTCTTCCACGGCCTGCCGCACCAGGCGGTAGACTTCCGGCTTCTGCGACAGATCGACAAACGTGGTGTAGCCGATGCGGTTCTTTTCGGCCCACTGGCCGACGGTCTCGAAGTCGATGATGACCAGCGCGGTTACATAGTCGTGGGTCTTGCCGCCGATGGCCATGACGTCGCGAATGTAGGGGCTGAACTTGAGTCGTCCCTCGATGAACTGCGGCGAGAAGCGCTCGCCGTTGGCCAGGGTGATCATATCCTTGACGCGATCCAGGTAGATGACCTGCCCGTCTTCGTCGATGTAGCCCGCGTCGCCGGTGCGGAACCAGCGTCGGCCGTCCGGTTCCACCAGCACATCGCGCTCCGTTGCGGCCGGGTCTTTGTAATAGCCCAGCATCACCGTTGGTCCGGCGATCTGAATCTCATCTTCGGCCGAGGTGCGAATGGTGACGTCCGGCAGCGGTTGGCCCACGCTGGCGAACTTGATGTCGTTGTCGCGGTGGATGGTCGCGCCGCCGGTCACTTCGGTTGAACCGTAGATCTGCTTGAGGTTGATGCCCAGGGCGTGGAAGAAGCGCATGGCGTCGGGGCTGAGGGCCGACCCCGCTGTATAGGCGGCGCGCACATGGGACATGCCCATCTGGTTGCGCAGCGGGGCAAACACCAGCACGTCGCCCAGACCATAGGCCAGACGCAGCCCGGCGCCTGGCTCCCGATTGGCCAGCCGCGTGTCGGCCATCCGGTAGCCCACGGGCAGGAAGCGCTTGTAGAGTGTGCGGTTGATCCATGACGCATCATTCATCTGCACCTGCACCGTGGCCACCAGCGATATCCCACAGGCGGGAGTTGTAGAACAGCATCTCCGGCGCGATCTCGCGGATGTTTTGGCGCACGGTCTCCGGTTCTTCAGGGAAGTTCATGATGACCCCAGCGTAGACGTGGGCGGCCACGCCCAAGAATGGGTTCGGCGATCCAACCCATGGGCATGAAACTGACATGGTTATCCGTGGGCAAGCGCGGGTCCACGGCCTGATACTGGCTGATGGCGCTGATGACATTGGCGTGGGTCAGCATGACACCCTTGGGCAGGCCGGTGGTGCCGGAGGTGTAGCACAGGATGGCTACGTCTTCGCCCCGGCCGAGGGCCACTTCGGTTTGAAAGCGATTGGGTTCCCGGGCCATTATCTCGCGTCCCAGAGCCAGCACCTCGTCGAAGGGCATCAGCCAGGGGTCGTCGTAATTCCACAGCCCCTTTTCATCCCAGTAGATGACCTGGCGCACGGCCGGGATTTGGTCGCGAATGTCCAGCATCTTGTCGCACTGTTCCTGGTCCTTGGCCAGGACAAACGTGGCATCGCTGTGGTTGATGATGTAGGCCATTTCGGCCGGGATGGCGTCGGTAAACAGTCCAACCTGTACGGCCCCAGCCGCCTGCAGGCCCAGGAAGGCCCACAAGTACTGCCGGTCGTTGTCGCCGACCGTGCACACCTTGTCATTGCGTCGGATGCCCAGCGCCATCAGCCCCAGCGCGAAGGCCTGAACCTGCTCGTAGGAATCCTGCCAGGTGAATTCGCGCCAGATGCCCAACTCCTTCTGGCGCAGGGCCACCTGTCCGTCGGACCGGTCCGCGACCTGGCTGAGAAAATACTGGGGTAGGGTTTCCATAGGCTGACGAATAGCGCGTTTCGCAAATTGGGGACGCTCAGGCGCCTTCACCCAGATAGGCCTTAACGACGGCTGCGTTCTCGCGAATCTGGTCGGGTGGACCATCGGCAATGGTACGGCCGAAATCGAGCACCACGACCCGGTCGGAAATGTCCATCACCAGACCCATGTCGTGTTCGATGAGGACGATGGTCGTGCCGCGCCGCTCATGGATGTCGAGGATGAAGCGGGCCATGTCCTCTTTCTCCTCGACGTTCATCCCCGCCATGGGCTCGTCGAGCAGCAGCAGGTCCGGTTCCATGGCCAGCGCGCGGCCGAGTTCGACCCGCTTGCGCAGGCCATAGGGCAGCGCGCCGACGATGGCCTTGCGGATGTGGGCGATCTCCAGGAAGTCGATGATTTCCTCGACCACCTGCCGGTGGCGGATCTCCTCGCGCCGGGCGCCGCCCCAGTAGAGCACGCTCTGCAGCATGTTCTGCTTCATGAAGATGTGGCGGGCGGCCATGAGGTTGTCGAGCGTGCTGAGTCCGGTGTAGAGGGCGATGTTCTGGAAGGTGCGGGCCAGACCCAGGTCGGCGATATGGTGCGTCGGGGTCTGGGTCAGGTCGGTGGCGCTGTTGAGCACGATTCGCCCGCTTTGAGGGCGGTAGAAGCCGCTGATGCAGTTGAGGATGGACGTCTTGCCCGCGCCGTTGGGGCCGATGATGGCCCGAATCTCGCCCCGGCGCACGTCAAAGCTGACGTTGCTGAGCGCCGCTGTGCCGCCGAAGCTGAGCGAAACATCGTGTACGTTAAGAATATCGTCACCGGTAGTCATGCAGCCTGTCGATGGCGGCCTAGGCAGTGAGCAACGGCTCAGGGTCTCGCGCATCCGAGTGGCAACGGTATCATAACGACGGTCAGCGGGCAACGAGTCGATCATCGCCCCTCGGAGTGTGCTACAGTCTATCGTAAAGTGACTTTAGCCTCGTCTCGTTTATGCTTCCTATGGAGTTGCGCCATGATTGTTTCCATTCCCGAATCTCATGTTGACCTGCTTGCCGGTCCTTACTATGCCGTTCTGACGACAATCGCCGACGATGGTCAGCCGGAAAACACGGTAGTATAGTGTTCTTTCGATGGCACGCATGTGCTCGTCAACACCGCCGACGGCCGACGCAAGCCGGAAAACGTCCGTCAGAATCCATTGGTAGCCTTGACCGTTATTGATCCGGACGATCCCTATCGCTGGATTGACGTGCGCGGCCGTGTGGCGGCGATTGTGCCGGACACCGACTATGCCAACATCAACGCCCACGCCAAGTTGTACATGGGCCGTGATAGCTATTATGGGACGCCGTCCATGGCCGAAAGGAAGGGCAAGGAACAGCGGATCATCTTCCAGATTACGCCGGAACGGGTTATCGCGTACCCCAAGTCGTAGTCGGCCGGACCGCGGCGCACTGCGCCTTTGAGTTGTTGACGTCGGCGAGCGTCCGGCGCTACACTTGCCCATGGAAACTCAAGCCCCATCGCCTAACCCACCCGATCTGGCCCAGGACATCATCGCCGCCGAACACGGTTACATTGCCCAGACGGCGTTCCAGGCCAACGAAGATCGCGCCCGTGCGTCGCAATACTTCTTCGTCACCTTCGCCACGCTGATCGCGGCGCTGTTGTCGGTACAGGTGCCGGGCGTCAATCCCGGCCAGCTCTACGTCACTTTTGTCGTCATCTTCGTGCTGCTCTCGGCGCTGGGGCTGATCACCATTCTGGAACTGGTGCGATTGCGGCAGGCGTGGCTGGAGAGCATCATCGCCATGAACCAGATCAAGGAACAGGTCATTGCCCGCGATCCGCAACTGGCCGCCTACTTTCGCTGGCGCATGGACACTGTACCGCCTGCCTTCAAGCTGCGCAGCTTTGGCTTCCTGCAGGCCGTGTCGGTGGCCTTGCTGAGCGGGCTGTCGCTGGGGGCAGCCGTGGCCTTTGGGTCCCTGGCGGGCGGGCGGGTGGATGTGCCCTGGGGGTTGAGTATGGTGACCGGTCTCCTGTGCGCTACCCTGCTTCTGGCCGGAGGCTATGTTTGGCCGCTGCGCAAGAGCTAGCGGATTATGGCTTGCGTGGCGATTGCGGCTAATTTCACAAAATTGACGCGGACGATCCTGAACCCTTATACTGACCTGTGACGGTCTTGTCCTTCACAGTCGGCCCATTTCCCTAAACAGACAGGATTTGCCAGAATCAGGGCTGTGTCGCCTCGTATCGGTGTGGCTGTCATCGTTTCCGCTGGGTGATCTAGTACACGGAGCGTTGGAATGGCCAGTAGAAGGTGGGTGGTCCGGGGTTCAGCCGCATTTGGTGCGGTTGTCATCACGTTGGTTCTGTTGGTTGCCGCTTCGTATTCGGCCGATGAGACCGTTACGGCCGAATTGCTAATCAACAATTCTACCGAGGGGTATTACAACGACTCAATCGGCAACAAGCTGGATGGACTGCTACCCTGGTTTCCGACGGCTCCGGCCAGCCCCGATCCCACACTGAAACCTATTGCGCCGGAACCCGATCCTGAACAACTCGTAACGCTAGCCGGGTTGGTGGCACTTTTCGAAGTGGACCCCCTGCCGCTTGGCTCCGGTTGGGGCGGTATGCAGCTCATCCCCAGAGGGTGGACACAGACCACTGAAACCGCCATTATCTATGAGATTGACGCCGGCGATTTCGGGATCAAGGATTTGACCGGCAATTTCGGTGTGGACAATGGCATCTATGTTTGGGTAGACGGCCGTTACAAATTCGGGGCGATGGCACCGGGCGGCGCGCCGCTGGGCGAGTATCCCGATGTTAAACTGGATGACTTGGGGCCGGGAAAACACTATCTGCAGATTCTGCGCGAGGATCACGGAGCGGCCACGGGCTATGCGATTGAGGTAACCGGAACGTTCTTGACAGGTCCGGCAATCAGCATGCAAGTTGAAAGCCCGAAAGTGACCTACGACGGCCGCGAGCAGCCCCCCGGACAGGTGTTTCATCCTGAGCCATGCCCTCCCGGCTCCGAAGGGAGCGCCACGCCCTGCGCCCCGGTCATCGAGCTGTCGACGCCGGTGGGTTCTCCGGAGCTTTCGGCGGGAGGAACCGTTATATGCTCCGACGAGGCAATCAGGGGCTATATCATCCTCATTCTGAACGAATATAAGTTTGCCGGTTTTCTGGATAAAACCGTCATTACTCAGATTCTCCTGAGAGCACGCGAGTTCAAGAGTCGCTGCATGGCCCAGGGAAAGTCTGTATCAGAGGAGCCAAATCTTATCAGCCTGGAACTGCTCCAGGGCGGCGTGCTGGCGGCGTTGGTTGATCCCCATACCCGTTGGCAAGTCACAACGCCTGTGGCCGAGCTTGCGCTGGAAACGCCGGGAACGGCCGGGATTGTCTACGATCCAGACTCCGATGCCGCCGGAATTAGTGCGTTCAATGCCGTGGCACAGGTGACGGTACTGGGCGGCAGCCCATTCACAATTGGTCCGGCCCAGCAAGTGATCATCATGGGTGGTTCAATCGGTACGGTTGCTGACTTGCCACAGGTATTCTTACCGGCCATATCACGATAATTGAATAATGAGCACGCGATCGTGACTGGGCTGACAGCGTGCGTTTTCGGGCGAATGAGTTGCTATACTCTCTTGCACTATGCCCGTCGATCTACCACAAAATGATTCACTCGTTCTGGTCACTGGCGCAACCGGTTATGTTGGCGCACGCTTGGTCCCTCGCTTGCTGGAGTCGGGCTACCGTGTACGTGTTCTTGTGCGCGACCCTAACCGGCTGTCCGGCCGTCCCTGGGCCGATTCCATCGAGGTCGTGACCGGCGATGTCCTCAAGCCGGAGACGCTGCCCGCGGCCATGGCCGGCGTTTCGGCCGCCTACTATCTGATCCACAGCATGGGCGGCGGCGGCGAGTTCGAGGACCGCGACATCCGCGCCGGGCGTAACTTCGGCCAGGCGGCCGCTGATGCCGGGCTGGACCAGATCATCTACCTGTCGGGGTTGGGAGAGGAGTCGGATGAGGCCCTGTCCGAACATCTCAGCTCGCGCCACGCGACCGGGGGTGCCTTGCGTGAGGCGGGTGTGCCGGTGACGGAGCTGCGGGCGGCGGTAGTAGTGGGGTCGGGCAGCCTGTCGTTCGAGATGGTCCGCGACCTGTCCGAGCGCCTGCCGGTGATGATTGTGCCCAAGTGGGCCAACACGCGCATCCAGCCTATTGGTATACGCGATGTACTGGCTTATCTGGTGGCCGCGCTGGAGACACCGGTGAGCCGCGGTCGCACCGTCGAGATCGGCGGCGCGGATGTGCTGACCTACGCCCAGATGATGACCCAATATGCTGAGGAGCGGCGACTCAAGCGCTATCTCATCCATGTGCCGGTACTGACGCCGCGCCTGTCGTCGTACTGGGTGCACTGGGTGACGCCGGTGCCCGCGTCGGTGGCTGGGCCCCTGATCGAGGGGCTGCGCAATGAGGTCGTGGTGAAGGACGATTCGGCCGAGGAGCTGTTCCCCGACATCGAACCGGCCGATTACCGCACGTCGGTCAAGCGTGCCCTGGACCGTATTCGCGACGGCGACCTGGAATCGCTCTGGAGCGATGCACTGAGCAGCAGCCAAGGCGACCGCAAGCCGGCTTTCTTCAAGCTGGAGCAGGGGATGTTCATTGAACGGCGCGAGACTATCGTCGATGCGTCACCGCCAGCTGTCTTTCGCGCCTTCACTCGTCTGGGCGGGGCCGAAGGTTGGCTGGCGTTCAACTGGGCCTGGAACCTGCGCGGTGTGCTGGACCGGTTAGTGGGCGGAGTGGGCATGCGTCGCGGCCGTCGCGACCCCGATGACCTGCGCGTCGGCGATGCCCTCGATTTCTGGCGCGTGGAGACCGTGGAGCCAGACCGGCTGCTGCGGCTGCGGGCCGAGATGAAAGTGCCGGGCCGCGCCTGGTTGCAATTTGAGACGTCACCAGTGGGGGAAGGCCGGGCCGAGCTGGTGCAGACCGCCTACTTTGCCTCACGCGGGCTGGCGGGGCTGCTGTACTGGTATCTGCTCTACCCCTTCCACGGGTTGATTTTTGGGCAGATGGTGAAGCGGATTGGGGAAGCGGCCGAACGAGTGCCCCTGCCTCTGGTCCAATAGCCGCTAGACCCCTCCCGCCTCATGCGTCAGCAGCGCTTCCTTGCGTTCCAGCCCCCAGCGGTAGCCGCCGAGTGCCCCGTCGCTGCGCACGACACGGTGGCAGGGGATGGCCACGGCCAGTGTGTTGGCGGCGCAGGCTCCGGCTACCGCCCGCACGGCTTGGGGCTTGCCGATGGCCTCGGCCACTTCGGCGTAGCTGAGCGTCGTCCCCGGCGGAATCTGCTGCAGCGCTGACCACACCTGCCGCTGGAAGGCGGTACCGCGGATGTCGAGGGGTAGATCGAAGGCCGGTTGCGGTGCGTCCATGAATCCCACAACGGCCGCAATAGTCGCCGCGAATTCCGGCCCACCCGGGGCCAACTCCGCCTGCGGAAAGGTATCACGCAGCCGTTCCTCGAGATCCTCGACCGAATCCCCCAGATCGATGCGGCAGATGCCCGTGTCGGAAGCCGCCACCAGCACCTGACCCAGGTAGGACGGGGCGACCGCATAGCGAATGGTCCGGCCCGGCGCGCCGTTCTTGTAGGCGCCGGGCGTCATGCCCAGCGCGGCGGCCGATTCTTCATAAAGGCGGCTGCTACTGCTGTAGCCTGCGTCGTAGATGGCGTTGGTCACGGTAGTTTTCTCCTGCAGGCCGGCGCGCAATTTGTCGGCGCGACGGGCCCGCGCATAGGCTTTGGGGGTAATGCCGGTCATTTGTTTGAACAGCCGGTGGAAATGATAAGGACTCAGCCCGACGGCCGCGGCCAGCTCGTTTAACGTGAGCGGCTGGTCGGCGTCGTCCATCAGACGGCAGGCCTGCAACACAGCCTCGCGTTGCGGGTCGGGGGCGCCGGCGGCTTGTGGGGTGCACCGCTTGCACGGCCGAAAGCCGGCCGCTTCCGCCAACGGTGCCGCGTCGAAGAAGCGTACATTGGCCCGATTCGGTTGCCGCGAGGCGCAGCCCGCCCGGCAGTAGATGCCGGTCGTGGTGACGGCGTAGACGAACGCTGTCGCTGCCGCCGGATCGCGCTTGATGACGGCTGTCCAGCGGGCATCGTCTGTGGTGTAAGTGTCGCTGAGTTCCATGAAGCTCATTCTACGACGAACGGGCAGTGGATACTATCCGCATCTTGCGCTGTAATTCCGGCCACCCACATGTATCCAATGGTACTTCCTCCGGGACGGCGTTACTTCTATGCTGAAAACGTCACTGTACAGGTAGGCGTCGACCGGTCCGGCTTGGACCGGCGATCCATTCCCCTACCGGGAGAGGAGTCAACATGAACCGACAAACCATCCAGGGACTGTACCTCATCACGCTGGTGCTGGCCGGAGGTGCGCTCGCCGTGGGCATCAGCCGGGCAGCCGACGGGCCGACGCTGTACCTGCCCGGCGTCTTTGGCACGGCGGCCAACACAGGCGGCCACGAGACCATCACCGCCTACAGCGGGCCGGAAACCTGCGTGGCTTGTCATCGCACCGAAGCGGAGGCGATGCATGGCTCGGTCCATTATCAACTGTCCGGCCCGACGCCGAACGTGCCCACTATCCCCGGCAACGCAGGCAAGGGCGAGGGCGGCATGAACACCTACTGCGGGGCCATTGTCACCTCGCGGGACGTCACCTGTGCCGGGTGCCATACTAGTTACGGTCAAAAGCCCACGACCGAGATGACGGCCGCCCAACTCAACAACATCGATTGCCTGATGTGTCACCAAATCAACTACGCGCGCAAAGCCGCCGGACCGTATGAGCAAGTGCCCGCGATCAGCCAGGACGGTCAGCCGCGGACCATCACCTTGCCGGTGGAAGACGCCAACGGGTTTCACTTCATGCCCGACGCGTCCAAGATGACCATTTCGCTGGTTGAGGCGGCGCAGACGGCCGGGCCGACTACGCGCGCCACCTGCCTGCGCTGCCACGCCAACGCCGCGGGCAGTGACGGTGCCAAGCGCGGTGATTTGTCTTCGGTGTCGGTTAGCCCGCCGCTATCGTCCGATGTGCATATGAGCCCGCAAGGCGAGGACTTCACCTGCGCCAAATGTCACGACGCAGGCGATCATCGGGTCAGCGGCCGCGGGCTGGATTTGCGGCCCAACGACACCACGGAGCCGGCCGCCTGCGAGACATGCCACGGGGATCGGCCGCACGGCGACTACAGCGCCAGCAACGGCGAGTCGCGCGATGCCCACGCCGAGCGTGTGGCCTGCCAGACCTGCCATGTCCCCACCTTCGCCAAGGACATCAGCACCGAGCTGGCCCGCGATTGGCTCGAGCCGGAGTGGTGGCCGGGGGCATTCGGGGGGCAGGGCGGCTGGAAGCCGGGCGAAGTGCGCGGTACGAACATCATCCCCAGTTATCGCTGGTTTGACGGCACGAGTGAGGTGTATCTGTTGGGGCAGGCGCCCACGCCAAACAGTGATGGTGAGTATCAGTTCGGCGTGCCCTTGGGTAGCGTGTCCTCCGACGGGGCCAAGATCTACCCGATGAAAGAACACCGGTCCATTTCGGCGCGACACGATGCGACCGGCCAGATGATCCCGCATTCGACCGAAGTCTATTTTCGTACGGGTGACTTCGCTCAGGCGGTGCAGTCGGGCATGGCCCAGGCGGGATTGACGGGCAGCTACACGCTGGTGCCGGTGCATACCTTCCAGACCATCAACCACGGGGTGGAGGTGGCCGACAACGCGCTCGACTGCCAGGCTTGTCATACCGACACCGGTGGCGACGATGATCGCGCTTCGGCGGCCACTCGTATGGACCTGGTGGGGGCATTGGGCTATGCGCTAAAAGGACCGCAATCGGCCGTCTGCACCCAGTGTCACGAGCCGGAAGACCCGGAAGGCTTCGGCGACCTGCATGACAAGCATGTGCAGGATGAGGGCTACGATTGTAGCTGGTGCCATTCCTTCAGCCGGCCGGAGCGTGGGTTGGAACGGCCGTAGATCCGAACACAGACACCTGACTCAATCAGACAGGCGCTGCCCAGCTCGTTGGGGTGGCGCCTGTTTTCTATCGACCCGTTGTCGGGTGCAAGTATATCTGTAAGCTACGAGGGCTATGCTATACTTCGAATCATCATGCTCGCCAAGATTCTCAGTTGCGCCATCGTTGGTCTGGATGCCGAACTGGTCGAAGTCGAAGTCGATATTGTCCGCGGCGCGCCGTACTTCGCGCTGGTCGGCCTGCCCGATGCGGCCGTTCGCGAGAGCCGCGACCGCGTCTATGCCGCCATCAAGAACAGCGGCCTGAGCTTCCCCGCCAACAACCGCCTGACCGTCAATCTGGCCCCGGCCGATCTGCGCAAGGAAGGCCCGGCTTACGACCTGCCCATTGCCGTCGGCGTGTTGGCTGCCACCAGCCAGATTTGGCCCGACAAACTGGAAGAGGCCATCTTCATCGGCGAGCTGTCGCTGGACGGCACCACCCGCCACACCAAGGGCATCCTGCCGTTGGCCGCCCTGGCCCGCGCCGAAGGGCTGAAGCATGTCTTTGTGCCCGCCGATGATGCCCCTGAAGCGGCCCTCATGCCCGGCGTGACCGTCTATCCCGTGCGCGACCTCGGCCAGCTGGTGGGCCATCTGACGGGGTTACGTCCGATTGACCCGCTGGTCGTGGAACTGAACCAGACATTCAACGACGATGCGGTCTATGCCGCCGACTTCGCCGACATCATGGGCCAGGAGCACGTCAAGCGGGCGATGGAAGTGGCTGCGGCCGGCGGGCATAATGCGCTGATGACCGGCCCGCCGGGCTCGGGCAAGACGCTCATCGCCAAGTCGCTGCCCAGCATCCTGCCCGGCATGGACATTGACGAGGCGCTGGAAGTGACCAAGATTTACAGCGTGGCCGGGCATGCTGCCGACCGACACGCCGCTCATCCGCACACGGCCGTTTCGCTCGCCCCACCACACCATCAGCTATGCCGGGCTGGTCGGCGGCGGCGCCTTTCCCCGGCCGGGCGAGATCTCCCTGGCCCATCGCGGCGTGCTGTTTCTGGACGAGCTGCCGGAGTTCGGCGAGCGCCTGATCGAGGTGCTGCGCCAGCCGCTGGAGGGCGTGCCGCGCGAGGTGTCCATCTCGCGCGCCACCGGCAGCGTGACCTATCCGGCCAACTTCATGCTCATCGCCGCCCAGAACCCGTGTCCCTGCGGCTACTACGGCGACCCGACCCACGCCTGTAGCTGTTCCAACAGCATGATCACCCGCTACCAGAAGCGCATCTCCGGCCCGCTGATGGATCGCATTGACCTGCACGTGGATGTGCCGCGGGTTGAGTATGAGAAGCTGACGGCCGCTGCAGCAGGGGGAGCGGTCGGCAGCCAGTGCGCGCCCGTGTGGAGACCGCCCGCGCGCGGCAGATCGGCCCGCTTCGACGGCACCGGCCTCTATGCCAACGCCGACATGGGCCCCGGCGAAGTGCGCGCAGTTCTGCGGCCTGGATGACACCGGCCGCCGCCTGCATGAAGAGCGCCATGGCCCAGATGGGCCTCAGCGCCCGCGGCTTCCACCGCGTCCTCAAGGTCAGCCGCACCATTGCCGACCTGGCCGGCTGCGAGGCCATCGAGCCGCCGCATCTGGCGGAGGCGTTGCAGTATCGGCCGAGAGGGGTGTAGAAAGCAGTGCTCAGGAAGTAGTGGGCGGCACGGACCTGGACGGAACCTAATCGCATGGGAGGTGCTTATGGCGTCAGTGCAGTACAAGTACGACGACCTAATGAATCCAGTTCTACAGGCCCTTAAGCTGTTGGGCGGCTCAGGGAGTAATGTAGAGATCAACGAGAAGGTTGCTGAGATAGTTGGTATCCCGTCTGAACAACTCGAGGTTCTGCACAACCCAGAGAAGGGTGGCATTACGGAGATCGACTATCGCCTGATGTGGACGCGTACTTATCTGCGGCGCTACGGCATTATCGAGAATTCGTCGCGCGGCGTTTGGTCACTGACACCTACGGGCACGAATACTGAAGCTGTGGATGAGCGGGAAGTAGTCCGCTCCGTGCGCGAACAGATGAAGAAGGAAAAGGAAACGTCAATTGGTGACGAAGAGGAGCCGGATCAGACGATCGAATGGCAAGAAGAGCTACTGGGCTACATTATGGAGTTGTCACCCGCAGCCTTCGAGCGGTTGGTTCAACGACTATTACGCGAGTCGGGCTTTATACATGTTGAAGTCACCGGCCAAAGTGGTGATGGGGGCGTAGACGGTCACGGCATTCTCAGGCTTGGTGGTTTTCTAGGATTTCGCATTATCTTCCAGGCCAAACGCTGGAAAGGGGCAGTAGGATCCGCTCAGGTTCGCGACTTCCGCGGGGCGATGGTCGGCCGCGCGGACAAGGGGTTGCTCATCACAACGGGAACCTTCACAAGGGATGCGATCAAGGAAGCGTCCCGGGATGGGGCCCCGGCCATTGATCTGGTTGATGGCGATCAATTGGTTGAGAAACTGAAGCAGCTTTCCCTCGGGGTGCGCACGAAGATGATCGAGCAAGTCACGGCTGAGGCTGAGTGGTTTCGTCAACTCTAGAACTAAACTGAGAATCGAACTTAACGAAGCTATCCCATGCCCCAACCACCCCCCAATTCAACCCACCCCCTGACCCGCGCCGAATGGCGGGCCTGGCTGGCGGCCAACCACACGCAGACCGATGGTGTCTGGCTGATCAGCTTCAAAAAGGCCACCGGCCAACCGGCCGTTTCCTACGATGAAGCGGTTGAGGAAGCGCTGTGCTTCGGCTGGGTGGACAGCAAGCCCAACAAGCTCGACGACGAACGCACCATGCTCTACTTTGCTCCGCGCAAGGGCGGCAGCGGTTGGTCGCGGCCGAACAAGGAACGCGTCGAGCGGATGATTGCCGCTGGGTTGATGACGCCGGCCGGGCTGGCCAAGGTGGAGGAAGCCCAGGCTGACGGCACCTGGACCATGCTGGATGCCGTCGAAAACCTCGAAGTACCCGATGACCTCTCAGCCGAATTCGACACATATCCGCACGCCCGCGCCAACTGGGAGGCGTTTCCTCGTTCGGCCAAGCGTGGCATCCTGGAGTGGATTGTGCAGGCTAAACGGCCGGAAACGCGGGCCAAACGGGTTGCGGAAACAGCACGTTTGGCTGAGGACAATGTGCGGGCCAACCAGTGGCGATCATGATCCGTCTTCTGATGTGGGGCAGTAAAAGGCGATGTTTATTCAAACCGGAGATACGCAGCTACTGACGGTCAGTTTTGGTCAGAGCCAGCAAACTATACTTGCCCTTGGCGGGTGGGCCGGCAGTTGGGAGTTGTGGCAAGGGCCATTTGCCCATCTCAGCCGGACATGGCGCACTGTCGCCTTTGATCACCGGGGCACCGGCGCGACGATTGCGCCGCTGGAGTCAATCACGGTCGAGAACATGGTTGCCGATGTGTTCACCGTCATGCATGCATTGGGTGTGACCCATGGCGTACTGGCGGCCGAATCGGCGGGTGCAACAGTGGCTCTGCTTGCCGCCCTGCAACGTCCGGAACTCTTTAGCGGTCTGGTCCTGGTCGATGGACTGATCCACCATCCGGCGGACAATGAGAACAACCTGTTTCTACAAAGTCTCAAGACTGATTTCGAAGGCACGATTAGCCGGTTCGTTGATATGTGCGTGCCCGAACGAGAGGCTGTGGCTATCCGGCGCTGGGGTAGGCAAATACTGCACCGGAGTGAACCGGCCGCAGCAGCACGGTTGATCGAATGTATGGCCGGGATTGATCTCCGTAGTCGGGTCAGTGAAATCACGATTCCGACCGTTATTATTCACGGGAGCGAGGATAAAATCGTCCCATTGTCAGACGCTCTGTTCCTGGCGGATGAGATCCCCTCTGCGCAACTGCACGTTATTGACGGTGCAGGACATGTCCCGACGATGACCCATGCCGATGAAGTTGCCGGAATCATAGACACGTACTTTGATAGCAACGGTAAACGATGATGATAGCCGCATCGAACCAATTAGGAAGATCATGAAAACTGAAAAAGAGAAGATGTTGTCCGGGGAGCTTTATGTCGCTGCTGACCCGCAACTAACGGCCGAACGTAAACGGGCGCGCCAGTTGATCCACCGCTTGAACGTCACCGACTATGGCGATGAGGTGGCGTATCGCGCAATCATCGCGGACCTGCTGCCCAATGCCCATCCGACGATCTGGCTGGAGCCGCCGTTCTATTGCGACTACGGCAGCAACATCTATGCCGGCGAGAACGTCTTCATGAACTTCAACTGCGTCGTGCTGGACGTCATGCCGGTGCGCATTGGCGCGGGGACGATGTTCGGGCCCAACGTTCAGATTTACACGGCGACTCATCCGATTGACGCGGTCGAGCGCGCCAAAGGTCCGGAGTTCGCCAAGCCCATCACGATCGGCCGTGACTGCTGGATCGGCGGGAGTGCCGTCATTTCGCCCGGCGTCACCATCGGGGATCGGGTGATTGTGGGAGCGGGGGCAGTGGTGACGAAGGACGTGGGCGACGACACTATCGTGGTGGGCAATCCGGCACGGCCGATTGGGAAATCATAGCGCATGACCAGCGTGGCCATCCTCGGCGTTCCATACGACGCCAACTCCTCGTTCTTGCGCGGTGCGGCGCTGGCTCCGGCTCGCGTCCGCGAGACGCTGCACAGTGGCAGCAGCAATTGGACAACTGAGCTTCGGGTCGATCTGAACGATGGCGGCTGGCTGGATGCCGGGGATGTCACGCTCGCGCCGCAGCCGGGTGATTTGCCAGCCCTGACAACGGCAGTAGATGAGCTGCTGCATCAGGGCCACCGCGTGCTCGCACTCGGCGGTGACCATTCGGTGACGTATCCCATCATCCGCGCCACGGCCACCCACCATCGGCCGTTCACCATCCTCCACATCGACGCCCACCCTGACCTGTATGACAGTCTCGACGGCAATCGCTTTTCCCATGCCTGCCCCTTTGCCCGAATCATGGAAGCGGGACTGGCGGCTCGGCTGGTGCAAGTGGGCATTCGCACGCTCAACACCCATCAGCGCGAACAATCGGAGCGGTTTGGCGTCGAGATAATCGATATGACCGCTTGGGGTAACGGCCGGCGACCGGTGATTGGTGGCCCGGTCTATGTCTCGCTTGATTTGGATGGCCTCGACCCGGCGTTTGCCCCTGGCGTCAGTCATCATGAACCTGGCGGTCTGACGACGCGCGAGGTAATCGATCTACTGCACAGCCTTCCCGGCCACATTATCGGTGCCGATATCGTCGAATTGAACCCCGTGCGTGATCCGGTGGGTATAACGGCCGCGGTGGCGGCGAAATTCATGAAGGAGCTATTGGGTATGATGGTCAGCCCGCATAACGCTTGGCAAGGGTAGGGAGTGATGGAATGATGAAACAGGACGATCTGAAGTTCAAACCCTGGGACACCTTCGGTCAGGAGATCTACGCCTACTGGCAAGGTGACGAATCCGTGGTCGAGATCGTCGAGCGCGATGATCGGTATATTGATGTGTCACCTGGGTCAGGGTTCTATTTCGCCCCATTTGAACGGTGGCCGGCAGTCGAGCAGGAAGCCATGGCCTATGTTCGTGGGCGGGTGCTGGACGTGGGATGTGGGGCTGGGCGCATTGCGTTGCAGCTTCAAGCACTGGGTCACGAGGTTGTCGCGATTGACAATTCACCGCTGGCCGTAGAGGTTTGCCGGCAGCGCGGTGTGCTGGACGTGCGTCAGATGTCGATCACTGAGACTGGCGCGCGATTGGGCACGTTCGATACCATTGTCATGTTTGGCAACAACTTCGGGTTGTTTGGCACGGTCCAGCGGGCGCGCTGGCTGCTGCGGCGGTGGAAAGCAATGACATCGCCGGATGCGCGCATTATCGCTGAAACACTGGATCCCACGCAGACGTCCAACCTGGACCACCTGGCTTATCATGAACGCAATCGGCAGCGCGGCCGTATGCCCGGCCAGGTACGCATCCGCGTGCGTGTCCGCAAGGCGATAGGCCGGTGGTTTGACTACCTGTTCGTCTCGCGCACAGAACTGGAGCAGATCGTGGCTGGCACGGGCTGGCAAGTGGCCCAAACGCTCGACTCTGACGGCCCTGTCTACGTCGCTGTTCTGGAAAAGGATTGAGCTCGGCCACGATCCGCATCCCGCGCTTTCGGGGTCGGTTGACTCTTGAAACCTCTTGTGCTAATCTGTCACACAGTATGATTCTTCAACTTTTTGTCATTTTGACCAATGATTGTCTGGATCCCCAGCCCGCGCCGCGTGTGCGTTGGCGAGTGGTTCCGGCTTGCTGGCTAACTGACTGACAGGCACGACCCATTCGCTTTCAACCAAGGCGCGGCTAACCCCCGCGCCTTTTTTGTTGTCTGGAGAGGAGATAAGAATGATATCGTCACAATCGAGCAGCCGCTTCGATCTGTTTGTTGCCTGGGGAACGTCCGGTACGATACAGGATGTGGATCGGCTGATGCACGCTTTGATCGCCACGGATGATATGGCCACATCCCGGCTGGTCGACTATGCGCTGGGCCTGGTTGAGACGGCCGAAGGACGTGGGCGTCTGCGTCACTACTTGTTCGAAGGCAATCAGCAACAGCGCAACTATGCCGCGCTCTACTTCAAGCGACGAAATGTGTCCTACTACCTTGAGGAGGCCGTCGCCGCGGGCAAGATTGATACGCAGCAGGCGTTCTCACGTTAACCGGCTGACCTGCAGTCGTGGGTGATGAGTGACCGGATTCGCTCTTGACCGGACGGCGACATTGGCAGAGACGTCGGCCATGAGAAAGAGGCGAAAAACGATGAAACCGAAGAGTAGTGATAACGAACCGCGCGGCGTGGGACCACTATGTGGAGGATGGGCGATCGCTGGACCGTGCCCGTGTCGGCCGAGACGATTGCCGCGGCGCGTGAAGGCGACTGGGCCGTCTTCCTGACCGAGGAAAAGCCAACGCCGCGCGATTGGTTTCCCGACGACCTGCACCGGTGTGGATATCCTCTGTCTGGCGTCCGGTGGCGGGCAGCAAGCACCTATTCTGGCGGCGGCCGGGGCCAACGTGACCGTCTTCGACAACTCCCCCGCCCAGCTTAGACAGGATGCGCTGGTGGCTCAGCGCGAGGGATTGCCCCTGCGCACCGTTCAGGGGGATATGCGCGACCTAAGCGCGTTTGGCGATGACTCGTTTGACCTCATATTCCACCCGGTATCGAACATCTTTGTACCGGAGGTGCGGCCGGTCTGGCGCGAATGTTACCGTGTTGTGCGGCCCGGTGGCGTGCTGTTGATGGGCACGCTCAATCCGATTCGAATATGCGTTTGACCGAACACTGATTGATCGGGAAGGCGTATATCAGTTTAAGTACGCCCTACCCTATTCTGACGTCACCGATCTTAGCGAGACCGAACGCCGGCGCTATATGGCGGGACGGCGCCTACGAGTTCAGCCATACGTTGACCGATCAGATCGGCGGTCAACTCGACGCCGGGTTTATGATCACCGGGTTTTTGAAGCCTATCGGGATAACACCGGCTAGCCAGCGCTACTTCCCGCCGTATATCGCTACCCGTGCCACAAACCAGCGCATGTAGAGACGGGTCGCCGACCCGTCTCTACGGACCGACCCGTCTCTACCCATCCATCAACAGCACCCCATGCGCCGGTTCCAGCTGCGCCGAAAAGTGGCGCAGCGTGGGCGGGGCCGACACCATCCGCACGCCCTTGGATGCGGTCCTTCATGCTGTTGACGTAGAGCACAACCTCGGCCAGGTAGTCCACGTGGCTCTGCGTGTAGACGCGGCGTGGAAAGGCCATGCGCACCAGTTCCATGGCCGCCGGTTTCTCGCTGCCGTCCGGCTGCCGGCCGAACATCACCGAGCCGATTTCCACCGAGCGGATGCCGCCTTCCAGGTAGAGGACCAGCGACAGCGCCCAGGCCGGGTATTCACTCTGCGGGATGTGGGGCAGCATGGCCATGGCGTCGATGTAGATGGCGTGGCCGCCCGGTGGCTGCGACGATGGGCACGCCATTCGGCGGTCAGGATGTCGCCCAGATAGGCGACCGAGCGCATGCGATAGTGGAGATAGTCCTCATGCAGCACTTCCTCCAGGCCGACGGCAATCGCCTCCAGATCGTAGCCGGCCAGCCCGCCGTACGTGGGGAAGCCCTCGGTCAGAATCAGCATGTCCTTGCACCTGGCTGCCAGCGCGTCGTCGTTCAGGGCCAGGAAGCCACCGATGTTGGCCATGCCGTCTTTCTTGGCGCTCATCGTGCAGCCGTCGGCATAGCTGAACATCTCCTGGGCAATCTCAGTCGGCGTTCTTGTCCGCGTACCCCTCTTCGCGCATCTTGATGAACCAGGCGTTTTCGGCAAAGCGACAGGCGTCGAGGAAGAAGAGCACGCCGTGGCGGCGGCAGATTTCGCTTGCGGCGCGGATGTTGGCCATGCTGACCGGCTGGCCGCCGCCGGAGTTGTTGGTCACGGTGATCATGGCCAGCGGTACGTGAGCCCGGTCCTGCTGCGATAGTACTTGCTCCAGCGCCGACCAGGTCGATGTTGCCCTTGAAGGGCAGCACGCAGCGCCGGGTCGCGGGCTTCGGCGACGGGAATATCCAGCGCCGTTGCGCCGCGATATTCGACATTGGCGCGGGTGGTGTCGAAGTGAGTGTTGTTGGGCACGATGTCGCCCGGCTGGAGCAGCGCCCCAAACAGAATGCGCTCGGCCGCGCGACCCTGGTGGGTGGGAATGACGTGCTTGAAGCCGGTGATGTCTGCGCACGGCCGCCTCGAACTTGTAGAACGACTTGGCCCCGGCATAGCTCTCGTCGCCCAGCATCATGCCCGCCCACTGGCCGGAGGACATGGCCCCGGTGCCGGAGTCGGTCAACAGGTCGATGAGCACATCCTCGGCGCGCAGCAGAAACAGGTTGTTGCCGGCCTCTGCCAGCAGCCGCTCGCGTTCGTCGCGCGTCGTCTGCCGGATGGGTTCGACGGTTTTGATGCGGAACGGTTCGATGATGGTTTTGAACTGCATGGGAAACCTCCGGGGAGTAGCTCGAGACTGACTGAAGGGATCGATCACACACATTGTAGCTGTGCTTGAATCGGGCACCAACAGACAGCTACGTGCGCTCAATGGTATAATCCTACCGGGAGTAAAGCACCATGAATGAAGCCTACATCTACGATGCCATCCGCACCCCGCGCGGCCGGGGCAAGGCGAGCGGCAGCCTGCACCCTGTCCCGCCGCTCGACCTGCTGAAGACACTCTTCGACGCGCTGCAGGCCCGCCACGACCTGGATACGTCCCAGGTCGACGACGTCCTGCTGGGCTGCGTGACGCCGATCAAGGAACAGGGCGGCAACATTGCCCGCACCGCGCCGCTCTATGCCGGGTGGGACCTCGACCTGCCGGGCGCGCAGCTCAATCGCTTCTGCGCTTCGGGGCTGGAGGCGGTCAACCTGGCGGCGATGAAGGTTCGCTCCGGCTGGGAAGACCTGGTGGTGGCCGGGGGCATCGAGTCGATGTCGCGCGTGCCGATGGGCTCCGACGGCGGGGCGATGTGGGAAGATGAGGCGGTCATCCGCGACCTGGGCATTGTGCCGCAGGGCATCAGCGCCGACCTGATCGCCACGCTGGAGGGCTTCACGCCGCGAGGTTGTCGACTGCCTTCGCTCTTCTCTCGCAGCAGCGCGCGGCAGCGGCCCAGGCCGACGGCCGCTTCACGCTCGATCATCCCGGTGCGTGACGCCGACGGCCGTATCCTGCTCGACTGCGACGAGCACGTCCGGCCCGGAGACGACGGCTCGACGCGCTGGGCGCGCTGAAACCGGCCTTTACCGGCTTGGGCGAGATGGGTTACGACGCGCTGGCGCTGAGCAAGTACACGCAAGCTCGACCATATCGACCATGTCCATACGGCGGGCAACTCGTCGGGCATTGTCGATGGCGCGGCGCTGGTGCTTGGTCGGGTCGCGCGAGAAGGGGCAGGCGCTGGGCTTGCGGCCGCGAGCGCGTATCGTGGCGGCGGCGCTGGTGGGCGACGAGCCAACGATCATGCTGACCGCCCCGGCTCCGGCCTCCAGAAAGGCGCTGTCCAAGGCGGGCATGACCATCGCCGACATCGACCTGATCGAGATCAACGAAGCCTTCGCCTCGGTGGTGCTGAGCTTCATCCGTGAGATGGGGCTGGAGGACGAAGGGCCGGAGCGGGTCAACGTCAACGGCGGCGCCATTGCCCTGGGTCATCCGCTGGGCGCGACCGGGGCGATGCTGCTGGGCACGGCGCTGGACGAGCTGGAGCGACGCGACCTGACGACGGCGCTCATCACCCTCTGCGCGGGTGGCGGGATGGGGATCGCGACGGTGATTGAGCGGGTGTGAGGTCGACCAAATCCGACTTCTCGCCGGCCGACAGTCGGCTGCTACAATCTGCCCATGCCACCGACGACCTCCTTCCACAAGTGTCCGTTATCCCCACGCTTACGACGCGCTGGGTCGGCCGATCCTTATCACTACACGGCCGAGATCGATTCGACCAGTGACCGATCAAGGCGTGGGTCGGGCGGGAGGTCGGTCAATGATCCACCCGGCCGGGCACAGTGCTGCTGACCGACTACCAGTCAGCCGGTCGCGGCCGATTGGGCCGTCGCTGGGAGGCGCCGGCGGGCAGTTCGTTGCTGTGGTCCGACCTTGTTTCGCCCCGGCTGGCTCGCCAGCCCAGGCCGGTTGGCTGACGATGCTGGCCGGACTGGCCTTCGTCGAGGCAATTGAGGCGACGACCGGCGTCACGGCCGGCGCTGAAGTGGCCCAATGATGTCATGCTTCAGTGGACGGTCAGCTGGCACAAGGTCGGTGGGCTGCTGCTCGACTCGCAGCTGGACGGCGATCGGCTGACCGATGCCAGTCCTGGGCGTCGGGCATCAACGTCAACATTCCGGCCGAAGCGCTGCCGGAAGCGGTCACCTCGCCGACGAGCCTGATGATAGTGCCGGAACGCCTGGATGGCTCGACGGCCGCTATTGCTGGCTTGCTTTGCGCCATCTTGAACGGCACTATGATGCGGCCGATCGCGGCCAATCGCCCTGGCCGGCCTGGAATGACCGCTCGATCACACTGGGCCAGCCCGTGACGGTGTCGCGCGGCGACGGATGCGGCGACGCTTGAGGGTGTGGCCGAAGCAACGGATGAGTGGGGTAGGCTGGTCGTGCGCGAGCGAAGCAGGGGAGGTTCACCAGGTGGCCGCCGGTGATGTGAGCTTTGCGCAGCACTTGATCGACTATACCGTTCATGACAATGTCACCATACGATTCACCAACCACACTTCAACTGCGACTGAGGGGCAGGCGACACCCTACCAGCTCCGGCCAGTGGTTTGTTCTGTCTCTGCTGGTGTTGCTGAACGCGGTTGTGGTGGTGCTGCTTGGTACTGGCGTTGACCGGGCAGCTGACGACTCTAGGTCAGCCGGATCAATTCTGCGGCACGCAGATGATGGACGCAGCATAGATGGAGTAGTTGGCGTCCAGGCCGTTGACGCGCTGCAGTTCCTGAACTGTGGTGCCGCATTTCTGGGCGATGCTGAATGCACTCTGGCCCACTTGCACAGCGTAAGGCTCCCAGCCCACGGGACAGCAAGAAGGATTGCCCACAGGCAGTCGAATGACATTTCCCGGTATGATGTTAACCGACGAGATGCCGAAAGCGAGCCATCAGCTCAATCGAGGTCACATACCGCATCGAAATGCTGAATAGCGTGTCGCCCTGCTGGACGGTGTAATCGATGAAGGTAATGCAGTGATTGCCCGGCGGGACGGGACCGGAACGGCCGAAGGCAGGATGTTAGGTGTTGCCGACGGCAGAATGTTGGCTGTCGGCGAAGGGCCGGGCGAGGGCAGGATGATCGGCGTGGGTGTTGTCAACACCACCGCCTGCCCACCACTGCCTTCAGGGATGTAGGCCACCACCCAGCGGAATGAGGAACACCTCTTGTTCGGGATCCGTCGCGGACCAGAATCGTCGCTCCGTCGGCCACCGTCGTATAGGCGCCGGGCGGGAATTCGGGGCGGCCCTGCAGGTAGGGGATGGCCAGAAACAGTCCAATCGCCAAGACAATCGCCATAATGACGATGAAAACAATTTGCGGCAGTAGGGTTCTTGAACCCGTCGCGATCCCTTGGCATGATGCCTCCTCGGCCCACATAACAGTAGGGACAACCCCTACAGCATGTATGTGGTCATGGGATTATGTTACACTTGACATAGCATAGCGGCAAGCCGCCGCGTTGGTAAGATCGTCTTTTGATTGACAGGGGTCCCAAAGAATGCTGTGTGTTCATCCTGCTCAGGTTAGTGCACAGCAATTGGAGTTGAAGCCATGCTATTTTACCGAGAACAACTGGAGCAGAGAGAAGCGCAAACGCTAGCCCCTTATGCTCTGCTGAGCGCGAATTCCCGAGGACGAGCCTACCCGGAGGAGGAATCGGCCACACGGACAGCCTTCATCCGCGATCGGGATCGCATCATCCACACAACGGCCTTTCGCCGATTGGAATACAAGACGCAGGTGTTCATCTTTCTGGAAGGTGACCATTATCGCACCCGTTTGACACATACCATGGAAGTGGCCCAACTGGGGCGGTCGCTGGCAACCGGTCTGGGGGCCAACGACGTCTTGACCGAGGCCATCTGCCTGGCTCATGATCTGGGCCACGCGCCGTTTGGCCACGCCGGAGAGCACGCGCTCAATGCGCTCATGAATGAGTATGGCGGCTTCAACCACAATACACAGAGCTATCGCGTGGTGACATTTCTGGAGCGGCGGTTCCGTGACTTTTATGGGCTCAATCTGACCTATGAGACGCGCGAGGGGATGATCAAGCACGAGACAGATTACGACTTGAGTGACGCGACGGGGTACGAGCCGGAAAAGCGCGGTTCGCTGGAAGCGCAGATTGCCAATCTGGCCGACGAGATCGCCTACGATGCCCATGACATTGACGACGGGCTGCGAGCGGAATTGTTCACTGTCCAGGACCTTGAATCGCTGGCTATCTGGGCGGAACTGCGCGAAGGGATTGGCTGGCTTGCCGGTGAACCATTCACCGACCTGATCCGCCGCGAGATTGTGCGCGAGCTGATTGGCCAGTCAGTGGTCGATGTTTTACAGCAAACCGATGCCAATCTCGAAGCCGCCAAAATCGATTCCCCGGAGAAGGTGCAAACGCACCCGTCGAATGTCGTTGCCTATTCACCTGAGTTCGGTCCCAAGGTGCGTGAATTGAAGGCGTTTCTCTATGAAAATATGTACCGTCACTACCGTCTGGTACGGATGCAGGTCAAGGCTGAGCGGTTTATCAGTGAGCTGTTCAACGCTTACATGAAGGAACCGCGCATGCTGCCCACAGATACACAGGAGCGACTTGACGAAAGCCCTTTGCCACGAGTCATCGCCGACTACATTGCCGGAATGACCGATCGCTACGCATTACAGGAGTGGGAAAAGCTATTCGATCCCTATAGTCGGGCGTAGTCGGCATGAAGCTTGCTCCAGGTGCAAGGACCTTTCGAAGTGCCTTCCACACTGGGCTGCGAAGCATCTCCAAGATAGAAAAAGACCTCAGCGCATCCGGCCGAGGTCTTTTCGAGTCAGTTAATGCGACGTGCGGGCAGCTTCGCCCACTGCGTCATCAATAGTTCATGATGTCGTCAACGCCGCCGGCCAGTTGGTCACTGCCTTCGCTTTCCTTGGACCATGCAGACAGTTCAATGGTGAATAGGTCGAAGTAGCTGCGATCGGGCAGGTCGGGGTTGTTACCGTACGCCATCTCGGTGATCTCGGCATTGATGATCAGCGACGCTGTCTCCAGCACAATCGTCTCGTTCTCGCGCGCCAGCACCGGCTCACCTTTGGGCGCCAGCTTGGCCTTGAGCGCTTCGTCAAAGAAGGCGTGGTCGCTCATGATGACCTTGGTAATCGTGCGGATGTCGTTCTTGTCGAACAGCCACACTTCGAGCGCCGTCACGGCCTTGGGGCTGCCGGTCCCCAGTACCTCGGAGATACCCACGCCACATTCGCCCATGAACTCGCCATTGGTGTTCTCGATGCTGAACGAGTCGTCATAGGTGTCGTGGCCGTAGGTGTAGTTGGTGCGGAAGCGCGCAATGGGCACGGCTACCGGATCGTACTCCGGCTGCGTTCACGGTAGTCGGCCAGTCTGCTGCGCTGGACGAGATGCCGTCGTGGCCACGGCTGCCGCCGCCGGCGCGGCAGCGCTCGGAGGACGATAGCTGGACTGCGCGCGTGCCTTGTTCCGCCTCGGCCATGATCTGGTTGCGACGATTCCAGACATAGTAGGCCGCGCCACCAAGCAAGTCCAACAAGCCCAGCAAGCAGCAGGGGGAGTAGCAGCTAGTGTGCCGTCGCCGGTATCGGCTGTTTCGGTGGTGGTGACACCGGCGTCCGGCACAGCCGGTACCGATGCGCCCGTACAGCCCACACCATTGACGACGGTAGCCGCGGCGATCAGACGCTGCTGGTCGCCCGGATCAGTCGAAGCGGCCGCCATTTCGCAGGCGACTGTGATCGCCGCCCCAGCCACCAAGTGCGGCGCGGACCTTTTCCTGGTTGTTATCAAAAGAAAAGAGTTCGGCCATATTGCGGACGTAGATCGCCTGGTATTCCGGGAAGAGTCCGGCGGGTGTTGATACCGGTGTACTCCACCGGGAACAGCCACCAACCCAGTACGACCAAGCCAATGATGAGGCCGAGGATGAAAGTCACCAGCAATGAGGTGCCGGGCATTTTCTTAACCATATCCATCAGTCACCTACCTGATTGTTCCTCGCGGACTGAAAAGTGTGCGGACAGCGGGAGCCTGTGGCCGCGGGCCAACGATCTCCGGAACACGTCCTTTTTCCTGGCGACATCTTACCATAACTAAATAGGCTACACAACATGCCGACATGCTCTTGAATTCGCCCCAGGCCAAGGCTGGGTTAAAATATCCTTGTAGCCACCCACTTTACGGTTATTGGCGAACAACCAGAGAAACCCTATGAATGCTAACCGGCATTATTTGATTGACATGGATGGCGTGCTCGTGCGCGGTCGCACCATCATCCCCGGCGCCGATGAGTTCATCAAGCGGCTGCAAAGCGGCGGCAAGGAATATCTTGTGCTGACTAACAACCCGCGATATACACCGGCCGACCTGGCGCACCGCCTGGGCACGTTGGGTTTGGAAGTGCCGGCCGAACGCATTTTCACCTCGGCTCAGGCCACGTCCCGCTTCCTGCAATCGCAGAAGCCGGGCGGCACGGCGTTTGTCCTGGGCGAGAGCGGGTTAACCTCAGCCATCCATAGCGCGGGCTATGTGATTACGGATATCAGCCCCGACTATGTCGTGCTGGGTGAGGGCAGCTTTGATCTGGAGCTGTTGACCAAGGCCATTCGCCTGGTGTCGTCCGGCTCACACTTCATCGCCACCAATCCCGACCCCAGCGGTCCGGGCGAGGGCGGCACCGTTCCCGCCTGCGGCGCCATGGCCGCGTTTATCGAGAAGGCCAGCGGCGTCACCCCATACTTTGTTGGCAAGCCCAACCCGCTAATGATGCGGACGGCGCTCAACTATCTGGACGTCCATTCCGAGGATACGGTTATGGTGGGCGACACAATGGCCACGGACATTAAGGGTGGTGTGGAAAGCGGTATGGCCACGATCCTGGTCCTGACCGGTGTAACTAATCGTGACGACGTGGCTCGCTACCCGTTCCAGCCTACGATGATACTGGACTCAGTCGCAGAAATAGTTGTATAACCTTTTCGGCATATGGTTGGTGAACTGACACTGCTAATTCCGTTGGGTTTGATCTTTCTTGGCGCTGCGCTCGCGGCGTTGTTTGGGCTTGCCCGCGCTAAATCGACGCTTGACGATCACGCAAGTAAGCTGGGCGTTGGCGATTCTGCCGGCGACGGCGTTTGTGCTGCTGCTGACGCTTGTTCCGGCACTCAATTCAGGTGAAGTATTCACTTTTAGCGTGGAGTGGCTGCCTGCGCTTGGTCTAACATTTGGCTTCTACGTTGATGCCCTGGCCGCGTTCTTTGGCATGCTGGTGACGTTCATCGGGGCCATTGTCATCGTCTATACCGGCCAGTACTTCAAGGGCGACCAGTCTGCCTGGCGTTTCCTGACCTACATGTTCCTGTTCATGGGCTCCATGCTGGGGCTTGTTCTGGCCGGGGACGTTATCACCCTGTTCATCTTCTGGGAGGGGACCAGCATCACCTCGTTCTTGCTGGTGGCCTACAAGACCAAGGACGAGGCGGCGCGACAGGGTGCGTTTCGGGCGCTGTTCATCACCGGCGGTGGCGGCATCGCCCTGTTGGCGGGGTTGCTGTTCGTCGGCTATGTGGCCGGCGGCACTGGACTGGACGACTATCCTGCAGAGCGGCGACGTCCTGCGCGATAGTCCGCTCTACCTGGTGATGCTCGGCCTGGTCGCGTTTGGCGCGTTCACCAAGAGCGCCCAGTTCCCGGCCCACATCTGGTTGCCCGGCGCAATGAGTGCCCCGACGCCGGCCAGCGCCTATCTGCATTCGGCCACCATGGTCAAGGCCGGCATCTATCTTGATGGCGCGCATGAATCCGGCGTTGGGCTTCACCGAGTCGTGGTTCTGGTTGCTGACCATCCGTCGGCCTGATGACCATGCTGGCCGGGGCCTACCTGGGCCTCAAGCAGAACGATCTCAAGGCGCTGCTGGCCTATTCGACGATCAGCCAGCTCGGCGTGCTGATGATGCTCATCGGCCAGGACATCTCGGAGGCGTACAAGGCGTTGGTTATTGGCGTGCTGGCCCATGCGCTGTACAAGAGCGCGCTGTTCCTGGTGGCGGGTATCGTGGACCACGAGACCGGCACGCGCGACCTCACCCGCCTGGGTGGGCTGCGCAAGACGATGCCTTTTACGTTTGTGGTCGGCACGGTGGCCGCGCTGTCTATGGCCGGCCTGCCGCCGTTGTTCGGCTTCCTGGCCAAGGAGACGTTGCTGGCGGCGGCCGTTCATCCTACGTTGCCGCCGCTGGTGGCCACGCTGCTACCCTGGGCCAGTGTGTTGGCGGGCGCTATGATTCTGGCCCAGTCGGGATTGCTGGTTTGGGAAACGTTCCTGGGCAAGCCCAAGGATCCGAGCATTCACAGGTCATGAAGCGCCGTGGCCCATGTGGCTGATGCCGGCTATCCCGGCGGTCTTGTCGCTGGCGGTGGGGCTGTTGCCGGAACCGCAGCAGGAGGCTGAGTTCCTCGCCGGCCGCGGCCGGCGCTGCCTATGGGGATAAGGTCAAGGTGTCGCTGGCCTTGTGGACTGGCATCAACGTTCCATTGCTGCTTTCGATGGTCGCCATCACGATCGGCACGCTGATCTTCGTGTTCCGCAACCCCATTCGCGCCTGGCAGCAACGCACCTTGCCGAACCTGAGCTTCAACGCACTCTATCGCTGGGTGCTGTCGTCGATTGATCGCGCTGCCTATTGGCGACACGCTTGCAGGGCGGTAATTTGCGCGTATATCTGGCATCATGATCGCGGGATGGTCGCCCTGGTGGTTGGCTTCGGCTTTGGGACCTCTGCCTGACTTCGGTCGAGTCAGCGGCGTATCGCTGGAATTGCTGGGACCGACCGGCTTGCTACGTTTGTTCGCGCTGTTGACCGTGGTGGGCGCGGCTCTCTTCACGATTGTGTTGCAGCGTGATTTCTGCGGCCGTTCTGGCCATGTCGGCCGCCGGGTTGGGCATGGCGATTCTGTTTGTACTGGAGCCGGCTCCGGACGTGGCCCTGGTGCAGATTGTCGTCGACCTGCTGGCGACGGTGATCCTGGTGCTGGCCCTGGCGCGCATCCCGCGGCGTCAGCGGGCCGAGGCGCAGATCATGGCCGAGGCCGAGTATCGCGAGGTCGTGACCGGCGCAGTCTCATTCGAGACTTGCTGGTGGCCGGGTCGGCGGCGATGGTGGTGGCAGCACTGACGTTCACGTCATTAAGCATCGCGGCCGCCGCGAGAGTGTGGCCACGCCGTACTATGAGGCCAATGCCAAGACGCTGACCGGCGCCACCGATATTGTCGGCGCCATCGTCGTCGACTTCCGCGCCCAGGATACGCTGATTGAGATCGCGTCTTCAGCGTGGCCGGACTCGGCATCTACATGTTGCTGCGCCGCGCCGCACCGACGTTCGGCGACACTGGGCCGCAGGTGGAAGAAGGCCGATCCCGAACCCGGCTCCGCCCCAGGCGACCATGGGCATCGGTGGACGGCCGACTTCGCCGTTCATCCGAGTGGTGTCCAGCATGATTTTGCCGTTTGCGCTTATCCTGGCGGCTGTCCAGATGATGTACGGCCACGATCAGACCGGGCGATGGGTTTACGGCCGGTGTCGTCGTCGGCCTGGCCGTTGGCTTGTGGTATGTTGTCTTTGGCTATCAGGAGACACGGCGAGCGGCTTGCCCTGGCTGCGCGGCATGCCGCTGATCACCGCCGGTATCTTCTGGCCATCGCCACCGGCTCGTCACCGGCTGGATGACGGGCGACTTTCTGGCCAATGTGGACTTTGGCGAACTGGTCGGTTTGCCGTTGCCGAAGGGCTTCCACATCAGCAGTTCGTTCCTGTTTGAGGTAAGTATTTGTCTGAGCGTCCTGGGCAGTGTGGCCCTGATGCTCAATACGCTGGGCCATCCGGGCCTGCGGGAATCGGGTGAATCAGCCTGATCACCCAGGAGCAGATCGAACTATGGAAATCATCACCTCTTTAGCCATTGTGCCTTTTGTTCGGCATTGCCATCTTCCAGATGTTGAGCCGCAGCATTATTCGCTCGGTCATCGGCCTGGTTATCCTGGCCAATGCCGTCAATCTGTTCTTGCTCAGCACCGGCGCCTACAATGGCCTGGAACCGGCCTATACCACCGTTGTCGGGGTACGCAGCGATGCCTTGCCCCAGGCACTTATCTTGACCGCCATCGTCATTAGCATGGGCGGGACGGCATTTGTATCTGGCCATGCTTTACATCATCTCGGCTCGCTACAAGACCAGCGACATGGAAGAGATCAACGGGCTGAAGAACTAGCCCCACTATCGCCGGAGACTTTTCATGATTATGACCTTTCTGGGCAACGATCTCGTCATTCTACCGGTACTCATTCCCCTGACCGGGGCACTGATTGCCCTTGCCTTGCGCCGCTGGTCGCCGTGTCCAGGCGGGGTGGGCGCTGGGGACCATGGTCGTGAGTCTCTGCGTCAGCCTGTGCTTGCTCTGGATCGTCTGGCAGACTCCGGCGCGCCCATGGTATTCCAGGCCGGTGGCTGGCGCGCGCCGTTTGGGATTACGTTTGTCGCCGACCTGCTGTCGGTGCTCTTCGTGGTCATGACTCAACTGGTGATGGTCACCGGTCTGCTTTATGCGCTGGGTAGCAAGGATAAGGTCATTGGCTATTCCACCTTCTATCCGCTGTTCCTGACTCTGGCGACCGGCCTGACCGGCACCTTCCTGACCGGTGACTTGTTCAACATGTTCGTCTTTGCCGAACTGCTGGTCATTTCCGGCACGGTGCTGACGGCCGCATCGGATGATCGCTATCGGCACCGAAGCAGCCTACAAGTACTTCTATATGAGTCTGCTGGCTTCGACGTTTATGCTGTTGAGCATCGGCTCGCTGTACGCCTCTTATGGCACGCTCAACATGGCCGATCTCGGGGCACGCGTGGCCGCTGACCCCAACCGGCCGCTGCTCATGCCTGCCATCGGCCTCTTGCTGGCGACGTTTATGATCAAGAGCGCCGTGTTTCCGTTCCACTTCTGGCAGCCCGACTTTCATGCGGCCGCGCCAACGGCCGTCAGTGCCATGCTGTCGTCGGTGGTTGTCAAGCTGGGAGTCTACGGCTTCTTGCGGATGACATCGCTGCTGTTCGTTGAGCAGGCGCCCGCGTATTCGCATCGTGCTGCTGGTGCTGGGCATCATCGGCATCATCTTTGGTGGTCTGTCGGCGTTGGGCACCCACAACGTCAAGCGCATGCTGGCCTATTCGACGCTGGCCCAGGTCGGCTTCATTCTGGTCGGCATTGGCTGGGGATCACCGGCGGCCATTGCGGCGTCTCTGGTGTTCTCGTTCAACCATAGCCTGATCAAGGCCGCAATGCTGATGCTTGGCAGGCTATGTGGCCAGCCGCGCGCCGATTAAGTCGGCGTCATTCGATGTCGTGACCGGGGTCGGCAAGGATCTGCCGCTGGCCGGCGTGCTCTTCTTCATGGGCAGTCTGGCGTTGGCCGGAATTCCACCGACCAACGGCTTCATCAGCAAGGCGCTGCTGTTCAGCAGCGGTATTGGCGTCGAAGGGTATGCGACGCTGGCGATCATTGGTCTGGCCAGCATTTTTACCCTGATGTACACCATTCGAGCTTTCAGCGCATCTGGTGGCTACCGCTGGAAGAAGGTAGCAAGGTGAAGGAAAGCGGTGACAAACTCTGGGCGCCCGCCTTCTTGATTGTGCTGGTGATGGTCTTCGGTATCTGGGCCAATCCATTGATCGCCGTGGCCCAACAGACGAGCCTGTGGTTAGGCGATGCGTCGCAGTATATCCAGGCGGTTAGTCTCGCTTTGGGAGGTTAGAGTCGATGAAGTACATACCAATCATTCTGATTTTTACCGCCATCTACCTGGCATTGACGTCTAATCTCGAGCCGTTAAACATCGTGGTGGGCTTGCTCATTGCGGTTGGCGTTACGGTTCTGGTGCGGCCGCCGGTGCGCGCCCGCAGCGCCAGTCAATCGATACGGTCGCTCTTGGCCGGATTCCGATACGTTGGTGTACTCATCTACGATTTGGTCGCTCAGTGGTATTCAGACGGCGCGCCTGGTGCTGTCGCCGTCGCTGCCGATCAAGCCCGGCGTGCTGCGTATTCCGTCCGATACGGAGACCGACCTGGGTGCGGCCCTCAGCGCCCACGCCATCACCCTCACCCCGGGCGAGATGGTCGTTGAGATGGACAGCGACAATGTCATGTACACCCACGCCCTCGACGCGACCAAGGCCAAGGAGTATGTCCATGACGCCCAAGAAATGCGCCGTAAACTCCTGGACCAGATCTTCCCCTAGGCGCGGCAGAGGCCTGTTGACATGGATACGATACTGACCTACGCATTCAACGTCGCCCTCGTTCTCCACATTGGCATGGTGGGGATGGCCGTCTGGCGCATCTGGCGCGGCGAAAACGTCGCCGACCGGCTGATTGGCGTGGAACTGATCACGACGTTGCTGATGGCTATTCTGGTACTGCTGGCGCTCATTCAGCGCGACAGCATTTATATGGACATCGCCATCGCCCTGGCCGCGTTGGGCTTTATCACCACGATTGCTTTGGCCAAGTATCTGGCCGATGAGCAGATGTTTTAGGGAGAGATGACCTGATGGAAACCGTTCTGCAACTCATCGCTCTGGCCGCCGTCATCCTCGGCACGGCGTTTTCACTCATTGGCGTTATCGGTCTCATTCGTCTGCCCGACGTCTATACGCGCCTGCACGCGACCGGCAAAGTGGGTGTCTTCGGCGTGGTGCTGTTGCTGATCGCGGCCGCAGCCTGGACGCCGTTGGGCTGGGGGCGTGCCTTGCTGCTCATCTCCCTGCTCATGCTGACCGGGCCTGTCGCCGCCCATGCCATCTCATCAGCCGCCTACCGCATCGGTATCCCCCGCGCCAAGCCTGTCTACGATGATCTGCCCAGCGTCGAGCCTTCCGACGTCTAGCGCGAGTCTCCAAATCCCGCCGAACGCGGCCCCCGGCAAAAACGCCTGGCCACAAGTCGCCCACATCGTGTTATGATAGTCGCGCATGGCGACCGAAACCGATTCACCCGCACCGGTTAGCTGGCCCATCGACTTGCAGCAGGCGCTGGCTACTTCCTTCAGTCTCGATGAGCTGGAGGATCTCTGCCTGCGACTGGGCATTGACTTCGAGGAACTGGGCGAAGGGGCCAAGTCGCGGCGAATCGTCAGCCTGCTGCGCATTGTCGTTGCCAATGACCGTGCTGGACGATCTGCTGGATCAGTGCCAGACGCTTCGACCGCGATCCGATGCGTGGGCGCGAATACGGGTCGCCGCGGCCGATGACCCGGATCTGTTCGACCGGCAACTGGAGCTGGTGGATGACGACGGCGACTTCTACCAACTCTCCGGCGATTTTCGTGGCGCGACCATCACGATCGAATCCAATCCCCTTGGCGATCTCTTTCGCAGCAAGCGCGCCAAACAGCTGACCATCGCGGTGATTGTGGCCCTGTTGGTTTTGGGCGGCGGGGGCTTGCTCTACGGTCTGGGTGTGTTTGATCCCGAACCGGTGCCGGACAAGATGTCGGGCGACTTCAACATCGCCGTGGCGGAGTTTGCTGTGTTGGACGACGCCGGCCAGCTGACCAACGACGCCCACGATGGGGGCGTGCGCCTGGCCGACCGCGTGGCGTTGAACCTGCGCCAGGAGTTTGGCGACAATCCGTCTGTGGAAGTGTGGAACGACAGCCCGCAGTTGGTCGCCGACCATCACGTGACCATTGGCGTGGCCGCTGACGATGTGGCCGGAGCGCGCTTGCCGGCTGATGTCACGGCCGAGTTGGAGGCGGACGCGCTGATCTACGGCCGTGTCGAGCCATCGACCAACCTGGCCAGCCAGAGCCTGGGCTTCTACCTGGCACCGCAGTATGGTCAGGATTTTACGAACCTGGTGGGCAACTATGTATTCACCGCGCGTATTCCGGTCTTTGACCCGAACGTCCGGCTGAGGAAGTGTGGCGGGAGCTGGATCCGCTGTCGAAGGCGCTGGCCTGGCTGTTCTTAGGGTTGCGGCAGGAAAAGCTGGGCGAGCAGGACCAGGCGTTAGCCTCGTTCGAGAGGGCCGCCACGTTTGTGCCCGATGACGACATCATTTTCTTCTTCATTGGCCAGGAAAACTTGTTTCTGGCCCAGAAAAGTGGAGGGAGCGCTGCACTGGATTATGAGTTGGCTGCGGAGGTCTGCCTTTAATGAGTCTCTGCGTTTGAACTCGAACAACGCACGAGCAGTCATTGGTCTGGGCGGCGTGCAGACCGTTCGGGCGCAGCGGCTGCTCAATGAGGGGAAATCACCGTCGTTTGATGGTGACCCGCAGACGATGTTGGCCGCAGCGCAGACCGAAGCCCTGCGCGCGCTGGAGACTTACGGTCCGGTTGCGGCAGGGGCGGAACAGACTGAAGTCTATGGCGTGCCGGTTAGTAGTATCGCCAAATTAGGCCAGGGCATTGCATTGCGTGTGCTGGGTGACGCTGCCTACCGCGAAGGCGATCCGGCCGCAGCCCAACAGGCCATCACCCGGGCGATCGAGACGCTGGAGTCGGCTGTTACCCCACTGGAGGAATCTACCGATTATCGTCTGATGGCTCAACTGGCTCAGGCCCTGGGAAGCGTTTACGAATGGCAAGCGTTTTTGCTGAAGAGCAGGCGGCCGATCCGGCGGCAGCGGCCGCCTATGGCCAGGCATTGGCCAATTACACGCAGTGCCGCCACTTGGGGGACGAGTTTCCGATTGATGTCTACTTAACCGACCGCATCGTTGACCAGCTATGTCTGCCGCGCATTGAAGCGCTGCAGGCAACGACCGGAGGTAACCAGTGACTCGACGTACTCTATTCTCCCTATGCCTTTCTGATGGCTATGCTATTGATGGCTGCCGCTTGCGGTGGCTCGGCGCCGGAAACGCCGGCTGTCGAAACAGCGGATCCCATTGAGCAGTCCGTACGGCAAACGGTGGAGGCCATTGCTGTGGCCGAGACCGTAGCTGCGCTAACAGGCGGTGCAACCGCGACAGCCGGTGCCGCCGCCGGCAACGACCGAACCAGTTATTGAGCAGCCCTCCAACACGCCGGAAGCTGTAGCGACAGAGGCTGTCGCCATCGCCACTGAAGTGCCGGCGATCGAACCGACGGCGACAACGGCCGTCGTCGCGCCCACAGAGGCGGTGGCGCCCAGCTGCACCACAGTTACCGGCGTCAATGTGCGGTCCGGACCGGGGACGGTCTATGAGCCACCGGTGGGTACGTTAGCCGCTAACACCCTGGTGACGCCGCTCAGCTATGTTTCCAGTGGATTTCCGCAGGGTGAGTGGCTCGAAGTCCAGGTGCCCACCACCGGCCAGATCGTGTGGGTCACGGCTGGGCCGCAGTTTGTTAGTTGCAACATCACTGTGTCCTCATTGCCCGGGCCGGCGGCCATTGCACCTACGCCGCGACCAACCGCAACGCCCACGCCAATTTCAGCGACCGTCACTCCGACCCGCGTGGTTGCCGGTCTGCCGCCGGATGTCAGCAACGATGTGCCCGGCGGCGCGTGTCAGCGAACGGATCACATCAAGACGCGCATCGAGACCGACCCCAACTTCCTGTATCGGGTGTATGCGCGTGACGATCGTGCCGGCCAGAACGATGGTGACGGTATGGATTTCGTGCGGTTCACGATTTCGGACAACTTCGGCACGCTCTACCAACGCGAAGAACGCACGGCCGGCTACTGTATCTTTCAGGGTGGCGAACCCGATTGCCGGACGTGGCCGTTCAACGAGCAGGGACGTTACACATGGGGTCAGGGCGGTCCGGTGGTCAGCAGCGGCACCTATCAGGTGTTCATCGAGGTCGTCTCCAAGGAGACTGATCCCAGTAGCGACAGCAACGTGTGCAACTGGAACTTCGACATGACGGTCACGGTGCCCTAGACCAAGCCAATGGTGTATATCGGAATTACACCTTCATGGTAGTTGACGGATACGCCGACAGACCGCAAAATAAGTACATGATAAGAAAACGAATCCTCCAGTTCAATTGGCGACTGGCAATCGCTCACATTCTGGTCAATGCCGCGGCCCTGGGCCTGACATTCCTCATCTTGCCCGGTCTGACCATTGTGCATCCGAATCCTGTGATGGTCATGCTAATAGCAGGGCCTCATCTTTGGACTGCTCAATGCATTCATCAGACCCGATGCTGCAGTTCATTATGTTCAACTTCCTGTTCGCCACGTTTGGATTGGTCCTTATCATCATCAACTTCATACTGCTCTTGATTCTGGGCCGTTTATTGCCGGGCTGGTTTGAGTCGGATCGAGTTGGTGGGTCTCGCTTTGGCGGCGGTGTTTGTCGGTCTGTTTGGTGTCATTCTTGAAAATCTGCTGGGGCTTTCCCCACCCGTTGTCGAGCACGCACCGGTAGAAGCTCCGCCCACGATAACGCAGGAGATCGAGGAAAGGCTGTTACGATCACAGCAAGAACCATCGGTTGAGGTAGCAGAGGAAGAGAGCACGAAATGAGACAACGAAGTGGTCTGGACTAACTTCCGCGAGAGTCTTCGCCTGCAACAGGTGTACAACACCATTACCCGTTATGGCTTCGATATGCTGCTGGATCGGGGCACCGTGGGCGATTTTCGACGCACGGATGCAGGAAATGATTTACCAGCCCGGTATTCCGGTTGAACCGCTGACCCGTCCGGTCAAGACACGTCTCATGCTTCAGGAGCTTGGGCCCAACCTACGTCAAGATGGGGCAGATCATCTCCAGCCGGGCCGAGGTGCTTGCCGCCCGATTGGGCGGCAGGAGATGAACCGGCTGCAGAGCAATGTGCCCCGTTTTCCCGTCAGATGAGGTCGTATCGCATCATTACTGAGGAACTTGGGCGCTCCACCGGAGCAGATTTATGATGGGTTTGAGCCCATCCCGTTTGCGGCGGCCTCGACCGCCCAGGTACACCATGCCTTTCTGACACGACGGTACACGTGTGGTCGTCAAGGTGGAGCGTCCCGATATCGTTGACCAGGTCAAGGCCGACATCAACGTGATGGACCGTGCCTCCAACGTCATGGAAAGGCGATCCCAGTACGTGCGCGATATCAATCTGGTCGGCATGATCAACGAGTTCGGAGACGGGATCATCCGTGAACTGGACTACGGTGGCGAGCTCTATAACATGAAGCGTCTGGCACGCAACATGGAGCCCGATTGCCCGGCGTCAATGTGCCCACGGCCTATTCCAAGCTACAGTACATCGAAGATCATCACGATGGACTTTGTGCAAGGGGTAAAGATCAATAGCGTTGAGGCAATTGATGCAGCCGGACTGGATCGCGATGCCATCGGCATCACGGTCCTCCGCGCGCTGATCAAGCAGCTGATCATTGACGGCTTCTTCCACGCCGATCCACATCCGGGTAATGTGCTGTCAACCTGGATACGGGCATCGTCACGTTTCTCGATATGGGCATGATGGGCGAGCTGGATGTGTCCGATCGCTTCAATCTGGTCAACCTGCTCATGGTTACGCCGTCAGGCAGATCCGGCCGGGTCTGGCGCGCGCGGTGCGCAGCCTGAGCGTTCCGTTTCGCGACAACGTGGATGATGCAGCCTTTTATCGCGGACTTCGAGCGGGCTATCGGCCGCTACATGGACCCTGAAGTTGGCGCCGGATTTGGGCAGCTGATGGGTGTTGTCTTCAATCAACTGTCTACTCATGGCCTGCGTCTGGACTCAGACCTGACGCTGGCCATCAAGGCCATGATGCAGGCCGAAGCCATTTACACGGCGCTTGAATCCCGGAAGGCGGCGGTTTGGCCGAGGCTGGCTTTGATATCACGACGGATCTGCTTAAGGAAGAAGCAACGGCCGACAATATCAAGGCCATCTGCTGACGTAAACAGGCCTCCATCACGCTGCAGGATGTTGCCAAACAGCTGCCGTCGCTTGCAGGACGCGACGATGAGTTGGCTGAAGCAATACCAGAAGGGCCGGTTTGAAGTCTTCTGTGGACACGTCTGATCTTTCCAAAGCAGGTCCATTCACTGAAAGGGATCTGCCCGCCAGATCATCATCGGCATCATGCTTGTCGGCATGATCATCGGCTCGTCGATTGCCGCTAGTCTGACGACTGTGACCGGCAATGAAGTGTCTGAACTCGCCCAGTGGGCGTTGTGGGGCTACTTCGGGTCAATGGTCATTGCCGTCATCTTTGTCCTTGTCCTCATCTATCGCTTGTTGTGGGGTGACCGAAAAGAAGACGATAAGGCGCCTTCGACAGCCGGACGCACATATCGCTTTCTTCATAGAGCGTGGAGCCGCCGGTGGGCGGTCGCTTTCGCGGAGACTTCCATTAGAATGTTGTCGGCATTTGGGTTACCATTTACCCAATGCCCAGAACGTATGTAGCAATTGATGTCGAGACGACCGGTCTTGATCCAGCAGCGGGATCGAGATCATCGAGGTCGCGGCGATCACGTTTGAAGGCGACGTCAATCCGCGATGAGTTCGTTTCCCTGGTCAACCCGCGCACTGAGATCCCACCCTTTATCACGAAGCTGACCGGCATCACGCCGGGGATGGTGGCCGATGCGCCGACGATGGAAGTCGCTGCAGGCGCAGCTGAAGCGCCGCTGGGCGATCATGTGCTGGTCGGCCACAACGTGGAGTTCGACCTCGGCTTCTCTGCGGGCCAACCAACTTAGCTATGGCAACCACTCGGCTGGACACGCTGACCCTGGCCACGATTCTCGTGCCCGACGCCGGCCGCTATGGGCTGGAAGCGCTGGCCTATCATCTCGACTTCCCGCCGCCGCCGGGCACATCCCACCGCGCCGGGACCGATGCCAACACCACGATCGAACTGTTCCTGGCCCTGCTGGGAGCGCGCTCGCTGTTGTCGCTGGCCCAGCTGGAGGAGATAGTCCAGGCCGGCAAAACCATTGGCTGGCCGGAGACGTTGTTCTTCGAGGACGTACTGGCTGAGCGGGCCAGACACTGCGTTCGACCGGCGGCGAGTTACGCCAGACCGGCCAACTGCCGCGCCTGTACGACGCCCCGGTGGTCGAGGGTCAGCCCCTGGTGCCGGTCGAGACCGCCCACTCCGCTGGACATCGAATGGCTGACCGACCTGATCATGCCCGGTGGCCATTTTGAGCGAGACGTTTCCCGGGATTTGAGTATCGGCCGCAGCAGGTGGAGATGATGCAGGCGGTGGCCTCGGCCTTCAATGATGGCCAGCATGTTCTGGTTGAGGCGGGTACGGGTACGGGCAAGAGTCTGGGCTACCTGCTGCCGTCGGCCTTTTGGGCCACCGAGAACGGCCGTCGGGTGGTCATCTCCACCAATACCATCAACCTGCAGGACCAGCTGATGAGCAAGGATATTCCTGCCTTGCGTGACACCATGCGCATGAACCTGCGGGCGGCGGTGCGCAAGGGGCGCAGCAACTACGTCTGCACGCGCCTGTTCCAGCAGTTGCGCCGCAGCGGGCCAACCAGCGCCGATGAGATGACCCTCTATGCCAAGCTGCTGCTGTGGCTGCCGACTACCAAGAGCGGCGATGTGGCCGAGATCAGCCTGCGCACACCCGGAGAGCGGATGGCCTGGTCGAGGCTCAACGGCGACAATCAGGTTTGCAGCAAGCGACAAGTGCGCGGCCGAAAACTGCCCCTTGCATGTGGCTCGCCGAACGGCCGAGCTGGCCCACCTGATCGTCGTCAATCACTCGTTGCTGATGGCCGACATGGCACACGGGCAATCTGGTGCTGCCGGAGTATCTTGACCTGATCGTTGACGAGGCCCATCATCTGGAGAGCGCCGTCACCAGCGGGCTCAGCTTCCGCACCGACCGGCGAGCGATATCGAGACCATCCTGGATGAAGTCACGAGCCACGGGCCGGGATGGTTGGCGAATGCGCAACAGCGCATCAGATGCGGTGGCGCCGGCTGACGTGAGCCGGAGCATCGACGCTATTGCCGAACGCATGCGCGGTGCGGCCCAGATGGCCGACAGTTCAGCTCGACGAGTTCTTCATGACGCTCAGCTGTCTTCTGCGAGACGCTGAAGCAGGGCCAGAGCCAGTTCGCGGACCAGATCCGGCTGACGCCGGCGGTTCGCATCCAGCCGGAGTATCATCTGCTGGAGGAGAGTTGGGAGAACGCTCAGCCGCGCGCTTCGAAGCCGCTGGCCAAGGACTTCGCCAAGCTGGCCGAGGCGGTGGCCGATGTCGCCGCCAGCCATGGCATTGAAGACGAAGAGGAGCTGCGGGCTGCGATGCTGGATAATGCCAAGTTGTTGGAGAAGACGCGCGACCAAGCTGGATGCGCTGGTTCTCCAGCCGAGCGAGGATATGATCTATTGGGTAGAGCAGTTTCGCGACACGGCTGTCGCTCCATGTCGCGCCGTTGCACGTTGGCCCGTTGGTGGAGGAGCACATCTTCAATGCCAAAGAGACCGTGGTTATGACCTCAGCCACGCTGCAGACAGCCGGTTACGGCCGTCAGGAACCGAGCTTTGACTATTTGCGCGACCGGCTCCATGCTCATCATGCCGATGAGATGGCTGTGGGGTCGCCGTTCGATTATCTGAACTCGACCTTGCTCTATTTGGTGACCGACATTCCTGAGCCGAACCAACCAGGTTATCAGCGGATGTTGGAAGACGTCATTGTCAAGACGGCCGTGACGCTGGGCGGTCGGACGCTGGTCTTGTTTACGGCCAATAACCATTTGTCGCAAACGGCCGAGGCTATTGAGGCGACCCTGGCCGCCCACAACATCACGACCCTGGCCCAGAATAGCGGCACCTCCCGCCAGCAGCTGCTTGGAGCAGTTCCGCCGCGCGGACAGCCGCTCCGTCCTGCTGGGCACACGGTCTTTCTGGGAAGGCGCAGATATGCCCGGCGACATCCTCGAAGGGCTGATCATTGCCAAGCTACCGTTTGATGTACCGTCCGATCCGGTCTTTGCGGCCCGGTCCGAAACCTATGAGAATGCGTTCTTTGAGTACTCGATTCCCGAGGCTGTGCTGCGTTTCCGGCAAGGCTTTGGCCGGCTGATTCGCCGGGTGACAGACGAGGGGGTCGTAGTGGTTATGGACAAGCGGGTGATGACCAAGCGCTACGGGCAGCTCTTTATTGAAGCGCTGCCCGAATGCACCATCGTGCGCACAGCCGTATCAGGACGGGCGTATCGAAGAGCTTATCGGCCGTTGGCGTTCACCGGATCGCAACCGCAATGAGATAGAAAACGGGTCGGGTTCAAATTGATCCCGACCCGCTCACTTTATCTTGCCTGAGCCGTGCTCGCCTCGGTCACTTAGGGCAGCAGGGTCCCTACCAGATTAAAGGTGTCCAGGACATGGTCGAGCGCCTCCAGATCGGCGTCGGTGAGTGCCTGACCGATGATGACCACGGCGATAGCTTCGGTCAGCCGGTTCGGCGGCAACCACAGCAATCACGGAGCCTTCTCCGGCGCAGTCCAGGTATAGGTCAAATCGACCGGTGAAGACCGGGTCTTCATAGTCCGATCGGCTGTCATAGGTGCAATCAGCGGAGAAGTCAAACAGATCCAGCAGTTCATCCATAGTGCTTCCGGCCAATCCAGCTCGACGCCAGCATCTGGACTCCGGGCGTAGTATAGGTATTGCTATAGCCGTCAATACTGGGCGCAGCAATCAGCTGATTGCCAATGACCGTGCCTTCATCTGTCCACGGTGACCCATCGACCTCGATCCACTGTGTGCGGGACTTCCATGAAAATGGTCTCCGAATCGTCGGTGATGCCAACGTAGTCGTTGCTGATTCCGCGCTGCCATTCGTATCAGAGTCATCTGTTATGGCATCTTCGGCAGCCACGGCAAAGGAGAAGGACGGCTCCAGCACGCGGCCATTGAGCTGGCCTTCGAGCACCTCTTGCGTGTCGAAGCGGAGCACCTCGACCGACAGAACTTCATCGGGCGCGTTGCTGCGCAAGAATGTCGCAGTAGTCGGACATCGTGCCATCGGTGGCCAGCACAAGACCCTCCATTTTGGTGATGATGTCGCCGGACTTGATGCCGGCCTTGTCGGCCGGTGAGCCGCTTTCAACCGAGGAAACCCAAATGCCTGTTAGCCCCTCGCCGTCGGAAACAGCTTCACCGTTGACACCAATGGAGTTGACATCATTCGCCGTCACGCAGGCGCTCAATGATAGCCTGCGCGTCGTCCGCGTTGATGGCGAAGTATTGGCTGCTGTCGGGATCGCCGGCGTAGTTGACGCCGACGACTTCGCCCGTTTCCGTGACCAGCGGGCCGCCCGAATTGCCGGGATTAATGGTCGCGTCATGTTCTATGACGGCATCGACCGAGGCCCATGACGTTTCGCCGCCGGCGTTTTCCTTGGAGATAATGCCGCGCGTAATGGTTGGTTCAGGGTCGCCGAGGGGAAAGCCCAGCGCATAGATGTCGGTTCCAATTTGGGGGCGACCCTCGCTACCAGAGCAGGTACGGAAAGTCGTCGCCGTCAATATCAATGACGGCCAGGTCCGAACACTCGGACACGCCCAGGACACGGGCGTTTACCGGGCTGAGTCCTCGCCGCGCAACCCATACCTGGAGGAAGGCGGCGCCGGTTACGACGTGATTATTCGTGACGGCAATGCCGGTCGGGATCGATGATGAAGCCGGAACCACGCCCAGCCGAATTGAGCTGGAGGCCAAACTCCGGGTCGACAAAACTGCCCTGTCCCTCAATCTGGACCGTGGCCTGGAGGGCGTCGCGGAAGGAGGTGATAGGTTCGTCTCGACGGCTGTTGGTTCCGCTTCGATCGCGGCTGTAGGCGGTGCGCTTCCGTCGGTGGTACTGCTCCTCCGCTTCGGTTGGCCGGGGGAACTCGTTTCAACTGCTTGTTCGGCGCCGGAGCCACCGCAGGCGGCCAGAGAAGAGGGTAACTAGCAGTACGAATAGAAGACAGGATGCTGCCGTTTCATGTTCTTCACTCCTCTAGAAATCATAGGAACAAGGGTGGGACGTCTGGATGACGACTAGGCCGATTCGGCCTGAGTCTGCAATGAAGAATAGCGGTGTGCCGCAGCCACAATCTCATCGTCCTGTTATCTTCAAGCATTATACTACGTGACTACGGCGTTGGTTCAATCAACCGGCGCTATTGACTTTTGTCCTCGGCTTATGCTAGACTGCACTTTTGATCTAGTGGAAGAGGATAAATAATGTGGTGGAGCGCATCCTTTCCGGAGTTGTTACTTGCAGGTGAATTATTCTGACTCGCGTTGGATTACGCCAGCGCTATTATCCGCCGCGTTCTGCAATTGTCAATTGAAGAAGGACATAGTAAGGAATCATTGAGCAATAATGAGCGACAACGAACCCATGTCCGACGAAATGGAAATCTTGAGTGTGCCTACTGAACGAAGGGCATCACCCAGCGCTATCTGACCTATGATCAGATCCTGCAGGCCATGCCGGAGATCGAGAACAACATTTCGTTGCTGGAAGCACTGCTGGAAGAAGCTCAGGCGCTGGGCATTGCCATATACGAGAACGAAGACGATGTGGTGGACTTGTCGCTGGGCGACAATGGAGAAGTCGATGAGGATGGCCATGACGGCCGAAGATCTGGCCGTGGTGTTCGACCATTCGTCTCGCGTGTCCATTCGCATGAGGCGCCGCTGTTCGACCTGAGCAATGTGCCGATCGACGATTCGGTCGGCCTCTACTTCCGCGAGATGGGCCAGCAGGGTTTGCTGTCGGCCGAAGAAGAAGTGCAACTGGCCATGGAGATTGAGGCCGGACGCGCGGCATCGGAGCGCATGACTTCCGGCGAAATCGTTGATCTGGATGAGTTGGATCGTCTGAATTGGTCTACGAAGTTGGTGAGGCGGCGCGGGCGCACTTGATTCGCGCCAATACGCGCCTGGTGGTCAGCATCGCCAAGAAGTATCGTGGCCGTGGCCTGCAGTTCCTGGACCTAATCCAGGAAGGCAACGTCGGCCTGATGAAGGCAGTCGAGAAATATGATTACCGGCGCGGCAACCGGTTCAGCACCTATGCCACGTGGTGGATTCGCCAGGCTGTGACCCGCGCGCTGGCCAACCACGGCCGCACCATCCGTATTCCCGCTCATCTCGGCGGCCGCATCAGCAAGCTGTATCAGGTGGCCCAGGAGTTGGAGCAGGAGTACGGTCGCCAGCCGACGGCCGAGGAGATTGCCGAGAGCATGGAACTGCCCGCCGAGCGCGTGCGCTGGATGCTGCGCACCAGCCGCCAGCCGGTCCATCTGGAGCGTCCGGTCGGCGACGAATCTGATGCGGAGTTGGGTGACTTCATCGAAGACATTGAAGCGCCGGCTCCGGCCGAGACTGTGGCCCAGAATATGTTGACCGAAGAAATCGGCGACATTCTGGATCAGCTGACGCCGCGCGAGGCACGTATCTTGCGCCTGCGCTACGGCTTGCAGGACGGCGAATCGCGCACGCTGAAGGAAGTGGGCGAGATGTTTGGCCTTTCGCGCGAGCGCATTCGCCAGCTGGAGAAGGAAGCGCTCGCGCAAGCTGCGCCACCCCAATTTTGCCGGACATTTGCGACAGTATTTGAATTAGCAACCACTTCTCCGCTAGAAATAGGACACCCTTCATACATGATGGAGGGTGTTTTTGCATTTCAGGACGCTGGTTGGTTTGGTAACCGGCAGTGCGCCAATTGTCCGGTGCTATGCGTTGGCCGCACAGCGGAACCTTTTACGTGAAGTTCACCTTGGTTTCACAAGCCATTCATACGCGGTTTCGTCAGGATATGGTAAGGTGATAGCTGTGGGACAAAATCGATCCGAGCATTCGGCCGCCAATTTAATACGGACCTGCTCGACTCCTGTTGGGCGGTGGCCGTTGTGCGCTGCGGGATGCGGATGGACACGCGGCATAGACGAGCAATCAAGCTGATGGCGCAAGAACAAATCATTATTGAACCGGCCAAGAACTGGAAGCTGGTGGACTGGCAGGAACTTCGCCGGTACCGCGACCTGTTCTACTTTCTGATCGACCGGGACGTCAAGGTCCTCTACAAGCAGACCATTCTCGGATTCGGCTGGGCCATCATCCGGCCGGTCGTCAGCATGATCATCTTCACGTCATCTTCGGCAACCTCGCCGAGGTTGGCAGTGATGGTGTGCCCTATGCCATCTTCAATTTTGCGGCTCTGGTGCCGTGGCTCTACTTCTCCAGTGCCATGCGAGCGCGGCCGCGCTCAGCCTGGTTAACAACAGTGATATGCTGACCAAGGTCTACTTTCCGAGGATTGGCCTTTCCCGTGACGGCCGTCATCTGCGAAGCTGGTTGATTTCGCCATCTCGCTGGTGCTGGTATTCATTCTCATGGCCTGGTTTCGCATCGCGCCAACAGCCAAGGTGCTCTACCTGCCATTGCTTACATTTTGCTAATCGCTTTCACGATTGGCTTCAGTCTGTGGTTGGCAGCACTGTCCGTGCAGTATCGCGACGTCAAGCACGCCTTGCCGTTTCCTGACTCAGATCATGATGTATGCAGCACCGGTCGTCTGGCCCGGTTCTCTCATTGATGAGCGCTTCGGGACGATTGGCCGCTTCCTGTTTGGACTTTATCCTATGGTTGGCATTATCGAGGGGTTTCGGTCGGCGCTGCTTGATACCAGTCCTATGCCGTGGGATATGCTGGCCATCGGCACGTTCTCGACGATTGTCATTCTTGATTTCCGGACTGGTCTACTTTCGCCGGACAGAAGCAGTGTTCGCTGATGTTGTTTAGTGAAGACATGGATCTCTCCGATTCCGACCGGATCCAGTACCTAACCTCTGTGTCGCCCTTAGTCGCTTGGCAGCGCGGTGTGACATGGCCGGTAAGGGGTGTCTGATCATGAACGAACGTAGTAACGGCCATGTCGGTAGCCTGCCGGCCATCAGCGTCGAACCCATCAGCAAGCAGTACCGCATCGGTTGCAGGAAAAGCGTCACGACACGTTGATGCAGTCCAGCGCTGGCCTGGCTTCGTTCGCCTTTCACCAACTACCGAGGCCTGTATCGCTTGAGCCATTTCGAGACGAGGACAGCCCGGATGTTATCTGGGCTTTGCGCGATGTTTCGTTTCAGGTCTACCCTGGCGAAGTCGTGGGCATTGTCGGTCGCAACGGCGCGGGCAAGAGCACACTGCTCAAAATTCTGTCGCGCATCACGCCACCATCTGCGGGTCGCGTTGTGCTCAACGGTCGCGTGTCCAGCCTGCTGGAGGTCGGCACCGGCTTCCACCCGGAGCTGACCGGCCGCGAAAACGTCTACCTCAACGGCACAATTCTGGGGATGTCCAAGGCCGAAGTCGACCGCAAGTTCGACGAGATCGTGGCCTTTTCCGAGGTGGAGAAGTTCATCGACACGCCGGTCAAGCGCTACTCCAGCGGCATGCGCGTCCGACTGGCATTTGCCGTGTCGGCCCATCTGGAGTCGGAGATACTACTGGTCGATGAGGTGTTGGCCGTGGGCGATGCCGCATTTCAACAGAAGTGTCTGGACACGATGGGCGGCGTGGCCGATTCCGGGCGAACCGTGCTGTTTGTCAGCCATAACATGCAGGCTGTCCAGCGCCTGTGCACCTCGGCTTTTCTGATTGACCAGGGACGCTTGATGGCTGAAGGCCCAACCAACGAAGTCATCCGCACCTATTTGCAGGAGTCCTTCTCGGAACCACTAGACGAGCCCGTAATTCTGGGCGATCTCATCTGCCTGCGCCAGATCACCGTGATGCAGGGCGATTACCGCGTGGGCGAATACGTGGACAACAATCGGCCGCTGGAACTGCGAATCAAGTATGATTTGCTCGAACCCGTGCGCAATCTTCACCTGGGCTTCGACATCTTTTCGCGCGATGGCGCCCACCTTTACCGTACCTATGACATGGACGCCGTGGATGACGCATTGCGGCCCGCGGGCAGCTACGAGTCGGTCTACCTGCTGCCGGCCGGAGCATTACGTACGGGTTTCTACTACTTTGAGCTGGTGGTTGGTGTGCATCGTCACGGGTTCCTCAGCCGGGGCAAGATCCGCGTCAAGCTCAATTTCGATGGCGCCCGGCAAACGGATGTAACTCTGCCCGGACTGGTTGGTGAACTGGGTCAGTGGACGGTTGAAGCAAATGCCGATCCTTTGGGCCATCAGATCGCAATTCCCGCTAAGTCAACGTTGGAAAATGGCAGGTGACGTGACGCAATCAGCTCGCAGCGACACCGCGCCATTAGCCGTTACGGCAGACGCGCCCGCTCAGCGGGTGAAGCTAGGCCCGTGGGTCATTCTGCTTGCCTGCCTCTGCGCGTTTGCCCTCATCGGTGCCTGGTATACCCCGTTTGTGCCCGATGATTCGTTCATTTCGTTTCGCTACGCCGATCATCTCGCTGCCGGTCAAGGGTTGACGTTTAACGCCGCCAGCCCGCCGGTCGAGGGCTATAGCAATTTTCTGTGGATTATCGTGCTGGCCGCCATCCAGGTCGCAGGGTTTGATCTAGCCACCGGGGCCGGGCTGCTTGGGTGGCTATATGGAGCCCTGACGATTGTGGTGTTGTGGTGGATATTGCGTCGGCGCGGCGTGTCCGGGTGGCCGCTTATGTTGACCGTAGGACTGTTGGCGATTTCGGGACCGCTGACGCTGTATGCTATTTCCGGGCTCGAGACCTCGCTCTTTGCCGCTCTCCTATTGACGACCGTTCTCGTTGTGGATTACCTGTTTGAACTGCGGTCAATCTGGTTGGCCCTGGTCCTGGGCCTCATGGGGTTCCTGTTGGCCCTGACGCGTCCGGAGGGTGTGGTCGCCTTGCCGGTGCTGGCTCTGTGCCTGCTGGCGTTCGGCCGTTGGTCATCGCCGACGGATCGTGCCGGGGGCGTGGTTTGGCCGACCATTGTGGCGCTCGGTGTCTTCGCGCTCTTGTTGATTGGCTATCATGTCTGGCGAGTGTCCTACTTCGATGCTTTCTGGCCGACTCCCTTTTTGTCGAAAGGGGTCGGAGGTGGGCTGCCCATCGACACGTGGGTCGCCAACCTGCGTAATTTGTTCATTCGTCAAACCCACTACTACGCGCCGTTTGGTTATTACTATGCGGCCATGGCGTTGCTGGCGGTGATCGGCGCGGCTTTGGGCTTTCCGCGCCGTCGCCAACTACGTGTCGAGTATACGGCGCTGGTCCTGGCCCTGGCTTTCTTTGCCGTCTATTTCAACTTCTCTGACTGGATGCCCGGCGGCCGTTACCTGGCACCCTTGGTCGGGCTATTGCTCATTCCGTTCAGCCTGCTGGCGACCGAGCTGCGCGGCGATACGGCTGACCGTTCCCTCCGGGGGGCATTGCCGTTTGCCCTCATTGCCATGGTGTTGGCGATGATGAGCTTGTTCGGCGTAGCTATTTTGCGGAGCGAATCACTGCGCTTGCAGACGAGCACGGCCGTCTCGCTGGTCCCGTTGGGGCAATGGCTGCGGGATTCCGTTCCTGCCGATGCGGTCCTGGCGATAGCCGATGTCGGGGCGACGCCCTACTATTCCGGTCTGGCGACCATCGACATTAACCCGGAGTCCTTGACCGACCGTCATATAGCCGAGAACGGTTGGTCCAGCGACTATTTCTTTGCCGTAGACCCGGACGTGGTGGCGATTACTGCCTTCTCGCTGGACAAACCAGATTTCTATGGTGTGCACGAGGAGCTGTATGCCATGCCGCGCTTCCAGGAGACCTACGAGCAGGTGGGGGTGGTTCGCAACGACTGGTATCAGGATCGTTCCTATTGGGTGTTCTTGCGTCGCGGATTGCCGGTGTCGGCGCAACAGATGGCTAACTTTCCCCAGGGGCTGACCAAGCAGTAACTTACGATGTGCGGCATAACGGGAGAACTACGATTTGAGGGGAGTGAACCGGCAGCCGATATGGCCGAGCTGGTGGCTATGATGGCCCGGCGTGGGCCGGATGGGCAAGGCATCTGGACCGATGGTCTGGCCTGCACACTCGGATTTCGGCGCCTGGCAATTCTGGACCTGTCGACGGCCGCCGACCAGCCGATGGTGTCACCCGATGGCCGCTATGCACTGGTCTTCAATGGTGAACTCTACAATTTCCGCACTCTACGCGCCGAGTTGGAGCAGACCGGAATCACCTTTCGTTCCACGGGCGACACCGAGGTGATGCTCCAGGCGCTCATTCATTGGGGCAAGGCGGCACTGGACCGTTTCAACGGCATGTTCGCCCTGGCCTTCTATGACCGCGAAACGCAGACGCTGCTAATGGCCCGCGACCATGTCGGTATCAAACCGATGTACACCCTGCTGACCGGCGACGGCGTCGTTTTCGCCTCACAGTATGACCAGATTCTGGCCCACCCCTGGAGCAAGAATCTGCCGGTGTGGTCGGCCGCGCTGGGGCTGTATTTGCGTCTGGGCTATGTGCCGGCCCCCTACGGCATTCTGGAGCAGACGGCCATGCTGGAGCCCGGCTGCTGGCTGGAAGTAACGAGCACGGGCCGGGTGACGCGGGGGCAGTACTATGGCTTCCCGGTCTACCAGGAACCAGATTTGTCCGGTGACGAGGCATATGAAGCGGTAAACGCGGCCGTTACGGATGCAGTTCGACGCCAGATGGTCAGCGACGTGCCGCTGGGGACGTTTTTGTCCGGTGGCATAGATTCGCCCCTCGTCGCAGCCAAGACCATGACGCACGGTGCTCCGGGGCTGAAGGCGTTTACCATTGGTCTTGCGGGCAATGTGGCCGATGAGTCGGGCGACGCTGCCTGCTACGCCCAGGCGCTGGGACTTGACCACGTGGTCGAACATTATTCCCCAGAGATGGCCCTGACCTGGCTAGACCGGGTTGTGGACGCCTGCAGCGAACCGTTTGCCGACTACTCGATATTCCCCACCATGCTCGTGTCGGCCATGGCTAGGCGCGACGTGACGGTCATGCTGTCGGGCGATGGCGGCGATGAGTTGTTCTGGGGCTATGCCAAGCGCTTTGGCTCCGTGCTGACCCATGCGGCCGATTTCCGCCAGGCCTACTGGCTGCGTACGGGCCGCCGGGCCATTTATCGGGTAACCGGCCCCGCTAACGGAAACGCGGGACTGCGCTGGCCAACGGTTGGCGATTGGTTTCGCGCCACCCACTCGCGGCTGGGTGACCCGGCCCTGGCGTCAATCTTCAGTGGGCTTCCGGCCTGGCCCGGTGACTTCGGCTTGTTTGAGTTCTCCGGCTGGCAGCAAGACCAGACCGCGCAATGGTTGCGCTGGAGCGAGACGGTCGGCCATCTGACCCGCGTGCTCTTGAAGGTCGACCGGGCCAGCATGTACCATTCGCTGGAGGTGCGCGTGCCGTTGCTGGATCGCGAGGTAGTCGACATTGCTGCGCGCGTGGACTGGCGCAGCTGCCTGGACCTGGAGCAGTCGATCGGTAAACTGCCCCTGCGTCAGGCGCTGTCGCGCCACACGGATTTTCAGAGTGGGGCCAAGCGCGGCTTCTCCGTGCCCATGGATGAGTGGCTGCGTGGACCGCTGCTACCGCTTTTTCGTGAAAAGGTGTTGGGCCGGTCAGACTTGCTGGGATTGCCGATCAACAGGGTGGCCCTGGAAGACCTTTTGAATGACCATGTTTCAGGACGCAACGACTACAGTCGCTGGCTGTGGACCGTGCTCAGTTTGGTGCTCTGGAACGAGCGATACTTGCAGCGATGACTAAGCAACCGCCATCGCGACGGGCACTTGAGCCGGCTCAATGGGCGGCCATCATCACGGTGGCTGTTGTTGTGCTGTTGCTAGTCTCTCGGTTGTCCGGCCGATCGGCCGTTCTGAGCCAGATGGGCGGCAACGCGGTGGCCTTGCGGGCGGCTATGGCCGCGACGCCCGGTGGGTCAGCACAGGTATCGGATAACCCACCCACGGCCGTTGATGCGCCGACCGGCGGTTTGCGCGCGCGTGCTCTGGCTCACCGGGCGGCCGCGTCCGGGCGACCAAGCGAAGCCGAAGCATGGCTGCTGGCCGGTATGAGTGACCCGACATCAGGGTCCCTTACCCAGTTTCAGCTGTGCCGGCTGTACTGGGACCTGAGACTGCCGGATCAGGCGCTGCGTGCTTGTCAGGGCACGGTTGTGTCGGCCAACTACTGGCTAGGTGCCGGATTGCGTGCCCTGGAAGAAGGACGCTCCGCTGAGGCGTTGGCGCTGTTTGAACTGTCGGCCTATACCGACCCCAATTTGGCTGAGGCGTGGCGTCGGTATGGCGCGGCGTTGCAGGCTGCCGATCGTTCCGAAGAAGCTGTTGTAGCTCTGGAGCGCGTCCTGTATCTGACCTCCTCGCCGACGGCCGATGTCTATGGCGCACTCGCTCAGGCTTATCTGTCACTGAATAATTTAACGATGGCGCGCGATGTATTGGATCGAGGTCTGTTAAACTATCCCGAGGAACGGGACTACTATCGGGCGATGGCCGAGACCTTCCTGGCCGATGGTGATACAAAGACGGCCGATAGCTGGTATGTGCGTATGCTTCAACGCTGGCCATACGACGCGCAAGTCTGGGCTGCGCGCGGCGCACTCGCTCAGAGTGACAATCGATTGGCCGATGCCGCTGATTTTTATCGAGAGGCTGCCAGCAATAGCCCCGATGGGTTTGGATACTGGATGAACCTGGCATCTGTTGCTGCGTCGGCCGAAAACGCTAACCTGGTTCGCGAAGCTACGACAAAGGCACTGGATCTTCATCCGGATGATCCTGCTGCGTGGCTGACAGCCGGTCGTTACTTGACTGCAACGGGGTTGACTGACGATGCTCGTTTTGCATTCGAGCGAGTGCTGGCATTGCAGCCGGACAACCTCGAAGCTGCTGCTGAGTTAGCTGATATGGCGAACACGGATGTGCCATGATCAGGCGAGCGAACCATACCATTACACCTGTCATGAATTCACCGACAATTCCCAGGCAACGCGCCGCCCGGTTTGATCCAGCCACTTTCGGCCAGTACGAGCAGCTTACGGCCGCCGAGCGGCTTTTTCTGCGGACGTGCTGCTATTACCCGCCACGCCCACGGCGTATGCGGGTTCGGGAGCACGTCACGGAAACCGATCGCTATATCGCGACATTTGAACGCGCTTTTGGCCCCCAGCTGTGGGCCGAGATTGCCGGCAAAACCGTTCTCGATTTCGGCTGTGGAGAAGGGGGCTATACGCTGGCCCTGGCTGAGAAAGGTGCCGGTCATGTGGTTGGTGTGGATATCGTGCCGGAGTTTCGCTACGCCGAGGAGGAGGCACACAGCCGGGACTATGCAGCCACCTTCGTGGACACCGGCGCTGAGTCGCTGGCGGACGGCGCTTTCGATGTGGTGATATCACACGACTCGTTCGAGCACTTTGATCAGCCGGAGCAGATACTGGCCGAGATGACGCGCCTTACACGGCCGGGTGGTCTCTTGCTGATCAAGTTTGGGCCGCCCTGGCGCAATCCGTGGGGACGGCACATGAGTGGCACGATCCGTCGTGATCGGCCGTGGGTTCATTTGGTCGTGCCGGAACGCATAATCATGCGGGTTCAATCGGTCTACCACAATGAACCTGTCTTGAAAGAGCGTTATCAACAGCTGCCGGGTGGATTGAATCGCATGACGGTCGGTCGATTCAAAGGGATCCTCAAGCAGCAGCCTGGTATCCGGATTGAGACGTTGACGATGGCGCCGTTGGTCCCCTTGCCGGCTCTCATGGGTATTCCTGGTCTGTCCGAGTATTTTGTAGCCGGCGTGTGTGCAACGTGTCGACGAGAGGGAAGCTAATTCGCCATGTCGCTCCTGCCAACACTCCCCCCGGCCGATACAGCGAAGGCCATTGATTTATCGGATGGTGTCGCTGCCGAAAATCATGATGTCCTGTCTATGGGCGTCCTGGGTGACTGGCTACTGACGTTTGGCGGGGATAGTCAAACCCTGCCGAAGCGTGTGGCGGAGCTGCCGTGGTCACCGGTTCTCAAGTCTGATGACTGGTCGCTGTGGGGCACAGAGACAGCAGATGGCTGGCGGGGCATGCCGCACCTGACGCTTGAGCGCGGCCCATGGTTTGTGTGGCTGATTGGCGAACTGTATGACACCGACGAACCCGAGGAAACGATTCTCGATGTGTTGGATGGTCGTGTAGCGACGGAGAGTTTGAACGGGCACTTTGTCGTTGTGGCCTGGCATCGCACCAGCGAACAATGGCACATCCTGACCAACCGATACGCGACCTTGCACGCCTACCTTGCCCAGGACGATTCGCGGGTGGCGCTCGGCAGCTTTTTCCCCGCGGTGGCGGCGGCGGCCGGGCGAACCGATCTAGATTGGGATGGTCTGGCGACATTGTTTGGCTTTGGCTTCTTCGCCGGCGACCGGACCCATCTCTGTGGGGTGCGCATTCTGCGACCGGCCACGCATATCTGTTTGGATAGGAACGGCCGTTTGGTAGACGAGAGTACTTATTGGCACTGGTGGCATCAACCGGACCTGACGCGCTCATACGAGGATACGGTTGACGAATTCGCCCAGCGATTGGCGGCCGTGATGAGTGATATGACAGCCGGCGGCCGTATTGCTTTGCCAATCTCCGGGGGACTCGATTCGCGCAGTACCGTGGCGGCCCTCCCAATGGGCGACCCGATGGATCATTTATGGGCCTATTCCTATGGTTACAGCGATGATTCAGCTGAGACACGGATCGGCCGTCGCGTTGCCGCAGCGCGCGGTATGGCTTTCGATGCCTATACCATCACACCCTACTTGTTTGCCGAACTGCCCCAGATAACGGCGGCAATCGAGGGGTTTGAAGATGTGACCCAATGCCGGCAGGCAGCCATCGTCTCCCCGCTTGGCCAGCATGCCGATTACGTGGTCGCCGCTCATTGGGGCGATGTCTTGTTGGGTGATGTAGGACTGGCCGATGGGCATATGGGGCTGCTCGACGAACAGGCGTTCCTTGAAACGACCCAACGCAAATTTCTCAAAGGCGGCAGCAGCTGGCTGCTGGCTAATCTCTACGAGAGGCAATCGGCCGGTTCCGCGCCAGACTCGCTTTTTCGCGCCAGTCTCAGCGATCAGCTGCAGCGCGTGCCGCAGATTGACGACCCGGATTTTCGGCTAAAGGCGATCAAGACCAATCTGTGGTCGGCTCGCTGGACAACTACGGCATTGCGGATGTACACGGCCGCCGCTTTCCCGCGTTTGCCGTTCTACGACAATCGGCTGGTGGACTTCTTTTGCACCGTGCCCACAGCCATGGTCCGTGGGCGCCAATTGCAGATCGACTATTTGCGACGATACGCGCCCGACCTGGCCAAGATTACCTGGCAAGTTACCGGCCAGGACTTGTTCCATGACGGCCGAACCAGCTATACGGGGCTGGCCGCGCGCGTCATGTCCCGTGGGGTGCGGACGCTGCAGGGTCAAAAGATCCTGGAGCGGAATTGGGAGGTGCAATTCGCCGGACCTCAAGGCCGTCAGGGACTGAACGACTGGTTGTTGAGTCCCGGACTCCTTCTGCACAACTTTGTCGAACCGCAAGTCGTTGCCGCGCTCCTTTCCGCGTTCAGGTCTGATCCGTATACCGATAAGCGCGGCTACACGGTGTCGATGTTGCTCAGCTTCTCGGCCTGGCTGGAACTCCACTATCGACCTCTGCTGGGTGGCCAATGACCGAGAACGCGACAACACGGTTAAGCGTGCTATTCGTTGGTGTCAACTGGCCGCCGGAGACGTTTCTGGCTCGTCTGGTTAGAGGCCTGGCCCAGCGCGACATTCGAATCACGATGGCTGTGGCCAGGGAACCCGACGCTTCCTGGCGATCGACCGCCAATGTTGACTTTCTCTATGCGCCGGGTTGGTCGGGCTCGCGGACGAAGCGAATGGCCCGAACCGGCTACGAGTTTGGCGCCGCCACCTGGCGCGCACCGGGCGAAGCCGCACAGTTAATTGCTCAAGCCCGAAATGCGAACCTGTTGGGTATGTCCTCCGCTGAACTTCTGTATCGCTGGCTGCCCTTTACGGGCCGCGTCTGGGACATCATCTACTTTCCCTGGAACGCGACGGCCATCAGCCATTTGCCGTTGATGGAGCGAGCCCCAACGGTCATCAGCTGCCGGGGCGCTCAAATCAATGTCGTGCCCCATAACCCGGAACGCGCTGGTATGCGCGATGCCCTGGCCGTAACGTTTGAGAAGGCGGCGGCCGTACACTGTGTGTCGGAAGCCATTCAGGAGGAGGCGACGCACTATGGGCTTGACCCCGCAAAGTCGGTTATCATTCGCCCGGCCGTCGATCCCGATGTTTTTCGCCCGGCGACCACCCGCTTGCCCCCTGGAAACACGTTGCGGCTCATCATGACAGGATCCATTATCTGGCGCAAGGGATACGAATATGCCCTGTCGGCCATCGCGTTATTGCGACGGCGGGGTGTTCCCGTCCATCTGGATATTATCGGCCGCGGCGCTGAGAATCTGCGCTTGCTCTATACCATTGACGATCTTGAGCTGGCTGACGTGGTCAAGTGGCACGGACTACTACCGCCGGACAAGGTGGTGGAGAGTCTACAACAAGCGGATGTCTTTCTGCTGTCGAGCCTCAGCGAGGGTATCTCGAACGCGGTTCTGGAGGCGATGGCCTGCGGGCTGCCTGTGGTGACAACCGACGTCGATGGGATGAAAGAAGCGGTCACCGATGGTGTCGAAGGCCTGCTTGTCCCGCCCCGAGACGCGGCCGCAATGGCTGATGCCCTGGCCTACTTATGGTCGCGCCCCGCCATGCGACAGCAAATGGGTCAGGCCGGTCGGGAGCGCGTTCTCCGCGATTTCCGGCTTGAGGATCAAGTCTCTGCCTTCGAGGGTCTGTTCAGGAGCGTGGCCTGAATCATGCGACTTGTTATGGTTGTCCCTCGTTTTCCGCAGTTGTCGGAGACCTTTATCGTCAATAAGTTTGTCGGTCTTGTTGATGCGGGCTGGGACGTACACGTTGTCTGCCAACAGGCGGCCCTGGACAGTTGGGACCTCTTCCCGCCGTTGCAAACCCGGCCGGAACTTAAGTCTCGGGTCCATGCGGAATGGAACCGATCCTCTTCGTTCGGTGCGGCCTTGATGTGGTTGCCCGCGTTCATTTCAACACTCACGCGCTCACCGCGATTAACGTGGCGGTACTGGCGTGAGGTGTGGTCGCGCGTGGGACTGGGAACATTCAAGCAATTCTACCTGGACACGACGCTGGTAAGTCTGGCGCCTGATATTCTTCACTTCGAGTTTGGCGCGTTGGCAAGAGGCCGGACGCACCTCAGGCAGGCGTTGGACTGTTGCCTCACTGCCAGTTTTCGCGGCTCGGATGTAACCTATGCCGGACTGGAGAATCCCGATCATTACGCCGACCTCTGGGCCGATGCGGATGCGCTGCATCTATTGGCCGACGATCTGTGGCGGCGGGCCCTTTCCCGAGGTTGTCCGCCGGACATGCCCCATGTGTTCATTCCGCCGGCCATTGATGTGACATTTTTCCAGACGGATGACGCAGCGCGTGAAGCGGTGACGATTGGTCCGGATCGGCCGCTGCGGATTCTGAGCGTGGGGCGTCTGGAGTGGGTGAAGGGATATGAATACGCGCTGGAGGCGGTTCACTTGCTGCGCGAGCGGAATGTGCCGTTTGAATACCACATCGTCGGCGCAGGTCATTATTTACAGCCGCTGGCCTTTGCGCGCCACCAACTCGGCTTGGAAGACGAGGTCACCTTCTTGGGTGGCCTGCCGCACTCCGATGTCGTGGAGGAAATGAAGTGGGCTGATGTCTTTCTCCATGCGGCCGTGACCGAAGGCTTTGGCAACTCCGTACTCGAAGCACAGGCCATGCAGCTGCCGGTTGTGGCCAGTGATGCCGATGGGTTAAAGGCCAACGTGGCCGATGGGGAAACAGGCATCATCGTGCCCAGGCGTGATCCGGCGGCGCTGGCTGACAAACTGGCTTTACTGGCCTCGAAGCCTGACCTGCGGCGCAGGATGGGTGATGCCGGCCGTCGGCGGGTGATGCAGTGTTTTCAGCTGGACGATCAAATTGCGGCCTTTGACGCATTTTACCGATCAATGGAAGGATGCCATGACCATTGATCTGATTTGGCAGAGCGAGACCCCTGAGCTTGCGCCCGAATGGCCGTGGGGCGATGTTCACGCGGCGGCTCGTGAGCCGAGTTCGGTTGCGCAGGCCGTGGCGACCCTGACCCTGACCAGTGACTATGTCCTGTTTTGGGACGCGGCCATGGGCATACCAGACGCGGGCAGGATCGCTGAGGCTCAGCTGGTCGGCGGTGATGTGTGGCATGCAGGTCTGTCCATGGGCATGACGGGGCTGCCTGTATTCCTCGATTACTTGAATCCGGGCTGGCGCTTTACGCGTGACCCCGACCCCGATGGTGTGGCCACTTCGTGGCGGTTGTCGCTTGGGGCCTGTCTGGTTCGCACGGACGTGCTCCGATCGCTGGGCGGTCCCAATCCCGGCTTTTCATCGCTGACTGCTGCGGCTCTGGAACTGGGGCACCGCTGGATTAGCCAGGGCGCGCTGATGCGTTACGTGCCGTTCCTGGTGGAGCCCACGGCCGCAGCACAGTATGCCACGACACCGATTCCCCTGGTCGATGAGTTTCGTTTCGCCCGCGCCCGATTTGGTGGGCAGTGGGCCCGCTGGGCCTTGTGGCGCACTTGGCGCAATGGCACGGCGTGGAGCAGCGCGCTGGCAGCGTACCGGACCAGCGCCGATCTGTCGTCAACTTACCCGTCCCAACACCTGCACACGTTGACTCCGCCGGAATTGGATCGTGCGGTGGCTCCCTCAGTATCGGTCCTGATTCCGACGCTGGATCGCTACCCGCATCTATTCAAGGTGCTGGACCAATTGCGGAATCAGACCGTGGCGCCGCTGGATATTGTGGTGGTCGATCAGACGGCCGAGGCCGAACGGGAGTGGGATTGGCCACAGCACTTCGCCGATCTGCCGCTAACGGTTATCTGGCAAGACGAAGCCGGCCAGTGCTCTTCACGCAATGCCGGTTTGCAGGTTGCTGAGGGCGAGACAATTCTGTTCCTGGATGATGACGATGAGATTGATTCGGATCTGATCGAGCGACACCTGGCCTTTCTGCAGCAGCATCAGGTTGATGCATCCTGCGGGGTAGCCGAAGAGGTCGGGGCCGGCTGGCTGCCATCCGATTTCACCTTTGTTCGCGATAGCGACGTGTTTCCGACGAACAACACCTTGTTACGCAAGGCGGCACTGGAGGACTCCGGGCTGTTTGATTTGGCCTATGAACGCGGCGCGCGTGCCGACGGTGATCTGGGAATGCGCCTCTATTTGTCGGGCAAGCTGCTGGTGCTCAATCCGGCGGCCGGCGTGCTGCACCTGCACGCGCCGCGCGGCGGACTCCGCCAGCATAAAGCACGCGTGGTCACCAGCGCTTCCAGTCGGGCCAGTCTGATGGAGCGCCATTTCTTGTCGCCCACCGAGGCGTATCTGCTACATCGCTATTTCACGCCTCGCCAGGTACAGGAAGCGGCGCTCATTCGCACGTTTTCCAGCCTGGGATCGCGGGGGCATGGATTGCGGGGACTGATTCGGATGGGCCTGATGGCGGCGCTGCTGCCCGATACGTATGCCCGCAACCGTCGCTACCTTGACGCGGGACGCCGAATGCTTGATCATCATCCGACCATCCCTGCTCTGGACACCAACAAGCGCGAGGAGATGCTATGACCGTCGAAGTACCTAAATCTAACGTCGGAACCCCGCCACCGCCTGACGGCGTGTTGGAACTGTCGGGCAACCCGGCGCGCGATCTGACACGTTCTTTCAACGTGCGCGTGTTTCTGTTTCTGGGGTTGCATATACCACTCGTGTTCTTGCTGGAAGCGCTGCCAGTGGTCAGTACGGTCCATGCGTTGATTATCCTTGCTTTCGGTGTGCGGGCGGCTTTGTTGTCCAAGACATCGCATGTGCTTTACGCAGTGGCCTACATTGCCGGGGCTGAGGTCTTGTGGCGCATGACGCGTGCCTACGTGCCATGGGAGTATGCCAAGTATGCCACGGTGATAATCATGGCCATAGCGATTGTTGTGGAGTGGGGCAAACAACGTGAGGCGCGTCGTCTGCGCAGTTTCTGGCCGCTCTTTCTGCTGTTGGCCTTGCTACCGGCGGCAGTGATCACGCTGCTGCAAGTTGATCTGGTCACCGCTCGAGACAACCTAAGCTTCAACCTGGGGGCCTATCTGTCACTCATCATGATGGCGCTCTATATGTGGGCCAGGCCGATTGATATACGCACGGCGACGCGGCTGCTGCTTGCCCTGATTGCGCCTATTCTGGCGGTGACAGCCCTGGCTGTCTTCAATACAGCTACTTTCACATCCGATTTCCTGCTGGCTTCCAATTGGGTAACCAGCGGCAATTATGGGCCTAATCAGGTCTCTAACGTGATGGGTCTGGCGGCGCTGGCTTGCATCATGTTGACGGTCCTCATACCGCAGGCGCGGAGTACGCGATTACTGCTCTTGGTCCTGGCGTTCGTGTTTCTGGGGCAGGCGATGTTGACCTTCTCGCGGGGCGGCGTCTACAGCTTTGTGTTGGGCCTGGTTGCCTTTGGGCTCCATACCCTGCGTACCGGCCGCTCCCGTGGTCGATTTCTGTTGCTGGTCATTCTTGGAACCATTCTGCTGGTTGCCGTGATCTTCCCCTGGCTGAACAGTTTCACCGGCGGCACGCTGGCACTGCGCTTGGCGGAACTGGACACGACCGGCCGCCTGGAGGCCGCCCAAGCGGACCTGAGCGCCTTCTCCGACTACATCTTTACCGGCACCGGTGTGGGGCTGGCGACCGAGTATCGCAGTGGCATTGCCTTATCGTCTTTGGCGGCCCACACTGAGTACACGCGCCTACTCGGCGAGCATGGCTTGTTTGGTATTGGCGCCTTTCTCATTCTGGGCTGGATGCTCTTGAAGCGCTATGTAGGCAATACACCGGGGATGGCGCGCGGCTTCGTGGCCGGGTTTTCCATCTGGGGGCTCTCCATCATGGTGCACAGTGCCATGCGGGTGGAAGTCATCTCGCTGGCGCTGGCAATTGCGCTATTGACCTGGCAGGTTGATGAAGTCCAGGAGCCGGTGGAGGATTCGCTCGCTGTGGCTCGTGCCCCCGCAACCGCGCCATTCAACCCCTCGTCCAAGCCCCCGGCAGGCAACACCACATGAGGCCATCGCTGGATTCTGAGCCCAAGCGCCTGCTGTTGCTGGGCAGCGAGTTCCCGCCCGGACCGGGGGGCATAGGCACTCACGCCTACCAGTTGGCCTTGCAGCTTTCGCGGCGTGGCTGGGATGTGCTTGTCCTGACGCCGCAGGCTTACGTAACGGATGACGTGCGCGCTGCCTTCAATGACACCCAACCCTTCACCGTGATGACTTTGGCTGATCGCGGCTCCGGTCTATCGGCGATGCAGCAGCGCCTGTCGACAATTTCCGGCGCAGCGAAAACCTTCAGGCCCGACGTGATGATCGCCAGTGGACTGCGGGCCCTGTGGACGGCCGCTGCGTTGCAGTTGCGCTATCCGGTGCCCTGGGTCGCGATTGGGCATGGCAGCGAATTCCTGGGCCAATCCGGCCTGCCCCGTTTTCTGACTGAGCAGGCCATTCGGCGAGCTACGGCCGTGGTCGCCGTCAGTGAATACACCGCCGACCTGATTCGATCGGCCGTCACCCCGGCGCGGCTGGTGATTATCCCCAACGGAGCAGACGGCGAACGGTTCCACCCGGCGCCGGCGGATCCTGCCCTGCGCGACGAGCTGGGACTCCAGGGCAAACGGGTGTTATTGACCGTCGGCCATGTTTCTGAACGCAAAGCCCAGGATATCGTCATTCGCGCCTTGCCGGCCGTTGTGGCGCAGCATCCGGATGTCGTCTATGTCATGGCCGGACTGCCGTCGCGCCGGGAAGAACTTCAGCAACTTGCGGATCAGCTAGGCGTTGGTGATTCTGTGCGCTTTGCCGGATCCGTATCGGATAGGCGTCTGGTTGACTATTATAACCTGAGTGACCTCTTCGTGTTGGTTAGCCGTCGGGCTGCCGGCGGGGATGTCGAAGGTTATGGCATTGTGGTCAAAGAGGCTGCCCTATGCGGCAAGCCAGCCGTCGTTAGCCAGGGCTGCGGTTTAACCGAGGCCATCGAGGAAGGCGTTACAGGCATCAGCGTCCCTCCGGAAGATGCGGGCGCGACGGCCGAAGCGATCGCCGGCTTGTTGGCGGACGAATCCCGCCGCCTGACAATGGGTCGCGAAGCCCGCCGGCAAGCGCTGCAGGCGACCTGGGACCAGCGGATGGTCCAATACGACGATCTGCTGGAGGAACTGGTTTCGCCGGTGGCGACGTCTGACTGGGCGGCGAATGGGCAACAGCCGCGACAGGTGTCATGATGCGCTTATTGGTCGTGTCACATACACCCCACTATCGCAGGAATGGGCAGCTCGTCGGCTGGGGGGCTACCGTTCGTGAGCTGGACTATTTGGCCGAGCTGTTTGATGAACTAGTTCATGTCGCCCCGGTCTATGAGGGCCAAGCCCCATCGAGCGCGCAGGCATATTCGTCAGACCGAGTGCGGGTCAGGACCGTTGCCCCAGCCGGTGGGCAGCGTCTCGACCAGAAACTCACTATCCTGACCCAGTACCCAGCCTATGGACGTGTGATACGCCAGGAACTGAAGGACGTAGATGCTGTTCACGTGCGCTGCCCGGCCAACATCAGTTTGCTGGCGCTGGGCATGCTGATGCAGGCGGAGCGCCCAGCCTATCGCTGGGTCAAGTATGCCGGAAACTGGCAGCCGGACGGCGCTGATCCCTGGACCTATGGCTTGCAGCGGCGGTGGTTGGCTGAGAACCGCCACCGCGGGGTGGTGACGATCAACGGCCGTTGGCCCGACCAGCCGCCGCATGTCCATACCTTCGATAACCCGTCGCTAACGGTGGCTGAAATCGAAGAGAGTCGCCGCATGACAGAACCCCGCCAATTGACCGGTCCGGCCGAAATCCTGTTCGTAGGCGCACTAACCGACGGCAAGGGCGCCGGGCGGGCGCTGGAAGTGGCCAGGCACTTGCGTGATGCGGGCGTACCCTTCCGGCTGCACCTGTTGGGCGATGGACCGGATCGGCCGCGATACGAAGGCTATGTTGACCGCTACCAACTCGAAAATGTGATATTTCACGGCTGGATGCCGCGTGACGCCATGGGCCAATACTATTCCCAGGCGCATTTTGTCTTGCTGCCGTCACAGTCGGAAGGGTGGCCCAAGGTGCTCAGCGAAGGCATGGCTTATGGGGCGGTGCCGATTGCCGGGGCGGTCTCGAGCATTGCGCAGACGCTGGCCGAGACGGGTGCCGGTATGGCCCTGCCCTATGACGACACACAGGGGATGGCCGAGGCGATTGCCGCGTATATGGCTGAACCCGATCGCCGCTTGGCCGCCGCCGCCGCCGGGATGGCTGCTGCCAACCGGTTTACGTATGGGCATTATCAGTCGGCCGTGGCGGCACTATTCCGAGAAGCCTGGGGTGTAGAGCTACCGCTGACTCAGGTCGAGGCCTTGACGTCTGATACGGTGGAGGCAGCATCGTGATGTCTCCTTCCACTATTGAGCGGCCTCGCCTGGCATTAGTCGGACCGATGCTGAGCGGCAATCCCGGCTGGGTGGCGACACAGGGCGAGATTCTTGGCGAACTCCTGGTGCGCGAGGGTTACAGCGTACGCCTGACTTCAGGCTATGTAGCGCGTAGTCGTCGCCTGGCGGACACGTTGGCCTCGCTTGTGGCCTGGCGCAAGGAGATTGACCTCGTCGTTCACATGGTTTTTAGCGGGGCGGCCTTTCGCGTGACGGAGGCGGCCAGTGGCTTGTGCCGACTTCTCGGACTGCCACAGATCTTTGTCCTTCATGGTGGGGCGTTGCCGGAATACTCTGATGCGCATCCGGCATTGGTTCGGCGGGTGTTGTCGCGAGCCACAGCGCTGGTTTCACCGTCAGGATATTTGGCCAACTATTACGAGCAAATGCCCGGACTGGCTCGACCGGTAAGGGTCATCCCCAATATCCTTGATTTGGATCGGTACCCGTTTCAGCGACGCACGTCGGCCGCGCCCAACTTGCTCTGGATGCGGACTTTTCACGAAGTGTATCATCCCGAACTGGCGATTGAAACGCTGGCTGAGCTGCGACGCAGCCACCCCACGGCAACCTTGACAATGGCCGGCCAGGATAAAGGGTTACTGGCGCCGGTGCAGGCGCTGGCGGCCGAACGAGGTTTGGGTGATGTGGTGCGTTTTGCGGGCTTCCTCAATTCAGACGGCAAAGCACGGGAATTCGCCGCCAATGACATCTATCTGAATACCAATCGGGTGGACAATATGCCGGTTAGTGTCCTTGAGGCGGCTGCTTACGGCACACCGATCGTGGCGACGCGCGTGGGGGGTATTCCGTTCTTGCTCGATGACGAAGTAACCGCGCTGCTCGTGGCCGATAGTGATGCCGTGGCCATGGCCGCGGCCGTGCGCCGGATTCTCGATCAGGATCAGTTGGCCCAACGACTGTCTGACAACGGCCGACAGCTGGCCGAGTTGTCGGCGTGGTCCGTGGTTTTCAGACAATGGCAGGCGCTATTTCAGGTTGTGTTGCAACCTAATGCTCAGCCTGCAGAGGCGCTCCATGCCTGATTGGCTGTCACTCTACCACCGGCTGCCCTATCCGCTGAAATCGGCTGCCGCTTCGGCTCGCGGTCGTTATCTCGGTCGTTGGCGCTATGGTCCGGACGCTGAGGCACTGGTAGAAGCTTGCCTGGCACGGGACGCATGGACGGCACAGCAGTGGGCTGACTGGCAAGAAGAACGTCTGGCCTTTCTCTTGCACCGGGCGGCCACCCAGGTGCCCTACTATCGTGACCAATGGCAGCGCCGCCGTCGCGAGGGAGATGATGCGGCCTGGGATGTTCTGTCCAACTGGCCTGTGTTACCCAAGGAAGCGCTGCGCCAAACGCCTCAGGCGTTCTGTGGCCGATGAATGTGCTCCGGATGCCATGTTCAACGAGCACACCAGCGGCACGACGGGCAAGCCGCTGAACGTTTGGCTCTCGCGCGAAACCGTCCAACAGTGGTTTGCCATTTACGAGGCCCGCGCCCGGCGCTGGTACGGCGTTAGTCGCCATGACAAGTGGGCCATTCTGGGCGGGCAACTGGTGGCGCGAACCGACGCTACGCAACCCCCGTACTGGGTCTGGAACGGCGCGCTCAATCAGCTCTATTTGTCCGCCTATCACCTGGCGCCGCAGAACATCGCGGCCTATCTGCAGGCGATCGCTGATCACGAGGTGACATACCTGCTGGGTTACCCGTCCGGCATCTACCGGCTGGCTCAGAGCGCCCTGGCGCAGGGGCTGAGGGCTCCCCGGTTGCGCGTCGTCGTGGGCAATGCTGAACCGCTGCTGCAGCACCAGCGCGAGGCGATTGCGGCCGTGTTTGATTGCCCGGTGCGCGATACCTATGGCATGGCCGAGATCGCGGCCGCGGCCAGCGAATGCGAGCACGGACACCTGCACATCTGGCCGGAGGTGGGGTCTGTCGAAGTCTTATCTGAGCGCAGCGACGATCCGGTGACAGGGGGTGAGGCAGGTCGTCTGGTGGCGACAGGTCTTCTCAATGTCGACATGCCGCTCATTCGCTACGAGACCGGCGACCGAACAGCGTTGGCTGATCCGGCGCAGGCAGCTGTGCGCTTGCGGACGGCCGCTGCCGCGATTGCGAGGTCTGGAGGGGCGGATGGATGATGTGGTGATCACCCCGGACGGCCGTCACATCGGTCGGCTTGATCCCGTGTTCAAGGCCGACCTGCCTATTCGCGAGGCGCAGATTGTCCAGGAGACGCACCACCGGCTGCGGGTATTGTATGTGCCGACGGCCGACTATGGCGAGGCCGACGGCGCAGCACTGATCCAACGTATTCGCGACCGCGTGGGTGAGATGGAGGTGGTGCTTCAGCCGGTAGACGAAGTGCCTCGGACAGCCAACGGCAAGTTTCGCGCCGTGGTATCGAATCTAGATAAGCAGGCACCGACGGCCGCGCAGGAGCTGGGGCTGAACTATGAGTAGATTGACTACACAACCGGCTTGGGCAACTGAGCCAACCCGCCGATCAGATGTGTGGCTGGGTGTCGGTGTCTTTTTCTTCGCGGTGGCTGTCTCCTGGCTGTTCTGGTCGCTGTTACCGGCAGCGTATCAGGGGAATCAAAGTACCGATTACACGACGTTCTATGAACCTGTTGCTCGAAGCATCGTAGCGGGCAACGGCGTCACGCTGGAAGGTGAGATCGCCACGCGCTATCCGCCGGGGTTTCCCCTGTTGGTCGCCGGGGCATTTGGGCTGGGCAATACGCTGGGGCTGTCCGATGACGGAGCATTGATGTGGTTTCGATTATTGTGCGCCGGGCTTTCGGCCGTGCTGATTTTTGCCCTCGCCCGCCTCGTATGGTCACCTCTGCCCGCCCTGGCCGCGGCGCTGGCCTGGGCCACCTATCCGTTCGGACTGTGGCTGACCAAGCAGCCCAATAGTGAGGTGGCCTTCATTCCCCTCATGTTGGCGGCGGTCTATCTACTGTGGCGTGCCCTCCTGTATTCGCCTCGTGCCTGGTGGCTTTATCTGGGCGCCGGACTGTTAGCCGGGGCGGCTATGTTGGTGCGACCGGCAGGCATTGGGCTGGGGGTTGTTTTCGTCGTGCTGGTCTTTTTGTTTGCCGGGCAAGGCGTCGGTTGGTTGGCCAAGGGCGGTTTCGCGCTGCTCATCATCGCCGGCAACTTGCTGATGATTGTCCCCTGGCAGGCCTCAGTCTACGCGCGCACCGCTGAATTCATTCCGCTCAGCTCCGGCGGGGCGATCACCATCCAGGATGGACTGACGTTCCTGGCCATTCCCAAGGACTACCGCCGTCGAGGTGGACGTGCCGGCCGATGTCGAGGACATGATGATCGCCTTCCAGGAGCGACGCCGCGAGATGGAGTCTATGGGCGGTGTGGTGACAGTAGTGTTGGATGAGGCTGTTCAGGATCCCACAGGCTTTGCCAAGCTCATGGGCATCAAGGCCACACGTAGCTGGTATGGCATTGACAGCCGGCAATTCGAAGTGCCAACGCTGGCTCTGCAGATCCTCTATTTGGGTCTGGCCGTTTGGGGCACAGGGTATGCCTGGCGCCGGGGCGGAGCGTTGCGGCAGATGATTACCGGTAACTGGTTCATCGTGGGTTACTTCTGGGCCATGACGATCTTGGTTGTGCCGCTGCTGCGCTATACGCTGCCGGTGATGGGGCTGTTGATGATTGCCCTGCCAGGGGTTTACTATTCAGTGACCGATCGGCTCCCCAAGCCCTCGTCATTGGCCGCCGGCGCGGTTAACGCGGACAGCTAGGGTTCTGAGGATTCACCCGTTCTGTACACCATTTCACCTTGTCTTGGTTTACACTAGGACTATGCAGATGACTCCATTTGTCTCCGTTATCATGCCTGTTCGCAACGAGGCAGCTTATATCGAACGCAGCTTGGGATCCGTCCTGGCCCAGGATTATCCGCCCGACCGGATGGAAATCATCGTCGTCGACGGATTGTCGGACGACGGTACTCGCGAGGCGGTTCTGGCCCACCAGGCGACACATCCCAACATCCAGCTGCTGGACAATCCCGCCCACATCGTGCCGCCGGGCTTGAACCTGGGCATTCGCCGGGCGACGGGCGATATCATTGTGCGCGTTGATGGGCATTGCGAGATCGCGCCGGATTACGTGTCGCGTTGTGTGGAGCATCTGGTATCGGACGGTGTCGACGCGGTCGGTGGCCCAATCGAAACGATTGGCGAGACACCCGAAGCCGAGGCCATTGCCCTGGCCATGAGTTCCTGGTTTGGCGTCGGTGGTTCGGCCTTTCGCACGGTCGATGATCGGGCCATGCTTGTAGAAACGGTGGCCTTTCCTGCCTACACGCGCGAGACGTTGCAACGACAGGGTCCGTTTGACGAGGAGCTCGTTCGCAACCAGGATGACGAGTACAACTACCGGCTGCTCAAGCAGGGCGGCAAGATTCTGCTCTCGCCGGACATACGCTCGCGCTACTACAGCCGCAGCTCCTTACCCCGACTATGGCGTCAGTACTACCAGTACGGCTATTGGAAAGTCCGGGTGATGCAGAAACACCCGCGACAGATGCGCTGGCGGCAATTCGTACCGGTGACATTTGTGGCCGCCGCGGCGGGATCGGCCGTCTTGGGGCTTTTCTTTCGGCCGTTTTGGTATCTCCTGGCCCTCGTTCTGACCCTGTACGCGATCGCTGATTTCGCGGCGTCGCTTTCATTGGGTGCTCGTGCGGGCTGGACCCATGTGCCCCGCCTGCTGATCATCCATCCCATCCTCCATATCAGTTATGGCCTTGGGTTCCTGGCCGGACTATTGAAATTTAGAAATCGCTTTGCTGAGGTCGAGCCGACCATGCAAGCGGCTTAGCTGGTGATTTAGGAAGGTTTGTCATGACTGAAAAGGCTGAGAACAACCGGGGCTTTGTCCCCCGCCGACTCTTTTTGCAAGGAACCATGGCCGCCGCGGCCGGCGCTCTGATTCGCCCTGTAGTCTCACGCCAATCGGCCACGCCCGCTGGACTGCAAACAGAGGAAGTGGTTGATGTGACTGATCCCCGTTTTGGCGCTGTAGGGGATGGCGTCACCAACGACCGTGACGCATTTCAGGCAGCGATCGACTTCGCCATTCGCCGGCGACGCGTGCTATGGATTCCGGAACCGGCCGAGTCCTATCGCATTGTGCTGGAATCTGAGAAGGATCATCTGGAGATCAACGGCCGACTGACCATGCGCGGTGCGGGTCGACTGAGCACACTCCTCAACTTCGGCTTGCCACAGCCGGATCCCTCGAAGATCAATGCGGGAATAGTCATCCGGAACGGATACAACGTCGAGATAACAGGGTTGCGTTTTGATGAAGATGCCCGCCCAGCGGAGCTGGAATTTGCGGCCATTCTCATTGAGACCGGCCCGGATAATCACAAGGTCCTGATAGAGGACGTAGACATCGAGAACTTCACTTACTGCATCTACTCACCGTCCGGCGGGTCAGACGGCGTGGGTGAGCTTTTTCTAACGGTGCGCCGCTGTGACCTGTCCCCTGACCGCCGGTTTGCCATTGCCTTCTGGTCGGGCGAGACAGTACAGAAGCGCTTACACATTTACGACAGCTATATCCACGATAACACCGAGGCGCCGCTCGTCTATTGCCACCCGAATAATTCCGTTCACGTTGAGAATACGCGGTTCGACGGGGCGGCGACATGGGCGTTTCACTTTCAGGGCTCGGCCGTCGCAGGCGATCCGGAATACCAGCGCTTCATCGGCTGCTGGTTTGGTCCCCGGAACGGCCGTGGCCTCATCACGCAGAAACGCAAGGACGTCTATACCAACGTCGAGGTTCGCAATTGCGTGTTTGAAGGGCGTCCCGCTATTCAGATTCGCTCGGACATGACGATCGACGGCTGTTACTTCACGACACCACTCAATGCGATTGCCGGCAGCAGCACCTTTATTGCAGCCTACGAAGAAGCACCCTGGAAGGCGCGCATCACGAACTGCATCTTCGCCGCGAGGTCTGACTCCAACCCGGCCGTTGATTTGCGACTGTCCGGTGTCGAGGTGACCGTCGAGAATTGCCAATTCTACAATCAGAACTATGGCACAATGATTGCGCTCGGCCTGAACAGTCAGAATGTTTACGATATCTCCAACTGCCTCTTCTACACACGGGCCACCCCGAACTCGCACATGACAGCAATTTCGGCGGGTGACGGGCAGACGACTATCTCGCGCTGCCGCTTTGTCGGCCGTGCGCCGGGTGACCGGGGTCTCCTGCTGTTCACGGCAACTGATGCCCCGCTCGGCCCGGAGACGCGTTACCAGATTGACGATTGTCTGATGAACAACATCAGCGGCGGGAGCTTGTTTCACGTCGAAGGCGCTTCGGCGGGCAGTTGGAGCGAACGTATCTTCGGCAGCAACAACCGCATCACGAATCTTGTGACGGCGTTGCCACTACTCACGGTCGATCCGGCCGGAACCCCGGTCTATGCCTTTCTCAATCCAGTCAGTGGTCGCGCGCCTGCACCGTTGACTGCGGGTACGACACTGGTGATCACCAGTAATTTCGACACGTATGAGGTCTTGGGTGCGGCTGATGTGACGTTTATTCATTGGTGGTATCCCGACGGACTGTCCGATCCCCTGTTCAGTGGTGTCGTTACCTTGAGCTCAGGCACGGGTTTTACCCTCGTGAGCGGTGGCAACATTGACCTGGATGGTGGCACATCACGTGCCGTCCCGGCCGGAACCGACGTCCGGCTATTCTATGACTCGTCGAAAGCGTCTTGGACGGTCGTCGAGAACTAGAGCCGTCGCCTGGGCCGGGGCAGCCGGCGCCGGATGACGAACTGAATCAAATGCGCCGGACCTACAGCCGGCGCGAAAGCGACCTGGTCGGGCAGGACCGCTATTCACTTACCAACAAGGCGTATCTCTATACTATTCAGCAGCGCCAACGGGCAATGATTCGCCTCCTGCAGCAGGAGAGCATGATGCCGTTGTCCGGCAAGACCATTCTGGAAATCGGTAGTGGGGCGGGCGGGGTTCTGCTGGAGCTGCTGACGTTGGGCGCTAGCCCGGACCGGCTCCATGGGACGGACCTGCTGGCCGAGCGAGTCGCCGTGGCTCGGCGTCTGCTACCCCAGGTGGCGATGACTGTCGAGCGACGGCCGCTATTTGCCCTATCCCAGAACGTTCATTTGATCTTCTCTTACAATTCACGATGTTTTCATCGATAACGGATGAAGCCATCTGCTATACTGTCGCCAAGGAAATGTTAAGAGTAGTTAAGCCCGGAGGCATGATTCTCTGGTATGACTTCTGGACAAATCCGATGAACAAAGCGACGCGAGGCATCCGGGCGAAAGAGATTCGCAAGTACTTTCCCAACTGCCGATTCAATCTTGAACGCGTCACTTTGGCGCCACCGTTGGCAAGAGGGTTAGTGCCCGTCACCTGGGTTGGCGCCGAACTTTTAGAGAAGCTGCGTTTGTTGAATACGCATTATCTGGTGGCCATCCGGCCGGTGAACTGAGCTATGAACGAGTCACTCGTTTCCTACCAAAGCGATATGAAGCTCTTAACACAAAGCACTCAAACCGGGTTGTGGCGTCGTATGGATGATGCCGCCCGACGCGTGCTGGATATCATCATCGCTCTGGTTGGCAGCATCATTCTGGCCCCGCTGTTCATTCTCATCGCGTATCCTGATTCGGCGTGACTCCCCCGGCCCGGTGTTCTATTGGGGCGAGCGAGTCGGCCGTAACGGCACACCATTCCGCATTCTCAAGTTCCGTACCATGTACGAAACGACCGACAGCTATAATGGCCCACGGGTCACCGGACAAGGTGATGCGCGTATTACGCCGCTGGGCCAGTGGCTGCGGGATACCAAGCTCAACGAACTGCCTCAGTTGTGGAACGTACTCAAGGGCGAAATGAGTGTGGTGGGGCCGCGGCCGGAAGATCGCGACTTCGTCACCCATTGGCCGCTCGAAGCGCGCGACGTGCTGCTCTCAGTGCGTCCCGGCATCACCAGCCCTGCCTCGGTACTCTATCGTGACGAGGAAGCCATGCTGCAGTCGGGCAATGTGGTCGATGAATACCTTAAGGTTATCCTGCCCAGCAAACTGCGGCTGGATCTTGCTGTACGTCCATCATCGGTCACTGATGACCGACCTGGACGTCATTTTCTGGACGCTGATGGCCCTGCTGCCTCAGCTCAAGACGCGGCGCGTGCCGGAGCACCTGTTGTTTTGGGGTCCCTTGGCTCGGTTTGCCAGCCGCTACTTCTCCTGGTTTGTGCTCGACCTCCTCTCGGCGTTTGTGGCTATCGCCATCACCGGTGTCATCTGGCGCAGCAACGGACCGTTGGAGCTGGGTCTGGGGTTGGCGCTGGGTGTTGCCCTGGCGATTGCCTTGATTTTTGGCCTGGTCAACGCGCTCCTGGGTGTCGGCCGAATTGTCTGGTCGCGGGCCGATACGAACGATGCTGTCGCCTTGGCCGTCTCCACCGGGCTGACGACCTCGGTTTTGCTTGTGCTCAATATGGTCTGGGAACCACGGGCGATACCGGTGCCCTATCTTGATCGGCATTTGCTGCCGTCGGGTCTCATCATCCTGACCGGCATCGTCGCCTTTGCCGGATTTGCCACGACGCGCTATCGCATGCGCATCATTACCGGCCTCTCCACGCACTGGATTACACTGCGCGGCAAGTCGGCCGCCATCGGCGAGCGTGTCTTGATTGTCGGCGCCGGTGAAGTGGGCAACTGGCGGCCTATCTGCTGCAGAAAGCCGATCTGGGCCAGGCCTTTGCCATTGCCGGTATGGTGGATGATTCGCCCCGCAAGCAGGGCGCCCGCATCGGTGGCGTGCGCGTACTGGGCAGCACGAGCGAGATTCCGGAACTGGTCAATCTCCATGATGTCGGCCTGATTGTCTTTGCCATCGAGAACATTGACGCCAACGAACGGGAGCGTATCTTGCGCCAATGCCAACGGTCCTCGGCCCAGATGGTCATTCTGCCCGACGTTCTGGAGACGTTACGGTCGCAACTGAAGACAGTTGGCCCGGATGCCGTTAACGGCGCGGGTGGTCATGGTTCGAGCGAAGACATGGCAGCTGAAGTCAGCCCGCAAGGTGAGCCACTGCAGTCGTGGCTTGATGAGATCGATGAGCTCATGGAATCTGAAGCGTGGGATGATGCCCATGCGCGAATTCAGGCTATGCGTCAAACGCTGGTTCATCAGGACACCGTTTCCTGATTAGCCGGTTGGCGGTGCGTTGACCGCAATGACAGTGGGAAGCTGTCGCCAATCAACGACTTTGTCCGTCATTTTCTACTGTTTAGGAGTACCGAATTGATTATGTCTGAGTGGACCGGCAAGCGTGTCCTTGTCACGGGTGCTGGTGGCTTCATAGGCAGCCACCTCGTCGAATCACTGGTGCGCGAAGGTGCGCAGGTGCGGGCGTTCGTGCGCTACAACTCGCGCGGCGACGCCGGCTTGCTGAGCCAGTTGCCGACTGAGATTCGCGATGAGCTGGAGATCGTGGCCGGTGACTTGCGCGATCCGCAGGCCATCGACAAGGCCGTGGCCGGAACCGATGTCGTCTTTCATCTGGGCGCGATCATCTCGATTCCCTACTCCTACGTGCATCCCTACGAAACGGCCGAGACGAACTTCATGGGCACGCTGAACATGTTGATCGCCTGCCAGACGCATGATGTCGAGCGGCTGGTGCATACGTCTACCAGCGAAGTGTACGGAACGGCGCAGCATGTGCCGATGGCCGAGGACCACCGGCTTGCAGGGCCAGTCGCCCTATTCGGCCAGCAAGATCGGCGCGGACAAGATGGCCGAGAGCTTTTACCGGGCCTATGACCTGCCGGTGGTGACGGTTCGGCCGTTCAACACCTTTGGGCCGCGGCAGTCGGCACGGGCGGTCATTCCAACCATCATCACCCAGGCGCTGACCGGCGACCGAATCAAGCTGGGCAGTTTGGAGACGCGCCGCGACTTCACCTATGTCAGCGATACCGTCAGCGGCTTCATGCTGGCCGCAACGGCACCCGATGTGGTGGGGTTAGAGATGAACCTGGGCACGGGCGAGGATGTCAGCATCGGCGAACTGGCCGAGACGGTTATCAACATCGTCGGCCGTCCGGTCACCATTGAGACCGACGCCGAGCGCTTGCGCCCGGAGAAGTCGGAAGTCATGCGGTTGCTGTCTGACAACACATTGGCGCGACAGCGACTGGGCTGGCAACCGGCCTACAGTCTGGAAGAGCGGCCTGACCGAAACTATCGATTGGATTGAGCAGCATCTCGGACTTCTACCACGTGGGTCGGTACGAGATTTAGATTTGAGCAATGCAGGTGCGGCGGATCAGCCAGTCCGCCGCTCCGGGAGGGACACATGAAAGCAGTTATTTTGGCCGGCGGTAAGGGAACGAGACTTCGACCCTACACAACGATATTACCGAAACCTCTGATGCCCATTGGCGATATGCCGATTCTGGAGATACTCCTGCGCCAGATGAAGCGCGCCGGGGTGCGCGATGCCATTCTGACCGTGGGCCATCTGTCCGAGTTTCTGCGCATGTTCTTTCAGGACGGCGAACGGCTGGGCATGCGTGTGTCCTACAGCTATGAAGAAGCGCCTCTGGGCACGGCCGGGCCGCTGGCTCTGGTGGATGGGCTGACAGGACACGTTCATGGTCGCCAATGGTGATGTGCTGACGACACTGCCAATTGCCGAACTGCTGGCGTTTCACCGCGATAACAAGGCCACGGCGACAATTGCCATGCACCATCGCAAGGTCCATATCGACCTGGGTGTGCTTGCAGTTGGACGAGGACCGAGCGGGTGACCGGTTACATCGAGAAGCCAACCTATGATTTCATGGTCAGCATGGGCATCTATGTCTTTGAGCCGCGCGTGCTGGACTTCATCCCGACCAACGTTTATCTGGACTTTCCCGACCTGGTGCAGCGGCTTAATTGACGCCGGCGAGACGGTGGTTGGATTTCCGTTTGATGGTTATTGGCAAGACCTGGGTCGGCCGGATGATTACGAGCGGGCCATTGAGGATTTTGATCGGATGCGCGATGAGTTTCTGCCGCCGGAGCCAAAGATTCGTGTGTCGCGCAATGGCGCTGGTCTGCGCCGGGTGACGGCTTTTGAGGAGCGAGGCATCTAACGCACATGTGGCGTATTCCGTTAGCTGACGTCGACCTGGGTCCCGGAAGAGGAAGCGGCCGTGCTGGCTGTATTGCGCAGCGGCTGGTTGACGATGGGTCAGGTGACGGCGCAATTCGAGGCGGACTTTGCCGAGATGACCGGCGCACACCATGCGATTGCGGTCACGAACTGCACTGCCGCGCTTCACCTGGCGGGGATGGCTCTGGGCTGGACGGCCGGCGATGAGGTCATCCTGCCGTCGCTGACCTTTGTGGCGACGGCCAACGCTGTGCGCTATACCGGTGCCACGCCCGTATTTGCCGATGTGACCGGTGAAACTGACTTCAGTATCTCGCCGGCGGCCATCGCTGCGCGGATTACGCCGCACACGCGCGCCATCATCGTCGTTCATTACGCGGGTTACGCCTGTGACATGGCAGGCAATTCAGGCCCTGGCCGCTGAGCATGGGCTGGACATTGTTGAGGATGTAGCCCATGCGCCGGGTGCGTCGCTCAACGGTCAGATTGCTGGGAACGTTGGGGACCATCGGTTGCTTCAGCTTCTTCTCCAACAAGAACATGACCACCGGTGAGGGCGGTATGCTGACCACCGACGACGATGAGCTGGCGGCTACTTTGCGGCTGCTGCGCTCGCATGGCATGACCACCCTGACCTGGGATCGCCACCGTGGCCATGCGGCCAGCTATGACGTGGTCGCGCCGGGCTATAATTATCGCATCGATGAGATGCGCGCGGCCATCGGTCGTGTCCAACTGGGCAAGCTGGCCGGCGAACAACGACCGCCGTCGCACTGTAAATGCGCACTACGAGACGCTTCTGGCCCGCGAATGCCCGGAAATCGGCGTGCCCTATCAGAATCATCGGGGCATTTCAGCCTGCCACATTCGGCCGATTCTCTGCCGGAGGATACTGATCGCGCCGCAATTCATGGCGCAGATGAAGGAGCGGGGCATTCAAACCAGTATCCACTATCCACCGGTCCACACCTTTACAGAGTATGAGGTGCGTAGTGCAGGTAATGTGGTCAGTGATGAATTGACAATGACCGAACTGATCGGCCGACGCGAAGTGACCTTGCCTCTCAGCCCGCAAATGACTGAGCAAGATGTGGTGGAAGTTGTTCGTGCCGCGCAAGGAAGCACTCGTGGCCGTGCGCTATACGCCGGTCGCGGGAGACTAACCGGTCTGAACTCACGACTTTTTCACGCGGATTGGCCTCAGGGCAAGTTCGGAGTAATCAAGTCCGTAAGATTCTATCGGTAACATAGTAGGGAAGCAGAAGGGACGCAGTCATGGAATTGAAACTTATCTTCACGATTTTTCGGCGCTGGGCCTGGCTTATGATCATTGGGGCGGTCATCGGCGCAGGTGCAGCCTATATCTACAGCATCTATCAGATGCCGGTTTATCAGGCCACGACCAAGTTCATGGTCCTGCAAACGCCGGACAGTGCGCTCAGTGATGTGCAGGTGGTCGGCGATAAGGAGCTGGCCGAGACCTACATCGAGCTACTGGTGACCCAACCGGTGCTGGACGCGACCAGCGAGGCTGTCGGTTCAACCGTTCGGGCCACGCAGGTCAGCGCCAGCCGTGTGCCGAGCACGCGTCTGATTGAGGTGACTGTTCGGTCGAACGATCCGCAGCAGGCCGCCCTCATCGCCAATACGTTGGTTGAAGTACTGACCCGACAGAACGAAGCGCTGCAGGCCTCCCGCTACTCCTCGACCGAGGAGAGTCTGCAGTTGCAGGTGCAGGAGATTGAGCAGGAGATTGCCACGCTGCAGGATCAGTTGACGCACGCGGTACGGAAGAAAGCCTGGTTGATCAGGCAGCAACAGATTGAGCAGCAGAAAGTTGAACTGGAGCAGCGCATCTTCCAGTTGCAGGCGGAGATCGCGCCAATCCAGCAGGAGATCGATGACTTGACGCCGGATGCCTCTGCCCAACCTGCCGCCCGTGCCGCTGACGACCGAACAGCGCAATCTGCTGAATCAGAAGCGGACGGAATTGGCGCAGAAGCAGTTTGTTCTGGACCTGGCCACAGAGACCTATTTCCGCTTGACCTTGCCGGAGAATCGCACCGCCCAGTTGTCGAACACGACACCGGCCGACCAGGCAATCAGAGGATTTCCAGCAGGCCAATCTGGCCCTGTACCAACAGATCTATTCCACGCTGTTGAGCAATTATGAGGCGATTCGGCTGGCTCGATCTACAGAACACGCCGAACGTAGTGCAGGTTGAGCGCGCTACCGCACCGACAGTGCCCATTCTGCCGCAGCCGATTCGCAACGCCATTCTTGGTGGCCTAATCGGTCTGATTGTGGCGGGCTCGTTGGCTTTTGTTATCGAGTATCTCGACGACACACTCAAGACACCGGCCGATATCACGAGTCAGTTGGGACTGCCGGTTGTCGGCTATGTCTTTACCGAGTCCGGCCTGGAAAAGACGGAGGGGATGCCCTTTGTGGCTGCCAATCCACGATCACCGGTGGCGGAAACGTTCCGTACCCTGCGCACGAATCTGGAGTTTGCCAGCGTCGACAAACCGTTGAAGACCATTCTCGTCAGCAGCCCCGGACCGGGCGAAGGCAAGACCACCGTGGCCACGAATTTGGCGGCGGCGATGGCCCAGGCCAATAAGCGCGTGATCTTGCTGGAAGGCGACTTGCGCCGTCCGCGGGTTCATAAGGCGATGGGCATGTCCAATCAGGTCGGCCTGAGCGAAGTGTTTCGTGGGCAGATGGACATTCGCGATGTCGCCCGCTATTCCAAGGTTAAGGACCTGGCGGTCATCACCAGCGGCAGCCTGCCGCCGAATCCGGCCGAGCTGCTGGGCTCGACGCGCATGAAGCAGATCCTGTCCCGTCTAGAGGAATCGGCATCGGTCGTCATTATCGACAGCCCGCCGTTTGTCGTGACTGATTCCACCGTGTTGGCGGCCAAGGTGGACGGGGTTCTACTGGTTATCCAACCGGGCAAGACCCACGCCGAGGCGGCGAAGGCGATGTTGACGCAACTGGACCGGGCCGGCGCGCGCGTCATTGGCGTCGTGTTGAACCGCGTCCCGCGCAAGGGCCGCAGCTACTACGGCGGCTACTACTACCAATACGATAGCGATAAGTCGTACTCAATTGAGAACACCGTTGCCCAGGAATCAGATGGGAGCAGCGGCAAGAGTAAGGGCATTGGTAGTCTCTTTGGGGCCCGACCCGCAACTGGCAAGATTGGCGAGGAAGTTTAGTTAGGAACGTCTGGTGGAAAACTGCTTTCCGACGGGGTGAACTTGCCTGTTAACGTTCTCGCCAAGCTAAATCAATGACCCATGCGATGAACGTGATGAGGAACATGACTACCAATGCACATCGAGACAATCAGTCAATGAATCGAATCGTTGGACTGGTCAGCCGCTAACAGTGCGCTAGGTCATGATTGCCCAGCAGAGAGGAGTCTATAGACCATGCAGAGAACACCACCACCACGCTACAGACCGCCCCTGAAGCGGACACCGATAGCCGATAGTGAAACCGGCACGTTCATCGGCCGTTGCCCCCACCTGGGAACGATGGAAGATGCAGGAACCGCGCTGGCTTTCGCGTCAGACGCGAACCAGTGTTACCGGACGCGCCTGCCGGTGCCCGTTAGCACCGTTCACCAGCAGAGTTACTGCCTGTCCGGTGGCTATGCCGAATGCCCTGTATTCCAACAAAACTTGCGATTTGCCGAAGCTGCACCGCTGGTAACGGCCCCGCCGCCAAGCTGGGGTGTTCCCGCAGAAGAGACGGTGACCAACGTGGTGATTGCGCCGGCACGCCAGGCGCAGGGTCGGCGTTCGGCAATTCTTCCGATCGTCCTCCTGTTGGCGCTTTTGTTGGGCGGCATGTGGTTATGGCGGGGGTTTCTGTCACAGTCGGAGACGGCGCAACCGCCATCGCAGCAAGACCTGGCCATTGGCGAGGCGACGGACCTGCCGAGTGACTTGTCGCCAGGCACGCTGCCGGAGGAGCCCGGTCAGGCGATTGTGGTGACAGATCCAACCACACTTCCCCCGACCAGTTCGTCCACACCGGAGATCGTCGAAGAGGCGGCTGCCGCGAGCCAGGGCATCGCGCTGCCGGTGCTGCCCACAACTGCGGCTGAGTCGGCGTCGGAAGATGCTGCGCAGGCGGCCGAGTGCGTCTCGCCGGAGTGGTGGGTGCCGTATCTTGTGCAGACAGATGACACCATCCTGGGCCTGGCCGTGATACGGGGTCTGGCGGTCGATGAGATTGTGCAGGGTAACTGCCTGGCTGAGGCTGAACTGGTCGTGGGTCAAATCGTACTTTTACCGCCATTGGCCACTGTCATTGGCATTACGCCAACCATCCGCGCACTCGTTCCGACACGCGGCGCGGAAGTGATTGGATCGATTGTGATTGTGGCAACGCAGACGCCGGTTGTTGCGCCGTCCGCGACACCGGTTCCGACAGTAGTGCCCGGCAGCACGCCCATCGACGATGACGAGGAACCCACTCGACAGCCGGCTCGCCCCACGGCTACGCCTGTCGTAACGCGGATTCTGCCGACAGCTACGCTGCCTGGTGTGGAACCGTCAGTAACGCCTGTTCCGCCAGGACCGACAGCCACGCTACCTGGCGTTGTGCCCACGGCGACGCCGCCGTTTGAGCAGCCGACACAAACACCTCCTGGTGTAGGACCGTAACATTCGGCGGCTGGTGACGGCTGCCGTGTTCTTGTCTCAAGCCAGGGTGTGGGTGCGATACGCGTATTCGGGTGTTTACGCGCCTGAAAAAGGCATAGGACATGCACAAAGCAGTGATGAACCAACAAAGTGAACGACCTAGCGCGCTGATTTCCGGCTGGTTCGAGCTTGTTACGTTGATGCTGGTGGCTGCTCCGCTGTTGCTGCCGGACCTGTTCCCGACACCCCTGGCGCTGGTCGCTCTGGCCATGGTCGCACTCACGTTCTTCATGCGTTACTGGCGGACGGGAGAGTTCGTGCGCTATTGCCACGCTAATTGGCCGGTATTGGCGCTGCTGTTTGTCTTTGCCCCGATGAGCCTGATCGTATCGCCATTGCCCATGACAGTCAGCTGGCCGCGATTTACGGCACTTATCTGGTCCATTGCCCTGTACTTCACCGTCTCCAATTGGCCCCAGGACGTCACCGGGAGCGGTCGCGGGCGCACGCGCCTGACGCTGCCCACCAAACTCTACCTGGTCTTGGGAGCGCTTATCGGTGTCATTGGCCTTCTGGGAATGCGTTCAGTTGACAAGCTGTTTTACATTCCCTTGCCTGATCTGGTGCTGGGATGGAATCTATTCGGTGAGGGGCTGGCCACAAACGAGATTGCCGGAGCACTGACGCTGTTTGTGCCCTTTGCCGCGGCGCTGGCCTTGGGGGGCCTTTCCAGTCGCCGCTACAAGACGGCCTTCATCTTGTCGCCACTGGCTCTATTCCTGCTGGGCGTTATGGTACTGTCTCAGTCACGGACAGCCCTGTTCGGCACAGCCATCGCTTTGATTCTCGTGGTCGTTCTGTTATTGCGCCCCGGCTGGAAATGGGCTGCCGCCGGGTTGGTGCTCGCCGGGGTTGTCGCCATCCTCGCCGGCCAGACGGGTCTGCTCGACAGGTTCGTGTATGCCGGGGCCAATTCATGGGATAGTGTGGTCAATCCTCGGCTCAACGTATGGCAGCAGGGCATCTTTGCCTTGCGGGACTTTCCGCTGTGGGGCATGGGCCTGGGGCTGTTCGGCATGTTGGCGCCGAGGCTGTATCCGCTGGTTCCCTTTGCCCAGGCCAAGATCCTTGAGGATGCCCACAACCTGTACTTGCAGTCCATGCTCGACTTCGGTGTGATCGGCGGCCTTGTCTTTCTATCACTACTGGTCTACGCGCTTGTCGTCTTGGTGCGGCTTGTGCGCCGGCGCCGTCCGCGCACCATGGGGCGGGCCTGGGTAGTCGGTCTGTTGGCCGCATTGGTGGCCCACATGCTCTATAGCTTGACCGATGCCGTCGCTGCCGGCACGCTGGCCGGCGTCCCCTTGTGGTTTCTGCTGGGCCTGACCATGGCCCGCAGCCGCGACGCCAAGCCGGTTGTGGCCATGTTACCCGCGGCCGTTGCCGTCACGAGCCTCGTCATGATAATTGGCGGGTTGGCCTGGGTTACGTTTCCAACCAACCAAGCGGCCCGATTGACGGCCGCCGCTCTGGTAGGCGGCGCCAATCAGGCCGAAGCCGCGCAGGCCGTAAGCCTCGCGGCCGAGACCTCCTGCGACTTACACTGGTACGAAGGACTTCTCTATAACGCCCAGCCGCAACCGCAGGCTCGTGACACGGCCTGGGGGTCACTGCTTGGCTGCACCGACCGCTTTGCGCTGTTCATGCCATCCCTCGCGCCAGGCAATTCGTCCCTGGCCCACGAAATGATCAAGCGCCGGCCGGCCAGCCCGGTGGGCTACTTTTGGCTGGCGGAGATGGTGACGGCCGACGACCCGTCTGCGGCAATCGCCTGGTACGAGCAAGGCCTCAAGCTGGCGCCGGAGGATGGTCGTCGCTGGGGACTGCTGGGCGACCTGTTGGTTGATGTGGAGCCAGATGCTGCCCTGGTTGCTTACTTGCAGGCTTGCCAAAATGGCGACTCGGGGGCCAACGGCTGTTTGCGCGCGGGGTCACTGGCTGAAAAGCAGGGCCGGATCGATGACGCCATCTCCTACTACCGCCTGTCCAAGTACAGTGGGGCTCAGGAGCGGGCCGACGAACTGGAGCGCGCCGTGAGTGGTCAGCCATGATCCAGGCTATAGCCTGTTAGCATGACGCTTGGCTGGAGCGGTCGAACTTCCGACCGCTCTTTTTTGTGGGGCGGTCCGGACTGTTCAGTCGTCGTGCGTCGAGCAATTATTGTGACTGCTTCGCCCTCGGCAAATTTCGTGGCAGCAAACAAGATGTTTGCGCTACGTTACCAGACTACTGACAGACTCTGAAAAGAGTGGCTGAGAGAACCGACTTCTGTCACGAAGTCGCTATAATAGACGCTATGGCAATTCTGACGGCCTCCAATGTGGGCCAATCTTTCGGCGATTACGATGTCTTTAGCGGCGTCAATGCCAGCATACCGCGTGACGGCAAGGTGGGGCTGGTGGGACCAAACGGCATCGGCAAGACCACCCTGCTGCTGATCCTGGCCGGGTTGCGCGCTGCGTCGGCCGGCAATGTCCACGTGGCGCGTGGCACGCGGATCGGCTACTTGTCGCAAGAATCGTCCGACGCATTCATCGGGGTCGATCACACCATCTACGACGAAATGCTGACTGTCTTTGCCGACATCCGCGCCACCGAGGCCAGGTTGCGCGCGATGGAAATCGAGATTGCCGAGGGCGAGCCATCCGACGAGCTGCTGGAGGCTTACAGCCAGTTGCAGATGCGCTTTGAACTGGATGGCGGCTATGAATATGAGCAGGCCATCAAGCGGGTGTTGACCGGCTTGGGGTTTGCGCCCGAGACCTGGAGTCAATCCCTGTCGAAACTGAGCGGCGGGCAGAAGACGCGGGTGTTGTTGGCCCGGCTGCTGCTGGAGAAGCCCGATCTGCTCATACTGGACGAACCGACCAACCACCTGGATGTGGAGGCCATTCAATGGCTGGAAGGCATGTTAGCCACGTGGCCGGGCGCCGTGCTGATCGTCAGCCATGATCGCTACTTTCTGGATCGCGTCGCCAATACCATTTGGGAGATGAGCCAGCGTGGCGTTGAGACCTATCGAGGCAACTACTCAGCCTATGTGCAACAGCGCCAGGATCGGTGGGAACGCCAACTGCGTGAAGTTGAGACGTTCCGGGAGCACCTGGCCAAAGAGATGGACTTCATCAAGCGCAACATCGCCGGACAGCGGACCCAGATGGCCCAGGGCAAGTTGAGCCGTCTGGCGCGTGAGGTGGAGGCCGTCCGCGTTGGCGGGCTGGGTATGCTTGGCCAACTCAACAGCCGTAGTTGGTCGCAGTTGAGCAGCGAGCTAGACCTGCGCCGTCCGGCGGCGACGGTGGGTGAACTGGAGCAGGCCATCAGCCAATTGCCCACACCAACGCAACCGCCGGTGCTGAACGTTCGCTTGAACACGGCTTATCGCAGTGGCAATGTGGTTCTGCGCGCCAACGATCTGGTTGTTGGCTATCCGGACAATGAGCTGTTCACTGTGGATGAATTGCGGCTGGAGCGCCTGGAAACGGCCGCCCTGATCGGCCCCAACGGCACGGGCAAGACAACCTTCTTGCGAACCGTGCTGGGCGAGCTGGAGCCGCTGGGCGGTATTATCCAGCCGGGAGCCAGCCTCAAGATCGGCTACTTTGCCCAGACGCAGGAAGCGCTCAAGCCGGAGAATACCGTCCTGGATGAGCTGCTGCGCCACAAGAATCTGTCCATTGGCGAGGCGCGCAATTACCTGGCCCGATTCCTCTTTCGCGGTGATGATGTGTACAGCCGGATCAGCACATTAAGCGGCGGCGAGCGGGCGCGGTTGGCATTGTCCATTCTGGTGCTGGAGCAAGCCAACTTCCTGGTGCTGGATGAGCCAACGAACCATCTGGACATCCCGGCGCAGGAGATCTTGCAGGCGGCGCTGGAGGCTTTTGACGGTACGATCTTGCTCGTGTCGCACGATCGCTATCTAGTCGATCGGCTGGCGACGCAGATCTGGGAGCTGCAGCGTGGTGCGGATGATACGTCCGAGCTGGTCGTCTTTCCGGGATCTTATCGCGATATGTTGGCTGCACGTGAGGTCGATGACAAGCCACCGGATGAGCCGACGCCGGAACGCACAAATGGTCAGAATGGTAGCAGCGAGCCGGCCAGTCCCGGTCCTGAGCAAGAATGAACTCCGCCGGCGCGCCCAGGCGTTGGCCACGCTGGAAGCGTCGGTGACACAGACGGAAGCGACCCTTGAGGAACTGACCCATGCTCTACAGCAAGCGGCCGAAAGGCAGGAATTCGAGCGTGTTCAGGATTTGAGCCGACAGTACGCAGAAACGGAAGATCGCCTTCAGCACTTGCTGGAGCAGTGGGAGGAGTTGGCTCATGCCGCACCGAGTGATCATCGGATTGACAGGTAATATCGCCACCGGCAAATCGGCAGTGATGCGCCTGGCCGCCGACCGCGGCGCGCTGACCATTGACGCTGATAAAGTTGTGCATGCGTTGCTCAATGGCGATCCGGCCGTGCAGCAGGCTGTGGCGCAGGCGTTTGGCGCTGACGTTCGCCGGGCCGATGGCCGCATCGATCGCGCGGCGTTAGGGGCCATTGTGTTCAATGATCCTGCTGCGTTGGGTCGTCTGGAAGGTTTGTTGCATCCGGCCACACGATTGGCTATTGCCGAAACTGTGCAGGCAACAACGGCCGATGTGGTCGTGATCGAAGCCATCAAACTGTTGGAAGGGCCGCTGGTGGACCTATGCGATCAGGTTTGGGTGACCACCTGCCCGCAATCGGTACAGGTGGAGCGGCTCCGCGTGTGCCGGGGAATGGACGAAGCTTCGGCGTTGGCCCGCATCGATGCCCAGCCGCCGCAGGCCGAGAAGATCGGCCGGGCCGATGTAGTCATTGACACCAGCGGACTGATGCGCGATACGCAGGCGCAGTTTGAGGCGGCGTGGGCCGAGGTTCAAACAGTTGCCACCGATTAGAAATAGGGATTGCGTTGCCTGAAAGCGCTGTGCATCCGGGCCGCAAATGGGTATAGTTAGAGAGTTATGCAAGCAATCAAAGAGTGGATATTGCGACATCCCAGTCTGACGGCCTGGATCGTGTTGGCCGTGGGCATGAATGCGATTCTCATCTACGAGGCGCGAGATGTGGGCCTGCTGACCATGCAATGGTTTTGGCTCATTCTGATCACGACGCTGGTAGCAGGGGCTTGTATCTGGATCGTTAGTTGGGGCGACAAGGACGAGCGCCCACTGGATACTGCGGCCGCCAATTCCCTCAGCCCCGTAGACGACGAGAAGGCTTGACCACCCCGCCTGTTCTCCCGAACATGGAAGAGACGTTACCCTTCGCGCCTGAGCCTGCCTATGCTCAGGTGGAACTGCTTCGGCGCGACATAAGCGATCTGTTCCTGACTTCGACACGACCCTCGACTACCCTGAGCCGGACTACGTGCGCTTCCGGGGCAAGTTTGTGGTTGACCCGGCCGACTGTTACGATGAGTTGCGCCGCCGCTTCGAGCTCCATGGCTTCACGCCGCTGATCCGTGAGGAAGACGGCCGTTTGGCCCTAATCGGCTTGCCGGCTGTTTTCAACCCGACCGAACCGTCACGCTGGATCAATCTGGCCCTGTTGATCGCCACCATCATCTCCACGCTGCTGGTTGGTTCACTCTATAGCGCGAACTCAACGGCCGAGATCTGGCAGATATGGCGAGGCTGGCCCTTTGCCCTGAGCATCATGCTCATTCTGGGCTGCCATGAGATGGGTCACTATGTTGCGGCGCGCTACCACAAAGTGCCGGTGACGCTGCCCTACTTCATCCCGATGCCCCTGTCGGCCATCGGCACCCTGGGCGCATTCATTCGCCTGCAGGCGCCGGTGAAGAATCGGCAGGCGCTGCTCGATGTCGGCGCGGCCGGGCCGTTGGCCGGGCTGATTGTTGCCCTGCCGATCTTGATCTACGGATTGCTGACGTCCGTAACCGGACCTATTTCGCCGGGGGCATTGATTGAGGGCAATTCGCTTCTGTATGCTCTGACCAAGATCTCTATCTTCGGCCAGGTGTTGCCCACGAACGGGATTGACGTCCAGCTTAATCAGGTCGCCTGGGCGGGGTGGGTCGGGCTGTTGGTGACGGGAATTAATCTCATTCCGCTGGGTCAACTGGACGGTGGTCATATCGCCTATACGCTGCTGGGCGAGAAGGCCAAGCTGCTGTTCTGGCCGGTCATCGCGTCGCTGCTGCTCATCACCGGCTATTCGATCCTGCGTGGTACGCCGGCCTATACCTGGTTGCTGTGGGTAGGGTTGTTGTCGTTTATGGGCCGGACCTATGCCCAGCCGTTGGATGACGTGACCCCGCTGGATCCGCGACGGCAGGCGGTGGCCATTGGCCACGCTGGTCGTGTTCTTCCTTGTCTTTGTGCCACTGCCCCTGACAACCGCCATTCAATAGTCGACGCGGGCACAGTGCGAATGCCCTGCGCTTTGCCGCGGTAGCAAGCCGCACAGCCAGGATTTACCCATTTGCGGCTAATTTTCACTTGGCATTCAGACCGGGGATCGCTATACTTTGCTTCTGCAAATGACGCCATAGCTCAGTGGTAGAGCGGGGGACTCATAAGCCCTAGGTCGTTGGTTCAAATCCAAC
>CAVOGT010000007.1:0-9037 GCA_963695535.1 uncultured Chloroflexia bacterium
AGGGGGACGCGGGCGGCAGGCTGCATGGACCAACCAGCGCATGCGGCAGCCTGCCCAGCGTGACGGTGGCGTCGCGGGGTGCGAACTCGAGGATATCGCCGCGGCCGTTGAACGGTAGCGCGCTTAATGGCTCAGAATCTGCGACAGGAAGAGTTGGGTTCGTTCGTTCTCCGGATTGGCGAAGAATACGTCGGGGGTGTTTTCTTCGACGATCAGCCCGGCATCCATGAACACCACGCGGTCGGCCACGGTACGGGCGAAACCCATCTCGTGGGTCACGGCGATAATTGTATAGCCGGACTTGGCCAGATCGCGCATAACGTCAAGCACTTCCTTGATCATCTCCGGATCCAGCGCCGAGGTCGGCTCGTCGAAGAGGAGAATGTCGGGTTCCATGCACAACGCCCGGGCGATGGCCACACGCTGCTGCTGGCCACCGGATAGCTGGCCGGGATACTTGTTCGCCTGTTCGGGAATGCCGACACGCGTCAGCCATTGCATGCCCTTGTATTCGGCCTCATCCCGCGACAGCTTGCGGACGTTGATGGGTGCCAGGGTGATGTTTTCCAGCACCGTCAAATGGGGAAAAGGTTGAACTGCTGGAAGACCATGCCCACCTCGCGGCGGATCTCGGCGATGTTGCGAACGTCGTGGCTGAGGGTGATGCCGTCGATGATAATATCGCCCTGCTGATGTTCCTCCAGCCGGTTGAGCGTACGGATGAAGGTTGACTTGCCGGAACCCGACGGCCCGATGATCACAATCACCTCGCCACGCCTGACCGTCAGAGTGATCCCGCGCAGCGCCTCGAAATCACCAAACCATTTATGGACATCGCGACAGACAATGATCTGTTCGACATGATCGTCGTGACTATGGTGGTGATGGTGCTCAGTGGTTTGCTTCGTCATGGTCGCTTTTCCTTCACGTGGATGCACTCTTTCGATTGGTCAGAAGGTCAGCCTATCGTTCGCCGACACCAAGGCGTCGCTCCAGGCGACGGCTGTAACCGGCCATCGCATAGCTGCCGAGGAAGTAGATCACGGCAATGAACACATACGGTTCGCGGCGCACCCCCAGCCAGTCCGGCTGGGCCGAGATAAGATTGGCCACGCCCAACAGCTCGATGAGCCCTACAATGGCCACCAGGGTCGTATCCTTGAACAGGCCGATGAATTGGCCGACGATGGCCGGAATGACAGCCCGCAGCGCCTGGGGCAGGATAATCAGACGATATTTCCTGCGCCGTACTCAGACCGAGGGCATCGGCCGCTTCGTATTGGCCCTTCGGGATCGATTGTAGCCCGCCCCGTATGTTTTCGGCGAGATAAGCCGCGGCAAACAGGGCCACAGCCGCCAGAACCCGCCACGTGCTCAGCACCTCGAATCCCGGTGGCAGAAAGATGGGGAAGAGGATGATCGACATGAACAGAATGGTGATCAGTGGTACGCCGCGCACGACTTCGATGTAGACCGTGCTCAACATGGCCACGGCATTGCCTTTGAAGTACCTCTGGAACAGAAACGCCCCCACCATAATGAGGAGCGGCCAGAAAGCCAGAATCTGTTGGCCGACGCTGTCCGCTGTCGCCAGACTCGGAACGGTCGTAGTGGCCAACAGGAAGATGGTCAGCAGACCGGACGCCCCGTAGGTCAACCAGGCGGGAATGCCCGTTATCTGGCTGCGGCGACCGAGTGACAGACCGACACCCAACGGAAATGAGGCCACAATGCCGAAAACGGCAATGATAATAGTCAGCAGTAGGCCACCCCAGACCAGGTCGGGGTTCAGCTCGGGTACCGGTCCGGCATCGCCAAATCCACGTAGCAACACGAAGGCGATGACAGGCGTCAGCAGCCAGAGAATTGTCAAGATGCGGCGCAGGGGCGAGCGGCGATAAACCTCGCGAGAAAAGACATAGCCACTGGGGATGAGCAGCAGTACATTCCAAAGGATGAGTGCCCAGATACGCCACGTCTCTTCGCGTGGGAAGCGGAAGACCATCAAATTACGGAAGTTATCGATCACCGCGCCCCAATTCGCGCCGGGATTGGTCCACTGGGACAGCGTTGCTTCCGCTACTTCGGGATCGGTCGAGAAGCTGGCCCGAACAAAGGCCCAGCCAATGAAACCGCGCAGCCCAGCAATGATCAGCAACACGAGAATGAGCGTCACCAGAGCGTTGGCCAGCGATGTGTACAGGTTCCGGCTCAGCCAAAGTGTGGTGGGCGAATGCTCGTGGGCGATGTTGGCCAGTACGGTGGCCCCGACCGTAACGATCCAGACACCGAGGACGACCAGAGTCGTGATCGGCGCGGCCGCAAGTTGGGAAATGACCAGCCGGGAGGCCACATAGATCAAGAAGAGCACCGACAAAGCCAACCACCAGCTCTTGGTAAAATTATCGCGCAGAAAGTCGCCGAAATGAATCTGGGCGTTGTCGTCACCGCGCATGACGGATTGGAGGTTCTGGTAGAGTGCAGTCATGCTTATCTCTCCACGAGGGCAATTCGGCGATTGTACCAGTTCAGAAAGGCCGAAATCATCAGGCTGAATGTCAGGTACGTACCCATCACGATGAGGAATACCTGAATTGGCCGGCCGGACTGATTCAGCGTGGTGAAAGCTGTGGACCACAGATCAGGATAGCCGACAGCGATGGCCAGGCTGGAGTTCTTGACCAGGTTGAGGTACTGGCTTGTCAGCGGGGGAATGATAACCCGCAACGCCTGGGGTAAAATAATGAGGCGGAGGCGCTGGCCTTCGGATAGCCCTAGAGCGCGGGCCGCTTCGGTCTGTCCCTTGGAGACGGACTGGATGCCGGCCCGCACGATCTCGGCGATAAATGCACCAGTGTAAATCACCAGGCCGATCAGAATGGCGGCGAAATTGGGCGTCATCTTGATGCCGCCCACGAAGTTCAACCCCTCAATGCGCGGGACCGAGATGCGCACCGGCGTTTCAGTTACAGGAACTAGCGCGCTGCTGCTGAACGCCGGGACCGCGCTTTGCTCGTCGGCCAGCGTCGCCGCCAGCGCCACCAGAAGCCGGCAATCACCGGCAGCATAATTGGCCGACGCTTTTTCGAAGGTCGTGTCGCGCTTGACGCTATAGGGGACGTTGGCCCGTCGCAATTGCGACGTCAGATTGACCTCTGACTTGTCATCGCGCACCGAGCATACCGTCACGGTTGCGGCCGCCAAGTCCTCTTCGGTGATCAAGCCTGCTTCCAATGCCGCATCGACTTCGCGAAGATCGTTTAAACCCAGTTGGGCCTCTGTTGTAGTAATCAGGTCATCGAACTCTGTGATACCGGATTCGGGTGTTGCCAGAAAGCCCTGGTTACCAGCCGCGCCGGCGACCGCGACAAACCAGCCGATAGTTGCGATGGCGATGAAGGCCACAACCGGCCACAGAATCCGATGCGTGCCGCCATACTTGTGCTGCTGGATTCGACCCAGCACCCACCACAGCAGCGCGGCCACAATCAGCCCGACGGCGAGGAACACGAGCCACGTGGATGCCGAGGGCATGAAAACCGGCCCCGGGATGTTGATCCCTCGCTGGCTCAAATAGACGGGCAACCCAAAGGGCTGGATGGCGTCGCGGATGGGTGGGAACAAGAGGATGACGCCGAAAAACAGGAAGAACAATTGCAGCAAGAGTGGTGTGTTGCGAATGATGTCGACATACCAGCGGGCCACCGAGCTGACCAGCCAGTTGGGCGACAGACGCGCAATGCCGGTGACCGTGCCCAACACCGTCGCGAGAATGATACCGAAGAATGAGACCTTAATGGTATTCAGCGCGCCGACGAGCAGTGCCTTGCCATAAGAATCGCTGGGATCGTAGTCAATGGCTGTTTCGGCTATATCAAATTGGGCGTCCAGTCGAAGGAAGTCAAACGTGCACCGAAAACTGCTGGTACCGTCCTGGCAGAGGAATTGGCTCTCTCCCAACGTAACCAGGTTTTCGGTCACGTTGTTTACCAGCCAGTTGGCGGCAAGCACCACCGCAATGATGGCGATGACCTGGGCAATGACACCAATGACGCGGCTGTCGCGCCAGAATGGAATGCGTTCCTGTGGCTGGGGTGCTTGTGGTGTAAGTTCGGCCATAGTTACCACCTCTGAGTGACCACATCTAAATGGTCGCCTCTGGGTAGTGCGTTGCGCTCAGTGTCAGTATCTTCCGGATAGACGACGACCCTGCAGTCTGGTGCGCCCGGACTGCAGGGTCAAGTTTGCTTACTTAGGTTAGAGCCTAACGGAACGGCGGGGAGTACATCAGGCCGCCTTCGGTGTAGAGCGCGTTCAGACCACGGGCCAGATTAAACGGTGTATCCGGACCCAGGTTGCGGGCATAGATTTCGCCGTAATTGCCGACCTGCTTGATGACCTGATAGCAGAAGTCGTTGCTTAATCCCATGGCGACGCCCAGGTCGCCGGTTTCACCGAGCAGGTTCTGGATGACCGGGTCTTCGCCGCCCATAAAGCTGTCGACATTGCTCGAGTCAATCCCCAACTCTTCGGCCTGGATGGTGCAGTAGACGGTCCAGGTGACGATATCGTACCAGTTATCGTCGCCATGACGCACCAGCGGACCGAGCGGCTCCTTGGACATGGTGACATCCAGGATGACATGGTCGTCAGGTGCGGCCAGCAGGATTTGCTGCGAGACCAGACCGGACTTGTCTGTGGTAAAGCCGTCACATTGACCCTGATCATAGGCTTCGCGAGTGGCGTCGGCATTGTCGAATACGACCGGGGTGAAGTCAATACCGCCGGCGCGGAACACGTCGGCCAGGTTCTTCTCAGTGGTTGTGCCCGACTGGACACAGATGGTGCCGCCTTCCAGACCGGCCAGGTCGGTGATGTTGGAAGCCTTGCGAACCATCATGCCCTGACCGTCATAGAATGTTGTCGGAGCGAAGTTGAAGCCCAGTGACGTTTCGCGACTGATGGTGCGAGTGGTATTGCGCGACAGGATGTCGGCCTCACCGGATTGCAGCACAGGGAAGCGCTCGTTAGCCGTGGTCGGCCGCACTTCTATGCTTGCTGAATTTCCCAGCGCTGCTGCGGCGACGGCGTGGCAGAAATCAATATCGAAACCCTCAAACTCGTTGGTATCGGGGTTAATATAACCAAAACCCGGCACCGACTGGTTGCCGGCGCAACGCAACACGCCGCGTTCGCGCACCGCTTCGAGTGTGTTGCCGATTACAACCGGGGCTGCTTCTTCGGCGCCGCCTGCGGCCGGAACTTCCACAATTCGCGTGACTTCGACCTCGCGTGTCACTTCGACCGTGTCCGCGGCTGGGGCGCTACAGGCAGCCAATATCATTGCCACCAGGGCCACAATCATCACAACCAAACTTCTTCTTGCTTTCATTTCTTCTCGTTCTCCTACTAAGTCTTCTGTTGTTAAGGTTCAGATAAGGATTGGTCTGACGCGTCAGGTACGGCCGTTTGGTTGTGTTATGGATCCAAGACATTTCTCCATTCTCGTGGAAAGCGTCAGCAGTCGTCTCGGCGACCGATGTTCCACGAAGCTATTCACTTGATGTGCAGATTTGAGATGACAGACAAACTGACTGGCGTAAATTCGTCCGAACTGCGGACGCTGCCTGATTTCGGACAGCAGCACGTGAAGATCGTGCCCAAAGGTGGCACCGACAAACCGGGATGGGCCGTGCTATGTTTCGTCATATTAACAACTTCGGCAATAGTGGGCATTGCCTGTTCTGAATCAGTGAATGTTTGAGCCGGGGACTGGATACCCACCTGCATCGCTAAGCAATCGCTAATCTTCTGTCGCTAGATGATAGGGTAAAAGCCACAATGTGGCAAATTGGGCTTCACGGCCTTTATCACCGCGCGGCGATCCGACGCCCTTACCAGGGTAAGGACATGTCAATGCAGACGGCCAGCAGCAACACAAGCAAGTAATAGTTCGACGACATGAAAAGGGCGCGTGCGTTGGGCTTGGATGGGTCGCGGATCAGGCGAACATTCTTGATGAGCAGATCGGCCGTCACCAACGACACGGGGATGAAGTAGATCCAGCCCAGCCCTGGCAGCACTACGAAGAGAAGGCTGAGTATGGCGGTCGGCGCTGTGTGGGACATCACCCACCACGCGGCGCTCTTGGGCGACGTATTGACGGGTAGCATCGGCACATCAGCCCGCTCGTATTCCTCGCGATAGAGTATCGCCAGGCTCCAGAAGTGGAACGGTGTCCAGAGAAACAGAATGGCCGCCAGCACGAGCGCGCCGGGGTTGGTCCAGTCGCCGGCGGCGGCCGCGCCGCTGAGCACCGCCGCGCTGCCGGCTGCGCCACCAATGACTATATTGAGCAGTGTACGCGGTTTCAGCCAGATGGTGTAGATGCCGACATAGATGATAGCGCCGGTGAGTAGCCAAAAGGATAGTGCGGGATTGGAAGGCAGAACCGCCAACACGGGAATGGCGATTAGCAGGACACCCACCCAGGGCACCCAACGCGGGTCGGAGATGTCACCGTTGACCAGCGGCCGTTTCTTCGTGCGGCCCATTGCGCCGTCTTTGTTGCGCTCCCAGTATTGATTGAGCGATGACGCGCCGGCCGCGGCCATACCGCCGGTGACCCAGGTCAGGGCCAGGATGCTCCAGCCGGGCCACCCTCCCGCGGCCAAGAAGGCTCCGCCGGTAGCGGCGACGAGGAGCAGGAATACGATTCGCAGTTTGAAAAGAACCACCACCGTATTCATATGGTCGCGCCAGCTCAGTCGTTCGGCAACAGCCGTTTCCAACGTCTCCAGCGGATTGTCCTGACCGAGAGTCTGCTCGCCCAAATCTGATACTGCCATGGTCATTGCTCCCAAAAGCCCATGCTTACTTGACTCTAGCATGCGCGACGGCGGATTGTAACAACCTGGAGCGTGCTTAACAACCAATACGTCATGGTTGTCAAGGCACAATCTCGTGGGTCATAGACGCCAACTGGGACTCTATTTACAGCACCTCGTTTGGGGTAAAATGGATGCTTGCGATGAAAGCAATGGCGCAAATAACACAATAGCCGTCAGGGGAACTACATAGAACATAGCCATCATGAACAAAGTTACTCAGCGATTTACAACGGGCACGTTAGCCTTCATTGCCGTATTTGTGTGCCTTGCAGTTTGGTATCCCCATGTGCTGTGGGCGCAGGATGAGGAACGCGTCCAACGTCTTTCAGGCGTCATCACAGGCGCAGGTGACTTCACTGTCTATCGCCTGCCGAATCTGGCCGCCGGTGAACGGCTGACAGCCCATATGCGCGCGACGTCCGGCAATCTGGATCCGCTACTGATGCTGTTGCCCGGTGATATCGATCTAGTCCAGGCTGTGGCCGATTATCAGCGAGAGGTAGACCAACTTGTTGTTGCCAATGGTGATGTATCGGCCGATGTTGTCGCCCTCCGCACAGCCTTTTCACTTGCCTGGGATGATGATGGGGGTTCCGGTTATGCGGCTGCGCTTGACTATCAAGTCACCGAGTCCGGTGAATACATCCTGCTGGCCAGTGGTGCACTTGGTTCGTTAGGCAGAAACACCGCCGGAGAGTACGAACTACTGTTGGGAATCAATTCCCCGGCAGTACTGGAAGGAATTGCCCCACCGGTGACAGAAGACGTCATTGCTGTCGTCGACAACGGGGTGCTGCCGCAGCCAACGACCGTACAAGAAGTTGTTGATACGCTCAACGCGGCACAACCTGTGGCAACGTTTACGCTGAAGCCCATGCCCGCCGACACCACTGTTTACGCCTATGTCGAAAGCACAGCGGGTGGCTTCCGGCCGGTGGTGTTTCTAAGGGACTTTGGCGGGAAGCCACTTGAAGCCGGCAACCTGAATCAGGCCGACGAGACCGCCAAGCTGGAGTTCTACCTGGACGAGGGTGGCACCAACTATGTCATCGAGGTACAGGGAGCTTCGGTCGATGAGGCTGCCGGCGACCAACCCTTCCGCCTGCTCGTGGGCCTTAATGCGCCGGAGGTGTTGACCGGCACGGCTGAAGTACAAGGTGGCCCGATCATTGAGGAACCCATTGTCGTGCAAACGGGAATGCGGCTCAATCGAATATCCGGCGTCGATTCCAAGGATGAGTCGTTCACGATGCTGGGAAGCCTACGCATGGACTGGGTTGACCCGGCCTATGCCTTCAGTCCGGACGAATGTGATTGCACAGTCAAGGTCTATACGGGCGAAGACTTCCGCAATTTCCTGGCCGATTTCGACAGCCGCTGGCCCAGTTTTGCGATCTATAATCAACTCGGACCACGCTTCAGCCAGAACAACACGATCGCCGTTTGGTCCGACGGACGCGCGCGATATGTTGAAGAGTTCACGGCCACAATTCAGGCAGACTTCGACTTTCGACAGTTCCCGTTCGACACAGAAACGTTCCCGGTGTTTATGGACATGCTGTTCTCTGAAGATTACTATGTGCAGGAGGTGCTGCCCGGCTACAGCGCCATCAGTAGCGATCATGGCGAAGATGAGTTCATCATCACCGATTTCACTACGACCATCAGCACGGAGACAGGTGGCAGCACCGGGAGTCCAATCTCACGCTTTACGTTTGCCTTCACGGCGCCACGTCATCTGGACTACTACATCTTCCAGATTTTCGTCCCCATCTTGCTCATTGCGCTGATCTCCTGGTTCACTTTCTTTCTGCGCGACTACACCAGACGTATTGAGGCGGCCGCCGGAAATGTCCTGCTCTTCATCGCCTTTAGCTTTAGCCTGTCTGACAATTACCCACGGCTGGGTTACCTGACATTTCTTGACGCGATCATGCTGGTGACGTTTGTCATCAACACGGCCGTCATCCTCTATAATGTCTACCTCAAGCAGTTGGAATCGGGTGGGCAGGTCGAAAAGGCTGAGAAAATCGATCGTTATCTTGACTGGGTCTATCCCGTCAGCTATCTCGCCGCCATTGGCATCGTCGTGTGGATCTACTTTGGCCGCGCCTAATGGGCCGCTTAACTATTCGCGAATCGGCCCT
>CAVOGT010000008.1:0-4310 GCA_963695535.1 uncultured Chloroflexia bacterium
GGCCCATGCGGGCGGGCTGGAGCATTCTCCGAACTTCTGTTCCGACCTGACAGAGATTGCCAGGATCATCTTAACCCTGACCTATGTGAGGAGATCGGTCGATCGGGCTCTATCGAACAGCGCGCCTATTTGAAAGCCGAGTGATTTACATCGTCCAACCGACGGGGTACAATGCTTCTGTCGTAGAACAAGCGAGTTGCCGATCCAGTGCCGATCGCGACTCGCGCTCTTCTCAGAATAGTGTTAGGACAATTGATATGACCAGTAACAATAGGGCCGCAATTCGGCAGTTTATCCTGCGCCATTTCAGTGACGACGAACTGGATGAATTGTGCTTCGACTGGTTCCCCGATCTGTCAACGGAACTCACCATAGGTCTGACCAAGAGCCAGAAGGCCATCGCCCTGATCAACTATTGCGAACGCGAAGGTCAAACGGAAAAGCTGGCGTCCTTGTTGGCCCAAATGCGGCCGGAAGACGGCGCCGAACAACTTGGCGCGCTGGGTATCGCGATGAGCCTGGCCCAGCCGGCCGTCCCGACTGAAGTCGCAGAACCATACGCGGGACAACCGGACCCGGCGTACGCGGCTCCACCAAGCGTCGCTCCAAGCCCGGCCCCATTGCCGATGGTGCGCGAACTACCTGAAGGCACGGTTACCTTTCTCTTCACCGATATCGAGCGGAGCACTCCCCTATGGGAGCAATACCCTGAGGCGATGAAAGCGGCCCTGGCTTTGCATGATCGTATCCTTAGTCAATCGGTCGAGGAATCGCGGGGCGTCATGGTCAAATCGACCGGCGACGGCGCCTATGCGGCTTTTGCCGCCGCAGCGGATGCACTCAATGCGGCCGTCATCATCCAACTCCGGCTGGCGGCCGAATCGTGGCCAATGCTTGGCGACGAGCAAGTCCGCGTGCGTATCGGCATCCACACCGGCGAGGCGGAACTGCGGGACCGGGATTATCATGGGCCGACGCTCAATCGCACCGCACGGCTGATGTCCGCCGGCCATGGCGGACAGGTGCTGGTGTCGTCGGCTACGGCGGCGCTCTTGCAGTCCCGGTTACCGGCCGGTGTAACCTTGCGCGACCTGGGCGAACACCGTCTGAAAGGGCTCTCCCTGCCCGAACACATCTATCAGATCGTCGCGCCGGGTCTGGCGACCGACTTTCCGCCTCTGGCCGTGTTGGATGTCACCCTTGGCAACCTGCCGCCATCCCTTACCAGCTTCATTGGCCGGAAGCGTGAGTTGAGCGATGTGCGCGACATGCTCCGCAACACGCGCCTGCTCACGTTGATTGGCGTCGGTGGCACAGGCAAGTCGCGCTTGTCTCTGGAAGTGGCCGCTGAACGGCAACACGCATTCCGGCATGGCACCTGGCTTGTCGAACTGGCTCCGGTGCGTAATCCGGAACTGGTGCCCCAGGCGGTCGCCGACATCCTCAACCTGGCGCCGGTCGTCCGGCGTATCGCCGGAGCAGACGCTGGCTACGTTTCTCCACGACCGTCAGCTGCTGTTGGTGCTGGACAACTGTGAACATTTGGCTGAAGCGTGTGCCCAACTGGCCGGTTATTTGCTGCGTCGCTGCCCGGGGCTAACCATCCTGGCGACCAGTCGCGAAGGATTGGGCGTGCCCGGCGAATCTGTCTATCCGGTCCCTGCGCTTCCCTTGCCGCCAGCTTCCGGTCTAACGGCCGAGACGGCAGAGGACTATGAGGCGGTGCGTCTGTTCGCCGAACGGGCCCGCGCCCTGAAGCCAACTTTCCAGATCACCAATGGCAACGCCCGAGCTGTGGCCGAGATCGCGCGGCGGCTGGACGGCATACCTCTGGCCATTGAATTGGCGGCGGCTCGCGTCAGTCTTTTCTCTCCGGAGCAAATCGCGGCCCGCCTCAACGATCGTTTTCGCCTTCTGGACGGCGGCAGCCGCGCGTCCCTGCCGCGCCAGCAAACACTGCGCGCCGCCGTAGATTGGAGTTATGATCTGCTGTCCGAAGAGGAGCGCCAGATGCTCCAGCGCCTGAGTGTCTTTCCCGGAGGCTGGTCCTTTGAAGCGGCCGAAGCGGTCAGCGGCCGTCTGGACACGCTGCACCTCCTGATATCTCTGATCAACAAGTCGCTGGTCCAGGTGGACGAAACCGGTATCGAATCCCGCTATTACTTCCTGGAAACCATCCGCGAATATGCCCTGGAGCGGCTGGCCGAGAACGATAACCCCGACCGCTTCCTGGCCCGGATGCTGACCTATTTGAGTGACATGGCCACGGCTGACGAACCGGGCTTTCACGGTGCACACCAGCTGGAGAGTCTGCGCCGCTTTGACACGGAGAACGACAATTTCCGTGTTGCCCTGGAGTGGGGGGCAACCCACGATCCGGCCGCCGCCGCCCGATTGGCGGCGGCATTGTGGCTCTACTGGTTCATGCACGGCCGGTTCCGCGAGGGATACGAGACCTACACCCGGCTGGAGGCGCAGATGGCCGCGACCGATGTTGTGCTCCCCGACCTCGATCGGGCCAGGTTTCTACAAGGCTTCTGCAGTATCGTCTGGCCTTTGGGTGACTTTGACACGGTCGAGCGGATGGCTCGTGAGGGTCTGCCGTTGTTTCAGGCGGCGGGTGATGAATCGGGGGCAGCCCAGCTCTACCACCTGCTGGCTTTCGCCACTGAAGGCCGTGGTCGCATGGATGAGGGCAATGAGATCCGCGACCAGGGCGTCGCCATTGCCCGGCGCATTGGCGATGCCTTCACACTAGGCATACTGCTCCAGACAAAAGGCGTTCGGCGAGCTCAAGCCGGCGACCTGGATGAAGCCGATGCACTCCTGGGCGAAGCGTTTGCGTTGGCGGTCATGAATGGTGGTAGATGGAACCAGCAGGGTATTGAGGCTTGGCTTTGCCGTGTCGAGCTGGCCCGCGGCAACTTCGATGACGCTCGTGCCCATGTTGCGGCGGTCCAGACCGCGGCCCGGCAATCGACGACCGCCGCGCTATCGCTGCATCATTTGAGTTGCTGGGCATGATCGCGTATCAAGAGGGCAATCTGGCTGAGGCCCGGCGTCAGGCGGAAACGGCTGTCCGGCAGATGGGGGAACTGGGACTCGGGTACTTAAAGTCCCGTACGCTGCTGCTGTTGGGAGATATTGCCCTAGCCGACGAAAATGTCGACGAGGCTCGCACCCACTATAAGTCGGCGGTTGCTGAAGCCATTAGCAGCAACGACGTGACCATGATTGACCAGGCGCAGGCTCGGCTGGATGGACTGGGATGACAGCGAGGGTCGTCTATAGGCGCACACGCCTTGCCGCTGACGCCGGCGCCACACGAAAACCGTGGCCGATCGGCCGATTTGTCGCTGGTCCCGGAATTGGCGGCCTGGGTACTTGGGCTGTATGTCGGGAAGGGGGATGATTAATTCACAGCCGATAGTCGTTGCGCTGCAGTGAATGAAGAAACCCGGCCGCAGTGGATATCGCTCTTGTCATTGGTGCTTAATGCGAATGATTGACCGAAGCATCGTACAGCGCCTGTGGATCAAGCCGGACAATATCCGGCAGGCGGTCGAAGTGCTTGTCCGTAGAAATGATATCCGTGATGCCGTGGGTTCTCATAACGGCCGCATGCAGCACATCTCTGGCCTTGACGCCCTGTGGCCCGTAGGTAGCAAACAGCGCGACGGCCGTTTCCAAATCATCACGCGTTACGGGCAGCACATCGGGGATCAGGTCCATCAGACTGGAGGCCATGGCGGTGGCAATTGACCATTCACCCAGCGCCCCATAGCGGTAGAGCACTTCTTGCACGACCTCGCTGTCAATGACTGCCGGTCGACGGCCGGCCGCAACTTCACCCAGCACCCAGACACAAGCGGCTTTATGGGGATGATCGCGTCCGGCGGCGTACATCGGGATATTTACATCGATGAAGACGGCCGTGTCATTCATCGAGCGCGCCCTCCTCAATTTCCGCTTCCATCTGTGGCCAGTCGGCGACCGGGGCCGCCAGCGTCAACAGACGATCCAACGCCTGCTCGCGTCGTTGGCGATCGATTGCCTCGAAATACGTTTGCTCGATTGCCTCGCGAATCAAGACGCTAACCGGTTTGCGGCTCTTTTCCGCCAGCTCGGCCAGTTGCTCGAATTGTGCAGCAGTCAGGACGGTTTGGACGCGCTCCGTGTAAACAGCCATCATCGCACCTTGATAGTATTAATAGGATCATACCGAAATAGTACTATTGACTACAGCGGATGTCAATGGATGATCACCATCATCAGGACCGTACGGCGGGCCGCCCACCACCCACAGCCCC
>CAVOGT010000009.1:0-19364 GCA_963695535.1 uncultured Chloroflexia bacterium
TTAACGCTGTGCTTACCGGGCAGGGATCCCCCTTCTTAGTACCATTCAGGAGTAGAATTTTCCACTAAGTACTAACCTCTGCCGTATACTGACAAGGTGGCAAGCCGCCCAACGATTCATTATGGGGCTGGATGGCATTGTGCGCTTCCAATCATGCTTCGGTGATGGCTCTGGCTTCGGCCAGAGTGTCGAATATATACAGGTCAAGCACTTGCTCCCGACAGGTTCGATTGAACCGCTCAATATAGGCATTCTGTGCCGGCTTACCTGGCTCAATGAAGTCGAGCAAGATACCCTATTTCGCAGCCCATGCTTCCAGTTCGCTTGAAATCAGCTCCGGAACCATTTTCCAGACAAGTAAAGAAAAACGGTCCTTTCGGTTAACGACTCGTCGTAGATATCAAACCTCGCATTTTGCCCAGCCTGCCTTTGCAGCTCAGCTTCCCTCACCTGCCACTCGATTGACACAAGGTCCGCGCAGATCAATAATGCAGTCAAGGACTTGGTTGGGGAGCCGATTTGTCTGCACTGCAGTCCGAACACTTCCACCTTCCCGCTTAGCGAAACATCAAGTCGACTGAGCGATACACATCTGCAAAAAGGAGAATCCAAATGAATGGCTATCGAATCCTATCCCTTGATGGCGGAAGCATTCGCGGCTATCTATCAATCCTACTACTGGAGCGCCTCGAACAGGCACGGTCGGGCTTCCTCATTCAAATCGACCTGTTAGCCGACTCCTCAACCGGCTCATTCTTCGCCGATTTCAGCTAACCAGAGCGATCGCTTCCATATTTCTATGCTATACTGCAGCTAGCGACGGCCGACTGCGGGGACCGTGCGGCCAGGGAGTGCGCGATGGCACAAATGACGGGCGGGCATCTGCCACCGCACCGCGGAGGCTGTTGATTGTTGGCATGCTGTCGCTGGTCATCTTGGGAGCTGTTGCGTTCTTCTCCGGCTTCCGCCTCTCAAGGATCCCTCTCCATGCCCAGGTTCCAGTCATCAACAAATGGCAATTTGAGGCGATTCCCGTTCCACCCGACATCGCCCGTCTGGTGTCTTCCGGCGACGTCGCCGGTAATCTGGCCATCGACTCGGAAGGCCACGCTATCTGGTATTCGCCCGCCAAACTCTCCAATACGCGGTACGCGACGACAGCGGCTGGACCTTCCAGAGCGGTTTGGGCCAGGCACGGGACGCTTCCTTGGCTCTGGATTCATCAGGCAAACCACACATAACCTACTACAACGATCAAGATGCGCTTCACTATGCCGTCTTGGATAACGGAAACTGGGCGGTCAAGCATTCAGTTGACGCGCGCACCACCATACGGTCTCGCGCTAGACCAAAACGACCGGCCTCACATCGCCTACATCAGCCCCGGTCCCAGGATCACAACTCACCCGCCTACACCACGTGGGACGGAAAACTTGGCAAGAAAGCAGTGTGGCGCCAAATAGGAGCATTTCGAACGTCGGCATCGCACTGAACAATCAGGGAAACCCGACAGTCGTCTATGATGCCACCTATGACTCGTTCGTTGGTGCCTTACTCGCTCCCGATGGCACATGGCAGGAGTCACGATCGTCACCCTGTCCCACAGTTCCTACATCTACGAACTGCATCCCGAAACGATGCAAGTCTCGGCCGATTCTGGCGGCCGAACACTGGTTAGCTGGGCCCACGGCGAAGCCTTCATCATCAAGCCCCCTTACACCATATATTACACGGCCAATCTCGTCGGCTACGATGGCAGCAGCGCCGACGGATTGGCCGGAACCGCCATCCCACCACTGGGCTACGGCTCGGCCGCACCCTCGTCCGTAGTCCACGGTCCCGGACTTGCCAATGATGCCTTTCTGGCCTTCATCGTCGACAACGATCTTGGCTTTCCGAGGATTTCATGGCCAACCACCACAGGCTGGCAGAAGATCGCCAGGGCTTGGGATGTCACCGCTCCGGCGGTTGGGCCGGACGGCCAACCGCGCATCGTCTTCGCCAACAGCGAGGGGCTATGGTACGGTCGGCGCGGCGAGGTCGAGCTCAGCGAACCAGATCTTCATGCCCGTCATAGGTAATCTTGGGTCGGCGACTGGATCGCGACAGACCCGATCGGCGTCACCAGCGCAGTCTGGGTCGACACGCTTGGTCACCCTGCTAGCAACAACGCCTCACATGCTTCGATCTCGGCCGACAGCCGCTACGTAGCGCTGAGTCAACCAGTTTGGCGGCGCATTAGGCAGCAGGCGCCCGACATAGCTCTGCATCGACCGAGCATTCGGCACAGCACGGTGCACCATATCCATCGACCAAGCAGGGGCCTGTCGGAGCAATGCGTGGTCGCCGGTCACTCGGCCGACGGTCGCTTTGTCGCGTTCGAGGCCGCCGCGGCCTTGTTGCCATCCGGTAGCGATAGCTACGGCGACTTTGACATCTACTTGTACGACGTTCCCGTGCTACACTCAGTCTGGTCTCGGAAGGCGGCAATTTCGCCCAGGAAGACGATGATGCTCGTTCCCATCAATCTCCGCCGACGGCCGCTACGTCGCCTACGTCCAGGGCAGAAACGGGTACGGGAATTCTGGTCTATGACCGGCAAGCCAGCCTTTCCACATTGCTTGTTTACCGATGATCCGCTACCCGGCGCCGACGGAGCCTACACCAAATATCCGGTGATCTCAGCCGATGGCCTCCACGTCGCCTTCGTCTATGACCATGATCTTGCTGCCATCGGCGACCGCAACGGCAAGTCGGACATCTACCTTTACGATCGCCAAACAGGTGAACTTGCTCTCGTTTCCGCACGTTCCGATGGAACACAGGCCGAAGCCCATTCGTACGAACCGCAAATCTGGTTATGGCACGATTCGTGACCTTCACCACTGCCGGAGACTTGCGCCGGAAGACACCAACGGGGTCTCAGACATCTTCGACACGATCGCCAATCCGGTGAAGACCGATCTGGATATCGCGCAACTTGACTCCCCTATTGGCTCCTCATTCGCACCGACCATGTCAGCCGACGGCCGCCTCATCGCCTTTGAGTCGTACGCCAACTTCGGTGTCGCCGCCGACCGCAATTCCTACAACGATGTGTATTTGGTCGAGGTGGGTCAGACCCCGGAACTGGTATCCGTCGACCCAAATGGAGTTGCCGGCAACAGCGGTTCAGCCACACCTGCTATTTCGTCCGACCGGTCGGTTCATCGTCTGAGTCAGAAGCCGACAATCTCGTCTTGGGTGATACAAACAATCAGGCCGACATCTTCTTTCGCCGCGTACGCTAACGTCGCCCAAGAGTAAACAAACAGAATTCACCCCATGCCACTGAAGAACCAAACCCCACTGCAACCGTAACTTACGCATACCGTTGAGTCGCCTAAGGGGCATCATACTTATCCTTGTAACGCCTGATCAATAAGAAGTTAAGCTTAGGACGTTGTGGTCACCCGTATTCATCGTGACGTGCCTATGACCACTCGGTCGTATCTGCTACTTAGAAGATATGCCCATCAGAACTTGCGGTTATGGGAACACCGTCACAGAAACATGTCTTTGTGCATCTTCAAGAAGACCGGACCGAACGGAGGCCCGCCGGCAACGACGACGGCTGCCGAAGCCGTGCCCAAGACCGGCCGCACTGCTCCGTCGGCGTGGGCCTGAAGGAAGGCGAAGTGGCCGAGCTGGACCGGATCGTCGAGGACCTCGATATCACGCGCAACGCCCTGATGCGCTATGCCATCCGCTACTTCCTGACGCAGTACAATGCCGGGTCGGTGAATCTGGCCAAGGACGTTGAGTCGCCGGAGACGAAGAAGCGGCTGAAGATGCCGTGAGGATCAATTGGGAACTAGGAATGGGGAATTCCAGATTCTAAATTCCCAATTCCAGATTCTGAAGTGTCCCCCTGCCCTAGCCGTATAGGTTGCTTTGCTTAATCATTGCAATGCATTATTTGCATCGCAATGATCATCGGTGATGACTGCAGTTGAGGACGCAGTTATAGCGGTAAGAACTGAACTGAGTTGAGCAGGTCCTCGGTGTCGGCCACCGTAGCAATTAGATACAAGTCATCGATCGCCGCACCGATGGATACGCGGAGCTGATGGGCGTAGACGACACCCTGAAAAGCCAGACCTACCCGTTGCCGCCGCGAAGCCTCAATGACCAAATCGTCGTCACGTGTAAACAGCACATGCCCCAGTTCCCCGGCCCGGTCCAGTAGCTGGGGATCGGTGGCGCGCTGCATCCCATCTTCATAGGCGGTAACCACATCGACCCCACGGATACGCAGTCCATTGGTAATCGCTGATGGGACATTGTGATCCATATAGAGTCGAACAGTCACGTTAGAAGGCCCTGGTCTTTGAGCTTCTTGATGAGGGGCGTAGGGTGTGTTGTGTGTTGGAGCTGATCGACCTGTTCCAGGCGGCGTTGAATGTCAGCGTCCAGATCGTCCTGGTGATCCCAGTAATAGGCCAGGGCAGAATAGATCTGCCCCATTGATAAATGAGGGTGCTGCAAATGTAGTTCTTCCGCCCCCCACCCGTAGGCTGACTTGTCCAACACCAGTTCAATGACCTTTGTGGTGGTGCCGGAAATGATAGGCGTTCCGGCCTCATCTAACTCGATATGCGCATATAGTGTTTCGTTCAGCATGACGTCAAGCCCTCACGATGGGATAGAAAAGCTATCGTTTCAGCCGAGGTAGTATAGCATAGTTTCAGGGCAGTCCGGCGCGGGCGCAGGTAGGCCGCTCTGAAAGAGCCGCCCGCAACAATCAGCCTAATTGGTCTACACTTGGCTGCCGGAGCCGGCCAAGGATGTCGAGTCGCTGAGGATCAATTGGGAAATGGGATTTAAAAATTAGGAATTTGGAATCTGGAATTCCTAATTCCAAATTCTAAATTCCCAATTCCAGATTCTGAAGTGCCCCCCTGCCCTAGCCGCCGGAGCGCGGCACCAGCTTGAGGGTCGTCGTGCGTGACTCCGGGCTGACCACCGGCGGGACGTATTGCGACCACTGGGGGTCGTACTTGGCGTGGTAGGCCGCGTCGATGTGGTCGTTGGTGGCCGGGTCACTTTCGGGCAGTAGATTGACGTCATGGGCCACCCCGCCGGCCAGAATCTGCCCCTCGGGGCGCGCCTGGGCGGCCTGGAACCAGGCGCCGTCATGCCCTCTGGCCGAGCGCACATACAGGCCGTCACCCACCCGTACCACCCAGATCGTCACCGGCTTGCGCGCCCGGCCGCGACCGTCCAGGGTGATGATGTCGATCTCCTCGGCATCGCCAATCGCTTGCAGATCGTCGTTCGTCCATGTGACCATCGCGCCATCTCCTTGATTCATGAGGTCAACCCTCCATCGCCCGGTATCGGCTCAAGCGTACCAACAATGTCGAGAAGGCGCACCGGAGGGGATGACCGGCGAACAGCGACGGCTGCATCCGAGGAATGGAAGGCGAGTAGAATCCGGGTTCGGAGGGAGCTGAGGTAAAATAGGCAGATTAGTAGAGCTACCGACTGCTTGATTGGGGGTCTATATCCATGGTTATCGATAAGACAGTGCAGGCATTGCCCGGCCCGAAAAACTTCTTCGGCATCAAGAACATCCGCGACATGAGCCAGGAAGGTATGCTCGATTTCGTCAGCGACGGCTGGCGCACCTACGGCGACCTCTTCGAAGTCCAGTTGGGCCCTAAGAAGCTCGTGGTGGTTATCCATCCCGATCATGTGCGTCACGTGACGCTGTCTAACGCCGAGAATTACGAGAAGCTCAAGAGCTACGACACGGTGCGTAAGTACGTTGTCGGTGACGGCATTATCACCAGCACCGGCGACCTGTGGAAACGGCAGCGACGTCTGATGTCGCCCTTCTACACGCCGCGCGGAGTGCAGGAGTTTTCCGACATCATGCTGCGCGACACACTCAAGGTTTCCCGGCGCTGGGATCAACTGGCGGTCGATCACGCACAGGTAGAGATGTTTGACGAAATGGCGCTGGTGACGGCCTCGATTGTCTTGAAGGCGATATTCAGCACAGATTCGGAGCAGGATATCCTAAAAATCAAAGAGAGCGTGGAGATCATGATACGGTATGCGGGCAGTGTATCGATGAACCCATTCGCCCTGCCCGATTGGGTGCCCACAACCACCAATACCGACTACTGGAAAGCCCACGACATCGTCCACGACTACATCGGCACCATTCTGGATGCGCGTCTGGCTATGGACGAATCCCTCTATCCCGATGATCTGTTGTCGAAGCTCATTATGGCTGAGGATCCGGAAACGGGTGAGCGCATGTCGCGCGACTTGCTGCGTGACGAAGCGCTGTCCAACTTCTTCGCGGGCTATGAGACTTCCGCGCGGACGATCAGTCACGCGTGGTACGCGTTGGCCGCGAACCCGGAGGTTAAGGCGCGGCTGCATGAGGAACTGGACCGCGAAATGGGGGACGGGATGCCCACACTCGATACGCTGAAGCGCCTGCCCTATACGTTGCGCACCATCAAAGAGACCTTGCGCCTCTATCCACCGGCGCCCATGTATGCCAAAGACGTGGTTGCTGACGACGAGCTGGGCGGTTATCGTATTGAAAAGGGGTCGGTGATGATGCTGTTCCCCTACTTCACCCACCGGCACCCCGACTTCTGGGATGATCCGCTGCGGTTTGATCCCGACCGTCACGCTCCCGACGCCGAGAAGGCGCGACATCCCCAGGCCTATCACCCCTTCGCTTCCGGCCAACGGATATGTCTGGGCAACCACTTCTCTCTGCTGGAGATGCACATCATGCTGGCGGTTCTGGCCCACCGCTTCGATCCGCAGTTCGTGCCGGGTTATGAAGCTGACTTCGCCATCAAGTCGCTGCTGGAGATCGAAAACGGCCTGCCGATGACGATCGAGCGACGGCCGGTGGTTGAAGCAGCGGCCGCCGGGGGCTGACTCCCCCCATCAGTCCGCCCTGCCCTCCGCTGTCCATGGTATTGCATCGCAAACTATTGCAATGCAATGATTGCATGGCGTGGCAACATCCAGACCCGCCGACCGGTTGCCTCCCCGACCCATCATGGCTCTGCAAGGCCATGATGGGTTGATGGAGGACGGCCTCTGTTGGCTTACTTCTGGCGATCCGGCCGCGCCCCGTCACTGAACAGGCGCACCGAGTCGGATGACCCCCCGCGTGGGGTCAGGCCACTGTCTGTCTTGCCGGTCCAGCCACCCGTGACCGCCGGCCCATCGACGACTGCGGTTGTCCCGGTCGCGGCGAAGCTGACGTCATCGACGAACAGGTTGCTGTTGAGGCTTTCGTCGGTCTCGGCGCGGATCTGGATGCCCACGGTCTGCCCGGCGTAGGAACCGAGATTGACGGCGTGTTTTTGCCAGCCATTTGTGCTCGTGTCATCGCACAGGTCGTACACATCCACCACAGCGCCATTGACGATGACGCCGCCAAAGTCATAGCCGCAGCTGTCGGCTGAGGCAATCCAGTGGTAGTAGACCAGATAGGACGCGCCCGCCGGAACCTTGAGCGTCTGGGCCACATAGGATATCTCGTTATTCTCGCCGCCCAGCCATGCGGCCCACTCGCCGCCGTGGGCTTGCACGGAGCCGGGAAAGGCGTTTTCTTGCAGAATGATTGCATAGCCAAACGCCGAACCTTCGTCCCAGTCACCGTTGGGGCCGGACTCGAAGTTGCCATTGGGAATACCCTGAACCGGCGGCGGTGGTGGTGGCGCCGGGGGCACTTTCAGGGCCACGGGCAGATACACGCGATCCGCGGCGACCACCGGGTTCACCAGGTTGTTGATCCAGTCCGTGTAGCGCGACACGCGCGTATAGATGCCTGGGAAATTCGGCCGGGCGCAGCCGCTGCCGAAGCTGACCACACCGGCTTGCTCCCATCGGTTTAGGGCGTTGTTCCGCACGACCAGCGGGCCGCCGCTGTCACCCTGGCAGGAGTCCTTGCCGCCGGCCGTGAACCCGGCACAGAGCATGTTATCCGTTATGCCGTCATAGCTGGTTGAGCACGCCTGATTGCTGATGATGGGCACCTCAACCTCATGCAGCGCGCTGGGATAGTTGATGCCGCCCGGATTAGGCTGGCCGAGGGTATTGCCCCAGCCGGTCACCGTGGAGGTTACGCCGGTGAGCGCCCCGATGGTGGTGGGCACCGGCACAACACCCTGGATCGGCAACTGACCGCCGCCGCCCTGGCGGTAGGCGATTGGCTGGGCCAATTTCAGCAGCGCAATGTCGTTATCGTTGGTGTTGGTGTTCCAGCCTGGGTGAATGACGATCTGGGCCAGAGCCCGTCGCTGGATCCCCGGCTCAGGCGCGGCCAGTTCATGGATGCCGGCAATGACCTCAATCTGTGCCGCGGTGCTGTCTTCGACACAGTGCGCGGCCGTCAGAACCCAGAGCGGGTCGATGAGCGAGCCACCGCAGAACTGGCCGTCATAGGGCGCAGCGTTGGCCTGCACCAGGGCTATCTGATAGGGATACTCACCGGGAGTGGCCGGCTGGCCGCCGACGATACGCGGGCCGGTATCCGTTTGCGCCGCGATGCCGAGGGATCTGTTGGCGTGGGCGCTGTCAGCGGAAACGCTGTTAGCGTGGGCGCCAATCAAGGCGATTACCATTCCGGCGGTTAGGAACCCCAGAACGACCAACCAATGCCCTCGCGGGTGGGCCTTGCTATTGCCGATAGACGAGCTTCTGAACATGGGACCCTCCGGTTAATTGGCAGAAGATGTAGACGGCGCCTGTTTTGTGAATCAAGGGGTAGACAGGTGACTCTATTATGGTCGTAACCCCGTTGCTTGACAAAGGATGTCTTGCCCCACTGGGAGTCTTGCACTTTGGTGTGAACGACTGGTAATGGTTGATCTGCCCGAAGAAAGCCGGATGCGATTGACCAACGGCGCGGCCAGCCCCGCCCCACCACGCCCTCGCTCCCTTCACTTCGTGCTCAAGCATCGCAATGATTGCAATGCAAAAATTGCAATACAGATGAGAACAGCAGACGTCCTCGACGCAGATCACACGCGGCAACGCCGCGGGGACAGTCTACACGCCACTAGGCAATGGTTGCATTGCAATGACTGACATGCAACCATCATGAGGCTCTGCCTGCGTTCGCCACGGCGGCCAAGACATCATCGACCCTGGTTGCTTGCCCTTGCACTATTGCAATGAATTAATTGCATTGCATCAGTTGATTTGCTTACCTGCCGCAAACAGGCAGGGGGAAGCCACCACACCCACCCAGCGTTCGGCGCGCTGCCTGTGCGGTCCATTCGGCCGTTGGTACAATGGGTCGATGCGCTCAGGGTGAAGCGGGAGGCGGCGTGACCATGGGCAACGACTGAGTGGGAGCGGCCAGAGGCAGCGCATTGACCGCGACGCGACGCTCTCTGTGGGGGTCGCAACAGGGCATGTTACACGTACGGAAGGGGCACGGCCGGCCGGCAGCCAGTTAGGGACTGAATGATGAGTAATGAAAACGCATTGGTTCGGGTAGAGCAGAAGCAGGTTGTGTTTTATGGCGATGCTATTACCGCTGTTCGCGTACAAGACGGGAAGATCTATGTCCCATCCGCCCCTTGTGCGAATTGCTTGGCCTGGACTGGTCCGCACAGAGGCAGCGGATCATGCGCGATGCCGTCTTGTCCCACGAAGCGAAAGGTGTGGGTGTAATAACCACCCCTTCCAGTAATGGTGTCGGCGGCGGCGAACAGGAGATGTTGGCTTTACCTCTTGACTACGTCACTAGGACGCGACAACGATGTCTGAAGAACTGCGTTCCATGGCCGTAACTGCCACGGATGTGGGGTGATGGTCGGGGAGGTCGAAAACGATGAGTGACGAGAATGCTTTGGTACCGGTGGAAGAACGAACTGTCATCTTCTATGACGATGAGCTGACGGCCGTGTTGGTACATGGAGCTGATGAGGACCAGGTCTTTGTTCCTGTTCGTCCGCTTTGTGACCATCTCGGCGTCAGCTGGTCGGCGCAGTATCGCCGGCTGTCCCGCGATCCGGTACTGAGCGATGTGCAGTCAACCGTTGCCGTTACGGCAACGGACGGCCGGGTGCGCGAACAGATTTGTTTGCCACTCGACTACTTGAATGGCTGGCTGTTTGGTATCAGCGCCGACCGCGTCAAACCGGAGATTCGCGAGCGGCTCATCCGCTATCAGAAGGAATGTTATCGGGTGTTGGCCAAGGCGTTTGTGAAGGAGCCGGACCCGACCAGTGTTTCCCCGACCACGGCCACACTACTGCAGGTGCGCGAGATGGGCCGGGCGATCATGCAAATGGCCGAGGAGCAGATCGAATTTGAGCGCCGTCTGACGGTCTCGGAGTCGCGCCTGGAGCGGGCGGCCGTGGTGTATGGTGATCTCACGAAGCGGGTGGCCACACTGGAGCAGAAGATGGCCCCCGGTAATCCGGTGACCGAAGAGCAGGCCAGCCAGATCAGCCAGGCGGTGAAGACCGTAGCGCTGGTGCTCACCAAGCAGAGCGGCAGCAACCAGTTCGGCAGTGTCTACGGCGAACTGTATCGCCAATTCGGCATCACCAGCTATAAGATGCTGCCTGCCCGGCAGTTTGACAAGGCGATGGCGTTTCTGACGGAGTGGTATCAGGATCTGACGGGGGAGGATATTCCGTTTTAAGGGGTAACCTGTGAATCTGCATCGCTACTTTTGATATGCAGTAATTGCATTGCAACTGTAGCGATGCGAGAACGATCGGCATCGAGTGTGCTTACGGGCTGGATACGGGTCGTGCTCCTTGGCGGAGGGCTTGTGGTGGGGTGGGGAGATCGTTCGTCGAACACAGGCCTATTTGTTCGCCGGCCCAAACGCCTTGTTCAACTCATCCAGCATCGCCGGGCGGTGCTTGTGCTCGATTCGCCAGCGGGCCACCACGGCCGCCGCGCCGGCCGGATCTACCTCGCGCATCCGCAGCAGATACTCACACGCGTGCTGATAGCTGGTGCGGTTGGGGGAGTGCCCAATCTGCTGGGCGGCTTGCTGCTCGTAGATGGCGGCCAACTCTTGCGGAAATCGCCCGGCCAGCTGGTGGTGCCAGGAGGTGGCCTGGTGAGGCCGGCGACGCACGAACGCCATCAGTTCTGTCCACATCTCCTCCGCGGCGTAGACGGCACCGGCATTAACCGACCACCCGGCCCGGTCATCCAGGCGCGCGAGCAGCCCCGGCCGGTAGGCAGGCCACGCCGTCGGGCCGACCAGCGCTTTCAGCCGCTGGTAGGTGGTCATGTCGCCGGTGTCCAGGAACAGTTCTTGCAGCAGGCGGATTTGCTCGGCCTCGTCGCCGGCGCGTTCGGCAATTTGGAGCAGCAGGGCCAGGAAGCCACGGCGCAGACCCGGTTTGTGGGCGGGGGGATGATCAAGCCATTCCCGGCAGATACGCCGCGCCGCCTCCAGGTTGTTGCGATCCAGATGGAAGTGAACCAACCGGGTACGCAGCCTATCAAACTCGACGTGGTCTTCCAGGAAGGTTTGCACCGCTGCCTCACCGTCTTGCTGTTCAATGACGCCTAGCTTGATCTCGGCCGCGTGGGCGCGATCGTAGTCGCTGCTCCATGAGTCCGCATCATTGCGCGAGGCCATCCGGTCCAGCGCGGCAAAGAGCGTCGCCCGCTGCTGGGCGGTGGTCATCAGACGGCCGCCCAACTCCATCAAATTCCAGCCCCAATCCCATCCGGCCAGCAGATCGGCCATGGCGTCACTGACGCAATAGTCGAACAGGGCGGCGCGGTCGGCGGGCGATAGCTGGGCGGCGACGGTCTCCAGCTCTTCCAGGGCAAATGAGGCGCATTCACCGAGCATGCCGGACGAGTCGTCGGCATTCTGCTGGGCGGCCACGGTTTCCTCCAGGATGGCCTGGTAGAGCAGCAGGGCTTCGGCCGTCCGGCCGGAGGCGAGCAGGCCGGCGGCGCGGTCGAACAGCCGGCTGACCGCCTGCCCGGCATCCATCGCGCCGCGATAGTCGAGGAAGCCGTGGCGGTCGCGCCCGAAGCTGAGAGCGTCGGTGACCAGGCGCTTGGCGGCCGCCTTGCCGCCCTCCGGCGCGCCGTAGCGAGCCAGCAGCAGGTGGGCAATCTGGCGGTCATCGTTGGCCAGCTCCACGAGCAGGGCGACCAGGTCGTCGCGACTGAGCGGGTCGATGGCGGCGCGCACCTTGTCGGCGCGGGTCCGGCGTTTCTTGCGCGGCTGAGGGGCGGCGGCCGGGTCCAGGGCGACTTCGATGGCATAGAGCGTGGCGGCGACGTGTTTGCAGACCGGGCCGTCGATGTAGGGACAGGTGCAGGTCCAGGCCAGCGTATCGTCGTCGTCGATGTGGATGGTGACGGTGTAAGGGTAGGTCCCGGCGACCTCGGCCTGCCAGCTGGTGGCGGTCAGCTCGTCCAGCCCGATGACGTGTCCGTCGTTGTAATAGCGCCGGCCGCGGCCGAGGATGGTCGAGTCGATGTCGCGTTTGTAGGTGGCGAGGGTCATGGACATGGGCGGCCTCCGCTGGGTGATGGGTGGTGTTGGCGGGAGTATAACGCGGGTAGGGGTGGGGTGTCTACGGCCGCCAACCGTTGAGGCTTCGGCCGCCGCTCTCTACGCCGCATCTGCGCATGATAATTGGCAGCACAGGCCCGACGAAGCCGATGCGGATGGTATAATTCGGGTATATGAGACAATTCAAACTGCGTTATCTGATAGGGTTGCTGCTGATCATTCCGGCCCTGCTGCTGGTAGCCTGCGGTGGGGAAAGGGTCCCCACGTCTGAAGCACCGACAGCGACGGCCGTCGCCGCGCCGCTAGTCGAAGTGGTCGAGGCCACGCCGGCCGGCACCGGGACGGCCGAAGCGACGGCCACTGAGCCAGTGGTCGCTGAACCAGTGGTCACTGACGCGCCGATCGCGGCGACGCCGGAGGCAAGCCCCGCCGCACCCACGGAGGTCCCCACACCGGTCGCGGCAGCCAACCCGCCCCTGCCGCAGACGATCAGCCTGCCGCCCGGCTTCCGCATTGGCTATTACGCCGAAAATGTGCCCAACGCCCGGTCCATGGCCCTCAGCCCGGACGGCACGCTCTTTGTCGGCACGCTGAACCAGGGCAGCCTGTATGCCATTCGGGATACGGACCAGGATTACGTGGCCGATGAAGTGATCACCCTGGCCGAGGGCATGAACGCGCCCAACGGCGTGGCTGTTCGCGATGGCGCGCTCTATGTGGCCGAGATCAACCGCATCCTGCGCTACGACAATATTGAAGCGAGCCTGCCCAACCTGCCGGAGCCGGTGGTCGTCAACGACGACTATCCCCGCGACTTCACCCATGGCTGGAAGTTCATTCGCTTTGGGCCCGACGGCCGTCTGTATGTGCCCGTTGGCGCGCCCTGCAATGTCTGCGCGATCGAGGGCACGCCCTATGGCAAGATTACCTCCATTGCGGCGGATGGGTCCGATCTGCAGGTCTATGCCGATGGGGTGCGTAACTCGGTCGGGTTCGACTGGCATCCCGAGACCGGCGTCCTGTGGTTCACCGACAACGGCCGGGATAGCCTCGGTGACGATGTGCCGCCCGATGAGCTGAACCGCGCCCCGGAAGCCGGGCTCAACTTCGGCTTTCCCTACTGCCACGGCGGCATCGTTCCGGATCCGGAATTCGGCCGCCAGCGTGCGTGCGACGAATTCACCCCGCCGGCCCAGCCCCTCGGCCCGCATGTGGCCGCGCTGGGCATGCGGTTCTACACCGGCGACCTGTTTCCCGCGGAATACCGGAACCAGATTTTCTTCGCCGAACACGGCTCGTGGGACCGGACGGAACCCATCGGCTACCAGGTCAGCCTGGCCCGCCTGGCGGGGGATGACGTGGTCAGCTACGAGCCTTTCGCCGCGGGCTGGCTGGGCGCAGACGGCCGCGTCTGGGGCCGGCCGGTCGATGTGCAGGTGATGCCCGATGGGTCGCTGCTGGTGTCGGATGATCTGGCCGGGGCGATTTACCGGATTTGGTATGAAGGGGGTGGGGGGTGACGGGCGGAGCAGTAGGGCAGGCGACGCAGGATTAGCCCGGAGGAACACCATGCTCATAGATAGGTGCTGGCCTAACCGTCGCCGTCCGGACGGTACGGTGATCGACGCCTTTTTCGTCGAGGCCACCACGGCCGCAGGGGGTCGGCAGCTTGCCCGGCGATCTGCTACACTAGCGGGGTAATCAGGTAATCGACCCATGACGACGAACGATATGCCGCCCAGCCCCCAGTCACCCGGTCTGCCCGGAGGGCCGTCGGGACCGCCCACCTGGCGCGAGATGAACCGGGACACAACGCCGGAAGCGGAGGCGGTGCTCTTCCGGCTGCTGCGCGAGACGCCGGTCTGGCGCAAGTGGCAGATGATGGAAGACCTCAACCGAACGGCGCGCGCGCTGGCTCTGGCCGGGCTGCGGCGTCGGTATCCGGAGGCCACCCCGGAGGAGCTGCGCCGCCGGTTGGCCGACCAGCTGCTGGGCCCGGAGTTGGCGGCCGAGGTGTATGGGGTGGGGCCGGAGGGGGACGGGTGATTGGGCCGGAGGTGCTGGGCGTTACCGAGCAGGTGACGGCTGTCCTCGACGCGCTGCATGTTCCTTATGTGATTGGCGGGTCGCTGGCGGCCATTGCCCACGGCCTGGTGCGCACGACGCTGGATGTGGATATGGTTGCTGACCTGCGACCGGAGCACATTCCGGCCTTGACGCAGGCGCTGCGCGATGCGTTTTACATTCCCGATGAGGCTGTCTTGCGGGAAGCGATTGCACAGCGCCGCAGTTTCAATCTCATCCATCTGGACAGCATGTTCAAGGTCGACATCTTCCTGCCCGGCGGTCCTTTTGGGCAGCAGCAGCTGCGCCGGCGCACGGCCAAGCGGCTGGACAGCGAGTCCGATAGCCGCCTGTGGATTCTCAGCCCCGAGGATGTGATTCTAGCCAAGCTGGACTGGTTCCGGCAGGGCGGCGAGGTCTCGGAGCGGCAGTGGCGCGATGTGGTGGGGGTGGTGAAAGCGCAGGCCGCGCTGGACGAGGCCCATCTGCGGGAGTGGGCTGGGGTGTTGGGGGTGGCTGATCTGCTGCGGCGGGCGTTGGGGGAGGCGGGGTAGCTTCGAGACTGCCCCGGGGCGCAGGCCTTTCCGTCTGCGAACACACCCAGCCGGATGGGCAGTGTTCCTTTTCTAGCCGCCATACAAATCGGGTCTGACCGTTACGGCGTTTTGGGAGTAAACGGTCGAAAATGTACGTTAAGCTCGATTCGCAACATAATTAGCGCGATAGTCTGACATATGCTGCAAAAAAGGACGGCCGGGGATGATTTCTTGGGCAAACACCCGGTTTAGTGACCGATTTTTTCGCAACATAACTTTTCCAACCGGGTACTTGGGGCCAGTTTCCAGGCCAAAATGGGTCCCAAATCCCAAAACTCCCCTTAACGTACAGTTTCGTCCAATTGCTACGTAAACCCCAACTGTGTTGATGTTATGACGTGCCCACAAGAGTATGTTCCCAGTACATAACCCGTTCCTCGGCACACTCCGTTGTCACAACCGCCTTTTTTCGCGTATTTTTCTTAGATTGGCTCTGAGAGAGCATTTGACCTACCCCCAAAGACTGACTCTTCGTCAATCTCTGTGGTGCTGAGCAGGAGCGTGACGCCCGGCAGGTCGCGTTGTTAGAGCACGTCTCTCCTGTGGCCTGGCAGCACATCAATTTCCACGGTCGTTTTGAGTTCACAAGCTCTCCTGAACAGATTGATATCGCGGCGATGGTGCAGGAACTTGCACGGTATCCCATCCAGTCAATTACCCGTCCCCTAAGCGCTGGATTGAACCTGGTTGGGCGTTATGCAAAAACCCCCATGTAGTGGCAGGTTATGCCGGCTCTCCGCCTGCTTGCCGGACAGAGAATCGGCCCTAGTGCAAACGCCATGTGGCGCTCTGGGTAGGGGGGCAAGACACACTTCGCCCGCGCCACTCAGAGCGTCACACGGCACCTTTCCCCAACTAGCAGGCGCCTCGGCACCGCTCCTCTTCCATCCGCTGCGCCGCCGCTGCCGGTGACTCATCCACCTTGGACAACCAGCGCGTCAAGACCGGCACGCCCAACACAGGCACATACACATTCCGCGTTGTGTTGATGTCGGCGTGCCCTAGGTATTCCTGCACGACTTCTAGAGGCAACCGTCCCTCACTAGTTGCGTAGCCCGATAGTGCCTGAAATCATGGGCGGACAAAGTAGGTTCCAGGCCAAGGTTTCGGACAGCTGCCTTAATGGCGTTGTGTACGGTTGTAATCGTCAGACGTGTGTTCAGTGACTTCCCGGCTATGTGAAACAAATAGTGCTGGGTTGTCATCTCGGCGTTCGGCAAGGTAGGCTGATATGGGATCCTGGGCATATGATTGGACAAAAATCGCCCGAGATTTATTGCCCTTGCCCATGATTGTGGCTGTGGCGGCTCGTCCGTCTTTGACATCAGAACGGTCCAGCGAAACGATCTCTGAAATGCGGGCACCGGTAGAGTAAAGTACATTCATGATCGCCTTGTTTCGAAGGATCGTCAGCCGACGATTGTAGCAATCGTTGTGTGGTGGTAGCGGGAGCGAGTCGAAATAAGCCACGATCCTGGGTATATCCTGCCGCGCTATATCATAGTCTACAACTTGCGCGGCCTGATTATTCCGCTTGTTGTACAGTCCCAACTGTCGTTGAAGCCGGCTCAATTCAATACTTGATGGTAGAAGATCCTTCACTTCAAGATAGACAAGATACCCCATTACGGCTGCCATATATGTCGTTACCGTAGCTTTTGAACGCTTGGCTAAAAGCCACCGGCGAAAGTCACTTACGGTTTTGTTGGTTAGGCTGGATGGATTCAGAGGCCATGGATCGGATACGGAGAAACCGTCTCTACCGAAGTACTGCAGCCAATCAGCAAATAGGCGAAGGCCACTACGATAGGTGGATCCGGTCTTGGGGCTGTTACAGCTGACATCATCCAGAAAGTATTTTTCCTGGAAGAAAGCAGGTCCATGGGGCATGGGGCGTTTTGATATTGGAAGAGTATATCGGCTCATGGTTGTTATTTCTCCTTTCATCGCGTTATATCGAACGGAGCGCGTTAATGCGACACCTATGTGAAAATAAGATTCATCTGATTTATGTTTAAACTAAATAGCGTTAAAACTGCTATACCTTCTCCCAGAGGTTGACCTTGACTCCATGGCGGCCACCGCCCTGCTCCGCTCCAGCGACCCAATGCGCCATCTTGTTGGCTGGAAATCTACGCTTTGTCTGACATAGGCTGCACTCATACCTACCAATTGTATCGGCGAGGTCCGTTTACCCGGTGACGAGCCCCGCCATGTGCTCCCGCTACCGCTTTCACATGCGCCTTTCGCCACGCGGCGTATACTACAGGCTGTCTTACCTCATTGAACCAGGCCTCATCGAACGGAGGGTTTATGGAACTTGACGCCAGTAAAGTTCAGGACTTAGTGCGCCTCGTACAGCAGAAATTTCCCGGCTGGAAAAGTGTGGCCGATCCGGCGTTTGTCGGTGATGAGATAGCCTACAAGCGTGCGGCGGCCGCGAAGGTGCAGGAGTTGCTCGACCACCAGGAACTGCAAGCGCTGCTGGATGCCGGGCAGTATAGTGATGTGATCGATCGATTTGACCAGGCGGGCAAGGCAACCAACCTGCTCTATAACGTGACGCCGCGAACCGGAGACTTGAGCCTGATCCATCAGCCGGAGATCGATGCCGCCCAAGTGGCCCTCGCCCTGGTCGACCTCATCCACGGCGACGGCGATCAGGTGGACCGGCTGGTGCGCTTTGTGGCCACCGCGACCACCCACGACTGGCCCCAGAAGTGGGCCTTTGTGACCTACTTCCCCTTCCTGCTCAATTCGGAGACCGAGATATTTCTCAAGCCGGAGGCGACGCGCTGGTTTCTGCGCACGTTCGACACGGGTCTGTCGCTGCCGGCCACGCCCGACGCCGAGACGTACGCCGCGGTGCGCCAGGTATTCTATGAATTGCGCGAGGCCCTGGCTCCCTTTGGCGTGCAGGACATGATTGATGTGCAGAGCATGGTGTATGTGGCCCATCGGCAGGCGACCGGGGAATCAGACGTGTTCACCGCAGCCATTGATCAGTTGCGAGCCGTTTTGGAAGCAATCTCTATGAATAGCGAGTTAGTCGGCGTCATTCAGGCGAGGGATGAAGTGATCGCCCGCTATCAACCCCTCTTCGCCCCCGCACACCTGCCGAAGCTGACCGCCGAGGCGTTCGAATCGTTCCTCCTCTACGACAACAACAAGCATTGGACCGGCATCAATCGCTACGGCTCACGCATGACCCAAGACATGCCACAGTTAGAAGGCGTTGGGTATCCTGCTGGATGAAGGTCCGCCGTTGGCGGAGCGGTATGACCAGGCTGTCGGGATGGTCAAGGGACTGGACAAGGCCACGGCCACGCCCATTCTGCTCGTCAGCTATCCCGACCGCTATGGCGTCTGGAACGGCAAGAGCGAGCCCGGACTGAAGAGCCTTAAGCTTTATCCCACCTTGCCTAAAGGCGCAACCCCGGGGCAATACTACGCGGCGATTAATGACATACTGATTCACCTCGCGGCCGAACTGGATGTAGACCTATGGACACTTGATGCGGTGTGGAGTTGGCTGGTGAAGAAAACCGCTGTCCCCACCCTTCGACACCATCTTCACCGACCGGGAACAAGCCAGTCGGGCCTTCGACTTCATCCGTAAGACCGTAGAGCGGCTGGGCGGCGTACGGGGTGACCCGCGCTTCGCCATCACGCTGCGCCAGGGCGGTGACAGACTGCGGCTCAATATGGGTAGCTGGACGATCGTCGATTTCGCCCAACAGGGGACCGAGATGCACCTGACCACGCTGGTGCGGGTAATGGGCGAGGCGTTCGGCCCCATATGGTCCGGACCATTTAAGGGTGACACGGCCTATGCGGTCTATGAGCTGACTCTAGATGCGGCGCAGGAATGGTCGGACGCGGTGCAGGCAGTCTACGAGCGCAGCATGGACGGCCTCGCCATCCGCTTCACGGGCTGGTCACGGAGCAACCTGCGCCCCTTCCATAATGACGAGGTGTTCCAGGCCGTCTTTGACACCGAGAAACGCGTCAAGCTTCTCACGGAAGGGCTGACGCAGCCCCCACTAGACCCCAGATTCTGGCGAATTACCTTGCCCGACGATCTCCCCGTGACCACGCTCGACGGGGCGGTCTCGACTGTCTGGCAGGTCTGTCTGGCGCATGGAATCGCGGCCATTAACTTC
>CAVOGT010000010.1:0-150135 GCA_963695535.1 uncultured Chloroflexia bacterium
GTATGGATTATCTTTCGTTGTTGATTCTGTCTCTTCAGTACTCATGTTCATTCTCCTTTACCGCCGAAAACAAAGAAAGCTACTGCGGCAAGTGCCAATCCCAGTACTGGGAGCAGTATCAAGATAACGGGTTCCAAGTAATAATCATTATTGATTTTCTTCGGTGAGGGTGATGTTGATTGCGTTGTAATAAACGGCCGTGTTTCCCTCAAAACCAGAATCACTGCCAACAATCACCCAAATACTCCCCTCGTTGTCACTGGTTACCTGAAAGGGAACGAATTGATTATCCAGACTCATGAGCGCGTATTCATCGCCCGTCTGTGTTTCCGGATCGATATTAGGATTCGAATACGTGCCCAGATTGATCATATCTTCCCCTTCGCTGGCTTGATTCCCTTTATCAATATCCAACCGCAGCCAATCAATCGAATCGGAAACAAGCTTAGGTTCATGGGGGACTGCGCCCGCCTTGATGTAAACACTTTCACCAGGCGAACCGCCAATGCCCATCATGCCGGCTGGTGAATTACTGGCCAGCTCCACGTCAAATTGGACCTGGTACGTGGTTTCCGGCCTCAATCCGGTTATTTGTTTTTGGGCATACATGAATAGATCGTCACTGCGATTGTTTCCACTCATGTAGAGTGCGTACCCTTCCAGGCCGGAAGGCAGTTCCTTCCAGCCAGAATCTAACGCATAAGAACTTGGTTCGTGATCTGCAGGCAAATCCGCAAATCCCGTAACCCAACCTTCCAGATCTTCATCGAATGTGTAGTTGTACTCAACCACTTGCTCGTATCCCATTGAGCAGCCGGTCAGAAGAGCAAAAAGGACGAATAAACCGGCGGCGAGGGCCATTCTTCGGGATCTAGTTCTCATGGGCATCTCCGGGAGTTGTTCTTTGCTCGACGTTGTATACAGCGTCCATTTCATCGGCAATGTAGTTTAATTGAACCAGTAGGCGTCTGGCATGCTGCCAGACCTGCGAATCAAGCCGAGCATTCTGTCTTCAACACTAAGAAGATCGAAACAGCAGGCGAGACGGTCGAGAGTCCAGCCTGCTGTTTCGGTTCCGCTATTCTATTGGCGATCTGCGATCGCGTGTCTCGTCGCGCTGGTTCCCGATCTGAAGACCAGTTAACTGGTCTCAATAGAGAACACGATCTCGTTCTGCACAGCTTCCATGATGTGTCGACACCTGTTCTCTTAAACCCATGCCTCACACTTCTAGCAAAGGTACGAGTCGTTAGCTGCTCGAAGCGCCGTCAGTGACCACTTCTCCGGCGACGAGCTGGTCAATTTCACCAGACAGATCGTCGCCCAGGGTCAACGTCACAACGTTGGCGGTGTAGCCCTTCATGCTGTCAATAACGCCCTCGGCGTCCTTGTCTTCCAACACGAGCATGAGCGCGGAGCTATTCGGTTTCAAGGCAGAGCCCAACTCTTGCAGGTCCCCCTTCTTGATCGGGCGTCCAGCATATTTGCCCGCCAGACCACCAGCCATAGCGCCACCAATTGTCCAGGCCAGCAGGCCAGCAGGACCGCCCAACAGGCCGAGCAGACTGCCACCACCCGCGCCCAGGGCCGTGCCCCAGACACCATGCCCAGGCTCGTGGATGTGAACCTTGCCGTTCGCATCCTGTTCGGCCACTGCCTGGACCTTGACCTTATATCCCTTCAGCGTGCCGTCGTGCTTGATCTCCTTCAGATTCTGCGAGGCGGCGTCTTTACCATCGAAAACGAAGGCTACGATATCGTAGACCGCTGACTTGTTTGCATCACTCATGATTGTCTCCTTAAGACTACTTAACTTTTCCAACTACCAACTAATGCGGGAATTTCGATATTCCCAAAAGTTACTCCGAGCAGGCGGCCATTATGACGATTGAACAGCCTTACCTGGCCAGAGATACTTAACAAACAACAGTGGAAAGCGAGCGTTGTACAAGGTGTTCAGCACCCCGAACAAGGCCGTCTGATCCGGCAGGCAGCCAGATCGGGCCAAGCGTCATATCTGGCGCTTGCCGCAAAGCGCGTGAACTGCTCGACTATCCAAGTTGAACGATACGACAGGAGTCTACTGACTACCTTATCTAATCTCTATACTTAAGTTTAGGTATCTTTTAGGTATTCTCTTGATCTAGCTGAAGAGGGTTGTCAGACGGGATTAACTAGATAAGACCCAATTCTCTAGCACGATGCACAGCTTCAAACCGGCGGTGAACCCCTAACTTGGCGTAGACATTTCGGATGTGAGTGCGGACCGTAGCCGTGGAAATGGTCATTCTAAGCGCGAATTCTTCGGGCGAAAGATCAGTCGCCAAAAAACTCAAAATCTGCACCTCGCGTCTGGTTAGCCGGTTGTCCAGATCTGGCGAACTGGAATCCACTGCCACTGGAAAAGCAGCCAGAATCCGGGAGATGTAGGAGTCTAAATTCGTGTCGCCTTGCCGGCGCAGTTGAACCAGCAAGTTTGCCATAGGCTGCCCCAGATCGACGAAGTTGCGAATGAATCCACCTGAGGCAGCGAGTTCCAGCGCCTTTTGAAGTCTATCTTCGGCTTCCTCCCGCTTTCCCTGAGCTTCATACACCAACGCCTGCATGGCCAAAACATCAATGCAGATTGTCTTGCGGTTCAATGGGCAAAGATACTCTTCTAGTTGTACTAGATCGCTTAGCGCCTTATCAAGATGAGCGGGGGTTCCCTGAATATAAAGGAGCTTCATTGGGGTTAGCTGCGGTATGTAATAGAACCACAGCGCAGGCCGTGCATCAAAATCGATAGACGTGCGTAGCTGTTGTGCATGAACGACATTTTCCTGGTCAAGTGCTAACTCAACTTGGAACGCCCGGATGATTTCCACCAATGACCAGTTCGCAGCCTCCTCGAAGAGCGTGCTGACCGAATCAAGAGTTCGGTGGGCTTCCTCCTGCCTGTTTTGAACGTAGTAAATGCGAGACAGGATACACGCTGCGTGAGCAAGGTAGGTCGGTGGGCTAGTAGCAGGATTCTCTAGCAGCGTCGACAAACTTGCTTCAGCGCGCTTCAAATCGTTCTGCAGATAATGAATTGCTCCAAGAAAATAGCGTGCTAGCATGGCGGTATTCGATAAATACTGATTCTTAGTCAGGCGCAGCGTCTCATGAAAGGTGCGTTTTGCACCGACTAGATCGGCATTCAACCAGAGAGTAATCCCTTGGTACAGGTTCATGCTTGCACGTGATAAGCGCGGCCAAGTTGGATCGACAAGCACATTTCTCGCAATCTGAACACTTCGATCGATGTCTCCTGACATCTGATAACCTATCATCAGAGATGCTGCGGCAATTCCGCGAATATGATATGACGACTGTGGCAGGCGTTCAGTTGCCATTTGCCCGTATGCTATCATCTCGTCTATGCGCCCTCTATAGAGTGCTGCAAAACATTGTACGGTGAGGATTTCTCCTTGGACCGCTATGGTGCTCGGTAGATCCTGGGGGAGGTCAACGGCAAGTTGTTGAGCCCGCTCCAAACAACTTAGAAGTTCCGTATCTCTGCTCCGTACGGCTGCAACAAGTGCCTTGGTAATCAGGAGTATCGGATTACTTGCTACGACTTCTTCGGGAAACAGATTGAGCAAACGCTCCAGATAAAGCCACCGATCCTTATTCATGAGCTGGTTTCGATTCTCGCTGAATACATGAACGGCCGTTTTGGTATCTCCAGCTAGCAACGCGTGATGAATTGCTTCTTCTAGCCAACCATTCTTGGCGAACCACTGGCTGGCTCGTTGATGGTAATAGGCTATTTCCTTCTCGTTTGACTGTCCCTGAAGCCGGCTCTTCAGGTAATTTTGGAAAAGGTGATGGAAGCGAAACCATTCATTCCTGTCATCCAGAGAAATCAGGAACAGGTCGGAGCTCTGCAACCAGCTTATGAATGTCTTTCCCGTTAGCGCTTCTCCTTCTTCGAGGCAAACAGCTTCGCACGAAGAGGCGCAGAAACGATCCATTAGTGCGGTTCTCAGCAGCCATCGCTGCTTGTCCGGGGGAACACTATTTAATACCTCAACGAGCAAATAGTCATGAAAAGAGTGGCTCGTCTCCTCAAGAGATACTCTGCTGTGCATTTCCAGATTCGCACTCGTAGAAAGGGCAATCAGGTGCAGGGCTGTTGCCCACCCTTCTGACTGGCGAGTCCATTCGCTAGCCAGCTCTTCATCGACTTCTTCGTGTAGAACCAGCTCCAGGAGTTTGGCCGTTTCTGAAACCCTGAAGCGCAAGTCATTCATCCGGATCTCAGTGATGCGCTGGTACGCCCGCAGTGATGCAATTGGCAGCGGGGGATCCTGACGGCTTAACAGCACCAGGTGCATAGCGCGCGGCGGATGGTTCAACAGGCTGGTTAGAAAATCGAAGATGGCTCTGTCATGAATCGTGTGGAGATCATCCAGCACCAAAATAAACGGGGTCTCAATTCGGTCAAGATCGTTCAGAAAACTGCGCGCTAGCGTGGACGGCGATACGATGTTTGACGTTGTCAGCAATGCTTCAGTTTCTGGCGCGATATTCGGGAAAGCCTTTTTGACCGCTGCCAATAGGTAAGCGGTGAAGATAAGGAGATCATTGTCCCTATCATCAAATGAAACCCACCCACTGGGGCAGTTGCAGTACTCAAGCCACATGCTGGCCAACACACTCTTGCCAGAGCCAGCCGGGGCAGAGATCAGAGTTAACGGCCGAGTCTGCCAGTACTTGTTGAGGCGATCAATGAGCCGTGGCCGCAGCACAAGATCAGGCTGTAGAGGCGGACGGTACAGCTTGGTCTGCAGGAGAGAAAGTGATTCTAGCATTGCTGTCGTTTCTACACGGACTCTTCGTAGTACGCATGCGCGGCACGATCGAGGCTTTTAAGCAGTCTGCTTAGGTCAATCTTTTAACCTGTCATTAGAGACGATATTGCCATTATAGTAAGGAAGGCGTGTATCACCAAGTGCACTGTCTGCATGTTCTGCGGACATCATCTTCGTCAGAAAGGTTCGTGTCTTGATCACGAGTGAAAGCAGCCAGTACCTATGCAAACGTCCAGATGTGAGAGAGCAAGATGTGCTCCATCCCGCTTTGTCCATGACCTCCGAAAAGGCAAGATATTCGCGTGAACGAAGCTATCGCTCCCGCTCTCGGACTATAGGACAGTCTCAACCTCGGCAGGCAAAGAAAAAGACCTCGAGTGTTTCGAGGTCTTTGTGGCTTATATCGCTAGATTATAGGCCCTACGGGAGCGACGGGGATCGAACCCGCGATCTTCGGCTTGACAGGCCGACGTGTTAACCGCTACACCACGCCCCCTATTCAGTTGTATACACCGCAAGGCGGAATCTTACCAAAGGTGCGAGGCGTGTCAATAGCCGTGTCCTATTCGGCGCAATTTGCTCATCCGCAATGGCGGCACCATGGACCGCCTGCGATTGCCTAGACGTCGACTCTCTCAGGAACGCTTGGCGCGTGCCCGGAATCAGCAGGTAAATCAACAGCGTCGCCGGGATGATCAGCCCAAATATGCCGGGGACAATGTCGCCGTTGATCAGCGCCAGAATTGGACTGATCGAGACTGATGGCCATGGCAATCATGCCGAACCACCAGGCCCATGGCTTCAGGCGCCACGCCCCGATACCGAAAGATGAGCGACAGGACGGCCGACACGACGCCGGTAATTGCCCCGATAAGTGTAGAATTGCCCCAATCCTGCAATCCATTGGCGCCAAACAGGGTTCCGGTCAGCCAACCTGCTGCCGCCAAACCGCTCAAGGAAATAGCCCAGCAGATGCCAATAGCTCCCGAGAGCACAGCCAGGATAGAAATTATCGTTACCCCAATGGGTCGTTGCACCATGACGCTCCTCCACTTTTGCCTTAAGATCACGATTCGAGCGTAATTGTAGTAGGTCCGCCCCCTGGTGACAAAGGTGGTCGACGGACGCTGATACTGAGCTTGACATGTCGGCGTACCATGCCTATACTTCCACTTTGTAAGTTGTGTTAACTTACCCAGAAGAAGGCGGTGATCGTCAACATGCAGAAAGCCACTCGCCAGCAGACCAAAGACCACAACACGCGTCTTGTGCTCAAGACCATCTTTGATCAGGGGGAGCTGAGTCGGGCTGACATTGCCCGCCGGACCCGGTTGACACGCCCCACTGTCTCGACGATTGTTGCGGAGCTGTTAGCCAACAACTATGTCGTCGAGGCGGGCCTCGGGCCGTCGGTCGGTGGCAAACCGCCCACCAACCTGGCCATCAATCAGGCGGGCCACCACATGATCTGCCTCGACCTCAGCGGTGCGGAATTCCAGGGGGCCTTAATCGATATGCGCGGCACCGTTGTCCACCGTGTCGCCGCCCAGCTGGATGATCAGCGCGGCGAGACGGCCGTGGCTGCTGCGGCCGCACTCATCGCCTCGTTACAATCAGTCTCATCCGCGTCTATCCTGGGAATCGCGATTGGCACGCCGGGTCTGGTTGATCCCCAGAACGGTGTCGTTCTGCGCGCGGTTAACCTCGGCTGGCTCAACCTGCCACTGCGTGATCGCTTCGAGGATCAGTTTGGCTTGCCGGTCCATATCGCCAACGACAGTCATCTGGCAGCACTGGCCGAATACACCTACGGACCACCCCGATCATCACGCAATCTCATTGCCATTCGGGTCGGTCAGGGCATCGGGGCCGGTATCGTCCTCAACGGGCAGCCATTCTATGGGGATGGGTTTGGCGCGGGCGAAATCGGTCATGTGGTCGTGGCTCCGGACGGTGATTTGTGCAGTTGCGGCAACCGCGGTTGTCTGGAAACGACGAGCAGCACCCGCGTCATGCTCCGGCAGGCGCAGGTTCAAGGCGGCCAGTCCATCACCGACTGGTCAACCTTTGCCGAAACGGTGCAGGCCGGTCAGCAAGCCTCGCGCGCCGTGGCCGCCAACGCCGGTGGCTATCTGGGCGCGGCCGTGGCCAATTTGGTTGGCGCCTACAACATTCAAACCGTTGTGTTGGCCGGGCGCGTGGGCGAACTGGGCGGGGCCTTCATTGAACCGGTACGATCAGAAGCCCGCCGGCGTGTGCTGCCGACGATGGCTGATCAAACCACGATAGCTTTTTCCACCTTAGGCAGCGACATTATCCTGCTGGGGGCCTCGGCCCTGCTACTCCAGCAAGAATTGGGGATCATCTAAATGACGCTATTGGGGCTCGACATCGGCGGAACCAAAACGGCGGCCGTGGTGGGCGAAGCAAACGGCCGACCTTTGGGCCAGGCAACGGTCCAGACAAACGTATCCAGCCCGGAAACGGTGGTTCAGAGTGCTCTGGACGCGACTGCCCTCGCCCTGGCCGACGCGCAACTCAACCGGGGCGATCTCGCTGCTGCTGCCGCAGGCGTGCCCGGACAGGTTGACCCCGCGACGGGAACGGTTCGTCTGGCGGTCAACCTCAACTTCCACACGCCCTATCCGCTGGGCCACGCTCTACAGAAAGCGTTGGGGGTGCCCGTGGTGCTTGAAAACGACGTCCGCGCTGCGACCGTGGGGGCGTACCAGTGGCTAAACGCAACGGAACCGGTCCATAGTCTGGCCTATCTCAGCATCGGCACCGGGATTGCCGCCGGGATTATGATCGACGGGAAGCTCTATCGTGGCGTCCACGGCATGGCCGGCGAAATCGGACACATTCCGGTCGACCCGGCCGGACCCCGCTGTGCCTGTGGGGCTTACGGCTGCCTTGAGGCTGTGGCCGCCGGGCCGGCCATCGCCACCTACGCCAACGAGGTGTTAGGCGACGACCATAGTGCAGGGCAGCTATCGACGAGTGAAGTGCTGGCCCTGGCCGCGGCCGGCAGCACCGGAGCCAGGCACGTCATTGACCGAGCCAGTTACTTTCTGAGCCGGGCCATCTACCTGTTGGTAATGACCTATGACGTCGAACGCGTTGTGTTGGGGGGTGGCGTGACTCAGGCAGGCGCGGCGTTCCGGCTGCCGCTGGAGAAGGCGTTGGACGCTTTACGCGGCGATTCCGCGCTGGTGGAGGCCATGCTCCCGGCAGACAAGGTCGTGTTCCTGCCAACCGACTTCAATGCGGGAGCCCATGGCGCGCTACAGCTCGCCCACAATGCACAAGTCACCCCGACCGCGCAGCATATTTGAACCCAGGACATATGACCATGTTATCTTCCTATCAAGAGCAAATCGGCGCCAAGCTCATGCTGGCCTTCATCGGCACAACTGTGCCGGACGACGTCGCCCACTGGATCCGCACCCGGCATGTGGCTGGCTACTCGCTGTTCCGGGGCTATAACTACGACAACCCGACCCAGGTCCGCGATCTGACGGCCGCGCTGCAAACCCTGGCCCAGGCCGCCGGCTATGGCCCCTTGCTCATCGCCACCGACCAGGAGGGCGGCCAGCTTACCGCTATGGGCGCGGGCACCACACAATTTGCGGGCAACATGGCCCTGGCGGCCACGCGTGACACGGACCTAGCCCGCCGTGTCGGTTGGGCCGTCGGCCTGGAGCTGGCGGCCATGGGCATCAACATTAACTACGCCCCTGTCGCCGACCTGAGCACCAACCCGTCCAATCCCGTTCTGGGCGTTCGCTCGTTTGGCGATGATCCTCCACTGGCGGCCCGAATGGTGTCAGCGACAGTGGAGGGCCTGCAATCGGCCGGAGTGGCGGCCACACTGAAACATTTCCCCGGCACGGGTCATGCCGCGGTGGACTCCCATTACCACATGCCCGTGATTGATCACGATCGCGATCGGCTGGAACGCGTCGAGCTACCGCCTTTCCGAGCCGGAATCGACAGCGGAGCCAGACTGGTCATGACCGGCCACTTTGCCATCCCTGCCCTTGCCGGGACAGCCGATGTGCCCGCGACCATCTCACGCAAGGTGATGCATGATTTTATACGCGACGACATGGGCTTTGACGGGGTCGTCATCACCGATGCCCTGGACATGGGCGCCATAACTCAGGGCGCCGGGCAGATCGTCGATGTGATTGCCGCTGTGCGCGCCGGGGTCGACCTCCTGCTGCTCATGCCGGGCGAGGATGTGCAGGAACGCCTGTACGCCGGCCTGATCCTGGCCTACAGTCGCGGGTTAATTAACGACAGCCACCTGGTCGAATCCGTGGCCCGAATTGGCGACCTGCAAGCGTGGACCGCCGCTCAACCCCAGCCTGCGCTCGACGTCGTTGGCTGCGCCGACCACCGCACGCTGGAAGCGGAACTGGCCCGCCGCTCGATCACGCTGGTGCGCGACGACGCCGGGCTGTTGCCCCTGCGCCCGGCGGCCGACACGCGTATTGCGGCCATCATGCCCCGACCGATGGACTTGACCCCGGCTGATACGTCCTCCCTGGTTACTCCGGCGCTGGCCGAGACGCTACGCCGTTATCACCCGCACGTCGATGAATTCATCACCGCCCAACGGCCGTCGCTCAACGAGATTGCCGCGCTGCGGGAGCAAGCGGCCGGCTATGATTTACTGGTCATCGGCACCATCAATGCCGCTGCGCAGCCGGAGCAGGCTGAACTGGTTCGGGCGCTGCTGGCCACCGGCGTCCCGGTCGTTACCGTGGCACTGCGCACGCCCTATGACCTGACGGCCTATCCCGAAGCGCCAACACACCTGGCCTGCTACAGCATCCAGCCCACTTCGCTGACGGCGCTGGCCGGGGTACTGTTCGGAGAATTCGCGGCCGAAGGGCAACTGCCCGTGCAGCTTGCACCGGCGACCTAAGGAGTGGAAACCATGTTAGCCATTCGCAACGCGCGGATTCTGACTCCCCAGGGTGAGATTGACCGGGGCACGATAATGATGAGCGACGGCCGCATCGACGCCATTGGGGCCCTCGACGCGGTCGCCATTCCCGAGACGGCTGAGGTCATTGAAGCCGGTGGTTTGACGGCCGTCCCCGGCCTGATCGACCTGCAATTCAACGGCGGCTTTGGCCTGGACTTTACGGCCGATCCCACCACCATCTGGGACGTCGCCGCCCAACTGCCCCAACACGGCGTGACCACCTTCCTGCCGACCATCATCACCTCACCCCTGGCGACCGTGGCCCGCGCGCAAGCGGTCTTGCGCGACGGCCCGCCACCGGAGTTTGTCGGCGCGCGGCCGTTGGGGCTGCACATCGAAGGGCCGTTCCTCAACGTCGGCAAGAAAGGCGCCCATAATCCGGCTCATCTACGGCCGCCAACCGTTGAAGCCGCGGCCGATTGGTCACCGGAGACTGGGCGTGCGCCTGGTCACGCTGGCCCCGGAGCTGCCTGGCGCGCTGGATGTGGTAAGGTTGCTGGCCGATCGCGGCGTGCTGGTCAGCGCCGGGCATTCTTTGGCGACTTACGAACAGGCACGGGCCGGGTTTGACGCCGGGATTCGCTACGCCACCCATTTGTTCAATGCCATGCCCGGTCTCCATCACCGCGATCCGGGCCTCATCGCCGCCGCGCTGCTGGACGATCGGGTGACCATCGGTATTCTGGCCGACGGATTGCACGTCCATCTGGCCGCTGTCGGATCTCGTGTGGCGACTGACCGGTCCGGAGCGGCTGAATGTCGTCACCGACGCCATGGCCGCGCTGGGGATGCCGCCGGGCGAATACGTGCTGGGGGACTACGCCGTGGCTGTGGACGACATCGGCGCCCAACTGCTGGACGGGACACTGGCCGGGTGCATCTTGTCACTGGATGCTGCCTTGCGCAATTTCGTGGCCACCACCGGCTGCTCCCTGGCCGACGCCCTGGCGACTATGACGACCACGCCCGCGCGACTGCTGGGACTTTCGGCCGAGCTGGGCACGCTGACTGCCGGGGCTGCCGCCGATGTGGTGCTGCTGACGCCCGACCTGCGTGTGCAGACTACCATCATCAACGGCCGGGTTGCCTGGTCTGCTTGACAGGTTTGACCCCATCATCTTATTGACCTATTCGCACAACTTGAGGCTAACCGATTATGACTGACGTTTCTACGACCAACCTATACCGCGAGATTCACGAACAACCGGCCGTTCTGGAGACGCTCTTCGCGACCGAAGCTGAGAACGCCCAAGCTTGGCTACGCTGATCACCGAACGCGACATCGACCATGTCATCATTGCCGCCCGCGGCACCAGCGACAACGCCGGACGCTACGCCCAGTATGTACTGGGCGCGATGAACGGGCTGACGGTCGGCCTGGCCACGCCCAGCCTGTTCTCCATCTATAACCGGCCACCGCGCTTCGGCAACGCCCTGGTGCTCGGCATCAGCCAGAGTGGCAAGAGTCCCGACATCGTGGCCGTGCTGGCCGAGGCCAAGCGGCAGGGCGCGCTGACCGCGGCGATGACCAACAACCCGGCCTCCGATCTGGCCGCCGCAAGCCGATGTGGTCATCGATCTACACGCCGGGAAGGAACTATCCGTGGCGGCCACAAAGACCTACACGGCCGAACTGGGAGCGATCGCCTTGCTGAGCACCGCGCTGACCGGCAATGCCGACCAGCGGGCTGAATTGCAGGCCCTGCCCGGAGCGGTGGACGCGACGCTCAGCATGGATCCGACGATCGCCGCTGCGGCCCCGCGCTATCGCTATATGGACCGCAGTGTGGTTATCGGTCGTGGCTACAACTTCGCGACGGCCTTCGAGCTGGCGCTGAAGCTCAAGGAGCTGACCTATACCAGCGTCGAGCCTTACAGCAGCGCCGACTTTCTGCATGGCCCGCTGGCGCTGCATCGAGCCGGGCTTTCCGGTGCATCGTCGTTGCCCCGCAGGGGTGATGGCCGATGAGCTGGAGGCGTTTGTCCATACGCTGCGCGAGCGGCAGGCCGAAGTGGTAGCCATTAGCGATGATGCGGAGTTGCTGGCCATGGCCCGCATCCCGCTGGCCCTGCCTGCATCGGTCCCGGAGTGGCTATCGCCCATTACGGCCATCGTGCCCGGCCAAATGCTGGCCATGCATCTGGCACACACACGCGACTTTGATGTAGACTCACCACGCGCTATCCGCAAAGTGACGGAGACTGTGTAAATCACCGGCCCGGGCTATGACGGGTGGGGGTGATCAAGGAGTGACAGATGAGTGAGCCACAAGCCCCTGAGCCGGAGAAGAAGGAACCCAAGCGCCTGACGGTCGAATTGCCGCGCGATTTGAAGGCTGTCTATGCGAACATGGCTTTCATCAGCCAGACGCCGGTGGAGATGGTGCTGGACTTCGCCCAGGCTGCTGCCACGCACGCCGCGCGGCTACGTTGTCTCGCGCGTCATTATGAGCCCCATGCACGCCAAGATTCTACAGCAAGCGTTGGCCCAGACTGTGGCGACCTACGAGCGGCAGTTCGGAGAGATACGCCTACCCCATCCCCAACAGCGGCCGAATCTGGCCGATGACTTCTTCGGCACCCCCCCGGAGGATACCGATGGCAGCGACAAGTGATCTGGACCAGCTCGATGCGATAGCCGAAACCATTCGCAGTCATATGGAACAGGTGGCTGCGGCGCGCGACTCAGCCTATAACCGCTCCCGCAGCCTGATCGCCCTATGCGCCAAGTCCATCCGGGCCATCCACCGCGAAGAGTGGGATGAAGCCGAAAAGCTGTTGGCCGAAGCGCGGGAAGCCAAGAACGCACTCATCGCCGATGTCGCCGATTACCCCGACCTTTACTTTGCGGGCTACACCCAGGATGCCGTCAAGGAGTATGTTGAGGCCAATCTGGTCTACGCCATGGTGCGCGGACGGCCGTTGCCGACCCCGGCTGAATTGGGCGCCGAGCCGAACACGTGGCTGAATGGCCTGTCCGAAGCGGCGACGGAACTGCGGCGGCGCATCCTCGATATCGGCCGCGCGGGCCACACCGACGAAGTAGAGCGCCTGCTGGATGACATGGACCACATCTACAGCACCCTGGTCACGTTCGACTTCGCTGACCAGATCACCGGCGGACTGCGGCGGCGTACCGATACGCTCCGCGCAGTGCTCGAGCGAACTCACGGCGACGTGACCACCAGCTATCGCAACGCCCAGCTGGAGCAGGCCTTGGCATCGCTTGAAGCTCGCTTGCAGTCGATGGTGCCCAGCCAGGACGCAGGCACGTCCGGCTTAAGCCGCCAGCAGCCGGTCGGCGGCCGCGGCCGCCTGGTCCACGCTAACCCCGTCGTCCCAACTGAACGAGCCGCCGGTCGGTGGCTGCCACAGGGTGTCAACCGCTGTGCGCCGGGTATAGGGCGCTGAAACCGCCGGATCCGTCGGCCCGAAAATGACCAGCGTCGGGCAGCCGGCCGCGGCAGCCACATGCGTCGGCCCGGCGTCGTTGCCCACGTAGAGACCGGCGATTTCACCTAGCGCACCCATCTCGCCCAGCCCCATCCGCCCGACCTGGTTCGCCACCGGCATAGCCATCATTCCGGCCACCTCAGCGGCCAGCCCCTGATCCGTAGGGCCGCCAACCAGAATAATACGCGCATCATGCGCTCGACCCAGGTGGTTCGCCAAACGCGCATAACGGACTGCAGGCCAGCGCTTCTGTGGGCTGCCCGGGAGTTCGTCCACGCCGCCGGGGTGGAGCATCACCAACGGCCGATCGCCCAGCCAATCCAGATCCTCCACCAGCCAGCGTGTGACGGCCGTGCGGTCGGCGTCGGACGGATAGAACTCTGCTTCAGCCGCTTGCAGCCGCATATCATCCGCATCTGCCGCCGCCGCCAGCGCCAGATTGCGCGCCGCTCGATGCTGCCACGTGGCCGGTGGTTTGGCGACGAGCGTGAGGTCGCGACCCCGACCGCTCTCCGGCAAGCCGATACGCTGCGCGATGCCTGCCTGTCGCGCCACGGCCGACCACGCTCGCGCCGCATCCGGCAGAAAGCAGGTGTCGTACTGCTCCTGCTGCAAGCGTTCGGCCAGATCGGATGCCGGCTCATCCGTGTCAAAGCGAATGAGCCGTCGCAGTCGCGGGTTCCCGGCAATGGCCGCCGCGGCGTCCGCCCGCACGAGCCAATCGAACTGGGCCTCCGGGAATGCGGTCGCCAGCGCGGCCAGCATCGGCGTCGCCAGCATGACACCGGCCAGACCGGCCGGCTGCAGGATAAGCGCCTTGCGTGGTGGCGTCACCGGTGCGCGCGCCGGGAGGCCGAACAGGGGCTGAGTCAGGCGGACGTCGTCCGTGGTCAGGCTGTCGTTGTCAGGCATAGAATGGCCGGTAAAGAAGTCCACACACAGACGCTTTGTCGCACGGCAGGATTCGGTCTAATTTTCTTCATGATAGCCGGCGACTTCCAGTCTACGGCTACCCCTTGATTACGGCGACCGGCACAAGGCGGGCCACTTTGCGGGCAATGCCCGCACCGCTGACGACTTCGATCACGCGGTCAACGTCTTTGTAGGCTGCGGGCGCTTCCTCGGCCAGCCCGGCCAGGCTGCCGGCCCGGACGTGGACACCCTGTTCCTCCAGCTGGTCGCGCAGGTCAGCCCCGTGGATCTGCTTCTTGGCTCGCGAGCGGCTCATGGTCCGCCCTGCTCCGTGGCAGGTGGAGCCAAAGCTCTGGGCCATCGAACCTTCCGTGCCCAGCAGCACCCAGCTGGCCGTGCCCATGGAGCCGGGCACAAACACCGGCTGGCCCAGGTCGCGATAGACGTCGGGCAGAACCGGCGAGCCGGGGCCGAAACGCCCGCGTGGCCCCTTTGCGATGCACGCAAACGGTCATCTGCCGACCGTCCACGTCATGCTCCTCGATTTTGGCCATGTTGTGGGCGATGTCGTAGACCTGATAGATGCCGGTGTTGTCTACCTTGCCCGCCAGCTCGGTCTCGAAGCTCTCGCCGAATGAGGTGGGTCAGGACCTGCCGGTTGCAAAAGGCAAAGTTGGCCGCGCCCTTCATGGCCGCCAGATAGTCCTGCCCTTCAGGACTGTTCAGCGGCGCGCAAACCAGTTCGCGATCGGGCAGGACGAATGCCGTACTGGTGGATGACGCGCTGAAAGCGGGCCACGTAGTCGGTGCAGATCTGGTGACCGAAGCCACGCGAGCCACAGTGGATCTGGACGACGACCTGACCCGGAAAAAGACCCATGCGCTGCGCGGCCGTTTCGTCGAAGATCGTCATCGACGACATCCACCTCGATGAAGTGATTGCCCGCGCCCAGCGTGCCCAGTTGGTCGGCGGCACGTTCGTAGGCGCGCGCGCTGATCTTGGCCGGGTCGGCGCCGTCCATACGGCCGTTTTCCTCCGTGCGCTCCAGGTCGTTGGCCGTGGCGTAACCCTTCTGCAGCGCCCAGCGTGCGCCCTTGACCACCACGTCCTCCAACTCCTTGCTCGACAGCCGGAAGCCGCCGCCGCGCCCGACACCATGCGGGCAGGTGCTGCTGCAGGCGCGTGGCCAGTCCGTCCAGATGCGGCCGCAGATCCTCAATGTGGAGATGGCTGCCCAGCAGTCGCACGCCGCAGTTGATGTCGTAGCCCACGCCGCCGGGCGAGATGACGCCGTCGGGCACGCGCGTGGCCACGACGCCGCCGATGGGAAAGCCATAGCCCTGGTGGATGTCGGGCATGGCCAGAGCGTACTTGACGATGCCCGGCAGGGTGGCGCTGTTCACCAGTTGGTCCAGGCTCTTGTCATCGAGCGCCGCCTCCAGAATGTCGGCGTCGGCATAGAACCGGGCCGGCACGCGCATGTCGTGACGATGCTCGCGCGGGATCTCGTAGACATATGGTTCAACGTGCTTCAGGTCTTGAGCTCTCATCGATCATCCTCCGCTTCACTCAATGCTGGGCACCGTCCCTACACATCAAATACAATCGTTGCTTCCAGACCGTCGTCGGCCTCGGTGATGGCCAGATTGTGGTAGGTGACGGCCTTGATGTGCTTGAGCATATTCGGCCGCCACGCCGCCGCGTGACGGTTGCTTGTAGCGACGTCGGCGTCACCTGCAGGTCGTCAATTGCGGTAACAACGACGCCCTCCGTTCAGCAAAGTAGGCCAACTCGGTCAACCAGGCCACGAGCAAGTCAACGGCATCGTCGGCGTCGAGGGCCAGCGTCTCCGTGCGATCCCGCGGCACATCACCCGGATCGCCCGCCAGCAGATAGGCCATGCCCAGCGCTGCGTTGGCAAACAGCTCCGCCAGAGTCGCCGCCCCAAACGCGGAGGGACCAATCGGCCGTGTGCTCGACGATCTCGAAGGGCGGCCGATCCGGACGGGGTTACGCGGTTGCTCATCCGTCCATTATAGCCGATCAATGGTAAGACCGGGTCGCTAGCGATCGAGCAACTGAAAGCTGTTGAGAATACCGTCCAAATCACGTTGTAGCGCAGCGAACTGGGCCTGCGGCGCGCAGGCCGCCACCAGATAGCCGGCCGTTTCCGGATCGGCCACAAACAGATGTTGGCACTGATAATCCTGGGGTGTATCCAGGACACGGAAACGGGCTTGCGGTTGGAGAGGCACACTGGTGTCGATACGCTGATCGATGGCAGGCAAGGGGCTGTCTGCGAGCAGGTCCAGCGCCGCCTGAGGGTCGAGCCGGCGCAGACGAGGGCTCGTGGCGATGATCACGAAGGGCACCGGTTCCGGCAGTTCCAGCGCCTGCGAGCCCAGGGCCACGCCTTCAATGGTCACGTCACCGGCTGTCACACCCAGCGGGTCCAAGGCCCGACCGACATAGCGTTGTCGTTCAATGAGATTCGACAGCACGTCCTGCTGATCACGAAAGGGCACATCCAGCCATTGCCAGCCACCGGGCACACCCAGCGTGTAGCGCAGTTGGCTGTCGGTCAATTGAATCCACTCGTCGTCAATAGCCAGCCCGGCGCTGTTGACCAGCAACGGCCGTTGACCCAGAGCCGCATAACCAGCAGCAGCGCCAGAATCAGCCCCAAGGTCAGGCCACCATAGACGGCAATCGCCTTCAGATCATAGTCCGACGGCGGCGCGGGGGCAGCAGCGTCGGCCACGCGCGGGTTAAGGCTCAGATCAACCGGCGCCGTGCGCTGCGGCAGCTTGCCAGCCACAGTGCCAGCATAGCGTGTCGGTCGGCAGAACCCGCTTGCCGCAGTTCTCGCAGGTAGACCGACCGGGCGAATTACTTCATCGGCCGCCACAAGGTGTCAACCGGTTTACAGTCTGGGTGTGTCAGGCAAGGCGGAAGTGGGGCTGCATGCGTGTATCATACTGACAAAGGTAGATAGGTGACAAATTACCTCTTCTATACTTCTTCTTCTCGTACCAGAAGGCCCCGTCGCAAACCGGGGCTTTTTGGTGTTTGGGGCTTGACCGCTAACCGCTACAATTCCACCTATGACTATCGTCCTGGAAACAATCCACTCGCGGCGGTCGATCCGTCGCTATCATGACAGGCCGGTGCCCGAAAGCCTCATTGAACAGACTGCTCGAGGCCGCCATCTGGGCGCCGTCGGCCCACAATCGGCAACCGTGGCGATTGGTGATCATGACGTCGACTGAGACGAAACAGTCGCTGGCGACGGCGATGGGCCGCCAACTGCGCGCCGACCTGGCCGCCGACGGCGTGCCGACCGAAGCCATTGAACGGGACGCCAGTCGGTCGTACAGCCGGATCTACGGCCGCGCCGCTGCTGATCCTGCTGTGTCTCAGCATGGCTGATATGGACAGCTACCCGGACGATATGCGGCAAAATAACGAACGGACCATGGCGGTGCAGAGTGTGGCCATGGCCGGGCAGAACCTGCTGCTGGCCGCCCATGCGCTGGGACTGGGAGCCTGCTGGATGTGTGCGCCGCTGTTTTGTCCGGAGGTGGTCCAACGCACGCTGGACCTGCCGCCGGACTGGCAGCCGCAAGGGTTGATCACGGTGGGTTATGCGGCCGAAAGCAAACAAAAAGAACGCCGCCCGTTGGCGGGCAGCGTTCTCATCCGTTAACTCGTTGCGTGCATCGCTGATCAGGCGATGACGACTTCAATCACCGGTCGCTTGCGAATCTCGTCGTAGATGTAGCGGCTGAGCGCCTGCTCCAGTTGATTCTCGGACAGCTTCTGGCCCTGACCCTCTGTCTCGCGGACAACACGGGCCAGTGTATCACTCACGCCTTGCATGAGCGGTTCGGCTTCCTTGTCGTTCACCAGGCCGCGGGTAATGAGGTCCGGCTTGCCCTCCAGGTCGCCGCGCCCGTTGGTGCGAACCACGGCGAAGAAGAACCCAGCCTGCGACAGCCGGTCGCGGTCGCGCACTTCGGCCCAGCCGATGTCACCCACAACGGAACCATCGACAAAGACGTAGCCGCCGGGCAGGCGGTCGCGGACGGTCATACTATAAGGCGTCAGGTCAATCGGCGTGCCGTTCTCGATGACAGCCACGCGATCAGCCGGTATGCCCAGCGCCTTGCCCATCTCGGCATGGAGCTTCAAATGGCGCAGTTCCCCATGCAGCGGCACCAGGTAACGCGGCTTGACGAGGTTGATCATCAACTTCATCTCCTCGCGGCTGGCATGGCCGGAGACATGGATATTGGCGATGCGATCATAGAGCACGATAGCACCGCGCCGGTAGAGCTGGTTGATAGTGCGATAAATCAGCTCCTCGTTGCCGGGGATCGGATGGGCGGAGAAGATGACGGTGTCGCCTTCCTCAATGCTCAACTGGCGGTGGTTGCCCCGCGCCAGTCGACCCAGCACGGCCGAGGGCTCGCCCTGCGATCCGGTCGCCAGAATGACGACCTGGCTCGGCGGCATCTTCACGGCCTGGCCCAGATCGATGATCAAGTCGTCGGGCAGGTCGAGATAGCCCAACTCGCGGGCGATCTTGACGTTGTCGCGCATAGAGCGTCCGGCAATGGCCATCTTGCGGCCGAATTTCTGGGCTGCGTTGGCCGCCAGTTGCACGCGCGAGATGAGCGAGGCAAAGGTGGCCACAATGATGCGCCCTTCGGCGGCGCGGAACACTGCGTCGAATCCCTCAGCCAGAACCTGCTCCGACGGCGTCCAGCCATTGGTGTCGGCATTGGTACTGTCGGCCAGAAGGCACAACACACCGCGCTGCGAGAACTCAGCCAGCTTGGCGAAGTCGGGCGGCCAGTTGTCGATTGGCGTGTGGTCGAATTTGTAGTCCCCGGTGTGGACGATCAGCCCAACCGGTGTGGTGATGCCGAAGCCGACGCAGTCCGGAATGCTGTGGGCCACGTGAAAGGGTTCAACCGTAAACGGGCCGAACTCCAGCGTTTCCCCGGCGCGGAAAGCGACCAACTCGACGTCATGGAGCACACGCTTGTCGCGGAGCTTGGCCTCGATCAGGCCAATTGTCAGCGGCGTGGCATAGATGGGCGCATCGATCAGCTGCATCAGATGCGGCAGCGCGCCGATATGGTCCTCATGACCGTGGGTAATGAGCACGGCGCGAATCTTGTTGATACGCGATTCATCGAGGATGTAGTTGAAGTCGGGGATGATCAAGTCAACGCCCAACATGTCATTTTCGGGGAACATGACGCCGGCATCGACGATGAGGATGTCGTCCTCATATTCGATCACGGTCATGTTCTTGCCGATTTCGCCTGCCCCACCCAGGGGCAGAATTCGTAATGGTGTAGTCATAGTTCCTTTATTTGGCTATACGCTCTCTCGCGATCATCCGTCCACGGTCGTGGGTGTCATGATTAGGATGTAGGTCAACGCTTGGGCCGGTCGGATTACGAGTCAGAGTGCTACGATGCACCCGAGCCGACGGCCGACACACGCACAGAAAGTTGCCCACTCCGTGGAGGAGGCGAGAAGCGTATGCAATTGAGTTTAAAATAGATGGGGCTGTGAAGACCTGCGCCCCGGCAAATGGGCCGGTTTGTGGCGCATACAACAGTGAAGCTTACGATGGCAGGGGCAGATGTCACAATCCAACTAGCAATTTTCTTAATATTACGACCTTATTGTAGGTGGTTTGAGGCGTTTGGTCAAAAAATACCGGTAAATACCCATACTTGTCCGGGGATAGGTTTCAGCTAAACAGTCGTCCCCAGCTGGACAGCATACCAAATCAGCAGCAGCAAGCCGGCCATCACCAGGGCCAGCGCCAGGGTCATCGGCCATAGATTCGCCAACTGCGGCTGGGCCGCGGCCACCGGCACCGGCTGCGGCGCGCCGGGCGCTTCCAGAATGACTTCCGGCGCGGCCGACACAGGCACAGCGGCAGCCAGTGCCAGCCGTGGGCCATATTGCACGATGGACACGCTGATGTTGTCTTCGCCGCCGCGGTCCCGCGCCAACTGCACGAGATCATCGGCCGCTTCGGTCTTGTCCAGACTACCGATAATGGCGCAGATCTCCTCGTCGCTAACGTGCCGGATCAAGCCATCGGAGCACAGCACCAATAGATCGCCCGGCAGCAGGTCGCGCTCATAGAGGTCGATGGGCGGCTTCTTTTCGGAGCCAATGCTGGACAGGATGATGTTGCGATGGGGATGGATGGCGGCCTCGTCGGCCGTAATGGCCCCTTCCTCCACCAGTCGAGCCACCAGGCTCTGGTCTTTGGTCACCTGTTCCAGATCACCCTGACGCCAGAGATAGGCGCGGCTGTCGCCCACATTGCCAATGACGACCTGACTGTCATGAATGGCCGCCGCCACCATGGTGGTGGCCATGCGGCGCTTGTCATTACGTTCGCTGGCCAGCCGGCGCAGGTCGGTATTGGCTTCCTGCATGGCCCCCAGGACGCGTTCGCCCCAGTCATAGGCCACATAGGTGTTCAGGTAATGCTGGACGGCCTGCTCGGTGGCGTATTGGCTGGCTACTTCACCCGCGTCGGCACCACCCACGCCGTCGGCCACGATGTAGAACCAGCCGTGGACGATGGTGGCGGCGGCGTCCTCCGGTTCATACCCGGCGACGAAGTCTTCATTGTGGCCGCGAACCAAACCCGTGTCGGAGCGCATCGCGGCCGAAACAGACGGCGCTTCACTCATGTGTCTGACACTATAGCGAACACAGGGCACCAGGGCAAGCAGCCTGCCTGACGATAACCTGACGATCCGGCCGATTGGCACATTATTCGGCACTGTGTATAACCAGTGCACTTCAGTCAAAGGGAAGATAGTGACTATGGACACCGGCAAAGACCACATTGAAACACGCATCATTCGCACCCGCACCCCGGCCTCAGCTAACCATGAGGCCATCGCGCCCATCTACATGGCTTCCGGCTTCACGTTCGACGATGCCGAGCAGGCGCGGGCGGTTTATAGCGGTGAACAGCCGGGCTATGTCTATACCCGCTGGGAGAACCCCAACAGCGACGAACTGGTGGCGCGCCTGTGTGTGCTGGAGGACGCCGACGCTGGCATCGCTGTGGCCTCCGGCATGGCTGCTATCTTCACGGTCCTGGCCGGGCTGCTCAACAGCGGCGACCATGCCCTGGCCTCGCGCAGTATCTTTGGGGCGACGCACCAGATCCTGACCGGCGTCCTGCCGCGCTGGGGCATCAGTCACACGTTTGCGGACCCGGCAGATTTAGATTCCTGGGCCGAGCTGTTCCGGCCGGAGACGCGGCTTTGTATCGTCGAGACACCCTCGAATCCCGGTCTCGATTTGGTGGACCTGCAGCGACTGAGCGAGCATGTGCCGAGAGCGCGATGTGGTACTGGTGGTAGATAACACTTTCGCCACGCCGGTCCTGCAACGGCCGATCGCGTTGGGCGCGGATGTGGTCGTGCATTCGACAACGAAGTTCCTCGACGGTCAGGGACGCACCATTGGCGGAGCGATCCTGGGTGACCGGTTCATCATTGAGGAACTGACGCGCTTCGCGCACCAGATCGGCCCCACCATCTCACCGTTCAATGCCTGGGTCATTAGCCAGGCGCTGGAACTGCTGCCGCTGCGCATGGCCAAGCACAGTGAAAACGCGCTGGATTCTGGCGCAATGGCTTGAGGACAACAACAAAGTCAATAACGTGCGCTATCCGTTCTTGCCGTCGCATCCCCAATACGATATTGCCCGGCGGCAGATGTCGGCCGGGGGCGGCATTGTCACCTTCGAGGTCGCGGGCGGGCTGGACGCTGGGCGACGCTTCCTGGATGCGCTGCAACTGTGTGACATCGTGGCCAATCTGGGCGATGTGCGGTCTATTGCCACCCACCCGGCCAGCACGACGCACAGCACGCTGAGCGCCGAAGAGCGGCTGGCGGCGGGCATTACGCCGGGCCTCGTGCGCATCTCCGTGGGACTGGAACACATCGACGACATTATTGCCGACATTGGTCAGGCATTGATCGGCTAGTCCTCGACCACCTCAGCCGCTTGCCCTGCCAAGCAAAACGCCGCACCCCTGTTCGGGATGCGGCGTTTCACTGAGTAAGGAGGAGGAAGAGTCAGACGATTGTTCGTCCTACCACTTTGACGCTTCCAACCTCTCGAATTCTTACTATCGTCGAATCACCGGCAGATAGACCTCGGCGGAAGTATCGACCAGGCATCCACGCCTTGGCTTCGTTATCAGCCGGGGCGCCGGGGCCATAGAACCACAGCAGACCGATCTCAGTCTTGTTCAATTGCTCCTCGTAGTCTTCGACAGCAAACGGGACCTGGTCGGACATTGGCGGTAGGTCAATGTAACCCTCGCTCGGTGCCGTCAAAGACGGTGAAGAAGCGCTCGCCCAACGGCACAACGTTCATGAAGCCGATCGTGTCCGTCACGTCACCGCTGTAGTAGAAGTCCTGCGCCGCGGCCGTCACGCCGAACGACGTGACCCCGATAGTCAGCGCCGGTTCAGACCAATCTGCTCACCACAGACCAGCAGGACGGTGTTACCGCTGTTGGTCTTGTGATCGGTGAAGAAGAACGCGCCAGCTTCGTCGGTTTCCAGGTTCACGACAAACGACAGGTTGCGGCCGTCCGATACGTTGTTGAGCGTGAAGTCACGGTTCAAGACAGCGTAATCGTCGGTTCCGTCGTTATCCATATCCAAGAAGGCCCAGAAGCTGGTCGGATTGGCATGTGTTTGCCGCTCATAGGTATTGAAGGCGAAAGCCATAATGAACGAGGGATCGGCGCTGCAGAAATCGGCCGGGACCGGATAGGTCTGGACGCCGAAGTACTGCAGATCAGGCAGCAAGACCTGCTGATCCCGGTGCCGGGGGCTTGCCGGGCAGTTCCGGGCTGACACCCAATAGCGAGAACGTGTCGATATAGGATTCAGCCTTGCCCATGTTCTGGACGTAAGGCGTGTCATCCTCACCCGTTCCGGTCTGGATGTCGCCGGCCGCACGGGGCAGCACGTGGAAAGCCATGTGCATATCGCCTTCGGAATCGGCCGCGCGGGCTTCCTGCGCCGTGAAGGTGATATAGCCGTCGTACTCGTTAAAGGTCAGCTGGGAAGGCGTTGCACCCTGGCTGCCACTGTTCATCTGCCACGGATGCAGCGTCGCTTCGGTCTGATCGATGACCATCTCAACGGTGAACATGGCCGTACCCATCGCCGGTACGGTGACGGACTCGGGCAGGTTCAACATGACCTCGCCGCCTGCGTCTTCGGCAAAGCGGAAGTCGTAGGACAGGTCAAAGGTCAGCTCGGTATCGGTGTAGTTGGCTACCGTGACATCCTTGCTCATGGTCCAACCATCAGGCACATCGTGGAAGCCGAACGACAATGAACCGGTCAGCGCTTCCGCGTCCCAGGCTGCCGCGGGCGACTCATAGGCCCGGTCGACGCGCACTTCGCCGCCGCCGATGCGGCTGATTGGCGCTGCTTCGCCACCGAAGAAAGCCGCCTCGTTCATGATGTCGGTCTCACCGGTGTTCATCAACACGGCTTTGATCTCGGCCCAGGAACGATCGGGGTAGGCCTGCATGAGCAGAGCGGCCGAGCCGGTGACCATCGGGGCGGCGCCGGAGGTGCCGCCAAACGGACCCGTCTCAGTGCCGGTGCCGGCGATGGCCGAGACCGACGCGCCGGGCGCGCCAATGTCGGGTTTGGCCTGGTTCAGCTGGATGCTGGGACCACGCGAGGAGGAGCCAACCATATGCTGGACCAGATCGATTCCCTCATCGGGGTCGAACGCAATCGTGACCTTGCCTTCGGCCAACCCACTACGGAGCGTGTTGGCGTCGGCCTGGCTAATCATGAAGCCGGGGATGTCGATCGGCCGCTCGCCACCATCGCCACCGGCGAACGGTTCGCCCGGGGCGATGAGACCGATGATGCCGGCCAATGCACCGGACTGGCTGATGTTGCTGATCTTCAGGCTGAAGGTGCAAGCACCACGATCAACCAAAACAATCTTGTTCTTCATGTCACCGGTGAAGGGAGCACAGCCGTTCAGGTTGGTGTCGCCGGTGTCACCGTACATCAGGTCGCCCTGAATCTTGCCGGTCTCCGACAGCGGGACAGACCACGGCTGGAAGACAGCCGCGTAATCGCCCTTAATGCTGTTGGGCTTGATCACGTTCATGAGCGGCAGAACGGCCGAGGGGACGTTCGTCTGGGCCACAGCCAACGCCGAAGGCGCGGCGGCGGGTGTGCCGTGCATGTAGGCAATGTCGCCACCGTTACCGGCGGAAGCCACGGTTAGCAGGCCGGCAGCAGAGGCGTTGTCGACGGCAAAGGACAGATCGTCCGCTACGGGATTGCCCATGTTGGAACCCAGCGACATGTTGATGACATCCATCATGTCATCCATGTTGCCGTCACCGTTCGGGTCCAGGACCCAGTCCATACCGGAGATCAGGGCCACGCCGGAGCAGGAAGTGCTGACCGAGGAACAGACCTTCACCGCGTACAGTTCGGCGCCGGGGGCCACGCCCATTGCGCCACCGATAATGTCGGCCACATGGGTGCCGTGTCCGCCCTCAGGACCGTCATCCAGCGGATCGGGGTCGGGCATTTCGACGTCATTGGGCCATTCGGAGCCCGTGAAGTCCGTGCCGCCGACAACTCTGGCGGTGGGGAAGGTGCCCGGCTCAATGATGGTCGGGTCGTTGTTGGTGAAATCGTCCGGGTTGCCGGAGCCACCGAGTGCGGCATGGGTGTAGTCAATACCGCTATCGAGTACGGCGACCTTTACGCCGGTGCCGTCGAAGCCCATGTTCTGCACGGCCGTTGCGCCGATGTAGGGCACGGTCTCGCTCAGATCGAGTTCGTAGTCGACGACCGGATTAACAGACTGGACGTTCGGGTTGGCGGCCAATGCATCCAGCGCCGAGGCATCGATGCGCAAGATGACAGCGTTCAGCGCCATGCGTACTGTCGCCAGGACGGTGGCGTTGCTGTCCAGCGTCAAAGCGTTATCAATGACGACCGACTGCTGCACGGCAATGGCATCCAGGGCGACCGTTTGATCGGCCGAGCGGGCACCTGAAGCCACAACGCGTGACATCGGCGGGTTTGTCAGGCGAACAACTACGCGTTGCTGCCCGGAAGCATCGACCAGCGAGGGACTCAGACGATCCAGCACAACGCTGGCCTCTGAGGTGACGGGTGCATCCAGCTTGGCATCCAGGACGTAGCCCGGCAGTTGCACGGCGTCCGTGCTGCGCTGTGGTTGGGCGCTATCCTGGGCCAAAGCCGCCGCAGCGGTTAGCACCAATAGTCCCAGCACAAAAAGCACCTTCACGGTTCGGGAAAGGGATTGGTTAACTGACATGGTTCTCTCCAAGTTGTTGATCCATAGGGTTACATGTCCAAACGGCCGGCACCGGATAAAGTCCAGCAGTCGACCCAGACGAGATAGGTGGGTAAGTTGCTCGCTTACTCGATGTGAACGTCACCTCCTTGCGGGCCAATCGGCCCGTGACCACAATGGTCGATGAGTTCTACACTGTATGATTCGGCAATTGGGAATCGGGAAAATGAAGAGGATAAGCAACCGATTCCTGTCTGAACATAACCCCAAGTCAGTTCAAACCCGCCGGTTCGCTATCCGAAGATGGCGAAGGTGATCGATTTCCGCAATCCAAGAGGGTGTCGTGGAGCAACGCCCCCAGAAAAATACCGCCCATTAATCGAGATGGTAGCACAACGAGAGCGGTAGGCAAGTGCGAGAGGCGATTGATCGCGAACCTTAGAGAATGCTGAGATGACCGTCACCACGGCTGATGACGCGGGCTATTCCTCAGTTCAGTTGACGAAATACCTGTTGCCGAAGACAGGTGAAATCATGGTGTGGTCAAGTGGACACAGACCGTGTTTGTCGTACAATCCCGCCTAGCTTTTTTGGCAGCTTAACGCCGCGTGGCAATATCAAAGGAACCGAAGGAGGAGGCTTTGTTTCATGGAACGCATCAAGAACGATTTCAACACAATCAGTCTGGTGATGATCCCGGTGGCCATCGCGATCAACATCGCTGTGGGCCAGATCGTCTACGCCTTGCGTATCCCCCTCTATCTTGACTCAATCGGCACAATTTTTGTCGGCGCCGTGGCTGGGCCGTGGGTTGGCGCCCTGACCGGGCTATTGTCCAATCTGGTCTGGGGTCTCAGCGGTTTGAATCCCGCTTACACAGCCTACGCCCCGGTGGGCATGATCATTGGTCTGATGGCCGGTTTGTTCAGCCAGTGGGGCTGGTTCCGGCAGTGGTGGAAGGCCATTCTGGCCGGCCTCATTACCGGCATCATTGCTGCGCTGCTGTCGGCGCCCATCACCGCCTATGTCTACGGCGGTGTGACAGGGTCCGGCACCGATGTCATTACGGCCGTCTTCCGCAATTTCGGACTCGGCATCGTTCCGTCAGCCTTCGCCCAGGGCGTCTCGTCTGACCCGTTGGATAAGGCGATCTCGTTCTTCCTGGTCTGGCTGATCATTACCGGCCTGCCGGCACGGTTCCTGGATCGTTTCTCACGCGCCGACGACCTGCGCTAGCCAAATCCTCGCCGGCCCATGGGAACAGAGTACGGCCTCTACGTCCCGCGTGAGAGCGGGCTGCACCGCCTGCACCCGCTGACCAAGCTGGCGATAGTCTTGTTTCTGCTGACTTTGGGGCTGCTGCTGCCGGGTATCTGGGCCACTTATGTGGTCTTCCTGTTGATCATCGTCCCCCTGACGCTATGGGGGCAGGTGCTGCCGAATGTGGTACGCGGCTCGCTCAAGGTCGTCATCCCGTTCGCAATTTCACTGGTCCTCGTCCAGGGTTTGTTCTGGCCGGACGGCACACCGGTGCTGCAGTTGGGGCCGCTCTCGTTTAAGGAAGAGGGGTTACTCTTCGCCGCGCGCGGCACCGGCCGCATCCTGGTCATGGTCAGCAGTTTTCTCCTCCTGACCACCACCACGCGGCGCCGATGAACTCATGCTGGCCCTGACCGAGAAAGGGGTGCCCAACAGCATTACCTATATCTTGCTGTCGACCATGCAGATCATCCCCCGTTCCAGAAGAAGGCCAACACCATCCTCGACGCCCAACGCTCGCGCGGTCTGGAGACCGAAGGCAACCTGTGGGTACGGATCAAGGCCATCGTGCCCCTGGTCCAGCCCCTGTTGCTGAGCAGTATCGTCGATATTGAAGAGCGTTCTGTTGCTCTGGAAGTGCGCGGCTTCGGCCACGACGGGCCCAAGACCAGTCTGCTCGTCCTGCACGACACCACGACTTCAGCGTGTGGTCCGCTGGATCATTCTATTGGCCACACTGGCCGTCATCGTTTGGCGTATCTACCTCATCTTTGTGCCCCATGACCAACGCCATGATCCACCTTCAGGACGTGACCTACAGCTATCCCCGGGCAGAGCAGCCCGCGCTGGACAGCATCACGCTCGACATTCCGGCCGGACAGTTCTGTGCCGTGATCGGGGCCAATGGCGCCGGCAAATCGACGCTATGCTATGCTCTGGCCGGGTTCGTGCCCGACTTCTATCGCGGCGACGCTGACCGGCAGCATCGAAGTAGCCGGGATGGATGTTGTCGCCCTGAAGGTTGCCGGAGATCGCCGGCACGGTGGGCCTCGTCTTCGCCAACCCGTTCAACCAGATCACCGGCGCCCGCTTCACCGTCCGTGAGGAGATCGCCTTCGGGTTGGAGAATCTGGGCGTGCCGCGCGAGGAAATGGACGCGCGCGTGGCCGACGCGATGGCCCTGGCCGGCCTAACCAGTCTGGCCGACCGATCGCCGTTTTCGCTGTCGGGCGGCCAGCAGCAGCGTCTGGCCATTGCTTCGGTGCTGGTGATGGACCCGCAGGTACTCATTCTGGACGAACCGACCTCGCAGCTCGACCCCATCGGCACGCGCGAGGTGTTTAGCGTGATGCATGATCTGGCGGCCGGAGACGACTTGACGATTGTTCTGGCTTCCCACAAGCTGGAGTGGGTGGCCGTCTTTGCCGATCGGGTGATCGTTTGGACCAGGGTCGAGTTGTGGCCGATGGTCCGCCCGTCGATGTGCTGGCCGCCGCCGGATTTGCCCGGCCACGGCGTCAATCCCACGCGCTATACGCAGGCGGCTGTCCAGGCTCAGGCGGCCGGACTGGTGCCCAAAAGCAAACGACCGCTGCCGGTTACGCTGGAGCAGGCCATCGAGTTCTTCCAATGAACCTGACCGTCAACGATATTCAGCTTCACGTACCCTGCGGTGTCCATGCGCTTGCGAGGCATCAGCCTGACCATTGCCGCCGGCGAATCCGTGGCCATCATCGGCGAGAACGGCGCGGGCAAGACGACGCTGGCCAAGCATTTGAACGGCCTGCTGAAGCCCGACACAGGGGACGTGTTCATCGGCGATCGCAATACGCGCGACCACACGGTCGCCCAATTGGCGGCCACGGTCGGCTATGTCTTCCAGAACCCCGACGACCAGATCGTCGAGCGCAAGGTGCGCAATGAAGTCGCTTTTGGCCCGCGCCACATTGGCCAGGCCGACGAGGAAGTGGAGGCCAATGTGACGCCGGCCCTGGCAATGGTAGGTCTGAGCGACGAGGCCGACACCCATCCCGTATGACCTGACCGCCTCGCAACGCAAGCTGATGACCCTGGCCTCAGTGCTGGCCATGCGCACGCCGGTGGTCATGTTTGATGAGCCGACCATGGGGCAGGACAGTCTGGGGCATCAGCCGGGTTGGCGCGGCCATCGCTTCGCTGAAGGCCGAAGGTCGCACCATTTTGACCATTACCCATGACATTGATTTTTGCGGCGAGCATTTTGATCGCGTGGTGGTGCTGGGCGACGGTATTGTCATGGCTGACGGGCCGGCCGCGACGATTCTCGGCCAAACAGAGCTGCTGGCGGCGCACCAATGTCGAGCCGCCGCAGCTGGTGCGGCTGGCCCAGGCGCTGGGCATGGCCGGCACACCGCTGACAGTCGAGCAGTTTGTCAATTCGCTGGCCCAAGCCACAACCTAGACGACGACCCACCATGCAAAGAGGAACACGCTAATGATCATCGTCCTCGGCGACATTCTGGCTGATTACAGCATCCGTATTCCCACGCTCGATATCCACCCCAAGGATCTGCAGCGCGTATCCTATCTGGGTCTGGGGCCGGGCGGCGCTTGCAACGTGGCTATCATGACCTCACGGTTTGGTCTCGATGTCCTCTGCGCCGGAGAGGTGGGTCAGGACCTGTTTGGGGAGATTGTTCTCGACGGTCTGCAAGCGGAGGGCTGCGATGTGTCGGAGGTAGTAGTCACGGCGGGCGGCCGCACACCGGTGGCCAATGTGCTGGTGGACGACCGCGGTGAGCCGGCCTATCTGGGCTTTGCCGGAGAGCTGTCGATCATGCCGCTGCAGGACTCCTGGCGCGATAGCATTGTCAAGTCGCAGGCGCTTTACTGCGACGGGTGGGCCGAGCACAAGGGCGTGCCCGGCATTGTCCTGTCGGCCCTGCGCGTGGCGCGCGACGCGGGCGTGCCCTCGTTCTTCGACCCCGGTCCGGGCAACCCGGAATTTGACAACAGCTGGCACGCGGTGGCGGCCAGCATGGCCACAGTGCTGTTGGCCACTGAAGAAGAGGCACGACGGTCTGTCGGGCGAAGAGGACCCGGTTACATCGGCCAAGACCCTGCTGGCGCGTGGCAGCGATGTGGTCATCATTAAGCGCGGGCATGGCGGGCTGCTTTCATCCTGAAGGGGGATGAGTTGCACATCGCCGCCGGCCTGCCGGTCAATGCCCGGGACGCCACCGGCGCGGGCGACAGTCTGGCGGCGGCCGTGATGTACGGCTACCTGAACGGACTGGATCTGGAACAGCTGGGGGATCTGGCCAACGCCGACCGGCGCGGCCAAGGTGCTCAAGCTGGGCACCGGCCACAACCTGCCCACCGTGGCTGAAGTCAACGCCATGCTGGCAGCGCTTTGGCTCGGAGGTACCGGTGCCGGAACCGGCGACGATAGCACCGCGGCTCAGATTAGCAGCTGGATCCCCAGCACAATCAGCAGCACCAGCACCAATTGATTGAAGCGCGCCGGGCTGACCCGTTTGCCCATATAGACGCCGGTAATCTGGCCCAGCATAGAGACCAGGTAGCCCCAGCAAGAGCAATGCGCCAGACATCGGCCGTCAGGCTGGCCGCTAACGGCGTGGGACGCTACGACCGCCAGACCCATGACGAAGAAAAAGATCGCCAGGTTGCCCTTAAACCGAACGCGGTGACCAGTTGCGCGCCGAGGCATAGGCCACCACCGGCGGCCCGCCGGCATTGAAGGCGCCGGTCAGAGCGCCGGAAAAGCCCCGGCAAGTACGCCCCAGGCCGGGTTATGTCATCGGCGGCAACGCTCGACCCAGCAGTGAGTAGACCGCATAGATGATCAGGACAATGCCCAGAAGTCGGGTCACGAGAACCGGATCTCTCCGATTCAGAAACAGCACTCCCAGAGGAACGCCAATCAGGGCCGGGACGATCAGCACACGCACATGTCGCGCCAGGTGATATCGGTGCGCCAGCGAATGGCGTTCAGAAATGTTCCGACAATACCCATCAGGGCGAAACTGGGCGAGGCCACCTGGATGCCCAACACGGCCACCATCAGAGGCATGGCGACCAGGGCCATGCCAAAGCCCATCATGCCCTGAATCATCGCCCCGACAAAGACGATGAGGGCGACAAGGATGAGCGGTTCGATCAACGGTTGTAGGAGAGGAACAGTTGTCCCAGGCCGTCCAGGGCGTGGGGATCCTGATAGATGGTGTTTAGTGTGACGCCGACCGGCGTGGGCAGCAGATCGCCCTTCGACGACGCTGCTGAAACGGCTCCGCCCCCAGAAAACGGTTGGCAAACGTCAGGTAGAAGCGGTCGACGACATTGTCAGCCAGCAGCATGCGGTGCACTTGCGGACCGGTGCCCATGAAGACGGTCCGATAGCCCAGCGGCTGACAGGCCATCGGCCATCGGTCGTCCCTCGACCTTGTCGTCACCGGCGACGATGACCTCAGCGGCCTGATCGCGCAGTTCGGTCACCCGATCTTTGTCGGCCTGTTCGTTGGTGAAGACACATCACGCGCCGTTTCTGTTCGAGTAGGACCTTGGGGATGGGGAAGTCAAGGCTGCCGCTGACGACGGCCAGATCAGGCTGTGGCGACAGACCATGGTCGTCACGCCACGGCTGCAGATCGGCGAACTCCGGCTTGTCATACACCGCCAAGATCTCCTGGGCTTGCCCTTTCTCGTAGTCGCGCAGGTAACGGCCGCTGGTGATGATGACGTCGGCCTGAATCGCCAATTCCTGGAACAGACGCCAGTCGCGGTCGTTGGCCGTAGTCTGCGGCACCTTCATGCCGCGGCCATTCTCGCGCGGGATGGCAATACGGCCGTCGAGGCTGACGACGTAGTTGCTGTAGATATAGGCACGGTCCGCTTCTTCGCTCATGCCGGCGCAGGTCGTGGCTGAGGTAGAGGCCGCGTAGAGCCACTTCGCGGCACGGTATGGGGTAGAGCTGCAAGATCATGTCACTGTTCATCGGTCCGTCCTCTTTCTAAACCGATTCGTCTGAGAGATTATGCCGTTCTACTGCATCCGTGGGCAGAAACTGCAGATTGCCCACTTCCATGGTCACCGGGCATTCGGTCGGGCCACAGGTGTCGCTGGCCACGGCCAGCAGGTTGATGCCGATCTGCTTGACCACATCCGCATTCAAGCCCGGCAGCCGGTTGACAAACTCATCTTGCAGACGCACATCGATCGACTGCCAGCCGTCACCTTCGACGAAACGCGGCGACAATTGCGGGCCGAAGTCCGGCAGGGGCGAACTGTTCCACAGGGAGGATGACGTCTGGGAACTGTCCATCCAGACCGAATGGCCCAGGCGCTGACCATTTTCATCCAGATAGACCAACATCAAAGCCACACGACCTTCAGACACCCCATCATCGGCCAGCGACCCCACCAACCGCACATCACCCGTGAAGCGCATCTCAGTGGCCCGCCGCGGCACGTCTATCGTTTGTTCCAGGCGCGTTGTGCCTGTGCCGGTCTTGGTCAGGCGCAGGCCGGAGGCTACCGGGGCAGCGTCGAAGGCCACCACTTCGGCCGCTTGCACACCGTTGTTCTCCGACACCTGGCGCGTCCATGAGTCCACCCAACGCTCGGAAAAATCGCCGTTGACAATCAGGTTGCCATGATCAAGCGGTTGCTCACCGTCGTCCGTTGGCGGGATCTCCGTGGGCACTGGGGCCGTGGGCTCCGGGGCGGTTGTCGGATCAGGTGGAGGGACGTCGGTTGGCTCGGGAACGGCGGGCTCGACGGTTGGCGGCTGCGGTATGTCCGTTGGCGCAACCGGCTGGGTCGGTTCGGTCGGCACCACGACGACAGCCATGAGTGGTGTCGCCGTCGGTTCAACCAGGAGGGTTTGCTCGGTGGAGGTTCGCAGTTGCGGCCAGAAGATCGACACCAACACCACACCAACCGCGATGAGGCCGATAATCCCCAGCGCCGCCCAGCGGCCGCAGCCACCGTTCGACGATTTCGCCGCCTCTTGCGCGTCTACCGGCGGCGTGGCGGCTGCCTTGGATTTGTCGGTGGCGGGCGGCGGGGTCGTCGCCGGAGCGGGGGGTTGTTCAGTCTCCGTCGCGGCCTCGACGGGCAGCGGCGCGCGACAGACCACACACAGACTGCGGCCGGGCCGGTTCGGATGTCCATTGGGGCAAATGATGAGGTCTTCCATCAGAAACTCCTCGCGGCCAGCTCAACGGGTAGCACGCACCAATTGACGGCCGGGTGTTGGGCCGGCTGCACCGGCCAATTCTGGGACTACGCACGTATCTAATGACCATTGTAGCCATACCCCCGAGGGAATGCCATTGCCTGAAATGCGCTCTGGACATATCGTTAGCCGGCGACAGCACCGGAAATCGTTGCTAGAATTAGGCTATATCCATACCTTCACCATCAATAATCAATTCAGGAGATCCACCGCAATGCGTGATGAGACGACTCAAGCACAGCTTGTCCGGCTTTTTGAACAAGCCGGCGAAGCCCACCACACCGCCTATGCCGCCACCGACGGCGCCCACGCCGATTGGCCCATATGGTATGCCGAGTATCTGCATGCCGACCTGACCAAGTTGCTAAACGCCCAGTTTAGCCAGAGCGAACTCGTGTACTTGTTGGTAGGACTGGACAAAGAGGTTCAGCAGCGCGCCCCCGGCGCCAATTGGCACACGTACTATGCCAAGGCGCTCATTGACCGTTACCTTTAGCTAAAAACCGTCGATGATGACCGGCGTTTGGCTCCAGGGATTCCAACGCCGGTGCTTCTGCCCGCTGTTCTTCAGCGGCGATGTCCTGCGGTTGGTCTCGGATCCGACGATTGCCCAGCTCGGCCTATTGACAAAAAGCCTGCGATCATTTATTCTCATATAAGAATATATCATTTGAGAGTTATCATGGATCCGCAGCAACTTCACGAACGCCTCCGCGAAACCGTCGTCTATCTTGAATTTGAAGATGCGCGCTTCCTGACCCCGTTCGACCTGGAACCGGTCGAGTACTCCGCCCTGCATGTGCTGGCGTCACCGGCCGGATTGCGGATGAGCGAGCTGAGCGATCGGCTGATTCTCGACAAGAGCAAGGTCACGCGTATTGTTGATCACCTGGCGCAGCGGGGCTGGGTGCGCCGCGAACCTGATCCCGACGACCGCCGTGCTGTCCGGGTGGTGCTAACCCCGACCGGGCAAGCCTACCGGGATGAGGTGACGGTCGCGCGCGCGGCCACGCTCCACGACCGTTTCACGGCGCTCGACGCCACCGACCAGGCGACGCTGAGCGCCTTGCTCAACACCCTGCGCGACCATCTGGCCGACCGTCTGCATAACCGAACCAATGAGGAACCATCATGAACGAAGACTTTCTGAACATCGCCACGGCCCCCGGTGACCTGCCCCCGCGCGACATCGTGGCCCGGCACACATTGTTAAACCAGCAATTTCGCCACGACAACATCATCCAGCCTCTGGCGCCGCAACCGGGCCAACCCGTTCTCGTCACGGCTACCAGCGGGGCACAGATACCCTTGGCGCGCGCCGAGCTGTGGGTGACGACAGACGGCAGCTTTCCCGAGCGCAACGCCACCGCCATTCCCCTTCATCCGGTCTCTACGGATTGGCGCTTCCTGGCCGGGTTTGTCACCCAATGGCAGGGCGCGATCCCCGGTCAGGCGGCCGGCACCATTGTGCGCTATCGCATCGCCGGCTGGCTGGCGAACACGCCGGACGACGCCGAGCCGGATGTCATGGCCATGGATGGCTCCGGCTTCTGGTTTCGCGCCGCGCCGCCCGACAACATCACGACCTATGCTTATCCCGTCACAGCCTCATCGGCAGTGCATCCCCAATGGCTGCAAGACGCGGTCATCTACCAGATTTTCCTGGACCGATTCCATCCCGGAACGGCCGACGGCCGGTTTCCGACGGGTCTCGACCCGCTGGTGAAGCACGGCGGCACCTTGCGGGGCACCGAGATGGCCCTACCCTACCTGGCCGATCTCGGTGTCACCTGCCTGTGGCTGTCGCCCATCGGCATCTCCGACACCTATCACCGCTACGACGCCAGAGACTACTTCACCGTAGACCCGGTGCTGGGCAGCGAGGACGATCTGCGATCCCTGACCGACGCCGCCCACGCCCGCGGCATGCGTGTGCTGCTCGACTTCGTGCCCAGCCACCTGTCGTCGGATCATCCCGCGTTCCAGGCCGCCCAGACCGACCCCGACGCGCCCACGCGCGACTGGTTCACCTTCTATGTATGGCCCCACAGCTACCGGTCATTTCTGGACATGGTGCCCCAATTGGTCTCGCTCAACACCAACAGCGTTGCCGGCCGGCAACACATCATCGACAGCGCCGTCTATTGGGTGCGCGAATGCGGCATCGACGGCTACCGACTCGACCACGTCATCGGCCACGGCATGGACTTCTGGACACAGTTCCAGACCGCGCTGACGGCCGTCAAGCTCGATGCCGTGACCATCGGCGAAGCGACCGACACGCCCGACTGCCTGCGCGCTTATCGCGGGCGCATCAACGACGTGCTCGACTTCCCGCTGGCCCGCGCCCTGCGGCTGGCCTTCGGCACCGGCGACTGGTCGGTAGCCGACCTGGACACGTATCTCGACGCCTACGATCGCTTCATGCACGACGGCCCCGGCCGGGTGAGCTTTCTGGATAACCACGACATGGACCGCTTCTCATACGTGGCCGGCAACGACACCGCCCGTCTGAAGCTGGCCGCGCTGTGCCAGTTCGCGCTGGAACAACCGCCGGTTGTCTACTATGGCACCGAGACCGGTCTGCCCCAAGCGCGCGGCATGAACGAGGGCGGCTTCGGCGGCGACGTCGAGGTGCGGCAAGACATGGTTTGGGATTCGGCCGAATGGGACGCGGATCTCCTGGCCTTCTATCGGGCGCTTATCGCGGCCCGCCACGCCTACCCCGCTGTGCGCGCCGGTGAGCGCAGCCTAGTTCACCTTGACGACGCGACCGGCGCCTACGCCTTCCGGCGCAGCGGCGGTGGGGCCGGGCAGACGATTATCGCGGCCTTCAACCTGGGTCAATCGGCCCAGTCCATCAGCCTGCCCGTGGCCGATTACGGCCTGGCGCTGGCCACTGACAAGGGCGTGACCGTGGGCAACAACACCGTCAGCCTGCCGCCCATGACCGGCGCGTGGCTGGCTGTGGCCTGAGAGATTGTTCACACAGGGGAGACAACGCTTGAAATAGGCGCCATAATTGCCCAAAATCGACACAGATTCAACTATCGACCCCACCAAGAGAGTGAACCCCATGTTTGACATGCGCGAGCGACGCCAGCTAGAGAAAGAGATGAAGGCCGAGAACCGCCTGCCGCCAGGCCAATCAGCGACGATTAAGTTTCCCGTCCTGCATTATGGCCCCGTGCCGCGGGTGGACCTGAGCACATGGGACCTGCGCGTCTTTGGGCTGGTGGGCGAAGAAAAGCGGTGGAACTGGGACGAGTTCAACCAGCTGCCGCGCACGCAGGTGACGCTCGACATCCATTGTGTAACGCGCTGGTCGAAGTTCAACACCCTGTGGGAAGGTGTGTCCCTCAAGACATTGGTCGATGAAGGCTTCATTCGGCCGTCACCCCAGGCGCGCTACGTTGTTCAGCATTGCGAATACGGCTACACGACCAACACCCCCATCGAGTTTGTGCTGCAGGAAGGGTTCATCATGGCCACCCACTATGACGGCGACCCCCTGACGCCGGACCACGGCTATCCGCTGCGCGGCGTGGCCGGTGTGGTGCCGGGTCAGCGACAGGACGACAAGTACTTCTGGAAGGGCGGCAAGTGGCTGCGCGGGCTGGAGTTCCGCGCCGACGATCAGCCAGGCTTCTGGGAGCGCAACGGTTACCACAACCAGGCCGACATCTGGCGCGAACAACGCACCGGTTGGCCCGGCTTTTAGCGCGTTCCAGGAACGCCTTTAGAAACCGAGTTTCCGGAAGAAACTCGGTTTCTCGGAGCCACTAGGCTGACTTGGGCCCGCCGTAGAGATACCAATGGCGATCGGCCGGATAGGCCGGCTCCCAGGTGGCATCCCACACGAAATGCCCCGGCTCCCACAGGTCGCGCAGTCGCTTGTCCAGGGCGCCTATATCGCGCTTGATGCGCGGCTCCAGTCGATAGGGCGGCTCTTGCAACTTGTCCACGAGCACGCCAATCACCACCCGCGTGTCGGCCACATAGGCGTAGATGTCGGGGTGGGCGGCCGATTTACTGGGCAGGTCGCGCAGGTAGTGGGTCCACTCTCGCAAGCGCGCGTGCAGCTCGTCCTGGGCACGCTGCTCAAAGCGCACCACTTTCTCCACCAGCGCGCCGTCGAATACCTGATTGGCCTCATCCCGCATGCGGCGCTGCTCGTCGCTCAACTGATCATCGAGCATCCCCAGCCGCTCGCGGCGCATGAGAATCCCGCCAATCGTCATTGGCGGCATGCCCGCGGTGCCCATGTCCCAGCGCGTTGCATCACTGGCCAGATACCGCTCGATGTGGTCGACCATCCCCCGCATCACGACCAAGTCCCGATCCAAGAGCGTCTGATCTGCCATGTCTACTCCCTTCCCTTGCGCGTTGCCGCTCCGGCAACAATACCGCAGGCGGCAAAACGCCCACACTCCTAGCGTAGATCAGGTGCCCATCAGCCGTCATGTGGCAGATGTCACGGTTTCCTTTCGACAAACGTCATATGTGGGGTAAGAAACGTGACCGCCAACCCATCAAAGGCGTGTTAGCAGGACATATTCTTCTCCTCCTCTCCTTTGTGAAGGGCCGCAGTCGGCAAAGCTGCGGCCCTTCTTCATTCTAAATCGATCATCGACTTTTGCTCTGAAACACTTGTTCTGCTATCATCGCCGCCCATGACCCACCTATCCCTGACCCCGGATGAAGCGCGCCGACTGGCCGTCGCATCCCAACGGCTGGAGACTCCGCCCAGCGAACCCACCCGTGCCGATATGCTTGACATCATCCGGCAAATCACCTGCGTCCAGCTGGACCCCATCAACGCCGTGGCGCGCAACCCGCTGCTGGTGCTCCACAGTCGACTGGGCCGGTATGACCCGGCCGATCTGCAGGGGCTGCTGTGGGACGACAGGGCGTTGTTCGAATACTGGGCCCACGCCGCCTCCATCGTGTTGGCCGATGACTACCCCCTCTTTCAACGGCGTATGCAACGCCAAGCGCGCTCCAACAGCGCCATAGCCCAGCGCTACTGGCAGTGGTACGAGGGCAATGCGGCCTTTCGGCAGTACATCCTGGACGAGATCGCGGCGCGCGGGCCATTATTCGCCAATGAGCTGGAAGATCGCTCCGAAGTGGCCTGGGAGTCCTCCGGCTGGAGCAGCGGCCGCAGCGTCACCATGATGATCGAGCGGCTGTGGGAGGATGGTGAACTGACCGTGACGCGACGCGACGGCGACGGCTTTGGCCTCAAGAAGCAGTGGGGGCTGCTGGCGCACCAACTCCCGACCTGGACCGACCACGAGCCATGGACGCAGGATCGGGTTGTGCGGCAAGCCACGGAGCGCGCCCTGTTAGCCCTGGGTGTCGGCCGTCTGAGCGACATCAAGCAGTACTTCACCCGCGGTGAGTATCCGGGGCTGGCCAAAGTCCTGGCTGAGCTGGAGGCCGAGGGCCGCATCCTGCCGGCCGAGGTAGGGGAATGGGCTGGACCGTGGTACATCCACGCCGACACGCTGCCGCTGCTGGAGCGCATCCGGCGCGGCGACTGGCAGCCGCAGACGGTGCTGCTGTCACCGTTCGACAACCTCATCGCCGACCGCGATCGGACGGAGCTGCTGTTCAATTTCCATTATCGCATCGAGATCTACGTGCCCGCCGCCAAGCGCCAGTACGGCTACTACGTCATGCCCATTCTGCACGGCGATCGGCTGATCGGCCGTGTCGATTCCAGGATGGACCGCAAGGCCAACCGGCTGGTTGTCAACACCATCTATATGGAACCCGACTACACCCTGAGCGGCGACACGCACGACGCACTGGAAGGGGCCATTGGGTCATTGGGGCAGTTTCTGGGGACTGAAGCGGTCGATTACCCCGACTAATGGCCCACGGGCATGATCAGACTGATTCCTTCTCTTCATAATGTTGGGCGTATTCGTCCAATAGGCGACGGATCATCTTCTGATAGGGGACATGATGGCGTTGCGCTTCCCGCTTAAAGAAGTCGACGCTGGCCTTGCTCAGCGCAATCGTCACCTTGACGGTCTCATCTTCCCGAAACACCAGGTCCGCAGGGGACGGCAGGAAGTCATCGACTACCTGAACATCCTCAATGGGGCCATCAGTGTAGACTATTTCTTTCGTCACAAATCTGTTTCCCCTTGCGCCAGTAGCCGGCGCCAAAAATTCGGATTCGCTCGTCGCGGTAAGTGAAGCGCACGGTCAGCACACCGTCTTCGACGTGACCTAAACAGAAGAAGCGTGCTTCTTCGTCGGTGCTGTTGGAAACATCCGCCAGAATGACGTGGGCCGGATCGGTGAATGCACGTTGGGCTACAACAAAGGCCACACAATGTTTTGCCTGATTCAGACGATGGCGGCCCACTCGCACGTCCCATGAGCAGAGTATATCAAACAATATGGTCAATTAGCAATACATTAATATGGTTAAGCTGGTTGATGGGGCAACCACCGGTGGTTGCCCCTACCCGAACAGCAACCCCATTGCCCCACGCCCGTCGCGCTTGCTACAATCCTGCCCATGACCTGGACCGCCCTCGCCCGGCTCGTTGTCCTGCTGCTCATTGCCACTACCGGATTTCTCTACATCCGCGGCTGGCGACGTATGCAGCAGCCAGAAGACTCCTCAGCGACCGATCGGCGGCACCTCATCAGCTTTCTGGGCGGCCTGACACTCCTGGCGCTCGTCACCGCCACGCCCCTCGCCAATCTCTCCCTGCAATACTTCAGCGCCCGCTCGTTCCAGCACATGGTGTTGGTGGCCTCCATCCCGGCCTTGCTGGTCATGGCCAACCCGTTGCCAACCCTGTTGCTTGGTCTACCGGACACAACGCGCCACACCCTCATTGAGGCCCGAGAGGACGGACGCTACCCTGCCCTGCGCCACGCGGCTCGGTCAGCCACCGCGCCGGGTGTCACATTGATCGCGTTTCTATCTATCTGCTGGATTTGGTACGATCCGCGCATTCATCAGGCAACCTTGACCCACGGCTGGGTTCACGGGATCGAAATCGTGTCCCTGTTCACAATCAGCCTGTTGAACTGGTGGCATATCAGCGGCGCGTGGCCACGACCCCACGGCCTTATGCCGCCGGTGGTGCGCATCCTCTACTCGACAGTCAGCATCTGGCCTCTGAAGATCGTCGGCCTGATCCTGCTGTTCGTCCCGGCCACCCTCTACAGCTATCCATCCACGTGGCGCTTCTCCGGCCTGGACATCAACGACTATGGCTTCGGCGCGATGGTCACCTGGATCGTCGGCGGCCTGGCCTATGTCGTCACGACCATCCTGCTGGCCCGCGACTGGCTGGGCCTTGAGGAAGACAAGCCGGTGCTGCCCGAATCGGCCTGGGCTTCGGATGAAGCGCTGCTGGCCCCAGGGATCAAGCGTCCATGATCACCCTCGACAGCCACCAAGCACGCCCACGATACCGCCTTCCGCCTGGGTCGCCGATACGGCCACCGTGCGCGGCGACGTCACCCTGGGCGAAGACGTCAACGTCTGGTTCTCGGCCGTTATTCGCGGCGACGAAGCGCCGATCTCCGTCGGCGACCGCACCAACGTTCAGGACGGCGCGGTGCTGCATGTGTCGGCCGGATTCCCGTGTACCGTCGGGCGCGAGGTAACCATCGGGCATGGCGCGATGGTCCACGGCTGCACGGTCGGCCGACGGCGCGCTGATCGGCATTGGCGCGATTGTGCTCGATGGTGCTACAGTCGGCGCAGGGGCCATGGTCGGGGCGGGCGCGCTTGTGCCGCCGGGCATGGACGTTCCGGCGGGTATGCTGGCCCTGGGCGTGCCGGCCAAAGTTGTCGGGCCACTGTCGGATGCCCAGCGGCGAATGGGTCCCCACGCCGTCGCCAATTACGTCGCCCGCAAGGAAACCTATCGATCAGGCGCACTCTGAGACACAACCCATGGATACCACGCTAACGATTACCAGCACCCAGAACCCACGCATCAAGCGCGTCGCCAAACTGGCCCATCGCTCGACACGTGACGAACATGCGCCAGACGGTGGTCGAAGGCATTCGCGAGATGACCCTGGCTCTGCGCCATGGCGTTGTGCCAATCGAAGCGTTCATCTGCCTGGAGATGTCGGCCGCCCAGGACGCGGCATCGGCCGAAGCGCTGAGCCGGCTGAAGACGCTGGCCACCGCCGGGCAAACAGAGCTGATCGACGTGTCGGCCGAAGTGTTTGACAAGATCGCCTATCGCGGCGAGAGCGGCGGTCTGCTGCTGGTTGTGCCCTATGCCGAGCAGTCGCTCGGCTCGCTGACTCTGCCCGACGCGCCGCTCATCGTCGTCGTGGAGGATGCCGAGAAGCCCGGCAATCTGGGGGCCATCCTGCGCACGGCCGATGCCGCCGGTGTCGATGCGCTGATCATGCCCGAACCCGACCACAGCCCCAGCGGTGAGCGTACCAAGGGCACGGACCTGCACAACCCCAACGTGATCCGGGCCAGCCTCGGCGCGGCCTTCACCGTGCCGCAGGTGACGGCGCCGTCAAGCGACCTGATCGCCTGGTTGAAGGCGCAGGGGATTCAGATCGTGGCCGCCGTGCCCGACGCCGACACACTCTACACCGCCACTGACCTGACCGGTCCCGTGGCCATGGTCATGGGCAGCGAGGCCTGGGGGCTGAGTGACGCCTGGCGCGAGGCGGCTGACGTGCTGGTGCGGATCCCCATGAGCGGCGAAGTGGACAGCCTCAATCTGGCGACGTCCACGGCGTTGCTGGTGTATGAGGCGGTGCGACAACGCGGGCTGCCGGGCTGATCGGCCCGGTAGACGGTCAAGCGTAGAACCATCATGTTGATTGTCCGGTTCGGCCGTAGGCAACATGCTTGCGCCACGACAGAGCCCGCGGATAACGGCAGAATCCGGGGCTGATCTGCACGTTGCCGGTTTGCGTCAATCGGTGATAATACCAGGGAGTTGTTCGGTCGCTTGCGGACCGGAGCGCCCCGGATGACGGTCGGGGGCCACGATTAACAGTCCCACACCTGCCTGGAACATTCCAGGCGTTTTTGTCCAAGGAGAAACCACTATGTCCAAACTCGTTAAAGTTGCTGTCACCGGCGCCGCCGGCCAGATCGGCTACGCCATTCTGCCCCGCACTGGCTTCGGGCGAGGTCTTCGGCCCCGACACGCGCGTGGCCCTGCACCTGCTGGAGATCACCCCGGCCCTGCCGTCGCTGGAAGGCGTCGTCATGGAGCTCGACGACTGCGCCTTCCCGTTGCTGGATAGCATCGTCGCCACCGACGACCCCGACGTCGCCTTCGACGGCGTCAACTGGGCGCTGCTGATCGGCTCGCGGCCGCGGTCGAAGGGCATGGAGCGCGGCGAACTGATCAGCGTCAATGGCCCTATCTTCGTCGGCCAGGGCCAGGCACTCAGCAGGCGCGCGGCCGACGATGTGCGCGTGGCGGTGGTCGGCAACCCGGCCAACACCAACGCCCTCATCGCCATGAACAACGCCGGTGACATCCCCCGGGAACGCTTCAGCGCCCTGACCCGGCTGGACCAGAACCGCGCCTATGCCCAGCTGGCCCAGAAGGCGGGCGTCACGCGTGACCGATGTCAGCAATGTCACCATCTGGGGCAACCACAGCGCCACCCAGTACCCCGACGCCGAGAACGCCAGGATCAACGGCCGTCCGGCGATGGAAGTCATCACCGACCACGACTGGCTGCGCGGCGAATTCATCGAGACCGTTCAGAAGCGCGGCGCGGCCATCATCGCCGCCCGTGGCCTGTCCTCGGCCATGTCGGCCGCTAATGCCGCGTTCGACCACGTCCGCAGCTTCGAGCAACAAGACACCCGCCGGCGACTGGTTCTCGGCTGCCGTACGTTCGGACGGCAGCTATGGCATTGAAGAAGGGCTTGATCTTCTCCTTCCCGCTGGTCAGTGATGGCCAGGGCGGCTATGCGATCGTGCAGGACCTGCCCTTGAGCGACTTCGCCCGCGAGAAGCTAACGGCCACAGAAGACGAGCTGAAAGAGGAAAAGGCCGTCGTCACTGACCTGCTTAAGGGCTAGTCAGCCGCCGCATTTACGCCTATGGAACTACCCACCCTGGGCCTGGACTTGCGCCGCCCCTCACGGCTGGAGCAAGTCTGGGCCTGGGTCTTTAACATCACCATTTTCGGGCTGGTGGTAGCCGTGGCACTCAACGTCGACCGGCTGGCGATTCGCGCGCGGCTGGCTCCGGCCGACAGCGTTTTCAGCAGCCTGCTGTTCGTCAGCGGAGCGTTCGTGGCCGTGCTGCTGGCCACGGCCGGGGCACATGAGCTCGGTCACCTGATCGCCGGACGATTGGCCCATTTGCGTTTTGAACTGCTGGCCATTGGCCCACTCCAGCTATCCCGCGCCGGTGGGGGCCTGCGACTCGACTGGCAGCGCGGTGCATCGCTCTTCGGCGGCAGCGTGATCTGCGCGCCCCACGGCGACGAACCGCTGCCGGTCTTGCATCGACGCCTGCTTACGTTTGCCCTGGGCGGTCCGGTGGCTTCGTTCGGACTGTCACTGGCGGCCGCTTTGCTGCTGGCCGTGTCGGTCGGGCGCGATTGGCCGTTGTGGACGGCCGAGGCAGCACTGCTCACGACCGTTGTCTCATTCATCTTCGGCCTGGGATCGCTCAAGCCGGGGCTATATGGCAGCGGGCTGCCCGCCGACGGCAAGCGTATCGTGGTTCTGCTAGACGGCGGCCCCCCGGCCGATCGCTGGTGCGCTCTGGTGGCCCTGCATGGCTTGAGCGAGGCGGGACACCGGCCGAAGGCGTGGCCGGCGTCGTTGGTTAACACGGCGCTGTCGGCCGATGACGGCTCGCTGGATGATTTGACCGCCCGGCTCATGGGGTACTACTGGGCCATGGACACCAACCGGGAGATCGTGGCCGGGGAGATGCTGGCCGAGGCGTGGGTCAACCCCCTGGTTTGGTCCGGGCCCGGTCGGGCGCAACTGGCGCTGGAACAGGCCTTCCTGGCGGCCTACGCTCAGGGGGATGCCACCGTCGGCCGCACCTGGCTGGACCGGGTGAAGCAGCGCGACGACGGGTATGCGCCGGCCCAGCGCGCCGCAGCCGCTGTCTTGCTGGCGGAAGGCGAGACAACGCAGGCCGCATCGCTGGCCGGGGCCGCGCTGGCAACCCTCAGCGCTCGGGAACCAACCGGTATACGACAGGTCGAAATGGCGTGGCTGGACGACATTATCCGTCGCGCAACGAATGATGTCCCGGAGTCGTCGACTCCGGCAAAGGAACACCGCATGATTAAGGGAATCAACCATATCGCCGTGATTGTGCCTGAATTGGAAAGCGCGCTGCCGTTCTGGCGCGACGCCCTGGGCCTGCCGCTGGCGGGCACCGACTCTGTGCCTGAGGAGGGCGTCGACACCGCCTTCCTGCCCGTGGGCGGCAGCAGTATTGAGCTGCTGGAACCAACCGCTCCTGACTCCGGTGTGGCCCGCTTTCTGGAGAAACGAGGGCCGGGCATCCACCACATCTGCTTCGAGGTTGACGACATCGCCGCGACCATGGACCACCTGCGCGAGTTGGACATCCCGCTGATTAACGATGAGCCGCAGATGGGGCACGGCAACCGCTTGTATGCCTTCGTCCATCCCAAGGGCACCGGCGGCGTCCTGGTCGAACTGTATCAGATGACCGACGGCTAATGCCTGACTATAATCGACCCTGAACCTGACGATTAATTTACCAGCGGTCGGCCGATTGCCGACCGTTCGAGGAGAACCTTATGGCTGATCAATATGATGTGGTTGTGCTGGGGGCCGGGCCGGGCGGCTATGTGGCCGCCATTCGCGCCGCCCAATTGGGCCTCAAGACAGCGATCATCGAGAAAGAATACATGGGCGGCGTGTGCCTGAATATCGGCTGCATCCCGACCAAAGCCTTGCTGCACAACGCCGAAATCGCCCACACCCTTCATACCGGAGCCAAGGAGTTTGGCTTCAGCTTCGACAATCTGACGCTCGACTACGGCGTGGCCTTCAAGCGCAGCCGGCAGGTGTCGGACCGGCTGGTGAAAGGTGTCGGCTTCCTGATGCGCAAGAACAAGATCGACGTCATCGACGGCACGGGCAAGCTGACCGACAAGAACACCATCCAGGTCAAGCTCAACGCGGGCGGCGAACAGACCGTCTCGGCCAAGAACATCATCATCGCCACCGGCGCACGGCCACGGCCGTTCCCGGGCGTCGACTTTGACGGCGAGCGGATCATCTCCTACATCCCGGCTATCCTGGCCGAGAAGCTGCCCAAGTCGGTGGTCATCATCGGCGGCGGGGCCATCGGCATGGAGTTCGCCTACACCTGGGTCAACTACGGCGTCGATGTCACCATTCTGGAGATGATGCCCCACCTGCTGCCCAACGAGGAGCCGGAAGTCAGCGATGTGGTGGAGAAGGCCTACAAGAAGCTGGGCGTCAAGTTCCACGCCAGCGCCAAGGTCACCGGCATCGAGAAGACCAAGAGCCGTGTGAAGGTCAGTCTGGAAGACGGCCAGACCTTTGAGGCCGACCAGGTGATGGTGGCCATCAACTTCATGCCCAACACCGAAAATATCGGACTTGAAGCGGCCGGCGTCGCGCTGACCGAGCGCAAGAATATCCAGATCGACGGCGTCATGCGCACCAACGTGCCCAACATCTACGCCATCGGCGATGTGGCCACCGATTACCGGCTGGCCCATGTGGCTTCAGCCATGGGACTGGTCGCCGCCGAGACGATCGCCGGACACGCCACGGTGGAACTCGACTTTCGCATGATGCCCCGCTGCACCTACTGCAACCCGCAGGTGGCCAGCTTTGGCTACACCGAGGCCCAGGCCAAGGAAGCGGGCTACGAAGTCAACGTCGGCCAGTTCCCCTTTGTGGCCAATGGCAAGGCGCTGGGGCTGGGCGAGCGCGAGGGCTTTGTGAAGATCATCTCCGACGCGCGCTACGGCGAAATCCTGGGCGCTCATCTCGTCGGCGCCGGTGTCACCGAACTGCTGCCGGAACTGACCCTGGCCCACAACAACGAGCTAACGGCCGAGGAGATCGCCCGCAACGTCCACGCCCACCCGACCCTGAGCGAGGTCCTCATGGAGGCCGCGCACGGCGTGGAGGGCGAACCGATTCACATCTAGCCACCCTGACCCTGCGACCCGCATCAGAACGCTGATGGCACGCCTCCAACGCCGATTGACGCCGGTAGACCGTCAATCCGTGAAAATCCGTCCAATCCGTGTCATCAGCGTTCCACATCCTAATTCCTAATTCCTAATTGTTGATTTCCCTCGCGATTACCCACGGCTTGAAGAGCCTACCATCCGGTGCTATAACTACGTCATGTCACCCACAGAATCTTCAACCCAGTCCCTACGCCAGTATCTCGACGATCAGTTGCCCGGCTATCTGGATTTGCTGCGGCAGATGGTCGACATCAACAGCTTTTCCACCAACGCCAAAGGCGTGGATACCCTGGCCGAACTGACGGCCGAGATCTTCGCCGGACTGGGTTTCGACGAGGAGCGCATCCAGTCGGCCGACTTCCTCTACGGCCAGCATCTTGTGCTGCGACGCGAGGGCCGGGACGGGCCGGACGGCACACCCGCGCCGATGATCGGCCTGATCTCCCATCTGGACACGGTCTACCCGGCCGTGGAAGAAGAGACCAATGATTTTCACTGGCGCATCGAGGGTGACCGCATCTATGGACCGGGCACCGTCGACATTAAGGGTGGCACGGTGGTCATCTACATGGTGCTGGACGCGCTGCGGCAGTTCCACCCGGACGTCTTCGATCGTGTGACCTGGGTGGTGCTGGTGAATGCGGCCGAAGAAGCGCTCAATGTTGATTTCGGAGATGTTTGCCGCGATCAGCTCGATGGCGCGCTGGCGGCGCTGGTCTTTGAGGGTGGCGACACAGACGGGCAGCGTTTCAAGATCGTGACCTCACGCAAAGGCATGGCTCGCTATCACATCACCGTCGAGGGCAAGGCCGCCCACGCGGGCACCTCCCACGCCTCGGGCGCCAACGCCATTGTGCAGCTGGCCGATGTAATTCAGACCGTGGCCGATTTCACCGACTACGACAACGATCTGACGTTCAACGTGGGCACGATACTGGGCGGCACGGTCATCAACCGCGTGCCCCATCAGGCGGCGGCCAGCGTCGAGATGCGCGCCTTCACGCCTGATGTGTTCGAAGGCGGCGTCGACAAAATGCTGGCGCTCAACGACTTCTGCAGCGTGCGCAGCGTCATGGAAGGCTATCCTTGCAAGGTGCGGGTGATGCTCACCCACCGCTGGGAGCCGTGGCCGGAGAACGAAGCAACCAGCCGGCTGTTGGGCTACTGGCAGGCGGCGGCTGAGGAGCTGGGGCTGGAAGCGGTGCCCGAAGCACGCGGCGGCCTGAGCGACGGTAACCTCATCTGGCGCGACCTGCCCACCATCGACGGTCTCGGCCCCAAGGGTGGCAACGCCCACAGTTCCGAGCGCAGCGAAGACGGAGCCAAGGACCAGGAGTACGCGGTAGCCTCCTCGTTTGTGCCCAAAGCCATCCTCAATACCCAGGCCATCCTGAAACTGCTGGACCGGGAGGCCTGATATGGCCGCCAAGCCCATTGATTGGGACGCGCTGCTGGCCGGCAGTGTCGATTTCACCCAGCGCCTGATTCAGACTCCGAGCATGTCGGGCAAAGAAGAGGCCATTGCCCGCCTCATTGCGGCCGAACTGGAGCGCCTCCGCTACGACGACGTCTGGATCGACGACATCGGCAACGTCTTCGGCCGAATCCACGGCCAGGATCGCTCGCTCCCGGCGCTGGTGCTCAACACCCATCTGGACCATGTCGATATCGGCGATCCGGTGCTGTGGCCGGCGCCCGCATTCGGCGGGGAGATTCATAACGGCCGCATCCTGGGCCGCGGCGCCTGCGATATCAAAGGGCCGCTGGCGGTGCAGGTCTACAGCGGGGCGGCCTTGCGCCAGGCGGGCGAACGGCCGCTGCGTGATGTGGTTTTCAGCGGCGTGGTCGAAGAAGAGGTGGGTGGTGCGGGGGCCAAGTATTGGGTCGACCACCTGGATTATCCGGTGGAACTGGTCATCGTCGGCGAACCCTCGGCCAACAACCTGGCCCTGGGCCATCGCGGCATGCTGCAGCTGTGGGTGACGTTCCCCGGCCGTTCGGTCCATGCCAGCGCCCCGGAGCGCGGTGAGAATCCCAACTACGCGCTGGCGGCGTTCCTGGTCCGTCTGGAAGCCGCGCAGCATACGTTGGGCACCCATCCGGTGCTGGGCGCGACCACCGTGGCGCCAACCATCGTCGAAGTGGACACGACCAGCAGCAATGTCACCCCGGCCTGGACGCGTGTCCTGCTTGATATTCGCACCGGCACCGAAAGCCCGGCGAGCGTCGGAAGGTTCATTCGCGATGTGGCCGGCGACATCCCGCTGATCCTTCCCACCGCGTTCTTTGCCGACGCCGATTCCACGGCCGACGATGAGACGCCGGTGACCGGCTTCTACACGGCGCCGGATCGGCCGGTGGTGGGCCGCGTGCAAACGCTGCTGGCCGAGGGCATGGGGCGCACGCCGGAGATCATCCGCTACCAGTTCGCCACCGACGGCCGTCATTTCGAACGGCGCGGCCTAACTGTGCTCGGCTATGCGCCGGGTGAGGAAGACCTGGCCCACACCGTCCGCGAGAGCATTGCCATCGAGCAAATGGCGGAGAGCTTGCGGGGTCATGTGGCCCTGTTACGCGGTTTCTAGCGATGAATCTACGCGTGGCGATGCGCTTAGATTAGACTGGCGAAATTTCACCCATCCGCGTCTTGTCCCCCATTTCCAACTGTGGTAGCATGGTGTTAACCCTGCTGTGTGCGAGACGGGTGACTAGCGTCGAGCCAACACTCTTTTCTTGGGGATCAGACAGTACGAGAAGGCTAATGCAGTAGCTGCAAGGCCAGGCAGACGCCTCGATACAAGATCCCCACCTGCGTATGCAGGTTCAACAATAGAGCCCGAACGGCACAGCGGGGCTGTTCTTTGCCTCACCGCCCTCTTCTCCGCTGCCACCTGCCACCTGCTACGTGCTGCCCGCCGCCGGCAACGTCATCACAAAAGTCGTCCCCTGCCCGGCCTCGCTGCTGACCGCGATCTCCCCGCCGTGGGCCAGCACAATGGCCCGGCAGATGGCCAGCCCCAGACCCGATCCGCCCGACCGCCGGCTGCGATCCTTGTCGCCGCGCCAGAAACGGTCAAAGACATGCGCCTGCGCTTCGGCCGACAAGCCCTGGGCCACTATCGCTGACAGCAAACTCCACGTTGTCCCCAACCTGCGAGACGCTCACGCTCACGACGGGATCGACTGCGTCCCTTGCGGCGCATAGCGCAGGGCATTGGCCAGTAGATTGCCCAGCACCTGCTGCAGCCGTTCGGGATCAGCCGACAGCGTGGGCAACCCCTCAGCAATATGGGCCTCCAGCGTCACCCCTTCAGCTTCATACAGCGGACCAAAGGCGGCCGAGGACCGGGCTACTATCTCCGCCGGATGCACCGCCTCGATTGCGAGCGGCAGCCGGCCGGTTTCGGCCAACGACAGTGTACGCAGGTCATCGACCAGCCGGCCCAACAGGATCGTTTCCTCGTGGGCCAGGGCGACGTTTTCGCCCGAAAGAGGCAGCACCCCATCAAGCATCGCCTCCAGCTGGGCGCGGAGGACGCTGAGCGGTGTCCGCAGTTCGTGGGCCACGTCCGCCAGCATCTGGCGGCGCTGGCCTTCGGCCGCAGACAGGCTGCCGGCCATGCGGTTGAAGCTCCCGGCCAGCTCACCCAACTCACCCCGGTCCGAGACGATAACCTGCTGGTCGAGACGTCCGTCGGCCATGGCCTGTGTGGCCGTTGTCAGCTGCTGCAGCGGCCGGGTCAGACGATAGGCCAGCCCCGCGCCGAGACCGAGGGCCAGCAGCACCGCCGCGAGGCCACCCAACCAGATGGCCCGGTTCACGTCGGCCAAGAACGCCTCGGCCGCACGCCCGCCGCCACCGCCCGGCGTGCTGACTTGCAGCGAGGCTATCGTCTGACCGGCAACGGTGACAGGCAGTTCGGCCGCCACGGTGAGCGACTGGCCCTGTTGCCCGCGACGGCGACTGGTAGCGATGGCGTTTCCCTCGGAGTCGATGAGGCTGAGAAAAGCGCTGCCCTGGCCCTGCCCTGGCCCGGAAGCAGCGGTGAGGATGCTCTCGGCTTCCGACCAATTACCCAACCGCATGTAGGAATCCGACAAAGTTTGCCCGACTTCCTGCCACACCTGAGCCTGATCCGCGTTCAGGAACCGCTGAAAGCTGTCGGCGGCGGCGCGATTGGCCAACAGCGAGACAACGAGCACGCCAACCAGCGCCACCAGCAGAAACGCGGTGGTCAGGCGAAACCAAAGGCTGTGGAGGATGGAACCGGAGGCGGGCATCTAAGCCTCGGGGTTAAAGCGGTAGCCGACTCCAAAGACGGTCAGCACATAGCGCGGCTGGGCGGAGTCGGCCTCCAGCTTCTTGCGCAGGTTCTTGATATGAACATCGATTGTGCGCTCATAGCCGTCGTAGGCATAGCCCTGCGTCTGCTCCAGCAGCTCCAGTCTCGTGAACACGCGGCCCTGACTGCGCATCAACACCGCCAACAGGTCGAATTCCATGGGCGTGAGTTCCAGATGCCGATCGCCTTCGCGTACGCTGTGACCGGTCAGGTCCAACACCAAATCACCCGCGCGCAGAATTTCCGGCAGTCCCGACTCCGAGGGTTGGGTACGGCGCAGGACCGCCCGAACACGGGCCACCAGTTCGCGCGGGCTGAAGGGCTTGGTGAGGTAGTCATCGGCGCCCATTTCCAACCCGGCGATGCGGTCGGCTTCTTCAACGCGGGCGGTTAGCATGATGACCGGCGTATCCCGTTCGCGCCGCAGCAGGCGCAGGAACTCCCAGCCATCCATTTCCGGCATCATCAGATCAAGCACGATGATGTCCGGATTGAATTGGCGGGTGAGGATCAGGGCCTCGCGTCCGTCTCCGGCCGAAGCTACTTCATAGTTCTCCTGCTCCAGATAGCCGCGCACCAGGCTGACCAGCCGGGCTTCATCGTCAACAACAAGGACTCGTTTCGCCATAAGGGTTTATCCGCCGCGCCAAAAAGGGCGCGCCGCCACCCTACGGTGACGACTCGCCCATTATAGCGGATTCTACGCGGGTCCGGCGTTAGTTGCCGCCTCGACCGCCACCGCGACCCTGTCCATTACCACCCTGACCGCCCCGGCCATTGCCCTGACCCTGGCCGCCTTGACCGTTGCCGCCCTGGCCTTTACCGAGACCCTGGCCCATACCTTCACCGGCATGGTCGCACGTTCCGTCGCCGTCGGCGTCGCTGAAGTTAGGTCCCTGACCGGCCCCGTTACGGGGGCCGCCCTGGCCGGTGCCCTGCAAATCGCAAACACCGTCACCATTCTCGTCGATGAAGTTGGGACGCGGTGCTTCCGCGTTGCGCGGGCCGCCCTGACCGGTGCCACAATTGTCACAGACACCGTCACCGTCTGCGTCCACAAAGCCGGTGCCCGATTGGCCGCCGTTCATTGGACCGCGCGGGCCGCCCTGGCCGGTGCCGCAGTTGTCACAGGCGCCGTCGCCGTCTGCGTCTACAAAATTGGCCCGTGGTGCGGCGACGTTCGCCGGACCCTGGCCGCAGTTATCACAGACACCATCCGCGTCGGCATCGACAAAATTGGGCTGAGTGACCCCGGCGGGGGCGCCTTGGGCCGCCGGTTCCTGCGCCAACAGCACGGTTCCGGTCACCGCTATCAGCAAAATTACAATCACAGCTATCCAGACTCCACGTTTCATGCTAAACCTCCGGTCTTCGAGCTGCCGGACTTCCGGCCGCCGTCGGACAAGTTATCGTTGCTAAGATAACCGAAGGATACCGCTGAGGTGTGAAGACGGTATGAAGAGGGTATGGAGAATGGCTGAATCGCCCTGGGGCGCAGGCGGGCAGGCTATCAATCGGCAGTCACAAGGCGCTGATGGGCATTACGCATGCAGCTATTCATGACCACATGCAGACCTGCCGCCCGGGCCAGGATGGCCGCGTCAAGGTTGATGATTCCCTCTTGCATCCACAACGTGTTGGCGCCGATGGCAATTGCGTCTTCGGCAATGGATGCCACGGCCTCGCTGCGGCGAAAGACGAGCACAACGTCGACATGGTCGGGCACATCGGCCAGCTGAGCATAGGCACCGGTTGCACCTTCCTCCACCAGCATCGGGTTAACGGGGACGATCTCATAGCCCTGGGCCTGCAAGTAGGCGGGAATGGCGTTGGACGGCCGATCGGGATTGCCCGACATGCCCACCACGGCGATGCGCCGGGTCTCTTCCAGAATCTGGCTCAGTTCTTCGTCGCTGGGCTGCTCAAAGGTCTCCACGGCCGATTCGCGCGCACGAGCGGCCGTGACATCCAGCGGCAGCAGGATGCGGAACACCGTCTGGCCGGGACGCGAAGCCACCTGGATCTCGCCCAAGTGTTGATAGACGACGATGTTGTAGCTAATGTTCAGTCCCAGGCCGGTGCCCTTGCCCGGCGGCTTGGTGGTGAAGAAGGCGTCGTAGATGCGCTCTTGCATCTCTTCGGGGATGCCGGGGCCGGTGTCGGCGATCTCCACCTGGACCCAGTCCCCGCGGCGCTGGGTGCTGATGGTGATCTCGCCTTCTTCATCCATCGCATCGACGGCATTGCTGATGAGGTTGGTCCAGACCTGGTTCAGCTCGCTGCCGTAGGCCTGGATGATGGGCAGGTCGTCGGCATAGTCGCGCACGATGGTCACGCTCTTCTTCAGGCGATGGTTGAGCATGGTCAGGGTATTGTCGATGCCTTCGTGGATATTGACGGCCTGCAGCGGGGCCTGATCCAGGTAGGAGTAGTCCTTCAGTGATTTCACAATAGTCGAGATGCGGGCCGTGGCCTCGCCGATCTCGGTGCCCAGACTTTGCAGCCGGAAGGAGGCCACCAACCACTTGACCGCCGCGCCCAGCTGGCTGGGATCAAACGTCTCGCGCAGGGTCTCCAGCGCCGCCCGATCACAGCCCATCTCGACCAGCACGGGGGCCAGTTCCCAGCCGTCGTCAATCTGTGTATCGTCGCACCACGTCTCGATCTCGTACTCCCGGTCGCTGCGAGTCAGGGCATCCAGCTGACGGGCCTGGGTCGCCTGCCCAATATGCGCGGCCACGAAGTCACGCAGGATGGCGTACTGCTCGGCCGTCAGCCCGTGGACAATGAGGGCCTGGCTGGCGCTCTCCAGCGCGGCGGCCGATTCACCGATCTGCGTGGCGCTGCGGCGGGCGGCGGCGGCCGGGTTGTTCAGCTCATGGGCCACACCGGCCGTCAGCGTGCCGAGCTGCACCATGCGCTCGTTCTGACGCAGCAGCGCGTCCGTGTTGCGCCAATAGGTCAGGATGGCCTGCAGCATGGCCCGCGCCACGGCCGGATTGTCGTCCATCAACTGATCCAGGTGGGCTTTGTGAATGGCCAGCAGGACCGACGGCGTGCGCGCCCGAACGCCGGCCATGCGCGGCGCTTCTTCCAGCACGGCCAGTTCGCCGAACACCTCACCCGCCTGTCTCACGGCCAGCAAGACATCCCGACCGCCGGAAGTCTTGGTGATCTCCAGTTTGCCCTGCTCGATGACATAGGCCCGGTCACCGGCCGATCCTTCCTCGAACAGCAGATCGCCTGCGGCCAGGTGGACTTCATCCGCTCGCTCGGCCAGGTGCAGCAGCGCATCCTCCGGCAGATCGGCAAAGAGCGGAATACGCTGTAGGAATGAGATGCGTTGGGCTAAATCGGTGGTCATAGGATCCTCCGCGCGTGGCCTGCTGAAACCTTACTTGGACGACAGAAGTGTAACCTGTCCGGGCAAGATCTGATAATGAACGAATTCGGCCGACTCGGTGAACACTTCGCCGTCGGCATGCAGCGGCGTGCCGGGCCGGCTGTGTAGGGTGATCTCGGTCGTGCGCAGAAAGGTCACGGCCGGGTGATTAATGTGGGTGCCGCGCATCAGCCCGGCCAACACGGCCAGCACGGTGGTCTTGGGCACCTGGGGCGCAAAGACCATGTCAAACTGACCATCGTCGATTTCGGCTCCCGGTGCCATCATGAAACCGCCGGTGCGGGGACTATTGCAGACGGATAGCAAGTAGGCCGGGCCATCATAGCCGCCGCCGTCCCACGTGATCTGCATCTGCCACGGGGTGAGTCGGGCCAACGCCCGTATCAGCGCCACGACGTAGCGTATCTCGCCCGACAGGCGCTTCATGCGGATGTTCTCAATCGTGACCATCGGCTCCATGGCCGCCGCGCTGTTGTTGATGAAAAAGCGTTCGTTGACGCGGCCGCCGTCGATTTGACGCGTGTGGCCCGCGGCGATCACCCCAACGCTGCCTGCCAGGTCCAACGGCAGCCCCGCCATTCGCGCGAAGTCGTTGGCCGTGCCCAGGGGAAGGATGCCGAATGGTTTAGTCGGCCGATCGCCGGCGGCCAACAGGACGCCGTTGACCACCTCGTTGATGGTGCCGTCGCCGCCGGCCGCCACCACCGCGTCATAGGCCGGGTCTTCGGCCGCGGTCTGGGCCAGGGGGATGGCTTCGCCGGGCTGACTGGTCAGAGTCAGGTCAAAGTCGAGGCCGGCCGCATGGCAGGCGGCTTCCACGGCCGGAGCCTGGTCGCGGGCGCCCCAGCGATTGGCGTAGGGATTGAGGATGATTTTGGCATTCACGGGCAGACCTCAGGCGAACAGGGTGGCCCGGATTTCGCCGGGCGTGTTGGTGATAATGCCATGAACACCCAGATCCGCCAAACGCTGGGCCTCTACAGGGTCGTCCACGGTCCATGTATGTACCCGATATCCATTGGCGGCGGCCCAAGCCATGCTCTGAGCGTTGATCAGCGTATGCTGCGGGTGATCGGCCTGCACACCCAGGAAGCGACAGGCCAGTCGGGTCGCCGTCCGCTCGCGCAGCAGGCCGAGCGGGATGCCCGGCGACAGATAGCGGCGCGCGCGACGCAAGGACGGCGGACTAAAGGACGATATCAATACACGGTCTCCCACATCGTGGGCCTGGATACAGGCCGCAACGGCCACTTCCAGTCCCCGGTCGGCCAAGCCGATAGTCTTCAGCTCCAGGTTGTAGAGCGGCTGCGGGCCCAGGGTTCCGAACAACTCATCAAGCGTCGGCACGCCTTCACCGTTACCAAGGTCCAGCGCAGCCAATTCGGCCGCGGTCATGTCCGCCACGCGACCCTGAGCATCACAGGTTCGGTCAATGGTGTCATCGTGAATGATAATCGGACGGCCGTCGGCCGACAGCTGCACGTCGAACTCGATGCCGTCGGCCCCCTGCTGCATCGCCAGCTTGAAGGCCTGCAGCGAATTCTCCGGCGCGTCGGCACTGGCGCCGCGATGGCCGATGATCAGCAGTCGCGACGCCGATAGCCAGTCCATGGAGGGCGGGGATGGCGCGGTTGGCTGCGCCTCAGACGGTATGAACCTGGATGAGGTTGGTGTGGCCGGAGGTGCCAAAGGGCACGCCGGCGGTGACAACGATCTGGCTGCCGGACGGGAGCCCGCTACGCCGAGCGGCGTTGAGCGTATGGCGCAGCATGTTGTCGGTTGTGTCAAAGTCAGGCACCAGCGAACACTGCACGCCCCACACCAGAGCCAGGCGGCGCTGGGTGAATTCATCGGGCGACACAGCCATGACCCGTGTCCGCGGCCGGAACCGGGCAACCTGCTGAGCTGTGTAACCACTCAACGTTGCGCTGACAATGGCCGTCGCGTGGATCTCTTCGGCGATGGCGCAGCTGGCGGCGCTAATGGCCTCGGTAACGGTCACACCCTCGAAGTCGGTCTCATCATCCCACGTACGCCACTTGTCGAAGGGATATTCCTTCTCGGTGTTCTCCGCGATCTGGCGCATCATCATAACCGACTCCACCGGGAAACTGCCCGTGGCCGTCTCGCCGGAGAGCATGACCGCATCGGTGCCGTCGAGAATGGCATTGGCCACGTCACTGGCTTCAGCACGCGTGGGGCGCGGGTGCTCCACCATGCTTTGCAACATCTGGGTGGCGGTGATGACCGGCTTGCCGACCTCATTGCAGACACGAATAATGCGCTTCTGCAACAGCGGCACTTCCTGAGCCAACATCTCAATGCCCAGGTCGCCGCGGGCCACCATCATGCCGTCGGTCACGTCGCGGATGGCCAGCAGATTCTCGATGGCTTCGCTCTTTTCGATCTTGGCGATGATAGGGATTTGGCGCGGCTTGTCTTCCATCAGCGCCCGCAGTTCGAGGACATCTTCAGCCGTGCGCACAAACGACAGAGCGACGTAATCCAGCTCCAGCTCGCATATAAGCTCCAGATCGTGGCGATCCTTGTCGGACAGACAGGAGATGGGCAGATCCGTGCCCGGCGCGTTGACACCCTTGCGCGCTTCCAGCAGGCCGGCGACGGTGACGAAACAGCGCAGCGTATCGTCGCGCTTCTCGGCCACAGTGAACTCGACTTCGCCGTCGCCAATGACCAGCCGCCCGCCCGGCTGCACGGCAGCAATCAGGTCGGGGTGCGGGAAGTGGATCATGGCCGGCTGACCGGGCCGCGGGGTCAGGACGACTTCATCGCCCAAACTCAGGTTGATGCCGCCGGGACGCACATGGCCCAGGCGCAACTTCGGCCCTTGCAGATCGCCCAGGATGGCCAGCACGTAGCCTTCGGCCGTCGCTACCTCGCGCAGCTTGCGAACCGTTTCGCGATGCTGCTCATGATCGCCGTGGGAGAAATTGACCCGGGCAACATTCATGCCCGCTTCCAGCAGGCGGCGAATGGTTTCCGGATCGCTCGAGGCAGGTCCTATCGTAGCGACGATTTTCGTGCGGGCCATAGGGTTGCTTTGTTTGAGGGGTTCTAGGCGACGGCTTCCAGCGTGATGCGGATCTCGTGGTTGTCGAGCTTCCGCGCCGTCACCTGGATCTGGTCGCTGCTGGAGAAGTTTTCTTCGATCCAGTCGTGGACCTGAGGTCCCAGCACCAGACGGGCCTGATCATCCGGCTGCAGCCGCCAGACGCTGCTCTGCTTGTCCTGACGGCCGTCAAAGACGACCGTCACATCACGCGTTTGGGCGCGGGCATTCAGGGCGAAGAAGGGCCAATGGCCGGCCGTCAGGTTGACGAATCCTCGCCGAATGTGCAGCGGCATCAGCTCAGCGACATAAACAAAGGTGTCGGCTGAATCGGACTCAGGCTGGCCGCCGAGGCGCGCTCTTCACCCTCAATCGTGACGGTGGGACCGGTCTCGACCTGGACCGCAGGCTCTAGCTTTGGCTGCGCGATTTCGTGGCCTTCTTTTTGGCCTTGCGACCCAGAAGCGCGTTGGCCACCGGCACGAGGTTCATCACCAGATCGGTGGAGACGCTCAGAATCGTGGTGCCCATCGCGGCGACACGGTCCGAGGGTACGCGCATGCTGAGGTAAATCGGCGTGACCCAGGCATCTTCCTCGTTGAGATAGGCGGCGCGAGCAAAGACTTCAGCGGCCGTCACTTCCGAGAACGCGCCGATGCTATCTTTGTACAGATCCTGATGGTGGGTGCGCTCGCCGGTCGTCTCGTCGATCTGCATTTGCTGGATGCGTAGCGTCCAGGCGGGATCCAGCTGTGCCAGCGCATGATAGGCGGCAGGGAGATCCTTGTTGACAGCCGCCAAGCCCTTAGACAGCGCCGTCTTGTCGGTGATGCCCAGCAAGACTTCGAAGCTCATCGGGCGCGCGTTGAAGGCAATGTACGCTTCGTCATTGTAAGACGAGCTCGTGGACAGGTAGGCGTTCTGTCCCTCGGTGCTCAGACCATAGGTCGGGAACTCAGCCCGCGCCTGAGCCGGCAGCCGGTTATACAACGCAGCTACAAATAGCTCCAGCTGGGACAAGGCGTATTTCAAGGCGTTTTCTTCACCTTCCCAGCCAAAGGCCGTAAACACGGGCATGGATAAGCCGGTGAAGTCTTTTTGGTTTTGCATAGGATTCTCAGACAAAGTGCGTGGCAGAAATCGGCCGAATGACCATTTTTTAGTGGGGAATACGATTAGCCGCCACTTCTTATACTAGCCTACCGCCATTAATTGTCAAGCTGATACGGCCGCATTGTAGGGCCACACTAGAGCACCACTCACGCGGACCGGGGCCGTCTGTCAACAGCGGCGGCAGTCTCGACTCCTACCCAATCATAGGTGATGCCGGTCAGCGAAGTCGCCCCGGCATCGACCGGGCTGATCATAGCAACTATTGTTCCGGAACACGACAACCTTGCGGCCGGCCGCGCCGGGATTGGCGAACCGCCTACTTGATCCGATAGCCACCATCCTCGTTGCTGAAGATCCAGGCCACCACCGCGCCAATCTGGATGGTCTCAGGCAGGTAGGTTTTCATCGTAACCGAGGACGTGCCGCGGGTGTGGAGCATGTGCTTGGTACGCTGCATGCGCTCGAAACGATCCTGCCAGACGCGGAAGTTGGCCGGCCGCAGGTCGACCCAACCCTTGTTGGCCCAGGCGTCTGATCTGCTCATCATCCAGATCGACCTCGCGATAGATGCTCTCCGGGATGTTGAGGCGGGGTCCGCGGATGAGTTGACGGCCGTCGGGCGTCAGAATGGGCACACCAATCGAGGTGATGGTCGTGCGCAGATTGTCCTCGTCCAGCAGGAAATCATAGAGCGTCTCGGCGATCTCCGTGGGCGACGTTTCCACGACGCGCTCGAGTGTATTGTAGTTGAGCTTGAGCAGGTGGGCCTCGTAGAGCAGCTTGGACAGCTCCGGCGGTCCCAATTGCCCCAGGGCCACGCTGTGGCTTTCCGTTTCTTCTTCGATCCGCACCAGCTTCTCCAGCGCGGCCTGGCGCAGCACCCCGGCGCGATAGCTGGGATTGAGGATGCTGCTGTCGATCCCGGCGATGATATCATAGCCGGTATTACTGCCCTTGATCTCCAGCACCGCCTGCTGGGCGATCTCCTCCGGCGTGATGAACTCCATCTGATTGATGTGGGTGATGGTCTCGAATTCGCCGCGGGCAAAGAAGCCGTTTTCGCCGGTGTCGACGCCGGCCATGTGCAGCTTTTCGAGGCGCGTGTACTGGTTCTCGTCGCCGCGCAACAACAGACGGCCGTTCAGGTCCTGCACCTGGCTGGCAAAGCGGAACTGGGGCCGGCCGCGGACCTTGACGGTCTTGTAGCTGACACGACGATAGCCGATCATCGCCGCCGGTTTGAGCTCCTTGACCAGCGGACCGTTGGGCGTGCGGGCCATCAGGAACATCAGGCCGGTGTGGGCAAAGGCCACGGCCGTCTTGCTCATCAGCTTGAAACTCGGCCGATCTTCGCTATGGGTGTAGGGGATGTTGAGGCCCATACCGCCGGTGCCGGTCGTGCCCACTTTGAGATAGAGGCGCGTGCCCGCTTCGCTCATGGCCCGGTGGAGGAACTGCACATGGCGAATGAGTTGCGGCAGCGACTGCGAGATGAGCAGGGTGCTGACGTTTTGCTCCAGATCGCGTCCGAAGCGCCGCCAACGCCTCCAGGTCTTGATGATCGACAATCTGGCTCAATTGGCCGCAGCAGGTCGTTGGTCTGCTGGCTGAGCGATTCGACATCCTGGTAGCTGATGGCGGTAGCGGTGTTAATGCAGTCAACAATGACGTCGGGCTTGTACTGCTGCACCAGTTGGACCAGGCCGGAGCGCTCAAACGCACCGTCCAACGGCGCCGAACAGGTCATCATAGAGCATGTCGCGTCGGGGTTGGGATTGCAGCAGGCGGCGGCGCTTCTCCAGTTGAAACTCGTCGCGCACAAAGACATCGCCCCAGGCGCCGGTGAAATTCACATGGGGGAACTCGCGCCGGGCATCACGCAGGAATTCGCGCACTTCGCCGCGATACAGGCTGGCGACAACGATCTGCTCCGGCTCCATCTCACGGGCAATGATGGCGGACGATTTGCGAGCCCACCAAACCGGCGCCGCCCAGCACCAGAATAGTCCGATCGCCTCTCATGCGCGGCCCTCCATCGGGAAGGATTCATCAACGCGGAACGTGCGTGTCCATGGCTTGCCTCCTGCGACGTGTGGGAAATTGTGTAATGGCCCGCCAGACGGCGCGTGGGGGCGCTTCTGTCGGGCCGTGAAAATACAAACAGCCGCACAAGGCGGCTGCCGGGGCCGCGCTGCGGCCAATGATGGGCGATACAAGACTCGAACTTGTGACCTCTACGATGTCAACGTAGCGCTCTAACCAACTGAGCTAATCGCCCGCTTTCATTCTTAACCACCCTGCCTTGCAGCAGGTGAATCCAAATTATAGCAGCCAGGCCCAGTGCGTCAATAGCGCGATCTGCCCGACCAGGGGTTTGTCGTGGCCCCAGCCGCCGTAGGCTGAAGTCCTCCGTTTCAGCCTACGGCCGAACGACAGCCGGCAAGAACAGTCCTTCGGTCAGGTCAATGCCGGTGCCCGGTCGCCAGTCAGGGTACACACCCTGGACACCGAGGGAGCGCCGGCCGGTCCCATCACGCCGCATGATCCAGAGTTCGGCGGATTGATTGATATCGGGCGTATACTCAAACACGATTTGCTGGGTATCCGGCGAGAGGCTAAACGAACCGGCGAATTCGCTCTGGAAGCTGGTAAGGGCGGTCAGTTCATTCGTGCCGAAGTTAAACTCGTAGAGGTTGCTGTTGTCCGGCCCGAACTGGCCGCTGGTTATCGCAAAGATGAACCCGGACTCGTCCGGCAGCCACTCCAATCCCAAGACTATCTCAGTGAGCGGGTCTTTCGTTATGATCGGGATGCCGCCATTATCCGCGCCCGGTTGGACCACCGCAATGGCGTCGCTCCCGGCATACAACAGCCAGTCGCTAATCGGCGACCAGGCCAAGGCGTTGGCAACTACATTGGCGCCGGGGGCGAGGATAAACGTATCGGGGGTAGAAATCCCGGGCGTAGCGGTAATCTCCGAGAGGAAGCCCTCCTGGAAGAGGAACCCCACCTTGGATCCGGTGCGATACCAGGCGGGAATGGTCGCCCCCACATTGGCAAAAACATTGCCCTGACCGGTCAGGACAAAGCTGTTGGACGCCAGTGCGGTCTGGTTGGGCTTCACATCGACAGTAACCGATGGGTCCAAATAGCGAAACTTGCCATTGACCACGGTAATGGCCTGTGAAAAATTGCCCAGGTCGGCTACGTTGGGGACGGTGACGTCAACAATCGCACCCGGACTGACGGTCACAAGCTGGGCCTCCGGGGCGCCCTCGACGTACAGGGCAAAGATCGACTCGGTCGTCGCGTTTTCGATCCGCACCTTGACCGAACCCTTGGGGAAACCAGCCAGTTCACTGCACTCTGGGGAATTCGTCAGTCGCTTCAACCCTGAGCCGTCAGCGCGAATCGAATAGATATCGCTGCTGTATTGGGAGCACAGCCACTGGAAGCCTGAGCCAAACGCCAGCGCGCCGCCGTCCGGCCGCCACTGCAGGCCTCGAATCCCCTGGGCGCCCTCCGACAGCGGCCGTTCCCAGAGGCGGCGGTCGTTTTTGCCGTCAGCGTCAATCAGGCGTATTTCGTTGCCTCTGGCATAGGCGATTGTTCCGACAGCATCGACGGCACGCGAATTGGCCGCAACCGTTCGCGCGACAACCGCGGACAGAAGCACAAACAGACTGATGAAGACAATGGATCGCAACCGAATGAGACGCATGATGACTTTCTCCTTCAGCACATAAGGCCCACGTATCGGCAGACAATTGTCGGAAATCAGGCGCGTCTTGAGCAAGACGCGAGGCTAGCATAGCATAACCGGCTTTTCTTGTCGCCAGCAATTGTGCCTGAGCCCGGCCGGGTGTGCGGAAAGCGACCGTTGTGTGGCCGGCAAAGGCCACAAGACCCTTTCGTCCAGCCAATCATCTAGTTGGTTCCAGGATAATCGCGTCGTGCCTCAACACCGGTTCGCGGATTGTGCCGAATTGATTGGCCGGTTGATTGACCGATCATATAGTTGGCACGATTCAACAGACGGCAAGGGTGATTGGTATTGCGAGTCCGTATCTGGAAGCGCAGGAGATCAGCCTGACACCGGGCAACCAACATCACGGGAGAAACTGATTTGACCGACTATCGATTGGCACTCATTGGCTTTGGCAACGTGGGACAGGGATTGGCGACGATTCTGCGCGATTCGGCCGATAGCCTGGCCGAGTCCACCGGCGCGCGCATCCACCTCGTGGCCGTCAATACAGCGACGCGCGGCAGCGTCTATAATCCCGACGGCCTCAACCCGGCGCGCCTGCTGGACGCGATGGCCCGGGACGGCCGCCTTGATGCCGTCCCCGCACCGCACCGGGATTGGGACGTAACCCGCGTGCTGACCGACAGCAATGCCGACGTTGTGGTCGAGCTAAGCCCCACCGATCTGGTGACGGCCGACCCGGCCGTCGCCACCCTGCGCGCGGCGCTGACCCACGGCCGGCACGCTATCACCACCAACAAAGGCCCGATGGCGCTTCACTATCCCGAACTGTCCGCGCTGGCGGAAGCCAATGGGCTATTCCTGGGCATCGAAGGGACGGTGATGGCCGGGACGCCGGTGTTGCGCCTGGGCCGGGAGCTGCTGGCCGGGTCCGGCATGACGCGCTTCGCCGGCATTCTCAACGGCACGACCAACTATATGCTGAGCGAGATGCGCGCCGGGGCCGGCTATGCGGCCGCGCTGGCCGATGCCCAGGCCCGGGGCTATGCCGAGGCAGACCCGACGGCCGATGTCGAAGGACACGACGCCGCGGTGAAGGTGGTCATCCTGGCCAATCGACTGCTGGGTGGCTCGCTGCGCATGGCTGATGTCACCACACAAGGCATTAGCCGTTTAACGAAAGACGATATTGCTGCGGCCGAGGCGGCCGGGGAGTGCTGGAAGCTCATTGGCAGCGCCGAGGTCACGCCGGACGGCTTGCGTGCGGCCGTTGCTCCCGTGCGGCTACCGTTGTCGCATCCGCTGGCCGGGGTGAGCGGAGCCACCAATGCCGTGACGTTTTCGACCGGGTTGACCGGCGATGTGACCCTGATCGGGCCGGGGGCGGGGCGGATTGAAACGGGCTTCGCGGTCCTGGGTGACTTGCTGGCCCTTCACCGTCAGACCAGCGGCGGGCTGTCCTGAGCCGACCAGTCGCCGGGAGCCGCGGCGCTTTCTAGGATGACATGCCGGTCGAAAGCGTGTTCCATCAGATCAATGGCATTCCGCTCCGCTTCCCAAATTTCTACCGCCGGATACTCATCGGCCAACAGCGTCAGGCGCAGCGTCTCGTCATCCCACCCGGCGCTGACATCATCGACCGATTGATTGCGCCCCCGTTCCAGAAACTCAGCCAGCCGCAGCATAGCCGCGAGCTTAAGCAGCAGGGTGCCATCATCCGGCTGCAGCAACGAGTCGAAGCCATTCGTGCGCGGCTTGCCCTTGCGATGATAGCGCGTCAGCAGGGCGATCAATGCCGTCTCGCGCGGCGTGAAGCTGGGCAGGCCGCTATTGATGATCAAGGTCTGCGAATGGTGGTGGTGGTCGTTATAGCTGATCAACGTACCCAGGTCGTGGAGAAGCGCCGCCGCATCGAGCAGCTCCCGCTCAGCCAATGTGTAGCCATGTAACGGAGCCAGCTGGTTGAACAGCCGCCCGGCCAGGAACAGCACGTGGTTGGCGTGAGCCTTGGCGTACTGGTAAATGCGGGCTTTGTTGAGCACGCTGAACTGGCGCATGTTGGTCAGCGCCGGGTACGACAGGTGCCGCCAGAAGTGCTCGAAAAACAACCCCTCGCGCAGGCCATTGACAGAAATGGTCAGGTCTTCCACCCGCAGGCAGTCCATCACCTCGCGCAGCACCAGCGCCCCGGGCAGGATAATGTCGGCCCGGTCGCTGCTCAGGCCGGGCAGGTCCTCGCGCTCCTTGAGAGGCAGCTCCGTCAGCAGCCGGATATTCTCATCCAGGTCGGCCCGATCAAGCACGAATCCGTGGAGGGTGTTCAGCGGGTAACTTTGCCGAGCGGCAGCCATCCCGGCCATGTTGCGAATCGTGCCTCCCAAGCCCACAAGCCGCGCCGCTGCGGTTTGCTTCTTGCCCGACGGCAACCACTCGATGGTGTCCAGTTGATCGCGAATTGCCTGTTCTACGGCGGCGATCTCCTTGCCGCTGGGTGGATCTTTGCTGATGAACTGTTCGGTCAGGGCCAGCGCGCCCAGCAGCAGCGAGCAGCCGCGCTTGAAGCGATGATCCCGGACTTCCGAAAGCTGAGCACTGCCACCGCCGATGTCGAGTACATAGCTGTCGGTCAGCGGCACCTCATTGAGCACGCCGAGGGTGCCGTAATAGGCCTCTTCTTCGCCGCTCAGCACGCGCAGCGTCAGGCCAATCTCCAGCTGGACCCGCTGCACAAACAACGCGCCGTTGACGCCCTCACGCACGGCGCTGGTGGCGGTGGGGATAATCAGGTCCACATGCGAGCTGTCGCAGTAGCGTTTGAACAAGCGCAGCGTGAACAAGGCCCGCGCCTGAGCCTCCTCACTTAGACCGTCGGCCGTCATGCCCTGGCGCAAACGCACGACCTCGCGGATCTCATCGTCGAGGCGGTAGGCATAGCCGGGGACGGCTGACATGACCACCATGCGGGCGGTGTTGGATCCCAGGTCGATGACGGCGACGCGTTCTTGGTTTAGCATGGCTCTTTCCTTGACACCTGCGAGTATAGCCGGTCGGGGCGTAATCCTGTAGCGCAAGCCTTTTGCCTGTGGCTTAATGGGACAATCTACAGGATCCATTCTACGCTCCGCTGTTGCCGATCGCTGCCATTGGTCCCGTTCCACACCAAACGGAGTCTGCTGCTTGACAGGCCGCCGGTAGCCTGTATAATGGCACTTATCGATAATCATCAATATATTAATCCTATGAATTCCGTCCTGTTTGCCAAAGCCATTGCCGATGAGAACCGCCAGCGCATCATGCTGTTGTTGTGCTGCAATTGGCTGTGTGTGTCGGACATTGTCGAGCAAATGGATAACGTCTCCCAGCCCACCGTGTCCCACCATCTGGCGGTGCTGCGCGAGGCGGACCTGGTCTATGTACGGCGTGAGGGCCGGCAGATTTACTATTCGCTCAACCAGGACGAGGTGGCAGTGTGCTGTAGCCGGCTGATGCTCAACTTCGCCCCGGAGCGAACGCCGGTGGCTGATGTGCCGCTGACGGCCGTGACGCTGGATACGTAGTCGCTCTTTTTTTGCATTAATACATCGACAATCATCTATATATGGAGGTTTCACATGATCAATTCTCAAGAGACCATTCGCGAAGCAGTGAAGGACCGCTACGCAAGATTGGCCGAACAACCCCTGACCGTTACCGCCGCCGAGAGCTGCTGCGATTCAGGCGACTGCTGCGGATCGAACGATGATGCTGCGCTGGATAGTCTTTATCGCGACATCTACACGGCCGACACCAGTTGGCTGCCCGTGGACGTGACCGGCCTGTCGTTGGGCTGCGGTGACCCAATCACGCTGGCGGCGCTGGAACCGGGCCAGACGGTGCTGGATCTGGGTTCCGGCGGCGGCATCGACTGCTTCATGGCCGCCCGGCAGGTTGGCCCGACCGGCCACGTGATCGGCGTGGACATGACGCCGGAGATGCTGACCAAGGCCAACCGCAACAAGGAGAAGCTGGGGCTGACCAACGTCGAGTTTCGCCAGGGCCTGATTGAAGACATCCCGGTCGAGAGCGGGACGGTGGACGTGATCATCTCCAACTGCGTCATCAACCTGAGTACGGACAAAGCGGCCGTGTTTAACGAGATCTACCGCGTGCTGAAGCCCGGCGGCCGTGTGGCCGTATCGGACATGGTGACGCAGGGACAGTTCACGCCGGAGGAACGGGCCGACGTATCATCCTGGGCCGGGTGTGTGTCGGGGGCGGTGGATGTGGCCGACTATGCGGCCATGCTGCGCACGGCCGGATTTCGAACGCTGTCGATTACCGACAAGGCCTTGCCGGATGTTGAGCTGTCGAAGGTCGAACGAGAAGACGGCCCAGCCAGGCTGTTCAGCGCCCGCTTGACGGCCGTGAAGTAAAGGGGAAGTTATCCGGGGCTGGCTGGTGAGCTAGCCCCGGTTTTCTTTGAAGGGAATTATCGCTAGAACGGGATGTCGTCTTCTTCTGAGACAGTGTCGATTGAACCGGAAGTGTCCCTCCCAGAAAAATCTCCGCCGCCATCCGAATCACGACCGCCTAAGAACCGCACATTCTCGGCCCGCAGTTCAAACGAGGCACGAGGTGTACCGTCCTGAGCAGTCCAAATACGCGGACTACCATTCTCGTCGCCGGTCAACCGTCCTTCCACCAGCACCATGCGGCCCTTACTGAGGTACTGATTCGCAGGCTCAGCTTGACGGCCCCAGACAGTTACTCGAAACCACGTCGTTTGATCCACGGGTTGCCCGCTCCGATCCGTATACTTGTAATCAGTGGCCACACTGAAGCTGGTCATGGCGGTTCCATCCGGCATGTAACGCATCTCTGGGTCACGGCCTAGACGACCTACGATTACGACTTTTTGATACATAGCTAACTCTCCTTCGTGCTGCCTATTGTTCTCCGGCCGGGCAAACGACCCGCGACTCGCGCGAATAGTAGCACGTTTTGTTGACTCTTTCCATCTGCTGTATAACTACAACAGATTATAGCACAAACGTTCTGTCATGCATGGCAACACGCTGCCATATGCGGCCGTTTTGGTCTCTTGTCATCGAAGATTAAGCCACCTGCCCCGGCTATCGTAGCGCGTGTTTTGCAACCGCCAACCGACTGGCGCGTATGAATGGATATCGGCCGTTAAGCAAGGCGGCACTGACCTTTGGTAACCAATTGCTCGCGACTAACGGCCCGGTGAGGTGACCTATGCGAATGCGTGGCGTGTCCTTAACAGTCCTCCTGCTATTGGTATCGGCCTGCGGCCCGGCAGCAGTTCCCAGCGCGACGGACGCAACGCCGCCCTTGACCTCGACGGGGCCTGCGCCAACCGCAACGATCCCCGCAAAGCCAACACTCACACCCCCACCCACGCTGCCTCCGCCGACCTCACCGCCAACGGCGACATCAACGCCGAAGCCCTCGCCTACATCATCGCTTCCCCCGACCGCGACGGCCGAACCCGATATCGCTGCCACGTTCGCAGCCATCGCCCCGCCCACACAGATGGGCGAATACGCCTCACCCGACGGCCGCCGTGTAGTCCAGCTTTTTCGCCATGACTGCACGCTGCTGCCATCGGCCGACGGCGAAGCTTACGAGCAAGCCTACGAGATGCTGCGCTACGTCGATGCCGGTGCCCGGGTGCATGAGTTCGCCACCCAGCATCAGGCGTGTGGCGGGCTGGGTGCGGCCGGGCTACAAGGCTACTTTTGGTCAGCCGACGGCCGTTACTTTTACTATGGCACGGCCCGCGAAGGAGTGGCCGATGGCTGTGGCTATTTTGCTCCGCCGTACTACCGGCTGGATACGGCCGATAGGACCACCACCTATCTTGGTTACGGTCCACTGTCACCGGACGGCACGATGCTGGCGCTTTGGGGACCGCAAGGTGAACTGGTTGTATATACCGTGGCCGGCGAGCAGCTGGTCCGCATCGTCCCCGATGGGCCGGAGCGTATCGCTAATACCATCGCCTGGTCACCCGACGGCGGTTCGCTGGTCTATGTGCTCACCAGCGATTACTGCCCGGAAGGGTCGTCGACACTGACCCGGCTGAACCTGTCCGATCTGCAGCCCATCCTCCTGCGCCAGGACGATCCCGGCTATGCAAATGTAAGCTGGTTATCGGGTGACACGCTGCGACTCGACACCGTGTTGGGCGATTCGTCGCTGACGGTGGATGCTGTTACGGGGGAAAGCCATCCCGTAACCATCTAGCCTCTTTTCCAGCCTGCGCCAACGCCAGCATTAACGAATTGACAACGAATACACTGGCGCGGTCGTCACACTTCGGATTAGGGCTATAATGACATAACGGTGAGGGATTCACACCCAATGAAACGCGCCATACTTCTCCTACTGCTCATCACGCTGCTGGCGACGGCCTGCAGCCAGGCGGCCGATTCGCTGTCGGGCATGCTGCCGGGCGAGCGGGAAGAAGCGGCCGACAGTCTGCCGACGGCGACGATCGCGCCCACGGAGACACCTGTCCTTGAAGACGCAAGCGGCTATGCTCGCGCCTTCTACCGGGCCTGGGAAGGTGGCGATCTGCTGGGCATGTACAGCCTGCTCTCACCGGCCAGCCAGGCGCTGGTCGATAGCGGCGCCTTTGTCCAGCGCTATCAAGAAGCCCTGAATACGGCCACGGTCAAGACCATTCGCGCCCAACCGCTGTCGCTCCTGCAGGAAGGCTCCGAGGCGGAAATGAGCTGGCGCGTGACGTGGGAGACGGCGCTGGTGGGCGACATCGTGCGCGACCACACCATGCGTCTTGTCTATGACGGTGGCCGCTGGGGCGTGGCCTGGGACGAAGGGTTGATTCTGCCCGAGCTGGCGGGCGGCAATCGCCTGTCCATGGAGTACCAGATTCCCACCCGCGGCAACATCTACGATCGCAACGGCCTGGCCCTGGCCTATCAGGGCAATGCGTTTGAACTGGGTCTCGTTCCCGGTCAGATTGTGGACGAGGCCGGGCTGCTGGCCGTGCTAAGCCGCGTATTCGGCCGCACGCCGGACGAGATTCGCGAACAGTACGCCAACGCCCTGCCGGAGTGGTACGTGCCGTTGGGCACGATCAGCGAGGCCACCCTGCAGCAATATGTTCTCGAACTGGAACCCTATTTCGGGACGGGGCTGACCCAGCCGCAACGCCAGCGCGCCCGGCTCTACTCCGACCTGGGCACGGCGCCCCACCTCATCGGCTACATGGGCGCCATACCGGCTGAGGAAGAAGCCGACTATCGCGCGGCAGGCTATCGGGGTGACGAACGTGTAGGGCTGGCCGGACTGGAAGCGTGGGGTGAGGATTACCTCAACGGCGACCGCGGTGGTCGGCTCTCGGTGGTCACACCGGCGGGCGATGTGGCGGCGGTGCTCCAGGAAAGCGAACCGAAGGCGGCCCGCAGCATCTATACAACGTTTGACCTCGAATTCCAGGCGGCCGTTGAGAGCGCGCTCGCCGAAGCCATCGAATCGCACCCCGTGGCTCAGAAGGGGGCCATCGTGGTGCTAAATCCCAACAATGGCGACGTCCTCGCCATGGCGACTTACCCGAGTTATGACCCCACAGTCTTCGACGCGCTTCGGGCCGATGGTGGGGCGGCGCTGCTGGGTGTGCTCAACGATTCATCACAACCCCTGGTTAACCGCGCCGCGCAAGGCGTCTACCCGGCTGGATCAACGTTCAAGCTGGTTACCCTCGGCGCAGCACTTAACAGCGGTCTTTATACGACCGATTCGCGTTACTCCAGCACCGGCGTCTGGAACCGCCTGGGCGATGAATATGCCAAGGTCGACTGGCTGGCCGGCGGACACGGCACCATCAGCCTGCGGCAGGCGTTGGTCGTCTCGTGTAACTCCTGCTTCTACGACGTCGGCTACACGATTGACGGAGCCGACAACGAACTATTCCCGAAGATCGCCCACGCCTTTGGATTCGGCCAGGCCACAGGCATCCAGGGCATTGCTGAGTCCGCGGGACTGATCCCCGACCCCGAGTGGAAACTGGCCAACATCGGCGACGGCTGGGCGACGGGGGACGCCGTCAATATGGCTATCGGCCAGGGCTACGTCCAGGTCACGCCGCTGCAAATGGCGGTGCTGGCTGGGGCCATCGCCAACGGCGGCACGCTTTACCGGCCGACCCTGATCGATCGCATCGGCGCGGCGGGCGAAGCACCGGAAGAACCGTTCCCACCGCAAGAAAACGGCCGCCTGCCGCTGTCGGCCGAACAACTCGCCACGTATCAGGACGCCTTGTGGAACGTGACCCACAGTGGGTCGGGCACGGCTACACACCGTTTCCAAAACTTCCCCATCTCCGTCTCCGGCAAGACGGGTACGGCTGAAGCGCCGCCCGGCCTGCCCCATGCCTGGTTCATCGGCTATGCACCGTCCGAACCCTACACAACGGCCGACGGTCGGGTGGTTGAGACGCCCGAGCTGGCCATCGCCGTGATCGTCGAAAATGCCGGGGAAGGGTCCGAGGTGGGTGCGCCCCTGTTCCGGCGGATAGTCGAGCGGTACTACGGCATCACCCCTGAAGCCCCCTTCCCCTGGGGCGGCTAGACGCTTCTTTTTACACCGGACAACCTTAAATGATTGGTGGCAGCTCTCGGATAGCGACGGGCTGTTGTACACTTGCTTCGTCCTGAAGTCACAGTGCAAATGCGGTCGGATAATCCGGTCGCGAAGTCATTGAGGAGTCCGTCATGAGACCAATTACCAAGCGCAATCGCCGGCTGGCGGTGCTCGTCGGCGCCCTGGCGCTATCGCTGCTGGCCGCAGCCACCGTCTGGGGCCAAGCGTTCCGAACCACGCCCGGCACCATCGCCTATGCCCGATCCAACCAGCTGCGCCTCATCAATGCGGCAGGGGAAGATGATCGCCAACTGTGGACGGCCGATCCCGGCGACACCATTCGCGGGCTGGACTGGCGGCCGGACGGCGGGGCACTGGCCTTTGCCTCCGATCTGCAGGCCAACTGCTCCATCTACCAAAGCGATATCTACACCATCCTGTCTGATGGCCTGGGGCTGCGCCGGGCGACCAACTCACCGCTATGCGAGCAGACCGGCGATTTCCCGACCGGCACCGTGTCACTCACCATTGAGAATCAGGTGCCGGACTACTCGGTCTTCCAACTGTATGTGCAGGGCGCGCCCGCGGCCACCACGATCACCGTTGCCCCCGGCACAACCAAAACAGTCAGCGTTAAGGACGTCGCCGACCTGGGCGGCGTGCTGGCCCAACGCATTGTGGTCATTCGCGAAGATACCCGCTGGTATGACCCCGACGTGACAGTCAACGTCGTGGCAGGCAAAACGGCCGAAGCCACGGGTACCCTTGTGCTTCAAGCGGATGAGAACAGCTACCGCGACTTCGGCGCGGCACAGCCGGCGTGGCGCTTTGACGGATCGGCCGTCGGGTTTGTATTCGGCGATGCGGAACTGCGGCAGGTTGCGCCTTATCCCGTGGTGGCTGAGCCGGACGAACTATTGGCCCCGGATGCCATCGGCGATCTGCTGGCCTGGTCGCCTATCAGCGACACACTACTCTTCGCCGGGGATGACGCCATCTATCTCATCGAGCCGGGCGCTTCCGGCTTGGGCACCCTGCTTGTAGAAAATCTGCCCGGCCAACAAGTGCTGGGCCTTGACTGGCTGCCGGATGGCAGTGGCTTCGTCTTTTCGCAAACTGACGAGGCGGCCACCGTCGCGAATCTGTCCGCCTACGACCTGGACAGTGACGAAATCCGCCCCCTGACAGACTTGACCAGCGGCTTCCTGCGGCATCCCGGCGTCTCGCCCGATGGTCAGATGGTGGCATTTGAACGCGCCTCGCGGCTGGACAGCACGGCCGAACTGTGGGTGATGGACATCAGCGGCGGCAAGATGGAGCCGTTGGGCGTGCTGGGAGCCTTCCCCGACTGGCGGCCGCAGCGACAGGTACGCTTTCTGGCCACCTTCTACTTCCCGCTGACCGCCAGTAAATACATCGGCATTGTGCCCACACCGACGGCCACGGCGACACCCACGGCCACAGCCACGGCGACAGCGACGCCAACCAACACGCCAACCAACACACCGGTAGCCTCGCCCACCGGTCTGCCGGCCACCGATGTACCGGCCACCGCCACAATGGAGCCAACGTCAACGCCCGACGTTCCCCCAACCGCCACCGCAACGGCCCAGGCCACGGCCACGACGCAACCACCGGCGACACCGGTGCCCCCAACGGCCACGGCCACCGCGCAGGCCTCACCAACCCCATCAGCCACACCCGGCAATCTGCCGCCTCTGAAGAACGGCAACTTCGAAGCCGGAGCCAATGGCGACTGGGCCGAGAGTACCAACGGTATTGCCGCGCCGGGATCGATCATTCAACAGCCGCAGGCGATCATCGTGCCTCGTTCCGGCCAGTACATCGCCTGGCTGGGCGGGTTCAACAACCAGGTCCACCGCCTGTCCCAGACAGTAGCCTTGACCCCCGACAAGCCGCTATACCTGCACTTCTGGTATCAGGTTTCTTCGAATGAATCCGTCTGCACGGCCGATCGCGTGCACGTCACGATCAATGACCTAACGCTGGCAACATTTAACCTGTGCCAAGCGGAAAGCAGCACCGGATGGGAACGCGCCGGGGTCGATCTGGTCGACTACGTGGGCCAATCGGTAACGATCGAGTTTGAGGGCACGTTTGACGAGGCGACTTTGAGCAGCTTCTTCATCGACGATGTAGGCTTCGCCACCACACCGTAAGATCGGTGACGGTCGTGAACGCGGCTTGATGCGGGTTGTTCAGCCCGCATCAAGCGCTAAAAGACGCGGGCAACGCACGGATGAATCACCGCCGGTGCGCTCGGATGCGTGCTAGGGGAATATTGGCGCGATCGTCAATCAGTCGGGCATCGGCCTGCGGCAGATTAGCGAAAAACTCTGCGCTCCCTGTGAAAGGGTTGCTCGTCCAAGCCGAACCGGCTTACACTTAGCGGCTGGCATGAATCATCGCACCCTGGGGCGGCTCCTGAGCGCCCTCTTCCTGTGTCTGGCCGGCGCGGCGGCCGTTCTTCTCTCCCCGGCTCCGGCCGAGGCCGACGAGGGCGACTGGCGCTATGGCGTCATTGAGAGCACCGACGACCCGGCCGCCGCGACCCGTCTCGGCGCTTCCTGGACCCGCGTGCGCTTCCAATGGGCCGAGGTGCAGGCCGACGGGCCCGACGCCTGGGACCCGCCGGTTGATGACGAAGCGCTGGCAACAGAATTGGACGACGGCCGAATGGTAATCGGCCTGCTCATTGGCATCCCCGACTGGGCCCGTGCCCGTAACCGCTTGCCGGAGGGTCTCTATCTCCCTCATACTGATCCTGACAACACTTGGGCCGTCTTTGTGCGCGAGGCGGTCGGTCGCTATGAAGGGCAAATCAACCACTGGGTTATCTGGAACGAACCCGATATCGACGACCCTGACGCGCCGGGCCATACCTGGGACGGCAGCCCCGAAGACTTCGCCCAACTGCTGCGCATCGCCTATCTCGTGGCCAAGGAGACCAACCCCGATGCCGTCGTACATCTGGGCGCGTTCACTTATTTTTGGGACCCTGAGTACTTCGGCCGCTTTCTCGATATCCTCCTGGCCGATCCGGAAGCGGCCGATAACAACTACTACTTCGATGTGGCCACAGCCCATCTCTACTTCCAGCCGGACCGAATCTACGACGTCATCAATGCGTTTCGGGCAGACATGACCACACGCGGCCTGTGGAAACCCATCTGGCTGGTGGAAACCAACGCCCCCCCGGCCGATGACCCCTACTGGACGGTGCCCAACTGGACGCTCTACGTAACGCTCTACGAGCAGGCCGCCTTCATTCCTCAGGCCATGGCCTCGGCTCTAGCCGCCGGTGCCGAACGCATCGCGGTCTTCAAGTTGATGGATGTCGACGGTGATCGGGCGGCCAACCCGGAACCCTTTGGCCTCTTGCGACAAGACAACAGCCGACGCCCGGCGTTCGACACCTATCGGGTAGCCATCCAACAGTTGGGCCATGCCGGTGAGGCCGTCCGCGAACGCTGGGATGCCGTGGGGCAGATTCGGGTTGATCAGGGTGATCGGACAACGACGGTGCTTTTCTCGCGTCTGCCGTATCCGCAGGAAGCTGTGGTGCGAGCCACCAGCCCCACGGCCGAACTGGTCGACATGTGGGGCAAGCGTCGCACCATCGAAGCAGAAGCCGGAGTGTTCAGTGTCGATCTGCAGCCCGCGCTGTGTACCCAGACCATTGCCGACTACTGCATGATTGGCGGCACGGTGTTCTATTTGGTGCAGGATAAGGGTCAAGAGCCACTCGGACTTGTGCCGCCGGATGATGTCCTGCCGGAGGTTATCCCGTTACAACCAACTCAGATGGCCATCTCACCGACAGGCACCCCTACGCCGGTTGTGACGGAGTCGGCACCCGGCGCGACAGCGACTGGTGTCGCCATGCCCACCGCCACACCGGCCGTCGCCACACCGGCAGCCACCTTCACGGCTGAACCGGAGCCAACGGCCGTGGCTGCCACCACAATCATCTTGCCGACGCTAACTGCCGCGCAACCGACAGCGGCACCGGCTACCGAATCCAGTGGAATCAGTGGACTGTGGTTGATTGGCGCAGGTATTTTGGGTGCTGTGGCTTTGGGTGGCTGGCTCATCATGAGCCGGCGCAAGCCATAAACGAAAAAGGGGCCAACCCGGCCAGGTCGGCCCCATGAGTTGTGCTAGTGAGACTAGGGAGTGGTGGGTTCGATGACGAAACGAATGGCCGTACGCTCCTGATCGTCGATATCGACATCAACAAACGACGGGACACAAGTAATGTGAACACCTTCCTCGGCAAGATATCCTTTCGCGATCACGATGGCCTTCACTGCCTGGTTGACGGCCCCCGCGCCGATAGCCTGGACTTCCGCGTGTTGGTTCTCACGCATGACACCGGCAATGGCCCCGGCAACGGCTGCGGTTCGTGAACGAGCGGATACTTTGATGACGTTCATGCACTTCCTCCGAGCTACGATTTGGACGTGGCGCTGTCTCAGTGACGACCTCAAGACGCCGAGAAGGCAGGCAATACGGCCGGAAACACGCTGTCCAATAGATAGGACAGCCGAATTGTATCGCGTACCGCGCGGAATGTGTAAAGAAACAGGTACAATTCCCTATGCCTTTACCGCCTGAACGTAGTTCGGACCAGATCGCCAACGACAGGCGGCAGGTATTTCGTGCCGCCGGCCTGGTGGGCGCCCTGGCGCTGGTCAGCCGCGTGGCCGGTCTGCTGCGCGAGATCTTTGTGCGGCAGAATCTTGGCGTCACATCCATCGACGCGACCGCCTTCGATATCGCCAGCCGCTTCCCGGAGACTATCTTCCTAATCGTGGCCGGTGGCGCCATCGGCTCGGCGTTCATCCCCACCTTCACCGCCTATTTTGCCCGGGACGACGAACCCGGAGCGTGGCGTCTTTTCTCGTCAATCATCAACCTCGTCCTGGTGGCCACAACAATCGTCTCCGTCCTGGTAATGATCTTCGCCGATCCGATTGTCGAGTTCTTCTACGCTGAGAACATCGCCGCCCAGCCGGAGTTGCTGACGACCACGGTGTTCCTGCTGCGAATCATGCTGCTGTCACCTATCATTTTTGGTGTCAGCGGGGTGATCATGGCCGCGCTTAATGCGCGGCAGCATTTCCTGTTGCCCGCGCTGGCGCCCACTCTCTATAACCTGGGCATCATCGCCGGCGGCCTCATCGGCCAGAACACGGGCATTGGCATCACCACCGGCCTGGCCCTGGGCACCGTGCTGGGCGCGGCAATGCATCTACTGATCCAGATCCCCGGTCTGCGACGCGAGCACGCCCACTATACGGCCACCCTCTCCATGCGCGATCCCGGCGTGCGGCAAGTGTTATGGTTGATGGCCCCGCGTGTGCTGGGTCTGTCCTTCAGCGAGGTCAACAAGTACATCATTCTCTTCTTGACCGGTTCCATGCAGCTAGGCAGCCTGCCCGCGCTGAATGCCGCCTTCCGGCTGTTGATCATGCCCCAGGGCATCCTGGGCCAGGCCCTGGGCATTGCCGCCTTTCCCACGCTGGCGGCCCTGGCCGCCCAATCGGCCATCCGCGAGATGCGCCAGATCCTCAGCGATTCGCTGCGCCTCATTCTGTTTCTGGGCCTGCCGGCAACCGTGTTGATGATGATGCTGGCCCAGCCATTTGTAACAATTCTGTATGAGCGAGGTCTATTCGACGCGGAAGCGACCGAGTGGGTCTCATGGGCGCTGTTGTTTTATGCCGTCGGACTGGTGGCCTTGACCGCCATCGAAGTGATCGCCCGATCGTTCTATGCGCTCAACGATACGCTGACGCCGGTGCTGGTCGGCGGTCTGCAAATCCTGACCATGTGGGGGCTCAGTCTGTGGTTTCGCGACTCAGTTTTTCCGGCGCTGGGCTGGTTGCCGCTAGGCGCATTGGCGCTGGGCTTCAGCCTGTCCAACATTCTGGAGATGATCGTCTTGCTGTTGCTGCTCAGACGCAAGATGGATGGCATCAACGGTCGATCGCTGGCCTCCGGGTTGTGGCGGATGGGCCTGGCCGCCGTGCTGATGGCCCTGGCCATTTGGCCCGTGCTAAGCCTGACCAGTGAGCAGGCGGTGTGGATTCGGGCCATCGGCGGTACGCTGATCGGGGGTCTGGTTTACCTGCTGGCCTGCTGGCTGCTGCGCGTCGAGGAGTGGCGGCGGGTATCGAGCACAGTCTGGGGGCGGATTCGCCGCTAGCGCCACCAGGCAACAAAAAACCCGGCAGTGCCGGGTCCGTCGATTATTGATTTAGATGGAATTGCCGGAAGCTAGTTACCGGCCGCAACCGCAGCGTCGTTCATGAGGGCTGCGCCCTGGCTCATCAGTTCACCGTTCACCCATATCTCCAGGGTGTAATTACCTTCGAGGAAACCTTCTTCCGGGCTCAGATAAATATAGCCGGGACCCTCATCACCATAGGCCCACAATTCGTTGCCGCCGTCTATGACCTTGCCGTTAAGACGCCAGACCCAGGCCCACTCCATACCGTCAGTCATGTCACTGTAATCAAATGTCGCGTACAGCGTGTAGGAGCCCTCACCAAAAACGCGACCGGGATCAATCGCGTCATAGTCGGTGGTTACTTCAGTGGAGAACACCAGGGTGCCAAGGTCGGTCGTGGAGAGCAGATCGGCCGTCGGTTCATAGCGATCAAACGCTGCCGGGAGCTCCGGGGTGATGTTGGACGCGTTGGCGCCCAGGAGCAAATCGGCGATGGTGGTTTCCCCAGTCGCCTCGGCCGCAGCTGTTTCTTCCGCCACACGATCTTCTTCAGCCTGAGCGACAATCTTCTGTACTTCGGCATCGGCCGGCTTGGCGTTGCTAAGCAAGGCCATGCGCGATGTCATGTCCAGCGGTGACCGATAGCCATAGGTGCCGACGGCAAGGGCCAACAACAGCATGACCGCCCCGAGGGACATATAGGTCTGCATGCGTTTGCCCGCTTGCTGGCGCATAAAGAAATAGGGCGACCGCTTCATGGATCTCCATTGCTTCATGGACAACAAAATTGCCACAAAGCTCACCATGAGCAGAGCCCCCATCAGCCAGGGTATAATCGTGTCGGACAGTAAAGTTAGGTTAGACAAACCGTTTCCTTCCACATTCCACCGAGCAGTATAAAGAAATTCTTCACAAAACGCAAGTACCAAGGGCTGAGAACGGCCCGCTACAGGCCAAATGCCCCCGTTCTGCCGTAGAAATGCCCCTTTTGGTTAACGGTTAGTTAACGCGTTCATCGGCCGTCACGGGTCGCAAATAGTCCGCAACCCCGCCCAAATAGGGTCTGAACTCCGGTGTATCGAGGAACTCTGCCACCGCTTCCATGACCGACAGGCGCTCCTGCAGCACCGCCTCGCGGTAGAGCGCTGTCCAGCGGGTCTTGGCATCGCGGGCGGTTCGCAACTCGATGAGCGTCATCAGCGCCAGCGGACCGGCATCCGGCAGAAAGCCCGATTCCCAATACGCACGCTCAGCAGCGGTCGTATCGTAGCCAACGCGCCGGATAGCTCCTTGCCAGCCACGGCCGTTCGACCAGGTGAGTTGTCCGTAGGCCGCGCGTTGGTCACCGTCACCCGTCAGCCCCACAGACCCCGTGTTGACGATGGCAGTGGCCCCAACGCGTCGCCGATGCGGCACATGGGTATGGCTGGTGACAAAGACATCGGCGTGCGGCGGCATCATACGCCGCACAGTGTCATCGGTCGTGTGTGGATAGATGCCGGCCCGGTTGCCCAGCAACGACGCGTGCATGACCACCACCCGCTTGCCATCCGGCGCGGCCCACTCCCAGCGGTCGGGCAGTTGCGCCATCGAATCGACTGCGCCGTTGAACTGCTGATAAGTCCAGTGACTTAAGCGCGACAGCTCGTAGACCGGGCCGTCCTGTGGTTCGCCAGGATTGGCCCAGGCCGTCACATACTCTTCATGGTTGCCGCGCAGCACATACCAGCCGTCACGAACCTGCCGCTCGGCGATGTAACGCCAACACGGCACGTTGCTCGGCCCGCCGTTGACCACGTCACCATTGACAACGACCTTATCCGGTTGCCAGCGGTCGATATCCTCCGCCACAGCCTGGAGCGCGGGCCAATTGCCATGAATGTCGGCCAATACCGCCAGTTTCATCGGCTTACGCCCCGTCTTCGGGTCGCCACCACGGTTGACGCTGTTCCAGAAAGGCGCTCATGCCCTCGCGGCCCTCGTCGCTCGCGCGTCGTTGAGCGATCAGAGCGGTGGTGTAGTCACGCATGGCCGCCGGCGGCTGAAAGCTAACAGTGCGAATAAGCGCCTTGATCGCCGCCTGTGCTCCCGGCGCGGCCTGCAACAGGGCCGCCACGCGCTCGGCCACGGCATCATCCAGGTCGGATGCGGGAACCACATGCTGCACCAAACCCACCGCCCGTGCCGTCATGGCGGTGAAGCGTTCGCCGGTCAGAAACAGTTCGCGCGCTGCGCCCGGCCCAATCTTGGCCACGCACAAAGGGCGAGATGACGGCCGGCACGATGCCCAGACGGGCTTCGCTGAAAGCAAACGTGGCGTCTTCCTGGGCCACCACAATATCGCAGCAGCTCGCCAGTCCGGCCCCGCCGCCGATCACCGCCCCCTGCACCCGGCCAACAACCGGTTTGGGACAGTCGTCCACAGCCAGCATCAGGTCGAAGATGGCTTCCCCATCAGCACGATTCTGCTCAAAGGTATAGTCGGCCGCGGCGCGCATGAAGCCCAGGTCAGCCCCGGCGCAAAACGATCGGCCGTTGCCCGTCAGCACAACCACGCGCACGTCATCACTGGCGGATGCCTCGCGGAACAGCCGTGTCAACGTGCCAATCATCTCTGGCGTCAGGGCATTGTGGCTGGCCGGGCGATTGAGCGTTACCGTCAACACGGCCCCGTCGCGGCTGGTGAGTAGGGTGGCATCACTCATGGGTTCCCCTCCTGGGACAAAAAGAAACCCTCCCATTGCGCCCGCCCGTGGGCGATGTCAATGGGAGGGTTTGACAGTCAAACTTGTTGGCGCCGCAGGGCGCGGGTTACGCTACCTCAACTGGTTCGCTGACCACAGGCTGGTCGACCACGGTGCCACTTTCCGCCATCACTTCGTTCATCAGTTGCTCGAAGGTGGCCCGATCCAGTGTTTCCACTTCCATCAGCTTGGTGGCCAGGTTGACCATGCGATCGTGGTTTTCGCGGATAATATCCAGCGAGCGGCTGTAGTTTTCTTCCAGAATACGCTTGACTTCGGCGTCAATCGACTGGGCCGCTTCTTCACTATAGTCGCGCCCACTGCTGAAGAACCCCATCTCCCGGCCGACGAACGGGCTGCCGGCGCCGCCACCATAGGTGGGCAGACCCAGCTTGTCCGACATGCCATACTCCATGACCATGGCCCGCGCCAGACGGGTCGCCTGCTGCAGGTCGTTCGATGCGCCGGTGGTGATGCGGCCGAAGAAGATATCCTCGGCAGCACGCCCGGCCAGAGCCATCGAAATCTGGTCCTCAAAGAACTCACGGCTGTGCACCGCCCGATCCTCGGGCAAGGACATAACGAAGCCCCCCGCCCGGCCACGCGGCACGATGGTGATCTTCTGGATAGGATCCGTCTGCGGCAGGAAGAAGCTGACCACAGCATGGCCCGCCTCATGATAGGCCACGGTCAGCTTGTCCTCTTCGCTCATGACGCGGCTCTGTCGTTCCGGGCCCATGACCACGCGGTCAAAGGCGTCCTGGAATTCCGGCAGGCCAATCACGCGCTTGCTGCGACGGGCGGCGAAGATGGCCGCCTCGTTGATCAGGTTCTCAATGTCCGCGCCGGAGAACCCGGCCGTCAGACGGGAAATGTCCTTAAAGCTGACGTCGCTGGCAATCGGCTTACCGCGGGCATGGACCGCCATGATCTTCTCGCGGCCGGCCACATCCGGTAGGTCCACAAAGACCTTGCGGTCAAAACGGCCGGGACGCAACAGCGCCGGGTCCAGAATATCCGCCCGGTTCGTGGCGGCAATAACGATGACATTGGTCTCGTTGTCGAATCCGTCCATCTCCACCAGGATTTGGTTCAGGGTTTGTTCACGCTCGTCATGACCGCCGCCCATCCCGGCGCCACGCTGACGGCCGACGGCGTCAATCTCGTCCACGAACACGATAGACGGGGCTGCTTGCTTGGCCTTGTCGAACAGGTCGCGCACACGGCTGGCGCCGACACCAACGAACATCTCCACGAATTCGGAACCGGAGATATGGAAGAAAGGCACACCGGCTTCACCGGCCACAGCGCGGGCCAGAAGCGTCTTGCCTGTGCCGGGAGGGCCAACCATGAGCACACCCTTGGGGATGCGCGCGCCAACCTGGACGAACTTCTCCGGTTCGCGCAGGAATTGGACGACCTCCACAAGCTCCATCTTGGCCTCCTCCACGCCGGCCACATCGTCAAACGTGACGGTGGGTCGGTTGGCGTCGGTCAGGTTCTTGGCCTTGCTGCGGCCGAAGCCGAAGATATTGTTGCCGCCGCCGCCCTGCATCTGCCGGAAGCCGCGGGTGAAGAGCCATATCAATAACAGCAACGGTCCCAACGTGATGACGATGGTAAACAGGTTATTCCAGGTCGATTGGTCCCGGACAACCAGGATTTCAGACAGATCCTCGGCCGTCAGACCATAGTACTGGAATGTCTCGATGAGACCGTCCGACGGAGACTTGGTTGCCCCGAATGTCTGGCCGTCTTCCAGGGTGATCTGAAGCCGGTCGCCGGACGCAGTCAGCTGCTGGACTTGTCCGTCCTGAATGTAGGTGGCCATCTCTTGCAGCGAAATCTGCTCCGGGCCACTGAATCGGCCGCTCAACCACAACTGCAAGCCCAGGATCACGGCAAAAATAGTCAGTATCCAGACCCAGGTAGGGATTGACGGACGATTGTTTTCTGGTTGCTCATCCATAATGCGTAACTCCCAACAGACATAGAACGGTTGCCTGTCGCCACAACCTATCGATTGGCATCTTGTTCCATGGGATGGAAACTGCTTCGAGAGGATTCGAAATACTTAGTTGATTAATCACATTGCTACTTGCAGTCGAGACACACTATTCGCAAGCCTCGATCTGCTTGACGATTAGCTTAGCAAAATTGTATTTGATAAGCATAAGTCTTTCCTTACCTGTTAATTAAGAGACAGGAACCGGGGCTGAACAGTTGGTTGATGTCAACTGCCACGCCAAACCTCTCGTCTACCGTCGCAATACGTTCAAAATTGGGTCTCGTGCATTGCACAACGATGCGGCATCGGCCGCGTACCATGTATTGTACTTTCCCGGTCCCATGCTTTCAACCATTGCGCCGATCTTCGTCTCCAAGGCCCAGTCGAGCAATTCACATATGTGAAACTCTTGCACGGATGTGACGCAAGCTGCCTATCCTGTGTTATAGTTATTATATCAATCTTTCGCTGGATCGATGTCTATCCACCCATGACCGCTTACGATCGTCTGGAACTACTGGCCACCGTGGCCGACCTCTATTACATTCGGCAGATTAGCCAGGCCGAGATCGCCCACCGCCTGGGCTACTCGCGCTCGGCCATCTCGCGCCTGCTGACCGAAGCCCACGAGAAGCAGATCGTCGAAGTGCGCATCCACCACCCATTGCAGCGGGATGTAGATCTGGAAATGGCTCTGCGCGAAACGTTTGGCCTGCGTGATGCGCTTGTGGCCCAGCGCGGCAACCTGGACTACGCCCAGATGCTGACGCTTCTGGGCCGGCTGGGTGCTGCCCATCTAGATGACGTATGGCAGGAGCCGTGCGTGGTCGGCTTGTCGTGGGGCACGGGCGTCTATGAAGTGGCCAACGCGCTGCGACCGCGTCGCCTGCCGGGGTCTGATGTGGTCCAGATGATCGGTGGCATCGGCCGCGGCGATCCGCAGATCGACGGCCCCGGGGTGGCGATGCGCGTGGCCCAAACCGTGGGCGGCCGTTATCACACCCTCAATGCCCCCCACGTGGCGACCGACCGAGCCATGCGCGATGCCTTGCTGGCCATGCCCGCTATCCAGGACACGTTGCAACTGGCGTTGCGGGCTTCACTGGCCGTGGTGGGCATCGGCAGTCTGGAGCCGGAGCGATCCAGTCTGGTGCGCGCGGGCTATCTTACGCCGACGGAACTGGCCGCCATCCGCGCCACGGGTGCCGAAGGCGACATTTGCGGTACCCACTATGACGCCAACGGCCGCATTCTCGACATCGACATCAACCGGCGCGTGATCGGCATTGATCTGCGCCGCCTGCTACAAACCGATTGCCAGGTCATCGGTGTGGCCGGGGGACAGGTCAAAGCGCCCGCCATCATCGGCGCCCTGCGTGGTGGGCTCGTGACCATGTTAGTCACCGACAGCAGCGCCGCCGAACAGATTCTGGCCACCCACCGCTCCCAGTCCCTCAGGTAATTATCGCAAGGAGATACCCTGCATGACAGACTCATCCCCGATCCTCCTGGCGACACTCGGCGCGGAACAAACGCGCGAGATGTTGCTACGGATGATGGTCATACGCGCCTTTGAAGAAAAGGCCCTGGAACTGTACTCGCTGGGCAAGGTTCACGGAACCATGCACCTCTCGATCGGCCAGGAGGCCAGCGCCATCGGCGCGGGCACCGCCATGTCTGAAGACGACTACCTGCTCAATACCCACCGCGGCCACGGCCATATGGTCGCCTGGGGCGGCGATGTCAACCGCATGATGGCCGAATTCCTGGGGCGCGAGGCAGGTTACTGCCGCGGTCGCGGCGGGTCCATGCACATCGCCGACATCGAAGCCAACAACCTGGGCGCCAACGGCATCGTTGGCGGTGGGCTGCCCATCTCCGTCGGCGTCGGCCTGAGCATCAAGCAGCGCGGCACCGACCAGGTAGCCTTGACCATCTTCGGTGACGGCGCGGCCAACGAGGGCGCCTTCCACGAGGCACTCAATATGGCCAGCATCTGGTCGCTGCCCATCATTTACTTATGCGAAAACAATCAGTACGCCATGTCGATGGCCACCAGCCGCGCCTTCAATATTGAGCAGATTAGTCAGCGGGCCTGTGCCTATGGCATCACCGGCGTCACGGTCGACGGCAATGATGTGTTGGCCGTCTACGAGGCCGTGGCTGAAGCGCGACAGCGTGCCGGCGACGGCAATGGCCCCACCCTCATTGAGGCAATGACCTATCGCTGGAAGGGCCACTCCAAGAGCGACCGCGAGGCCTATCGCACCCGCGAGGAGGTGAAGGAGTGGCAACAGCGCGATCCGATTCCGCGCTTGGCCGCTGTGCTGGGGCTGGATGATACGGCCGTGGAAACCTTGCGCGCCGAAGCGCAGGCGCAGATCGAAGCGGCCGTGGCCTTTGCCGAAGCCAGCCCTGAACCGGAGTTGAGCACTATTATGGAGGGGGTCTATGCGTGAGTTAACCTACGCCGAAGCATTGCGCGAGGGCTTGCGCCAGAAGATGGCCGAAGACGACCGCGTGTTTCTGATTGGTGAGGACATCGGCGTCTATGGCGGCGCGTTTGCCGTCAGTGCCGGGCTGGTAGAAGAGTTCGGTGAGTCGCGTGTGATCGACACGCCCATCTCCGAGGCAGGCATCACCGGCGCCTGCGTCGGCGCGGCCATCACCGGCATGCGGCCGGTGGGCGAGATCCAGTTTATGGATTTCGTGACCCTGAGTATGGAGCAGCTGGTGCTACAGGCGGCCAAGATCCGCTTCATGTTCGGCGGCAAGGCCACGGTGCCGATGGTGCTGCGCATGCCCGGCGGGGCTGGCACCGGCGCGGCGGCCCAGCATTCCGAGAGCCTGGAAAACTGGTTTGTCCATGTACCCGGCCTGAAGGTGGTCATGCCCAGTTCACCTTATGATGCCAAGGGACTGCTCATTGCCGCCATTGAGGACGACAACCCGGTCATCTTCGTGGAGCACAAGCTGCTCTATCGCACCAAGGGCCACGTGCCGGAAGAGATGTATCGCGTGCCGCTGAGCCAGTCGGCCGTGGTGCGCGAGGGTCGCGATCTGACCGTCGTGGCCACCTCGCTGATGGTCCAGCGCGCGCTGGAGGCAGCCGACAACGCTATCGACCGAAGGCATTGAGATCGAGATTATCGACCCGCGCACGCTCAACCCGCTGGACGATCGCGCCCATCGTCGAGTCGGTCAGCAAGACGGGCAAAGCGCTGGTGGTGCATGAGGCGGTCAAGACTGGCGGCTTCGGCGGCGAGCTGGTGGCGCGCATCATGGAAAGCGAGGCATTCGACTACCTGGACGCGCCGGTACGCCGTCTGGCCGGGCTGGAGATCCCCATTCCCTACAACCGCAATCTGGAACACCACACGGTCCCGCAGGTGGATTCGATTGTCACCGAAGTGCGCCGACTGGTGGGCGGGGAGTATTAGGGCATACCGATTGACACCTCAGAGGTCTGCCAGACCTCCAGGGGTTCCGAGAACACCATGGCCAAAGAAGTCATCATGCCCAAGTTTGGGTTTACGCAGGAAGAGTCGCAGGTCGTCGAGTGGCTGGTGAAAGACGGGGACACCGTGGAGGCGGGCGATCCGCTGCTGGAAGTCACGACCGACAAAGTCAACATGGAAGTCGAGTCCCCGGCCACGGGCATCGTGGGCGGCATTCGCGTTGCGGCCGGCGACACCGTACCCGTGACCGAGATCATCGCCTACATTCTGGCTCCCGGCGAAGCTGCTGCCCGCGTCGCCCCAGCCTACTGCAATAGCGGCCCAGCCCGCGACACCGGCACCGCCCCCCGCAGCCCATCACCAGGCTACCACGCCGTGGCCGCACGCATGGCCGCTGAGACGGGCATCGATCTGGACGCTGTGCCCGGCAGCGGCCGTGGTGGACGCGTCACGCGCAACGACTCGCCGGTTACCTGTCCACAGCCGCGGCCCACGCCGGAAGCCGCCGGCAACGGCAAAGTCGCGGGCCACCCCCGCCGCCCGTCGCCTGGCTCGCGAGCAAGGCATCGAACTCAACGCCATCTCCGGCAGTGGTCCCGCATCAGCGGGTCCAGGCTGCCGACGTGATGGCCGCTGCCGCGTCCGCAAGTGTCGACAGCCTGCAGCCACAGCGCAGCATCCCCGCTGGACGCCACCCGCATCCCACTCAGCACGATGCGCCGCACCATCGCCCGCACCATGCAGCGCAGCATGCAGGACGCGCCGCACATCACGTTTCAGGCTGATATCGACATGACGGCCGTTGAGCGCCTGGTGGCCACGGCCAATGAGAACCGGCCGAAGCCGAGCGAAAAGGTCTCGCTGACGGCCGTCATTACCAAAGCCGTGGCCTGGGCTTTGACGCGCAATCCGCTGCTGAACAGCACGTTGGACGATGACGCAGATCGTGCTGCTGCCGGAGGTCAACATCGGCATGGCCGTGGCTCTCGACGACGGGCTGCTGGTGCCGGTCATCCACGACCGCCGACCGCACAAGGGCATTGGCCGACTCTCGGCCGAGATCCGCGACCTGAGCCGGCGCGCCCGCGAGGGCAAGCTGCGTCCGGATGAGCTAAACGGCGGCGACGTTTACCATCTCCAACCTGGGTATGTTCGGCATCGACCGCTTCACGGCCATCATCAACCCGCCGGAAGTGGGCATCCTGGCCGTCGGCCGAACCAGCCGTCAGATTGTGCCCGACGCGCAGGACGAGCCTGTCGTGCGGCCGATCTGCACCATGACGCTGTCGGTCGACCATCGCGTCAGTCGACGGCGCGGTGGCGGCACGGTTCATGGCCGACCTGCGCCGGGCGCTCGAATCGCCGGACGTCATGCTGCTATAAGGCGCCTGGCGGCGATCCCGGCTACAATACGCCGCTATGAGCTGATCTCGATCTGCACCATATTCTGACCGTCAGCGTTGCCGCGGCCCGCGAGGCCGGGGCGCTGCTCATGGACGGCTTCGGCCGAACCAAGACCATCGACAGCAAGAGTTCGGCCGTCGACTGGGTGACCCAATACGACACCGCGGCCGAGGCACTGCTGGCCAATCGCGACTGCGCGCCGCCTTTCCCGACCACAACTTCGTCGGTGAAGAAGGGCTGGCGGCCACAGGGCATCGCTGCCCTACACCTGGTACATCGACCCACTGGACGGCACGACCAACTTCGCCCACGGCTTCCCCGTCTTCTGCGTCTCGCTCGGTCTGTGGGAGGGCGATCGGCCGCTGCTGGGCGTCATCTACAACCCGGTGCTGGACGAATGCTTCACCGCCATAGCCGGCGAGGGCGCCGAACGTGACCACCGCCGACGGGCACACAGCCGCTGCACGTCACGACCGAAACGGAGATGATCCGCAGCCTGCTGGGCACCGGCTATCCTTATGACGTGCACACCAGCCCGGCATGACAACCTCAACTACACCGCGCACGTTTGCCAAGAAAGCCCAGGGCTTGCGGCGGGCCGGTTCGGCCGCGCTTGGATGTGGTCTATGTGGCCGCCGGTCGACTCGATGGCTACTGGGAACAGAAGGTCTACGTGTGGGATGTGGCCGCAGCCATCGTCATCCTGCTGGAGGCGGGCGGACAGGTCACGCAATTTGACGGCCGCCCGCTGACCCTGAGCCGACAGTTCAATATCCTCACCAGCAACGGCCACATCCACCAGCAGATGCTGGACATCATCGCCGCCACACCGCCCGTCACTTGAGAAAAGCAGCCATCTGACGTACTATCAAGCCATGCAGCCGGTAAGCTTTGATCCCACGCCGGAGACTGTCGCTGCCCTCTGGCAGGCGTTCATGCAGACGGGCACGCTGGCGCCGGAACAGGCGGCCCGGCTCGATCCGGCTGTGCTCCAATCGTGGCGACGCTGCATCTCCCGCTTCAACCCCCAGATCGCGCCCCCGCATGGCCGCCATCAGCCCCCAGGCGTTCAGCTTCCATCCTGCGCGCCCAGCAGGAGTTGATCACCGTGGCCACGCCGTTCATGGAAGATATCCACCAGTTCACTGAAGGTTCCGGCTATGCTGTGGTGCTGACCGACGGCGCCGTCTGCGTCCTCGTCGTGAGCGGCGATCCGCGTGGCCGTGGAGGCGGTCACAACGATGGGTCTGCAACAGGGCACCTACTGGTCGGAGGACAATGTGGGCACGAATGCGCTGGGCATGGTGCTGAATCAGGCCATGCCGGTCCAGGTCGTCGGGGCCGAGCATTACTTCAGCCTGTTTCATAACTGGGTATCGGCCGCCGCGCCCATCCATGACGTACGCGGCCGGGTGATTGGCGTACTGGGCATGGTCGGGCCGCTGACGCGCGCCAGCACCCATACGCTGGGATTGGTTATGTCCGGCGCACGGGCCATCACCAACCAACTGCAGGCCAACTGGCATCTGGAAGAAAGCAACCGCCGGCTCAGCGAAATGAACACGGTGCTGGGGGCCATTGACGAAGGGCGTCATCGTCTGGAATGAGCACGGTGAAGTCCTGCACGTCAACCAGCAGGCAGGCGAGATTCTGCACATCAACCCGCGCACGGTCGTGGGTCGGCCCTTGCTCGACGTCGTCGCCTTCCCGGCCGATCTGGTGGAGGTCATTGAGAATGGCGGCGAACTCCACGGCGTGGAGATCGTTCTGCAGGTGCGTCGCCAGCCGACACGCTGTCTGGTGACATTGCAGCCGGTGCAGGAATCGACCGCCCGGCCGGTCAGCTATGTGGCTCTGCTCAACCCGATTGAGCATGTCCGCCGCATTGCCCAGAGCCAGTTCGGCACGCAGACCAGCCTGACCGTCGATGATGTACAGGCCGAATCGGCCCCCATGCGCCAGGTGATTCGCCAGGCGCGGGTGGCCGCCCGCGGCACGGCGCCGGTGCTCATCCGCGGCGAAGGCGGCGTCGGCAAGAATCTGTTGGCGCGAGCCATTCACAACGAAGGGGAGCGGGCCGATCAACCCGTTTGTGGACATCAACTGCCGGGCCATTCCCCACGAGCTAATGGCGCGTGAGATGCTGGGGCAGGAGAAGGACGCCACCACCCACGGCCAGCCCAGCAAGTTTGAGCTGGCCGATCAGGGCACGCTGTTGCTGGACCAGGTGGAGAGCCTGTCGCTCGAGTTGCAGGCCGCCCTGCTTCATATTATTGAAACGCGCCATGTCATGCGGCTGGGCAGCTCCCACCCTATCCCGGTGGACGTGCGTATCATTGCCGCGACAACGGCCGATCTGGAGGCACTGGTGGCCCAGGGCAGCGTCTTGCCCCACCTCTATTACCGCTTTGGCGTCTTTCACCTGGAACTACCGCCTCTGCGCGACCGTGTGGAGGACATCCCGCCGCTGGCCGAACGGTTCCTGCACGCCTGCATGCGCACCCGCGACAACCAGCGCCAATGGACCATCAATCCGGAGGCCATGGACATCCTGCTCCGTTACCCGTGGCCGGGCAACGTGCGCGAGCTGGAGAGCGTGCTGGAACGCGCCATGAGCCAAAGCCGCGAGGGCGAGATCGTTTGCCCGGCCGACCTGCCGGACATGGTGCGCAAGGGCCGGGTCATCATGCCCGCCTCCAACCATGCCCAGCCGGTCATGTCGGTTACCGATGCCGAACGTGAGGCGATCTTGCGCGCCGGGTGGGCCTGCGACGGCCGCGTCACTGAGATGGCAACCATGCTCGGCATCGGCCGATCGACGCTCTGGCGCAAGCTAAAGCGGCACAATCTAACCCCGGCCATCTTCAAGGCCTGAATCGTCCACCGCTCGCCCCACTGTCCGCCGACCGCAATCGAGTTGACCGACAGTATTACACGACCATTTGTTTCACAATGAAACATAATTGGTGAAATGATGTTTCATATCGAAACGTTATTGACTAACTCGGTTGATCTCTCGGACGCTATCGCATATCATATCCCTTGTGTGTTTTGCACAAACGCGGTTGCGATATGCTGTCGGGAGTGCCCAAGACAGCATCGGGAATGGTTGCTCAGGATCTTACCAGCAAGCTCTCATACGTCCGTGGTTCACCGGTCCTTCCCCGGACCGTTCGTTCTTATTTGTCACCCAAGATAGGACCATTCACAACTGGCTTGCTATTAAGAATGAGGAGGTTGGCTATCGAGAGAAGGACAAGTCCGACGAAGAAATCCAAGAAGCGCGACTTCGCGCAGAAACGTATTGCCGCAAGAGTTTACCTGTTCCGTTTCTGCAGTATCAAGCAAAGCTTGACTCAAGGAGAGAAACATGGAAGCTTATATTGGTGAAGTCATCGGCACGATGATCCTGATTATTCTTGGTGACGGTGTCGTCGCCAACGTCGTTCTGTCCAAGACCAAAGGCAACAGCTCTGGCTGGATCGTGATAACCACGGGCTGGGCCTTGGCTGTGTTCGTGGCCGTGTTTGTTGTCGGCGCCATCAGCGGCGCCCACATGAACCCGGCGGTCACCATTGGTTTGGCCGTTGCCGGCAACTTCCCCTGGGCCGATGTGCCCGGCTACATTATCGCCCAATTGATCGGTGCCTTCATCGGTGCCATCATTGTCTGGCTGGCCTACTTCCAGCACTTTGGCGAAACAGCCGATCCCGGCGGCAAGCTGGCTGTCTTCTCGACCGGTCCGGCCATCCGCAACACGGTCTGGAACCTGATTACCGAGATCATCGGCACGTTCATGCTGATGTTCGGTGTGTTGAATATCCGAGGCGCCGTCATGGGCACGGACGCCATTGACCTCGGTGCACTGGGCGCTATCCCGGTTGCCTTCCTGGTGTGGGGCATTGGCCTCTCGTTGGGTGGCCCGACCGGCTACGCCATCAACCCGGCCCGCGACCTCGGTCCGCGTATTGCCCACGCCATCCTGCCCATCCCCGGCAAGGGCAGTTCCGACTGGGGCTACTCCTGGATTCCGGTCGTTGGCCCGATCGTCGGCGCCGTCATCGCCGCGTTGCTGTGCGGTGCGTTGGGCTGGTAGTTCATTCAATCTGAGCTCAAACCATTCTGTTGGTTCCCCGTCTGCCGGCCAACGGCAGACGAGGAACCTGCGACCGAAGACCAAGAGGAGCTATCGATGAAAAAACTGATCAATGACATTCCGGATGTGGTCAAGGAGCAGCTTGAAGGCATGGCCCTGGCCCACCCCGACATGCTGACGGTTCACTACGAACCGAACTATATTTATCGCGCTGACGCCCCCGTCGCGGGCAAGGTCGCCCTGATTTCCGGTGGCGGCAGCGGCCACGAGCCAATGCACGGTGGTTTTGTCGGCATGGGGATGCTCGACGCCGCCTGCCCCGGTGAGGTCTTCACCTCACCCACCCCGGACCAGATGTACGAGGCCGCCAAGGCCGTCAATAGCGGCGCAGGCGTCCTGTTCCTGGTCAAGAACTACACCGGCGACGTGCTCAACTTCGAGACGGCGGCCGAGTTGGCTGCGCGCCGACGGCATTGCTGTCCAGAGCATCCTGATCGACGACGACGTCGCCGTCAAGGACAGCCTCTACACGGCCGGTCGCCGCGGTGTCGGCACAACCGTCCTGGCCGAGAAGATCGTCGGCGCAGCGGCCGAAGCCGGCTACACGCTGGATCAATGCGCCGATCTGGCCCGCAAGGTCAACAGCTACGGCCGCACGATGGGCATGGCCCTGACCTCCTGCACTGTGCCCGCCGCGGGCAAACCGACCTTCGACCTGGGCGAAGACGAGATCGAGATCGGCATCGGCATCCACGGCGAACCGGGCCAGAAGCGCATGCCCATGGCTACGGCCGACGAGATCACCGACGATGCTGGCCGAGGAGATCCTCGACCGACGGCGCCTACACGCGCACCGTGCGCGAATGGGACGGGGAATCCGGCGATGGGTCGAAATGACCCTGGTCGACGAGCCGTTCAAGTCCGGCGACCAGGTCATCGCCTTCGTCAACAGCATGGGCGGCACGCCCGTGTCCGAGCTCTACGCCGTCTACGCCAAGCTGGATGAGATCTGTCAAGGCTCACGGCGTGACCATCGCCCGCAACCTGATTGGACCGTACATCACCTCGCTGGAGATGCAGGGCATGTCGATCACCCTGCTGAAGGCGGATGACGAAATCCTGAAGTTCTGGGATGCACCGGTCAAGACCCCCGGTCTGCGCTGGGGCGCCTAAGGGATCAGTACGGCGATTAGCAGCGACTCGGCGGCCACGCAAGCAGCGCTCTCGATACCGCTGCGTAACTAGGCAACAGGGCCTGGCAACTATGACTGTAACCAAAGACGAGATCGTACGGTGGTTGGAACAAACGGCAGTCGTACTTCACGAGAACAAAGACTATCTGACCCAGCTTGACTCGGCCATCGGCGATGCCGACCACGGCACCAACATGGACCGCGGCTTCACCAAGGTCGTTGAGAAGCTGCCCACTGTCACCGACAAAGACATCGGCAACATCCTCAAGACAGTCGGCATGACGCTGATCTCCAGCGTGGGCGGGGCCAGCGGGCCGCTCTACGGCACGTTCTATATGCGCGCCGGGATGGCCGCCGACGCCAAGGAGGAACTGACCGACGAGGAACTTAGTCACCATGCTCCAGGCCGGCGTTGATGGCCTGATCCAACGCGGTCGGGCCAACCTGGGCGACAAGACGATGGTCGATGTCTGGCTGCCCGTGCATGGACGCCATGCGCGGCCAGCCTCGCCGACGGCAAGGACACGATCGCCACTCTGACCGACGCTGTCGGTGTCGCCGACCAGGCGATGAAAGACACCATTCCCATGCAAGCCAAGAAGGGCCGCGCCAGCTATCTGGGCGAGCGCAGCATCGGTCACCAGGACCCAGGGGCCACATCGTCCTATCTGATTATTAACGAACTGCTACAGGCAGTTGAACAGGTAAATGACCCGCGATGGGGTCACATTCCCACACGAGCTTTGAACCGGCGTACGGTCTATGCACCGATCGGCACATTTCACAAAGGAGATAATAAAATGGCAGATTATGTAGCCGCAGTTGATCAGGGTACAACCAGTACCCGTTGCATGATTTTCAATCACGCCGGCCTTCCCGTCGGCATCCATCAGCTGGAGCACGAGCAGATCTATCCGCAAGCCGGCTGGGTCGAGCATGACCCGATGGAGATCTGGGATCGCACCCAGGATGTCATCAAGGGCGCCATGCAGAACGCCGGCATCACCGCCAAGGACATCGCCGCGGTCGGCGTCACCAACCAGCGCGAGACCACCGTCGTGTGGGACAAGAACACCGGCAAGCCCTACCACAACGCCATCGTCTGGCAGGACACCCGCACCGACAAGCTCATCAAGGAGTTCGAGGGCGGCGTGGGTCAGAACCGCTTCCGCGACAAGGTCGGCCTGCCGCTGGCGACCTACTTCTCCGGCCCCAAGGTGCGCTGGATGCTCGACAACGTCCCCGGCCTGAAAGAAGCGGCCGCCAAGGGCGATGCGGTCTTCGGCAACATCGACACCTGGGTGATCTGGAACCTGACCGGCGGCCCCAAGGGCGGCGCCCACGTCACCGACGTGACCAACGCCAGCCGGACCATGCTGATGAATCTGAAGACGCTCGACTGGAGCGACGGAAGTGACCAAGGCCATGGGCATGCCCGATGAGCATGCTCCCGGCCATCAAATCCTCGCTCCGACGTTTACGGCTACACGCTGGAAGATGGCCCGTTCGGCGGCAAGATTCCGGTCAGCGGCGACCTGGGCGACCAGCAAGCGGCGACCGTCGGCCAGGCCGCCCTCAGCCCCGGCGAAGCCAAGAACACCTACGGCACCGGCTGCTTCATGATCCTGAACACCGGCACCGATATTGTCCCCTCCAAGAACGGCCTGCTGACCACCGTGTGCTACAAGTTCGGCGACAAACCGACCGTGTACGCCCTGGAAGGCTCGATCGCCATCACCGGCGCGCTGGTGCAGTGGCTGCGCGACAACCTGAACTTCTTCGACTTCAGCTCCCACATCGAAGACTATGCCAAGAAGGTCGAGGACAACGGCGGCATCTACTTCGTGCCGGCGTTCTCCGGTCTGTTCGCCCCCTACTGGCGGTCGGACGCCCGCGGCGCCATCGTCGGCCTGACCCGCTACGTCAACAAGGGCCACATCGCTCGCGCCGCCCTGGAAGCCACCGCTTACCAGACCCGCGAAGTGCTGGATGCCATGAACGAGGACTCCGGTGTGGATCTGACCGCCCTCAAGGTTGACGGCGGCATGGTCTACAACGACACGCTGATGCAGTTCCAGGCTGACGTCCTCGGCGTGCCGGTCATTCGGCCGCAGGTGGCCGAGACCACAGCCCTGGGCGCGGCCTATGCGGCCGGTCTGGCCGTCGGCTTCTGGGAGAACGAAGACGACATTCGCAACAACTGGGCGATGGACAAGACTTGGGAGCCGAACCCGGACAGCAAGGCCGGCACCGAGAACTATCGCATGTGGAAGAAAGCGGTCACCCGCACCTTCGACTGGGTTGAGTAAACCGTATCATTGCAACTAGCATGCCGGTGGGTTCGGCGTCATGCTGAACCCGCCGGCACGCCATGGATGATTTCAAGGATCGGGCTGGGGCCGTCTAGTGACGGCCGGAGCTAGTTGACAATAACTAGTTCTTGGAAACATCCACCACGCCCGATCTTCATGTATCTAGCAGGATAGTCTTTATTCTTGGGAGGTATCCCCATCGATTGAGGTAAGAGATGGCACCATTTCATGCAGTCATCATCGGCGGAGGAGGAACCGGTGCCGCAGTTGCCCACGATCTGACGCTGCGCGGCCTGAAGGTCACGCTCATCGAACGGGGCGAGGTCACATCGGGCACCACCGGTCGCCACCACGGCCTGCTCCACAGCGGCGCGCGCTACGCGGTCAAGGACAAGGAGTCGGCCGTTGAGTGCATCGAAGAGAACATGATTCTGCGCCGGATCGCCCCCGGTTCATTTGAACTGAACGACGGCCTGTTCGTCGCCATCACAGAAGAAGAACAGGCTTATAGTCACGAATTTATTGAAGCGTGCCACGATTGCGGCATCCCGGCCAAACGGCTGACGCGCGAAGAAACCTTGCGCGTGGAGCCACGGCTCAACCCGGACCTGAAGATGTCGGTCCAGGTGCCGGATGCCACCATGGACGCCATGCGCATGCCCTTGCGCTTCTTCGCCACGGCCCAGGCCAACGGCGCCGACATTCGCCCGTTCACCGAAGTGGTTGACTTTGTTAAGCGCGGCAACGCCATCAGCGCCATTCGCGTCCGCGATCATCGAAGCGAACAAGAGTACGAGATCAGCGGCGATATTTTCATCAACGCCACCGGTCCCTGGAGCGGCAAGATCGCCGATATGGTCGGCGTCGAGGTGCCCATTCGCCCGTCACCCGGCGTGATGTTGGCCGTCTACGGCCGTCTGTCCAACATGGTCATCAACCATCTACACGCCTCCGGCGACGGCGACATCATCGTACCCCAGCGCGCCCTGTCGGTCATCGGCACGAGTTCGTGGGTGGTCGATGACCCCGACAACCTGGGGCTGCCGGAGGACCACATCCAGATGATGGTGGAGATGGGCTCCAAGCTCATTCCGTCGAGTCCGGCAGGCCAAGTTCCGCGCCGCCTGGTCGGCCGCCCGGCCGCTCATCGGCCCGCGCGGCGCCGACACCGGCCGCGAACTGAGCCGAACGTTCAAGTGCTTCGACCACGTCGATGAGGGTGTGGAGGGCTTTGTCACGATCACCGGCGGCAAGGCCACCACCCTGCGTGGCATGGCCGAGACAACGGCTAATGTGGTCTGCCAAAAGCTGGGCCATGATGTGGCCTGCCCCACCCGCGAAACGGTCTTGCTGCCACACACAGCCTACTACGCTTAGAGGACATCGCTATGGCTGAAAAAACCATTCAATTCAAGGTCATGCGCTACAAGCAGGGCCAAACATCGCCGACTTATCAGACATTTCCGGTCACCGTGAATGAGAACACCACCGTGCTGGTGGCCCTGACGGACATCCGTCGCGATCAGGACAGTTCCCTGGCCCTGCGCCACTCCTGCCACCACGCCAGCTGCGGCACGTGCGGCATGGTCATTAACGGCAAAGAGGAGTTGGCCTGCGTCGTCAAGGTGCTGGACCTGGACACGCCCACGGTCACGGTGGCGCCGATGAACAATGCCCCGTTGCTGACTGATCTGGTGGTCAACATGAGCCCATTCTATGATCGGTTCAACATGGCGGAGCTGCCCTTCATCCGCGAAAGCGAGTATCTGCCCAATGCTGAAGAAGCCGAGGGCATCGAAGCCTATATGCGCTGCGAGAACTGTATCGAGTGCGGCCTGTGCGTGTCGGCCTGCCCCATCATGGGCAGCGACCCGGACTACTATGGCCCGGCTGCGTTGGCAGCGGTCAACCGCGTCGTCGAAGAACCGCGCGGCCTGCGAACCGACCCACTGCTCGATTGGGTCGACAATCAGAAAGGCTGCTGGCGCTGTCATGTGGCCTATGAATGCAGCGAGGTTTGCCCTTCCGGCGTCGATCCCGGCGGGGCGATCATGTCGCTTCGCCGACAATTGACCAAGCGTCGTTTTCGCCGGCTGCTGGGCGGCTAACGACCCGCGCGTAGCCTTTCGCACTGATTGACAAGGAGAGTTGCAACATGGATCAAATTCAACCAACGACGGACCCGGCGCGACCGCGCAAACCGTTGAAGTCCTGGTTTGACGTTCGAGGTCGCAGTGTGGGCACGTGGGCGTTCGCCCTCAATCGCCTGACGGCCGTCGGCCTGACCATCTACCTGTTTCTGCATCTGATCGTCCTCAGCACCCTGCTGCAAGGTGAAGAGGGCTGGAATGACTTTCTGACCATCGCCCACAGCCCGTTGTTTCTGATACTCGATGTCGTCCTGTTGTTCGGCGTCATCTACCATGCCCTCAACGGCACGCGCGTGGCGCTGGTGGGCATGGGCCTGGCGGCACGCGGCCACAAGACGTTGTTCTGGGTGCTGTCGGCCGTTGGTGCAATCCTCTTTGTGGTCGGCGCCTATCTGATCTGGACTCTGTGACATAGGAGATATGACTATGCAAACCACTGCATCACGGCGTTCACTGGAAGACATGGCCGCCCAACGCGACCGCTCCGGATCCTTGTGGGTGTTCCAGGCGTTTTCCGGCCTCTTCCTGGTGTTCATTCTCGGCCTGCACATGATTGCCCATCATTTCATTGTTGACGGCGGCCTGCGCGATTACGAGCAGGTGTTGGACTATGTGGCCAACCCGGCCATCTTCATCACTGAAATCCTGTTTGTCATCCTGGCCACCATTCATGCGCTGCTGGGCACGCGCGCCATCATTCTCGACCTTCGCCCCAGCCTGGGCGCCACACGGACACTCAACTGGATACTGGGCATCCTGGGCGCCGTTACCATTACCTACGGCATCTGGCTGGCATTTGCCCTGCAAGGGCTGGCGGCTTAACCGTCCACGATTCACATGGCAAACAAAGACACAGAGGAGACCAAGAACACTATGGCTGAAAAAACACCGTCATCCAAGAAGCAAGTTGGCGTCCTAAACTGGCGTGGATGGGTCATTCGCGGCGTTGTCTTGAGCATTCTCACTTTCGGCTTCGTTGTCTGGCGGCTGCTGCCCATTGTCGGCAATATGGCCTATCTCTACGGCGTCCTCATGGTAGTCGCCATCCTGGGCTGGTTGGGCATTAGCTACTACTTGTTAAACCGGTAAGTGCACCATGTTGGGTCAGGCGGCGCAGACGGACTGGGAGGCGATGTGGGCGCCCTATGACGAGCCAACCTACGCGGAGGCTTTGTCCCATGTCCCCACGGGCGCGATCGTCCTGGACATCGGCGCCGGCGATCTGCGTTTTGTACGGCTGGCAGCTCTGCGCGCCGGTTTTGTCTATGCCATAGAGCGTAACCCGGATTTGTTGTCGCCCTCGCTGACGACCGATCTACCCCCCAACATCGAGTTGATCTGTGCCGATGCCCGCATGGTGCCCTTTCCCGGAAGACGTTGATACGGCCGTCTTGCTCATGCGTCATTGCACTGAATTCGGATTGTTCATGCGCAAACTGGAAGCCGTGGGCTGCCGCACACTCATCACCAACGCCCGCTGGGGCATGGGCGTAGAGCGAATCGACCTGAGCCGGAACGCCATACCCTTCGAGCTAAGCCATCCCGGCTGGTACGCCTGTCGCTGTGGCGCGACCGGTTATCACGAAGGCCCGCCGGAAGAAGTGGCGCTCGGTCATTTTGATACAGTCACTGAAGTAACCGCCTGCCCCGCTTGCGGCGGGGCGGAGAGAAGCTGAGCGATATGGTTGGATTAGTCATCGTTTCACACAGCGCAAAACTAGCCGAAGGTGTTAAGGAACTGGCCGACCAGATGACCCAGGGGGCCGTGGCCATTGCTGCGGCCGGGGGGATTGACGATCCCGACAACCCCATCGGCACCGACCCCATGCGCGTTATGGCGGCCATTGAGTCGGTCGACAGCGGCGACGGTGTCGTCGTGCTCATGGACCTGGGCAGTGCGTTGCTAAGCGCCGAAATGGCCGCTGGAGTTCCTGTCGCCCGAGTTGCAGGCCAACGTCTTCCTGTCGGCCGCACCGCTCGTTGAAGGGGCCATGGCGGCCGCGGTTCAGGCGTCGGTAGGAGCCACCGTTGCCCAGGTGTTGGCCGAGGCCCAGTCGGCGTTGGCCGTGAAAGCGGAGCAGCTGGGCCAGGAACCGGCCGATAGTCAGCCCACCCAAACCGCCGCGCGGGCAGACGACGAGCCCAACCGGGAGCGTCTGACAATTATCGTCCGCAACCAGCTTGGCCTCCACGCCCGACCGGCGGCACGGTTCGTCACAATCGCCAACCAATTTACGGCCGACATGACCGTCAGCAAAGATGGCCAAACAGCCAACGCCAAGAGCATCAATCAGGTGGCGACGCTGGGGGTCCGGCAGGGCGACACCATCACCATTCTCGCGGGCGGACCGGACGCCAAGGCGGCGCTCGCAGCTATTCAGACTCTGGCCGACGACAACTTTGGCGACGCCGACGAAGCGGAAGCGCCGCAGATGCCGACCCAATCCGCACGCCAAGCCACCTCCGGCGTACCCGGCGCACTCAGCGGTATCCCGGCCTCGCCGGGCATCGCCATCGGTCCGGCCGCGCTCTATCGACCCAGCCTACCCGACGTGACGGCCCGCACGGCGGATGACCCAACGGCCGAATGGCAGCGCCTGCAAGAAGCAATCGACGCCGCCATCCAGGAGATCAACGCCCTGCAGCGACAGGCCGTCCGACAGGTCGGCCGGGCGCGAGGCGGTCATATTCGAGGCCCACGCGCTCGTCCTGCAAGACCCCGCGCTGCAGACAGCCGTTCGCGAACGATTGGACGCCAACAGCGAGAATGCTGAGTGGGCCTGGCAGCAGGAGATCGTCGAGCTAGCCGACGACCTATCGGCAAATGGACGACGTCTATATGCAGGCCCGCGCGGCCGATGTTGAGGACGTGGGCCGGCGTGTTCTCCAGCAGCTACTGGGCCTGGAGCCGCCGTCCTTAGCGTTTGCCCAACCCTCTATCCTCATCGCCGCCGATCTCAACCCGTCGGACACGGCCCGTCTGGACCCGGACCGCGTGTTCGGCATCTGCACCGAGTATGGTGGGGCCACGGCCCATAGCGCCATCCTGGCCCGCGCGCTGGGCATCCCGGCCGTTGTGGGTCTGGGACCTGATCTGTGGCAAATTACTGAGGGTCAACTAGTGGCCGTCGATGGCGAAGCCGGTGTCTGCTGGCCCCAGCCGGACAGCAACCGCCTGGCTGACCTGCAGCAGAAGCAGCTGACCTGGCAGACCAAACGGCAGGAGGCCAAGGCCGCCGGGCAGGGCACGGCCGTCACGCAAGACGGGATAGCCATCGAGATAGCGGCCAACGTGGGCAGCCCCAACGATATCTCGCGCGCCCTGGAATTTGGCGCCGAGGGAGTGGGCCTGTTCCGTACCGAGTTCCTCTTCATGGATCGTGACAGCGCCCCCAGCGAGGACGAGCAGTTTGAGGCTTACTGCGCCGCTGCCGGCCGGCTCGACGGAGCGCCGCTGATTATTCGCACGCTCGATGTGGGTGGAGACAAACCCTTGCCGTATTTGGACCTGGGTGACGAGGCTAATCCGTTCCTCGGCTGGCGCGGCATTCGGTTCTGCCTCGACCGGCCCCAAATCTTCAAGCCGCAACTGCGGGCCATCCTGCGCGCCGGCGTGACCAGTGACGGTCGTCCGGCCAATGTCAAGATGATGTTCCCCATGATCGGCACCGTAGCCGAAGTGCGCGCTGCCCGACGGATCCTGCTGGAAGTCCAGGAGTCCTTGCGCGCAGAAGGTGTGGCCTATGACGAGCACATGGAAGTGGGCATCATGATCGAAGTGCCATCGGCCGTGGCTGTGGCTGACCAGTTGGCCCGCGAGGTGGACTTCTTCTCCATTGGCACCAACGACCTGACGCAATATGTGATGGCCGCTGACCGGGGCAACAGCAAAGTGGCCCCGCTGGTCAATGCCCTGCAGCCGGCCGTGCTGCGCATGATCAAGCAGACGGCCGACGCTGGGCGCTCAGCCGGCATCTGGACCGGTATGTGTGGCGAATTGGCCGGCAATCCCCTGGCAACGCCGGTGCTGGTTGGTCTGGGTCTGAGCGAGCTAAGCATGAGCGCCCCAGCCATTCCTCAGGTCAAACAAGCGGTGCGCGCCATAACGATGAGCGAAGCGCAACGTGCGGCCCACGAAGCGCTGGAGCTGACCACGGCTGAAGACGTCAAGGCCTACCTGCAGACGCTTGCGTCCGCCTAAGGTTTCCGTTGATTGGAGTCTGCTGCGCCGGCAGCGCAGGCGAGTTATCATTGCTGGGTCTCAGTAAGCGGGGCGGCGTGACTGACAGCGGACACACATCGTGGCATAGGGCAACACGTCCAACCGGCCCGGCGCAATCCGTTCACCACAGGTCAGACAGACGCCGTAGCTGCCCTCATCCAGGCGCTGGAGAGCCGCTGCGATGTGGTCCAGTTGCTCATGTTCGATGGCTGACAGGGCCAGGTCCCGCTCCCGTTCGGCATATTCGTCAGCCAAGTCGGAGCGGTCGGGGTTGAAGCTGATCTCACGGCCAACAACATCACCGTCCAGCGCGTCCGCGGGCTGAGCCAAATGACGCAGCAGTCGCGCACGTTCCGCTTCTAGTTCGGCACGAATGTGATCCAGGTTCAATTCACTAATGCTATCCATGTCTCTCTCACGGGCGGCAAATGCATGGCCAGAGGCCGCTTCAAGTCTCCCTTGTGAGCGACACTGTACACGATCCGTGTCACGCCGATAAGTGACGGAAAGCACGTTCGAATTGGACGAAAGTCACATTCGCCGCTGTGCTTGCGCCGCGCCCACAGGTGGGGTAGAACCCGGTTGGTTGTGACCGCCGACGACTTCCCCTGGCATGACAGACGGTGTGTCCCAGCTAACACGCAACCTGAAGGGGCCACTGATGCAATTGGAAGCGCTCGATCTCGTACTGATTTTCCTGGCGGGCATTGCCGGAGGAGCCATCAACGCCCTCGCCGGGGGCGGCACGCTCATTACCTTCCCCCTGCTGACGGCCGTCGGTATCCCCCCGGTCTCGGCCAACGTCACCAACACCGTGGCGCTGGTGCCCGGCTACGTCGGCGGGATGTTGGGGCAGGCATCGGATTTGCGCGGCCAGCGGCGGCGTCTGTTGATCCTCATCCCGGCCGGTGCGCTGGGCGGGCTGGCGGGCGGGCTGCTGCTGCTGGCGACCAGCGAGCGCCTGTTCCGGGAACTGGTGCCCTATCTCATCTTGATTGCGTCGGGCCTGTTGGCCATTCAGGAACCGGTAAAGAAATGGCTGGTCCAATACAATGAATCCAAGGGTAACACCCGGATCAGCGAGTTCTGGATCGTCTTCCCCATCTTCCTGGCCTCGGTCTATGGTGGTTACTTCGGGGCCGGGTTGAGCGTCATTCTGTTGGCCGTGATGGGACTGGTCATTGATGATTCGCTGACGCGGATTAACGCGCTGAAACAGGCGGTGGCTTTTGCCACGAACATGACCGCAGCGCTGTTGTTTGTGTTTTCCGGGCAGGTGGTCTGGCTGGCGGCGGCCGTGATGGCTGTCGGTGCGCTAGGTGGCGGGACTCTGGGCGGGCGGATGGCCGGGCGAATCAAACCCGCCACCTTACGGCGCACGGTTGTGGCCATCGGCGTGACCGTGGCCATCATCTACTTCATCCGGGGCTAATCAGCCCACAGATGGCGGGGGCAGATCCGGCGGAACGATCGTGTCGCGAACTCTTTGCCACGTAGCCTGAAGTTGGCTCATGGCGTCCTTGCGGGCGCCCGGCTCTTGATTGCCCGTCGTGCGCATCAGCGTAGCCAGCCACGCCGAACTTTCAAAGGCTTCCAGGATACTCAATAGCAGTAGCGTCATGGGGATCGCCAGGATGGCCCCTACCGCCCCCAACAACCAGGCCCACACGATCAGCGAGACGGCCACTACAACCGGGGAAATGCTCAGACGCTCGCCGAACATACGCGGCTTGACGAAATTCTCCACCGTGCCGTTGATGACGACGTAGCCTATGAATATGATGAGGGCCGTGACGGTTTTACCCTGCACAAGGGCAATCATGATCGGCGGAATCATGGCAATCCAGAACCCTACGGCCGGAATGAAGCCCATGATCCACGACAGCATGCCCCACAGGAGCGCCGGGCCGATGCCCAGAAAGAGGAGCAGGATCGTATTACCGATGGCGACCATCAGGTTGATGAGTGCAGTCAGGTTCACATACTGACGGACCTGAGCCGTCAGCTGTACGAAGCGATTGACGAGCGGCTGATCCGGGTTAAGTCCGAGGCGATCAGCCGAAGGCAGGGCCAGCGTCGAGGCCAGCATGAACGCAAAGATCAACAGGACGATGAACGCCTGTGAAATACCGCGTACGAGCGAACCGAGCAGTGTAGTCGCCAAATCGGCCGCGCGCTGGCTCAATACAAGGCTCTCGATCCCGGAGATCAACACGCCGTTGGTTAGCCAGGGGAAGAAAGACGGTGCATCCGGGTTCGACTCCGCGGCCGCCTGCTGGTCGATAAATGCCTGCTGAAGTTGGGGAATCTCATCCACCAATTGCCCGGCTGTCAGCACAATCAGCAAAAGCACCAGGCCGATAATGACCAAGACCAGGCCGAACGTAAGCACCAGCGCCAGCCACCCGGGAATTCCCCGGCCGGTCAGCTTGGCCGGCAGAGGCGACACGGCAATGGTGATGACAACCGCCAGCAAGATTGGGTTGAGGATATCGGCCGACAGGCGAATGCCAAAAACGATGATAAATATGCCGGCCAGACCGACAATCAGATAGAGCAGAGGCTTGGACTTCTCAATCATTAGCATTAAGCGGACCTTTTGCAGTCGCACCTAGCGTTCACTTGATGATTCGATAAGTATATCAACTTGAGCCCATTCTGCCTTACAGAACCAAGTTGGACAATTTTGAAGTACACTCCGTCCATGGCCCAACGTATCCCCTATTATGACGAACTTCTGGCCGCGCTGGCCGAGCCAGACTGCGCCATGTGCCGATTGCTGGACGCCAGCAGCGACCGGCTGGTTGGCGCAATTTTGTTCGAGATGGTCAACGACGTCGGCGTGCGCGAGGAACTCAATGCCGCGCGCGGCTATTGCCGTCGTCACTCCGAGTTGTTCGTGCGCACCGGCAGCGCGCTGGGGTCGGCCACGATGATGCAGGGTGTGCTCAAGATGCTCATCCGCACCCTGGACGCAGCCCACATTGACCAGGTCGGTGCGTCGCGCCTGCGGTCGCTGGCACGGTCGGCCAACGTGGGCGTGTCACACCCGGCCGCCCGGCAACTGGCTGATGACCTCTCACCTAAGACGCTCTGCCCCATCTGCGCCAACGAGGCCGAGGTCTTCAACCAGGTAGCCGATACGTTGCTCAACCAGATCGTGCCGGGCAGCGAGTTGGCCGAGGCATATGGCGCCTCCAGTGGCCTGTGCCTCCCCCACTTTCGCGGCGTGGTGGAGCGGGGGCTGCCCGGCCCGAATCTGACCACGCTGGTGGCCGCGCAACGGGCCATCTGGATGCGACTGGAGGCGGAACTGGAGGAGTTCCTGCGCAAGAGCGACCATCGCTTTCGTCACGAGAAGTTTGGCGAAGAGCGCGATTCGTGGCAGCGGGCCATCGGCGCTATCTCCGGGCCGCTGCCCGACCACCTGACCCGCGACTGAGGCCCGCGGCCGGTTCCCTGAAAACCTGTCAAACTCCACAAGGCATTCGGCCAGCCGACTTGCACAATTCCCTTTACTAACAGTGTGACCGCTCTATAATGGGCCCATGATCGACGTACCGCGCACCATTCCGCCCAACGCCCCGCCGGCATTTCACCTACTGGCCAAGCCGACCGGCGCTATCTGCAATCTCGACTGCAAGTACTGCTTTTTCCTGTCCAAGGAAGAACTGTATCCCGGCAGTCCGTTTCGGATGGAAGACGGTTTGCTGGAGACCTATATCCGGCAACTGATCGAATCGCACAGCCAGGCACCGGAGATCAACATCGCCTGGCAGGGTGGCGAGCCGACGCTGATGGGACTCGACTTCTTCAAGGAATCCGTGGCCATCGCCGAGAAATACGTCAAGCCGGGCCAAAGCCTGCTGCACACCATGCAGACCAACGGCACCAAGCTGGACGATGAGTGGGCGAAGTTCTTCAAGCAGCACAACTTCCTCATCGGTCTGAGCGTGGACGGGCCGCGGGAGATCCACGACCTGTATCGGGTCAACAAGGGCGGTGCGGGCAGCTTCGACCAGGTCATGCGCGGCTGGCGCGTGCTGGCAGCCCACGACGTGGACTTCAACATCCTCTGCACCGTTCATGCGGGCAACCAGCACCGGGCGCTGGAGGTCTATCACTTCTTCCGCGACGAGATGGGCGCCAGGTTCATCCAGTTTATCCCCATCATTGAACGCTCCACTGAGCAACTACTGCCCATCGCCAACATGGGCTGGAGCGAACGGCCGGGCGGCGATCGGCCGCTCTACATTCAGTCCGGCAACCTGGTTACCGAACGGTCGGTGGGCGGTGAGCAATACGGCCGTTTCCTGATCGAGATCTTCGACGAGTGGGTGCGGCATGACGTCGGCGAGGTGTTCGTGCAGTTATTCGACACCACCCTCGGTGCCCATGTCGGGCAGTACAGTCTGTGCATCTTCGCCCCCACCTGTGGCAACGCGCTGGCCCTGGAGCATAACGGCGACCTGTACTCGTGCGACCACTATGTGGAGCCAGACTTCCTGCTGGGCAACATCAAAGAGACGCACATGATCGAGCTGGTGGCCTCGGACAGACAGCGCCAATTCGGCCGGGACAAGCAGGACACCCTGCCCCAATACTGCCGCGAATGTGAAGTGCGCTTCGCCTGCAATGGCGGCTGCCCGCGCAATCGGTTCATCTTCACGCCCGACGGTGAACCCGGCCTCAATTATCTATGCGCCGGATACAAGCTGTATTTCAATCATGTCGATGGGCCGATGAAGATCATGGCCAACCTGATTCAGACCGGGCATTACGCCGACGAAATCATGCAGGTCTATGCCGCCGAAGCAGCGCAGGCCGCGGCTGTATACGCCGGTGCAGGGCGCAACGATCCCTGCCCCTGCGGCAGCGGCAAGAAGTACAAGCAGTGCCACGGCCGTCCGGCAACCGTTTAGTCTCACGTCTCGTCTCGACAAGTCAAGAACCAGCCCGGCGCACCACCCGCTGAAATGAACACGACACTCTGAGGCCGCCCTGACCGATTGCGGCCCTATGGCGACTCACCGTCAATGAGCATCACCAAGGCAACAACTACGCGAACCACGATTGCCGAAGAACTGCGACCCCGAACGGCCGCTCGCAGCCTCATGGCGGGCCTCTTGCTGTTCGTGCTCGAATTCGTCCTGATTGCTTCCTTCGCCGCCCTCGTCTATAAGGGTGTTGCCCCGGATGAACTGGCCCAGGGCATTGGCCTGTTGGTAGTGGGTGATGCAATCTTGGTTGCGGTCGTGGCTCTCCTCAGTGCCTATCGCGGCACGATTGCCATCGGCCAGGACATCCCGGCGGCAGTGCTGGGCATCTCGGCCGTCTCCGTCGCCAGTGTGACCGCCGCCGGCGCAGCGTCCGGTGCCACCTTCCCCACCGTCGTCGTCATGGTCGCCCTGACGACCTTAATGGCGGGTGTGGTGTTCATCGTGCTGGGCGCCTTCAAACTGGGCAATCTCATTCGCTTTCTCCCATATCCGGTGATGGGCGGCTTCCTGGCCGGGACAGGCTACCTGCTGGTGCAGGGCGGCATTGGCATCATGACCGATAGCGGCGGGTTGGCGCTGTTCAGCCCGGATGCACTCATGCGCTGGCTGCCCGCGCTGGCGCTGGCGCTGGCCTTGTTCTTCACCGCCCGTCGCTTCGATAACCCGCTGTGGCTGCCGGTGGTCGTTGTTGTGGCATCGCTGTTGTTCTTTCTGGTTGCCTGGTTGCTCGGCGCCTCTCTGGCGACGCTTTCGGCCGGTGGCTGGTTGGTCGGCGGATTGCCGGAGGCAGGGCTGTGGCGCTTCCCGTTATCCCCGGACCTGCTGGCCCAGGTCAATTGGCCGGCCATCGCGAGTCAGATCCCGATTCTCGTGCCTATGATCTTCATTAGCGCCATCGGTCTGCTGCTCAATGCCAATGGCCTGGAACTGATCCTAAAGCGTGATCTCAACCTGAATCACGAGCTGGCCATCACCGGCGTCGCCAATTTGCTCAGCGGGCTGGGCGGCGGCATCGTGGGCTATCATGCGATTAGCACCTCCAGCCTCAACCACTCGCTAACGACCAACCGGCGCCTGCCGGGTCTGGTGTTGAGCGTGCTGCTGGTGGCGACCATTTTTCTGGGCGCCCCCCTGGTTGGCTACATCCCCAAGTTGGTGCTGGGTGGGTTAGTGATGTTTGTCGGTCTGCTGCTGTTGGCGGATTGGGTCTATGACGCCTGGTTCAAGTTCCCCCACATTGACTTTGCGATCATCATGCTCATTTTGGTGACCATTGCCTGGCAGGGTTTTCTCGTAGGGGTGCTGGTGGGCTTCGTCGCAGCCCTGATTATGTTTGTCATCAACTACAGTCGAACGGACGTTGTGCGTCATGCGCTGTCCGGAGCAGACTACCGCAGCCGTGTGACCCGTAGCCCAGCCTCGCGTGAAGCATTGACCGAATTGTGCCAGCAAATCTATATCCTGCGGCTGCAAGGCTTCATCTTCTTCGGCACGGCCAACACGCTGTTCGAAACCGTGCGTCGGCAGGCGCAATCCGGCCAGACACGATATGTCATGCTCGATTTCGCCAATGTCAACGGGCTGGACAGCACCGGGCTGCTCAGCTTTCAGAAGATGCGCCAATTGGCTGACGATGAAGGCATCTCCCTGGTCTTTACCGGCCTGTCCCCAGCCCTCCGGGAGCAGATGGCGCGCGGAGGGTATATCGAGGAGCCAGGCCTCATTGTCTTTTTCGACACGCTGGATCACGGCGTGGAGTGGTGTGAGGATGAACTATTGGCCCAACGTGCCGGCCGGGTCGAGCATTTCGACACCCTGGAAAGCCAACTTCAATACATCCTGCCGGTCGAGGCCACGAACCGTATTATCCCCTATCTACTGCGTCAAGAAACTTCCGCGGGCGACAAACTGATCAGTCAGGGTGATGCACCGGACGTCATGTATTTCATTGAGTCGGGCCAGGTGACAGCGCAACTGGAGAGCAGGGACATACCGCCCATGCGATTGGAAACCATGCAGGGCGGTCGGGTTGTAGGCGAATTGGGCTTCTACCTGAATACCCCTCGGACCGCGGCCGTTGTTGTCGATGAAGCGGGGGTGGTCTACAGTCTCTCCCGCGAGAGTCTGGCGCGGCTAACCGCGGAAGACCCCGCGGCCGCCAACGCTTTGCAGCAGATCATCATTCGACTTCTCGGCGAGCGACTCGTTCATCTGACACGCTCATTCCAGGCGATGCACGATTAGCGCTTACCTGTTTGGCGCTGCGGCGCCTCAATCCCCGTAAACGGCAAGATTCGCGCAATGGGGCAAGCGCTCGCCTGCGAGCCCAGCAACAACGTTGGCCACGGCCAGCTCGGCCATGCGCCGGCGCGTGATGAGTGGCCGATCCAATGTGGGGCACGATCAGACAGTTGTCCAGCGTGTAGAGCGGGTCACTCAGGCGGCAGCGGCTCCGGGTCGGTGACATCCAGCCCGGCGGCGGCAATCCACCCTTCGGACAGGGCATGGTAGAGCGCGGCCGAATCGACCACCGGGCCACGGGCCGCATTGATCAGGATGGCCGTGGGTTTCATCAGGCGCAGCGCGGCTTCGTCAATCATGCCGCGTGTCTCGGCCGTCAGCGGCATGTGGAGCGACACAAAGTCGCTCTGCGCCAGAAGTTCATCCAGCGGTACATGACGAATACCCAATCGAGCCTCACTGTCCGGCCGGGCAGCAGGCCCGGCGTGCAGCAGTTTCAGCCCAAAGGCTGCCGCTCGCTCGGCCACGGCCGTCCCGATTTGCCCCAGCCCCACAATGCCCAGCGTCGCGCCGTTGAGATCAGCACCCAACCAGCCGGTAGGTGACCATGTGGTCCAGCGGCCATCTCGCGCGTCCTGGCCGGCCTGCGGCAGACGGCGGGCCGCGGCCAGTAGGAGAGCCAGCGTCAGGTCGGCCGTGCTCTCGGTCAGCACGCCGGGCGTGTGCCCGACCGGGATGCCGCGCCGCGTACAGGCGTTGAGGTCAATGTTGTCCACGCCGACAGCCATATTGCTGACGACTTTGAGGTGGGGGGCGTCGTGAGCAGAGCCTCGTCGACCTTGACCGTCAACATCGTCAGCAGGCCCTCGGCGTCGCCCAGGCGTTGGCGCAGCTCATCGCTGAGACGATTATTGTCCTCGATATCGGGGCCGATAAGCAGCTCGCAATGACTATCAAAGCCAGTGATCCAGTCCGGCGGGAGGGTATGGGTGAGGATTACCAGTGGTTGTTTCATAGGAGAGCCATTATCCGATTTAGGGCCCGATTGGGCCATCATGTGACGTGGGCTGCCAGTGTTTGTCAGCATCCCGGTGTTGTAGCGCAAACATCTTGTCTGCGGCCTAGTCACCCACAATGATTGTTTACGGGGATAACTGCGACCTATGCCGCTGATGAGCGCGCAGTACACGCGGTCAAATCACCTTGGCCGATTCTGCCTGAGAGGAGTCGGCTATTGGAACAGTGACGAGGGTAATCCGATCCACGCTGAGCTGAGGATCAATCTGCACCTGGTCGGTACCCGCCACTGTGTGACGGGTGCCGACCAGGGTACGTTGTCATAGCGATCAAGACACCGCGCGCCTTTCAGCGAGGCGCTGGGTCGAGGCGGCGGGTCCTGCTGACTGGATAAAGCCTAATAGCCTTCGTATCCGGGAAGACGCTTGCGACCCAATCCACCGGTGTAGGACATAATGTCAAAAAACAGCATCAAGCCCAACCACAGCCAATCCCAGCCCACGACGCCGCCCGGCGCGACGATAATGTACATCAGCGTGGTCCAGGGCAGGAAGATGATGCCGAGAATCGGCCATATCCACCACAGGGTTCCACCCAGGAAGTCGTTGAAGGCCAACTGCCACCGACCCGGCTGGAAAATCCACCAGAAGATACCGAAAAATCTTGGGCCCGCGAGAACGAGCGCGAGAAGTGCACAACACATAGTCAACTCTCCTTTGACAAGGCAGCCACCTTAACTACGGGGCTGCTCACCTTAAGTGTTCCAGTTGTCTCGCAATCACATTGCCGCTCTATTAGCTCGGTGACGGCCAGGGACATTAGCCGTCTGAACCGTCACCGAGCCACGGGGGCGACCATGTCTAGCCGAGCAGCAAAGCCTTCTGCGCGGCAAACTCTTCGTCTGTCAAGAGACCCTGTGAATAGAGCGCTCCCAGGCGCTCCAGCTGGGCAATCGGGTCATCCTCGCCGACTGGCACCTGATCCGTTATTACCGGCGGCGCGGCCGCCGCAGGCACAACATTGGCCGTCGTCATCGCCTCCGAGTACGCGGCGGCGTTCTTGTTCGCCTGGCGCCGATTGACAGCGCCACGGGTCGCGGTTGCCGTTCCAACAACGGCCGCCGTTCTGGCCATTCCTCTCATTAATCCTGGCATTCTTCTATATCTCCTACTTCTAAGACTAACTATTTGTTTCAAGTGAGGCAAATGCCTCGTCCACGACGGGAGCGGGTACGCGGTAGTTGAAGGCCACCTGGACTCCACTGGCGTCCAGTACCCTGACCAGGTCCACGGCCCAGGTGTGTTCGATGGCCAACGCAATCACGGCTGATCCGGGAACCATTCCCGTCCACAGCGTTTCTGCGTCTTCATCATCAAACAACCCCTGTGAGTCAACGTTGACGAATTTCAGGGCTGCCTGGTCTGCCGGTGACAGATTATCGGGATCGAGCCGAAAGCATTCCCCGGTATCCGACTTAAACAGAACCATGACGTCCAATACCTGAATTGTTCCCTTGGCCGTCTGGCGCTTCAATTCTTCCAGGATGCTACCGTCAAAGTGCGGTGCCCCGATTGCTAGTACCACTACATCAACTGGTCCACGATCGATCATCTTTTCTTACCTCCGCTAGGCTAGACTTCCATTGTTTCATTCCCGGACAGACGGCCGCACCATTTCGTTGTCGACTCAATCCGTCCATAACCGCTGTTGGCCTGATTCCGACACATGAAGCAAGCTGTTGCCTCATCAATCAGTCCCATTATTGCATAACCGATGGTGGTCGTAGTCACTTACTTACCGGTCAGGACTACCGTTCACCGGCGTCTCGTATTCGACGAAATCGATGGATGAACCATCGCCGTCAACATCAGGAGCCAATGACGACACCGCGTTGCCTGGAGCCATTTCCCTTTGGAGACGCCGGGTTACTTCCCGACGCAGGAAGATGGGTACAAAGGTCTGTATCCGGGCGTCATCGTATGCCGGGGCCACCTCGTCAAGCATGATTTCAATCTCACAACGTGGCACCCTACCGTCCAGGTCTTTCCAAATCTGTTCGATGAGCACCTCGTTGCGTCGCAAGGCGTCTTCACGAATCGACTCATCTTCTATCGGACGCCGGTAGGGCTCTTCCGTTGAGTGCCAGGTGGCCGGGTCCTCTTTAGATTTGTACATTGTCAACTGTCTTCCAACTTGCCCAGTAATCGGACATCCGAACTTCAGGGCGTATGGCGCCTGGCATTCTGCCAGGCGCCAATAAACCTACTATACGAATCAATCGCCGGATGCCGGCAGCGGCTTGGCTGCGGCCGGGGCGGCCGATTCCTTGCGGCGACGCAAGAAGACCTTGATGACCTCATCGACCAACAGCAGCACAAAGGCAAACCCAAAACAGATTAGCCACTGTTCCAGTGTCAGCGAATCGAAGTTCAGGACGTTCTGCAGGAACCCCAGCACCGTCGGCAAGAGAACCAGCAAGAGCGCCAGTCCGTAGAGCATCAACTGGCTGCGATCATGAAAGATGTCGCGGTTGAAGGCGCTGGCCGTTTCACTGCGCGAGCTGAGTGCAACGGAGATGTTGAGCAGCGAAAAGACAACAAAGCCCATGGTCGCCGCCAGGGTGACACTGGTGGGTTCGTAGCGCGCTTCCAGGAAGAGGGTGAACACCGCCATCAGGAGGCCGATGAAGATGATGCGCAGCCACTGCGACCGCGACAGAATCGGTTGATTCAGCGGTCGCGGTTTGCGTTCCATCAAGTCATTGGCCGGTTTGTCAAAGCCCAGAGCAATGGCAATGGGCACTTGAACGGCGAAGTTAATCCACAGAATCTGCAACGGGGCGAACGGTATGCCGCCGAGGATGAAGAAGATCGCCGCGCCCAGGAACGTGGCGATGAACGCCACCAGGGCTGTCATCTGGAAGCGGATGAAGTGGGACAGGTTATCATAGATCGCCCGGCCATATTCAACCGCCTTCACGATGGTAGCGAAGTTGTCATCGGTCAGGATCATCACGGCCGCGCCCTTGGAGACTTCGGTGCCGGTGATGCCCATCGCAACGCCGATATCGGCCTTCTTCAGGGCCGGCGCATCGTTCACGCCGTCGCCGGTCATGGCGACGATGTTCTCTTGCTCCTGCAGCAGCCGCACCAGCCGGATCTTGTCTTCCGGCGCCACGCGGGCCACGACGCCGATGTTGGGCAGCCGCTTCATCAGTTCTTCGTCGCTCATGGCCGCGAACTCAGCGCCCGTGAGCGCTTCGCCTTCGATGCCCAGCTCATGACCGATGGCTGCGGCCGTAACAGCGTGATCACCTGTGATCATCCGGACCTGGATGCCCGCGCTATGGCACTTGGCGATGGCGTCCTTGGCCTCGCTTCGCGGCGGGTCCACAATGCCGACCATGGCCAGCAGGGTCAGATCGTGCATGTCATCGATCAGGTTGGCTGTCGGATCGAACGTCTTCGGATCGAAGTCACGACGGGCCACGACCATGACGCGCTCACCGGCTGCGGCAATGCGCTCATTCTCGGCCAGCGCCAACTGCACGTTCTCATCAGTCACCTGGCGCGTTGCTTCGCCGGGCATCCAATAGGAACCGGAGCGGGCGATCAGGACATCCGGCGCACCCTTCACGAAGGCGCGGACCACTTCCTTGCCCTGTTCGTCCACCATGTTGTGGAAAGTCGCCATGAACTTGTAGTCAGAGTCGAAGGGTACTTCAGCGACGCGCGGATACATCTCGCGCGCACCTTCCACACTGATGCCACCCTTCTCGGCGAGAACGATCAGCGCGCCTTCTGTCGGGTCGCCAATGAGCATTGCCCCATCCAAACGGGCGTCGGCGCACAGGGCCATGGGCAGCAGAATCTGATTGAGATCAACATTGGCGCCGCCGGCGCTCAGCAATTTGCCGTCCGTGCTATACGCCAGACGTTGATTTCTGCCAGGGTTCCAGCCCGACAACTCCCTCAGCAAGCGCCATGGTCCCTTCGATACCATACCCTTCGCCGGTGACGGTGAAACGATTCTGGCCGGGAACGGTGAACTCACGGGCCGTCATCTTGTTCAGGGTCAAGGTGCCGGTCTTGTCCGAGCAAATGGCTGAGACCGAGCCGAGCGTTTCCACGGACGGCAGGCGCTTCACGATGGCATTCATGTCCGCCAGCTTGCGCGTGCCCATGGAATACATGGTCGTCACAACGGCCGGCATACCGGTCGGAATGGCCGAGATGGCCAGGGCGACACCGGCAATGAAGATCTCATTGAAGGGTTGGCCATTGAGGTAACCCAGGATGAGCATCAGCAAGAAGGCGATACCGGCGATACCGGCAATGATCTTGGTCAGATGGTCCAGCTGCTTCTGCAGCGGCGTCTTGTCGGTCTCGGTCTTGTTGAGCAAATCGGCAATGTTGCCCATCTGCGTCGCCATACCCGTGGCCGTGACCATGAACTCGCCGCGACCGCGTGTCACCGACGTATTCATAAAAGCCATGTTCGCCTGGTCGCCCAGAGGCCACTTCGTCTTTCTCGATGACGTCGGTGTCTTTGGGCGACGCCACACTCTCGCCGGTTAGAGCAGCCTCTTCGATTTCCAGCGTGGCCGCCACGAACAGGCGACCATCGGCGGGAACACGGTTGCCGGCCTCCATGAGCACCACGTCGCCCGGCACCAGTTCGCCGGCTTCGATCTCAATGGCCTGACCGTCGCGGCGCACGCGGGCGATATCTTTCATCGTCTTGGCCAGGGCAGCCAGGCTGGCCTCAGCCTTGGATTCGCCGCGCAAGCCCAGGACCGCGTTAAAGATCGTCAGGCCGATGAGCACGATTGTCGTGCCCCATTCGCGGGTAAAAATAAAGCTCACGGCCGCGGCCACCAGCAAGATGATCTGCATGAGATCTTTATACTGGCGCAGGAATGCCTGCAGGCCCGTTTCTTTCTTACCTGCGGCCAGGACGTTGGGGCCATATTGCTGCAATCGCTGCTGCGCTTCGGCCGCACTCAAGCCCTTGGCCGGATTGACCTCGAGCTTTGCCGCGACCTCCTCAGCGGTCAGCGCATACCAAGTTGTGTCTGTGGATGTTGCGTTAGACATTGTTCATCACCTTCAAGCTAATAGATGCTCGGAACGCGCCGATAGGCGTAGTCCGGCTCAACATAGTCGCCCTTTGCTTGTCGCCGCGGGAACTTGATCGGTTCGCGCGGAACTTCCTCATAGGGAATAGCACTGAGGAGATGGCTGATACAGTTCAGCCGGCCCCGCCGTTGATCGTTGGAGTCAACAACATACCACGGAGCGTCGTTTGTGTCCGTGGCCAGGAACATGTCATCGCGCGCGCGGGAATAGTCATACCAGCGGCGCTGCGCTTCCAAGTCCATGGGGCTGAGTTTCCATATCTTCTGGTAGTCCTCATTGCGTTCCTGGAACCGTTTGGCCTGATTCTCCATGCTGACGTCGAGCCAGTACTTGATGAGGATAATGCCGGAATCGACGATGGCCTTCTCGACGAAGGGGGTCAGCTTCAGGAACTTCTCCACCTGTTCCGGTGTGGCGAAGCCCATCACCCGCTCGACACCGGCGCGGTTGTACCAACTACGATCAAAGAGCACGACCTCACCAGCCGCCGGTAGGTGCGGCATATAGCGCTGGAAGTACATCTGTGACTTCTCGCGCTCGGTCGGCGCGGACAGCGCCACTGTGCGAAAGACACGCGGACTCGTCCGTTCGGTGATGCGCTTGATCACGCCACCCTTGCCGGCCGTGTCGCGACCCTCAAAGATAACGCAGACCTTGGCGCCACTGGCCTTGACCCACTCCTGAAGCTTGACAAGCTCAGTCTGCAGTGGCTCTAGTTCCGCCTCAAACTCCTTGCGCTTCATCTTCGGTTTGGGTTCCGTGGATACAAGCGCTTCGTCCAGGTTGGGCGGCGCGACATTCACCTCTACCAGAACGTCTTGCGTCTTGGCCTGGTTCTTCTGTTTCTTCTTGCTTTTCTTCTTTGACATTTCTCTCTCCAGATACGATTTGTAGCTCATTTATCAACTTACTTCCGATCTACTTTCTACGGCCGTGCGCCGGGACGATACCCGGTCGCATGGCACTGTGGACATTGCCATGTCTTGCGTTGTCCAGGGCGGGCCAACCAGAGACCGTCACCTCCACCATTGCCTAAGGAACTGTTGTCGCCATATACCATTCTTCTCCCTTTCGCCACAGACGACTAGTCACTCCTAGATACCGTCGCGCAGAACGGGGCAGGTCATGCAGTGACCGCCACCGCGCCCCTTGCCCAGTTCAAAGCCGGCGATCTCCAGCACTTCAATGCCGGCTTGGCGCATCTTGGCTATCGTATAGGTATTGCGCTCGTAGGCGACGATCACACCAGGCTCCAGCGCCACGGTATTGTTGGCGTCGTCCCATTGCTCGCGCTCCATCTGGTATTCATCACCGCCGGTTTCCACAACCGTCAGCTTGTCTACCTTGAGTGCGTCGGCAACGGCCGAGATGAAGTTTTTCTCGACGGTCACATGGAAGTCGCCTTCCTTCTTGCCGGGGCGCAGGCTGACGCAGCGAATGTTGTTGACAACCGCGGGGTAAGCGGTGGCGACGTCGCGATCGAGCAGAGTGAACACCGTGTCCAGATGCATGTGGGCGCGATCCTTGGTCATGATGGCCACAATCACGCGGTCAACTGCACCCTTGGCAAACAGTTCTTTGGCCACCAACTCAATCATCCGGCCCGATGTCCGCTCGCTCATACCGATGGCGACCGCTCCGTTGCCGATCGGCTGAACGTCGCCGCCTTCCAACGAGGCGCGACCAAAATCCTGGATATCGAACCCTTCGACACCCTGTTGGGGATACCAGAAATTGAAGTCGGCCGCCTGGAATATGGGATGATACCGATAGATAGTCAGCATGTTCAGGGCTTCACGGCGGCGCGCCGGCCAGTACATGGGATTAACCGTAACCCCGTTGTAGATCCAGCAGGACGGATCGCGCTGGAAAAGGGAGTTGGGCACGGGCGGGATGATGAAGTAGCCGTCATCATCAACGGCCGCCGCGCCCAGGGAGATCGCCCGGTATTTCGCCAGATCGAACCCCATCTGTTCCAGTTCGCCCATCGTCAGGCCGCCGACGACGTGTTTGGCCAATGTGTCCGGCTTCATCTGCCACATGAAGTCACGCACTTCGTCGACCAGCGACCAGCCCACGGTGTACTCCGAAGCCACCATATCGATCAGGTTGCGGCGGCCTTCGTCAGACGCAGCCAGCGCCTCGGCCAGCATCTCGACATGGATGTATACCTCGATGCCGCGATCGCGCATGAGCTTGACGAATTGATCGTGTTCCCATTGGGCGCGTTCCACCCAGAGCACATCATCAAACAACAGTTCGTCGTGATTATTGGGGGTCAGCCGCTGGAGGTCGAGCCCCGGGCGGTGAACCATGACTTTGCGAAGTTTTCCGACTTCAGAATTAACGCCTGTTTGAGTATTCATAGCTTTCTCCACATTTAGTTCTGCAAATAACTTGGTGATTTCACCATCTGTTCAATCGCGAGTTGGAGCGGGGCGATCCCGTCCCTACCCCTTGTTTCCAACAATATTCGTGCCGGCTGTGCCGGCCACAATCTGCTCAATATCAGCCAGGCTGCCAATGGCTGCCCGCTTGCCGGTCTGCCGCACAAAGTCGATGGCCGCCTCAACCTTGGGGCCCATCGAACCGGCCACGAAATCATACTGCGCCAGATCGTCGGCCGAGATGGTCTCGATACGGCGCTGATCAGGCGTGCCCCAGTCAAGGTAGACGCCGTCCACGTCCGTGGCCATGATGTACAGATCGGCGTCAATGTCGCGCGCCAGGAGCGCGGTCGCCCGGTCCTTGTCAATGACCGCTTCCACGCCGATGAGCGTGCGTTTGTTCTGCGGATCGTACATCGTCGGAATGCCGCCGCCGCCGGCGCAGATGACCACGGTGCCGTGTTCGAGCAACAACCGGATCGGCCGTTCCTCGAAGATGCGCTTCGGCAATGGTGAGGGCACCACGCGCCGCCACTTGTTGCCGTCCGGCTTGACGGTCCAGCCCTTTTCGGCCGCCAGTTTATCAGCGACTTCCTTCTCGTAGACCGGGCCGACGAATTTCGTCGGGTCCTGGAAGGCCGGATCATCCGGGTCCACTTCCACCATCGTCAGGATCGTGGCGAACGGCACCTCGAAGGGCAGCAAATTGCCCAGCTCCTGCTCGATCATATAGCCGATCATGCCCTGGGTTTGTGCGCCCAGTACATCCAGCGGATAGGCCTCGACTTCTTTGTAGGCGTCGGCCTGCAGCGCCAACAAGCCAACCTGCGGCCCGTTGCCGTGCGAAAGAACCAGTTCATGCTCAATGGCTACGGGTGCCAGAGCTTTGGCGGCCGTCCGCGTGTTGTGCCGCTGCACGTCAGCGGTCATCGGTTCACCGCGCTGTAATAGGGCGTTGCCGCCCAATGCCACAACGACTCTCATATTGATACTCCTTTTGAGCCGACCATTTTCGGCGTGCCCCACACTTGCATCAATCGGACATAGAACCACACCATTGTGGCCATCCCTTCAACCGGGATACGCTCATCAATGCCATGTTCCAGGCCGCGAAAACTCTCATCCATCACCAGTGAGGTAAAGCGATAGATGTGATCACATACCGGCACAAAATGTTGGCAGTCTGTGCCGCCCAGCATCACAAACGGGGCCACGGGTGGGTTGTCGAATACCTCGCCAATGACCTGACTGAGCCCCTCGTAGGCAGGCCCGCTGCTGGGTGAAATCGGCAGGGCCTCATTGAACTTGCCTTCGACGGGATTGATCTCGACCCGCTCGTCATCAATGGTGCGGCGGGCGTATTCCAACACTTCCGCAATCGTATCACCCGGCAGTAAACGAAAGTTGACGATCGCTTTGGCCTCTGACGGAACGGTGTTGTCTTCCACACCGCCCTGCACGATGGTCAGGGCTGTCGTCGTGCGGATGCTGGCGTTCATCTCCGGGTTGGCCGTCAACCAGCGGCGCAACCACGGGCCAAAGAGCCACACATTGGCAAACGCTACCTGGAGATAGATGGGCACTGCCCGTCCAATCCCGTGATACATGGGCCGCAGCCGGCGCACATGGGTCGGCATGGGGTGGGCCTCCAGACGAGCCAACGCCCGGGCCAGGATGCCTATCGCCGTTTGCGGCGGCGGCGTCGAGGAGTGCCCGGCTGGCCGTGGACCGTTAGCTCAACCGTTAAGTACCCTTTTCGCTGACGGCCACCAAAGCCACGTCTCCGCGTATGCCGGGGGCCAACCCGGCGCTGATGCCACCACCTTCGTCCACAATGCCCGCCAATCGTACGCCGCGATCGAGCATCATCTGCGCCCATGACCTTGCAACCGTTGGTGCCTCCGGTCTCCTCGTCATGACCCAGACCAAATAGAATGGTTCGTTCCGGCCGGAAAGCCCTGGCTCAGCAGGACCTCGGCTCCTTCCATGATGCCGATGAGCTGGTTCTTGATGTCCAGCGTCCCCCGCCCCCAAATGAAGCCATCGACGATAGCGCCATCGAAGGGTGGATGTGTCCATTGTGCCAGCGTGGCCGGATCGGCCGAGACCACATCCTGATGGGCCATCAGCATGACCGGCTCCAGGCTCGGGTCAGTGCCTTCCCAGGTGTAGAGTAAGGCTGTAGCCACTGATAACCTCGCGCTTCAGCATCTTGTGGACCAGCGGGTACGTATCGCTGAGCACTTGGTGCAGCCGGTCGAATGCGGCCGGATCCGGCGTGCCCTGGTCATCGCGCGGCACGGTCTCGCATTGGATTACGGCCGACAGATGGTGGGCGACCATGGCCGAATCGAGCGGCATCCGTGGGCTGGACGGGTGTCGAACGCCTGCCGGCGCCGGGCAAAAGACGGCTGTTCGCACCACCACGTACACGGTGGTTACCAGCAAAATGCCCAGGACAACATAAGAACAAGGGTAGATAACATTACTTGCTCAGGCCTACTATTGTGTTGCTTTCGCTGTTCATTCTAGCGATCCGGTTCCGAGTAGCGATTGATCCTACGGCGCGGTCTGGGCGAGAAGACAGCAGCCATCTCCGAAACCGGCGGTCTCCGAGCGGACTGCTGTCTTCTCAACCGTCACAGTCTCTAGTCTCCTAGCGTCGCCACCATGATGGCTTTGATCGTGTGCATGCGGTTCTCGGCCTGGGCAAAGACGATGGAGCGCTCGGATTCGAACAACTCCTCGGTCACTTCCAGGCTATCCAGACCCGTGTGCTGGTACATCTCTTCGCCAACCTTGGTGTCGCGATTGTGGAAGGCGGGCAAGCAGTGCATGAACTTGACGTTCGGGTTGCCGGTCTTCTTGACTGCTTCCATGTTGACCTGGTATGGCTTCAGGAGCTTGATGCGCTCGTCCCAGACTTCCTTGGCCTCGCCCATGGACACCCACACATCGGTGTAGAGGAAGTCCACGCCCTTGACACCTTCGTCCACACTGTCGGTGATGGTTAGGCGGGCGCCGGTTTCGGCGGCAATGGCCCGGCACGTCTCGACCAGGCTTTCCTCCGGCCAGAGCGCCTTGGGGGCGCACAGGCGGACGTCCATGCCCAGCTTGCAGCCGGTCACCATCAGCGAATTGCCCATGTTATTGCGGGCATCGCCCATGTAGCAGTAGGCGATATCGCCCAGGTGCTTGTCGCTGTGCTCCATCATCGTCAGGATGTCACAGATCATCTGGGTGGGGTGGAACTGATCCGTCAGGCCGTTCCATACCGGCACGCCGGCGTTCTCGGCCAGAATCTCGACCAGCTCCTGTCCGAAGCCACGATACTCGATGCCGTCATACATGCGACCCAGAACGCGGGCCGTGTCCTTCATCGACTCTTTGTGGCCAATCTGCGTGCCCGACGGCCCCAGATAGGTGACGTGGGCGCCCTGGTCATAGGCGGCCACTTCAAACGCGCACCGCGTGCGGGTCGAGGTCTTCTCGAAGATGAGGGCGATGTTCTTGCCCGTCAGACGTCGGACGTTCGAAACCACCGTACTTGGCGGCCTTGAGGTCGGCCGAAAGCTTCAGCAAGAACTTCAGCTCTTCCGGCGTGAAGTCCAGTTCCTTAACGAAACTCCGATTGCGAATATTGAAAGCCATTGCTAATTCTCCTTGTGGGTTGCAGGCTCTAATAGAAGCCTGTTCTATTTGGTCTCTTACTTACTATAACTCTTTGGTCTGCTTGAAAGGTACGACTACTTGTGCCAACCGGATGGTTGACCTAGTAGGGCAACCATCCGGTTGGCTCAGATTGGTTTACGCTCCCACCAGCACACCGATGGTTAGGGTGGCCATAACCACAACCACCAGCATGATGGCCAGAGGGATGGCGAACTTCCACCAGGTGTTGAGCGGAATACGGCCGATTGCCAACGCGCCGGTTACCACCGCGAAGGTGGGTGTCAGCAGGTTGAGCAAACCGGAGGCCGACTGATAGGCCGTGACGATCAGATGCTCGGGCACACCGACAAACGACCCCAGGGGCGCCATAATCGGCATGGTCACTGTGGCCAGGCCCGACGACGACGGAATCAGGAAAGCCAGCGGCAGGTAGGCCAAGAACACCCCATTGATGAACGGCACCGGCGCCAGCCCGGCGATCAGGTTGGCCAGCCAGTCGAGAATCGTATCGATGATCAGGCCGTTGTTCATGAGCACCGAGATACCGCGCGCCAGGGCGATGACCAGGGCCACACCAAGAAGATCGCGGGCGCCGTCGATGAAGTTGTTCACAATGCTTTCTTCACCCATGCCGCCGACCAACCCGATGACAATGGCGAAGAACAAGAACAGTGCCGTCAACTCCGTGAACCACCAGCCCAATGACGGGATTGGCAGACCCATGGCGTCCCAGGGAATGACGCTGTAGATCATGATGAGAAAGGCCAGCACGAACAGCCCCAGACGCTATCTTGCGCCGCGTGGTGAACTCCACAATCTCAGTCTGGGATGTATCGCCCAGGAAGAGCGCACGGTTGGCCTCGGCGCGATCGGCCACGTAGGATGCCGAGGGGTCGGCGTGGACCTTCTTGGCGTAACGCAGCACCCACCACATGCCCAGGAGCGTGCCCACCACGAGAATAATCACGCGGTAAGCAATGCCGTCTCCCAGCGGAATCCCGGCAATGCCCGAGGCGATACCTGTGGCAAATGGATTGACCGTGGACCCCAGCACGCCAATGCCGGCGCCCAACAGCACAATGGCCACGCCGACCAACGCGTCGAATCCAAGCGCGATCAGCGTCGATATGATCAGGAAGTAGAAGGCCAGACTCTCTTCAGCCATGCCATAGCTGGTGCCGCCCGCGGCAAAGACAGCCATCAAGGCAATGATGAGCAGCGAGGCCTTCTTGCCGAGCTTGCTCACGACATAGCCAATGCCCGCATCAACCGCGCCGGTCTTCATCGTGATGCCCAGGAAGCCACCAATCACCATGACGAAGAACGCCACATCAATGGCGCCGTAGAGCGCACCGACATTGTAGGTGCTGATCTGCCCATCGGCGTCCTGGATTCCGTACATACCGTTGATCGGTGCGATGAGGACATCGAAGAAGCCCTGCTCGTTGGCGTCTACAGGATGATAGGTGCCGGGAATGGGTTCGCCTTCGGCGTTACGATCGTACTGCCCCGGCGGGACAAGCCATGTCAGGGCGGCCACGACCACTAATAAGAAGGCCAGGACGGTATAGGCTGTGGGAAACTTGAAGCCGCCCTTCTTCTCTTCTACTCCCGGTTCAGCAACACTATTCGCAGTCATCTGATTATTCTCCTTATTTGATCGCACACAGATCGGTTGAGCCGCGGTTCATTTCGCCGGAACCTCTGTGTGCCCGTTTGCTGCCATGCTTTCCCCGATCTGCGCGTTGCGCGACGGGACAGGAAACGTTTGTTCTTGGCCGATATGGACGGGCTGAGCAGCCATCATGGATTCGTAATAATGGTGCAGCCAGCTATTGGACCAGCCAAACAGGCGTGATTTAATAACAATGTCTTGAACCTCGGCCCGACTGATCTTGGCCGCGCTGGTCATCACCAGCGGATTGTCACGGCACACGGCCAGCGTCCGCGCCGCAAACAGGAACGGCCACATCAAGGACAGTCGCAGGCTGTGGTCGGTGCGCGGAAAACTGACGACGTACTCGTACCCGTAGTCCAGATGGCGGCCGGCCTTCTCAACGAGCAAGTCAACCACCTGCATCGCCTGAGTCCGGTATTGTGGGTCAAACAGCGTCTCGCGCGTTAACCCGAATGGTTCGTAGTAGGACTGCGGCACGAACACCCAGCCGCGATCACGATCGTTGCCCAGACCGCGCAGGATGTTGACCGTCTGCAGCGCCAGCCCGCATTGGCGTGAAAGCGGCATCAGCCTGTCGTAGCGCGCCCGAACCGCCGGTGAATAGAGCACGTACAGATCGGTCACCAGATAGCCCACGCGGCCGGCCACTTCGTGCATGTAGTCGTCGAGGGCGATCTCGTCTTCGATGTACGGGCCATGCTCCTGCCATCGCGCCATGCCGACGGACGTCGCCACAACATGTTGACGCACAGGCTCCTGGAAGCGATCAGGCATGTCGTTGAGCCAGTCGACGATGAGCGGCGCATTGCGGATGGCGGAAGTTTCCACTGTCTGATCGGGCAGCTCCGCCGCCAGGTGGGTAAGCGTCGCAACGGGCGCGCCCTCGTCCAGAATGGTCGCCCATTGGCGCAACATCAACACCTTGTGTTCGCTCGATAGGTCGGGATGGTCCTCGATGCTATCGGACACGCGGAACAGCAGGTAGCCGATGCTCATCGCGTCGCGCAGAACATGCGGCAAGACCTCGATTGACAAAGCAAAGGTCCGACTTACCTCGCGCACCATGGTGGTGCGAAGCTCTTGTTCGCCGCGGGCTGTCAGTCCATTGGCCATGACGTCACATCTTCATTGGAATCAGTGCTTGCTCAAACTCATCAGCCTAGCGGTCAAGACCCTCAGCATCTTGTCCGTCCACCGGGATGGGGGCCGGGACTATCTGGTCGGCACGTTTTCGCGCCAGGCCGACAAGCAGCATCATGGCCGTCGCAATAATCATTAGCGTATTCACCCACTGAACTGTACTCATCGTAAGACCTCGATTGACTGACTGGTTGTTTTCGCGCTGAGGTGCTATTCGAAAACTCATCGATAATCGCAAGGCAGGTGCCGACATCGGCCGGAGCGCCTATGGCGCCGCGCCGCCGTTGCTGTATAGCAATTGCTCTGCCCCGCCGGCCGTCTGCAGCATCAGGCCGCCGGACCCGTCCGGGCCGCCCGCCGCAACGTCACCCAGGAGTCGGAAATATTCCTGATCCATCGATCCGATATCACAAGCGGCCATCACATCGGGTCGCACGGTGATGGTGAAGCCACCCTCCTGCGAATAGGTGCCGCTGAAGGTGTTGCAGTCAGCCTGCCCTTCCGTGGTGCCGTCAGCATTGAAGATGATCGTATACTTGTCCGGATCGGGCACCCGGGTCGAACTGTTGGTGGCCGTGTTGTTCCACGTCTGCCAGTTCCAGACAATACCCTGGATGGAGTCAGACGGCGCCGCAGCTGGTGTCTCGGTTGGCGGGCCGACCTCCGGCGTCGTGGTCTCAGATGCCGGCGCGCAGGCCACCAGCAGAAAAGCAGCCAGAATCAACGTGGCTGTGACAATTAGGTAGTTCTTCATCAGGTTCTCCTTTGGTTCGGGTTCAGCTGGTTCTCATGCTGTCTGATCTGCGACCACCGGTTGCTCGATGAAACCAAGCAGCCGTGCCCAATCAGGACAGAACACACGGGCGTCAATCATCTGATTCCGTCTGCTCTATCTCATCGAATTCATCTTGGGGAATCACTTGCTCCAGCGCGACAACGGCGTGACCCATGTTGTAGAGGGCGTTGATCACACCCAGAAGAAACGGCTGATCCGTCACCTGGATCAGTATAACCGTATCCGCTTGTTCCGGTCCGCTCGCATCGCAAGCGATGAGCGCGTCTCCCAGCATTGCTTCAAACCAGTCTCGGCTTAATACACCCCGGACTTGAATTCGATAGATGCCAGGCTCGTCCAAATAGGAAGTTGGAACATTGATCATAAGTAGGCGTCTCCCGGGCTTCTCCACACAAGATAACCAAAGTGGCAACGCCGCTCTCGATATCTGCAGGCTCTTTTCTACCAGAATAGTAGGCGACAACCGCTTTTGGAATAAGGACCAAAATGGTGCAACGGGGGTGCAACCCCTCCATGGTGGAAGGCCGACTGGAAGTTAGAGAAAGTTGGGGAGCGTAAGGCCGCGGAAGGCCGTACTTAACTATGGATGCAGCCGGCTTATCTCAGGAGGCCCTGAGCTTCAGCCACTTCGACTGCCTCACGGCGGCTGCCGACATTCAGCTTCTGATAGATGTTGATCGTGTGTCGCTTGACCGTCACCGGGGAGATGACGAGTTCCTGGGCGATCTCTTTGTTGCTCAGCCGCTTGGCCAGAAAATCCAGGATTTCAAGCTCGCGATCCGTCAGGGGTTCGATCAATTCGTCGTTGCGCCCCGAGCGAGACTGCGGGAACGCTTCGATGATGGTGGCGACGTATTGGGCCAGATCCGGATGTTGAGAAAACCGGCTCAGCAAGTCTTTCATCTTCGGACCCAGATCCACGTAGAGGCGAAGGAAGGAGCCCGGCTCAGCCAGGGTGAGTGATTGCTCCAGTTTTGCCATGGCCGGCTTTTTGTCACCCTGCGAGTCGTGGAAGAGTGCTTCCAGGGCCAGAACTTCGATCAGATAGCGGATGTTATGCCCTAGCTGCGAGTATTCACGCAACCGTTGCAACACGTCGGCCAACAGCTGCGCGTTGGCCGGATCATTGAGGGCCAAGAGCGCTTTCGGCACGGTTAGCTGTGGCTCAAAGAACATGGCCATCGCGGCCGGCCGAATGAACGGCAGCGTCTGTTCGGCCCAGAGCGCAGCTCGACCCAATTCGCCCTGCATGATCTCCGTGTCTATCTCAAACGCATCCACCAGGAACAGCAGCTGGGCACTGCGGTTCTCCAGAGCATAGGTCCGGGCCGACGCCAGGATCGCCTCGGCCCCGGCTGTGTCACCTTTGATCAGTAGAATGCGGGCCAGGATCAGTTCCGTGTAGATGTTGAACAGTCCCAGGTTGACGAACCGGTCTTCATGCGCTTTTTGGGCATAGATAAGCGCCGTGTCCAGATCATTTTGGTTGTAATAGACGCAAGCCGCGAAATAGGTGCCCCAGCCCAATGTATTGCGCTGATTGCTGGCTGAGGCGAGCTGGATGAGCTGCAGCGCGTCTTTCTCCATGCCGGCCAAATCGGCCGCCATCCAGCGCAGGAATCCGTCAATGGCAAAGTTGCGTGCCCGTGGGATAGCTGAATTGTTCAGGTCCTCACGCTGTCCGGCCCGCGCAGTCTCAAACGCTTTGCTCAGGTCACCCAATATCTGATAAGAGACCGCCGCGTATAACCAGCCGTAGCTGCGCGCCAGATAATACTCCTCCGGCAAGATCTCCAGACCGTGCAGAGAATTCGCCAACGCGACCTCCGCATCGAGCGCAAAATAGTGGGGGACACCCTTCAGAATCCCATTCTCGGCCAACAGCATCACGGCCTGGTCAGGATCCATATCCTGCCGGTTAGCCAGCGCATCGACTTCGGCCGTCAGCCGGACAACTTCGGCCACATCCACCCGTCCGGCCAGGGCAAACCAGGCTTTGGCCAACAGCAAGTCAGGCGATTCGCTGATGACCGACTCCGGGAACAGATCGGCCAGGTGATTCAGCAACCAGAAACGTTCCTCATTGAGTAATGTGTGCCGCTTGGCCGCCACAAGCTGCACAGCTTCGTGCTCCCGTCCACCGGCAATTGCATGATGTATCGCTTCTTCTATGTGTCCGCGGCCGGCGTACCATTGAAAAGCCCTTTGATGCAGACCGGCAATCTCCTCCGGCGAGAGCTGTTTGACCAGGCGAGCCCGGAGCAAATCAAGAAACAGGTGATGATAGCGATACCACTCATGCTGGGCGTCCAGGGGTATCAGGAACAAGTTCTCCCGATAGAGCTCGCCCAGGACGGCCGCGCCGTCGAGCTGACCCTCGAGATCCACCATGACCGCCTCGACCAAAGGCCCCGACAGTCGATCGAGAATGGACGTCTGAATCAGGAACGACTGCTTCTCCGGCGGCAGACCACGCAGCACCTGGTCAGCCAGGTAATCAATGATATGGTGACTGTTGGACCCCAGTTCGAGCAGATAGTCGTCGATATTCGGGGCGTGGAGAAGGGACAGGGCCGCCAACCGCAACCCGGCCGGCCAGCCTTCCGTCCGGGTATGCAGGATGGAGACCTTGTCATCGTCCAGGGTGCTGGGCAACGCAGTCCGGAGAAAGGCGCCTGTTTCGTCCCAACTGAAGCGCAGATCGCTCGAGCGGAACTCGATCATCTGATTATTGGCGCGCCACTTGCTCAGCGGCAGCAGCGGGTCATGGCGCGAGATCAACACCAGATGGAACGACGGATGAGGATAGACCATCAGCTCGCGAATCAGATCGAGCACGTCCGTATTGGTGATGACATGGAAGTCATCCAGCACCAGAACGATGCCCTCTTCCCGTTGGCCCAATTCGTTCCAAACGAGTTCGACAAATGCCTTGGCCTGAGTGGACCCGGCTTCTTCCAGCACTTCCTCCATGCTCGTCCCAAACCCGGGGATGCGCCGACGCAGCGCAGCCAGGAAGGTAGACCTGGAAAAGAGTAAGGTCGTTATCGTTGGCGTCGAGGGACAGCCAGGCAACAGGCAGTTCGCTGCTATCGGCCCAGGCAGCAACCGCGGTGGTCTTGCCATAGCCGGCGGGCGCCGAAACCAAGCGTCAACGGCCGTTGGCAATCATAATCGACTCGATCCTGTAAATGAAGACGCGGGACGAAGTCCTCAGATAAGGTCGGGATAAAACAATTTGGTGGAGATAATGCGGGATGAGTTGTTGTGTTGAGCCATCGTTCCCTAGCTTTCATATTATAGCTGCAGGGAGGAACTCAGCCAATCGAGGGGCAGACAGCACTAATCTACCACCCCGTTCGGGGGGTGGTGGCGCCGCTTCGATCGCGCCTGATGCAGCAGGCGCAATCAAAGCGGCGCCGGGTGTCGGCAAGAGCCGGTCACACCCCCGTGGACGCGAGCCAACTATTGTCCACCGGCGACACCAACGCCGCGCGGGTCACACCTCGCCAGACGCAGGGGCGCGACGACTGGGCCATGACTCCACCATCTGCCAGTCACCGATTTTCTGAAGGGGGAGCTTAGGCGATCAAATGTCCAGGGTGCTGGCGAAGGGTGGCCAGTTCCTCGCCCGTAGGAATCCAGACCAATGCCGGATCGAGCGCGTAGGTCCAGGGAGCGGAATTCTTCCAGCCGTTCCTCATGCGCTGGCCGTGATAGATGCTTTCGGGGTCCTCCACCTTGTCGCCCTCAAAGCCATCGATGATGTTGTAGACCTGCGTGAAGCCAGCCTTGGCCAGGGCATTGACCGCCATGGCACTGCGGCCGCCGGACCGGCACATGACCAGAATCGTATCATCCGGTTGAAAGCGCATGTGGGCATGGTCGATGAAATCTGTATTGGCTACGACCGAATAGTTGCCCTTGTTAGCGTCCCAACTGTAGCTGGGGAAGGCGAGGGGAATGTTGGCCGCCATCTCAGCATGACCGATCAACACATACTCTTCAAATGTTCTCACGTCGAGAACGTTGGTTTGTTCGGGCTTGGTCTGCCACAGTGCATACGCTTCGCGGGCAGTCACATAGAGACCCAGGCCGGTCAGTTTTTCTTCAGGCACTTGATGTGTTGACCACGTGGTGTTTACCTCAACCGTGTTCATCGGCATAACTCCCTATTAGGTCAGTGGTGTATGAGCGCATCCGCCCATACACCACTTAGGACTTACTGTAGCTGCGCGGATGTCACCCGACTATCCGAGTCGCACGCCCTCGGCTTCGAGCCCTACCCCTTCAGGAAGTTTGCTCCAGCTTCTTCTCTCCCATTCTTCTTTGTAAGGACTTCCAGAGCCGCCTTCTCCAGAGAACTCAGGCGCGGCCCATTCATCGACATCGAAGTCGTTCTGGATGTAGCCATGGCTGAACATGAAGTCCTTGCCGATCTCTGACGCACTCGAGGTTCTGTGCGCTCAGACTCGGCACCATGTCGACGTCCTTGATGCCCCGGTAGGTGTGCTCGGCATCCAGATAGAACGTCTGACGGTTGAGGATCTCGGCCGCAGCACGTTTATTCCGGTTGCGCCCACATGCCGACCTTGATCATCGCCTTCATGTACGCGATGACGAGCTCGGGGTGCTCCTTGGCCATAACGTCGGTGCAGGTGATGACAGCGGGGGTGTTGGCAACCTGAATCGTCCAGTCTGGGAGTTTGGACAGGTCGAAGATAGCTTTGATTTCGCCCGTGGCCTCCGAGAGCTGTCCTAACTGTCCCATCTGATTGTAGATGGCATCGACGGTCCCGTTCAGCAGCGCCTTCTCCAATGGTCGGAAGGCATAGTCGTGCTTGTGATCACGGCGTAGCCATAGCTCAGACGGGTTGTTCATCGGCGGCACGAGCATCTCGGGCTTGTCGTACCAGTCATCCGGGTAGGGGAACTCGACAAGCTCAATATCATCCATGGTCATGTCGTTCAGCATCAGGATATTTTCGATGCCCATGTGCTCCTGGATGCGCCACCAGTCGTTTTTGATCGTGTTGAGGCTCTTGGTAAGGCCGATCTTCTTGCCTTTCAAGTCCTTCACGCGGAAGATCTTGTCGCGGGCGCGCACCTGCATCACCCCACCCTCGTAGACCCACGTCGCCCCCAGCAGCACAGTGCGGCGGATGTCGGCGTTGACGGCGATCGGAGGATACAGGCCGCCGAAACGGATCAGATTGTCGAGATTGTGGATGTAGTGCGGGTACCAGTTGTTCTCGGGTGCGTGGCGGAAGTAGGCATACTCGACAGCCGATCTTCTTGTATTCCTCACGACACCATCCCAGCTCCTGGTCCACATTGTTGGCGGATACCATGGGGCAGTTGGTGAACCACACCTCATTCCAGTTCAACGGTACGGTCGTACTAACTCTTTCTGTTGCCATGATTTACTCCCTTCTTGTTTAGCAGGTACTGTTGGACATCAGTCATGTCCCATCATATCGATGACGATTGCGATCAACAGGGCAACGGCCGCATCCTGCGGGTTCTCGACTTCGACACCGTACATATCGCGCGCGCGGAACCATTTCTTGGAGACTTCGGCAATTTTGTCTCGCCCACGCTCAATCGTGTACTCGTGCTGCATGATGTTACCTGTCGCCGAGATATCCTGGCCACCCGGCACATCAATCTGCCAGCGATCGCGCCCCGGCGTCAACATGGCATTGTGGACCTTTAGCGCTGTCTTGCCCGATGCGTCATCGATATTCATCGTGTCGCGGGCACGGGCCATCTTCTCCTGAATCGCGTACAGTTCATGCCCCTGGGCATCTTCGAAGAGCAGCGTGGAGCGGGCGCGCATGGCTTTGCCGTCCACCTTAAATACCTTCTGCCCGCTCTGCGTTTCAATCCAGAAATCGTCGCCTATGGTGAACATACCCTGGCGCACCTGGTAACGGACTGGGCCGGCGGCGGCTTCCGGGCTGCCGGCTGGTTGGCCGGGGCCACGGTCTGACTGGCGGTCATCTCGTCTCTCTTGTCTTTGTCTATGTGGCATGAACGTGTACTCCTTTACGTTAGTCTGTAGCATCTTCAGTCGCTACTGGTCATTATTCTCTGTTGGTGTCTTTCTAATCAGGATATAGGTCGCAAGCGATGCGGCCGACACCAATAACCCGCATGGGCTGGTCTGTGAAAGGCGTGAATGACGACAACGTCGGGTATGGTACGCACCCGAAGAACGTCCATCAGCGGTGGGCAGATTGGATCCCCGTCGCACACAAAGCCTCACTGGCTGCGTCGACAACGATGCCGACTCTCATCGGTATCCAAATCCCTCACGATTTGCGTCATCCTGCCTGGATTAATTGACGCACATTCTGATACCCTGCGGTCTCACTAGATGAGCCACAGGGTGGTGCGGGGTCGACGGTAACTACCATACATTATACTGGTCCTGCTCAATCGCAATAGCACCAATATGGTGCAGGCAGGGTGCAAGTGTATTTTTGACCTGCCCCAAAGACTCGGCCACTTCGAACAAGAGCCTGGCTTGGTCGGCAAAGACAGCCGGGGGCGCATTGGCCGGCAAGCGCGCCCGCCGGCTGCTTATATCAATCAGGCTGCTGTACCTTGAGCTTCTCCTCTCCCGCGATGTAATAGCGCACGATGGCCAGGGTCATATGCGACGTCACAACGGCAATGCAAATGGGGACCAGTGCCGTCGGCGCGATGCCTACCGTACCGGCAGCAATGAAGATGAGGGAAACAGGAGCATTCAAGATGGCCCCGGCAACGGCGGCCAGCAGGGCGCCGACACTGAGGGCAATCGGAATCGTCGGAAAGATGCTGTTCACCACGACCCCCGCGGTGCCGCCGATGAATATGAGCGGAAAGACGAACCCGCCCAGAAAGCCCGTGGCCTGACTGAGCGCAAGGGCGAACATCTTGGCGATTACGATGGCAATCAAGAAGGTAGTCCCGTAGGCGGCCGAGTTTTCAAGAATGGTAACCAGCTGGCTGTTGCCGGAGTTGGCGACGAGAGGAAGGGCAAAGGCGATCAACCCCACGAGCGCGCCACCAACAGCGCCGGCCACATGCGGATTGGGGATGAACAGGAAGGCGGCCGAGACCAGTTTCTTGATAAGCGCAAAGAGGATCAGGATGAGCGCCGCCAGAACGCCAAGCAAGGCGCCAACCAGCAGGTGCCCATACTCAAATGCATAGTCGGGCAAGTTGTAGACCTCCAGCATGGTCGTGCCCGTCACCCCAAAGTAGATGACATAGCCTATGGTTGCCGCAAAAAGCGCCGGAATGAAGGCCGCGACATAGTTTCGTTTCGGCGTTGGCGACAGCTCAGAAGTCAGGATTGAGGCGAAGAGTGGCGATGTGAAGGCGGCGCCCATGGCCCCAGCCATGCCGGTCAGCGTGTACTCGTGTTGGGCCTCTTCATCATCGTGTCCCAGCCGGGTGACCAACCAGGAGCCAACCCCACCCCCCATCACCGCCAAGGCAAAAAACGGTCCCATGGCCGCGCCGGCCACGAGTGATACGGCCGATATGAGGACCCACGGAATGACAGAGGACGGCTCAACCCACGCATTGTGGGCAAGCGCAATCGGGCTAGGCACCTCATCAGGAACCTTCCACAGCTTGCGCAGGATGGATACCGTCAACCCGCCGACGGCCGTTAGCGGGATCCACCACCAGTTGCCCGACCACCAGCCGGTGCCGCGCCGCACCAAAGAAGAAATCGATCCCACGGACCGTGATCCCGTTAAACACCAGGGCCAACACGCCACCGGCCGCACCAAGCAGCAACGCAAGCAGAAGCAGACTTCTATACCATGGCTTTTCAAGGGGCAGCATTAGGACAACCTTTTGCGAATCGCATGAGCCTGGGATCGTTTATTGAGTCATTGCCGATAAGAACACGACAACAAACAAGAATGCCCAGCAGCGAAACTGGGCATACTTGTTCACGATAGGGTACAGCTATTTCAATTCTCGACCAAATTCTCGCGCGACAACATACCACCGGCAAGATTGTAGACATCGAAGCCGTTTTGCAGCAGGATGCGCGTCGCGTAGTAGGCGCGCTGGCCGGAGCGACAGACCACATGAATTGCACGATCGCGGGGCAGTTCGTCCAGGCGCGCACGCAGTTCCGGCAGCGGGATGTTGACCGCGTCAGGCAACGGTTCAATGCGCAGTTCATCGGGGCTGCGTACATCCAGCAGGAAGGCGTCGTCCAGGGCGTCCCAATGGCGCTGCGGCATGTCACCGCTCAGAACGTCGGCGGCCACCATGCCGGCGAAGTTGACCGGCGACTTGGCGCTGCCAAACTGGGGTGCATAGCACAGTTCAGTCTCTTCCAGATCGTAGACCGTACCCCCCAACTGAATCGCCATGGCGATGGCATCGATGCGCTTGTCCACACCATCCTGGCCCACGGCCTGCGCGCCCAGAAGACGGCCGTCGGACTTGCGGAAGATGATCTTCATGGCCAGATACTTGGCCCCCGGGTAATAGCCGGCATGGGAGTTGGGATAGAGATAGATCTTGTCGTAGTCGGTGTCCCCCAGGCGACGCAGCGTCTTCTCGCTCAGGCCGGTCCAGGCCGCCGCGGCTCCGAACAACCCGATGATCGCCGTGCCCTGCGAGCCGCGGAACCGGCTGTCGCGCCCGGCAATGACGTCGGCGGCAATGCGCCCCTGCCGATTGGCCGGGCCGGCCAGCGCCACAAGCAATGGTTCACCGCTGAGGTAGTCCTTGACTTCGACGGCATCGCCGACGGCAAAGATATCCGGGTCGCTGGTGACCATCTGATCATCGACCAGGATGCCGCCGCGCGGACCAATGGCCAGGCCGGCGTTCTTGGCCAGCCAGTTCTCCGGCCGGACGCCGATGCCGAGCACTACCAGATCGGCCGGATACACAGCACCGGCGTCAGTGAGAACTTCGAGTGCCCCCTGCTCCGTCTGGCGGAACTCGCTGACGTTGACGTTGAGCTCAAGGTGGACGCCGTTCTTCACCAAATAGTGGTCAACATAGCGCGCCATTTCCAGGTCCATGGGCGACATGACCTGATTGTCGCGCTGCAAGACGGTCACATCGAGGCCTAAATGGACGAGGTTTTCTGCCATCTCCAGCCCGATGAACCCACCGCCGACCACCACGGCACGCCGCGCGGGCATGATGGTCTGGAAGCCGGTATAGGAGTCCATGCCGGACGGCACGAGGGTATTTCCCTCGATCCATTCGCGAATGGCGCGTACGTCAGGCACCGTGCGTACCTTGAAAATACCGGGTAAGTCGATGCCGGGTAAGGGCGGGCTGATTGGAGCCGCACCGGGCGAGAGAACCAGCTTGTCGTAGGATTCGGTGGTCACCTCGCCGGTCTTTACATTACGCAGCTCGATGGTCTTGGTCTCCGGCGAGATGGAAGTGGCCTCACAGAAGGTTCGCACATCAATTTCAAACAGCTCTCGAAACGAGCGGGCATCGGCTACGAGCAGCTTCGATTCACGTGCAATCACGCCGCCGACATAATAGGGCAGCCCGCAGTTGGCATACGATACGTACGGACCCCGTTCGACCATGATGATTTCCGCTTGTTCATCCAGACGGCGCAGCCGTGCCGCGCACGACGCTCCCCCGGCCACACCGCCAACAATTACAACTTTCATTGTGATAGGTCTCCTTAAAGTATGATCGTCTGATTGATTCTCAAACCTGCTGCGCGATGAACGGCCGCTATGACTTTAACAGAACAGCCCGCGCAGGGGCGCCGTCTGCACCCACAATTCGTAACGGTAAACAAATCAACTGATAGGTTCCAGGCTCCACGGCCGACATATTCAGCCCTTCGATAACCCAGATTCCGGCACTGAGCACGATCTGATGGGTTTCGACACCATCGTACACATAGCCTCCAACAGACAGGTAGTCAACACCAATGGTGCGCACCTGTCGGTCGGCCAGGAACTGCGCCGCGGCCGCGCTGACATAGACAAAGTCCTCGACAAAGTCGTCGGTGTCCCAACAGCGCTCGGAGTTGCGGGTGCGAAACAGCACACGCTCCCCCGGTTGCAGGTTGTGTTGCGCCAGCTCCTCAGGCAGAATCGCCTGGGGGTGGTCAATCCGAATAACGCGAGCCGGGCCGATGGTGGCGTCGAGGGGCATCGTATCCATCCCGTTGCCATCCGCCAGGAAGTGTCGCGGTGCATCCATGTGTGTGCCGGTGTGGGCGCCCATCTCCAGCTTGGAGACGTTAGCGGCATCACCCCGTCCGATATCCTGCATGCGCTTGATGAGCACGGGCGGATTGTCAGGCCAGTGGACCATGCCCGAATAGATCGGCACGGAGATATCGATTATCGTCGGAACCGCTTCGACGTCCGTTGGTTCAGATGTGTGTTGTGACGGCATACGTTGTCCTTTTGATCGGTCTCTAGATATCACTGAACTGAATAATCACCTTGACATCGTCCGGCTGCCGCTCCAGCGCTTGCTTGAAGTTTTGCGGCTTCTCGCGGCGAGTGATCAGGTGGGCCAGCCATTCACGATCAGACCGAGCCAGATTCTCGCCGGCCCGATACCAGTGACGCTTGTTGGCGTTGACGCTGCCGACAATCACATTATTCTTCAGCACCGCCGCCGCCGCCACATCGGCCACAGCACGGCTGGTAACCCCGCCGCTGCCAACTCCCGTCAGGCAGACGATGCCACCAGACTTCACTTGCTGAATCGAGTCCGAAATCACGGACCCAACCCCGGTACATTCAACGATGATATCGGGGGCAAAGCCGAGATCCAGGACGCTGCCCGTGTGATAGGTTGCCCCCAGGTCGTTCACCAGGGCCGGCTTCGGTCCGGTTTCGGCACGATCCAGCACATGGACCTCGAGGTCTCTGGCGCTCAGACGCAAGGCGGCCAACAGGCCGATCGGCCCCGCACCGGTCACCAGCGCCGTTCTGGGCTCCCAGTACGATCGTTGCCCGACCATCACGACCTGTTCCAGCGCTTTGGTAATGACCGTCATCGGTTCCAGCAGCACGCCGAGGATGCCCAGCGAGGCGTCCACCTTGATGACGTACTCCGGTTCGGTGCGCCAGCGTTCTGACATAAAGCCGTGGATCTCTTTGATGCCGCGCTCGGTGTACTGGCCGTTGCTGCACATATCCCACTCGCCCACAGCGCAGTTGGCGCAGGGCACAGGGTCGGGGCGGCGGACAATGCCGACCACGAGATCGCCCGGCTTCAACGAACTGCGCGGGCCGGGGTCAATCACGCGGCCAAGCGATTCGTGTCCAAGCACCAACCGATTGGCGCCGGGAGGAGCCCAGCCATACTTCCCCTCGACAATTTCTACGTCTGTTCCGCATACGCCAACAGCCACGGCTTCGACCAGTACGGACCCTTCGCGCTCGTCAGGTTCCTGAATCTCCTCATACCGCGCGGACCCAGGCTGTTTCGGTTCTACTGTGATTGCTTTCATTAAGTGACCTCACCATCTAATTAATCGGCTAATTTCTCGCTGGACGCCCAGGTGTGGGACTGTCCCTCTGTTGAACTGCGTCATGCCGGCGGACGAACGTCAGCGCTTAGCCCCGCCCGCCCCGTCTTTCGTTCCGTCGGTCGACTCTCCCTTGCCTTGATCGAGCATCGCCTGGCCGTCGGATGTGGCGAACAAATGCATGATGCGGGCAATCGCCCCGGACCAGCCTGTTTGATGGCTGGCGCCAATCCCGGCACCGGTATCGCCATTGAAGTACTCATAGAACAGGGGGTACTCTCGCCAGTGCGGATCTTCCTGGAACTTCCAATCGTCTCCATGCACGGGGCGCCGTCCGCTCTCGTCCTTCAGAACGATGGCCGACAGACGATTGCTAATCTCCTGGGCAACTTCGTAGAGATTCATCCTGTTGCCTGACCCTGTGGGACATTCAACGGTGAACGAATCGCCATAGTACAGATAGTACTGGAGCAGCGCCCGCACAATCAGCATGTTGACCGGCATCCAGATCGGGCCGCGCCAGTTGGAGTTGCCGCCAAACATGCCGTCATTGGACTCGCCAGGCAGGTAGGGCACGCGATACTCGCGATCGCCCACCCAATAGCTATAGGGGTGTTCCTGGTGAATGCGCGAGACCGACCGAATCCCATAGGGGCTCAAGAACTCGTTCTCATCAAGCATGATACCCAGGACGCGCCGGAGATTGACCTCGTTCAGTGCGGATCCCAGCAGACGATTCCGATGGCCGGGCTGGAGCGGATCGTGAATGTAGGCGGTCAGTTCGGGGTGCCTCCGCAGGTAATCGCGCGCCATCTCGCCGACCTCGGGATATCGACTGGCGACTTCTTGCTCAAAGACAGTCACGGCGCAGAACGGCAACAACCCGACCATCGACCGCACCTTGAGTCGTTCACCGCGGCCATCGGGCAAACGGAGCACGTCGTAGAAGAAGCCGTCTTCTTCGTCCCACATCCCCGTCTCCTCGCCCGGCCGAATCATCCTGGACGCGATCATCAGGAAGTGACCGAAGAACTTCGACGTCATTTCTATATAGGAAGGATTGTCCAGCGCCAGTTGACCGCTGATCTCCACCATGTTCTGGCTGAAGAGCGCCATCCAGGCCGTGCCGTCCGCCTGTTCGAGATAGCCGCCGGTTGGCAATGGCGAAGAACGGTCGAACACACCGATATTATCCAGCCCCAGGAAGCCACCCTCGAAGGCGCTGTTCCCCTCGCGGTCTTTCCGGTTGACCCACCAGTTGAAGTTGAGCAACAGCTTGTGGAAAGATCGCTCGAGCCAGGCAATGTCTCCCTGACCGCGCTGCTCTTCCTCCAGCCAAAACGTGAAGATGGTCGACCAGGCATGAACCGGCGGGTTCACGTCGCCGAAGTTCCATTCATAGGCGGGGATCTGGCCGTTGGGGTGGATGTAGCGTGGCTTCAGGATGAGTTCAAGTTGCTCCTTGCCAAAGTCCGCATCGACCAACGTCAGGGCGGTCACATGGAAAGCGAGATCCCAGGCGGCATACCAGGGATATTCCCATTTGTCCGGCATCGAGATGATGTCGGCGTTGCGCATGTGTCCCCAGCGATCGTTGCGGATAGAGCGCTGGTTGGCGGCCATCGGCTGCACCCCGTGCTCTCTCAGCCAACGGTCAACATCGTAGTGAAAGTACTGCTTTGACCAGAGCATCCCGGCCAGGGCTTGGCGCATCACACTGGCGGCATCGTGATCAAACGAGTCGGGTATGATGCCGGCATAGAACTCGTCGGCCTCATGCAGGCGTGAATCGAACACGGCGTCGAACTCGCTGCCGCATAGCCGGTCCAGCGCCCCAGGCACGTCCTCCGGCGCCCGGTCGACCAGACGGAGACGAATGGTGCGCGATTCGCCCGGCCCCAGCGTCATGGGGTAGTGGGCAGCGACTTTCGTGCCCTGCTTGTCCGGGTTCACCGCGCCTAGGTCCCCATAGACAACCCAGTTGCCGATGCCGTCTTTCACATAGGGCGTAGGATTGGGCACGCCGAAAAGCCGCTGCGTGTTCGTCTCATTCTCGGTAAACAGCAGCTGCGACACGCCCTGGGCATAGAGGAACCGTTGGCCCAGATCTCGATGCGACGAAGCTACAATCGCGCCGGTTTCGTCTTGCGCCAATTGACGCAAGGAAGGGCGAGCGACATCATCGCCCCAGGCCCAGTCATTGCGGAACCAGAGCGTGGGCAGCACTTGCAGGGTGGCCGGTTCGGGGCCGCGATTGTGCACCTTTATGCGAATCAGCATGTCCTCGGGTGATGCCTTGGCATACTCCATGAACACGTCGAAATAGCGGTCCTGTTCAAACACGCCGGTATCCAGCAGTTCGTACTCGGGAAGGCCGCGCCCGCGCTCCCGGTTTGTCGCGATCAGATCGTCGTAGGGATAGGCCGCCTGGGGGTATTTGTAGAGATACTTCATGTAGGAATGGGTCGGGGTCGAGTCAACGTAGAAGTAGTACTCCTTCACATCCTCGCCGTGATTACCTTCGCCATTGTTCAGCCCAAACAGACGTTCCTTCAGAATTGGATCGTTTCCGTTCCACAGCGACAGGGCGAAACAGAGGCTCTGGGTATCATCCGACACGCCGCCCAGACCGTCCTCGCCCCACCGGTAGGCCCGTGACCGCGACTGGTCATGGGTAAAGTAATTCCAGGCGTCCCCACTCTCGCTATAGTCTTCCCGGACGGTTCCCCATTGGCGTTCGCTCAAATAGGGTCCCCACTTTTTCCACAACGCTTGCTTCGTTCGCGCTTCTTCAAGACGGAGTTGTTCCGCATTCATTTTCATATGCCTTTTGGGAAAGAGTTTGCACAAGTCACGCTTGCCACAATAAAGACCCGCTATACTCCGGAGTCACGGTCACAGTCCCGCTCCGGGCCATTGCCCCAGCCGAGTCTTAACCGGCGACCGAATTCCACGCGCCGGTTTGAGCGATCCAGGATCATCCGGCGCCCCTGATTCACACTCGGGCGAGATCCTATCTATGGGATGGTTATAGCATACTGCGATCGCGGCTGGTCACAGAAGTACCAAGATGGTGCAAACAGGGTGCAAGTGCGGATCGCCTTGGTCCGGCAGCCCATCATTAGGCCGTGGAGGAACGTTCGGCCGTTCATCTGTGCGGCCGATCATGACGTTAGTCGAGAGGTTTTGCTATCAAGCCAAATCGCTGGCCGACCGCAGCGTAGGGACGACAAGCGTCGTGTAAAGCGTGGGCAGTCCCTCGTCCGGTGGGATTGGATCCGCTGTCGCGCCCAACATCGCCAGCATGGCTCCGGCCATGACAAGCGTTTCGCTCGCCACGCCGGGCTGCGCCACTGTGAGCGCGAGAAGTGTCTTGGCGATATCCATTTGGCCAAACGCAAGATAGGACTGGGCCAGTGTGAACAGACTCGTCGCGCGGGCCGGTGGCTCGGTGGAGTCCCATAGTAACGATAAACCGACCCAAGCCATCAGACTCGACTTGGCAACCAGCCCCTGAGTCAGATAGACGACGGCCGCATAGGCTGCGATACGGCCGATAGTCCCGGCGTTTGCCAGCCTATACGCCAGTGCAGCCAAGGTTGCGTGACATGCCTCAGCTGTCGGCGCTTCGGATTCCAGATAGCACAACTCAAACGTGGCGATGACCACCGACGCGTAGGCATGGAGTTCATACCCTTCCTGCCGGGTCAACTCAAATTGCGCCAGGGCATTTTGCCGGTCGCCCAACTGTGCGTAGCTTTGGCCGAGGAAAGTGCGCACATTAGGCACATGATAGCCATGCGGCAAGCTGACGGCGAGCGCGTCGCCAAATATCCTGTGTGCTCCGTGCCAGTCACCGCCGGCGGCGGTCCGAACACCTTGCAGCAACAAGTAGGTCATATTCGCAAATTGCCCCAGATGGTGCCCGGCTGCGTCAAATACACCGGTCAAGGTGGTCGCCGCGGAGTCATGTTGACCCAGGTTATACTCGACTGCCCACAGCGTAAGCCGGGCGTAGGCCCCGGCCACGTCGGTGACCGGGTCCACACCAAGCTCATCAAACGTAGCTTTCGCCTGGGCGGCCAATTGGAGAGCCGGCTGATAATCGAACATGCGAAGGGCCAGAATCGCCTGGGCCTCGTCCAGGCGGGCCTGCAAACGGCGGTCCTCAGCGGGCAACAGTTCCTGGGTCTTCTTGAAGAAGGCCCGGCCCTCAACCCAGGCATGCTGAGCCTCAAAGAAAATCAGCAGGTCGATCGCTGCGTCGAGCAGGTCGGCGCGTTGGTGCTCCGCGGCCAGCCACCAGGCTCGCGAAACGTGTGACCATTCCCGCATCAACACCTTAACGGCCGTCGCACTCATCTCTTCGCGCAGGGCGCGGCCCTGTTCCGCGGCCAGGCCCATATAGTAAGCCATGTAGTCCATCTGCAATTGCGGCCACATCCAGCCCCATCTGCGGCGCCCGTTCGAGCAGATACTGGCGAAGCAAGCGGGTGTATGATTAGCCGGCCGTCTGCGATGCGCCGCACGAGCGACGCATGGATTAAGCGGCGCAGCGTCTGCGACGAGCAGCCGGCAACCGCCGGCGCGGCCGATGCCGAAAACGGTCCGATGAAGACGCTCAGTCGCACGATGGCCTCTTGCGCATCCTCGGCAAGCAGGCGGAACGAATAGTCAAAGACAGCCTGTAAACTATGCTGCCGTTCCGGCCGATCGGCCGCAATTTGGTTCAGGTGGGCCAGGTTGGACTGCAGTCGCTCCAGTATCTGTCGCGGCGGCATCGTGTCCAGCCACGCGGCCGCCAGTTCCAACGCCAGCGGCAACCCTTCAGCCAGTTCGCAGATAGCGAGGATGTCTTGTGCCTCCGCGTCGGTAGCGGTATAGCCCGGCACACGCTGTCGGGCCGTGCGGCAAAAGAGGTGGTAGGCGGGCGATTCGATGCCTTTCTCCGTGGAGAGGCCGGTCAGCGACACAACGTGCTCGGCTCGGAGATCGAGTGCCTGGCGACTGGTGACCAACAGCTTCAACTGGCGTGTTTGCCGGATGAGGCCGGCAACGACGGGTATCAGTTCGGGTAGATGTTCGAAGTTGTCAAGGAGCAACAGCAACTGTTTGTTGCGCAGATAGTCAGGCACAAGGCGTTCGACCGGGGTCGTCGTGTCGCGGGGGATAGTGAGAACACGGGCGACTAGTTCCCAGAACCCGGCAACCGTATTGACCGTCTCGAGGCCAATGAAAAAGACGCCATGCTCAAACCAATCGGTTTGTGCCCGTGATGCCTCCAACGCCAGACGAGTCTTGCCCACGCCGCCCAGTCCGGTCACGGTAACCAACCGCACCTCAGGCCGCCGTATCAGGTTCTCCAGTTGTTGATAGGGTTCGGCATAGCCAATGATTGGCGCAACGGCCGGCGGCAAGTTATGAGGCAGGGGCAGCGCTGACTTCCAAGCGGTCAAGGAGTGCCCCGGCAATTGCCAGGATGCAATCATTTCCAAGTGGGGTCCGGTCAGATGAACGGCTTGCAGCGCCGCCAGCGTCGGCTATCCGGCAGTTCGCAGCAGGGCGTCAATCTCCGCGGCGGACAGATGGAGCACCTGCCCGACGCGCAAGACCTGGACCCACTGGCGCGGCCGGCGCACGGTCCCATCCATCCAATTCTCCAGCGTGCGCCGCGAGATGCCGCTCAGGTGCGCCAGACGCCGCACACTGGTGTGGGTTTCCGCCAAAACGCGGCCAAAGACTACCGCGTAGTCCTCTTCCCGAGGTACTGTTTGCACTGATATTGTCTCCTGTGGCGATGCGTTCGCGAGTCGAGCTGCTCGTTGCCGCCAATGCTAATCAATTGGTGGCAAAATGCCACCAATTGCCGGGCCATTCTCTGTTTTAATGCAGGGTGACTCACGGCCGTCATGGAGGGATGGCTGAACGACATGGAGCGGCGCCTATCCGCCGCCTCATGACCGGAAAACGGGAATTAGCGGCCGTTTTTCGGGAATCGATTCAGCTGCCGGAGCGCGTACGCTAGGCGTGCCAGTTGGAGCGCCTTTCGACTGTGGGCAGGCCGCAGGATTCCGCACCTTGCTCGCCTGCCCCGGTCGAACGGTTGGACCACTGGTGGCGCACTCTTGTTGGCCAGGCGATCAGGTAAGGAGTTGGGCATGACTGCAAATTGAACCGTGCTGGTTGATACGCTGTTCTCTGGGAGGGGATCTGCGGATCGCCGCGGCCGGGAGTCGTTCCCTGGCCCGGCCCGTCGGTAAGGCGCTTCACTTGTTTCAGGGGTGCATCGCAAGAGCACCCGCCACATGCTTTGGAGGAATCTGATGAAAAAACTGTTACCTTTATCTCTTCTTGTTCTGGCCGCGCTGGCCGTGGTGCTGGTGACGGCGCTGGCCCAGCCCGGCGACCTCGACCCCACCTGGGGTGACCAGGGGCAAAACGTTGACCAGCTTTGGCGAAGGGGATGACATATCCACTGCCAACGCGTTGATGAATAACGGCAAGTGGGTACTCGCCGGATGGGTTAATGTCTACCCGGGCGATTTCGGCGCAGCCCGTTATCTGCCGGACGGCAATCTGGATCCCTCATTCGGGGACGGCGGACAGGTTGTCACGGCCTTTGTCGATGATCCCGACCTGGTGGATGCTGCCTGGGCAACGGCCGAGCGTCCCAACGGCGGTCTCTTTCTCGCGGGCGAAACCTGCGACGCCGACTACTTCGTCTGCGAACTGGCGGTCGCTGCCTATCTGGAAGACGGGTCGCTGGATCCGTCCTTTGGTGGCGACGGGCTGGTGACGACTGACCCGGGAACGGCCGGAACCCTCTCCTGGCCGGGTCGTTTGATAGTCCATGCGGACGGCTCGCTCACGACGGGTGGCATCGTTTTTCAGGACGATGACAGCGTTGACATGGTCATGGTTCAGCTACAACGCCGATGGTTCACTGGACGATTCGTTCGGCGCAGGCGGTATTGCCATCACTGACCTGGCGGGCGCTGATGACTTCCCGACCGACTTGCTGGCCCTACCCGACGACAAGATCCTGACCACCGGGGTGTTTGCGGCCTATGTCTACCCTGACCTCGACCAGATCCGCACGCAGCCTTTCTGGCGCGGATGAATGGGGACGGTTCGCTGGACACCACCTTTGGTGGTGGCGACGGGTACGTGACTTGGGAAAACGGCGGCGATCACGTCGGAAGCACGCATGTCCATTCTGACGCCGGACAACCAGATTATGGTCTTTGGCTCGGTCGACAGCCGATTACGGCGCGGATTGCACGCTGCGTCGCTATAGCCTGGAGGGAGAGCTTGATACAGCGTTTGGTGACAATGGCCAGGTCATCATCGATAGCGGACAGGATGACCGATGCCGGGATCTGGCATTGACGCCCGACGACAGCTGGCCATGGCCTGGAGCGCACTTACCTTGTGAACCCGAAGCGCGCGATGCCACGAGCAAGGCCACGACCTCGCGCCGCACCTATGCCGCAATCGCGTCTCAACGCGCAGACCCGGCAGGCGGCAGAAGTCCAGAGCTTTGAAAGCGTGCTGGCTCGCTACAACCTCGACGGGACACCGGACTCGACCTTTGGCTTGAACGGCATTCGACGCTACAGCGAGGCCGAAGAAGGGCTCTTCTCCCAGCTCGCTGTCCAGCCCGACGGCAAATTCCTGGTCGGCGGCGATTTCATTACCGGACGGCTTCGTTGACTTCGCGGCCCTTCGCTTTGTTAACACCCAGTCCGTCCCGGCCCAGCCCGGCGATCTGGACCCGACCTGGGGCACGAACGGTCTGGCGACCGTCGAGTTCACTGAAAATGGAGACGTCATGACAACGGCCGTTCTGGACCCGGACGGCAAGGTGACCATTGCCGGCTGGGTCAATGGCTATCCGGGCGACTTCGGCGTGACGCGCCTGCGGCCGAACGGCCGTCTGGACCCGTCGTTCGGCGACGGCGGCAAGGTTACGACGCGCTTCACGGCCGACCCCGACGCGCCCAACGCCCCCTGGAGCATGGGCCGGCGGGCCAATGGCGGCTACGTCGTCAGCGGTGACATCTGCGACCCGGACTACGTCGTGTGCGAGTGGGGCACGGCCGTCTATCTGCCCGACGGATCGCTCGACACCTCGTTCAGCGACGACGGTCTGGTGATCACGGGCATGGACGACGTGTTCACCCTCTATGCCTGGCCCTACCGCATGGTTACCCAGGCCGACGGTGGCGTGGTCATCGGTGGTGTGGTCATCCAGAACGACGATGACGTCGACATCGCCCTGCGGCGCTACAAGGCTGACGGCACGCTCGATGCCGCCTATGGTGACAACGGCATTGCCCTGTATGACTTCGAGGACACATCCAACTACATCGAGAGCATGCGGCCGATGCCGGGCAACAAGATTCTGGCGACAGGTGGCTTTGGGGAGACGATCGACGCCTTTAGCTACGAGATCGACCAGGGGTTCCTGGCGCTGTTCAACGACGACGGATCACTCGATATGGCGTTCGGCAACGACGGCTATGTGACCTGGGATCAGAACGGTGAGGGGGCACTGCCGGAAGACCTGATCGTTGGACCGGCCGGTGAAATCCTCGTGGTCGGCGTCGTGCCGCTGGAGGATGGCGGCCTGAATTGCGCGCTGTGGCGTTTTGACGCCGACGGCAATCAGGACCTGGCCTTCGGCGAAGACGGCATCCTCCGCATTGACACCGGCCGTGATGAAATATGCACCGGCATCGACATGCTGCCGTACGGCAAGCTGGCCATCGTCGGGCATGTCATCCCGGTAACGGAGGAGTCACGCTCCGCGACATCGACTAGCCGTCACCGGGCCGGTCGCCCGTCGCAGGCAGCGACCCGCTCGGCCGATCAGGGTGACAGCCTCGACGGCCTGGTCGCCCGGATCAATCCTGACGGCACGCTGGACGCTACCGTTCGGCGAAGGCGGTATCGTGGTCTATGACGAGCAGGGCACCGACAACCCCAGCTTTGTGATCGCCGCGCAGCCCGACGGCAAGCTGGTGATCGTCGGCGACCTGACGGACCCGGTCTCTGAATTACAGTCCATGTACGCCGCGCGCCTCCTCGGCGACGGCCCGGCCGCGCAGGTGTATGCGCCGGTGATGGTCGGTAGGTAGGTCTAGAAGTAAGCAGGTAGGGCCCAACGGCCGATCTCGCGGGAGATCGGCCGTTTGAGAATGACAATTGTAATAGCCAGCCGTAAACGAATTGCGGCCTGACCCTTGTCAAGTTTTTCAGTGTTCAGCAAGGGTTCACGATCAGAATAGCGATGGACACCGCTGCTAGCACAGTCAAACATTTCGGTTTAAGCTCAAGGAGAATTAATCATGCACAGCTTTAATATTCGACGTAGCCATATGATCGTCGTTCTGACTGGACTACTTGGAATTGTGACCCTTTTTATCATTGCCAATCGCGTCGATGCTAACTATACGCCAATCGGATTGACGCCCAAGTTAAGTTATCAAGGTCGTCTGGTTGATCCCGAGACAGGCGACAATATGCCGGACGGTACGTATTCGATGGTTTTCAGACTGTACGATTCGCCGTCGGCACCAACGACCAGCGCCATTGACTCAGAGACGAAAAGCGTGAGCGTCACCAACGGTATTTTTGCGGTTGAGCTGGATTTCTCGCAGATAGCCTGTACACTATCAGCACAATCGGAAGTGGCGAAGGGATGAGTATAAATGATCGCTACCTAGGAATTGCTGTTCAGGGCGATCCCGAAATGACTCCGCGCCAGAAGCTGCAATTCGCGCCCTATGCCGTGAGCGCGATCGACAGCGTCACTGTCGCGGGCAATACGGTGAATGACCTCTTTCTCGACGACCATTTGTATGCTTGTACCCTTAAGTTGTCGAATATGACCGATTTTACCACGAGTTCTTCGACGGCGTATATTCCGCTGAAATATACCGAGGTCGTTGGACCCAACACACTGGCAGATTGCGGGATCAGCATCGATTCGTCCACCGGGATCATAACGCTTGAGCATCCGGGCGGAGCCGTGACGAAGGCTATTGTGTCGGTTACGGCGAACTACACCGCTATACCCAATACCGCCGAGTCGCAAGACATCATATTGTTGCAGACGAAGAAAATCGACGGAGCCCTCGTCGCCCGCAGCCTTGCCAATTCCAGCCCGGACAATACCTTCGCCATGGTATCCTCCGCCTATTCCGGTTATGCCTCGACCATTCAATTCCTGGCTCGTCCAGCAAATATTGTTACTGACGGAGGTGACTCGTTCTCCACAGCCACAATCGTCGTAAGGTGGGTAAATCGATGAATTCAAAACGACTCCGCGCTCTGCTCATCCTGCTTGTTAGTGGTACTGGGCGGCCTGTCGATGGTCGACTGGACTCAGGCTCAAAGCTCAACAAATTATGCTGATCCGGAGGGTCGATTTTCCAATGGTGGCAGCGATGACCGATTCTCTACAAACTACGGGCTTCAGGATGTTGTTGGGCAGTGGCACGCCTTCAGCCCGACCAGCAGTAACTATGGAATAGAAAGTAACTACCTGCTCAGCCAGGATGCGCCGACCGGCAGTGTCACCGTCGTCAAGTCCGTTGTCGGGCAGGTGCCCGGCAGCGACTGGTCGTTCGACGGTGACCTGGGCGGCTTCACGCTCCCGGCCGCGGGTGGTCAGACGGTGTTCGACACACTCGCCGCCGGCAACTACACGGTCAACGAAACGGCCGTCAGCGGCTACTCGCAGTCCGCGCTGTGCGACTCCGGCGAGTCCGGTGCCGGTAGCGTCACAATTGATCTCGCAGCTGGTGAGGATGTGGTTTGTACCTTCACCAACGCGGCCGATCCGGCTAACTTGACCCTGGTCAAGGAAACCGATCCTGACGGCGGAGCCGATTTCCCATTCACGCTCCTGTCAGACGGGGCATCGCTTGTCGTGGGACAGGGATCACCATCGTTGGCGCCCGGCAAGTTCTATAATCCTTATGGCGTCGCCATCGATAGTGCCGGCAACATCTATGTGGCCGATACCCTGAATAATCGCGTCCAGAAGTTCAATAGCAGCGGCGCCTTGCTGGTCATGTGGGGCACGCTGGGAAGCGGCAACGGGCAGTTCAACAATCCCTATGGTGTGGCTGTCGACAGCGCCGGCGACATTCTGGTCACTGACTCCGGCAACAATCGCATCCAGAAGTTCGACAGCAATGGCGCGTACCTGACCCAATGGGGCAGCAGCGGCAACGGCAACGGGCAGTTCAGCTCGCCCTTTGGTCTGGTCGTCGACGCCACTGGCAACATCTACGTGGCCGACCGCAGTAACCACCGCATCCAGAAGTTCGACAGCGCCGGGGCGTTTCTGACCAAGTGGGGCAGCACCGGTTCCGGCGACGGTCAATTCAATCAGCCGCGCGGCGTGGCAGTTGATAGTCTGGGGAACGTCTATGTGGCCGATCGCAGCAACAACCGCGTCCAGAAATTCGACACCAACGGAACATTTCTCACCAAGTGGGGCAGCAGCGGCAGCGGCGATGGGCAATTCAGCCTGCCGTTCAGCGTCACGGTCGACAATGCTGATAACGTCTACGTGAGCGACACCTATAACAGTCGCATCCAGAAGTTCAATAGCAACGGTGGCTACTTGTCCCAGTGGGGAAGTTTCGGCAATGGCAACGGACAGTTCAGCTTCAACAGCGGCATCACCGTTGACAATGCAGGCAACATTTACATTGCCGACACCGGTAACAACCGGATCCAGAAATTCACCGATACGGCGACCACGCTTGATGATGACGAATCCAGGAGCTACACGCTCGACGCGGCCGATTACACCATCAGCGAACTGGTTCCCGAAGACTGGGACCTGGCCGACATCAACTGCGACGGTGGCAATCCGCAGGTTAGTGGCAGTGGGGTCAACATCGCGTTGTCGCCCAACGATGACGTCACCTGCACCTTCACCAACACCCAACCGGGTGGCATCACGATCGTCAAGGAAGTCATCGGCACACTGGCCCCCTGGTCATTCGACTTCACCGGCGACCTGGATGCGTTCAGCCTCAGCGATGCTCTTCCATCAAACACGTTCCCCAACCTGGATGCAGGCAGCTTCACGATCAGCGAAACGGCCGCACCCGGCTACACAACAGCCGTCGCCTGCGACAGCGGCGAGTCCGGCTCCGACACCGTGACAGTTGAACTCGCACAGGGTGAAAACGTCACCTGCACCTTCATCAATACGCTCGAACTGGGCAGTATCACCGTCGTCAAGACCGTCGTCGGGCAGGCGCCCAGCAGTGACTGGCAGTACGACGGCGACCTCGGTAGCTTCACACTCCCGGCCGCAGGTGGCGAAACACTGTTCGACGAACTTGACGCCGATACCTATACGGTCAACGAAACCGGCCGTTAGCGGCTACTCGCAAAGCGTGTCCTGCGACAGCGGTGAGACCGGTACAGGCAGCGTGACGGTGGATCTCGCTCCGGGTGAGGATGCTATCTGCACCTTCACCAACACGGCTGATCCGGCGACCCTGACCATCCTCAAAGAAACCGAGCCTGCCGGTGGTGAAGACTTCCCCTTCTCGCTCGTGTCGAACGAAGCAACACTACTTTGGGGCAACGGAGGCAACGCCAATGGACAATTCAACTTCCCGCAAGGCGTTGCTGCTGACAACGCGGGCAATGTCTATGTGGTCGATACCAACAACCATCGCATTCAGAAGTTCAGCAGTAGCGGGACCTACTTGACTCAATGGGGCACCGTTGGTAGCGGCGATGGGCAGTTTAACACAGCGAGTGACGTGGCCGTCGACAGTGCGGGAAACGTCTATGTCGTCGAGTCCAACGGTAGTCGTGTCCAGAAGTTAAGCAGTTCTGGAACCTACTTGACGCAATGGGGCACCAATGGCAACGGCAATGGGCAATTCAGTGTACCACAGGGCGTGGCTGTCGACAGCGCGGGCAATGTCTATGTGGTCGATACCGGCAACCATCGCATCCAGAAGTTCAGCAGTTCTGGAACCTACTTGACGCAATGGGGCACCAATGGCAACGGCAATGGGCAATTCAGTATACCAAAGGGCGTGGCTGTCGACAGCGCGGGCAATGTCTATGTGGTCGGACAGGAATAACCATCGCATACAGAAGTTCAGCAGCAGCGGGACTTTTCTGACGAAATGGGGCACTAATGGCAGCGGCGATGGGCAGTTCTTCTTTCCGAATGATGTTGCTGTCGACAGCACGGGCAATGTCTATGTGGTCGACACTAGCAACAATCGCATCCAGAAGTTCAACAGCAGCGGAACTTACCTGACAAAGTGGGGAACTAATGGCAGCGGCAATGGGCAGTTCTCAAATCCGCGCGGTTTGGCAGTCGACGAGGTAGGCAATGTCATTGTGGCCGACACTGGCAATCAGCGTATTCAGAAATTCGTTGATGCGACTATTGTACTGGACGACGGCGAATCCGAAACCTACACGCTTGACGCGGCTACCTATAATCCTACTGAACTGGTACCATCTGGGTGGAACCTGGCTGGTATCGTCTGCGACGGCGGCAGTCCGCAAGTTAGCGGCAATGAAGGTCAGTGTCACGTTGTTGCCCAACGATGCGTCGCACCTGCATCTTTACCAACACCCAACCGGGAGGCATTACCATCGTCAAGGAAGTTGTCGGCGGCCCCGCTTCTGGTCATTCGACTTCACCGGCGACCTGGGAGCGTTCAGCCTGACTGATACGCAGTCGAGCAGCGCCTTCACGGACCTGGACGCGGACACCTAGACCATCTACAAGCGAAACGGCCGTGGCCGGGTTCGACACGACCGTCGCGTGCGACAATGGCGACACGGGCACGAACAGCGTGACCATCGACCTGACCAGCGGCGAGACCATCGTCTGCACCTTCACCAATACCGCCCAACCCGGCTCCATCACCGTCTTCAAGGAGATTGTGGGGTCAACCCCGACTGGCCGACTGGGCCTATGCCTGTGACTGGGTGCCTTCGACAGCGCCGCCGCAGGGGGTGACACGACCTTCAGCGCTCTCGACGCGGGCAACTTTACGCTGACTGAGACCGATAAGGGTGGTTGGGTGTCGTCTGTCACGTGCACGCCCGGCGGTGAAACCGGCACGGTCAGCGTCATCGTGGACCTGGCGCTCGACGAAGACGCCGTGTGTACCTTTGTCAACACGCAGTGTCTGGCCGGTACCTATGACGACGGCGCCGCCTGCGTCCCGGCCGAGCCGGGTCACTACGTCGATACCGCTGGGGCCAGCGCGCAAGTATCTGTCCCCGGCTATTACCAAGCGGTGCTGGCGCGGATAGCTGCCTGGCCGCTATTTCGGCTACTATGTGCCCACCGGTGCGACAGCCCAGATCGCTTGCGCCCCAGGCTATTCCTCCGACCCGGCAGCGGCCGTATGCACGCCCGATCCGGGTTCCATCACCATAGTTAAGTCCGTCGTCGGGCAAGTGCCTGCGGCCGACTGGTCCTACGACGGCGACTTGGGCAACTTCACGCTCCCGGCCGCCGGTGGGCAAGAGGCGTTCACATCGCTTGCCGCAGCCAGCTACACGGTCAACGAAACGGCCGTCACCGGCTACAGCCAGTCTGTCAGCTGCGACAGCGGCGAGTCTGGCACAGGCAGCGACACCGTGGACCTCGCTCCGGGTGAGGATGTGGTCTGCACATTCACCAATACGGCCGATCCCGGCAGCATCACTATCGTCAAGTCCGTCGTGGGGCAAGGCCTTCGGCCAACTGGTCCTACGACGGCGACTGGGCAGCTTCACGCTCCCCGCCGCGGGCGGGCAGTCGGTGTTCGATACGCTCGCCGCCGGCAGCTTCACAGTCAACGAAACGGCCGTAAGCGGCTACACTCAAGCTGTGTCTTGCGACTGAGGTGAGACCGGTACCGGCAGTGTGACGGTGGACCTGGCTCCGGGCGAAGATGTCGTTTGCACCTTCACCAACACGGCCGATCCCGGCAGTATCACCATCGTCAAGTCGGTCGTCGGGCAGGTGCCGCCGGCGCGACTGGTCCTACGACGGCGACCTGGGCAGCTTCACGCTTCCGGCCGCAGGCGGACAGTCGACGTTCGACACGCTGGCCGCCGGCAGTTACACGGTCAACGAGACGGCCGTCAGCGGCTACAGCCAGTCCGTCAGTTGTGACAGCGG
>CAVOGT010000011.1:0-485537 GCA_963695535.1 uncultured Chloroflexia bacterium
CATGATGGTAAACTATTGAATATTAATAATAAACATGCGGATAATTCTGGTATATTTAAAAAAAATTGGGTCACGGATGCTCAAATTTAGATAATTATTCTGGAACGACTTGCATCACTTGCATCAATGAAGCACCAGCGGAATTGGCGTCAAGTGAATGATCCCCAACGTTGCAAACGCCGGAGGGCTTCAGAGTCAAGACGTCAAGGGTGAAGTTGTAATTTACTACCGCAATCCCTTGACAACACAGGATCTGAAGTCCTCCGGCTTTCCCGAAGGGTAAACAACATGGCAAAATCGATCCCATCCTTCGAATTCACCGATGGGGATATCCTAAAATTAGTGGTTTTTCTATAATATTGGGTATAATTACAAACTATTAGCTACCCTTTATCATGTTGTTTATGCAACCATGGGGTGATGTTAGCTGCTCCAGTATCTTTTTTCCAAGTAGGCCGCAACAGAACGTGTATCTTCACAATCCAAAGCGGGTTTCCTGTTTCGACTACAAACTTTGATATAACCACAATCAGTGGATCAACTATTTCTGATAACCCCACAAACTCAGCATCCCGTATGTTTGAAAAAACGCTGCGCAAATTTCCGATTTCCCACTTCTGCAAAAGGTTTATTATTAGTCGCCGTATTGAATTAAGAAATTCTTGGGATGCATTATTAGGAACCGATCCATTCACAAGAATGGAGACAAGCCGTTGTAAATTTGAACAATATTTCGATCCTTTAGATCCTATTGGGAAATCCTTCCCCTTTGTGGCTTCCAGGTGAAGCTTCCGAGCGTTTCCAATTTCAGCAGAGGTCTCTTTAATAACAGCTATCAGGTTTTTTCCCAACATCTGGCGGCAGAATATTTCCAGGTCATACCCTGGCGAAACTAATTCAACCATATCTAAGTACCCCATATGGCATGCATATCAAGCAGTATTATGTAGGAATAAGATGGGCTTTACCATTCTGGCGCAGCATGTTTTCTACTTGTTTTTTTTCTCCATCAGATGACACAAGTTCATAAAAGCTTGTGATTGCCTTTTTCGCCTCATCAAGTTTTTCAAGGTCATCTAAACAAACAGCCAAATTAAAATAAGTCGCTGCTTCAGGATGCAAATCAATTGAACGTTTATATGACATGACGGCAAGTTTTTTATGCCCTATGGACCAGTACCAAACACCAAATTGACACAAATATGAATGGTCTTTTTCGAGCTCTAAAAGTTCCTCCAACTTTGCACATGCAGTATATTCATTAATCTCATGCGCTATTCTTGCACATTCCTTGTAGTGTTCCTCAGTCGGACCTGTTTCAGGGTCAATGTCTGAAAAATCGGTCGTCAATTCACCATTAGAAAACCAATTTGCCTTTAACCAAGCTTCTGCCTCGACCAAGGTGCTAAATGAAGGTGATCTTTTTGCAACTGGGAAGGAACTTTCTCGACCAAGATCTATGCGCTTTTCACTTAGCCAACTATAAATTTCGTCATTTAGTGAAGTTGCCTCCATACTGGCATAGAACTCATCATTTTCGGTGATAAAGAACGAGATTGTCATTTTTTAATCCGCTATGTCGTTGAATTCGCATTTAATCAGCTGCCACTATGAAGTTTTAATATCACAGCATTATGCATATTACAATTTTTTCTGCACGTCTTCTTTTTTGGAAATTGAATATTAATGAGGAAAAAACAATATATGGTAATCCTTTGATATTCTATTAAATTTTTATACCTTGAATCATTTTACTGAATAGCCTTTCGGACTGTATGTGCCTATATTTAAAATCAGAACTACATTATTCAGAACCTAAATTTCCATATCACTTTGTGGCACTTGACAATTAAATAATGTATACCGAATTTATGAAAAAATAATCTTATAATCATGCAATTTAACAGGCTTGACCCATCAAAGGGGGATGGATGGGAATGCTCTGTATAGTGAACGCAACACAGACTGGACTGCCATAGGGGTGGTTCAGCCTTTTTTATTGAGGGAAAGGAGAGGGTTTTTTCGTCACAATAATAAGCAAACTTAAGGAGAAGAATATAAATTTTAGATGTAAATATTGTGCCACTAAACCAGAACTGCACAGTACAGGATACTCTGAACCGCACCCCGCTTATTTCTGCCCCGTATGCAAGCACCCCTATTGGTGGTTGGTAACCTATGACATTAACGTTCAAGGAATTATTAAAGGCAGATCAGCAAAGCTACTTGCCAACCCTAAAATGGGAACTGTTGAAGAATGGATGAAAAAACACGGAGATTCATATTGGTGGAGGTAATTGACTATATCAGTTATAGACGGTGCGTATTTCCATTTAAAGGTAGCTTCAGAAAAATGTGACTGATTTACACCACCACCTGATTTTGTTAAAGGATCATCAGTTACGGAATTAAACGATATGATTATGGAATTGATGGTAGAGCTTGGATGTGAATAAACGGTAAAAAATCATTTTGATATTTTGTTATTGAGAAAGGGCAGAACTTAAAATGGTTCTGCCCCTGTATTTAATACCACACCAATTACATTTAAAAAAGCTTTACAGATAAAAATGACGATTATTATTGAACTAATTTTTGGTTTTATCTTTTATGAGTTTGACTAATCTTTTTTGAATTTTTGGAATTTCAGTTTTAGACCAAAGTCTATTAATATCGGAATGCTCATAAAAGTTCCCACTAGTTGCTAACCAGAATAGTTTATCAAGCTCAAAATTCGAATACTCACTCATTTCTGATATTTTGCCTACTGCCCTTACAACTTCTAGTTCAAGTTTGAATCCATTACTGTTACGACTTTTATCAATTATTCCAATATAAGGAATAGTATTCATTAAATGGGAATCTGGTTTTACACCATAAGGAAAGATTGAAGTTCCGCTGTTTTTAAGAAAGTCCATTGCAAGAGCAAAACCAAGACCACGGAGATACCCTGATCCCATACTTTGTGCCAGAATTATTGCGCCCTCTGTTTCCAATTTGGCATAAGGTTTTATAAATTTATTAAAATCTCTGACGCTTTTAAATTGAGAAAAAAACCTTGCTCCATCCAAAACTCCACAAGCAAATCTTTTCCACAAGGTTCGACCTTGGGTTTTTACATTAGGATTATACCTTTTAACAGCCTTTAGAATCTCCGTAACGCTATCACCGTATGTTTCTACAATTTTTTTGCAATTATAATTCAATAAAAATTTCTTATCCAAATCTTGTAATTTAATTACACTTGGCATCATAGCAGAGTTTTGAAGTGTAAATACGTACCCTTTATATAATTGTCGAAGTGATTTTAATTTAGGTTCAGGTACTAAATAATAATCAATAATTTTTGTAAATGATCGCTTATTGTACTTATCGGACACTTTTATAAAATCGGCAGCTTCGTTTAAAATATGATCATAAAGGCAATTTATAACAATTTTAACATTTCTCTTTGTTAAGTTCATTTTTTCTCCTATTTTTTGGTTAAGTTCCTAAAATTTACACATTATGTGATATCGACATAAAATGCTCAATCTTTAGAAAAGTTTAAGAAATTATTGCTTTACCGATACCGATCAGCGTGACAAATAAAAAAGCAGGTCGAAAAAAGACCTGCTTGATCTATAAAACGGTAGAATCTATTACCGTTTTATACCTTTTTCAGAGACACTCCCGATTTGGTCTTTCGAACAGCAAATTTATCCCCGACTCCAAGCCCAAGATTCTCAACCAATCCCTTGGGGATGATCAGACTGCCACGTTTACCAACTTTGAACCTCATTAGTCGGTGCGGATTTAGCACCACCACGTCCACCTACGATTTCAGGTATCTTTCCCGCTTCCATTTGTGCCTTGGCATATGCTAGGGTCAATTGGCTACTGGTTTTCAGTTTAAATTTTTTCATTATTTCAGGTCTTGGAACACCGTCTTCAACCATTTTTATCAAACTTGCACCGTCAATCGCTTTCTTTTTTGGCATTTTGAATCTCCTTTACATTGTTTTTCATTGATTTATATAGATATTTGGGATGTTATTAATAATATTATTTCAAAAAATCAAACAAAATTTGAAAATATTATAAAATTCGTTTATGTGGTTTATATAAAATAATTTTGGATATTTTGTCAAATATGGCACTCTGCCGTTATTAGGATTATTATCGTTGAAGGGGGCAAGCTAAATGAACCCAAAATATTCAAACATCTTTTGGCATCAAGGAATAAAAATATTTGAAGAAAATTTACTGAAAACTGATACTGGCAGGATCAAGATTGAACATTTGGAAAATGATGTAACTAAAGCCCTATTGAATCTATTTGAACATTGTAGCCCTATAGTCTTAAAATCATTCCTGAATCTAATAAGCATAAAAGAACCTGCCCATGCATTTTCATTTGAATTTCAGGTAACAGATAGTTCAAATTACAAGCAAAGAAGAAACAGAATCTTTCTGGCAATAGTGACAGAATCTACGGCTGTAAAGTCTGATCCATCATACAATAAGGCAATGACACGTCCTGATGCATGTATCTATAGTGAGAATACGGCAATATTGATTGAGACTAAGACTCAAAGTCCATTGATACAGGAGCAGGTAGATAACCATATTAAACAATTTTTAGGTACTGCAACCAAAAAACATACTGTTACATGGGAATTGATAAGTGAAAGGCTGAAACTAGATTAAATCTAAATTGAAGGAGACTGATCGGTTTTTGGTATCTCAATTTTGCGATTTTCTTGATCTGATAGGAATTGCGGAATTTAATGGTTTTAATAAAAATGATTTTAGAATGCTTGGATCATTTGGAAGAATGACAAAGGAAGATTTTATTGATTTCAAGAGGATATTTCTGAAAAAAATAGAAAAATTTATGAATAATTTGAATCAGGATATTAAACCGATTATTAAAAGAAACTATGGTCAATACACTATAAAACAGCAACTTGTTTCACCTGCTGCCTTTAGTGCATTCTATTTTTACGATGATAATCCTAATATTCATATCAATATGTATCCCAACATAAATTTTATTTATAGAGAAAACGGTATACAGTTTACTATAACAGGTGAAATCAAATCGTCTTTCAACATGATTCGCAAAAAGATTCTGAAATATCCTGATGAGTTTTATAAAATTTCCAATAAACTTAGGGAATATAGACTTATTTCTATATTATAAGCTTCAATTTGCACCTATGAATAACTTTTATTGGAATCTAGTTGCAGGATTTCCTAAGAAAATGGGGTCTTTCAAATCAGATGAAATAGGTACAGCTATAAATGAATTTGAAAAGAATTGGGAAAATATGAAAAGCACAATAATATTTCAAATGAAATCTAATGAGCTAAAACACTTTTCTAACAGAAATTTTGATGATAAAGAAATTGAGTTTGCAGCAAATAAAAATCCAAAACCTAATTTTGCAATTAGAATAGGCAAAGATTATGAACCTGGCTCAAATAGATAAGTTAGGCAAAAAGATTGTTCCTTTTTTCAAAAATGAGATATCAAAAATTTATAAATTTGTTGATTTTATATTATCGTAACCATATTTGGTTTTAAATATAGTGAGTTTGATATGAGAAGTAAATTTTCAGATATACCGAACCTGATACAACAGTCATATTCAAAAAAATAATCGTAATAAACGGATATGATGTTCTTTATGAAACGTGGAGTTGGAAAGAATTTTGGGGAGAAAGTATAATTTTTACAGATGATGATGTGGGAGGTTTGACAGACAAGGAAATTAAAAAATAGTAAGAACATCAGGATTGGTTGAAAATAGATCAAAATTAGGTTATAAGTTATTGACCAATCTGCAAGTTCTCGTCAAGAAATGTCCTAACTGCCTGTCCCGCAGTTGTGTTATTTTCTCTAAGGGCTTTAGAGTGTCTTTCTGTTATAATTCTTATGTCAGCGCTGTTAATTTCTTGCCAGTGGTATTCCTTACTTGATTCCCTTGTAATGGTCTTAAATGCGTATCCAAAAGTCTCATATCTGTACTTTGAATCGTAAGGCACATAAAACCGGAGAAACAGCAAACAATATTTGAGGTCGCTAATGGTGTAATTTGGATATAATGGTTCTTCGGTGGTCAGATTTCTGCAACCACCTCCTCCAAACAACTTAACGTCGATGTCAAAAGTTTTGACTGGTTCGTCTTTCTGATACACTGGGGTGAAATCCCAATTAAAAAAGAGACCTTGACCGGTTTTCTGATAAACCATAACTAACAAAACACGAACCTTGTGAGCAGTAATATCACCCTTGTTACAAATCCGAAATTTCTGATTTAGCTTATTATTCTCATAAGTTACTTCAGGTTTCACTGATTGAAGCGAAGGATAGCTGATAACCTTAAATTGCTGTACACTTAAATCAGCAAGTCGCTTTGTTTCTCTTGACAATGTCTTAGTCTCTTCGGCTAATTCTGTTGTGCTTTGGGCCATTTGCTGGCTGGATTCTCGCAGTCTTTTAGATTCGTTTAAATTCAGAAAAGTTACATAAACCAGAGCAACAGTGGCTAACGCAATAATGAGGCTGCAAAATAAATCGACTATCCGATTCCTTTTTACGGAATCGCTGTTTATCATGATAGCAAAAGCAACAGTAATAAACAATGAGCCATAACCGATTAATAGCCCATATAAGATATGATCAGGAATACTACCAAGAATAGCCATAGTTATATCTCGTTCCTATCAATGAATAGGCTTATTAATAATCTATTCAAACGAAAAGCGAAAGGACTCAGCAGGAAAATAAAACGTGAGACGTCCTGACGCTTTATTAATACCTGAACGGAGTCCTTACGCTTATTGTCATCTTTCCAATACAATTATAACTTCATTACTGTTTTCGTTGATTACGTATTCACTATCATCTCCCGAAACCATTCTAACTGTATATGTTCCCCGCCCTTGGTGATGATCTTTAATCTTAAAGTTATAGCACCATCTACCGTCTTTATATTCAAACTCCTCGCCCACAGTAGCCTCCGCTGGTGGTAATCCCTCAAATACTGTAGGGTCTAAAGGTTCATTAAGACCGGGATCGTATTTTACATCAATTACTGGTGGGCTCATAATGTCAGCATCAGTAATAGAAAGTCCATCAGCATCAAATAGTTCTGTTTTCAAAGGAACGCATCTATTCTTATTTTTTACCGTCATAATATCGTCACAAGGAGGTTCAAAACCCGAAAGTGTATAGACGCTGGCAAGAGTTACAGTTAACTCCGTTGGGAACCCATTAGCGATAAGGTCGGATTCACGTAAGACTATCTCGTTATCCGCGGCATCGGAGAGGGTTACAAAGTCTATACGCCAGATGCCTGCTTCAATGAACTGGGGGAAGGTCGCCATGCATTCGTATACTCCATCAATTTCATTTCCGGAAATGAGAATTTGCGTTGAAGTACCTATGTTCGGTGGTCCCGAAGGTCTTGCAAATGTCACATTAACACCCCTAACCCCTGACAGGTTATCAGTAACCCGCAGTGTAGCCGTCACTGTCTGAGGACCTGAACTGACATCTATGGTTTTAGGGGTGAAGTCGAGTTCGAGTAATGCTGGTGGTGTTGTGTCCTCTTGAGTTGAAGCCACCTCCAACTCAGTTGGAAAGCCCATGGTGATAAGGTCGGATTCACGTAAGACTATCTCATTATCCGCGGCATCGGAGAGGGTTACAAAGTCTATACGCCAGATGCCTGCTTCAATGAACTGGGGGAAGGTCGCCATGCATTCGTATACTCCATCAATTTCATTTCCGGAAATGAGAATTTGCGTTGAAGTACCTATGTTCGGTGGTCCCGAAGGTCTTGCAAATGTCACATTAACACCCCTAACCCCTGACAGGTTATCAGTAACCCGCAGTGTAGCCGTCACTGTCTGAGGACCTGAACTGACATCTATGGTTTTAGGGGTGAAGTCGAGTTCGAGTAATGCTGGTGGTGTTGTGTCCTCTTGAGTTGAAGCCACCTCCAACTCAGTTGGAAAGCCCATGGTGATAAGGTCGGATTCACGTAAGACTATCTCGTTATCCGCGGCATCGGAGAGGGTTACAAAGTCTATACGCCAGATGCCTGCTTCAATGAACTGGGGGAAGGTCGCCATGCATTCGTATACTCCATCAATTTCATTTCCGGAAATGAGAATTTGCGTTGAAGTACCTATGTTCGGTGGTCCCGAAGGTCTTGCAAATGTCACATTAACACCCCTAACCCCTGACAGGTTATCAGTAACCCGCAGTGTAGCCGTCACTGTCTGAGGACCTGAACTGACATCTATGGTTTTAGGGGTGAAGTCGAGTTCGAGTAATGCTGGTGGTGTTGTGTCCTCTTGAGTTGAAGCCACCTCTATCTCTGTGGGAAAACCCAACCCAGACAGATCGGTCTCGAAGTATGTTCTGTTTGGATTCGTGACATCTGCCACCACTAAGCGCTCAATTTTCCATGTTCCAATCATGCTGTTTTGAGGAAAGGTCACGGAGGCCTCATAAACACCATCATTGGCATCACCAGAGATTCTGGAAAAAGATGCATTACCAAAAAAGGGCGCATAGCCTGAGGGGTCCCTTAAATGGATGCTTCCCATTCTAAATCCAGAGAGATCATCAATTATCCGAGCTGTGAAAGTTACGGTCTGTGAACTGGAGGTGACATCAATGGTCTTTGGCATGAAATCAAGTTCAACAAGTTCCGGTGGGGTAGTGTCCTCTTGAGTTGAAGCCACCTCTATCTCTGTGGGAAAACCCAACCCAGACAGATCGGTCTCGAAGTATGTTCTGTTTGGATTCGTGACATCTGCCACCACTAAGCGCTCAATTTTCCATGTTCCAATCATGCTGTTTTGAGGAAAGGTCACGGAGGCCTCATAAACACCATCATTGGCATCACCAGAGATTCTGGAAAAAGATGCATTACCAAAAAAGGGCGCATAGCCTGAGGGGTCCCTTAAATGGATGCTTCCCATTCTAAATCCAGAGAGATCATCAATTATCCGAGCTGTGAAAGTTACGGTCTGTGAACTGGAGGTGACATCAATGGTCTTTGGCATGAAATCAAGTTCAACAAGTTCCGGCGGGGTAGTGTCCTCTTGAGTTGAAGCCACCTCTATCTCTGTGGGAAAACCCAACCCAGACAGATCGGTCTCGAAGTATGTTCTGTTTGGATTCGTGACATCTGCCACCACTAAGCGCTCAATTTTCCATGTTCCAATCATGCTGTTTTGAGGAAAGGTCACGGAGGCCTCATAAACACCATCATTGGCATCACCAGAGATTCTGGAAAAAGATGCATTACCAAAAAAGGGCGCATAGCCTGAGGGGTCCCTTAAATGGATGCTTCCCATTCTAAATCCAGAGAGATCATCAATTATCCGAGCTGTGAAAGTTACGGTCTGTGAACTGGAGGTGACATCAATGGTCTTTGGCATGAAATCAAGTTCAACAAGTTCCGGTGGGGTAGTGTCCTCTTGAGCATACAAAATTGTCGGCATTGAAATTAATAAGCAGGCAAAGATTACTGCCTCAGTTATTGATACCCCATTGTCTCTAATTAATTTCATCTCATCCCCCCATCCTCAAATAATTAAAAAGGCCAAACTACCCCTTTGGGCATTTGGCCTGTAGTATGATTGCCATACAGTGCTTCCCATCCTTCCCCTTTAAGATGGGTGGTGCCTGTTACAGTTTCATTGTTATGAGCGTTTTCTCAAGTCTCAGTATCACACTCCTTTCGTTTGTCAACCATCAAAGTGAATATCTCCTAATCTTTCCCGCCAGAATTTGGTTGACAAACTATCTCAACAATGAGATAGATAAATATCGGATCACGAATCAAACGGAGAATACCGTAATGAAACTATTGACCGCAAAACAGGCCGCTGAAATCCTTGGGGTCCACCACTCACGGGTGAGAGTGCTCATCCGGGAGGGACGGCTCCCAGCTCAGAAGTTGGGGCGGGAGTGGATCATAATGGAACCGGACCTCAAAAAGGTGAAGGACCGCAAGCCGGGGAGACCGCAGCTAAACAAAGGGGGTGAATGATGGCAAAGGGTTCATAAACCATTACATCCATGCCGAATCTAAAAGCCTTGCTGATCTTGTGCCAGAAAATTCCGTAGGGGGGAAAATATGTTTCGCAAAAAAGACACCGGTGTCTCACGAGAACTTTTGGAAGGGATTGACATAACGACTTTGGTTCACGGCGACAAGACTCTGATGGGCCAGTTCAATTTGGCTAAGGGCTCCATTATTCCCACTCATTCGCATCCCCATGAACAGACCGGAATTATGATCTCCGGCAAACTGCGATTCCTTGTTGAGGGAGAGACTATGGATGTAGAAAGCGGTGATACCTGGTGTCTGCTTGGTGGAGTCGGGCATTCGGCAGAGGCACTGGAGGATTCGGTTGTTATAGAGGTCTTCTCGCCGGTTCGCGAAGATTACCTGCCATGAAAAAACCAGATTCTAAACGATGTCCCGAACACTTTACGCAATATTAACAAACGCAACACTCCAATGAATATGACGCTAAACCATTCAATCCACCGATTTCTCGGAGATTATCAAACTTTTTTGTATAAACGACATTATTTCAAATAGTTAGGACTATGGCAAGCAAGGTTGAGGTTGAGCATTTTTGTGGGGTCAGATTCTATGTGATTATCTTAACGTATCTGTATTATTGCAAAAACTGTGATACTCTCAATGTATATGGCGTCCGGGTAAAATTAAGATACACGATTCGAACCTGCCATCCCATTCGGCAGGTTTGGTGAATGGAAAATAATATATCTGCAATCGTAATTGATCGACATCCAGTTTGAATAACCTGCAGTTTTTCCGGCTTGATTTTTAAGCAGATTAATCGACCTTATCACAGCTTTTATGTATAAGAGGCCAACCACCAGATGTTGTGGTTGACCTTCTTTATGTAAATTCCCAAATTGATAGCAGTTATGCAAGGTTCGCAATCATTGTTGCATGTTAAGCATGTAACATAAATCAGTTACTTTCTATTCCTGTCACCAAATGAAATGAGTGAAAAAAATTTGAATTTTCGTGGTATCATTAGTCTGTATCGGAACTATCGAAACTCATTAATATGATAAAAACCACCTTCATACAAAAATGCCTGGATGCGCAGCAATACATACACTTCTCAGTGGCAGCGCCCAAAATGCATCTAATTGAACACTGGCCATTGCGGGCAAGTGGCGCGATATTCTGACCCAGGAAAATAATTCTCCCATTCATTAGAAGTCATATTTCGTCCAACCCAACGACACAAACGTGGAATCAACTCCTCAATCTCTATTAAGTCTCTGTGCCATACCTGTACCCTTTCATCGTCACTGCCGGATACCACCGTCTGACCGTCAGCGCTCACGGCCACGCTATTGACCCAGCCCTCGTGTACGCCAAGCACCTGCGCTTCGACTTCGGGTTGGGTTAGGTCCCACAGTACCGTTTTATCTTCATTGCCGGATACCACCGTCTGACCTTTAGCGCTCACGGCTACGCTATTGACCCAGCCCTCGTATTCGCCAAGCACCTGCGCTTCGACTTCGGGTTGGCTTGGGTCCCACACCCGCACCGTTTTATCTTCATTGCTGCCAAATACCACCGTCTGACCGTCAGCACTCACGGCCACGCTCGGACCCCCGATACCCACTTTACGTGCTACAGGCTCCGGTTGGGTCAAGTCCCAAAAGTACACCTCGTGATTGAGACCGCCTGATACAAGCGTATGCCCATCAATAGATAGGGCCACACTACATAAGTCGCTATGCCTGCCTATTACCCGCGGTTCAGTATCCGCCTTTGTCAGGTCCCAAACCATCACGTTTCCGGATGAATTATTGGCTAACCACAGGGTCTGTTTACCTGCACTAAAGGAAAGGCTCGAAACATTAATCCCACGCAGCACGCGCAGTTCGGCCTTAGGTCGATTCAGTTCCCACACTCGCACCGTCTCATCTTTACCGCTGCTAGACGCCACGGTATGACCGTCAGCGCTCACGGCCACGTTATGCACCACGCCCTCGTGTACGCCAAGCACCAGCGCTTCGATGTCTGGTTTACGCAGGTCTTGTATTAATACATCATCACCACTGCTGTACACTAGGATATGACCATCAGCGCTTAAGGCCATATTCTGTCCACGAAGCACCGCATCTGGTTGGGGCAAATCCCATACCCGCACCGTTCCATCTTCACCACCCGACACTGCGATCCGGCCATCTGCACTTAGCGCTATGCTTGTTACACTATTCTCATGGCCATTTAGGACGCGTAGCAACCGAGGTTTACCCTCCAATCGAGTCAAATTCCACATTCGCACTTTATGATCCTTACTGCCGGACACCAGGGTCCGACCGTCGGCGCTCAAGGCCACGCTCGTCGCCCCGATGTCTACTGTCCGGGCTACAGGCTCCGGTTTGGTCAAGTCCCACACGGCTATTTCTTTGTCACTTGCGGACACCAGGGTCTTACCGTCGGCACTCAAGGCAATACTCCGGCCCTCATATACGTCCTCCAAGACCAGCGGTTTGGCCTCCCTTTGTGTCAGGTCCCATACCCGCACCTCTTTAGCCTGCACCACGACGGTTTGACCATCGGCACTTACGGCCACGCTTGACACTCCATAGCCTGAAGTCTCTAAGTACCTTACTACCCTGGTTTCCACTTCCGGTTGGCTCAAGACCCACAATTCGCCACGGGCCATAACGATACTGCCGGACACCAGGGTCCGACCGTCGGCGCTAAGGGCCACGCTCGTTGTAACGTCGCCCAGTTCTCGCACTTTAGGCTCCGGTTGGGTCAAGTCCCACATGGCTGTTTCTTTGTCGCTCGCGGACACCAGGGTCTTACCGTCGGCACTCAAGGCAATACTCCGGCCCTCATATACGTCCTCCAAGACCAGCGGTTTGGCCTCCCTTTGTGTCAGGTCCCAAACGAGCAGATTCTGACCCTGACCGCCCGTCACGAGGGTCTGACCATTGGCACTGAGTGCGACGCTCGAAACTCCGCCCTCATGCTTACTCAGCGAATACCCATTTACTGATCTTAATACGTTTCGTAAGGAATCTTCGATAGCAGCTGAATGCCCTCTTCTTGCTGCTTCAACGGCGAGTAACCCCGCAAGGGCGGGACGCTCCGCTATCAGGCGTTCCGCGTCACTAGCGAGGAAACGCGATAGCTGCCGATGCGCCAATTCGGTTTGACTTTTTGCCTGTTCCTCCGCTTGGCGGGCCGAATCACGGGCAACGAGTGCCTCCTCCCTTGAGTTAGTGGCTATACGCAGCTGCCACCAACCGAACACTGCAAGAGCCGCTGCGACTATAACGAGTAAAAACAGACTTATGGATAAGCGCCGAAGCTGCCGAGAACGGTCCTTTTCACGTTCCAGGTCCTCATAATGAACATGTCGCTCACTAATGCAAATACCTTCAACAATGCGGGTGACGGCATTCTTCTCTTCTTTCTCTCTTTCCCTCTCGGAAGAATTCTCCCATTCCCGAGGCCTGACCACGACTTGCTGAGCTTTGGGCCAACGTTTGAATAGTTCATTAGGTATCCAACGCTCACCCTCACCGGTTGAATCGATAATGATTGGTGCGGTGTTGCGATTCTCTATCCACCATTCAAGTTCCCTATATACCCAATCATTTTGGCCCAGCTTATGCTTTGCCCCTGGAGAGCATACCATCAAAAAGGCCCTCGCTTGCTGCAAGGCAGGTTGGTGGATTTTGGTCCAATCCTCAACAGCTGGAGCCGTCTGATCGAAATACACTTCAAGGCGCGGCGCTTGTGCGCCGTCTTCAGCAATTACTGGAAACGGGGAGCCTTGCAACTTTTCATGCAGCCACTGGGCAGCTTCCTTACCGTCAATTTGTCGATAGCATATGAAGACAGGCCATTTTTCCAGCAATTTATTTTGCCTATGTGTGACTTCGCTCATGACAAGAAATTGAACTGTAGGTTATCCAAGATTTATAACTGAATAATGAAACAGCCAAATGCCAACAATCCGACTGAAGCCACACCGCAACCGCCCAAGCCAGCCGCCAAGAAAGGCCCAACGCCCACGATCGTTGGCGGCGATGACCTGACCCAGATCAAGGGTATCGGCCCGACCTACGCCAAGCGGCTTAAGGATGCCGGACTGACGACCTACACCGATATCGCCAACGCTTCAGCCGATCAGTTGCGCGACATAACCAGCGCCAAGGCGGATCCATCTGAGTGGATTAACGAGGCCCGCTCGCTCAACGGGCACTAGGTAGATAAGAGAAAGGGCCGCTGCCCAATTGGGCAGCGGCCCCTAGTATGACAAAACACTGCCGAAGTGGCCGATCTACTCGACGGCCACCATCACATTTGAAGCCTTCACCACGGCGTAGGCTTCTTTGCCCACTGTCAGACCCAGACTTTCGACCGAGGTCTTGGTAATGATCGAGACGACTTCCACTCCCGGAGCCACTTCGATCACGACTTCAACGTTGACGGCACCAACCGTGATTGCCTTAACCTTGCCCTTCAAAACATTACGTGCACTTAGTTTCATTGAGCTATTACCTGCTATAACTTGTTCTTGGTTCCGAGCTACAGCAACCGGCCAGGAACACAAAGAGCTCTTGCTAAGCTTTATCCCAGGCCGTCACGTCGTCCAGGGTCTTCTTTTCGTCGGCACTCAAAGTCACGTCTGCACCCTTTAGCGTGTCTTCGAGCTGCTCAATGGAGTTGGCACCGATGATGGCCGAGGTGACGGCCGGGTTGGCCAAAATCCAGGCGATGGCTGTTTGGGCGATGGTAGCGTCGTGGGCTTGCCCGATCTCCTCCAGCTTATCCACCGCAGCAAAGCCGGTTTCGGTCATGAACTGCTTGCGTACCCCTTGCGCACGGGCTGAATCGGGCAGGTCACTATCGCGCCGGTACTTCCCGGTCAGGAAACCCGCCGCCAACGGGCTGTAAGGGATGACGCCGATACCTTGATCGAGGCACAGCGGCTGGAGTTCGCGCTCAAATTCGGCACGGTGAACCAGGCTATAGTGGGGCTGCAGGCTATCGTAACGCGCCAGGTTCTTCAGGTCCGAAATCCATAGCGATTTGGCCAGCACCCAGGCCGGGTAGTTGGAGCAGCCGATATAGCGCACCTTGCCGCTTCGCACCAGATCGTCCAGAGCGCGAAGCGTCTCGTCCAGCGGTGTATCGACGTCAGCCGAATGCACCTGATACAGGTCAATGTAGTCGGTCTGCAAACGACGCAGGCTGGCGTCGACGGCATCCATGATGTGACCGCGCGATAATCCGGCGTCGTTCGGACCTTCACCCATCCGGCCACGCACCTTGGTAGCCAGCACGATCTGGTCGCGCCGTACGTCGGACTCTTGCAACCAGCGGCCAATGATCTCCTCAGACACACCGCCCGGATTGCCCTCTGCCCAGCGCGAATAGACATCGGCCGTATCAAAGAAGTTGCAGCCCAGTTCCACCGCCCGGCTCATGATGTCATGGGAGGCCGGCTCGTCGGCCGTCCAGCCAAACTGCATGGTGCCCAGGCAAATCGTGGATACTTTCAGGCCGGTTCGGCCGAGTCGTCGAAATTCCATCAGAGTGTTTCTCCTTGTTGGTTAGGTTCCGCCGAGGCGGATTTCTTCCCGACGCTCCAGTTCTTCGGCCGAATGGCCGGCAAATGGCTGCTCGGGATTGAAGTAATTGTAGGCCGCGCGCGACAATTCCCACAGGAACGGGAAGCTGTACTCCGACGAGAGCCAATCGCTCTCCGGCTGGGCCAACAGCGTATAGATCACGTAGTCGCCACCGGGTGTATAGACAATGCCCGCATCGCCGTGCTCATTGAAGCTCCAGCCATGCTTATGGGAAACGCGCACATCATCGGGCACGCCAAACCGAATGAGATTGCCCTCGACGTTGCCAACCATCAGGTCAACAATGGCCTGGCATTCGGCCTGGGTAATCTCGTCGGGATAGACAGCCAGGAAGCCCCCCTCCCCCTCAGCGCAGTAGTAGAGCATCTCCAGGAGGGTGCCGATATCTTCCGCTGTCGTCTGCATGGACGGATCCGGATTGGTATTGACGTCGTTACGTTGGTTGGCCGGCGTGTCAAACGTGCTGGGTCGGGTCGGGACCGTGGCTGCATCGTACGGAATAGCCATAAACGTGTTAACCAGTCCCAAGTCGCGCATTTCCTGGGTCAAGGTGGCTGCCCCTTCATAGGTGTTGTCTTGCCCGGCGATGATGTGCAAAAGTAGATTGGCCGAATGATTACTGGAGGCAGTGGCCGTGCTGACGAATAAGTCTTCGACGAAGGCATCAGGCGGGTTGTCCAGCGCTCGATACGCTTCAATAAAGATAGCAATCTTCAGGATGCTAAGGGCCGACACCGCCACATCGGAATTGATCGCCACCTCTTCGCCGGTCTGCAAATCCTTGATGAAGACGCTGCCAAAGCCATCAAAGCCCGACAAAATATTGCGCACCGACTCTTCCAGCACGCGCATGTCCCACGCAGGCGCCGGCTCGTCGATCAGGGACAGGTTGGCGACACGGTTCTCGGTGTCATAGAGAGCGCTCCGCAGCGCGTTCAAACTCTGCGTACGCTCGACCAAAACCCCCGGTTCGCCGGCCTTGATCTCACCGCTGTCGCTCAGGAGCACCGGCACGCGCGCCGGCTTATCAACGAACGAGGCAATCGTATCCAAATCGTTGCGAAGGATGGCCTCATTGTGGCTGGCGTGAATGGGCACTTCAATGGGAAACGGCGTGATGCCGACCACGAATTCGATATAGCGCCGCCACATCTCCTGCGCCTGCCATTCGGCACGCGCCTCTTCCAGCATCGTGTCGGTGTCGAGTGTGAACCCGATATCGGCCGGGAGCAATTCGGTGGCCCGCTCGCTGCCATTGTAAACCACAATCGGAGCCATGTAGGTCTCCAGGATGGCATTGCGTGCCTGATCCATGGTCATACCTTCGATGGACACATTAGCAACGGTCGTGCTCGGCGGGAACTTATCCATGGCACGCCAAAACAGGAACCCCTGATACAGCAGGTAGGTTCCGCCGATCACGGCAATGGCAATTAACAAAATGCGGCGCAGGGCTTTCAGCATGTCACGAAGGCAGCGCTAGTTATTCGCTGCGCGATCATCGCCCAGGAAGGGCACATCGAAGTTAAAGAAGTTATAGGCTGCCCGCGAGACATCGGCCATCAGGGGAGAACTCAGTTCCCATTCTAACCAATCGGGCTTGTAAAGCGTCTGCACAATGACATAGTCGCCCCCGGGTGTGAAGACGATCCCGGCATCGACATGCGTGTTGCTGACCCAGCCGTGGCGATGGGCCACCGGCGTGCCTTCCGGCACACCTTGTTCCAGCAAACTGCCGATCTTGTTTTGCTCCATATAGTCGAGAATCTCCAAGCACTGACGCTGCCAGTCCTCCTGGGGAAACGCCGCTTCCAGTGCGCCACCCTGCCCGCTGGCGCAATAGTAGATCATCGACAAGAGTGTGCCGATATCTTCCACGGTCGTCTGCATCGTGGGGCTTGGATCCGCACGGAGGAACTCGGCCGTGTTGGCCGGCGTCTCCGGCACCTGAATCCCGGCCGGCAGCGGCAAATCATAGGGCGCTACCATGAACGTGTTGGCCAGCCCCAAGCGCTGCATAGATTCGGTCACGATCCCGGCGCCTTTGAACGGGTCATCTTCCCCGGCAATCACCGACAACAACTCGTTGGCGCTCAGGTTTTCAGGGTTGACCACCAGCGTGTCAGAAATGAGCTGGCGCTGACTAAGCGACGGCAGCTGATCCAGCGTCAGGTAGGTCTGCAAGACGATGGGGATCTTCATCAAGTCGATGGCCGAAATCGGCTCACTGCTGTTGATATTGACCTCTTCGCCGGTTGCCAGGTCCATAATGAACACACTGGCCAGACCGTTGGTATCCTGTTCGTATACGTCGAGACGATTCACTAGTAGGCGGGTCAGACAGGTTGATGTTCGGCCGTTGCGGCTCTTTCGGCTCCACGATGAGGCGGGCCTCACGGTTGCTCGGCCGATAGAGCGCGGCCTCCACATCGGCAAAGCTGGCCTCAATGTTGGTTTCCGTGCCCGGCGTGCCATATTGGAAACTCATGCTGCCCGGCACCGGCTGCGGTGGCTGGGCGGGCACGTCAGTCAGGCTGCTGACGTCTTCCAACACAGCGCCCAGCGCCTCGCGATTGTGGGTGGCCGCCAAGGGGACGGGATCCACTTCAACGGGACGGCCCCAGAGAAAGCCCCAGAACCCCGACCAGAAATCCTGCTTGGTGCGTTGAAAATCGGCCTGACCCCACATGGTGGCCAGAGTCGAGGGTGAACTCAGCCTCCAGTGGACTGATGTCAAATGAGTCATCGCCGTGGTAGACGCGAATGGGGGACTCGATATAGTTTTCGGCTAGCTTGGCCATCGCCGCATCTTCGTCCAGCCGGCTTACATCAACACCGCCAATGGTCAGGCCGGTCGGCAAAAAGCTGCGCATGCCGGAATACTGGTACAGCTTCACCAGCAAGAACATGGATACCGCCACCAGCAAGGTGACCGTAATCCATTGTCCGACTCCGGGAGAGTTATTGCGATTCATGAGTTGCCGCTACCTATTGTCCCCAAGGTTAGTCAAGGCCGCAAGCTCTGAAGACGGCCGCCGACCTAGCTGGCGCAGCGGCTGGGCCGCTCGAGCCGCCTGACGAGTAAATGGGTGCGTTCCCGCGGGCAGGTCGCTCAGGGCGAACCATCGCGCCTCAAGGATCTCCGCACTCAAGGTGATCGGCCCCGGCTGAACTGTGCCCAGGTAAGCCATGATGAGATGCGACGGTCCCGGCTGATGCGTTACCAGCGCAGGCGGTCCGATCGTTACCGTCAGACCGGTCTCCTCACGTAGTTCGCGTACCAGGCCATCGGCCGGGCTTTCGTGTCGACCCAGCCATCCCCCGGGCAAACCCCAGGGCGTCTCCGGGTGAAACACATGTCGCAATAACAATAGTTCGTCCTCTTCATTAAAGGCGACCAGCGCCACGCCGATACGATGGCTGGGCACAACCAGACGCACACCCCCGGCCATCAACCATTTAACAGGCTGAAGGCGAATGAGGGCCGCCAGTTGTTCTTTCCATGGGGTTCCCACCGTTGGCTGCGGGCTTGTCGCCGATTGGTCAGTCATGTTCAGCCCAGGCACCGGTCATACAGGTCCTGCGCCCTTGATGCACCTGTGCAGTATAGCAGAAACGAAGGCAGGGACAGGCGGCGGTGGCAGGGGAATAAGGGGACTCTCATGTCATCGGCGAGCGCAACTTTGCTCCGGTGAAGGCGTATAGGGGGTGAAGTTAGCAATCGGAGGTAGTCATTATGTCACAACAACAACTCGTGCGGAGCGAAATCAGACAAGAAGATAGCCGGTGTATGCGGCGGTCTCGCCGAATACCTGAATATCGACTCGACCTGGGTTCGCCTGGCATTCGTCTTGCTGTTCATGGCCAGCGGCATCGGTTTGGCGATCTATCTGATTCTCATGAGTAGTCATGCCGGCCGAATCGCAGGACCTGGCAGCCAAGATCATTGTCAACGAGAAGATGACAGACGATCCGGCCTCACTCAAGACCCATGACAACAGCGCAGCGACGGTCGGCTTCGTGCTAATACTGCTTGGCGGGTTCTTCATTTTGAACCAACTGGGCTGGATGGGCGGCGCGTTTTGGCCGTTGGTCCTGGTCGGCGCCGGTATCTACTTCATCGTCCGGCGCACACGCTAACTTGTTCAGTACCCTACCCTGCCGGTTGGCATCGACCGCCGGCAGGGCCTTGGGCTCTCCAAGGTTCGGGGTCCTTCCACTGCCGATCTCAATTCGTCAAAAACGGCCACAGACGGCCGTTTTTATTGTCCGCAACTTAGGGTTTGCGCCGCAGATTGGCGCCCAATGATCGCAGACCGGGCCGGGTGCGCGTGTCCAGCTCTTCCGACTCGACTTCGGAATAAACGGTTGTTGACGGCACCATCGGCAGCGTGACCGTGAAGGTCGTGCCCTCGCCTACGGTGCTCTCTACCTGAATGCGTGCCGCCATGAGCCTGGGCCACCCACTTGGCAATGGCCAGGCCCAACCCAGACCCACCCATGGCCCGTGTGCGCGACTTATCGACGCGATAGAAGCGGTCAAAGATGTGGGCCAGGTCTTCCGGCGGGATGCCCGACACCGGTATCGGCAACCGTCAGGTGGGCCCAGCCCTCGTCTTTGGTCAGGCTTAGGCTGACTCGCCCACCCGGCGGCGTGTACTTGATGGCATTGTCCACCAGATTCAGCAGCAATTGCTTCAGCCGATCTTCGTCACCGGATACCATCACCTGATCGACGGCTGCCAGCTCCAGGTCGACCGGCTTTTCCATGACGGCTCATCTGCCGGTAGACGTCAAACAGCAGATTGTCCAGCTCGACGCGATCATGGCGCAACGGCAAACCACCGGAGTCAGCGCGGGCCAACAGGAGCAGATCGCCCAGGAGCCGGCTCATGCGCTCCATTTCTTCCTGAATGACGATCAACCGACTCTTCGTCATACAGTTCCATCTTCTGCATGATGATCCATATTGCCGCGCATACTGGTCAGCGGCGTGCGCAGTTCATGGGATACGTCGGCCAGAAAACGCTGCTGGCTGCGGAACAAGCCGCTCCAGCCGTTCCAGCGTCTGGTTAAAGGCACGCGCCAGGTCGCCAATCTCATCGGTGCGTGTGCTGTGGGGCACGCGACGGCTGAGGTCATCGGCGCGGGTGATCTGGCGGGCCACGGTGGCGATGTCATCCAGTGGCTGAAAGAGGCTGTTGGCCAGAATGGTGGCCATGATCAGCGCCGCCAGGGCTGCGCCCAGCCCAACCAACAACGCCCGGCTGAGCACATCCTGAAAGATCTCGTAGTTGTCCAGCAGGCGGGCCACCTGGATGTGGCCGATCTGCCGGCCCATCGCATCGACCACCGGGCGCGTATGGACGCGCAGCAGAGTGCCCTGATGCGGGACCAGGCTAAAGCGTCTCGCCCTGCTGTTGGAGCGCTTCCGGGTCGAGCAGTTGGTCATAGCCGGCCAGATTGCGCGATCGGAAGGCAATGTTGTCTTCGCGATCGACGATGATCAGGAATGTGGAAGCGGTCTGGAGCGTGGCCAGATTCTCGGGCAGCGGCACCAGGATGGTGTTGTCGCTGCGCCAGCTGGGTACCACTGGACACCAGTTCGGTGGTCAGGTGCTGAGGTCTTCGTCAATGCGCGCCAAAATCTGCCGGCTGGGCAAGATATAGACGACCAACGCGAACAGAAAGAAGGCGATGGAGAAGAGTATGGTGTATGTAAGAAGAAGGCGATTCTGAATGGACAACGGAGGCTTTTATGACTCCTCGCGCAGCACATAGCCGATCCCCCGCACGGTGTGGATCAGGCGCGGCTTGTCCCCCTGTTCTGTCTTCTGCCGCAGGTAGCGCACATAGACTTCAATAATATTGCTTTCGCCGCCAAAGTCATAGTTCCAGACGCGGTCGAAGATGACATCGCGCGTCAGCACCTGGCGCGGATTGCGCATGAACAGCTCCAGCAGCTCATACTCCTTCGCGGTCAGGTCAAACGTCTCGCCGCCGCGACGCCCCTGGCGCGTGCCGGTATCCAGTTCCAGATCGGCAAAGCGATAGACCTGCGGCGCGGCCGGTTGAGCGCGACGCAAGAGCGCGCGCACGCGGGCCATTAGCTCATCGAAAGCAAAGGGCTTGACCAGATAGTCATCAGCGCCGGCATCCAGACCGGCCACGCGATCCTCGATCGTCTCCTTGGCGGTCAGCATCAGGATGGGCACTTCGCTGACGGCCCGCAGTCGCCGACAGACCTCGATACCGTCCATGCCCGGCAGCATGAGATCCAGCAAGACCAGGTCCGGCGGATTGATACGGGCCAGTTCCAGCGCCGTTTCGCCCTCCGGGGCCGCATCCACCTTGTAGCCTTCCAGCCCAAGGCCACGCTGCAAAAACTGCCGGATGCGTTCTTCGTCTTCAACTACCAAAATTCGTGCTGACATAGCCTATACCCTCCGCATATCTCTACATAAGATTATAGTCGGCTTGGGACTATAGGCAACAGGGTCACGCCAATAGGTGGTCAGACGGACTTATTGGAGGCGGACTCGCCTATGGCGCCGGCGCCTAGCGTAGCTCATAGCCCCCTCACAAAGCCCCGGTTACAATCCGACGCCATGACAACTGAAACCCTACCCGCCATGACGGCCGATCTGCCCACTGACCTGCGCCCCCTCTCGTTCGAACTCCACTTCACGCGCCACGCTGAAGGCTCGGTGCTGGCCAAGTTTGGCGATACCCATGTCCTCTGCAATGTCTCCATCGACAACAGTCTGCCTTCATGGCTGCGACATGCACCCGAACCCCACGGCTGGCTGACGGCCGAATACGCCCTGCTGCCGCGCAGCACCCACACGCGCACAGCCCGCGAGCAGCGCTGGCCCAAGGGGCGCACCCAGGAGATATCGCGGCTGATCGGCCGCAGCTTGCGTATGGGCGTGGATCTTTCCCTGTTGGGAGAACGTACCTTGACCGTGGACTGCGATGTGTTGCAGGCTGACGGCGGCACACGCACGGCGGCCGTTTCCGGCGGCTGGCTGGCCGTGGCGTTGGCCCTGCTGCCGCTCATCTCGGCGGGCGATCTTGCCGCAGTCGGTCATGAAGCGCCAGATCGCGGCCATCAGCGTCGGCATCGTCGATGGACAACCGGTGCTCGATCTGGATTATCAAGAGGATGTCGCGGCGAGCGTCGACCTGAACGTGGTCATGACCGGCACCGGAGAACTGGTGGAAGTGCAGGGCACGGCCGAAAGCGCACCGTTTGCCCGGGCGGAATTGGATGCGCTGCTGGACATTGCCGCGGGCGGCATCGGCCAGGTTATCGCGGCCCAGAAAGCGGCGCTGGTTGTCGGTTAATCAAGGTTGGGCTCCCTAACCGCCTGGATCGGCCGCCGCAATCTGAAAGGCGTGGGTCGCCGTGGTCGTGGCGCCTGAACGGTCATAGACGGTGACCACCAAGGTGAACGTATCCCCAACCCGCGTCGCATCCGTCGGCTCGATCTGAATTTGATGGCTTGGGGCCAGCGGATACACGGTACTGATGGCGTTATTGTTGAACCCACCGATGCTCCACTCAGCCCGATCGGCATTGGCACTTACAATGGTGAAATAGGTCAGCGTCCCTAGCCGCGCTGTCATCCGGCCCGTCAATGGTGACAGAGGGGAGAGCGACCGGGACGGCGACTGGCGCTGCCGTGGGCGAGGATCCACTGCGATCGGCCAGGCCAAAGAACCCGGCCAACAACGCCGCCACCACGGTGGCCGCCGCGCCAATCAGGGCGACGATGACCTGGGTGCTGTTCAATCCACCAAGTGTGTTTGAATCAGGGGGTGGTTGGTCGTCCATCAACTGTCTCCATGAACCATAATGACCCACATACTCAGGGCAGTCTAGTGGCTGGCCCGCGAGTTGTCAATCCAAATAGCCATAGCGACGAAGACAAAGTCACGTTGTCTCACTGCTTGAAAGGAAGGCGGTGTAGTCCAGCCTTCTGCTCAGCGATGTTCAGTCAATTCTTGACCGGGACATCGAGAGGCATTTGTGGGTATATTTGTTAAAGAAAAGGTTGCTCACGCCGATACGCTATGCTACCATGTGGAAGATTTATTTGTCATTATTCATTCATTTATTGTTCGTCGTTCATCATCTCAGCCTTGATAGTTTGTTGTCCTTATTTTTCGGCCTTTATTTGCCGCCAAAGTGTTTAGTGATTGCTAGAGCGCCAGGGATCGGAACCGTCAGATCAGCATCATCGAATTGCGCGACTACGCCACTGAGCGAGGCATTGTCGACCCGTCATTGGGCCGTAGCAGGCCGAATCCAACAAACCAGTCAGACTGAATGGTGAACCGCAGACCGCGTGTTCACCGTTTGCGTTTCTATAGAGAGCCAACCGCGGCGTCATCGGTCTGTTACAAGAGGGATAGCAGGAACGACCATGGGATCACGCGTTGAACTCATCTCCCGCATTATCGGGGCGATTGTCCTGGCTGTGGCATTCGGCCTCGTTGGTACGCAATTAGCTACCATGTTGGAGTATCCACCCCTATGGCCCATGCTGGGTTTGGGGGCTATCGGTGCGGTCCTCGGCCTACTCTTCACGCCCGCAGTGACTGTTCGCCCGGTCAATGCCACGCGGCACGCCATGACGTCCATGCCGCTAGAGCGTTTGCTGGCTCTGATCATCGGCGTTTTTCTGGGCCTCATCGCTGCTGCGCTGTTTTCTATACCGCTCTCACAATTGCCGACACCATTCAAACAGATTCTGCCGCTCCTGTCAGCCATTGTCTTCTGCTATCTGGGTGCGGTGCTGACCATGGGACGCTATAAGGACATTCGCGATGTCACCAGCGGCTGGCGGCCGTTTGGCGGCCGGCGCTCCGAAGAGTTAGCCGAACCGGAGCACAACCCCGAAGATGATGAAGACGTCATCCTACTCGACACCAGCGTCATCATCGACGGCCGAGTGCTCGACATCAGCCGCAGCGGCTTCATTCGCGACACATTGCTGGTGCCCAACTTCATTCTGCTCGAACTTCAGCACATCGCCGACAGCGCCGACGCCCTGCGGCGGAATCGCGGCCGGCGGGGCCTGGAAATCCTGAGCCTGCTGCAGAACGATTCCCCTGTACCGGTGCGCTTCACCGATATGGACGCCCCCCAGGTACGCGAAGCGGATAGCAAGCTCGTGGCTCTGGCCATCCGCCTGCAATGTCCGATCATGACCAATGACTACAACTTGAACCGCGTGGCCGATCTGCAGGGAATTCCCATCCTCAACATCAATGACCTGGCCAATGCGGTCAAAGCCGCCTTCTTGCCCGGTGAAGAGTTGAGCATCCGCATCATCCAGGAAGGCAAGGAATACGGGCAAGGCGTGGGCTACCTAGAGGACGGGACCATGGTTGTAGTGGAAGACGGCGCCGAGCTGATCAATCGGACTGAGAACGTGGTCGTCACGAAGGTGCTGCAAACGGCCGCCGGGCGCATGATCTTCGCCAAGCCCTAGGCAGGCAGGGTCATTGCATCAGCCTCCGGTTCGTACTATGCTCTTTGATTAACGTAGTTACCTAAACCAATCCGGGCCACCCTTTTTGGAAGGGTACTACCCGGACTCCTGGAGTTTACGCATGTCGCTCAGAATCTATAACGTGTTGACCCGGCAGAAAGAGGAGTTCATTCCGCTTGTTCCCGATAAAGTCAGCATGTATGTCTGCGGTCCGACCGTCTACGATTATTCCCACATCGGACACGCCAAAACCTACATCGGCTTTGATGTCATTGCCCGCTACTTGCGCTTTTCGGGCTATGACGTCCTCTATGTGCAAAACATCACCGACGTCGGCCACATGCTCGATACGGGTGAAGATCGCATCCTGAGAAAAGCTCGCCAGCTCTCGGCCAAACCGATGCAGATCGTGGAAACCTATACCCGCGCCTATTTCGCTGACATGGATGCCCTGGGTGTGCAGCGGCCGGACATCAGTCCCCGCGCCAGCGGTCACATCCCGGAGCAGATCGCCATGATCCAGGAACTCATCGACAAGGAATACGCCTATGTCGTGGACGGGTCGGTCTACTTTGACGTGACGTCCGACCCCGACTACGGCAAACTGAGCGGCCGAATTGTGGAGGAGCTGGAAGAAGGCACACGCGTCACCGTCCGCGAAGAGAAAAATCATCCGGCCGACTTCGCGCTGTGGAAGAAGGCTGAACCGGAGCACATCCTCCGCTGGCCCAGCCCGTGGGGTGAAGGCTTTCCCGGCTGGCACATTGAATGCTCGGCAATGGCGGCCAAGTATCTCGGCCCGACCTTCGATATCCACGGCGGTGGCATCGACAACATCTTCCCTCACAACGAATGCGAAATCGCCCAGAGTGAATCGGTCCATGACGCCACGTTCGCCCGCTACTGGATGTTGACCGGGTCGCTGACGCTTGACGGCATCAAGATGAGCAAGAGCCTGGGCAACACGCTGACCATCCAGGAAGCGCTGCAACGCTGGCGGCCGGAGGCCATCCGCACGTTCATTCTGTCCAGCCATTACAGCAACCCAATCGACTTCTCTAATGAGGCCATTGAAGCAGCCTACAAGGGTTGGCAGCGCCTATGGAGTGCCGTCAGCCTGACCCGCGAGATGCTGCGGCGCGCCGCCGAGGGTGACATCGGACCCGACTATTGCCGCCGCGTTGGAAAACATCCGCAGTCAGTTCACGACAAGATGGATGATGATTTCAACGCTCCGGCGGCGCTGGCCGTCTTGCAAGATCTGACACGGCAGGTGAACACGTGGCTCAACGAAGGTGGACCCCATACGCGCGACACCTTGCAAGCCATCGATAGTCTCTACCGCGAACTCGGTGGCGATGTGCTGGGCATTGTGCCCGATAGCGACGGCGGCAGCAGCAGTGCCGAACGGGAAGATGGGCTTGGTGCGACTGCTGATCGAGCTGCGCGCCCAGGCCCGCGCCAACAAGGATTGGGCCACGTCAGACCAAATCCGCGACCAACTAAAGGAACTGGGCATCGTCCTCGAAGACAGGTCGGATGGCACAATCTGGAAAATCAGCTGAAGCATTAGTTCGCCGGCATCCCGTCCTGGAGGCGCTGCGCGACGGCCGCCGCGATATGACCCATCTGTGGGTTGAGCAGGCGAAGGACAACCGCGACTTGCGTCCGATTCTGGACGAGGCGCAGGCGCGTCACGTGCCGGTGTCGACCATCCCCAAGCCGGAGCTGGATCGGCTGGCACAGCGCTATAAGGCCGACATCAAGCACCAGGGTGTGCTGCTGGAAACCGGGCCCTACGTTTACAGTGATCCCGAAGCGATGCTGACCCTGGCCGCCGAGCGAGGCCAACGTCCGCTCCTCCTGCTACTCGATCTACTCCACGGCCCCCAGAACATTGGCACGTTGCTGCGCACAGCCGAAGCCGTTGGCGCGCACGGCGTCATTGTGCAGGACCGTCGCGCTCCGGAAATCACGCCGGCCGTCGTGCAATATTCCGTCGGCTCCACGGAGCATTTACTTATCGCCAAGGTGACCAATCTCGTTCAGACCATGAACAGCCTGCAAGAGCAAGGCGTGTGGATTGCCGGGATGGATATGGACGAGACGGCCGAACCGCTGGGCCAGGTGGATCTCAACCGATCGCTGGGCATCGTCGTGGGCCATGAAGGCGAAGGAGTGCGGCGGCTGGTGCGCGATCGCTGTGACTTTCTGGTACAGTTCCCCATGCGCGGCCGCGTCGAATCACTTAACGCGGCCGTGGCCGGGTCCATTTTGCTCTACGCCGCCTGGCAGGCACGTGGCTTCAACTAGACAACAATACCTTCATGGACACAATCAATCTCGAACGCATGGCCACAACCACCCTCCCCACCGACGCGGGAGAGTTCCTCCTCCATCTGTATCACAACAGTCTGGACGATAAGGAGCACATGGCCCTGGTTTCGGGCGAGGTGGCGGGACAGGAAGACGTATTGACCCGTGTCCACTCCGAGTGTTTCACCGGCGATGTGCTGGGATCGCTGCGCTGCGACTGCGGGCCGCAACTGGATGCCGCCATGCGCCTGATCGCTACCGAAGGGAAAGGGGTCGTGCTTTACATGCGGCAGGAAGGCCGCGGCATCGGCCTGTTGGAAAAGCTGCGCGCCTATAACCTGCAGGATATGGGGTTTGATACCGTAGATGCCAACCTCATGCTGGGTCACCAGCCCGACCTGCGTGACTATCGCGTGGCCGCGGCCATGCTCAAAGACCTGGGGGTCCAGTCCGTACGGCTCCTGACCAACAACCCGGACAAGATCAACGGCCTGGAAGCAGAAGGCATCGATGTCGTTGAACGCGTTCCCTTGCAAACGGCCGTCACCGACTACAATGCGTTTTATCTGGACACGAAAGTTAGGCGCATGCGTCACTTGCTGGATCTGGAACAGCCGTCGGTCAACGGACATGACGAAGACCTGGTCGATAAAGCTCAGGTCCTTGACGCTCTGCTGGAGAGACAGCAGATCCCGCCCGCTCGGCCATTGGTCACCCTCAGCTACGCCCAATCGCTCGACGGTTCGATTGCCGCGCGCCGCGGCGAACAGACCTTGATCAGCGGTCCGGAATCGATGGTCCTGACCCACATGATGCGCGCTCGCCACGACGCCATCCTCGTGGGTATCGGCACCGTCCTCTCCGATGACCCGCAGTTGACCGTGCGCCTGGTAGAAGGGACGGACCCCCAGCCGATTATCGTCGATAGCACCTTGCGCTTCCCCCTCACGTCCCAGCTCCTGCGCGCCGGAAGACGGCCGTGGATCTTCACCACCCGAACGGCCGAACCGGAACGTCAGGCAGCACTGGAAGCGGCCGGTGCGCGGGTTGTGCGGCTGGAAGCGAATGAGCGCGGCCATGTCAGTCTCGACGCCGTGCTGACCTATCTCCATGAATGCGCCATCAACCGGGTCATGGTTGAAGGCGGCGCACGGGTTATCAGCAACTTCCTGGCCACGCATTTGGCCGACCGGCTGGTGCTGACCATTGCGCCGCTGCTGCTGGGCGGGCTGAGTGCCGTGGATCATCTGGGGCAGGTCAACGGCCGGGGCATCCCCCGTTTGGCCAACCCGATTATCCAGGCCTATGGCAAAGATATGGTCCTGTTCGGAGAGTTGATTTGGGACTAAACGATAGTTCGCCCAGTACGGCCAGGCCCGTTCGGCTTCGCGAAGTCATCCATTCCGATTTGCCCATCTTCTTTGAGCAACAACTTGACCCCCGTGCTAACCACATGGCCGCCTTCACGGCCAGCGACCCAACCGACCGCGAGGCCTTCTTGGCACGCTGGACGATGATGCTGGCCAACGAAACGATCCTCATCCGCACCATCCTGGCCGGCGATGAGGTGGCCGGGCACGTCTTGCGCTATGAAGAGATGGGACGCCCCGAGGTTAGCTACTGGTTGGGGAAGGCATACTGGGGTCGTGGCATCGCTTCGCAGGCCCTGGCGAGCTTCGTGACCCAGCTGCCGGAACGGCCGCTCTTTGCCCGTGTCGCCCAAGACAATCTGGCATCACTACGCGTCCTGCAGAAGAACGGATTCCGCATCGTGGGTACTGCTCAGGGCTATGCGAATGCTCGTGGCGTCGAAGTGGCCGAATATGACCTGGCACTGTTCGCACTTTAGCACTTCGAGACCCCCTGCAAAGCGTCCTTCACAATTATTTCTTTCATATACCTATGCGGCACCGTCCATTAGCCGAAACTATGGTACAATATGGCGTTAGTAATGCCACATAGCCACCCATGACCAGCTACCCATCATCCCCCACGCCTCGGCCTGGCGAACAACCCAAGCCCATTTCCTATGCGCCGCCACCCGTAGCACCTTACAGCCGCACGACGTATCAACCGACGGCCGAACAGTTGGCCCGCGATGAAGCGCTGAAACGCTACAATCGCAAGTCCATCACCATCCCGGTCGTTATCATCTCGGTGATTGCCGTGGGGTTGTTTATCCTGCTCCTGGTGCTGGCCTTTGGCTTTGCTGACACCGGACAGGCACGGCAGTTTATTGCCGGCATGTCCGCCTTTACCATTATCTTTATCTCGATTCCGCTCATCTTCTTCATGTCCGTTCTGCCCATCGCCTATGCGGCGTGGTGGTTCAACCGGCGTGAGCAACGCAAGCTCTACCCCGAAACCGGGCCGATGGCTTATCGCAGTCGCGTTCAGGTTCTACTCTGGCAATTGGAGAGCTATCTGAAGGTAGCCCAGCGCCAGGTGAATCGCGGCTCGTCCGCCGTGACTGACCCGCTCATCCGTGCCCACGCGCTTTGGGCCTACGGCGAGGAGTTCGTGAGAGAATTCGAGGAAAACTTCACACGGAGTGAAACACATGACAACGACAACCCGTCCGACGGTGACTAACTGGCAACAGTTACAGCCGACGGCGACCGAAGAATCCAGTGGCCTCAATTGGGATACCCAAACGATCCTGATTGGCACGGCCGTGGGTGCTGCTCTCGGCCTGGCCACCTCGTGGCTCCTGGTCCGCAGCTCTCGCGATGCCCGTGGTGGGCCACCCCACATTACCACCGGTGACATGCTCAAGGTGGGCATCACCACCATTGGCCTCATGCGGGCCATCGCCGCCCTTGGAGATGACTAGCCATGACCGGAGACATTTTGCATGAGTAACGGTCAACGCAGTAACGCCGGCCGCCAGCGCTCCAGCGCTTCGCGCTCTAGCCGCTCCCAAAGCAGTGGAGCCGCCAAGCCATCGCGCCAATGGCGGAAAATGGACCTCCATATTCATACGCCGGGGTCCAACGACTACCAGCAGCCGGAAATGACCGGCCTCGATATTTTGCGCCAGGCCGTTTTGCGCGGTCTGGACATTATTGCCGTTACCGACCACAATACGGCCGCCGGGTACGCCACCATCCAGAAAGAGATTGAGCGTTTGGTATGGTTGGAAGAACTCGGCCGTATTGAACCGCTCGAACAGCGCAAGCTGGACGAGTATCGTCGCTTGCTCGACAAGCTGCTGGTGTTGCCTGGTTTCGAGTTTACGGCCACCTTCGGCTTTCATATTTTGGGCATATTCCCGCCGGAGACACCGGTCAGCTTCCTGGAGCATCTGCTGCTGACGCTCAAAGTGCCGCCGACCGTTTTGCGGACCGGCAGCCAATCCATCGGCGCAACCAGCGATGTATTGACCGCCTATCACGTCATCAATGAAGCAGGTGGACTGGTCATAGCCGCCCATGCCAACTCCGCCAACGGCGTCGTCATGCGTGGGCTCGATTTCGGCGGCCAGACTCGCATTGCCTATACCCAGGACCCCAATTTGCTGGCTCTGGAGGTGACCGACCTGGAGAAGCGCGGCCGCTATACGACGCGCCGCTTTTTCGACGGCTCCAAGCCGGAATACCCGCGGCAAATGCGCTGCATTCAGGGCTCAGATGCTCACCGCCTTGTGCGCGAAACACCCACCTCCACGTCATTGGGCGTTGGCGATCGGGTGACCGAGATATTGCTGGAAGAAGTGAGTTTTGAAGCGCTGGCCAAGGTTCTGCGGGGCAATGACCACTCGCTGACCCGGCCCTATCGCGGTACGGCCAAGGCGATTGACTTCGTCCAACTGGCCCGCGAAGAAGGCGAATCCCTGGTGCAGTCGTTTCACGCCAGCATGGCCCAACGCGGCGGCCACATGGACGCCATCCTGCGCGACATCTGTGCCCTGGCCAATACCAACGGCGGCACGATCTATATCGGCCTGTCGGCCGATCCCAAAGAAAAACCTGAGGGCGTAAGGGACCCAAACAAGGCGGTTGAAACCATTCAGACCGTCATTGCCAAACGCTTCAGCCCGGAACCCATGGTCGAGATTGACAGTCTGCCGACGCAGGGCGTGAAGGTAGTACGCATTAATGTGCAGGCCGGACCGGACATCCCTTATGCCATTGACAACAACCTCTTTTACGTACGCGACGATGACGATACCAGTCTAGCCGTGCGTGATGAGATTGTCGGGATGGTTGAGAAGAGCACCGGCCAACGGTCGGTCACCACCGTTACGGCCGAGCCCGTGGCTCGGCCCACGCCTGTCCAGCCCATGCCGACCCCCGACCCCACGCCCGCACAACCAACGGTCGCCGGCGGTCCGGAGTCCCCCCGCGCCGGGGTGGAGATCGTGGAGACGCAGAAGCGGGACGGCACGCTCTACCATACCTTGCGCGACATGCGCAACGGCAATCTGATCAAGAATGTCACGCGCTCGTCGGCCCGTCGGTTGTGGCACTACGCCATTACCCAGGCTGAAACCAACCCAATCAATACGGCGGCGCTCAAATGGCGCGGCAAGATGGCCATCGCCAACATCCGCCAAAAAGGCGACACCGCCCTCTACGACCTGGCGCTGCGCGACGGTGATCAGGTGCGTATCTTCTACGGTGTGTCCGAGAGTGGCCTGGGCGATGCCTGGGTCGACCTCGTGGAAAAGCAAACGACCGAGTGAGACGGATCGGCATCTTAACGATTAGCGATAGGGGCGCTGCGGGAACCTATGAGGACCGCAGCGGCCCCCTCGCCGCCGAACTGATTGGCACCCATACAGCCTGGACGGTGGCCGAGCAAGCGATTGTGCCCGATGAGATCGAGGCCATCGTCGCCACGCTCACCGCATGGAGCAAGACCGGACTCAATCTCATCCTGACCACCGGCGGGACAGGCTTCGCCCAGCGCGACATCACACCGGAAGCCACACGGCAGGTTATCGAGCGCGAAGCGCCCGGCATCGCCGAAGCGTTGCGCGCCGAAAGCCTCAAGGTCACGCGTCATGCCATGTTGTCGCGGGGTGTGGCCGGGATGCGCGGGACAACACTCATCATCAACCTGCCGGGCAATCCCAAAGCGGTGCGTGAAGGGCTGGAAGTCTTGCTACCGGTGCTGCCCCACGCGCTTGACCTGCTGTCAGGCAATCCGGAGAGCAATCAGGATCATCGCAGCGTCTAGACCAGCACGCGACCGTCGAACCCCACTCGTCCAGAGATACCCTCTCAGCTGTCTTCGCCCCTAACTAACCGTGACAACATCCCTGCAAACCCGGGCCAATCTTATCCTGCTGCTGACCGCCATCATCTGGGGCTTCGCCTTTGTGGCGCAGCGCACGGGGATGCAATTTGTCGGTCCGTTCACGTTCAACGCCGTGCGCTTTGCGATCGGCGGTGTCATGCTCCTGCCCCTGGCTGCCTACCTGGATCGCCAGCGAAAGCGGAGCAACGTTCCGATAACGCCGGTGAGCAGTCGCGGTCTACTGCTGGGCGGGCTGCTGGCCGGGGCAATTCTGTTTGGCGGTGCCTCACTACAGCAGGCCGGGCTGGTCTTTACCACGGCCGGCAAAGCGGGTTTCATCACCGGCCTCTACGTCGTTCTGGTGCCTATCATCGGCCTGGCGTTCGGCCAGCGCACCGCCCTGGGCACCTGGATCGGCGCCCTGCTGGCGGTGGCCGGCCTCTATCTACTCAGTGTCCAGGGTGACCTCCGCATTCAAATCGGTGACTTGCTGGTCTTGCTGGGCGCGTTCATTTGGGCCGGACATGTCCTGCTGCTGGGTCATCTGTCACCCGGCACGGATCCGGTCAAGCTGGCCTGCATCCAGTTCTTTGCCTGTGCCGCACTGAGCCTGGGGGTGGCGCTGCTGGTAGAAACCATTACGGTCGCGGGGCTGCAACAGGCGCTGCTGCCCATTCTCTATGCGGGCATCATGTCGGTCGGCGTAGGCTATACGCTGCAAGTGGTCGGCCAACGCTATGCCCGGCCCTCGCACGCTGCCATCATCCTGAGCCTGGAAAGCGTGTTTGCCGTCGTCGGCGGCTGGCTGCTGCTGGATGAACAACTGGGCACGCGGGGCCTGATTGGTTGCGCCCTGATGTTGGCCGGTATACTGGTGTCACAACTTTACGGACAACACGATGTTGTCATTGATGGGGCCGCTGCCTAATTGTGTTCGACCGAAGAGGAAACTGATGAGTCAAAACGACAACCCTACCGCGACACTCGTCCTGCGCCCCGGGCGCGAGAAGCCCGTACTCAACCACCACCCCTGGGTCTTCTCCGGGGCCATTGCGCGTATTGAGGGCCAGGCGGAACCCGGCGATCTGATCACGATTGCCGACAACAAGGGCAAGCCGCTGGCCATTGGCTACTTCAATCCGCGCTCGCAGATTCGGGCCCGCATCCTGACCTGGGACGCAGGCGCCGTCATTGACGCTGCCTTCTGGCGTGCCCTGCTGGAACGGGCCATATTGGGCCGCGACTTGCTCGACCTGCCACCCGGCACCACGGTTTACCGGCTGGTCAACGCCGAGGCTGACGGTCTGCCTGGGCTGATCGTCGATCGGTATGGCGACTATTTGGTGGTCCAGTGTCTGACCCTGGGCATCGACCGGCGCAAGGAGCTGCTGTTTGATCTGCTCGCGGAAATGCTGTCGCCCGCCGGCATCTTCGAACGATCTGACGTGGAGGTGCGTCAGAAGGAAGGACTCCAGCAAACATCCGGCACGCGCCGTGGCCAGGAGCCGCCGGCCGAACTGGTTGTGTTGGAAAACGAGCTGTCGTTCCTCGTCGATGTTCATCACGGACACAAGACGGGCTTCTACCTGGATCAGCGCGACAACCGAGCCGCTGTCGGCCGTCCCGAATTCTTGGCCGATCGCGAAGTGCTTAACCTCTTCGCCTATACCGGCGCGTTCGGCGTCTATGCCGCTAATAGCGGAGCCAAGCGCATCACCCATGTGGACAGCTCATCGACTGCGCTGGAGCTGGCCGAACGCAACATCGAGCTGAACGGCTTCACCCGCCCCGATGACCAATACATCGCCGGGGATGCGTTCGAAGTGCTGCGTTACTACCGCGAAGAAGGCGAACAATTCGATGTCGTCATCCTCGACCCGCCCAAGTTCGCCCACACCCAAGGCGGCGTCGACCGGGCCACGCGCGGCTATAAAGATTTGAATTGGCTGGCGCTGCGTTTGCTGCGGCCCGGCGGCCTGTTGGTGACATTCTCCTGCTCCGGCCTGGTCAGCGCCGATCTGTTCCAGAAGGTCGTCTTCGGCGCCGCCGTCGATGCCCAACGCGACGTTCAAATTCTTCAGCACCTGGGCCAGGCGGCCGATCACCCCGTCCTGATTACCTTCCCTGAGTCAGCCTATTTGAAGGGATTGCTCGGCCGCGTGTGGTAGTCGCCCAGTCATGAAGGTTTCGGTCATCATCCCCAGCCTGAATGCTCCTACCCTGGCGCGAGCGCTAACGGCCGTCGCCGCACAGGAAACGCTGCCGGGTGAGATCATCGTTGTGGGGCGGGATGAAGCCGGCGTGTTGGCCGGCTTCCCTTCAGTAGCGTTCATCGATACCCAGGAGCCTGTCTGCGCGGCGCGCGCGCGCAATTTGGGACTGCAAGCGGCCACTGGCGACATCTTTTTGCTGCTCGATTCTGACTGTATCCCCCAGCCTGACTGGCTGCAGCGGCATGTGACCCGCCACGAGGCGGGCGATCTGGTTGTGGGCGGCAGTGTGGCCTTGCAAGGCAGCAACTACTGGGCTCAGAGCGATAACGTTTCCATGTTTCACGAATTTGTTCCGGGGCTGCCAACCGGCAAACGCCTGTTGCTGCCCACGCTCAACCTGAGTGTGCGGCGGCAGGTGGTCGAGCGCGTGGGTTTCATGGACGAATCCTTCCCGGGCGCCGCGGCCGAGGATGCCGACTGGACCATCCGCATGGGTCTGGCTGGAATCGAGCTGACTTTTGACCCGTCGGCCGTTGTTGCCCACGCCCCGGCTCGTACGACCTGGCGTGATGTCGTTCGTCATTGGCGCAATCTGGGCCACAACGCGGTACGCGTACGCTTGCGCTATCCCGACGCCTTCCAGACGCCCGCCGGTGCGCGCCATGCCTGGTGGTGGCGGCTTCTGTCGCCGGCTATTGCCGCCCGCGTCACGGCGGGCGTCTATGCCAAACGGCCGCTACAGTCCCACTGGTCCAGTCTGCCGGTGGTCTATGTAACGAAAGTCATCTACTGTCTGGGCGCCGCCCGAGCCATCGACAGCGGCTTTGCCTTTCAACCCTGATGTCAAGCCCCACGCCGCCCGTCACGATCATTATCGCGGCCTGGAATCAGGTGGCCAAGACGGTGGCTTGCCTGGAGACAGTGACGGCGATCGACTATCCGAGCCTCCATGTCTTGTTGGTCGACAACGGCAGCGATCCACCCCTGGCGGCAGCCATTGCGGAGCGCTTCCCCAGCGTAGAAGTGCTTCGACTGCCGCAGAACCTGGGCTTCTCCGGCGGCTATAACGCCGGGCTGCGCCATGCCCTTCAGGGTGAGTCAGAGTACTTTCTGCTGCTGAACAACGACACCCTCGTTGACGTCGCCGCGGTTGGACATCTCGTGACCGAAGCAGACTCAGCGCCCGACATCGGCCTGGTGACGGCCAAAATCTACTACGCTGCGGACCCCCAACGCATTTGGGCGGTGGGTAACCGGCTCAACCTGTTTCTCGACGTGAAAGACGGCGGGCAAAATCAGCTTGATACCGGCCAATGGGACACGCCGCGCGACATCGACTTTGCCCCATTCTGCGGCATCGTGATCAAGCGCGAGGTCATCGAACAGGTCGGCTTCCTCGACGAAGGCTTTTTCCTCTACTATGAGGACATGGACTATTGCCGCCGCGCCCGGAAGGCAGGCTATCGGATCAGGCTGCAGCCGTCAGCAACGATATGGCATGATGTGTCGGCCAGCAGCGGCGGGCAGGAAACACCCGCGAAACGATATTGGCTGGCCCAGAGCAGTGGCCGCTACTTCCGTAAACATGGCCGTGGGTTGCGCATGCTGGCCATCGTTCCCTTCCGCACTGCCAGCGCTGTCAAAGCCACCGGCCGCCTGGTCATGGACGGGCGGACGGATGTCCTGCGTGCCTATTGGGCCGGACTGGTCAGCGGCTGGCGCAGCGGCGAGGCAACGACCCCGCCGCCGAAATGGCTCAAGTAATGATGGCGGGACCGTAGCCGTCACGCCGGGCAAGCGCCGGTTGGCAGATCAGCCACAACCCGCTACGATCGGCGGCTGCACCAAGTAAGAAGGATACCCATGCGATTAGGACGAGAAGGGCAGCTAGACCTGCTGCCAAACTGGATCAGCGAGAAAATCGAGATCAACCGCTATGAAACGTACCGGTTGTTGGAGCAGGCTCAACGCGAAACGGCCCCAGGCGCACGCCTGCTGGATGCCGGCAGCGGCGAAGGCCAGTTCCAGCCGTATTTCGATCATACCCGCTACGTCGGTGTGGACCTGGCCGTGGGCGACGCGACCTGGGACTATGCCGGGCTGGACGCTCAGGCCGATCTCAAACAGCTGCCCTTCAACGATGAGACGTTCGACGCTGCCGTCTGCATCCAAACCCTGGAGCACGTTAACGACCCGCAGCAGGTCATCAGCGAAATCGGCCGTGTGCTGCGACCAGGCGGCCGTTTCTATCTGGCCGCGCCGATGCAATGGCACCAACACCAGAAACCGCATGACTATTTTCGCTACACATCGTTCGGCTTCAAGTACCTCATTGAAAACAGCAATATGCGCGTCGTTGAGATGCGACCCTGGGGCGGCTACTTCTGGTTTCTGTCCTGGAATCTGCAACTCCTCCACGACCGTCTCTTTCCGCGGCCAAACAACGACCTGCTCTACCTGATGATGCTGCCCTTCATCCTGCCCATACAGCTCATCTTCTTTCTCATTCTGCCCCTCATCCTCTTCTACATGGATCGGCTGGACACTGTCAAGGACCATACGCTGGGCTGGGCCTGCGTTGCCGAAAAGCTGCCGGCGGATGAACACGCTCCAGAGACTACTTAGCAACACGTTTCTGGCGTTCCTGGCCACGGTTGTGGTCCGCGCCAGCACCAGCCTGCTGTTTATCCTGATCGGCCGCAATCTGGGCCCAACGGAGTCCGGCGTATTCACGCTGGCCACGACGTACTTCACGATCGTCTTTGGGCTGTCGGCGCTGGGTCTACAGGAGCTGCTGGTACGGGAGGTTGCCCCCCGACGCGACGAGAGCTCTCGCTACGTCGCCAACTATCTGGTCATCCGGCTGGTCACCACCGTGCTGACCTATCTGCTGTTGGTTGTGGCCCTCCGCACCATCTTGCCCTACAACGCCGAGACCGAGCGCGTCATCCTCATCCTGTCGCTGGCGGCCATACCCGAAGCCATTTTCAGCATCCTCCAGGCACTCTTCGAAGCCCATGAGATACTGGCCGTGCCCAGCGCGGCAGCCCTGCTAAACGGTGGAGTCCGGATTGTTGGCGGCCTGTGGTTGATCAATCAGGGGGCGAATGTCGAGCAGATCGCCTGGGTGGTCGTTTTGGGTAGTGTCGTTGGCATGCTGGCCATGGTGCCCTCATTAGTGCACCTGCTTCGGCGGCGCATACCGCAAAGCCTGCCCTTCCGCCTCAATTTCGACTTTGCCAAACGACAACTGCTCGCGACACCGAGCTTCTTCGTCTTGCAGCTATTCCTGATCTTCGACTACCAGGTCGATACGTTCCTTATTTCGATCATGCTCGGCGAGACGGAACTCGGCTGGTACGCTGCCGCCCAGACCATTCTGCTGGCGATCGGCCTTATGCCGGCCGCCTTCCGGTCTGCCCTCTATCCGCTCATGTCACGCTACAACCAAAGCGACCCGCAGAAGCTGGCGATTCTGCATGAAAAGGCCACACGCTATATGCTGGCCGTTTCGCTGCCCATTGCCACGGGTATCGCCATTCTGGCGGAGCCGATCATCTCCCTCATCTTCGGCCCGGCGTTCATGCCCGCGGTGCCGGTGCTGCAGATATCCATCTGGTCAGTCGTTTTCCTGTTCCTGAACGTACCCAGCGCACGCCTGTTGCTGGTTCGCAATCACCAGAGGTCGGCGAGCATCGTGACCGGCACGAGCCTGCTTACCAATCTGGTACTCAACCTGTGGCTCATCCCCATCTACGGCATCAACGGCGCGGCCGCTTCACGGTTGGTTGCCTCCGCCCTGTTCTTCCTGAGCTTGCAGATATTGACCCGCCGACTGGAAGTGCGCATCAGCTTCCTGGATATGACCGTGCGGTCTGTCGTGGCCGTGGGGACAATGGGGGCCGTCGTCTGGTTCCTACGCGACCTCCCGCTGCCGGTGCCGATTCTAGCCGGTGCGGGCGTATACGCCATCATGGTTGTGGTCTTGCGGGTGGTGCCCAGGGAAGACATGGCTCAGTGGCGGCGTCTGGTCTCTCGCGGATAATTGGCAGCGGTTACCACCCATGCGCATGAACACAACCTCCCGTCGCCACCTGATCCCGCTAACCCTCATTCTTCTGCTGGGCTTCTGGCTGCGCGTGCATGAGTTGGGCCGCGATGGGCTGCGGCTGGACGAAGCGGGGCAGGCGCTGGCGGCCATCCAACCCACCGTAGCCGGGATGCTGGCCATTGAGCGCACCCACGCGATGGCTATGCCACTTGACTATCTGGGCACACGCCTGGCCGCGCAGATTGGCCTGACGGAGCTTGTCCTGCGTTACCCATCGGCCGTCTGGGGCACGCTCAGCATCGCCCTCGTCTATCTCCTGGCCCGTCGGCTGCGCTTGTCGCCTGCAGTGGGACTGGTGGCGGCTTTCTTTCTGGCTCTCTCGCCCAACCACATTTACTACGCCCAGGAGCTACGCTTCTATGCGTCACTGCAGGCGTGGTCACTGGCCGCCACCATTGCGATGATTCCGGCGCTCAGATATCCCACAACGCGTAGTTGGGTGCTCTTTGGCCTGGTGGCTGCGGTCGGCGCCTACTTCCATCCCTATGTGCTGCTCACGGCCGTGTTTGGGGCTGTCTATCTGCTGATGATCGCCCTCCGCGATCGCGCCATCGACCGCCGGGCCTGGATTGGCTTGATCAGCACCACCCTCATCCTCGGCGCGGTTTTTCTGCCGGCCTATCTCTACTTTGGCACGCAGCAGACCTATGAGTTTGAAGCGCTTCAATGGACCGGCACGTGGGATCGGTTTTTGCTCGGCGGGCTTGACTGGACCAACCGAATCAACACAGCCCCCACGACACTCGCGACAGTCTGGGCCGTCACCAACCTGCTGCTAATGGGCGCCGGACTATGGCGCGTCCTATCGCAACGGCCACGCAATCTCATGGTGATCAGTCTGGTGTTGAGCCTATTCCTCAGCACGGCACTCATCGTCATCACCACCGTCGCGCGTGGCTATTGGCTGCTGCCGCGACAGATCATTCACCTGTCGCCGGTGCTGATGATTCTAGCTGCGATCGGCGTCGTCTGGTTGGCCGACCTAATCGGCAGGCACGATAGCCCGTCTCCGCGGCCGATGGCCTGGCAGGTGATCGTGCCCACGCTGGTGGTACTGCTGGTGTTGGTCGCCGGGTATGAGAAGCTGGAGGCTCACTATACCGCACCGCGAGCAACCGGCCGGGAGGTCGCCCAAACGATCATGGCCACGCACAGCGGCGTCGAACCCATCTGGATGATCCCGCGATTCGAGGCGCAGTCGTATCTGTTCTATCTGTTGCGCGACGGCCGCGCAGAGCTCGGCAGCCAACTGGTCCCATCCAGCCTGGACCAGCTTGGCGACCAACTTGCCGGGGCTGAGGGGCCCCAATACCTGGCTGTAGCTACCGGACTTCTGCCGGAGCAGCTCGCCGAATTGCAGCAGTTGGGCTTCGTGTCCGTGCCCACCCAGCCCAATGAACGGCCCAGCCGCTACCAGTTGTTCATCCGCCCCTGAAGCCTGACGGACATCACTTCCCGAATCCAAGTGCCTCATTTTACAGCGTTATCGGGCCTAATACGCCCTTTTCACCCGTTTGGCGGCCGATAATACTCCATAAGGGTGATTGAAATGACCCTGTTGACACCTATAATGTTATCGTCTTCTATAGATCACCCTAGTAGTTTAAGGAGTTTGAGTATGTCTAAGAAATTTGGTTTGGTTGCCCTTGTTGCGTTGGTCTTGATGATCAGCGCCAGCCTCGTGGCTGCCCAGAGCAATCTGCCCGGTTCCGGTTGGAAGTCCGGCCAGCAGATTCAGAATGTTGGCAATGCCAACGCAACGATCGTCTTTGATGCCTACGACACGAACGGCGTGCCCACGAACTGTGGCCAGCGTCCGGCCGTTGCCCCCGGCGCCTCCGAGACGTTCCTGACTGATATCCATTGCGCCGTGCCCGCCGGCTTTGTTGGCTCGGCCGTTGTCAGCGCCGATCAGCCCATTGCGGCTATCGTCAACGTCAACAATCGTAGCACCAACCCCGCCACCTCCGCCGCCGGCCAGTATCGCGGCACGGACGGTTCTGACGTGGCGACGAGCATCGCCTTCCCGTTGGTCAAGAATGCCTATAACGGCCGCACGACCACCTTCTATGTGCAGAACGCCAGTGGCACTGCGAACACCATTACGGCCACCTTCCTGGTGAACGGTACGCCGTATGGCCTGAACAAGCCCAACGTTCCGGGCAATGCGATGGTTGTGATTACCCCTGCCGACGCCGGTGTGCCCGCCAACTCCGTTGGTAGCCTCTCCGTGAGCGGCACCCAGCCGATGGCCGGTACCTCCCTGGAGCACGAAGCCTCGGCCCAGATCGCCCAGAACCTGCAAGCCTCCAAGGCCTTTACTCCCAGCGATTACGACAATACGGCTTACTGCCCGCTGGTCCGTAACGGCCACACGGCCAACAACCAGACCACTGGTATCCAGGCTCAGAATGTGAGTGGCTCGGCCCAGACCATCTCGGTTGATTATTCCTACCAGATCGGCAATGGCCCGCTGCAGACCAAGACCGCTGTGTCCCCGGCGCCGGTGCAGCCGAATGGCTCCTTCACCTTCTTCGGTGGTGACGCAGCCCTGGGTCTGCCCGTCGGTGCTGTTGGTTCCGCTATTGTTAGCGGCGACGGTGGTGGTGACATCGCTGTAGTTGTTAACGACCGTGGTTTCGCCTCCGTGAACCCGAACCGCGTCACGACCTACACCTGCTTTGCTGCTTCCAGCACGACGGGTGAAGTTGTTCTGCCGCTGTACAAGGAATTCAACGGCGGTAACACGACCGGTATCCAGGTCCAGAACGTGAGCAATGCGGCCGCGACGGTCAACATCACCTATGTCCCGACCGGTGGCGCGCCCGTGGTCCTGAGCACGGCCAGCCCGATTCCGGCCGGCGCCAGCTTCACCTTCTTCGGTGTCGAGCAATCCTGCCGCGACGGTCACGGTTGTGAGCGGTAACCCCGCTTCGCTGTCCAACACCTCCGGTGGTGTCAGCATCTCCGCGAACCAGTCCATCGTGGCCATCGCCAACGAGAGCAGCATTGCCGGCCCGGCCGCGGCTGCCAGCGGCCAGGACACCAAGAACTACGAAGGGTTCAATCAATAGACACAGTATGCTGGTCAGCTGACTAGGTACTAGTCCAGCGACTAGATGAAAAGAAGCCACCAAAGTTGGTGGCTTCTTTTTTATTTCTCTCGTTTTGGTTAGAATGGCGCCTATGCAAGTCTTAAAGCGACACACTCTCTTGCTTGTTTTGATTGTTCTAGCGATGATGACCGGCGTTCTGCTGGCGGCCTGCGGGCCGAGCGAACCGGCGACAACAACCACGACGGCCGATGTGCCGACTGTCGCCGCCGCTCTGGAACAGGCGGCCGAATCCGCCACATCCACACCGCCGGCCGTATCAGCCAACGACGGCTATCCGGCGCCGCAAGCGGAAGTCCTTCCGCCCGGCTACCCCGCCGCGCCGCAGACCGCTGAGTTGCCCGAAGCTTATCCGCCCAGCGCCACGGAAGAAGTCTTCCAGGAACCTCGCTTTCGCATTGACCAGGACACGCTAGTGGCCGGAGCCACAACCGTCGAGGGGCAAGCGCCTCCAGGCGTGCCGGTGGCAGCACTGGATGTCTAGTACAACGGCGTTTTGCTGGGAACCGCTCGCAGCGATCAGAACGGCCGCTTTTCCATTCCTGTATCCCCCGCGCTCGTCGCCGGGAATCGCATTGGCATTGTGGTGGCCGAACTGGAAGCAGGGCAAACACTCGATGAGATGATTGCCTTCTACTTCCCCTATCGCGGCGAAGGATTCATGAATCTGCCCAATATCGGCGTCCTGTTCGAGACGGCGCTGGTTCAACCCTAGCTTACACAACACAACCGCCGGATGGGTGAGCAATCTCCCATCCGGCTCCGCATCATGTCCATCCTGCTAATCGGCATCCCTCTTCTGTTCCTCATCTGGGTTGCCAACGTCATCACCGCGTCTGACAAGCCAGGCGCCCGCCTGCTGTTCAACCTGGGTCTGTTCATCACCAGCGGCTTAATCTTTGCCGGCGCGTTGATCCTGCGCTATCTCCCGGCCGAGACACTGGCTACGCTGGACGCCCAGGGGCTGCTCAGCGGTGTGATCGACTCCGGTAGTGTAGCCTTGATGTTGGCCGGGCTATGGGGCATGCTGGTTAGCGTCTCGCCGATTCGCCGCGGGTTGGCTCGCGTTGTGCCGGGACTGGATCCCGACTCATCGGTCCACTCGCTGGCCCTGGTCGGCGCTGGTTTTCTCATCGCCAATTCCCTGGTGTCCATCTCGCCGGAAGGGTATGCCGCCCTGGCGGAAGGGGTCGTATCCCCGTCGATTGTAGATGTCCTGGCGCAACAACTGCTGTTCGTGCTGGTAGCCTTCTTCGGCGTCGGACTGTTCACGTCGCGCCGTAGAAATATTGCTCTCAACGAACGTCTGGGCCTGGTGCGCCCCACCAGGTCCCAGCTGATGATGGGCGTGCGCTGGATGCTCTTCTTCGTGTTCCTGCAGGCCGTCATTGGCGCCGTCTGGACGCTGCTAAGCCCACAGGAGGCCCAACAGCTAAGCAGCCTCAACGAAACGCTCCTGGGCGATTTTGACACGGTCTGGGAGTGGTTCCTGCTGGCCGCGGCCGCCGGTGTGGGCGAGGAGCTCCTCTTTCGCGGCGCGCTCCAGCCCGTCTTCGGCATCTTTCTGACCTCGGTCGTTTTCGCGCTCTCTCATGTCCAATACGGATTTTCACCTGCCACGCTGACCGTCTTTTTGCTCAGCGTCGTCCTGGGTGTCATCCGTAAACGGAGTAACACGACGGTAGCCATTTTCGTCCACGCGGGCTACAACTTCATTTTGGGCCTGCTGAGTTTGCTGGCAGTGTCTTTGCAGTCAATGATAGGTGGTTAGGAATCGCCGCAGTGTGCGCGCCCATGCGGTGGCGTCTGTTGCCGCGGGAATGGCCTCTGCTATACTATCGTTTGCTCGGGGCATGGCGCAGCTTGGTAGCGCGCTTCAATGGGGTTGAAGAGGTCGTGGGTTCGAATCCCGCTGCCCCGACCTGATCGATAGTGGACAATCGTCCGGCAACGCCGCGTTACTAGACGCGGCGTTGTGGTTTCCGGCACAGGAGCCATCACCTATGACAGTCGCCCAACTTCGTCGCTCAGCCATTTTGTTCCTGTCGGTCATTGGTCTGTTGCTCGTCTCGGCTCCGCTTCTGGCCCAACCCTTGGGGCTGGGTCGGACCCCGGAGTTTGGCGTCCTGCAGATGACCGCCTTCCTGGCCGGCATTACTGCCCTGACCTTCGCGTTCTACCTCTATCTCTATAGTCTGCGGCCGGTCGATGCACCGCGCTCGCTCCAAGCTGATGTGGGTGTGCGCCTGTCGGCCACCGGCCTGGTGTTGGCCTATGCGTCCGGCTTCGCCGATCTGTTCAGCATCGGCACCCACGTTCAGCCGGAGTTTCAGCCGACCGTTTGTTGGACCGCTGCAACTAGCCGGGCTGGTTCTGGGGCTGGTGGCCGTGGTCGTTGGCATGATTCTCTATCACACCAGCCGCGGCCAGCGTGCCAGTTCCTCGCTCGAGTTTGTATTCAGTTCCAAGAAAAGTGAGTAGCGTCCGCAGGCGCGGAAGCCGTAAGCGCTACGGTTGTGGCTGCAGGCCGCTCAACTGGAAGGGTTGGTTCAGCACCGTGAAGATGGCTTCGTTCTCAATGAACGGCCGTTGGTAGGTGACGATGAACTGCAGCGTCTGATTCGGTGGGACTGTCCAGGGGAACGCCGGGTTAGTCGCCAGCAGCAGGAAGTCCGACCCAGCTACAGTTCGCAGCGACAGATCCTCGCGTACGACCACCAATGGCTGGTTGCTGACGTTGGTGATTTGTCCCGATATGACCATGTTGCCCAGATCGGCCGTGATGATCACATCAACGATCGAGACCTGAGCATTCTGGCTGGTCTGACCACCGGACGTAAAGGGCAGGATGGCCTGAATCTGCGTGCCGTCCAGCACATTGGACACCGTCCAGGTTAGCGTCGGGCTAACCAAACCGGCCGGTACCTGGTAGCCCACTGACGACATAACACTTTGCCCGGCGTTCAGGAAACCCGACGAGCGGCGGATTGTTGCCCAGACGGCCGGCAATCGGGTTGGCCGCATATTGGTTGCCCAGCTCATCGCTGAGGACAAACCGGTAGTTGGCCGTGTCGATGGCCGTAAGTGCCCACATTCTGGAGCGAAAAGTCGACCAGATAGAAGGCGAATCCGGGCGGCGCCTCCGGCCGATCGGCCAGATAGGATGTGGCAATCGGCGTGATCTGTAGATCGCCCAATTGGGCCGTCTCGTCCAGCTGCACGACATTGCTGGAAGCGTTGCCCGCTGCCGCGGCCACTTCGTAACGACCTCGCACCACCAGACGCGTATCGCCATCACCCCCCAGACAGGACCAGCGTCACCCCGGGAGTCTGTTGGCTGAAGACCGTGCGATCACTGCACCGGCACTTCCGAACGGCTGTCAAAGGTGAAGTCATGGGTCACGCCCTGGCGGGTGGTCAGCGATATGGTGTCCCCGGGGGCCAGCGATTCTCCATCAGCGCTCGATTGTCCTCTGATTCGGCCAGACCAAATACATAGTTGACCACCGAACCATTGACCCACAGCGCGGTCATTGACATCGGTGACTTGCGGCGCCCACAAGCCCGTCGGCGCCAATGCTTTCCGACTCACCGGTAAACGACCGGTCACCTACTGTCAGCCCGGCGGGCACATCCAGCGTGACCGAAAAAGTCCCGCTTTCACTGACACCCACAATGACCGGCTGTACGGCACCTGTGCCGCTACCCGTCGCCACTGGAAATGGCGTGGGCACACCGGACGATTCTTCACTGATGCCTGATGCCATCCATTGTTCGCCTGGGGCGTGCCGGCGTCGCCATCCTGCGAACGCGACCCCAGCAGAAACGAGCCCAACCCGCAGGCGGCCAAGAGCGACACAGATAGCGATGGCGCCCACAATCAGACAGCGAACGATTGCTGGAAAGGGTAGACGTGTGCGGAAACGCTTGGTTGGTTATTATCGGCCGACATAAGTGCGTAGGTGATGGCTCAAACGGTTTAGGGAATGCCGATGGGCAGCGGCAATGGCGCCACCCGCAGCGCGATCGTGGACTCGCCGGGCCCAACGATCTGCGTGTAATTGAGCAAGGGCACTTCAACACGAATGGCGCCGGTGCTGACGATGGACTCGAAACGGACCATGCCCAATTCATCCGTGTAGCCAAAGGCAATCAGACGGCCGTTCGTGTTGTCATACAGCGCGACGGCCACGTCAATGATGCCTTCCGTAGCCTCAGGCGTGAAGTTAAAGTTGGCGTCATAGTAGACAGTCACGTTGACCGTCGACGTGTCTTGCCCACCCTGGGCCGGGGTGGCCGTCGGCAGCGGAACCACTGTAACGATGGGAATCACGACGGGCTGAGGTGTCAGAATGGCCGACAAATCAAAAGGGGTCGGCGTGGGCAGGGGCGTGACCGTAGGCAAAGCGGGTACTATCACCCCTGTGCCCGTACCGCCGCCACCCGTTGAAGGCGCCAGCGTGGGCGTGACGGTCGGCGGTACGCTCGACACACAGGAAAGCGTGTAGGTAAATCGGTCTGCATCGGCCACCGGCACCGGATTGACCGGCCCGACAAGAATGGTCAGGTAACCTGTATACGGCGCCACAATACTCAATCGACTGCCCAAATCACCCGGGGCCTTGTTGTCGTTGCCCAACTGCGGGTTGAAATCGCCGCCATTGGCATCAAGGAAGATGATATTGGTGTCCGTCACATTGGACAGATTGGAGTGTCTCGCAGGTATAGGCCGTGCCGGCGCGCATCCACAAGACGTAATAGTCCTGGTCGGGACCTTGATTGAAGGGCGGCACAAAATTGAATTCTTGCGATTGATTCTCGCCAAACAGACAGGCCAGATCCACGCTGCCGTTGGGCTCGCAGGTATCCGACCCGGTTCGCACGGGAAGGACCGTGGCTGTAACGGTCGGGGTGGGCTGGTCCACGGCCGTAATCTGGAAGCAGTAGGTCAGGTTGGCCGGGTCGGCCGCGCTCTTGTTCACGACGCGGGCAAAGTAGACGCCATCCTGTCGCGCCTGGTAAATGACCTGCGAGCTCAGGTTGCCCACTCCACCAATGTCATCGTTTTGGGCAATCTGATTGCCGGCAGAGTCATAGAGCACCAATACCGTATCCAGCCCCGGCGATAGCTGCTCTGTCAGAACCCTATAGAAGGTCCCGTTCTTCACCGGAAACGTGAAGTAGTCCAGGTCGCCCGGCGGCCAGAGGGTCAGCCGGCAGGTTGAGGTAGCATTGGGCAGAATCTGTCTCGCTTCGCCAAAGACATTGTTTGGTTCGAGGAGATCGACGAAAATCGGCGTGGTTGTGGCCTGCGAGGGCTGGGGCGTCGAGGTGGCAAAGTCGTCATCGCTGATGATCAACTGTGCTTCCCCACGTCCCAACGTGGCCGTTGCCGGCGTTTCCAAACGCAACAGGAGATTGACCGTTTTGTCAGCCTCGTTGGTGATATTGTCATTCAGAATCGTAACGGAAAACGTCTGGACATTCTCCGTGGCGCTGGTAAACGTTAGCGTTCCGCTGGCCTGCAGATAGTCACCGCCGGGACCTTCCTGGGCCGATCCCGGGACAGTCAAATAACTGACGACAATGTCTTGTCCCTGCTGGGGTGTGGCATTGACGCTAACCGAGATTTGGGCCGGGCCGCGGTCTTCGTCAACCGTAAAGACCGCATTGGAAAAACCCACCACCGGCACAGTCTGTTGGGCAGGCAGCGCTTCGACCACGGGCGGGCGCACAGCAGCCAGCATGACAACGACCACCAAGGTCGTTATGACACCAATTAGCAGGAGTACTGGGAACCGCGCACGATTGAGCCTAATGTACATGCCAAGCATGGCCCTCGGGCAAAAGCTTTGCTTCACCCTGAATTGACGGAATTATAGGGTTACAACCCATGTCCGGCAAATTCGCTCATGCGGTTGAACAAAAACAGCCAGGGTCATGGGTACCCTGGCTGCTCGATATGCAAGTGACTGCGGCCGAATTAAAGGTCAGCTCGCCTGCCCGTTGGTCGCCAGCGGATTCTGCAAGACCTCGTCGATCAGACCATATTCCTTGGCCTGTTCGGCCGTCATGTACAGATCGCGATCGGTGTCCTTCTGGATACGCTCGATCGGTCTGGCCGGTGTGATGGCTTAGAATACCGTTCAGATCGGTCCGCAAGCGCAGGATCTCCTGAGCCTGAATGGCAATGTCCGAGGCCTGGCCTTGCGCCCCACCCAGCGGCTGATGCAGGTGGATGGTGGCGTTGGGCAGCGCGTAGCGCATACCCTTGGTGCCCGCCGTCAGCAGAATCGTGCCGAAGCTGGCAGTAAAGCCGACAGCTACGGTGGAAATGGGGCAATCCAGCTGCTGCATGGTGTCGTAGATCGCCATACCGGAATAGACCTGGCCGCCGGGCGAATTGATGTACATGCGAATGGGCTTGGAGCTATCCTCGCTGGCCAGCCACAAAAGCTGGGCCACGGTTAAGTTGGCGATCTGGTCGTTGATCGGCGTCCCGAGGATGATGATGCGCTCCTTTAGCAGAAGCGAAAAGATGTCATAGGCGCGCTCTCCGCGACCGGTTGTTTCCACAACCATTGGCACAAGAGCGCTGGGAATGGTCATCATGGAGATTCTCCTCAAACAGGGGAGTCGGCTTTAACCCCGGCTCCGGTCAATAAATCAGTGCGCGATGCATTGGTGTGGCCACGAAACGCGGCCACACCCAAGAGTATAGTCAACGCGCGTAAGATTTACGTTATTCTTCTTCGTCCGTAGCCTCGTCCACATCTTCCAGATCAGCCAATTCAGGGGCATTGCCGGTGAGGATGGCTTCCAGACGCTCGTAGACCTTATCCCGCAGAACAAGACTGCTAACAGCTTCAAACCCCTGGCCGCTGCGATAGTACTCGCGCATGCTGTCCTTCAGCGTGTCCTTATCGAACCGCGCCACGCGCTCTTCGATCTGCTTGTCAATATCCTCGGCCGTAACACGCAGCTTCTCATCCAGGATGAACTGACGCAGCACCAATTGACGCTTAAGCTGAGTCTCCGCGTTTTCACGGAAATCCTCACGCAGCGCCTCCTCTGTCAGACCTTGCAGCTGCAAATAGTCCTGATACTGCCAACCGCTGCGGGTCAGGCGATTGCGGAAATCTTCGACCATGTCGTCGATCTGCACATCGACAGCCGCGGGCGGAAAAACGATCACAGCGTCTTCCAGCAGCGTGCCGGTCATCTCTTCGATGAGATCTTCCTTGGCCTGCTCTTCGGCCTGCAGCGTCAATTCGGTGCGAATCCCCGCACGCAGTTCGTCAAGGGTCTCGTGGTCCCCTTCCAGCTTGGCCAGCTCATCATCCAGCGGCGGCAATTCGCGCTTCTTCACTTCCAACACGGTGATGTCAAACTGGGCTTCACGGCCGGCAAAATCCGGCTCGGCTTCAAATTCTTCGGGGAAGATGATGGTAAATGTCTTCTCATCCCCGGCTGACATGCCAATCAGGCTATCAACAAACGTGGTGCCCGGGAACAGCGTCTCCTTGTCCAGCAGCACGTCCACACGCTCTTCATCGAAGATTGTTTCAACAGAAGCCGTCGCGCTCTGGGGCGCATCCGTCACGTCGTCGTCAACCGGCCCCACCTCTTCCACCACGACCAAACGGCCGTTACCGCCCATGGTGACCACATCACCCTCTTCAGCGGGCCGTTCGACCGGCTCGATTGTCTGATGACGAGTCTGGGTATACTCTAAGGCTTCCTGAACGGCCGCCTCGTCAATCTCCACCGCCGCCACTTCTTTGCGGGCATCGCGATAGGCACCGAGGGTAACAAGCGGCGTCAGGGGAATCGTGAACTTGAATACCAGCGGCTTGGACTCAATATCATCCAGCGATGCACGGCCGTAAGGGTCCACGCCGACCTCATCCATGGCTTCTTCAAAGACCGGCTGGATGAGATCCTCAATCGCTTCGGCGCGCAGGGTCTCTTCGCCAATGCGGCGCACAACGACATCATACGGCGCCTTGCCTTTGCGGAAGCCGGGCACGTTGATCTCGCGGCCCAATTCACGGGCCTTGTCTTTCATGGCTTTCTGAACACGGGCCTCTTCGACCTCAATGGTCAACGCCAATTGTTGTTGATCGTCAGTTTCAGTTTGAATGGTCAGGGTCACGGGACTACCTCTTGGACAAAAAAGCGTTGCGCCAGGGCAACGCTTCAGGATTGAAATGGGGATGGAGGGACTCGAACCCACACGCCTTGCGGCACATGATTCTAAGTCATGCGCGTCTGCCAGTTCCGCCACATCCCCGTCGATGCACTATCGTTCATTATACCACTGCAAGGGTGGTTGCCAAAACCGGCGGGCATGGCTGACAGTCACAAATGGGCCCTCCGTGAATCGAGCCTGATAGAAAAGGCGAGAAGGATCAATCACCCATGAGCACACTATTAGTCAAGAATGCCCATTTATTGGTCACCATGGACGACGACCGTCGCGAGATTCCCGGTGGCGGTTTGTTCGTGCGCGACCGGGTGATCGAAGCAGGTTGGGCCAAGCCATGAGCTGCCCGAAACGGCCGACACCGTCCTGGACCTGACCGATCATGTCGTCTTGCCCGGCCTGGTCAACACCCACCACCACCTGTATCAGAGCCTGACCCGCGTCATCGCCCAGGACGCCGACCTGTTCACCTGGCTGACGACACTCTACCCCATCTGGGCCAACCTGACCGACGAGGCCATCTACGTCAGCACGCTGACCGGTCTGGCTGAATTGGCCCTGTCCGGTTGCACGACCAGCAGCGACCACCTGTACATCTACCCCAACGACTGCACCCTCGACAGCCAGATTCGCGCGGCGCAGGAGATCGGCGTGCGTTTCCATGCCGCCCGCGGCTCCATGTCCCTCGGCGAAAGCCAGGGCGGGCTGCCGCCGGATCGCGTGACCGAAGACGAAGCGTTCATTCTGCGCGACAGCCGACGGCTGATCGAAACCTACCACGACGCCAACCGCCACGCGATGCTGCGGGTGGTCATTGCCCCCTGCTCTCCCTTCTCGGTCACGCCCGACCTGATGCGCGAATCGGCCGCCTGGCTCGCACCTACGGCGTTCGATTGCACACCCATCTCGCGGAAACGCTGGAAGAAGAATCATTCTGTCTGGAGACGTTCGGCCAACGGCCGGTGCCCTATGTCGAGTCGTTGGGCTGGACGGGTGACGATGTCTGGCATGCCCATTGCGTCCACATGAGCCGCCGCGGAGATCGACCTGTTCGGCCACACCGGGACCGGCGTCGCCCACTGCCCATCCAGCAACATGCGCCTGGCCAGCGGCATTGCGGCTGTGGGGGCCATGCGTCGCGCCGGCGTCCCGGTCGGGTTGGGCGTCGATGGTTCAGCCTCCAACGATGCCGGGCATCTGCTGGACGAAGCCCGCCACGCCATGCTGCTGCAGCGGGTGGCCCCGGATCGCTATCTCAGCGAACCGCCGGGCGGTCGCGGCGGCTTTGCCGGTAATGCGGCCGCCATGACCGCGCGCGAAGCGCTGGAGATCGCCACACGAGGCGGCGCGGCCGTTCTGGGACGAGATGACATCGGCTATCTGGCCCCCGGCATGAGCGCCGACTTCATTGCCATCGATCTGAACCAGGTGGGCTATGCCGGAGCTGAACATGACGCGCTGGCCGCTACGATCTTCTGCCAGCCCGGGGTCGTTGATTGGTCGGTCATCAACGGGCGCGTGGTGGTGGAGCAGGGTCAGCTAACGACTATCGACCTGCCACCTGTGTTGCAGCGCCACCGGGCCATCAGCCGGGCTATGATTCGGAACGAAAAGTAAACAGACACAAAACAAGGGGGTCTTGGCACGACCCCCTTGCTGGTTTTCCGGCTTACCGACACTATTAGCGGAAGCTAGCGAACAATTTCGAAAGAAGTAGGAATTCCCCTGAAGCCGTGGTCGGGTCCGTACCAATACGACTGGGCCTCGTAGCCACCGGCAACCGGCCGCAGGCGCAGAATGTTCTTGGTATTGCCACGAACGCCGGCAATGTTAAAGCTCGTGCCCACGGTCAGATAGAGATCGCCATTGTCAACGTCCAGCCAGGCACCGGCAATGTCCTCACTGCCCAAACCCGACACAGTGGATCCGTCAAAGTAAAGGTCCCAATGGCCGGATGAGTTCTCACCCAGGCTCGTTGCAGTCAATACGATCAGGTCCTCATCCTTGACTCTGAGGTTTGCGCCGGAACTGTCGCTAATCGTGGCTGAACCGGTTGTGCTGACCAAGAGTCGGCCGTCCGGGGCCAGTGTCAGCGTGTCAATGACCTCACCGCTGGTCGTCAGCCCGACATCAGATCCGTCAAGATACCATTCGAACGCACCCGGACGTCGGCCGTTCCAGTCGCCGTCGGGTTAAAACGGACAATGTCCTTGGGTGTCACGGTGCCCAAGCCCGCGATCGCCTGATTGCGGCTGAAGGTTAGAAGCACACTGTTGTCCGGCAAGAACGTAAATCCGTTGATGCCACGGTTGATTCCCAGGTCAGATAGGTCCAGGAACATCGACCACGCACCAGTCGTGACATCAAAGGCGAGTATGTCGCTCGGTGTATAGCTTACACCGCCGACAGTCCCTGCTCTTTTATCGCTAATGTACAAAATTTCGGACGAGCCCGGCGGTAGTTGCTGCTGGTTCACAAACGTGCACGTCACTGTTTCTCCGGCAGTCAGACCAATGGCATCCGGGCTGCTGCCGTCGTCACACGTCGCACTGGTTTGGGTCCAGCCAGTCTGGCTGTCTTCCTGCACCGAGTAGGTACCGGCTACCAGCGGCTCGGACGTGCTGCTCTGTCCGTCGCTCAACTGGAAGGCGGCGCCATAGTTCGTGCTGAAGCCAAATACCTGGGCCGCACCAGCGGGGGTAGTCTCCTTGCGAACGATGATGGTGCCGGTCTGGGGTTGCTGTGTGTTGACGAATGTACAGGTGACGGTTTCGCCTGCCGCCAGATCAATGGCACCTGGGCTGCTGCCGTCATCGCATGTCGCACTGGTTTGGGTCCACCCACTCAGGGCCGCCTCTTGTACAGAATAAGACCCGGCCGCCAGCGGGTCAGATGTGTTGGACTGACCGTCGCTCAACTCGAAGCCCGCGCCGTAGTTGGTGCTGAAAGAAAATACCTGCACCGCGCCGTCGGGGTCGGTTTCCTTTTTCACGATAATGGTGCCCGGTTCTGGCTGCTGCGTGTTCGTGAACGTGCATGTCACGGTCTCACCGGCGGACAATCCAATGGCATCAGGACTGCTACCATCATCACACGTGGCTCCGGTCTGAGACCATCCGGCCTGATCGGCTTCCTCGACCGCATAGATGCCGACCGCCAGTGGGTCAGACGTATTGCTCTGGCCGTCGCTCAATTGAAAGTTCGCGCTGTAATCGGTGCTAAACGTAAACAGCTGCGGGGCGCCATCGGGATCTGTTTCCTTCCGGATGATAATCGTACCGACTTGAGGCTGTTGGGTATAGGTGAATGTGCAGGTGACGGTCTCGCCTGAGCCCAAGTTAATGCTGAGCGGATCGCTGCCGTCGCTACAGCTAGCACCGGTCACGTTCCACCCAGACACATCTAGCGCTCGCGCCAGGTATTGTGTTGGCGGCAGATCATCGGCGGTCGTTTGATCGCCGTCACCCAACTGTACTGTTCCGGCAAAATTGGTTTCGATCGAGAACTGAACACCCGTACCGGACGGTTCCGTCTCCACGACCAGTACGATTGACCCGCTGGCCGGGGCCGATGCGTTCTCATGTGCGCCGATATCAGGTGTGGCGGCTCGTGCACTACCGAAGAAATCGACCGTCACCTCTGCCAGAGGGCTGCCCGCGTTGTCTGCCGGGGAGCCCGGCTGAATCTTGTACCATGCCGGGTCGGTCGGCACGCCGGAAACCGGCAGGACCGGGTTCACCAATTGCGGGTTGGCCACAACACGGCCCGGCTCAGCCGGGAACCAGCTGGCCGGTGGCGTGCGGCTGTAGAGGTTGTTGTTGACCGTGATGTTCTGAAAGACAATGCCGGATCCGCCCTGACGGACAATGTCTACTGCGGGATCAGTCTGAACCAGCAGGTTGTTGGCGAACGTGGAATCAACATACGTAGCTCTTTCCTCCAACAAGACATTGACCACACGAGCGCCGGCGTCGCCGCGCGCTTCCGCGAACGTGTTGTTGGCGATCACGGCATTGAGCAGCCCCGAGCCGATCTGGCTATCAATAATTAGGTTTGTTCCACACCCAACAACAATGTTATTGATGAAAATCTGGCCGGAGCCAGGCTGGTTGCCTTCCTTTTCGATTGTCTCGTCACGCATGGTGATGCCCGGTCCGGCACGATAGTATTGCGTGCTGCCTTTGCTCCAGAACCGGCGATCATCTGTACAGTAGACCAGATTGCCGTCGACCGTGGGGTTGACAGTATTGGTGACATAGAGATTGGCATGCGAATTGTCCCAGGTGACATTGTTTTGCAGGGTGATGTTAACGGACTTACGTCCGGTGACCAGACCCTCGCCGTAGTTCTGGTAGACCTGGTTATTGCGTGCAATGCTGTCGCGAGCCCGATTGAACACCAGCCCCGCACCACCCGATGGATCGCCGCTAATATAGACATTGCCATCGCTATCAATCGTTGCGGCCAGGACGTCATCAGGGAACGGGTTATCGAGGACGGCCGATCCATCGAAGTAGAGCGTCCACGTCCCGGTGGTGGCGTCATGGGCAATGAGATCCTCATCCCGGCCCACAATCGTACCACCCTGCGTGAAGCTGCCGGCCGTACTGACGACCAAGCGCCCGTCCGGTGCGAAAGCGATTGCGTCAATGTTGTTGCTGCTGGTCATGCCGATGTCGGACGCACGCTGATAGACCGAGAATGTACCAGTGGATAATTCGCCTAGTGTCGAAGGTGAAGCGGTCGGCGTGAACCGAACCAGATCAGCAGGCGTTACGGACCCGATACCGGGCACCGTAGTCGTCGAGGAAAAACTCATGAGGAGCGGCCGGCAGCCGGTGCAACCGCTCTCATTTGGTTCAATGTAAAGGCCGTCGATGCCGGCGCCGGAGGGCAGGTCCACGACGCTGCCGTCAAAATGAACTGTATAACGACCACTGGCCGCATCGAACATCAGGATATCGCGGCCATCAAAGGCAATCTCCGTTCCATTGGCGCTGCGTGCAGCACCAATGTACGCCACCCGCGAGCTGCCGGTAGCCAGGTAGACTTGAGCGGCTTGTCCCCCGGCATCACGCACCAGATAGATGCCATCCAACCCTTCGGCAGGCAGATCAGTGCCCGCGCCATTCCAATAAGGCGTATCCCAGTAGAGGCCGGGATCAAACCCCCACGCGTCGGCTGTGGTGCCGGTCGGTGTGGCGATATGAATGGCCGGCGCTTGTTTAGCCTTGCGAACGTTTTGGTAAACCAGGTTGTTCTCAACGAGAACGTCACGGGCATAGTTGGTACCGACTTCGCCGCCACCGGCGTTGGACACCGTTTCGCCCAGAATTGTGATGCCTACATTCCAGTTGTCGTGCACGGTGGAGTTCCGGATGACGATGTTGCGCGCCGGGTAATCAACCTGAATGCCACGGCCTGAAGACTGACGGACCTCGAATCCGTCGAATAAGGTATCGGCCGCTTCAATTCGCACCAATGCCTGGTATGGCCCACCGGGGAGCTGTCTTAGCCCATCGATAACGGGAAACTCGCCGGGATACGCGACAATTGTCAGGCCTGTCCGGCTAGACGTTACCCGTACCTGTTCGCTATAGATGCCGCCGCGAACACAAATGACGTCTCCAGACACAGCGCCCGTGATGGCATCGCTAATCGATCCCCCGGCACTGACGATAACCGTGCAATCTTCAGGGGCAATGGAGGACACAGACGAGGCCTGTCCTGTGGCAACGGATCCAAAGGAGATCGCCACCCCCAAGATGGCGCCCCACAGCAGTGCTAGTCGTCCAGCTTTTCGACTCATACAGAACGTGCTCCTTGCTCTCGACGTAATCAGAACGACATGGACCGCTCGCCGATGCACAGTTGGCAAGCCCAAGCGGCAATAATAGCCCACGGTTTTTCAGCGGTCGGGGCCGCGTAGAACAATCATATTGATTGTTCCGGGCCGGCCGCAAGCAGAATGCTTACGCTACGCCGGGAACAGCGGCCTACAGATAACGCCGAAATCAACAGCCACTCGGGCTTGAAACAGCCTTAGGATATACTAGGATTAGCATAATCGCATGAACCAAACGTTAGTATCTCCCCACTGTCATAGCGGAATACTAGTACTTAGGTCCTAGTTGACTGGCGATTGGGCCAAATCTGCGGCAAGCAGGCACAGAAATCCAGAGGGCCTTCATCATGATCATCTTGACCAACGCTATTCTGATCGATCATTTCGGCCGTGTACTCCTGAGCCACGATCCGCAGACGAATACGATTGTGATGCCATCGGCGCCCTTGCCCGTTGGCGTCTTGCCAACTGATACATTGGCCCAATCCATCCGCGACGCCACCGGCCTCATCACACTCCCCATCCGTTTGACCGGTGTCTATGCCAATGCCAACGGATTGACGCTAGCCTTCAGGACGATTCAGCGTGGCGGGGCAATCAGGGAGGAGGATGGCCGTCCCGTGGCCGGGTTCTTCGAAGTGATTCCCACGCCAGAGCCGATATTACCTGCCCATCGCCAACAGCTTGAAGACGCGCTACATCACACCGGCGGGCCGCCCATCTTCGCCCCGGAGGCGACCACCTTGACCGGACGCCTCACTCGCGCTTGGAACCGGACCTCGCCGCCGATAGCCGAGCCAGCCTGGACGGTGCGGGCCACTGTGATTATTCAGGGGAAGGAGGGCGTAGCCTGGCGAAAGCAGTCAAACGAGCCCGACTACTCACTCCCATCCGCAGCCGTTGCGACCGGGCAGTTACCCGACGCCGTGGCCGCGCAGCTCACGTCCGGCCTTGCGGGCCGGGATGTGACACCACGCCTCACGGGGCTTTATCTCCATGCGGACCAGCCCATGCTCGAATTCGCTTTTGCCGTCCCGGCTGATGCTGCCGCAGCGCCGCCCACGACCGCCGCAGGCGCCGTGCAGCTTGAGCCGGGCGCAGAGCCGGACGCCTGCCGACCGGGCCACGTCATGCAAGTGGCCGACGCACGTGCCAACGCGGATGACGTTATCATTCGGCTGCTACCCGCCGATGCGACAGACTAATCGTTAGTTACCCGGCACCGTCACCGTTGCCGACGGTGCCATCCGGTCGCGACGCCGCAGAAACCACTTTTCGATCTCGATGGCGATGAAGGCGATGGAGCCCAGACCGACGGCCAACAGCAAATCATTCGCTGACAACGGCACGACTTCGAAGAACTGATCCAGGAACGGGATATAGAGCACGACCAGTTGCAGGACGATGGTCAGGCGCAACCATACCCAGCAGCAGTGGATTCGTCATCAGGCCCTGGGTAAAGAACGACTCGCGACTTGAACGCGAGGCCAGCGCCTGACCAATCTGCAGGAAGGCCAGCGTTGTGAAGATCATCGTCTGCCAGGTGTTGTCCGGCCGATCGAGCGTCAACCACCCGGCCAACAAGGCCCACAGTACCAATGACCACACCGACCCAGACGACATGAGACGCCCAGACCGTCGCTAAAGATACCCGCCTGCGGATCGCGCGGCGGTTTGCGCATGGTGCCCTTTTCGGCCGGTTCGACGCCCAGACCCTAACCCCAGAAGCCGTCGGTCATTAAGTTAAGCCACAGGAGTTGCAGCGGCACCAATGCGACGGGCATACCCAGCAACAGACGGGGCCAACAACATGACAAGGACTTTACCGACGTTACCGGCGATGGAGAATTTGACGAAGCGCCGGATGTTGTCATAGATGACCCGACCCTCTTCGATAGCGGCCACAATCGTGGCGAAATTATCATCGAACAGTACCATGTCCGACGCTTCTTTGGTCACATCCGTCCCGGCAATACCCATGGCAATGCCGATATTGGCCTTTTTGAGCGCCGGGGAGTCGTTGACACCGTCACCGGTCATGGCGACGATGTGGCCCTTCTTCTGCAGTATGTCCACGATCTCCAGCTTGTTGGCCGGAGTGACACGAGCATAGATGGATACGTCGTCCACGATCTGCGACATCTCTTCGTCCGACATCTCGTCGAGCATGAGGCCCGTCTTGACCCGGCCGTTCTCGGAGATGCCCAGGTCATAGGCAATGAAGCGCGCCGTCAGCGGATGGTCGCCGGTGATCATGATCGGCCGAATGCCGGCCGCCGCGCAGGTGGCCACGGCGTTCTTCACTTCCGGCCGCGCCGGGTCGATCATGCCCGTCAGACCGACCAGCACCAGATCAGATTCGGCCATCTCGCTGGGATCGTCCAGCCAGCGATAGCCACACGCCGAGGACGCGCATGCCGTTCTCGGCCATCTGCTCGTTGGCCTGCCGGACACGCGCCTGCCATTGAGCATCAGCGGCACCACTCCGTCTTCGGTCCAGATGTGGGTGCTGATATCCATCAGACCGTCGACCGAGCCCTTGGTAATCGACAGGTAGGCGCCCTGTGGCTCCAGCGACGCCAGCCCCGGCCCCAGCGCGGCCAGATCGGCCGGCACTTGATGAGTCGTCGTCATACGTTTGCGCTCGGAATCAAACGGCAACTCAGCCACGCGACGCAGCTGAGTCGCTAGTGCGTCGGCGTAACACCGGCCTGGGCCGCAGCCACAAGTAGCGCCCCTTCGGTGGGATCACCAATGACGGCATAGCGGCCGGTCACCGGGTCGGGCTGCAGGCGGCATCGTTGCAGAACGCACCGCCCATCAGCGTCAGACCGATGGCCGATGGTTGTGAGTCAATGGATCGGCGTGCAACCCCATGTACCCGCCGCGAGCGCCTCGGGCATTGCACTTGTTCCGGTCAGACTCCACTTGGTGACCGGCCACGTCGACAATGGTGACCGTCATCCGGTTCTCGGTCAGCGTGCCCGTCTTGTCGGAGCAGATGACTGTCACGGCGCACCAAGCGTTTCGACAGCCGGGCAGCTTGCGAATCAGAGCGTTGCGACGCAGCATGCGCTGGGCACCCAGCGCCAGCGTCACCGTCACCACGGCGGGCAGGCCCTCCGGCACCACGGCGACGGCGACGCTGACGGCCGTCAGGAACATCTCGTCCAGCGGTTCATTGAGCGCCACGCCGATGATGAGCACCGCACCGCCGCCACCACGCCGATCAATGCCAGCAGTTTGCCGACCTGATCCAGGCGGCGTTGTAGCGGCGTCTCGCTGTCGCCCACGTCCTGAATCAGCCCTGGCAATCTCGCCCAGCTGCGGTGCTCATGCCCGTCTCGGCCACGATGCCCGTACCCCGACCATAGGTAACAACTGTGCCCATATAGGCCATATTGCGGCGATCGCCCAGCGGCATGGTGGCCGTGTCATACGCATCGGTTTCTTTCTCCACCGGCTCCGATTCACCGGTCAGAATCGACTCCTGGACGCGCAGAGTTGACGCTTTCGGTCAGACGCAGATCGGCCGGAATCGCGTTGCCCGCCTCCAGCAAGACCACATCGCCCGGCACCAGTTCGCTGGCCGAGACCTCCTGCCGGTTGCCGCCGCGAATGACCCGCACGATGGGCACGGCCAACTTGCGGAGCGCGGCCATGGCCTGTTCGGCGCGGTACTCCTGAAAGAAAGCCCAGCAGGCCGAATAGAACCACGATGGCCGTAATGGCAATCGTCTCGGTGGTCTTGCCCAAAAGAGCGGAGATGATTGCCGCCGCAATGAGGATGAGGACCATGACACTGGTGAACTGCTCCCACAAGATGCGCCACGGGCTTTTGCCGGCGCGCTCTTCGAACTCGTTGGGCCCGTATTGGGCCAGTCGCTCGTGCATCTGCTGATCGGTCAGCCCGGTTCGCTGTTTGTCTGCAGGAGGCTTCGGCTTCGTCGATGTCAGTGTATGCCAGGCGGTTGCAGTTGCGTTATCCATTCATCTCCGTCAGGTTCGCGGGAGTCTGTCCTCGCGACGCCTGGTTATGAATGAGCGAATTATAGTAAGAGTTTGCCTTTCGTCCTGTGCCATCAGACAGCAGGCTAATCTTCTGTTAGACTTAGGGGACAATGACAAGCGAACTGGACGCGCTTGTCGAGGCGGTGTTAGCCAGCAGCAAGTATCGTCACGTCAGCCCGGCCTGGTGCGGGAGATTGGCGCACGCGAGCTGGCCATTCGCGCCAATCGCAAGGCAGCCGATCAAAGCGACCAAGAACGCGCTGCATCAGGCCGGCGGCGCCTTTCTCGACGCGCCCATCAAGTACGACGCAGGCCTCGAGCCCAGCTGCGCGCGGCGCTCGAAGCAGATCAAGACACAGCACCCGGCAGCCCGTTTGCTGAGGCCAGCCGCAACATTATGGCCGGCCACACCTCCACCCGCGAACGTCTGCCGATTCTCGATAGGTTCTTTGCCACAACGTTGGCTGCGGTGCCAACACCCACCACGGTGCTGGATGTCGCCTGTGGACTCAACCCACTGGCGCGGCCGTGGATGCCTTTCCCACGCCACCACGACGCTTCATCGCCAGCGACATCTACGCTGATCAGATCGCCTTTCTCAATGATGCCATGACCCTAGGCGGCTATACGAGGATCAGCCGAAGTACGCGATGTCAGTCCACGACCCACCGCCGCAGACGGCCGATCTGGCGCTGGTGCTCAAGACACTGCCCTGCCTGGAAGCCATCGACAAGAACGCTCCGGCCCGCCTGCTGGACGCCATTCAGGCGCCGCTACTGCTGGTCTCCTTTCCGGCCCAGAGCCTGGGCGGGCGGCGCAAGGGAATGGTAGCCCATTACGAAGCGCGTTTCCGCGAACTGCTGGACGCGCGCGGCTGGCCGGCCGAACGGTTCGAGTTCACGACCGAACTGGCCTTTCTGGTGCGCAAGGGTTAACGCGCTCTGCTACAATAGACTCTTATGCCCGTCATCGACGAAGCGACGGTCGACGCCGTCGTGACGGCGGTCAAGCAGTCCCGCAAGTATCGCGACACTCACGAAGCGACCATTCGCATGCTGGCGATCGAGGCCGTGGCCCAGCACAAAAGAGCCAAGCCGGCCGAGAAAGCGGTTCGCAAACGTCTGCACAGCATCATGGCCCCCTATCTGGGCGATCCCGATTATGACGTGGCCGCACGGCGGTTGACGGCCGCTTTTGCCGGCGGTGACGACGATGCCATCCAGGCCGTTGTGCGCCGACATCATGTTCGCGCACCTGTCCACGCGGGAACGGCTGCCCATCCTCGACACGTTTCTATCGCGACATTTTCGCCGTCACCGGCCACCCGCGACCGCCTGCTCGATATCGGCAGCGGTCTGAATCCGCTGGCGCTGCGCTGGATGGATTTGCCGTCGAGGGCCGAATATCTGGCCTATGACATTCATGAACCACGCGTGGCCTTCCTCAACCATTACTTTCGAACTGGAAGGATTGCCGCCTCTGGCCGTTCAATCAGGATGTGGCCCTGCACCTGCCGGAGGAGCCCGGCGATGTGGCCCTGTTTCTGAAGGAGATGCCGCGGTATCGAGCGCAACTATCCCGACCACGGCCGATCCCTGCTGCGCGAGCTGGCTGTGCGCCATCTCGTCGTCTCCTTTCCTACCGTCAGCACCCACGGCGGCCGAAACCTGACCAATCGCTATCGCGACTTCTTCTATGAACTCATCGACGGTACCGATTGGGCGTGGTCGAGTTGATGTTTGAGAGCGAAGTTGTATTCATCGCCGACAAGTCGCCTGTCGAGGACGTCGCCGTACCCAACGGGGGCGCGTAACGATGCATCGCTTCTTCGTCAACCCGGAGCAGATTCAGGGCAACCACGTCTCCTTTCGCCCCGAACAGGCCCATCAGATCGGCCGTGTGCTGCGCATGCGCATCGGGGACTGAGGTGACGGTCCTCGACGGACCGGGATCCGCCTTTTGACGTTGGTTACAGACACCACATCCGAGCAGTGCGACGGGCACGATTGTGATCAGACCGTGGCCGGCCGCCGAGCGAGCCACACACCCATCTGACACTCTACCAGAGCCTGCTCAAACGCGACAAGTTCGAATGGGTGTTGCAGAAAGGGAACCGAGATCGGCGTCGTCGCTTTGTGCCGGTCATCACGCCGCCGGACGCTGGTCCGCGACACGGAGACCGATCACGCCGGAGAAACGCGAGCGCTGGGAGCGGATCATCACCGAAGCGGCCGAACAGTCCGGTCGCGGCCGTCTGCCGGAACTGGCCGAGCCGCTGCAGTTCGACGACGGCCGTGGCGTCGCGGCATGCCACCAGCCGACAGCGCGCTGATTGCCTGGGAAGAGTCGGAGCGGCCGCACTGTTGACCGCAGCGCTGGCTGGGCTGCCCGCTGCCGCCCGAAGTCGCGCTGTTCATCGGTCCGGAAGGCGGCTACGAAGCGGCCGAAGAAGTCGGCGCAAGTCGCAAGGGGCGGGACGTCCCGATCACGCTGGGTCCGCGCATCTTGCGCACGGAAACGGCCGCGTTGGTCGGCCCGGCCCTCATCCTGCATGCGCTGGGAGAGATGGGCTAATGAACGAGCATCGACGCCGCACGCCCTGCGCGAATTGGCAGACGAGCTGCGGGCCATCGCCGGGTTCGGTCTCAACTTCGCCCGCAATCCCCACGATGCCGACCGGTACGACCATGTCCTGGGCGTGGCCGCGCGGCTGGGTGCGTTGGCGATGGCGACATCGGCTGAAGCACTGCTGGCACATTACCGTGCCAATCACTTCGACATTGGGCCCACTGGCCAGCGGCGAAGCGGCCGTTGTCCACGACAACCGGCTGCTGCTGGTGCGGCGCGCCGACGATGGTCTGTGGGCGCTTGCCCGGCGGCATTACCGACCCCGGCGAGACACTGGCCGAATCGGCGCGGCGCGAATTGTGGGAGGAGACGGGCATCTGCGGCCGCGTGACGCAACTGCTGGGTGTCTTCGACTCGCGGCTGTGGCACAGCGAGAAGAAGATCCACTTCTACCACGCCGTGTTTCGGCTGGAGGCCGATGACTATACGTTACGGCCGAACGATGAGAGTGACCGTGGCCCGTTCTTCGCTGAAGATGAGCTGCCGCCGCTGTCGCCCGGCCATCATCTGCGCGCGCCGTTTGTCTTCCGCCAGTTGCGCGGCGAGGTGGCGGTGCCTTTTTTTGATGTGCCGGATGATGAGTGTGAGGATGACGCCGGTTGAGGATTTTGCCGGTTGGAGTTCGGCCGGTTGAAGAACCGGCAGCAAACGTCAGAAGAACGCTGAAGCGTACGAGAGCGTAACGATTCAGAGCGAAAGATCTTTGTTGGCCAGACTAAGACGGTATCGCCTGCGACAGCCGCTTGGGCTATAACTCAGGGCCGCAGCCGACAGGCGTAGTGGCTGTACGAGAACATCCATGACGATCGACGGCAAGACCCAACTTCTCGGCCTTCTTGGCTGGCCCGTCAGCCATAGCCTGAGCCCGGCCATGCACAATGCCGCCGCCGCCGCGTCTGGGGCTGAACCTCGTCTACTTGCCGCTGCCGGTCGCCCCGCCAAACGTGTCCGATGCCGTGCGCGGGCTGGCGGCGCTGGGCTTTCGCGGGGCGAATGTCACTGTGCCGCACAAAGAGAGCCGTAATACCGCTGTTGGCTGAACTGGCAGAAGCTGCGCGAGCTATCGGCGCGGTGAATACCATCATTGTCGAGGACGAGCGGCCGTCTCCTGGGCCACAACACCGATTGGTCCGGTTTTCTGGCTGACCTGCAGGCGATTGATCTGCCGCTTAACGGCCGTGACTGTCTCGTGCTCGGGGCCGGTGGCTCGGCACGCGCCGTTGTCTATGCCCTACTCCACGCCGGTGCGGCAGTGCAGATTCTGGCTCGTCGAGTGGACCAGGCCGGGGCATTGGCATCCGATTTGTCGCGTCATTTCCGCAACCGACCGCCGCCGGTTGCCGGGGATTACTTGGCGAGCCTGCCGGAGCGCCTCGGCGTTCTACATGCGCCGTTCATCATCAATACGACCCCGCTGGGTATGACACCTCGGCTGTGGACAGCAGTCCGTGGCCGGCTGACTTGCCGTTTCCGCGCGGCGCGTTTGCCTACGATCTCGTCTACAATCCGGCCCAGACTCGCTTCCTGGTGCAGGCGGAAGCCGACGGCTGCCGCACGGCCAACGGGCTGGGCATGCTCGTCGCGCAGGCGGCCGGGTCGTTTTGGCTCTGGACCGGACACCAACCCGACACAGCCGTCATGCGTCAGGCGGCCGAAGCCGCCCTCGCTGGACTATAATCTGTCGCTGGAGGTGTTAAGATGACCTGCGGACACAATTCTGACCAATGGTCGAGTGTATACAGTCGACCCCCAACAGCCGTGGGCCGAAGCAGTCGCCATACGCGACGGCCGTATTTTGGCGGTCGGCTCAGCCGATGACATCAATGGCCTGGCTGGGCCGGACACGCAGCACATCAACGCCGCGGGCCGTCTGGTCTTGCCCGGCCTGACCGATTCCCACGTCCACTTCCTGGGCTGGGCCGAACGGCGCCATCAGGTCAACCTGTTTGGGGTCGACTAGCCTGAGCGACATCCGCGAACGTCTGACGGCGGCCGCTGTGTCCGCCCCCGGACAGCTGGATCATCGGTTGGGGGTGGGATGATAACCAATGGGACGAACGGCCGACTGCCGGCTGGCTCGACAAAGTCGCCGGCGGACATCCGATTATGCTGGCCCGAATGGACATGCACACCTGGTGGGTCAACAGCCGGGTGCTGGAGATTGCCGGGATTACGGCCAAGACGCCCGACCCACCGCAGAGCCATATCGGTCGCGACGCAGACGGCCATCCCAACGGCCTGCTCAGCGAATGGAACGCCCTGGCGCTGGTTGAACCCCACATCCCTCAACCAAACGAGACCACGCTGCGACACTGGCTGGCCGAAGCGATCCTGGCCGCCAACCGGCTGGGCCTGACCGGTATCCACGACCAGCGCGTGGAGCGCGAAGGCCAACAGAGTTTGCGTCTGTTCCAACAGATGCGGCGAGATGAAGCGCTCAACCTGCGCGTACACTGCAACATCGCCGCCGACTATCTGCCCGAAGCGGCCCAGCTGGGCTTGCAATCGCAATTTGGCGATGACAACCTCTGGCTGGGCCATGTAAAGGCCTTCGCCGACGGCACGATGGGTTCGCGCACAGCCCACATGCTTGACCCGTTTGAGAACGATCCCGACAATACCGGCGTTGTGGTCAAGAGCGCGGCCGACCTGTGGGAGCTGATCGTGGCCGCGGGAGAGGCGGGGTTCGCCATCTCCGTCCACGCCATCGGTGACCGTGCCGTGCGCGAGGTGCTGGATGTCATGAGCGAATGGACTACTACGCGCGGCGCCGGCACGCGCCTGCCCATGCCGCAGCGTATTGAACACGTCCAGCTCATTCATCCTGACGACCTGGGGCGGCTGGCGGAGAACGGCATTGTCGCGGCGGTTCAGCCGGTCCACTCGTCACCGACTGGCGGACGGCCGACAAGGTTTGGGGCGACCGGGCGCGCTATGCCTACGCCTTTCGGTCGCTGCTGGATCAGGGCACCGTGCTGGCACTTGGCTCCGATGCGCCGGTGGCCCCGCTCAACCCGATGCTGGGCATCTACGCCGCCGTCGACGCGGCAGGACGACCACGGCCTGCCGGAAGGTGGTTGGTACGCCGAAGAACGCCTGACGATGGCCGAAGCGATTGCCGGGTACACGCTCAATCCGGCACTTCTTTCCGGCAAGAGCGACCGCCTCGGCTCTATCACGCCCGGCAAGTATGCCGATCTGGTGGTATTGTCGCAGGACCTGTTCAGTATTACGCCCGACGCAATCCCTGAAACGCGCGCCGCCCTGACTATCTTCAACGGCCGTGTCGTCTACGAAGCGTAGGGGCCACAGCGTAGCTCAGCCGATCCAGGCTGAGACCCAGAAGAACGCCGGCTGCGCGCCGAACTGGAGAAATGATGATTCCCGGGATGGACTTCGGCACAACCAACTCCGGCATGGCCGTCTATGATGGACAGTCGGTGCGCGTCCTGCCGCTGGACCCTTCCAACCCCAACCCGCGCGTGGCCCGCACGGCACTCTACATCACGACCGAGCAGGCCGTCCACATCGGCCGCGAAGCGCTGGACCTCTATTTCGAGCAGAACATCGGCCGTCCGGTCAAGATGCAGAAGGTGTGGGTGGGCGAGATTGAGGTCATCGCTGATCTGGTATATTACGTCACCGACGTCTATACCTACGCTGACGTGCTCTCGCCCGGGCGGCTATTCCTCTCGATCAAGACCGGTCTGCGCGACGAGAACTACGCCGGGACTATCATCGGCCAGCAGTACTACTCCCTGGAGTCGCTCATCGCCCTGTACCTGACTGTCACCAAGCGGCGGGCCGAGCGATTGCTGGGGCAGCCGATGGGCGATGTTGTTCTGGGAAGACCGGTGCGGTTTGCGGCCGATCCCGGCCCACGACCGGATGGCCGAGGCACGTCTGCTGCGAGCCGCGTTCCAGGCCGGCTACGAAGGTGTCTATCTGCAACCCGAACCCGTGGCGGCAGCCTATAGCTATGAGACCTCGTTGACGCAACCGGAGAACATCGTCGTCTTTGACTTCGGTGGCGGTACACTCGACATCACGGTCATGCGGTTGGGCGGCGGCCATCGACAGGTGCTGGCGACAGGCGGCATCCCGGTGGCGGGTGATGTGTTCGACCAGAAGCTGGTGCGGGCCAAGCTGCCGCGCCACTTTGGCGAGGGCAGTCTCTACGGCCCTCGCCACAAGGCCATGCCCTTGCCCCAGTGGATCTTCGACTCCTTCTCCGATTGGCAGCGTATTTTGGAACTGCAGGCGGCCGAGAACCGGGCCAGATATTGCAGGAGATCCGCCAGACCGCCCAGCGCCGTTACCAGATCGACGCCCTGCTGAGCCTTGTCAGCAGCAATTATGGGCTGAAAATGTTTGATGTTGTTGAAGGCGCCAAGCGGACGCTGTCCGAGAAACGCGGGGCGGAGATCCACCTCGACGGGCCGGGCTTCAGCGTCCGCGAATTTGTTACGCGCACGGAGTTTGAGGCGTTGATTCGGGCCGAAGATTCAGGCCATCGAAACACACCTGTTGGAGACAGTCAGCGCATCCGGACTTCAGCCGGACCAGATCGACAGCATCATCCGCACCGGCGGCTCGGCGCAGATTCCCGTTTTCTATGAGATGCTCGGCCGTCTGTTTGGCCCGGACAAGGTCCGCACGATCGATACCTTCAGCAGCGTCACCGCCGGGCTGGGGATTAGCGCCTATCGGGTCGAGCAGGGCGAGCTGGACCTTGCCGCGCCATACGGCCGACGAATTGCCCATACAGGCGAGACCACCGGCGGCCGGCTCAAAGTCCGGCCGGTCAATCTGGAGCTGCTGCAGCGGCGCATCGCCCTGGAGGAACAGGAGTCGCGACGGACGAACCGGCGAAGGCCACGGACGCAGGCCCTGGTGCTGGTGGGCGAAGCCGGCAGCAAGTCGAGGATGCGACGGTCGGACGTGATGGCTGTCTTGTGCCGCCGGACGAGCTGCCCGCCCTGCCCGATGCAGTGGCGCCAACCGGTCCGGCAGGCACTGGTGGCCGATCTCGACGATCAGACTCGTGTTCGTCACCACGCGCTACCGCTTCCTGCTAACAACCGCCCGGCAACTGGCGGATGCCGCAGCGCTCAACCTACGCTTGGCCGATCTGCACCGGTTGGCCCGACGCGAGGTGGTTTGCGCCGTGGCCAACTGGTCGTCCGTGCGCGAGTGTGACCGTTTAGTCATCGTCACCTCGACCGGCTTCGTCCGCAGCTATCCACTGGAAGTCTTGCGCAGCAACATCGAAGGTCCGGCGTCCTATCAATTCGACAATCCGCTGCCCGGCATTCCGGTCACCGTCGCCGGTGCGACGGTCGCGAGCATCATGCTGTCTGGTGACGGAAGGTGGTCGAGGGGCGCGCTGGTCGATGAACGATTTGCCGCTGATTGGGCTGCAGTCGCTGAACTGTGTACGGGGCGACGCGCTCGATCGCGTCGTCGGGGCAATGGTGACGGCCGCGGCGGGCGTGCTGGCGACTCTGCTGCTCGCTGACGGCTACGGCCGCCGCCTTGAAGCCGGGAGTGTGGAACAACCGCCAAGGCCAACACCCACGGCCGTTCACTCATCACCCGCCAGGCGCAGGCCGTCGGCGCTCGTGGCCCTGGCAGACGGTGACGACCTCTTGGCGATCTCCGACCGCAGAGCTATGAATGTCAGGCGCCGCGGCCGCGCCTATCGAGGACAGCACGCGCACGATCCGGCTGGTCAAGCTGGAGCCGGGCGAAGCACTGATGACCGCCCTGGCCGCTTTAGCCGCCTAGCGCGAGCGATGGCTGAGGGCAGGCTAAACGACCCGTCGGCATTGGGCGGGAAGTCAACGACCTCGACAACGGCTTCCGGCCGGAGCGGGCCATAGATGTGGGGGAAGGCCGTGCCCGTTTCGTAGCAGTCTTCGTACACGATCTCGGCCGATCACCTTCTGCGGATCAATCACCAGCAGTGTCAGACCATGCTGACCATGATAGAGATCGTTGGCCGGACCCAGACACCTGAGCCAGGTGGAGCAGTGGATGAAGCCCTCAGTGATCAACGAGGTCGGGTCGGTATTCCCCGGCAGAACGGCCGATCGCCAGTTCTCTTGGGAACAATGTGGAGAATCATCGATCTATTGTCCTAGGATTTAGTCTGACGTGCCACAATCCAACTACAGACGGCCGCTGGTACCATAGGTACGCCAGCGCAGCAGCCGTTTCTCCAGCAGCGCCACCAGTCCGTAGAGCGACAGGGCGATGGCCGCCAGCGTGATCAGTACCACAAAGACGATATCGGTCTTGAATTGGTAGCGGGCCGTGACCAGGAGAAAGCCCAGCCCCTGGCTCTTGGGCTGCACAAATTCGCCCACCAGCGCGCCGATGACCGCCAGGGTCGGCCCCGATCTTCAGCCCGGCCAGCAGCGACGGCAGCGCCGCAGGCAGCTCCAGCTTGAGGAACACCTGCCGCGGGTTGGCCCGCAGCGAGCGCATCAGATCATACAGCTCAGGCGGAACCGAGCGCAGTCCGGCAATGATGGTGATCAGCACCGGAAAGAAAACCACCAGCGCCGCCACCAACACCCGCGACCAGTACCAGGACTGAATCCAGATGGTCAGCAGTGGAGCGATGGCGATGATGGGAATGGCTTGCGAGGCGATGAGATAGGGCGAGATGAGCCGGTCGGCCAGCGGCGATTTGGTCAGTAGGTAGCCCAGCGGCAGAGCCACGGCGACGCCCAGGATCAGGCCGGGGATGACCTCGCTGATGGTTACCAGGCTATGGCGCACCAGTCGGCCGTCGCTGAGCAAGATTCCGAACTGCTCCAGTACATCGGCCGGGCCGGGCAGGATAAACGGCGGGTAGTCGCCCCACCACACCAGCAGTTGCCAGGCTATGAGCAGAAGGACAAACGACAGCGAGACCGTCAGCCATGCCGGTCGCTCATCTAGCCAGCGTAAGACAGCGTTTTCCTTGTTCACAGTTTCGTCAGACAGCGGGGCAGCCGGTGAGGAAGCGCAGACGCTCCCACTCCCCTGTGCACAAAGCCCCACACGAAGGTGGGGCCGGAATAAGCGGTATGAGAACGCGTCGTTCTTGCCTTCTCCCATCCAGACTGTCACTGTCGGCTCCGGAATCGCACCGGATCAGCGATTGGCTAAAGGCCAACGGCTCGCGGGCTTGGGTTGCGCTAACCCTCACCGCCGGTCGGGAATTTCGCCCTGCCCCGAAGGTCATTTCTTTGGTTGTTCACTGTGGATTATACAAGGGGCGGATTGGGCGTCAACGCACCCTAAGCGAGTGTCAACAGTCAGGCAGGGTGACGGTGTGGATCCTCGTCAGGCGGAATCGGCGAATGCTCACAGTCAGGGTTTGACGGCGCGGCGTGCTGCCAATCAGGCGAGCCTACGAGATGGGACGAACCAAAGCGATACGCCGGGTGATCTTCTCGATCACCACGACCGAGCCGGCGGGGAGCGTCTCGAAGGTGGCCGAGCTGGCCCCGATCTGCAATGTCTGCCCCTGGCTGTCGTAGGCGATCTGGCCAATGCCGTTGCCAGGTATGGTGATGACCACATCGGCCGTCAGCCCCAGCGCCGGGTCCGGCGGCAGTGGCTGGGCGGCCGTACGGCGCAGGACACGGTAATAGAGCACGGCCTGGACCACAAAGCCGACCAACAGCCCGGCCCCCAGCGACCAGATGACGCCTCGACCCGGCGCCATATCAGTCCAGCGCGAAATGACCAGACCAACCACGCCAAAGACGGCCGCCCCGGTACCAATCGCCAGCGGCACTAGACGCAAGACCTTCACGGACGATGCATCCGGGCGAGACTGGGATCCGGGCGCTGAACGAGCGGGACAGTCCCCAGAAGGCCGAGGCACGAGAACCGCCAACCCCGCCACAAGCATGACAATGTAGATGATCGTAAGCATCATGAGCGATCAGCCTGACTGCCCTCTAGTATAGCAGGGCGAGTTCGGCTCAGGAATACCTGCTGATGATTGTGTGATGGCCTGGAACGAAAGTATTAGACCGCTTCCCGCGCGACCGTCCGGTGTGGTATACTTCCCGACATCTGGCAGCAGAGCCGGGGAGTGCTCCGCCGCCACGCAGACTCAGGAGAAGAAAACTATGTCGACACAGAAACGGCGCACGCCCAAGACGCGCACCCATCAGTCAGTGAAAGCCGCCGGCCAAAACAAGAAAGGATGTCAACTGGACCAAGATCATCGCCATCGTTATCGGTGTTCTCATTGTTGCCAGCATGTTGTTGTCCCTGTTTATTGTGCCGGGCAGCACCGGCGGCTTCTAGCCCGTCCGGCACGTATCAAAAAAGGCCGGTCGCACGCTGCGCCGGCCCTCTATAGTTCCTCTAGTTGTCGGGCGCAGTCCGCTGGCTTAGCGTTTCTCGACGACAAACGTCGGCACCGTCGACCCGCCCCCGGCCGAGACATTCAGCAGCGGATCGGTCGACAGCCGCGTCAGGCAGCCATCCACGTAGTCGCCATAGAAGATAAACGGCGCCGTGTCGAGCATGCGGTTAAAGATCTGCAATCGGCCGTCGACCATGCTGGGATAAGGCTCTGACGGGATGCGCACGCGCTCCTGCACCACATGCGGCGATTCCAGGGCCGTCTCCACTGCTTGTTCCCAACCGCTGCTGTTCGTCTGCCAGCCCAGAACAATACCCGCGCCCACCGTAGTCATCGTTGGGTTTGATCACAAACTGTTCGCGATACTTCAGGATGAACGGGATCAGGTCCACCGGCATGCGTTTATAGGTCGTCATGCGCTCTTCAACTACCCGCGTCCAGGGAATGTGATTGTGGATGACCTGCAGTCTCCGCATTGCTGAACATCTCCGCATTGCGTTCGTCGCTCAGCACGGCCAGGCTGGCTTTCTTGTAGAGCAGCTTGCAGGCAAAGGAGTTGACCATGCACACGGCGCCATCACGCACGGCCTGCACGACCGGCCCATCGATGCCCCCGCGCTCAATCAACTCGGTGATGAGCACGCGCTTGTAGATCAGGTCAATGCGATAGTCGCCATGATAGAGATGGCCGTCGCGATACGTCACATGGCGCGGATCCACGATCTGGCATGTCAGCCCCTGGGCATGGAAATATTGCAGGAACAGCTCGAACTCGCTATGGGTGGGCACTTCCTCCCAGTCCAGAATGGCGATCTGCGGCTTGGTGGTGCCGCCCCACTCCTGATAGGCGTCCAGCAACACATGCAGGACATGGTGGCGGGTGGGCAGCGGCCGAACCGAATACTCGCGCATGAACTTGCCCATCACCGGCAGGCCAAAAAAGACCTCATTGAGCACATCGTTATAGGCTGACGCTGCGGGAACCTCCGCGTTGTATTCGGTGAACTTCAGGTCGAGCACGTCTTCGGTGATGAAGAACGCATCCAGGCGACTCAGCGGCGCGTGGGTCGCATAGCCGGCGTCGACGTGGATGAGCTTCTCTTCCCAGTCATACAGGCCAAACTGCTGGCGAAAATCGGCGTCGGCCACCGCGGCATGGGAAATTTTCTCGAACGCCCGCAGCAACGGCCGAATCTGCTTGCGCAGGTAGTTGTATTGATCAGGCGTCAGAAAGCGGGGGCGCAGGACGGTGCACAACGGCCGCTCGCCAAAATAGAGGCCGCGCGTCCGCAGTTGGTCGTCCAGCTGCGCCTGCGACTCAGCGGCAACGTCGTCCGTCAGTAGATCGTGATAGGTGATAATGGCATCGTCGAGAGTCATGGGGTTTGCCCGGCGCTACTTGTTGAACATCGCGTGCCACTTCAGATCGGTCAATTGGGGCCGCGGGTTCTTGGCCATGTCGATGACCATGTCGGCCATATGCTTGACCACCCACTCGAAGTACACCGGGGTCAGGGAGTTAATGTCCATGTCCGGCGCGGGATTCATGAAGTCGATGGCATAGGGAATACCATCGCGCACGGCGAACTCGACCGAGTTCATGTCGTAACCCAGCGCCCGCACCAACGTCAGGGCGTCGGCCACCACACGCGCGCCCAATTCACCGTCCATGTGGGCGTGGTCAACCACATACTTGCGCTCATGGGGGTTGTACTTCATCGGCAGAACGTCCTTCTGCCCGAGGCACATGCAGCGCACGTAATGATCCCAGGTGATGAACTCCTGCAGCACCATCGTCGTCAGGCCCGACTGGTTATAGCTGTGCCAGACGTCTTCCTTGGTATGGCAAATATAGACGTCGCGCCAGCCGCCGCCATGAGCGTCCTTCAGCACACAGGGCAGGCCGACGTAGTCGAGCAACGCATCCCAATCCAGCGGGTAGGACAGGTTGCGCAAGCTCTCGTCGTGGACAATGCCGGGCACGTAGTCCTTGTTGGGCAGGACGGCCGTCTTGGGACTGGCGACACCCAGCTTGGTGGCCAGCGACGCCTCGAAGAACTTGTCATCGGCCGTCCACATGAATGGATTGTTGACGACTGTCGTGCCCTGGAGCACGGCGTTCTTGAGATAGGACCGATAATAGGGCACCTCATGCGAGATGCGATCGACGATAACCGCGTATTCGCACGGTTCGTCCATCGTCGTGCCACCCAGTTTCACTAACTCGGCCGTGACGCCTTCATTACGCCGGTTTACCTCAGCGATGAACGCCGGGGGAAATGACCACTCTCGACCAACCAGCAGACCCACTTTCAACGTCATGTCATCCTTCTCCCTTGATTGATTCCCGCCGATGGGTGGCGCAACAGGTTGTCTCTTCTCCGTCGGAATGCCTAATCATGACCGCCAATGTACAACCGCAACATCTGGTGCCACCACGGCCAGTCATGGGCCCAGCCATCCCACAGGCGCAGGGCGTTACCGATACCCTTGTCCCACAGCGCCGTGGAAAGCCGTTCGCTGCTATAGCGCAGGCTGTCGTCGCGGCCGACGGCGATGATAACATCCTGCCGCCGCAACGCTTCCAGCCGTCCCCAATCGCTTTCGTTGGGGATAAACTCGACCGGGCTGTTGAAATAGATATTCTCGTCGTGATACCCATCGGTCCAGCGATTGACTTCGTAGATGCCGCTCATGCCGATGGCGCGGCTGAACACCTGCGGGTGGCGCAGGGCGATGTTTAGGGCGTGATAGGCGCCGAAGCTGGCTCCCAGAGTCATCAGGTACGGGTTCTGATTTTTCTGGCCCGACAACGGCAGCACTTCGTGGAGCAGGTAGTTTTCATACTCGACCTGTCGCCAGGCGCGGGCGCCGGGGTGTTTCCAACGCGCATACCAGCTCTCGGAGTCCACACTATCCAGGCAGATCATCTGCAGCGACCCGTTCTCCAACTGATCACCGACGGTGTTCATCATACCGCGATCTTCCCACTCATAATAGCGGCCCATCGACGTCGGAAAGACAATGGCCCGCGCACCGGCGTGGCCGAAAATGAGTAGCTCCATGTCCCGCCCCAGCGACGGACTGTACCAACGATGATATTCGCGATGCATCGGGTCGTGTTTCCTTATAATTCCGACATTCCGGCGCTGGGCAAATGCGCTCCATGACCCCATGCACCGGTAGCGCGGAATTCTAACATAGGTGAAACAGCGGTGCATAAAGTGGCGCGCACCGGGATGACCGCTTACGTTCGCATGGTTGTTGATGCCGAAAAGTTAGGTGAATCGGAGGCCCAAGAAGTTGCGCTATCGCTACAGCCGGGCCACGGTCGGAACTACACCGGCGCGCTCGGCACGGTCGGCAAAGCGGCGGTCAAAGGTGGCTAGCTGTGTGCAGTGGGTTGATTGGGCCAGGTGTACCGCGTCTGCAAAATCGAGGCCCGCCTCAGACCAATCCAGGGCCAGCGCCACCATGATAGCATCACGCAGATGGACGTTGGGCAACCCGAACAGCCCCCGCAACCCCGCGACAATCGCGGGCGTGTCAAGATCATAAGCAGCCCTCAGCACCCAGGCCACTTCCAGAATAACCGTATCCGGAATGTAGATGTCATTGTCGCGAAAGAGAAGGCGCGCCCGTTCGGCCTGCTCCGCATCATCGGCCACAAGGAGCCGCACCACGATGTTGGTATCAACGGCGATCATGGTCGCGCTCGCTCACGGCCCGGCGGATACCTTCGTCCATCTCCTCAATCGTGCGCGCCGGGCTATCAGTGGGCAGGCTACCGGCAACCTCATCTAAAGACGTGCGATCAAACGGCCGACTCGGCCGCAACAACACACCATTGCCGGTCTCAATAACCATAAACTCCAGCCCGGCTTCCCACTGATGGGCATCGCGCAACCACTTGGGAATAATGATCTGCCCTTTGCTGGACAGTTTGGTCGTCTCCATACCTCGCGCCTCCAGTAAGATTATTGTAAGATTGTAGCATTTGGCTACTGGCGCGGCAACTCCGGTTGATCTGGCCCGCCAAGTCGATCCTGCCGGGTCGATGCCATCCGCATCGTCAGCGTTCGATTCCTAATCTTGCTGTCGGGGTTATACTACGTGCATGGAACCTAATCACCAGACCACTCGCCGCCGCGTGGTCATCACCGGACTGGGAACGCTTAACCCGCTCGGCCTGGACGTGGCCGCAACCTGGGCCGCGCTCATGGCCGGACGCAGCGGCATCGGCCGCATCACCCATTTCGACCCGTCGGATCTCAAGACGCAGATTGCCGGCGAGGTTGTCGACTTTGATCCGGTAGCCCACTTTGGCGTGAAGGACGCTCGCCGCATGGCCCGCGTCACCCAGTTGGGTCTGGCGGCGGCCGGGCAAGCCTTGGCCGATGCCGGGCTGCTGGATGAGCCGGGTAACCGGGACCGGATAGGCGTGCTGGTTGGCAGCGCGATGGGTAACCTCGACCCACTGCTGGACAATCAGGTTACGCTGCTCGATCGCGGGCCGGATCGGGTCAGCCCGTTCTTCGTCCCCATGATGCTGACCGACACGCCGGCGGCGATGATCTCCATTCGCTATGGGCTGCGGGGTCCGGCGCTGTCTGTCGCCACGGCCTGCGCTACAGCCACCGACGCCATCGGCCAGGCCGCGGCCATGATTCGCAGCGGCGCAGTCGATGTGATGGTGGCCGGGGGCACGGATGCAGCCATTCTGCCCATTACCATTGCCGGGTTCGGCAATATGGGCACGCTCTCCACGCGCAACGATGACCCGGCCGGTGCTTCTCGGCCGTTCGACCGCACGCGCGACGGATTCGTAATGAGCGAGGGGGCGGGCATTCTGGTATTGGAGGCCCTCGACCACGCCCAGGCCCGCGGCGCGACGATTCACGGCGAACTGCTGGGCTATGGGGCGACGGCCGATGCCTATCACATCTCCTCCCCGGCCGAGAACGGCGAAGGGGCGGTGCGGGCCATGCGAATCGCACTGGCTGATGCCGGACTGGAACCGGAGGGCATCGATTACATTAATGCCCACGGCACCAGTACCACGCTCAATGACCGCAGTGAAACAGCAGCTATCAAAACAGCGTTCGGCCGTCAGGCTGACGTGACGCCGGTCAGTTCCACGAAGTCGGCCCACGGCCATCTGCTGGGCGCGACCGGCGGGTTGGAAGCGATCATCGCGCTGCAGGCTCTGGCAACCGGCATCATCCCGCCCACGATTAATTCCACCACACCCGACCCGGATTGCGACCTGGATATTGTGCCCAACACGCCCCGCCCGGCGGCGCTGCGGCGGGCCATGTCCAACAGTTTCGGCTTCGGCGGACACAACGCAGTGCTTATCGTCGGGAGAGATTCGGATTAGAATGCTGATGTCACCGATTTCGCGGAAAAACTCGGGTCAGAACTCTTGTCAGCATAGATCTGAGCGCTACGACTGGCGTCTGCGTTACCTTTCTATGCGCCTTGGGGCTAGAATGGTCAGCAACGTTACGTCATAAGGAGTAGACTCACCATGCGCCGCTTGGGTAAGGATTTCGACAACAAGGCTGTTGTGTCGCTGGATGAGGGTCGGATGATCGGCCGAATTCAGGACATCTATCTCGACCCACAACTGACGACCGTCATCGGTCTGTATATGGGCTCCGAAGGTCTCTTTAAGCGCAAGGCGCTGCTTATCCCGCGCGATGCCGTCGTGGTATTGGGCGTTGATGCAGTGCTGGTGCGCGATGGCGAGGTGATCACTGATGACCAGGCCATGGCCGAAGCCAAGGGCTGGTTCCGGCGCGACAAGTTGAGCCGGCCGCGAAGTCGACACCCCCGGCGGCACCAAGTTGGGGGTTGTCGGCGATGTGGTCGTTGAAGACGACGGCACGATCAGCGCTTTTGCCCTGTCGCGGGTCCATGTCGAAGGGCCGCTGGCCGAATCGCGTCTCATCGACCGGCGTGCGGTGCTGGACACCGGCCAGGAAGACGGCCGCATGACGGCCGATCTCTCAGCTGCTGGAGCAAGAGCTTGACCGGTGACGCATTACCGGTCGACACGCCTTCGAGCGATCCCTTTGACACGCCACGGCGACGCCGGCGACGCCGGTCATGGCTGAGCCGATCCAGGTCGAAGTTGAAGACGAGCCCGACCCAAAAAGCCGGACTAACCGTTCAGATGGATGAACTGTTCGCGTCCGGGACCAACCGAGACGTGATGTACCGACACGCCGGTGCGCTCGGCGATGAAGTCCACATAGCGGCGGGCGTTGGCGGGTAGATCCTGCCGGCCGTCGTGCGTCCATGATATCCTCTGACCAGCCCGGCAGCGTCTCATAGATTGGCTTGCAGCGCGCCAGCAAAGGCAATTCGGCTGGGAAGTACGTGATGCGCTCCCCGTCCAGTTCGTAAGCCACACAGACCGGGATCTCCGTCGAGGCCGCTGAGGATATCGAACTTGGTGACGACGAAATCGGTCAGGCTGTTGATGCGCCGGGCATAGTCGAGGATGACCAGGTCCAGCCAGCCTACCCGTCGCGGCCGACCGGTGGTCGTGCCATATTCGTCCCACGGATTGGCGCCGGTGCCGCGCAAACGCCCGGCGGCCTCGCCCTCCAACTCTGTGGGGAATGGCCCGCTGCCGACGCGGCTGGTAAACGCCTTGGCCACACCGACCACGCGCCCCACTGTCAGCGGCCCTACACCCAACCCCGTCAGCGCCCCACCCGCTGTGGGTGACGAGCTGGTCACATAGGGATAGGTGCCATGATCAATATCGAGCAGGGTGCCTTGTGCCCCTTCGGCCAGAATGGTCTCACCTGCCCGCAGGGATTCATCCAACAGCAGCCCGGAGTCCACCAGGTGGGGGGCCAGACGCTGGGCATAGGCGGCGAAATCGGCCGCAATGGCCTCCGCGTCCAAGGCCTCCATGTGATATAGGCCGACAAGGGCGGTGTTTTTCTCTTCGATGTGGGCCACGAGGCATCGGCCAACGCTTCGGGATCGGCCAGGAGTTCAGCGCGCAGTCCCGTGCGGCGGGCCTTGTCGGTGTAGGCCGGGCCAATGCCGCGCAAGGTGGTGCCGATGAACTCCTTGCCGCGTTGCTGTTCGTGGGCATGATCAAGGGCAATGTGACCGGGGGTGATCAGATGCGCCTGCATGCTCAGCTTTAGCCGGATCGGGTGATACATCGACTCCCCGTGCCGCCAGCCCGTCCATCTCGCGCAGCATGACCGCCGGGTTAACGACCGCACCGTTCCCGATGAGACACAGCACATGCGGGTGGATAATGCCCGACGGAATCAGGTGCAGCTTGAACACCTCACTGCCAATAGCCACGGTATGCCCGGCATTATCGCCGCCACTATAGCGGGCCACAACGGTCGCCTGGGACGCTAACAAATCGGTGATGTGGCCCTTGCCCTCGTCGCCCCACTGGGCGCCAATGATGATATCTAGCGGCATGATGCTCCTCCCATGCGTCAGTGAATCTGGGCCAAGCAAGGTGATACTCAGCCAAGGGTAATTATCTTCGGGGTAGGGGATGTGACAAGAATAGCGCGATGGGGCTAGTAGTGCACTGTGACGAACGTGCCCAGCGGTGCCCAGTTGTACAGCCAGGCCGCTTCGGCCGGAGGTGCATTGACACAACCATGACTCACCGGCGTGCCAAAGTCGTTGTGCCAATAGGCACCGTGGATGGCAAAGTCTTTGTAGAAGTACATGACCGACGGCACATCCGGCGTGTAGTAGTCATAGCCCAACAGATAGCCGTTCATGAGCTGCACTTCGTACTTAAGATAGGTGCGAAACTCTCCGGTAACGGTGGCATACTGCCAGGCACCACTGGAAATGAGTGTCGTCAGCACGGCCGTATCACCCTCATAGGCCGTTAACGTCTGGGTGGTCAGATTGACATCGATCCACTTCTCTGTCTCGCCAACACCGTACGGCCGGGGCGAACCGGGCGGTGGCGGCACAGGGGTGGGCGATGGCTCCGGGGTGGCCGTCGGCGTGACGGTAGGCGCCAACGTAGGCGTCGGTTCGGCCGTCACGGTCCAGGTGGCCAGGGGTTGCGCTTGCGACCCAGCCGCGACCTCTTTCTCCGGCAGCAAAGCCGGCTCTTCCGTGGCCGGGACATCGGTTGGCGGCGGCGCGTCAGTCGGAATAAACGCATCTCCGGCACCGGCCGCCAAACTGACCGACAGCGTGGGCGTGGGTGGCACCTCTCTGCGTCGATGGCGCCACCTCAGCGACAGCAAAGCCATCGGCCGTCTCGCCAATGGTCATGCTCTGCCCGGCTACGGTCTGCCCCGCCAGGTCCTGCACCAGCGCTTCGCCGACGGAGCTTCGGGAAAACAGGTAGCCACCGAAGGCCAAAGCCATCACAACCGCGATGATCAGTCCGGTGCGGGCCAGCGTACTGCCACCCGGCTTCGTATCCAGCGGGGCGGGATAACTAACGGTCGCCGGAGCGACAGCAGCCGCTGTCACGGCCCGTAATGGAGCCGCCGGCGGCGCGGGGGCCGCCTTGAGGCGATCAGCCTGGGCGAGAAAAGCACGCCGCTCGCGGGCGGAGGGGGCGATGCCCGCCAGCAATAACCACGGCCGCGGATCGGCCGCATCTTGCCGAGCGGCCGCTTCCAGCAAGACTCGCGCGCTTTCGATTTGATCCTGCTCAATGGCGCGCTGCGCCTGAGCCAATAGTCTGTCGGTGGATTGGCGTCTAGCCATGGACTGTGTCGTCACTCCTAGTAGACGTCATACGTCTCTATGGGGTTCCTTCGACTTGGGCCGGCGCAGAGGCGACGTTCACATTGGTCGCACCGCGCACATCGTCGACGTAGCACAAGACTCCTTCGGCAATAGACCCGGCAATCACGTCCTGGCCCGTCGTCAGGAATTCACGATCAAGATTGAGGAACCCGGTTTCGAGAATAATCGCCGGCACGCCGCGGGCAATCTCGCGAAAGGCGTGATAGTCGGTCATGTGCGGCGTAATGGTGTTGGCATGATAGGGCAACTGCGTCGCCGCCGCATAGGCGCCTTCGACACAGATGGATAGTTGCGATGAATCAGTAAAGGATGAACCGGCGATTTTGAAGCCGGTGGCCAGCTCATTGAAGTAGTCACACGAGTCGGCATGGATGGAGACCAAGCCCGGTACCAACATAGCCATCCAAACGTGGATCGAATTCATCGAGCAAATCGGTGGGTACGCCCGCTGCCTGCAAGATGGCAATGACCTTGATGGCGATGGCCTCGTTTACTTCCGCTTCGGTCAGACCGTCGGCACACACGGCGCCGGCGTCAAAGCCTTTATGGCCGGAGATGATGCCAATGCGAATCGGGCCTGCGCTTTGGGCCACGCGTTGTTGCACCGGCTTGAGAGGCACCGGCTTCACAAAACCGGCGTTATAGGCCGAGCCCATCGTTTCGGCGGCCACCACTTCGGCGACACCACTGGCCGGGCTGAAGTAGAGATAGACCCCCACCATCAAACCCCCGGCGAGCAAGAAAAAGACCGCCAACGAACCGTTGCGACTGATGAACTGCCACAACGGTGTATCACTCACGCGCCATGATTCGCCGTACGGTGATTGCATTATGTCTATATTCTACACGAACTTTCCGGAAATTGGAACACCCTTTCTAAAGCGATCCTTAAAGCTATTCGCCGTTATCGGACGATGCCGCTGGGATGAAAGTCTGGAACACAAACGGTGAATAGACAAGATTGGCGTCACTGATCGTGTCACCCTGCCGCCCCCCTTGGGCAAAGAGGCGATTCTCGACATGGACCACGCCCGGCTGCTGCCAGGCCACCATGTCCGGGGGCACATTCAGCACCTGCCACGTCTCGCTGTTGGGATCATAGATTTCACCGTTGGCCTCGGTTGATTCCTGTCCATCCGTGCCGCCCACGACGTACAGCTTGTTCAACACCACCGTGGCCCCGGCCCCGGCTCGTGCAGTCAAGAGGTCCGGACAATCAGCCCATGTGTCGTTGCCGGGCGTATAGGTGAAACAGGTAGCCTGCGCCTCGCGGCCGTCGGTGCCGCCGACCACATAAAGCTGTCCGGTGAGTGTGGACCCAGCAGCCAGCGCCCGCGGCGCGGGCAACACCGCGACCGGCCGCCAACTGTCGGCGCCGGGATCATAAACGTAGACTGTATCCAGCACGCCATTCTGGCCCTGCCCGCCAATCACGTAGAGGTAGCCCCCTTCGGCAATTGCCAGCCCGTTGGCAAGCGGTTGTGGCAGTGGGGCAATGCGTCGCCAGGCATCCTGTGAAGGGCTATAGGCTTCCACCAGATTGGTGGGGTCGCCGTTGGGCAAGCGGCCGCCAGGCACGTAGATCTCGCCAAACAGCTCGGCGGCGGTGGTGTCCGCGACGGCCGTCGGCTTGGGTGCGGCCTCGCTCCACAATCGGGCTCCGGTATCATAGATCCACACGTCATCGACCACACCATCGACCGTCTCGCCGCCGATGTGATAGATGTCCAGCCCAACAGAGGCAATGGCCTGGCTGACACGTGGCGCAGGCAAAGGGCGGCTCAAGAGCCAGCGTGTTTCGCCAATCGGCTGTTCAACAAAGAGTGCGGCCGGTTCCAGTTGGCTAGTAGTCGGCTGTTGGGTCAACCAGTAGACTCCGGCAATCAGCCCAATGAGCAGCAGCAGTGCCGGCGCCAAATAGACCCACGGTGAACGACGCGGCGCGACCGGCTCAGCCGCAACGACCGGGGTCTCGAGCGGCATGGGCGGCAGATCGGGTGGCAAGGAATTGTCGAGCATGGCCGTATCGGGCCCAACGGCAGGTTCGGCGCTTTCATCGTCGGTCGGTGCCTCGCCGGGCACGGCCAGCACGCCTTGCTGCATAGCCACCGTGATCGCCTCAGTGCGTGTGGAAACATCCAGCTTGGCGAAGATGTTGCGCAAGTGGGTCTTGACCGTATAGGGGCTGATGGACAGCTCTTCGGCAATCGACTTGTTCGAAGCGCCACTGGGCAAGAGGCGCAAGACCTCCAGTTCGCGGTCGCTTAGGGCTTCACCCGGCTCAGACATGCAGCAATCTCATTCTCACGGTTGACCGTCGGTAATCGGTAAGGTGCCCGTCAACTCGACTGTACCCGAAATAGGCACAGGCGTGGCCAGGGCGCAATTCTCGCGGGCCAGCGAAAGTTTGTCGCCCAATGCCGGGCTGCGATCTGCTTGCCATAGCTCCTGATAGAGCCGTTCGGCCGGACACCATTCCCCGGCAAAGGCCAACTGGTCGGCCTGGTTGGTCAGTACTTCGTTCAGAAGCTGGCACGAGTTCTGAAAGAACGGTGCGGCCGCGCACAGGTCACGGAAGTAGAAGCTCGCAATCTCCCAGTTCACACCATAGTAGGAAATGCCGTCCAGATATAGGTTGCCCCAATAGCGATAGTCCTGAGCCTCTTGCGGCAAGTTGCCCAGACGCTCGGCCTGCGAGAGATAATTCAACCCCAACTCCGTGTCCGGTCCAGCCTTGCAGTTCTGCAGGCCCAGACTCAGATAGGTCTCGTACAGCAGCTCATCCGTCTCACGTCGCTCGTAGTCGGGGTTACTTTGTTGGAAATTCAAGATGGCCGGCAGCGCATCTTCCCAGGCTTCCCTGGCCACCAGTCGGCGAATCTCTTGCAGTTCCGGCAAGCTGTCAGTCTCGGACCAGGTCACCGTTGCTGACGGTTCGCTTGTCGGCTCCGTCGTCGCGGTGGGCACAGCGCCGCGGCGGCATCCACGGTAGCCTGAATTTCCGCTCTGCAACACCAGCGCCGGACTGTGGCCGCTGTCTTGCGCCAATACCCAGTCCAGACCGGCGCAGCGGCCAGGTCCGCGCTGCCCTGCGTTATGTCTTGCTGCGCCAGATCTACCTGATGCTGCAAGGCCGTCGCCTGGGCGTCTGGCCGCGGTCTGTGTTTGCCGGCCGCTTTGCCACGCGAAAAAGGCCACGACCAGGTACGTCGCCAGCACAGCGGCCGAGATCAGTAAAATCAGACCGATGATACGCGTCATCAGACTGCGCGATTCATCGGTATCGATCTCGATCTGGGGACCGGGCGATTTACTCATAGATGCCAAATACGACAGACGGAATGGGGCACGAACGACTTAGTCAGCCATCAATCGCACGGTAGACATCCACCGTCTCCACGGCAATCTGTGACTGCGTATAATGCTCCAAGACACGTTCCCGACCCCGCCGGCTCAACTCACGACGGAGATCGTCATCCTGCATCAATTGTAACAGGGTGAGGCGCAAGGCGTCACTATCCCCTTCGGGAACAATAAGGCCCGCCGAGCCAATGACGTTCGGGATCTCGCCGGAGTCCGAGCCAACGACCGGTACACCGCAAGCCATGGCTTCAATCAGCATGCGACCGAACTGTTCTTTCCAGTTGGGCAATGTCCGCGAGGTCAGCACCAGCACGTCCAGGTTCCGCAAGTAGGTGGGCATATCAGCCGAGCTGATTGGCCCATCGAAGTGGGTGCGCGCCGCAATACCCAGGTCGTAGCTCATCTGCTGCAGGCCGGGCAGCGCCGGGCCATCCCCGGCCACATGCAGTCGCCAGACACCGGGCAGGTCAAGCGCGGCTTCCATCACCATATCAACACCCTTCTCCGGCACCAGCCGCCGGTTGGCCGAGCCAATGATGAAAGCGCGGCCGGGGTCCTTGGCTTCACGCGGCGAAAACATATCGGGGTCCACACCGAATTGGGGAATCACTTCGAGCCGGCCCGCGATAGCCCTTGTCGCGAAAGACGGTGACGGCTTCGGCATTGCCCATGATGGCATAATCAGCGCGATCCAGCACCTGACGCTCCAGCACGCTAAATGGGGGCGGGTATCGACGATTGATGTTCTGCCAGGTGAAAAACAGCGTCTTGATGCCCGCCCGGCGAGCATGATGAACTGCCAGCCAGGTGGCCAAGTTGTAGGGCTCTTCGTCGATGTGGATGATGTCCGGTTGCAGCTGAGCGATTCGTTCCGGCAGGCTGGGAAAGTAGTAGAGGTGATAATTGCCGTTGTTGCGGATGGGATCGACGATAAGCGAATAGCCCTCGGTGTGGGCCCGCTCCAGAACGACCCGCGCCTGGGGATCGTCCCAGCTCGGCGGCACCATAGCTACCAGATCAATGTCCGGCAGCCGGGCGATTTCCTCGAGTTTAGTTTGGTAGGCACCGACAAGGCAGGCCTTGGAGAGCATAAGAATTCGCATGTGTTATCTTCGCGCCGCGGCGCCCCATCGCTCCGGCCATTGCACCCAAAGCCGGGGAGTAACTCTAACACACGTCAGCCGAGGTTGATGAATGCCTAAGGCAAGAAGTGGGTGAGGCCGGTTGACGCAAGGGTCTATTTTGCTATACTGCCTGTGCTTTGGCAACCTCGCGAAAGTCGCTAACGCCTAACAATTCCAGCCTGTCCCGATGGGGATGGGCTTTGTTGCTTCTGCTGGCTGTTGGCCTGGCTGCGCTCTTTCGTTTCTATCAACTCGGTCACTGGCCGCCCGGCCTCTACCGGGATGAGGCATTCAATGGACTGGATGCCACGGCTGTCTTGCAAGGCGACTTGCGCCTGTTCTTCCCCGCCAACAACGGCCGCGAACCTTTCTACATCTATCTGGTCGCTCTGGCCATTGCCCTGCTGGGGCCGACAGCCTATGCCGTTCGCCTGCCGGCCGCAATCGTCGGCACGCTGACCACCCTTCCCACGTACCTTCTCGGCCGCGACTGGTTCGGCCGAACAACCGGATTGCTGGCCGCATTCGTTTGGGCTACCACGTTCTGGCCGGTCCACCTCAGTCGCATCGGCCTGCGCGTCATCCTTCTGGCCCCACTTCTGGGACTAGCCTTCTGGGCGGGCACGCGGGCCTACCGCCGCGGTGACGGCCGCTGGTGGGCGCTGGCAGGAGCGATTTACGGCCTGACCTTTTACACGTATCTTGGCCGCCCGCTTCACGCCGCTGGTCTTGATCGCCGTCGGCCTGTATTTGGTCGTCACCGGCCGGCGCCGCCAATTGTGGTCATCGGGACGCGTGCTGTGGTTCACGGTGGGCGCGGCCGTCGTGCTGGTGCCTCTGGCGGTTGCGGCCGCAGGCGATCCCGGCATCATCCTGGGACGCAGTGGGCAGGTTTCGATCTTGAATCCGGCCGTCAATGGCGGTGACTTCTGGGGGACGCTTTGGTCGCAGACAGGCAAGGCAATGGGCATGTTCGTCTGGCGCGGCGATCCTATCCTGCGCCACAATGCGGTGCTCGACTATTCGGCTGTGACCGCCCAGGCCAATCCGCTCGGCCGGCCTGTGTTTGACCTGTTCATGGTCGGGCCGCTGCTCATCGGTGGGGCGTGGTGCCTGTGGCATTGGCGGCGACCGGCGGCGGCAACGCTGTTACTCTGGCAGCTCATCATGCTCGGGCCAACCATCCTGGCCGAGGATACGCCCCACTTTTTGCGTGCGGCCGGTCTGCTGCCCGGTCTGGTGCTTCTGCCGGCCATCGGCCTCAATACCATCTGGCGCTGGTCGGAAGCCCCCAGGTGGGTACGACGCGGCGTGGTCGGCTTCCTGTTGATAGGCAGCTTGCTCCTGACTGCACGAGACTACATAACCTACGGTCAGGAGCCGGAAGTCGGCTATTTGTTCGAGGCCGCGGCGGCCGATCTGGCCACGCAGGCAGCGGCCGACACCAGCGTCGCCACAGTGTTCATGGATCGGCGCTTTTCCGAGGGCTGGCCGTCTGTTCCCTTCTTATTGGGTGATGCCCCAGTGACACTTATTGACGAAGATGAGCTCACCCGTCCCATGAATGGTCCCGTGGTGCGCTATGTCTGGCCCTACGGCTCGCTGGCCACGGTCGGCGAAAGCGCCGTCCCGCCCGTCGTGGTTGGCGCGTCAGCCGGGCCTCCGGCACGCGGCGATCTGGAACCGGCGGCTTATTCGCTGTTTACGCGCTACGTCTTCACACCCGGCCTGCCCTCAGGCAGTCGGGCAGACAATTTCGACAACCGCTTTGTGCTGCGCGAGGCGACCGTAGCGGCCGCGGCCGACAACAACGTGCAGGTTGACCTGACCTGGGAACTCGCGCCGGACGCCGTCTTATCTGATGCGCTGCCCTCCGTCTTTGTTCATGTGCTTGGCATCGATGGGCAGCTCCCGCAGGCTGACGCACAGTTGGGTGGCGGCCTCTGGCCGGCGCCGTTCTGGCAGCCCGGTGTAGCTGTAAGCGAGCGTCATCTCATCACCCTCCCGGAATCACTGGACCCAGCCCATCATCGTATTGTTGTCGGGCTCTACTGGGCTGATTCTCAGAAACGGCTGCCCCTGCTCGATTCCGGCTATACTATGGTCGATGATCAGGTCCCGATTTGGCCCAATGAATCCCAGCCTTAGCCGCTGCCCCGCGCTCTGGTGTGTCGCCGCGCTGGTGCTGTTCGCTGCCTCGCCCCGCCTGGCTCAGGCCCAGGACGCGACGCCGGCGCCGCCCCCGGCCGTGTGGATATCTCCCACGCCCGATGAGAGCGGCATCATCTCCGTCATCGTCCAGCCGGACGAGTCGCTGTGGATCATCGCCGCGCGCGCTGGTCTGACATTGCCCGATCTGCTGGCGCTGAACAATCTGACCGAGTCTGAAGTCATTCGGCCCGGCGATGTCATCATCATTGCCCAGGGCCCGCCGCCACCGACGGTCGCCTCCCCGGAGATGTTCACGCCCAGCGCCACGCCGCCGCCGCCCACGCTGCGGCCGACCGTGCGCCCGGCCACAGCCACAGTCTGCCTGACCGCCTTCGAGGACAGCAATCAGGACGGCATTCACGATCCCAACGAACCCACCACCTCCGGCGTTGCCTTCACCGTATTCAACCGTAACGCAGTGGTCGGCAATATCATCACCGACGGTCGAGCTGATCCCCATTGCGTGCCCAACCTTGCCCCAGGCGAATATTACGTGACGCGCTCCATCCTGCCCGGCGAGATGCTGACCACTGACGGCGATTGGGCGCTGGTCATCGCCAACGACAGCACACTCTATCAGGCCTTTGGCAGTGTTCGCGCACCCAGTACGCCGGCGGCCGTTGCCACGGCGATTGTCTCCGCGGCCGAGACCAATCCGAACGTGGCCGGTCCGGCCGAACCGATTGCCACTCCATCGGCCGACCCTGCTCCGAACAACAACGCCCTCCTGTGGGGCGGCGTCGGTTTGTTGGGTGTGGGCGGCTTGCTACTCTTAACGGCTGTGCTAATCTTGCTGTTCAGGCGAACGCGAACCACACCCTAGCCCAGCCAGGCACTCGCGATTCGACAGGACGCACTTATGCCAAAACGCCTTACACTCTTCCTGATTGCCGCCGTGGCGCTGCTGATGGCGGCGGCCCAAGGCGCCGACCGCGCCCCTGCAACAGACCACCAATCTGCTGCAAAACGCCGGCTTCGAACAACCTTACGCCAACGGTCAGGCCAACGCCTGGGCCGGTTGGAACAAGAACACAGCCAAGACCAACGAGGACTGCCTGGTTGCCTACCATTTCCAGCCGAAATGGAACGCCCAAACCGGGAACGGCCGAGCTGCTGCGGGATGGCGCAGCCTCACAGTACATCGGCAACAACTGGGACACGTGGTCGGGCGGCATGTATCAGACCATCGCCGCCACCCCCGGCACCACATACCGCTTCACTTTCTACGGTCGCGGCCGGGGCACCAGCGAGCCTTCCCCGGCGCCATCGGACACTACCCTGACCATCACTATGCGAGCCGGGATTGACCCCAACGGCAGCGGGCTCTGGAACGATGCCGACGTTGTCTGGGGCGGCAGCGGATCACCCCACGATCAGTGGCAGCCGTTTACGGTAGAGACCGTGGCCACGGGCCCTCAACTCACGGTCTTCACCTACGCCGATTGGGGCGTGACCGGGGTCAACCAGTGCCGTCAGTTTCTCGACACGTGGTACGACTCGGCCGAGTTGATCGCCGTGGCCCAGGTCGCCACGGAGACGCCGATTCCCCCAGCCACTCTGCCGCCAACGGTGGCGCCCGTGCTGCCGACGGCGACGCTCGGCGGTATTCCGACGGAAGCGGCCGCCGCCACTGTCGCCGCCGCCTCACCTGCCACCCCGGGTCCCACCGCCACGCCGGGCGGGACGGCCGCCATCTGTGTTAATGCCTTTCTGGATGAAAACGGCAACGGGCTGCACGAGGCCAACGAAGGCTACAGTGCGGGTGTCACGTTGACCGTCGCCCAGGGCTTTACGATTATTGGACAGGGCGTTTCCACGGGCACCGAGGAACCGATCTGCTTCGCAGGCTTGCAACCGGGAACGTATCAGGTGGCCCAAACTGTGCCGCCCACTATGGAAATGACCACGCAGGCCAACACGACCGTACTCCTGGGTGACGGTCAGACGGCAGGGCTGGAGTTCGGCAGCCGGCCGCGCACCGAACCGCCGACGGCCGAACCCTCACCGACAACGACCGCCGTGGCCGTTACAGCCACGAGTACGCCTGACACAGGCTCCGGCTCTGTCAGCTCCCCCAGTTGGCTGGCCGTCATCGGCTTTCTGGCTATTGCCGGCGGGCTGGCCTTGTTGGGGCTGCTCGTGTTCCTGCTCTTGCGAAAATAGGGCCTGGTTTGTAAATTCCAAGCCATGGCAATATGGATTAAACGCATTCTGCTCGGTCTGCTGGCATTGCTGGCGGCCATTCTTTTGATTATCGGTGGCATCTTCGTCTTCGACACGCTGTTTGGACCCAAGACGGCCGATGTCGCCAATACGACCTTTACCGATGCCGAGGGCAACGAACTGCTCGGCTATCTGGCCGAGCCGGAAGGTCCAGGACCACATCCCGCCGTGCTGCTCATCCATGAATGGTGGGGACTGAACGAGGGGTTGACCATTCTGGCCGACGCAGATGGCGGAAGAGGGTTATGTTGTCTTTGCGCCCGACGCTTATCGCGGCCAGGTCACCAGCCAGATACCGCGGGCCATCTGTCTGCGGCTGATCTACGCCGGAAGAGCAGGTGAAATCCGACATTGACACCGCGCTGCAAGAACTCCTGGCCATGCCCAACGTGGACACCAGCCGTGTGGCGACGATGGGCTTCTGCTTCGGCGGCGGCCATTCACTGATGCTGGGACTGCGCGAGTCTGAGAACCTGGCTCTGACCATCATCTACTATGGTGATGTCATCACCGATGCCAATCTGCTTGAGCCGCTCATGGACAGCCAGGGTGTGCTAGGAGTGTTCGCCGAGGAAGATCAGCAGATCTTTGTCGAGGATGTGCTGGAGTTTGAATCGGCACTCAATACGCTGGATATTCCCAACGAGATTACGATCTATCCCGGCGTAGGGCACGCCTTCATTACCGAAGACAATTTCGACGAGCCCGGCACGGCACAGGACGCCTGGCAGCAGGCGCTCGACTTCCTGGCCCGCAACTTCCAGCCGGAAACCGTTCAGTAACTTCTATGCAGGAGGCCATGACGACGATGGCAATAAGCGAACTGGCGGGGCAGCCCGCGCCACAAGACTTGCTGGTCAACGTGCCGCGCCTGGTTTCGGCCTACTACACCGTGAAGCCGGACCCGTCTGATCCCGGCCCAGCGCGTGTCCTTCGGCACGTCGGGTCATCGAGGCACGTCCACAGCGGGCAGCTTCAATGAAGACCACATCCTGGCTATCGCCCAGGCCGTGTGCGAACTGCGGATTGAGCGCGGAATCACCGGCCCGCTCTACATGGGCATGGACACCCACGCCCTGTCCGAGCCGGCCCACAGCACGGCCGTCGAGGTCTTTGCCGCCAACGGGGTCGAGTTGTTTATCCAGCAGGACGGGCTGGCTACACGCCAACGCCGGTCATCTCCCACGCCATCCTGACCTATAATCGCGACACTGCAGACCGGACCGGCCGACGGCATCGTCATCACGCCGTCCCACAACCCGCCAACCGACGGCGGCTTCAAGTACAACCCGCCCGAGGGCGGCCCGGCCGACACCGAGACCACCCGCCTCATCCAGGATCGGGCCAACGAGATCCTGCGCGACGGCCTGACGGCCGTACGGCGTTTGCCCCTTGACGCAGGCGCTACAGGCACCCACCACCCACGCTTATTGACTACGTGACACCCTACGTCAACGACCTGGAAAACGTCATCGATATGGCCGCCATTCACGACGCCGGTCTTACCATCGGCGCTGATCCGTTGGGCGGCGCGGGTGTCGAACTATTGGGGGCCCATTGCCGAGCGCTACGAGTTGAACATCAAGGTCGTCAATCCAGCGTCGACCCGCAGTTCGGTTTCATGACCGTCGACCACGACGGCCGTATTCGCATGGACTGTTCCTCACCCTATGCCATGGCCGGGCTGATTGCGTTGAAGGATCGACTTCGACATCGCTTTCGGCAACGACCCTGACTACGACCGGCACGGTATCGTCACACCGCAGCGCGGGCCTGTTGGACCCCAACGCCTATCTGGCCACGGCCATCTGGTACCTGTTCCGGCAATCGGCCCGGCTGGCGGCCGGATGCGGCCGTGGGCAAGACGCTGGTCTCCAGCTCGATGATCGACCGGGTGGCGGCCGATCATGGGCCGCACACTGGAAGAGGTGCCGGTGGGCTTCAAGTACTTCGTCGACGGTCTGCTCGACGGCTCCTATGGCTTTGGCGGTGAAGAGAGCGCGGGGGCGTCTTTCCTGCGGCAGGACGGCACCGTCTGGACCACGGACAAGGACGGCATCATCATGGACCTGCTGGCGGCCGAGATGCTGGCCCGCACCGGCCGCGATCCCGGGCCAACTCTACCAATCGCTGACTGAATCGTTTCGGCACGACCCTATTACGCCCGCACCGACGCCCCGGCCACGCGTGAACAGGGGGTCATCCTCAAGAACCTGTCGCCGATCAGGTGACGGCCGATACGCTGGCGGGCGAACCGATCACGGCCATCATGACCACCGCCCCGGCCAACGGTGAACCAATTGGCGGGCTGAAGGTGGTCACTGCGAACGGCTGGTTCGCTGCGCGACCGTCGGGCACCGAGCCCATCTACAAGATCTACGCCGAGAGCTTCGTCAGCCCGGCGCACCTGAAGCAGATTCAGGACGAAGCGCAGTCCATCGTCGGCGCGGCGTTCGGCAGCCTGGCGAACGCGTAGAAATCGCTTCTGCAAAGGGTAGATCATCGTTGGCAGACCGCTGCGTTGTCCCCTATACTCCGCGTTGATTTGAACCTGCGTCATCGCTCCTGGCCATTCGTGGCCGCGGTTGTCCTCATTGCCCTTGTCGCGGCCTGGCCGGCGGTTAGCCAGCCGGGACTGCTCAATACGCGCGGCGGTGGCGACAGCCCATTCCTGTCTGCAGCGCCTGCACCAGCTGGTAACGGCCGTTGCTGACGGTCACTTCCCGGTGCGCTGGATGCCCGACGCCAATTACGGCTACGGCTACCCGTTCTACAACTTCTACGCCCCGCTCAGCCTCTACATCGCGGCAGCCTTTCGCTTCCTGGGCTTCAGCTTCGTCCGGTCGATCCATCTGGCCCACATTGCCGGGTTCCTGGTGGCCGGACTGGGCATGTACGCGCTCGGCCGTTCCTGGCTGGGGTCGCGCTGGGCCGGGCTGCTGGCGACCGTGGCCTACACTGTCGCCCCGTTCCACATGGTCAACGTCTACGTGCGCGGCGATTCGCTGGCCGAGTTCTGGGCCATGGCCTTCTATCCCCTGGTGCTGCTGGCGGCCGATGGGGTGCTGGCGGCGTCACCCGGTCAGAGGTGGCGGCGGGTGGCGCTGTTTGCCCTGGCCTACGCCGCGTTGATCCTGAGCCACAACATTTCGGCGCTCATCTTCACCCCCTTCCTGCTGCTATATCTGGGGCTGCGCTGGTTTTGGCCGCAGCCCACCAGCCAGTACAGACCGCATTCTTGCGCCACGGCGTTGGCGTTCGGCCGTCTGGCCGCTGGCGGGCCTGGGGCTGGCGCTGGCGCTGGCGGCATGGTTCTTCGTGCCCGCCCTGGCTGAGCAAGACCTGGCCCAGCTGGGGCCGGTGACCGAGGGGTACTTCAACTACACCAACCACTTTCGCGGGCTGGATCTGATCCAGGGCAGTCCCCTGTTCGATTATAGCCCCGACGGCGGGACAGCCTTCCGCATGGGGCTGGTGCAGGCCATCCTGGCGACCCTCGGTGGTTTCATTTTGTTCATTTACACCGTGAAACGGCGTCCCGAAGCGGTGGCCGATCCGGCGCGGCTTGTGTTCATCGGCCTGACCGCGTTGGTAGCCACGTTCATGATCACACCGCTCTCACGGCCGTTGTGGGACCACCTGCCGCTACTGTCGTTCACGCAGTTCCCGTGGCGCTTCCTGTCAGTGCAGGCCCTGGCCACGGCGCTGCTGACGGCCGGGCTGGCCTGGCCTGTGGGTCGGCAGGCGATCGTGCCCGTCGCGGCACTGCTGCTCTTGCTGGGCGGGCTGCTCGGCTTGCGCACCGATCACCTCATTCTGACCGATGCGGACGTGACGGCCGAACGACTGGCCCAATACGAATGGTTCACCGGCAACATCGGCACGACCGTCAGCGCGGAATATCTGCCGGACGGTGTCGTGCCCCGACCCTACAGCAGCGATTGGCTCGTAAGCGGCGAACGGTGGCGGGCGGTGGCCCTGGACGGCGAATTGCTCTCGGCCGAATTGGTGACAGAGGAGACGCACTATCAGCAATGGCGCCTGACGGCAGGCGAAACGGGTGCAGTGGTTCTCCTGCCAACGCTCTACTGGCCCAATTGGTTTGCCCGCGACGACAGCTTCACCTGGGGCTTAACAGCTCAGCCGGGGTCAGGATTGATGCAAGTCGCCGTGCCCCCCGGCGAGTCACTTGTCGATGTGATGCTGGAACCGACATCCGTGCGTCAATGGTCGGAATGGTTGTCGCTTCTGGCCCTCGTGGTAGCGGCCGTATTGCTGCTCCGCGGCGGCTGGTCACGGCGTGGCTGGGCGTGGCTGGGCGCGGCCGGGGGCGGCGTGGTGCTGCTGGTGGGTGCGGCCTGGGTTCTGGGGCAGACCGACCCCGCGCCACTGCCCCAGGATGATCTGACGTGGGACTTTGCCCAGATGGCCTATCTCCATCACGATACGACCGGCGTCGGGTTCGACAACGGCACGCGGCTCTATAGCTACGGCTACAGCCACGATGAAATTCGCGCCGGGGAGACGCTGACGGTGACGCTCAGCATGGACCCGGTCGGTGGCGCACCGGGCACGCTCGATCTGGCGACGCCCGCGCTGGCCCGGCCCACACCGCGCGGGGAGGCCGCGCCGCCGATTTTGGCGTCAGGGGTCGTAGAGGTCAATACGGAAACGGCCGTCGTGCCCCTCCTGATCCCAGCCAACGCTCCGGCCGGGCTGTACGTGCCGCGGCTCACGTTCCCTGACGGAAGGCCGCTGATGCCCTCGGGCCAGACGCGCGGCGATCTGTTCTTGCGCCCAGTGCGTGTCCTGCCCGCGACGGATCCGGCACCCGCCCCCGCGACCGACGACCCCTTCCGCGCCGAGGTGGCTGCCGATGCCCTCCTCACCACCGCCGCCGATACGCTGGAAGGCCAGTTTACATGGAGGATCAACCGGCCTGCGGGCCAGAACTATCAGGTTTCCTGGCGGCTCCTGGACGGCGATGGCGACGGTATTGACCCAACTCGACACACAGCCCGGCTACGGCTTCAATCCCACGCTGGCGTGGCGCGGCGGAGTGCCCATCCACGACCGGCTGACGTTGACCTTGCCGGCGGCGCTGTACCGGACCGCCGCCCCACCCGCTGGTCATGATTCTCTACGACCCCACCACCGGCCGGCCGATCGTTCAGCGTCGCCTGGGAGGAATGGTCGAACAGGACGGGCAATTCGTCGCCCGGGACATCGCACCCATCGACGCGCCGCCGGACGACATCACCCCGCTTGGCCGTGACGCTGGCAATGGACGGACGGCCGATGATTCGGCTGGAGGGTTACACCCTGGATGGCATCGGCCGATTCGCTGGCGGCGACTTTCTACTGGCGTGCGCTGGATGACATCCCGGCCGACTATCGCCGCTTCGTGCATCTGATCGATACAACCAGCGGCGAGATTGTGGTCCAATCGGATGGCTACGTTGCGGGCAACAGTTACCCGACCAGCCAATGGCTGGCCTGATGAAGTGGTGACCGATCCGGCTGACGTTCGACATCGAGCGCCCTGCCGCCGGGAACCTATCAACTGGCGACTGGCTTTTACCGGCCGGACGAGGGAAACACGGCTGGACGCCACCGGCCCGGACGGGACCCTGCCCGACGGCCGAATCGTCCTGCCCGACCAATCACCCGGCCGTAGCACGGCCAACTCGGCCAGCCGCCGCGTCAGAAATACCCGTTCGGCGCGGTTCTGGGCCGAGATCCAGCGCCTGCCGGTAGGCCGCTCGCGCATCGGCCGTATATCCACCACGCCGCAAGAAAGTCAGCGCGCGCCGCGTGATACAGATGGTACGCGTGCCAACTGACTCGGCCAGTTCCGGCTCGTCCAGCAGGCCAGCGCCGCCAACGGCCCGTAGGCCATGCCCACCGCGACAGCCCGATTGAGCTCCACCACCGGCGACGGCACATACCGCTGCAGTTCGCCATACAGCGCGGCGATCTGCGGCCAGTCGGTGTCGGCAGCCGTCGGTGCCTGGGCATGCAGCGCGCTGATGGCCGCCTGAATCTGGTAGGGACCGGGCCGTCGCAGGGCGAGCGCCGCGTCCAGCCGGGCCACTCCCTCGGCAATCTCGGCCTGGTCCCACAGTCGCCGGTCCTGATCTTCCAGCAGAACCAGTTCGCCCGCCGCGCCGGTGCGCGCCGCGTCGCCGCGAATCGTGCAGCAGCATCAGCGCCAGCAGCCCGGCGGCCTCCGGCTGCGAGTCCAGGTCCGGCCGTAGTTTCCAGCAGATTGGACCAGTACCCGCGCCAGCCGGATGGCCTCGGCGCACAGGTCCCGGCGGATGAGATCGTCTCCGGCCGTCGCCGTATAGCCCTCGTTGAAGATGAGGTAGATCACATGCAGCACCGCATCCAGCCGTTCGGCCACCCGATTGGCGGGTCGGCACTTCGTAGGCGATGCCCGGCCTGGCGGATCTTGCTCTTGGCCCGCGTGAGACGCTGGTTCATGGTCGGTACGGCACCAGAAAGGCCCGGGCGATCTCCGACGTCTCCAGCCCGCCCAGCGTCCGCAGACGTCAGCGCCACCTGGGCCTCCGGCGCCAGCGCCGGGTGGCAGCAGGTGAAGATGAGCTTCAGCCGCTCGTCGGGAATGGGTGATTCGTCGAGATCATAGGGATCGGCCGTTTCCAGCTCAGCCAGATAGCCCAGGACGGCCGTCTTTTCCGCGTGGAGCTTGGCGCGCCGGAACCGGTCGATGGCCTTGCGCCGGGCCACGGTGACCATCCACGCCGGCGGGTTCGCGGGCATGCCGTCCTGCGGCCAGCGCTCCAGGGCGGAGATCAGCGTTTCTTGCAGCATATCTTCGGCCAGGTCAAAGTCGCCCAGGGCGTTGATGAGGATGGCCAGCACACGGCCGTATTCCTCGCGAAAGATGCGCTCAATGGTTTGGGCTGTCTCGGACATGGGGCTGGGAGCTGTGCACGAAGAAGTCGGAGAGCACAACGCAGAGGCACTCCCCGACGCTCGAAGCAAGACTCAACTACTGATTGTAGACGGCGATGGGGCGAACTTCGATGGAGCCGCGAACCACATCGGGAATCTTGGCCGCCCATTCGATGGCCTCATCCAGGTCGTTGGCCTCGACGATGTAGAAGCCGCCCAGGTGCTCCTTCGTCTCGGCAAACGGACCATCGGTCAGCAACCGTTTTGCCGTCGCGGACGCGAACGGTGGTGGCAGTGTCGATGCCCTGCAAGCCGTCACCGGCCACATAGGCGCCGCGCTCGCGCATCTCCGGGACCCAGGGCAAAGTATTGCGCCATTTCGGCCTGCATCTGTTCCTCGGTCGATACCGGCGTAGCTGGCGGGGTCCACATAGATTAAGAGCATGTACTGCATGTCGGTTTCTCCTTTGAAACTGAGTGTTCCGGCAAGGCGACCAATTCGCCTGCATCTATGAGTATGACGAACAGGATACACGCTTTTCGACAGGGTTGGCGGACGAATTCGCCAAATTGGTGCGGAAATCGGCCGAATTAGCCGGTCAGCAGGACCTTTCCCTGCCGGCCGGGTCGCTCGGCATGGGCAATGGCCGCGCGATAATCAGCCAGATCATACTCGGCCGCCACCGGCGGCACTAGGCTGCCCGCGCGCCATCAACTGCATCAGTTCTGACAGGACGGCGACCGTGTGCGCCGGTGGGGTGGCCTGGAACCAGTGGGTCAGCCAGAAGCCGCGCAGCGTCAGGCCGCGAAACAACAGTTCGCCACTGTGGACCGGAATAGGTTCGCCACTCAGCATACCGTAGACAATCATCGTGCCGCCGGGCCGCAAGCACTGCAGCGCCAGCTGCGCCCGTTGCGCCCGCCCACCGCCTCATAGCCCCCGGTCGCACCCTTGCCGCCGGTCAGCTCGCGCACGCTTGGTCCACGAGCTGGGGATCATCGGCTGGCGAACGCTGCATCAGCCCCCAGCGCCAGCAGTTCCGGCACCTGCTCCGGCCGCCGGACCAGGTTGATGGTCTTGTAGCCGCGCAGTTGGGCCAACTGGATCACCAGGCGGCCCAGCGTTGAGCCGGCGGCCGTTTGCAGCAGCCAATCACCCGGCTTCAGGCCCAACTCTTCCTCCAGCATCACCCAGGCCGTGACCGGGTTGACGATGAACTGCGCCGCCGATTGGTCACTGACCGCATCAGGCACGGGCAGCAGACGCGCCGCGTCAACCACCAGAGTATCACGCCAGGTACCGCCGCCGCCCAAGCGGAATGACCCGGTCACCCACATGTCCAGCCGCCAACCGCCGTCGCCCAGCGCCGCAATCGTGCCGACGCCTTCCAGACCGGGCACGGCCGGCAGTGTGGGCAGACGGCCGTATTCCCCGGCTATGGTCAACAGGTCCGACGGGTTGATCGGCCGGGCGATCATCCGCAGCACAGACCTGTCCCGGCCCCGGCGTGGGCCGGTTCGCCACATCGACAGGCGCAACACGGCCGCCGGGTCACCAAAGCGATCGAATTCAAGTGCGCGCATCGATTCACCTCCACAAACTAAAAAGGCCGGCACCACACTGGTGCCGGCCGCTCGATGCTAGCCAGGAGACACTTACTGCGCCAGGAACTTCATCGCCCGTTCCACACTGTCGGCCGGGCTGACTTTGTACTGCACATCCTGGATTCGGCCGTCGGGGCCGATGATGACGTGGCTGCGAATGATGCCCATGTAGGTCTTGCCGTACATCGACTTCTCGCCCCACACGCCATAGGCCTCGGCCACTTCGTGGTCGGGGTCGGAGACGAGCGTGTAGGGCAGGTTCTCCTTGGCCTTCCACTTGGCCAGCGCCTTGGGCGTGTCCGGGCTGAGGCCGATGACCGCTGGCGTTGGCGGCATCCAGCAAAAAGGTGTTGTCACGAAAGCCACACGCCTGGGTGGTGCAGCCGGGGGTATCGGCTTTGGGATAGAAGAACAGCACGACCTGTTGGCCGCGATAATCCGACAGTTTGACCGGTTGGCCGGTGTCGTCGAGAAGTTCAAAATCAGGCGCCATATCGCCAACAGTTAACATCGGATACTCCTTTATGATGGCAGTCAGGAACAACCGGCCGATCGTCCGCAGAATGGGTTATTGTGCGGCGATTATAGAAAGTGAGCCTAGGTCCGCGTCAACGTCGGGAACTCGGGAAGCGATGCGAGGGTCGGATCGACAACAACGCCCGTGCGGCGGTGGCCGCTCGCCGCAAGACCAGCGCTGGTCGCCGGATATCTTCGATACGTCTCGCGGTCGATGGGAAAGCGCCAGGCCAGGATCATCGCCAGTGTCAGGGCAATGGCCGGGATAACCGTCACCAGAAAACGCATGGCGGCCAGCGCAGCTGGGCGGCTGTTCGAATGAAGGCGCTGCCGCTCGTGGAGCTGATGAAGCCGGTGGCCTCCAGCAGTTGGCCCACGGCAAAGATGGCAAACGCCGAAGCAAACTTGCGCAGAAACACCAGATACCCGGCGAACAGCCCTTCGCGGCGCTCACCGTGCTTCAGCTCATCCGACTCGACCACATCGGCGACAATGGCCCAGGGCACGGTGCTGAGCGCAGCGAAGCCAAACCCGGCCAGAACCGCGCCGATCAGGATGGGCGTCGGGTTGCCCGGCGGCACAAGCGCGCCAATGACCAGGACCACCACCAGGAAGCCGATGCTGATCAGATAGGCCGTGCGTTTGTCCGTGCGGCGCATGAGCCAGACGACAATGGGCAGACAGACCAGCGCCGATCCCAAGCACGACGGCCAGCACCAGGTTGTCATAGCCCGGCGGCACACGCACATAGTCGATCAGATAGCGCACCAGAACGACCAGGATCACATCGCCGGTCGTAAAGCTGATGAGGTAGATGAGCGCCGCCAGTCGGAACGCCTTGTCGCTGAACACCTCGACGAAGTTGCGCGCTGGCTGAATGGGCGACTCGACCGGCGCGTGGGCCGGTTCCTCGATGGCATAGGCGACCAGCAGGAACGGCAGCGCAATGGTCACCGCCCACAGCGCCGGCCGCAATCAGATAGCCCTGGCGAATGGCATCCGGCCCGCCGCCCAGCGCCGGGGCAAAGACGTTCTCGGCCAGCAGCTTGAACAACCCGGCCGTCACCAGTGAGGCCAGAATGGAGAAGGCGATGCGCCAGCCGGTCAGGCTGCTGCGCTCGTCATACTCCTCGGTCAGCTCCGGCATCAAGCGCCAGATAGGGGACGTTGACAATGGTGTAGAGCGTATCGAACAGCAGAAAGACGACGCTATAGTAGAGGGCCAGCGCGGTCTTGCTCTCGAAGCGGCGGCACATAAAACATGAGCACGAAGGCCATCGCAAAGGGAATGGCGCCGTAGAGCAGGAACGGTCGTCGCCGGCCGAGCCTGGAATGCAGCCGGTCGCTGATGGTGCCGATGAGCGGGTCGTTGATGGCGTCCCAGATTCGGCCGATCAGGACAACCAAGCCCGCCAACCCGGCGTTGATGCCCACAACGTTGGTGAGAAAGATGAACCAGAAGATATTGCGGGCCGTGGAGGCGGCCGAGGTGCCCCAGTCGCCGACGCCGTAGGTGAATTTGGTTTCGCGTGAGAGAGTCGATTCGGTGGTCAAATCAACTCAGACCATATACCGGAACCGACGCGCCGTGAATATCCCGCGCCGCGTCGGAAGCCAGGAACTGGATGACCCCGGCCAGCGACTCCGGCTGAGACCCACGTGACGGGTCGGCGTTGGGCATGTCCTTGCGGTTGCGCCGGTGTGTCAATCGTGCCCGGCAGAATGCAGTTGACGTTGATGTGGTTGCCCTTGAGCTCGGCGGCCATGGTCTCGGTCAGGCGGATGACGGCCATTTTCGACGCAATATACGGCGCCCATATTAGCCGTACCCTTTCAGCGCAGCCCGCGCGCCGATGTTGATGATCTTACCGCTTTCCTGCGCCAGCATCGTCGGGAATCACCTCGCGGGACATGAGAAAGACGGTCTTGGCGTTGAGGTCCATCATGAAGTCCCACGTCTTGAGTGGTGTCTCGTGGATGGGCGTGCCGCTGGCGAAGCCCCCGGCAATGTTGACCAGCACATCGATGCGGCCGAACTTCGCCACAATCTGCCCCACGGCTTCGGCCACTGACGTCTCATCGAGCAGATTGCCGGCCACATAGAGGCAGATAGCTCGCCCTCCGGAATGGTGTCGGCGAAGACGTCGGTCACCATTTCTCGCTGGCGATCGACAACGGCTACATGCGCGCCTTCGTCGTAGAACGCCTGGACGACCGCTCGACCCAGATTGCCCGCCCCGCCGGTCACCACAACGATTTTATCTTGAAATTCAGCCATCTTGCCTCCTCATGTATTGCCCGCTGCATCCAGTAAACTTCAGTCGTCCGGTATGCCGCGCCAGCCTGTTGCCTGCGGCCGGACCGAATAATCAACCTGGTTGTTCCACGCTGCACCGACTGCTGAAAACCGTGTTGCGTGATTGCCTTTCGTTTGCCCAACCCCCGCAAGATGCTATCATGCGCTGGAAGACCTTGCCACACTCAGGTGGCCCGCCTGGGATCGGTCGCTGGTTCTAACACCAGGGGGTTTCAGTAGCCCGCCGTCCCCGGCGTAGCACAGGCATGTTGCTTGCGGCCGGACCGAACAATCGCCATGTTTGTCCTACGCTGCACTGCGACTGAAAATCGCACTTCTAACACAGCACTAATTGTCCTCACTAATCAACGGAAGTATCATACCTACCTTGCCATCCCAACGTTCTTCGAGGTAAAAAGGCACTCTATGCCGGTAACTGTCAACCCGCTGCCACCGGAAATGCTCCGTCGCATTTGCGACCCGGCATCCCTCCCATTTGAAACCACCGCTGACGTGACTCCCACCCGAGAGTTGATCGGTCAGCCACGCGCGGCCCGCGCGCTGGAGTTCGGCATGGGCCTCAAGCGCAAGGGGTACAACATCTTTGCCACCGGCGAAGCCAGGCACCGGCCGCAGTCTGGCCATTCGCGACTTCGTGCTGGCGCGCTGCGGCACGGAGCGGGTGCCCGACGACTGGCTCTATGTCTACAACTTTGAAACGCCCCACCGGCCGCTGCCGATGTCGCTGCCGGCCGGACAGGGCAAGCCGTTCCAGGATGCCATGAAGCATCTGGTGGAGAGCATGAAGCTGAGCCTGCCTCAGGCACTGGAAAGCTATTCATACCGCACGGTCGTCCGGCAGCTGGAAGAGACCTTCGACAAGGAGCGTCTGGCCTTGCTGGAGCCGCTGGAGCGCAAGGCCACGGACCAGGGCTTTGGTCTGGAGGAGACCTCGTCGGGTCTTATGGTGACGCCGGTGCCGGACAACGACAACGACGGCGAGAACGGCCGCCACCGCACTCGCCGGAAGAGCAACAAAGCCGGCGCGACACCCAGCGCGCCCTGCAAAGCGAACTGCAGGACGCGCTGCGACAGTTGCGTCGTCTGGAACGCGAGGCGCTGGAACGCCGCAAGGAGATCGACCGCGACGCCATCGATGTGGCCCTCAGCGACGACTTCGACGAGGCGCGCGCCCAATATCGCCGACCACCAGACGATCCTCGACTATCTCGATGGCGTGCGCAAGGACTTGCTGAATCAGGTCGGTGGTTCGGTCGTGGCCATCGAAGAGGAAGGTCTGGAGGAAGTAATCGACCTGCGCCGCTACGAGGTCAACCTGTTCGTCGACAATAGCGAAACCGAAGGCGCACCGGTCATTGTGCAGGTGAATCCGACCTATGAGAATCTGTTCGGCCGCTTTGAATATGAGATCGCAGGGCATGAGCGTGACCACTCACTTCACGCGCATGAAGCCCGGCGGTCTACATCTGGCCAACGGCGGCTACCTGATTCTGGAGGCCAGCGACTTCGACCGCCAGAGCGATACCTGGGAATCGTTTATGCAGGCGATGCGCTCCGATGAGATCGAACTGCGCGCCCCCCGCTCTGACGGACCGATGGTCGCGGCTTCGCTTTGGCCGGAACCGATGCCCCTGAACATCAAGGTCATTCTGCTCGGCCGAGCCGGACTGTATTACCACCTCTCCAACAGCGAGCATGATTTTCGCAACCTGTTCAAGGTGCGCGCCGATTTCAGCGAGACGATGATTCGGGACAGCGAACACGAGCAGGCGTTTGCGGCGTTCATCGCCCGCGCTGCCAGGAGGAAGACCTGCATCCGTTCGATCGCGGCGCAGTGGCCAAGATGATCGAATTTGGCTCACGTCTGGCCGGACATCAGGAAAAGCTGAGCGCCCAGTTCGGCATCATCGCCGACGTGCTGCGCGAAGCCGATTATATGGCCGTGCAGGATAACCAGGACAACGTCACTGGCCGGCCACGTGGCCCAGGCCATCCAGGCTCGCATCGAACGCGAAGAGTCGCGCCGCCGAAGAGGATCAGGAAGAGCATCCTGCGCGGCTTCACGTTTATCTCCACCGACGGCTGTGTCGTCGGCCAGGTCAATGGCGCTGACGGTCGACCACGACGACGAGTTCAGCTTCGGCCAGCCCGACCCGCATCACCGCCCGCACCTACATGGGCGATGACGGGGTGATCGACATTGAGCGCGAGACTGACATGTCCGGCGCCGCGACACGGCAAGGGGGTGCTCATCTTGAGCGCCTATTTGGGCGGCACCTATGCCCAGCACCAACCGCTGTCACTCAATGCCAGCCTGACGTTCGAGCAGACTATTATGGGGTCGACGGGGACAGCGCGTCGTCAACCGAACTCTACGCGCTGTTGTCCAGCCTGAGCGGCATTCCGCTCAATCAGGGCATCGCCGTCACGGGCTCAGTGAACCAGCGCGGCGAGGTTCAGCCCATTGGCGGCGTGAACGGCAAGATCGAAGGGCTTCTTCGAAATCTGCAACGCGCGCGGCCTGACCGGGCAGCAAGGGGTCATGATCCCCAGCCAGCAACATTCCCGAGTTGATGTTGCGCGATGATGTGATCGAGGCTGTCGACTGACGGAGAAGTTCCACATCTGGCCCATCACGACGATCGACGAAGGCATTGAGCTGCTGACCGGCGTTCCGGCCGGTGTACCCGATGCGACCGGCGACTACCCGGAGGGTACGGTCCACCACGCAGTCATGACACGGCTGCGAGGAAATGGCCCTGGCACTCAAGAGCTTTGGCGAGGATGAAAGGAAGAGACGAAGACTAGGCAGCGCTGTGGGTTTGCTGCCAGATAGTGTGCGGCTCGCACCAGGGCGATGACGCTCTTGCCGTCGTCCAGACGACCGTCCAGCGCCATGGCCACCAGCGTCGTCCAGCGGCATCGCTATCACCTCGAATCTGCTTCATCGTCATCTTGCGGCAGCGGATCGAGCCGACCAGGCCCAGCGCCAGAAAGAGGGCCATGCGCTCGTTGGACAGGCCCGGCGCAGGCCAGACCTCCCCAGCGGGACCAGCTGCTCGGCCGAATAGCCCGTCTCCTCGCGCAGCTCGCGCTGGGCACACTCCTCCCACGGTTCACCCGCTTCGCGCGTCCCGGCCGGGCAGTTCCAGCAGGTCTGCATCCAGCGCCAGCCGGTATTGGCGCAAAATCAACACCTCGTAGCCGTCGCCGTCGGGCGCACCGGCACCAGCACCACCGCGCCGGGATGCTCGATCGTGGCTCGCTCAACGAGTCGGCCGTTGGGTAAGGCCAGCGTGTGAACGCGCACCCGCCATTTGTCGTCCCAAATCACGCGTGAATCGCGTTGTTCAATCATGATGATGCTTCCATCTACGTAGGTCGGCCAAAGCAAAAGGGCGCAAACCGAATTGTGCGGTCTGCGCCCGATGAGCGAACGGTCTGCCTGAGTCCTTAACGCGGCGGAATGCGAATTTCCTGACCCACGTAGATGCGCGTCATGTCGGGAATGCCGTTGTAGGCAGCCAGTTCGGCCGCGGTGAAGCCATAGTTGAGCCCAATGCGGAACAGGTTGTCGCCGGGCTGAACGATATACACTTGCTCACCCGTGGTCGGCGGCATCGGCTCAGTCACGGTAGTGCCCGGCGCCGGAATGGTCAGCGTCTGGCCCACGGTCAGCGCGTTGGGATCAGCAATGCCGTTGGCCTGCTGAATCTCATTGACCGGCACGCCGTAGATGACCGAAATCGTAGCCAGCGTTTCGCCCGGCTGCACCACGTGGGTCGTCGGCAACAACGATCCCGGCCGGGAGGCTAGCCGCTTCGGGAGCGACCGGTGTTTCCGGCGTGGCCGTCGGTAGTTCGACCGGTGGGAGCGGCGTGGGCGTGGCCGGAAACACAAGGCCTTCCGGTTGGGTCGGCAGACGGCGGGACAGTGGCGAACGCGGCCGCCGTGGCCGTAGCCGCGATGTCGATTCCTTCGCTGCCGGGCGCCGGACGCACACAGGCCGATTAGCGCCAGCATCAGGCTCATCAGTACAACCAGGCCGAGTTGGTATTGGATTGTGCGTTTCACCGCGTCCTCCTCTTGCTTCTGCCCAAGAATTTAGCGCCGCACAATCCAGGTAACCAGACCCACCATAATACGGGCGCGTGTTTAACATAATGTAGTCTACCATAGCGGCTAGACCGTGGGCAAGTCGCCTGAGACGCCGATCAGCGTATAATTCTAAGGCTATGGTGCTTGCCGATAACTGCGCTTGGTGGGGTGCAAACAACTCAGTGAATCAGGTCACAGATTCCAGCCGGGCAGACCGTCCGCGCATTGGCATTAATGCCCATTTGTTGTCCGGTGAAGCAGGCTATCGTCGAGCCGGTATCCATCGTTACATCTATGAACTGCTGCGCCATCTGCCGCAGTCGGCAAACGGTCCGCATCTACACGGTTTACACGCGCCATGAAAACGTCTGGATCGACCGCGCCGACATGACTCTCGTCACCACGCAGGCTACCCACCGAACAGCGCGCCGCCCGCATTCTCTGGGAACAGACAGTCTGGCCGATGGAGGCGCGGCGGCGCGGGTTGAATCTGCTGCACAGCATGGCTTTTGTGGCCCCGCCGGTGCTGCTCCTGCCCACTGGTGGCAACAGTTTATGACCTGAGCTTCATCATGCAGCCGGACAGCCTTCCCCGCCGCCCAGCGTCGCTATCTTCACAACCAAACCGCCCGCACCTGTCGCCTGGCGCGACGCCTCATCGCTATTTCCGAGTCGGGCCGAGCAGGACATCCACACGCATCTATGGCGTCCCCCTGGAACGGATCGATGTGGTCCGGCCCGGTGTGGACGGCCACTATCGGCCGCTGCCGGCGGCGGAGGTGGCCGCGTTTCGGACAGCCGAGTCACTGCCGGAACAGTTTCTGCTGCACGTCGGCACGCTGCAACCGCGCAAGAACATCCCGGTGCTGCTGGAAGCATTGGCGCAGATGACCGATCCCCGAGATCCAGTTGATTCTGGTGGGCGGGCGCGGCTGGCTCTTTGATCAGGTCTTTGCCCAGGTGGAAGCGCTGGGGTTGGGCAATCGCGTGCGATTCGTCGGCTATGTGCCCGACGAAATGCTGCCGTCTTGGTACAATGCGGCGACGGCGTTGGTCTATCCGTCGCTCTATGAAGGATTTGGCCTGCCCATTATCGAGGCCATGGCCTGCGGCACGCCGGTCGTGGCGGCCAACTCGTCGTCCTTGCCGGAAGCCGGGGGCGCAACGCGCTTTACTTTGACCCACATGACGCCGACGAATCTGGCCCGCCGTATCGGGCAGCTACTGGACGACGAAACCCTGCGCGGGCGAGCTTGGCGCCGCCGGCCCCACTCAGGCGGCGCAAGTTTACCTGGGATCAGGCCGGGCACGACTTGCTGGCCGTGTATCAGCGAGCACTGACCAACCAGCCCACGGCACCGCACAACCACTATCCACGATGAAGAATCGCGTCATCAACCGCCTCACCATCCTCAGCGACCTGGTTCTGATCAACCTGGCGTTCTGGCTGGCCTATGTCGCCCGGTATGACTGGGAGTGGCTGCGCCCGGTTAGCTTCTCCGAGCCTTACAGCGACTATCTGGGCCAGCAGTTATTGCTGACGGTCTTGCTGGCCAGTTACCTTCTATTACACCGGCGTCTGGCGGCGGCGGCGCGGCGAATCCTGGCTGGAGGAGGTGGCGCGGGTCGGCACAGCGACGGCCGCGGGCATCACGCTTGATGATGGCCATCACCTTCTTCCTGCAACCGACCCCCTTCTCGCGTCTGCTGCTGTTCTGGGCCTTGCTGTTCATCGTGATGTTCATCGCCCTGGCCCGGCTGGCCCGGCGCGGCATCCTCAGCACTCTTGTACAGCCGCGGCGTCGCGTCCGATCGGGTGCTCGTCGTTGGCTCCGGCGAAACGGCGCGCAGCATCATCCGCACGCTACTGGCCCGGCCCGACCTCGGCTTTTCGGCCATCGGTTATCTCGACGACGGCATCGGTGAAAACAACATCGGGCTGGGCCGCATTCCCCACCTGGGCAGCTATCGCGAACTGGATGCCGTGCTGACGAGCCCATGAACCGATGCATTCGGTGTTCATCGCGGTCCCGGCCGAGATGCACCGCGACATCCTGACCATGCTGCAAACCTGTCAGCAGCATGAGGTCGGCGCGCGCGTCGTGCCCGATCTGCTGCAGCTTGAGCCTCAGCCGCGTCGAGTTCACCAACATGGCCGGCATTCCGTTGCTGGGCATGCGCGACATCGCCGCCTTCGGCAACATCAGCCCGACGGGTGAAGTGCTCAAACGCAGCGCTGGACCTGTTCATCATTGCTTTGCTGGCCATCCCTTCCCTTTTGGTGACCGGGGTGCTGGCCGTCGGCCATCCGTCTCGATTCGCCCGGCACGGTGTTTTATGGCAGCGATCGCGTCGGCCGCAATGGGCAGCTCTTCACGATGTACAAGTTTCGGTCGATGATTGTCGGCGCCGATCAGAAGAAAGAGGAGTTGCTGACGCTCAATGAAGCCGACGGGCCGCTGTTCAAGATCAAGGATGATCCGCGCCTGACGCGGGTCGGCCGTTTCATTCGCCGGCTCAGTCTGGATGAGCTTCCGCAACTTTACAACGTGTTGCGGGGCGAGATGAGTCTGGTGGGCCCTCGCCCGCCGCTTGCCGGAAGAAGTGGCCCAATACAAGCCGTGGCATCTACAGCGTCTGGCGGTCGTGGGCGGTCTTACCGGGCTGTGGCAGGTCAGCGGCCGATCCGATCTGACCTTCGACGAGCTGTGCCTGCTCGATATCTATTACATCGAGAACTGGTCATTGGGGCTGGATCTGCGGATCATGCTGCAGACGATCCCCTATGTGCTCTCAGCCCGCGGGGCATATTAGCGTTTAGTCGGAGTCGCCGGATCCTCCTCCGGCGCGCGGGCTGATCCAGCCGCACAATGTCGCCATGGACGTTGATGATGATGCCGAAAGCCCAGACATGCCCATCATCTCGCGGGCCTGCATCGGAATACCCTGGGCGATGATCTGATCCATGTCGATGTTGCGTAGCTGAGGCATCAACGGCCGCTTTGGTCAGCAGATCATCCTGGCCCAGCATCTGCAATGTCTGTTCCACAGCCAGATCCTTGTTGTGCTTCCAGTTGACCGAGAAAGAAGGCCAGCACTTCGCGATCGATGACCTCAGCGTCAATGTGACGTTGGAAACCGTCGTCATCAACGACATAGCTGCGCTTCGCCACCGATAATGCTGGTCCCCACCAGATTATCGCTCTCGTCGAATACCAATCCTTCAAATAATGTCTGACGTGCCATGCGGGTTTGTACTCCTTGCTACACGAGCGATCATAGTAGCATACTGCAAGTTGGCAACTGACTGCCATGCGATTCCTATCCAGCATTTAGCCATGTATGAGCGAAGACCATGCGATGTGCGACGGCAATCCGCGCTTGTGCTATTATAGGCAGGTTTGAATGTCGTTAGACGAATTGCCGGGCACAAACGGGTACAATTCCCGATACAAGCCGCGTGCGGAACGCGGCCAGTGGCATTCATGAACACATACGACACTGTAAAAGGAAACGCGAAGCATTGTTCAGACCACTTGACTGGTTGCTGGGAATCTTTTCTCTCGACATCGGCATCGACCTGGGCACGGCCAACACCCTGGTGGCGGTGCGCGATAAGGGCATCGTGATCAACGAACCCTCCTGGGTGGCGATCAACAAGCGCACACGCCGGCCCCTGGCCATCGGCGCCGAGGCGCGCGAAATGGTCGGCCGCACGCCCAGCGACATCGTGGCCATTCGGCCGCTGCGTGACGGCGTCATCTCCGAGTTCGAGATCACCGAAGCGATGCTCAAGTACTTCATCGACAAGGCCCACGAGCAGATGATCGTCCCCTTCCCGCGTCCGCGGGTGGTGGTCGGCGTGCCCAGCGGCGTGACCGAAGTGGAGAAACGGGCTGTCTACGATGCCACCATTTCGGCCGGCGCCCGCGAAGCCTACTTGATCGAGGAACCCATGGCCGCGGCCATCGGGTCTGGTCTGCCGATCATCGAATCGCGCGGCAGCATGATCGTCGATATCGGCGGCGGCACGACCGAAGTGGCCGTCTTTGCCATGGGCGGCATTGTCGTCAGCCGGTCCATCCGCGTGGCCGGTGATGAGATGGATGAGGACATCATCACCTACGTCCGCAACAAGTACAACCTGCTGATCGGCGAGCGCATGGCCGAACGGGCCAAGATCGCCATCGGCTCCGCGTTTCCGCTGCCGGAAGAAAAGACTATGGCCATTCGCGGCCGCAACCTGATCAGCGGCCTGCCGCAGGTGGTGGACATCAGCAGCATCGAGCTTCGCGAGGCCATGTCGCCGTCCATCAACGTCATTGTCGACACCGTGCTGGATGCGCTCGATGAGACGCCGCCGGAACTGGTCGCCGACCTGCTGGAAACAGGTATTGCCCTGGCGGGCGGTGGCGCCCTCATTCAGGGTCTGGCCGACCGGCTCGAAGACGCGGTGCGAATGCGCGTCTGGGTGGCGGAAGACGCCATGACCTGTGTGGCGCGCGGCGCCGGGCTGGTTCTGGAAGACCTGGATAACTACGAGCGCGTTCTGGTGGGTCTCCACCGGGGCAGCACCCGCCATTAAGGGCATACCCTTCACTAAGCTGTCATGAACCTGGAACAGACCCCGCAACGAATTCGTTGGGTGGTTCTGGCCATCCTGATCGGTTCGGCCGTTCTTCTGACCATTCTTGATTCGGCCGGACTGCTCGACACCGTCGTCGGTATGGTCCGCGATCCCATGTCGGCCGCTTCGGCCATCACGACCGCACGCACCGACACCGCCCTCGATCTGCTGTCCGGTCCCGCGCGACTTGCAGATCGGCTCGCGCCGAGATTGAACGCCTGCAAGCCGAGAATGCGACGCTGGCTCGCGAGAACGAACAGCTGAGCGAGATACCAGAGCAAATACCAGACCCTGCAGGAGCTGTTTAACCGTGCCCGGGAAACACCCGGCCTACCGCCGGATCACCGCCAACGTCATCGCCTATGATACCAACCCGGCCGTGCGCAGCCTGATGATCGACAAAGGGCCGTGACGACGGCGTCAGCGTCGGCCAGCCGGTGGAAGGGCTGCGCGGTCTGGTGGGCCAGGTCTATCGCGTCTCCGACGATGCGGCCCAGGTTGCCCTTATCACCGAGACTGCCAGCGCCATCCCGGTTCGGCTGGGCACCTCGCGGGCGACGGGCATTTTGCGCGGTGGCGGCCGGGGCAACCCACCGACCATCGACTGGATTGATCTGAGCACGCCCATCGAAGTCGGCGAACTGGTCTTTACATCCGGTCTGGGCGGCAAGTTCCCGCCGGATCTGGTCGTGGGCCGAGTGATTGACGTGGAACGCAACGAGGCCGACCTGTTCCAGCGCGCCATCGTTCAACCGGCGACGGATTTCACGTCGCTGGAAACTCTTTTCGTCATTACCGACTTCCAGCAGATCGACACCGAGATCTTCGAACAAGCGCCCTAGACCCGCACGGCTGCCCATGAGCAATAGCATCTACATTGCGATCCCGCTGATGGCGCTGCTCTCGATAGCCCAGACCGCCATCCTGCCGCGTGTGCCGGTCTTTGGCGTTGTACCGCAGTTACTGTTCCTCGTGGCCCTGGCGCTGGGGACTGCTGCGTGGGCTGGAGCAAGGGCTGACTGTGGGCGTTCATCGCCGGCATCTTTGTCGATCTGTTCTCAATTACCCCGCTGGGTCTGTCGTCGCTGGCCTATATGCTGGCCATAGGCCCCGGTCATTTTGCTGCAAAACGTCTTGCCGCCGCGCCGCCTTCTGGTGGCCGGGCTGCTGGCTTTCCTGGCGACCATCATCTATTTGCTGGTTTATTTCGTGGCCCTTCGCTTCTTCGGTCTGGGCCTGTCCATTGATACATCTGTTAGAAATGCTGCCTGTGGCCCTTCTGCATGGTATCCTGATGATGCCGCTCTATGCATTGATGCAGACGGTCATCAAGATGCTCCAGCCGCGTCGCGTCGAGATCTAGGCGATCGGCCGGTCGGTGACCCGGCGGCAAGGGCCAGTAAGCGCAAAACATATGTCAAGCATGGGGTGGAAACCACCCGACGAAACAGAAAACGAATCCGAGATTCACGAGATCCCCGGCCTGCGCGCGCGCGTGGCCTTCATGCGCGTTATCATTGCCGTGCTGCTCTCGCTGCTTCTCTATCGCGTCTTCTGGCTGCAGCAAACCAAAGGGGAAGAGCTGCAGGCGTTGGCGACGGAAAACCAGTTCGCTACGCTGACCACCAACGCCCCGCGCGGTGTCATTGTCGATCGCAACGGCGTGCCGCTGGCCACCAATGCGCCCAGCTTCAACGTCACCATCACGCCGGCGTTCCTGCCGCGCAGCGACGAAGAACAGCAGGCCATTTTCGCCCGTCTGTCGCTCCTGACCGGCGTGCCCATCACCAATACCCTGGCCCAGGAAGCGCTGGTGGCCGAGGCCAATCCGGAACTGGTGACCACCTACTCGCGGCTGGCCGAAATCTATGGCGCTGACGTGGAGGAGACGCTGGATACAGCCGGCGTTGTGACCGCAGCTGCCGGACAGTATCGAGGCCATCGTCGAAGCGAACAGTTTCGCACCCTTCATCCCGGCCGTCATCACCACCGGCGTGCCCATCAGCGTCGGCCTATCGTATCGAGCAGGAGAGCATCTTTCTGCCCGGCGTGCGCGTGCTGCCGGAACCGTTGCGCGACTACCCCAGCGGCGAATTTACGTCGCACATCATTGGCTACATGGGCCCGATCCCCAATATCAACTGGATCACGGAACTTGGCTATGAGCGAGACGATCGGGTGGGCTGGGCCGGGCTGGAGTCTTCCATGGAAGTGGAGTTGGCCGGCGAGAAGGGCAGTCGCACCATTGAGCAGGACTGGACCGGCCGCGAAGTGCGCCAGATCGGCAGCGCCCAGGAACCGGTGTCCGGGCTTAATCTGAATCTGACATTGGACCTCAAGCTGCAAAAGATCGCCTATAGCATCCTCGGCCAGTACATGGAAGCCAACCGCAACGACGGCGCGCACCGATGAGATTACCGGCGAGCAGTACGTTCCCGGAGATCGAACAGGCGGTGGTGGTGGCTCTCAACCCGACAGACAGGTGAGGTGCTGACCATGGTCAACTATCCCACGTTTGACAACAATCGCTTCCAGAGCGAAGTGCCGGTTGAGTATTATCTTGGTCTGGCCCGCAATGAATACACGCCCACTCGTCAACCACGCCATCAGCGGCACATATCCACCTGGCTCAACTTTCAAATTGGTGCCGGCCGCAGGCAGCTTTACAGGAAGGCGTGATCTCGGCCGAACGCTTCCTGTATGATCCCGGCTACATCGACAATCGCCAACCGCTTTGCGCCCAATGATCCCGGCCGGGCGCAAACATTCGTCTGTTGGAACCCGGCAGGCCATGGCCCGATGAACATGCGTCTGGGTATCGCCAATTCCTGCGACGTCTACTTCTACAAGATCAGCGGTGGGTTCGACCAGGACGGCGAGTTTGTCGAGGGTCTGACTGTCGACCGCATCGACCTCTATGGCGACCAATTTGGCTTTGGCCGTGTTCAGGGCATCGAGCTGCCGCTGGAGGCCGAGGGTAATTTGCCGACGCGCGCCTGGAAGCGCCAGACGCAGGGCGAACCGTGGTCTACCGGCGATGATTATAACCTGGGTATTGGCCAGGGCTATATGACGCCGACACCCACTGCAGGTAGGCCCAAATGGGCGGCCGTCATAGCCAATGGTGGCTTTCTCTATCGACCGAGTATCATTCATCATATGACCGACGATGAGGGCAATGTCGTGATCGTCGATGACGATAGTCAAGGTGGTTGTCCGGGCTGCGCCAGGAACCCAACGGAGAGGTGATCGTACACCGATGCCGATGGCAACCTCCTGGAAGACCCGCCCGTCAAGTATCGAGTTCGATGCCAATGGACAACCCGTTTTCCAGCCAGAAGTCGTGGACGCTGTCGAAGTTGACCGCAGCTATTTGCAGGTCGTCGCCGAAGGAATGCGCATGGTGAACGAGCGCGAGAGCGATACCGAGTACTTCACCGGCGCGTCACCTACATTGACTGGAGCGAACTGGAACGGCAGGGCATCCCAACCGCGGGCAAGACAGGTACAGCCGAGTACTGCGACAACATCGCTATCGAGCGAGGCTGGTGTCGCTTTGAGGACATTGAGCAGCGGCGTATCTCTGCCCACCCATGCGTGGTATGTGGCTATGCGCCTTACGATGACCCGGAGATCGTGGTGTCTGTCTTTGTCTTCAACGGCGGGGAAGGATCGGCCTGGGCCACGCCGGTTGCCTGCCACGTGATGGCCGCCTATTTCGGCGCGGGACAATACGCCCCCTGGCCAATCAGGACGCCAACGGGAACATCATCGATCCGGAAGCGGAGGAGTTTGCACCGGACCTGCCGACGGTCTGCGATCCGGTTTCGCAGTTCGGCAGCTTCGTCCCGGAAGTCCCGCGGCTGGATCTGCCGTTTGGCGTCACGGCGCAAGACGAGTTTCTCGATCTGCAACCTTAGGCGGCCGTCATGAGCAGTTCCCGGCCAATCGCTCTGCGTTGTCTGACCTCAGTCCCATAATTGTGTTATTATTCCTGCATGGGAACCATCATCCTCGTTCGGCATGGCGAAAACGATTGGTCTAAACAGAATAAACTGGCGGGCTGGATCCCCGGTGTACACCTCAACGAAGAGGGCCACAAACAGGCGACCGCCGCCGCCCAGCGGCTTGCCCCCCTGCCCGTAAAGGCTGTCTATAGCAGCCCGGTCACTCGCTGTATGGAAACGGCCGCGTATATTGCCGATACCCATCGGCTGGCCGTCCTGCAGGTGGAGGAAGTTGGCGAAGTCAACTACGGTCAGTGGGAAGGCAAGCAGATCAAGAAGCTGGCCAAGAAACCCCTGTGGTGGGCCGTGCAGCATGCCCCGAGTCGGGCGCGCTTCCCCGGCGGTGAGTCATTGCTGGAAGTGCAGTTTCGGGCCGTCCAGGCGCTGGAAGATCTGGCCAAGCAGCATGACAAAGACATTATTGTGGTTGTCTCGCACGCGGATGTGATTCGCCTGGTTTTGGCCCATTATCTCGGCGTCCACATCGACCTTTTCCAGCGACTGGTCATCGCCCCGGCGTCGGCCAGCGTTCTCCATTTGAGCCCGCAAGGTATGGTGCGTGTCATACGCATCAACGACGACGGGCCGTTGCGGCCACCGCCCCAGCCCGAAGTGGCCAAGAAGGGCAAGACCGACAAGAAAGACGCCGGCAAGAAAAAGGGCACCAAGAAGAAAAAGAAATCTTCCAAGAACAAGTCCGTCAGGCGACCGGAAGCGACTGACGAAGAAGAGTGATGCATCATGGCCAGCCAAATCGATTTTAATCCGGCCACCCACCTTACCATAGGGACAATCGGCGTGCCCGGCGAACGCACTTTCTATCTGCAGGGCGGCCGTGGTTCGCAGGTCATATCGTTGGTCATTGAAAAGGAACAGGCCTCGCTCCTGGCCAGCAGCCTGGAAACATTCCTGGAAGACCTGGAACGCGAACATCCGGTGAACCCTCGCGAGACAACGGAAAACGTGTGGATCGATATGCGCCTGCGCGAACCGGTGGAAGAGCTGTTTCGCGTCGGCAATATGGGGCTAGGCTATAACGACGAAGGCGATCAGGTAGTGCTCATTGCCTACGAACTGGTGGATGAGGAAGAGGAACCCAACGTCGTTAGCTTCTGGGTCACGCGGGAGCAAGTGCAGTCGCTCATCAAACATGCCAACGAGTCGGTCAAGGCCGGACGGCCGATTTGCGGCAATTGCGGTCGGCCGATCGACGCCGATGGGCACTTCTGCCCCAACCGCAACGGTCACAGGCACTAGGCCCAACAGAGCCGTGGGGAGCAACAGATAGGCAGGCAGTATGACCGAGATGCGGACGACTGACGTCCTCAACATTCTGCAGAATGGGCGTTTGGAGATCGAGGGGCTGCTGCCCTGGAGTTCCAACTACGCCTTCCTGGTGCGGGTCTGCGAAGGGGATGTCGAGCTGAGCGCAGTCTACAAACCCCAACGAGGCGAACGCCCGCTGTGGGACTTTGCCCAGGGCACGCTCTGTCGCCGCGAACAGGCGGCCTTTCTGGTCAGCGAGGCGCTTGGCTGGCATGTCGTTCCCCCCACGGTTTTGCGCGAAGGCCAGCACGGCTTGGGAACCATCCAACTATTCATCGAACACGATCCGGAGCGCCACTACTTTACGTTTGAAGGCGACCCCACCTTCCGGCCCCAGCTGCAGCGTATGAGCCTGCTCGACATTCTGATCAACAACGCCGACCGCAAGGGCGGGCATGTGCTGGTTCAGGAAGGCACCGACGACGAGCCCGGCAGCACCGGCCAACTCTGGGGCATCGACCACGGCATTTGTTTCCATACCGATCCCAAACTGCGCACCGTTATCTGGGAATTCGCCGGTTCGCCCATACCTACTCGCTTGCGTGAGGATCTTGTGGCCTTCGGCCAACAGCTTGATGATCCCAACAGCGCCGTTAGTCAGGGCCTGGCTGTGCTGTTGTCACCTGAAGAAATTCTGGCTCTCCGTCGTCGTTTGAACCGGCTGCTGGACAAGGGTATCTTCCCCGAACCGGGTGCCGGGCGACACTACCCGTGGCCGCCGGTCTGAGTTGAGTCCACTAGCCGACTACTGCAAGCGTCCCATGACTACCGACCTGCTCATTCAAGAAGCCGCGGACCTGATTTGCCGTTCGCGCCGCGTCACCGCCCTCACCGGCGCGGGCCTGAGCACGCCATCCGGGGTCCCTGACTTTCGCACGCCGCGCGAAGGACTATGGGAAAACGTAGATGTCATGGAGATCGCCACGATCTACGCCTTTCGCCACAAGCCACAGGCATTCTACAACTGGTTACGGCCACTATTGGCAACTGTGTTGTTCGCTCAACCCAACCCTGCCCATAGCGCCCTGGCCGACCTGGAGCGTTACGGCCCGCTCAACGCGCTGATCACGCAGAATATCGACCTGCTACATAGCAAGGCCGGCTCCCAGACGGTCTACGAAGTGCACGGCCATTTGCGCGAGGTGGTTTGCCTGGCCTGTCATTTTACGGCTGATGCGGAATCTTATCTGCATACGTTTATGGCTGAAGATATACTGCCCTGCTGTCCGCGTTGCCGTACCATCATGAAGCCCACGGTCGTTCTGTTCGGCGAATTGCTGCCGATCCGGGCGATGAAGGCTGCCCAGCAGGCGACGACAACCTGCGATGTGATGTTAGTGGCCGGGACATCGCTGGAGGTGGAACCGGCCGGCGATCTACCGGCCACGGCCGTGCGCCACGGCGCGCAGCTAATCATCGTCAATCGGACCCCCACGCCGGTTGACGACAGGGCCGATGTCATCATTCGCGGCGACGTGGCTGATGTGCTGCCTGCGCTGGCCGCAGGCGGTGCGTCGACGGCTGGCCTAGAGCGGGCTTGCCTCGCCCTTGGTAGGGGTTTAGAATCGGAGTTGTAAGTAAGAAGGTAAATCGTCGGCGCATCTATGGTAGTGATGTTATTCGTGGCGATCAATCGCCCGGCAGTGACAGTTATCAACTAATCAGACGGGACGCCCTATCTATCGTGGGCCCGTTGCCTGTCAAGTGAGAGAGACAGTATGCAAAAGGAACGTGTTGTCATCATTGGTTCAGGCCCGGCCGGACTGGCCGCCGCCATCTATACGGCCAGAGCGACGCTGGATCCGCTGGTTATCGTGGGGCCGCAGCTGGGTGGGCAAATATCCCTGACCCATGAAGTGGAGAATTATCCGGGTATGTTTAGCGAGAGCCATACCCCCACCGGTCCGGAAATGGTCGAGGTCATGCAGAAGCAGGCCGAACATTTCGGCACGCGCTTCGCCTATGACGAAGTGACCGAGGTTGACTTCCGCAACGGATCGCCCTTCACCATCAAGACCTACAGCGAAACGTATCTGGCCGAGTCGGTCATCGTGACGGCGGGCGCTTCACCGCGCCATCTCGGTGTGCCGGGCGAAGAGGGCTATGTCGGCCGGGGTGTCAGCTATTGCGGCACCTGCGACGGCTTCTTCTTCCGCGGCAAAGATGTCGTGGTCGTTGGTGGTGGCGATAGCGCCATGGAAGAAAGCATCTTCCTGACCAAGTTCGCCGATAAGGTCACCATCGTCCACCGCCGCGAGGATCTGCGCGCCGGACCGGCCCTGCAGAAGCGGGCATTTGCCAACGAGAAAATCGACTTCGTCTGGAACACGGTCATCGATGAGATCGTCGGCAATGGGGTCGTCAATTCTGTGACGACCACCAACCTCAAGACCGGCGAGAAGGGAGTAATGTCCACCGACGGTGTCTTCATCTTCATCGGCCACTACCCCAACAGCAAGTTTCTGGTGGGACAGCTGGCGATGGACGAGCATGGCTACGTCATGACCGACGAGTTCATGCACACCAGTGTCGAGGGCATCTATGCCGCAGGCGAGATCCAGGACCCGCATTACCGCCAGATTGCGACGTCGGTCGGTCAGGGCGTGGCTGCGGCCATGCAGCTGGAGCGCTGGCTCAGCGCGCATGGAAGAGCCGGCGATGCCGGAAGTCGCCTGATAGTCGGCGCAATCAAATCGGTAGCAACCTACAGCATAAGGCCCCTGGTATTCTTCGGAATGCCAGGGGCCTTTTCGATCACGCGCTACGATGAGCGTCTAGTGAGTCAGCACATCGCGCCGGGTCCGCACCGACCACCTCGCGGTAGACGTCCACCAGATCCTCAAACGAGGTGATGCCGCCCACGCTGTCCAGAAAGCTTCGCAGCGAAGGGCTGGCGGCGCGAATCTCGCGCAGCATCGGCCCGATGGGGTCCTGGCCCGCCGCGCCGCCCGGTTCGGCCGCGTAGCCACCATAGAAGGCGAAGAACGCCTGGTTGAGTTTGCGGATTTGATAGCCGTTATCCCAAAAGACCTGGCGGCGCTGTTCCATGTAGGCTTCGGCCTCATCCACCTTGCCCTCGGCCAACAGCGCGTCGACCTGCTCCCGCGTTTGGCCCAATTCGGCCGTGAAATCGAAGGCCGGCGGCTCCGGGTCAGCCAGGTCAGGTTGGGGTATGGGCGCGGGGGCTATCATCCACCGGCGGCGGGACATAGTCAGGATAATACTGGGCGATCACTTTCGGCCCCACTTCCAGGTCTACCAGGGATGCGACCGTTTCGTTGATGGTCCGCATGGCACGATCCTGCAAATAGCGCACGCCCAACGGCCGCAGCGACAGCCAATGGTGGGTCCACTCGTGCGAGACAACTTCAGCCAGCCAATTGATACTGGTGGTCTCGCGAATCATCGATGGGTAGGTGCCCAGCCCACCAATGGGCACGACCAGCGCCGACTGATCCAGGTCGTCGAAGATGGCGTTCTCCATCACGTCTTTTTCGTCGACGCTGATGTCAGGTACGAGCGTGGCATAATCGACCTGCTCGATCCGATCCCGCGGAGAGACGATGAGCATCTCCGGCAGCGGCGTCATGTTCATCAGCACCGGCGGGAATGTCGTCCCGGCAATCCCGAACCCTTCCTGCTCCAGCACGGCCGCCACCTGCTGTTGGACGATGGCTTCGACCAGCGGTTGGCGCTGGGCCAGATCATCGCGCAGCGCGTCCAGTTCGGCTTGCATCTCGGCCGTTGCCCCGTGCGGATCAGTCACCTCGGGGTCGCTAAACATGCGGGTGATGCGGCCCTCTAGGGCTTGGGCCCGTTCGATGTCCGCTAGATAGGCTAGCACCTGGTCTTGACGTGCCTCTTCAGACAGATAATCCTGGCTGTTATCGAGCACTGCCTGGGCCTTAGTGCCGAACGCATTTAGCTCCCATACGAGGAAGTCAAAGCGACGATCCTCGCCGACAATGCTGTCCATCTGATAGTCGCGGTCGCCAAAGGCCGGCCAGTCCGGCACAAAGACAACCAGCAGCAAAGCCAGAACAATTCCTAACCGCAGGCCCACCCAAATTCGTTTCAGACGCATATCCCCATCATACCAACGCGGCAATGGACGGGCCGGGCAGTTTCACCCGCCGCTCACCTGAGACCGCCGTCCTTTCGGAATCTGCCCGGAACCGGCTACAATATCAGAACTCGGAACCGAAAGCGTTGCTCGCCACAGCAGTGGGCGCAACCCCCGCAAGACCCAGGCGTAATGCATCATGGAGACGTGCAGAGCCCTGGGTCAACGGCCCGGCTCCGAAGCAGGAATCTTATGGGATTACGTCGCAGAACACCCCGCCGCAGCGGTGCGGGTACCACAGAAACAAATAATCGGCCGTTGCGGGGCGAGAACCTGGTCCTCATGAAACGGCTGATGGGCTTCATCCGTCCCTATTGGCGTATGATGACCATCTCCATCGCCGCCTTGATCGTCAGCGTGTCGCTGAGCCTGATCTTGCCGTTAGCTGTCCGCAATCTGGTTGACTTTGTATTTGTTGACCAGGACCCCAGCAGTCTCAATCAGTTGGCCGGCGCGTTGCTGGTCGTGTTCATCTTGCAGGCGCTCTTTGCTTTTGTGCACCAGTACACCCTGGCCTTTGTGGGCGAACATGCCATTGCGGATATTCGCAGCGCGGTCTATGACCACCTGCAGGCCCTATCGCTCAGCTTCTTCGCCGAAAGACGCACCGGTGAGCTGGTTTCGCGCCTGACCAACGATGTCACCCTGCTGCAACAGGCGATCACCACCAATCTGGTGATGCTATTGCGCCAGATTATCACGCTCATCGGTTCGGTCATTCTTCTGTTCGTTCTCAACTGGCAGTTGACGCTGTTGATCTTGGCCATCATCCCGGTCATCACGTTGCTGATGGTTTGGCTGGGCAATTACATTCGCGCGGCGTCCGTTGGCGTTCAGGATTCACTGGCCGAAGTGGCCAATGTGGCTCAGGAAACGACCAGCGGGGTACGTATTGTCAAATCATTCGCCCGCGAACCGTATGAGATCAGTCGCTTTGCCAAGCGTGTGATGGAAACTTACGAGGCGGGTATGCGCCGTGCCCGCATATCGGCCGTGCTGGGGCCGCTGATCGGTCTTATTGCCTCGGTCACCTTGACCAGCGTCCTGTTCTTTGGCAGCCTGCAAGTGATCGACGGCAACATGACAGCGGGCGATCTGGTCGCTTATCTGATCTACGCGGTTCTGGTCGCCGGGCCAATTGCCACCCTGGCCGATCTGTACGGACAGTTCCAGGCCTCGCTCGGGGCGTCGGAGCGGCTGTTCGAGATTCTGGATACCGTGCCGACCATTGCCGATGCACCGGATGCCGTGGTCTTGCCGCCCATCGATGGTGAGGTCGAATTCCAGAACGTGTCTTTCAACTACACCAAGGCTTTCGCCGTGCTGCATGACGTCTCGTTTACGGCCCACCCCGGCCAGGTCATTGCGTTGGTCGGTCCCAGTGGAGCCGGCAAGAGCACGCTGGTCAATCTTATCCCGCGCTTTTACGATGTGGCCGAGGGAAGCATTCAGATTGACGGGTACGACGTGCGCGACGTAACGGTCGCCAGTCTGCGGGAACAGATTGGCATTGTGCCGCAGGAATCGACGCTGTTTTCCGGCTCCGTGTTGGAGAACATTCGCTACGGCCGTCTCGATGCCACGGACGAGGAAGTTGCTGAAGCTGCGCGCGCCGCCAACGCCCATGAGTTCATCGTCGAGGACTTGCCGGAAGGGTATGACACGCTGGTCGGCGAGCACGGGGTCAAGTTGAGCGGTGGCCAGCGGCAGCGCGTCTCCATCGCCCGCGCCATTCTCAAGAACCCGCGCATTTTGATTCTGGATGAGGCCACTTCCTCGCTGGACAGCGAAAGCGAGCGCCTGGTACAGGACGCGCTGGACCGCCTGATGACTAATCGCACATCGTTTGTGATCGCCCATCGACTCAGCACGGTATTGAATGCCGACTGGATTCTGGTGCTCAATAAGGGTGAGATTGTCGAGCAGGGAACGCATAGCTCGCTGCTGCTCAACGAGGATGGACTGTACAGCCGTCTGTACCAGATCCAGTTTGCGGATGTTCAACTCGAAGAAACCACCTAGGCAATAAAAAACGGCTGCCCTGGTAGGCAGCCGTTATCGTTACTGACGCGCCGGCTTTTATGCCTGCGAGCAGGCTAGCTATCGGTCAATTACTCAGTCGGGGCCAGACCCTTCAACCGGCATTTCGCCGGATTCGGACAGCGACATACGTTTCAACAAACTCCTCCGGTGCGGTAGAGCGCGAGGACAGGATGCCCGCCGCCACGACCAGTACGGAGCTCACAACCGAGGCGATTAGCAGTACAATAATGAGTGTCATGTTCTGTACGTCTCCAGTGTGACTGGTGCCACATTCCTTCAGGCCATCGTAAGAAACTTCGTAAGGTTGCGTGCTATGCTACTTGGCCCAAGGTAAACGACATTATACGGCCTTACTGCTTGCCTGTCTACTCCCGCCAATAGTACTAAAGTCCCACTATTGCCCTATATGAGAGAGCCTTCATCATAGTCGGACAGGGTCAGATAGTCGCCCTTTCGAGGCAGGTTACGGTCGGTCCGCACTACCACAATCGTCACAAGCCAGATCGTCACACGCCGTTATCGCTCGTCGCAGCATCGTGCAACCAATACGGTTAGTTGCCCATTATCCGGCAGGCCACCCCGACGGTATTCCGTAGCCACATAGACGCACATCGCGACCGTCAACCGGTAATCATCGAACAGACGATCCCAGGTGTAATCCGTCACACCGTGGCGCAACAAGCTGTTCGTGGTAGCGGCGCAGTACGGCCATCCCGTGACGACGACGGGTCTCGAGTATCCCAATCGAGCACGATCGCATAGGCCAGGTCATAGACACCCAGCCAGGTGGTCAGACTCCAGTTAAACGGCTGGCGGTCAATCAGGTAGACGTGGCCGTCACCGTCCCGCGGCACCAGTACATTGTACTCACCTACATCCCCGTGAATCAGCGTGAAACCGTTGTCATCGGCCGTTCGGCGATGAGTCGCCTGTCAGGATGCCCGGCAAACAACGATGCGCATCATCTCCGGCCAATGCGGCTCGGCAGTTCGATCGACAAGCTCGTCAATGATGTGCTCGGCGCCGGGCGCGGCAATCGTCGACAAATTCCCGTATGAATGCGCTGCGTCGTGGATGGGTGCACCCACTTCGGCCAGACGGTCGGCCCCCCACCAACGGGCGTGCAAAGCAGCCAGGCCCGTCGGCCAGGGCCAGGCCATACGCCAGCGTCGGTTGTCTATCAATCGAGGCGACATGGGTATCTGACAGATCGTCCAGCAGGACAGATGGTAGCGATGTTCTTCTTCGGAGTAGGCGGCGTCATAGCAGCGGATCAGCGGTGCATCGGGCACATCAACGTAATCGCGCAGGTAATACGTCTACTTCCGACGGTCCGAAGTACTCACCGTCGCCCAGATCGGTGTCGATCATCTTGAGAAACAGACTGCGCGGGTCGCATCCCTGGCGCATCTGCACTATAGTGCAGCATCGAAGCCGCGCATTGGACGACCAGTTGCCGCGGCCCGACATCCACCTCGTAAGCCGGACACAACGCCGCCGGTCAGAGCCTGGCTGTTGCGTCAGGACGGCCGTTAGCCACGCTACGACACATCAGTCGAGACTGGTGATGTTATGACCACCTCAGCCATCTATCTGTACTTTCCTGTCCAGTCCGGCTTGCGCTTGTTGATAAAGGCGTCCATCCCTTCTTTCTGGTCGTCGGTGCTGAACAGCAGGTAGAACAGACGTCGCTCGTGCTGCAGTCCTGACTGCAGCGGCATCTCATAGACTGCGTTGACCGCTTCCTTGGCCACGCGAACCGCCACCGGCGCACGGGCGGCGATCTCGTTGGCCAACTTGATCGCCTCCTCCAGATAGACCTCGACCGGATAGACGCGGCTGACCAGTCCGTGGGTCAGGGCTTCGGCGGCCGTCAGGAAGCGGCCGTTCAGCACCATCTCCATCGCCAGCGCCTTGCCCACAGCCAGCGTCATGCGCTGCGTGCCGCCCGCGCCGGGGATGACGCCCAGGTTGATCTCCGGCTGGCCGAACTGGGCCGATTCACTGGCCACCAGCAGGTCGCAGGCCATGGCCAACTCGCAGCCGCCGCCCAGCGCATAGCCCGACACGGCGGCCATGACTGGCTTGCCGATGCGCCGCAGTCTGTCCCATTGATCGATGAATGAATTGGACAGCATGCCGGCCGGCGTGGCGTCGGCCATCTCCTTGATGTCGGCCCCGGCGGCGAAGGCTCGCTCATTTCCGGTTATGACGATACAGCCAATACCGGGATCGTCGATCAAAGGCCTCGATGGCCGTCATGAGCTCGGTCATCAGTTCGCGGTTCAGGGCGTTCAGCGCCTTGGGCCGGTTCAGTTGGGCAACGCCCACCCGTCCTTCCGTGCGGGCCAGGATGTTTTCGTAGGTCATGGGTTTCTCCTTCAAGAGCTCGCGTCAATCAGACGCGATAGTCGCTTTCTTGTTTCGGCCAGAGACGCCAGATGATGATGGCGTAGAGGACCGAGGCCACGAGGTGGACCGTTTGCGAGGCCGGTAGTGGTCATGTCAGCCGGCGGCTGGAAGACATACCAGGCGGTGAAGCTGGCCAGCGCCTGGACCAGCACCACGCCGAGGATGCTGCCGGTCCGCAGTCGGATGATGCCATAGAGCACGCCCCAAACCAGGAAGTAGAGCAAGGCCGCTCCAATCCGGCACAAACGATTCCTGGAACAGCAAAACCCGACCGCACCAAACAGCAGGCCGCTGATGACGGCCGCGCGTCAGCGGGCCGCGCCAGTCGGCCAGGCTGCGAAAGCCCGCGCCAAACGCCCAAATTGGGTGGCGAACGCCTCGAACAGCAGGAGATAGAAGAACTCTCGCCCGGCCGTCGGAGACTGAATGGCAGGACTTCCACCAAGCAAGGTCACCTCGACAACTGCCTGGCCCGTCGGCGTTGAACGACACCTGCGGCACGCTGGGCAGAAAGCGCGCAATGAGCAGGGCCACCCAGGCCAGACACCGCAAAGCCAATGCCCGGCGAACAACGGTCGTCCGCCCCGCAGCCCATCCCGCGCAAGCCGTAGAGCCGCAGGCCAACGAACCAGCTGGCAATGCCCAGCGCCGCAAATACCGGCGCAGCCGACGGCCGAGCGACGCCAATCGTTCTGTTGGCCAAACACCGTGCCGGTGATGATCGCCGATCAGCAGGGCAACGGCCAGCGGGCACCAGAATGGCCAATGCCGCCGCGCTGGGCGGCGTTTTCGACTCGGCGGGAGGCGTCGTCGTCGGTCAGATCGTACCGTTGCCGGGGGATACAGTCATGCTCGAATTGTAGCATTGACGGCCGCTTTGTCATCCGGTCGCGGGCTTGCACGGTGTAGGTTGCCGCATGCCACATGTCAACTTTCGCGTCGTCCTAGCGTCATCAGTGGCTTGCCGCCATCGTTTGTGCCCCCGATCGCCATCGGCTACACTTCCCGCGTATGGAACAGGAACAGACTCTCCCCGTGCCGTGGACATGGAGCCGCACACAGTCCATCCAGATCGGGGTGCTGACGTTTGCCCGCTTCTGTCCTCAACACGTCGTTGCGCATTGTCTATCCGTTTGCGCCGGCGTTTGCCCGCGGTCTGGGCGTGCCGGTGACGCTGATCTACTCCTTCATCTCCCTGCGCAACCTGCTGAGCCTGCTCAGCCCCGTTCTGGCGCCTTTGCCGGAACGCTATGGTCGCAGGGTCATGATGACGCTGGGCGTGGTTCTGTTCGGCCTTGTGGCGCTTCTGGTGGCCGTTCTGCCGCTGGTTTGGACACTGGCGCCTGGTCATCTGCGTCACCGGCCTCGTCAAGGTCGTCTTCGACCCGGCCATGCAGAGCTATATCGGCGACACTGTCCCCTACAAGCAGCGCGGCCGAGCGCTGGCCGTGACCGAGTTCGCCTGGAGCGGCGCCTATCTGATCGGCGCGCCGCTCACCGGCTGGCTCATCGCCGAGCAGGGCTGGTCCGCGCCCTTCTTCTGGCTGGGTATGGGCGGTGCTCGCTGGCGGCCTTGCTACTGTGGCGCGCCGTACCCTCGGCCCGCAAACACGGCAGCCACACCATCACGCTGGCCTATACCTGGCAGATGCTGCGCCGCTATCCGGTCATCTGGGCCGCCGCACTATTCATGGCCCTGACGCTGGTGGCCCAGGAGAGTGCTGTTTATCGTCTACGGCGACTGGATGGAAGGCACCTTCAATCTGAGCCTGACCAGTCTCGGCCTGGCAACGATGCTCATTGGTGTCGCCGAGACTGACCGGCGAGGCCACGGCGGGGTGGTCGGTGGATCGCTTCGGCAAACGGCCGGTGGTCATCATTGCCGGGCTGCTCAACGCCGGGTTGTATCTGCTCATCCCATTCGTCGGCACCAATCTGACGATTGGCGCTTGGTGACACTGTTCTTTCTGTTCGTGACGTTCGAGCTGGCCGTTGTCGGCTCCATCCCCCTGCTGACCGAACTTGTGCCCAGCGCGCGCGACGTCGTCATGTCCATGAGCCTGGGCGCGATGGCCGCCGGGCGCACCGTTGGGCTCACTCGTCGGGCCCCATTCTCTGGACGCGGACCGGCATCACCGGCAACGCCATTCTGGCGGCCATCGTCATGGTCCTGGCCGTCCTGGTGCTGGCGCGCTGGGTGCATGAAGGCACCGTGGAGGAAGCATGACCCAAGAAGTTGACCTACTCATTCATTCGGCAGGACAGGTATGCATCGTGCCTGCCGGAGAAGGCGGCGGCCCGCAGCGCGGTGTCGAGCTGGGCGAATCTGGGCCTCGTATCCGGATGGAGCTGTTGCCATCAGCGACGGCCAGGTTGTCGCGGTCGGTCCAACGGCCGATCTTCGCGCTACGCTACAGGGCCACGACCGAGGTCGATGCGCTCGGCCGCTGTGTCATCCCCGGCTTTGTCGACCCCCACACCCACCTGCCCTGGGTGGGCGACCGCGCCGGCGGAATTTGAGCAGCGCATCGGCGGCGCATCCTACATGGAGATCATGGCCGCGGGCGGCGGCATCATGTCCACCGTGCGCCAGACCCGCGCCGCATCCACTCGACGAACTGGTCGCCGACAACCTGCCCCGGCTGGCGCGCATGCTGGCCTATGGCACCACCAGCGCCGAGGCCAAGACGGGCTACGGCCTGGAGACGGCCACCGAGCTGAAACAGCTGGAGGCTATCCACGTCCTGGGCCAAACGCCAACCGGTCGAACTGTCGCCCACCTTCCTGCCCGGCCCACGCCGTTCCCGGAATCGTACCGCGGCGACACCGACGGCTATGTGGATCTATGTCATCAACGAAATGCTTCCCGCCGGGGCAGCGTGGATGCGCGACCATCGGACGTCGCTCTGGCCTGCGACGTCTTCTGCGAAGACGGCGTGTTCGATCTGGACCAGACGCGGCGTATTCTGGAAGCAGCCCAGGCCGCTGGGCTACACGCTCAAGGTCCATGCCGACGAATTCGTCGGCCTGGGCGGAACCAAGCTGGCCGTGGAGCTGGGCGCCGTCTCGGCCGATCATCTGGTGCAGCACGCCGACAGCCGACATCGTCGCGCTCGGCGCAGGACCGACCATCGCCGTGGGACTGCCGGGCACGCCGTTTGGACTGGGCCACCACGACTACACGCCGGCCAAGGCCATCCTCGACGCCGGCGGCGCGCTGGCCATCGCCACGGATCTGAACCCCGGCACCTGCTGGTGCGAATCCATGCAAATGGTCATCGCCCTGGCCTGTCGCTATATGGGTCTGACGCAGGCCCAGGCGCTGGTCGCCGCCACGCGCAACGCCGCCCATGCCATCGGTCGCGGCGACACCGTCGGCAGCCTGGAGCCGGGCATGCAGGCCGACCTGCTCATCCTGACGGTGGACGACTACCGCCATCTGGGCTATCGTTTTGGGACGAATCTCGTACAGGCCGTCTTCAAGCGCGGCCAACTGGTGTCCGGCACGGCCTGAGACAAGCCGAAAACACCGCCTGATGGATGCGATAGCCAGCTCTTTCGCGCTTAGCTTCCGAACAGGTTATTCAGTTAATCCTGATCATCCTGGCAGTCATCATCGCCCTGTTCATCCTGCGTTTTGTGGTCAATATCGCCGCGGCCTTCTTGCGTACAGCCGTCTGGATCGGGCTGGTGATCATCGTCGTCTACATCTTCTACAGCTTGCTCATAGCCGTGACCGCTGGCACGGTTTTTCAGATGTCGGGATCACGTAGAACAATCTTGTGGATTATTCCCGGCCTGCCGCCACCAGAATGCTTGCGCTACGCCAGGCGGCTATTGCCGCCACGATCCACAGCGCTATAATCCCGCTCATGCGAAATCGAATCCTCCTCCTGGCCGGGCTGTTGTCCGGCTTGTTGTTGCTCACGGCTTGTCAGGACGGCGCGGCCCCGACCGCCTCTGTCCCGGAAACCGACGTTATCGCCGGGCACACTGGCCGCGCCGCAGATTCTGCCCAACACGGCCACGCCCGTTGCCGCCTACACCCGCCCCAACCAACACACCGGAACCGACGCCAACGCCCACCGCTCCCCTGGCGGCGCTGGTCAACGGTCAGCCCATCTTCCTGGCCGACTTTGAGCAGGAGCTGGCCCGCTACGAGCAGGCCCAGACGGAGTTGGGGGTGGACCTGGCCACCGTCGAGGGCTATCGCGATCAGGTGCTCGATTCGCTCATCGAGCGCGAGCTGATCCGTCAGGCGGCCGAGTGCCGCCGGCATTGTCATAACCGATGAACAACTGGACGCGCGATTGGCCGACCTGCAAGCGGCCGCCGGCGAGTCGGCCAACTTCACGGCCTGGCTGGAGGCCAACGGCTACACGGAAGAATCATTTCGGAGGCACTGCGTCTGGAGCTGCTGACGGGCGAAATGGTGGCCCGGGTGACGGCCGATGTGCCGACCACGAGCGAACAGGTGCGCGCCCGCTACATCCAGCTCGACGACGCGGCGCTGGCCGAAGAGGTGCGCAATCGAGCCGTGGCCGGGGATGATTTCGGCTTCCTGGCCCAGCAGAACTCGGTCGATCGCGTGACGGGTGAACTGGGTGGCGACTTGGGCTTCTTCGGGCAAGGAGCGCTGCTCGTGCCGGAGGTGGAGGCGGCCGCCTTGGCCCTGCAACCGGGCGAGATCAGCGACGTCATTGCCGTGCCCAACGCCAACGGGACGACCACATACTACATTGTCCAGGTAACGGAGCGCGATCCCAACCGCGAATTAACGGCCGACGGCCGTTATCGCCTATTGCAGACAGTCTTCACGGAATGGGTGCAAGGGGTGTGGTCGGCGGCTACGGTGGAGCGAATCGCGCCTACTCAGTAGACGTTCGGCGAAATGCTAATGGTGGCCGTTCGACGACCAGATTGAGACGATCTCGTTGTAGGCGGCTTTCATGTCGGGGTCGGATGTGCGGGCCGGCGCGTTTGGCCATTTGCGAGCGCACCATCCAGCTCGCCAGGGCCAGACGCAGCCGGCCGTGGTGCTTGCGATAGAGCATGGCCCGGCTTGTCCATAGGTTCAGCAGCGAGCGGGCCGGAATCTGGCGCGTGCTTTCACCGCCATAGTGGACGATTTCGGCCAGAGGGCACAGTCATACACTTCCCAGCCCGATTCGCGAACACGCCAACTCCAGTCGATTTCCTCACAATACATGTGAAACGCCTCGTCGAAGCCGGTGGTGCGCTCGGCCACATCGGCCCGCACGAGCATGCTGGCACCCAGCGGAAAGTCGATCTGGAACGGTCCGCGGTCGGTCTTGTAGTAGCGACGTGGATAACGGCCGTTGAGCCGGCTTTCGTAGAGTCGCGATGGCATCCGGTACAGGTCGAACATCAATTGGCTCAGCCCCGGGAAAGGCAAAGGCGCTGTGCTGCAGACGGCCGTCGGCATAGACCAGACGGACCCCGGCCATGCCCGCCTTGGGGCGCTCATCCATAGCCTTGACCAGTCCGCCCCAACGCACCCGGCCGCACATACGTGTCGGGGTTGAGGAACAGGTAGTAGCGCGGCTCAAATTCGGCCGCGGCTTGCATGCCCTGGTTGTTGGCCGCGCCGAAGCCGTGGATTGTCGTCGTTGGCAATGATCTTCACATGGGGGAACAGGTCGCGCACCAGATCAACCGTGCCGTCGGTGCTGGCATTGTCCACGACCCAGATTTCGCCGGTCAGCTTGGAAGCATGCAGATCCGTACAGACCGACCGAAGGCAGTTGGACAGATAGTCGCGCACATTCCAGCTGACGATGATGATGGCGACGTCGATCATGTTATCCGATGAGCTCCCAGAGGTCGGCCGGTTCGATGTCGAGTTTCTCAATAATAAAGCGGATCGGATCATAGGCGCTATCTTCTATCGGCTGCAGGCCAGTCCAGCCGAACATGTCGGCTGAACAAAGTGACGTTTCACATTGTTCGGAGGCGGCAAACTCCGGCAGCGTCGCCAACACGTCGCGAGCCAGCGCCAGGGGAAAGTCCGCCCCCAGGACGACCGTCGCATTGGGAATAGGTTCGCTGAGGGCGACGATGCGGGTGCTGTCATAGATTTCCGGGTGAGTGTCAAACAGGCGCGAACGCGCATCACGCAACCGGTAGCCACCAAACTCCGGTTCCCCGGCCACGATGACATAGCCAATCGGGCTGCGCGTGGGCGGGATGCCCAGGACACGCCACTCTTCGGGATCGTCTTCGCCATACGTCCAGGTGCGATCAAACGGCATCAGCGGCGGAGCAAAGGCGGCTGTTGTGAAGTCGGCGGTGTTGTCGAGCAGCGTCAACAAGGCGCTGCTATCCTCCGGTCGGGCGATCAACTTCACCGGGAGCGACACCGGCTTCGGCCAGCAATGCCTGGAAGTAGAGATAGGTCGGCAGACTGCCGCTATCGGCCGCCGCCCATCGCCGGCCTTCCAGCCCGGCCAGATCAGCGACACCGCTGGCACGCGGCGTCACCAGCATGCCCATCTGCGACGTCAGACCGTTGCCATCCACAGCCACCAGCCCGGCCTGCGCGTTACATTGGTCATGGGCGATGGTATAGGCCGCGGGCGAGATAAAGGCAATCATATCGCCCGGTGCGGCGCAAATCAATTGCACCACGGCTTGTTCGCTGTCGGCAATGCCCACCACAAACTCCGCGCCGGTGGCTTCGGCCAATGCATCGGCCAGAACCTGACCGCGCTGGCGAAATGACGGCCGCACTGGTCAAGGGCGGGAAGAGCAACTGGATCGGCCGTTCGGCCGTACCCAATGGCGGCCGGGTCACTTCAACGGTACGGTGGCGGTGATGATTTGTGGCGGCGGTGGGGATGGCATCGTGGCGGGGCGCTGGTAGCTCCGGCGCAATGGTTGAGGGGCAACGCCCTCGACCGGTATCTCCACCAGCCGCGTCACTTCTACCGTCACCACGTTTGGCCTCAGTCGCGCCTGGCGCAGCCGGAGTCCACTTGGCAAGCGCTCACGATCAGGAGACCCTGAACGGCCATTAAGCGCAAGAGACGAATGTTTGCCTCATACCCATAAAGAAACAAAAAGACTGACGGTTTCGCCAGTCCTGCCGGTTGTCAATTCCACCGCAGCGCCATCCCGTGCCAGACCAGCTGGTCTGACGGGTATGCGCGGCTAGCTCCCGGTGTCTAGCGAAGGTAGTGTATCGCGTTGGCAGAGTACATCCAACGACTTTCAGGGTAGGCTAAGGTGATAGGGTGATCGTTCGCCAGCGATGGCTAATTGGACTGAGTTTCGCCGGTGCGGGTTGGGATCGGCCGATCCGGGCATTCGGGCACATTGGCTGGATCGGGGATGTCCACCAGGATCTGCTGCGGGTCGACGCGGTTGTTGAACTGCGACACCTCGACATCCTCATGGATCAGCCCGGCCCAGATAGGCTGCGGGTTGCGGTCGCCGAACACATCAACCAGACGCACGCCACCGGTGATGGTGGCCCGCTGGCCCGGCATCAAGTAGAGGCGACCGTCGATCTCTTCCAGGTCTTCGGCATTACCGACTGCCCAACGGAAGGGGTAGTTGGTCAGTTCGTTCTCGAAGCCTATGGCCACGCGCCAGGCGCCGGATTCAGTATGCCATCCGAGCGTGTTGTAGTTCCAGTCGGAATCGTAGACGGTGCCCGGCTCGGGGCCAGTGGTGCGAATAGGGGTGTCGCCGTAGTTCTCGACGGTCATCGTGAAGGTGATCGTGTCGCACAGCGGCGCGGCCGTGGCGCTCAGCTCCAGGTGTTCCCGGTCGGCGGAGCAGAAGATATCGGCACGCGGTACACCACCATACTGAATGGTCAGCTCGCTCTCGACGCGCACCTTTTGGCCTTCCGGGTCCTCGGCAATGACGACAATCGGGTAGGTGCCGTCCGGTGGCGGCGTCGCGCCGTTGTCCACACCGCCTTCGTAATCGTAGACATGACGCCCGGCGGCGTTGGCCGGAATGTCGCGCTCTTGCTCGGAGATGGGCACTTCCTGCCCATCCGGCGTCACCAGGAACACGCGCGTGCTGGCCACGTCTTTGGGCAGATAGAACTGGGCCAGCGTCCGGTCGCCAATGCCGTCGCGGTTGGGCGTAAAGAGTTGCGGAGAGAGCGTGAAGTTGCGCACTTCCGGCAGGACCGGGTCGGCGTCGACAATGGTCATCGGGCCTTGTTGCGGTTTCGACCAGACGCCGTCGTCATCCACCGCCTCGATGGTCCAGGTGTAGGCTCCGTCCGGCAGCAGGCGCGACATGATCTCGCCGTCGATCACTTCGCCGGGCAGGCGGAAAGCCGTCGACGACGCCGCTGAACAGCACTTCGTAGTCGCCCGCGCCACGCGGCTTGGTCTGGCGGAAGTAGAATCGCTCCCCGGCGGCGTTCTCCAGATAGATGGAGACGGCCGCATTGCGCGAGAGTTCATAGGCAATCGGCGTGGCGTCGCGGTCGCCGTCGGCGTTGGGCGTAATGGTGTCGTAGCGCACCGTGGCGTTGCGCAACAGGCTGCGGTCACCGTTGAGCAGGCGTGCGCCGGCGAAAATGGCGACGATGACCAGGGCGGCGGCAATGGCGCCGACAATCCAGGGGGTTGTACGTGCAGACATAACGAGGCAAGTTTAACAAAAGGCGCAGCGAGTCGTCCGCAACGATTACCCGGCGCTTACCTGCCCCGATGGGTCCTCCAGACGGGGTGGCGGGCCCGGCGTCTGCGTCCCAGGCGCCAGCGACGGAGAAGCACCAGGATGACAGCGATGGCGGCCATACCGATCGACACCAGCGTGGCCACAGCCAGGTTCGTTTGCAGTCCCAGCAGGTTGACGGTGCGGCTGTCGAGCCGGATCAGTTCCAGCAGTGAACGGCCGATGGCATAGGCTACCAGATAGACGGTCAATACCTCGCCGGGCAGAAGATTCTCATAGCGCCGCCGCACAAGCCAGATCAGCAGGAAGAAGGTCAGCAGATTCCAGATGGACTCGTAGAAGAAACGTCGGGTGAAACGTGGAGAACCCGGCAAAATCCGGCAGGCGGTGGATGGCGTCAATGTTGATAGCCCACGGCAGCGTCGGTCGGCCGGCCGTATAGTTCCTGATTGAAGTAGTTGCCCCAGCGGCCGATAGCGTGGCCGAGGGCCATACCGACGACGGCCAGGTCGGACCAGGCCAACATCGACAGTTTGTTGCGGCGGGTATAGATCAGCAGTCCCAGGAGTCCGCCCAGGGTTGCGCCAAAGATGCCCAGCCCGCCGTTGCGAATGTTGATCAGCTGGTAGGGATTGCGGAAATAGTCGAGGGCGGTATAGATACCCACCGCCTGCATACTGGGCGATGGCGTTAGCACATGGTAGAGCCGCGCGCCAATGACCCCCAGGATGAGGATAAGGATTAGCGCATTCCAGACGTGATCGGGGTTCCACTGTCGCCACGGGGAATCCGTCAGCCACAGCGGATCGACGTCCGGCTCAAGCGCCAATGCCTCGACCAGTTCCGCCTGTTGCGGCTTCTTAAGCCCTGTGCGGCTGGGATCCAGTCCCACGTCCCACACGACTGCGCCCAGGGAGTCGGCCCCCTGTGCCGTCAACGAAGCCTGCATATCGTCGGGCAACGTTGTCTCACCCAGGGGCCGCTGCTGTACGCTTTCAGGTACCGTGGCTTCGAAGGCGCGAGTGGCCCGTTCCAGCGCCAGCCGGCTGACAGTATAGGCCCCGACGCCAATGCCGGTGATGATCCAGATGCCGTACCAGTAGACGTCCAGACCGAAGACCGAGAAGGCCACGCGCGACGGCGTCGTGCCGGTTGCCCAATGCAGGATTAGCAGGACGGCCGAGACGACCACGAAAGCAATGACGATGTACCAGTACGGTTCGAGACGTTTCAAGGTGATTGGTTCTCAGGCCTTGGGGCGAGATTGCTGCCACACACTGATCATACGCTGGAAGAAGGTGAAGTAGGTAAAGAAGGCCAGTATGCCCAGGGCAATCTCAGGCAGATAGAAAAACAGGAAAACGATCAGCACCGCGTAACGCTCCACGCGGCTGAGCACACCGACCTTGGCCTCATATCCCAATGACTCCGCCCGCGCGCGCGCGTAGCTGACCATCAGGGAACCGGTGGCCGCCAGATAGGCCAGCGCCACCATCCAGGGGTTGGGGTCGGTGATGTAGAAGTAGTAGAGAAAGCCACCAAATAGCACGATCTCGGCCAAACGGTCCAGCGTCGAATCAAAGAACGCGCCGAACGCACCCTGCTGCCGGCCGAGTTTGCGCGACAGTGCGCCGTCCAGCGCATCCAGCGGCGCCAGCAGCAAGATGGCTATGGCTGCCCAACGCATTTCGCCGATGGCGATAAGATAGGCAAAGAGGAAATGGGCCAGAAATCCGAGCACAGTCAGAAAATCCGGCGACACCCCAATTCGCGCCAGCAGGGTCACGATGGGGTCAATGATGGGTGCTACAACCAGACGGAGGCGATCGGTCAGGGTTGGCTTGGGGGTGGCTGTTCTTGTTCCATAGTGCTCGCTACTTGATGGGCGAATCGTAACCAATGCGCCAATTGCTGTCAAAGACGCTCATTAATCCAAGGCGCCAACCCAGCCAGGGGATCTGCATCTCATCCGACGTCATACCGGCATGCATGCCCGACAAACCGCTCGGCCAGGCCACGCTCGTTTTCGACGGCCAGGACATAGCCATCCCGCCCAATGACCACCACATCGCCCAGACGGATCGCCGTCTCATCGGCATAGGGCGGTGGGCCAAACAGCCCGGCAGCCAGAGCCTCCTCGGACGGCAGGGCCACAAACGCATGTGACAGCTCCCGATCGAAATAGTCCAGCACCTCGTCGCGCGCGCCCTGTCGCGCATAGAGATACGGTACGCGTAGTTCGCCGGCCGGACGCATCAGCAGCATCTTCTGGAGCTTGGGATGTGCCTCAACGTAGATGTGGCCACTATGGGGAATGATCGTCTGGCCATGATCGGCGACCATGAGCACGACCGTTCCCGCGCGCGCCGCCGGGCTGAGTCGGTCGAACAGTTCGGATTGAACGGACGAGAGGACATACGCCAGTTCCGTCAGCCACTGTCTCCGATTTCCAGCCATTGGTGTGTTCCAGCGTATCGACTCGCGGCCAATAGCCAATGAGCAGTGACTTGCCGGACCCGGACTGTTCCAGCTGCCCGCGAATCTGCCCCAGCATCTGGGGCAGGCCATGCGATCCGGTTTGCTCGCTCACGCCGCGGGCAAACATCCGGCTCAGCGGTGTGTCCAGCAGGTCGCTCGCGTTGAAGCTATGGACGTGAACACCACGATTTGTCAGCTGTTCGCCCACACCTGGATACCGCAGGAACGCCTCGGGGCTCATCCCGGCACCGATGAGATCGTCCGGCAGCGAAGCCACTTTCGATGAGAAGGTCAGCACAAACATGAGCGTGCCTAAATCCGGCAGAAGCAGGTTCAAGCCAACCAAGCCATGCTGGGCCGGGGAAACACCCGTCCAAAGGGAACTGAGGGCGGCTACGGTGGTTGAAGGAAAGATGGACGTCAGCTCACCCCGCACGGTAGGGGACTGGATGGTCTGATTGAACAGCGCTGCTTCCCGCGCCAACAGGTTGACACCCATCCCGTCAATGAGCAGCACCACCACGTTGCGGACATCCCCGGCCAACGGTTGCCAGAGATTCTCGCGCAACGGCCGGTAGCCCGGCAAAGGGCACTTCGAGCAGCGCGGCGGCCGTGGCCGGGATACTGGCCAACGTACCGCCCTGATAGTCGGGCGGCAAGAACCCGGCCTGTTCCAGCTGGGAATGGATTGCCTGCCTATTGCCTTGTTGAACCGCCATGAATACCTGCCTTATCCTGTCATATGAAAAAGCCGGAGCGTTTCCACTCCGGCTTGTTTCGGCGTCAGACTAATTTGGAAGGCTTGCGGCAAGTCACCACCAGCCGGCGTTGACTAATTCGGCAACTTGCCTGCAGCCACGATCCTTCTCTCCCATTAACGAGAGCAAGACTCTTCGCTTAGCGTAGCGAGTCCTGTAACTCATCCATCCGGCTGGCAACGCTGTCATCGACAATGCGGTCGTCAACCTGAATGATGAGGCCACCCAAGATGGACGGATCCACCCGGTAGACAATCTCGGTAACCGTCAACATCTTCTTGACGTTGGCCTGTTCGGCGTCAGTGAGGGGCAGCGCGCTGGTGATCGTGGCATGCTCGCCCTTCAGCGACTTAACCTCGGCCGGTACCTGACTGAAGAAGTCAGTGATCAGCTCGTGCTGCCGTTTCTCATCCAGGGATACGCCAACCATCTTGTACGCAGCGGCCACGGAGATGGCGGCTACCTGACTCCGAAGGTCAGCCAAAATGCGGTTGCGTTCTTCAATGGCGTCCTGACCGGCCTTGGCGACAATGCCCTTGGCGTCCTCGCGGGCCTTGGCCTCAATAACCTTGCCTGATTGCTCAGCCTGGACCGTGGCGTCGCGACGGATGTTGGCCGCTTCGGCGCGGGCCTCGTCGATAATGCGCTTGGCTTCGGCGTCTGCGTTTTCACGCGCGATCTCAGCCTGGCGAGCATCTTCCAATCCCTTGGCAATGCGCGCCTTACGCTCATCCAACACCCGCAACATGGGCTTGTAGACGAACGCCCCCAACAGGGTGATCAGCGCCGTGATGCCCAGAATCTGGGTCAGCAGGTAGCCTAAGTTAATACCTAATGCTTCCATTCGTTATCCTCTTTATTGTGCAAGCACCGGCGGGCCGGGCACCTGCGGCTTCTTAGAACACAAACAAGATAATGAGCGCGACAACGAGGGCGTAGATAGCTACAGCTTCGGTGAACGCAATACCCAAGATCATGTTCGTCTGAATGTTACCGCTTGCATCAGGATTACGGGCAATACCTTGCACCGCACCACCGACAAGAATACCGATACCGGCGCCTGCGCCGATAGCGCCGAGCATAGCCAGACCGGCTCCAATGGCTTTCAAACCTTGTGCCAATGCTAAAGCAGCTGCTGCATCCATGAATAATCCTCCAAAACTCGATTTAGTTCTTTGTCCGGCAGCTCATGCCACCGGACTCAGGGTTTAACAATTTCAGTGCGACAGGGTCATCAAGTGACCGGGCCGCCTATTTCACTTACGCGGATATTGACTCTTAGTGATGCTCTTCGTCCGCGTGGTGGGACTCGGTCGCACTATTCATAAAGATCAGCGTCAGCAGACCAAACACAACTGCCTGGATGATGCCAACGAAGAATTCCAGTCCGAAGAAGGGGATATTGAGCACCGACAGGATGAATGCCATAACAAACAGCAACACCATTCCGGCGAACATATTACCCAAAAGACGGAAGGAGAACGATAGAATCTTTGAGAACTCACTGATTAACTCAAGGATACCGACGAACGGATCCATGATCTTGACCGGATTGGTCTTGATGGAGTCCACCCAGCCTCGCTCAATAAATGGGAAGAACTTCTGCAAGTACTTACCACCCAAATGCTTGAAGCCGAAGAACTGGACCATAAACATCGCGATCAATGCGAAGGCCAGGGTCATATTGAGATCCGTAGAAGCAGGCCGGAAGAAGGGGACAATCGTCCAGTCGGCCGCTTCCAGGCTGGTGCCGATGAAGCGTCCCTCCTCATCCGTCTCCGGCTGGAGCGTCGGGTCGGCATTGCCGTCAGCGCGGATCAGGAAGATACCATCACGCAGGCCCCAGGCATTCTGCTCGTCAACTGCCAGGGTTGCCTCATGGATGATTTCTTCAAGCTCGCCTTCGCCAAGCTCAATGCCTTGGGCCAGGGCCGCTGCCTTTGCTTCTTTGCCGGTCTTCTCGCCAATGAAGTGGGGTTTGTGCTCAAAGATGCCGATGCTGTCAAAGCCGGGAATGAGACCCATCCAGTTTGACACCAAAATGATGAGGATGAAGCTCATGAAGTAAGGGAAGAATTCCTTCACTTTCGGCCCGGCAATGTTCTGGGCGAAGTTGTAGGCGCCCTCGATGATCATTTCGAACAGGTTGTAGAACCCAGTCGGCACTTCATCGGCCGTGCGCGAACCGGCACGGGCCAAAATGATGATGAGCAGGATGACACCCCAGGCCAGCAGCGTGGCGGCAAAGGTGTTGGTGAATCCCGTGCTATTGAAAAGGAACTCCGGCAGCCATCCTTCTGTGCCCGGATAGACTTCACCCGGCAGCTGGATAAACGGCAACACCGGGCGTGTATAAGCCACGATGGAGCCGAATATGATCATTAGCAAGGCACAGCCAAGGATGATATAGCGTTTCTTAATCATGATGCTGTCTTATCCCTGTCGTCTTGGTTTGTTGTTTGCTCGACACTTGCCTGGGCCCGCCCGACCATATAAAGGCTGATGCGGACCATCGCATACGTTGTAATCGGAAAGCTTAAGAGCATGAAAATGACAGTAAAAATGCGTCGCTCGTTCCCCATCAAATCGTCCAGAAGCCACCCCGCGCCAAAGGCGATGCCAATGATAATGAGCGCGACTACCCCGGTGACGCAACCAATCTGCCCAATCATGTTGGTCAGATCAGCCGCGCGCTTGATGTTTGGATCTTGCGACACGTTTGTTTTTAACGGGAGCGTTTGTGCATTATATCACAGTCGATCGGTTGGGCAATTTTTTGGCCGAAGTTAGCCAGGGAAGAATGCCGCCGCCGCCTGTCGCGTCAGATCAAACGCTGGTCCAGCACTTATACCCAGGTAAATGATGAAGAACGAGGCCAAGGTTAAACCAATGATGGCCGCTCGTGAAACCGGAATCGCCACGTCGTCTTCATCCGACCGGTACAGGTACATATATTTGACAATGTTTAGGTAGTAGTACAAGGCTACGAAGGCGTTCAGGAGGCCGAGTGAACGCCAACCACCACAGCCCGGCGTCCACGGCTGCCTTGAACAAGAAGAACTTGCCGAAGAAGCCGGCTGTCGGCGGGATGCCGCCTAGAGAGAGAATAGCAAACAACATCACCAACGCCAAGAAGGGCGACCGGCGGTTCAGGCCGTTCAGGTCGGTAATCTCGTCCGTTCCCGTGGCATTGCTGACCAGCAGGATGACACCGAAGGCGGCAACGTTCGTGAACACATACATCAGCAAATAGAACATGGTCGCGCCGGAACCGTCCTGTGACAGCGCCACCAGGCCGATCATGGCATAGCCCGCCTGAGCGATGCTGGAATAGGCCAGCATTCGCTTGATGTTAGTCTGGAAGATGGCCACCAGATTACCCAGCGTCATCGTGATGATACAGATCGCCACCAGCATGGCCCACCAGACAGACGAGGGATCTGCCGGGCCAAGTACGCCGGCCATAAACACGCGCAGGAAAATAGCAAATCCAGCCGCCTTGGAAGCGGTCGACAGATACCCGGTGAAGGGAGTCGGAGCGCCCTGGTACACATCGGGAGTCCAGAAGTGATAGGGCACGGCCGCTATCTTGAAACCAAAGCCAACCACAATCAACACCGCAGCCAGCAAGATCACCGGCTGTACGACGTCAACTTGTTGCGCGTTGGCGAACAGGTTGCCAATGATGTAGAGATTGGTCTGGCCGGTCACGCCGTAGAGCAGACTCATGCCATAGACCATGACGGCCGTGGTAAACGCGCCGTAGATGAAGTACTTCATACCCGCTTCGACCGAACGCTCGCGGTCCGTGCGGAATCCGGCCAACAAGTAGGAGGAGATGCTGGCCGTTTCCAGGGCCACGTAGATCATGATCAGGTCAGTCGAGGCCGCCATCAGGCTGAAACCGATACAGGCGATGATCAACAGACCGTAGTATTCGACCGTCTGCAGGCGCGGCACGTCCATCGAAAGGAGGGACGTCAAGATGAGCGCCGAAAGGAACATTATCCTAAAGACCAGCGTCACCAGGTCGTTGCGTATCATGCCGCCCCAGAAAACGCTCTCGGTGATGGACCAGTCGGCATTGGGCTGCTGGAACAGCACCCATAGGCCGATGGTCATGATCAGAATCGCCAGACCGCCCCAGGCTGTGAATTGCCCTACCTGTCGCTTGTCTTCCGGTTTGAAGAGGCGGTCGTAGGACAGCACGACAAAGAGCAACAGCACCAGCGCAATTTCCGGCGCCAAGGCCAAATACCAGGATGAAGTGATATTAGGACTCACTTATACACCTCCAAACCAGCTCAGGACACTTGGCAGCCACAGTGTGGAAGAAATCCTGTGCTGCGCCGGAGACGGAGCCACCCGATGACTGGACGACCAGCTGGGCCTCGTTCAGGCGTTCGACTACCGGCGAGACCCCGGATTGGATAATCGGGGCGATCAGAATCGGCAGTACACCAATTAATATCAGGACGACGCTAAAGGTGATCAGGGCCATCTTGTCAATGCCTAAAATCGGCCGCATGTCATGCCACTTCTCGGCGTCATATTCGCCGAAGAACACGGATTGAACGGCGCGCAGTACGTACGCCGCAGTGATTACCACCGCCAAAATCGCCAGGATAGCCACGATCTGATAATAGTCAGACGGATTCAGGCCAAACACGCCGTTGAAATCCAGGTTGTGCCCTTGCCAGACACCCAGGAAGATGGGGAACTCGGCAATGAAACCGGAAAGACCGGGCATACCCATGGACACAAGACCGCCGATGATGAAGGCCACCACCGTCCAGGGCAGCGCCTTGGCTCATGCCGCTCAGCTCATCCATGTTGCGGGTATGGGTACGGTCATAAATCATGCCGACCACCGCGAAGAAGAGCGCCGTCATCACGCCGTGACTGACCATCTGGATGCCTGCACCGGTGAAGCCGACCAGCGTTAGCGCGGCAAATCCCATCGTGACCAGACCCATATGGCTAACGCTGGAGTAGCCGATGAGGTACTTCATATCGCGCTGGCGCATGGCGATCAGCGACCCGTAGAGCACGTTGATCAAGCGTCAGAATAATGATGAACGGGAACCAGTAGACCGCGCCTTCAGGCAGGATCTGGATGCCGACACGCATGGACGCGTAGGCGCCCAACTTCATCAGCACACCGGCATGGATCATCGAGACAGCCGTTGGCGCCGCCACATGGCCGTCAGGCGACCAGTTGTGGAAGGGGAACATACCGGCCAAAACGGCGAAGCCGATGAACAGGGGCATAAACCAGACTATCTGGGTATTGAAGGCAAAGTTGGCTTCCGACCAGATTCGAAGGTCGAACGTTCGCAACGCCTCCCCGCTTACAGTCGGTGTGAAGTAGAGGACCAGGAAGGCGATGAACGAGATGAAGCTGCCAATCAGCAAATAGAGGGTCAGCTTCATGGCCGCGTATTCGCGTCGTTCCTTCCAGCCCCAGACGACAATGAGCACGTACATGGGCAGCACAGCCAGCTCGTAGAAGAAGAACAACTGGAAGCCGTCCACCGCAACAAAGACACCGTGCACACCGGCCACCAACAGCATGAAGAAGGCAAAGAACTCGCGCGGCCGGTCATCAGATACTCCAGGAGATGATGACGCCACCCAAGGCCGACCAATCGAGGTTAGCAGCACCATGGTGGCGCTCATACCATCGACGCCGACTATGTAGTTCAGGCCGATGCTGGGCACCCAGCCATGTTCTTCCACGAACATGAGCGTATCGGCCCACCGTGTTCCTTCCGGCGGCAGGTTCTGGTTATAGGCATAGTAAACATATACCGACAGTACCAGGCCAATCAGCATCGCCGCCAGCGCCAGCATGCGCGCGTCCTCAGGCCGATCTTTGGGCAAGATCAGGATGATCACCGCGAATAATATCGGTGATAGTGCAATAACAGAGAGATAGGGGAAATCCATAGTTTCCGTCCAGCTTATCGAATACGGTTAGCTGAAGATCCTTGTAACGGTGTCATTAATGACCGCCAGCAGCCACTGCGGCCAAATGCCCAGCGTCAGAGATGAGGATCATCAGCGGCCAGATAACCAGGTGTTCGCGGAAGGTCATTTCTTTCAGCCCCGCCCATTCCGGCTTCAGCGGGCCGTGGAGTGTTTCGCCAATGCCCTTCAGGATGTAGGCGCCGGTCATGAGCAAGACCCAGCATCGATATGACCAGTTGAACGGTGAATACATTCCACGCGCCGCGGGCCACCATGAATTCACCCACAAAGCCGTTGAGGCCGGGCAAGACCCAGCGAGGCCATGCTGGTAAAGATCAGGATCATGCCGAATACCGGCAAGACCGTCCAGATGCCACCATACTTGGACAGGTCGCGGGTATGCGTTCGGCCGTAGATGACGCCGACCAGGAAGAACATACCTGCCGCCGACAGGCCGTGGTTAAACATCTGCATCACCGCACCGTTGGTGGCGATGATGGCGTCCAGGGTCAGGCCGTCACTGCGACCCTGAATGCCATAGGCAAAGGCCGCCACGGCAATACCCAGCACGACAAAGCCCATGTGGTTGACAGAGGAGTAGGCCACCAGCCGTTTGAAGTCCCATTGGGCAAAGGCGGCATACGCGCCCAGGACAATGCTCAGCATACCCAGTGTCGCCAGAATGCCGGCCGTCATGTGTCGCCTGTTCCGGGAACAGGGGGATGACCAGCCGCAAGAAACCATAGGCTCCCAGCTTCAGCAGAACACCGGCCAGCATCATGGAACCGGCTGTAGGCGCCTGCGTGTGGGCATCGGGCAACCAGGTATGGAAGGGCCAAATCGGCACCTTGATGGCAAAAGCGATCAGGAAGGCCCAATAACCGATGGCCTTAACCGTGTCCACCGACAGACCCGTCACCGGCAGTCTCGTTCCGGGCGGATAATTGACAAAGGTCGTCATCAGTTCCGGAATGTCGAACGTGCCCATCGACCAGCCAATGACCTGGATAGCCAGCAACAAACCCAAACTGCCGGCCATGGTGTAGATGAAGAACTTGAACGATGCGTACTCCCGGTCCTGACCGCCCCACAACTTGATGATGAAGTACATCGGAACCAGACTGAATTCCCAGAAGATGAAGAAGATGACCAGGTCGAGCGACGCAAACAGGCCGAACATTGCCATTTCCATCAGCATGAACAGCGCCATGTACGTGCGGACATTATTTTCGATCTCGAACGAGGCCAGAATCGCCAACGGCGTCAGAATGGCCGTCAGCAGCACCATCGACAGGCTGATGCCGTCCAGACCCAGATGAAAACTGGAGTTGATGGCCGGGAACCAATCCAGAACAACTTCATACTGGATGCCGGCATCAATGCGGTCATAGTTGAACCACATCAGCAGCACCGTAACCAGCGGCACTATGCTGAAGACCAGGGCCACCCGCTTGATCGTCATCCCGGCATCATCAGGCATGATGAACAGGATTCCGGCCGCAATCAGCGGGAAGAATATTGTTATGAGTAGAAGGTTATCGAGAATGACGTCCATAATGTTGTCGCCAATCGCAAGCTAGAAGCCGGCGCTAAAAGATGTTGGCCAGCCATCCACTGTTAATCAGCAGGATGACAATCGCCAATGCCCCGGCGATGAATACCGAGATGAGCGCATACTCCTGCACTCGTCCCGTTTGCAAATAGCGGAACTCCTCGGATACGTTGAGAAACTGATCCTTGACCCAATCGACGCCATCGCCGAACACAAGCTCCTCGAAGCGCTTGGCAACACTGCCCATCCAGTAGAAGGCACCGGCAATGCCGTGGAGGATGCCGTCAATGATGCCCTTGTCCACAACCTCATAGTACTTTTCAGAGAGCCAAATCGTGGGCACAACAAACATCCGGCTATAGAGCTCGTCCCAATACCATTTGTGGTTGAGGAACACGTGCAGTGGGCCCAGCGGCGCCACCAGCGGATCCTGTTCGCCCTTCTCCAGCGGCCGTCGCGCATAGATCAGCCAGCCAACAAACAGGCCGCCCAGGGCCACAACCAGCGAAATGATCAGCGGCACCCAACTCCACTCCAACGTCTCGATCTTGTGCGCAATCAAATCCATACTGTACAGTTCGTCGAACAGTTCATATTCTGTCGCGCCGACATAGTGATGGAAGAAATTGTAGAAAATGCCTTCGGTGCCAAGGAAGCGGTCGGGGATTCCAAGCCAACCCACGCCCACAGCGAAAATCGACAGCAGCACCAGCGGAATGGTCATGAACTTGTTGCTCTCATGAGCATGTTCCGCCATGCCGGTGCGCGGCTTGCCCAAGAATGTCAGGCTGATCTGGCGCATGGTGTAGAAGGCCGTCAGGAAGGCCGCCACCGCCAACATGATCAGGACAATCAAGGCCAAAGCCTTGCCGTCGTCCGTCCACTGATACCAGGCATCGGCAAAAATCTCATCCTTTGACCAGAACCCGGCCGTAATCAGCGGGAAGCCGGACAGCGACAGGCCGCCGATCAGGAACGTCCAGAAGGTGACCGGCATTTTGTGGCGCAAACCACCCATGTGGCGCATATCCTGCGGATCGGAATGGTGGTCGTGTTCATGCAGGGCACCATGCTCCATGCCATGAATGACCGAGCCGGAAGCCAGGAACAGCAGCGCCTTGAAGAAGGCGTGGGTAATCAGGTGGAAGGCAGCGGCGACGTAGGCGCCCAGACCGATGGCCGCAACCATAAAGCCCAACTGCGAGATGGTCGAATAAGCGAGAACGGCCTTGACGTCATATTGTGCTACGGCAATCGTGGCCGCCATCAGGGCCGTAAACGCCCCGATACCGGCAATGATCAGGCCCGCATTGGGAACGCCCTCGATCGTGACCGAAATGAGCGGGAAGATGCGCAGCAGCATAAAGATACCGGCCGAGACCATGGCGGCCGCATGGATGACGGCGCTGACCGGCGTCGGGCCTTCCATCGCGTCCGGCAGCCAGACATGCAGCGGCCATTGAGCCGACTTGCCGACCGTGCCCGTAAACAGCATCAGGGTCATGATGGCCAGACCGCCGAAACCAATGGCGTTGATGACCATCTCAAACTGTTCGAGCGTAAAGGCATCGGCAAAGTTCATCGTGCCGAACGCCCACCAGAAGAAGACGATACCCAGCAGCATGACGACGTCGGCGATACGCGTGGTCATAAACGCCTTGACGCCCGCTGCTCGCGGTGGGATGTGCTTGATATCCATATCGGGCGGGTAATTGCGCGCATACCAGAAGCCGATAAGCGAATATGAGCAGAAGCCCATCAACTCCCAGGCGATAAACAGCAAGAGCAGATTATCGGCCACAACCAACAACAACATGGACCCGGCAAATAGCGACATATAGCCGAAGAAGCGCGCCAGCAGCGGCTCTTCGGTCATGTCATGTTGCGGCTCGCCGATATGGGTGCCCAGACCGTTGCCCCAGTTGTGATAGCCCACGCTGTAGATAAAGATCATCGTCACAGCAAAGGAGACCATCATCAGCATGACCGCGCCCAGCGGGTCAACGGCCACGCCCATCCGCAACCAGGTGCCGTCCAGATAGTTGCCGATGGGCAACCAGTCAATGGAACTGGCAATCTGGACCGGGTGCTCCTCCAGCTCATGGACCCCACGCCCAGAACGCTCAGGCCGACAATCCAGCTCATCACCAGCGAGCTGATGACTCCGGCCCAGGCCAGGATCCAGCTCAGCGTGCGACTGCGATAGGCAAACAGCGCGATGATGAAGAATACCAATAGGGGTATGGCTGGAATCAGCCATGTCATTGTGGTTAAAGTCTGCTCGGTCATAGGCAGTCTCGTTCAGGAGTGAAGTCGCTTGGTCAATCGGTCGGCCGCCATGCTATCGACAGGCTTGGCCCAACAATCACCCGGCGCTTAGTTCTTCATCAAGTCCAGTTCTTCAGCGACAACAGAATCACGACGACGGTAGACAGAAATAATCATGGCCAGACCAACCGCGGCTTCGGCAGCCGCCACGGCCAGGACAAAGGTCGCCCAGGCCAGGCCGGTAGACCGATCGGGTGTCAGATAGCGCCAGAAGGCGATTAAGTTAATGTTGACGGCATTGAGCATCAGCTCGACACCCATCAGGATAGCGATGGCATTTCGCCGGGACATGACGCCATACATGCCAATACAGAACAGAATGGCGCTCACGATCAAATACCATGAAAGGGGGATCATGAATTGTCCTCCTCATGCTTCGGCCAGGCAATGTAGATGGAACCTACCAGGGCGGCCAGGAGTAGAATTGAGATAACAATAAACGGCAAGACGTAGACGTCGGCGCTGACATAGGCACGACCCAGCCGGGCCACGCTGCTTTCGATAATGATCGGGTCAACAGGCGGGGCCATCCCCAACAGCGTCTCGGCGCCGGGGGTCACCGGGTAGAGGCCGGTAATGACGACAATCAATATGACCAGCAGCAGAAGCGACCCGATGAGGCCGATGATGGGCTGGGAGTTAAACGGGGTCTCGATACTCTGCATCATTCGACGAGTCATCATGACAGCGAAGATGATGAGAATGGAGATAGCCCCGATGTAGACCAGGAGTTGGGCCATGGCCACAAAACCGGCGTCCAGCAAAACATAGTAGCCGGCCACTCCCAAAAAGCTGACCATCAGGGCCAGCGCGGCGTGGAACATGTTCCGCAGGGTGACGGTCAGAATGGCCGACACCAGCAGAACCACGCTTAAGAAGATGAAGATAACTTGCTGCGTCATACGTGCGCCTCAAATCGGTATTCGGCCGGATTAATGGGCCGGTATCGGTTCCACAACCACGTGGTCGTCATGGTCTCCATCGGCAACAGCTGCGCCGGAGCCGGGCAAATCACCGGCGTCGATTCGCATCTTTCGGGCGCGGCGGCGCAAAATCTCAATGGCAGCCCAGCCAATGAGGACATTCAAGCCCAGCATGATGAGCATCCGCAAGGTCTCTGGGGTGCCCACCGGGATGAGCTTGTCAGCCACCGCCACCACCAGCACCAGCACCAGCGAAACCGGGACCATGCCTTTCCAGTTGAAGCCCAGAATTTGGTCCACACGCAAGCGCGGCAGCGTGCCTCGAACCCAGATGAAGACAAAGTAGACGACGAAGGTCTTGGCAAAGAAGGCCAACAGACCAAAGATACGGCCGTAGGTATAGCCGTCCGCACTGACGTAATTCTCCAGCCCGAACAGCCGGTAGCCACCCATATATAACGTGACAAACAGGCCGGACATGAACAGCGCGCCGATGAACTCGGCCAGCATGAACATGCCATACTTCATCCCGCCGTACTCAATGTGGAATCCGGCGACGATTTCCGACTCGGCCTCAATGATGTCAAACGGCGTGCGGCCCGTTTCGGCCAGGGCTGAGATATAGAAGATCAGCGCCGACAACGGCACATAGAACAGAAACGGAATGGACTGGGCATCAATGATGCCAACCGTCGACATCGTTCGCGCCAGGATAATGGGCACGATCAGCGCCAGAATCATGGGCACTTCGTAGCTGACCAGCTGGGCGACGGCGCGAAACGCGCCCAACAGCGCGTACTTATTGTTGGAACCCCAGCCCGCCAGCAACAGGGTCATCACCGACACAGAGCTGATCGCCAGGAAATAGAAAATGCCGATGTTGAGATCGGTGCCGATGACACCAGGCGCAAAAGGCATGACCGCCCACATCAGCAAGCGCGGCCATCACAATCAGGATCGGCGCCAGATTGTAGGCAATCCAGTCCGCGCCGAAGGGATTGATGATTTCTTTAGTCAGGAGTTTCATCACGTCGGCTACGGTCTGCAACAGACCATACCTGCCGCCAACGCGGTTAGGACCGACACGATCCTGCATGCGGGCCAGAACCTTGCGCTCCAGCCAGATCAGGAAAATAACGATGAGCAGGCAGAAGGTGGACAGGATCAGGACGCCACCGACATCAATCAACGCCTCAGTGCCGGGTCCGGTGCCAAAGGTGTCGCGGATGTAGTTGCCGAGATCGAGCGAGACAATGCTCTTTAATAAGTCGAGAATATTCATAGCGGTCGCGTCTCCACTATCTCAGGATTCAAGCGCACGGCACTTGAACGCCGAAAGGTGTCTAGCGTCTCCTGCTGTCAAAAAAGGGGCTAGGTATCTAGACCCACTCCAGAACCCCGCGCCCCCAGGCATAAACGAGACCATCGGCCAACAGCACGATAAACACCACTGTCGCCACAATGGCGAAGAGGTCTAGCTGGCCGAAAGCAGCAGCGATGGGAAACAAGAAGACCGCCTCTACGTCGAACACGACGAAGACCAGAGCATAGATGTAATACTGGACCTTGAACTGGACCCAGGTATCGCCCACGGTCTCAATGCCGCATTCATAGGTCTGCTGCTTGATGGGGTTCGGTCGGTGGGGCCCAAGAAGTCGATTGAGCACAACCGGCGCGAGCGGGAATATGGGTGATAGTGCCACAAAAATTGCGATATATTGCCAATCAGCCAGCACTGCGTTTCCTCTTCCTCTTCGTAAGATGAGCGTAGAATGATTGTGAAATGCTTCGCTTTTATACCACATGCAAGAAACAAGGCAACAAAACTCCCGCGCTTGGCAACGGCAATTACATGGTCTACCATTGCATTTTCCTGTTCACTGATTGAAACCATTTCAACGCCAAAAACCGGGACAATTCGTTGGGCGCCAGAGGAAGACTATGTTGGAAAACGCAAGCGAGACGCAGCGCATATTGGTAGTGGATGACAACACGTACACTCTGCATATTGTCAACCATACCCTGGAACAAGCCGGCTATGAGGTATCCACCGCGATCTCCGGGCCGGAGGCGCTCAAGCTCATCAATCGCCATGGAATGCCCCATCTGGCCATCGTCGATCTCCACATGCCGGAAATGAGTGGTTTTGAGTTCTGCCGGTCGCTGCACGAGTTCAGCGATGTGCCGGTCATCATGCTGACAGCCGTCACCACCGAAGAAACGATTATTGAAGGGCTGGAGGACCACGCTGAAGACTACATCGTCAAACCGTTTAGCCCACCGGAACTGGTGGCTCGCGTCCGCCGTGTGTTAGCTCGTATGGATGACTACACCTACACGCTGGACTCCACCACGCGCATTGACGATCGGCTGCTCATCAATTTTCCGCTGCGAGAGGCTACGGTAGACGGGGAATCAGTCTCCCTGACGCCCACGGAGACCAAGCTGCTTTATATTCTCGTCCGCAACGCCGGGCGCATCGTGACCACCGACTTCCTGCTTAACCGCATCTGGCCGATGCAAGAGGCGCAGGAAGACCGGCTGCATGTGCACGTTCACCGGCTGCGGCGCAAGATCGAAAGAGACCATAATCAACCGTCCTACATCATCGCCGAACGCGGCATTGGCTACACGTTTCAGATGGACAATGGCTAAGGCTCCGCGCTGGACCTTGCCCACCCGTCCCATCTCGGCCGGTTAGCAGCAGCTGGTTTCATTCCTTCACCTGTCATGTCGCCCTCACTATTCATCCGCACCTTCACCAGCCACTGGCGCGCCGCCGTCATTCTGTTTGTCGGATTGTTGCTGGTGGGTGCGTTGGCCGCGGGGCTGCCGGCCTACGCCACCACCGTTGCCGGACAAGGGCTGACCCAACGGCTGGCCGATGCGCCCTTTGCCGCCCGCAACATCCTCATCTCCGGCAATGGCCTGAACGAACCCCTCTATGAGCGCATCCGGACAACGCTGGGGGATCTACTGGTAGATCGGGTTGAAGTACGCGAGATCGAAGTGTCGGGCTCGCCGGTCATCTTCACAGCCGCCGGAGACAGATCGTTTGACGAGTTCTTCGCCCTGCATCCCTATGCTGTTACCGACCTGGAGCGCCGGGTCAGCGTTCTGGACGGGCGCCTGCCCCAGGCCAACGCCGACATCATTGAAGCAGTCATTGGGCGCGATGCCGCGACGACGCTCAACTTCAGCACCGCCGACGGCAGCAGTGTCGAGCGCTACAATCTGACAGATCGGTGATGAAGTGGAGACGGCCGACGGGCGGCGCGTTCGAATTGTCGGGGTGGTCGAGCCGCTTGCTCCCGACAGCGATGCCTGGTGGGGCACGCTGTTGCCGTTTCGTTACCTGCGCGAGGCCCGCAACGGTGCCAGTATGCCGGAGACAATCAGCTTGTCGCTGTTGGTCCGGCCGGAAGATATGCAGACCGCCTTCCCCGGCCACACCCATGAATGGCGTCTGTTGACGGACACCAGTCAGATCACCCTCAACAATTCGGCCGATATCCAGGCTCAACTACGCGAAGTGGAAACGCAACTGGTCAACAACTTTCTGCGCGTGGACACCAGTCTGCTCGATATTATTGGCGCTTATGAAGCCGAGATTGGCCGGGCGCGGGTCTCCCTGTTCCTTTTGGCAGCGCAATCGCTCCTGTTCGGGTTACTGGCGCTGCTCATGGTGGGTGGTGACCTCATCGGCCGCGGGGCCAACGAGACGCGCATCCTCGGCAATCGGGGAATCAGTCGCGGCCGTCTGACGCTCTTGTTCGGCGGGGCCACGTTTCTCCTGGCACTGGCGGCCGTTCTTCTCGCCCCCTGGCTGGCCCGGGTTGTCTTGTCCGCCTGGGGCGCAATCAGCGATCGCACCGTGGTCGGCACGATCTCGCGCGATGCCTGGGTGCTGGACGTGGCCGCGGTCTTCGCCGGCTGGCTCCTACTAACCGCCGGGTTTGCGCTGGCGGTGCGTCGCCTGCCGGCCCCCTGGTCAACCGGTCGCACCCTGGCCCCCCAGCGGCCGTGGTGGCAGCGCTACTACCTCGATCTGATCTTGCTGCTGGCTGGGGCGGCACTCTACTGGCAATCGGTCAACAGCGGCGGTTCCGGACTGGGGTTGGGTGGGTCGTCATTTTCCGGTGGAGCAGATCCATTGCTGTTGCTGGGGCCGACGTTCCTGTTGGCTGGGCTGGCCCTGCTCTTCCTACGTCTCTACCCGCCCTTTATTCGCTGGTTCTCCGGTCGAGAGATGCGTGGCACCGCCGTCATCACGCCTTACAGCCTGACCCACGCCGGGCGTGCCCCGGTGGATACAGCCCGTCTGATTCTCGTGATCAGCCTGGCGACCGGACTGGCGGTGTTTGCCACGCTGTGGCAGTCTTCGCTGGCCCAGCGGCAGGCTGAAATGGCCCACGCCATCGCCGGGGCCGATGTACGTGTGGGCGTGCCCAACACGTCCGGCAGGGACGACGTGACCGCGGCCGGCGAGTTAGCCGGTGTCGAAGCCGCCTCTCCCGTCTATCTCAACACGCGCACGCGCTGGGCACCGGAGTTGACGCGGCTGACCACACTGGTCGCTGTGGACCCTGACACGCTGGCCGACGTATCCCGTTTCGCGCCCAACACCAGTAACCTAACCCTGCCCGACATCCTGCCCGCCATCGAGACAGCCGGTTCCCAGGCCATCCCCGCCGTTTTTTCCTACGACACCTACCCCCTCGACCGTGCAGTGGGCGACATCGTGACCTATATCGTCGGCACGGATCGTGTGGACTTTGAGGTGCGTGGCCTCATTCGGTCTTTCCCGGCCGTGGACGGCGCATTCATGGTGACCAATCTCGAGCTGTTGGAGCAGCAGGTTGACCTCTCCCTCCTGAGCGAACCCTGGATTGGGCAAAAGGAGATTTGGTTGCAGGTTGCGCCGGGCATGGGCGAAGAAGTTGAAGCGGCCGTGGCCGCCGGACAAGGTCCCGCCGCAGGGCGTATCATTACCAGCACTGCCGCCGCCGAACGCCGCCTCCGGTCTGATTTGGTCGGGCAGCAAACGGCCGCCGCGCTCAGTCTCAACGGCTGGAGTGTGGCCGTGCTGAGCATCGGTGCGTTCGGACTCCTGCTATACTTTGCCGCCCGTCGTCGCGACGCCGAGTTCAGCGTGCTGGAAACAATGGGCTATGCACCGCGACAGATTGCCGGCCTGTTGGCCGTGGAGGGCGTAACTGCCCTGGTGTTGGGGCTTCTGGCCGGGATCGTGATGGGCTATGCTCTGGCCGTCATGATGCGGCCATTGCTGTCCAGCACACTTAGCGCCGCCGTCGGTGGCGATACCATCCACGCCATCGTCATCAACTGGGGCGATCTGCTGACGCTCCTGGGCCTGCTAACCCTGGGCTATAGTCTGGCGCTGATGATCGTGATCACCATAGCAACGCGCCGGGAGACCGGGGTCAATCGCCGGGCGGCATTGGAATAAACGAAGGAAGAAACGTTATGAGCGACCAGCCATTTATCCTGAGCGACAACCTGGTCAAAATCTATAAGGTGGCTGACCTGGAAGTGGTCGCCCTGCAAGGCTTGGACCTGCGCGTCGAGCGGGGCGAGATGATGGCCATTGTCGGTTCGTCCGGCTCCGGCAAATCCACCTTGCTCAATGTCCTCGGCGGGCTGGACACACCCAGTGCCGGGCGCATCGTGGTGGACGGTCGGGATCTCTCGCAGCTCAATGACAAACAGCGTGTCGAATACAAGCGCGATGTCGTCGGTTTCGTCTGGCAGCAGCCCTCCCGCAACCTACTGCCCTATTTGTCGGCACAGGAAAACGTGGCGCTGCCCATGATGCTGAGCGGCCGATCCAACCGAGAACGCGTAGACCGCTCACTGGAGCTGCTCGATATTGTGAGCCTGGCCGACCGGGCCGACTTTCGCCCCGATCGGCTGTCCGGCGGGCAGCAGCAGCGCGTGGCCCTGGCCATCGCCTTAGCCAACAACCCCCACTTGCTGCTGGGCGATGAGCCGACCGGCCAAGTGGACTCCGAGACGGCAGCTATGATCTTCGATGCCCTGCGCCGCGTCAACGACACGTTGGGGACCACGATCATCATCGTGACCCATGACCAGCGTGTTGCCAATCGCGTCGATCGGGTGGTCGCCATTCAGGACGGCCGCACCAGCACTGAGATCCGCCGCGACCGCAGTCTGGAAGATGGGACGATTACCGAAGAAGAGTGGGTCATTCTCGACCGTGCCGGACGGCTGCAAATGCCCAAGACCTATGTGCAGTCACTGGAACTGCGCGATCGGGTCAAGCTCAAGCTGGAAAACGATCACGTGTCCGTCTGGCCGGGGCAAGAGGCGGCGTCAGCGATCCCGGTTGCCCTACCGCAATTGGCCGCCACTGACAGCGCGCCTTCCTATTGGCGTCCGAAACGATTGACGCTGGAGGATGAGGCAGCCGCCGTCAGCCGGGCAACCGCCCAGGCAACGCCCCTCCCTGAAGCGGCCGTTGTCGTGGATGGCGTCTCGCGTATTTTCGAGATGGGTGACGAACAGGTTCACGCAGTGGATGATGTCTCCCTGATCATTCCGTCAGGCACCATGGTCGTGCTCAAGGGGCCATCGGGTTCCGGCAAAACCACGCTGCTCAACATCATTGCCGGACTGGATGAGCCGACGGCAGGCAGTGTGACGGTGGCGGGTCGGCCGTTGGCAACCATGGACAATCAGGACAAGATCGAACTGCGCCGCCACCAGATTGGTTTCGTGTTCCAAACCTTTGGCCTCGTGCCGTTTCTCTCCGCGCGCGAGAATGTGGAGGTGCCGTTGCGACTGGTTCTGACGGCCACCGACCATCGCGAACAACGATCAGCGGCCATGCTGGAACTGGTAGGGTTAAGTCCGCGCGCCGGTCATCGAATCTACGAGCTTTCCGGCGGCGAACAGCAGCGCGTGGCCCTGGCGCGGGCGCTGGCTAATGGGCCGTCCCTGCTGTTAGCCGATGAACCAACCGGCCAGCTGGACACGGCCACCGGTCACGCCATCATCGACCTCATTCGCCAGTTTGTCGCCGAGACGGGCGTAACGGCCATCGTCGCCAGCCACGACCCCAAAGTGGAGGAAGCGGCCGATATCGTTCACATGCTGACCGATGGACGATTGGTGGAAACCGTCGACCGTCGCCCTGTCACCCAATCAAGTGGATGAGACGATGTCCGTCAGCCGAAACTCCGGCTCCTTCACCGGCACGTAGTCGCGGTGGCGCCACGGTGTCAGGTGCATGAAGGCGCGCATCGCCCCCCAACCGATGGGGACCAGCCAGGGATAGTTCAGCAAGTAGGCGTACTTGGAAGCCAGCGTGCGTAGTTGCAGTTGCTGGAAGAGTCGGCTGCGACGCAGACGTCGGGAGTAGCCGGCAAAGCTGAAGTTGTTGCGGGCGAACGCCTGGGCAATTTCGGCTGCGGCTACCTCACCGTAACCCAGCGCAAATGAAATCCCCTCGCCAAACAGGGGGTCCACACCGGCAGCATCGCCGACCAGCACGATATGGGCCTGGGAAAAACGGCCGCGTGCGTCCCACCAGCGGATGGGGTGGCCCTTGAGCTTGTAATCATCCATGTTGCGATCGCGCTCGGCCATGGATTCGCTGAGCACTTCCTTCAAGTCAGCCTTGGGCTTCTCCGGCTGGGTGCGGCTATCGAAGACACCGCGGTTCATATACGCCTTGCCGCCGACATAGCTGGGAAAGTCCCAGTAGTAGCCCTGTAGGCCGTCATCCATCGGCGTGAAGTCAAAGATGGCCACCCCCTCGCGAAACTCCGGTTCGGTGTTGGGATTCTCCGGCGTCAGGACTTCAATCAGGCGGGCGACGCCTGACTCATCATCCCACTTCAGTTTGCGGCGAACATAACTGCGCGACCCATCAGCCCCGACAACGACGGTGGCGTGATAGGTGGTCTTGTCAGTCGTGACTTCGACGTAAGTTTCGTGGGGAGTGATCTCTGTGACCGCCTCGCCCTGATTGACGCGCACGCCCAGCTTCTCGGCCGTCTTCACCAGCCAATGGTCGAACTCATCCCGGCGCACGATGCGAAAGACCGGGTTGCCATAGAACGAGTAAGACTTGTCATGATAGACGAGACGCGCTTCCTTCACGGCGAAATTGTGGGGCTCCAGCGGCAGGCCCAGATTGGACAGGATGTTCAGCCCCATATGGGTAATGCCGCCACCGCAGAGCTTCTCGCGCGGGTGGACAGCCTTGTCAACCATGACAATACGCTTGGCCCAGGCCGGATCGGTCTTTACCAAGTGCAACGCCGTCGATGTACCCGACGGCCCGGTACCGATGATCAGAATATCGACATGTTCGATTTCCTTCATGCTATCTTCCACATTCGGTTGGTCTAACAAGATAGAAACAGATTCTACGGACTAATTGCCACAGGTTGCAAGATAGTTTGGTTAAGGAACAGTGCCTGCGTGGTGGACACATCGGCCGTGTCGGACACAGCTTCGCTATTACCGGCCACATCGATGGCCTGGCTTCTGAATTCATAAACTCTGGACGGGTCGGGCAATATGAAATTCGCCCCCGTCAGGGTTGTATTGGAGAGCCAGCGGACCCAATTGTCGCCTTCAGGCCGGAAGTCAATGTTGTAACCGGCAACACCTGAGAGCGCATCCTCGCCCGACCAGCTTAGGCGATAGGTTCTAGTCCAGGCCACATATTGCGGCTTCAGTATCGACGATTCCGGTGGCGTACCGTCGAGTTGAAAACGACCGGTTGGCCCCACTACCGGCGATCCGCCGGCCCAATCCAGAATCACCCGCCAATAGAGATCCGGGTAGTCCTGTCCATAGCTGACCGTCGCCGAGCTGACGGCGCCCGGCCACACCTGATCCGTGACCGGTGTACTGAAGGCCGCGTCCGGTGCAACCTGAAGGCGTGTCTGCGTCACGGTGGTCGGGTTGGTAATCTGCCAGTCAAAGGTCACGGCGCGCTGCGTTTGCCAACCATCTTGCGCCGGTTGGGCATTGGCCACACCGGGTGACGGCAACGCTGTGAGCGGCCGCAAGCGAATCGCGTCGAACCACACGCCCAGGCCGGAGTCGGTCGAGGACTGGTCGGTCAGACGCACTACGGCGGAGTTACCTCCCGGCAGATCGTACTCGCCCAGCGGAATCCATAGGCCCACCTGGGCGTTCTGATTGACCACGACGTTGCTGACGCCGCCCGGGTGGGTGATCGTATACGTCACGCCCGCGGTCTCGGATCGCCCCGTGCGACAGTAGGGCACATAGGCATCGATTGCATAACGGCCGTTGGCCGGAACCGGCGGTCGCCACTCGCCCCAGGCTGTGGGGCCGCCTTGCGTCGACCAGGTGTAGAACGCGTGTAGATCGAAGCCGCACATGTACGGTGGCACTTGCCAGTTACTGTTACTGCTGCTGAACGCCGGGCTCAGTTCATCGACAAAGATGTTGGTGTTGACGAGGCCGATGTTCTGGGCGATTCGCTCGCGCATGACGGGTATCAAGCGAAAGGCCTGGCTGCCGGGACATTCAGTGGTGCCATAGACATCGCGATGGCCCATCAGATTGGGCAATCCCCAGTCGATGTTGGGTAAGGTGTCACTGGCATCATAGACGTCGATGTCGCGCTGGTCCGCCTTCCAGGACAGAATATTGACGGCCGAGTCGACCATGGGCGACGGCGGGATAATGCCCGGCGGGTTGACGTTCGGCTCCGTAAAGGTGCCGATCAGGGCCACAGCCATCGACCCGGCATTGGCCCCCGAAGCATGGGTGCCCACCACGTCGTCACCACCAAAGTGTCCCTCATAGATGACCCCATCGGGATCGACGAGGTAGTTGTAGCCGATGTCGCCCCAACCGCGACTGTAGGTGTGGAAGTTCCAGATGGCGCGCACAACGGCCGCCCAGTTGGTGCTGGTGTTGCTCGACACGGTGTGGTGAACGATCAAATGCGTCACCGGCGAGTATTCCAGACCGTCACTATAGACGCAATCCGCGCTCTGACACCACACCGAGCGGCTGACGACAAAGGGTTTCGGAAAGCTCATCCGTGCTGCCCTGGATAGCCTGGCCGCTTTCACCGGAGAGCACGTCGAGCGCTTTCTGACGCGATACGAGGCTCTCTGAGACGTTGGACCTTGCGTAGAGTCGATGAACGTGAAGCGCAGTTCGCGCAGGCGCGGAGCGAAGTCAACCCACTGCCTTCGCTGGTGATCATGTATTGGACGAAGCGGTTGGTCTCTTCGGCACCGGACACCAGGATCATATCGCCGACGATGTCGGGATCGCCTTCACGCATCCAGTCGGCTTGTGGATGCACGTGATACCACGGCCCCCAGGTACGGCCGTCGGGGCTGGTCCGCAGTTGCAGCTCTATGGCCGCCGTGTCCGGCAGTTCCGAAATCCACTGCGGCACGACAGCATTGAAAGTCAATCGGCGCTTCTACCGGTTGGGAGACGAAAATGCCACTGGTGACTATCGATTCCTGGGACAATCCGTCGTCGGTGACGGTCATGCCTTCGGCCGTTTGGGGGGCAAAGTCGGTGCCGGTGATAACCACGATCAGCCATCGACGTATCCGTCGGCGCGGCAGCATCCAGGTAGTCGATCGTCTTACAGCCCGACAGGACCATGACAGCCCCGATCAAGAGCAACCATACAGATAGCGTTTTCATAAATCTCACACTCGACGCGACCGACCATCGCCGGTCGCGTCGGTTGACATATTGTAGCAGAACGCCCAGTGCACTCAATCACCACCCAGACTGTATTCAGTGTCCGGTGCGCGACAGGTCAATAGCCGGCAGCGAGGTCCACGCGATTGGGGATGATCCTCCGGCCGCGGCTGCGTTCAGCAGCTCCGCCAGGGCCGTCATCCGCAGGCGGGCTGTCTCGTCGGCCAACCCACCGCGGTGGGGACTCATGACGACATTATCCAGCTCGTGGAACGGGTAGGCTCCCGGCCGATAGTTGGCACGAGCCGCTTCGTCAGGCGGATAACTGTACCAGACGTCCAAGCCCGCGGCGTGCAGTCGGCCGGACAGCAAGGCCTTATACAGGGCGCGTTCATCGATGATCTGCCCACGACCGATGTTGACCAGCACGCTCTTCGGCGGCAGCAGCGCCAGTTCGGCCGCGCCCAGCAGCCCGTCGGTCCCCTCGGTCAGCGGCAGGCAAACAACCACGGCATTGGCCTGCGGCAGCAAGTCCGGCAGGGCTGCCGCGGGATACACCGTGGTGCCGTCATCCTCTTGGGGCTCGGTAGCGGAGCGTCGCGTGGCAATTACCCGCATCCCCAGCACCCGGCAGGCGCGCGCCACACGACGGCCGATGGCGCCATACCCCAGAATCAGCGCCGTCTTGCCCGACAGCATCACCGAAGGACCGGGGCGCTCGTAGCGAATGCGCCAGTCCCCGGCCCGCAAGGCAGCGTCATAGCGCAGCGTAAACTTGGCCGCGGCCAGCAAGAGCATCAGGGCCAGTTCAGCCACGGGGGCGGCGTTGTGATGGAGGTTGTGGACGGTGATTTGCGGGAAATCGGGCAGAAGGGCGCGGGTCTCGGTCGGGAGACCCGCCCAGGGAATGATGAGCGCGCGCAGGTGTGGCCCGGCAGACAGTTCATCGCGTGACGGCCGTCCGGCGACCAGGATGTCGTAGTCGGCCGGCTGGGGCAGGTCCGGCCCCATCGTCAGGCGCATGCCCGGCAATAGGGCGGCGTCTAGGTGGCTTTGCTCCTCGGCCGACAAGGGGTAGCTGAAGTGGACGCGCAAGGGTCGGTCAGTCATGTCACGGATTATCGCCGCTCGTCGCAGGACGGGCCAATCCGGACAGCCAGTCGGCCGTCTTGCGGGGCGAGGCAAAGCGCAGAAGCCGCAGGTGGGCGTAGTCCGGCTGAGCGAGGGTGGTCGTGAACTCCACCTTCTTGCGCTCGTGCGTCCGGGCCGCATAGAGAAACAGTGACTCGCGACTCATAAATTGCTGTCGAAAGCTCTCGCGATTGCCGTTCCACAATTCTTCACGTGTGATTACGCGCCGCATCGTTCGGCGAAAGAGGCGTGGGTAGATTACCGAAGCGGGTAGTCGAGCCAGATGACAGTGTCAGCCCGCCTCCAAACGATCGGCCGAACCCGTCTGTAGTTGCCCGCGGCAATCCAGCACTCACCCACCAAGGCAGCCGATACACGCGCGTTCATCACGTCCGGCGGCGGCATCGTCCAGTTGGCATCCTGGAACCAGCGCATCCAGGTCCACGAACGGGTAGCCCAACACGATCGCGAGCTGTTCACCCAGCGTAGTTTTGCCCGAGCCGGTGGTGCCGAGGATGGTGATGCGGTTCATGCCGCTACTTTCGATAACCCAACCGCGCCGACACGCGCTCGGCCGTCGCCGCGACCTGCGCGCCAATCTCGGCCACACAGGCAGGCGTGATGCGCACCTTCGGCCCGGCCACGCTGACGGTGGCGATCACCTGGCCGTCGTGATTGTAGACCGGCGCGGCCAACGCGATGAGACCCACCTCCAACGTTTCGTCAGCCATGCTATAGCCCCGCTCGCGGGTGTCGGCCAATTCACGGCGCAGGGCTACGCGGCTGATGGTCGTAGCCGAGGTGACCGGCGTCAGTGTCGCCGGTAGCAACCCGGCCGATGTCTCCTCCGGCAGAAAGGCCAACATGGCCAGCCCTGTGGACGACGCATAGAGCGGCCAGCGGCTGCCCAGCGAGGGCACGCCGCTCATCAGATGGCCGCCGACGATCTCGTCGATTACCAGCATTTCGCGCCGGGAGAGGATCTCCAGCGAGGCGGTCTCGTTGGTCTGATCAGCCAGCGCTTCCAGTTCGGGGCGGGCCAGGGTGCGCAGATTGTTGGTCCGCAGCGCACGACCGCCCATAACGACCACCTCCGGCCCCAGGACATAGCTCTCGCCGTCCTGGGCGCGGGCGACCATGCCTTCCTGCTCCAGCGCGGACAGCAGCCGGAAGGTCGTGGTCTTGTTCAGACCCCGTTTCGCGCGAGCAGGTCGGACAGGCCCCAGGTCGGGTTAACGTCGTCGAACGCCTTCAGCAGGGCAATGGCCCGCTGAACCGACTGCGTGCCGGGGTAGGCTTCCTTTTCGGTCATCGGCATCCGATCCCCATGCAAGGTGCGGACTATTCACTCGACTCGGCCGTCTCAGCTCTTCAGCTTCAGCTTCGGGCTTATCCTTCCCGGCCGACAGACGCTCACGCGGCTTGTGGACCTCAATGGAACCGACGCCCAGTGGCTGCCACTTCTGCTTGATGTCGCCGCTGCGCAGCCGGTGCTCCGCCCCGCCCCGCTGGTGCACGTCGGAGAACCCTTCCGGCTCGATCGACATCTTCTCGCCTTCCAGCAGGGCCAGAATACCTTCCTGTCCCGGTTCCGGCCGCGGCTCGACCAGCGAATCGAGATGCTTGATCTCGTAGGGATCGTAGTCGAGCGGTTCGGTGTAGGTGGTGATGAAGCCCTCAAAGTTGCGCAGCACCACTTTGCCGGGGGCCTGCGACAAGACGTAGTTGGGCATGACCGGGATCTTGCCGCCGCCGCCCGGCGCATCGACGACATAGGTCGGCACGGAGTAGCCGGACGTATGGCCGCGCAGCCCTTCCATGATCTCAATACCCTTGCTGACCGTCGTGCGCAAATGGCCCGAGCCTTCCACCAGGTCACACTGGTAGAGGTAATACGGCCGCACGCGAATCTTGACCAGATCGTGGACCAGCTTGCGCTGGATGTGGACCGAGTCGTTGACGCCGGCCAGCAGCACGCTCTGGTTGCCCAGCGGCACGCCGGCCCGCGTCAGGCGATCGGCCGCCGCAGCCAGTTCGGGCGTGATCTCGTTGGGATGGTTGACATGAATGTTGAGCCAGAAGGGATGGTACTTCTCCAGCATCTCGCAGAATTCGGGGGTGACGCGCATGGGCAGGAAGACCGGCACGCGCGAGCCGATGCGGATGATCTCCACATGGGGAATGGCCCGCAGACGGCCGAGAATCATGTCCAGCAGCTTGGGGGCCAGGACCATCGGGTCGCCGCCGGAGAGCAGCACGTCGCGGATCTGCGGCGTGTTCTCGATGTACTCGATCTGCGCGTCGAACTCGGCCCGGCTGAAGGTCTGGGTCGGGTCGCCGACAATGCGGCTGCGGGTGCAGTAGCGGCAGTAGCTGGCGCATTGGGTCGTGACCAGCATCAGCACGCGGTCGGGATAGCGATGGACCAGCCCCGGCACCGGCGAATGTTTGTCCTCGGCCAGCGAATCTTCCATCATCGACTCGAACGGCACCATCTCGCGGTCGGTGGGAATGACCTGCTTGCGCACCGGGTCATTGGGATCGTCGGGGTCGATCAGGCTGGCAAAGTAGGGGGTGATATCCACGCGGAACAGGCCCTCGGTGGTCAGCGCCTTCTTCTCGGACTCGGTCAGGTTGATGACCTTGCCCAGCTCTTCGGCCGAGTTGAGGCGGTTGGACATTTGCCAGCGCCAGTCCATCCACTTTTCATCGGGGACGTCGGCCCAGTAGGGGGCGCGGGTATAGACTTTGTCGGTCAGGGGGCTGAGGCTTTTGGACATGGTGGGGTTCTCCTTTAGCTGTCTATCATCCAGCGTCTTGGCTGTCGTCGTGTGGTTCATATTGTGAAATGGTGTTTCACGGATTGAGTATAGCGCGAATCACAGCCTGAGGCAATCCTCACCAACCTGTGGACGCTGGCTCGAATGCCGTAGAAACTGTCTATTCATAGGCAAGCGCTTCGCGAATTGTCAACCGTGCTGCCCATTCGGCCGGTAGCCAGCAAGCCACCAAAGCGATCATCAGCACCAGTGCGAACCATCCCAACGCCGCGCCGGGCGCAAAGGCAAAGGCCAGCGGGCTGCCAAGCAGCGAGTTGCCCATCACGCGATCGAGGACGGCCGTCAACGGTATGGCCAACAGCACCGCCAACAGGGCACTGATCAGGGCAATCGCCAAGCCCTCGAACAGGATGAGGCGTCGCAGCAGCGAGCGCTGGGCGCCCATGGAGCGCAGAATGCCAATCTCGCGCGAGCGCTCCAGGACGTTCAAGGCCATGGTATTGGCCAGCCCCAATCCGCCGACCAAAGCCGTCAATCCGGCCAAGGCCATCAATAGAATGACTAGATTGTTAAACTGGGCCTTGAAGCTGGCGCGCAGACTGCCGGCGGTTTCGGCGCGGGCGATGGTGATGCCGGCCGCCTCGAAGCGCTCGGTCAAGGTATCCCCGATGGCCGCTTGTTGCTGCGGATCATCACCGGCCATATAGACAACCAGACGCCCGGCCCTGGCGCGCTGGCCGGTAGCGGCTTCGAAAGCGGCATAGGGCATGTAGGCGTTGGCTTCGAACGGCCGTAAGCTGATGCCCACCAGGCGCGTGACCTGGTCTCGCAATCCATTGAGTCGGAGCGCCAGCGTCTCATCGACGATCGGCTGACCAGTCAATTTTTCGGTCTCGTAATTGATATATAGTGAGTCTGAGTCTTGCGCGCTAAGCCAGCGACCGGCCTGGTTGGCAAAGGCGGCAATTTGCGTTGTTTCCGGGACGCCGAACAGGGTGAAGCTGCTGCCGACACGGCCGTCGCTATAGACGCGGCGGGCATCAGCCACGCCCCACGCTTCCACCCGCTCCACACCTGGTATGTCCTGGGCAATGCGCTCCAGTCGCTGCACTAACTCCGGTTGACTGAAATCCAGCTGCACATCATAGGGGAATTCGCTGATCAGGATTTCTATAGCTTGGTCCAACCCACTCCGCAAACCAAAGGTCGCCATAAACATCGCCCCGGCCAGGCTCAACGCCGTGACGGTCAGAGCAAGCCTCACCTTCTGGCGGGCGACATTGCGAATCGCCAGTGTGGTCAGGCGGGGCAGGCTTTCCAGCCGGGCACCGGCGCGCGGTGTCGAAAGTCCGGCCAAACCGTAGCCGCCGAGTGCATCACGGATCGTCAAACGCGATGCTTGATATACCGGCCATAGGGCAGCCAACAGCGGAATGGCCAGAGCACCAATGGCCTGGATCATGATCGTCGGCCAGGCCAGGCCAAAAGATGGGATGTCAAAATTCAACTGCGCGGACAGGAAGCTTGACTGGAAATACGCTCCCATTAACCCCAGCGGTACAGCCAGGGCCAGGGCCAGCAACCCAAAGATGATGACCATGCGTCCATAGAGCCGCAAGACGAGCCCGCGGCTACCGCCCAGTGCCTTCAGCACGCCAATCACCGGCACCTGCTGGGCCACCACGGCCGACATGATGTTGGTTACGAGAAACGCACTCAGGATGAGCGTCAACCCGCCGAGCAAGGCAATCATCAGCAAGCCCGTGTCTACGCTGCCCTGCATGATATGAACGCCCGGCTCCGGAATGGCCGCTCGTTGAACGAGGACACCCTCTTGCTCCAGCCAATCGCTAACCGCAGTGACGGCAAGTTCCACATTGCGGCGATCCGGGTCGGTCGTGGGGACGGTTAGGGCGATTTGATTGTAGGTCTCGGGCAGACCCAACAGCGCGGCCGTTTCATCGGTGATGTAGCCGTAGACGCCGGGCTGAACCGTTGTCGGCACCTGGGCCAGGTCATTGACGAAACCGGCTACCTGCAGATCGGCTGTCTTGCCGTCCACCACGCGAACGCCCACGGTGTCACCTTGTTCGATGGCCAATCCGGGCTGCGCCGACCGCTCCAGAAGCACTGTGCCGGGCGGCGGCGGGATGCAGTGCACCGGCCTGCGGATACAGACGGCCGATCGTTTTGGCTTCGAAGTCGGGAATCGTCCACAGCACCAGAGGTCGGGTTGTGGAGTCGTCAACCAGAAGACGGGCGGCCGTTTGACGGCGCGCTTCGGCCCAGGCAACCTCGGGCAGCCCGGCGACTCGCTCGGCCAACAAGGCATCGAAGGGGCTGACATCAAGCACGGCATGCGCGGGTTGGGTGCTTGCATACTGGTCGCGCAAGTCACCGCGGAGCACAATGAAACTAGTGGTGGCGACGCCGACCGCGGCCGTGCCCACGGCGATGGCCAGGACGACGAGGATGGTGCGCGATTTGAACAGCCACAAATCTCGAAACGTCTTGAGCCAGAGTGTGTTCATTGATTGAGCATCAGAGGCGGGTAGCGCGCTCGGAGGCAGCATCTTGCAGCTGGGAGTTGAACTGGCTGGAGTGTTGGTTAAGTTTATCGAACGCGGCACCGTCTAATTCCAGGACGCGCACAGCCGTGGTGCCGGCCGCACGGACAGTAGCCTTGCGTCTTCGATCCCCCAGTAAGGCTAGCTCGCCAAAGAACCGTCCGACGCCCAAGTGGTCGATCTGAACTTCCTCGGCATCACCTCGCTTCAACCAGACATCTACTTCGCCTTCCAAAATGAAGTAGAAGGTCTCGCCCAGCGCTCCCTGCCGTACAATCGTCTCGCCGGGGGTGAAGATGCGGGTGGGCGCACCGGCGGTCACGTCGCGAAGCACGTCGGGGTCTATATCATTGAGCGCCGCCACCTGGCCCTGCAATTGGCGCAGTTGGATGATCTCCTGCAATTCTTGGCGCAGTTCGGCCGAGCCTTCAATCAGGCGGTTGAAGCCGGGCAGGTCGAGGGCCGTGACGGAGACGGGGCCGTCCGCCGCGGCGCGCACCGTTGCTTGTCGGGGGCCTTGCCGTACGAGGGCCATCTCACCGAAGTACTGCCCGGCACGCAACCGATCGACCATCACGTCTCGACCGTCGGGCTGCTGAATCAGCACCTCGGCCACGCCATCGGTCAGGATGTAAAAATGCTCGCCTGGTTCTCCCTGACGAATGATGATACTACCCGGTGCATAGGTTGAAGCCGCAGCATGGCGTTGGACTTCGGCCAGCTGGTCATAATTGAGCGCCGACAGCGCCCGCGTCACATGCTCGTTCACCACCTCTCCATCAGCGATCATCACCGAGCGATGGGTACGGGCGGCCCGGGCTTCGTCGTGGGTGACCATGATGATCGTCTTGCCCTCGGCCACCAGACGCAGGAAAAGATTGAAGATGCTCTCAGCCGTCCGCGAATCGAGATTGCCAGTCGGTTCGTCGGCGATGACCAGGGCCGGGTCGTTGGCCAGGGCACGAGCGATGGCCACTCGCTGCTGTTGGCCGCCGGAAACTGCGGCCGGGAGTTTGCGCGCCTGCTCGGCCATATCAACCATCTCCAGCAGCTGCATGGCGCGATCCCGCCGTTCGGCCGCAGGATAGTGATGGTTGATGTCCATAGGCAACATCACGTTTTCGACAAGCGTAAGTGTGGGTAGAAGCTGAAAGAATTGAAAGACGATGCCCAGATTACGGCCGCGCCAAACCGCCATCTGTTCCTCATCAAAAGTATGGACGGGTTCGCCACCAATCACAATCTCGCCGCCCGTGGGCCGATCGATGCCGGTGATGAGGTTAATGAGCGTGGATTTGCCACTGCCCGATTTGCCAATGACGGCCACGAATTCACCACGATTAACCTGGAGGTCAATGCCCTTGAGCGCAGGAAAATCACCGGCCGGGGTGTGATACACCTTGGTCAGGCCGCGAGCATTCACAAAGGGTTGCTCGCTATGTAACGCTAGCTGCGGAACTGGAACAGCCATGTTCACCTTCCACTAGACGACGAGGCGTTAAGGTCAGGAAACAAGTATAAACGGCTACGGCCGAATCAACACCTGATTCGGCCGTTCGTTTGACTATTCGTTTGTACGCGCAGTTGCAAAATGAAGAAGCTCTACCAGCCTGCCACCATCTCTGCGTTCATCATCGTCGCATCGCCCCAGGGCAGATCGCGCACGAAGCGGTTGTGCTCATCCACCAGGATCTGCTGCGGCATGATTGGCTCGTCAGCTAGTTCGAAGGCGATGATGATGATTTCCTCACCGGCCTGAATCAAGTGGGCCGCCGCGCCGTTCATGGCAATGTAACCCGACCCTCGCTCGCCGGGAATGGCGTAGGTTTCCAGCCGCGAGCCGCTGGTATTGCTGACCACCAGCACCCGTTCGCCCGGCCACAGACCGACGCGATCCATCAGGTCTTGATCAATCGTGATACTGCCGACATAGTTAAGGTCAGCCTCAACCACCGTCGCTTTATGAATCTTGGAACGCATTAACCATCTCATACGATTGACTATAGACGACACACGTATGAAATGGCTTAGAGATCGGCTTAAGGTCAGCTTAAATGGCGGCAGTGCGGGCGTTTCTAGCCACAAGTCAGCGGCGCGCACGGATCAGTCGTTCCACCTCTGCCGCAGGTAGTTGGTGTCGTGTGTGCCCCTGCCGGCCGATCACCGTTTCGGCCATGAGCAGGCTGTTGTAGATGGCTTCCTCGACCGACTCGACCACGGCCAGGGCGAACTGGCTCATGACCGGCTGCTCGTAGAACACCGGCCGCTCGACCAGCAGCGCCGCCGGCCGATCCGGTATGCGATTGGTCGTGCTGAAGGCGATCACAAAGTCGCCGCTGCCGCCATGGCAGGTGCTGCCGGTGCGGGCCAGACCGAAGGCGGCGCGGTGGCACAGGCGGCCGAGCTGCCGGCTGTCCAGCGGCGCATCAGTGGCCAGGATGATCATGATGGAGCTGCCGCGTTCTTCAGGGCGGCGGACGTCGGGAATCAGGGAGTCTCCGTCCGGCGGTCGCAAGATGCGGCCAACCGATACACCGGCAATGATCAGTTCCTCGGGTCGGCCGAAGTTGCTCTGCACCAGGGCGCCAACCGTGAAGCCACCGGCCCGCTCCGGCAAGATGCGCGAGGCGGTGCCGATGCCGCCCTTCCAGCCGTAGCAGCTTGTGCCCGTGCCTGCCCCCACGGCGCCTTCGACCACCGGCCCGGTAGCGGCGTTGCTCAGGGCAGCGCGTACTTCGGCCAAGCCGATCGGCCGGGCCTGCATGTCGCTCAGATAGCCGTCGCTCGTTTCGCCCACCACCGGATTGACGCTGGCATAGCCCTGCCAGCCGTCTGCGGCGAAGCCCAGGCCGATGTGGGGGTTGAGCTCGACGGCCAGCGTCATCAGGGCGTCGGCCACGCGCGGGACGTTCATGGTGCCGGTCAGGGCGATGGGCGTCTCGATGTTGCCCAGTTCGCGGACCTGCTCGAAGCCAGTCGACCTTGCCGAAGCCGTTGATGGTGTGGACGGCCGCGGCGACTTTGTCCTCGTAGAGGTTGCCGGGATGGGGCACGATGACCGTCACGCCGGTGCGAAAAGGGCCGCGGCCGGGCTGCCAGGCGGGGTCGTTGGGATTCGGTTCGCCCGTTATGAGCGTGAAATGGCCGACAGCCACGCCAGCCACGTCGGTGATGGCGTTGTGCGGGCCGGACGGCAGCACGCTCTGGTAAATGCCCAGGTCGCGGATGCGAGGCATGGCCGGTTAGCCGCGCAGGATGGGCCGGGTCAGGCAGGTTGCCCCGCCCTCGGCCTTAAGCGACATCTCGTCACCGCGATAGGTCAGCACCTCGCAGCCCGCCTCACGCAAACGGTGGATGGTCTCGATGTTGTGGTCGAGCATCAGCACCTTGCGGGGGCTGATGGCCAGGATATTGGTGCCCATGGTCATAAACTCCTCGTCGGAAACGGTCGATGAGTTCAATATCGCGCGCCACCAGCAGTTGGTAGAACGGCACGGGCAGCAGCGGCCGATAGATAACCGCCAAATCGCCGTCGATCAGGCTGATCAGCGACTGCAGGTGCAGGCAGGCATCCGGTCCCTCGTAGTATGGCAATTGCACGGGGATCAGGTCGACCCCGCTGCCCACCAGCGCCTCAGCCAGTTGGTCGTAACCGGCGGCATTGGTACGAAAGCCAAGGCCGACCGCCAGCGTGTGCTCGTCCAGCCACAGCAGATCGCCGCCCTCGGCGCGGGCTTGGCCGTGGAGCGTGTAGAGGATGGGCACATCCAGTCGCTGCAGCATGGCCGCCATGGCCGCTTCCTCACCTTCACGCAGACGCTTGCCCATGCGGAGGATAATGGCGCCGCGATCGGTGACGATAACCGGGTCGTGGACAAAGATGGCGTCGGCGTGATCGGGCAGGGCCACATCGTGATAGGCCACCTCGACGCCGGAGCCGAGCAGCGTATTGACGAAGGCGTCGTGCTCCTGCTGGGCCAGCGGCAGGTAGGGCTGGTCGGTATAATGCCACAGAATGGGATCGGCCTCGCCGAACGCGTCATCCGGTCGCCGGACCAGTACGGTTTGTAGAGGGGCGATCATGCTCTGGCTGCCGTAGGATTTTGTCATGGGTTCTCCAGGATCGGGCTTAAAGGCCGGCCCAGCACCATTTTCCGGGCAGGCATGGGCGCCTGCCCCTACCAAAATGTGACGTGGCGCGAATTGCGAAAGACGGCCGTCTGGAAGCGCGAAATCTCTGTGCCCGGGCCGGTGGGGAACATCAGGTTAGTCGTGTCCTGGGAGTGCAGCAGCCCGCAGGCGTGGGCGATCTCATGGGCCATCAGCCCGCGCGTGCGCAAGACGGCCTTGGCCTCGATCGTCACGTAGTCAGTCAGCAGACCCAGCGAGCAGCCATTCTTGTCGCTAATCGACCGCACCACAAACACGGTCACCGGCGCGCCGTAGCCGATCAACGTACCCAGCGGCGTCTTGGCCATGATGCTCCGGTAGAAGCTCCCGGCTGGGCCCATATCGTCCGACCAGGCGCCGTCGGTGCAGTGAACGTCCAAAGCGGCCGTCGGCGCGCCGTGGGGGGCGGTCACCACCCGCCAACCGACCGGCACCAATTCAACACGGGCCGCGCGGCCGAGGATGCGGGCCGTCTCGTCACAGGCCCGGTGGGCCGCCGGTTCGTCTATAGACCGGCAGGTCGCGTTCGTCGCGCAGGATAACAATGCGCAGGCGCAGCTTCTTGGTCGGCAACGCGCCGAAAAGACTCATGAAGAAGTCGAAGAAGCCCAATAGACGATTGAACGCTTCTTTGACGAAGTTGAATGATTGAACCAACAAACCCATGCGTATTTTCCGTGAGGGAACCGAGTTGCTGCCCGATTATACTACCGGACTGTAAATGAACTACCGTTAACGAGACGCGAATTCTGGCGGTGGGGTAGGACAAAGAATGGAACGCTGATGACGCAGATTGGGCGGATTATCACGGATGAAATTGGTTGGTCGGACGGCGATAGACGTGGCTTGGCGGCGGTTGCCGGGGAGCCGCGGCAATGGTATCACTAGACCATGGACAGCCTACACGATGAACCGGTCCCGGAGCCGCGGGATGATCCCTATACCGAACAGCGTGAGCGCATGGTTCGGGAGCAAATAGAGGGACGGGGCATCCACGATGCGGCCGTTTTGGCCGCCATACGCGCCGTACCCCGCGAGAAGTTTGTGCCCGATGCTCATCGCCATCTGGCCTACAGCGATTCCCCCCTGCCCATCGGCAAAAAGCAGACCATCTCCCAGCCTTATGTCGTCGGTTACATGATCGACCAACTGGACTTGCAGCCGGGCGATCGCGTGTTGGAAGTGGGCACCGGGTCGGGTTATGCCGCGGCCGTGCTCAGTCACATTGTTGCCGAGGTCTACACCATCGAACGCCACAGGCTGTTGGCAGCCAATGCGCGGGAAAATCTGGAAGCGGCCGGGTATGCCCACATCCACCTGAAGCGGGGCGACGGCACCAAGGGCTGGCCGGAGCACGCCCCTTACGATGCCATCATCGTGGCCGCGGGCGGGCCGTTCGTTCCGCAGACGCTGCAGGGCCAATTAGCAATCGGCGGGCGGCTCATCATGCCGGTCGGCAGCAGTCACTATCACCAAAATCTCGTACTGGTGACGCGCACGGGCAATGACACAACCAACGACCGAACACTGAGCGCGGTGGCCTTTGTGCCGCTTGTGGGCGACGAGGGTTGGTAATCGCCACTAAACGGCAAACGGCCACAGCGAGAGGATGAGGATGGCCGCGGCCGTAACGGTCAGATTGTCCAGGCCCCAGATTGACACCGCTTCGATGACCGTCGTGACGGCCATGATCAGCAGGGCGGGCAGGATCGCCTGGACAGGCGAAATGTCCGGCATTCCCGGCATCAGCCACAGCGCCAGCCAGGTGAAGATGAACCCGGCCACGAAGAACCCCGCCGAACCCTCGAGGGTGCGGGTGCTGGTGTGGACGGAATAGGTGCGCCGGCCGTAGGTCGCGCCGATGACCGGAGCCATGCCGTCGCCCCAGGTCAACGGCATGAGGGCCGCCACCATCAGCGGCGGTTGGTCCCAAAAGATGATCGCCACAACCGCGGCCGCCAGCGGGAAGTAAACCGTGCCCAGGTTGTTGCGGTGCCGGCTGGCCATGGAGGCGAAGAAACCATAGCGCCAGTCGAGTAGATTGAGCACGGCAAAGACCAGACAGGCAGCAACAAAAGGCCAGGGCGAATCAAACAGGAACGGCAGAAACCAGCTCATCATGCCCACGCCGATGTGGATCACCTTACGCGTGAAGCTGGATTCATAGCCGCGCCACCGGCGCAGGCCCTCAGCCAGCCCAATCACGGCGAAGACGTAGACGAAACAGATGACAAGGCCGACAGTGTTGCTCATGGTGAATAAGCCTCTGATGGGAGTGGGATGGGATGGGCGATGGCTAGACGATCAGGTGTTCGTACAGCATGTCCAGACTGAGATCAGGGACCACGGTCTCAGCCGTCTCCAGCGTCAGCCAGGCCGCAGCCGCGCCCAGCCGAATCGACTCAATGACCGGCAGATCGTTGAGCATGCCGAACATGATGGCCGCCGTCACAGCGTCGCCTGTGCCGGTGCTGTCCACCATATGGCTGAATTTGGGTGAAATGTAGCCCATCTCGTCACCGGTGGCATAGTCCAGACCGTAGTCGCTCAAGGTGACGACGACATTGGTGACGCCGGTGGCCACCAGACGCCGGGCCAGGGCCAGACTGGTGTTAGGGTCGTGCCCGGCAAACTCGACCTCGCACAGTTCGGCTTCTTCGGGTTCATTGGGCACGACCAGATGAAGATACGGCAGGTAGGGCCGCAACTTGTAGGCCACCCGCACCGACGACGGGTCGGCACAGAGGGGCACGCTGTAAGCCTGAGCCAATTCTACAACCGTGGCCATGGATTCAGGGCTGAGGCTACCGTCCATCATGATCATGTCGGCGGCCTGGAACAGCGGCCGTTGGTTGCGCAGGAATGCCGGGCTGACGGCCGACAATACGCGCACGTCGTCGAGAGCCACCGACAACAGCCCGTCCGACTCCAGAAGGGCGATATAGGAGCCGGTCGGCTGGTCAGGGTCGGTCAAGACGTAGTCGAGATTGACCCCTGCTTCGGCCGTTCGCGCCAGGAGTTGCTCGCCAGTGACGTCGTTGCCGACGGCCGAAATCAGTGTCACCGTCGCCCCAAGCCGGGCCAGATTCTCAGCCACATTGCGCGCCGTCCCGCCGCGCGTGGAACGAATCTCAGCCGGGTTCGAGGTGCCCGGTTCCAGCCCGGCGACCGGTTTGCCTTTCGTGTCCAGAAGCGTCGCGCCAATGACCAATACATTTTCGCCCATTGCTCGTCTTATCCTTGGCCGGGAGCTACCCGACCGCGTACCGCCGGGGGCGGCTTATGTGATCACGTTGTGCCAGAAACCAACCACAATCCCCAACAGCAGCCCATCAGGAATCGTCAGCGCATGGCCGCTATCGTCCAGAATCAGGGCCTGGTCCGATCGGCCGTTGCGGGCGGCCGCCAGTCGGCCGAGATAGCAGTAGAGCGGCGTTGCCTGCGCCGTGCGCGGCCGAACCGACACGCTGCCCAGGTTAGGTTGCCGCCCGCCGATCACCACCAGCTCCTGCCCGGCATCATCGGTACGGGGCAGTGGCTCGCTGTCGACGAGAATCCAGGTGCCCTCGGTGACATCGGGCAGCAGATTATCTCGTCGCTGGTGGACCACGTACCACAGGTAGCGATCCTCGTTGACCAGGTGACCGGGCACAGGCGAGGCGGGGAAAACCGGATGCTCTCGCGACATATTGGAGATTGGCATAGGCACGGGTGGGCCGTCCCAACGCTCCGGATCGGGCTGCGCGGCGACTGGCGCCTTAACCGACGCCGGCTGCTGCATGGGTGATGAAACAGGTTGGGAAACCTCGTCTGCCGGAGCAGTCGCGGTTGCGGCAGCAGGCACTGCCGCTGCCGTTGCACCCGACGCACCATTTGGCACGGGCTGCTCGTCCGGCCAGAGGTGCGGCCGAAGGGCCTGCTGCGCGGCTTCCAGACAGCGGCCACATCTTGTCGCCCAGAATACCCAACTGGGCCGCCTGAGCCCCCACCTGATTACGACCGAGGCAGCGTTCCGCCCAGCCGAACTGGGTCATGGCCGCCTCAAAATGATAGCCGTGCTGCAAAGCCAGGCCTTGCGCGAAGTAGGCCAGACAGCCCACCGGGATGTCACTGGCCAGCGACCATTGCGCTCGCGCCGTAGCAAACTGTTGAGCCGCGGCCCGACTGTCGCCCCAATAGAGAAAAATCAGCCCGGCGTGGAAATCGCCCAAGCCGATCTGCAGATAGTCGCGTCGGGCACGCAAGATGCGCCGGCTTTGTTCCATCGCCGCCGCAGCCGGTGCTCCCAGCCCGGTGAGCGGGTAGCGGCGAATGACATCGTCTACGGTCAAGATGTCGGGGTTCTGGGCGTCGGGGAACAGCAGGTCCAGCAACCCGCGCAGGCTGTCCACGGAGGCACGACAAGCCCCCAGGTGGCTTTCATCACCGTTTCCGAAGGTACTTGGCGGGGCAGCTTGTGTCGGCGGACTACTCATTGTGCCATGCCGGAGTCTGGGGCGCATTGAGGCGATCTTGCGGCGGCGCCGGACCGGCCGAACTAGCCGGATGCGCTTGCGACTCCAGCTGCGCCAGTTGATCCTGCAATTGCGTAAGCCGGGGCATGATCTGCTCTCGGGCCTGGTTGGACGCCGGCAACCGCCCTTGCGTCTGCTTAACCATCTTGTCCAGCATTTCGACCAGACGCAGGGCCAGCACATGACCCGACGCATCGTCTGTCTCGCCCTGTGCCCGGCGAACGCCTTCGACAATCGCCTGGAGCATGGTGATCTCGGCCTCGGCATAAGCGACTTCGACTTCCTGCAAGGTGGAGGCAGCGCCGGTGGCCCGAGCGATCTGATTCTGCTTCTGCCAGTTGGCCAGCCAGTACTCGGTGTACTGTTCGCTCACTTCCGGCGGTGGCTCGAAACGACCCAGTTGCAGCCGGTTGAACTGGATACCCCCCCGCTTCAGGTCGGCGCGCACCTTCTGCTCCACTTCATTCCGAATGGTGTGGTGGGGTTCGCGGGCAGCGCTTTCCGGGAAGATGAGCTCGTCCAGACTGTATTGCGACACGATGCTTGACAGTGTGCTCCGCACCCGACCCATGGGCGCGTTTTCCCACGACGTTTCGCCACCACCGGCCTGCACGGTCACCGTATAGGCGGCCTTGCGGACCGCATCCGCATCAAACGGGAACGGCCGATTGCGCGTCTGCGGATCCTCGCCCGGATCAATGCGAAAAATGATGTGGGCATCAGTCGTCACATTGATGCCCTCTTTAGTCATCAGCGCGATATCGTCGGCCGAACGCTCTTGCGGGTGCAGCGAAATAATGGAGTAGATGTGTTCAAAGCTGCCCAGGCTTTGTGTGCCGTAGCCAATGACGCGCGCGAAGCGGCTGTTCCACTCAGTGACCGCCGCCATACCGGTGGGTAAGGCGACCACCACGGGGCCACCCACGCGCAGATGGACCGACTCATCTTCCATGCGATGTAACGTCTGGGGCGTGACGGCCAGCGCCTCGCCGGAGGGCGGCCGATTGCGGCGGCGCTGGCGGCGCAGGAAGTCGCGGGCCGTGGCGCGGTCGGGACAATCATACAGCACCTGCACCAGGCTCGTGGCGGCCTCGATCGACAGCCAGCCACCGAGAATGATCGGGATGAAGTGGCGCAATACGCGCGGGTGGAACATCTCGATAGCGACGCGGAATAGCCACGGAAACGACATCGTGGTCATCTGCTCGACCGACAGGTCGGGGAAAAACCATCGGGCCAGAATGATGCCGCCATCGATGCGTTCAAGGGCGATGACAAACATCCAGTAAGCAATCAGCATCACCACAAATCCGATCATCATCCAGTTGACGCGATCGGTGTTGATGACCGGCCGGCGAAAAGCGCGACCGGCAATGACGATGGATGGCTCGGTTCCGGCCTGGGCGCTCACTGTCTCACTCTCCTGAGTTCTCCAGCGAACTGCGCAACTCGTCAGTCGCCTCTGCAGTTAGATTCGACAACAACGGGCGGGGGATTATGGCCTGCACGCTCTCATCGGTGACGGCCTGTTCCATCACTTCCAAGACGCGCTGCATAACGATTTCATGCAGTTCGGCATTGTTCTGACCGCGCATTGTCTCAATGCTCTGGACCAGGTTTTCGACGATATCGATCTGGGCCCGCGCCCGTGCCTGCTGAACCAGACGAGCTGCCTCGGCGTCGCCAGTGGCCAACTCCAGATTCGTCTTGGCGTCCCAGCGGATCTCCCAATTCTCCAGACGCTGGGCCATGACTTCCGGTGGTGGCTGCAAGTAGCCAATGCCAACCCCCATGATCTCGATGCCCAACGGCAAGAACTGGTCTTCCAGTTCCTGCTTGATGGCGCGGCGGGCCTCCCCCAAACGTTCCGAGCCGCCGTTGACGGTTAGCTCATCGAGCGAGTACCGGCCAAGCTCGCTGACCAACAGCGTGGCCGCCTGGGGCGCGACTTGTTCCGTCCAGGGTTTTACTTCGTCCTCGGCACCGACGGTGCTGATGTAGTGCAGATGGAAGACGGCTTCCTTGTCATAGGGGTAGGGCTGCCGGGCCTCATCCGCGCGTAAAATCTCGTCCTCCGGCGGGGCAGCAGGCGATCGCACTTTGAACGTGACCGAGACACTCGTGTCCAGCGGGATGCCGTCTCGCGTATTGACCACGAGGGATTGGCGGCGGACCTGCGGCCGCAGATCAATGACCTGCGTAATGGTTTCGCCGGAGCGCAAAAAGATCAGGCCCGGTCCATCAGCACGGCTATAGCTACCGCCGCGGACGATGGCCACCGCCTCATGCGCGGGCAGGATTCCGGTGCCCAGAATGTCAAAGCTGGGGGCGACGGCCGGTCGGTCAGGGGTGGCCATGATGGCCGCGCTGTCATACCAACGGGTCATATCGGCCAGACCGCCGGTGAAGTAAGATTTCCATAGCAAGCGGAACGAGCGGGACCAACCGGGATCATCCGGCAAAGGCAGCAACACCCGCGAGAGGTAGACTGTTCCCAACGTAAAGGCTATCAGCAACCCCCCGACCCATAGCAGCGTCCCCATCGGGCCAAACTGGACCCCTCGAAAGTCATGCAGAAAGTAGCCCACCGAACCCAACAGAACGGCCGCCAATAACAATACACCAAGGCCTGGGGCAAACTGATTTCTACGTTCTTTCATACGTCTGCCGACTAAGCGGCAACTATATCATAGCGCCGGAAGCCGGTAAAGTTGCGCCGCCTCGATGAGTGCGCCCTGTGCCCGCGGTCGAAGTCGGCCGAAAGCCGTGCCGATCGACGGGTTTTCACTATAATGCTTGCGAGTATGCACATCGCCTTCAATGGGTTCTTCTGGAACCAGCCCCACACCGGCAGCGGTCAATACACACGCCAGCTCATCTACCAGCTCAATCGGCTGGTGGACGATCTGGCAATCACCCTGGTCTACCCGCTGCTGCCCGGTGCGCCTGAACCGGCCGATGTGCCGCCCAGCGTCCGCGTGGACTGCGTCCCTGTGCGGCCCGGTCATGTGGGCAAAGTGCAGTTCGAACAGCAGCAGTTTCCGCAGGCCGTCGGGCGAACCGGGGCGGATCTGGCCCACGTGCCCTACTGGGGCGGGCCGCTGCAATCGCCGGTGCCGCTGGTCGTGACCATCCACGATCTGACTACGCTGCAGGTGCCCGCCTACCGCCGCAGTCTGAGTAGCCGACTGTACTACAGCCTGGTCAGCGCTTCGGCCCGCGGCGCGTCGCACATCATCACCGATTCGTTCTCCAGCAAAGTCGATATCATCGACCTGCTGGCTATTCCGGAAGAGCGTATCACTGCCATTTATCTGGGTGTCGGTCCACAGTTCTCGACCAAAGACGGTGGGTTGGTGGACATGGCCGTACTCCGCAAATATGACCTGCCCGACTTCTATATCCTCTATCTCGGCGGCTACGAAACCCACAAGAACATTATCAACCTGCTCCACGCCCATACCTATGTGGCCAAGGCGCTGGGGGATGAATACCCGCTGGTGCTGGCCGGGAAGAAACCGGCCGAAGTCAACCCGACCTACCCCGACTACGACGACTTCATCGAGCGCAGCGGGCTGGAGAAATATGTGCGCTGGATCGGTTTCGTCGATGAGGCCGACAAACCGGCGCTGTATCGTAACGCTGAGGCCTTCGTCTTCCCCAGCCGCTATGAGGGTTTTGGCCTGCCGCCGCTGGAGGCGATGGCCAGTGGCACGCCGGTGGTGACCTCGGACAGCAGTTCGCTGCCGGAGGTGGTGGGCGCGGCCGGCTTTGCCATCGATCCCGACGACGTGCGCAACATGGCCGGGTCGATCATTCAACTACTCATCCAGGAAGACACAGCGGCCGAAATGCGCCGTCTGGGGCAAGCGCAGGCGGCGCGCTTCACCTGGGAAAACACAGCCACGGAGACGCTACTGGTCTATGACCAGGTATTGCGCGAAACTACCTGAGCCGGTCGCAGGCGCGGCAGCCTGCATTCCGATCATCACGAGGTTTAAACACATGAACGAACAACAGCCCATACCCCCTTTTGCCAACGCCTTCGACGGGCTGACCGTCCTCGTCACCGGCCACACCGGCTTCAAAGGCTCGTGGCTGGTCACCTGGTTGCTGAATCTGGGCGCCACGGTGATTGGCTACAGCCTGCCCACGCCACCCACCGAACCGAGCAATTTCATCGTCTCGCAGTTGAGCGACCGCATCACCGATGTGCGGGGCGACATCCGCGACTTCGATCATCTGCAGGCGACTGTGGCCAAGTACCGGCCAACGCTTGTCTTCCATATGGCCGCTCAACCCATTGTCCTGCGCTCGGTAGAGCTGCCCAAGCTAACCATCGACACCAACGCCGGGGGCACCGTCAACATCCTGGAAGCCATCCGCACGACCGACAGCGTGCGGGCGCTGGTCAGCATCACGACCGACAAAGTCTATGAGAATCAGGAGTGGTTGTGGGGCTACCGCGAATCAGACCAACTCGGCGGCCACGATCCCTATAGCGCCAGCAAGGCCATGGCGGAGCTGGCCATAGCGGCCTATCGCAGCACCTATTTCTCGCCGGAGACCTACGACACGCACGGCGTCGCCATCGCCTCGGTGCGGGCGGGCAATGTCATCGGTGGTGGCGACTTCGCCGACTTCCGGCTGGTGCCCGACTGCATGAAGGCGCTTATGGACGGCCGTCCCATCGGTGTACGCAATCCGCTGAGCGTTCGGCCGTGGCAGCATGTGTTGGAGCCATTGAGCGGCTACATGTGGCTGGCAGTCAAGCTGCTGCAGGACGGCCCAGCCTATGCCGAAGCGTGGAACTTCGGCCCGCTGGAGCAGAAGGGGGTGCCCGCCGAAGACCTGGCCGAAAAGCTCGTCGAGCAATGGGGCAGCGGCTCCTGGGTCCATACCCATCCCGGCTATGCCGAGGTTGAGACGGGGCTACTGCGGCTGAGTTGGGATAAGGCGGCCCACCGTCTGGGCTGGCGGCCGGTCTATCCGTGGGACCAGGCGCTGGCCGAGATCACCGGCTGGTTCAAGGCGTTCCAGGCGGACGAGGACATGTATGGGGTGACCCGCGACCATATTCTGGCCTATACAAAACGGGCGCGGGAGCTAGGCGTCGAGTGGGCGACTACCGCGAACTAGATCGGCGCCTCTTGTGGGGCATCACTGTCGCCGGCCTGTTGGTTGTCCTCTACCTGCGGCTGATCCCATTCGACATCTCGCTGAGCGGCGGACTGTCGTCTATCTTCACGCGGTTCACCTGGCAACCGCTGTCGATCAGCGATGTCCCAGGTCAACCTGCTGATCTTCGTTCCCTTCAGCTTCGGGCTGGCCGGGCTGCTGCACCAATCGGGTCGCTCCTGGTCGCGCGTCACCTGGATCACCGTCCTGACGGTGCTCGCGCTCAGCACCGCCATTGAACTACTGCAAGTCTATATCCCGGAACGCGTCCCATCTCTAACCGACATCGGTATGAATGGCCTCAGCGCCTTGGTGGGCGTGGCGCTTTATCGTCTGTCACTCTTCGGCGTGCGTCGGGCGATTGTCCGCTATGCCTCACCCACGACCGTCGTGGCGGGGCTGACCATTTATGCCGGGTTTATCGCCTTGCTGACAACCTATTTGCTGTGGAGCGTGGGGTTCGAGCACCTGGAACGAGAGTTACCCCCTGACCCTGGGCAATGAAACCAGCGACTTTCGGCCGTGGGAGGGAGAGATCTCGCAGGTTGTCCTGTCAGACCGAGCCATTGATGAAGCTGAAGCGGGCGCGCTGCTGACGGATAGCTCAAGCGTTGATGTGATCGGGCGCTATGATCTGACCGGCATGGCGCCGTTCACGGACCACCAAGGTCAGTTGCCGCCATTGATCTGGCAGCCGAACCCAGAAGACGCAGCGGCCCCGCAGCCGGCAGGTGCCACGGTCGGAGCGGCCCAGTGGTTGGCCAGCACCGGCACCATGGCGCTCTTTAGCGAGCGCGGCCCGCAGCCATTCCGAGTTTCACCGTGGCCGCCGCGTTTCGATCCGCTCTGGAGCGGCAGCGCGGTCCGGCGCGCATCGTCAGTGTGTCGAGCGATTCAGGCCACCGCAACCTCACTCTGGGCCAGCAAGGCGATGCTTTGACGATTCGCCTGCGCACGCCATCGAGTGGGTATAACGGCGAGAAGCCGGAGATGATCATCCCCGGCTTCTTCACGCCGTTGGCCGAGCGTCGGTGGTTCTGACGTACGACGCGCCCAATCTCAGCCTGTATGTCGATGCGCCGGCCCAACGCCACAGGGTGTCGCTGGCGCCGGGCCTGGCGTTGTTCCAGGATTTCAGCACAGACCAATCGCTGGTTGCTGGAGTTCCCGGACTAATCCTCATCTGTATGACTATCGCTACTGGTCGCTGGTCACGATTCCGGCGCTACTGGCAGCGGCCATTCTCATCGGGATTCGCGATGCGGCCATCGGCCGAACGTGGTGCGGCGTCCATCGAGCCCGCGACTATTCCGAGCCCGCGTACAACGCGGCATCAGGCAAGCGATTCGGCCGCTGCCTCGTCCATCAGCCAGTTACGCGCGCCATCTGTCGGCCGAACGCGCTGGGCCGGCCAGTGCACCGGATCGGCGGCGCCGCGCAGCGTGGCGGCAACGGCTTCGGCCTTCGACGCACCGGTCACCAGAAAGATAATCTGTCGGGCAGCGTTGAACACCAGCGGCGTCAGAGAAAGACGTTCGCGCCGGTCGTCCGTCGTAGTCGGCATCGGCCACGACCACCGGCACTTCCATGGCTGCCGGCGAACCGGGGAACAGCGAGGCAGTGTGTCCGTCGCTGCCCAGCCCCAGCAGCACCAGGTCGAATCGGGGCATGCCGTCTGGTTCGCCCGGGCCGTGCGCAAACTCCGCCAGTTGGTCCGGATAGTCGGTGATGGCTATCGGCGGCGGGCCATTCACCGTGGATGCGGTGGATGTTGGCTTCCGGCAGCGGCACATGGCGCAGATAGTGCTCGGCTCGGCCTGGGCGTAGTTACTGCCGGGATCATCGGGCGGCACCAGACGCTCGTCGGCCCAGAAGAGGTGAATGTCGGCCCAGGGCAAGCGATGTCCGGTAAGGCGGCGCGGCCAGGCAGATCGAAACATCGCCAGCGGCGTGCTGCCGCCGGAAAGAGCCACCAGCGCCCGCCCGCGGTCGTCGACAGCCGCGTTGACGGCGACCGCAAATCGTCGGGCGGCCTCGGTCGCTAACGGCCGCTTCGTCCGGCAGGACGACGATCTCGGGATCACGTCATGCGTCAGCAGCAGGGCGTCATAGGCAGCGCCGTACAGACCCCGCCTTGGGATTGTAGATCACGTGTGACCGGAATGCGCTCCATGATCTCGCTGAAGCGGCCTTTGTCGCTGAAGAACTTGAGGAACGGGCCCTTCTGCAATTGCGGCAAGATGCGCGGCGGGATACCACCACCCAGATAGACACCACCGGTGGCCAGAACCATCAGGGCCATGTTGCCTGCCTCATCACCGAGGATCTCCATGAAGATCTCCAGCGTGGCCACGCAAATAGTCGGCCTCGCTGTTGACGGCCGCCTTGACGATGATCGGCGTCGCGTCGCGACTCTCGTTCAGAAGCTCCCGCAGCCACTCCGGTTCCTCATATCGACCTGTCTCGCGCAAAAAGGTGTAGATGTTGGGGATGCCCAGACCGGAGCAGACGCGCTCGTAGCTGACATGCCCCATGCGCGGCAGCCAGTAGGTGAGCAGCTCCAGTTGTTCCGGCGTTGTCGGTCCGAACGCCGTGTGGCCGCCTTCGGAGGGATGGGCTTCGTAGCGCGTGCCATGCCAGACCAGAAACCCTTCGCCGAGGCCGGTGCCCGGCGCCACCACGCCAATGGCACCTTCCGGCGACGCTTCCCCTTCCTGCAGGGTGATCAGGTCGGTGCGCTCCAGGTGGGGAACGGCCGTTGCGATGGCCTCCAGATCATTGAGCAGGTGGACCGGGAAGCCAAATTGGTCGGAGATAGACTGGGCATTGATGACCCACGGAAGATTGGTGACGCGGGCATGGCCGCGCACCACCGGACCGGCCACGCCGAAACTGGCGCTAGTCACGGTCTCCGGGCTGTCGTTGAGAAACTCCTGAATGATCGTTTCCAGCGACTGGTATTGGGCACTGGGAAAGGTGCGTTCCGATGCCGGATGGCGCACAATGTCTTCGGCCTTCGTCTGGATCTCAAACAGAGCCAAAACTGTCTTGGTACCGCCAATATCGCCGGCTAGTAACATAGGTCACTTCTCGATTGTCACCATACCGTAAAAGGCGACGTGGTCCTTGATGTTGGCGGCGGCCGATTTGGGCTCGGGATAATACCAGGCCGCGTTCTTGATGCTGTCGCCACCGGCCACAATGTCATAGTAGCTGGCAACGCCCTTCCAGGGGCAGGTCGTGTGCCGGTCGCTCGACTGGAAATACTCACGTTTGATTGATTGGGGCGGGAAGTAGTGATTGCCTTCAACCATTTCAGTGTGATCGCTCTCGGCCAGGACCACACCGTTCCATACTGCTTTGGTCATCTTGGTCTCCTTAATTGCGTGCGTCAGATTGCGGCGGCTGTGGAATTGCCCGACGACTCCAGGGCATGATACAACACATCATAGCCATCATGGCAGTCGGCGCACATCGCCAGGTGCATCTCTACCAGGGGCATCAACTCTGCTGCCCGAGCCTTGTCCGTCACGGCGATCTCCGTGTATTCATCGAGCAAGGCAAACACTTCGGCACACGATAATTCATCATCGCGGGTCATGCTGAGCGCCATCATGATCTTTTCGACCGCGGCGTCGTCCAGCGGCACCGAGGGAGCGGTCGATTGGGTCGTGGGCGCCGGGGCCGGTGTGCCGGCCAACCAGTCACGGAGTTTGTCTAGAATGCTTGCCATTTCCCTACTTTGACGCGCCGACGTGTCCAATTCTTACAAAAGCATAACAACGACACTCAGCTCGACCATCCTGACGCCAACCCATTATAGTCGCTCAAAGGTCGCAATGATATCCCCGGAGGATAACCCGTCCGCCTCCAGGCGGCGCTTGAGGCGCTGCCGGGCATCAAACAGCAATTTGTAGAGCGCATTCTGGTTGCTGTCCATCAGGTAGGCCACCTCGCTCAGGGGCTTACCCTTCAACACCACGGCGATCATGGCCGTGCGCTGTTTCTCGGTCAGTTCCTCGTCAAGAATTCGGCCGACATAATCCAGCAGTTCGCGGCGTTCAGTTCTGTCTTCCGGCGTGGGCGACGTGTCGGCGATGAACGACGGGGTGTAGTCACCTTCCTCGGTTTCCGTCAGCTGATCCAAAGACGAATCTTTCCAGCGTTTACGCCGCAGCTCGCTGAGAGCAACATTGAGGGCAATCTTGTGGGCCCAGGTCGTGAATTGGCTGCGCCCGGCAAACGAGTCGAGGTTGTCGAGGATCTTGAGCAGCGAATCCTGCACGAAGTCCTCGGTCAACCCATCGAACTCCGGGGCATTGGTGTCGACCCGCCCCACCAGGCCGCGCTGCAGACCGGTCGTCAGAACCACACGTAAATCAACCAGCGCCGCATCGCGTTGCGGGCCGTTGGCTTGCAGATCTTCGAGCCATTGTTCGTTGGTTCGCAGCTCAATCATGGGTTGGTTTTGCGGCAACTCCGGTATTTCGGTCCTGATCTATCGTTCGACGGTCGGATGAGAGCCCACAACGCACGGTGGGTTCGCACTCATGTTTACCAGATGTATTGTAGTCTGACCAACGAAACCGCGGTAACGATGGGCAGGTATTCATGAACGACTTTTATGATCCACTGATTTGCGGCGACCTGGCTGTCCTCCTGTCGCAAGACGCGCCTGAGAACGCGCTTGCGTCAGGCGTGCTGACGGATCTTACGGCAACGGTCGAGCCTGCGCTTGATAATAGTCACACAAGTCAGTCAATGAGCAGCGCTCGCAATGGGGCGTGCGCGCCTGGCACACCTCGCGGCCGTGGCGGATCAAGTTGATATGGATCGGATAGAACGTCGCCGGATCGCCCAGGGCGGCCAGCCAGTCGTGGGCTTTGTCGGCGCTCATGCCCTCAGGGATTAGCCCCAATCGGTCGGTGACACGATGCACATGGGTGTCAACCGGGAAAGGCAGGGCGGCCGAGCGAAAACAGCAAGACAATTGCCGCAGTCTTGCGCCCCACGCCCTTAATGGCCGTCAGCCAGGCCTCGGCCTCGGCCACCGGCAGCTCATTCAGGAAATCCAGCGACAGGCTACCGCGCTCGTTTTGAATGGTGTGCAGTGCGTTTTGGATGCGCGGCGCTTTCTGGTTGGCCAAACCGGCCGTCCGAATAGTATCCGCGACCTCATCCACCGGCGCATCCATCACGTCCGTCCAGTCAGGATATCGATCGCGCAAGCGCGTCGAAGGCGCGTTGGGTGTTGATGTCGGCCGTGTTCTGCGAGAGTATCGTCATGACCAGTTCGTCCACCGGCGGGGCATGGGACGACCACTCCGGCCGGCCGTAGGTGTCAACCAGTCGATCGAAGACCGACTGATAGGTTTGGCGGAGGTCGGAAGTGATGGAATCAGCCATTTAGGCGGCCGCCTCGGCATCAGACGGCCCTTGGCGGGCGGTCCGGGCACGCATGCGCCGGCCGGTCAAACTGTCGCGCAGCGCCAGGCGCACATCTTCCCCCTCTTGGGGCGACAGGCCCAGCATATCGAACACCGTGTCATCGAGGTTGCGGCGGGCCGGCTTATCAAGCTCATCGACGGTGTCGCCCACCGGCCGATCAGCCAGCCATAGAAACGCATAGCGCAAGCGATCGATTTGGCGGCTGTCCAGCGTTCGCGGGTCGGGCAGTTGCATCGCCTCCAGCTCGTAAGTCGCCAGCCACAGCACACCCTCGCCCAGATTAACCCGGCCGCGTAGCTCGCACTGGAGCGCAAACCAGGCGCTGTTGAGCAGCGCAGCAGCCGCCAGCGGCACGACACCATCCGCCAATTGGGCACGGTAGAGCTGTTGGTCGACGAGAACGGTCTCTTCGGTAAAGGGTGCCAGATGACGCATCCAGATACCCTTGGGCAGCAGCAGGTCACCGGGCGTTTGTTCCGGCAGCGCGTACCAGGGCCGTCGGGTGGCGCAGGTGCGTCGCAGGTGGAAACCCTGCTCTTCGCCCCAGGCAACATAGCGGGCCACTTCTGTGCCGCGGATGGCGGCATCCGGCGGGATGACCAGCAGTTCAAAATCCGCCAGGCTGCGCCCCAGGCGCAGTCGTTCGATACGGCGCAGCGACTTGAGCAGCGGGCCGGCGGAACTCCGGCTCGATCGACCAGCGGGCGACGTCGCTCGGGCGTCAGGTAGAAGAACGGGTTGGCGCCGGTGGTGTAACCGCGCTGGATGGTCGCCCATTCGCCCAGGCCGGCCGTGTTCTGCTGCCGGCTGACGCAGGAAAACGTCCGGCGCGCGCAATAACGGCCCCCAGCGCGCTTCGGCCCGCAAGTGGGCCTGCTCCACGACACGGACGGTCATGCCCGGCGTGCGGCGATCAGCAGAGGGCAGCAGACGGCCGATCAGTTGCTCCAGCGCCGCCACCCGCTGCCCGTCATCGATCGCAAAGGGCAACATCTCGGTCAGCGGCTGGTGCAGCCGGGCAAAGCGCACGCGGTTGGCGGCACGCGCGGCTTCGTCGCTGGTCTTCTCCAGGACGACTACGCAGGTGTTGACGCTGGCCTCGCTAAACCAGCGCTCCACGGCCGATTCGATGATGGTCACAATGCGAAAGTGGTCGAGCAGGAACTGCTTCAGAGTTCGCGGCCATAGTCGACATCCAGCCAGCCGTTGGGCACGACGAAACCCAGCCGCCCGCCTTCACGCAGGAAACGCGCAGGCTGTGGAGGAAGAAGTAGGCATGAAGACCGGAACGGCCGCCCAGGGCCGACCAGACTGCGTAGGGTACGACCGGACGGTGCAGAATATCGACTGGGCGACAGCTGCCATCGTCGGGGAACAACGCCATCTGCGCTTCGGCCGACGGATCCAGCCGGTCGATCCACTCCGCACGCGTGTAGGGCGGGTTGCCGATAACAGCATCAAACTGGTCGAGGTCATCTGCGGCGTCAGGCCGAAGAAGTTGGCGTTGGTGATTGTGGCTCAGGCAGCGCCGCGGCGGCGGCGCGGGCGGTAGCCGGGTCCAGCTCGACACCGTGCAAGGCGTCGGGCTGCATATCGTCCGGGGATGCCGCCAGCCAGTGCTGCCAGCGCGCCGCCCGGGCCAGCAGCGCCCCTTCGCCGCAACTGGGATCCAGCAACCGATCGCTGGGCTGACGCAGGCACAACCCCAATAGCAGATCGGCAAGATCTGTGGGTGTTGCGAATTGGCCCCAGGTGCGTTGCTTGCTAGTCATACGCTCACGATCAGTTTGGAAACTACCGGACAGCCACTATACTACACGCATATGGCAACCATGTCACAGGCCGCGTTTATCACCGGCTTGCCCGAGGCGCTCCGGCCGCTGCTGCCGCCCCATCTTGCGCACGTTCCAGGTTCGACGACCGTGGGGCAATCTCTTGCAGTTTCACTATGGCGAGGCCAACCTGCACTACGAAGTGGCCCATGTTGCCAATCGCCCCGGACAGCCGGTGCAGGGCTGGGAACTGGGTTTCCACTGGGAAGCCCGCGACCATCGCCTCAATCGCTTCCTGCTCGATGGCTTTCGCCGCCACCTGTTCGAGATCAAGAGTGAACTGGGCGAAACCATCGAAGCCGAGATGTGGGATCGCGGCTGGGCCAAGATTTACGAAGTCTATCCCGAACAGCCACTGAGCGAAGCCTATCAGGCAGCGATTGCCGCGCGGCTGGCCGCGATCATGACTTGCCTGCAACCAATCTACGCCGACCTGCGCGGGGCGGTGGCCGAAGTCTATCGCTAGCGCCCTCGGCTGAACACCACACAACAAGCAAGACCGGTTGATGGGCGTACCCACCAACCGGTCTTATTCATTGCGTCAGTCTGCTGCCGCCCGGCAGTCAGAAGCAGTTACGGCTTGATCACCACCGGCAGCGCCAGGTTGAAGGTTGTCGTCCCGCCGGTGAACGTGGCCGTCACCGTCTTGCGCGTGTTGAGCACAACGGGCAACGGGCTCTGGGTGCCGGTCGCGTCGCCGGTCCACCCGGCGAACTGGGCGCCGCTGTTCGGCGCAGCAGTCAACGTCACCGTCTGACCGCAGGTGTACGGCGCCGCGGGCGTGCGCTGGACCTGACCATTGCCGATGATGTTGACGGTCAGCAGGCTTTGGTCAGCGGGTTTAGCCGGATCGGCCGCATTGTAGAAGTAATCGGCGACGGCTGTGTGAGCCGGTACCGCACCCCGCACCTTAAAGTTGCCCGCAAAGATGCCGACCTTACGTACTTCGATAACGTGATCAAAGACATAGGCCGAGTTCCACGCGGTACCATTGAAGGAGTAGAGCATTTCCCAGGTATCCCCCAGGCGTGAGACACGCGAGATAGAGCGGCGGGTCCAGGTCGGCAATGGTTACCTTACTGTAGGTACCTAGACTGACAAGGTTTTCGAACACGCCGGCATAGACGGTCACGATGTCATTCCGCTTGTAGAAATCGAAGCGGATGAAGTTATCCGTATCTTGCTCGACGAGGATGCCCTGCATGGCCCCGTTCTCCTCCAGCTTCGAATCAAACTTCACATCGACGATAAAGTCCTCGTTTTCGGTCGACTTGCATAACTCGCGCACTGTCGTTGCCGCTGGTGAAGACGTTGTGTTCCGTGTCGGCCGGGACCTGAATGCGCAGCTGCCGCGCATTGAACCTCAGTGTGGCGTCGCCCACCGGATTAACGAAGGCCCATTGATCTTCCAGCACACAGTTGTCAAAGTTGTCCGTTGCCGGGCCGGTTGTGCCGGGTTGGGCAAAAATGGCCTTAACGTCCTTGTCGCCATCCATGGTCACTGTGATCGGATTGGCGCTGCCGCTCAACCCTCCACCCTGCCAGCCGGAGAACAACCAGCCCGGTGAGGGCGTTGCCGACAGCGTCACGATTTCACCGGCGTCGTATTCTGACTTATCCGGATCTTTGGTCACGGTGCCCTGGCCCTCTTTCGTCAGCGTTAGGGTAAACGGACCGGATGTTGTGAAATTGGGCGTGACCACCTTGTCACCGTCCATTGTGACCTGCACCGGATTGGCGGTGCTGATCACATCGCCGGTCCAGCCGGTGAAGATCGCTCCGGCGTTGGGAATGGCCGTCAACGTGACGACGGTTCCGGTTTGGTACGTCGTCTGGTCCGGCTGTCGAGTGGCTGAGCCCGGTCCCACTGGGGTGGTGTCCAGCATGTAAAAGGCGATCGCCTCAAAGTTGGCAGTCACCGTCGTATTGCCGGTCATCGTAATCTGGGTTGTCGCGTCACTGCCGGTCACCGTCCCGGTCCAGCCCATGAAGACATAGCCGGGATCAGCCGTGGCGGTCAATGTGACGGTGTCGCCATAGAGGTAGCTCGGCTGCTTGGGGGGACCAGTCGGCCGACCCATTGCCACTGGATGTCACGGACAGACTGTATTCATCCTGGGTAAATGTCCCGGTGATCGACAAATTTGAATTGACAATGGTCGACTGCGGGTTGGTCACGCCGTTCAATCCGCCGGTCCACCCGTCAAAGCTCCAGCCGGGCGCCGGGCTGGCCGTTACAGTGATGTCGTCACCGGAGAAGTATTGCGCCTTGTCCGGAGTGACATCGATCACGCCCTCGCCGATGGCAGTGGTTTCAACTGCATAGACTGGCAGGAACTTGGCCACGATATCCCTGTCAGCCGACATGGTAACCGTCTGCGGGCTTAGAGAAGGATTGATCCCACCCACATCGCCTTGCCAACCGACAAATCCCCAGCCCGCACTGGGGGTGGCGGTAATCACCACTTGCTCCCCAAACGAGTACGTCGCCTTATCCGGGTTCTTGGACACCGACCCGCTGCCGTCAGCGGTCAGGTTCAGCGCAAACGCCGCCGGGGCAAAGGTAGCCGTGACAACGTTGTTGCCCGTAACGGTGAACTGAACGGGGTTCGTAGTGCCCAGCGAGCCGCCACCGCCGCGCAGTTCGGCGTCACCGGTGTCGGTTTGCAGGTCTTTGTAGGCCGAGCGAATGATGGGGGCGGCGTCGGCAAAGGTCGTCGTATCGATCAGACCGATGGTGAACTGCTGCGGCACTTGAGCCTTGGGGATCGAGGCGCTGCCACTATTGCGGCCGAAGCCAAAGACGGTCATCTTGCCGCTGCCGGTGTCATACCATTCCTGCTTGTCGTCAGCGCCATGCTGCGCGGCGAACAACGAACGGCCGACAACCGGGATCGGCCGCGTAGACCCACTGTTCGGGGCTCAACGGCGTCTTCCACGCCTGGGAAAGCGGTGTCTGGGTCCCATCGGAGCGGACGATAAAGTCCGAATTGCCGTCAAATGAACCGCCGGGGGTACCTTCGTAAAGGAACCAATAATCATATCGCGCGACCAGTACCGTCATGTTGGCGTATGTCGGGTAAACTTCCCAGGTCACCAGCCAGCGATCCGTGTTCGTCTTGCGAAAGATCGAGTAAATGGTGGCCTTGAGCGGGCCCGTCACTCACCAGACAGGTGTTCAGCTTGTTATCCTTGGTTCCGGGATGGAACTGGCCGCCATTATTGGGCAGGACCAGGTTCGGGATGCCGCGGTACTCACCGCCAAATCCTGAGCCAAACGTGCCGTTGTAGTTGATCCAGTCATTGCCGTCGGCGTCATCCAGGCTGGAGAAGGCGGCACCGCAGTTTGTGATAGTAATACGTGCCGCTCGCCGTCTCAATCTTGTAGCTGGCCTGACGACCCGGATCCGGTGGGCGGGTCAACCACGCCATCGGTCAGCACGATTTGCGGGGTAACGGTTGGTGCGGGAATCCCCTTGCCGGTCACATCGAAGTAGATGTGATAGAAGCGATCGACATTGGCGCCGGTCGTCCCTTCCAGGATGAAGGTCACCGTTCCGGAACCGGGCACCTCTGTATCGCAAACGGCGCCGGGGAATTTGTTGGGATCATACTGGTCGTTCAATACGCGCTTGACGTCGAACTGAAAGGGCACATCGGCATCCACAAGATCGCCGGCCTGATCGACTTCAACGACCCGGACAGAGTTGGGATCCAGCGTGCCCGTCTTGCCCAAAGAGGCGATGAATGTATCGAAGTCGAGATCCACTTCCGCCGGCTTGTTCTTGCGTTGGGTACCGTTGGCCGACACGGTAACCGGCACACGGTAATCCCACTGGCTGTCCCACCAGTTACTCTGCGCGCCCTCGGCGTCCCAGCTTACAAATTGCCAGCCCGGATCCGGAACGGCCGTCAGCGTGACTTCTTGGTTCTCGATATAGGGCGGCAGGGGGTTGACATTAACTTGCCCCTGTCCCACCTTGTTGATCGTCAGTGAAAAGGATTGCGCCCAGGCCAGATTGGCCACAACCGCCAACATGGCGGTAATACCCAAGAAAATGCACACCAGCGCAATGGATGAACGGACCTGCTTCATAAGCATTCTTCCTCAAATTTCTGCAAAGTTGGTTGCCCTTACTCGTCGACCGCCTACATGTCCTGTCATGTCCTCAACTCCCCAAAGTCCCAAAGAGGATGATCCATGCAGCGTCGCAATGTCTCAGAGTGTACGAGCCTACGCTTACAGCGTCTCTTACCATCCACCCGACAGCGGCCAAGTAAGTGGATCTCCCAGCCTCTTGCGACAGAAGGAAGCCGACAGGGCAAGATCCGCGCGCATTCTAGCCCAGGTCGGTGAACACCCTAAGCCCCTTCTCAGATACTGTTAAGACGCGGTCCATCAATACCGGGCCGATTTCGACGAGTTTTCTCGTCATTTACAGAGTGAAGACCCATCTGTCCGGGGTCGCATAGTACTAAAGTACTATCAGCAGTCTGCGAGATTAACGGCACCTTGATGTACCATGCGTCAAAACTGTGGCATAAGTTACGTTTGTATAGATGAACTAGACCCTTAACGATCGCAACAATCTGGGCTGTTGCGCAGGGTCAATAGGAGAATGAGCATGTTTCAACAAAAGAAGGGGTTGGGCCGGGTGGTGTGGCTGCCGGTTTTGGTTGCCGCCCTGCTGGCTGCGGTGTGGCTAACGTCCGGGCGGGGCTATACGTCCGTCCGGGCCGATGAACCACAGCGCATTTACGTTAGTTCCAGTTCAGGGGTATCCATCAACGGCGCAACAGTCGCCGACGAAGACATCCTTGTACTGGATACGGCCACCGGACAGTGGGATTTGTTCTTTGACGGTTCAGAATTGGGACTGGCCGCACAGGACATTGATGCGCTGGAGGTGTTGACCAATGGATCGCTGCTATTGAGTCTCGATAAGGACACCACGGCTGTCCCCGGTATCTCATCCGTCAATGATTCAGATATCCTGCTGTTCGAACCGGATGTATCGGGCGACTACAGTTCGGGCACATTCTCGATCTATGTGCACGGCGAGGACGTTGGACTTTCGACCAACGGCGAGGATGTCGATGCCCTGGCTGTGGCACCGAATGGCGATCTGCTCATCAGCACGATCGGCACGGCCAAGGTACCGGCCGCAGGTGGCGGCACACTGACCGCCGCCGACGAAGATCTGCTGAGGCTGACCCTGACCCAGCCGGGCGAAAACACCGTGGGCAGTTGGGCGCCTTACTTTGACGGCTCGGATGTCAAGCTGACCACGGGGTCGGAAGATATATCCGGCGCCTGGGTCGATTCCGCTTCGGGCAATCTGTTTCTCTCGACGCTGAACAAGTTCAATGTGACGGGGCTGAGCGGCACCCGTTCAGACATTTTTGTCTGCCAATCGTTCAGCGCAGGCAATAACACCTCGTGTACATTTGGGCCCGACTTGTTCTGGGAAGGGGCGAACTACGGCTTCGGCAGCGAGTTGCTGGACGCCCTGGCTATCTCGGGTGATGTGTCGGTGCCGCCGCCGGTTCCTACGGCCACGCCTGTCACCCCGACAGTGCCGCCGCCGGGATCAACCGCAACACCGCAGCCGCCGGGATCAACCCAGGGCGAGCTGCTGGTCTACGACTGGAACCGCCCCGTCGTCGAGTCGGACAAGGGTTTCCCGCGTGATACGCCGCCGATGGCTTCGGCCAACGGCGACTGGACCAAGCCAACCAATTATGCCGAGGGCACGCTTTACTTCCGGGTGCAGATTTTCAATATGCCCCAGAACAAGAAGATGCAAACGCAATTTTGCGTCTGGCAGGACAAGCACAATCGCGAGCAGTGCGCCGATCGCTACAAGTTCACCGTCACGCCGGGCATCGTCATTACCTGGTCGGACAAGATCACCGACCTGTGGAGCAAGCCCGGTCGGCCCCTCATTGACTGGAGCGAGCCGCGCTATCGGTGGGGCTTCGTGATTCGAAACGAGGCCGGCAAACCTGTCGCCCCGATGTTCAACTGGAGCGGTGAGGACCCCAAGGAATGGTACCCATGAACTGGCGGGCCACCGTGGTCGTTGTGGAAAAGGGCAAGACATTCTCCGGCTGGAGCAACTACATCCCCTAGCCGTCCACCTCCTCTTGCCGTTTGACTAACCCGGGGGATTAGAGTGCGCATTCTAGTCCCCGGTTCCCATTGCCAGGACCAAAGTCCTAGACGGGAGTGTCTAAACCATCGGGCATGTGGATAATTGGGGTCATGAGTACCTGTCCGCATTGTCAAAGAGAAGAACAGCAAGTCAAAGTGGGTCGCAATCCGTCCGGTAGTCAACGGTACAAGTGCAAGGTATGTGACCGCAAGTACACCCCAGAACCGAACGAAGCCGGCTATCCACAAGAAATACGAGACCAGGCGGTCCGGATGTATGTCGACGGACTCAACTTCCGACGGATTGCCCGGACGCTGCAAGCGAATCATCAGTCGGTCATCAACTGGGTCAACGCCCACATTGCCGGCTTGCCGGATGTGCCGCCCCAGACGGCTGACCGACCGGAAGTGGTTGAATTGGATGAGTTATTCACCTTCGTGGGTGAAAAAAGCAACCAGCCTTCGTCATAACGGCTGTGGACCGAGCCACACGGTGCATCGTGGGTTGGGATGTGGTTTGGGAACGAACAACCCCGATGATGCAGGCGATGGTCGACCGTGGCCCGCGAGCTGAGCCGTACTACAGCGACCTGTTCAACACGTACGGGACATTGGTCTATTTGCCGGGGCACCATACCTTCGTCGAAGACAAGAGCCAGACTTACTCTGTTGAGGGTGACAATGCCGAGCTGCGCCACTATCTAGTTGGGCCGCAAGTCGCGCTGTTTCTCACGCTGCATCCGCGCCTTGTGGCGGGCTGTCAAGCTCTTCGTCTATGCTTGGAACCGTCGCCAACTCTACAAACGTGACCATCCCCACTACCCAGCCCATTTGGCTGATTTCATCTACCCATGAATTTAGACACTCCCGTCCTAGACGAGACACTAGCTATCAGAGCTCTTTGCTGTTAACATGTGTATAGTTGAGTCGGGAGCCTAACGTTTCATCCCACACACGAATTACCCCGACCATTGTGGCCATTGATTGTGATTAAGAGCTAGAGGACAGAGCGTAGCTTAACACCTCTCAATAGTTGAGCTGCTTGCGTTCCTTGCGAGATTGACTTCGGAACACCACTGCAAGGCACATGTTTGGAGTGATATCATGAATACTCGACTGGTGCGCTGGTATTTCGGAACTCTCTTGGCAGTCACAGTAACGGCCATGCTCCTGACTAGCGACCTCTCGTTTCTGCCTGATGTCTTCGCGTCTCCGGACGAGCCCATCGAATGGACCCACCTCTCATCAGTCACCGGCGATATTCCTTCACCCGCCGGCAGCGCCGAGCAAACGGCCGCGCTGATTGTCGACATTGATAAGGACGGCTTAAACGACTTCGTCATTGGCACCCGTCGCAGCCCCGGCCCATCACTGCTCTGGTTCCGGCGCACGAACAACGGTTGGACCCGTCACGTCATTGACTCAAGCGCTCTGCGCATCGAAGCCGGCGGCGCCTATTACGATGTAGATGGTGACGGTGACCAGGACATTGTGATGGGTGGGGACGGTGGCGTCAGTCAGATCTGGTGGTGGGAGAATCCCTTGCCGTCCGGAGACCCAACCGCTACCTGGACCCGGCGCCTGATCAAGAACAGCGGCGAAAAACGACACCACGACCTTCTGTTTGCCGACATCGATGGCGACGGCAAGGACGAGTTTGTCTTCTGGAACCAAAACGCTCTATCGCTGTTTTATTCCGAGATCCCCGCCAATCCCCGGCAAACAACAGAGCCGCTGGCTTGACGTTACGGGGGGGAACAACGTGTCGCTCATCTTTCGGGCGCCCGGCAACCGCTACGAAGGCCTTGCCGCGGCCGATATCAACCTGGATGGCAAGGTCGATCTAGTCGGTGGCGGCTACTGGTTCGAGCATACGATCGGGCAAGAACTTCACTAGCCATTCCATCGCTCCGGCGGAATGGTCTCGGGTTGCTGTGGGCCAACTCATTCCAGGCGGCCGTCCGGAGGTTGTGCAATCTCCCGGTGATACCGCCGGCATGGCTCGCTGGTATGAGTGGGACGGTGCGAACTGGGTTGGCCACGATCTGTTCACCGTGGATCACGCCCATACGTTGGATGTGGCCGACGTTGATGACGACGGTAACCTCGATATTTTTATGGCCGAGATGGCCTTTGATACGCGTGATTCCGATCATAACCCGACGGCCAAGACCTGGATTTTGTTTGGTGACGGCGCGGGTGGGTTCACAACGTCCGTTGTCGCCACCGGCTACGGCAATCACGAATCGCGAATTGGCGATCTGGATGGCGATGGCGACCTGGACATTCTGGGCAAGCCATACGACTGGGATACGCCTCGACTGGACGTCTGGCTGAACGGACCGAGTAACGGCGGCACGGTTTGCGAACCGTTGAAGGAATGGGACCGCTTTGTCGTCGGCAACTCAGGCACTCACCGCAATGTCCTGGTGAACACGGCCGACCTGGACGGAGACAATGACCTGGATATTGTTGCCGGCAAGCATTGGTATGAGAATCCGGGAACGCCCAGCGGGAGCTGGCAGCAACATGCGGTAGGCGGGACGTTCAATCAGTTTGCGGTAGCCGGGGATTTCGACGGCGACGGCGACATCGACCTACTGGGTACGGTGTCCAATGACGCCACCAAGAGCGAGCGCGGCAATGCCTTCGTCTGGGCGCGCAACGACGGCGCAGCGAACTTCACGATTCTCGACAACATCGAGGCCGGCAAGGGTGACTTTCTGCAGGGGGTGGTCTATGGTCCACTGGCAAACGGCGCGGCCGGTATTGCGCTCTCCTGGCACCGCAGTTCCGACGGAGTTCAAATGCTTACCGTCCCCGGTAATCCGTCCAACACCGATTGGTTCATATCCCTATTGTCAGCCACGACCCAGAATGAGGACTTAAGCGCAGGCGATATTGATCGAGACGGCGATTCTGATCTGCTTCTCGGAACTCTATGGCTGGAAAACAACGGCAGTGGTTCGTGGATATGATCACGCCGTTTTCTCACCGCCGCGGAGTTTCCCGACCGGAATGAATTGGCTGACATCAACGGTGACGGCCGTCTGGATGCAGTCATCGGCTATGAGGCAATTAGCCGATCCGGAAAACTAGCCTGGTACAAGGCACCTGTCAACCCGGAACAGGCATGGGCGGAGAACCTCATCGCGAACGTCATCGGTCCGATGAGTGTCGGCGTAGCTGACCTGGACGGCGACGGCGACCGGGATGTCGTTGTCGGCGAACACAGCACGAGTGACCCCACGTCTGCCAAGCTGCACGTCTATGAAAACGCCAACGGTTTGGGTTCCAACTGGCAGGAGCATCTTGTCTACACGGGCGATGAGCATCACGACGGCACGCATTTGGCCGACATCGACGCCGACGGCGACCTGGACATCATCTCGATTGGCTGGACCCACGGCCGAGTTCATCTTTATGTCCAGAACAGTTGCGGCACGTCAGTGCCACCAACCTCTACGCCGCCCAACACACCAACGGTGGAACCAACCCCGTCGTCTTCACCGGACCCCGCCGTTACCTCGACGTCTGTGTCAACCCCCACCACCACCGCAACCAGCACGGCAACGCCGGTCGCCACCACGACGCCCTCGGCTAGCCCCACGCCGGGCACCTCTCAACAATCAAAGCTATGGCTTAGTTCCAGCTCCAGCGGCAGTGTAAACGGCATCGCGTTCGCCGATGAGGACATCCTTCAATTCGATTTGATTACGGAAGCATGGGCGCTGTGGCTGGACGGTTCCGACATAGGATTAGGCGATTCTGATATTGATGCGCTGGCCCTAACCGATGAAGGAGATCTGCTATTTAGCATTGACGCCCCGGCAAGCCTGCCCGACGTGGGTCAAGTCGATGATTCAGACCTGATCCTCTTCACCCCCACGAGCACAGGCGACACAACGGCCGGAGCCTTCACGCTGTTCATGGACGGATCGGCCTTTGACCTGACAAGCAATGGCGAGGACATCGACGCTGTGGCGTTTAACGCGGACGGAGATTTGCTCATCAGCACACTGGGCACGGCCAAGGTGCCGGGCCTGACCGCCGCGGACGAAGACCTGATCCTGGTGCCCGTTTCATCGAACGGTCAGCCTGAAGGCGGTTGGACGCTCTACCTCGACGGTTCCGATGTAAGCCTGCGTGCTAGCAGTGAAGATATCAACGGCGTCTGGGTCGACGAAACCGGCTCAGCGATTTACTTCACAACATCCGGGAAGGTGACGGCCGGGGGGTTGACGGCGACGTTCAGCGATATTATCCTGTGCGCGGCAACCAGCCGGGGCGCCAATACCGCTTGTGACTATCCCTCTGTGCCGGTCTGGAAAGGCACAGCGCACGGCTTCGATCGCGAAAATGTGGATGCCTTTGCCTTCAGCGCTGTGGCATCCGGTCCCCCAACCGGTTTCACGCCGACACCTACGGCCACCGCCTCGACCGTACCCACCGCAACAGCAACCCCGATCGGCACGCCCACCGCGACGGCGACGCCATTGCCCGCCGGCACGAACTGGGCCTTTGGCGATCGGCGCTATCGCCAGACCGTCTCGCTCGACACAGGCGCGGCGGCACGGACCGACAAGCCCGTCGACGTGGCAATCAACTTCACGACTGCTCTGGGTTCGGCCGGGGCTGGCGGTGCGTTCGACAGCAGCTCCATCCGCGTCGCGGAGGTTAGCAGCCAGGGCGCGCTCCTGAACGCATCGGTTCCGTTTCAGTTTGACCCGGCGGCCGACTTCGATGCCGGCAATAATGCGGTGGGCACACTGGTCGTCATGATGACCGGTAGTTCGTCCGCGGCGGCTATCCGATACTTCCAGGTCTATTTTGACACGAACGGGGCCGGGTTCTCTCCGGTCACGGTCGCACCATGGGTGACTCTGGCCGCCGAACGAGCAGGATGAGGGGTATGACAGCTACCGGATTACCACCACAACAGGCACCTACTACTATCACAAGCAAGGTGGCGGTTTCTCCAGCCTGGTAGATGCCGATGGCCTCGACTGGATTAGCTGGAACGCGGCCGCCGGATCGGCCGGCGACTATCGGGGCGTACCCAACATGGTCCACCCCAATGACGGCGGCTATTTTCACCCCGGCCGAACCGACAGCAGCAGCACGGTGATCGCGGCCGGCCCGCTCAAGGTAACCATCCTCTCGACCAGTTCGGACGGCAAATGGCAGACTCGGTGGGAAATCCTGCCCGCCTATGCTCGGCTTAACCGTTCTGCAGGCAGATGCGAAGTTCTACTTCCTGTACGAAGGCACACCGGGCGGCGCGTTGGAAAGCACCGATCTGCTCATTCGGCCGAACGGCGCGCAAACGGTCAGGGACAGGTGGTTGGCTGGGCGACTTACCCAACGAGGAGTGGGCCTACATCCGTGATGCAGCCCTGCCCCGATCGCTGTTCGCCGTCCACGAGGAAGACGACAGCCTGACGGATTCATACCGTCAGATTGGCGGTGACATGACTGTTCTAGGGTTCGGGCCGCAATGATAAGAACGCCCGCTATCTGAGTCAGACACCGGCGCATTTCATCTTCGGCTTGGTCGAGGAAACCAACCACACGAAGTGGACGGCGGCCGTACACAATGCCTACAAGCCGGTAGCCGTGACCTTAGGCACTGTGGAAGTAAAGCCCGACGGATGACCCGCCACAGTCCAGCGAAACGCCCACCACTACGGCCACCGTCAAGCCGGGGCAACCGACGGCGACGCCAACACCCACGTCAACCTCCATACTGACAACCACCGCTACGCCGGGCGTCTTGACCTGCAACGGCCTGCTGCCTCTTGACCAATGGCAACGTCATCTGGTGGACGCGGTTCGGCCAGGGCAGGCAACGTATATCTTTGATCTCGACCTCAACGGGGACGGCCGCGAGGACCTCATCACCGGCCAGTACTGGTATGAGAACAGTTCCGGCGCGGCGGATGGACCGTGGACACGCCACCTGATTGGCTCGCCGCTCACCGATGTTTTGGCTGTGTATGATTTTGACGGTGACGGCGATCTGGACATCATTTCCAAGGGCTGGCTGCATGGCCGGGTTCATGTCTACGAAAACAAGGCCTGCGATTAGCCGCAGGCCTTGTTGGTTTGTCAATCACACCTGTCAGGTGGGCAAGCGCGTCGCTAGGTGTTCATCCACCGACGGCGAAAGGCTTGCAGTTCGTCGGCCGTATAGAAGTGAGTGGCGTGCCGTGACGTGTACATATGATCGAGGTAGTCAGTTGGCAAGCCGGCAGACTGTTTGAAGGCGGCGTAAAGTGGCGAATACCATTTGTCTTCGGCCGTATTGGCCTGAACCAGGGGTAATGGCTCGCGGCCGAGGAATTCACCCATGGCCACGTCGCCACACTCATTGAGCTTCTCCAGCTTGATCAACAGCAAATCGGCAAAGTCCCCATGGATGATTTGGTACCCTTGCGCTTTGGGGAACGGCGTGGCGTAGATGTCGATACCGAAGACGGGTTCCATTTCCATGTCAAACCAGGTCAGGGGCGTATCATGGGGATACCATTCGGTGAAGCGATCGCGCAGCGCATCGAGACACTCGGTCGAAGGGCCATCGTTACACAACGCTTTCAAGTCGTCCGGCCACCAGCGATTCTGCTGGAAAAAGCCCGACAGATTGATGGCGATTGGGTCGCGCACCAGGCTGATGACTTTGCAGCGCTTGCCGGACTCACGCATCTTGCGCAGCTTGTCGTAGAGGAGATCGTTGCGAATGTGCATCCAGCGAACTTTGCGCGGCAGCACATCCCAGTCACCGTGGGCTTCGATCTCCCACCCACGCACCATGTCGCGGCCGTCGGCGCTTAGGAAATGGGTCTGGTAGATGGCAGTGTCCTCTCGAACTCCGGCCGATCGCAGCGACGCGGTGATGGTCGTCGATCCAACCTTGCCCATCTGGTGGATCACAAGCACTTCCTTCTGGCGAAGTTCATTCAGCAGCATATGGGCCCGCTCGCGGCTTTCCAGATAGCGATCTTCGCCCACCAGGCTCAACATACTTGACTGCCCGGCCGCACGTAGTCCGGCAATCTTGCGCTTCTTTTTGCGGCGGCCCGCAGGTGCCGAGGTTTGTGTGGGATCAGTGCTTGCCATGGTTGATTGTCGCTTGCGTGAACAGCTTCCGGCCCCGACTAGGAGACGATGCGCGGCTCCGGAATCGGAATGATGAACTTGCCGCCCTGCTCACGATACTCGGTCTGCTGGGCCATGATCTCATCGGCGAAAGTTCCAGGCCAGCAAGAGCACATAGTCAGGCTTGTCTTCCATCAGCTTCGACACCGGATAGATGGGCAGCTTGTTGCCACCCATGTAACGGCCGTGCTTGTAGGGGTTCAAGTCCACAACGTAGTCAACCAGCGTGTTGTCGATCTCGCAATAGGCGAGCATCGTCGTCGCCTTGGCCGCAGCGCCATAGGCCGCAATGCGGCAGCCCTGGGCCTTCAGGTCGAGCAGGATCTCCCGCACACCGTCCTTGACATGCTGGACACGATCGGCGAAGTCGAGGTAGTAGTCGATCTGATCCACTTTGCGCGCCTTCTCGTCGATTAGCATCGACTTGACCGACTCCTGCACGTCCTCTGACGGCTCCACAAACAGCCGCAGCGACCCGCCGTGGATCTTGGTCCGCTTAACGTCATTGAGATATAGGCCGTGCTTGCGGAACAGTTTGTCCAACGCAGTAATGGAGAAGTAGCACAGATGCTGGTGGTAGATGGTGTCGAACTCGACGTGGTCCACCAGATCCACCACATAAGGGCGACTCGATGACCGCCACGCCGTTGGGCTTGAGCACGGTGGCGATGCCCTCGACGAAGCCGTTCAGATCGGGCACATGGGCCAGGACGTTGTTGGCCAAAAACACATCGGCCGTCTTACCCTCCGCGGCCAATTGCCTGGGCCAGATCGGTGGTGAAGAAGGTGATCATGGTCGGAATACCCGCTTCCTGTGCGGCCGTGGCCGGGGCCTTGGAGGGGTCAATGCCCAGGACCGGGATGCCCTGCTCGGCGAAGTTCTTCAGCATGTAACCGTCGTTGCTGGCGGCCTCCATGACGAGGCTGTTCTCGTCCAGATCGCGGGTCTCCATGATGTACAGCGCACTTTCGCGAAAGTGGCGCAGCAGCGATTGGGACACAGATGAGAAGTAGGGATACTCGGCATAGAAAAGGATCTCTGGGTCAACTGTCTCGCGTATCTGGGCCAGGGATGACTCCGGGCAAAAGACGAGGGTCAGCGGAGCCTTCAATTCCGGATCACTCAGCTGGTCCTCGCGCAGCAGACGGTCTGCCAGCGGGGTTTCGCCAAACTCGATGATCGTCTCCAGGTTGGACGACCCAGAAATGCGGCAGGTCGTTTCGTTCTTGTAGATGGCCATAATCAACTTTCTGAACGCGTCCCACGGTTCGTCGCCAGGCAGTGGAGCAACCGGCGACCTTGTAATGGGTTGGGTCGAATCGGCGGGCAAGCAAATGCCTGCCCGCCGATGGATTGCGTAGTGGGCGACGGCGCTGCTTAGGCCGGCACCGATTCGCTGCCAGCGCAGTCGATCGTCCAGCCGGCCGCTGGCGATCAGTTCCTTGATGTGATGGATGCGACGGTAGCGCGGACCTTCGAATTCATCCAGTTCCAGACCCACCTGCTGATAGGCTGCGATACAGTTCCTCGGCGCCCTTGCGCGCGGTCCAGGTCGGCTTGTAGTTGGTCAGCACGCGGGCGATCTTGCTGCTGTCCACGCGATAGTTGCGCTTGTCGGCGCTGGCACCTTCGGCATATTCCACGCGGCTGTTGGGCACGACCTCGGCCACGATCTCGGCCAGTTCGCGAATCTGATAGTTCTCTTCCGGACGGCCGACGTTGAACGCTTCGTTGTGGATCAGCTCGCGCGGCGCTTCCATCACGGCCACAAAGGCACGGGACATATCCTCGACATGGACCACCGGACGCCACGGCGTGCCGTCGCTCTTGAGGTAGACCAGGCCGGTCGTATAGGCCCAGGCCGTCAGGTTGTTGATGACCAGGTCAAAGCGCAGCCGCGGCGATACGCCGTAGGCCGTGGCGCTGCGCAGGAAGGTCGGGCTGAAGTTGTCGTCGGCCAGTCTTGGCCACGTCTTGCTCAACCATGACCTTGGACTTGCCGTAGGGCGTCACCGGGTTGAAGTCGGATGTCTTCATCCAGCCAATCCTTGACCCCCGCGCCATAGTTGCTGCAGGAGGACGAGAAAATAAAGCGCTCGACACCCACCTGCTTGGCCAGCTTGGCCAGGTCAACCGACGCGCGGTGGTTGATCTCGTAGGTGAGTTCCGGGTTCAGGTCGCCCAGCGGATCGTTGGACAGGCCGGCCAGATGCATGATGGCGTCGAAGCCTTCCACGTCGGCCGCGGTGACGTCGCGCACGTCCTTGTTGATGCTCGGCACCAAACGAGTGTCGTTTTCCTCGCCAAACGTCGCGCCTTGATAGAGATTCGTGTCCAGGCCGACCACGTCGTGGCCGCCCGCTGACCAGCAGCGGGACCAGGATGGTGCCCACATACCCATTGTGCCCAGTGACTAATACACGCATGTTGTTTAATTCTCCAACTTACCAGGTTTTCCAGGGGGCTTCCCCACTTTCCCAAAGGCGCTCCAAGGTGTGCTTGTCACGCCGCGTATCCATACATTGCCAGAAGCCTTCGTGCTTGTAGGCCATGAGCTGACCATCCTCGGCCAGCCGCTCCAGCGGTTCGCGTTCGAACTGGGTCTCGTCGCCGTCGATGTAGTCGAACACTTCCGGCTCCATCACAAAGAAGGCACCGTTGATCCACCCTTCGGCCGCCTGCGGCTTCTCGGTGAACTCGCGAATCTGATTGCCGTCGAATTCCAGATGCCCGTAGCGGGCCGGCGGACGAACGGCCGTCAGCGTGCATAGTTTACCGTGTGCGCGATGAAACGCCAGCAGATCATCGAGATCCACCGTGGAAACACCGTCACCCCAGGTCATCATGAACGTCTCGTTGCCCATGTATGGCTGCAAGCGCTTGATTCGGCCGCCGGTCATCGTGCTCTGACCGGTGTCAATGAGTTCCACGGTCCAGTCCTGGGCGGCATTATCCCCATGACGGCTAACTTCGCCGTTCTTCAAGTTGACCCTGAGGTTGCTGCTCAGCGAGCTGTAGTCAACCATATAGCGCTTGATAGCCTCGCCCTTGTAGCCCAGAGCAATGACGAAGTCCTTATAGCCATAATGCGAATACTGCATCATGATATGCCACAAGATCGGCATACCGCCGATTTCGACCATCGGTTTGGGCTTGATCTCGGTCTCTTCGGCCAGCCGGGTTCCATACCCTCCCGCTAGAATACCCACTTTCATTGTCTGTCTAATCTCCTTGAATCGTCTATCGCCAGTCTGTGCAGTCCGGTTGAGCGCCAATAATGGACCACTCAACCGGACCTGTTAGTCTCAGCTCACGGCGTCGCAATCATCGGTAACGCTACCCCGTAGCCGGTGACCGTTATCTTCATCGTCGTGCTGCCCACGCTCTCAGAGTCGGAGGCAATGAACGTGATGGTATAGTCACCTCGATCACCCAGGCCCGGAGTCCACTCAAACGTGGCGGTCCCGTCACCATTATCGGTGAACTTCGCATTGGAGGGCAACCCATCGGCCGTCATCGTCAGCGGTTCGTTCATCGGATCGGTTGCCGTGACCGTAAAGCTCACTTTGCTATTGACCGGCACGGTCTTGTCCGGAATGGCATTGACCGTGGGCGGCGGGTTGTCCGTGAACCGCGCCGTAATGGCCGTGTCATCCGTTATGGTGATCTCAATGGGATTCTCAGCCCCCACCAGGTCGCCGCCCCAGCCGCCAAAGAATAGGTTCGGCGCGGGAATGGCTGTCAGTTTCACCACATCGCCATACTGATATGTCTGCTTGTTAGGTTCTACCTTAACGTTGCCTTGCCCCTGAATGGTGATGTCAAGCTTGTATTTGTCCTGCGTGAACGTTGCCGTAACAGCCGTATCCGCTTCGATCGTCAACACTTCCACGGGGTTATCACCCGACAGGGCACCGCCCCAACCCGTGAACGTCCAGCCGGGGTTGGGTTCGGCAATCAGGGCGACGACATCGCCATAGACGTAGGTGGCCTTGGACGGGTTGAGCGTCACCGTGCCGCCGTCGCCTATGCCGCCGCTAATCACCGTGACATCCAATTCGTACTGATCCTGGACGAATGTGGCCACGACCTGGCTATTGCCGGTCACGGTCAGTTCCGTTTCCAGGTCAGTAGACGTGACCGCCCCACTCCACCCGGCGAACGTCCAGCCGGGCTTGGGCGTGGCCTTGAGCATAACGACATCACCGTAGACATAGGTCGTCTTCTGCGGGGTGGCGGTGGCTGTGCCACCTTCGCCCACACCCTCATTTACGATCGCCAGATCAACGGTATAGGTCTCCTGCTCGAACGTGGCCGCAACCTCAACGTCCTGCTGTATTGTCACTGATTTGGTAAGCTCCGGGCCTGTGACGCCTCCGCTCCATCCAATGAACTTCCAGCCAGGTTCCGGCTTGGCCGTCAGCTGCACTACGTCATCGTAGACGTATGTCGATTGATCCGGGTTCTTGGTCACGACATTGCCGGCGCCGCCGACCCCGTTGTTAACCAGGTTTACTGTCAACAGGTACGGGGTAGGTGCGAAGTTGCCAACAATCGTCTTCGGCGCGTCCATGATAATCGTCTCAGCCTGATTGGTACTGTCGATGTCACCGCTCCAGTTCTCAAAGAACCAACCGGTGGCGCTCGTCTCAGATATCGTCACTTCTTCGCCGCAAACGTACTCCGCCTTGTCCGGGGTCTTGGCCACAGTGCCGTTGCCGTTGGCTGTCAGGTTCAGCGTCAGCGGTATTCCATCCTCAGGGACGATGGGCGAGGCGGCGTTGAAGAAGTAGTCGATGACGGCCGTGTGTGCGGGCACGATCCCGCCGGTCGTTTCCGGCGTATTCCCGGCGTACACCCCGGCCTGCAGGACCGTCATATCGAACGTATAGGGCAACGCCGGACGCGTCCAGTCCTGACCGTTGGTGGAATAGAACCACTCCCATTTGTCGCCGTTACGCAAAATGCGAGCATACAGGGGCGCGTTGGTAATGCCGTCGAGGTTCTTGCGCGTCCCCTTCACAGCGACACCGTCTTTGATAAACCGGGCATATTGAGTTAAAACGGGCAGGCCGGTTGTTTTGTCGGTGAGGTATTCGAAGCCGACGTAAACGTAGGTCGAGTCATCTTCTTCGACCAGAATACCCTGCATCTGGATGGGTTGGTTCACGGTCGAATCAAACTTCACATCGATCGTGAAGTTTGCGTCCTTGGCCAACTGCATGAGGCGCGGGGGACGGCCGGTGTTCCAGTCGTGGATTGCGCTGGCGGGCACCGTGATAACTGCATGCTTGCCATTTAGGAATAACGTGGTGTCCCCAATGGGATCGATGTAGGTCCATATTGGGTTGAGGGTACAGGCGTTGAAGTCATCGGAGCTAATCTCCGGATAGACATCGGTTTTGAACGTTGCGTCTGATGTGCTGCGCGAGTTGCCCTTCTGGTCAACAGACGTAATTTTGTAGTGATAGACTTGGTCAGGCTGTAGCCCCTTGATCTCAAGCATGTGCTGAGTCTTCAGAACCGAGTCCTCAACCGTTCCCAGCTCGTATTGGTTCGTCTCGCCATACTCGACCTTGGACGTGGCCGGTTCGTCGGTGGTCCAACTGATGTCGGCGCCGTTGGGTCGGGTGGCAACCTGAACGTTGGATATCGTCGGCGGCGTCTCGTCCGGCGCTTGTGTCGTGAAGCTGTAGGTCACGGTGGACATACAGTTGCCCACCAGATCGCATGCTTCCAAAGTCACGTTGATCGTCGTGCTATAGGGCCAATCCCCGTTAGGAAGATACGACAAGAGATAGTCGCTGGACACGCCACCCAAACGCATCTTGTTGCTGACATCTTCGCCGTTTACCTTGAGCTGGACAGTGGTGAAGTCCACCCCAAAGAGCGTGTCACTCAGATTAAGTTTCAGCGGCGTTTCGGTCGGCACATTCGTGGCCCCGGCTGCCGGAAGCCGATTGCTGACTGCCGGTGCCGTATTGTCGCCCCCTGATGCCGTGCGTCGCAGGATGAAGAGCGGGCCGGGCCGCTCAATAAAGTTGCCTGGACCGGAACCGGGGTAACTGTAGGTGATTCGATTCTTCCCGGCAGTGAGGGCGTTCTTGTTGAAAGAACGAATTCCCAAAGCCCACGAATCGCCCGAGTTGGCAGACTGGTTGTTGGTCCCATTGACAGAGAACAGCGGATTGCGCCAATAGGCGCCGAGGAGGAGGGCGGAATTGAAATCCGCGACCGTCACCGGCAGATTGAAGTCATATTGGGCTGTCGGCGGCCTGCTGCCCGACATATGAAGTCCGGCATCGCGGAAATCGGGTATGATGAAGCCCAGGACAGCGTTATTGCGGACCATGCGGAAGTCAGCCGATTCACCGCCTGCCGCTTCGCGAACGTTGCCGTGCAGCGTCCACAACCCGAATCTTGAACTTGATTCGGCTCTGATTGGCAATGTGTGCCAGATCCCAGGTGACCGATGCCGTGCCGTTGCTCGGTGCAACAGTGCCGAGATGATTAATGACACCGCCAAACTCTTTTTCTTCCGTGCCCCCGGGGAACCAGTTGTTGCGGCCGACATTGTGCCAGTCGCGGAAGTTGCCGTCGTTGTCCTCGTCGTAGCCCTCATACCAGGCATGGAACTCGACATACTTGGTATCAGCAGATACGTCGGCGGTCAGAGTCAGCTTGTCGCTGTTGACATTGAGATTGCCGCCGGCGCCGGGATCAATTGTTCCACTGTCATCCTTGATCGACACCAGTGTCCCATCTGGCGGGGTAACGTCACTGCCGTCGGCGCCCACTAACGGATTGGCATCATCATAGTAGATGCGAAAGGCAACGTCGTGGACATGATAAGCACGATCGCCCCAAAAAGTAATCGAGTTGTCGCCGACATTCAATTCGGACTTGGGAATCTCAGCGATGTACGGTGAACGACTCCAGTCATTGCCAACATTGGGCGCGTAGATGGTAGGCCGACCGTTGAGCGTAAACCGGGAGCTCTTGGTATCATAGTTGCGCCACAGGTCTATGTAGATTTCGATCTTGGCCGCCGAGGTGAAGTCATCCGGCAGGCTGAAGTTCAGGGTTTTCGGGCACTTTTCCAGAGTCGTTGGCTCGATATAGAAGCTGTTGCCGGTTGGCTTCTCGGGTGTGCCGTCCGGCAGGCAAGCGCCGGTAAACTCCTTATGGCTGATCCAAAACTCTTTGTACGTGACTTCGTCACTGGCGTTATAAATTCCAGCCTGGGCGATGCCGGGCAAAGCCAGCACCAGACCAAGCGCCATAACGCCCAATACAATGGTTGCGAATTGGCGAATCTTGTTGCTCATCTTACTCCATATAGTCACTGTGAAAGCGATCGGTCATGCATGCACGCGTTAGGCCTCGTGACGCGGACACCAATCCTGAACAAAACGCAAAGATGACAGTCTTCCCAATTAGACTGTCCCTTGTCTGTGAAGAACTAAACGTTTTGCTTTTCATGGGAATTCACAATCAACAGTTATCACCGCGTCTCTACGACGTTTGTCATGCCCACGGGCTGCTGCCACATCATGCCGTTCAACGGTTTCTGTCTCGAAGGGGATGTTGCTGCTTGCGTGGCCCCGTGCCCCTGCCAGGTTGAGGTGGATAATGGCGATCGCGTCTTTACCTGACGCAATACTGCTCGTAATCCGGTGCCTTGGCGAAGTCTCAGGACGGCCACTCAGCAGGTCTGTAAGCACCCTGGGTATAGAGTATCCAGTATCGCTTACAAACCCGCTTAAGTGGCCATCCTCACATAATCATCTTCGTTAATTCAACGTCGCACTGCCGGCAGAAAGACCTTAAACGGAAAGCCACCTTGCGGGACGAACGTAGCCAAGACGTTCTGGACGCCCGTCACTGTCAGCGCCTGAACCGGGTTGCTCCCTGTCAGATCGCCACTCCACCCGGCAAACGTACTGCCCTGGCCGGGGGTAGCGGTCAGCGTTACGTTGTCGCCGCAGGCATAAGCCGCCTGACTCGGATTGAGCCCGACCGTACCGTTGCCAACCACGGTGACATTGACTGCCGGCGGCGCAGGATCCTCGGGGGAGATCGGGATGTCGGAGTTGAAGAAGTAATCGAACACGGCTGTATGTCCAGGTTGCGACCCGGCGGTGCGACTGTGACTACCGGCAAAGGGTCCGACACTGGTCACCTGCATCTCATGCTTGAAGTTCGTGCCGGCCTTGAGCCAGGTGCTGCCATCAACCGAGTAGTCCAGCTTCCAGGTGTCGCCGGTGCGTCGGGCACGCAGGTACATTTCGTCGGCCACATTGACCGTCTTGTTGATCCGCGTTGAGCCAATGTTGTCTTCGACTGAACCGGCATAGACCTTAACGATGCTGCCGTCTGAGAAGAACTGGAAGTACAGGTAATTGGCCGCATCCTGCTCGATCAGAATACCTTGATATTGGTATTGCTGGTCCAACCCGGTATCCAACTTGATCTCCACGGAGAAGTCGGTGTTGCGCGCCGGCTGCATCAAGCGAGCCGCGAAGTTGCCCCCCGTGCCCAGGTTGTAATTCTCGCCCGGCGGGATAATCATACGCACTTGGGTGCCGGTCAACTCGTAGTCGGCCGCGCCGGTCGGATCTACCCATTGCCACTGCGGATCAACCGTGCAGGCATTGAAGTCGTCTGATTGAACCGGCGCCTGATTCGTGAAGGTCGCCACCACATTCTTGTCGGAATCGAGCAGTAACTCGACCGGCGTATTGTTGCTTATGAGGTCACCTTGCCATCCGGAGAATATGTAGCCCGCAGCGGCTTTGGCGGTCAGGGTCACAATTTCACCCGTCAGGTATTCGGTCTTCAGAGGATTAATCGTCACCGTACCGGTTTCCAACGGATCCACAGTGACATTGAGTGCCGCCGGAGCCGCCTCTTCAAACGTCGCTGAGATGACCGTGTTCTTGGTCATGATCACCGTAGCCGGGTTGTTGGTGCCGATCAGATCGCCCGTCCAGCCAACGAAGCGGTGGCCCAGATCAGGTACGGCCGTCAGAACGACCGGCTCGTCTTGAGCGTAGCTGGGCTTGATCGGATCGCGCGTCACCTGTCCGTTGCCAATCGGCGTCACATCGAGGGTATAGAGCGAGTCCTGGGTGAAGGTGCCCGTGACCTCTGCATCCTCGGTCATGGTAATGACCGCCGGATTATCGGTGCCGGTCAGTGAGCCCGACCAGCCGATGAAGGCGAACCCGGGATTAGCGGTAGCCGTCAAGGTCACCGCATCGCCGAAGCCATACTCCGGCTGGTTCGGATCCTTGGCTACTGTGCCGGGGCCATTGGCTATTGTCGTCAGCGTAAACTCGCCTGTAGGCGCGAATTTAGCCTTGATGACCGTGTCTTTAGTCATGACCACGGATGTGGGGGTGGCTGCGCTGGTCAGGTCGCCTTCCCAGCCCAAGAAGATGAATCCATTGGCCGGAACGGCCGTCAGTCCAACTTCCTCGCCGGTGTAATAGAGCGGCTTGACCGGATCAACTGTCACCGTGCCGCCCTGGACTGGCTCAGCCGTAACCGTCAGATTGTGCACGTTCAGGGCAAACTGCGCCGTGACGATCTTGTCATCATCCATCACGAGCTCAAAGGGACTGTCCGTCTCACCGGCCAGATCGCCACCCCACCCGACGAATGAAAAGCCTGTCGTCGGTATCGCCGTCAGTGTGACTGTGTCACCATTCAGGTAATCTGCCTGAACGGGATCCACAATGATCGTCCCGCCGCCACCCGGGACCGACGTTTGCAGCGTGCGGTTCGGTGCCGGGCTGAAGTTTCCCACGATGGTCTTGGTGATGTCCATTGTGATCGTGACCGGGTTGGTCGTGCCGGTCAGGTCGCCGCTCCAACCGGTGAACTGATTTCCCAGAGTGGCGGCGGCCGTTAACTTGACCTGTTCACCCACGCCATAGAGCGGCTTGTCCGGGATCCTTGGCGATCGTGCCGTTGCCGTTCGGCGTCACGGTCAGCGTGTATTGAGCATCGGGCACGAACACGGCCGTCACGCTCTCAGGCTTATTCATCGTGATGATGGTGATGGAGTTGGTGCCTGTGGCGCCGCCCGTCCATTCCGAGAATTTCCAGCCCACGTCCGGGGTTGCCGTCAATTGCACCTGCTCCCCGCAGGCATAGGCTTGCTTAACCGGCTGGACGGTGACTGAACCGGATCCTTCCTTCAGGACCTCAAGCGTAATGCTCTGGCCGTCTTCGGGAACGATGGGGCTGGCGGTGTTGAAGAAGTAGTCTACCAATACCGTTGTTGCCGGAGCGTTGTTGCTTTTGCCGACGTTGCCGGCATACAGACCGGTCGCGGTTACGTTGAGCGCCTGGTCAAAGGTCGCCACCGGCGTCCAGGTTTGGCCGTTAAGTGAATAGGACAGGGTCCATGTATTACCTGCGCGGTTCACGCGCAGGTACATGGGTGTGGTGAGGGACAGGTTCTTCAGGTCCCCGCGCGTTGTCAATTGACTATTAACATATGTCGCAGCCACAATGCGGTATGAGTCCCCATCGTGCTGGATGTTGAAGCGCAACCAATTGTCCGTATTCTCTTCCACCAGATGCCCTGCATCTGAGTCTTGGCATTCAGAGCCGAATCGAATTTGGCTTCGATTTCAAAGTCTTTGTCCTCCGCAAACTGCATGATGCGCGGAGCAGAAGTGGTGCCGGTGCCAATAGTCATGGGTCGCACCGGGCGCGACATTCATCTGCAGCTGGGACTCCCGTTCAGCGCCAGCGCTGGAATCAGCCAGTGGATTGTAGAAGGTCCACAGGCTTGTGTCGAGCACACACGCCACTGAAGTCATCCGACATCGGCGTTGTTGACGGGTCCGTAAACGCCGCGGTAATGGTGCGATTGCTCGAACATGTCGACATTCGCCACGGTAGCAGGTTGTCGCCGGCGCTAAGTCACCGGACCACCCGCGAACACAGAACCCGCGCCGGCAATCGCCGTCAGCGACACATCTTCGCCAAATTTGAACGTGGTCTTATTGGGCGTCTGACCGCCACGTACCGCTGCCGGTGCCGCTCGTGGTGATTGTCAGCTTCGGCTTGGGCAGAACGCTGTCGAGCGGCACAGTGACGTTGCCAAAAGGGCTTCCGCCTCATGGGCCACAACAGGAACGCGCCGCTCTTCGGTTCGCCTGCGTTGCCCTTCTGCTCGAACGTCCAGGTCTCCCGGCTCCTGGAGCGCCTGCTTCCCACACCTTGAACCGGTAGGTGGCTGCTTGCTGGGCGATGCGCTTCGACTGGACGCTGATCTTGAAGATGTAGGTCTTGCCGAGCGTCAGGGGAGAGAGTTCTCGCCATAGTTGTCGCCGCCGTATCCCAGCAATTGAAAACCGGCCAGCGGTGGGGATTCGGATGGGGTTCTTGCCAGCGATACCAACCCAGCGCTCCCAGACGACGCCGCCAATTCGCGGTCGGCACGTTGCTGTCCTCGTCGAAATGGCCCTGCCAGCGGACCATGACGCCGACGCCAGGACCGTTACTGGGGCCACGATAGCCGGAATTGATCAATGGCTTCAACCGTGATCGGCACAGTACACGGTGTAGTCGCGCCAGGACAAATCACCGATGGCCACGAGACGATCGTAATCAAAGACCGTCGGCCGAACAGTGCCGTTGTCAATCAGCCATTCGCCCGTCGACGATCTGTCCCTTCTGGTTAATCCACGTCAGCTGTCGCCAATCGGTAGGCGTAGGTCTCGGTGGCCAGGTCTTGTCGCCGTCTGAGAAGTTGACCGTGACATTCGTCTGGGTAGAAACGGCGTTGGAGTCTATGGCCGTATATCGACCAGTGTTGTTGCCCACCACGAGATCAGTGTAGTCAAGCTGATATTGAAGTCGCCGGTTTGGGCCAGATCGGTCGATCGTCTGCACCGCGGTTGAGGGGTCGGGCCGGGCTTCCATTAATTGAATAGCTAAGGGTTATGACTGGGCAAGCGCACTATTGCACGTTGCCAACGATGTTGACCCACTTTTGCGGGTCACCGTTGTCGCCGAACGTCTGTACGTGTTGCATACCAGATCGAGATCACCGGCGCATTGGGCGAGATCCTGGAAGTCAATCGCATTGAGCTCAAGTTGTGACGGCTCGGCTACGACGATCGGGCCCGTAGGACGCACCAGCTTTGAGCGGTGGTATGTTCGGATCGTTGACATCCACATCGGGCCGCGGCTGACCTTCCAAAGGGGCGAAGGCGTCGGGTTGAATCCACCTGTCCATCCGGCTACAGCGGCCAAAGCACCGACGGTGACCGAAATCAACAGCACACCAGCCAGGATGGCTATATCATCATCAGCTTGCTTGTAATTGTATTCCTCATCGTAACAAAACTCCTTCAATGGGTGCCAGTCAGGAAGACCGAACGGGTATAGTGGAACCGACATGAACCACGGGCGTCGTTCATGCCAGCAGACCGGAGTGAAGTTCGGTCTCCTGAGTCTGGCGTGGCGACCGGACAGCACACACATGGACCGGCAGCCACCGGCTATTCAGTTGGCAAAGCACAAGGATACGCATCAAGGAAGAGAAGAAGCCTGGCAGCCACGCGTATCATGGCGACTGCCAGGCCCTTTAAAGCTCAGACTGGTTAGGCGCCTAAGATGATCGGGAAGGTGAATCTTGAAGGCCACCTCACCTTGCTTGAAGAAGATAGCTCGTCACGGACAGGTTATCTCGATGTGACGGTTCTGGTTGGCCGATGTCCCGCTGATGTCTCCGTTCCACCCGGCAAAGAAGCAGCCTGCTGGTTGGCACGGCCTCACATCAACTTGTTCTCCACAGTATAGCCCGGCCGTCCGGGGCAATCTCCACCGTATCACCCTGGTCGTCACCACGATAGTGACATTGATCTAGTACGGGACTGTCTTCCGGCACGATGGCGAGGCCATGTTGAAGAAGTAGTCCGCTCACGGCCGTGTGGGCGGGACAGTTGCCGACACGAAGTTGCCCGCGAACGCGCCGACCTTCTTCACATTCAGCACATGCGGGAACGGGTTGTTGGATGTCGGCACCCAGGTCTGGCCGTCGAAGGAATACTCGTGCAGCCACGTGTCGCCCACGCGCGTGATCCGCATGTACAGCGGCCCATCGACGTCGGCGATCTTGGACCTTGTTGTTGGTGTAGACCGGCGTCAGGTCTGTGAATGCCGCCGAGTAGACGACCAGTCTGTTCATTGCGCTTGTAGAAGTCGAAACGCATGAAGTTCTCGTCGTCCTGCTCAATGATGACACCCTGCATGGCGCCGTTGTCGTTCAGGCCGGAGTCAAACTTCACCTGGACGACAAAGTCTTTGTCATCGGCCGATCTGCATGATCCGCGCACTGTCATTGCCGTTGGTAGAAGACGTTGTGCTTCCGTTCCTCCCGGGGACGTGATATTGATCGTCGTGCCGGTGGCCGTTAGTAGGAACTGTCCTGCAGCGGGTCCACCCATTCCCAGACCGCCTCATTCAGCCCACCACACAGGGCGAAGTCATCGGACATGATGCCGGTGCTGGCTCGCGTGGAGAATGTCAGATCGTTGGTGCTGATCGGGTTGCCGAATTGATCCACTGAAGTTATCTGGAAGTGGTACAACGTTTCCGGCACCAGACTCTGCAGGGTCAGGACGTGATTCATCTTCAACGTGCCGTCGCTGACCATCTGGTCATAGAACGAAGTCGGGCCATATTCGACCTGGCTGGTCCCGGGCACATCGGTGGTCCAGATGACCCGCGCGGCCTTGCCGTCGGGGAACACTTCCACATCATAGTCCAGGATTTCGATCGGCGTGGTGTCGAGGACGAACGGCGGCATTGATCACCGGTGTCCTTCTCTATGGTCGACAACAGCCGGGTTACCCTTGCCGAGCAGATCGCCGCTCCACCCGTCGAAGTCGTACAGGATACTGATCCGGAACGGCCGTCAGCGTGACAATTTCACCGAAGAAGTATTCATCCTTCACCGGATCGACGGTGACACTGCCGGGCCCGGTCGCTGTGACATTCAGTTCGTATGTCTCTTGCGAGAAGGTCGCGGTTACTTCGGTGTCGCCGGTGATCGTTAAGGTCTCGGTCATGTTCGTTGCCGCTCAGCGCACCCGACCAACCATCAAAGATCCAGCCGCCGAAGGCTGAGGCCGTCAGTGTGACGGTTTCACCATAGCCATAGGTCGGCTTGTTGGGATCTCTCAGTATTGCGCCACCTGGGCCCGTTCCACCCGGCGCGGGATTACTGACTACATTCGTGGTCAACTGCTGTTGCTGTTGCTGGAAGCGGGCGATGACCTCCGTGTTGTCGGTCATGTCGATGGTGACTGCGTCGTTTGTGTCCGTAATGTCGCCTTCCCAGCCCGCAAAGTCCCAGCCGGGATTGGCAACTGCTTCCAATGTGACTTGGTCACCATACTCATACGTCGGCTGATCCGGTGTCTTCGTGACCGTACCGCCCACACCGACGCCCTCATTGAGCACTGTGACGGTGAGTGTATAAGCGTCCTTGGTGAAGTTGCCGGTGACAACTGAGTTCTTGGTGATGGTCAGAATTTCATTCGGATTGGCGCTGATCAAGATCGCCGGTCCAGCCGGTGAAACTCCACCCAAGGGTGGGCGTAGCAGTCAGCGAGACCTGATCGTTATACTTGTACTCGGTCTTAACCGGATCAACATCTACCGTTCCACCGTCAATACCGCCGACGTAGGCTGTATCGACACTCAGCGTGTAGGTCAGATTGTTCTCAAAGGTGGCGGTGATGATCGATGACTTGGCCACCTGGTAGGTTTCCACCGGGTTGACACTGGTCAGATCGCCGCTCCAGCCAACGAATGTCCAATCCTGGGCTGGTGTAGCAGCCAGATTGACCAACTCCTGGCAATTATAGGACGCCTTGTCCGGGCTTTTGGCCGCTGTCCCCACGCCGTCCACATTAATGGTCAGGGTTCGGGGCGGATCTTCCGGGCTGATGGGCGCGGCCGTGTTGAAGAAGTAGTCGAAGATACCGGTATGGGCCGGGTTGCCGCCGGTATTCCCGGCAAACAGACCCACCTGCGAGATCGTCAACAGCTTGTTGAACGACGTGGCGTTAGCCCAGTTTGTGCCGTCAACCGAGTAATCGAGCGTCCACAAGTTTGCCAGGCGTGTTACGCGCAAGTAAGGCGGCGTGGATAACAGTGGCAGGCCGAATGTCAGGATCGCGTTGCCGTTATTGCCGTCCACGACGGCCAGACTGGCATCGGCGCCGTCATGCTGTACGTTGAAGCGCAGGTAATTATTGGCGTCCTGCTGAACCAGAATACCTTGCAGCTGCGTTTTGGCATTCAGGTTTGAGTCCATCTTGACGACGATCTGGAAGTCTTGATTGGCGACAAACTGCATGACGCGCGGGGCGTTGATGCCCGATTTCCAGATGTCGTGGGACACTCCGCCGGGCACGCCAATCTGCAGTGCCTGACCATCCTTTGTGAATGTCGCGTCGCCGACGGGATCGATGTACGTCCAAATCTCGTCATTGAGCGTGCAGGAACTGAAATCGTCAGATTGGACAGCGCCGGGCAGTTTCTTGGTCTTGAACGTCAGGTTCGTCGTGCTGGCAGGGTTGCCGTCCTGGTCCTCGCTGGTGATCTTGTAGTTGTAGACCGTGTCCGGGGTCAGGCTGGAGATCAAGATGGAATGATCCGACACGTAAGCCGGGTCCACAATCGTATCGATCTCGTAACTCGGTGTCTCGCCGTAGTCAATGATGCTGTCAGCCAGTTCATTGGTCTTCCAGCTGATGGCAGCGGTTGAATCGGTGGTGGTCACCGAAACATTGGTGATGTTCGGCGGGGTCTCGTCGACATCTTCCGTCCTGAATGAGAACAAATCCGCACCAGTCATACAGTTGGGACCGATCAGGTCACAGCCGAAGACGGTCACCGGAATCGAGGTGTCGTTCGGATAGGGCTGATTCTGCGGCGGCGTATAGGTCAAGATCATGTCAATGGAGTTACCGGAGATGACCGGGGTCACCTGGTCTCCGTTGACCGTCATGACAATGCTTTTGGGATCAACACCGGACGCAGCCTCGCCCATGTGAATAACGACCGGTTGCCGTGTATCCACATTAGTGCTGTTGGGCCCCGGGGAGCGGGAGCTGATGTACGGAGGCACAACATCGTTAGGGCCGTTGAAGCGCCGCAAGACAAACATAGGGCCCGGTTCCTCGACGAAGTGTCCCGACCCGGAGCCATTATAGGAGTAGACAATCGTGTTTTCGCCGTTCTTCAGCGCGTTCTCGTTAAACGTGCGCCGACCCAGTTCCCACTCTTCCGTGCCGGAACTAACGGGTTGATTCGACGAGCCATTGATTGAGAACTTTGGCTTCTTCCAGTAAGCGCCAACAATCCAGGCCGTGTCAATCTGAGTCAGGTCCAGGGTGTTGGGCAGGTCGAACTTGTAGGTCGCTGTATCCGGCCGGCTGCCGTCCATGTGCAAGCCAAAGTCGGTGAAGCCGGGGATCGTATAGTAGAAGACAGAATAATTCCGCGCCAGCGTAAACTCTTCCGACACACCACCGGCCGCTTCGCGGACGTTGCCGGCCGAGTCGACTACGCGAATCTTGAACCGCACACCTGATTGGTTGACGATATGAGGCATGTCCCAGGTGATTGAAACCTGACCATTACCCGGTACAGACTTGGTGCCGATGTGGTTGTTAGTGCCGCCGTTGGGTGGCGGTCCACCCTGGACGTTACCACCCGGCCACCAGTTATTGCGGCTGGAGTTGTGCCAGTCGGTGAAGTCACCGTCGTTGTCCTCATCGTAGCCGTCGTAGTAGGCATGGAACTCAACATACTTGGCCCCGTCGCCGGCCGTGGCGTTGATGACCAGCTTGTCGGTGTTGACCTTGAGAATGCCGCCATCACCCGGCAGCACCGGGGTACCGGAGTCATCCACGATGCTGACAATCTGGCCGGATGGGGGCGTCACATCATTGGCGCCTGCGCCGACCAGCGGGTTGGCATCGTCATAGTAGACGCGGATGCTGATGTCGTGGACATGGTAGGGCCGGTCGCCCCAAAACTTGATGGTGTTTGGCCCTTGAAACAGTTCGTTCTTGGGGATTTCTACGACATACGGCGTGCGGCTCCAGTCAGACCCCACCGGCGGGGCATATGTCTTGCCAGTGTTGTTGTTGATAATGAAACGCGCTGACTGCGAGTCGTAGTTACGCCAAAGATCGAGAAACATCTCTATCTTGATCGCATTATCGAAGTTGTCGGGCAGCGTAAAACTGACTGTCTTCGGGCACTTGTTTAGCGGACCCGGTTCGAGATACCAACTGCCGTCGGGATCCATGGTCGAGCCGTCAGGGTTACAGCCGGCCGTGAACTGGCTGTGGTCAACCCAATATTCCTTGTAAGTTACTTCGCCACCGGAACTAAAAATGCCGGCCTCGGCCCGCTGGGGAACTGTTAGATTAACACCAATCAATAGTGCTAATGCGAAAAGTGCCAGAACTATCGTTTTCTGCTTCATTGCCTTCCTCTCCATCTTGCTACGACGCTTACTCCCCGCCCGATACTATTTGGTCTGGAGCACCATTACGAAGTGAACATTAACTTGTCAAAAGCCACCAAGTGGCACGATGTCGGCTGTTACCTGGCCGGCAGGCATAGCCGGGAATGTTTGTGCAGGGTACTGAGCAACCCCAAGATCGCTCAGTACCCTGTAACTATCGAGATACGATTTTCAAAGAAACCTAGCGCAAGACGCTTGGCAGGTAGATTTTGAAGGCAGCCCCGCCTTCCCTCACGAACGTTGCCGTGACGTTCCGGACTCCGTTCATGGTGACCTGCTTCACCGGTTCCGTCCCCGTCAGGCCACCTGACCATCCTGAGAACTGCCACCCGGGCGCGGGCGAAGCCGTCACGGTCACTGTCTCGCCGCACGTATAGACCGGCTTGTCCGGTGCCTTGGTAACGGTGCCCTCTCCCTGAACAGTGACGTTGAGGCTGTTACTCCCACCGTCCTCAGGAACAATTGGCGCCGCGGAATTGAAGAAGTAGTCGACCAGCGTAATGTGCTCCGGCGGAGGCACAAGGCCTGAGCTGTGATTGCCGGAGAAAACACCCGTGGAGGTAACTGTCAATTCGTGCTCGAAACTGCCGGCCGACAACCACTCATTGCCGTCGAAGGAGTAGGAGTAGCCCCAGGCACCATCCGTACGCGTGACGCGCAGCCAGGGTGGCGTTGTAGCCAGCGCCGTCTTCTGGATCACGGCTTCAGGATTGCCGTTGACGAACTTGGCCGCGTATATTTCCACGGTCGCGCCGTCATGATGAACCTCCAACCGGAGGAAGTTCTTATTGTCCTGCTCCACCAGGATGCCTTGCATCTGAAAGCGCTGGGTAACTTGCGAGTCAAACTTGGCGACAATCTCGAAAGCTCCGTCAGCCGTGGGCTGCATCACACGCACCGAGCGGTTACCTTCCAGCCAGATATTGTGTGAAAGCCCTGCCGGAGCCGTTAGCGCCAGGTCGGTGCCGGTCATCGCAAACGTGCCGTCGCCAACGGGATTGATGAACGTCCACAAATCCTCATTGAGCACGCAAGCGCTGAAGTCATCCGATTCCGGCGAAGATGGATTAGCGAGCACAAACGTGGCCGTGATGTTCTTGTTGGCATTCATCACGAGCGAAGCCGGGTTATCGGCTGTTGTAAGATCGCCGCTCCATCCGGCAAATATGGACCCTGCAGCCGGCTGAGGCGTCAAGGTAACCAGCTCACCGTTCTGATAGGTCGACTTCTGCGGGTTAACGTTTACCGTGCCACCACCCACAACGGAAACCGTTAGCGTGGGGTCCGTGCCGGTTACGAAATTCGATCGGATCGTCATGTCCTGAGTGATGTCGAATACATAGGGATTCGCGTCACCGGACAGATCGCCGGACCAATTAGAGAGCTTGTAACCGGACTTGGCTAACGCACGCACTGTAACGCGTTCACCGTAGTTGTAGGTCGGCTTGTCCGGATCGACAATGATGCTGCCATTGCTACCGGGCTGTAGCTTGATGGTGTGCTGACCCAGGGTTGCAATGGGCGTAACGGTGACATTGCCAAAGCGCACAATGGCCTGATGGGCTACCAGTAACACCGAGCCACTGGGGGCTCTCCGGCAACGCCTTCCGATTGGAGAGTCCAGACGGCCGGTTCAGGATCACCTGCCGGCCAGTATTTGAAGCGGTATGTAGCCGGCAGACCCTCAAGTGAATTCTTCTGCACGCTCATCTTGAACCAGTAGGTCTGGTTGAGATCGATCTGAAGGTCGGAACGGTAGGCCAGGTCCTGGCCGCCATGGCCGCGCATTTCAAAACCGGCATTGCCGTTCGGGTCCCACTTGAACCACGTCAGGGAACCCAGAGCGCGACGCCAACCAATTCCCGGTTGTTCCACGTCCTGCAGGTAGTGACCCTGCCATCCGGTGATGAAGCCGACACCGGCGCCAAAACTGGGCGCGCCCCATTCAGCAGTGTTGAGCGATTCAACGGTAATTGGCACGGTGATCTCGTAGTCTGTCCAGGACAGATCGCCGATGTTGACCAGACGGTCGTACCCTGGGGTCACGGTGCGCAGTTCGCCGCCACTGATCTCCCATAAGCCGTCAACGACGTGGGCGACATCCTGAATATCCCCGGCCGTCGACCAATCGATATCATAGTTAAGGGGCAACGATACGCCGGGGGTATAGTTGACGATTACGTTTTCGGTATCCTGCGTTGCACCGGTCTTGGCCGTAATGGCCACGGTATTGGCGCCGGGCAGCAGATCGTTGTAGTTGATTTCAATGTTGAAAGAGCCGTCGTCATAGAGACGGCGCAGATCCGGCCCAATAGACAACGCACTGGGTGGGCCACCATTGAGGCGGTATTCAAGCGTCGTCGCGGGGGTCGCATCCACCACTTCACCCAGGATATTGGCCCAGGTCTGTGGTTGTCCCAGTTGGCCGAATGACTGATTTAGACCGTACCAGACGCTCACACTGAGAGCTTGGTCAGCCTGGGGCGTATTTTGGCCCCGCTCATAGGTTACGACCGGAAAGGCATAGGGGGATCCGTCTATAAGTAGCGGGATCGCTTCGCTATCTACTTCTTCGACCACCGGCTGCGTTGGCTGCGGATCCTGAGCCAACATGAAGCGCGGTGTCAACAGGGCGACCAACGCAATCAAAACGAACGCAAGTGAAAAGCTCCGAACAAGTTTCATTACTTCCATACTCCTTCACCAAATTTCACCTTAGCGGCACTGTCTTACAGCATTTCTTACGGGTAGGACCATTTCGCGCAATTTTCACGCAGTCCATGGCAGATCGCGCGAAGACTCAGCAAGCGGTCATCCTGCTGTTATCTCCTGATCATAAACGAATTGTTAAGGGGCAAATTGGGTAAGCTAACACCGGGATTGGACCCAATGACCAAGCCGACCGTTACCTAAAACGTCGGCTGGGGCAAGGTCTATTCCGGTTTGGGGGGCGGCACTTCTTCAGGCACTGCGGGCGGCACTTCCTGTTTGCCCTTGCCCTTGCCTTTGCCTTTGCGAGGTTCGCCGGCAAAACGGGGGAACCGTGATTGCAAGCCCAGCGCTTCAACGGCCAATCCGGTCATCTCAATGATGAGCTTGCGTTGCAACAGGAAAACAACGCCGACATAGATTAGACCGCCAATGGCGACGAGCAACATGAGCGACAGCCAGTTCTCGCCGCCGGCCAGATCGAAAATGGGTGCCTTGGCCAACTGAACGCCAATGACCATCACAATGCCGGCCACGAAGAACGCGATGTTGTCCGTAAAGGTCTTGACTCCGGTGCCCGGCAGGATGCGGTTGACCTGATAGACATTGTAAACCATGCCCACCAGGTGCGCGATGGACACAGCCACCGCCACACCGGCAATGCCATAGGGGCCGATGAGGATCAGAACCAGGGGCACCATCACGATTAGCAACACAATGATGGCCTGCAGGTTTTGCTTAGGCAGGCCAACCGCCAGGAAGAGCGGCGACGCATTGGCCGAGATGGGTCTCGTCATGGCATACAGCGCGAAGATCTGCCAGGTCAGAACCATGGGTAGCCACTTCTCGCCAAACAGCACCAGGACAATTGTGTGGGCCAGCACCGCCAACCCGAACGAGACCGGCACCATCGTCAGGAGAACCAGGGTGGTGCTCTTGCGGTAGCCGCGGCTAAGACGCTCTGGCTCGTTTTGAACCTTGGCATAGGAGGGTTGCAAGACGCTACCGAACATGATGTTACTGAACAGGAAGGTTAGGCGGGTGGTGATGTCGTACGCCTTACTGTAATAACCTAAGGAAGTAGTGCCCAACATTCGACCGACGTACCAGTCGTCCCAGTGACTGCTGAAGTAGCGTAAGACACCGCTGCCCATCGTTGGCAGGCCAAACCGCAGCAGCTTTTTAACCAACTCGCTGTCCCACGGCTTCGGATGGAGCCAATAGCGATCCTTCACCAGGTACCAATAGAGCACCACGCGCACCGCCTCGGCCAGAATCGTGCTATACACAAGGCTGTAGACGCCAAAGCCCATGAAGGCCAGGATGACAGCCAGAATACCGGAGGCAAGTTCCGGCGACAGCTTGACGATCGCCAATTGCTTGAACTTCAGCCCACGGGAGAGAAGCGCTTCGGGAATCACCCAAAGGCCGTCCAGCACGACGATCAACCCTAACCAGCGCAAAATGGGAACGAGCGATGCATCACCGCCGAGGAACGTAGCGATCGGTTCGGCAAACGCGAAGGTGACCGCGTAGAAGATAATGCTGGTGATATTGACAATGATGAACGCGAACCACGACACGCTGCTGATGTCGTCCTGTGTCTGGATGACGGCCGAACGCATGCCAAAATCGGTAAACAGGTTGGCCGTGTTGAACAGGATCATGGCCAGGGCAACCGTACCGAAATCATCAGGGTTGAGCAGGCGAAGAAGGGCAATGGAGAAAACAATTGTCAACGGCCGAGTGGCGAAGGTGACAATCCCCATAATCATGCTGCCGCGAGCAGTTTGTACCCGTAAACTCACGTTGATACCTCAACTAATTGATTCATGGGCCGGCTTAGCGTTCGCCTTCGACAAGCGGCGTGTATACGTCGGCAACATACTGCTCGGCCACTTCTTCCCAGGTAACGCCCATACGCATCGTTTGTGCATGGCGGCGGCAGGCGTCCAGGAACGGCCGATCACTGATAAAACGAAGCATGGCCTCAGCAATCGCGTTCACATCGTTCTCGACCAGCAGACCGTTCACACCCTCAGTCACAACATCGCGGTTCGGTGCGAAGTCACTGGCAATAATGGGCAGGCCCATGGCGCGATACTCCAGAACCTTCAGCGTCGGGTGATACTTCCAGTCGGCCGGTATTTCCGGCACATAGGCCAGGGCCACATCATAGCCGAGCACCGCTTCCGGCACGGATTCATAGGGAACCGGCGGCTTGATTTGAACGACATCCGCCAATCCCTGTTGACTGATAACCGTCTGATAATGTCCTTCAGCAGCATCGTAGCCCATTAGGGCCAGGCAAAAGTGACCACTCTTCTGCCGCACAAGGGCGGCCGCTTCGATAAGTCGCTCGAGCATACGCCGCTTGGCCAGACGGCCGACATAGATAAAGGAGACGGGATGTGACTCAGAGGTGGGTAGTGTCGCGTCATGGGTCCGCGCCATCAGGAACTGCGGGTCCACCCCCATGGGTACAACCGTCGCCCAACGCGCCCAATCAGGCCCAAGGACATGCTCCGCTCCGGCCGCATGTAGAAAGCAGGTGCGCTCGTATAACCAGCGCGAATAGACGCCACGCATTCCGTTAAGATACCGGCTACGCAAACCACCGACAAAACCGGTCCCATGTTGTTCATTGATCTGGCGCACATCCAGCACAAAGTGGATATCCCTGGGCATCCCGACCGGTAGATACCGATAGAGGCCGGTGGCATTGACCTGGACAACATCCGGGTTGACCTGGCGAATGAAGTCGCGAACCAGCCGCACCTGGGCGCCCCGCCTCGAGCGCTCGGCCAGAGAGCGAATTCCGGGCAGCCGCGCCAACCGGGACGAAGCGCGCGGAACGGCCGGTTGTGTGGCAACGATGCGGTCGCCCTCATACCATACGACATCACCGGCCGTGTTAGGCGTTCCCACCCAGGCCGTATGCCCATGCGCGCGCAACGCCGCCGCTATGTTGTCATAGGGTGGCGTTGGCTGGCTGGAGTAGAACTGAGCAAGAAGAACGTGCATGGGTGTAGCAGATAAGGCGGATTAGACGTCCTGCAATAACAGGTTTTTGTACAGCGGGCGCCAATTCTTGCGCATCCAGCGGCCCAGGCCCAAATAGCAGGTGGCGCGGTCCTGGAAACCCAATGGAGAACGACTGATTGACTTGCTGTGCTCAGCCAACAATCGCCAGTGGGGAAAGGTCATACTACGGGCGCGGGCCGGGTCATACCAGGCCTGTTGGGCGTGTCGCGATTTGTTGCTGCCCCAGGACTGGGAGTCGTGGATGCGATAGAGAAATAGAAAGTCCGGCACCTCATAGAATCGGCCCAGCAAGCTGAGCTCACTCAATAACGGTCTATCGGACCCGGAGTACTTGCCGATCAAACGAGTGCGAGCGAGCACATCGCGGCGAATGACGCCGAACACAGCGACAATGGGATGCGGGTCGAGCGTCCAGGTGCGGAAACGCTTGCGCGGGTCCGTGTCGGCCGCAAAGCTCTTGCTGGGATAACGCTTAATCTCGTTGCCGTTGTCGTCAATGGCAATCGTCCGTGTAAACGCCAGGATGACGTCCTGATGTTGATCCAGCACATCGACGCAGCAGGCCAGGAAGGTAGGTTCGAGCAGGTCATCCGCCGCCGACCACTTGAAATAGTCACCCCTGGCCAGATCAAAGGCACGATTATAGTTGGCCGCGGCACCGATGTTCTCGTCATTGCGGTAGTAGCGAATACGCGAATCCCGGTCGGCATAAGCCTGGCACATGGCCTGCGTCTCATCCGTTGACGCATTGTCCACGATGATCAGCTCAAAGTCATCGTAGGTCTGGGCAAGCAGGCAGTCCAGAGTGTCGGCAAGGTAGCGTGCGCCATTATAGACCGGCAACCCCACACTAACTTTCGGAACGTTCAACAAACTCATTATTGACTCTCGCGTGCTGATTTCATCAGGTCAGGCATAGCGACGTACCAGACGATACTGTCTGGCTCGCTGGGCCTTCTTGGCCGCTTTCTTTCCGCGGCGAACCAACCTGGACAACCCGGCTTGCAAAGACGGCCGCTGGAGCCGGGGTGATGCAATCATGGATAAATCCGGCCAAAGGTGTTGGATTAATCTGGCATGTAATTCGGAGTTGGGCTTTCGTCGCAGCCACGGATCGACACTGAGTGCCTGCTCCAGTAGCCGGCGGTTGTTCAACGGTACAACACAGTCCTCCCATATCAGGTCATAGGCCAGGAGCCAACTAGCGAGCCACTTGCCGGAACGCTGTTCCCAATAGAACAGGTCCAGCGCGCTGTAGCCATGCGTATCGCCCAATTCGTCATACCATTGGCGCACCGCATCCAGTGCATAGGGATGACCTTCCATCTCCGGCATTTGACCCATGATAAATTCGGGCGTGATCTCTCCGGTGCCCGGCCACTGTTTGGTGAGCTTTCTCTGGTAATAGCCGGTGAAGACTTCCGCCAGATTCCCCGTAATCGCGACTTTCTCACCATTGAAGAACGACATCAACGCTTCCGCATTGCGTGCCGAACTTTCATTCATGATCAGCGATTGCCGGGTGAGAGCTTCGCAAAAACCCGGGGATAACTGTTGTGACCTAGCGTCTACAACGGCAAGGTCCAACCCGATCGCCTGAAGCATGGCCGCCGGAATAGTGGCATCGATAGGGGAGCTTTTGGCATGCGTCATCGTGACATATTCGAGCTTTTCAGCGACTTCTCGGCCGGCGGCCAGTACCAGCCTACTATCCATGCCGCCGGTAATCATGAGTGCCAAGTGCTCGAACTCTCTGGTGACGCTGAGCATCGTCTGGCTAAGAAGGTGGGCGATTGCTGAAGCGGCCGTGTCGAGCGAGATCTCGTTGCGGGCGGCAGCGGGCCAGAAACGGTGCTTCTGACCGGTATGGAGATCAAGATAGTGATTGGGCGCCAAGTGCTTCACTTCAGCATAGCGCGACCCGCTGCCGGGTAGCCACCTGGTCCGGGGCTTCGCTCGATGCCGATCGGCGCGATCCATCGCCGCCAGGAATTCGGCGGTTCGCTCATCTGGGTTAAAGCTCAAGAGTTCAGCAATGAGTCGTGACTGCGAAGCACACCAGATGCCGCCATCGTGTGTGTCCGGTGTGTAATAGACCTGCCGCAATCCGGCTGCATCCGTAACCAGGGCCAAATCGTGGCCATTGTTGAAGATGACCACCCATCTTCCTGACAAACCGGCTATGTGAGCCAGTAGACGCTCCACCGAATTCGCCTCCCTAGCGAGCCGGCTAAGTATGACCTCGGTGTCTGCTGTGGGGTGCTCCGGGTCAAGCATATAGCCCAAACAGGTTATGGCCACCGGTCCAACAGCATAGGCCACGACCTGCAACCCAGGATGCGCACACAGCTCGAACTCGTCGGAGATGGCGATGCTTTGCCAGCCGAGCGGGCAAGGCAAAGAAACCGGCCCCACAATGAACTGAGATCGGCCGCCCATTTCCGGCGAAACCGGGTGCCCTGTCTCACTCATTTCGACGCGTTCCTGGCTGCAGCTAATCGTCATAGCGATTCAGTGAGATCTCACTTGGTATAGCCGCCGGGGTTCGCCTGGTGCCAGCGCCAGGCGCTGCCGATCATGTCGGTCAATTCATTGTATTGTGGCTGCCAGCCCAGATCGCGGGTGATGGCCTCGTTGCCGGCAATGAGAATGTCAGGGTCACCGGGCCGGCGCGGACCCATCTGCGTAGGAATGGGATGCCCGGTAACGGCGCGAGCGGTATCGATGACTTCTTTAACGCTATACCCGCGGCCGTTACCCAGGTTGTACTTGCGGCTGCCCTGCTCGACTGCCCCCAGCGCCAGAATGTGGGCTTCGGCCAGATCGATCACATGGATGTAGTCGCGGATGCAGGTGCCGTCCGGCGTATTGTAGTCATCGCCAAAGATGGTGAATTGGTCGCGCTGCCCCAGGGCCACTTCCAGGACCAGCGGAATAATATGTGTCTCAGGATCGTGATCTTCACCCCGTTCGGCCGTGGCCCCGCAAGCATTGAAGTAGCGCAGGCAGGCGTAACGCATACCGTAGACGCGATCCAGCCAATACAGATAGCGCTCGAGAATGTTCTTGGATTCGCCGTACGGACTGCCGGGCACGATGCGCTCCGTCTCGGCAATGGGGATGCGTTCGGGATCGTCAAACAGATTGGCCGTGGAGGAGAGAATAAAGCGTCGGACGCCATGGTTAACGGCCGATTCCATCAGATTGAGGCCGTTGACAATATTGTCGCGCAAATACATGAATGGCTTTTCCCATGACTCACCGACCAACGTGTAACTGGCAAAGTGCATGATGCCGTCAGGCCGATATTGGCTCATGACCTGGTCAACGGCCGAACGGTCAGCCAGATCACCGCGGACAAATGTAGCGTCGGGATGGACGGCGTCTTCATGTCCTTGATACAGATTGTCAAAGACGATCACATCGGCGCCATGAGCCACCAATCGCTCAACGGCAATGCTGCCGATGTATCCTGCGCCGCCTGTTACCAGTACCTTCATGTTGGTTCTCCTCATCCTTGGGTCCGCTGTCTGGTTGTCGACAGGGACATGCGTTGTCCGGCACCTGTGTCACACAAAGTGACCCAAGCCAATGCCAGACGGTAACGCAGCATCATTACAGGTGTCCTTACGATCGCGGTTGTGGGGCAGATTCAGACAGCACCCATGCCAGGGCCGCGGCCAGGTCATCGACAACGGCCGACGGATGGCTGTCAGCGGACGCGGCGATTAGGCGCTCTTGCTCGCGACCGCGCCCGGTGCGGACGAGCAGCGTGGTCTCCACGCCGGCGGCACGGCCCGCTCCCATATCGGTTAACGCGTCGCCGATCATGATTGAACGAGACAAGTCGATGTCGAGTTCGGCAGCCGCCTGGAGCAACATCCCCGGTCGGGGTTTGCGACAGTCGCAGTCGTCTTGAGGTGCGTGGGGGCACAAGTAGCTCGCGTCAATACGGCCGCCGGACTCATGCACGATGCCAACAATCCGGTAATTAATAGCCCAGGCATCCTCCAGCGTCAGGAGACCCCGGCCAATTGCCGACTGGTTCGTGACCATGACGATCCGATAGTCGGACGGCGCCAGCTGCGCCAAAGTCTCCAGTGCCGACGAGATGAACGTCACGTCTGCCCACCGGCGCACATACTGGTCACAGTTCTCAATGATGACGCCGTCCCGGTCCAGAAAGACAGCCGGTCGGCGATCGGCCGTCACACTCATGACCCGGTGGCCGTCATCTGTCGCAAGACCTTGGTAATGAGATGCTCCAGCATCAGATGAATATCCTCCACCTGTTCAATGCAGTCGCTGGGTACATGGAGCTGCAGATCGACCATCGGGCCAAGTTTGCCGCCGGAGAAGCCAGTGAAGCCAATGGTATAGGCGTCGCGGCTTTCAGCCATCTCCACCGCGCGCAGCACATTGGGGGAATTACCGCTGGTGGAAATGGCTACGACCACATCACCCGGCTGGACCAAATTCGCTAGCTGCAAGGCAAAGACATTGTCGTAACCATCATCGTTGCCATAGGCTGAGAAGATTGCCATGTTGTCTGACAGGCCAATCACTTTGAAGTGGGGCCAGTCCGCTTGCCGGGTGTTCTTGGCCAGATCGCAGACCATGTGCGTGGCTGTCGAGGCGCTTCCACCATTGCCCAGGATGAAGATTTGCCGTCCGTCGATCCGAGCGCGATGTAACACGTCAATCGCCTGTTCGATTGGCTCCGGGTCCAGGCTATCCAGTGTCGCCTTCATGTCATCGAAGTAGCCCTGGATTTCATCTTGCGCATTGAGTTGTATATGGTTCAGCATGGTTGTGTTTACCTCTGGTAGTCAAAGATCACTTTGCTGCCATCTTGCCCAAGGTTAAATGGCAGTTCCTGAAGGTCGCTCATGACCGAGCGAAGATGCTCCTGGTGCTCGGGCGGGCAATAAAGTAGTAGAAACCCGCCACCGCCGGCACCCGCCACCTTGCCGCCAATCGCCCCTGCCTGGCGAGCGATGGTATACATATCATCCAGGGTGCCGTTGCTGATCCGGCTGGCGAGTTGCTTTTTGAGCATCCAGCTTTCGTGAAGCAATTCTCCGATGGCGTGGATGTTGCCGGTCTCCAACTCGCGACAAGCGATATGGGCAATCTGCTTCATCTCTTCCAACACTGCTTCGCGGCTCTTGATGTTCTCTTGCTGCTCGGCCAGGATGGTATCTGCCTGACGCGTAACGCCGGTATAAAACAGCAGCAGATTGTGATTTAGTTGGCGTTGAATGTCCGGCCGCAGGTTGATGCGGCGGGAAACAACTTCGCCACTGGTCGTGAACTCCATAAACCGCATTCCGCCGTAAGCAGCGATATATTGGTCCTGGATGCCAATCGGTTTGCCCAGCACGTCCAGCTCGATGTGACATGCCTCAGCAGCCAACTTCTCGGCCACCACCAGTTCCCGCTGCATCGAGTACATGGCATGCAGCGCGCCAACAGTCACGGTACTCGACGAACCCAAGCCGGATCCCTCGGAGGGGATATCGCCCATCGTCGTTATCTCAACCCCGTGGCCGATGCCCGTTGTTCGAAAAGCCTCGCGGATCAGTTCATGATGAATCTCATCCACGCTGTCGACCAGCTCAGTGCGCGTATAGCCGACACGAAGCTTGTTGTCGAAGCGGCGCTTGATGGTCACGAAAATGTACTTGTCGATAGCCGATGTCAATACGCAGCCACCGTGTTCGAGATAGTACGATGGAAAATCAGTGCCACCGCCGAATAGGCTGGTCCGCAGTGGCGTTTGAACAATAATCATGATTGGCACTCCATTGCCCATAGCTTGCCGGGCGAGTGATGATTGACGCAGCGTCTAATCCCCTGGCACTTGGGGCTGTTGCCTGGCAAACCTACTTCTGGACACCCAGAGATTTCAACGCGCGGCGGTACATTCGCTGTGTCGTCTCAATGCGCCGGTGCTCGATGCCTTCGGGCCGCTTGTTGCGCAGACGTCCGGCCAGCCGCACAGCGCTTTGTCCCAGCAGGACAGGCGACTTGGCCTTGGCTGTGAGCCCAACCGCCATGGGAGCGTAGTCCAACTGTCGCATCTGTTCGGCCAAGACTTGCTGGCAGATGAAAACTTCTTCCGGGGTGAGGGTTCGCTTCCACTTCTCCAGCGCCGCCGTGCTGATACCTTCCGACGCGTTCTCAGACGTGCGACTGGTGGTGTTCACCCAACCGACTTGTAACATTTCCGGTTGGAACTCCAGCCCGGTGAATTCGCAGATACCGCGAATTGTCGCTTCAGGGCTGATGACCAAATCTTCATAGCGCACCGTCAGGATGCGATCGCCGTAGATCTTCTTGGCCTCGGCCGCAGTGCTGACCGCTTCCTTCCAGACGTAACTGTCGATGAGCGGGTCAAAGTTTGTGGAGCGATCGGTTGCCAACGGATCGGCGGCAATCTTCTTCTCCATGTACTCCTCAGACCGGCGAATCTTGCGCGATGCCAGAGCCGCTCGCGGGTCTCGCACCAGATCGATAATCTTGGCATCAGGCCATGTTTTGAACACTTCCTTTAGGAAGAAAACATGCTGCGGCGTCTTCTCAAGCCAGCGATTTCGGCCGGCCTGGAGCGCCAATTGATCCATGACTACGCCAAAGACATAGGCATGTTCGTTGCCGGGAGGTGCCGCAGCCATGGAATCATCCACGGCACGCACGATGGCGGCGAACTGCTCATCACTGACGTCCAGGTCGGCCAGCGAATAGTCGGCACTATACCAGATCGTGCGCTGATACCCCAGATGGGCCAGCTTGACCAGATACAGCACATAGTCGTGGCGGACAGCCTCATCACGGAGGTCCGGATATTCAGTCCGAATGCGTCGCAGGTCTTCAAAGAAGTGCGTTTCGCCCTTGGCAATCAACAGGTCCGGTTCGCGCAACAAGATATTCTGGAGTAGTGTCGTGCCCGTATGGATGTAACCCACGATGAAGATGGGACTTTCCAGCGCGTTGCCAGCTTTTGACATAGATTCTCTCTTTCCTTGACTGAATCAGTCTGTGTCCATGCGTCGCAAATTACGGGGTCGATTGATAGCGGTCGACGACAGCGGCCTCATAGCAGCGGTTGAGGCGCTCCAGCAAGTCATTGCACAAGGCATCAACTTCGGTCGACAGGCGGGACTGTCGCCCTTTTCCGACGGACTGCGGATGCACGTCTTGAACGATTTCCTCTCCGGGAAACGGCGCGTCAATGAACTGATAGACACGGCGCATCGTCATCACCGGATCCGTTACCAGGGCTTCGTATGGGCACAACATGACGTCGGGGTTCTCATCCAGATGCTGTTCGAAAAACAGCTGGTTGCGGGCATACCAGAACAGCGCAGCCGCATCATAGGGATTCATATCTTCGGCAAAAAAGCGCGCTATGGTGGCTTGTGTTTCGGCCGAGACGTTCTGCGCCCGCCAGTTGTTGGTGTCGTTCTCAATAATCGGTCGAATGTCCTTGATCCCGTTGTCCATGCCGAAGGCCTTCAAATTGGATGAGGCCACGTCTTGGTAGTGGCGATAGAGCCAAAGCACTTTGGACCCCGGCAGCACGTTAAGCAACTCGTTGGCGCGTTGGGACTCCACCAGCGGTTTCATAACGACAACCGGCACACGGTGACGGCCGACCTCGGCCTGCACTTCGTCAATCGGATTCAGGCGCAGGCCTTCTTCCGTGTCTCGTGACGACAGGATGCTCGATTCGCGAAAGATACGGGCGTTGAAGTCGCGTTCGAAGACCCAGTATGTCAGGCTCGTACCGGAACGCTGGCAGCCCATGATCAGGACCACCGTCGTGGGTCCATCGTAGCGCTTCACACCGGACTTCTGGTATATATCCTTGTATAGTCGGAGCAGTCCAAATGTGACGTTGCGCCGGTTAATGTCGGATGTCTCAATATTGTACATAGTTCACCAAGTGCGGTTCAGATGGCGGCCCAGAGATCCCAATTCGGGCGGGCTTGGCCTTACCTCAGTCGGCATAGCCGCTGCGCCAGACATCCAGGCGACGGCCCATGATCTGCTCAATCCCGCGCACGTCATCTTCCAGCAATCGCCAGAGCAGTTGGCACGTCTCAATCGAGAACTCCGGTTTCTCGTCCAGTTTATTGGAGAAGAAGCGGTGGCGCATGGGCTGGCGGATGGACGCCGGGACCACCGTACGCAACCGCTGGAACGTGTCGGTCTTGACCAGTGTGCGCACCGATTCGTACTTAAGGTATGGTTCGCCTACCGATTTGTGCTGGGCAGCCGTGTCCACTTCCAGGAACGGTGCAGGGTCAATACCCAAAAACTCAGCGACTTGGGTCAGTGTTCCGGCCTGGTCACGCACGTACTCCTCGAACACCAGCAAAAGAATGTCCTCGCGCTCAAACAGCTCCAGATAGGGCCGAATCTGAACCGCATACCGACTGCGATTGACATACTCCGGTCGCATAAAAACGGCCTGATCGGGCGGGTTTTTATCCAGGTTGCGGACCACGTTGTGCGTGTAGTTGGAAACAACACGCTCGACCGGCTGGCGCATGATGTAGATCAGCTTCAGGTTAGGGTTGTACTCGAACAGACGCTTGTGAGTATCGGGATACTCCGGCAGGAAGGTGTAAAAAGTCGAAGCCTCACCACACAGCTGACCGGGTTCCGGCGAATAGAGACTATGATACGTGTCCAGGTCCGCACGCCAATCGGCCGTCTGATGAAAATAGCCCGGCTCCTTGTCGCGGCAAAAGCATATTTCGGGGTGGCCGGCCAGTTGGGCGGCGAGACTGGTTGTGCCGCACTTCTGGGCGCCTATCACCATGAAATCAACGTGCATAATCTTCTCTCAGAACGCCTTCCGGACTCTGCTACCCCCAGCAAAACGTCCGGCTAACGCCCATCTGCCTCATAGTAGGCATAGCTACCGTTGGCCTCGGCGTGATTGATGACAACTTCCATGGATTTGACACGTACGTTGGAAAGCTGTTGGCGAACGGTTTCGACATCACCCTTCTGTGTCTGCGCCTGGGCCACAACCAGGATGACGTTATCAGCCACCGGGGCCAGCACAGCGGCGTCGGCCACCGAAAGCAGCGCCGGCGTATCCAGCAGCACAAAGTCAAAATGCTCGCGCAGTTCCTTGATCAGATCGATCATCTGCTGCGAGCCCAGGAGTTCCGTCGGGTTAGGCGGCAGCGGTCCGCTGGTGATCACCTGAACGCGCGGGTAAGTCGTGTACTGAATGGCTTCCTCGTAAGTGACTTCTCCGGTCAGAATGTTGGTCAGGCCGCGCTTGTTGGGAAGATCAAAGAATTTGTGCACGGTGGGTAATCGCAGGTCGCAATCCACGATACACACTTCGCGACCGGATTGGGCAATAGTGACCGCCAGATTAGCGGAGACCGTTGATTTGCCCTCGCCGCGCTTGGCGCTGGTCAATAGAACCACCTGGGAGCCGTTAGACGTATCCGAGGCCAGGATGTTCGTTCGCAAACGTCTAAACGATTCAAGTTGTGGGTAATGGCCATTGGCCAGCCGCGCGATCTGCATGTCATCTTTGGCTGCGGGAATGCGACCAACTGTTGCCATCTGTGTGGCCGTCTCAATCTGATCTTGGGTGTACAGCGTGGTGTCCAGGCTGTCCAATAGAAACGCCAGAGCAATGCCGCCAACAAGGCCGACAGCGGCGCCCAGAGCAATGTTGACAATGTGACGCGGCTTGGCCGGGTTGCGCGGCGCGACGGCTTCTTCCACTACCGAGATCGCATTGGCATTGACCGCCTGTTCCAGGCGGGCGGACTCATACTGCGTCAGCAGTCCGGTATAGCTGCGCTCGCGCGCTTCCAACGCCTGGTTGGCCGCGGCAATAGCGAGTGTGTTCTCCGGCGATTCGCTCAATATTTGTTCGTAATCCAGCCGTGCCTGCTCCAGTTCCAGATTGGCCTGGGCCAACTGCTGTTGCAAGATTTCTTGCAGCGTCTGGCCCGTACCTCCGCTGTAGAACTCCTGGTTCTCGCGGATGAGGAATTGTGCGGCGGCATTGGCGGCATCGCGGGCGTCTTCGGGATCGGGCGACTCGGCCACGATACGAATAAGCTCGGTGCTGGGGATGAGCTGGACACTAATGACCGGCAGCTCATCAAGGCCCAACTCGTCAGCCAGCTGACGGCGCACCGTGTTACTGGTGAGGATGCGGGCGTACGTGTTCAGCAGCCGCTCCGTGTAGTTGATATCCGGACGAGCATCCGTTACCGAGCCACCGCCAATCGTCAAGACGCGCACCGTCGTCGAAGCCACATATTGCGACGTGGAGAAGAACGAAATTGCCGCGGCAATGGCCGTACATAGCAATACGCTCAGAATAATGACCCATTTGCGTCGGGCCAGGACCGACAAATAACTGCCTAACTCCATACTCAATTAGCTCCTGGGCGGATTCTGCCTACCCGATTCACTGTTCACTAGACCTTACCAGTCATTCATTACGAACTTGCTTGCGATGATTTGCCGGACGTGGTCCCAGCGCACCCAACAGCGCTCCGACCATGAGATACCGGCCCTATCGCTGCGGTTCGTTGGCCGCGAGTTGGTTTACGGCACCGGAATTTGTCGCGGACGGACCATCGACCAATTCATCATACAATTCTTCATAGCGCGCGATCACGGTGGGCCAGCGGTAATTGTCCGCGACCCAGTTGCGCGCTTTCTTCGCCAGCAAGGACATTTGGCCAGGATTGGCGATGGCCCACTGCATTTTTGCGCGTAGGTCAGCCACATCGGCCGACCGGAAAAACAGCGCCTGATCCGGCAGAACCTCGCGGTTTTCCGGTATGTCGCTGGCAATGAGCGGCGTATCGAGGGCGGCTACTTCCAATAACGTCGCGGCCATGGCCTCATAAGTCGTTGGGAAGATAAACAATTGCGACTGCTGAACCAGTCCATACAGTAGCTCTTTCGAGGAGATGAAGCCACAAAAGCGGGTGCGATCGTCGGCCAGCTCATTGAGCAGCTCTGTGTACTCCGGCACATGGCTTGTATCGCCTGCAATCAGCAGTTTGACATCCTCATCCATGCCCCGCAGCGCTTCCAGGACAAAGTGACAGCCCTTGCGCGGCACTACGCGCCCGGCGGTGAAGATCATGTATTTGCCCGGCTCCAGGCCGTGCTCACGCAACAATGCATTCGCTTGCTCGATGTTGGGCTTCAATTCATCAATCCCAATCGGCAGGTACTCGACATCCTTATTATAGCGCTCTTCGAGATAGAGTTGATCGGGTCGCGAAACGCTGGTCCGGATGTTGGACAAATACATGAACGGCAGTTCCGTCAAGCGCAGCAGCGGTTTCATCGGGCCCCATTTGCTGAGCTCCGGCGGTTCCTTGCTCAGCAGCCCGTGGGCGGTGGACATGACCTTATAGCGCAGGCGCAGGATCGGCAGGATGAAGCAGGTTTCCACGCTGTGAACGTTGACGGCGTCGTAGTTGCCCCGGAACACGGCATGGAGGGCCGCAAAGAGATAGAGCGATGTGGCCTTGAAGTACTTGCCAGGCAGCGTCCGAATGCGCACCAGTCGCACGCCGGGATAGTCCAAATCGGCGGGAACGTCCTGCGCCCGAACATAGACAACCGGCTCGAAGCGATTGCGATCGAAGCGGTTGACGATTTTTTCGACGACTGCGTCCACGCCGAGTGTGGCGGGCATGGCCTTGAGGCCAATGAAGGCGATAGTTTTCTTTTTCATAGTTCGGTTACGTACTCTGCCTGGCGACACCTCGCATGTTTCGGCGTCTTAGGATAGTGGTAGTGCGGCGTTTACGGCTTGAGGGTATGTCTTACCCAACGCCTGATAATAGGCGCGCATGGTCTGATCGTAATGGCTCTCGGGTGAGTTGATCGTGTCCACCTGGTCACGGCCGCGCCGGCCCATTTCAACGGCTGTGGCTGGATCATCCAGCAAAGTGGTGATGCGACTCGCCAGCGCTTCAGCGTCGCCGGGCGGGAACAACAGCCCGTTCCAGCCGTCCTTGACCTGCTCCGGAATGCCGCCGATGGAGGCGCCAATCACTGGAGTGCCCGAGGCCAACGACTCAATCACCGTCATCGAATAGTTCTCGTACCACTCCGAGGGCACAACCGTGAAAGCGGCGTGCTGGACCAGGTCAGTCAGCTCGGCCGTATCAAGGTGGCCGGTGAATTCAATATTGGTCAGGTTGTGCTCGGCAATGAAGGCGCGGAGTTCGTCTTCCAGCTCACCGGCCCCCGCGACTTTCAGCCGGGCGGTCGTGGGCAAACTGCGCATGGCCTCGAAGAGGGTCAAGATACCTTTGACGCGCACGAGTCGGCCAACATAAACGAAGTAGGCTTCTTTATCATAATGCGGCCGGAATTCATTCGGGTTGATGAAGTTGGGGATGGTCACCACCGGTTTGCGGATGCCATGCTCCTGCACCTTGTCACTCAGGAACTGACTGGGCGATATGAACAAGTCCACGTTAGGCTCATACAGACCACGCATCTCGTGAAAGTACATCTCGGCCCCGGCCAACAGACTGGCCATCAAGGACCCTCGCTTGCAGCGTTTGCGTACTATGTTGTAGTAGCGATGCCCCTGGCAACTCTCGCAAATTGTGTCGTGCGACACGAACGTTGTATTGGGGCACACAATTTTGTAGTCATGGAGCGTCTGGACCACGGGCAGCCCGGCGGCTTTCATGGCCGGCAGGATGGACGTCGACATCTCATGGATGAAGCCGTGAATATGCACGATGTCCGGCTGCGTGTCGGCAATGATGCGCTGCATCTGGCTTGCGGCCTCGCGCGAATACATGATTCTCTCGGTAACACTCAGCTTGGGCTGGATGCCGGGGCGGGCCAGCTCAGTCGGGAAGTCAATGTAGCTGACGAAATAGTCCGAATACTCTGATGGGAGGTTGCGGGGATGATCCATGCAGAATGGAATCACCTCATGACCATTGGCCTCCAGCAGATTGCTCAGGTCGAAGAAACATCGCTCTCCGCCGCCGCGCAAATAGTTGAAGCTGTTGACCATTAGAATCTTCATCTCGCCTTCCCTTGAGTCGTCATCGGCCGATTGCCAGTCCGTGGAACCACCTGCAGCGCCAGGCGCTTATTCCACGTACCCCAGCTTCTTTAGATGCTCCGCCAGACCCGCCATCTCGTCATCAGAGAGGTCATCGGTCAGGGCAACACCGCCACTCTGCGCATGGTCCAGGTGCTGGATGATCAAAGCGCGCAGTTCAGCCGCCTTCTGCGGGTTCGCCGCAGCCAGGTTATGTGTCTCCAGCGGGTCCGAGGCCAGGTCATATAGCTCGGCCGGGACCTTGGGGTCCGTGGCGTCGAAGGCATACTTCCAGCCCTGGTAACGCACGCCATAGAAATTAGAAGGCTCGCGCGAATTTTGGCAAGTCTCGATGAACGCGGGCACATGGTCCAGGGCAGCACTGTCCAGTAACGGCCGCAAGCTGCGACCGTCAACTGTGTGGGGTACGTCGTTGCCCAGGCCGACCATATCCAGAATGGTAGGGGCAATATCAATCTGGCGGACCTGGTCGCTGATGACCTGTCCTGCCGGCAGGTTGGTGGGGCCGGACACGACCAGCGGAACACGCACAAGCGAATCGTAGACGTGGTAACCGTGGCCGGTCATGCTGGCCAAGGGGCTTTCCAGAAGGCCGACACGATGGAGCAAGCGGGCGGTGGAGAACCATGTCTCGCGAGCCGCGGCGATGGCTTTGCGCCGTTGGTTGGTCAGCCGGCCGCCCGGTTTGCCTGCTGCCCGGCCCGACAGCGACTTCTTGAGAAACTCCACCTGATTCTCCATGTCGTTTTCCGGGATCTTTTCGCCGTGATCGCCGGTGACAACTATCAGGGTGTTATCCAGGTCCAGGGCCGCAAACAGGTGGCCCAGGCGGGCGTCGTAGCTGGAGATCGCCCGATCGTATTCGGTTCTCCCGTATTCCGCATTGTTATGTTCCGGCGAAATCTGGCGCGGCCGATGTACGCCCCACAAGTGGAGATAGGCAAACCACGGTTCGTCAAACTCGCCGTCACGGAATCTCGCAATTAACGAATCGCCCCACTCACCCAACAACGACGACTTCACCCCGTCACGAAACTCGTACTCATCAAAGCCACGGTCGAGCCGGTAGAACGCGTTCAACGGGCCGGTGGCCTCGGCATAGGTGTGATAGCCATTGGCTTGCAGCACTTCGGCCAACAGGGGCACATCGTCGGAGACACGGCTGCCAACCATGGCTCGCACACCGTGACGCTGCGGATACATCCCGGTAAACATCGTGGTCATACAAGGGATGGTCATCGAGTTGGCCGTGATCAGGTCGGTAAATACCGCCCCACGGTCGGCCAATGCGTGCAGATTAGGCGTCTGAGCCGTCCGATCCGCACCAAAAGACCGGTCGGATCGCAAGCAGTCTATGACGATTAAGAGAATGTTCGGTTTAGTCATCGCTATTTATCATCCTCCGCAGCAACCGCATAGCCCGGTTTCGGGGAATCCATGAGGCTGCTGTCTTGGAGACACGTTCGTTTGAGAATTCACTGCCACGGGCTTTGTTCATGACGCAGCCCACACGTGGCTGAACGGAGTCAGCCTGGCATTATCGACCGTAATGCTAGCTCATCTCACTTACGATATACCTGACGGGGCCGGAACTATCCTGAACCGGATGGGTCATAGGCCGGCATGTCGCCCCTGGCGGACTGGAAACAATAAGCGCGCACGCCGTTCGTCATGGCGGTGCGCGCTGTTCAGACCGAATCTCGTCCTTGACTGGAGTTTGCTCGACCGACTAACAACCGGTCTAGATCGGAGGTGGCTCCTCAACCGACAGTCCGCGACCAGGCCCATGTCCATTGAGCGGCTGTGCAGACTGGGATTGGCTACTTGCCAGCGCCGCCCGACGGGCTTCACGCTCGCGATTACCGGCTTCCGTCACGGCGCTGAGGCGCTGGGACGCAATCCTTTGATCACGTCGAAGGCGGCGATCAGATCTCACTAAACACGAACCCCACCGTGGTCCAATAGAGGATCATCATCACCCCGTGGGTCCACGGGTTCTGATACCACAACCACAGCGGCCAAAACAGCGAATAGAGAATAAGCCCATACTCCAGCGTTTTGAGTGCTTCGTTATCGTGGCGCTTGGCATCCTGATAGAGACGCAGCATGATCCAGACGCTGAACAACCACATCGTCGCCAGGCCAACAATACCCTGCTCCTGAATCCGGATCAGCAGGCCGGTGCCTTCGGCGCCGCCGTACAGGTCGTTTTCCAATCCGGTACCTACGATGCCCAGGCCGGTGCTGTTGCTGCGGGCGCCCAGGCCCATGCCAAACAACAGAGTCGTTGGGTCGCGCGAGACGATTTGCATGGCGTAGGTGACGGACAGCGCGCGGCCCAGGTTATACCGCCCATCTTCATCTCCCTTACCGTCACTAAACAGGTAACGATCGAGCCGGTCTGGCTGGAGATACTCCTGCAGTTCCGGCAGGCCGCGCGTGTCAGCGATGAACCGATTAAAGAGCGGAACGGCCGCAGCAGCCAGAAGGCCAAACACCACCACAAAGATGAACAACTGTTTGAACCGACCGCCGGCGATTAATTGCAGTCCCAAGGTGGCTGCGCCAAGGATGAATACACCCGGTATGTAGAACTTGGTCACGTTCATCATGCTGGCCGCCAAACCGAGGGCCAGCGCAATTAGCAATATTTTCCACTTACGGGTGGCAATCCAACTGCCGAAAGCCAGCGCGACCACAAACATGTTGAAGCTGGTGTGAGGCCCAACACCCTTTTGGCCGAATGTGCCGGCCAGGCTGTCACCGGGGGGTTCACCGAGGGCCAGGCGAATCAACTGAACAATGACCTCAAAAAGCATGACGCCTATCAGGAAGCGCATCCACCAGTCCGCGAACCCGCGCGGCCAGCGGACAACCAGGTAGGCATATAAGCCGATAATGGGGTACTTAAAGAATTTCCACCATCCCCAGGCCGTAGCTGCCATGCCTTGCCCTTCAAAGAGAGCCACCATGCCCCAGATGAGCGTGGCCGCAAGAATGACCAGAACAACCGGCGGGATGCGGTTGCGTGACAGCATGTAAAGCACAGTGATGGCCATAATGACCCCGGCCACCATATCCTGCGAGAAATCCAGGATTCGAGGCAACCTGAGCCGCCAGATCAGAAAAGGGAAGATCAACTCGGTAATCAGCAGGATGATGAGCAGTCGCGCGGGCCAATGGCCGGCCCACTCGCGGATAGATTCTCCGGGACGGCGGTTATCCTGCCCCTGCTGGGCAGCTAGTTGTGTTTGGGTCAATTGTGCCATACGAATGGCCTCCGCCGGTCTCGATTGACAGACAGGTCGAACCCAACTGTCCAAGAGACACTCAAGCTATGAGTCATGATACACAATTCAGGCCCGCATTCCATGAGGAACACGTGAAGAGAGGCTACGCCCGCGACAGAATCTTCGCGGGCGCGCCCCTCCCAATACTTGGACAGTCCGGACGCGTTCAGTCGGCCTAGTCAGCCATGGCCGTGGCCGGGACACCCGGCTCGGGCACTCCGTTCTGGGCATAGAAGGCATCGAGCGTCTGCGCCACATAGGCGATCTGCTCGTCGGTCAGTTCCGGGAAGATGGGCAGCGACAGAATGGTCTCGGCGTAAGCTTCGGTGATCGGGAAGTCGCCCGCCTCATAGTCCAGTTCGCTGTAGGCTTCCTGCAGGTGGATCGGCACGGGATAGTGCAGGCCCGTGGCCACACCGGCTTCTTGCAGATAGGCCTGCATCGCCTCACGATTATCTTTGTCCACGCGAACGACGTATAGATGGAAGACCGGCTCGGCCCACTCAGGGACTACCGGCGTAACCATCGGGAAGTCGGCCAGTTCACGTGCATACGTCGCGGCGGCGCGGCGGCGGGAGGCGTTCCAGTCATCGAGATGCGGCAGCTTCACCTGTAGAATCGCAGCCTGCATGGTGTCCATGCGATGATTGAAACCCTTGACCTCGTGATGATACTTGACCTTCTGACCTATGTTGCGCAGCAGGCGTACCTTTTCGGCGACTTCCGGGTCATTGGTCACCACAGCACCGGCATCGCCGTAAGCGCCCAGGTTCTTGCCAGGATAGAAGCTGAATCCGGCGCCATCGGCCAGATTCCCAACACGGCGACCTTTGTAGTAGCCACCATGCCCCTGGGCCGCGTCCTCGAAGACCAACAAGCCATGCTTGCGGGCGATGTCGTTGATCGGGTCCATATCGGCCGGTTGCCCATACAGGTGCACCGGCATGATGGCCTTGGTGGCCGGAGTAATGGCTGCTTCGATCTTGCTCGGGTCGATGTTGTAGGTATCGGGGTCAATGTCAACCAGACACCGGCTTGGCTCCGCAGTTGGAGATGGCCAGGGTCGTGGCAATGAAGGTGTTGGCCGCAGTGATCACTTCGTCGCCGGGGCCGATGCCGTTGGCCAGCAGCAGCATTTCCAGCGCCGAGTAGCCTGAGTCGACGCCAATCGCGTATTTGGCATCGCAATAGGCGGCAAACTCTTTCTCAAAGTCGGACACGGCCTGACCGAGGACAAAGTCCCCCCGGCCCATCACACCCAGATACGGCCGCATCAGCCTCCGGCTGAATCGAACGGTACTGTGCTCTCAAGTCAACAAATGGAATGTTCATTTGAATTACCTCACACTTGCAGGATCAGATTGTTTCGACGCCGGGATCGGCTGGCTGCGAGCCGGTATGGCTCACACCGTATTGGATGGCGCCGTGTAATTTTCGCGCGGCCGCCGACCAGGTCCACGCATGGGACGCGGCGGCCGCTTCGTGGCCCAGCAGACGCAGGTCCATGCCGTTGGGCCCATATATCGCGCAGGGCAGCCAGAATGGCGTCTTCGCTGGTGCCGTGGGCCCAGAAAGGCGAACCGGCCGTCGCCCACGACATCGGTGTGGCACTTGCTGTCGGTGGCCAGCACCGGCATGCCCGCGGCCATATATTCGAATAGTTTGATGGGGCTGGACGCCTCGTACTTGGCATCGTCCGGTTCCGGCAAAGACGTCACCCCGACCTGGGCCTGGGCCAGCACCGAAGGCACTTGTTCGTGGGGCACCGGGCGCTGGATGCGCACCGCGCCACCGGAATCGACCGCCAGCGCTTCCAGTTGCGGCCGCAATGGGCCGTCGCCATAAAGCGACAGCACAAAGGACATGCCTTCGTCGTTGGCCTGTCTTCACGGCCGCGGACCAATGGCAGCAGATTACGCTTCTCCAGGAAGACACCGACGTAGACCATGTGCACCGGCTTGCCCGACGCCGGCCAGCGGCGCGTCTCGACGAGCCGGCGTCAAACGACTCCACGTTGACCCCCGACGGCCAGATACCCCACAGCTGTTCCGGGGGCACGCCGACCAGGTCAGCCATGCGCGGCGTGATCACCGTCTGGCCATCCAGCTGACGCTCTGACAGCCAGTAGACCATGCGGAACCAGGCTGTACGGAGGCGCGCTTTCACATTGCGGTTGTCCACATCAATGACGTCGCGCGAGTCCATGACCAGCAACGGTCGACGACGGCCCAGCCAGCGCACAGGTAACATCCAGAAGGCCGATATCTGATGAAAAAGCACCACATCATAGGACAGGCGACGCGGTATCAGATAGCGCAGCACGTTCAGATGAAAGAGAACCTGGCCCAGCATGTAGACGTTGGGTCGCGGGATGTTGAGCACCTCGACACCGTTGTACTCATGCGGTCCTGCGGGACCGGCGGTCACCAGTGTGACCTCCATGCCCTGCTTGCGCAGTTCGCGCGTCGTATCCACCCAGGTGGCTGAGTCCAGCTTGTCGGGCGTGACCGGCGAAACCCAGAGCAACCGCGGCTGGGGCGTGTGGGTGTGGGGAGTATACTCACTCATGGCAGGTCTGCCGGAGCTTAGTGGGGCGCGCACTCGTTCTTGCGCCCATCGACATAGGCGGGAACGCCGTCGTGCAGCGGGCAGGCGATGTCGTCCACAGTGCCGTGGACTTTGCCCGGATTGCCATAGACCACGGCATGGGCCGGCACATCCTTGGTGACGACTGCGCCGGCGCCGATCAGGGCGTATTCGCCGATGACCACCCGCGGCAAGATCGTGACGTTCACGCCAATGCGCGCCCCGCGCTTGATGGTAGGCCCGCCGGCATGGGTACATTCGGCGCACAACGGCCGCATATCGTTGGCAATGGTGACGCCGGGAGCCAGGAATGCGTCGTCCTCAATGGTCGTGAACTGGGCGACGTAGACATTGGTGTGGATCTTGACGTTGTTGCCGATGCGGCAGCCGTAGTCGATGACGGAATTGCTCCAGATGCCGACGTTGTCGCCGATGACATTTTCCTCGCGAATGACGACGTTGTGGCCGGTCTGCAGGCCACGGCCAATTGTCGTTCCGGCATAGATGACTGTGCCGAAACGAACGTTGGCGTCGGGGCCAATCCGCAAGGTCTGATCGGCGATCGGCCGCCCGGTCTTGTAACCGAGCGCCACATTCTCGTCGATGGCGCTCGGCTGGGCGAGCTGAACGTGCTCAGCGATCTCAAGCATTGACCACTTCCCGTGAGGCAGCCAGGCTAGCTTTGCTGACATGGCCGTTGCCCATGGGGACGTTGTCGCCACCGTTGCGCAGCGATTGCTGTGCCGCTTCGACAATTTGGACAACACGCAGGCCGTTGTAGCCGTCGGTGCGGGGGGTCTTGCCCTCGACGAATGCACTCGAGGAAGTGCTGGGACTGCACGCGCAGCGGCTCTTCGAAGCGCACGTAGGGAATGACCACATCGCCATAGTGATAGGCGAAGGAGAATTCACCAAACGTGTCGGTGCGACGGATCGCCTTGACGCCCTTGTCATAGACCTTCAGCTTTTCCAGGCTCTCAACGTCGTCGTAGATGACCATCTTCTTGCTGCCGACCACGGTGATGCGGCGGGTCTTCGACGGATCCAGCCAGCTCGTGCGAATGTGGGCCATGACGTTGTTGGGGAAGATCAGGGTCGTGTACGCAATGTCCTCGATACCTTCCTGCACACAGGCCTGGCCGCGAGCGCTGACACTGACCGGGTCTTCGCCCAGCAGGTAGCGAATGATAGAGATGTCGTGCGGGGCCAGGTCCCAGATGACGTTGGCTTTGGTCTGGAACAGACCCAAGCTGGCACGCACGGCGTCAATGTAATAGATGTCACCCAGTTCGCCGTCGTCGATCATCTGCTTCAGCGTACGGACGGCCGGGTTGTATTCAAAGGTGTGGCCGACCATCAGGATGCGATCGTTTTCTTCAGCAATACGGATGAGTTCCTCGGCCTGGCTGCTCTCCAGCGTGATGGGTTTTTCCACCAGCACATGCAGTCCGTGGCGCAGGCAGTCGCTGGCAATGTCGAAATGGGAGGCAGGCGGCGTGGCAATGACCACAGCGTCGAGATCCATGTCGAACAGGTCGCGATAGTCCTGGGTCGCGGAACCAATCTGCGGGAAACGCTCCAGCATTCTGTCCAGCGATTCGCGCTGCAGATCGGCAATGGCCACGACCTGGGCACCGGGGATTTCCACGAAGTTACGGATCAGGTTGGGGCCCCAATAGCCGCAACCAATTGCACCAACTCTTAAGTCTGTCATGTTATCGAGCACCTTTACCAGAAGTGACGGCTGTCACCGTCCCGAGAATAAGTTTGATATCCAGCATCAACGATTGCTGCTGGATGTATTCCACATCCATCTTCACCATTTCCTCAAAGCTGGTAGCGCTGCGGCCGTAGACTTGCCACAGACCGGTGATACCCGGCGTTGTCTTGAGGCGATCATGGTGGTGGAAGAGATAGAGTTCCACTTCATAAGGAATGGGCGGACGCGGGCCAACCAGGCTCATGCTACCCTTGAGTACGTTCCACAGCTGCGGGATCTCGTCCAGGCTGGTCTTGCGCAAGAATTTGCCGACGCGTGTGACACGGGGGTCATTGGCCAGCTTGTACTTGTCACCGGCGGCGTCTCGCTCTTTCTGTTGAGCCAGCTGAATGCGCCGCATGGCCTCTTCATCGCCGTTGATATAGGCCTCGATGAATTGGCGGTGGAGCGTCGATTTGGCATCAACCTGCATCGTACGAAACTTGTAAATGGTGAAGGGCACTTCATCCCAGACATACACACCGTTCTTCAAACGGCGCTTGGCCCCGACACGCTCCTGCCGGTAGATGGCCGGCCCGGGCGAATCCAGCTTGATCAGAATGGCCACGAAGACCAGCAGCGGGAGAATGAACAGCAGCGAGAAACCGACGATGGTAAGATCCATAGCGCGCTTGGCCGCGAAATATAGATCATCCGCCTGATTATTGACGGCACTTTGTGAAGTCACCGCCGGCACTGTTACAACTTTCTGTTCTTCCATCACCAAGTCCTGAGCAAGTTACTGCCGCTCGCATCCCGGATCCAGCGGCAATACCGCCAGTCGGACCACCATTTCTGTGTCTGCTTAAATCTCCATCGGTTCACTCCACGGGCAGCAGAGCTATTGACCGACAAACGTCGTGGGTGCAACTACGAGGCCGTAGCCGCTACCGTCACATCTCGCACTGGTCTCACTATATCGCGAGTTCCTTACAAGCTTAGTTAAGACTTCGCAGCAGATCGGTGGGTGGGCGTCATATTATCCCGTCACGAACCGCAGACTTGGTAACCAAACACGAGAAGTCGATTTGGCCTCCTTCGTTCGCCCTGTTTGCCTTAAAAGAACCGCGAAACGGATAGGGTGACACATTCTGTGATTGCGATGGGGTATACGATTTGTTATAGTAGCGGCGATGGTTATGTAGTGTGCTGTATCGTTAGATCATGCTGACATAATTAGTCCGCCGGGGCAGACTACTTCACAGTTGAGTTCACCGGCAACGTATCGTATTTCCCAGTACCGTAGACCCAACAAAACTAAATGAAAGACATTGCAGGCCTGTGTGACCTGTAGTGCAAGATGTTGTGCGCCCGGAAGCAAACCGATCGCTCAATCGATCTCATGGGCTACCCGCGTCTCGGTGCGGGAAGACGAAGATTGGAGGGAGAAGCACCCAAGATGGCCAAGACGTATTATGTATCCGCGAAGAATGGCAACGACAAGAACCCGGGCACGGACAAGAAGCCTCTGAAAACGATTCAATCCGGGGTCAACAAACTCTCCGCCGGGGACACACTCATCGTGCAGGAAGGGACCTATTCTGAACAGGTCGTCATCAACCGTTCCGGCGATAGCCGTAATCCGATCGTCATCAGGGCAGCCCAAAATCAGCGGCCATTGATCGACGGTTCCGGCATCAGGATTAAGAACACGGCGCGCCTGGTTTCAATCGTACGGTGCCAGTACGTCACCTTTTCGGGGTTCGACGTGCAAGATTCCCGAGGTCGCGGCATCGGCATCGACACCTGCAGTCACATCGTCATCAGCGATTGTCAGGTTCAGAAATGCATCACCAATGGCATCTTCGCCGTCGACACAGATCATCTGACTATCGAACAATGTCGCGTCCACTCTTGCGCGCAGCGCTTCGTGTCGTCCAGCCACTACACAGAATCCGTCGCCCTATTGCTCAAGCGCTGCTCCACGGCCACGGTGCAAAACAACCAGTGCTATGAAAATTCAGCGGAAGGAATCGGGGCGTTTTATACGCGGGCAAGCGCCATTCGCAAGAACACGAGCTACGACAACCGGCACTCACAGATCAAATTCTCCTCAGTGCAGGACCTGGTCGTTGACTCCAACTTCTGCTACCACACCGGTCGTCAGCAGTACTTGCATCTGAACGGAGGACGGCCGCCGGGAATCGTCAAAAGCGATCGCAAGAACTACCCGGACTCCGGTGTCTGGCATACGCGCAACATCATGGTCTCGAACAACATCGTAGCCGGTTGTGGCGCGGGCTTTCAGTGTACGCAGAATGGCGGGGCATTGACCTCGATCAATCTGGTGCACAACACATTCGTCAATAGCACGGACACCGCCATTCAGATTGACTCCCGCCAGTCGCACAGTGGATCCGTCCTCGAAAACAACCTGGCCGCCACCACAAATGGCGGCAACATGGCCCGTGTGGCCAGTCCGGGCGGGTTACTCTGGCGTCATAATTTCTGGTCCCAGTTCCCGACAGACGACACATTCAATCCGGCTAATGATATTGTGAACCCAAACACCGGGCTGCGTGACATCAACGCTCCGATTGTTGCCGGGCAGGCTACCACTGCACCATACGAATTGACGGCTGTGTCACCGGCGGTGAATGAAGGCATACGTAGTGAAGTAGTCATCGACTTTTATGGTCGTGCACGCGATGTCAATCCTGATCTGGGCGCGCATGAGATTGACAATACTGGGGGCTCTGGCCCAGATGAGGGTGAGCTCCCCCCGCCCGGCGAACGGGTGACCGATGGGTTGCTGGTCTTGTATGACTTCAGTGCCGGATGGGGCAACATTGTTGCCGATAGCAGCGGCGTTGGCACAGCTCTGGACTTGACCATCGGGAATACGGCCGCGGTGCAATGGGCCAATCAGGGGTTAATCATCAAGACACCCACGACCATCAGCTCGAGTGGCCCGGCCACCAAGGTGATCGAGGCCTGTCGCGCCAGTAACGAGATTACGATCGAGGCCTGGGTAACACCAGCGACCACGCAGCAAGGCGGCCCGGCACGGATTGTCAGCATCTCGAATGATACGAACACGCGCAATGTGACGCTGGCCCAGGGTCTCAAGAACGGAGAACCGACTGCCCTTTATAACACCCGGCTGCGGACCACCAACTCTGATGATAACGGCATACCCTCCATCTCAACGCCGAACAACTCGTTGCAAACAGAGTTGACGCACGTCGTGTTCACGCGCACGAAGGATGGCCGGGCCATTCTCTTTATGAACGGTCAGGAGCGCGCCATCGACACGCTGGCCGGGTCGCTGAGCAATTGGGCCACCAGCTATCGGCTTCTTCTGGCTAACGAGCGCACCGGCGACCGTCCCTGGTTGGGCACGTATACACTGGTGGCGGCCTATGGTCGTGCCCTAACCTCAGCCGAGGTGCAGCACAATTATTCCGCCGGCCTACCGGTGGTTTCGCCCCTGGAGGCGGAATTTAGCGCCCCCCTGGGACAGCATATCGGCCTGGTTCCGCATACGGTCGATTTCAATTCATCTGACAGTTATTCAGTCAACGGCATCACTGCCTACGCCTGGAACTTTGGCGACAACACCCAATCGACTGAAGCAAACCCGACACACACGTATACCAAGACGGGCACCTATACCGTGTCCCTGACCGTCACCGACCAGCAGGGGTTGATTGACACGGTGAGCAAGACCAACTACATCACGGTTACCGACTCGGCACTGCCGGCACTTCCGGGTGATTACGCCCGGTTTGTCGTGGCCAACCTGGCCGAGAGTCGCGTTCTTGGTTTTGGGATTCAATACCCGGACTTCCGGTGCATCCTGGCTTGGAATGAGGACCCGTATCAGATTATGATTTACCGTTCCGTGGAGGATATACTCGAAAGATACGAAGTCCCGGGGACGATCGAACTGATATGGGTGGATAACCCTGAAGAGGATACCGAAGACGAATGACCTGTTCCATGATGAAAGCAGGCTTGCAAACCGCAATAGCGCCCGGCGAGTTGCGTGCGAGCGGCCTTAACCGGAACAGCACGACCCTGGGAGACGAGTAAACATGGCAACCTATTACGTTGATGGCAAGAATGGCAACGACAATTCCGGCAATGGGAACAGCAATAATCCATGGAAGAGTCTGAAGAAAGCACATGACAGTATTAAGGCTGGTGATACAGTCAAGATTCGGACGGCCGTATACAAGGAAACCCTCAACATTGACGTGGCCAATTCCACCTGGATGGCCGACGACGGTCACCAACCGGTCATGGATGGCGGGTACCATGAAGGGCTGTTCAGGAACGGCGAACTTCCTCCGCCGGGTGGCTACCTGCCGGGCAGCACCTATGGCGCCATGATTCGCCCGCGAGGCAACAACATCACCATTGATGGGTTGACCATTCAGAACGTGGCCGGCGTGGCTATCAGCATTCCCGGCGAGCGGGCAACCGTGCGCAACTGCAAGGTCGATTTCGTGTACGGTGGGGGGATGAGCATTACCGGTGGCAGCAAATTCATTGCCGGGCCACTGGTGGAGAACAATACGTTCACCCGCTGCAGCATGAAGATCTACGACCCGGTACGCGACGAACACGCCGGACCGGCCAGTGTCCAGGGCACGCTCAGCATGCGCAATGCTGAGAATTGTATCATCCGCCACAACATCTGCGGCTATAGCTATGGCGAAGGCATTACGATGGGCGCCGGAACTCTGAATTCAATGGTCGAAGGCAATGTGGTTCACACGTGTAACCACGTCCACATTTATTTCACACGCTGCCGTGGCTGCGTAGCCCGCAACAATTTCGTCTATCACACCTATCAAGAGGAGTTCCTGGGTAGCAATGGCTTGCCGCCCAGCGGGATCGTGTTCGGCGACGAAAGAGCCGGCGCCAGTCGTTTCGGAAACTCGGCCAACAATTATGCTTACAATAACATCGTGGTTGGGATGGACCGCAACCTGGAGATTCGCAACACGGCCGCGAATTACGATACGCAGCTCATCGATTCCTACATCGGCTACAACACCTTTGTGAGCGGACGATTGACACGCTTCGGCGTGCAGTTCAAGGAGAACCTGCAGGGCCGCGCCCACACGCGGACTATCTTCGAGAACAACATTATCCTGCAGTACAACGGTGAAATCGGCGACGCGAAAGGGAATATGTCCGGCATCACCTTCCGCAACAATCTGTGGTCAGAACAGCCGGACGCAGCGCTGCGCGGGCCAAACGACAGCGTAGGCGATCCGCGGCTGGCCGACCCGCGAGCCAACATCTCCGGCACAGCGCCCAACCCAACCAACGCGGATCCGTTCAACTATCGCCTGACCAAGAACAGCACGCTGGCGATCGGCGGGGCCAGTGACGGCAGCAAGGTCAACGGGATGCAGCCGCCCGAAGTCGAGCGCGACTTTTTCAATGGCAATCGCGACAACAGGCCCGATCTCGGCTCACACGAATACGGTGGCGAAGTAGCCCAAATTTCGGCCAACTTCTCCATTGGGCCAAGCCAGCAGCAGGGCGTCGCGCCCCACACCGTTGACTTTGTGGATAAGAGTAGTTCAACATCGCCGATCACGAAATGGAGTTGGGATTTCGGTGACGGGAGCACGTCCACCGAAAGCAACCCATCCCACACCTATATGGCGCCCGGTGTCTTCACGGTTGCTCTATCCATTGAAGATGCGTCCGGCCAGAAGGATTCAGTCGTCAAAGGCGACTTGATTACGTCCTTGCCGGATGTGCCCTTGCCCACATCGGAAGAGTTTCGCCGATTTATCCTGGTTGAGGATGTGACCGAAAACGTGATCGCCTTCGGGACACAGTTTCCGGACTACAGTTGTGTCATGTTGTGGAACGACGACCCGTATCACATCCTGAACTATGCTTCCATCGAAGATGTGGCTGCCTCGTTTGTCGTCGACGGCAAGACGAGCTTGCTATGGCTTGATCCTAGCACGGAAGAAGTCAGTACGAACACGCGCCTGACCACGGAGGCCGAGATCGCCGAAGATAGCTGGTTGACAACGGTCACCAACTAAGCTGACCACAGACATCCTATTCGATTAGAGACCTTACGTCGTGGCGGGAAGGGCTTCCTTGACTCGCCATGACGTGAGGTCTCTTTGCATGAGTACCTCAAGCTTGACGATATCGTCGTCATAGTAGGCACGCAGGCGGCGCTCGAGATCATCCGGCATAGGCGGTGGCGCCTCGAAGTTACTGCTGCGCAGGTCGACCATTCTGTCACGCAGGGGCTTCGGAAGGCGGGGCAGGAGGGACTTGCGAACCGGGTGTGTCTTGACCTTCTCCAGTAGCAACCCCATCCGCCGGTTCTTATAGCTGCCACCCTTGTTACGGACGGTCATATCGGGCACAAAGCTATCATCGACACCGACAAAGCGGAATAACTCCTGAAACGTTGCCTCCGCATTGCGTGAGATGTCGCTGAGCAGAATGAGCTTGATCTGGTCGGGGCTAAAGAGATCATACCAGGTGACCAACTTTTCGTAGTAGCGACCATTCGTCACATAGTGTTCGTTTTCGACCAGCGCTTCTTCAATCGGCCGATCTTCATTCCCGGCCCGCACGCGATGCCAATAAGCTGAATAGGCACGCTGGACCGGGTCGCGCAAACTGAAAATCATCTTGACTTGAGGAATGGTGTCGTGGATGCGATAGGGAGCGATATCGCTGAAGAGATAGATTGGCGTAGATTCTCCGACGGCCGATTCGGTCGTCACATCATCGAACAACTTGGCATACTCATCCAAGGTGCGGATGGGAAAATGGAATCCGGATCTTGTTTGATGCTGCGGATTATCCGCATCGTAGGCGAAGTAACGAGGCTCCTTGATCGGGGACATGTAGATGTCCGGATGCTGGCCGAGGTTGTAGTTGAGCGTTGTCGTGCCTGACTTAGGCGCACCGCCGATGATGAAATCCGGTAGTCTTGTCATTGTGCCTGTCTCTCCGTGCGGCGAAGGACGCCGCTCCACTCCATGTATTGACTGAGCACCGTTTACAGGTTCTCCATCCGCGATCATAGCCCCTTGGGCTTACGGGTTGTCTTACGCGCGAGGGAAGCCAATGGTATTTCGCAATTCGATTGTCTCCGAATCCGGCGGCGCCTGGCAATAGTTGCTTCACATTTTTGGCTACCTAAGACTTTAGAAGCAGCTTTCATGAATAAATACAGGTTGTGAAGTGCTTGTGTACCGATGGGTGAAGGGGCGACGGTCACCCGGAGCAATCCAAACGAAGCGCCCCGCTAGGCAATGCCAAGCAGGGCGCTACTTGTTATGGTGGAATCGGGGCTCAGTCGCAGTTACGGCGTAATGACCTGCAACGCGTCCATTTGCTCTTTGCTGAAACCGATATCGTCACTACGTATGAACAACTCGGCGCCGCCGTCGCAGTTGCTAGCCCCGGCGTTGCTGATGGGGTAGCAGACCGCAATGTCGCTGCGTCGTCCGGATAGCCCATTCGTTAACCGGAAGCTTCCTGCCGTCGAAAAGTAGATCGCGGTCTCGTCCTCGGAACCACTGAGGCCGCCAATGTCCTCGGCGCTGGTGCTCAAACCAATCGATGAGCCGTCAAAGTACCAGTCCCAGCTACCGGCTGTGACCGAGCCGGTCTGACCGTTGTAGGCGAGGATGTCCTCGTCACGTGGCTGCGCCGCGGCTCCCGCTATCGTAAGCCTGGCCCCATCACCGGACAGACTAATCAACAAGCGACCGTCGGGCAACAGGCTAAGCGCGTCGATATCTTCGCTATTGGTGGTCAACTCGACGGCCGACCCATCAAGATACATTTCAAACCGCCCGGCGCTGAAATCACCGGCGGTGTTGGGGATGAACTGCAGGATGTCCGAATCATCGACCCGACCCAGATCGGCAATCGTGAGCGGCCGATCCAGACTTAGCAGCAACGATACATCCGACGCCTGATAGAACGCATCGATGTCGGCCGCCGCCAAACCGACAGCAGACCCGTCGAACAGCAATGACCAGACCCCGGTGACGGTGTCAAAGGCCAGGATGTCTTCGTCGGCAAACGTGACATTGCTGACAGTGCCGCCGGATGACGAACTGGTGAGTATGAGTGCCTCGGGCAAAGTCGGTGGCGGGGGTGGTGGGGGCGGGGGAGGCGGCGTAGACGGTAGCGAGACCAGTTGCCCCAGTTGTTGTGCCAAGTCCAGGCGAATGGCCGTGTATTCGGCACGCCCGGCGACGTTCTCCAGCTCGAAAGGATCGTTCACCATGTCATAGAGTTCCAGGAAGCCGTCATCATTCTGAACGTACTTCCATTCAGGTGTGCGAATGCCATAGTATAGTGGCCCGCGCCGGTTTTCCAGAAGAATCGCGTCGTCCCAGGTCACAGTGGCCGGATCTGAGGCCTCCAACAAGGGCAGCAGGTTGCGGCCTGCCTGGGGGCTCCGCTGCGGTGTTACGCCGGTCAGGCTGATAATGGTCGAGACCATATCCAGATTGGTAACGAGGCGATCGACAATTTGCGGTTGAGCGCCGCCGCCGGAGGGTGTGCCGGGATAAAACACCAGATAGGGCAGCAGATTGCACTCTTCATAGGGGCAGGCCCGGCCGGTTTTGTTATGGTTGCCCCATGAGTAGCCTGAATCAGACAAGTAGAAAATGACCGTGTTGTCAATTTCGCCCTTGGCCGCCAGCAAATCCATCATACGCTGAATGCCGTCGTCAATGGCCAGGACTTGCCGCAAGGCCCGTTGTCGCTCGGCCCTGATCCAGTTACTGTCCCACATATAGCCCGGATAGCCATTGATCATCCGATCGGGATAACCGCCCGGTTTGGGCAGAGGTTGCTGACGCACCCATGCCGGCTTGTCCAACGTATCCTCTTCGGCGAAGTTGGGGCTGTCGGCCGGTTCGGGCACAATGGACACATCGGCGTCCTTGTAACGCGCCGGCGGTCGGGCCGGGCGCTGCGGCGCGCGATGCGACAACAGCAGAAAGAACGGCTTTTCCTGACTATCAATTGCATCGGTCAGGAACGCATCGGTCGTGTCACTGTACAGATCGACATTCTTGTTCCCGTAATACTGGAAGTAATCCCACCCGGGCGGCACATAGCCTTTACCGCGATCCCAGGGGTAGCCATTCAGGTATTTGCCGATCAAACCAGTGTAGTAGCCTGATTCGTTCAGCCAGACCGGTAACGTATTCTTGCCATCCAGCCGACCGGCCTCCTTGTTGCCAACAATGCCGTGATCGTGGGTATATTGGCCGGTGAGCAGGCTAACCCGTGCCACGCCGCCTATGCTGTCGACCGCATAGCCATGGGTGAACCACAGCCAGTTACCATACGGATTAGCCATCACATTGCGCATGACGGGGACCGAATAGCCGTCCTGATCGTCGGTGATAACCACGATGATATTCGGCCGTGGGTCAGTGGAATCAGAGTTGCCTGCAGCCTCCAACGGCGTCCGCGGCATACCAAGAGAGGTGAGTAATACAAAGCCCCCCACTAGTAGAGCTAGCGCCATACTATGTCGTTTCATGTCAACCTCCCGCTTCCCCAGAACTGGCAAGGAAACACAACAATCAACACTAATATATTGATTATAGTCCCTTCCAGAAGCTGGGTAAAGCCCACTCCGACGTCCCGGAACAGGCACTGCGAAAGCCGATGGCAATACTAGGGTTCAGTCGAGCGTCAGATTCAGCTTAGCGTGTGTGCCTCGACCCTTTCCTGGAAATGACTGACGGTCCCGTTGCCTTTGTCACGGCCCGGATTGCTGACATCCGTCTCTAACTCAACGTTGTAATCCACGCCCAAAAAACTCAGATTCTGCATGACCCCTAGGAACGGCTGAGAAAGATAGCGAAATCGGTTACAAGGTTGGGATTTGACTCATCGCAGGCAAAGTAGCGTGGCCCCTTCATTGGGCACCTGAACACATCTGGATGTTGTTCGAAGGCAAAGTTCAACGACTTGACGTCTGCTTTCAGCACGCCACCGATAATGCATGTTGGCAAATGAGTGTGATTTAGCTGCGACACAGGCGAATCGCACGGCGTGAGGCTTTTCGATACTACCCATTATGCTAAGATAGTTGCCGGTCGATTGGTTTGGGTAGCATCCTAACGGTACACCGTCGGCCTTACGAGACAGCTCAATACGCGGACCTGCAGCGGCCGATTCACGACGCGAAGACAAATCAACGAATCATGGACATCCAACCTTTCACCATCGAAGCCTTCTACGCCCTGTACGAATTCAGCACCCCCTACATCCTCTCTGCCTCCGACTGCGAAACGATGTCGGTGCGCGATTTGTTGCGGCTGGCCAACATGCCGGAATCGGCGCTGCTGGACCAGCGCCTGGCCTATACAGAATCGCAGGGCAACCCCGATCTGCGCGCGGCCGTCAGCCGTCTATACCAGCAGGCTTCGGCCGACGAAGTAGTCATCCTCACCGCGCCGGAAGAGGGCATCTACACCACCATGCGCGCCTTGCTGGAGCCGGGTGATCATGTGGTTGTCCTAACGCCTGCTTATGAGTCCCTGCTCAATCTAGCCGACCATATCACCGGCAACGTCAGCCACTGGGCCGTTCAGCCGACGGCCGATGGCTGGGCGCTGGACCTGGCCGAGCTGGAACGCCTGGTAACGGCCGAGACCAAGCTCCTCATCGTCAACTTCCCCCACAACCCCACCGGGCTGCTGCCCTCCACCGTGGAGTTCGAGGCCATTCTGGCCATCGCCCGGCGACACGGCACCTGGCTGTTCTGCGATGAGATGTACCGTGGGCTGGAACGCGACCCGCAACACCGGCTGCCGTCGGCCATCGACCGCTATGAGCGGGCCATCATTCTGTCCGGCCTGTCCAAGGTCCACGGCCTGCCGGGGCTGCGGTCGGGCTGGTTGGCGCTGCATGACGAGGCGCTGTTAGAGTCGATCATGAACTGGAAGTTCTATACCACCATCTGCCCGCCAGGCCCCAGTGAACTGCTGGCACAGGCGGCGCTGCAAGCCCACGGTCAGCTGGTCGGCCGTAATCGGGCGCTCATCGGCCGCAATCTGGCGCTGGCCAACGACTTCTTCGGCCGTTGGCCCGACACCTTCGACTGGCGGCCGCCGATGGCCGGGCCGGTGGCGCTGGTGGGTATCCATACACCGTCGGCCGAGGCTTACTGCCATGCGCTGGCCAAGGAGCGCGGCGTGTTGTTGCTGCCCAGCACGACGCTGGGCTATGGTGACCGCCACGTCCGCTTCGGCTTTGGTCGGGGCACGTTTGCGACCGCGCTGGGTGTTTATGAGGCGGCGCTTGCGGAGGGTTGGACGCCCTAATGACACCGTCGGTTACCCCCGATGGTGAAGCTGAGTTAGCGGCGTGGCTGGCGACCAATGGGATTGACACCGCCCAATGGGGAGCCGCGGGCACCAAGCGCATCGCTGATCTGGGGCAGGAGATCAGCCGCGGCGAGTCCGTCCTGACGACTGATCCCCCTACGCGGAACGTCACGTTAGTCCAGGTGATCCTACGGCGCGGGGATGAGGTGCTGCTGGAACTGGCACAGGAAATGCGCGACGGGCAAGTGCGCCACCGGCAACAGCCGCCATCCGAGAAGCTCATCGCCGGAGAAGAAGCGCTGTCCGCCGCCGGGCGCTGCTTGCTCGAAGAAGTAGGGCTGACGGCCGATCAAGTCACCCGGCTCGCCTTGTCCGGGCCGCCGCACGTTAGCGAGGTTGATTCGCCGTCCTATCCCGGCCTGCCGACACGCTATACCGTCTATCGGGTCGAGGCAACGGCCGACGGTCTGCCTGACGACGATTTCTGGCACGATAACCATGGCGCAGGCGACTCCGACCCGGTGCTGCGACATCAATGGGGTTGGCGGCCGATACCCTAGACATCCGTTGGGCCGGAAATAAAAAAGGCCGGGCGAACCCGGCCAATGATGTTTCCAGAGACTATCAGGGCTTCAGGCGCACGATCGTGCGCGGGAAGGGACTGGTCTCGCGAATGTGGTCCAGGCCGCAGATCCAGGCCACCGTGCGCTCCAGGCCCAGGCCGAAGCCGCTGTGGGGCACGCCGCCGTAGCGCCGCAGATCGAGGTACCAGGCATAGTTCTCCTGCGGCAGATCGTGGCGTTCAATGGCCGCCCGCAGCAAGTCAGGGTCGCTCATGCGCTCGCTGCCGCCGATGATCTCACCATAGCCCTCCGGGGCCAGCAGATCCACGCTCTTGCACACCTCCGACCGGCCCGGCCACGGCTCCATATAGAAGGCCTTGACGGCCGATGGGTAGCCATAGACAAACACCGGTCGCTCAAACTGCTTGGTCAACTCCGTCTCGTGCGGCGAGCCAAAGTCGTCACCCCACTCGATGGCCAGCAGCTCCTTCAACTCCGGATCGTCAGTCGCCTCGCGGATGGCTTGCAGGCGCTCGATGGCTTCGTCATAGCTGATGCGCGGGAAGGGCGACTGCACATTCTCCAGCGCGGTCAGGTCGCGCTCCAGCATCTCCAGCTCGGCGCGACGCTCGGCCAGCGTGGTCTGGACGATGTAGGAAACAAACTGCTCCTCGAAGTCCATCAGATCGTCCAGATCGAAGTAGGCCATCTCCGGCTCCACCATCCAGAACTCGGTCAGGTGGCGGCGGGTCTTGGACTTCTCGGCCCGAAAGGTGGGGCCAAAGCAGTAGACCTTGCCGAAGGCCATGATGTTGGCCTCGTTGTAGAGCTGGCCGGTTTGGGCCAGATAAGCCGGCTCGCCGAAGTAGTCGACTTCGAACAGCGTGCTGGTGCCCTCGGCGGCGGAAGGGGTGATGATCGGCGTGTCGATGTTGAGAAAGCCATTGTCGTCCAGGAAATCGACGATGGCCCGCTTGATGGTCGTGCGAATGCGCATGATGGCCCACTGCCGCGTGGAGCGCAGCCAGAGGTGGCGGTTGTCCATCAGGAACTCGATGCCGTGCTCCTTGGGGGTGATGGGGTAATCTTCGGCCTCCTGCACGATCTCGGCCGATTCGATGCCGATCTCATAGCCGCCGGGCGTGCCGGGCGCACGGTCGTTGGCCTTGACGGTGCCCGTGACCCGCAGCGACGACTCCTGGCCCAGCTTGCGCAGTGACTCGAACAGCTCTTCGTCCATCTCCGGCCGGTAGGCCACGGCCTGGGCGATGCCCGTGCCGTCGCGCAGCAGCAGGAAGAGCAGCTTGCCCTTGTGGGTACTGTTATAGAGCCAGCCCTGGATAGTAACCTGTTGGCCGACATAATCAGCGATGCGTTCAATAGTGAATGGCGTTGTCATCAATATCTCCAGAGGCCGCGCGGGCGGCCGAACTTGGCGGTCGAGTATAGCAGAAAGTTGGCGGGGGCTGGAAAAGTGGCGCGCGGCCGATTACATCCTGCCTGCGATCGCGTCCTGGGGTAGAATGGTCCGCAATGAGAGTGATGCCTCTCGTTTAATTGCAGTGATGACAGCCTGGAAACGTTGATGAAACCTTTCTTGAAATGGGCCGGCAACAAATATCGCGTCCTGGAGACGATTCACACCCACCTGCCCCACGGCGGCCGTTTGATCGAGCCGTTCGTCGGCGCGGGGGCGGTCTTTCTCAATACGGATTTCCCCACCTACTACCTGGCCGACGCCAACGATGACCTCATCAGCCTCTACACGCTCTTGCAGCGCAGGGGCGAAGCGTTCATTGAGTATTGTCAGACCTACTTCGTGCCGGAGACCAATGAGGCCGGCGCGTTCTATGAGCTGCGCGACCGTTTCAATGCCACGGCCGATGCCCAGGAAAAGGCGGCCCTCTTTCTGTATTTGAACAAGCACTGCTATAACGGCCTGTGCCGCTATAACCAAAGTGGCGGCTTCAACGCACCGTTCGGTCGTTACAAGAAGCCCTACTTCCCCGCCCGCGAAATGCGCTACTTTCAGCAGCGTGCCCAGACCGCGCGCTTCGCCTGCAGCGACTTCTTGCAGGTGATGGAACAGGCCGTGCCGGGCGATGTCGTCTACTGCGACCCGCCCTATGTCCCCCTCTCCGCGACAGCCAACTTCACCAGCTATAGCTCGGCTGGGTTCTCGGCCGTCGATCAGCGGGCCCTGGCGGCGAAGGCACGCCAGCTGGCCGACCGCGGCATCCCGGTCGTCATCTCCAACCACGACACGCCGTTCACCCGCATGGCCTATTCCGGGGCGAAGATCGTCAGCTTCGATGTGCAACGAACCATTAGCTGTAACGGCCGTAACCGTCGCATGGCGCGCGAGCTGCTGGCCATTTTCCGACCCCATCGCGATAATTCGTCAGACAGACCAACGATCACCTATGCAGCCCCACTACAACGTCTGGCTTGAAAAAGACGGCCAGGTCGTCCTCTCGCTGTGGCGCATGCGGCTCCTGCAGGCCGTGGCCGACACCGGCTCCATCAGCGCCGCGGCCGAATCGCTGGGCGTCCCCTATCGCGTGGCCTGGCAGAAGCTTCACGAGATGGAGGAGCGCCTGGGGGAGAAGCTGCTGGAGACGCAGATCGGCGGCACCAGCGGCGGCGGCGCCCGCCTAACCCCCGCCGCCGACCGCTACCTGGATCAATTCGAACGCTTCGCCCACGACATGGAGCGCTTCGTCGTTGACTCGTTCGAGGCCAACTTCGGCCGTTAAGTGGCCCTGAAATCAAACGCGGATCTCGCGGATTGAGCGAACGTTCACGGATAGATTCCTACCGGTCTCCTCGCCTTTTTCTCTTGCCCCACCCCCTGGACTGGCTATAATCCGGCATCGTTATGCAATCTCGTCATAACGCTCAATTGCCTGCAAGGAGATGAAAACCATGCGTCGCGTTCTTGCTTCCCTCGTTGCCCTGCTATTCATCTTGGTGCTTGCCGCCTGTGGGCCACAGGAGCCGGAAGTGCTGCGGTTGGCGACGACCACCAGCACAGCCGATTCAGGCCTGCTCGACGCCATCCTGCCTGCCTTTGAAGAAGCCAACAACGCCCGCGTTGACGTGGTGGCCGTGGGCACGGGGCAGGCGATCGCCCTGGGTGAGGCCGGGGACGCCGATGTGATTCTGGTCCACGCCCGCGCCCGCGAGGATGATTTCGTGGCCCAGGGCCATGGCACAGCCCGCAGCGATGTCATGTACAACGACTTCGTCATCGTTGGACCGACCTCGGATCCGGCCGGCGTTATGGGCACCGCCCTGGCAGCCGACGCGCTCAGCCAGATTGCCACTTCCGGCGCCACCTTCGCCTCACGCGGTGACGACAGCGGCACGCACACCAAAGAGAAATCCCTCTGGGAAGCGGCCGGCGTGACGCCCGAAGGCGATAACTACCTCTCGCTGGGCCAGGGCATGGGTGAGACCCTGACCTTTGCCAACGAGTCCGGCGCCTACACGCTGACCGATCGCGGCACTTTCCTGTCCATGAGCGATTCACTGCCCAATCTGACCGTTGTCGTCGGTGGCCAGAGCATTGACGGCAACCAGGACCCGGCCCTGCTCAATCCCATACGGTGTCATTCCCGTCAACCCGGATAAGTCTGACGCTATCAACAACGACCTGGCCAACGCCTTTGTCGCCTGGATCACGTCGCCCGCGACTCAGGAAGCCATCGGCGCGTTTGGCACCGACACATTCGGCCAGCCGCTGTTCTATCCCGACGCGACCAACTAACGCGCGACAGGCCGCGACCTCAAACAAAACGACCGAATGCAAACCCTGCTGGACGCCCTTCGCGAAGCGCTGGCCCTGTTGACCAGCTTCGACCCGGAACTGCTGGAGATCGTCGGCCTGACGCTGCGGGTGACCGGCGCGGCGCTGATTTTGGCTATGATCATCGGCTTGCCCATTGGCGCGGCGCTGGGATTGCGCGAGCGCGTCCCGCTGGCCGGCTGCACCATGCCCATCATCTACACCGGCATGGGCCTGCCGCCGGTCGTGGTTGGTCTGGTCGTCTACCTGTTCCTGTCCAACCAGGGTCCCCTCGGCGGTCTCGGTTGGCTGTTTACGCCCAGGGCGATGATCGTGGCGCAGACGATCATTGCCCTCCCGCTCATCGTCGGCCTGACACTCACTGCCCTGCGCAGCATCGACCCGGCCATCCCCCGCCAGCTGCAATCGTTGGGGGCCACCCGCAGCCAGCAGGCAGGCACGATGCTACTCGAGGCCCGGCTGGGCGTACTGGCGGCCGTTATTGCCGCATTTGGCAGTATCATCTCCGAAGTTGGCGCCGTGATGCTGGTGGGCGGCAACATCGACGGACAGACGCGGGTGCTGACAACGTCCATCGTCCTGGAGACGCGACGCGGTAACTTTGCCATCGCCCTGGCCTTGGGTATCATCCTGCTGGTACTGGCCTTCATCGCCAATACGCTGTTTCACTACTTTAGCGACCGGTAGGGCCACCAGGATCGCCGGAAGACAACCCGGCCGCGCATGAAGCCGATCTACAAGCTAACCAACCTCCGGAAGGAGTACAACGGCCGAACCGTCCTGGAACTGCCCCAACTCACGATTGAGCGCGGGGAGATCCTGGTTCTCGTTGGCCCCAGTGGCGCGGGCAAGACCACGCTGCTGCGGCTGCTCAACTTTCTGGAGCAGCCGACGGCGGGTACCATCACGTTTGACGATCAACCCATCGATGAGCGTATCCCGCTGGCGACCCGGCGGCGCGTAACGGCCGTCTATGAACAGCCTGCCCTGCTCGGCCGCAGTGTGACGGCCAACATCAATTACGGACTCGGCTTGCGCAAGCAGAAACTAACCGATGAGGAAATGGCAGCGTGGCTGGAGCGGCTGGGGCTGGCGGCGCTGGCTCGGCAGTCGGCGCTCAAGTTATCGGCCGGGGAGGCCCAGCGCGTGGCCATGGCTCGGGCGCTGGTTCTCCGGCCGGATGTGCTGCTGCTGGACGAGCCGACCAACAGCCTCGACCCCTATAACGTCGGTCTGATCGAACGGTTGGTGCTGGAGGAACAGGCGGCCACCGGCATGACGGTGGTCCTCATCACCCATGACATCTTCCAGGCGCGACGGCTGGCCCATCGCGTGGGTCTGATGCTCAGCAGCCGGTTGGTAGAATTGGCCGACGCCGAGACATTCTTCGACGCCCCGGCGACCCGGCAAGCGGCCGCTTTTCTGCGCGGGGAGTTGGTCTACTAGGCGGCTGTCGTAGGTCAAACAGGATGATGGACCGCGTCTCAGTGACAAGCAACATGCTTGTCCCACGGTCGTTTCGCCGATTTATCCCAAACTTATCCCAAATTCTACTTGGGATAAACTTTGGGTAACGGGAAATGTCCCATGTCGCGGCTACTTCAGGATGTAGTGCGTGCCCTTCTTGGAGCCGATCTTGAGCAGGATGCCGCGCTCGACCAGGTCCGACAGGTCCAGCCGCAGCGTCTCCTGCGAGACATCCGAACAAAGCTGATGATACTCGCGGTTGGTGATGCTGCCGTTCTCGCGGACGTATTGCAGGGCGCGAGCCTGACGCTCGTTCATGTTGCGCGTCCACTTGGGCGTGGCGGCGCGCTCGCGCTGGTTATAGAGCACCACGGTGAACAGGTGGGGCGTGGCGCGGAACTCCGGCGGTGGGTGCCCGGCCTGCACCATGTCCTCAATCATCTGGTCGATGCCCAACCCCAACTCTTCGATATAGCCCCAGTAGTAGAGGCCGTTGACCAGTCGCGGATTACGCGAGAAGTGTTCCTCAACCAGATTGTCCAGCGTCATGTAACCGGGTAGGCCGCCGGGGCTGATGATTTCCAGCCGGTCAGCGTACATACGAATCTCGATGCGCCGGCCGGTGATGCGATAGTCGCGGTGGGCCACGGCGTTGACCAGCGCCTCGCGTACGGCAAAGCGCGGATACTCCAGCAGCTCATCCCGCTCCAGCCCGTTGACCTTGGCCCCGACGCGCATTTCTTCAAAGACGATATTCCACGCCCGCTCCACAATGCGGGCCATGGGGCCGGTCAGCTCATCCCGTCGGCCGTAGCCAATGCCGCCGTCCTCGCCACGCGGTTCGGTGCCCGGAAAGCGCACGAACACCAGCCCGCTCTGGGGCATGAACGCTTGCGGATTTCGGCCAAAGAGCAAAATACCCAGAGTCGTCGGGTGACCGTCGCGGTCAGTGGCCCCAACTTCATAGAGCACGTCGGCGACGGATTCCACCTTGGTCCCGGTGCGCGCCTCCCGCTTGGCCACATAGTCGCGCAGAATGTCGGGGTCAAAATCTTCGAAGCGCGCCCCAGGCACGGTGTCGGTCTCAAATTCGGCCGTGTGCTTGGTGGCCGCCAACGCGCGAATGTCATCCCCGCTGAGCGTGACGTTGTCGTCCCGCCGCCGGGCCATCACGCGACCGTCGGCCAGGCTGTGCATCTCCAGGCTCCGGAGAACGTTGATGCCGATGAAGCGACCGGTCGGCAGTTCCACCGACTGCCACTGGGTGGGCACGGGCGGGCGGCAGTAGCGAGCGGCCTCGCGCAGCGCGGCTTCGGCGTCTTCCTCCCACACATCGCCGGTGGATCGCCCTTCCTCATCCACACCGAGCACGATGAGTCCCCCATCGCTGTTGGCCAGCGCCACGAGGGATTCGGCCAGGGCCTCAATGTCGGGGTCAGGCAGGTAGACAAGTCGGGGGCCGGGTGGGTTCAATGCTTTCATGGGCCAGCCAGAGAGGGGCTACGGGGAAATGAGCGGCCAGGGTTCGGCCGTGTTGGCGGCCACAGCCGCCATAGCCGCGCCGACAATCCCCGCCTCATTGCGAAAAGCCGCGGGCACAACCCGGGCCCGCGTCTTGATGTAGGGCACGAACTTCTCATGCTTCTTGCTAACGCCGCCGCCAATGATGATCAGTTCCGGCGAAAAGAGCAGCTCAATGTGGTGAAAATAGTCATTGAGCTTCTTGCCCCACTCCTGCCAGCTCAGCTTCCTGGCCTGGCGGGCGCGGTCGGAGAAGGCTTGTTCGGCCGTCTTTTTGCTGTTGCGCATGTAGAGGCGGCCCAGCTCGGAATTGGGCATCAGATGGCTGTCGAGAAAAATGCCGCTGCCGATACCGGTGCCGAACGTGAAGACCATGACCACACCCTTCTCGTTTTGCCCGGCGCCAAATTCCATCTCGGCCAGACAGGCGGCATCCGCATCGTTAATCACGGTCGTTTCGCACTTGGCCGCTTTGGATAGTTTCTTGGCCAGGTTGTAATCGTCCCAGCCGGGATAAGCCAGAGCGGTGGGCGGCGTCATGACGATACCGTGGGCTACGACGGCCGGAAAGCCAACCCCCATCGGCCCATCGTAACGAAACTGTTTGCGCAGCTCCAGAATTGCGTCGATGACTTCATCCGGCTGAAATCTCGGCGGGGCGGCAACGCGCAGGCGCTCGGTCACGAGTTCGCCTGTCTTCGGTATCAACCAGCGCCGCCTTAATGCCCGACCCACCCACATCTACGCCCATTAATTCCATGAAACCATGCTCCTTGCCGGCGTACGACCAATCAAGCCGCCGCCGTTTCTCCATCAACCGGACCACTTTCAATCGACGCGGCTACACCGACCGGTGGGGCAGCACCGACTACCGCATAAAACAGCGGCAGCGGGTCCACCGGATCGTCCGACCAGTGCAGGGCGCCGGCCACTTCCAGTGCCGCCTGAGCCGCCTCCGCCTCGTTGTTGCCGTGGACGGTGCCCAGCTGCTGGCCTTCTTCAAATCGCTGACCGACCTTAGCCGGAAATACAAACCCCGCGGCCGGGTCCACGGCATCGGTCTTAACCAAACGGCCACAGCCCAGATTAACGGCCGCCCAGCCGATGGCGCCGGTGTCCATTGCCGCGATATAGCCCGATCGCGGCGCAACAATCGGCTCGATGATCGGGGCCTTGGGCAGGCGCTCAGGGTTGTCGACTTGCGTCGCATCCCCACCCTGGGCGGCCACCATCTCGCGGAACTTGGCCAGTCCGCGGCCATCTTCGCGGGTCTGGGTAATCATCTCCCGCGCCTCGTCCAGCGACGACGCCGCGCCCGGTAACAGCACCATATAGGCGGCGATCTCCAGGCAGTGGGCCCACAGGTCTTCCGGTCCACCACCCTGCAACGAGTCGATGGCTTCTTTGACCTCCAGGGCATTTCCGATTGCGAAGCCCAGTGGTTGGTTCATATCCGACACCAGAGCCACGACATCACGCCCGGCATCTTCCCCAATATCGACCATCAGCTGGGCCAGGTCGGTGGCTTCCTCCACGGTCGGCATAAAGGCGCCGGAACCTGTTTTGACATCCAGCACGATGCCGTCGGTCCCGGCGGCCAGCTTCTTGGCCATAATCGACCCGGCAATCAGCGACTTGTTGCCTACCGTAGCGGTGACATCGCGAATGGCATACAGCTTGCCGTCGGCCGGAGCCAGGTCGCCGGTCTGCCCGGCCAGCACCAGACCAATCGCCGCCAACTGCTGCTTGAACTGCGCCAGTGACAAATAAGGTGACCAGCCGCTGAAGGACTCCATCTTGTCCAGCGTGCCGCCACTGGACCCCAGACCACGGCCGCTCATCTTGCCCACGGGCACGCCACAGGCGGCCACCAGCGGCAATACCACCAGCGACGTCTTGTCGCCCACACCCCCGGAGGAGTGCTTGTCGATGACATAGGGAGCCACGTCGTGGAGATCGAGGGTTTGGCCGGAGTGGGCCATAGCCAACGTCAGGTCCACCGTCTCACGGCGACTCATACCCCGGATATAGATAGCCATCAGCAGGGCGGCCGCCTGGTAGTCGGGGATGGGACCGGCGGCATATTCGCGGACAAAGTAGGCGATCTCTTCCGGTGACAACTCGCCACCGTCCCGCTTGTGGGCTATGAGATCAACCATGCGCATGTCGCCTTACTCCTCTCGCTTGGGGCTTGCGTTTGACCGGACGGCTTGCCAAAGAGCCATGCTGCCCATCTATATATGGGCTGCCCATATATAAGGAAACGCTCTAAGCCTTCACGATTATAGCAGGAATCGGTATAATGCAGGCATGTCGCTGCGCGCAACTAACATCGCCGAGCGCCCTACGTTACTTATCCCCATAGCGGCCGTGGTCTTTGTCCCGGCCGCGAATGATATCTGGAGACTTCCATGACTGAAAAAGTAGATTTGATCCTGCACGGTGGCACAGTTGTCACCATGAATGACCGCTACGACGTGTTCGAAGACGGCGCAGTAGCCATTCGCGACGATTCCATTGTGGCTGTTGGCCCGACCGAAACTATCACCAAAGCCTACACCGCGGCCGAAAGCGTCGATTGTCACAACGCCGTCATCATGCCCGGCCTGGTCAACGCCCACACCCACATCCCCATGACGTTGATGCGCGGGCTGAACGACGACCTGCGGCTGGATGTCTGGCTGGGCTATCTGATGCCGGTCGAGCGCGAGTTCGTCACGCCGGAGTTTGTTCAGCTGGGCACCCGGGTGGCCTGCGCCGAGATGATCCGGTCCGGCATTACCACGTTCGCCGACATGTTCTATTTCGAAGAGTCCATCGCCGAGGCAACGGCCGAGATCGGTATGCGGGCCCTGCTGGGCCAGACCATCCTCGTCTTCCCTGCCCCCGACGCCGAGACCTTCGAAGACGCTCTGCTGCTCTGTCGTCGCTTCATCGAGCACTGGAACGGCCATCCGCTCATCCAGCCCGCCGTCGCTCCCCACGCCTGGTACACAGCCACGCCGGAGCTGCTGTTGGCCTGCGCCGACCTGGCCCGCGCGTTCGATGTGCCGCTGCACACCCACGTCAGCGAAACTCGGCTGGAAACAGAAAACAGCCTCAATCAGAACCATCTGTCCGTCGTAGGCTGGCTGGAGCAGCACGGCATTCTCGACACCAAGCTGCTGGCAGCCCATTGTGTCCACATCGATGAGGAAGACATGTACAGCCTGCGCAAGGCCGGCGCCGGTGTGGCCCACTGCCCGTCCAGTAACCTGAAGCTGGCCAGCGGTATCGCCCCCATCGGTCAGATGCTCAGCATGGGCCTCAAGGTCGGCGTGGGCACCGACGGTCCTGCCAGCAACAACGACCTCGATATGGTCGAAGAGATGCGTCTGGCCTCGTTCCTGGCCAAAACGTCCTGTCAGGACCCGACGGTCCTGCCCGCCCGCCAGACGCTGGAGATCGCCACCATCGGCGGGGCACGCGCCGTCCACATGGACGAGGTCACCGGCAATCTGGTGCCCGGCAAGCGGGCCGACATCGCCATCATGGACATGAGCGGCATCCACAATCAGCCCCACTTTCATAACCATCCTGATGCGGTCTACTCCCGCGTGGTCTATGCCGCCAAGAGTTCGGACTTCAAGCACGTCATTTGCAACGGCCGTTGGCTGATGCGCGATCATGAACTGCTGACCGTGGACGAAGCGTTGGCGGCCGAGCAAGCGGCCGTGGTGGCGGCCGAGATCGATGCTTTCGTTCTGGAACGGGAGTCCAGCCCTTACAACAAGCTGGTGCTGCTCAGCGGCGTCCAGCGTCAGGAGAGCTTCGAGGTCCAGGTGAAGGTGCCTCTCAAGGACAACACGGCCATCATGAACGCCCTCCACAGCGACAAGTTCACGGTGACCAAAGAGGCCCACTACCGCCAGTACGACCACTACTTCATATTCGAGAACGGGGGTCCCGATGCAGCCCGGCTGCGTTATCGCGAGGACGAATTCATCAACGAGGCAGGCGAGGTAATCCAGGTGCGGGCCCGCCTGACGTTGTTGGGCGAAGGGGATCGGCTCGAATTCAGCGACGCTGTCCAGCTGTCACGGTCGCGCTTCCTGGCTTCGGCCGACCGCAGCCTGCGGTTCTATCAGGAGTATTTCGCTCCGGCCCAGGAGATGCAGGTCAACAAGGATCGCTACCGCTGGCACATCCTCTATAAGGCCACCGACTTCGCCATCAATCTGGATGAAGTGACCAAGCCGGAACTGCCGGGCTACTTCCTGGAGATCAAGGCCCGCACGTGGTCGCGCAGCGACGCCGAACGCAAGGCCCACCTCATCGCCGAACTGCTGGAGGAGTTTGGTGTGGCCGTGGAGTTGGCCGAGCGGCGCGAATACGCTGACATCGTCCAGAGCGCCCTGACCGATACCAGCCAGACCCCAGCCTAAACAAAAGGCGCCCCACCAACACGGTGGGGCGCTTTTTCTTAAGGCGGAGGGTCGAGCGAAGTCTAGAAGCCCACTAGCGACTGGAACTTCATCACCGAGTTCAAGTCACCTTCCACTTTGACCTTGCCGGTCATGAACGCCATCATCGGGTTGAGGCTGCCGGTGGACATGGCCTGGAAATCGGCCGCGTCCATCTTGACCGTGGCGGTCGGGTCGGCGGCGGCGGCGTTGGCCACATCCAGCTTGCCGTCGGCAATCTTGACGCACCATTGACCGCCACCATCCCCCGTGAGTTCAAACATCAGGGTCATGTTGGTATCCGCGGCCTTGTCCGGTTGGAAACGGGCGGGCATGCTATTGAACAACTCTGCCAAATCTGTCATCGAAAGACTCCTTGCTGAAGCTAAATAGGTGTCCCCTGGAACCGGATCGTGGCCGATTTGCCTGGTGGGCAAGTGGCTGGGCAGGCCGGCGGCGAGAGCGACACATTGGTAACTCAAGGGAAATATGGGTGGAGTATAACAATGGCCCCAAAATGGTGTCAAGATTACGGAAAATCACGGCCGTTTGGATCATACTCGTGCCTGTATGAAACGAACAAGACGACCGTGGGCTGGATTTCTCCTGATGGTCGCCACGCTGGTGGCCGGTTGCACATCTCCCACGTCACCGGCGGCGACGTCCGTGGCTCCACCACCGGCCGATTCCGGCATCGAACCATCTGTGGACGTCAGCACCCCGGCCACTTTGTCCCCCGGCCTTCAGTCAGCTACTCGCTACCCGGCTGAACGGTACGCCGATCTGGAGATCGTCACCTTGCTGCCGCAAGACGCCATCCCCGCCATCGATGATCCGCAGTTTCTGACGGCCGCTGAGGCTGATGAATATTACGATCCCGACGAACTGGTCATTGGCGTGGTTTTCGGCGACGAAGCGCGGGCCTACAGTGTGCCCTACCTCAATCGCCATGAGATCGTTAACGACACGGCCGGGCCAATCAAATTCGCCGTCACGTGGTGACCGCTCTGCTTTACCGGCATCGTGTATGACCGGGAAGTTGAAGGGCAGGAGCTGACGTTCGGCGTATCAGGCAAGCTGGTACGCAATGTGCTGGTGATGGTTGACCGGCAAACGGAGAGCTTGTGGAGCCAACTGCTGGGCGAGTCCATTGAAGGAGAGATGGTCGGCGCTCGGCTGGCATTCCTGCCGTCGTGGATGACCACATGGGCCGAATGGAAGGACATGCAGCCGCAAACTGTGGCTCTGGACAAAGGCGGCCGGCGCGGGGCGTTTGATTCGTACGACGACTACTTTGCGTCTCCCAGCGCGGGCGTCATCGGCGAAACCTATAGCGACGACCGCCTGGATACCAAGTCCTTCATTATCGGGGTTGCCGGTGACGCGGAAGCGGTTGCCTACCCGTTTGCACTGCTGGCCGAAACGCCGGTCATCAACGACACGCTGGATGGTCGGCCGATCGCCGTGGTCTTCGATCGCGAGAACGGCGCGGGAGTCGTCTACGACCGGATGGTCAACAACCGGACGCTCACGTTTTCCCGCGGCGACCGGCCCAACACCCTGATCGACGCTGAAACGCAGACGCTCTGGAACGCTTTCACCGGCATTGCCGGCGACGGACCTCTGTCCGGAGAGGCGCTGGGGCGGGTACCAAGCACGCGTTCGTTCTGGTTTGGCTGGAAAGACTTCTATCCCCATACCCGCGTCTACGGCGAAAGCCCCTGATCGTCGCCACCCACCTTCAATCTTAACGTTTCGTCAACATATGCCCGCTGAGCGCCCTACACGCTCTATAGGCGGTTGCCATCCGTTTCGGCCCTGTGCTAGAATGCCGTCCGATTTAACATATGTTGATGCGTGGCGGCGATTATTCGGCCGCCTTTTTACATCTAGTCAACAAACAAACCTGAACTAAGGGAAGGGGTTGTTTTCATGGAAGAAAACGAGACGAACCAAAGCAGTCGGCCGACTTGGTTAATTGCCGCGGGTTTTGGAGCTGTGGTCTTATTGATTTTGGCGGGCTTGTTCCTGCCGCCCATCTCTCTGGGCGAACGCCTGGGGCTAGGTGGTAGTTCGGAAACGACTGAAACGGTCGCTGAGGGCGCCACTGAGACGCCTGAAACGACGGCGGATGTTACCGCTGCGCCGGCGATCGCCATGCCGGAAGGCGTGGCCTTGTCTGTCCCCGGTGGCGAGAGCGTCGCCGTGGAGCGCCTGACGGTGGCCGATCTGGCCGCCAGCACCGACAGCGCCATCGCCGGAGCAGTGGCCTTGCCCGTGGGCACCGCCCTGTTGGGTGATGTCTACGTGCTGCGCTACGACGGCCAGGCCCCCAGCGGGCAGATTGCCGTGCCGCTGCCGGCCGATGCCGGTGCGCCGGAGACGCTCGATATGTATGCCTGGGATGGCACCGAGTGGGCCCATGCCGCCGGTCAGATTGACCCGGATACGCAGAAGGCTGTGCTTAAGGACGGTCCGTTGCCCCTGGCACTCATGGTGGCCCAGACGGCCGCACCTGACTGCCCCGGCCATTGGTCTGGCGCTGGAAGCAGGCGCGACGTTGCCTGAGTCACTTACCGGCGCCTTAAGTGAAGTGTCGACCGGCGCGCTGGTGCTGGATAGCGCCGGCCAGCTGGAAGGTGAAGTACCGCCCACATCGGGTGATGTTGCCCGGCTTGCTGGAGGTCACCAATCACACGGCCATCATCGACCAGGCCGCCATCTCGGCGCTGCTGGGTGATGTCGCGCTGCAAGACAGCCAAATTGCGGCGCTGGTCGAGCAGGCCGCGACCAATGGTTACCGGGGCGTCAGTCTCGATTACCAGGGGATTCCTGCGGCGCAGGCTGAGGCTTTCACCAGCTTTGTGACCCGTCTGGCCACGTCACTGGACGCCCAAGGTCTGGACCTGGCCGTCACACTGGGCACACCCGCTGCCGCCGGGACCAGCTGGGACACCGCTGGGCAGGATTGGGCCGCCATCGGCCGCGTGGCCGACATGCCTCTATCTTGATTTACCGCTGGACCCCGCCGCCTATGGCGAGGGTGGTCTGGCTGATCAGCTACTCAATTGGGCCACCGACCAGGTGGACCGCCGCAAGCTGAATGCCGTGGTCACCGCTGGGGCCATCACCCAGGTGGGCGAGAGCTTCAACGAACTGGACGGTGAGCAGGTGATCGGCACGCTGGGCGAACTGAAGACAGTCTCCGGCGAAACGGCCGTCGACCCGGCCGCCGCCGTTGACCTGAACCTAGACACGACCGCCGGGCCACTGGAGTGGGACGGCAATGCGCTTGGCCTATCGTTACACCTATGAACAAAACGGCCAGCCGCAGACGATCTGGTTCGGCAGCGAGGCATCGCTCCTGAATCGGCTGCAATTGGCCGAACCGCTACAATCTGCGCGGTGTCAGCATTGATGGCATTGACGCCCTGACCAACGAGGCCGGCGTGGCGGCCGTTCTGAACTACCTGCTCGGTAACGGCGACGCGCCCCAGCCCAGCGGCGCGGCCATCGCCTGGACCGTGCGCGACGACAGCGACAGCGTTGTGGCCAGCGAAACCAGCGAGGATCTGGCCTACACCTGGGCCGGAGCCGAGGAGGCGGGCATCTACACCGTCTCGGCCGAATCTCGTTCTGGGCGATCTGGTGAAGGAATCGGGTCGGTTGAACTGACCGTCGGCACGCCGGAAGTTGCTGAAGAAGCGGCACCGGTCGAAGAAGCGCCGCCGAGGCGACCCCGGCCCCGGACAGCCGCCGCAGCCCAGCCCGCAGCCCCGACCTCGGCCATTGGCGAGCCGGGCGAAGCGCTGGCAGTGGTCAACACCCCGGCTAACGTGCGCGTCGGCCCCGGCATCACCTACGGCACGATTGCCGGTGGCGCGGCGCGGCGGCACGACGCTGAAGCTCATCGGCCGTAATGCCGGTGGCGATTGGTTCAACATCGTTCTGCCCAGTGGCGAAGAGGGCTGGATTCTCAACAGTCTGGTGACGGTCAACGCCGGTTTCGACCCCAGCACGTTTGGCGGTTGTTGAGGCGCGCCGCCGGTGGCCGCGGCCGAGGGTGCCCCCGCGCCCGCCGCCAGCACCGCCAGCGGCCCGCCGCCGGTTGCGCCGGTCGGCAACGTCGGCAACTTCGAGCTGGGCGGCCAGTCGGCCGGTATGCCCGCGGGCATCATGCAGTACGCCGGCATGACCTGGGTCAAGAAGCAGCACAAGTGGGGTCCCGGCGATACGCCTGAATCCGTCGCCGGTCTGATCAACGAGGCCCATGCCAACGGCCTGAAGATCCTGCTCAGCATCCCCGGCCAGCTCTTCCCCAGCAGCATCGACTTCCAGGCCTACACCGACTTCCTGGGTGGTGTGGCGGCGCTTGGGTCCGGATGCCATCGAAGTCTGGAATGAGATGAACATCGACCGCGAGTGGCCGGCCGGACAGATCGACCCGACCTCGTATGTCAACAACATGCTCAAACCGGCCTACCAGAAGATCAAGGCCTCTAACCCGAACGTCATGGTCATCACCGGCGCGCCGGCCCCGACCGGCTACTTCGGTGGCTGCGGTGGCGGCGGCTGTGATGACGCGCCCTACGTGGCAGGTATGATGGCAGCGGGCGCCGGTAGCGCATCGGACTGCGTCGGCGTCCATTACAACGAAGGCATTATGCCGCCCTCGGCCACCAGCGGCGATCCGCGCGGTGCGGGCGGCCACTACACGCGCTACTTCCAGGGCATGATCAACGCCTATACGGCCGCCGGAGCCGGCCAACTCTGCTTCACCGAACTGGGTTACCTCAGCGGCGAGGAGTGGGGTTCGCTGCCCTCGGGCTTCCTGTGGAAAGCGCCGTATAATCTGACCGTGTGCCGAGCACGCCCAGTATCTGGCCGATGCGGTTCGCGTTGGTGTCCAGAGCGGCCGGGTGCGCATGATCATTGTCTTCAATGTAGACTTCACGACGTTCGGCGACGACCCGCAGGCCGGTTACGCTATGATTCGTCCCGGTGGCGGCTGCCCGGCGTGTGAAACGCTGCGCAGCGTCATGGGGCAATAATCACGAGCGCCGGCCAGAGCAGGATTGAAACTATGAGACGACATATCGTGTAAAGCCTTGCGCTGCTCATCGCGGCGCTATTGCACGCGTTGCTTGCCGGCCTGTGGCGGCACCTGAGGCGGCGACCGCGCCGGAAGCAGCCGTGCCGTGGACGCCAGGCTCCGGGTGTGGCTACGCCGACCCTGGCGCCCACCATCGAGCTGCCGCCACCGGTCATCGATCAGACGGGTGAGAACGTGGTGATCGATGCCCCGCCGACCCCGGAGATCCAGGGGCGGCGAGCGGCGGAGGCCAGTCGGCGCGAACCGACCGTCTCCGGCCCCTGGCCGGCTGACCAGTTCGGCTACGGCATCCAGATTCACGGCAATGCGACCGTGGGCGATGCGTCGGAAACGATGCGCACCGTCCACGAGCAATTGGGCATGGACTGGGTCAAGGGTCAGGTACAGTGGTGGCTGGTTGAACCCAGCCCCGACGCCGACCAGTGGTTCTTCTATGACGCCGTCATCGACGAGGCCCACAACCAGGGTCTGCGCCTGATGCTGAGCGTCGTCGGTGCGCCGGAATGGACGCGCGCGGCCGGTGGCGAAAATGGCCCACCGGATGACTACAACGAGTATGCTCGCTTCCTGAGCGACCTGATCGATCGGCATCCGGGCAAGATCGACGCCATCGAAGTTTGGAATGAGCAAAACCTGGATCGCGAATGGACAACGGCCAACGGCATTAGCCCTGAGGATTACGTCCGCTTCCTCCAGGTGGCCCATGACACGATCAAGGCCAAGGACCCGAACATCATTGTCATCAGTGGCGCACTCTCGCCCACAGGCACGGGCGACTGGATCCGTTGGGCCGATGACTTCGAGTACATGGATCGTGCCTTGGCGGCCGGTATGCTGAACTATGCCGATTGTGTCGGCGTCCATCATAACGGCTACAACATCGGCCCCGATGTCGCCTATGACCAGACAGGTAGTTCACCCAAGGCGGCCACGGCCGGCTTCCGCGGCCCGTTCGACAACCCGCATCACTCCTGGAGTTTCAAGACGACGATCGACACCTATGCCCAGAAGGTACAGGCCGTGTGATCCCGAACAAGAAGCTGTGCGTGACCGAGTTCGGCTGGGCCACCAGCGAAGGCTACGACGAGATTCCACCCGGTTTCGAGTTCGCGCGGGACAACACGCTGCAGGAACAGGCCGACTACATTACCCAGGCTTACCAGCAATTGCACGACTCCGGCAATACGTGGCTGACGTTCCTGTTCAACTTTGACTTCGGCAACAAGGGCAGCGGTCCGACCGATGACCCGGTGCCTTATAGCATCATCGACACGCAGGGCATTCCGCGGCCGGCCTTCGGCGCCGTCAGCAACCTGGAAAAGACCCCGTAGTTCGGAAACAAGGCGGGGCGCACCACAAGTGGTGCGCCCCGTTGTTTCTGTTTCCCCCAACGTCGCTGCATGCACAAACTCGGCTGGCTGCTTACCTTCCTCTTTGGCGGCCTGGTGCTCGTGGTGGCTGCCGCCACCTCCCCCATCGCGACGCCGGAAGCCGGCATCACACTCCCCCCCACCGATCTGATTGGCGATGAGCCGGTCGTGCAGTTGTTCAACTCGCCCGACTATGGCATCCATCTGTTCATGTGGTGGAAGCCCGATACGGCATTGCGTGACCTGGGCCTGGTCCAGGATATGGGCTTCAACTGGGTGAAGCAAAAATTCGCCTGGCGGGAGATCGAGGGCATCGAAAAGGGCCAGTTCGATTGGTACCGCACCGACTACATCGTCGATTACGTTGAACAGGCGGGGCTTAACCTGTTGGTGAGGCTCGACCGCCAGCCGTTCTGGTCCGAACCGGCCGATAATCTGTACCAGGACAACCAGCCACCGGGTGATTATCAAGACTTCGCCGACTATTGCAGCGCCGTGGCTACTCGCTACCGCGGTCGAATCCAGGCCTATCAGGTCTGGAACGAGCCCAATCTCAGCCGAGAGTGGGGCTCGCTGCCGCCCGACCCGGCCGCCTACACGGAACTGCTGCGGGTTTGTCACCAGGCCATCAAAGCGGCCGATCCCAACGCCATCGTCATTTCGGCCGGTCTGGCCCCCACAGGCACTTCATCGCCCGATGCCATGCCTGACGCCGACTTCCTGCGGGGCATGTATGCGGCCGGTGCGGCCGACTACTTCGATGTCCTGGGCCTGAACGCGCCGGGCTTCAAGGCGCCGCCCGAGCTTGACCCGGCCGAGGCCGAAAGCAATCTTGACTATGGCGGCGGCCGCTGGTTCGCCTTTCGGCATGTAGAGGATATGCGGGCCATCATGGTGGACGAGGGTGACGCCGCCAAGCAAGTTGCTATACTGGAGATGGGCTGGACGCTGGATACGGTGAACCCGGAATACGCTTGGTTTGCCGTGGACGAAGCGACCCAGGCTGAGTATCTGGTCGGTGCGTATGAGTATGCCGCCGCGAATTGGCAGCCGTGGATTGGCCTGATGACAACCATCTACATCGCCGACTGGGAATGGCAAGCGGACACCCACGAGCAATGGTGGTGGTCGATCGTCTTGCCCGACGGCACACCGCGACAGGCCTACTATGCTTTGCGCGATATGCCCAAGCAGCAATAGGGCGCGACCGACCCCAGTCGATCGTCTTGCCCGACGGCACACCGCGACAGGCCTACTATGCTTTGCGCGATATGTTTAAGCACCAATAGGGAGTAACTGACCAATGACCTTCTGGGTTTTGGCCTTGTCTTACTGGATTCATCTGCTGGCAACTGTTATCTGGCTGGGGGGCATGGCTCTGATGGCCTTCATCGCCTGGCCGGCCCTGCGACGGGGCACGCTGGATGGCAACCAATGGTTTGAACTGCAGAAACGCTTCGCACCGTGGGTCAGCGGCAGCCTGATCATCCTGCTGATCACCGGCTTTGTCCAGATGACCAACGACGCCAACTACAACGGCTTTCTGGTGTTCGACAGCGTCTGGGCCTGGGCCATTCTGCTGAAGCACATCGCTTTCCTGGGCATGGTCGTGCTGACCGTGTACCTGCAGTTCTTCCTGTACCCGTCGATGACGCGCATCAACGACCTTACAGCCACTCGCCCCGACCTGATCGCTGAAGAACAGGCCACACTCTCGCGCCAGGAGATTCGGATGCTGCGGATCAATCTGGCTTGCGCCGCCGCTGTGCTGTTCTTCACGGCCATCGCGACGGCCGTTTAGGGTCCTCGACAGCCGCCCAACCGCAAGATCACTGCCCATCACGCCGCAAAGAAGGCGTGAAAAGTTCGTAAGTTCACCGTAAGTTAATTCGTAAGCCTGCCTGCGTAGACTATTCCTAGGTGCAATGGACGCCCTCCCGCATTCCCTGCGGCCCGGCGTGCATAGGACAAGGAATAGGCAACATGCTTCAGGCTCCGATTACATCAGTCGAACGAAACACAGCACTCCCGCGTATGACCTCCCGGCGGCTCAACCGCTGGTTGAAATACGCGCTGGACTTCGCTCTGGTTGTGCCGACGCTGGTCCTGATCAGCCCGCTGCTAGCCATCATTGCCCTGCTGATCAAAGCCGACTCCCCCGGACCGATCGTTTACCGTCGTCGCGTTGTCGGTCAGTTCGGCCGCGAGTTCTACGCCTACAAGTTCCGCACGATGTACATCGACAACAACGATCGTCTCATGCGTCGTCGGGATGAGTGGATGGAAGTACTGCGCGGCAGTGACATTGACTCCGACCCGCGCTTGACCCGCATCGGCCGCTTCCTGCGCCGCACCGGCCTGGATGAGCTGCCGCGATTGTTCAATGTGCTGGACCGCTCCATGTCCTTGGTCGGCCCGCGCATGATGACCCGCACGGAACTGATGAAGTTCGGTCACCGTATTGATAGCTACACTGCTGTCCGGCCCGGCCTGACCGGTCTGTGGCAAGTTCGGGGTCACAGCCGCAACGTAGATGACCGGATCCGGCTTGAAACTGAGTACATCAGCAATTGGTCCGTCTTGCTGGACGTACAGATACTTTTGCAAACGGTGCTTGTCGCCTTCACCTTCCATACCTTCTAACTCCTATCGACTGCACCTGAGCACTATTTGTGTCGAGAAGCTCCTCCCCACCAAACGGAGGAGCTTTTATTTTGCGTCCCCGCGCTCTGACCGTGCCGACGCCATGTCCTGCTTGCATCAGCGACTCACCGTGTATAATCGGCTCAGACCACACACGTTTCGACTAATTGAACCAGGCAGGTGCACGACATGGAACTCATTAGCGTCAATATCGGACAACTACGCCCCCTTCAGACCGGCAAGGCCACGCGCCAGTCAGGCATCTTCAAACTTCCCGTCACCACGCCGGTGACCATCACCACGCTGGGCATCGCCGACGACGCCATTGCCGACAGCAAGCACCATGGCGGACCGGACCAGGCCCTCTACGTCTACACCACACCCGACTACGCCTGGTGGTCGGCCGAACTCGGCACGGACCTCGAGCCGGGCACCTTCGGCGAGAATCTGACCATTAGCGGGCTGGAGAGCGGCCGCTGCGCCATCGGCGACCGGCTGAACGTGGGATCGGTCGTGCTGGAGATCACCGCGCCGCGCATCCCCTGCAGCACGCTGGCCGCGCGCATGGACGACCCGACCTTCGTCAAGCGCTTCCGCGCCGCCGAACGACCGGGGCTGTACTGCCGCGTCATCCAGACCGGCGTAGTGCAGGCCGGTGACGCGTGACCTACGAACCATATCACGGCGATGCCATTCCCATCCTGGAGAGCTTCCGCGACTTCTACGAACCGCAGCTTTCGGCCGAAACACTCCGCCGCTATCTGGCCGCACCGATCGCCATTCGCGATCGAGAGGAGAAAGAAGAACAGTTGAGCAAGATCGCTAGACCGGACGTCATCGGGTCAGCGACGATCAACGCAGTCGGCTGCGCCCAATGCAGGAGGCGCGGGTAACCTCGATGATCTATGCTAACCATTGACGGCCGACAAGGCGAAGGTGGCGGCCAGGTTCTGCGGACCTGCCTCAGCCTGTCGGCGCTGACGGGACGGCCGTTTCGCATTGACCACATTCGCGCCAATCGCAGCACGCCGGGCTTGCGACCGCAGCACCTGACGGCCGTTCGCGCGCTGGCCGCTGTCTGCGCCGCCGAGAGCCGTGGGCGATAACCTCAACTCAACCAGCGCTGGAGTTTCGGCCGCAGTCGCCGCCGCTGGCCGGGCGCTACCGGTTCGACGTGGCCGATGCAGCGCAGGGCGGCTCGGCCGGAGCCGTGACGCTGATCCTGCAGGCGCTGCTTGTGGCCGTTGCTGTTTGCCGCCGGGCCATCAGATCTCCGCTTGCACGGGGGTACGCATGTGCCCATGGCCCCGTCCTATCACTACATCGAGCACGTAGCCCGGCCTGTGTTCGCCCGGATGGGCGCGACCTTTACGACCGAACTCGTCGACTGGGGCTGGTATCCGGAGGGTCAGGGCCTTGTCACCAGTCACATCGACCCGGTCAGACAGACTCGTCGCGCCCGAATTGGACCCCATGCCGGTGACCATGGTCGAAGGTGTGGCGGCCGTCACCAACCTCCCGGCCGATATCCCCCAGCGCATGGCTGGGCGAGCGACGAATCTGCTGCAGGCAGCGGGCTATACGTCACACATCACGCCTCGGCGCGATCGCGGTGCAGGGCCGGGTGCGGGGCTGTTCCTGTGGGTGCCGCAGGGCGGCGCAGGCAGTCTGGGCCGCAAAGGGCTGCCGGCCGATCAGGTGGCCGAGGCCGCGGTTGCGGATCTCCTGGCTTTCATGGACAATACAGCCATGGTCGACCCACACTTGGCCGACCAAATCATGCTACCCTTGGCTCTTGCCCACGGTCAGACCCGCTACACAACCAACCGGCTGACCCGACACACGACCACGCTGGCCGGTCTGCTGGGCCAGTGGCTCGACACGAACATTGAAATTGACGGTGAGTTGGACTTTCCGGCGGCCATTCAAGTGACCGGCGCCGGTTATGTTGCCCCCTGATTGGGCAGCAGGTCCGGTCTACCGAGTTTGGCGCCTTATGTTTGAACTGATTTTTCTGGGCACGTCGTCTTCGGCACCGACGGTGACGCGCGGCCTGTCCAGCCATATGATCCTGCACCGGCAGTACCGGTTCCTGCTTGACTGCGGTGAGGGCACCCAACGTCAGATTCTGCAAAGCGGTCTCGGCTTCAAGCGCCTGGAGACTGTGCTCCTGACCCACGGCCATCTGGACCACATCCTCGGCCTGGGTGGGCTGGCTTCCACGCTGGCCCGCTGGGAGAACCTCGACCACATTGACATCTACGGTGGCCGGGCCACGCTGCGGCGCGTGGAAGACCTGTTGTTCAAGGTCGTCTTTGCCGGGCACAAACCCCCCATTGACGTCACCCTCAACCTGATCAGGCCCGGCGATGTCATCTGCGCCGACGACAAGTTTTCGCTGACTGCGTTCGAGGTTAGCCACCGTGGTCCGGACAATCTGGGCTACTTGTTTGAGGAAAAGCCCCACCGGCCGTTTCTGGCCGAAAAAGCTGAAGCGCTGGGGGTGCCTTTCGGGCCGGAGCGGGCCAAGCTGGTGCGCGGTGAAGCCGTCACCCTGCCCGACGGCCGCACCATCCCGCCGGAAGCAGTGCTGGGCGAGGCATTAGCGGGCACGAAGTACGTCCACATCGGCGACGTCGGCCGGACCGACAATCTCATCGACGTTGTCCAGGGCGCTGACGCGCTGGTGATGGAATCGACCTATCTCGATGAGGAATCGCAGATGGCGGCCGATTTCGGGCACATGACCGCCGCGGCGGCCGCCCAGCTCGCGCGAGATAACGAGGTCAAAACGCTGATCTTGACCCACCTCTCGCGGCGCTACTCCGAACGCGAGATTCGCCAGGAAGCGCAGTCGTTCTTCCCCAGCACCTATGTCGCTCGCGACTTCGACCACTTCCAGATCTCGCGCGACGGCGTCGTGCGGGTGAAAAAGCAGGATCAGTAGATCAGCCAGGAGGGCGGAAAGGTGAACGACAATTTCTTGCACCCCGGATCCTTTTTTGACTTAAGCGATCCCTTCGTAGCCACCCTATTTGAGGACTGTGATCGTGTCTGGCAGGCGCTGCCCCGGCTCGGCCGTCATGTGGACCGGCTGACCGGCGGCGAGCAGCGTATCCATGGCATCGTCATGCCGGGCGCCCACCTCAGCGATCGGCCGATTGTCATTGAGGAAGGCGCGGTGGTCGAGCCGGGCGCCTACATCATCGGCCCGGCCTACATTGGCGCGGGCGCCGTCGTGCGGCATGGGGCCTATGTCCGCGAGAACGTCGTTCTGATGGCGGGGAGCATCCTGGGCCACGCCAGTGAAGCCAAGAACAGCCTGCTGCTGCCACACGCGGGCGCGCCGCACTTTGCCTACGTAGGCGACTCTATCCTCGGCCGTCGCGTCAACCTGGGCGCGGGCACCAAGTTGAGTAACCTGGGCGTGCTCAGCGCCAAGGACAAGGCCACCGGCAAGCGGCCGACCATTCGCCTGCAAATCGATGGTGTGGAGTTCGACACCGGTCTGAGCAAGCTGGGGGCCATCCTGGGCGACGAGGCGCAAACAGGCTGTAACGCCGTGCTCAACCCCGGCTGCATCATTGGTCCGCGAACGCTGGTCTATGCGATGGTCAGTTTGCGAAAAGGGTACTATCCGGCCGACTCAGTCATCAAGTTGCGGCAGTCGATCGAAGTGGTGGATCGGACGTAGACGCGGCGGCGTTATGCGCCGTTGAACGCAGCCAGTCCTTCGTCGAGCGTGGGATAGTCGTCGAAGAAGTCCATGAAGCCGGTGACCGACATCATGTCGCGAATGCTCTCGGACAGACCGACCAGCGCCACCCGGCCCTCGCCATTAGCAATTTGGCGGTAGAGCATCAGCAATGCGCGCAGTCCGGCACTGGAGATGTAGTTCACGCCGCTCATATCGAGCAGCATTTTGTGGTGTGGTTGAGGCAGCAAGAGCAGCTTCTCCTGCACTTCCGGCGCAGTCCGGCCATCCAGCTCCCCAAACAGCGTCGCCACTGTCACCCCATCCACGTCAACCAGTTCGATGTCCATAGAACGAAATCTACCTCCACCGCGGCCATTTGTCCACTGAATGACTCGCCGCTTCGCCGCAAGAGTGCTTACTTGTCGTCCTTAGGGGGCGCCTGATTGGCCGTATCCGGTTGGTTTGGTTGATCTTTCATCCGGTCGGCGAGTTCAGTCAACCGGCCACTCAGCCAGCGCAGACCGCCTTCCGTACCCTTTTGGGCTTCCGTTTTCCAGTCGATGTCGCGTATCTTCTGCTCAACGGCGTCGGCGATGGCTTTCGATTGCTCCTGCAATGCTTCCCCCACCTTCTCGCGGGCCACTTCGGCCGTGCGGCTGGTGGCGTCGGCCGCGCTCGCCGACAGTTTGTCCGTCACCTTGCCCGCCAGACCCTTGGCCGCATCAGCCATCTGGCGAGTGGTGGCCTCGGCCTGCTCTTGCAGTTTGCCGCGTGCGGCTTCCGGCTTGGCCGGCGCCTCTTCCGCTTCCAGATCGTCCAGCGTGATCTTCAGTGGTTCTTTATCAGTCATAGGTATCTTTCCCAGGCAATGTTGTCTGCCTATAGAAGTATACGCGAAATATCTCCAATCGTTGCGGCATCGGCTCTCAGCAGTGCATAAGAGGATAGGCAAATCACTGGACAAGCGGCCGATGATCGCTAGGATCGCGCGTCGAAGCAATAGCGCCTGTAGACAAGGAGACCGATGCGTAAGACCCATCAGATAATCGGCCGAGCCCTCGGGCTGGCCGTCGTCATACTCATAGCCGGCGTCGTCCTGTTTCAATCGGCCCAAACGGCACGGGAAGTCGAAGCCTCGTCGGCCGAAGAAATGACCAACGCCTTTGCACCGATTGTACTGGGTGAAAATGAAGGGCCCACAGCCATGGCCACACTGACCCCGGCGGCGACCATGACGTCGACGCCCTCCCCCTCACCGACCATCACGGCCACACAGGAACCAACCAGCACGGTCGCACCGACAGAGACACTGGAGCCGACGCGGACCCCCAAGCCCACCAAGACCCCGAAGCCCACCAAAACGCCCAAACCGACGGCTGAAGCCACCGCCACGGCCGAACCCACGAACACGCCGACCATTACGCCCACACCAACCGAGTTGCCGCCCGGCGAAGAGCTGCTGGTCTATGATTTGAATCGCGAAGTTACCAAGGCCGACAAGGGCTTCCCCTATGGCGACACGGCGGTGTTCGATGCAGCCAACATTGACTGGGTCAGCCCGGTCAACTATGCCGGCGGGACCATGTATTTCCGCGTGGAGATCAGGGACATGCCCGTTCCCAAGCAGATGCGCGTCCAATTGTGTTTCTGGCAGGCGGGCACCTCACTCGAGGAATGTGGCGAGATCGCCGCGCTGACCGGCGATCCCGGGACGATTGTTACGTGGTCGGAGAAGGTGGACGATTTCTGGCAGAAAGATGCATTGCCCATTGACTGGAGCCTGCCGCGTTCGCGAGCGCGTATTGCCATCAAGAACTCGGATGGTACGCCGGTCAGCGACATCGGTGACTGGAACTGGGGCGGTGACAATCCCGACGAGTGGTATCCGATGGATATACACTTCTCAGCCGTCGTGGTCGAAGAGGGCGCCGGATTCTCTGGCTGGGGCAATTACGTCCCCTGATCGACAGTGACCCGAGAGGAACATGGCACGTGTGAAGTGCAACGCTCTCGAGAAATCGAGTATACTTGGGACTGAAAGAAAGCCTTTAAGCTTGATCCACCATACTGGCTCATCTAGCACAAAAGGCACCGGCCTTCTCGCAAGTAATTGAGCGGCAGACAACTAACCGAAGGCCTCTCATCTTGGGAGGCCTTTTTATTGGCCCGTTGGCCCGACGTGGGTAGCCAGACTAGCGGGCCTGTGGCGGTGGCAACCTATGAACCATTCTGACTTACTCCAAGAACAACTCACCCAGCGCATCCTCGTCCTCGACGGGGCCATGGGCACGATGATCCAGCAGTACAAGCTGACCGAGGACGATTTCCGGGCCGAGCGCTTCGCCGACTGGCCGAGCGACCTGCAGGGCAACAACGACCTGCTCGTACTGACCCAGCCCGACATCATTCGCGCCATCCACATGGCCTACCTGGATGCCGGGGCGGACATGGTGGAAACCAACACCTTTAGCGCCAACCGCATCTCACAAGCCGACTACGGTCTGGAGGACCTGGCCTATGAGATGAATCTGGCCGCAGCCCGGCTGGCCCGCGAGGCGTGCGACGCGATGGAAGCCAAGGACCCTTCGCGGCCGCGTTTTGTGGCCGGGGCATTGGGGCCAACGAACCGCACGGCATCCATCTCGCCTGACGTCAACGACCCCGGCTACCGCAATACGTCGTTCGACGAGCTGGCCTCGGCCTACACGGAGGCGGCTCGCGGGCTGGTGGAAGGCGGCGCCGACCTGCTGCTAATCGAGACGATATTCGACACGCTGAACGCCAAGGCGGCCATCTTTGGCATCACCCAATACTTCGAGGAATCCGGCGTCGAGCTGCCCCTGATGATTTCCGGCACCATCACCGACGCCAGCGGCCGAACGCTCTCCGGCCAGGTGACTGAGGCTTTCTACTACTCCATCATGCACGCTCGGCCGCTCATCGTCGGGCTAAACTGCGCGCTGGGCGCGGCCGCTTTTCGCGACTACACCTACGCTCTTTCGCAGGTGGCCGATACCTATACCCACATCTACCCCAACGCCGGGCTGCCCAACGAGTTCGGTGAATATGACGACACGCCGGAGTACATGGCCGGTGTATTGCGCGGCTATGCCGAAGAGGGCTTGCTCAACCTGGTCGGTGGCTGCTGCGGCACCACCCCCGCCCACATCCGCGCCTTTGCCGAAGCCGTCCGGAATGTGCCGCCGCGCCCCATCCCGCAGGTCGAGCCCAACACGCGCCTCAGCGGGCTGGAACCATTGGTCATCGGCCCCGACACCAACTTCGTCAACGTCGGCGAGCGTACCAATGTGACCGGATCGCGCCGATTCGCCAAGCTGATTCTCAACGGTGACTACGATACCGCCCTTGATGTGGCCCGCCAGCAGGTCGAGAGCGGCGCGCAGATCATCGATGTCAACATGGATGAGGGCATGCTCGACGCAGAAGCGGCCATGGAGCGCTTCCTCAAGTTGGTAGCGGCCGAACCCGACATCTCACGTGTGCCGGTGATGATCGACTCGTCCAAATGGAGCGTCATCGAGGCCGGGCTGAAGTGCGTGCAGGGCAAGAGCGTCGTCAACTCAATCAGCATGAAAGAAGGCGAGGCGGAGTTCATTCGCCAGGCGCGTCTGGCCCAGCGCTATGGTGCAGCTGTGATCGTCATGGCGTTCGACGAGGATGGTCAGGCCGACACGGTTGAGCGCAAGGTCAGCATTTGCCTTCGCGCCTACAAGATTCTGACCGATCATGTCGGCTTTGCGCCGCAGGACATCATCTTCGACCCCAATATCTTCGCCGTCGCCACCGGCATCGAGGAGCACAACGAGTACGGCCTTGCCTACATCGAAGCCACCCGCCGGATTAAGGAACAGCTGCCTCTGGTCAAGATCAGCGGCGGTGTCAGCAACGTTAGCTTCTCTTTCCGCGGCAACGATACCGTGCGGGAGGCCATTCACTCGGCCTTCCTTTACCATGCCATCCAGGCCGGCATGGACATGGGCATCGTCAACGCCGGGCAGCTGGCGATCTACCAGGACCTCGATCCAGCCCTTCTGGAACGTGTCGAGGACGTGCTGCTCAACCGTCGCCCCGACGCCACCGAGCGCCTGGTAACGTTCGCCGAGAACGTGCAGGGTGTCAGCAAGGAAAAGCAGGAAGATCTGGCCTGGCGGCATTTGCCGGTTAACGAGCGGCTCTCCCACGCCCTCGTCAAGGGCATCAATGCCTACATCGAAGAGGATGTCGAGGAAGCGCGACAGGCAGCCAGTCGGCCGTTGGATGTCATCGAAGGGCCGCTGATGGACGGCATGAACATCGTCGGCGATCTGTTCGGTAGCGGCAAGATGTTCCTGCCCCAAGTCGTCAAGAGCGCCCGCGTCATGAAGCAGGCCGTGGCCTGGCTTATCCCCTACATCGAAGCCGAGAAAGCCGAGAGCGGGGATACCGGTCCGGTCGGCCGTATCTTGCTGGCCACGGTCAAAGGCGACGTTCACGACATCGGCAAGAACATCGTCGGCGTCGTGTTGGGCTGCAACAACTACGAGGTCATCGACCTGGGCGTGATGACCCCCACCCACAAGATTCTGGAAACCGCCAGGCGCGAGAAGGTCGATATCATCGGCCTCAGCGGGCTGATCACCCCCTCGCTGGAGGAAATGCGCCACGTGGCCCGGGAGATGGAACGCGAGGGGTTCAGCATCCCCTTGCTCATCGGCGGAGCGACCACGTCCAAGGTTCATACGGCGGTCAAGATCGAGCCGGAGTATCAACGTGGCCCGGTCATCCACGTGCTCGACGCCTCACGGGCTGTCGGCGTGGCCTCCCAACTGCTCAGCACGGAGCAACGCGACGGGTTTGCCGCCGAGGTGCGCGAGGAGTATCGGGCACTGCGTGAGAGCCGCGAAGGACGCACGTCGCAGAAACGACTGGCGACGCTGGCCGACGCCCGCGCCAACCGTCTGGCTATCGACTGGGCCGATTACGCGCCTATCGCGCCCAACCAGCCCGGTCTGACTGTCTTTGACGACATCGACCTGGCCGAGGTGCGGCAGTTTATCGACTGGACGCCGTTCTTCACCACGTGGGAGCTGCACGGCCGTTACCCCGGCATCCTCAACGACGAGGTCGTGGGCGAGGCGGCCAGCCAGCTTTATGCCGATGCCCAGGCGTTGCTCGTTTGCATCATTGAGGAAAAGTGGCTGCAAGCCAGGGCCGTTGTCGGTCTCTACCCAGCTAACAGCCAGGGCGATGATCTGCTGCTGTTCAAGCCGGGCACCAACGGCCGCACAGCCGAGGCAGCCTTCTCAACCATCCACAGCCTGCGTCAACAGATGGAGCGTCCGCCGGGACGGCCAAATCTGGCCCTGGCCGACTTTGTCGCGCCTCTGGAGTCAGGCGTGACCGACACGATGGGTCTGTTCGCCGTGACAGCCGGGATTGGTCTGGATGAGGTCGTCCGCCGGTTCGACGCCGCCAACGACGACTACAACCGCATTCTGGCCCAGGCGCTGGCCGACCGGCTGGCCGAAGCGATGGCCGAGATGATCCACGGCCGTGTGCGGCGCGAACTCTGGGGCTATGCGCCCGACGAGGCGCTGGATAACGACTTGTTGATCGCCGAGAAGTATCAGGGCGTCCGCCCCGCGCCGGGCTACCCGGCCTGCCCCGACCACACCGAGAAGGGTGAGATCTTCCGCGTGCTGGACGCCACCGACAACGCCGGCATGACCCTCACCGAGAGCTTCGCCATGATGCCCGCCGCATCAGTCAGCGGCTACTACTTCGCCCACCCGCGATCGCAGTACTTCGGGCTCGGCCGAATCGACCGCGACCAGGTGGAAGATTACGCTGACCGAAAGGGCTGGGATATCGAGACGACTGAGCGGTGGTTGGCGCCGGTGTTGGGGTATTAGGACCGTGGGCGACCAGTGGCATGCTCGACATTATGGTGCCTGAAGAATGGTAGCCCATTGACTTCATCATCTCAGCTGCGCGAAACGTACTTCATCACGGACTCGGTCACCGTAGGCGCTTAAACCATCATTGGCCAATTTTTCTCTCCGGGGCAATAATTTTGCTAACATTGTAGCAAAGCGATCCGTCTCGAGAGACATTCCATGCGTTTGATTACCCATCGTCACCGGTTGTACGTTTCGGCTGGCTGAATTGCCTTATTGTTCGCCTGGGCCGGCTTCGGCCAGATCGCGTCTGTGGCGGCGCAGGAAACAATTCCGGCCGCCACACCTGTCGTCGAGATCGGCGCCCCGGTCGTTGTCAACGGCGAGACGCTCTTTCGCGTGGTGGACCCCGCCGGCTACGATTCAGTCACCGATCGCGCCAACGACATCTCGAGCAACATCGAGCGTCTCATTGGCAACCCCTTCGTCACCGACACAACACTGACCATCATCGACTCTGAAGAGACGACAGATGTAGTGGTCGGGAACGATATCCTGTTCACGGTCACCGATGCTGATGCCGAAGCTGCCGGCATGTCGCGGCTGGAGTTGGCTCAACAGGACACCGCGTCCGTTCAGACGGCCATTGATACCGGTCAAGTGGAGAATTCCGGCCTGCCTCTCTTGCAGAAGCTGAGTATTCTAGCCGCCGCCATCGGTATCTTCCTGGCCATCATATGGCTGGTGAACCGGATATTTCGCTGGCTCTATGCCCGACTCGACCCGGCCAATGAGCGTGGTTGGTTACCCGATCGGTTGACGAATACCCACTTCTACCAGTCGGGCAACTTTTATAGGCTGTTGCGCGGGTTTCTCAACGTCGGCCGCGTGATCACCGTACTGCTATTGTTCTTCATCTACATCCCACTTGTCCTGGAACAGTTTCCTCAAACGGAAGCCCTCGGCACGCGCTTGCTGACACCCACCAACGCCGCTCTAGCCACCGTATGGGACGGCTTCTTCAATTACCTGCCTCAGCTCATTTTCATTATCGTTGTCGGCCTGATTACCTGGGGTCTCATTCGCCTGTTCCGGCTGTTGTTCAGTGAAATAGAATCCGGCACGATTCGGTTGCCGCGCTTTGAAAAGGAATGGTCAGACATGACCTTTGCCTTGGTGTGCATCCTTATTTGCGCCATAGCCCTAATCGTCGTCTTGAGCACGTTGCCTATTGGGGAGTCCCGCGCGTTGGCCGGCGTGCTGGCGTTCACCGGCTTGCTCATCACGTTGTCCTCGACATCGGCGATTTCCAATATCATCGCCGGGGTCGTGCTGACCTACACCAACGCCATCCATATCGGCGATGTGGTCAGCGTGGGCGGGGTGACCGGAACGGTCATCAGCAAGTTCATCCTCACTACCCGTGTCCGCACGTTCAAAAACGAGATCATTACCCTGCCCAACTCTACGGTCCTTTCCGGTTCGATTACCAACTATAGCCGTCTGTCCGAGGCCAAGGAGTTGGTAATCCACACGGCCGTCACCATCGGCTACGATGTGCCCTGGCAGCAGGTTCACACGTTGCTGATAGCCGCCGCGCTGGACGCCGAGGGTGTTGAGGACACGCCGTCCCCATTTGTTTTGCAGCAGGCGCTGGGAGACTTCAGCGTGGCTTACGAGCTAAATGCATATACCAACCGGCCGGACGTTATGCCCTATCTCTATTCCCAGCTTCATCAAAACATTCAAGATCAGTTTAATGCGGCGGGCATTGAGATATTATCCCCGGTCTATTCGGCCGTGCGGGATGGCAACGGGCTAACTTTACCGCCTGATTATTTGCCGGTAGGGTATGAGAAGCCGGGGTTTGGTCAAAAGGGTAAGGCCGCCGAGACCTCACCGACCGACGGCACGTAGCGTCCCCGCTATTTGAAGGCGGTAGCAAAGAGGTGGGCGGTTTCGTGGGCCTGGTCGTCCAGACCGCGCGATTCCAGATGGTTGACCACGTTGGAGGCCATGGCTTCGGCCGTGCGCACCGGTTGGCGCCAGGAAAGCGACCGCAGGCCACGCACGCGATTGCGGCCGGTATGGACACCCCACACGACCTGTGACTGAGAGAAGTGTCGCTGCAGGAGATCGCTCAGGCTTTGGCGCGTGTAGAGGCTGACGTGATCGGGGTTGTGGGCGGCGCCTTCGTTGCTCAGGTAATCATAGTTGGGCGTTGTGGCGTAGAACCAGCCGCCGGGTTTGAGCACGCGGGCCACCTGGGCCATGAACGCATCGGCCTCGGCCACGTGTTCAATGACCTCGACGCAGATCACCCCATCGTAACTGTCGGTTGGCAGGTCGCACTGGATCATGTCCTGAATGATGACGCCGGTGATGTTGCTGCGCCGCGCGGATAGCTCCGCCATTAGCTCGTTGGTCATGCCCAGACCCAGCTGCTCCTGCACGTCTGACTCGCGCGGCAGGTCGAGGATGGTGATATCGGCGGCCAGGCCCACGGTGTAGGGCGATTTGCGCCCACCCACATCTAATACCGCAGCGCGGTGGGTGTTGCTCGCCAACAGTTGTTTCAAGTCATGGCGCGTGCGCCGATAGATTACCGGCAGAAACGGTTCGGCGGCAATCCGGAGTCGTTCGTACTGAGTCATGGGTGGAGCGTAGTATAGCCGGATGCGTATTGAGTACCAATTTTCTCCGGCCCATCAGCCCGTCGCCCGATGATTTACTGCGGGTCGGCCGTTGGCCCCGGAAGATCGGGGGCATGTGATATACTCAGCCAACAAATCACTTTGCCCTCTCGTGGGCGACCCAGAGGATGTGACGCTATGCACTGGTGGCAGACCGGCATCATCTACCAGATCTATCCGCGCTCGTTTCAGGACAGCAACGGCGACGGCATCGGCGACCTGAACGGCATCACGCCAGCGGCTCGACTATCTGCAAAACCTCAACGTCGAGGCGGTCTGGCTCTCGCCCATCTTCCCCTCGCCCATGCACGATTTCGGCTATGATGTGGCCGACTACCGCGACATCGACCCGATGTTCGGCACGCTGGACGATTTCGACCGGCTGCTGGCCGAGGCCCACGCCCGCGATCTGAAGCTGATTCTCGACCTCGTGCCCAATCACACCTCGGATGAGCACGACTGGTTTCAGGAAAGCCGCAGCAGCCGCGACAATCCCAAACGCGACTGGTACATCTGGCGCGATCCGGCCCCGGACGGCGGCCCGCCCAACAACTGGCTCAGTTTCTTCGGCGGCCCGGCCTGGACCTTCGACCCAGCCACCGGCCAATACTACCTGCATCAGTTTGTCCCGCAACAGCCGGAACTCAACTACCGCATCCCGACGTGCTGCCAGCCATGCTGGACGACATGCGCTTCTGGCTGGATCGCGGCGTGGACGGCTTCCGCGTCGATGTCATCTGGCTGATGATCAAGGATGAGCAGTTGCGCGACGAGCCGCTCAACCCCGACTGGGACGGCGCCACCGATCACGGCCGTCTGCAGCACATCTACACGGCCGACCTGCCCGACATCCACGACATCATCCGCGCCATGCGCGGCGTGCTGGATGAGTACGACGAGCGCATGATGGTCGGCGAGATCTACCTGCCGAACGACAAGCTCATGACCTACTACGGCGAACGGCGACGAATGCCATCTGCCGTTCAACTTTCCAGCTGATCAACATGCCCTGGAATGCGCAGGCCGTCGGCCGGTGGATGCCGAGTATGAGGCCGCACTGCCGCCGGACGGCTGGCCCAACTGGGTGCTGGGCAACCACGACCAGCACCGGATCGCCACCCGTGTCGGCCGGCACCAGGCGCGCGTGGCCAACATGCTGCTGCTCACGTTGCGCGGCACGCCGACCAGCTACTACGGCGACGAGATCGGCATGGAAAATGTGCCCATTCCGCCGGAATTCATGCCAGGATCCGCCCGCGGTCAACCAGCCGGAGCACTTCGAGCGGACCGGTCGCGACCCGGAACGCACGCCCATGCAGTGGGACAGCTCGCCCAACGCCGGATTCACCGCACCGGACGTGACGCCGTGGCTGCCGGTGGCCGCCGATTACGCGACCCGCAATGTGGCCGTCCAGTCAGCCGATCCGGAGTCGATGCTGTCGTTCTATCGCGCGCTGGCGGCGCTGCGACGAGCCGAGCCGGCCTTGCATGGCGGGCGCCTATACGGGTGTTGATTTGGGCGTGGCTGATGTGCTGGCCTACCGGCGCACAGCACCCGGCGAGCGGAGCTTCGTCGTGCTGCTCAACTTTGGGTCGGCCGATCACGTGCTGGACGTCCGCGAAGCGCTCGGGTTCAACCGCAGCCGTGGCGGCCCGTCTACCGATATGTCCCGCAGCGGCCCCCTGGAGGCTGCCCAGGTTATCCTGCACGCCAACGAAGGCCTAATTTTGACCGACGATATGACGAGCAGAGCTGGCCGGGACACCGTCGTAGTCGCAGCGTCTCGTAGCTCGTCGGTCAGATCGTCATGGCCAGCAGATCATCATACTCCATATAGAAGCCATTGATGATGCTGTCAGGGTCAGGAATCAGCCCGGCGTCGGAAGCCACGCCGACATAGATGTTGCCGTTATAGCTCATCATGCTGATGCCCAGCGCCAGGCGGCCGGACTGCGGCACCCAGAACATCAGATTCTCAATCTGCTGCGCCGGCCATATAGAGCGGAATGGGCGGGCCGGGGACGTTGGTCAGCACGGTCGTAGCCTTGACGCCAAACATCCGCACCACCATATCCTCAACAATCTGCGGCGAGAAGCCCATCCCGGCCAGAATGTCCATCGCGACAGGCGCTTCGGCCGACTCCTTGAGCGCATCCATGCGGCGCTGAACCAGCCGCAACCGTTCCTTCAATGTCGGCGCACCGACCGGCAGGTCCAGAAAGACCAGGCCGAACTTGTTGCCCATCTCGCCCATCTCTTCCGGTGTGCGCAAGTTGACCGGGCACGGCGGCACGAATGGTCATGTCGGTCGGGTCTTCGCCGCGCTGCTCCAGATAGCGTCGCAGACCGCCGGTTATGGCCGTTGTCATCAGGTCATTGATCGGTGGCGCCGGTTGGCTTGCGCATGGCCTTGACTTCTGACAACGGCATGGGTCGCGACCAGGCAGCCCGCTTGGCCACGCCCAACGGTCCCTTCAGCACGGTCTTCGGATCCGACGAACGCAAGACGAGCTTGCTGGCGGCGTGCAAATAGTCCGAGCCGCTCTCGGCCAACCGCCGCGCATTGTCCGGGTTGAGAAACGTATCAATGCCCTCGATGGCCGCCCGACGACCTACGCTAACGCCTTAGCCGGCCACACGGCTAAGGCGCAGGCCGAGCGCGCCCAGTCCCGGGGCCGTCGCCGTTGGGCTGCGGCGCATAGGTCAATCCGGTCGCCAGCGGAGACGGCGACATCGGGTGACATTTCCGTCATCGCCAGCAAGCACGCCCACCAAAGCCATGCCGTCCGCCATGCAATGATGCAGACGGCCAATCAGCGCCCCGCCGTCGTAATAACCATCGACGACATGGAACTGCCACGGGGACTTCGAGAAGTCCAGCGGCGTGCTCATCAGGTCGCTGACCAGGTATTGCAGGGCCGACTTGTCGCGCGGGTGCGGCAGGGCAATGCGATGCAGATGGGCATCGATATGAAAGGTCGGGTCCGTTTCCCAATACGGGGGAGCCATGGGCACCGATGGCTTGACGACACGCTGGCGAAAGCGTTCGAACGGCAGCAGGCGGGTTTCGATGAGCGTCCGCAAGCGGTCCATGTCCAGCGGCTTGTCAAACGTCAGTACCCCGGTCACCATCATCAGATTGGTAGGGTCTTCCATCTTGAGCCAGGCGGCATCGACGTTGGATAGCGGTGTAATCGTTGTAGCCACGGTCAGACTCCTGTCTGTGATCTCGCTTGGTTCACTGGCACAGCATCGGCACCCAGTGCGCGTTATGTCTGGTTTCCCGCTCGTCTTCGGGATCAATTACCATTTCGAAGGTCGGCTAGCCAATTGGCCCGCCCGCATGCGCGCAACCGATCGATGAGACGACGCCCAACCGGGCATCCCAATCATAGAGGACATAGGTATGGGCCATCTTGTCGTGCCAGCCGCGGCGCTGATCGTCCAGAGCACCCAGACAGAAACCCATCCGAGACCGGGATTAACGAAACATAGTACCCAATGGCACGGATGACCGCTCCTTTGAAACGGCACCGTCCGCTGTCCGTACTGGACAACGCGCAGGCCCAAGGATCATCTTGCCCGGGGTCTTGCCGATCACCGTCCAGAAAAACACCAGATAGACAAACAGGAAGGTGGCGCTCGTCAGAAAGGCGGTAACCCAGCGCATGAGGGTGACCAAGAGACTGTTCGCCGGATGTTGAATCAGCCGTGCGATCGTACACGGCGTGGCCAGAGCCGACAGGCCAAAGAAGTTCAAGGAGTACATCGCACGATCAAGTGCAAAAATCAATGACGCGACAAAGATGATCATAGATCGATGATCACGGCCAGGGCACGGGTGACGAATCCGGCGTAGTAGCCGCGCATTGTATGATGCATGGAGCAGGGTTTGATCAGTCACGGTTGGTCGGGATTCGGCTTCTTCGGTGTTACCAACTGCTGTACTTCCGCCGGTGGTGCGGGCAACTCCGACCGCACCGGACGCCGGAACAGCCGCCGCACCAGCGTCTCCGCCAGCACATCGGCCGAAACCGTACGCGATCGGACCTCATCGACGACTTCACCCACCAGTCCGACGCTTTGCTGCTGAACCAACTCGGCCAGCTCCGGATTCTCGGATAGCAGCGTGATGAACTCATCGATGATGGTTTCGACCGTATTGAGCGCCAGCTCGCGGCTCATAGGCTCTTCGCGCCGGCCACGCTCGACCCAGCCGTTGACCGTCTCCTGGCCACGCTCCATGAAAGACTCAAAGGCCCGCTCAAACGGAGCAGTGAAGAAACCGGTGAAGCGATTTTCCGTCAAGGGCTTCACTGAGTTACCGGTGAATTCCCAAAAAAGGTCGGTTGCACCCAGCACGCTTAATGAAGCGATCGCGCGCTCCCTCGCTGGCCGAGAGGGCAAAACCGACAGCGGCATAGCGAATGACATCGGCGGTTGAGTTAATCTCGCCAATCTTCGGCGCTCCGACCTGTTCGCGCTTCAGCTCGGCTTCAATTCGCTTCAGGCGGGTCGCCAACTGGTCGGTGCCCTCGATGACCCCACCGACGACCAGGCGCGAGATAGCCATATAGGCGTCAAAGTCCGCATCGCCCGTAGCCAGTGGCGCGGCGCTTGCGATAGCCTCAGGGGAGACTGTGGCAGGTAATTGGCCAGTGCCGTCGTAGAAGGAAGATCCGCGGCTGAAAACAACGATACCAGTTCCGTCAGTTCATCTTCCGACATGTCGACAATAACCGGCTGTCGGCTGTACACGCCTGGTTGGGTCCGTTTCTCGTTGCTCATGGCTCGTTGGTTTGTGTTCCGGTCCTGTGGCTCATCGGCCGCAAATCTTAACAAAAAGTATACGCGACGACCCGGGGATTTCCAAACCGGCTGATTTTCGCATGGACCCTGTCAAAATGCTACAATGCGCGCCATGCTAGTCCATCAAGATCTGGCGGCTCAGGTGACCGCCGCCATTCAACGCGCCCAGGCCGACGGCGATCTGCCGGCCTTCGATATCCCGCCCATTGTGATCGAACGGCCGCGCGATGCGTCCAAGGGCGATTACGCGACAGCCGTGGCCCTGCAGTTGGCCCGCCCGGCGCGTATGGCCCCGCTCAAGATCGCCGAGGCCATTGCCGCCCACATGGCCGATCCCGACTACCTGGACACGACCGATGTGGCCCCGCCGGGGTTTATCAATTTCCGGCTGGCGCTGGACTGGTTGCAGCAGACCCCGGAACGCATCCTGGCCGAAGGCGACACCTTTGGTCAGGTCGACGTGGGCCAGGGCAAGATGGCCCAGGTCGAGTGTGTCAGCGCCAATCCGACCGGCCCGATCACCCTCGGCCGATCGCGTGGCGGCGTCATCGGCGACACGTTGGCCCGTGTGCTGCGCAACGCCAACTACGACGTTACGCTGGAGTACTACTACAACGACGCCGGGCGACAGGTTACACTGCTCGGTGAATCGGTCCGCTTGCGCTATCTGCAGCTGCTCGGCCGCGATGCAGAAATCGGCGAAGAGCATTATCAGGGTGACTACATCCTCGACCTGGCCCGGGAGCTTTTCGACGCGCACGGGGACAGTCTGGTTGATGAGCCGGTGGAGCTACTTCAGCGACTACGCCGTGGCCCGCATTTCCGAACAGCAAAAGGCAACCCTGGCCAGTGTCAACATCTTCTTTGACAATTACTTTCGCGAACAAAGCCTTTACGAGTCCGGCGAAGTCGGTGCCACGCTGGAGCAACTGGACCAAAATGGCTACATCTACGAGAAGGACGGCGCGCAGTGGTTCCGCAGCACGGACTTTGGCGACGAGAAGGATCGCGTGGTTGTCAAGGCCACCGGCGAACCAACTTACCGTCTGCCCGACATGGCGTACCATCGCAACAAGGCTGAGCGCGGCTTTGAGCAGGTGGTCGATATTTTCGGCCCCGACCATCACGCCACCGCGCCTCAGGTCCTGATGGGCGTAGAGGCGTTGGGCTATGACCCGGCCTTTGTCTATACCCTCTTGACCCAGATCGTCAATCTCGTGCGGGGCGGCGACCGGTCAAAATGAGCACCCGGCGCGGACTCTATGTCACCCTGGATGAATTGGTCGAGGAAGTGGGCGCCGACGCCATTCGCTACTTCATGATCTCGCGCTCGGCCAACAGCCCCATCGACTTCGACCTCGATCTGGCGGTCGAACATTCCGACAAGAACCCGGTCTACTACATCCAGAACGCCCACGTCCGCTGCGCCGGCATCTTCCGCAAATGGGAAGAGGCAGGCTACGACCCCAACGCTGACGAAGGCGCTGACCTCAGCCTGCTGACCGGCGAACGCGAACTGGCCTTTCTACGCAAGTCGCTGGAATTGGCCGAGGTACTGGAGACTATCGCCGTCACCTACGAGCCGCACCGCCTGTCATTCTACGCCTACGAACTGGCCGCCGCGTTCCACCCGCTGTACGAGGAGTCGCGCGTGCTGCACAGCGACGTGCCCGAACCGGTACGGCTGGCGCGGCTGCGGCTCTATCGCTCGGCCCAGGCGCTGTTCGCCCGGGTGCTGGATTTGATGGGCATGAGCACGCCGGACGTCATGTAGGCCCAGGACCAACGCCCATAACCATGCAACCTCCCGAGCATGACCAGCCCAGAACCCATACCGCCGGCTCAAGTCCCCCGCCGATCCGCAGCGGGCAGACCGCCGAATCCCGCTATTCGATCGTCGTCTATGATACCGACGAGATTGCCGCATATGAGGTGGCCGATATCGACGAGGTCCTGGCCCACATCGAACCGGACAAAGTGAACTGGATCACCATTCGTGACGTGCACGAAGAGCACGAGCTGCTCAAGCTCCTACGCGACTTCATATCGATCCCGTTCTCCTGCCCGACATCCTCGACGAAGGGCCGATGGAGTTCGATACGGAGTACGACAACTGTCTCTATATGGAGTATACGGTGCCGTATCTGGACACAACGACCCATACGCTCGAGCCAAGCAATGGCTCTTGCATTCTGGGGGCCAACTTTCTCATCGTCTATCAAGCACCAGCTCCACGGCCTCTTGGCCCGCACCCGGCGGCGGGCTCTCAGCAAACAGACGAAGGCCATGCAATATGGGCCCGACTATTTGCTCTATCTGCTGATGCGCGGCTTTGTGGTCGAGAATTACCAACGCAGCTTCAAGTACTTGACCGTCAAGCTCGAAGCATTGGAAGACGATGTGCTGGCCAGCCAGTGGCGGATGAAGCCACCTATCAGGCCATCCTGGCCCTGCGCGAAGAGATCAAGCCCTGGAACGAGCCGCTGCTGGAATTGGAGGACTTCCTGGAGTATGTTAAGGACGCCGAGTCGAAGTTCATCACCGACGAAGTGGCGCGGCATCTTCTCGAAGTCGCTCTACCGCGAGATCGACAGCCTTCTGGACTACTACGATCGTCTCCGTCTGTGGATGAAGGAAATCATGGACCTGCACCGGGCCAACGTCGAGCGCCAGACCAGGCCGCGTCAACCAGATGCTGACCATCATCGCCACCATCTTCCTGCCCATCACCTTCATCGCCAGCATCTACGGCATGAATTTCGAGTACATGCCGGAGCTCTCCTGGCGTTGGGGCTATCCGGCCGTGCTGTTCCTGATGGCCATCGTGGCCGGGTCGCTTATTGTCTACATGAAGCACCGCAAGTGGTTTTAGACCGCTGACAACCCGCCCACCGCCCCCCATGTCCACTGCCATCGACCTCCGCCACGTCACCAAGCAGTATGGCGACCTGACGGCCGTTGCCGATCTCAACCTGACCGTTGCGCCGGGCGAAGTGCTGGGCTTCCTCGGCCCCAATGGCGCAGGCAAGACGACGACGATTCGCTTCTGACCGGCTTTCTGCGGCCGACCAGGGGCACGGTGCACCTGCTTGATCAGGACATGGCCCAGCCCGCGAGTCGCTGGAGGCGCGTCGCCGTCTGGGCTACGTGCCGGACGTCGCCGGTCTTGACGCCACCGCCACCGGCAACTGGCTGCTCGACGACCTCGCCCGACTGCAGGGCCGGCCGCCGGTTGACCGGGCGCAGATTATTGACGCGTTGGAACTCAGCGAACGCGATCTGCGGCCGACCGATGGGCCGCCTGTCACGGGGACGCGCCAGAAGATCAACATCGTCCAGGGCCTGCAACACCGGCCCGACCTGCTGATTCTCGATGAGCCGACCGAAGGGCTCGACCCGCTGGCCAAGCGCGCCCTGTTTCGGCTGTTGCACCGAGGCCCAGGCCCGTGGCGCAACTATCTTCTTCTCGTCCCATATTCTGAGCGAAGTGGAGGAACTGTGCGACCGTGTCGCCCTCATTCGGGGCGGCCGTTTGGTGGCCGTTGATGAGATCGTCGCCCTGCGGGCCACGCTCCAGCGGCGCGTCGACCTGCTGTTGCGCGAGCCCATTCCCGACATGACCGCGCGACTGGCGGCACTGCCCGGCATCAGTGACATCGCTGAACGTGACGGCCGTTGGGTGTTTCGGTCAGCCGACATCCCGGCCCTGCTCGCATTTCCTGAACGACCTTCCCGTGTTGGACGTAGCCATCGAACCGCCGTCGCTGGCCGATGTGTTCATGCGTTACTATGAACCGGAGGCCGCCAACCGTGAGTAACTGGACGGCCGTGTGGCTAATCGCCCGTTCCACCCTGCGGCGCACTGCGGTGTCACTGGCGGCATTTGCCGGGGGCGCCGCCTTTTTCCAGGCGCTGGTGGCCGTCAGCTTCCCGGCCATTGGCGGCATGGAGACCGTCACCAGCGTCGTCCAGACCTTCCCCGAGGGACTGCGGACGCTCCTGAAGCTGGCCCCCAATCTGCAGGCAGGCTTTGCGCTGGCCGACTATCTGGCCTTTAGCTGGATCCACCCGGTGTTCATCGGCCTGGGCGCGGCGTTTGTGGTCAGCCGGGCGGCCGAGGGGCTGGCCGGGACCATTGAGAACGGCAGCATCTACCTGACACTGAGCCGGCCGGTGCCGCGCTGGGCGTTCGTCCTGGGCAAGGCGCTGGAGATGTTTTTTGGCATCGGTGTCTTCGTGTTGTGCAGCTATGTGGGCATGGTGCTGGGCGTGCGATTGGCCGGGCTGGGACCGCTGCCGCTGGATCGTTTTGTGCTGGTCGCGTTGATGGCTGGGCCACTGCTGGGGGCGATGGGCAGTGGCGCACTGGCGATCAGCAGTCTCGTCAGCCGGGCCGGTCTGGCCGGGGGACTAGCCACAGCCTGGACGCTCATCTCGTTTGTTCTGGACGTCATCCCAGCGATCGCTCAATCCCCGCTGGCCTGGCTCAATCCGTGGCACCATTACTTTCCACAGGAGATCGTCGCCACGGGCAGCATTGACCTGGTTGGGTTGGCGGTCCTGTTGGGTTGGTGTGTGGCCGGGGTTGCGGCGGCCGTTATCATTTTCGACCGCCGCGATCTCGCCTAGCCATACCGATTATTGTTGCGGTAACGCGTAGCGCAGAATCTCCTGGCCATTGGCGTCGCGCATGATCAGCGCGGTCGCGTCCGGCAGCTCAAACGTTCGCGCGAAGTTGAGCGCGCTCCAAAAAGCCGCTTCCTGGTCCATAACGCCCGGCGGTTCGTTGCAAAAACTGCTCGCACTATTCACGCCGGTTATGGAGATATTGCTACCTTCCACCACATAGCGGCCGCTATAGCTATTGCAGCCGCCCGACCCGGCCAATGTGCCGTCGAAATTGAACGCCGTATTGATGACCGAATTGGGCACGACACCCTGGCCGTTTAGCGAGATGAGGTTATAGGTCTTGCCCGCCAGAGGATTGGGCACGGTAGCCTCGGTCACCAGCACTGACTGTTGCGATGTCGTCATCTGGCCGCCGGTGGTGCTGGCCACCAGTTGATAGGTTACCGTTCCCGGGCTGGACAGGCAGTCCTGCGCCGTCCCGCTCAAACCGGCATCATCCAGCACCAACACATTGTTCCGCAACAACCGCACCAACCAGGTTGCGCCGCTCGTGCCCCAAGACATCTGCACACAATCGCCGGCCACAATCTGAGGCGGCGTCACGCTGAAGAAGTCGATGACCGGATCGGCCGGCGCTTGCGTGGGCACCGGCGTGGCCACAGCGACGTCGGACACCACGACATAGTCCTGCGCCTGACTGGTGCCGCCCGGCCCTTGCGCCTGCAGCGAATATTGCACCGTGCCGATCACGGCTGGGCAATCCTGGAAGTTGCCCGACGACGGCGCACTATCCCACAATGTACGGCCGTTACCACTGACGGTGACGCGCGTCACATTGCCGGTGACATTCCACTGCAGGTTAATGCATTGGCCCAACGTGATCTGCGGCGGGTTGGCCACGAACTGATTGATGGTGGGCGCGTTGGGTGCGGCGGTCACGTTAATGGTAATCTGCCGCTCTTCGACCAACCCGTCCGGTCGCAACACACGCAGGAAGTAGGTCGTTGTGCTTTGCGGGCATTCCTGCCGGCTGCTCTGTGGCGGCACAGGTTGGGTGCGCCAGTCCTGCCCCTGAGCGTAGAAGTACACGGCAGCGCTATTCTGGACATTCCAGCGGAAAGTGACACATTGGCCCTGCTGGATGTTGGTCGAATCAACCGTAAACTCAATGCTGGGTGATGGCGTTTGCGTCGGGAGTGGTGTGGCCGTGGCCGGAGCGGGCACGGTGATGCCAACCCAGATACGGTCGCCAAACGGGGCATTCGTCCCGTCCACCATTTGCCAGATACCCTGATAGACACCCGGCTGCAGCGGCGCAACCAGATTCACGAACATATCATAGGTCTGTCCCGGCGCGACCTGACCCTGGACCGGCGTCGGCTGTCCGCCCATGCTGGCTCCCGGCAGGTTGCCGGAAACGAAAACCAGGCGATAGGACGGATCCCAGGAGCAGGTACCGCTGTTGCGAATGCGCCAGCCCTTGCTGAACGGCTGGCCGGGCGCCACCGGCGGGGGCGAGGTCATGTTGTTGTCGTTATAGTTCAGGTCGGCCACGTACTGCATGCCGTTGATACACGGCACAGGCGTCGGCGAGCCGACCGGCACTGGCGTGGCCGTGGGCGGCACGACCGGGGTGGCCGTGGGCGCCGGTGGCGGAATAACCTGATCCGGTGGCAGGCCCATGTATTGCTGGATCAGCTGGGCCACGCGGCCTTCGTTCTGTAGCTGCGTCAGCGCAGCATTGATCTCTTCGCGCAGAGAGTTGGCCCCATTGGGCACCGCGATAGCCAGTCGTTGCTGGTTCTGACCCCGGCCCACCAGCTTGACACCCCCCGCAGCGACAGCGACGTCGGCCGGTTGAATGTCCAGGACCACCAGGTCCAGCCGGTTCTCGCGCAAGTCGCGCACGGCGGCGTCGGCCGTTTCATACAGGAACAATAGGTTGGCCGGCGTCAGTCCCGTGTCGATTAGGTTGCGCTGTATCCAGGTCTCATAGACCGACCCACGCTGGACGCCCACCCGCTGCCCGGCCATTTGTTGCACGGTCTGGATGGAGCTAATGGGCGAATTGGCCTCTGCCAGGATGCCGTCCTCGCTGACGAAGTAGATGTTACTGAAGTCGACGAACTGTTCGCGCTCCGGTGTGACTGAAATCGCGGCGATAGCCGTGTCGATCTGGCCGAGCGACAGCGCACCACCCAGACCGTCGAACGCCATGTCCTGAATCTCAACCGCCAGGCCCAGGCGATTGGCAATCTCACGAATGAGGGCAATATCAAAACCATCCGGCTGGAATTGCGCGTCGCGGAAGCCAAAGGGCGGATAGTCCAGCGACGTGCCCACGATGAGTGTCCCCCGCGACTGCACTGCCTCCCACGAACCGTCGGAACCAGTGGGGGGCTGAGGCGTCGTCCCGCCACCACTGCTGCCAAATTGCTGAAAGAGGAGATAGATGAGCGCCAGCAAGACCAAGCCCGCACCGGCCAAAAGAGCGTAGAAGAGAATGTCGTACTGACGCTTTTTGGCGGTAAGTTCGTCATCCTCCTCTAAGCTGTAGACTTCCACATCATCGTCGAATGCTTCGTATTGGGTCGTGTCCTGCTCGTCAGTCATCGTTCTTCTCCCGGCTCTTGCGGACGGTCTATGTTGCCAACACTATTTTATGTCATGTCGAGTGGAAATGACAACCGTCGGCATTGGGGGGGCAAACAAAAACCGCGTGAGGGACCAGGATTGATCCCCCACGCGGTTCTATCACTTATGGTGTCCGGTCAGCGGTTAACGCGGTGTGACCAGCGGCTGATAGACCAGCGTGCCCTGCGTGCCGCGAATCGTCAACTGATTACCGGCAATCTCGAACCCACTGGAAGAACCGAGCACGTTGATGTATGAACGCTCTTGCGGCATCACACCGTCCGGGGAAACACAACTCTGCTGGCTGCTACTGATGTTTTGCACGAGCAACGAATTGCCGTTAACCGAGTAGCTACCGGTATAGTTGTTACAGCCACCGGTGCCACTGATATTGGCGGCGTCACCAAAGACGGCCGTAATCTCCGACCCCGCCAGCACAGGCGCGCCATTGAGTGTCAGCAAGCGCCAAGACGTGCCGATCAGCGGATTACCGGCCGGAGGCTCAGGTGACCCCACAGTGACCGATGCCTGCTGGAAGGCGTTTTGTCCACTGGTATTGGTGGCCTCGATCCGATAGGTATAGGTCCCCGCGTCGTTGAGGCAGTCCGTGGCGTTGCCGTTCAGCGCCGCGTTGTCGACCACGATTGCGCCGTTGCGCTTTAGCTGCACCAGATTGACCGTCCCGCTGACTGCCCAGTTGATCGATACACACTGACCGGCTTGAATCTGCGGTGGTGACACCGAGAAAGCGTTGATCACCGGCGGCGGCGCAGGCGGCGGCGTGGGTGTCGGCGGAACGGGTGTTGCCGTCACTTGCGGCGGAACGGTCGGCTGCGGCAGCACATTCAGGTTCTGCTGCGAGTTAGCCGTGCCGCCGGGACCGGTGGCAACGATTGTATAGGCGGCCGTGCCGACCGGCGGGCAATCCCGCGTTGTGCCGCTCAGCGGCGCGCCGTCCCACAACGAATTACCATTGCGGGCCACGGCGATGTTGGAGACACTGCCGGTCACTTCCCAACGTACATCCACGCACTGGCCTTCCTGAATCTGGTTCGCCGGATTCAGCGTGAACGAGCGAATGGCCGGAGCATCGGGTTGCGGCTGGGTCACGTCAATACGGATATTGCGCGTCTCCTGGGAGTTGTCCGGGTTGATGGTCCGCAACTCATAGGTAGTCGTAACCGGCGGGCATTCCCGCTGACTGGACACGGCCTGAACCTGATTCTGGGCCCAGTTTTCGCCCAGCGAATAGAAGAACACGCTGTTGGCATTTTGTACGTTCCAACTAAACGTCGCACATTCGCCGGCGGTAATCTGGGTGCGATCCACGGTGAACGAGATGCTCGTTGTCGGCGGCACCGTGGGCGGCGGGGTCGGGGTGGCCGGTGCAGGCACCGTAATGCCCACCCAGACACGATCGCCGAACAGCAAGCCGTTGGCGTTACGCAGCGACCAGAAGCCCTGATAGGTGCCGGGCACCAGCGGGGCAACGAGGCTGACGTACATATCATACGTGGAACCGGGGGGCACAAAGCCCTGAATCGGGGTGGGCACACCACCCATCCGCGCTTCCGGCACATTCCCGTTGACGTAGGTCATCAGATACCGCGCATCCCAGGTGCAAGTACCCGTGTTGCGAATGCGCCAGCCTTTCTGGAACGGCTGCCCGGGGTTCATCACCGGCGGGGCCGTCATGTTTTGATCGTCAAGATTCAGATCGCCCACAAAGGCCATCGCGTCAATACAGCCGGCAGGCGTAGGCGACGGTGGAATGACTGTCGGGGTGGACGCCGGAGGTGGCGTCGGCTGAGGAGTGGGCACCGGCGAGATCTCGTTGATATCGAGGTTAAGGTACGTCTCCGCCAGATCGGCCAGCGTTCCGTCGTTCTGCAGCTCAACCAGCGCCTGATTGACATACGGCAGCAACGTCGACCCCTTTGGCAGGGCGATGGCAAACAGCTGTCGGTTTAGGCCACGGGCCACAACGTCAAACACGCCACTTTGCGCCACCAGGTCGAGCGGCGGGGCATCGGCCACCACCAGATCTATCCGGTTATCGCCCAAACTCTCGATAGCCTGCGTCGTCTCGCTAAAGACGAACAGATTCTGGGCCGGGATCAAACCGGTATCGACCAGTTGGGTTTGCAGCCACGTCTGATAGACGGACCCGGCCTGCACACCAATGCGGAATTGGGCCAGATCGCGCACATTATTGATGTTGAACGTTTCGCCGGCACGGGCCAGGACAGCGTCTTCGCTAACAAAGTAGACGTTACTGAAGTCTACGAACTCGCGACGGTCATCTGTAACGGAAATGGCGGCGATGGCAGTGTCAATCTGATTGACTTGCAGGGCGCTGCCCAGGCCGTCAAACGCCATATCGCGGATATCGGCCTCCACGCCCAGCTTCTCGGCCACCGCGCGAATGAGCGCGATATCGTACCCATCCAGTTGAAAGTCACGGGTGTAGAAGCCAAACGGCGGGTAATCAGCCGATGTGCCAACTGACATCCGGCCCGTGGCCTGCACCCGCGACCAGGCGTCGTCACCAACAGGACCGGTCGGCGTGCTGGTGCTGGTGGGCAACGGTGGCGGGGTCGGCTGGGCAGTTTCATTGCCGCCACAGGCCACCAGGACCGCCGCCATAAGTAACAGTGCCATCAGCCCCAGGCCGCCGATATGTCGCTGTCGCTTTGAGGTATTCATTCGTATTCTCCGTCTCCTAGATGACGCCGATCCGGTTAGGGAACCTGAACGAAGGTCATCGTGCCGCCGTCGGCAAACAGATCAACGCGCATCGTCGTACCGTCGATGGTGATAGATGGCCGCCTGATTGAGATGTTCGAGGAACACATCGCCCAGCGACCCTTCGCCGCACGCAGCGGCGGTTGTCACCAGGATAGAGATGTTCAGGCTGCTGCCATCGACCGAATAGCTGCCGCTGCCGTTGTTACAGTCAGCCCGCACAGCGACCGCACCATCCGGCAGGAACGAGATGGTATAGTTCTCTGAGCCGGTGACACTGTAGTCCTGTTTGGCGTCGCGGAAGTTGACCCACTGCCAGGTGGTGTTTTCCAGAACGTTCGCCGGGCCGGGAGGCTGGACCTGTGGTTCCGGCTGTGATGTCAGCTCGGTGGCCGAGCCGCCGTTGGCAAAGACCATCGTCCCGCCGTCGGCCAGCGCCAGGCGCAGGTTGCCGTCCGGGTCAATCGTATAGCTCTCAGTCGCAAACAGATTGCTCGTGAATTGCGTGTCGAGCGAGTCCGATCCGCAAGCCGCCAGCGAAGTAATTCCGGGGTTAATGGTCAAGGCGTTGATCGATTCATCGCCCTGGCCGGAATAGGTACCGCTGCCGGTATTGCAATCGGCGCGCAGGGCATAGTTAGCGTCCGGGCCAAACAATACCTGGTAACGCGTTGGATCATCCACGGTCAGCGTCGTGGCCCCGCCGGCATCCTCCAATAATGTCCAGTTCCAAACGGTGTTGAAGAGATCGCCGTCAGAAGTTGGCTGGGCTCCGACGTCCGTGGTCGGCAGCGTACTTTGCGGAATCTCCACCGGACCGCCGGCCACGAAGCTGCCTTCTGTGCCGTCGGCCGTGGTCACGACAACGCCACCGTCCGGATTGACTGTCGCGCCATTCAGGCTATTGACGAAGGCTAGGAACTCATCGCTGAGCGAATCAGGCGGGCAGAGTGCGCGGGTCAACGGGCCCAAGTCAAAGGTAATGGTGCCATCTTCGCCGTAAGTGAAGGTGCCGCTACCGACATTGCAGTCAGCCTTGATATTGAAGGTACCGTCCGGCAAGAGAACAAGCGAGTAATCCTCCGGGTTATCAACCGTGACCACATTACCACCAGCGTCCGTGAAGCCCGACCAGTTGAAGGCCAGTCCGGTCAGACCGGCGTCGGCCGCACCGGGCTGATCCTCGGCCGCAGCCGACTCGCCCAATTCAGCCATGCCCGCCGGGGCAAAGACCATGTTGCCCGCGTCGGCGAACAGGTTCAGGTTGAGATTGCCTTCGTCGTCGATAACATAGCTCACCGTTTGGCCAACGCGGCCGATGAACGTGTCACTCAGCGACTCCGGACTGCACAGGGCGCGCGTCGTTGGACCCACCACCAGGCTCAGCGTCGGGCTGTCCAACTCGTAGTTACCGCGGGCGATGTTGCAGTCCGCCTTGAGGCTGAAGGCGCCGTCCGGCCAAAGCACCAGCTCGTAGTTCTCCGGATCGGGCACCACAATGTTGTTGAGATCGGCCGTGTCGTCGAAGCGCGTCCACTGCCAGACCGTCCCGATGATGTCATCTGTCGCGCCCATGCTGACGGTCATGTCGCCGTCTGTGGACACGGGGCCGGCGTTGATGAGGCTGGCCGTACGGCCGTCGTCCAGGTCGGCCGTCACATCGCCGTTGTCATCAACCGTGAAGGAGACTGTGCCGGTAATGGCTTCCAGGAACTGCTGGTCCAGTGAATCCTCACCGCAAAAGGCGCGGGTCATGGGGCCGGGCAGGAAGACGATACTGCCATCTTCGTTATATTCATACCGCCCGCTGCCTACGTTGCAGTCAGCCTGGAAATTAAACGTACCATCCGGATTCATGATGACCTGGTAGTTCTCCGGGTTGGGCACGGCCGTCACAGTGCCGTCAGCGTCCGTGACGCTTGTCCACTGATAGGCCGTGGAGGTCAGACCATCATCGACAGCGGCCGTCTGGTCCTCGGGATCGCCGCTGTCGGCCAACTCGGCCGAACCGCCGTTGGCAAAGACCATGTTGCCCGCGTCGGCCGCAAGGTTCAGGACCAGGTTGCCGCTATCATCAAAGACATAGGTGGCGGTGGCAAACAGGCCATCGCGGAACTGGGTATCGAGCGATTCCTCTCCACAGAAGGCCAGCGTTGACATACCGGGATTGATGGTCAGGCTGGCGCCGTCGAGCACGTAGCTGCCGCCGCCGACATTGCAGTCGGCCTTGATGCTGTAGCTGCCGTCGGGCCAGAAAACGATCTCGTAATTTCCGGGGTTCTCGACCGTGACGTCGTTCTCACCGGCCGTATCCTCAAACGCCGTCCACTGCCAGACGGTTCCAACCAACTGGGGCGCTTCGGTCTGGGCCACGGGCTGGCTGGCGGCAATCTTGGCTGCAGCGCCGGCACCAATGGCGATCGTGCCCAATGCGTTACGTAACGAACCGAGATTGGGCGTGAAATCCGTGTCGGCCGCGGCTTCAGTATCGCTGCCCACCGTCGCCAGATAGGCGGCAATGTCGCTCTCAATTGCACTGAGCGAGTCGTCAGGAATATCACCGACCGTATCGGGCAAGAAGTTGGCGCCCAACGGCCACTGTCCCAGAATGTAGTGGTTGCCGTCGTCGGTCAGACCCTGGACCACGTAGGTAAGTCCATCGTCGTTGGTGATGGGGCCGGGAACGGCGGCGAAGTGGGCCACATAGCCGACTGCCTGTCCGCCCTCAAACGGAATGAAGGCAATACGGGCCACCGGCTGTTGTTGCAGGTCGCCCATCATGGGCGGCGTGGGAATCGCAACGTCGCTGCCGCTCGGCTGCTGGTCAAGCAGCGCCTTCAGATTGTCGAAGGCCGCCGCCGAGTCGGGAGTGCCCGCTTCGTCCATCATCTGACGGTAAGCAGCCACCGGGATGATCAACATCCGTGGGCTGAGCACACTGTTGTCGGCCGTGCCGTTGCTTCCGTCCGCGTTGAAATCAATCAACAAGTGGGGCGGAAGACCGGGCTGGCGATTGCTGGGGTCAATGGCTGATCCGCCGACCTGTGTCGCGGCCCAGGCCAGGGCAAGTTCGGCCGGACTGATGGCGAAGTCGCCCGGCGCCAGGACGCCAGCCTCGTCAATAGAAGGCGGGTTGATGGCCGGAACAAGTTCGAGCATGGCCACAGTCGGCACAGCAGGCACATCCGTAGGCACGACAACGGCCACTTCGACCGTGGGCACCACCTCGGGCACAACCATGTCGGCCGTGGTGTCGCCGGTGATGCCCTGCAGGGCCACGGGTACGCCGCCGGCCAGCAAGATCCATAGTAGCAGAATGATCTTGGGGGTCAGGCCAACAACACCGACCAGTATGTCGAGGATGCGATCGGTGCCTGATTCTTCTTCGTATTGCGTGTTCATTCCATCAACTCCCAGTTTCGGACTGCACGCAAAGGGCATGCAATCTGGACGCTCATTTCCAGCTTAGAATTGTAGCATGAAAAATGGCGCAAGCCTTGTTGCCTACGCCATTTTTGCTTCTATTGCCGCGACCGATCGGGGCTCGCGCGTTGCCCTATTCCTTGAGTTCGGTCATTTCTTCGGCCGCTGCCACCATGCGGTCGGCCGCGTCATTCAGGTCGGTTTCAGTCGTGATATCCGGCGGCGCGGCAACCGTGACCGCCACAGGTCGCACATCATCGTCGTCATTTTCGGTCAGCATGCGCCAGCCAACGTACAGCGGGACAATCTGGTAGAGGGCAAACCACAATCCCAGCCCGGTGATGACCCACTTGATCAGGCCGAGATTGGCTTCAAACTGCTCTTTGGTCCGCACCAATGAGGCTTCGGTTTGCGGTGAGTACGTCGATGTACTGGTCTAGCAGCGGCCCGAACTGGGTCAAGGTGCCACTCACATCCACCAGGTTAGTAGATAAGTCGGCCACATTGGTGCCGATGGTCGATATGTTGTCGACGGCCATCGACAGGCTGCTGTCCAGCGTGCGCAGTTGTTCGGGCAGGCCCATGAAGCTGTCGCCAATCTGCAGCACGGCTTCATCGAAGGGCGAACGGGGGGCGTAGTTGATGCCCAGATCGAAGCTGAAGGGGACGCCCAGAATGACCCGTTCGACCTTCAGATCGTCCAACCGGACGAGGGTCGTGTCAATGGCGTCGGCAATCCCAGCCAGATTGGGGATAGCCTCCTGGACGGCGTCGATGCTGTTGGGCACCGTCTGCGTGGCAATCGTCGACACCTGCTGCAAGAGCGGCTGCGTATCGAACAGCGTTGTGGACAGGTTGCCCACTGTGTCTGACACGGTGTTTACGGTCGCGGTGGCCTCATCAATAGTTGACTTGACGCTCACCAGACTACTCACCGTGGTGCCAACCGTGGTCTGCAACAAGGCCACCGTCGTATTGAGACCCACGGCAACTGAATCAACGGCGGTACGGCCGTAAAAGGTACCCGCCCCGGCAATCACCAACCCGGCAATGCCGACAATGATCAACAACACACCCAGAATCTTACGAAACACACTCATCTTTCTCCTCCTGCCAATGACCTATTTCTCTCTGCGCTCAGTTAACCACATAGCATAGCGTGACAAATTCAGTTTGCACAACAAAAGCCGGCCGCAGGGCCTTCAAAAGTCATGACTCCAGGCACGTGAGCCGGCTTAACAAAGGATCCTACACACCGATTCTTGAGCGCAAGTGGCACTCAACGATTTCGCTCTTTGAGAAGGTCGCGAATCTCGGTCAGCAATTGAACATCAACCGGCGGCTCACTCTCGGCCACTTCGTCCTTAGCATCCGCAATAAACTTGTCCTGCATCGTGTTGTAGCCCTTGACGACCAGAAAGAGGACAAACGCCACGATGAGGAACGTAATGATGGCCTGGATGAAGTTGCCATAGGCAATCGTGGCGTCTCCAACCTGTATCGACAGCGTGGTGAAGTCAATCCCGCCCAGCAGCGCGCCGACAATGGGCATGATAATGTCATCGGTCAGCGAATTGACAATGGCCGTAAACGCGGCCGCGATGGCCACGCCAACCGCCAGATCCACGACATTGCCCCGGTTGATGAAGTCTCTGAATTCCTGCAACATGATTTCTTTCTCCTGTACTGCGGGTGGTATGTCGATCATCACGCCATTCACGACTCACGAAGGCGAAATCATCACCCGGCCGGCCGAACGTGCCTGCACCATTGCTCAAGCCTAATTGGGCGGCCGTTGCGCGAATTCTAACAAGAATAAGCGGGCCATGCATTGCCATGGCCCGCTCGAAAGCGAGTATATTAAACTTGTCGGCCGTCGTCGGGACGGGTCGGATCAGTTAGCCGGTGTCTCTAACCGGCGGCCAGACTGCCGGTCTGTTCGCGCCAGCTTGCCAACAGCGCATCAATGTCGACGTGATCGCCCGCATTCTTGCCGTAGTAGGCATAGCGGATGATACCGTCCTGATCAACGATGAAGGAACCGGTCAGGCGTGTCTGATCGCCGGTGGCCTTGCCCTGGCTGAAGCCCTTGGAGGCCGCACGCGCGCCGGCCTTGATGGCATCAGGCGACACCATGCGCAGCAGATTGCCGCGGCCGATGCCGAATTCGTCGTAAAGATCCGGCTCTTCCCGGGTCAAGCACAGGATGCTGGGCGCCAGCTTGCCGCCAAACTGGACAGCATGTTTCGGTTGGCCCAAGCCAATAGCGACGACCCGCAGGCCGGCCGCCTCAATTTCCTCGTTTTGTAGCTCTAACTGAGCTAGCCATTCGCGGCAGTGAATTCAACCAAAGTGCCGCAGGAAGGTCAGGAACACCGGACCCTCTGCCCACAACGACTCCAGCGCCACCGGCATACCATCTACATTCAGACAGATGCCCTGCGGTGCGGGATCGCCAACGTTTAACTGATCGTTTTTCGCCATTTGTTGTTTCTCCAGGGAAGGACCCTACTTTCAGAGTAGTGTCACCTCATTCAATAAGCTATTGTACAGCGAAATACCATTCTGTCAATATTTTGTACAACTTCAGGCGCAGCAGACTCGCTTCATTCGGACTCTATGGTGTCGTGGGCCACGCCCACCGCCAGCGCGTCAGCGAAGAAGCGCACCACTTCCTCGGCATACGCTTCCGGGGCGACACGCCACGCCGCCCCGTGTCCGGCCTCAGGCACAGTCCACAGCGTGCGTGGCTCCCCGGCCGCCGCATAGAGTTCCGCCGCGAGGCGCTGCTCCATCCCCCGCCCCGTGGCAATCAACAGCAATGGCCGAGGCGACAGCACCGCAACGGCCGTCCGGTTCGGGCCGGGGGCCGGTTCACGCGCAAACCAGGCCACCATCCGCCGATACTGCGCCTCCAGCGGATAGCGCCAGAAGCGATCGACCATACCTGCTGCCGGGGGCAAATCGGCCATGGTCGCCGGCGCGGGGCCATCAGCCGCCACAGCATGGATGGCACCCGTGCGACCGGCGGCCTGAATCGCCAGTAGCCCGCCGACCGACACACCCATGATGCCTATCCGCCCCGCCTCGACGTCGGCGCGACGCGAGACAAAGGCCACCGCCGCCAGGACATCGTCAATACTGCTTTCGCCAAATGTGAACCGCCGCCCGCCGCTGTCGCCATGGGCTCGCAGATCGTAGAGCAATACGCCATACCCCTGTCGCACCAGCGCCTCTGCGTGGAAGGCGACCGCCAGGCGATTGCCCCCATGACCATGAAGCAGGATGACCGCAGCCCCATTGCGCGACGGCACATACCACCCGGCCAGGCGCGTGCCGTCGCGACTGGTCAGGCGAATGTCTTCGTAGGGTACGTCCCAGTCGGCCGGTGTGCGGAACGTAACGCGCAGCCGCGGCGGGCGCGAAAAGAGCAACGCGGCCGAAATCGGGCGAATCAGCATGAGATACAGCAGCAGGAAGACCGCCAGTTGGGCCAGAAGATCGAGCATCGTGATTAGATTGTACCCTACTGGACGGCTGTTCCGGTGCCGGCAAAGGGCTGATTTGTGCCGCCCAGACCGCGTCGTATACGAATCACGCTAGAAACAGTCGACTATAGTTGAAATCCCTCGCATCCATCGTTACAATCCCCAGCTTGTTACCGCCGCTATCAGAGCCAGAATCCCCCGGGCGCGAGCATGCGGCCGAATATGATGACAGGAGTGTTGTTGGGCGATGTTTGAGGTAAATGGAAACTACCGTAATCGAGTAGGCGACTATACCGTGCTGTCTCTTGATGGCTCGAAGATGAAGGTCCGCTATGCCGACGGCTCGGAAGCGGAACTAAACATCGGCATCCAGGCCCGCATATGGGAGAACATTGTCGCTGAGCAGGAGGCACGTGCCGGCAGTCGCGCCAACCGCGCCGCCAACAAAGACACTACCCACTATATAAAGGTAGTCAATATTCCACCCGGTGAGGAGTTGGCTTTCCCCGGTTGGGCCGAACGGGTGGTCATGGTGCCCAGCGAAGAGCAGGCCGGACGTATCAAAGCCGGTGACCGCTTCATTTATTATGCCCGCGAGGCACAGATGTTCTTCGCAGTCGTCACCATTACCGGTGACGTATTTATGGCTTCGCCGAAGCAGTATACTTATACAACCGACCAGGCCAAGGTCAGTTTCTTCAACGTCGATGTCGATGCCGCGTCGGCCGATCTGGAGAACGGCGTCAGCGTTGATTCGGTCGAGCTGGAGAGCTACCCCGACTTTCGCCGCCAGCATCTGGAGGCCGAGGGCTTCTACCGCATTAGCGAAGACGACTTCGAACTGTTGGCTGAGGCCCTAACGGAAGTCACCGAAGACGAAGATGAGGACTCGGACGATTACGAAGAGTACGAGGACGAGGAAGTCGAATAATTCCCATGGCTGACGAATATATCCTGGTCTCCATCGCCTGGCCCTACGCCAACGCCGACATTCATCAGGGCAATGTCACCGGCTCTCACCTGCCGGGTGACATCTATGCCCGCTATCATCGGCTGCAGGGCAATCGCGTGCTGATGGTATCCGGGTCAGATAGCCACGGCACGCCGGTCACGGTGAAGGCCGAACAGCTGGGCAAGACCACCGAGGAAGTCTTTCAGCAGTACCACCGAGGGTTCCTGGAAACCTTCCAGCGTCTGGGCATCAGCTACGATTTGTTCACCCACACCGATACCGAAAACCATTTCAAGGTTTCGCAAGATGTCTTCCTGCAATTGCTGGAAAACGGCTATCTCTACAAGAAAATCACGCCGCAAATGTATTCGCCGGAGTCGGCCCGCTTCATGCCCGACCGCTTTGTCGAAGGCACCTGCCCCGTCTGTGGCTATGGCAGCGCCCGCGGCGACCAGTGCGACAATTGCAACACCTTGTTTGAGAGCGCCGGGCAGCTGATTAACCCCCACAGCACGCGCGACAACACATCGCTGGAACTGCGCGACACCGAGCATTACTTCCTCGATCTGCCCGCCATAGCCGACAACGGCCTGTCGGAGTGGATCCACGACGACAAAGAACATTGGCGGCCGGGAGTCATCAACTTCGCCCGAAACTTCATCGATCAAGGACTGATCGGCCGAGCCGTCACGCGCGATATGGACTGGGGCATCCCGGTACCCGTGCCCGACTTCGAGGGCAAGGTGCTTTACGTCTGGTTCGAGGCGGTCATCGGCTATCTGTCGGCCAGCATCGAGTGGGCCCATAATCAGGGGCGTCCGGAAGAGTGGCGACACTGGTGGGTCAACCCGCGCGCCCGCACCGTCTATTTCATTGGCAAGGACAATATCCCTTTCCACACCGTTATGTGGCCCGCCCAGCTGCTGGGCGCCAAGGGACTATATGCCCACAACAGCGAGCAAACGCTCAATTTACCCTACGATGTACCCGCCAATGAGTTCATGAACATGGAAGGGACCAAGATCAGCGGCAGTCGCAACTGGGGCGTGTGGATGCTCGACGCCCTGACTCGCTACGATCCCGATCCGCTGCGCTACTATCTGACGGCTATCATGCCCGAGACACGCGACAGTGACTGGAGCTGGGAAGGATTTGTTGATCGCAACAATCATGAACTGGTCGCCAATTGGGGCAATCTGGTCAACCGCGTGCTCAACATGACCCAGCGCTATTTTGACGGCGTGGTGCCGGAACCGGGCGAATTGTCCCCGACGGATGCTGCGCTGATAGCGGCCGTTGACGAGGGCTTTGGCACGGTCGGCGCGCTATATGATGCCTGCAAGTTCCGTGCCGCCGTCCAGGAAGTGCTGCGCCTCTCCACGCTGGTCAACCAATATCTGGAAGAGACCAGCCCCTGGACCACAGCCAAGACCGACCCGGTTGCGGCGGGGCGATCGCTCTACGTTGCCTTGCAAGCCATTAACGGTCTCAAGGTGCTGTGGTCACCGGTGCTACCCTTCACCACCCAGCAGTTGCATGACATGCTGGGCGAGTCGGGGTCGTTGTTCGGCCGGCAGACGCTGGAAACTTACCCGGAGAGCAGCCGGGCCCATATCGCCCTGGGCTATGACCCATCGCCGGCTATCGGCCGTTGGGAGCGCGACGAGATTCCCGCCGGGCGACAACTCCCCAAACCCATCGCGATGTTTAAGAAACTGGATGCGGAGGTCGTGGCCGACGAGCTGGCGCGGCTGGGTCCGAAGCCGGTAATTGATTCACAAGCCTAATCTCTAGTAGAAACTCGGTTTCTCGGAAGAAACCGAGTTTCTAAGAACAAGAGTGACACCCCATGACTGACAACAAAGTCATCTATTCTATGGTGGGCGTGGGCAAAGTGGTGCCCCCCAATCGCACCATTCTGCGCGACATTTATCTATCCTACTTCTACGGCGCCAAGATCGGCGTGCTCGGTCTTAACGGCGCGGGCAAGAGTAGCCTGCTGCGCATCATGGCCGGCGTTGACCCCGATTACCTGGGCGAGACCGTGCTGGCTCCCGGTTACACCGTCGGCTTTCTGGAGCAGGAACCGCTCCTGGATGAATCACGCACCGTCCGCGAGGTCGTGGAAGAGGGTGTGCAGGAGATCGTCGACGCGCTCAAAGTGTACGACGAGATCAATGCCCGTTTTGCCGAAGAGATGACGGCCGATGAGATGGACGCGCTCATCGAGAAGCAGGGCAAGCTGCAGGACAAGCTCGACCACATGGATGCCTGGAATCTCGACAGCCGGCTGGAGTTGGCCATGGATGCCTTGCGCTGCCCGCCCGGTGATCGGCTTGTCTCGACGCTGTCCGGCGGCGAGCGACGACGGGTGGCCCTGGTGCGGCTGCTGCTGAAGCAGCCCGACATCCTGCTGCTCGACGAGCCGACCAACCACCTCGACGCCGAGTCGGTGGCCTGGTTGGAGCGGCATCTGCAAGTCTATCCGGGCACGGTCATCGCCGTGACCCATGATCGCTACTTCCTGGACAACGTCGCCGGGTGGATTCTGGAACTCGACCGCGGCCACGGCATCCCCTGGAAGGGCAACTACTCCTCCTGGCTGGAACAGAAACAGCAACGGTTGGCTCTGGAAGAGAAGAACGAGGCTCAGCAGTCTAAAACGCTGGAGCGCGAACTGGAGTGGATCCACATGTCACCCCGTGCCCGCACCACCAAGAACAAGGCGCGCGTCACGGCCTATAACGAACTGCTGGAGCAGACGGCCGAAAAGCGGCGCGAAGACCTGGAGATCTATATCCCGGCCGGACCGCGGCTGGGCGACATCGTCATCAAGGCCGACGCCGTCAGAAAGCGTTCGGCGACCAATTGCTCTATGATGATATGACCTTCGACGTGCCGCCGGGGGCCATCGTCGGCGTCATCGGCCCCAACGGCGCGGGCAAGACCACCCTCTTCCGCATGATCGTCGACCAGGAAACACCCGACGACGGCGAACTGCGCGTCGGCCAAACGGTGCAGCTGGCCTACGTCGATCAGAGCCGCGAGATCCTCGACGCGGAAAAGACGGTGTGGCAGGAGATCTCCGACGGCGCGGAAACGCTCGACTTCGGCAAGCGCAAGATCAACTCACGGGCCTATGTGTCCCGCTTCAACTTCATGGGGTCGGACCAGCAGAAGCTGGTAGGCACGCTATCCGGCGGCGAGCGCAACCGCGTCCTGCTGGCCAAGATGCTCAAGAGCGGGGCCAACGTCCTGCTACTGGACGAACCGACCAACGACCTGGACGTCAACACGCTGCGGGCGCTGGAAGAGGCACTGCTGAACTTTGGCGGATCGGCCATTGTGATCAGCCATGATCGCTGGTTCCTCGACCGCGTGGCCACCCACATCCTGGCCTTCGAGGGCGACAGCCAGGTCTACTGGTACCCGGGCAACTACAGCGACTACGAAGAAGACAAGCGCAAGCGCCTGGGCGCAGCGGCCGAACGGCCGCATCGGATTACGTATCGCAAGTTGACGCGGGCGTAGGCGAAAGAATGTCAAGACGCCAGGTTGCGAGGAGATACCTTTGCAACCTGGCGTTTTTTTGTTACCCCCACTCCATCCGTTTCTTTAGGACTCGTGGTTACTTAATTCCTCGAGTCAACCGACCTCTACCTACGGCCGTTCAACCGCATACACAATCACCCCCAGCTCCAACGTCTGCTGCGAGTCGGCCTTGACCTGTGGCCAGTAGGCCGTCAGGCTGTTCTGGTCCAGCCAGTCGGCGACCCGGTAGTTGGTTAGCGTGAACGATTGGCGGTCAACCTCGCGCAGCGTGTCGCCGAACGCGGCCGTATAATCGGGCCAGAACGGCGCGCCCCACGGCCCGCCCTCAACAAGCACCAGATGAGTGGCATCACCGCTCAACACCGTATGGCGCAGGGCGGCCGTCTTGCTCCGGTGTGGCGGCTTCCAGCACAGTGCCTCGCACCGGCACTGGGTTGGTCCCGGTGTCCACAGCGGCGACCCATTCCAGCATCGGCGGGCTGAACTGGTCAAAGTAGTTGACCATGAAAATCGCGGCATCCGATCCGGTTGCCGCAGTGATCCAGCCGGCCGTCTCTGCCAGCACCGGGGTCGTCTCCAGCCGCGCCGCCAGCACGGAGTGGGCCGACCGATAGCGCGTCATCACCTGGGGCAGGCTAATCAGCGCCAGCAAGCCAATCCCCAGCAGCCCCAGGGTCGCGGCTTGCCGACCCGACCCGGTCGTGCTCTGCGTGCGCCGCCACAGATAAGCGATTAACAAGCCAACCAGCAGATGGGCAGCAGGTACAAACGGGGCGATGAACCGCGGATTGGGTGGATGATTCAGCAGCATGACGCTGGCCATACCGACCATGAAGAAAAGCCACACCACGCGGATGCCTGCGTCCCGCCACTGGGTCGCGCCCCATACCAGCGCTACTACCGTCACGAGAGCAAACCAGGCCGACGGGACGCCGTGCAGCACGAAGCTGCGCGGATAGTAGATTGCATTGCGCAAGCTAAGCCAGGGTTCGCTGTCGGACAACGGCCGTGTGTAGCCCAGGAAGCTGTCGAGTTGACCAGGGCGCAGGAACCAGACCAGCAGCGCCAGCGCAAACGGCCCGAACAGCGGTAGCCACCGGCCGCGAAGGGTCGGCCGCAGCGCGCCTTGCCGGACCGCGCGCACCAGTTCCGGCAGTTCGGCCAGCGCCACCGCGCCCAGGGCCACCACGCCATAGCTGTACTTGGTCAGGAAGACGGCCGCCAGCAGCAAACTGGTCAGCACCCATCGACCAATCGTCGGTTGGTGGTATGCCCGAACATAGGCCCACAGAAACAGCAGCGAGACCAGCAAGCCGGGGGTCTCCAGCATCGACAGCCCGGCGTAGAGGAGCAACGGCCGAACGGTCAGCGTCAGCAGACCCGCCACCAGCCCAGCCAGCCACCCGGTCCGCGGGTCAATCTCGCAGGCCAGGGCAAAGAGCACCAGCACCGCCAGGAAAAGGCTAAGCGTGCTCATCAAGCGCGCTGCGGTTGTGGACGGTCCAGCCAACAGGAATGCGGGAACCAGTCCGATACTTCCCACCGGGGGATAGAAGTTCTGGGCCTGAATTTCAGCCAGCAGCCCGCTGAGGTCGCCCTCGCTCAGGTCATGGGTCATTCGCAGAGCGGGCAGACTATGGTTGGCCTCGTCGGTGTCAAACGGATAAGCGCTCAGATTGGCCACGCCAACAGCCAGAAAGACGGTGACGGCCAGGTCGATCAGAAGGAGGACGGAGAAGGCAATGGCGACGGTGCGTGGGTGGGTGGTAATGCCCCGTCGCACAGGGACCGTTAGGTCTTGAAGCATTTGGCCGAGTATAGAGTGCGGCAAGTTGGCTTGTCAAGCAACATACACGCCACGCTCTAGCCGTACATCAAAAAAGAGACCGCCATCGAGGGATGGCGGTCTCTTGACTCTTTCACAATCAACCGCGCCGCGAGCGACTCGGCCGACAAGTTGAGCTTAACGCACCAGGAGCGTCACCGGGTCAGAGATGCCCACCATCACACCGGCCGGGTCATACATATAGGCACGGATCTCATACCGTCCGGCGCTGATGTCCTGGGCCACCAACCAGAAGCCGGTGCTGTCCACAATGGCCGTTTGGCCGAAATCACTGCCCGTTGACCTGGACCAGGATGGTATAGCCTGGCTGGCCTGCGCCTACCACGGTCAAGCAGCGGGCCGGTGAAGGTTGGCACACCGGCGGTGTCAATCACCGGACCTTGCACGCCCGGCGGCAAAGTCGGCAACAGCACCTGATCAATCACATGCACCACGCCGTTGCTGGCGTCCACATCCGGGAACAGGATCGAGGCGCTATCCACGCGGACCAGTGTCCCTTCCGTGCTGATGGTCAGCACGTCGTTGGCAGCGGTCGTCAGCGTACCGGCCGCCACAGCCTGGGCGGAGCTAACCTCGCCCGGCACAATGTGATGGAGCAGCAACGTGGTCAGGTATTGGGGGTTGGCTATCCAGCCATCCACCACTCCGGCCGGCAGCGCGGCAAAGGCTTGATCCGGCGGCGCAAACAGCGTATACGGCCCACCGGTCGCCAGCGATTCGGCCAACCCGGTTGCCTGTGCCGCCGCCAGCAATACGTTGAACTGTCCGGCCTGAACCAGAACATCGCCAATGGTCGGCTCAGGGCCAACCACCAGGATGCTAATCGGATCGGAGCCGAACACAACACGGCCGTCTCCGCCCACCAGCCGCACATCCACCACCTGTTCACCCGTTGCCAGGTCAACTGTGGCGCTCCAGCGGCCGTCGGGCCCCGCGGTCACGTCGGTTACCGGATTGCCGTTTACGAAAATGGTGAGCGTAGCCCCAGGAGCGGCCGTTCCGCCAATCTCATTGGGACCGCCCGCCCACCCGGTATCCGGGATGTCAACCGTCGGCCGAGCCAAATCAACGACAACGAAGGGCACCGTCTGTGTGCCACCCAGTTGTTCGCCGGTGGTGGGATCAACGGTGACCAAACGCACGGTGTAGGCGCCGCCCGGCAGGTCAACGTCCAGGGTCCAGTTGCCCTGATCATTAACCGGTACCGTACCCAGACTCTGTCCGTTGATAATGATATCAACCACGGTGTTGGGCAGACCTGTGCCGCTCCAGGTAAAGGCGCCGGAAGGCACGGTCAACTGCAGTTCGCCGGTATCCGTGCTGGGCAGCACCAGCCCCGGCAGTTCGATGCCGGGCGCCGCGCTGGGATCCTCAATGGTTACCGGGTCGGTAATCGTCACCAGGCCGGTGGGGTCAGTCACGCGAATCTGCACCGAAAGCGGGCCGCCGTCAGCAATCAGGTCCACCTTCCAGTTGCCCTGTTCGTCTGCCACAGCATTCCCCGCCGGTTCGCCATTGACCAGCACTTCAATCAGTGACTGGCTGGGCGCAGTACCTACGAGCGTGAATAGCCCTGTGAACGGGTTGATGCCGGAGTTGCCGTCAATGCCGGGGGCGACGTTACCGCCGTCTCCGGGCAGCGCGTCACCGTCCAGGACATTGAAGACGTAGGGACCACTCTGGGCCACAACCGTGCCGCTGGAGTCAACGGTCTCCAAAACCACCTGCGGCGTGCCGGCCGCCAGGGTCAGCGGCAACACCCAGTTGCCGCCGGCATCGATGCCCGTCTCGCCGGCCGGTATGCCATCTATCATGGCCCGCACGGTGAGATTGGGCTCGCCGGTCCCGGCGAAGATCACCTCACCGTCGGTCAGGTCGGTACCCGGCTGGGGCGCGATCAACAGCGGCGTGGCGACCATTGGCGTCTCCACCGGGGGAACCACCTCGGCCGGTACATCCGTGGCGACAACGGCCGGAGTGGCCGGGTCTGGCACGCACGACGACGACTTCGGCCGTTGGGGTCGAGCATCACCTCGCCTGTATCGGTGCCGGGTACACCGACCACGTCCGGTTCAAGCCCGAGCTGATCACTGAACAGAATCAGCCCCAGCAACGCGGCCAGCAGAAGTAGTAGGACCAGCAGCTTGAAGCGGTCGTAATGATAAATCTCTTCCGTAGTCCGGTACCGGGACATGGCTTATTCGCTCCTTTTCGCCGCAGCCAGTTCACTGGCCTTGGCGACCCAAGCAGCGTAGTTGGGCATATTCCAATCCGGGGCCTTGCAGACTTCCTGCAAGCGATCCAGGGTTTGGGCCGCCAACGCTTCGTAGGTGCAAATGCCGGCCTCATACAGGCGTCGCTCGAAGATTTCGCCCAGACCTTCCAAAGGCTCGAAATCGTCCGGTGGCGTGCCATCCCAGGCTCGGCCCAGGGTATTGGTCTGTACAGCCATCTGCATGGCCGATGATTTGATGCGGCTCAGTTCATCCGCGCCCTTGATCTTCAGCAGCGTGGACAATTCGGCATCCGGTGTCTCGGCCAGCTCCCAATAGGAACCGACGCCGCCGGTATACAGTCGATCTTCCAGCGCCGAGCCGATGCCGGCCACGGCCGACAGGTCCTGCGGGCAGGAGACAAGTTCGCTAACCTTCTTGCGGGTCCGGCGGACGCGCTTGCCTGCAGCGCGGAGGGCGGCCTCATCAATCCAGGCGGCGTAGTCACCGGAGGGAATACCGGCATCCTGCAGGATGGTGTCGAGACGTTCGGGCTGTGCTTCGGCCAGCGCCGCGAACGTGGTGATCCCGGCCGCACGCAGGGCATTGGACGACTTCTCGCCCACGCCGTAGAGCAGTTCCAGATCATCGTAGTCGGCATCGCGCTTGAACAGCTCATCTTGCAGCGCCTTCAGTCCGGCGCTGTCGCCGGCCACCTGCAAACGGGCCTGCGAAATCCACTCGCTGTAGTTCAGCTTGCGCCAGGCGGGCACGTTGATCATCTCAGCCAGGGTTTCCTCGTCGGTTACGGCCAGTTGGGCAAAGGTGGTGATGCCGCCCTCGCGCAGCTTGGCGGCATAGGTCGGGCCAATGCCTTCCAGAACCGTCAGGTCATCACCGGTCGTAATCTGCCCCGGCACGTGGGTCATCGCGTCGGCCTGTGCGATCCAGCTGGCGTAGTCAATCTGCTGGCGCTGCCATTCGGCGGGTTGGATGATGGCATCCAGTTGCTCCGGCGTGGCCGCGGCCAGATCGTCGTAGGTCAAAATCCCGCCCTCGTTGAGCGTGGCCGCGAACTTGGGGCCGATGCCGCGAATCTTGGTCAGATCGCTCTTGGCCGCGCGTTCCCAGCTCAGCCGAATGACGCGAGTCGTAGGCATTTTCGAAATACTCCAGCCGCACGGGCACGGGACCGCCGGGCACGCTGAAATCGCGGTTGAGCGTCTTGGCCGGGTGGTCGGTCCAATCATCGACCAACAACTCGTCATTGACCCACAGACGGGCGCCGTCGTCGGCCGTCACAGAGAAGCGATAGCGCGCCTTTTCCAGGTCCACCATCCGTGTCCAGCGCACCGAGAACTGATCCGGGTTGATGTTGGGCGCCGGGGGCGTCTTGGACCAGTCGAAGTCGATCTCCGCATCCTCGCGCACCATTACCGGTTCGCCGCGCAGCGTGAGGTTGTTGTAGTACTCACCACGCCACACGTCGGTCGGATACGTGGCGACATCGGGCAGGATGATCTCTTCTTCCACGATGGCAACGATCTCGACTTCCTTGCTCTCGACCTCTTCCGTGTCCGACACGGCCGCCGTCACTGCCGCACCCGCCACAGCGCCGGCCACAAAGCCGGGATAGACGCCGGGGACAGCGGCCGTCGTCGCCGCGCCACTCGCGGCCAGCTGGGCTTGAAGCTCGCGATTGCTGGCCTCCAGGGCCGAGATGCGGGCCTGCTGTTGCTGGACCAGCGCATTGAGACGCGTTTGCCATTGTTGGGCCGTCTCGTTCATCTTGGCCTGCCAGCGAGCGTCGACCTCAGCCACGCGCGCGTCAGATTCCTCGATGATTTGCAGGCGAATTTGCTCTTCGTCGATCGCGACACCACTGTCGCGACGCCAGAAGAACCAGTCGATCAGCCATTCGATCAACCAACCAAGGATGATACCGATGAGGAGAACTATCCAGAAGTTCATGTGCACTACCTCCCTTTCCAGGCGTGGGATTGACGTCGCGGGGCAACGCGTTCCACTTGTTTCGTTACGGTTGGCCAGGTCAACTCCTCGCCTGGCATGGGAATTCGTTCGTTAATGGGGGAGCTTCCGACGGTGACAGCATCACGAGGCAGCACACAGGCAACAGACACCGTTGCCGGAGCATGCGGCCTCATCAGCCTATATTCTGCATCGAGACAATTCCTCTTCACCAAGGGCAGCTACGTCCTTCCAACCTACCTTCATACGGCCACTTGCACAGCAATTTGCCGCCAACACACAGAGCATCCCACCCAAATGGAGGGTGGTCTACACAGACCGCGCCCGCCGAACAGCGACATCAGGGCAGATAGTGTCCAGCAGAGCATTCTCTTAACATATAGTATATGGATTATGTAATCTTCGGCAAGAGAGGAGCCACGGCCGGTCAATCTTTTAACACCCCGGCCAAGAGTTCAGGAATCGCCGGGTAACCATCGGTTGAATGTCACCCCGATTTCGGGCTATAATGTCACATTAAAGTAGTTGTGTGCTCGCGTGAGCACCTTTTCCAAATTAGTGTCCAAAGTAAGGAGATCCCAATGTCCCAATTAGCAACTTCCCGGCTGGGCAGGCGTCAACTATGGCTGCTTCTCAGCATTTCCGCGCTGATCGTTCTGATGCTGTCAGCCGCTGTGCCTGCCCCGGCCCAAGGTATTATCCTTGGCGACGAAGAGGCAACGGCCGCGGCTGAAGGCACCTATCCGACTGACGAAGAAGTTACCGCTGACTCGCAAACCCGGATCATCAGCCAGGTTCGCAAGGGCGACAAGACAACTGTAACCATAGAAATACAGGCCGGAAGTGATACGTTCACTTCTTCCAACATGCCCAACACGAACTGGGCCAACGACCCCAACATGCGTGTCGGCTTCAATACGCTTAATGGTTTGGGTGCAACACGCAGCTTCCTGTTCTTCCCGCTTAATGCCATCCCGGCTAACGCCAACATCACCCAGGCTAATCTGCGGTTGTTTGTGAACGCCTTTTCGCCCAATGGCGACCAGCCAATGGCTATCCAGGCCCGATTCCTGAATTCGTCGTGGGATCCCAACACGTTGACCTGGGCCAACTACAATCCGGCCTGGGGCGCAACGATTGGCGTCGGCAATGTTCCGGCCGCGACCGGTTGGGTTGAGGGCAACGCTACCAACCCGGTTCGCGAATGGTACAGCGGCACGCGGTCCAATTTCGGCATCATGCTTCAAGGGGACGAAACGCCGCAACAGCGCGAACGCGTGTTCACAACGCTGAATGCCAATAACGGCAACTGGCCGCGTCTGGTCGTCACCTATAATACAGACACGACCGTACCCAATGCCTCCGTCGTTGCCTTGCCGCAGTTCTCTCCGTCCCCCTTCCAGGTTCAGTGGCAGGGAACAGCCGGCGCCAGCGGCATTAAGTGGTATGACGTGCAGTACCAGGTCAACGGCGGGCAACTGGATCACCTGGCGCGCCCAAGTGACCGCGACCTCAGGCTCATTCGACCTCGGTCAGAACGGCCAGCTGATTGGTTTCCGCGCCCGGGCCGTTAGCAATTCCAATATCGAGCAGCCGTGGAGCAACGTCGCCCAGGCGGCCACCACCGTCGACAGCGAGCCGCCGAATGCGTCGGTCCAGGCGCTGCCGCAGTTCTCCCAGCCCAACTTCACTGTATCTTGGTCCGGCACCGACAGTGTCAGCGGCATCCGCAACTACGATGTCCAGTTCAGTGTCAATGGTGGACCGTGGACCGATTGGCAGCTTGGCGTGACGACCACGTCGGCCGTGTTCCCCAGCACCGAAGGGATTCAATACGGGTTCCGCGCTCGCGCCACCGACAATGTTGGCAATGTCCAGGCCTACAGCTCCGTGGCCCAGGCGTCGACGACAACGGCCGGGGCGGAACCGCCCACGGCCCAGATTGTTCCGTTCTGGCCGTCGGTTCGCAACACCTTGACCGTTCCCGTGTCATGGACAGGCCAGGCAAGCGCCGGCAATTCCATCGTCTCCTATGACGTTGAGTATCGCATCAACGGCGGGGCGTGGGTTCCGTGGCAAAACTCCGTGGCCACAACGGCGGCCACCTTCACCGCCCCGAACGACGCTACCTACGAGTTCCGGGTTCGCGCCCGCGACAATCAGAACCGCGTGGGCCCGTGGTCGGCTAACCCCGGCAGCATCGTGACAGTCGATACGACGGCGCCGTTCATCACGCCGAGACTGTTCATGCCGTTCATCGCCGGCGGTTGATCCTTGATTAGCCTGTCATCAGCACGTTTCTAAACGTCTAGAGATATAGCCCCGTAACGCAGGTTGCGGGGCTATCTTCGTTATTACAAGGGGAGACTATCCTAATGACAACAACCACCCTGTATGTCGGACCGGAACTGGTAGACTGTGTCGGCGTAGGGCCGCAGAAGTGTATGCTCGTCAAGCAGTCGCCCGATGCGGAGTATAGCTACTTCTACAACACGATTGCCGGCTTCGAGTTTGAGCCGGGCTATGAATACGAGCTGCTGGTCGAAGTGACGGAAGTCGCCTAACCCACCGGCTGACGCATCATCATTGCGCTACACCCTGGTGGAAATCGTCAGCAAGGATGCCGGCCAGAAGCCCGGCCATCGCCCTGGAGGGCACGCGCTGGATTCTCACCAGCTATGCCGCTGACCGACGGTGTGACCCAGGCGCGCTCTGCCCCGCGTAGAGGCGACTGCCCTTTTCGAAGACGGCCGTGTGGCCGGCAAAGGCAGCTGCAACCGATATGGGGGTGGCTATACCGTGACGGGCAACACCCTGTCGATTGACGAGCAAATGATGTCAACGATGATGGCCTGTCCGGAGCCGCTCATGCGCCAGGAGCAACATTTCCTGACAGCGCTGCGTTCGGCGGCCACATTTGCCATCACCGGTGCGACGCTGACCATCGCCAATGCCGACGGCCAGGTTGTCTTGACCATGGCCGCAGATGTACCTGCACCGCTGACCGGCACCACCTGGCTAGCCCGCAACTATAATAATGGTAAGCAGGCGGTTGTCTCGCTCCTGGCCGACACGACCATTACGGCGACATTCAGCGAGGACGGCCGTCTCTACCGGTTCGGCCGGCTGCAATAGCTACATGGCCGGCTATGAGCTTCATGACGACCGGATCACGATCATGCCCCCGGCTGGCACACGCAAGATGTGCGGTCGGCCGGAAGGGATCATGGAACAGGAGCGGCAGTATCTGCAAGCGCTGACGACGGCCGCCACATATCGGATCGAGGGCCAAGATCTGGAGCTGCGCACCGAAAGCGGTGCCCTGGTGGCCGGCTATCGCGCTGAAGCAACTGAGGCATAACGACTGCCAGCCTACTCAAATCCACTGTACTGTCCTTTCGATTCTACTTTACTATACTTAATGAAGTGTGGGCGCCGGGACGGCCGTCTTGCCAGGCAAGGCGACCGCCTGACGCTCACTTTGACGAATAGCAGCCGTTGGGGAACCAATTGACACCTGCTGACGTCTGATTATTGAATGCAACCAGACCAAGCGCGGCCAGTCGCCCAAGAGTCGGTAGACGGCCGCGCACCATTGTTTAGGAGAACCATGAAGAGTCGATTTTCCGTTTTATCCTTTCTCGTGTTAGCTGCCCTGATGGGTGTGTTGGCGGCCTGTACAGCCCCCGCCGCAGGCCCGGAACAAGGCGCGGCCGAAGTGGCCCAGCCGGAGACGCGCACGCTGTTTGTTGGCCCGGAACTGGTGGAGTGCACCGGTGTGGCCCCGCAAATGTGTATGCAAGTCCGCAACTCGCCCGATGAGGAGTACACCTTCTTCTATCAGCAGATTGAGGGCTTCACCTTTGAGCCGGGTTATGAGTACGAGTTGCTCGTTGAAGTGACCGAAGTAGCCAATCCCCCGGCCGACGGGTCCTCGCTGAGCTTCCGCCTGGTGGAAATCGTTAACCAGACACCGGTAGAGACCGTGGCTCTGGAAGGCCCCCGCTGGGTGCTGGTCGATTACCTCAATGAGGCGGGCGAGACTGTCGCCGCTGCCGCCGATGTGGAAGCAACGGCCGAGTTCAACGGCGGCTCTGTCAGCGGCAACGGTAGCTGCAACCGCTACTCCGGTTCCTACGCTGTGGACGGCAACAATCTGACAATCGGGCCCCTGGCCTCGACCATGATGGCCTGCTTCAGCGATGAAGTGACACAGCAGGAAACCAATTTCCTGGCGAATCTACAGGCTGCCGCCACCTATGCCATCGAAGGCGACCGCCTGATGATTGCCAACGCCGACGGTGTCGTGACGTTGAATCTAGTGGCGTCGGAGCCAATATCCTTGACCAGTGTTACCTGGGAAGCCATCAGCTATAACAATGGCCGAGAGGCCGTCGTGTCCCTGCTGGCCGACACGTCAATCACGGCGAACTTCGCCGAAGACGGCACCCTCAGCGGCTCGTCCGGGTGCAACACCTACACGACCGGCTATACGGTTGATGGCGACATGATGACCATCGAGATGGCCGCATCGACGATGATGATGTGCGGCGAGCCCGAAGGCATTATGGACCAGGAAGCGCAATATCTGGCCGCGCTGACGACCACCGCGACCTACCAGATCGACGGCAACACGCTGACGCTGCGCACGGCCGATGGCGCGATGGTGGCCAACTACGTGGCCGGCGAGGCTATGCCCTAAGCAAACCGAACCCGTTCCCAATACGCCGTATCAAGAAAGCAGCCGCCCCGCCATGCGCCGGGCGGCTGTTTTTGTTAAGCCCGCAACGCTTGACACCTCGCTCAAATCGTCCACAATTCGAGCAACAATTCGGCGCAAATTGCGCCCCGGCGCCATGGTCACCTGGCCGCCACTACCCTGAGGAGGACGCAATGAGCATTCAACCCGATTCCTGGATCCGCCGCATGGCCCAACAGCACAACATGATCGAGCCGTTTGTCGACGGCCAGGTGCGCGATGGCGTGATCTCGTATGGACTGTCGTCATATGGCTATGACATCCGCGTCAGCGCGGAGTTCAAGATCTTTACCAACGTCCATTCGGCCGTTGTCGACCCCAAGAACTTCAACCCGCAGTCGTTTGTGGACTATGAGGGTGACATCTGCGTCATCCCGCCCAACTCGTTTGTGCTGGCCCAGACCGTAGAGTATTTCCGTATCCCGCGGGATGTGCTGACGGTCTGCGTCGGCAAGAGCACCTATGCCCGCTGCGGCCTCATCGTCAATGTCACGCCGTTTGAACCGGAGTGGGAAGGATATGTGACCCTGGAAATCTCCAACACGACCCCTCTCCCGGCGCGAATCTACGCTAACGAAGGTATTGCTCAGGTGCTCTTCTTCCGGGCCGACGAGGTGTGCGAGACGTCCTATGCCGATCGCAAGGGCAAGTATCAGAATCAGCAGAGCATTATGCTGCCGCGCATCTAAACCGGCCGCAGCGATCGGCTATCAAACGGGTCTGAACATACGTTGAACCGGCATTGGCGCATTTGCCTCACCAAGCTATAATTCTGCACCTGCGCCGGAAGAGACGCGGGTTTGTTCAGGCACGGATTGAGCGTATAGACAGGATTTGCCCGGGCGCTTAGCTCAGTTGGTCAGAGCGCTTCGTTTACACCGAAGAGGTCGGGGGTTCGAGCCCCTCAGCGCCCACTGTCGCGCGATCCGGCATATTGATCGTCAAAGCAGTTTTGTTATACTCACATTTGTGACAAAAAGCACAACTGATGTGGACTGATTGGTTGAAAGAACAGCTACGAGGTAGTGGCCACAGGAAACCGAATAGACGCAGCTACTTACAGTAGCTGCGACTGTGTGTGTGGTCGGCAAGGATTTTTCTGAGAGGCAGGAGAAAAGCCATATGGCCAGTCAAGCAGCAGCGGTAGACGCCGCAACCGCCGACGAATCGGCAGGCATCAGCCGGCGCGAGTTCTTGTACTACGTTTGGGGCGCATCGATCGCCCTCCTCGCCCTGCAGGGAGCCGGACTGTTGGTTTGGTTTCTCATCCCTCGTTTTCGCGAGGGCGAATTTGGTGGCACCTTCAGGGTGCCGATTGACGATTTACCGCCGACCAACGCCGAGCCCAACAATTTCGCCGACGGCCGTTTCTGGTTGGTAAATCTGGACTCGACTCAGCCCAACGAAATGATGTATTCTGCCCCGGACGAACCGGCGCCGATTCAGGGTGTGGCCGCCATCTATAAGGTCTGCACCCATCTGGGCTGCATCTATTCGTGGACACCGACTAATGCTCGCTTCGAGTGCCCGTGCCACGGATCGAAGTATCGGCTGGACGGCCGGCGCATTGAAGTCGCCCGCGCCGCGCACGCTGGATCGCTTTCGCCATCGCGGCTATTGCCGATGACAAAACGACGGTGTTGGCTGAATCAGTCGTCAACGCGGATGACTTCTGGGAACCCTTGGTCCTGCCGCGCGGGCACAGCATTTATTCGGGTGGATACCGGCGCGCGAAAGCAAGGACCGTCGCGTGAACTTCTGTGCAACTTCACGGGCAGTTGTCCCTAGGTGGCGATTTCATTGATTGATCGGACGGCGGCCAGGAGCGCACCGTTAGCCATTGATAGTTTATTTGTTCTGATTGATTAGATAGGGAGTTGTTATGGCTACATTTGTCGAACAAGTCCGCGAGATGGGCATCAAGCAGGCGGTTGTCACCAAGACTGACGAAGTTGTCGAACGCGTGACCGCCGGCATGAATGTCGGCGACATTCGTTCCGCGCTCGCGCGGCGACGAGCCGCGCCGGCCGAACCCCCGACTGCGGCCTCATGCTGACGGCTTCTGGCTCCACATTCGTCCGAGCTTCTACCACACGGCTGTTACCAACATCTACCCCACCTTCCGGCTGGGTTGGATGTCCACGTTCATGCTCGTCTGGGAGACGATCACCGGCCTCATCCTGATGGTGTTCTACACCCCCAGCCCGCTTGTCGCCTATTCCAATATGTGGAATATTCTGGGCAACGTGCCGATGGGCCAATTGTTCCGCAACATGCACCGCTTGGGCGCCGAAGTCATGGTGCTGGTGGTGGCGCTGCATATGTTGCGAACATTCGTAACCGGCAGCTATAAGAAGCCGCGCCAGTTCACCTGGGTGACCGGTATGTTGCTGCTGCTGTTCACGATCTTCTTGAGCTTCAGCGGCTATCTGTTGCCGTGGGACCAGTTGGCCTATTGGGCGTTGACGGTGTTCATCAGTGGTGGCGCGGCGGCCCCGGCCCCGGCTTTCATCAACGACAACGTGCTGCTCATCCTGCAGGGCGCGCCGGCGCTGGGCGCCGACGGTTTGTTGCGCTGGTACCTGTTGCACGTCCTGTTGTTGCCGCTGCTGGCGGGCATCTTCTTCTTCGTCCACTACTACAAGGTCGTCCTGTACGGCATCTCGCTTGCCCCCCGGCCGCGAGGAAATCGGCGAGGACACCGCCAAGCGCGTCCCCGAGGACGAGCGTACCTACTTCATCCCTGACATTCTGACCAATGAGCTGATGTGGACTGCTTTGGCCACACTGTTCCTGACCGCCGGCGCGCTGTGGCTCTGGGATGCGCCATTGGAAACCCACGCCGACCCGGTGGTGACACCGCTGCACGTGGTGGCTCCGTGGTATCTGTCGTGGTCCCAGGGTTGGCTGAAGCTGGCTGACAAAGACGTTGGTCGTGGGCTTCATCCCGCTGCTGCTGGTGGCTTTCATCGTCATGCCCTACATCGAAGTGGGCAAGAGCCGCCGCTATGCCGACCGTCGCGTTGGCCTGACCGTGGCCATGTTGTTCATCGCTTTCATGTTGGTGTCCAACTGGATGGGCTCACCGGAGTATCGGGTCCAGAGTTCGCCCGACCGCGAGGTCAGCATCGAGCTGTTGCCTGAAGAAGGGCCCAAGGGGCTCAAGGGTATTCCGCCGGAGTACATGACCCCGGGTATTTATCTGCCCGGCCAGGTGATCGACGGCAATCCGCAACTAACGCGCGGCCTGGCCTTGTTCGAAGAGGCCATGCACAAGCAAAGCTGCACCCTGGTGGGCAATCCGATGTGGGATGAGTGTGAATCTCACTTGCTGGAGAGCGGTGAATATCGCTACAGCAACTACTTCACCGATGACGCCATGCCGGATCCGTTCGCGCAATTGGTCATTGACAACGATCAGGAAGATATGCTTTCGATGCGGCTGCTCTACGAGGTGAAGGAACCCACGAATCCTGATGAGCTCCGCGTTAGACTCCGAGTGGGAACTGTTCCGACACTACGACTCGAACTACGAAGAGGAGTGCCAGTTCCTGAACAAGTCATGCTAATTGTGAAGCCTTGCAGTGCGTGTTTCTCACCATCGCTTGCACGGAAAAGGACGAAATGATCCATGTCAATTAAGATTATCATTGGAACCATTGCCTTCATGATGACCATGATGGTGCTGGGGTTCGCCACTCTGCGCGAACCGGCGCGTATGGAACGCTTCACGGATGCCGACCTCGGCCGTTCCACCGAAGCCGGCGCCCATATCTTCATCAACAACTGCTCGACCTGTCACGGTGTCGATGGCAAGGCTGAAGAGTGTTACGACGCTAACGGTAACCAGATCGCCTGCCAGGGCCTGCCGCTCAACTACAACCAGCTGCTGTGTGGCGACGTATCGCCCCGCATGGAAGCCATGGGCTGGAGCGGCAGCAAAGCCAACTACATCCTGACTGTTGTCGCCGCCGGTCGCGGACCGATCATGCCCACCTGGGCGCAGCAGTTTGGCGGTCCCCTGCGACCGGACCAGGTGCAGAACGTTACCAACTACGTCCTGAACTGGGAAGACGAAGAGCTGTGCTCGGCGCCGCTGATCACCTACGAGTGGCCGGAAGAGGCTACGGTCTTCCTGGAAGGACCGGACGTGACGCCGCCGGGAGACCCGGTGAACGGCGAATCGCTGTACACTGTTACCTACGGCTGCGCGGGCTGCCACGGCCAATTGGACAACGAGGCTTCGGCCGCCGTCGGTCCGTGGCTGGGCAACATCGCCGAAATCGGTGGTACGTTCGTCGAGGGTCAGGACGCGCTGCAGTACGTTTACCATTCGATTCTATATCCGAGCGACTTCATCGTGCCGGAGTGTCCGACCGGACCGTGCGCCGGGCCGCCGAGCACCATGCCGGCCAACTTCGGCTTGCGCATGGGCGAGAACCCGCAGGACATGGCTGATATCCTGGCCTACTTGCTGGGCAACTAAGCTCTCCGGCTCGGAAGCCAAACAAGTTAAAAGAAAAAAGCCCACCCCGCGCGTGCGGGGTGGGCTTTTTGATTGGATTGCCTGTGTGGTGGGTGAGCCAGGTTCCGGCGCAGCTAGGCGGCCGACTTGAGCGGCGTGCCGCAATTACGGCAGAACTTGTCTCCAGCCACAATCGATGCGCCGCACTGGTGGCAGAAGCGCGGCGACTCACTGCTTGGCGCCGGTTTGGCCGGTGCAGGAGGGGCGCTAGGCGGGGGGGCGGCCGGGCGGCTGGTTTGTGCCGGGGGTTGTGGCTTTGGCGCCCGTTTGGGAGCCGGCTTGCGTGTGCGGTTGGACAGAGCCTGTTGACGGCCGAAGTACCAGGCCAAGCCGACCAACAGCAGGCCGCCAATGATGGCGATCAGCCACAGCGGGTCGAAGTTGTCAAAGAAACGATCGGTCTCTACCGGTGTCGTACTGACGGCTCCGGGCGGGCCGCCGGCAGCCAACGAGGGCGCCGATAGCGCGCCGGTCGGCGACGTATAGACGACGCTAATGGTGTAGGGTTGTCCGGCCGGCACAGCCTGGGACGCCAGCGAATGGTATTGGAGGCCGTCGCCCCTGTCGGCCGACACATTGACCGGCGCGGGCACAATCGTAATCGACTCGGCTGCCAACGGCTGTTGCACAGCGGCCGATAGCTGCATGACGTTCAGAGCGGAGAGCCAGTCAAATGTGAAGCTGCGCTCGTCACCGTTCTCGCTGTAAGGCGTATAGTATTCCACCTGGAAGCGCAGATCAGGCAGGGTCATGGTTAGTTGGTCGCCGTTAACCGTGTATTCAACGTCGGACAGCAGTTGATTGTCCGCCGTGAAGCGAGCCACAGCGTTGATATCAGCGTCCGGCGCAATCGGCACGGTGACCGTCGCCGGGAGCGTTGTCCCCGGCGGCAACGAGCCGGTCAGCAGCACCAACATAGCCGGCCGGTCATAGTCCGGCCATAGCTGCACACCTAGTGCAGCGATGTCTGTCGCCTCCGTCTGGGCCAGCGCGCGCGGTCCGGTCGCCATCAAGACAAATAACATCACCACCAGAGCGGCACCTTGAGTCACGTATAATAATTGCTTCAATGTCTTCTCCCTTTTCCTGCTCTATCGATTCGATCTAGGCGTGGCCGCGCAGCCGTATCCGGTTGGCGCGGCAGTGGGGGCATTCCAGGTCAGTGTAGTCGCGGCCGCAGGTGCGGCAGGTGCGGACCTGCACGTCCCGTTCGTCATCGGCCGAACTCAGCACCACCACCAGCTCTTCGCCCAGGTGGGCGGCCAGCCACGCGGTCAAGTCGTGGCCGCCGATAGTCCATCGGCCGTTGTCATCTTGTTCCAGCCGGCCGTTCATCACGTCCAACTCCATTTCTTGGGCAGAGGCTGCCAGCTTGTAGACAACGGCCCGACGCATTTGCTTCATTCGGTCCCTTCCTTTCCGGTTGCAGCCCCGCTACACAGTCAGCAGCGAATGGTTGCCTCCCGGCACAGTGGGGTCTATTATATCCGATGAAACTATTCTACAAGCGGAGGACCTGATGGATAACGGAGCCGAAAAACTGGCGCGCGATGTTGATGTTCTGGAAGCCATGTCGATTGGGATGGACGACTATCTTGATAGCGATGTGCTGTTCTGGCCCATGAGCCAGAAAGCGAACTTGCCCATGCTTACCCTGGGTGGCTACCTGATGCGCGAACATCGCCTGCTGCAGCTAAGCGATCAACTGAGCGAGGTCGATCGCGAGCGCGTGGTCACGAGCGTCCAACGATTCAACGAAGCCCTGGCCAATCGCATCGTGCGTTTCGAAACCAAGGCTAACCTGGAATTGGAAGCCCGCCTGCGCCAGTGGCAGGAATACCTACGCGATCTGGATCGCGGAACGGCCGACAAGACCAGCAATTACGCCACGGCCGTGGAAACACGGGCCATGATTGATTCGCTCATCGGCCGTTTGCAAATGCCTCCGTTTCAATTGGAGCCGCGCAGTCTGCAGCACCTGGCCTCCCTGGATACAACGTTGCGTGACCGCTGGCGGCCGGGCGACTTCGTCTGGCCCGACGGCTGGCAACCCGCCTACCCATCATCCGATGACTGGTGGCTGTATGGGTCGCTGCCCACCAGCACGACCAACTAGCGGACGACACACGAGGCGACTTAGCGAGTCCATCCCAGCCCACAACACAATCACTTAGCTCATCCCTGATCGGCGATTGCCTCCGATCGGGGGTGCTTCGTTGTCCATGCAACCCAAGTGGCTCACCTCCGTCTCCTGGCCGCCCGCCCTGCAATACCGTGACTATCGGCTGTTGTGGGTAGGGCTGTTCATCTCGACCGTCGGCTCGCAGATGCAGCTGGTGGCCGTCAACTGGCACATCTTCGACATGTTGCGCGGCCAGACGTTCACGATCAGCCTGTTCGGCCGTTCCATCGACCTGGGCGCCGAGGCATTGGGCCTGGGCACGCTGGGGTTGGTGCGGGTCATTCCCATTGTGGCCTTCGCCCTGCTGGGCGGTCTGCTGGCCGACTCGCGCAACCGGCGAACTCTGTTGATTCGGGCCGAGATGGTCTCCGGTTTGCTGGCCGGCATCCTGGCCGTATTGACCCTGACCGGTCATGTCAGCGTTCCCGTGATCTATCTGGCAACGTCCGGCTTGGCGGCGGTGGCGGCCTTCGCCAACCCTTCGCGTCAATCGCTGGTGCCCCATCTCGTGCCGCCGGAGCACTTCCAGAATGCCGTCACGCTGAATAATCTGATGTTCACCACCGCGGGCATTGTCGGCCCGGCCATCGCGGGGCTGATGGTGGCCTATCTCAACATCGGCGTGGTCTATGCCCTCAACGCCGTCTCCTTCGTGGCTGTCGTTGTTTCGCTCATTGTGATGAGTTATCGCGGCCAACCGGCCAATACATCGCAGGGGTTGGGTTGGGCGGCGCTGGTGGAAGGGCTTGCGCTTCACCTTCCAGACCAAGATCATCTGGAGCACGATGGTGCTCGACTTTCTGGCGACGTTCTTCAGTTCCGCACGGACCATGCTGCCGATTATCGCAACAGATATTCTAGGGCTCGGCGCGGTCGGCTATGGCTGGTTGTCGGCCGCCCAGCCCATCGGCTCGGTCGTCGCCGCGGGGTTCATGGCCACTCGGCGGGACATCAGCCGCCAGGGGCCGATCTTGCTCATCAGCGTGGTGATCTATGGCATCGCCACTGCCTTTCTGGGCGTGTCGACCTCGATCATGCTGTCGTTCGTTCTACTGGGCGTCACCGGCGCAGGTGACACCGTTTCCACGGTCATTCGCGGCACCGTGCGGCAGATGATGACACCCGACCGGCTGCGCGGCCGAATGACCAGCGTCAATATGATGTTCTTCATGGGTGGCCCGCAGTTGGGCGAACTAGAGGCAGGTCTGGTAGGGGCCATATGGAGCGTACCCTTTGCCATCGTCACCGGCGGCATTGCCACTGTGGCCATCACCGGCCTGATCGCCTGGAAGTACCCCGAACTGCGCCAATACGACAGCCCTACATCCGTCCCCGTCCCAGCGTAATCTTTTCGCAATACCTGGCTCTGTAAGGCAGCTTACTGGCCGCGTCGTCTACTGGTGTGAGGCGAGCAAGCTCGAACGGCTCGCCGGTCTAGTCAACGCATCAAGGAGACAAGCTCATGCAGAACCGCTCTGTCTTACTGCTCGTTCTTGGGAATCATTGGGGTATTCGTGATCGGCGCCGCGGGCTGGTATCTGGCCTCGCCCGCTGTTCATTCGACGATACGGTTGACGAAGCTTTCCCCTTCACCTTGCCGGATGCCAACACGCTGGCGGCCATGCCGGCCGACGACATGAAAGCCTTGGAGACTGAATTCATGGCCGCGCTGCCACCCGCTGACGTAATCGATGGCCTGTCGGCCGATGACCGCCAGGCTGTGGAAGACCGGGTGATGGCTGCAGCGGAGGCTGTCATGGTTGACAAGCCGATGAACGATGCCATGCCCAGCGCAGAGACCGAATGGGTGTTGGTCAGCGAAGGACAGTTTCGGGATGCCGATGCCGCCCATCGCGGCAGCGGTCGGGCAGCTATCTTCGAGCAGGGCGAGCAGCGCGTGCTGCGCCTGGAGGACTTCGAGGTCACCAACGGGCCGGACCTGCACGTCCTGCTGGTCGCCAATCCCAACCCCACCTCCAGCGCCGACATGGGCGACTATATTGATCTGGGTTCACTGAAGGGCAACATTGGAAACCAGAATTACGAGATTCCGTCCGATGTGGACCTGTCACTTTATCAAAGCGTGATGATCTACTGCGTGCCGTTCCACGTCGTCTTTTCCGTGGCCACCCTGAACTGACACCGCGCCTAACCTGCACGAGCAAATGGACCGGGGCCATGCGCCGCGCTGCGTGTGGCCCCTTACGTAATCAACCCCTCAGCCCGATACCAGGCAATGGTGCGCGGAATGCCCACATCCAGGTCAATCAGCGGCTGATAGCCCAACTCCTGTTCGGCGCGCGCATAGGTCGAGCGGCGGTTCTCGCTGAAGAAGGCCACGCCGGTGCGGCTGAGCGGCACGGAGCGCCCGGTCAGATTGCCGACCGTCTCCAGAACGGCCGCCCCGGTCTGGGCCACGGGCACCGGCACCCGGAGGCGCGGAGGAGCCACAGCCAACCCTTCCGCAATCGTCTCCGACAGCTCACGGAAGGTCATTGGCCGCGGCCCGGTGATGTGGTAAATCTCGCCCGGTCGCCCGACCTGGAGGCTTCGCCAAAAGCCCTCGACCGTATCGTCGATATAGGTCGGGTGGCAGGTGTTCTCCCCGTCGCCGATGTAGAAAAAGATGCCGCGCTGGATGGCCCGAAAGAGGCCCAGCACATGGACGTCGCCCGGGCCATAGATAAATTCCGGGCGGGCGATCACAACCGGCAGCCCGCCGGCTATGAACTCCTGGGCATAGGCCTCGGCCTGGGCTTTACTGCGCTCATAGGCGTTACTGGGGGCCAACGGCGCGGTCTCGTCGAAGCGGGCCTGCGGCGCGGCAGCGCGCACCGGGCCCAGCACCCCGGCGCTGCTGACATGGAGCACGCGCAGGTCATCGGCCGTCCGGCCCTGTCGCCGCGCCTCGTCCACGGCGGCGAGCACATGGCGCGTGCCCTCGGCGTTTACACGCTGATACGTCTCCTCCGCTACCCCGGCCCGGCCCAGCATGCCCGCCGCATGCACGACCCAGCTCGCACCGTCGAAGACCGCGCTGGTGACGACGGTGTCCGTGATGTCGCCGGTGTGCCAGGTGATCGGGTAGCCGTCCAGGCGCTGTCGATTAGATCCGCCCAGGGCCAGGGCGTGGACTTCGAGGCCCTCGTCCACAAAGCGGCGCGCCACGGCGCTGCCCACAAATCCGGTGGCTCCGGTGATCACTGCTTTCATAGGCTGTAACTATAGCGCGCGGATACCTATTGGCAACGCGGGAAGAAGATTGAACACGGATGACACTGATTCTTTGCGGATCGGCCATGTTCTCTTCTGTGCAATCCAATTCATACAGCTTTGATTCCCTCGACCCCCGTCAACCGGGTATAATCCGCTACTGGTTGCCGTTAACCGGCCGCATCGCGCTTATGCCGACATCCACCCGCTATCGCTGGCTCATTACCGCCCTCCTGCTGCTCTACTTCCTGGCGGCCGTCTGGATGGCGTTTCGTTTGCCGGCCCACGCCACACCCAACGAGCTGCTCAACTTCGAGTACATCCAGGTGATGCGCCAGATTGGCGGGCTGCCCAATCGCGGGTTGGTGGACAGTGAAGTACGCTACACCGAATGGCATCAGCCACCGGTCTACTTTAGCTGGGCCGCGCTGGTGGGGCTGCCCCTGCCGGTGCCGCCGTCGGCCGTTAACCCACCGCCGCCCATCGCGGTCGAGGAGAACCCTCACTATCTCAGCACCCCGCGCGGCAATCTGAACCCCGTGGTTCACATCACGCCCCACTCCACGCCGCTGCTCTATACCAGCCGATTGGCGGCCGCTTTCCTGGGACTGCTGGGGGTGGCCGCGCTCTATCGGGCGGGCAGTCGCATCATCGCCCCCTGGGTTGGGCTGTTGATGGCCGCCATCATGGCCTTTCAGCCCGGTTACATTCACCTCAGCGGCTCGGTCAACAACGACATGCCCCTGGCGGCCACGGTCGCGCTGGCCATGTCCTATGCGCTGCTCCTATTGCATCGACAGCGACAGCAGCCGAACAACCCGCCCCCGGCCCTGGCCTACGTCGGGCTGGGCTTTTTCGGTGTGCTGACTATTCTGACCAAGGCCAATGGGGTTTTTGTGCTGGCGTTTCTGGGAATGGTGCTGCTGGCTAGCCTGCTCATTTACGGCCGTTGGACGCTGACGCTCAAGTACAGCCTGGCCCTGCTGGTGGGTCTGGTCCCGCTGTGGGCCGGGTGGTTGGCGCTCAATACGGTACGCATGCGCGACACGCTGGGCCTGTCGGGCAGTTTGCCGGTCGGCCGTGTGCTGGCCCTTAGTCCGGTCGACTTTGCCCATGTCGTATCCTTCCTGCCACAGATTTGGCGGTCCTATTGGATGGACTGGAGCGCCGGGGATGTGGGCTATGGCCCGGACTGGCTCTACGTGTTTTGGCTGGTTGTCATCGCCGTCTCGCTCGTGGGGTGGCTGCGGCCGGTGGCCCCGGCGGCCGGCAGCGTGCGCGATGCGTCGTGGATCGGCCGTCTGCGTGCCTTCCTCACCAGCCCCACCGTGCTAGTCCTGGCCGGGTTCGCGGGCATCAGCTACCTCTACTTTGCCGTCAAGGCCTTGACGGTGAAGGAGGCCGGCTTTCTCGTGCCGGAGGGCCGCTGGTGGTTGCCGGGGCTGTCGGCGCTGGCCTGGTTAGTGGCCGCGGGCTACGCTCGCTGGTGGCGGGTGCCTCGGCGTCAGGAAATTGCCTGCCTGGTCGCTTCGGCCGTTCCGCCGCTAATCACCTTCGGCCTCCTAATTTTCTATTTGCCATGGCTTTATCCGCAAGCCACGCTGCTGCCCGAGGGGCTACCCGGCGATGTACCCGCGGCCGCTATCGTCTACGGCGATCGCCTGCTATTACAGGGCGTCACGACGGAAGACGCCATAGCGGGACAGCCGACCACCGTGACCCTCTTTTGGGAAGCCGCGCAACCGCTGACGACCGATCTCGACATTGCCACCCAACTCCTGGCGGCCGATCCCGGCGGCTGGCGCAAGCTGGCCGAACATTACAGCTATCCCGGCAGCGGCCTCAACGCGACGCGTGGCTGGCTGCCCGGCGAACTGCGGCGGGACGAGGTGGTCATCATCCCGTCCGGCGACCTGGACGGGCCGACGCTGGCCTCGGTGCAAATCGGCGTCAGTGACCGGGCTGAGCCACTGCCCGCCACACGGGATGGCGCGTTACTTGATCCGCCGTTGGTGGCGTCATTGGTTGTTCGGCCGTCATCGCCGCCGGTTCCGCCCGCGCCCCTGCCCGAACCGGTGCAATTCGGCGACAGCTTCCGGCTGATTCAGACGGAAATGACTCCTACGGTCGAGGGGCTGGGGGTCACGCTGTGGTGGGAGGGGTTGCAGCCGACGCCGGGCGACACCACTATCTTCGTCCATCTGGTGGATGCCGCCGGAAACCTGGTGGCGCAGGCGGATGGCTTGCCTAACAGTGGATTAAGCCCGACTACAATCTGGCAAAACGGCGATATCATTCGCGATGTCCACCGCTTCCCAGCCGGTCAGACTATCGAGCCGGGTTGGCAGTTGATGGTGGGCGCGTATGATCCGCTGACTGGCGAACGCCTGACAGCCACTCAGGCCGGGTCACCCTTACAAAACAACTCAGTCGTACTGGATCCGACCGGCAGCGATCAGTAAGCTGCCCGACGACCGGAAGGCAAGGATAGACTTTCGATGAGCAAGCGAGCACTGCGAATCTTTTACGGCGCGATGGCGCTATTGATGTTAATTCCAATGGTCATGGGCATTTTCGGTTTCCCACGCGACCGTGGAGCACCGGAAACGATTAGCGCCGCTGCGGCCGAAGCGACCCGCACAGCGCTGCTGCCCATTATTCGCACCGACCCGTCGCCGACGCCGGTCGTGACGCCAACGCAGACGCCCTATAGCGCGGCGGCCGTGCTGCAGATCACGCCCTTCAAGGCTATGAACGCCAGCACGTTCAATACCGGCTCCTTCTATCTGGAGAACACCTCGCTGGGCAGCGAACGTCTGACCCAGATCCGCATTGACCTCAGTACGGCGATCTTTCGCAAGATGGTCTTTGACCCCGACGGTCTGGCAGGCGATACCGTCGCCAAGGATGTGACGATTGATAGTCGCGTCGGTGTGGGCTCCCCGGCCCACCGCTTTGAAGGGCCCAACGACGGCGGCTATGATGTGCTGGTCATGGACTTCCAGGGCTTCGATCGCGGTGACTACCTCAGCTTCTCCGTGGATGTGGACCCCACCAGCATCAAGGGCGTTGGCGCGCCCGGCCCCGGCGAATCCGGCAGCGTCAGTGGGCTGGAACTGGCCGGCGCGACGATCACCATGACGTTTGACAACGGCTCCGTGCTGACCGGTCAGGCATCGCGCATGCCCGACTCGGGCAATGTAGCCGGCGCCTACGTCGATATGCGCGACGGCTTACCGCCCCGACCGGTCATCGAGTTGATCGGTGTTCCCTCCCTGTCCGTGGTCAACTCGGCCGACCAGGTCTTGCGCGTCAGCGGCCCGCCGCTGCAGCCGGTGACCGTTCTGGTGGTTGAGGCCGGACTGTTCACCGACGGCGTCCCCGGCGGCGGCAACAATCTGGAGCCGTTTGACGCCAACAACGCCCTGACCTATCGTGAATACAAGGCTTACCTGAGCCCGTTTGGGTCCGTGGATGTGCCCATTGAACTAAGCGCTTCAGCAACCCCACAGGGACTCAACATCATCACGGCCGTGTTCGACAACCATTACGGCATCAAGGGTCTGGTGGCCGCGCCGCTGGTGTTCCAGCTCCAATAAGCCTTGCGTTTGCCCACAGGGACGGCCGCGGTCCCGAATTGAGTTCATATTGTAAGACGGGTGAATTCGTTCTAAAATTCACAGAGTACATTGCTGTCTGTGATCCGGGTCAGGAAAGGGCGTAATGCGTTGCTGAACCGGCTCACATCACCGTCGAGGAGTCTTAAAATTATGGGAGCTGGATTGGGTCGTTCGTTACGCTGGTTGTGGTTGGTTATTCCTATTTGTCTGACAGTTTTGTGGCTAGGCGTTGGCACGCGGACCGGCGCGTCCGTCGATGCCCCCGAGTCGGCGATGGCCGAGACGAAGGCGTTCATGCCCCTGGTGAGCGGCTTCCCGCCACCCCGGGTGGAGCTGCAGCAGTTCGCCAAAGGCTTTGACACCGACACCATCACCGACATCGCCAACGCCGGGGATGAGCGCCTGTTCGTCGTTCAGCGTGAAGGCCTTATTCGCATTGTCTGGCCGGACGGGACGATCGAGCCGACCCCGTTTCTGGACATTAGCAAGGACGTAACATCGGATATGAATTGGGAACAGGGGCTGTTGGGGCTGGCTTTTCACCCCGATTTCCCCAACACGCCCTACTTCTACGTCACGTATACCGACATTGCGGCACTGCGCGTCGCAAGAGTGACCGTTGACTCGCTCAACGGAAACCCGGCCAGCGCCAACAGCATGCGCTTCTTGATGGTCATTCGCAAGCCGGAGTGGGCGACCAACCCAGCCCGGTCCACAATGCGGGTGATCTGACCTTTGGTCCGGATGGCTACTTGTACATTCCCCTGGGCGACGGCGGCCCAGACCCGTACGTGGCCACCAACGTGCCCGGCGACCCGCTGAACAACGCGCAGCGGCGCGACACGATGCTGGGGTCCATTTTGCGGATTGATGTGGATGAGAACGGACTGACCGGCGCGGATTGCGGCGAAAGCGGCTACACGATCCCGCCGGGCAATCCCTTTACGAACGTCAATGGCTGCGATGAAATCTGGGCCACCGGCCTGCGCAATCCATGGCGTATCGACTTTGATCCGGCTAACGGTGCGCTCTATGTGGCTGATGTCGGTGAATGGCGTCGCGAGGAGATCAACGTGCTGCCCGCGGGCGTCGGCAGCGGCGCTAACTTCGGCTGGCACTGCTATGAGGGCACGGTCGATTACAAGGCAACCTGGGATCCTGATCAATTTGCGGGCTATTTCAAGGACTGCGGCCCGCGCGAGAATTATGTTTTCCCGGCATTTGAGTATGATCACAGCCAGGGCGAGTGCTCGCTAACCGGGGGTATGGTCTATCGCGGAGAAAACTACCCCTTCTTCAGCGGCAACTATCTCTATACCGATTTCTGCACCGGCCGAATATGGGCGCTATCGCAGGCGTACAATGGCGACTGGCAGTCCAGGACAAGTAGGCCAAACCTCTATTCCCATCACGACGTTCGGCCGCGATGTCCACGGCGAACTGTACGTGGGCATGCGCGATCCCAAAGGCCTGACCGATGGCGATGTCACGTTGTTCAGGCTTGTCGTGAAGTAAGTTCGCTGTTCGAGCAACAGTTGGTATCAGGTAGCGCCCGGCCTGCGCGATTGCGTAGCCCGGGCGCTTTTCGTTTGGGTTAATCGTTCGTGACAGTGAGTGTGCCAATCGGCACGGTGTCGGTGGGCCGGCGCTGACCATCGATCGTCACCGGCAGGCGAACGCCGCTCGCAAAGTCATATAGCCCTAACTGGATCGGGTAGTTGCCCGGCGGCAAGTCGCCCGGCAGCGTCAGAGTCAGTGTCTCGCCAAACACTTCGCCTGCCACCCAGACAGAAGCGGGGTACTCATTGCCCATCACCGGTCCGTCGTGCTGGGCCAGCGGCGCCTGAGTGGGGTCGCCCACATGCACGAAGGCGTGGAGCAATGCCGGGCCGGGTGGGGCGGTTACTTGCCAGACAACGTCGACACTGACGTCATCGCCCGGAGCGGCTGTATCGCTGGGCAAACTCAGACCGGCGATCTCAATGCCCTCCCCCAGACGGGCCAGCGGCTCCTCGGTCATATCCGGCCACGTCGGCGGCACAATCTTCACCATGCCAATATCCACACTGTCGGCGTCCTCAGCCAGCTTGACCGCCACCCGCGCGACGACCGGCGTCTCAGCCCAGTCGATCACCTGCACGGCCACCTGATCGGCCACGATACCGTCCATCGGCCACAACGTCGCCGGGTAGTTGCCGCGGCCGTGGTAGGCGATGAGCCGGCCGATGCGGTCAAAGTTTCGGCCGAACAGCTCCAGATGAACCAGCGGCGGGCTTCCCGGCAGTTCACCCGGTTTTCGCCAGTAGAGTGTGGCCCACACCCAGTCGCCGGGTTGAGTGACGGCCGTATCAATCGTCGCCCCCAGCAGCTCCAGTCCCTCAGGGAAGGTCACCAACAGGGGGGCAACCTCGGCCGGCATGTCCATGATCACGGGTGGCGTGGCATAGGCCGCCGGCACAACCACCAACAAACTGTAAGCCGACGTGACCAGTGCCGCGCCCAGGACACCGACCGGCACCCAGGGTCGGGGCCAGCGGCTCAGACCATAAGCCGCACCCAAAGCCAGGGGCACCAGGGCCGGAAAGAACAGCCGCCCCTGGTCGGCGGGAGTGCGCAGCATGAATTGCAGCCAGCCAGGCCGCCACCAGCACCAGCCAGCCCAGCAGGATCACCGCCGGGTGCAGGAGCAGCGACAGGAACCGGCTGTCGATTGCCAGGGCCTGCCGGGGGTCAGGCGAACCGGCCGAGTCGCGCCGCAACGCTCGCACCAGTCCCCACACGCCGCCCGCGACGGCCGCTACGACAATGGCGTTCCAGACAAGGTAGATCCAGGTCGGAGCCTGCAGGTTCATCCAGCCGAACAGGCCAAACAACGACAGCCAGACACGATCCATATCGTTCCACACCTGACGCAACGAGTACGGCCGTACGCCACCGGCGATGGCGATGAACTGATTCGCGGCAGTTACGTCGCCGTAGAGTGACCAATTACGCCAAAGCAGCCAGCCACCCACCAACAGCGCCGGTCCGAGAATGAGCAGCGCCGCCTTTGCCGTCTCCGCCCAACGCCGGGCGTCGGCCTGAACCCAGGCCAGCAACCCCAGCACACCCACGGCGTAGGCCAGCAGCAGCAGTCCCGCCGCCTTGGACAGCATGGCCAGGCCGATAGTCAGCCCGAGCAGGAGATAGCGGCCCGTGGTTGGCGACTCCAAGCGCAGTCGCAAAAGCTGCCAGATGGCCGCGGCGGCAAAGAAGGTGATCGCCGCGTCGTTGGAGACTGCCCCGTGCAGAAAGGCGAACTGCGGCAAGAAAGCGACCAGGCCCGTCGCCAGCAACGCGCGGCCGGGGTCATCAGGCCATACCACACGGCCGGCCGCGTAAATGCACAGCAGCGTGCCCAGCCCAAACACCGCCGACAGCAGCCGCAGCAGATGGGCGGCCAGGGCATAGCCCTGCCACGGCCAATCCTCGGCGGGTGGGTGAACGAACATCGCCACGTTGATCGGTGGGTCGGACAGACTCTCGCCGCGCGTGTTGCCGGGATCGGCTTGCGGATTAGCCCACAGCTGCCCGGCAACGGCCGATGTGTCCGTGCGCGGATTGGCCCACAGATGGTCAGTCGCGCCACTGGTATCAATGGGGCTGATGAGCAACGCGCCGAGGGCGTAGTACAACGGCGGTTGAGCGGCCTCCTGTCCCATCAGCCCCTCGTCGGCCGTCGTCGGCAATCGGCGTTCGCGGGCCATGAAGTCGACGGTGAAGAAATGCAGGTGCTCGTCCGGGGTCTCGAACAGCGGCGTGACGATGCCATAGCCCACAGCCAGGAGCGCGTAGATGCCGAGGATGGCGGCCAGGAGGATGCGGTGGGTGCGGGTAGACATTGGGTGTGGTGCGGTGGTGTCGCCTTCGGGCAACGCTAGCATGTTGGGAATGGTATCACTGACGGAAGCGAGGGCCAATGAGGGGTGCCTGAAGGGTTGGGGTGTAAACAAGGGGACCAGAGGACCAGACGATATCTGCCCAATGATCAATGCGCGGCGTAATTAATCAGCCAAATTGACCGGCGCCATTCATGTTTGATCCGATCTGTATCCTACTTAAACTATTTCCCTGTTGACAAGGCTAAACAAACCCTTATAATGATAATACGATTTACTAATACCATTTAGTGAATGTATTACCTGTCTTTTTGTCTGAAGTTGGATTCACAAGGAGCATACAACCGAGTGAACGAGGAAAAGCCAACGACACGCCGCCCCTCAATGAGCGATGTGGCTCGCCTAGCAGGTGTATCGCAAACCACGGTTTCCTTCATCGTCAATGATACGCCGGGCAACACGATCCCGTTGGAAACACGCGAGCGTGTCGCGGCGGCGATTCGCGAGTTGGGCTACCGACCGAATGTCAGCGCTCGCAACCTGCGGACTCAATCTTCCAATTTAATTGGCTATGGCGTGGAGGATCCGCTGGGGGTTGCGTCGCACCCGGTGCTCGACCGTTTCCTCTACTCGACTATCCTCAGCATGGAAGCCGCAGGCTACCACGTCCTGACGTTCGTAACCACTTCACGCACCGAGACAGCAACCTATGAGGAACTGTATCGTCGTGGTCAGGTTGCTGGTTTTGTTTTGGCCAACACCAACGACAATGACGTCCGCATTGCCGCACTGATAGAGGCCGGGATCCCGTTCGCCAGTTTCGGCCGCTCTAATGACGCCTGGGATTTCCCCTGGGTCGATGTCGACAATATCAACGGGCTGGAGCAAGTCACGGATCACTTATTGGCCCAAGGCCATCGCCACATCGGCCTAATCACCTGGCCGGAAGGATCCAAAGCCGGCACCCATCGCGAGCGGGGCTACGCCAACAGTTTGGCCAGGGCAGGCATCACCCCTGCTCCCGACTGGCTGTTTCGTGGCGAGAACTTTGTCCAGACCGGTGTGGCTGCTGTGGAGCACTTTCTGAGCCTACCCGAGGATCGCCGGCCAACAGCCGTGGCCTGTGTCAGCGACCTGATAGCCACCGGCGCCTTGAATGCCGTATCCAATGCCGGCTTACGCGTCGGCCATGATATCGCCATCACTGGTTACGACGACAGTGCGATGGCCCAGTTTCTGCACCCACCGCTCACCTCCGTGCGCCAACCGATCACCCAGGTGGGTCAAGAAATAGCCCGGTTGTTATTGGCCCAAATCGGCGGGGATCCGGTTTCCACCAGTCAGATATTGCTAAAGCCATCCCTTATCGTACGTGAGTCTAGCGGCGGCTCCCACAAAGCCGATGATCATGCGAGGGACGGAAATGAGTAGCCCTGATTCACTAAAGGCGGTTATTCTCGATCTCGATGGGGTCATCACCGACACGGCCGAATACCACTACCAGGCTTGGCAACGGTTAGCCGATGAGGAAGATTTGTCCTTCGACCGCGAGAAAAACGAGCTCTGTCGCGGGGTGAGCCGTCGCGACTCGCTCATGATTGTCCTCGGCGATCGGTCGGAAACAGAGGAACGGCTGCAGGAACTGATGGCCCGCAAGCAACAGACCTACGAATCCTTGCTCGATCAAATTAGTCCCGCTGACTTGCTACCCGGGGTGGCCGACCTGCTCGATGAACTGGATGAAGCGGGCATTCCTTATGCCGTTGCCTCTGCCAGCAAGAATGCCCGCGCCGTTTGCGAACGCCTCGGCATTGTCAATCGGCTGGGAACGTTGGCAGACGGTAATAGTGTACAACGGCAGAAGCCTTACCCCGACCTATTTCGCTTTGCCGCAGCCGGCTTGGGTGTGCCCGCCGTGCGCTGTCTGGTGATCGAGGACGCCGCGGCTGGGGTCATGGCTGCGCAGGCCGCAGGGATGGCGGTACTGGCTCTGGGTCCGACGGAGCGGTTTGCGGATATCAATCGTCATTACGGCCGCGTGACACTGCGTGACGATATGCAAGATATATCCCTGGCAGAACTACAGCACGCCGCCGACCATGACCCTGGTTGGACCGTGATTCAAGACGGGTTTGTGCCCGAGACCCAACATCACATGGAGACGATCTTCACCCTGGGCAACGGCTATTTCTCATCGCGTGGATCGTTCGAAGAGGGTTATACCGGCGAATCGGCCACCACCTTCGCCCATGGTATCTGGGATGACGCACCGGTCGTATTCACCGAGCTGGTTAATCTGCCCAATTGGCTCAGCCTGACGATCCAACTCGATGGCGAGCGGTTTCGACTGGACGAGGGCGAGGTTCTGGATTTCCATCGCAGCAGTGATTTGCGTCAGGCCATTCTCCGGCGCGACATCTTGTGGCGCGCACCAAACGGCCGGACCCTGGACCTCCACTTCGAACGGTTCCACGCCTATCAAGACCGGCATGTGGGTGCTATCCGCCTATTGGTAACGGCCGTCTCTGAGCCTTGCACGATCACCGTTCGGTCAGGGATAGACGGTCACGTAGCCAATCAGGACCTACTCCATCTGTGTCTGGAGGACCAAGGCGATAACACCACCGACACGGTGTGGTTACAGGCCAGCACGCGCCAGACCGACCGAGAGGTTGGGATGGCCGCTGTAGTGGTCGCCGATGTATCCACCGGTCATGCCCCCTTACAGACTATCGACGCCTGCCCCGGTTTCCCGGCCGTGCAAGTCGTGGCCGAGTTGCTGACGGGTCAAACGCTGCAGATTGACAAGATCGTCGCGGTAGGCACTGATCGTGATTGGCCGGACAGGGACACCTCTCAGACGTCTATCGGGCAGGCAACCGCCACTCGTATTAACCAGTCGTATGCCAATCTATTGCAGAATCACCTATGCGCCTGGGAGCATATCTGGCAAAGAGGCGATGTAATCATCGAGGGCGATTCGGAAGCGCAATTGGCTCTGCGCTTTAATCTGTTCCAACTATTAGTGGCTGCCCCCCAGCACACCGAGCGGGCCAGCATAGGCGCCAAGACCCTCAGCGGCTATGGCTATCGCGGGCACATTTTCTGGGACACGGAAGTCTTCATGCTGCCCTACCTGATCTTCACCAACCCCGAATTGGCGCGCAACATGCTCCTCTACCGCTATCATTGTCTGCCGGGGGCCCGACGCAAGGCCGCCCGTAATGGCTATGAGGGAGCACAGTTCCCCTGGGAAAGTGCGGAGACGGGCGATGAGGTCACGCCAACCTGGGTGCCCGATGGGAGTGACCCGACATTGCTGATCCGGATCTGGACCGGTGATATTCAGATTCACATCACGGCCGATATTGCCTACGCTATCATGCAATACTGGCGCGTCACGGGTGACGACGACTTCATGCACGACTACGGCGCCGAGATGATCCTGGAGGGTGCCCGCTTCTGGGCCAGTCGCGTTGAACCGGAGACGGCCGACGACGGGCGCATTGTCTATTCCATCCGGAACGTCATCGGCCCCGATGAATATCACGATCATGTCGACAACAATAGCTTCACCAATTACATGTGTCGCTGGCATCTGCGCACCGCGCTGGATATGGTCGATTGGCTGGAGCAGCAAGAGGTCGGACGTCATCACGGCGATTATGGGTCAATAACCCCGGAAGATCGAGCTAAATGGAAAGCGATCAGCGACAACATCCAATTCCTCCACGACCCAAGCACAAAGGTGATCGACCAATTTGAAGGCTTTTTTGACCGCCGGCCGGTTGACCCGGAAATGTTACGTACTGCCGACCGATCGATGCAAATAATCTTGGGGATCGAAGGAGCTAATGAGCACCAGATCCTCAAGCAGGCAGATGTGATTATGCTGCTCTGCCTGTTTCGCGATGCTTTCGACCAGGAAACCTGGCAGATCAACTGGGATACCTACATGCCTCTGACCGATCATCGCTATGGCTCGTCGCTAGGCCCCAGCTTTCATGCCTGGGCCGCCTGCGAAACAGGCCAACCCGACGAAGCCTATACCCATTTCATGCTAGCTGCCCTAGCTGACCTGCGCAATCCGCGCGGTAACGCTGAGGATGGTATCCATGCGGCATCCACTGGTGGTGTCTGGCAGGCGGCTGTTTTCGGCTTTGCCGGCTTGCATCATTCAGAAGATGGCTGGACTGTGACCCCCAGGCTACCCCGCCATTGGCGGCGGCTGGCCTTCAGATATCAGTCCCACGGTCAAGACTATGCCATTGATATAAAACAAGAAGGAGGTGTCTATCGCATTACTCACAAGCGAGTTGACAAGCATCAAAATGCCGCATAACCAGCCGGTCAAAGCAACGGTTATACGGCAATAGCATGACGGCGAAGCGTCAGGCGGGCGACATTCTAGCATAGAACCTCGGTTTCCGCCGCGCAAACGCCAAACAATATGTCAGTAATTCAAAAACTGGAGAAGAATCATGTCAAGAAATAGAACTTGGTTTGCGTTGGTTACTTTACTGTTATTGGCCCTCATGGTTGGGGCGTGCGGCGGCACAACGGCCGAAGCTCCGGCTGTCGTCGAGACCACTGCTGCGGAGGTGGTGGCGCCGGCCGAAGACGTTGCCGCGCCTACTGAAGAGGTGATGCAAGAACCGGCGGGCGATATTGTCGAGTTGCAGTTGATGGGTTGGTCCAGCTCAGACGCGGAGAACGTCCGGCTGCAAGAGATGATCGACACTTTCAATGCCCAAAATCCGGACATTGTGGTGCAGCTCAATCAGGTGCCGGAATATGACACGGCCCTGCAGACGGCCCTAGCAGGTGGCGTACCGCCGGATGTGTTCTACATCGATAGCTTCAAGCTACCCGACTTTGTTGAGGCGGGCGTATTGATGCCGATTGGGGATCAGCTGGACAACCCTGACGATTTCTATCCCAACTTACGTCAGGCGTTCACCCTGGACGACACCTTCTGGTGCCCCCCCAAGGATTTCAGCACCCTGGGCTTGCAGTATAACAGCGATATGTTTGACGCAGCCGGTCTGGATTACCCTACGTCCGACTGGACATGGGATGATCTGCGCGCGGCGGCCGAACAGTTAACCGATGCCGACAACGGCGTGTATGGCATGGTGCTCAGCCCTGATCTGGCACGCTGGATCGCCTTCCTTTATCAGGCCGGTGGCACGCTGACCAACAACGACTTCACGGCCATGACCCTCGACTCAGCCGAAGCGCAGGAAGCCATGGAGTTTTATCTCAATCTGGTCAACGATGGTTATGCTGCTCAGCCGTCCGATCTGGATAGCGGTTGGGCTGGCGAAGCGTTCGGCAAGGGCCTGGCGGCTATGTCGATGGAAGGTAACTGGATTGTGTCCTATCTGAACGACCAGTTCCCCGACTTGAACTGGGGTGTGACCGAACTACCGGCCGGGCCGGCCGGTCAAGCGACCATGTCCTTTACGGTGTGCTACGGTGTCCCGGCCAGTGCCGCCCATCCCGAAGAGTCCATCCGTCTAGCCAACTGGTTGACGGGATCCGAAGGTATGGCGCAATGGGCCGGTCTTGGGTTGGCCATGCCCACGCGGGCCAGCCTGCGCGATGGTTGGCTGGCGCAATATCCTGATCTGGAGCCGTTCCTGACCGGCGCCAACTACGCTCGTCCGTGGCAGTTCCGTCCGGGCTTCCAGGACGTGCTGGACACCCTCAACTCCGGCATGCAACAGGCTTTCACAGGTACTTACACCGCCCAACAGGTCTTGGACGAAGCCCAAACGGTGGGTGCCGAAGTACTCGGTAATCAATAAGCATCGTCTAGTCTAGCGTCCTGGAGTCTGGTCTGCCCCAAAGGGATCAGGCTCCAGGATAAGACCTGGCCCGCGGGAGGCAATAGTATGAGTACCGCAACCGGTATCAAGGGTGAAGATCGTGAACGGGCCGTCGCCGGCTGGCTCTTTATGAGCCCTACGGTTCTGATCTTCACCGTGTTCATCATCATCCCCATCATCTTCGCCCTCTACTACAGTATGACCGACTGGAACGGCATTAGCCCACCCGGTGACGCAACATTTATTGGCCTAGAGAACTACCGATCGATCCTCTTTCAGGAGGGTATTCGGCAGACCGATTTCTTCAAATCGCTGAAGAACACAACCTACTTCGCGATGGGCGTCGTCCCGGCACAGACTATCCTCTCTCTGCTGCTGGCGGTTGTGGTCAATCAGGCTTGGCTACGTTACAAGGGTTTCTTTCGCACCACCTATTATTTTCCGTCCATCACCTCATCGATTGCCATCAGCCTGATGTTCTTGTTCTTCTATCAGAAGAGTGGCTTGATCAACAATGTGCTATCGACTATCACGTTTGACCGGTGGGAACCCATTGCCTGGATGTCAGACCCTAGAGGCATCTTCCACATTGCCCTTGAATCAGTGGGCATCACCGCCCTAACGTCCCCGGCGTTGGTAGAGAACAAAGTCCTGGGACTAACCCTCTGGGACTGGATTAGCGGACCGAGCATTGCCCTATCGGCGATCATGATCATGAACACATGGACGACCATTGGCACAATGATGATCATCTTCCTGGCCGCCCTGCAGAACGTGCCCGGCTATGTCTATGAGGCGGCGCAGATTGACGGTGCCAGCGCCTGGACACAGTTTCGGCGCATTACGTTGCCCCTGTTACGGCCGACTTTGTTCTTCGTCATCACCCTGGGTCTGATCGGTACCTACCAGGTTTTCGATCAAATCTACGTCATGAGCAGTGGCGGTCCGGCCAAGACCACGCTTACCGTGGCCTACCTGGTCTATCGCAGTGGCTTCACCAACAGTGACATGGGCATGGCGGCGGCTATCGCCATTCTGCTCTTTATCCTAATCTTTGCCCTGACCATGGTCCAGCGGCGCATTACGGGCAGCGAAGCCGACCTATAGGAGGCGATGAATTGTGGCAACCTCTCTTACCGAAACAACGGCCGCGACGGCGAGCCAAGATAGTGTCAAGACCGCCGGCAACTATTTGCGAATCATTGCTTCGTACGGCATTCTGCTGCTAATTGCTGCCATGTTCATCTACCCGTTTCTGCTAGCCATCAGCACCAGCTTCAAGACCCTGCCGGAGATCAACCAGAATACGGTAGGTTTAATCCCGCAAACGTTCACCTTGGAAGGTTATCAACGGCTATTGAATTTCAACGTCGGCCGATGGACCTTGAATAGCGCCCTAGTCGCCGTGCTAATCACTGTTGGTAATGTCTTGTTCGCCAGCCTGGCCGGGTACGCGCTGGCTCGCATCCCGTTCCCGGGCAGTAACGTCGCGTTTCTGGCAATTCTGGGCACGATGATGATTCCCGGCATTGTGTTGATTATTCCCATGTTTATTGTCCTGAAGACCCTGGGAATGATTAACAGTTACAGCGGATTGATCGTACCCAAACTAGTAACAGCCTTCGGCATCTTTCTGATGAAACAGTTCTTTGAATCCGTGCCTAAAGAGCTGGAGGAGGCGGCGCGAATCGACGGGGCCAGCCAGTTTCAGACGTTCTTCCGTGTGGTCTTGCCCACTGCGCGGCCTGCCCTGGTGGCGCTGATCATCTTCAGCTTGCAGGGCGCTTGGAATGAGTTTATGCACCCGCTGATCGTGGTAACCACCAATCAGGACCTGTATACGCTGCCTCTGGGCCTGGCGCTCCTGCGAGGGGGCATGGGACAAAACTTGCAGTGGAACTCGCTCATGGCTGGGTCAATGCTGACCACTGTCCCCATGGCCATCATCTTCTTTGCCTTCCAGCGCTATTTCATAGAGGGCATCAGCTATAGTGGTATCAAGGGTTAGTCGATTGGGGTCAGAATGGCTGCAGACAGTATCAGCATGAACCCCGTAGTCATCCTGGCCTCCGCCACGCGGCGGTGCTGGGAGGAGTATGTTTCGGTCATCATCCTGAGCGCTCTGTGGTTTCTGGCCCAGGTGCTCATTATCCCCGGCCCACCCATGACGGCCGCCCTGTGCGCTATGGCACGTTCAACGACCACCAATGAGTATTGGGGCGCGGCTGATGTATGGGGAACATTCAAGGCACTCTTCTGGCCTGCCTGGCGCTGGGCTTTGCCCAATGCCGTCATCGTCGGCATCGCCGTCTATAACCTCTCGGCTTTCTGGGCCGTGCCGGGAGCGTCCTGGGCCATTCTGAAGGCTATATGGCTCACCGTTCTGCTCGTGGTGATCGGGATAAATCTCTTCTACTGGCCGTTCTACTTGGCAGCGGAAGACACTTCCATGCGCGCTGTCTACGCTAACTGCGGCCGTTTTTGGTTGCTCCACCCCGGCACGGCAGTTGTACTGCTGCTTGTGGCCGTGATCGTGGCCATCACATCCGTCTCTTGGCTACTGCCGGTGATTTTGGGCGTCGTGTTCTGGGTAGCTTTGGGGGCGCAGACGGCAGTTCAGCGCAGCTTGGGCAAGATGGCTTCTGCCGGGCATTAGGCGACTGTGCTAACCTGCTGTCATTCTGGCGTGGCTGGAAGGCGTATCGTCTCCCCCACGCCTTCCAGCGTCACGTAGTTGTATAGGCCGGTCTCAAGAGTGGCACCCTCGGCCGTTCCGTCAAACGCAAATCGCTGCACAAATACATCGCCCGGCTGCCACTGGTCGCTGGAGAAGCCCAGGCTGTCGGCGACCTGCAGGACGGTGCCGTTGGCATCGAGCAGATGGGCCTGAATGGAAAGCGGCCCATCGGGGACGGCCACAACTTGCCAGACGGTCTGCCATTCATTCGCACCCACCTGATAGCCCAGCAGTTCCGCGACACCGCCGACTGAATGAGTCAAGGTGATCGGCGCACCGGCGGCCGTTTGGGCTGTCGTCGTGCGACCAACATTGGGTGTGCTGCCCGGAGGTTGATAGCGTACGGTGTAGTCCGGGCCCAGTGACGAGGCTCGATGGCGGTAGACAACGGCGTCATCATCAGCCAAACCGGCGGCAATCGTCCAGCCGGGTGACCCATCGTGGGGAAAGACGGCTGTTTGCCCACAACCGACGTAAAGATGGCGCACGCCGTTGACACCTAGCAGGTGCTCGGCCGCTTCGGGTGACAATATCGGACCGGGATCGGTGCAGTGGACAATCCAGTCGCCTGGTTGAGCGGCAGCCACATCATAGAGCAGGATGGCATAGCCCAGTGAACCGTCGGGGCTGCGGCGGCGGAACCAGTCGAACAAGTCGGAATCTGCCAGCACACCCTGGATGTGGTTGGCGCTGATGGCGTAACGGCCGGGCGCGGGGTTGGCCGGGTTGAAGTTGGGAGCGGGTGCACCGTCGGGGTCGGACAGCGGCGGCGTGGTCAAACCGTAGTAGGCGGGGTCGGCCGATCCGGCATAAGACCAGTTCAGCGGGGGATCCGTGGCCGCGGCCAGATCGGCCAGAGCAGGCAGTTCCTGACCCCAGTCGAGATTGGAGTCGCCCAGATAGCGATAGCCCTGCGCCGGTCCGCCGACCGCCAGGTTGAACGCGGCAAGGTGATTGGGATGGATCCACAGCGCGACCAGTACCGTTAGCGTAACGCCCAGGCCAACGGCCCAGCGAGCAATCTTGCTGGGCCAAAGCGCGGGCAATGTGTGTCCAATCAGGACCAGCAGAAAAGGCGTGACAGGCAGGATGTGTCGGTAGCCAATGTTGAGCCGGCTGACCACCGCTGCGGCAAACAGAACCGCCGCGGGCAGCAGGGTGAAGGCGGCCACTTGCCAGGCCACGCGGCGACGTGCCGCCAACACCAGCGCCCCACCGAGCAGCCCCAACCATACCACCGGCGTCTTGATCAGGAAGGTCACGGGGAAATAGAGCCACCAACCGTCGCTGGAAAGCTGCCCCATGAAAAACGACTGGTGCCCATCGCTAACGTGGGTCAGAACAGATTGCCAGCTTTGCCAGTAGGCCGGCGCAGGCACGTTCAGACCTGCCCACGGGCCAACGGTGAAGGCGTAGCTCGCCCACAGGACCAACCCCGCCACCGGCAGCAGGCCCAGCCACAGCAGTCCCGGCCGCCACCACGATGCTCGCGGGTGCGGGCAGACATAGGCCAGAACCAGCAGCACCGGGATCAGCAGCACGCCGGTCAGTTTGGCAGCCAGCACCGTGCCCAGGAGCAGCGCTGTAATCAGCCAGCGCGCCCACCCCGGCCGTTGCCAAAAGAACCACCAGGCGCAGACCGTGGCAAAATAGGTCACCGTCGCCACGAAATCGGTCGTGGCCAGCGCGGCTGAGGTAATCAGGTTGGAGGAGACGGCGTAAAGGGCCATCACCACCGCCAACGCAGCTAACACAGCGCGACCATTGCCACCAGTAGTGTAGGCGGTGCGTCGAGCCACGGCTGTTGTCCATAGGGCCAGCACCGCCCCCAACAGCAGCCCGGCCCAGATAATTGGCAAGCGGCCCAGAAAGCTGAGGCGGTCCACATCGACACCCGAGCGCCACAAGAACTCGTCGGCAATGGCCAGTCGATCGCCGGTGGGCCAACTCGCCAATTGTTCAACATGAGGTAGGCCCGGCTCAGTGCGGAACAGGGCGCCTATAAGCCAATGGCTGAGCGGCGTGTGTTCGAATTGCAGCGAGAAGTTGCGGCTTTGGTGCAGAAGTGCGGCGCGGGTCATGTGCACCGGCTCGTCGTTGGTGGGGGACTTGTCCAAAGCCGTCGATACGGCCAATGTAAAAAATAGCAGCAACGCGGCAGCGACAATAAGGCGCGAAGCCAGAACGGGCCTCGCCTGTAGTGTGTATGGCATCCAGGTTAGGATTATAGGGCGCTTAGAGACCAAGGCCAATCGCCCTCATTCGTGAGTATCCCATAGGCGAAAGTGGCGCGCCCTCGGGGGCAACGATACTATACTAGCTGCCGGTGCAGCGTTTCGGCCGCACGATCTGATTACTAGGAGTTGAAGAAGACACGAACATGAATAAGCGACAATTAATGGCAATCATGGCTGCCCTGCTGGCAGTCGTTTTGATGTTGGCCGCCTGCGGGCCGGCCCTGACGGAAGAAGAAGCGGCGCAGCTAACGCGCGAAGCCTCATCGGCCGAAACGGGCGAGGGTGAGGGCGAAGCGGCCGTGATCGAAGGTGGCGAAGCGGTAGTCGATCAGCCCGCCCCCATCCCCACCCTGGATCCCGCGTTGGGCGACCCGGTGGAGACCGATACCGGCCTCCTCTATTATGAGAGAGTCGCGGGCGCCGGTCGGGCCGTTGAAGCGGGCGACATCGTCACCATGAATATTCTCGGTACGGTGGACGATGGCACAACCATTGCCGACACCTACAGCGACGGCCAACCGATCGTGGCCACCGCATCGGCCGATGACTTGTTCGACGGCTGGCTGGAAGGCCTGCTGCTCATGAACGAGGGTGGTCAGGCACGCCTGGTCATTCCGTCGTCCTTGGCCTTTGGCGAAGAGGGCATCCCCGGCGTGATCCCGGCCAACGCCACCATCACGCTGGATGTTGAGGTCCTGTCGGCCGTGGCCCCGCCGCAGCCGGCCACGCTGGATGAGGCCGACTTCACCACCACCGACAGCGGCCTGAAGTACTATGACATCACCGAAGGGTCGGGTGACATACCCGAAGCCGGACAGGATGTGGTCGTCAACTACTCTGCCTGGGTGCAGGACGGTCTGACGTTTATCGCCTCGTCCGATGCGCAGGGTGAGCCTTTGACATTCACATTGGGCAGCGAGCAGGGTGTTTTCCCTGGGTGGGACGAGGGCGTCTCGACGATGATGCCGGGTGGCGTGCGTCAGCTCATTATCCCCGCCGACCTGGCGCTGGGTGAAGCCGGCGGCGGCCGCATTCCGCCGAACGCCACGCTGATCATGGAAGTGGAACTACTCGAGGTCAAGCCGCTGGTCTTGCCGGTGGAAGTGCCCGAATCGGATTTCACCACCACCGACAGCGGTCTGATGTACTATGACATCGTCGAAGGTGACGGTGCCTCGCCCGAACCGGGCCAGCTCGTCACCGTTGACTACACCGGCTGGACCCAGGACGGTCTGGTGAAGTTCGACAGCTCGCTCGACCGAGGCGTGCCCTTCACCTTCCCACTGGGTCAGGGCTCCGTTATCGATGGCTGGGATGAAGGGCTGGCCACGATGCAGGTCGGCGGCACGCGCCAACTGGTTATCCCCTCCGACTTGGCCTACGGCGACACTGGCAATGGCAGCATCCCGCCGGGGGCGACGCTTATCTTTGAAGTGTCGTTGCTCAGCATCGACGATGCGCCGGCGCCGTAATTTCATCTGAACGCTGATGGAACTGCGGTTCCAACTGTAAGAACAGAAAAAGCCCGCACGGCCGAAACCGTGCGGGCTTTTTGGATCAGACGTAAGGCCGTCAATTACATCAAGCCGGCCATCAAACTGCTCAGCACCTCAGCCGACGGCCGAATCTGTGCTTCTTGCAGCGAGGCTAACGGCTGATCGACCATGTGACTGGCCTCGGCCAGAGACGGCCGATCGGGGTCGTAGTAGATCAGCCCGGTAATGAACTCCTGCTGGGCCTGCGCCCACTGCAGGCGGTGCATGGCGCCCATGCGATCGGTCGGGTCGTAGTCGTCCTCCAGCTTGCGCAGCTGGATGAAGGAGCCGTCGTGCATCTCGACCACGCGCACCTCGCCGGGCTCGTAGGCCTCGATGTCGATTTCCGCTTCCTTGGGCACGAAGCCGATGCTGTGCAGCGGCACCTCGTGCTCCTTGCCGTAGCCATAGCTCTTGGTGGAGGTATCTTCGTTGTTGAAGGCCACACAGGGGCTGATGATGTCCAGCACGGCCGTGCCGCGATGGCTCAGCGCTGCCTTCAGCAGTTCGCGCACCTGATTGGCGTCGCCGGAGAACGAGCGGGCCACGAAGCCGCAGCCGGCCAGGATCGCCTCCATGCAGATGTCGATGGGCGGGAAGTCATTGGTGCCGGCATACTTCAGCTCCTGGTCCTTGTCGGCGGTGGCGGAGAATTGACCCTTGGTCAGGCCATAGACGCCGTTGTTCTCGACAATGTAGACCATGCGCACATTGCGGCGCAGCATGTGCTTGAACTGGCCCATGCCGATGCTGGCTGTGTCGCCGTCACCGCTGACGCCGATGGCGTGCATGTGATGGTTGGCCATCAGCGCGCCGGTGGCCATCGAGGGCATACGGCCGTGCAGCCCGTTAAAGCCGAAGCTCTGGCCCAGGAAGTAGGCCGGGGACTTGCTGGAGCAGCCGATGCCGCTCAGCTTGAGCATCTCGGTCGGGTTGATGTTCAGGTCATAGGCCACCTGCATAATCTGGTTGGCGATGGAATTGTGGCCGCAGCCCTGGCACAGGGTGGAGGGCAGGCCCTTATAGTCGGTCTGAGCCAGACCGATGGCATTGACTTTGGGTTGACGAGAGGATGTTGTTCCCATGGTGTTTGTTGTCCTTCGAGTCTCGGTTAGACGCGTTCGTTGGCGGCCGTGGTCTGGGCGGCGGTACCGTTGCTGCCCGGCGCCACGGCGGCCTGCTCACGGGCTTCGATCGCTTCGACTACCCAGCGAGCGGTCAGCGGCATGCCGTCCAGATGGGCCAGCGATATCAGCCGCGTAGCCAGCTCCGGCAGCTCCGATTGCAGGATGGTCTGCATCTGTCCGTCGCGATTGAGTTCGACCACATAGCTGCGCGGATGGCGGCGGATGAAGTCGGCCACGTCGTCATTGATGGGCAGGGCGCGCAGGCGCATGAAGCTGGTGCGGACGCCGGCCTCGGCCAGGCGGTCGCGCGCTTCTTCAATGGCCGGTTCGGTGGTGCCGAAGGCAATGATGCCAAAGGCCGCGTCCGCCACTTCGTCGATCACCGGCGCCGGTACCATCGTGCGCGCCGTGTCGAACTTGCGCGCCAGCCGCAGCATGTTGTTCTCCCAGTCCACGGAGCGCTCGCTGTAGACGGCGTACTCATTGTGGCCGGTGCCGCGGGCGAAGTAGGCGGCGCGTCGGGTTCTCGTTGCCGGGCACGGTGCGATAGGGAATGCCGTCGCCGTCAATGTCCTTGTAGCGGGCAAAGCCCTTCTCGGACACCTCAGCGGCGGTAAGCACCTTGCCGCGATTGATCGGCTCAGCGGGATAGTCGAACGGCTCCGACATCCAGTTGTTCATGCCCAGGTCCAGGTCGCTGAGGACGAAGATCGGCGTCTGCAGCCCGTCGGCCAGGTCAAACGCCTTATAGCCGAATTCAAAACACTCCTTCAACGACGCGGGCAGCAGGATCACGTTCTTCGTGTCGCCGTGGCCCAGATAGTAGGTGAATAGAATGTCGCCTTGTCCGGTGCGGGTCGGCAGGCCGGTGCTGGGGCCAACGCGCTGGATGTCCCAGATGACGGCCGGGACCTCGGCGAAGTAGCCCAGACCGGCGAACTCAGCCATGAGCGAGATGCCGGGGCCGGAGGTGGCGGTCATGGCTCGTGCGCCCGCATAGCCTGCGCCGATAAGCATGCCAATGGCCGACAGCTCGTCCTCGGCCTGGACGACGGCATACGTCGCCTCGCCCGTGTTCGGGTCGCGGCGCAGCTGCGGCAGATAGTCGTTAAGGGCATCAACCACGCTGGTCGAGGGGGTGATGGGATACCACGAGACCACCGTGACGCCGCCGAACACGGCGCCCAGCCCGGCCGCTTCGTTGCCGGTCATCATGATCAGACCGTCGGTAGCCATCATCGGCTCGACGCGATAGGGATCGACCTTTTCGATGTTGGCCGCTGTCCACTCATAGGCCGCGCGGACCACGCCGAAGTTAGAGTCGATGACTTTGCGCTTGCCCTTGAACAGGTAGGTCAGCGAGTCTTCCAGTCGGTCCAGGGGGATGTCCAGCAGTTGGGCCAGCGCGCCCACATAGACCATGTTGGAGATGTAATCCTTCAGCTTGCCCTTCATCCCCGTGTCACGAATGAACTCGTTGACGGGGATGGCATAGAAGGTGACATCGTCGCGTTGGGGCACCGAGCGCCAATCGGCATTGTACAGGCACACCCCACCCGGCGGCAGGTTGGCGACGTCTTCGTTCACCGTGGCCTGATTGAAGGCCACCACGATTTCGGAGGTATGCCGGCGGGCGACATAGCCGTCCTTGCTGGCGCGAATATGGTACCAGGTGGGCAGGCCCTGGATGTTCGACGGAAAGATGTTCTTGCCGTTGACGGGGATGCCCATCTTGAACAGGGTACGCAGGATGGCCATATTGGACGTCTGGCTCCCTGTTCCGTTGGCGGTGGCGACGACGATGGAGAAGTCATTGACGACTTCACCGTCGGGCCGGGTTGTCTGTACGGCTGCATCGGTCTTGTGTGGGGCAGCACCAGTAACCATTCGTGTCTCCTTCGATCAGGTCGCGCGTTGCTTAAGATTTTTCATGGTTGGCCATGAAACCCGGCGACCCTTGAGTTTGTTTCCAAGCTAGATGCAAAGCGCCGGCCCATCAGGACCGGCGCCTGCATAGGTTGATAGTCTACTTCGCCCTACGCGAGATTATCCTTAAGATGGCGGACCACGTCGCGGAACGAGACCATCCCCACGGGACGGTGAGCGTCGTCGACCAACGGCAGATGACGGAAGCCATGGATCGACATCAGGTGCAAGGCGTGGGCGATAGGCAATGTGGCGCTGACGGCGATAGGATCGGGGGTCATGTATTGTGCCACCGTCGCCTCGGCCAAATCATCCACCTGTCCGGCCACGCGCATGAGCACATCCCACTCTGTGAAGATGCCGATCAGCCGGTCATCGTCGTCCGTCACCAGCACGCAGCCGATGTTGTGGGTGTTCATCTGGCGAATGGCCTTGATCAGGGAGGTCGAGGCCTCAACCTCGATGGGTGCGTGGGGCGACAGAGCGGCCAGCTTGTCCTCAATGAGCTGGGCCTGCAGCGGCGTCATCTCATGCGCCCCGGCCGGCTCGTCGATGGTATCGACGTATTCTTCGTCGAGGTTGTCGGCCAGTTCGCCGGTCATGTTCGGCTCGGCGTGTTCGCGGGCTGTCACCGTCCACATATCGGCCGAGCGATAGAGGGTGTTCAGATCGCCCACACCGCGCTGAGCCTGCGACTGCTCGATCTGGGCCATGAGGCTGTCGCTGTAGGACGGCCGACCTTCCACCTGGCGGAATACGCCCATCGGCACCGGCCACTCCATGCTGCCCAGGATGTAGCCCAGCTCGACCGACTCCGGGTCGTGGACCACCAGGTCCGTATCGTTGAAGCCGTTGCCCAGGTCCACCACCTCGGGGTTGAAGCCGTTGAGGCGAATGCCCTTGTCGCGATCCTTGCCGAAGATCATCGGCTGTCCCGCTTCCAGGTACAGGATGTTCTCGTCGCGGGTGCGGCGGTCGTCGATACCTTCCCACTCGTTGGGGTTGAAGATGACGCAGTTCTGGTAGACCTCGACGAACGAGGACCCATGATGTGCCGCCGCCTGATGCAGCACCTCGCCCAGATGTTGGGTGTGGGCATCGATGGAACGGGCCACAAACGTGGCTTCGGCCGCCAGAGCCACGGCGATGGGGTTGATGGGATGCTCGAATGAGCCCATCGGCGACGATTTCGTCTTGTGACCCATGCGCGACGTGGGCGAATACTGTCCTTTGGTCAGGCCGTAAATGCGGTTGTTGAACAGGATGATGTTCAGGTTGACGTTGCGCCGCAGGGCATGGAGCAGGTGGTTGCCGCCGATGGACAGGCCGTCACCGTCGCCGGTGATGACCCAGATGCTCAGCTCCGGATTGGTGATGGCCAGTCCGGTGGCCAGCGTCGGCGCGCGGCCGTGGATGCTGTGGATACCGTAGGTGTTCATGTAGTACGGGAAGCGGCTGGAGCAGCCGATGCCGGAGATGAACACGATATTCTCGCGGGGCATGCCCATGTCGGGCAGCACCTTCTGGATGGTGCCAGAATGGCGTAGTCGCCGCAACCGGGGCACCAGCGCACGGTCTGGTCGGAAACAAAATCCTGGCGGGTCAGCGTTTGTACGGGAATAGAATCAGTCATGATCAATTTCTCACTCGTCTAGCCCAGCATTTGCTCGATCTTCTCGGTCAGCTCGGCAATGGTGAACGGCCGGGCGTGGAGCTTGGGATAGGACTGGATGTTGAGGGCAAAACGGCCGCGCAGCAGGAAGGCCAGCTGCCCGCCATTCAGTTCCGGCACCAGAATCTGGCTGTAGCGGCTCATGATATCGCGCAGGTTACGCGGGAACGGGTTGAGATGGCGCAGATGGACATGGGCAACGGACCGTCCCTGTTGCACTTCGCGGGCCACGGCCGATCGCACTGAGCCAAACGTGCCGCCCCAGCTAATCAACAGCAGCTCGCCGGATTCGGGGCCAAACACTTCCTGGTCGGGAATGATATCGGCCAGGGCGGCCACTTTTTGCGCCCGCTCAGTCACCATCTGCTCGTGGTGCAGCGGGTTATAGGAGACATTGCCGGTCACCGGCGCCTTGCTCAGGCCACCGATGCGGTGCTCCAGACCGGGCGTGCCGGGGATGGCCCACGGCCGGGCCAGCGTCTCCGGGTCGCGTAGATAGGGCAGGAACGGATCGTCCCCATTGGCATTGTCCGTGTGTCCGGCCGGGTGCTGAACCACGATCGCCGGAATGGAATCGGCGTCGGGGATCATCCACGGCTCTGAGCTGTTGGCCAGGAAGCCGTCGGACAGGATCATGACCGGGCTCATGGAGCGGATGGCCATGCGGCAGGCCTCGATGGCCGTGTCGAAGCAGTCGGACGGGCTGCGCGGGGCGAGGATAGCGATGGGGCTTTCGCCGTTACGGCCGAACATGGCCTGCAGCAGGTCGGACTGCTCTGTCTTGGTAGGCAGGCCGGTGCTGGGACCGCCGCGCTGGACGTTGATGATGACCATCGGCAGTTCCAGCACGATGGCCAGGTTCATGGCCTCGCTCTTGAGGGCGACGCCGGGGCCGCTGGTGCCGGTGACGGCCAGCGCGCCGCCAAAGGCCGCCCCGATGATCGAGCCCATGGCCGCGATTTCGTCTTCGGCCTGGAAGGTGCGCACGTCGAAGTTCCGCAGCGGGGCCAGGGCATGCAAAATATCGCTGGCCGGGGTGATGGGATAGGAGCCATAGAACAAGCGGCTTGCCCATCTTGCGCGCGGCCGTCACCAGGCCCATGGCCATGGCGCTGTTGCCGGTCACCTTGCGATAGGTGCCGGGCGGCAGCGTGGCCGGGCTGATGCGATAGCGGTGCTGGAAGGTGCGTGTCGTGTCACCGAAGTTGTAGCCCGTTTGCAGGGCGCGAATGTTGCCTTCCATGATGGCGGGCTGCTTGGCGAACTTCTTGTTGACCCAGTCGATGGTCACTTCCAGCGGCCGGTCGAACATCCAGAAGGCCAGGCCCAGGGCAAAGAAGTTCTGCGAACGGTCCTTGTCCTTGGTCGACAGCCCCTCGATGTCCTTCAGCGCCTCACGGTTCAGCGAAGTCAGAGGGATCTCGATGACCTCGTATTGCTTGAGCGAGCCGTCTTCGAGTGGGTTGACCTCATAGCCCGCCTTGCGCAGATTGCCCTGGGTGAAGGCGTCGGTGTTGACGATGATCGTGCCGTGGGTCTCCACATCGGGCAGGCTCGCCTTGAGGGCGGCCGGGTTCATGGCCACCAGCATCTGGGCCGCGTCGCCGGGGGTCAGAATGTCGCTGTTGGAAAAGTTGACCTGGAAGCCGCTGACGCCGGCCAGCGTGCCCGCCGGGGCGCGGATCTCGGCCGGGAAGTCGGGCATGGTGCTGATGTCGTTGCCGAAAACGGCCGACGTGTTGGTGAACTGCGTGCCGGTTAGCTGCATCCCGTCGCCGGAGTCCCCGGCGAAGCGGATGGCGACGGCATCGCGTTCTTCAAATTCGTACTCGTGGCTGTCGATTGGTTCGTTCATAATGATTCCGTCTTTGCGAGAAGCAAAACGTCAGCCCCCTTCGGCTTTGCGCGGATATTGTTCCGGCCGAGGGGATCGGTTCAGGACTTCTTCGGGATAGCGGCTCGCCAGATAGGAGATCACCGCGGCGTGGGTCATATCGCCCAGGATGCGGCCCTGCGACGTCCACCACCGGCAAATTGCGAAAGTGGTGGTCATCCATCAGCCACAGTGCAGCTGCGGCCGATGTTTCCGGGGCAACGGTAATCGGGTTATGGGTCATCACAGCCTCGACCGGCCCGTCCAGGGCGACCTCATCCAGCACCACCCGGCGCATGACATCGCGCTCAGTGAAGATGCCGACCAGCTGCTCGCCTTCGGTCACCAGCACAGCCCGGCACCGCTCGCGGCGCATCAGGGCCAGGGCGTCGCGCACCGGGGTGCCACGCTCGACCCGGCAGTAACGTGACAGGTCCAGGTGGCGAACTTGTTCATTCTCTAACTCTTTAATGGCACTCATTCAAATACTCCACGCTTGTCGGCGGCGGTTGGGGGACCGTTGCGGTGCGGGGCGCTGGGGGCGGCCACCGGTCGCTCCGGCAATAGGGAAAAGTGTTCGATCAGGAGGCGTCGCCCGGCGTCGAAATCGCCACAGCAAATGGCCTCCACAATACGATCGTGATAGGTCCAGACTTCGACCCAGTACTGGTAGCGCACAAAGCGGGTCAATTCACTGGCTTCATAGGCGTCCCAGTAGGCGGTCAGAAGCCCCTGGACAAACGGATTGTCCAGGCGGCTGAAAATGGTCAGATGGAGTTGGCGGTGTTCGCCGTTGGGGACGTGGATAGGATCGCCGCGCAGCTTGTCCCAGGCCTGGGCAACCAGATCGCGAAGCAGTTGCTTGTCATCAGGTGTCAGGAGGACGACGGCTTCATCCCAGAAGCTCGTCTCAATGCCACGCCGCAGTTGGCTAAACTGCGCGAACTGGGCCTCGCCGGTGGCCATGCCAAACATAAGCGACGGCAAGACAGCCTCGGCGAAATCATACGGCTCACGCTGGATACCCAGTCGCGGCCGAACAGACACAACCCCCATGCCCCGCGCCACAGCCAGTTGTTCGCGCAGCTTGCCCACGCTGACCCCCATTTCATCACCGATCTCGGTCAGGGCCGGGAGGCGGGCGCCGGGCGACACATGGTGGGTGGCCAGGTACTTAAGGAATTCAGAGTCCAGCTGTTCGAATTGCACGCTCAATCATCCAATGAATCAAATGAATACAACGAATACCAAGTATAACAAGCCGCATGGGCCGTCGCAACAGGACTTAGGTAAGGCCAAGCAAACCTCGACCCAGTCAAACCGGCCCTATCAATTGACCATTCTATTGCTCGTCAATAGGGCCACTTGGCTTGTGATCACCCCGTCCACGGATTACAATGAAGAGACAGATTCAATAGATTATCTAGCGGAGGTAGCAATGAGTGACAATGGATATTCCAACGGCCGTGGCGAAGTCGGCAATGTGACGGTCAAGCGCGGACTGGCCCAGATGCTAAAGGGTGGCGTGATCATGGATGTGGTGACGCCGGAACATGCCGTCATCGCTGAGGAAGCGGGCGCGGTGGCCGTGATGGCCCTGGAACGCGTCCCGGCCGATATTCGCGCCGACGGCGGTGTGGCCCGCATGTCGGACCCCGGCCTGATCAAGGAGATCATGGCCTCGGTCAGCATCCCGGTCATGGCCAAGGTGCGCATCGGCCATTTTGTGGAGGCCCAGATTCTGGAGGCCATCGGCGTGGACTATATCGATGAGAGCGAAGTGCTGACCCCGGCCGATGAAGCCCACCACATCTACAAGCACGAGTTCAAGGTGCCGTTTGTGTGCGGCTGCCGCAACCTGGGCGAGGCGCTGCGCCGTATCGGCGAGGGCGCGGCCATGATCCGCACCAAGGGCGAGGCAGGCACCGGCGACGTCGTCGAAGCGGTGCGCCACGCGCGTTCGGTCTTGGGCGAGATCCGCCGCCTGCAAAACATGCCCGACGAAGAACTGATGACCTTCGCCAAGGAGATCGGCGCGCCGTTCGACCTGGTGCAAGGAGATCAAGGAACTCGGCCGCCTGCCGGTGGTCAACTTCGCCGCCGGCGGCATTGCCACCCCGGCCGACGCCGCCCTGATGATGCAGTTGGGCGTGGACGGCGTGTTCGTCGGCTCCGGCATCTTCAAGAGCGGCGACCCGGCTCTGCGGGCCAAGGCCATTGTCGAAGCCACGACCCATTTCCGCAATGCCGAAATCCTGGCCCGGGTCAGCGAAAATCTGGGCGAGCCGATGGTCGGCATCAGCGTCAGCTCGCCTGCCGGAGAGCGAACAGTTGGCTGTCCGCGGCTGGTAAGTGCAAGAATTCAACGCAGAGGTGCAAAGGACGCAAAGTTAAGATGGCTTTGCGTCTTGGCGTCTCTGCGTCAATTTCCTTTGAGTAGGACCCTATGAAGATTGGCGTACTGGCGCTGCAAGGCGCGTTCATTGAACACATCACCATCCTGCGCGGTCTGGGTGTGGAGGCGGTGGAGGTACGGCTGCCGGCCGATCTGGTTGGCCTGGACGGGCTGATCATCCCCGGCGGCGAGAGCACGACCATCGGCAAACTGGCCAACACCTATCATCTGATGGAGCCCATGCGCGACTTCGCCCAGGCCAGGCCGGTCTGGGGCACCTGCGCCGGGATGATCTTCATGGCCAAGCACATCAGCGGCGAGGCGGCCCGCGACCAACCGCTGCTGGGTGTCATGGACATCGTCGTCGAGCGCAACGCCTTCGGCCGTCAGGTGGACAGCTTCATCACGCCGATCGATGTGTCGGTGTTTCCCAAGGGACAAGACGAGGCGTTTCCGGCGGTGTTTATCCGCGGCCCGCGCCTGGTGGATGCGGAGGGCGACGCGGCGGTCATCGCGCGTCTGGCCGACGGCACGCCGGTCGCGGCGCAAGAAGGCCAATGGCTGGTGACGTCGTTCCATCCGGAGCTGACCGGCGACCCGCGCTTCCACGCGTACTTTGTGCGAATGGTGGCTGAGGCGACGGCGCCGGCGGCCGTCGAATAGCCGGGGCACTACTGCTTCGGCCGGCGCGGCAAGACGACGATAAACGTAGCCCCACCATCGGGGTTGTTCTCGGCCCACAGGCGGCCGTTATGCTGCTCGATAATCCCCTGCGAGATAAACAACCCCAACCCGGTGCCCAGGCCGTTAGGCTTGGTGGTGAAGAATGGTTCAAACAGCCGATCCACCGCCTCGTCGGCGATGCCCGGTCCGGAATCGGTGACGGAAAAGGCGAAGTAGTCGCGCGGGCTGGACCCGTTGGACAACAAGCCGGTATCCCCGGTGGGAGCCAGCGGCCAGAAACGCACGTGAATCGTCCCGCCCTCCGGCTGCATGGCGTCGCGGGCATTGAGGAGCAAGTTGATCAGCACCTGCGTTAGCCGGTTATGATCGGCCACAATGGTATCGAGGTTACCCTCAATGTCGGTTGTCACCTCCACGTGGGCCTGCTTGCGGAATTGCTGCTCGACCATAATCAGCGCATCGCGGACGATGTCATCGGCCGATGTGACGGCCATGCTCTGGTCCCCGTCGTTGTGGGTATAATTGCGCAGGACTTCGACGATGCGGGCGGCGCGAGCCACACTTTGATCCATCATCGCCAGATAGCGTTCCAGCTGCTCCGAAGTCAATTCACCCATCGCCAACTCGTCCTGCATGTTAGTCAGCGAGGCGGTAAGGATACTCAAGGGACTCGTTAATTCATGGGCCACACTGGCCGTCAGCGTGCCGATGCCGGTCAGCCGTTGTACATGGAGCAGTAGTTCATTGAGACGCGTCCGCTCATCGTCGCGCACCAGCGACAGGAGTTGATCGCCGGGCGTCTCGCTCACCAGCGGCGTCGCCGTCACCATGACTGACACCGGCTCGCCGTCGCGCCGGAGAAACTGCGCCGGCTGGGGGCGCGCTGCATCGCGCGACAGCCCCGACGGGCGCCGCGAATACCACAGTTCAGGTAAGACCATATCGATAAGTTGACCCGGCTCGTGTCCCAAGAGCAATTCGGCCGCGCGATTGGCCGACCGAATCCTTCCCTCGTAACTGACCACCAAGAATGCTTCAGCCACCCCCGGCCGCATTGAATCGACCAGTGGCAGCGCGTATGCAGTTGATTCCACCTTGCCCTCTTCCTTCCCAAGAGTTATAGACGGGGAAATACCATCGTAGGATAAGGCCACATGGCGGCGTGGCCCGTGTGCGCGGCGTAAATTCACCGTGAAGGGGGCGTGAACGGCCGATTCTGCCGTGCCCCCGCAGTCCGAGGATGATAATTTGGAGCAATGTAATCATTTCATAATGGTTTGTACAGCCCAATTTAATAGAATGTGTCTAGACTAAATAGGTATCGAGTAAGCGAAGTAGAACGCCGCCGGCCACGTATCCTGGGGCCGGCCATTGAGGAAGTAAGACAATGTTGATCAAGAAACGCACGGGAACCGAAATACCATCATCAGAAATTACGCCGAAGGACATCTACCTGAATCGTCGGTCCTTCATGACCGGCGCGGCGGCGGTGGCCGGGGCGGCCGTTCTCACCGCCTGCGCCCCCAAGACTGACCTGAGCGGCGCGGGCAGCGTCGTGCGCTCCACGCCCACGCCGGTGCCGGGCGCCACAGCTGAGCCAACTCTGGCGGTCACCGGACCGACCGACGAACTGGGTGATCCGTTGACGTCCTATGAGAACGTCACTAACTACAACAACTACTACGAATTCTCTACCAACAAGGAAGCCGTGGCTGGGAAGGCCAAGGATTTCCCGACCGAGCCGTGGGTCGTCACGGTCAGCGGCATGGTCAACAATCCCCGCTCTTTCGACATGGACGAGATTCGTAACGAGTTTGATCAGGAAGAACGCATCTACCGTCTGCGCTGTGTGGAAGGCTGGTCGATGGTCATTCCGTGGCTGGGCTTTCCGTTGGCCAGATGCTGGAAGTCGTCGAACCAACCTCCAGGCGCAATACGTACGCTTCGAGACGGTCTATGACCCACAAAACATGCCCGGCCAGAACAGCCCCTTCTTCGAGTGGCCCTATGTCGAAGGCTTGCGGCTGGACGAGGCTATGAACGATCTGGCCTTTATCTCTACCGGCCTGTATGGTGAGGAGCTTCTGCCGCAAAACGGCGCACCGTTGCGGTTGGTGACGCCCTGGAAGTATGGATTCAAGAGCATCAAATCGCTGGTGAAGATTGAACTGACCGATACGATGCCCGAATCGCTGTGGATGGCCGCTGCGCCCAACGAATATGGCTTCTACGCCAACGTGAACCCTGATGTGGCGCATCCGCGCTGGTCGCAGGGCACTGAACGGCGCATTGGCGAAAACGGCCGCCGTCCGACACCTCATGTTCAATGGCTACGAAGAACAGGTCGCTTATCTTTACGAAGGTATGGACCTGGCTGAGAATTACTAGGACCCATCATGACCAGTAGTGACCTGACCAAGCAGACCAAAGCGGACGACACGGCCGTTTCCACACCCAAACGACCGATCCTCGACCGCGACACACGACGCAAGCTTATGCGCTATGCCATGCATGCCGTCGCCCTATTCCCGCTGGCCTGGTTGATATTCGACTACTGGTTTGGTTTTCTGGGCCCGGAGCCGGTGCGAGCCATCATTCTGCGCACCGGCAAAGCGGCCATCATCATGCTGGTACTCTCGTTGGCCTGCACGCCGCTCAACACCCTGTTCGGCTGGAAATACGCCCTGACCATGCGTAAGCCGCTGGGTCTGTATGCCTTCATGTACGTCTGTCTACATCTGCTGACCTTTGTTTGGCTCGACTATGGCTTTGTCCTGCCGCTAATTGTGGAGGAGATCGTCGCCCGCCGGTATGCACTGGTCGGTTTTGTGGCTTTCTTGCTCCTCGTGCCGCTGGCGTTAACGTCGAACAAGTACTCCATGAAGAAGTTGGGCAAGAACTGGAAGAAACTGCACACGGCCGTCTATCTCATCGGAGTTTTGGCCGTCGTGCACTACATCTGGCTGGTCAAGAACGCCTACACCCAGCCGCTCATCTTCGCCGCCATTGTCGCCGCCCTGCTCATCATCCGGCTGCCGGCTGTGAAACAGTTCTTGATTCACTCCCGACGCAAGCTGGAGGCCAAGTTTCGGGCCATGCGGCAGACGGCATAAGCGTAAGTTGGCTTAAGAAGACAGCTGGTTGAAGAACCTGCCGTTTTGAATAAAGTGCGTTCAAACGCACGGGAGAAGGACCGCACGAGTCTATCCGCTTAACAAAACCCGCTTGATCCCACAGTGTGCTTCAGCACACTTCCGGCGATAGCTGCGGATTCGTCAATCCGCAGTCTTCTCACCCACGAAAACCCGCTACAATAGCCTCATGCCATCCGGAGTGCGCCCATGAACGACACTATCGCGATTGCCGCCATTGTGGTCGGTGTGATCCTGGCGCTGGTCTGGTTCCTGCGCTGGCTCCTGGTGACAACGGAAGGCGTGTTCCTCGGCCGGCGCGTCGTCGTCTGGCTCTACGACTTGGCTGCCCCGCGCTATGACGCCATCAAGCAGTTCGACCCCGATTCCGAAAGCGCGTTCGTCATCTGGCCCTTGCGCCGCCGCCTGAAACGGCCGTCGCCCCTTGTGCTCGACGTGGCTACCGGCACTGGCCGGCTGCCCAACTTCCTGCTGCAGGAGCCGTCTTTCAACGGCCGAGTGATCGGGCTGGACGCATCGGAAAAGATGCTGCGCGGGGCGCAAACCAAGCTGCGGGGCTATGGCGATCGCGCCGCGCTGGTGCAGCAATCGGCCCAGGACCTGCCCTTTCCGGACAGCGCGTTTGATGGCGTGACCTGTCTGGAGGCACTGGAGTTCCTGCCGGACGACACCGCGGCCCTGCGCGAGATGGTGCGGGTGCTCATGCCCGGCGGCGCGCTGCTGGTGACGCGGCGCACCGGGCCGGATGCACGCTACTTCTTTGAGCGCCATCGGTCACGGGAGGAGTTTGAGGCATTGCTGGCCGGGTTTGGCCTGGCCGATATCCTGATCCAGCCCTGGCAGGTGGAGTATGATCTGGTTTGGGCCGTCAAGCCGATTGGCGCCAAAGGTGCCCAGCCTACAGACCTGCCGCTGCACAACACGCTAAACTCATAGCCAATCGTCGCCCCATGCTTAAGCCCCGGCTTAGTGTTGGTTACGCAATGAGAAAGGCCATGCTATCATTTGCCACGGTCTGGTAAGTACCGAACGAACGTTATGCAGTCACTCAATCAGCTTCCTCAATCGGCCACCAGTCGTTCCACTTTCCGCAGCGTCGGCTACTTTCTGATGCCTTTTGTCATCGGTCTGGCGTTGTTTGCCTTGCTGGTGGGCGCCGGGTTGACGCTCTATCAGGGACAGCACAGCGGCCGAATCTTCACCGGCGTATCCGTGTGGGGCGTCGATTTGAGCGAGACCACCCCCATTGACGCTCGCGCGGCATTGGTAACTACCGTGGACTTCCCGGAAGGCACCACGTACACGATGGTGAATCCGGAGACGGGTGAGCAGTGGGTCTTCACGCCGCAGCAACTGGGCGTCACTCTGGACGCCGAGCGCACCGCGCAAACCGCCTTCGAAGTCGGCCAATCCGGTGGGCCGCTCGATCGCTTGCGCCAGACCTTCCAAAGCTGGTATTACGGCACTCAACTGGCTCCGATCATAGTCTTCAACGAAAGCCAGATGAATCAGGCCATCGATCAAATTGCCGCCGCCGTGGAGCAGCCGGCCATCAGCGCTACCTGGGATACCAATGGCACGCAGCCGGTCTACACGCCATCACAAGCCGGGCGCGCCCTCGATCGTGAGGACCTGCGCCAACGATTGCTCGAACCCGTCCAGAACCTGCAACCAGCCGAGCTGGAAATGCTCGTCCACGATGTGATCCCGCCCGTGTATGATGATCCGACCACGGCCGGACGCTACGAGCGCCTGCTGAGCCAACCCATCACGTTCTACTTCACCGAACCACTGCGCGATCTCGATCTGACCGGCGTCACGTTAAGCCCGGCCGACATGGCCGGCTGGATCCGGGCGGAATTGGTGACCACGGCTGACGGCCGTCAGACCCACAATGTCTTCATCGACGAGAACGCGGCGCGCGGCTGGCTGGCACAATATGCCAATCAGATCTACCGCAAGCCCGTCAATGCGCGCTACTACTTCAACGACGACACCCGCGAGCTGGTGCTGGTTTCGCCCCACGTCAACGGCCGCGAGCTGGACGTCGATGCCACCATCAGCGCCATGCGCGGCCAATTGGAGAACGGCAACCTGGCCGTCCCACTGGTCGTAAAGGACATCGTTCCCGCCGCCAGTGCCGATGCCACGGCCGCCGATCTGGGCATAACTGAACTCATCGCCGAAAACACCACCTGGTTCTACGGCTCCTCCGACGAGCGCAAGCACAATATCGCCCGCGCTGCGGCCAACTTCTACGGCGTCGTGGTCGAACCGGGTGAGGAATTCTCATTCAACCGCTACCTCGGCTCCATTAGCGAAGCCGACGGCTACGAGGAAGGGTTGATTATCGTCGGCGGCCGCACCATCAAGGGTGTCGGTGGCGGCGTCTGTCAGGTCAGCACGACACTGTACCAAAGTGCTTTCTGGTCCGGCTTCCCCATTGTCGAGCGCTGGGAACACGGCTATATGGTGGGCTACTACGATGACGGCGAGGGCCAGGGCATGGATGCGACCGTCTTTTCGCCCGTGGTCGATTTGCGCTTCATCAACAACACGCCGTACCATTTGCTGATTGAGAACTACTACAACGAAGAGTTCGAGTCGTTGACCTTCAAGTTCTACAGCACCAGCATGGGCCGCCGCATCGTCAAGGACGAACCGCTGTACGAGAACGTCGTACCCGCGCCGGAAGAGGACATCTGGGAGTTTGACGCCGACCTACCTGAGGGCACCGTCGTCCAGTATGACTACGCCACTGAGGGCGCGCAGGTAACCGTTGGCCGCCAGGTCTACAATGCCGACGACGTGCTCATCGAAGAGCGCGACTTTGTCAGCAATTACATCCCCTGGCCCAACGTCTATCGCTACGGCCCCGGCGTAGAGCCGGGTGACTACTCCCTGGTGCCCGACAATAACTAGCCACTCGCCCGACCCGTTAAGCCATCGCTCACCCAGAATCAGAGCGACAACCCAATCTTATCCCCAGCTTTTCCCAACTTAACCCAACTCGATTGACACCTAGAACATCCGTGCTAAACTGCACTACATAGACAAATTCTCTTCCCTATTCACCACCTACCCCTCCTTGAGCGGGAGCCGGTGAGGCCACCCCCATCGGCTCCGCTTCCTCTCAAGGGCAAGGATAGGTTGATGAGAACACTGGTCAATCGTGTAGGAGTAACGGTGATGCAACAGGAAAACGCACTCAATCGATTCATGGGCGGCCACGCCGGCGCCCCATCAATCAGCGCATCGCGCAAGACGGTGATTGGTCTCATCCTGATCATCGCGCTGCTGGCATTCGAAATCTTCAATTTCGACACGACGCGCTTTGCACTGGAAAGTATTCTGGGCGATGTCGCCTTCATTGGCATCACATGGGCAACAGTCCTGGCAATCGCCTTCTGTGCCATAGATTTTGCCGGACTGGCGCGCCTGTTCACGCCGGAGCGCGGCAAGGACGAACCCAAGGCGGTGTGGTATCTCATGGGCGCCTGGCTGCTGGGCGCAACGATGAACGCCGTCATGACCTGGTGGGCGGTGTCGCTAACGCTGTTGAGCCATGACTTCGGCAACGAAGTGTTGGGCCGTGAAACGCTGCTGACGTTCGTGCCCATCTTCGTAGCCGCATTGGTCTTACTGACACGGGTTCTGTTTATCGGCGCCTTTTCGGTTGCCGGCGAGCATGTCTTTGACCTCGCTGGAACTGCTGAGACGGCCCAACTGCAGCCGCGTCCGGCGGCTCGCCCGGCCATCCAGCCCGCCCCCAAGGCGGCAACGTCCCAGACTGGCTTGAAGCCCGTGGCTGATAACGGTGACGTTAGCCAGCCGGTCAGGCCGCCGCAGCCGAGCAGCGTGCCGAACAACCGCAGCCGGCCGCCCATGCCAACTGGTGTCAATCAGATGCCTGCCCCCATGCAGGCCAAGAGCCGCCGTTAGCTTGTATTGGTATCCCTCAGTATTGGTAATGCCGTACTGGTAGATTGCCGGACGCGCCACTGGTGCGTCCGGTTTTTTGTTTGTGTCCGGGGTTTGCGCGCGTATGCGCATGTCGGATAATCGCCTCGATGAGTAAGTCAACCGTCCAGCAACAATTCGGCGCCAACGCGGCTCACTATGTAAGCAGCAAGCCCCACGCGCAGGGAGCCAGCCTCCAGCGTCTGGTTGTACTGACCGCCCCACAACCCGAGTGGCTTGTGCTGGACGTCGCCACGGCCGCCGGGCATACGGCGCTGGCCTTCGCACCTTACGTGTCACACGTCATCGGGTTGGACCTGACACCACAGATGCTGCCTTTGGCCGCGTCCCTCGCTGCCGAGCGGGACATTGCCAATCTCGGCCTGACCGCCGGGGACGTGGATGATCTGCCGTTTGGCGAGGCCACCTTTGACCTGCTGACCTGCCGCATTGCCCCCCATCATTTTGATCATATCGGCCGTTTTCTGAGTGAAGTCGTGCGGGTGCTTAAGCCCGGTGGATTGTTGGCGCTGGATGACAATGTCGTGCCCGGCAGCCGTCTGCGGGGCAAGAAAGCGGATCAGGTGCGGCTGGCCGGGCGTTACGTCAACGCTTTCGAGCAACTGCGCGACCCCAGCCACGGCCGTTGTCTCAGCATGGAAGAGTGGCAGGACGCCCTCTCAGAAGCCGGTTTGACGATCCTCTATCAGGAGACACTCCACAAGCGCATCCAGTTCGAGTCGTGGGCGGGGCGTCATCCCGCCGAGATGCGGCTGCGGCTGAAGGCAGCCCTGCTGCAGGCGCCCGCCCCCGCGGCCGAGTTTCTCGACCACGAGGTGACGGGCGACCTGACGTCCTTTCGGTTGCGTGAGGGGCTTTTCATTGCCCGCAAATCGTAACCACCAGATTACTTGGGCTCGTAGCGCCAAACGATTTCGAATGGTCCCTCGGGCCCATTGCCAATCCACACTTCGCGCGGTGATTCGGCCGGTTGGTAGCCATGGGATGAGATCCAGTCGTGGGCAGCATCGTAGGCCTGAAGGATGAGCGGAAAGCGCGTGTATTCGTCACGCGCCACGGCAACAGCCGCCGGACCGCCCGGTAGCTCGCGGATGCGGATGGCCCCGGTCGCCGTGAAGGCGCCTGTAGCCGGCAGGCAAACCTCTAGCGGACCATCGTCATGGTCGTTGATTTGCCCATGAAACAACCCAAGCGGCGATCCCGTGACTTCGCCTTCCTGTGCGGCCACATAGGTCGCTAGGCGCTGCAAGCTGTCTTGAATGAAAGCGTCCAGATCCGTGACCAGAACGTGGCCCTCCAGACTGACGATCTGCTGCGGTTCTAGTTCTCTTGACTCTACAATTAGGGACATGTTGTTCTCCTTGTAACGTAGGTTGTTGATAAGGTGGCGGCTTACCCGGCTAACATGGGCCGATCGGTCATCAAGGCTCCGGCGATAAGCAACCAGCAGCCGTTCCGCGTCCTGGGGTGTAGCCGCCAGGACATTGCGGATAGTACCCAGGGGCATCTCCATGTCGCGCATCTGGCGAATGAGCTGCCCGCGCTGCACCTGATCCGGTCCATAGTAGCGATACCCGGTGAATGGATCGGTGGTGCTGGGCGAGAGCAAGCCCATCTCATCGTAGATGCGCAGGGCTTTGTGTGAAAGGCCGGTAGCTGCGGCGAAGCTGCCGATGCTGAGCGTTGTGTCGTCGGGTCTGAGCGCCATAGACCTAGGATACAGCCTGCCCCAGGGGAAGAGTCAAGAGGGAATCGTGACGGGACGAATCAACCGTCGTCGCGGTCGATAACGGTGTTGGTCAGGCGTGTGATCTCGTCCAACGTCATGCCCCGCGCTTTCTCCAGCCGCTCGATGCGCTTCTGATACTGCGATAGGGCGTAGTCGATGAAGTCGGCCTCCACCAGCCCGAAGGGCACCGGGTCGTACTGGCTGAACACATCGCCGATAACCGCTAGCGCGGGCATGAGCAGCTCGTTCATCGTCTCTTCCAGAACATCCCACAGATCCGGGTCTTCGGCCACCAACCGTGACAGCAGATAGATACCGTAGGCAATGTGACGCGACTCGTCCTGTTTGAGCAGCGTGATGCCCTTTTGTTGGCCGGGCATGAGGGCGTTGCGCTGGAGGACGGTGAAGTAGGCATGGTAGCCCGTTTCGGCCAACATGCCTTCAACGATCATGTTGTAGACGACGCTGGCCCGCACCTGGGCGGCCAGTGAGCGGTCAGATTGCAGGGCCAGAAGTGCTGTGGGCAATGCCTCGTAGAAGACGGCGTGATAGTTCTCGGAGTGGTAGGCGGAGAGATCGGCCGTACTGCCCGTGACTTCAGTCAGGAAGCGATTGAAGAAGTCAGTGTGTTTGGCTTCCTCGAAGAGAAATGTGGTCAGGAACATCTCCTCTTCGACCCGCCCTTCGGCGGCGATGGTCATGATCAATGGCAGCAGGTCCAGCGTGACGGCTTCTTCGCCGGCCTGGAACATGGCCGTCAGGCGCAGCAGGATATCCTGCTCATCGGCCGCCAGCGACAGCCAATCAGCCCGGTCCTGGCTAAAGTCAATGTCGGTGGGATTCCAGATGCCCAAGCGCTTGGCCTTTTCGTACAGGCGCATGGGGGGTGTGTCGCGGCGCAAGCCGTGGGTTGTGGTAACAAAGTGCGTATGATCCATGTCCAAATTGTAGCATAACGTCGGGGTCATGGCGGTCATTCGCCGGTCGCCGGTTAGATGAGAGTTCCAGAGATAGCCCGCCCGAAACGGCCCGGCCCGGTTGCCGCTACAGGCCGTGATGCCTAGACTATGGTGTCCCCGGATGGATGGCTATCAGGGACTCATTTGAAACGACTCTCCCAATCGGAGGATGATTCATGACTCAACATTTGCGCCCGACCCGCACGACAGCAACCACCGGCCTGCTACTGACCGCCCTGGCCCTGTTCGCGGCCGCCTGCCAGACGACCCCCGATCCGCAACCGACGGTCGAAAGCAACACGGCAACTACGGTCGAAACGATCGTCGAGCAGCCGGTTGAGGAAATCGCGGCCGTTCCGGCCACCTGGACACCGCTCCCGGCCGTGGCTTTGGTCACGATTACGGCCGCGCCAACCGAACCGCCCCCCGCCACGGCAACGCCGTTCCCCACGGCAACGCCGGTCCCGGTCACCAATACCCCCGAACCGACGCCGACCGAACCGCCAACAAACACGCCCGTGCCCCAACCGACCCAGCCCCCGGCACCGGCCCAGCCCGCAGCCCCGGCGGCCCCGGTGGCCGCAGCGCTGCCCGCCAACCCGGTCCTGGGCGTCAACTTGCTGCCCAACCCGTCATTCGAAGAAGGCCACTGGAACCAGGATGGTATTCCCGAACTGCAGCTGCCCAACGGCTGGCGGCTGGAATATGAGCAGGGAGCCACCGGCTTCGGCAGCGAGTCGTGGGACGTATACGTGCGGCCGGAAACGCGCGTGCTGTCGATCGCCTTCCTGCCGCCCGAAGAACATGGCCTGTTCATCTTTGATGGGTCCAACACGGTCAAGATCTTCAAAGGCACCGGCGCGCTCAGCACGCGGCTCCTGACCGACATTGAACTACAGCCCGGCACCTACGTGCTGGAGGGCAACTTCTACTCCGACGTCTTCGAGAGCTATTCCAACAAGCAGAAGAATGCCCCGGCCAACCCACAGGCAGGCGAAGCAGCGCTCTATGCGGGAACGACGGGAACCGGCTGGATTGGCAACAACTATCTGAACCGCAACAAGCTGACCCACACTTTCACGATCGATACGGCACAGAAGGTCCCGGTGGGCATTGGCTTCCGCGGCCGCTATGCCATTGCCAACAATGGCTGGTTTGTCGATAATCTAAGCTTGCGGCGCGTTGAATAGTTGCAACTCCGTGGCCTGCGCTGCGTATTGATACCAGGAAGCGTTGTCAGCCGAGAACCATGACAGGAGATGCACCATGAGTGATGAAACAATCAAAATCGACGAATTGAAAGACGAAGAGCGGATCAAGATCGATGTGGAAGACGTGGCCCCCAGCACGCCCAGCGAACACGACATTGTGGACGAGTTCAAGAAACTCGGCCGTCAGTTCGCCCAGACGTTGGAAGATGTCTTCAGCAGCGACGAGGCCAAGCGCATCGAGCACGAAGTCCGCGAAGGCGTGAAAGGGTTCGCCAGCGAGATGGACAAGTTCGTGCGCGAAGCCAGCGAGAGCCCGGCCGCCAAGCGGCTGCAGAACGATGTCGAGAACCTGGGTAAGCGCGTGGAAACCAGCGATGTGACCCACCAGGCCCAGAGCGGTTTGGCCCAGGGTTTGCGTTGGCTCAGCGTGGAGCTGGACAACATGGCGACCCGCTTCAACACCCCCGCCGAGAAATCGCCAACCGACACTGTGGAAGAAGTGGTCATCGTCGACGACGAGATCAAGTCGGCTTAACCCGTTCAGCGCCGTTCAACAACTCAAAAAGCAAGGGAGAGCTAATCGGCTCTCCCTTTTGCGTTTGCGGTTTGGCTAATCGTCAGGCTACCTGGGGCAATACAGCCGAGGCCAGCGCCTCCAGCCCGTCGAGATCATCCAGGTCGAGCCATTGCAACATGATGCGCCGCACGCCGGCCGCTTCCCACCGGCCCAGTTGTTCGACAATCTCATTCCCCGTGCCCACGGCCATGCCGATGGCTTGCAGCGCGTCGGCCGTACGATCGCGTTCGCGCAGCTTGCGTTCCACTTCGGCCGAATCGCGCCCGAACAGCAGGCCGGTCATCAGCGAGCGACGCACATCGGTTGCAGGTCGGTCCGGCCTCGGCCAACAACGCGTCCAGCCGGGCGGTCAGGTCCGCATAGCGCGCCGGGCTCAGATAGACACCATTCCACTCCTGGGCGTACCGGACAACCAGGGGCAGCGTGCGCTGCGGGCCGTTGCCGCCGATGAGGATGGGCGGGCCGTTCGGCCGTTGCGGGCGCGGCAGCAGTATGGCGTCGTGGAGCGTGTAATACTCACCGTCGAAGTCCACCGGCGTATCGCTCTGCATCAGCCGGGTGATGACCTCCAGGCCCTCCTTAAAGCGGGCAAAGCGCTGGGGCACTTCCAGCAGGTCGAAGCCGTAATTGGCATGCTCGCGCACCTGCCACCCGGCACCCAGGCCGAGATGCAGACGGCCGCCGGACAGGTCGTCTACGGCCGAAGCGATGCGGGCGGTCATTGTCGGCTCGCGAAAGGAGACGGGCGAGACCATCGGGCCGAACTCGATGCGCTTGGTGTGGCTCGCCAGCCAGGTCAGGGAGGTCCACAGCTCGAGCGAATCCAGATCGGGCGGATTGGCATTCGTATAGTGGTCCGAGCGATAGAGACCGGCAAAGCCCAGGTCTTCGACAGCACGGGCTATCCGCTGCCAGTGCGGCCAGGTCAGGCCGTTCTGGCCTTCAAGCATAATGGCGACTTCCATGGGGTGATTCCTCTGGGAAACAAAAAAGGCGCCGCAGTTGCGACGCCTTCCAGGCATAACGCATGAACTTTAGGCTGTCGGAGCAGCTTCCAGGTGCGGCAGCACCTGAGCCAGGATACGCTCCTTGGGCAGCGCGCCAACAATGCGCTCGACGACCTCACCGTTCTTGAACAGCATGAGGGTCGGGATGCCGACAATCGCATAACGGCCGGGGATGGCCGGATTCTCGTCCACATCCACCTTGGCGACCTTGAGAGCGCCATCATGCTCGTCGGCGATTTCCTTGACCGACGGCGCAATCATCCGACAGGGGCCACACCAATCGGCCCAAAAATCGACCAGCACGGGCAGGTCCGATCCGAGTACTTCCGTTTCAAAGGTATCGTCAGTGACGTCCAGTGGTTTCGACATGTGAAAAATTCTCCTTCGCTAAAACTTAAAAGCGTGTTCTACAAATGTAGACGCATCAGGCCTAGTTATTCTTACACACTACTGTAAGAAGCACGTTAATCTCATGATGCGTATGGATTATACTGAAGCGAGTGCAACCTTGCACCCTTCGCTTCACGATCGACTCACTTCAACGGCCGTTTGTCCGAGATTTTAATCCGCGCGCCGCCGCCAATTCGTTTCATCCGTGATCTATCCGTACCTACCCTTTGCGCCGCGCCAGGGTGAGGCTAGAATCAAGCCCATGCCCGACTCAGTTTGCACACCCGATCTGCTGATCCACAACGGCCGACTGGTCACCTGGGGCGATCCCAACGCGATCATCCCCGATGGGGCGCTGCTGCTCAGCGGTGGCGTCATCCGTGCCATCGGCGCGAGCGCCGACCTGCTGGGCGCCTATCCCGACGCCGAACGACTGGACGCGCGCGATCAGTTGATCATGCCGGGTAACATCTGCGCCCACACCCACTTCTACGGTGCGTTTGCGCGCGGTATGGCCATTCCCGGCCCGGCGCCCAGGGACTTCCCCGACATCCTGGAACGGCTGTGGTGGCGGCTGGATCGGGCGCTGCTGGATGTGGACGTGCGTTACAGTGCCCTGGTCTGCCTGGTGGACGCCATCAAGCACGGCACGACGACACTGATCGACCACCACGCCAGCCCCAACGCCGTCGACAGTTCGCTGGATCAGATCGCCGACGCGGTGGAAGAAGCGGGGCTGCGGGCGGTGTTGTGCTATGAGGTATCGGATCGCAACGGCCCGGCGAGCGCGCAGGAAGGGATCACCGAAAACGTGCGCTTTCTCCACTCGCTGCGGGAACGCGAGAGCACCATGCTGGCCGGGCTCTTTGGGCTGCACGCCTCGCTATCGCTGAGTGACCGGACGCTGGCCAAGTGTGTGGCCGCGGCCGAGGAGCTGGATATCGGCTTCCACATCCATGTCGCCGAGCATGAAGTGGATGAAACCGATTCTGTGGAAAACCACGGCCTGCGCGTCGTGGATCGACTGGCGGCGGCGGGTATTTTGGGGCCGAAGAGCATCGTTGCCCACGCGGTCCATGTGGACCCGGCCGAGATGCTGCTGTTGCGCGAGACGGGCACGTGGGTCACCCACCAGCCCCGCAGCAACATGAACAACGCCGTCGGCACGGCCGATATCGAGGGCATGCTGCGGCTGGGCATTCCCGTCTGCCTGGGCAATGACGGCTTCAGCAACAACATGTGGGCCGAGTGGAAGACGGCCTATCTGCAGCACAAGTTGGCCCACCGCGACCCGCGCCGGGCCAACGGGCAAACAATCATCCAGATGGCCATCAGCAACAACGCCGCCCTGGCCAGCCAATTCTGGCCGAACACGCCGCTGGGCTTGTTGGCCGAAGGCGCGGCGGCCGATATTATCCTGGTCGATTACCACGCCACCACGCCGCTGTCGGCCGGGAACTTGCCCTGGCACATCATCTTCGGCTTCGAGAGCAGCATGGTGACGACAACCATCGCCGGCGGCAAGGTACTCATGTACGACCGGCAGCTCCTGACCCTGAACGAGGCGGCCATCACCGCCCGCAGCCGCGAACTGGCCGCCGACGTGTGGGCGCGTTTCAACGAATTAAGCAACGAGTAGAGAGACTTATGAAAATCGCAATTTTGGGCGGCACCGGCAGCGAGGGCGCCGGGCTGGGGTACCGGTGGGCCGCCGCCGGACATGACGTCATCATTGGCTCACGGGCCACGGAGAAGGGTCGGGAAGCGGCCGAAGCCATGCAGGCCGAACTGCCCCAGGCCAGCATCAGCGGCGGTGACAACGTATGGGCCGCGCAGCAAGGCGAGATCGTCGTTCTGTCGGTGCCCTATGAGGCGCAGGCGGCAACCCTGGGGACAGTGGGCGTCTACGAGGCCGTGCAGGGCAAAATTCTATTGACCGTCGTTGCGCCGCTGGGCCAGCCCAAGGCCCGCGTTTGGCGGCTGGACAGCGGCCTGTCGGCGGCCGAGGAAGCACAGGCTCAGCTGGGCGAGAACGTCCGCGTGGTGGCCGCCTTCCAGAACATCGCCGCCGGGCATCTGCGCGATCTGGACCACACCCTGGACTGCGACGTGCTGGTCTGCGGCGAGAAGGCCGTCGACAAGGACATCGTGATCGAACTGTGCGCCGACGCGGGCATGCGCGGCGTCAATGCCGGGGCGCTGGCCAACGCGCTGGTGGCCGAAGGGTTGACGGCCGTCCTGCTGGGCATCAACATCCGCAACAAGATCACCAACGCCGGCATTCGCATCACCGGCTTGCCGGAAGGCGGCCGCTAAACCCATGGCTCTGCCCGCGGTCACCCTGACGGCCGTGCCCGGCATCCCCGAAGTGGCCCCCGGCGATGACGTAGCCGCGCTGGTGCTGGCCGCGCTCGATGCGGGCGGCTACGCCCTGGCCGACGGTGATGTGGTCTGCATCGCCCAGAAGATCGTCTCCAAGGCTGAGGGGCGCATGGTGCGCGTAGCCGATGTCGTACCCGGTCCGCAGGCAGTGGACGTGGCGGCGCAGGCCAACAAGGACCCGCGACTGGTGGAGCTGATGCTGCAGGAGAGCGACGAAGTATCACGCATCCGGCCCGGCGTGGTTATCCTGCGCCACCGGCTGGGCTTTACCAGCGCCAACGCGGGCATCGACCGCTCGAACGTCCTGCAGGACGGCTCAGGTGAGGAGACGGTGCTGCTCCTGCCTATTGACCCCGACGCCTCGGCCCGCCAGATCCGCCAGGCCATCCTAGACCGCACCGGCCGCACGGTGGGCGTGGTCATCACGGACAGCCACGGCCGGCCCTTCCGGCTAGGCACGGTCGGCGTGGCCATCGGTGTGGCGGGCATTCCGGCGCTGTGGGACCGGCGCGGCGAGCCGGATCGCACCGGCTTCCGCCTGCAGCACACGGACGTGGGTGCGGCCGACGAGATCGCCGCCGCGGCCGGCCTACTGATGGGCCAGGCGGCCGAAGGGCTGCCGGTGGTGGTGGTTCGGGGGTTGGCGTTGCCGCCGGTTGATGGTCAGGCAGTTGATTTGATTCGGCCGCGCGAACAAGACCTGTATCGCTAAAACGACGCTGCCGGGCCTACCACTTTCCGTCAAAAATCTCCGCCACCACCGTATCCAGGTCCAGCGGCGCCCCGGCGGCCAATCCGGCCTCTACCACCTCCGGCGGCAAGCCCAGCTCGGTCAACTCCTGGTCAAGTTCCACAAGCAGCTCGTTGTCCGGCGCCAGGTGCGCGTGAACCTGCATAGGCCGCGATGCGTAGCGCTTTGTAGCCAGAACGCTCCAGCAGATCGGCCGCCTTGAGTCCCTCTCCGGCCTGGATGTAGTGCTCGGCGATGAGCCTCAAGTATTCGTCGCGCCGTTCGCCGGCGTGGGTCTCCAGCCAACGGGCCGCCTGGCCGTGACGCACAGCACGGTACTTGAGCAGCACCGTCTCATAGGCGACGTCCCGCAGCAGATTGTGCCTAAAAACGTACTCATCCGCCGCGGCAAAAGACGGGTTTTCGCGGCGGAAGACAAGCTCACGTTCGCGGACGGCAGCCAGCATCGGCCGCAGGTCGTCCAGCGGTGTCTGGGACAAGTCAGCCACCGCCGTCCCAGAACATGGCCGATCGGCACCCTCGACGGATGATAAATGTCACTATCGTCTCGGTCAATTTCAAGGTATTATTGCCATGGTAAAAGAGTCCTTCGCGTCACGCTTCTGCCTGTTTCGTTTCCTGGATTCACATGTCTGAGTCTGGGGTCTTGTGTTTTGGGTTGTGCCATTAGCTTGAATTGGTGAGGGGAAAAATGAATAGATCAGCCTTTATCGGATGGTTCCGGCGGTCAGCGGTTTCAGCAGTGTTTGTCGTGCCGTTGCTGTTCGCCATGCTGTGCTTGCCCACGCTGCACGCACAATCGCGGGATTCGGTCAATTCGACCATCACGCTCGTTTCGGTTTCGTCAACCGGCATTGTGGCGAACTCATCGTCCACCAACGTTTCCATTTCCGGAGACGGCCGTTTTGTGGCCTTTGAATCACGAGCCGCAAACCTGGTCAGTGGAGACACCAACCACTCGTCGGACATCTTTGTCCATGACCGGGTCGCGCTTACAACCGAGCGTGTCTCCATCGCGTCGGATGGTTCGCAGGCCAACGCGAAGTCCTATGAGCCGCGCATTTCCGACGACGGCCGGGTCGTGGCCTTCACGTCTCGCGCATCCAATCTCGTGACGTTTGATACGCGCAAGGCCTATCGTGGGCCTGGCATTAGTGTCTACGCCCATAACCGCCAAACCGGCGAGACCTCGCTTGTCTCAGTATCCTCCACCGGCGTTCCGGCTAATCGGCATGCCTGGCTGCCGGATATCTCACCGGATGGAGGCTTCATTGCCTTCACATCGCACTCTGACAAGCTGGTCATTCCGGATCGCAACCGGATCAAGCGCGATCCATTTGTTCATGATCTGGACACAGGCGAGACGTGGTTTGCCGACGTACTGGCCAACGGCGAAAACCCGTGGGCCGGGGGATCATTTGCGGCGATGGGCGCGAACGGGCTGTTCGTAGCCTACCAGTCGCGCGCAGCCGATCTCGTGCCGGGCGACAAGAACAATACCTTCGACATCTTCCTTTATGACCGTCAACTGGGCCAGACATCACTGGTTTCCGTCAGCTCGACCGGCGAACAAGGCGCCTACCGGTCGTGGTATGCTGACGTGACACCCGACGGTCGGTATGTAGTGTTCGACACACTCTCATCGCTAACCCCGGACGACAGGAATCGGCACAGCGACGTCTATCTGCATGACACGGTTACGAAAGAGACCACGTTGATCTCGGTCGCTTCCAATGGCGATTTGGGCAACGGGGATTCGACGCACGCCAAGATTTCGGCCGATGGGCGGATCATCTCGTTTTTGTCCACGGCCAGCAACTTCGCGGCCGGCGATAACGTGCAGCAGGATGTATTTGCCCACGATCAGCTGACGGGCCGGACAATACTGGTATCGCAGACACCGGAAGGCAGCCCAGGGCACGGCCGCACGTCACGTCAGGCGCTTTCGGCCGACGGTCGCTTTGTGGCCTTCGTGTCGGCCGCCAATGACTTGGTGGCCAATGACACGAACGGCCGGGCGGACGTGTTCGTGGCCGAGCTGGATTGGTCAGATAACTGATTCAACGCCCTGCGGACCAGTAGGTTAGTTGCCCAGTCGGCGCTTGGACAAGTCCGATCGACCGCCACCGAAGAATAGGGCAGCGCGCTTCACGAGACGCGAAGCGCGCTGCCCCTAGGCTTTGGCCCTTTCAAAAAACCTTCCGCGGAAACGGGAGGCTTTTGTCGTATGTGGGAGGGCGGGGAATAGGCCCAGGCCGCCTATGAGCGGGCGGCGGCCGAGGCGGCGTGGCAAAGAGCGGGTTAAGCAGCACTCGCACCGCGTCGCTGGCAGCGAAGGCGAAGCCCAGTCAATGACCGACCACATCGGCCTGCCCCGGCTCCAGGATGCCGGCCATCCCGCCCCGGAACTTGCCAGGGCCACGGCCGTGGAATCGCTATCCCGGATATCGAAGCGATAGGCGAACAGATCGCGAAACAGACTGTGGGCACATTCTGTAGATTGGGTGTCGAGCGGCCCTTGAAGTATAGGATCTGCTCCTGTCGCAGCTCGAGCCAGTTATCGAACTCATAGAGCAGGCGGCTCTTGCCCACCCCCGCCTCGCCGACAATCGTCTCGACACGCGTCTCGTCGTCTTCCACGGCATCCTCGAACGTCGACTGGAACGAGCAGCATTTCGCCGTCGCGGCCGATCATGCGCGTCTCGACCCCTCCACGCCGCGCGTATGCAGCCGGAAGGCTCGCGGCTTGGCGCGCTCAACGACATAGGTCTGGACCCGCTCGGCCTTACCCTTAACCGTCAGCGGTTCCTGCTCTCGCACATCAAAGATGCCCCGCACGTGGCGATAGGTGTCGTGGGAGATGAGCACCCCGTCCACCGGCGCGGCGTGTTCCAGCCGGCTGGCCAGATTGACGGCATCACCCATAGCCGTCACCTCACCGGTCGTGCCCATGATGCCCAACAACACCGGCCCGGTGTTGACGCCAATCCGCAGTGACAGCGGGATCTGGTGGGTCTGGCAGAAGCTCGCCACGGCGGCCTGCATCGCCAGCGCGGCACGGACGGCCATCTCCGGGTCGTCCTCGCGCGCGCCGTCAGCACCCCACAGGGCCATGACGGCATCGCCGATATGCTTGTCAATATGGCCGCCATGATCGGTGATGGCTCGGTCTATCACCAGCCACAGATCGTTCATGACCCCGGCCACGACCTCGGCGTCCAGCGTCTCCGACAACGCCGTAAAGCCGGAAACGTCGGCAAAGAGGACCGTCGCCAGCTTGCGCTGCTTCTCGGGCTGTGCCTGCGCTTGCAGCGCGGCCAGCTTCTCGCGCATGGGACCGAGCGCAGCGTCAACCATCTCGTCGCCGAGTATGCGGCCGCTGGGCTTCAAATGCGGTGATGGCAGCCTGGAGCTGAGTGATTGCCTCAACTTGCTGTTGAATCGGTGTCATGCCCATTGTGTCGCGATCCGTTGGCCCAAACTGAACCGAGACTATGATACCTGTAAAGTTCACCAGTGGTGAACGGAGATATCAAGAGGCAGTATCCGTCGGGCCGGTTTAGAAAATTCATGACGGCCGATTGAAACTGGAAGATATGCCACCCCTGCGCTAAACTCTCCCCCGGAGAAACACCTATGATAGACACCCAAGGCAAGTACTATCTGGGCCGCATTTATGACCCCAAGTCGGCCGAAACTACCGACGAGACCTACCTCTACGACCCCGACGACCTGACGACCCACTGCGTTGTGGTGGGCATGACCGGGTCCGGCAAGACGGGCCTTTGCATCGACCTCATGGAGGAGGCGGCACTCAACAATGTCCCGGCGCTGATCATCGACCCCAAAGGGTGATATCACCAACCTGCTCCTCCACTTCCCGGAGCTGCTGCCCGAAGACTTCCAGCCGTGGATCAACGCTGACGAGGCACGGCGGGACGGCAAGTCGGTCGAGGAGGCGGCAGCCGACACGGCCAATCTATGGCGCAACGGGCTGGACGACTGGGGCATCCAAGGTGACCGCATCCAGGTGCTCAAGGACAGCACGCAGTTCGCCATCTACACGCCCTGGTTCCACCGCTGGGCTGCCGCTGAGTGTCCTCTCCTCGCTCGACGCCCCGGACATCCCCTGGGCGGGAAACGAGGAGATCCTCAGTGAGCGCATCAGCAACACCGTGGCTGCGCTGCTCAGCCAAGTGGGCTTCAATGATGTGGACCCGGTGCAGTCGCGTGAGCACATTCTGCTGGCCAACCTGTTCCAGACCGCCTGGAGCCAGGGCAAGAACCTACCACTTGAGGAACTGATCATGCAGATCCAGACGCCGCCGTTTACCAAGCTGGGCGTTATGGATGTGGAAGCGTTGTTCCCGGCCAAAGATCGCAGCGCGCTAGCCATGCGACTCAACAACATGCTGGCTTCACCCAGCTTCCAGACGTGGCTCCAGGGCGAGCCGATGGACATCGAGCGGCTGCTATATGAATCCGACGGCCGTCCGCGCCACAGCGTGATGTACATGGCCCATCTGAGCGACGAGCAGCGCATGTTCTTCGTCTCGTTGCTATTCTCGTCCATCGAGACGTGGATCCGCACCCAGGCTGGGACCAACTCCCTGCGGGCATTGGTCTACTTCGACGAAATATTCGGCTTTGTACCCGCCGTCGGCAACCCGCCGTCCAAGCAGTCGATCCTGCGCATGCTAAAGCAAGCGCGGGCGTTCGGCGTGGGGCTGGTATTGGCGACACAAAACCCGGTGGACATCGACTACAAGGGGCTGTCCAACGCCGGGACGTGGTATATCGGCCGTCTGGCTACCGAGCAGGACAAGAACCGCCTCATTGACGGCCTGACCAGCGCGGTCGGCGGCGACGTGGGCAAGGGCGAATATGACCGGCTGATCTCCAGCATCGGCAAGCGTGTGTTCCTGGCCCGCAATGTGCACGAAAAGACGCCGGTGCTGTTCCAGACGCGATGGGCCATGAACTACCTGGCCGGGCCGATGACGCGCAGCCAGATTCCGGCACTCAACGAGCTGGCAGGTGCGACCCCGGCGGCCGCTCCCAGCGCCAAACCCGCCAAGAGCGCGGCCAAGTCCGCGGCCAAACCGCAGGCGGAAGCCGCGACAACAGCGCCGTCACCTGCTCAGCCAGTCGAAGGCACGACCGCGACGCGCCCCGCACCACCGGCCGGCGTCACCGAAGTCTTTCTGCCGGTGAACGTTCGCGCGCGCGGCGCCGACGATTCCATCGTCTACCGTCCCGCGCTGTTGGCCCAGGCGGCCGTGCGTGTGGCCAACGCCAAATATAACGTCAACACGGTGATGCCCGTGACCGCCCTCATCCCCTTCGCCGATCCGCAAGGGGTTGATCGCTGGGCCGATCATCTGATACGGCCGCTGCAGCCGGGCGAGCTGGACGGCAGCCCGATTGCCGGTGCGCGTTTTGCCGGGCTGGATCGGCCGTTCTCCGACGGCAAGCTGATGAAAGCGCTAGGGACCGAGTTCAAGGACTGGGTCTATCAGGATCAGGCGGTCATGGTGCGGGCCAACGAGAAGCTTAAGGTCTATGCCGGGCCGGACGTCAGCGACGAAGCCTGGGAAGAACTGCGCGCCGAAGCGGCCGATGATGCCATGGATGCCGAACTGGACAAGCTCAACGATCGCTACGCGACCAAGCTCAAATCGTTGGAGACCAAATTGGCTAAAGAACGCGCCGAGTTGGCTGAAGACGAGGCGGAGTTGTCCGGCCGCAAAATGGAGGAATGGGCCAAGCACGCTGAAACCCTGCTGGGCATGTTCACCAGCCGCCGCCGTAGTGTCAGCAGCTCCATGACCAAGCGGCGCATGACGGCCAAGTCCAAGGCGGCCGTTGAAGAGTCGATCGAGGCGATTGCTGAGTACGAGGAAGATATCGCCGAGCTGCAGGCCGAGCTGGCGGCGGCGCTGGACGAGGTCGAGACCAAGTGGCAAGAGGTGGCTGACGAAGAGACCGAAGTCCCTCTCAAGCCAACCAAGACCAATATCGCGCTGGATCAGTTCGGTGTGGCCTGGCTACCATACTTCCAGACAGCCACCGGCGAGGTGGCCGCCTTTACGCTTGAGTAACCCTGTCCAGGCGAGCTAGAAACTGAACGGCCGTCGAGGAAAGTCTCCCCGACGGCCGTTTTTCATTGCGTCTCGCCAACCGCGTCGTTATTGGCAGTTCATGTCCTCGGGATGCGCCTCGGTGGCCCGTGCCCAGTTACGATCAAATTCCTGGATAAAGAGCTGGGCCACTTCCGGATCGGAGATGGCGACCATGTTCTCGTCGTTGTCGTCGGCGGCGCTGTCGGAGAAGTTCATCGATCCGGTGATGACGACGTAATTGTCGATGACGACGACCTTGTGGTGGTAGGTCTGCGGATTGCCATCCTGCCGCACCGGCACTCCGGCGCAGTAGAGCCGCGGCAGTTCGGCATACTCGGTCTCGCTGCCGCGAACCTCGAAGATACCGGACACATCGACCCCCGCATTGAACCGATCGAGCATCGCCAGGCCCAGGGCATCGTTGGTGAAGGAGAAGGCCATGAAGCGAATGCTGGATTGGGCGGTGCTGACCAACGCCACCAGCGTATCGAAGGGATCATCCTCCGGGGCGTACATGACCACAAACGGTTGCCCACGCGCGTCCACGATGGCCTGTACGGGCTGGGACGTCGATGTCGGCCCGAACTCGCCATTCCACATCTCATCAAATTCGCGTTCGTAGATGGCCGCCACTTCCGGCTGATAGGCGGCGACCATGTTGTTGTTGTTGGTATAGAAGTCGTTGTAGGTCAGATTCGTGGACCCGGTGATGAAGATGGTGTTGTCAATGATGATGAACTTGTTGTGCATCAGCGCCGAGCGCGTGTCGGCCCGGACCTCGATGCCCGCCGCCTGCAACATGGCGAATTGACCGTGCCCTTCGTCGCCGTCCTCCTCCAACCCGCCTTCATCGTCCGTGATAAAGCGCACATCCACGCCGCGATTGTGGGCCCGAATGAGTGCGTCGGCAACGGGGGTCAGGTTCATCTCGTAGACCGCCAGGTGAATCGACGATTGGGCAGCGTCAATGTACTCGATGAGGGCATTGATCAGCAGTTCCGCCTTCACATCGGCCTGTTCGCCACCTCCCGGGCTGAACAGCACCGTCCAGGTGTCGCCGCGATAGCCCAGCTCCGGCGGCACGGTGGCCTGTGGCGGCGGCAAGGTCGGCTGAGCCACCGGTTCGAGCGTGGGCGGCACGGTCTCCGGCTCAATGACGGCCGGCGAGACAGCGACGGGGACAGCCGTGGCCGCAAGGGTCGCCAATTCGGCCGGGGCCATTGTCGGCAGAAGGAACGCTGTGGGAGAGGGCGCGATCGCGGCATCCGGCGGCACACTGACGGTCGCGGTGGGGTTGAGCGGGACGGCACCGAAGACAGGCGTGGCGATGGGCGGCGTTGGCGGCGGCGGCAACGCGCCGGGTGTCAACAGCCTTCGGTCTTGTTCGATTTGACTCAATTCCTGTTGGACAGTGGCCACAATTTGGGTGGCTTCGGCCGATGAGATCGGCCATTGCGCGTTGCAGGCTGTAGACAGCATGGCCAGGACCGCCAGCAGCCAGATGACCGGAAGATGATTTGTTCGCTTCAACGTGTGGGAGAGATGGTGTGGGCGACGATGCTGAGTCATAGGTATCGGATGATTGAGCCTGCCGTTTTCGCGTCAGGCTACAGATGGGTCTTCAGTGGCGGCTGTCTCGTGGGCGATATCTTCTGGGGCGGCCTCCGCCGCAGCGGCTTCTTCCGCAGCCATCTGAGCCATCAGCTCGACGACCGGCGGTGGGGCGGCGGGCTGGGGTGGCGGGAGTTGGGCCGGTTCTTCCGGCGGCTCGCCGGGCGGCAATGCCTGTGGGGGCTTTTCGTCCAGGTCGTTCATCAGGATCACGATTCTCCAAATGGCCAAACAGATCGTCGAACAAACTTTCTAGGATTCTAGCGCCATTGTCTCTCAGGTCAAAGATGATTCCCGGACTACCCACCGGCGCAGTGGCCGATTTGGCCGCATGAACAAAAAAAGGGAGCTGCCGATGGCAACTCCCTGTGCAAAACAGTCGAGGTCGGAGCCTCGGCAGCTCGGACTACTTCTCGCGGAAAGCCTGGATGATGGCCAGGATGCCGCCGATGATAGCGAAGATACCGATGACCCAGGGCAGGGAAATGGTCGCTACCCACACATTGAAGAGCAGGATCGCGCCGATGATGATGCTGATGACACCCAGGATGGCAATGCCCCAGCCGCCGCCCTGCAAGCCCAGGATGATCTGCATGATGCCCATGAAGATACCCTGAATACCCAGGACGATGACCAGTGTCGCACCGACAACCAGCGGGCTCCACAGCGGATGCTGCAGGATGATAATACCGGCGATGATGCCCAGGACGCCGATGAACAGCTTCCAGCCCCACGCCGAGCTATCCATGAAGATGCTGACGATGGACAGCACACCCTGAATCAACCAGTAAATGCCCAGGACAGTGATGGCAATCACTGATGTTTGGGCCGGGTTGATCAGGAACAGGGCGCCAATAATGATGAGAGCAATGCCCTCAATCAGGACAAGCCACCACGGGGTGGCCCGCTTTGCGGTTTCGTACGTTGCTGTTGCAGTAGTCATATGTTTAATTCCTCTAGTCAATAACCTCAAAATAATAGGCTAGAAGGATTCCAACCTTGTCGATCATTATACATTTGCCCAAGATGAGATGCAAATGAGGACTAATCCACCCGCTTATCTCGCGGCAGCGTCAGCTTGGCATCAATAAACTCCTGATGCGTCAGCTTCATGCCCTGAGCCACCACGCGCAACTCCTCGATCTCCTCGAAGGAGGCCATACCGTCGGCAGCAGCCACGGCGAACAGCGTCGCCAGAAAACGTTGGCGCTCCTCCAAATCGTACTCCTCCGAAAACTCGCGTACCAGTCGGAAGTAATCGAGGTCCCCCACCTCCGGCGACACCGCGACCTCGGCCACGTACGTCGCCTGTTCGGCCGAAAGGCCAAAGCCGCGCTGCAGCTCGGCGGCGATGGTTGCCTTCTCGCCGGCCGTTACTTCAGGCGTCACCTGCGCTATGACGGCCATCAACCCACCGGCCAGACTTAGCCGCCGCAACTCGGAATCGGGAATGGTGACGGTCATGTTGGCCGCGGCCAACTGCTGGCGAATCTTGTAGTAGACGCGATTGTTGATGTAGTCGTCGAGATACGCCTCGCGACCCGGCGCGGGGGCCACGACCTGCGACCGCTTGCCGATGAGCATCCGCGAGAAGGAACTCCAGATACCGGTATCGGGCGCCTGCAGGGCGTCCCGAACTTGTTCCACGACTGCCATGCTCGTCGGGCGAGACGGTGCCGTCCGCGCCGATCATATTGTCCAGCGCGGTCAGGGCCAGGGCGCGCTGGTCGGCCGACTGGGTCTGGGCGCTGAGTTGGGCCACCAGATTGGCACGCTCCTCGTCGCCCACCGGGGAGTCCATGTATAGCTCCATTTCCTCCCACTGGCGCGCCGTCACTTGCGGCATACGGTAGATGAGGTCTTTCAGGCAATTCAGCTCGTCGTTGCTAATCTCGCCGTCGGTCCAGGCTGCGGCAATAATTACCTTGCCCAGGGTCATAATCAGTTCGTTGTCTTCCATGATTGTTCCTTAACGTAGGTTCATGTGCCGGATCTCACGCGATTGGCGAGCGCGGGTCGGATACTCGCCGGTCACAGGCTGAGATGACACTTTCCAGATATCTTCGCTATATTGCCGCATCGTGCGGTCGGACGAGAAGAAGCCGGAGCGCGCCGCATTGAGAATCGACATGCGCGTCCAGGCATCCTGGTCCTTGTAGGCATCGGAAACGGCGTCCTGAATATCCAAGTACGATTGATAGTCGGCCAGGATCATGTACTCGTCCCGGTCGAGCATTGAGCGCACGATGGGGTCAAAGAGAGATGGGTCGCCGTCGGAGAAGGTGCCGTCGTCGATCATGTCGATGGCCGCCTTGAGTTCGGCGTTGCCGTCATAAAAGCTGCGCGGGTTATAGCCGGCGGCCTTCGAGGCAAAGACCTCATCGACGGTCATGCCAAACAGGAAGAAGTTCTCCGGTCCCACCAGATCGCGGATTTCCACGTTGGCGCCATCAAGCGTGCCCACGGTCAGCGCGCCGTTGAGGGCGAACTTCATGTTGCCCGTGCCCGACGCTTCCTTGCCTGCCAGTGAGATTTGCTCCGACAGTTCGGCCGCCGGGTAGATGATCTCGCCCAGTGTCACATTGAAGTTGGGCGGGAAGGCCACCTTGAGCAGACCGTTGATTGACGCATCGTTGTTCACCACCTCACCCACGGAGTTGATGAGCTTGATGATTAACTTGGCCATGTAGTAGCCCGGGGCGGCCTTGGCTCCGAAGACGAACGTCCGAGCCGGCTGGTCATAGGTCGGGTCGCCCTGGATGCGATTGTAGAGCGTGATGATGTGCAGCACCTTGAGCAGCTGCCGCTTGTACTCATGCAATCGCTTGACCATGACGTCGTACATCGTATTAGGATCGACCTTGACCGCCGTGCGTCGCTCGATCTCCCCCGCCAGGTCGGTCTTGTTGGCCAGTTTGATGTCGCGCCACGCCTGTCGGAAGGCCGCATCGTCGGCGTAAGGCTCCAGGCCGCGCAGCATGTCCAGGTCCTTCAGCCAACCCTCGCCGATAGTATCGGTAATGAGCGTTGAGAGTCGCGGGTTGGCCAGCTTCATGAAGCGGCGCGGGGACACGCCGTTGGTCTTGTTGTTGAACTTGTCCGGCCACATCTCGTAGAAGTCATGGAGAACGCGTTCTTTCAGCAGGTCTGACTGCAATTCAGCCACGCCATTGACCGAGAAGCTGCCCACCACGGCCAGGTGGGCCATGCGAATTTGACGCTCGCCATTGTCTTCAATCAACGACATGCGGTTAATTCGGTCCTGGTCATGGGGAAAGCGAACGCTGACATCCGCCAGAAAGCGGCGATTGATCTCGTTGATGATCTCCATGTGCCGCGGCAGCAGGCGCTCAAACAGGCTGACCGGCCATTTCTCCAGCGCTTCCGGAAGCAGCGTATGCTGGGTCGAGGCAAAGGTCTGGCGGGTGATGGTCCACGCCTTATGCCAGGTCAGGTCAAACTTGTCAATCAGCAGCCGCATCAGCTCCGGAATAGCCACCACAGGATGGGTATCGTTGAGCTGGATGACGACCTTATCCGGGAAGGTCGACCAGTCGTCGTTGTTATAGAGGAAGCGCCGGATAATGTCGTGGAGCGAACAGGCGACGAAGAAGTACTGCTGTTTCAGTCGCAGTTCGCGCCCTTGCGGCGTATTGTCGTTGGGATAAAGCACCTTGGAGATGGTCTCGGTGTCTACACGCTGCTCGACGGCCCGAGTATAGTCACCGGTGTCGAAAAGGCGGAAGTCGAACTCCTGCGTGGCGCGCGCGCGCCACAGCCGCAGGAAGTTGACGGTTGTGGTCTGATATCCGGGCACCAGGATGTGGTAGGGTTCGCCCAGCACTTCTTCAGCAGGATGCCAGCGCACGTTGAAGCCGCCGTTGCCGTCGTCGTGGTGCTCAATGTGGCCGCCGAAGCCGACCCGCACCATGTTGTCCGGCTGGGGGAATTCCCAGGGATAGTCCATGAACAGCCAGTCATCCGGCCGTTCGACCTGATAGCCATTGTGGAACTCCTGCCGGAAGATGCCGTACTCATAGCGAATGCCATAGCCCACGGCGGCAATATCGAGCGTGGCCAATGAATCAAGGAAACAGGCGGCCAGACGGCCGAGACCGCCATTGCCCAAGCCCGGCTCCACATCGTGGGTGATGAGATGCTCCAGCGGCATCTGGGTGCCGTCCAGCGCATTCTCCGCCAGCTCTGTGGTGTCGGTGTAGAGCAGGTTCTGAGTTAGCTGCCGACCCAACAGGTATTCGGCCGAAAGATAGTAGACGAATTTGGGGTTGGTGACGTAGCGCATATCGACCGTCTTGCGAAAGCGGTCGATAAGGTGATTTCGAACGGTACGCGAGAGGGCCATGTAGCCATCGTAGTGACTAGCCGATTGCAGGTTGGCGCCTCGTGCATAGTACAGACTGTTGATCATGGCCTGCAAAAACTGTTCGGGCGTGTGCAGAATGCGATCACTGGGCTGTTGCGGGGGTTGCGACTGCGTTTGCTCTTTCATAGGTTCCTTTTGGGCAACCATTCACGATTGCCGATCGCGCCATGTCATGCGAGTCACACAGTACTGATTCTACCGTGACACCCGCTTGGTGACCTGCGCGACACAGATCATACAACAAAAAGCACCGGTTGGCGGTCCCGGTGCCTTAATACTTTAGTTTAGTCGTCTATGCGAACAGTCATCGAATGACAATCCGATCCGTCTTCATCCGTCCAGTCCGCTTTCTACCGTCTTCAGCCCTAGCCACCGGAAGCCAGCATTTGGGCGCTCTGGATGACCGCCTCGCGGGCCAGGTCCAGCCACGTGCCGGGCAGGATGCCAATCAACAGCGTTGCCGCGACCGCCACCACAACGGCCGTTACCAGCGCCGGCTTGACCACCATTTCGTGCTCGCCATCGTACATGTACATCAGGAAGACCACGCGCAGATAATAGTAGGCCGAGACGACACTGGTCAGAATACCAATCAGCGTCAGCCAGATGAGCCCGGCCTCGATGGCGCTGCCAAAGACGTAGAACTTGGCGGCAAAACCGGCTGTCGGCGGGATTCCCGTCAGCGACAACATGAAAATCGTCATGGCGATGGCCATCCACGGATAGCGCTTGGCCAGGCCCTTGTAGTCTTCGAGCATGACCCCTTCGCCCTCTTTGGTCTCTACGGCAATGACGACGGCAAAGGCGCCCAGATTGGTGAAGGCGTAGGCAAACATATAGAACAGCGCCGCGCTGATGCCGTCCGGCACGCTGTAACTGGCAGCTACGGCGATGAGGATATATCCGGCATGGGCGATGCTGGAATAGCCCAGCATGCGCTTGATGTTGGGCTGCATGATGGCCACGAAATTACCGATGATGAGCGTCAGGGCCGCCAGAATCGAGATAGCCACGACCCACGTCTCGCCCAACGCGGGCAGCGCGCCAATGAGAATGCGCAGCAACGCGCCGAATCCGGCCACCTTGGCGCCCACCGACATGAAGGCCGTTACCGGTGTCGGCGACCCCTCGTAGACGTCGGGCGTCCACATATGGAACGGCACGGCCGCGACCTTGAAGGCCAGGCCCACGAGAATCATGGCCCCACCGGCCAGCAGCAGGTAGTTGCTGGTGCTGCCGATGGCGTCAAAGATGCCGGGCAGCGAGGTCGTGCCCGTGGCCCCATAGACCAGGGCGATGCCAAAGACGAAGATGGCCGAGGAGAACGCCCCCAACAGGAAGTACTTCATGGCCGCTTCTTCAGAGTCAGACCGCGGCCAGGCATACCCGGCCAGGATGTAGAGCGGGATGGACAGCAACTCGAGGGCCATGAAGATCAAGATCAGGTCATTGGCCATGCCCATGAGCATCATGCCGCTGAGCGACAGCATCAGCAGGATGTAGAACTCCGGCTTATAGCGATCGATCCGCTTCAGGTAGTCCCAGGACATCAAGATCGTCAGCACGCCGGTGAACACAAAGATGATGTTCAGAGCGACGGCGAAGTTGTCGGCCACGACCATCGGAGTGCCCCCGGCGGGGATGAAGGTCGCGCCATTGCTGTCCCACAGGGCCACGGAGGAGATAAACGCCCCCAACAAGCCGAACAGCGCCACCCAGGGGGCCATCCGCTTCGAGGTCTCCTCGGACACGATCAGGTCAAAGAACATGATCGCCATGGCTGCCCCGGCTACAAAGATGAAGGGCAAGATGACTGTAAAATCAATTGCAGGGATCTGGAATTCCATATCCGTCCTCTCTAATCGGCGGCAGCGCTTAGTGCGGCTACGGCCGTTGCCTGATTCTCGGCCGGCAGCGGCGTCAACCAGACTTTGTTGCTATGAAACGTGCTCTGCCCGGCAAAGTCGCCCAGGGCATCCGATGTCGTCCAGTTCACATTGCGGCCGTCGCTGTACTGGCTCCAACGCCCTTTCGGCGCGGCCACCACGCCCGGCCGCACACCGTCGGTCACCACAGCGCGCAATTCGCACCAGCCGCGGCCGTTCTCCACGCGCACGGTGTCCCCATGGGCAATGCCCCGCGCGGTCGCGTCGTCGGGATGAATCTCCACAAACGGCAGGCCCTCGCGCTTCAGGTGCGCCGGCTGATTGGCCAGGCTGCTGGTCACAAAATGATGGGCCGCCGGGCTGATCAAACTCAACGCCCCGGCCGGCTGCGGCTCACTGTCCCAGCCGCCGTCGTCTTCCATGCCCGAATAGCCCGGCAGCGGGTCATGGCCCATCACGGCCAGTTGCTCTGAGTATAACTCAACTTGGCCGCTGGGGGTCGGAAAACGGCCGGAGGCGAAGGGCACATCCTCGGCCAGGGTCAACGGCAGCGATCCCTCGCGGCGCAGCCGGTCGATGGTGATGCCGTCAAGCACCGGGTTGGCCGCCGCCGTGGCGTTGAACACGTCGGCGATGACCGCTTCGGCGTCGTCCTGCAGCCACGGTTCATCAAAACCCAGTTCGGCCGCCAGCAGCCGGAAGACGTCCCAGTTGCTTTTGGATTCGCCCAGCGGCGGGATGGCGGCGTGGTTATAGGTCAGCAACGTGTGGCCATAGGCCTTATGCAGGTCGGTCTGCTCCAGCTGTGACGTGGCAGGCAGGACGATGTCGGCCCAGCGGGCCGTGTCGGTCAGGAACAGTTCGTGGACCACGGTGAACAAATCTTCGCGGGCCAAGCCCTCGGCGATGAGCCCGGCGTTGGGGCTGACGGCCGCCGGATTGGCGCCGAACACGTAGAGCGACTGGATCGGCGGGTCAACCACCTCGCCGGTCAGGGCCGCGCCCAGCCGGTTCATGTTGACCCAGCGGCCGCCCGGCGGGCACTCGGCCCACTTGTTGACGGCCTCGCCGTCCCACTTCACATAGCTGCTGGTGGAATAGGCCAGCCCGCCGCCGCGACGGCCGTATTGGCCGGTGAGCGCCGGAAGGGCGCAGATGGCCCGCGTCGTCTGGCCGCCCATGTGGTTGCGCTGCAGGCCGTCGGCGATCTTGATCAGGCTGGGTGCACTCGTCGCATAGAGTCGGGCCAGGTCGATGATGTCCTCGGCGGGCAGGCCAGTGATGGCCGCGACGCGCTCCGGCGGATAGTCGTCCAGCCGGGCGCGCAGTTCCGGCCAGCCGGTGGTGTGGCTCTCCAGCCAGGCTTCGTCGTGCAGTCCCTCGCGGACGATGACGTGGGCCATACCCAACGCCAGCGCGCCGTCGCTGCCGGGGCGCGGGGCAATGTGCCAGTCAGCCATCCGGGCCGTGCGTGTGCGGCGCGGGTCGATGACCACCACCTGCGCCCCCGCGCGCTGGGCGGCGGTCAGATGGGGCATGAAGTGCGGCGCGGTGGTGACCGGGTTGTGGCCCCAAATGAGGATGACGCGGCTGTGGGCCACATCGCTGTAGGGCGGGCTCATCCGCGCGCCCAGCGTCATCTCGACCGCCATCTGGGCCGCGTCGCCGCAAATGGCCCGCTCCAGTTGGCTGGCCCCCAGGCGGTTCCAGAAACGGCCGCTGCTGACCGTCATCTGCACCAGCCCCAGCGTGCCGCTGTAGCTGTAGGGCAGGATGGCCTCCGCGCCGTAGTGGGTGATGATCTCCCGCCAGCGGTCGCCAATGATGCCGATGGCCTCATCCCAGCTGATGCGCTCGAACTCGCCGCCCCCCTTCGGCCCCACGCGGCGCAGCGGGTACTGCAGCCGGTCGGGGTGATAGACGTGATCGAGATACGGCCGAACCTTGCCGCACAACCAGCCATCGGTGATGGGGTGGGTCGGGTCGCCGTAGAAGGCCACGGCGCGGCCGTCAACGACTTCGGTGATGACGGCGCAGGTGTCGGGGCAGTCGTGGGGGCAGGCGCCGCGAATGTGTTCAATGTTGGGAGAATCCGTTAGGGCGTCCATGGGCGCTTACTCCGGCCGCTCAAACGTCTGGTGCTGCACGATCGTCTGCCCACCCACATACTGCACAAAGCTATACCCGGCGGCCGCTTCGGTGTCGCTGCTGACCTTCTCGTCTGTCGGCCAGCTCGTGAACTGGCCCAGCATGCTGGCCGCGGCGTTATAGGCGATGCCGTCCTGACGTGACTGCCGGGCCTGGTGGATATGGCCGTAGAACACGCCGCGCAGCCGGTCGCGGGCGGGCAGGAGGGCGCGGTGCATTTCCTCGCCGTTGAGGATGAGCATGTTGGCGTCCATCCACGGTGAGTTGAGCGGCAGGGCCGGGAAGTGGGTGATCACCGTCAGCGGCGGGCCGGCGGGCGTGGCCTCGCGACGCAGTACGTCCAGTTGGGCCTCGCTCAGCAGGCCGTGGGGGTCCAATTCGGCCGGCGCGCGGCCGTCCAGCACCACAAAGCGCTCGCCCTTGACCTCAAAGGCATAGGACAGCACGTCGGGATCGTCCTGGAAGTCCTGCTTGGGCCCCATCGTCATGTACTGGTGCAGCTCGCGTGAGGTGTCATGGTTACCCGTGGCGTAATAGACGGGCACGTTGATCTGGCTGAAGGTTTCGGCCGCCAGCGCGTAAGAGTCGGGGTGGGGATTGGTCACCACGTCGCCGGTGTGGATGACAAAATCCGGCTGGGTGGGCATCGCATTGATGATCGCCACCATCCGCTGAGCGCAGGGCAGCGCGCGGTGTCCGTGGCGCGTGTAATCGGCCGTTGGCCCGATGTGGCTGTCGCTGATGTGAACGAAGTAGATCGGGTCCATGCGGGGGTGGAATTGAGAATTAGGAATTGGATGAGTTAAGAAAGAGGAGTGACGAATGACTACTCATTGGAGGCGTCATTCGTCACTCGTCTCCGGGTTTAGGGGAGGAAGGCAACGACGGTACTTTGGATATCGTTGACCAGCGCGGCCACGGTCGTGTCCATCAAATTGAAGAAGCCCGACGGCGCCATGCCAATCCAGAAGATGAACAGGATGAACGACAGCATGATGACCAGTTCGCCCTTGTTGATGTCGCGCAGTTTCTCGTTGAGCGGATTGTCCAGCGGGCCCATGAAGACAGCCTGGAACATCCACAGCAGATAGACGGCGGCCAGGATGACGCCGGAGGTGGCGAAGGCGGTGTAGATCCAGGCGTGCGATCCCAGCGCTTCGGAGCCCATCGAGCCGAGCAGGATGGTGAACTCGCCGACGAAGCCGTTCAGACCGGGCAAGCCCATGCTGGATAGCACGACAATCAGCGACAGGGCGCTGAACAGCGGCATGACCTTCCAGATACCGCCGAATTCCGACATCTGGCGCGTGTGGCGCTGTTCATACAGGATGCCGACCAGGAAGAAGAGCGCGCCCGTGCTGATGCCGTGGTTGACGCCCTGCAAGATACCACCCTGGATGCCCGCGTTGTTGAGCGAGAAGATACCCAGCGTCACAAAGCCGAGATGGCTGATACTGGAGTAGGCCACCAGCCGCTTGACGTCCTTCTGGGCGAACGAGACGATGGCCCCATAGATGATGCCGATGATGGCCAGCACCGCGACATAGGGCGCAAAGTCCCACGACGCCTCCGGGAACAACGGCAGGTTGAAGCGCGTGAAGCCGTAGGTGCCCATCTTCAGCAAGACGCCGGCCAGAATGATGGAGCCGGCCGTCGGCGCTTCGGTGTGCGCGTCGGGCAACCACGAATGGAACGGGAAGACCGGCACCTTGATGGCAAAGGCGACGAAGAAGGCCACGAACAACCAGTTCTGCAGGTCGCCAAACTGCGCTCGCCCGGCGATCAGTTCCGGCAAAGCGAACGTCCCATTGGTAATACCCATATACAGGATGGCCAGCAGCATCAGCAGGGAACCGGCCATCGTGTAGAGGAAGAACTTGATGGAGGCATAGACGCGGTTGTTGCCGCCCCAGATACCGATGAGGAAATACATCGGCACGAGGGTGAACTCCCAGAAGACGTAGAACAGGAACAAGTCCTGGGCCAGGAACACGCCCATCATACCCATCTCCAGCAAAAGCATGAAGATGTAATACTGCTTGATCTGCGTCTCAATCGGGTTCCACGAGGAGGCGATAGCCAGCATGGCGATGAACGAGGTCAACAGCACCATCAGGATGCTGAGGCCGTCCACACCCAGGAAGTAGCTAATGCCCCACGACGGAATCCAGTTGGCCCGGTCGACCAATTGCAACGTCGGAACATCCGGGTTGAATTGGAACAGGATCAACAGGGTCAGCAGAAAGGTAATAATGGAGGTCACGATAGCAATGATCTTGACCAGCCGGTAAGTGCCGCGCTCCGGCGGTTTCAGCAATAAAATCGCCAGAACACCTACCAGGGGAAAGAAGGTAGTAATTGTTAGCAACCAGTTCATTGTTTCTCCCCAGAAACTCGTACCAAAAGATTTCTAGTTCGCCGCCAGTAAGAAATAGGCCAGCAAGGCGACGGTGCCCAGGAACACAGCCAGGGCATATGTACGGGCATAGCCGGTTTCGGTTAAGCGCAGACCACCGGCAATGCGCTTGGTCAGCGATGCGCTGCCATTGACCAGGCCGTCAACGCCCTGGGCATCAATCACGTTGGCAGTGAAGTCGGCCGCGGTCACAAAGGTGTCACGGATAACGCGTTCATGGACGAAGTCATGCCAGAACGCCCACTCCACGGGAAAAGCCAGCCAGGCCGAGAAGCGATTAAACGTGGGCACCACGCCTTTCATATACAGTGTGTTCAGCGGCAAGACGCCGAACCACCACAAAGGCGTTCTTTGCAATGGGTCGGGGTCAGTCGCTTTCTCCGGTTTACGGCGATAGACGAGCCAGGCCAGAAACAGGCCGGTCAGCGCCAATAGCATGGACAGCCCTGCCACAACCGGCGACAGCACCACCGGCGTCTTGGGCAGCTTCACAATACCCTCTTCGTACAGCTCAAAGGACCGAATGGAATGTTCTTCCCATGATTCCAGCATGAGCCAGAAGCCGTGCGGGTGCAGGTCGTAACGCTCGGCCTCAGCCGCCGTAAAGTAGGGCAGGTTGAGCAGCCCGCCCAGGATGGTCAGGCCGGCCAGGATCATCAGCGGCACGGTCATGAGGCGTGGGCTTTCCTCGGCATGGGCGGCCGCTTCGCTGCGCGGATTGCCGAAGAAGGTCATCAGCAGTTGACGGCCGACATAAAAAGCCGTGGCCAGCGCGGCAATGGCCAGGATGATGAAGATGGGTCCCTCGTGCACCTGGCCGTGGAGCAGGATTTCGTCCTTGGACCAGAAGCCGGCCAGCGGGAAAAGCCCCGCCAAGGCCAGCGCGCCAATCATATAGACGACAAAGGTCGTGGACATTCGATGGCGCAAACCGCCCATCGTGCGCATATCCTGTGGGTCGAAGTCGTCTTCATGGTGCGCCCCGTCGTGGCCGTGGGTCACATGATGGTGGCCGTGCTCCATGCCGTGGATGACCGAGCCGGAACCCAGGAAGAGCAGTGCCTTGAAGAAGGCGTGGGTGATCAGGTGGAACATGGCGGCCACATAAGCGCCCATGCCCGCCGCGGCGACCATGAAGCCCAGTTGGCTGATGGTCGAATAGGCCAGCACTTTCTTGATATCGTTTTGCGAAAAGGCGATCATGCCCGCCAGCAGCGCGGTAAACGCCCCGGCATAGGCCACCAAATCGGGCGTGGAGATAAGACCGAAGATCAGCGCCCCACTTTCGCGGACGATCTCATAGAGTACATTACTGCGAACCAGCAGGTAGACGCCGGCGGTGACCATCGTGGCCGCGTGGATGAGCGCCGAAACAGGCGTCGGGCCGGCCATGGCGTCGGGCAACCAGACATAGAGCGGAATCTGGGCCGACTTGCCCGCGACACCCACAAAGAGCAACGCGGTAATGGCGGTCAGGACCACCGGCAATGTGGCCTGGAAGGCGCCAAACTCTACGATGTGGTTCGTCTCGAAGAACTCCACAGCGCTGGTAAAGATGGGGTCATAGTCCAGCGTGCCAAAGGTCCAGAACAACAGGATCATGGCCAGGATGACGCCAAAGTCGCCGATGCGGTTGACAATCATCGCCTTCCGTCCGGCGTTGGCATTAGCCGGCACACCGTTCTTGTCCACGCGATCCCACCAGAAGCCGATGAGCAGATAGGAGCACAGCCCAACGCCCTCCCAGCCGACGAACATCATCAGGTAGTTATCGGCCGTCACGAGGACGAGCATGAGCAGAATGAACAGGTTGAAGTAGGCGAAGAAGCGGTTGAAGTTCGGGTCGCCGTGCATGTAGCCGATGGCGTAGACGTGGATGATCGACCCAACACCGGTCACGACCAGCATCATCGTCACCGACAGCGTGTCCACCTGTATGGCCCAATTGACCAGGAAATCGGCCGCGGGAATACTGATCCAGGTCGCGATGGGCACAATTTCGGCGTGGAAGTCGTTGGCCACCAGACTGACGAACAGACCGACGGCCACGAGGAAAGAGCTGATGACCATCAACGTGGCAAACCAGCCACTCCAGCGCTCGCCATTCTGCCGGTTGGCATCAACAAACCGACGCCCGAACAGCGCATTGAACAGGAAGCCCACCGCGGGAAACAGCAGCAGTAGGGGAGCCAGGGCAAATAAGTTCATTCCACAGCTCCTTATCCTTTCAGGAGATTGATGTCATCAATGTTGGTGCTGCGCTTGGTGCGGAAGATTGCCACAATCAGCGCCAGACCCACAGCCACTTCGGCCGCGGCCACCGTGATGACGAAAAAGACCAGCACCTGGCCGTCCAGCTCACCCCGATAGCGGGCGAAGGCAACGAACAGCAAATTGGCGCTGTTGAGCATCAGCTCAACGGACATGAATAAAATGAGGATGTTGCGCCGCAGCAGCACACCCAGCGCACCAATGGTGAACAGGATGGCGCTCAGAGCCACATACCAGTCGATGGTTACGGTACTAGGCATCGCGATTCCCTCGCTTGCGTGCCTGGCCAAAAATGACGACGCCGGCAATGGCCGCCAGGAGCAGGACACCGGTAACTTGGAAGGGGAAGACGTAATCAGAGAAAAGCAGCCGGCCCAGCGCTGCGGGACTGGTGTCGATGGCCGGTTGGGCCAACGCATCGCCGGTCTGCCCCACCAGCAGCAGGTAGGCAAAGACGCCGATCAGAGCGATGGCCAGGCCGATGGAGGCAATGCGGTGGAAGCGCTCGCCGCCCCGTACGTCGTCCGCGCCGCGCAATCGTTCCGCGCCGAGCAACATGATGACGAACAAGAACAGCACGACGATGGCCCCGGCATAGACCGTGATCTGTACCATGGCAATGAACGGTGCGTTCAACACCAGGTAGAACACAGCGATCGTGATGAAGTTCAGCACGAGGTACAGCGCACTATAGATGGCGCTGTGACTAAGCAGCATGCCAAACGCAGCTACCACGGCGATGGTCGCCAGGATGATGAATGCTATTGGGTGAATCATAAAGTCGCCTTCGAGCCAATTATGGTGATTCGGGCCTGATTCGCAACAGTGACCCTTTAGGCTCGGCACCAACGAGAGCCTCGGCTCGCCCGACTAATGCATCAGGCAACCCCCGGCCCACGCGAACAAACCTTGTTACTTAGGATTCTCCATATCCGGAATTGACCGGTCGTACGTCCCCGGCACAGTTTCCTGTGGGGTGGCAATGCCACGCTCCGGCACAGGAACCAGCAGCATTTCCTTGGTATATAGCGCACTGGCCCGATCGTAGAAGCTCAGCTCATAGGTATTTTCCAGCACAATGGCCTGCGTCGGGCAGGCATCTTCGCAGAAGCCGCAGAAGATGCAGCGCAGCATATTGATCTCATAGACCACGGCGTACCGTTCGCCGGGTGAGTAGCGCTCGTCATTGCTGTTTTCGGCCGCTTCCACAAAGATAGCGTCGGCCGGGCAGGCAGCGGCGCACAACGAACAGCCGATGCACTTCTCCAACCCGTTGTCATAGCGCTTCAACTCATGGCGACCCTTGAAGCGGGTCTGAGTCGGCCGCTTGACATCCGGATACTGGATGGTAACCGGCGGGTTCAGCATCTGCTTGAGCGTCACGCCCATACCCTTGAGTATTTCTCCAAACATAGTGCTTTTCCTCAGTCGCTCCTTACTCGAACCCAGTCGCCAGGGCTAACCGACAAAGAATTGCTGGATGGAATTGAACATGGGGGCAAAGAAGCCCTCTTCAGCCATCACAATCAGCACGCCGGTAATAATAAAGTTCAGTACGGCCACGGGCAGCAGGCCCTTCCAACCAAAGCTCATCAGTTGGTCGTAGCGCAAACGCGGCAAGGTGGCGCGAATCCAGATCATCAGGACCAGACAGGCAAAGATCTTGCCAAACAGGTACAGGAAGCCCAGCGCCGGAGCCTGGTCGATGAACGGGCCGCGATAGCCGCCCAGGAACAACGTGGCAAAGATGGCGCTGAAGGAGATCATCTTCATGTACTCAGCCATGAAGAACATGCCAAAGCGCATGCCGCCGTATTCCACCGAATAGCCGGCCGACAGCTCCTGCTCTGCCTCCAGCAGGTCGAATGGTGCGCGCTGCAGCTCGGCCATGGCCGCGATGAAGAACACCAGCGCGGCAATCGGCTGCAGAACGGCGTAGCGGCACACCCGTCTGCGCTTCAACGATGACGCCCAGGTCCATCGAGTTCGCCATCATGATCGGGATGAGCACGATAAAACTCAGCGCCAGCTCGTAGCTGATCATCTGGGCCGAGGCGCGAATGCCGCCCAGAACCGCGTACTTGCTGTTGGACGCCCAGCCGGCCAGAATCGACGCCGTAGACGCCGATGGAGGTGATGGCCAAGACGAACAAAACGCCCACGTTGATCCCCGGCGCAATGGCAAAGTAGGGGCGTGAACTCCCACGGGCCAAGCTGGAAGGCCGGCGCCCAGGGAATCACGGCCAGAATGAGGATGGCCGGAATGACCGTCAGCATGGGGGCCAGGTTGTAGATAATCTTGTCCACCTTGGCCGGGGTGGGGTCTTCCTTAAAGAACAGCTTGACTGCGTCGGCCGCGGGCTGCATGATGCCGCCCAGGATGCGCTTTTCGCCGCGCCCCGGAATGGGGATCGGAATGTAGCCCGCCCGATTGGGGCCAATGCGCGACTGCAACCGCGCCAGCAGCTTGCGCTCCAGCAGCGTGGTGTAGGCAAAGCCGGTAATCACCACCAAAGAAATGATGAAGCCGATGATCAGGGCGCGTATCATGATGTCACCGGGCGTCATAGGTCTACCTCTTGCTTACAGTATTGGCCACGGTCGTTAAGCGGCGCTCGCGGTACCAACACCGGCCGTTTCGTTGCCTTCACTACCAGCGGCTCGCTGCTCGCCGCGACACGGGTGCCGCGCAGCAACGCCAAACCAACAGGCGCATCGTCGCTGATTCGGGCCACCACCAGCGCGTCCTGTCCCGGTCACCGTCGACAGCCACCATGTCGCCATCAGCCAGCGCTAGGGCCGGCGCGTCGGCCGGATTGACGAACAGCGCCGGTTCCGCCAGCCGGTCGGCCAGCATCTCGGTTTGGTCAATCAGCGTGTCCGGGGCATAAAGGGCCGGAATCTGCAGCACAGTCAGCTCGCCGCGCGCAGCATTGGCCGCGCCCGCACCCGCTTCCTGCGACGTGGCCGGCACATCGTAGGCCTCAACGGAGCCGCTCTCGGCCACGCTCGCCCACTGCTGGCCCAGACCGGCCGTGTTGCTATAGGACGTGCCGCCGTAGTACATGTCGTCGCGGCCGATAATGGGCCACTGTTCTTCGACATAGGCCAGCGTCCGGTAATCCATCTCCTTGTAAGGCGCGGCGGCCTTGGCGATATCGCGGAAGACGAGGCTGGCCGCAAACGGCGGCTTGCCCAGCCCCACACGTTCGCCCAGCTGGCCCAGGATCAGCCAGTCGGCGCGCGCCTCACCTAGCGGGCTGGATGGCCGGGTAGTAGCGCTGCACGCGCCGTTCGCCGTTGGTGAAGGTGCCTTCGCGCTCGGCCCAGCTCTGCGCCGGCAAAACCACATCGGCTTCGCGGGCCGTCTCGGTCAGGAACAGCTCCTGCACGACCAGGAAGTCCAGCTTGCCGCGACCGGCCATCAGGCCGTCGCCCACCGGGTCGGCGCCCAGGACGTAGAGTGCTTTGACGCTAGCCATCAGCCACGCCGGCGTAGATGCTCTGCGCGTCGCGGCCCGGCGCGGTCACCGGCGCGTATCCAGGACCGTAAGCGGGGTGGATGCCCATATCCCACGCGCCCTGTGTGTTGGCCTCCGGCCAGACAGCGCACCAGCCCGTTGTTGGGACGACCGGCATGGGCCTGGCCCTCTTCGCCGCTCTTGAGCAGCAGCAGGTTGCCCAACAGCCGAGCCAGCTGATCGGTCTCATCGTAAGCTCAGCCCTTCGGCGCCGTAGAAGGCGACCAGATTGTTGGCCCCCATGAGCGCTTCGGCCGCCGTCGCCACGACGTCTTCCGGCGTGCCGGCCGTATCCACATGCGCACGGGTGACGATCTGGCGCACCAGGTTGACCGCATCGCCGGGACGGTATTGCAGATTCAACGTCGCAAACTTGTCCAGTCGGGTGGGGCGGGCATTGAGCACGACCAGGGCCGCGCCTCGCTCAGCCGCATGCCTTCACGCGCAGCCACCAGACCGGCGCCTGCTCGTGCAAATCGGCGGCCACGACCAGGATGGCATCGCCCGATCGCCAAATCGCCCAGATTGCTGCCCGCGGCTCAGGCCCACCTGGGCCACCACGTCGCCGCCCGCCAATTGCGGATTGGCTACGTCGATATCATTGCTGCCCAGTCCGTCGCGCAGCAGGCGCTGGAACATGAACAGGTCTTCGTTACTCAGGCGGCCGCCGGCCACACCGGCCACCTGACCCTTGCTCATCTGCAGCTTGCCGGCCACCCGATCCAGCGCCTCATCCCAGCTGGCAGGCACCAGACTGGCCGTCCTTGCGTACCCAGCGGATGGGTCAGTCGCTCAGGTGAGTCGGCGAAGTGATGGACAAAGCGGCCCTTGTCGCAGATCCAGATCTCGTTGACCGTCTCGTTCTGGCGGGGCATGATGCGCTTGATGACGTTGCGCCCCCCGGCTACGGCCTCCCGGCGGGTGCTCATGGTCATGTTGCAGCCGACCGGGCAATGGGTGCAGACGCTGGCCACCGGGGTCAGCTCCCACGGGCGAGCGCCGAAGCGGAAGTCGGCCGTCGTCAGCGCCCCGACCGGGCAGATGTCGGTCGTGTTGCCACTCCAGTAGCTATCGAAGCCGGGGTCGGAGAAGGTGACGATCTCCAGCCGGCGGCCACGATTGTGGAACTCCAGCACCGGATCGTCGACGATCTCGTCCTGGAAGCGCACGCAGCGGCCGCACTGGATGCAGCGCTCGCGGTCGAGGTAAATCAGGTCGCCCAGCGGCACATGCTTGTCCAGCTTCAGCTTGTCGGAGAAAGCCATCCGGCTCTCGCCCTTGCCAAACGCCATCGTCAGGTTCTGCAGCGGACACTCGCCGCCCTTGTCGCAGATGGGGCAGTCGAGCGGGTGGCTGGTCAGGATGAACTCAATAATGTCTTCGCGAGCGTCCTGCACGGGAATGGTTTGGGTGCGGACGACCATGCCGGGGCTGACCTGCGACGGTGCAGCCGGTCTGCAGGCCCTTGCCGAAGTTGAGCTTGGGGCTGCCATCGGCGTTCAGGGCCGGTTCGCCGGTAGCGCGGTCGATGCACCGGCACGCCGATTTCCACCAGACACATGCGGCACATGCCCACCGGTTCCAGCTTGGGATGGTAGCAAAAGACAGGGATGTCGTTGCCAATCTTCTTGGCGGCGTCAACCACGACTGTCCCCTTGGGAACGGTCACTTCGACGCCATCGATAGTCAAGGTTACGAGATCACTCATGCGGATTCTCTTCCTCGTAATTAAGCAGATGCTAGTCGGCCGCCGCGACGGCGATTGGGTGCACCGCACCGTTGGCCGGTTGGCGACTTGATCTTGGCCTTATACTCCGGCAGGAAATGGGCGATGCTGGACAGCACCGGGCTGGTGGCAAACTCGCCCAGCGCGCACAGGCATTTGCCCGTAATCTGATTGGCTACACTCTCCAGCAGCAGGATATCGGCCGCCGTGCCATGACCCTCATAAATGCGATGCAGCACCTTCTCCATCCAGAACGTGCCCTTCGCGGCAGGGCGTACACTTGCCGCAGGACTCGTGGCGGAAGAAGTGGATCATCTTCAGCGCGGCCCAGACCATGTCGGTCGTTTCGTCCATGACGATGACCGAGGCCGAGCCCATCAGCGACCGGTAGGCGGTCAGGCCTTCGTAGCTGCAGGCGGCGTCGAGCGCGTCTTCGGTCACAATGGGGCCGGAGCCACCGCTGGGCAGCAGCGCCTTGAACTTGCGGCCGTCCTGCATGCCGCCAGCCAATTCGATGAGCTGGCGATAGGTCGTGCCCATCTCCACCTCGTAGTTGCCGGGCTGGTTGACGTGGCCGCTGACGCAGACGATCTTCGTGCCGGGGCTATCGGGTGTCCCCAAGGCCTTGTACCACTCCGCGCCGTTGACCAGAATCAGGGGCACATTGGCCAGTGTCTCGGTGTTGTTGACCACGGTCGGCTTCTTGTAGAGACCCTCGATGGCCGGGAACGGCGGCTTGGACCACGGCTGGCCCAGATTGCCGTTGAGCGATTCGATCAGCGCCGTCTCTTCGCCGCAAATGTAGGCGCCCGCGCCGTAGTGGGAATAGAACTCGCAGTTGAAGCCACTAGCCCAGGATGTCGTCGCCGATGATGCCCGCCGCGTGGCATTCGAGCAGCGCGTCCTCAAAGGCCCAGGCAGCGTCCATGTACTCGCCGCGGAAGTAGTTGAAGATCAGGTGCGAATCGACGGCATAGGCAGCGATGAGCGCGCCCTCGATGACCTGGTGCGGGTTGCCCTCCAGCAGTTCGCGGTCCTTGAAGGTGCCGGTTTCCGACTCGTCGGTGTTGATCAGGACGTACTTCTCGCCGGGCCCTTTGGGGATGAAGCTCCACTTCAGGCCGGTCGGGAAACCCGCCCCGCCGCGGCCGCGCAGATTGCTGGCCTTGACCAGGTCAATGACTTCGGCGCGATCCATGCCCAGGGCTTTCTTCAGACCCTCATAGCCGCCGTTGGCGCGGTAGACGTCGAGCTTGTGAATATCCGGGATTTCCCGGTGTCGTAGCAGGTGGTATTCCATATGCTTAGCCCTTCTTCTTGGCGCTTGGCCGGCTTGGGCGGTTCGGCCGTCGCATAGCCGACAATCCGCTCGACAACCGTCTGGCCCTCATCGCCGGCAGCGGCCTTGGCCCGCAGCTCGGCGATCAGCCCTTCGAACTTGGCTTCGTCGAGGTTCTCGTAGAACTTGAGATTGCACTGCAGCATCGGCGCGCGGTCGCAGGCACCCAGGCACATGACCGTCTTGAGCGTGAACAGCCCGTCGTTCGTCGTGCCCTCCACCGGGATGTCGAGCTTGCGCGAGGCCATCTCCACGAACTCGTCCGCGCCGCGCAGCGCACAGGCCAGGTCGTTGCAGACTTCCAGCACGTATTCGCCCACCGGCTCTTCGTAGAACAGCGAGTAGAACCCGGCCAGCGACAGCACGTGGGTCGGGTCCAGATCGAGGATGGCGGCCACCTCGTGCATGGCCTCATCGCTCATGTAGCCGTATTCGTTCTGGGCCAGGTGCATGAGATGCAGCACGGCCGATTTCTTCTGCGGATAGCGCGCCAGCAGCGCGTCGATTTCTTTGGCGTACTTTTCCGCTAACACAATGTTCTCCACGAACTGATGCCGGAATTAATCGCTGATTTTCGCAGATGAAGACGCTGTTTCTTTACTAAGCTTATCAGCGTCAATCTGCGTTCTATCAGCGTCATCAGCGTAACAATTCTCTTTATCTGTCGATCTCGCCCAGGACGATGTCAATCGACCCAATCACCGCCACCAGATCGGCCACGAAGCTATTCTTGGCCATCTGCGGCAGCGACGCCAGATTCACATAGGACGGGGCGCGGAAGTGGACACGGGCCGGTTTCGGCGTGCCGTCGCCGCGCAAATAGCAGGCGAACTCGCCCCGCGGCGATTCCACACTCTGATAGACAAACCCTTCCGGCGCGCTGAAGCCCTCGGTCCACAGCTTGAAGTGGTGGATGACCGCTTCCATGCTGCTGCCCAGTTCCGAACGCGGCGGCGGGACGATCTTGCGGTCGTCGATGTTGACCGGGCCATCGGGCAGCCGGTTCAACGCTTGCTCGAGAATACGCAGGCTCTCCCAGATCTCCTGCATGCGGCAGCGATAGCGGGCATAGACATCGCCGTCGTCGCTCACCGGCACATCGAACTCGTAGTTCTCGTAGCCGCTGTAGGGCTGCGCCTTGCGAATGTCCCAGTCGACACCGGAACCGCGCAGGCTGGCCCCGGTCAGGCCCCAGGCCATGGCATCTTCGGCCGAGATGACGCCGACGCCCTTGGTGCGCTCCAGCCAGATCGGGATTGTTCTTGAGCAGTGCTTCGTAGTCGGCGATGCGCGCCGGGAAGAACTCCAGGAACTTGCGCACGGCCGGAATGAAATCCTCCGGCAGATCGCGCCAGAGGCCGCCGGGCCGGAAATAGCTGACCATCATCCGCTGCCCGGCCACCATCTCGAACAGGTCGAGAATGTATTCGCGCTCGCGGAAGCAGTAGAGGAAGACCGACATCGCGGCGATGTCGAGGGCGTGGGTGCCCAGCCAGACCAGATGGCTGGCGATGCGGGCCAGTTCGGCCAGGATGACGCGAATGACCTGCGCCCGCGGCGTCGCCTCGACGCCCAGCAGCTTCTCGACCGCCAGGATGTAGCCCAGATTGTTGGACATCGGCGACAGGTAGTCCATCCGGTCGGTCATGACCAGCGCCTTGGTGTAGGTCTTGGCCTCCATGTTCTTTTCGATGCCGGTGTGCAGGAAGCCGATATCAGGGGCCAGATTGACGACGGTTTCGCCGTCCAGCTCCACCAGCAGGCGCAGCACGCCGTGGGTGCTGGGATGCTGCGGCCCCATGCTGAGCAGCATGTTCTCTTCGGGGTCCAGAATCTCCATCCCGGTGCCGAACTTGGCCCGCAGCTCTTCGACGGTTAGTTCCTGAATTGTGTCGCCGGCAGATTGCATGAGTGCCATAAGCGTCTCTCCAACAGGCGCCCCGCGGGGCGCACTAACTCACTCTTGGGCGTACGGCTTGCTCGCGTCGATCTCTTCCCAGTTGAACGAGAACTGGACTTCTTCGTAGCCCAACGGGTAATCCTTGCGCAGCGGGTGGCCCTGCCAATCTTCGGGCAGGAACAGGCGGCGCAGTGCACCGTTGCCGGCAAAGCGCACGCCCATCAGGTCCCACACTTCCATCTCCAGCCAGGTGGCAATGGGCCAGACATCCTTCAGCGTCTCCGGCCCTTCGTCCGGATCTTCTACCCAAACGCGCAGCCGCATCCGGTGGTTCTTGGGGATCGAGTAAAGATGGTAGTTGACGGCAAAGCGCGGGAAATCCGGCAGATAGTCATCGGCCACAATGTCCGACAGGAAGTTGTAGGCCAACTCCGAATCGTCGCGCAGCATCAGGCAGACCGCCTTGAGCTGGTCCATACGCAGGAAGATCGTCCGTTCGCCGCGGAAGTCGTCGACCTCCTCGACGACCTCGGGAAAGGCGCTCTTGATCTTGTCGAGTACGAAGTCGTGTTGATCCATCTTAAGCCCAGTCCGTCATCTTCTCGCTGCGGATCTTCTCGTGCAGCGTCATGATGCCGTCGATCAGCGCTTCGGGGCGGGGCGGGCAGCCGGCGACATACACATCGACCGGGATGATCTCGTCCACGCCCTGCACAATGGCATAGTTATTGAAGATGCCGCCGCACGAGGCGCAGTCGCCCATGGCGATGACCCACTTGGGATCGGGCATCTGGTCATACAGCCGGCGCACCACCGGGGCCATCTTGCGCGAGACACGCCCGGCCACGATCATCAGATCGGACTGGCGCGGCGACGGCCGATTCAACTCCATGCCGAAACGTGAAGCATCATAGTGGGCGGCCTGGGACGACATCATTTCGATGGCACAGCAGGCCAGACCAAACAGCAGGGGCCACATCGCATTGGTGCGACCCCAGTTAACAACATCTTCCAGGCGATAGGTGACCACGCCCAGATTGCCTAATTTTTGTTCTACTCCCATTCGAGGACTCCTCTTTTCCAAACCCATAAGTCGCCCAGGATGAACATGAACATGAAGATCAACATGGCCCACAGGCCATAGTAGCCCAGCTCGCGGAACGAAACCGCCCACGGCACGAGCAAGATGATGTCCACATCAAACAGAATGAACAGAACAGCGACCCGGTAAAACTTGACCGGGAACCGTCGCTGCGCCGGGCCGATGGGCACGATGCCCGATTCGTACGGCGAGAGCGAGCGCCCCTTCAGGCGTTTCGGCCCCAGGTTGAGCGAGAGGATCGGCAGCAACACCGCAAAGAAGATGGCGATGCCGAACAGTACCGCAACCGGCAGATAGTCAATGATGATCTGTTCCATAAGTTCGCTATCCCGTTATTCCAGGGCCGGCGACCGGCCCAGTCGCGAAAGTAAGCAGCCAAATGATAAACCGCATCCGGCCGTTCGCCAACATAAAGCGAAGGGAGAAACTTCCCCGTCTCTCCCGTATGTGCATTCTATCACAAGCTAAAGCGGTCGCAACAAAACTGACGGGCCATTATGGCTGATTCCAGGCAGGAAAGTCGGCCGTTGCCGAGGCTGCCACAAGCAATACCTGCTGCCCATCAGGGAAGTTCAAGGGATCAAGATTGTGGCGCCGGCGGCTTTTCTCGCGCTGTGGCAGTTGGGTTAGAAACTGAGTTTCCGGCAGAAACTCAGTTTCTAGGAAATGACTTCCTCCAGAAACTCCCGCAGCACCTCATTCACCTGCTCCGGCTGCTCCAGGCTGGGTAAATGGGCCGTGTCGGGCAGCTCTACTCCGCGGGCATTGAGCATCATCTCCACAAACGTCTGCGAGCGCTCGATGATGTGAGGGAAGTCGCGGTCGCCCCACAGGATCAGGGTTGGCGCGACGATTTCGCCCAGGCGGGGATAGGCGGCCGTCAGATCGCTCTCCTGGGTCAGTTCCGGATGGCGCAGGGCGATACCGTTCATAGCCAGAAACAATTCCCTTTCTGCGCCACCGACACGCCCCGCCGGACTGGTTGGGCCGTCCAGCCAAAACTCAGCCTCCAGTTCGTTGACACGCTCCAAGTCGCCTGCGTCGTCGGCTGCATCGAGCGCGGCCAATCGGTCAGCAATCTCCGGGGGATAAGACACCACCCGCGGCGCACCGCTGACGGCCGATGCGATCAGCACCAACCCGGCCACACGCTGCGGATAGGCCAGGGCGAAGTTGAGCGCCACCAGCCCGCCCTGCGAACAGCCCACCAACACGGCCGTCTCAATACCCAACCCATCCAGCACCGCGCGCAGGTCTTGGGTATTGGCGAACGGCTCATCGGCCGTCACGGTCTCGCCGAAGCCGCGCCGGTCGTAGGTCACGGTCAGATAGCGGTCGCGCAGTGCGGTTTGTTGCGCGGCCCACATCCGCTTGTCGGCCACACCGGCATGCAAAAAGACTACGCCCGGGCCGTCGCCGGCGCGGGTGCCGGCCAGCTTTGCGTTGCTTACGGGGATGGTGAATTGTTCCAAAATAGTGATAGATGTATCCAACTTTAGAAACCGAGTTTCTCCCGGAAACTCGGTTTCTAGCTTCCACTACTGGGCAAACCCTTGCGTCATCTCTACCCAGGCTTCCAGCGTCCGCAGTGCCGCACCGCTGTCGATGGTGTTGCGAGCTGTGTCGAGGCCGGCGGCCCAGTCGCCGCTCTCCAGGCTGAGCACGGCCGCTGCATTGAGCAGGACGATGTCCCGGCGCGGGCCGCGGTCGGTGCCGTCTAGGATGCCGCGGGCGATGACCGCGTTCTCCTCCGGCGTGCCCCCCAGCAAGTCATCGATGGTGGCCGGAGGCAGCCCCAGCGCAGTGGGGTTCAGTTCGGATGTTGTCACCAGGCCATCGCGCAAATGACTGACGCGATTGGGGCCAGTGGTCGAGAGTTCGTCCAGGCCGTCGGCTCCGTGGACCACATAGGCCGCCTCGCTGCCCAGCGTTTCCAGCACCTCGGCCAAGGGCTCGGTGAGGTCCGGGTCATAGACGCCAATGAGCTGGTGGGTCACCCCGGCCGGATTGGACAGCGGGCCAAGCAGGTTAAAGATGGTGCGCTGTCCCAGCTCGCGACGCGGGCCAATGGCGTGGCGCATGGCCGGATGGTGGTGGATGGCGTAGAGGAAGCCAATGCCGACCGTCTCCACGCACATGGCCACCTGCTCCGGCGTCAGGTCGAGGTTGCCGCCCAAAGCCAGGAGCACATCGGCCGACCCGGAGCGGCTGCTGGCAGCGCGGTTGCCGTGCTTCGCCACTTTCTGCCCCGCCCCGGCCACCACAAAGGCGGCGGTGGTGGAGATATTAAAGGTGTGCTTGCCGTCGCCGCCGGTGCCGCAAGTGTCCACCAGGCGGTCGCCGCCGCCCATCGTCACCACCACCGGCACCACATGGCCGCGCATGGAGTAGGCGCTCCCGGCGATCTCGTCAACCGTCTCGCCTTTCATGCGCAGGGCGGTCAGATAGCTGCCGATTTGGGCCGGGGTGGCTTGGCCGTCCATGATGACATCCATGGCTTCGGCCGCTTCGTCAAAGGTCAGGCTTTGCCCATTGATCACTTTGGCAATGGCTGGTTTGAGGGGCATGGCTCACTCTCCTGCTTCGGCCGCGTAATAGATGATATCGCGGTCGTGCATGTCGTTGAGCATGGCCTCGACCACGGTGTCCAGTTCGGCCGCACCCTCGATGACAGGCACCATGCGCTGCTGAATCTGCTCTACAGTCACGCCGTTGCCGCGGTAGATATCCCCGCCATTGAGGTAGTTGAGCGTCAGGGGCGCCAGGCGGTCGAGGGCGTTGGCAAAGCGGGCTTCGGGCGTGGCCCGTTGCTCGAACTCATCCCATAAGGCACGAAATTCGGCCGCCTGGTCATCGGGCAGCAGACCGAAGAGCAGGTCGGCGGCGCGTTGCTCGCGTTCGTCTTTGTCCTCATAGCCGGTGGCGTCGTAGGCAAAGGTATCACCCGCGTCGATCTCCACGATGTCATGCACCAGCACCATGCGCAGGACTTTGGCGACGTCGATGGGGTCGTTGGCGTATTCGGCCAGGGTCATGGCCATGACCGCCAGATGCCAGCTATGTTCGGCCGAGTTCTCGCGTCGCGATCCATCGGCCAGCGGCGACCGGCGCAGCACATGTTTGAGCCGGTCCATCTCGATGATAAAGGCCAGTTGGTCGGCCAGTCGTTGGTTTGTTGTCAGCATGAAGGGTGCCTCATTTAGCAACACACCTGTCAAGTTACCAGATAACCTGACAGGTGGCCTAGATGGGCCCATTATACTGCGCTATGGCGATGACTCAACTACGGGGAAGGTGATAGAACACGGATGACACGGATTCAGCGGATCGTCACGGATAGATTTAGGGATTGCGCCGCCGGCTCAAGTTAGCCATATCCATATGACTTGGGTTCTTATCCGTCTATATCTGCCTAATCCGCGTCATCCGTGTTCAACAATTCCTCAGCCACGATAAATCTCGCAGCCGGGATAGGTAAAGGAGAAGCCGTACCAGCGGGAGAGCAGTTGCATGGGTGCCTCGCCGGTGTCGGTCCAGGTCGCATAGGGCACGCCATCCAGCGCGTTGCGTTCGATGCGCAACGGCCGATCCACCCACACATCCTCAATCGCACCGCCCAGGGGAATCAGAGCCACCGGGTAGAACTTGCCGTGGTCGCCATCGTCCCGGAGTCCCAGTCCTTGCTCGCCTTCCGGCAGGCGCGGGTCTATCGCCCGACCCATCGATTTGCGGAAATTGGGCGGCAGCATCGTGCTCTCATTGCTATAGCTCAGCCGCCGGCCAACAACATTGCCCATGAAGCTGCTCCTGAGCGATCGGTAGCCGGACCGGAGTAGAATCGTGTCCGGATGTTTCTCCAACGCGGCAGCCACATTGGTCAACCCGGCGTACCAAAATTCAAGGCGCCGCCCATTCAGCGGACCGGAGAAGCACTCACCGGTGATATGGTCCCACAGGCTTTCTGTTTCTTCGTCGCGCATGACAGCCAGGCCGTTGGCCAGACCGGGCACGCCGAACCAGTGCACTTGTCCATCAACGATCGGTGTCAGACCGACACCGCTATTGCAGGGCGCTCAGTAGGAGACCAGATATGGCTCACCGGCCAGCTCACCTTGAACGATGTGATGATAGACCATCTCGGAAACAAGAACGGCCCGCCGCTGCCCGCCGCGCTCGAAAGCAAGCAGCTCGGTGTCAGGCTTCAAACCGGCCTCAGCCAGGGGTGACTCATTGTCCGGGTTCGGCCGAAACGGTTCAAATCGAAACCCGTGTTCGACAACATTGATCTTGCTGCGATCGATTCGACTCATACGCTACTCTCCATTTATGTAAGCGACTGCTTACAATCATAGCATAAGCCGGCCACCTTGCCAGTTCCTAAGAACCGGACCAGCCGAGTCTCACGATCGGCTATACTGGGTCGCGGTGTTCGATTACAGATCGGGTAGGAGATGACGGAGGCAGGCATGAATCTCAAATCCTATGGGCGCTGGTGCGGATTGCTAGTGCTGCCTTGTTTGTGGCTGGGGATGGCCGCGGCCGATTCCGACATGGGCGATGCACGTCACCGCGCCTATGCCCCCCTCGTTAGCGGCAGCCAGGCGGCCCTTACCTGCGACGTGGCCGGGCAGTCCTATCAGTCGCTGTATGTGTCCGGGCCGAACCTTGATTCGCCAGTGGCTGACAACGCCGACGTTAACCTGGGACTTCGCGGCTATGTGCCTGTGACAGCTCCGCGGGAGCTGGTGGTATGGGGACCTGTCCATGATCCGGCCGCGCCGCAATTTCCGGGCATGTTTGCCGACAACCGTCTGCCCGCCTTCACCGGTACGTATCAGCGTTACCGGTGGGACCTCGACTGCGATTGCCCCACCGACACCTACTCACCCTGGCCGACGACCGTGCTGGGCATGGGCGTGGCGCCGGGCGAGGTCATTCGCACGCCGGATTCTGACTATGACATTGGCGGCGGGTATGAATACATGGTGCTCTACGCTGAGGCGACACGCCTGACGCTGCGTATCGGCAACGAGGACAACCTGCGCGGCTATGTACTCCACCTGGAAGACGTCTGTGTGGAGCCGGATCTGCTGGCGCTCTATCGGGCACTCGACGATGCCGGGCGCGAACAGCTGCCGGTGTTGCGTGGCAAGCAGCCGCTGGGCCGGGCGCTGGGCAACGAGATCAAGATCGCCGTCCGCGACGCCGGCCACTTCCTCGACCCGCGCTCGCGCAACGATTGGTGGCAGGGGCGCTAGACACGCCTAGCGATAAAAGTCGATCCACTGCATCGTAAACGCACTGGGGCCGGCCCACAAAGAAGTTGGGCGGCAGGCTGATCTCGAAATAGCCGTTCTGCAGGGGAATGGACGCCTGGCTGCCCTCTTCCGGTATGACGTCGATGGTGGGGTAGAAATCTGCGCCGGCGTCGACCACGACGGTGGCCTGGTTGGTGTCGTCAATGGCATAGACGGTCGGCAGCGGGGCGGGTTGGGATGTGCTGGAAACGCCGCTTGCGACCAGATACTGATCATAGCCGATCTCCAGCCGCTCCAGCCCTTTCAGATGCAGGCGCACAATCACTTCGTCGGGCCACTCGCCGGACAGCAGCCGCGCCTGCAGCCCGCCGATGCCGCGCTCGCTGGTCACATCAATGATGGCCCGGCCGTCAACGACCTGCGATTCGGCCGTGTCGCCCTGCTTGTCCAAAGTTACAACAATCATAGGTTCCGTCTCCGTTTGAGATTGACAGGCGGTCGATCCGACCAGTGTCAATAGTATCAGCGCAACTAGAATTAGATGGCGTTTCATCCTGTGCTTTCGGTCGCTTCCCGGCAACCGGTCAGAGCCGGGTCCAGCGAATCCAGCTCCATCTTCTTTAGACGATAGAGCACCTCCTGGGTCAACTGGCGGTGCTTGCCGCTGATGTCGGCCTGGATGCCGAACAGCACGATCAGCACGCCGACGAGGATCAGCCCGGTGCCCAGGGTGAGCGACTGGATGAATCGGCCGACGCCGCTCTCGCCCACCAGATAGTAGATGAAGAAACGGGCCCACAACGCAGCACCCAGTAGAAGGAACGGCAGCGACAAATAGGTAAACGTCCGCAGCGGCTCATAGAACGCGTAGAGGCGCATGATGGTGCCCGCCTGGGCCTTGATGAAGTGCCACATGTTGCGCTGCAGCCGCGACGGCCGTGTGGGCGGGTTGGTCTCGATGGGCACGCTCAGCACCGGCAGGCCCAGCTTGCCCAACTGGATGATCGTCTCCAGCGTGTAGCTGTAGCGGGTCAGAATGGCAAAGTGCAGCGCGGCCTCCCGCGAATAGGCCCGGAAGCCGCTTACGGGGTCGGGCACGCTGGTGCCGCTGACGTTGCGCACCATCCAGCCGCCCAGCGACCACATCCATTTCTTGAGCGTCGAGAAGTGATCAATGGTCTGCACTTGCCGGTCACCGATGACCATATCGGCCTGTCCGGCCACCACGGGCGCGACCAGGTCGGCGATGTAGCGGCCGGGATACTGGTTATCGGCGTCGGTATGAACGATGATGTCGGCGCCCAGGGATAGACTCGTGTCGATGCCGGTCTGAAAAGCCTGGGCCAGCCCCAGGTTGTTGGGATGGCGCACCACATGGGTGACACCGATAGCGCGGGCGATGTCGGCCGTCCCGTCGCTGCTGCCGTCGTCGATGACCAGCGTCTCGATGCAGTCGATGCCCGGCAGTTGGCGCGGCAAATCAGCCAGCACCAGCGGCAGGCTGTCGGCTTCGTTAAAGCAGGGAATCTGGATGATCAGTTTCACGGTTCAGAATGTCGTCAATTTCGACCAGATGCAGACCACCCCAGAGATACCGGTCCAGGTCTACGCGCCACTCCGGGCTGACCGCCACCCCTTCAGCTCGCAAGAGCGCAGCCTGGGCGTCGGGGTTGGGGCTGCTGATGCGCCCCTGGCTGTTAATCACGCGATGCCAGGGAACGGCATCATAGACCGGGTTGCCGGCTTTGCCACGCAGCGCCGCCATGGCATAGCCCACAGCTCGCGCGGCGTTGGGATGTCCCAGCATTTGGGCCACACGGCCGTAGCTGGTCACCTGCCCCGGCGGCACCCGCCGCACGACGGCGTAGGCTTGCTCGTAGAATGTGTTGGTCTTGGTGGCCATTTCCCTGGCGCGAGGATAGTTTGTGCTGCCCGCGCGTCTGAATGAAGTGTAGCCGACGGCGGGATGTGGGCCAAATGATGCAGATTGGCACACGGATGACGCGGATTGGGCAGATGGGGAGAGATCAGAACGGATCAGTGTCATGGCGGCTCGATTTGCCGGACGGTTTGCGCTATGATGGCTCCGCTATCGGCCGACGATGGCGCCACATCTTTCAGACGGAGTACTGGAAACTATGCCAACCAGCGCCACAAACAACGAGTTATCAGCCGAACAACGTGACCACCTACTCAAGACCCTGCAAGCTCGCTTTGAGAAGCACATGAACCGCCACGCGGGACTTGAGTGGTCTACCGTTCAGACCCGGTTGGAAGCGAATCCCGCCGGCCTGTGGTCGCTCAGCGAGATGGAGCGAACCGGCGGCGAACCGGACGTGGTGGGTCAGGACAGCGAGACGGGCGAGATCATTTTTTACGACTGCTCAGCGGAAAGTCCTAAGGATCGTCGAAGCATTTGCTACGACCGGGCAGCGCTGGAGGCAAGAAAAGCCAACAAACCCCGAGATACCGCGATGGATATGGCCGCCGCCATGGGTGTAGACCTCATAACGGAAGAGCAGTATCGAGCGCTGCAGACACTGGGCGAGTTCGACACGAAGACGTCGAGCTGGGTCAAAACGCCGACCGCCATTCGCAAACTCGGCGGCGCCCTCTTCTGTGATCGCCGCTTCGACACGGTCTTCGTCTATCACAACGGGGCCGACTCCTACTACGCCGCCAGGGGCTTTCGCGGATCGCTGAAGGTCTAGATTTTCGCGCCGAGTCTGCCGCCATCACCTGTAGTTCAGTCGATCCTGACTGAGTTCACCTGTTGAAGACGCAGACAGGATTGTCTACGCTACCCCCGCCTGCGCTACGGTCCCTCACCTGTGCTCAGTCAATCCTGACTGAGTTCACCTGTTGAAGACGCAGACAGGATTGTCTGCGCTACCCCCGCCTGCGCTACGGTCCCTCACCTACGCCCGTTTGATCCCGAATTCGTCTCCGGCTGCACAACTTCTGCAGATTCATTGCCTAGAATAGCCTTCGGTTAATGACAAACGACGATCAGATCACACCACCGCATGACAACATGACGACAGTAAAGGATAGATCCATGACGAAACAGATGAAACCGACCGGGCGGCCGAGAAGCCGTCGGGTCCTGCTACTTGTGGCAGTGGCAATGACGGCGGTTCTGGCCCTCTCCGCCTGCCTGCCCAACCCCAACGATTTTCCGCAACAGGCCGACGAAACCGTCGAAGCCTTTATCGGCAACCTAGAGGCCAACGCCACGGCCGGCGGGTCGCTGGTTCCGGCGCGCACGGCCGTGCTCAATGCCCCGTCCACCGGACGCGTGGCCGATGTGGTCGTGCGGCCCGGCCAGGCCGTGACCACCGATGAGCCGCTGCTCATGCTGGACACCACCGACCTGGAGCTCAACCGGCTCTCGGCCGAACTGGACGTGCGCCAGGCCGAAGCCTCGCTGGCCGACTTGCTGGCGCCGCCGACCGCAGCCGAACTGGCGGCCTCTGAAACGGCCGTCGCCAGTGCCCAGGCGCAACTCGACGATCTGCTGGCCGGGCCAACCGAGGCCGAGCTGGCCTCTCTGGAAACGAGCTTGCGCAGCGCCCAGGCAAGCCTGGCCTCGGCCAACGCCGAATTGGTGCGCTCACAGAACACGGTGACTGACGCCGACATCCGCTCGGCCGAAGCGGCTGTGGCCGCAGCCCAATTGCAGCTGCAGAGCGCCCAGGACGCCAATGAAGAGTTGACCAACCAGGCTACTGACCAGCAGTTGCGTTCGGCACAGCAGGCGTTGGCCTCGGCCCAGGCGCGATTGGACAATTTGCGCGGCGGCGCCGACACGGCCGCGGCACAGGGCAGCGTGGGCGCTGCAGCCGCCCGATTGGAAAGCGCGCGGGCGGACTACGACCGGCAGGTGGCCGGCGCCTCCGCCTCGCAGCTGGCATCGGCCGAAGCGCAGCTGGCCGACGCCCAGGCCTCGCTGGAGAGCCTGCGCGAAGGTCCGACCCAGGCCCAGATTGACGCGTCCGAGGCATCTCTGGCCCAGGCGCGCGTGTCTCTGGCCGACGCGGAAGCCGCTTTGACCAATGCCACGGTTCGCGCACCGTTCGCGGGGGTGCTAGCGGCCGTCAACGTCCAGCCGGGCGAACTGGCCTCCGGCGCCGTCGCCGAACTGGTCGATCTGGGCAGTCTGGAAGTTGTCTTGCAAGTCGATGAGATCGACGTGGGCAGCCTGTCCGTGGGACAGCCGGCCACGATTACGCTGGACAGCTATCCCGACGCGCAGCTAACGGCTGAAGTAGCTTCCATTTCACCGGCGGCCGTGGTGAATCCGGGCACGGGCCTGGTGACCTACGACGTCCGCTTGCGACTGGGCGACACATCCCTGCCGTTGCTGGCTGGGATGACCGTTAACGCTGATCTGGTGACGGCCGAAAAACAGGACGTCCTGCTGGTGCCCAATGCCGCTATCCAAGTGGATCGCAACAGCGGCACCTACAGTGTCTTTCTCATCAACGGCGAGTCCATCGAAGAAGTGCCGGTCACCATTGGCCTGCGCGATTCCAATTACACTGAAATAGTAAGCGGCCTGTCCGCAGGCGACCAATTATCCCTGTCGTCGGGCGCTTTAGAAGACAATCCCTTCGCCGCGCCGTTCTCGGGCGGCCAGAATAACTAGCCAAGAAGGGCACAGGAAACAACAATGAAACAGTTTTGGCAACAACGAAAGTGGTGGATCATCGGCGGCACGCTTGTCGCTCTCATCGCCCTATTCCTACTCCTGCCGCGGGTTTTACCCCCACCGGCGACCGGGCAGGGACCTGCCTTCGGCCCAGCTGCAGCACAGGCTCAGGCATCGGCCGTAACCGAACGCGTCGAAGCATTTATCGGCGACCTGTCCAATGAGGCCACGGCCGCCGGTGAGGTCGTCGCCCAGCGCGAGGCCGCCCTGGCCCTGCTGGGCAGCGGCACCATTGCTGAGGTGATGGTTCGCGTGGGCGACAGCGTCAACGCAGGCGACCCGCTGGTGCAGCTCAACACGGCCGATCTGGAACGCACAGTTGAGTCGGCGCGCCAGGCCCTGGCCGCACAGGAGGCCAATCTGGCCACGCTGATAACCCCGGCCACGGCCTCAGAGTTGGCCGCAGCCGAAGCGAGCGTCGCCAGCGCCCAGGCCGCCCTGGACGATCTGACCGACGGCCCCAGCGAGATGGAACTGACCGCAGCCGAAGCCAATCTGCGCGCGGCCCAAGCCGACCTCGGCGCGGCCTCAGCCCGACTGAACTCTGCCCAGTCCAACCCGGAAGCATCGGCCATCGAGGCCGCCCGGCTGCAGTTGGAGCTGGCCCAACAGGCCGCCACCAGCGCCGCCGAGCAGCACAGCACGATCCTGGTGACGGAGCCTAATCAATTCATTACGGCCGAAGACCTGGCCGACTTCGAGTTCCAGGCCCGCGCTCGCGCCCAACAGGCCAACGCCGACCTAGCCGCCGCCCAACAAGCCTACGACGACCTGATCAACGGCGATCCGTCGACCGTTGCCTCATCGCAGGCGAGCGTGTCGTCGGCCGTCGCCCAGCGCGATGCGGCCCAGGCCCAGCTGGACCTGCTGCAATCCGGTCCGACGGCCACGCAATTGGCCCAGGCCGAGGCCCAACTGGCCCAGACCCAACTGCGACTGGAGCAATTGGTCAATGGGCCGTCCGACGCCCAGCGCATCCAGGCCGAAGTGGGCGTGGAGAAGGCCCGCATCAACCTGCAGCGCGCCGAGCGCAGCCTGGCCGACGCCACGCTGACCGCGCCGTTTGACGGGCTGGTGACGGCGGTCAATGCCCAGCCCGGTGAAACAGCCGGCGGCGTGCTGGTCAGTCTGTTCGACCCCAATACGTTGGAAGTGGTGCTCGATGTCGATGAAGTCGATATCGCCCAGGTCCAGCCCGGACAGGCGGCCACCATAAACCTGGAAACGTGGCCCGACACCGAAATACCGGCCGAGGTAGCCGCCATTCTGCCCCAATCAACAGCCGGAACCGACCTGGTGACGTTTCAGACCTACCTGAGTATCGGCGAGACGGACCTACCGGTGCGCGTGGGCATGACGGCCAACGCCGGCTGTACGGCCGATACGCTGGAGAACGTTCTGTTGCTGCCCAACGCGGCCATTCGTGCCGACCGCAGTCGTCGGCACCTACTCCGTGGTCCTGCGTGACGACCGGGGCTGACGGCCAGGACATCTTCGAGACGGTGCCCGTGACCATCGGCCTGCGCGACGGCCGGTATCACCGAGATCACCAGCGGCCTGGAAGTAGGCGACACGGTGGTGATTGGCAATGACCTGCCCGTGCGAAACCTTCGGCGGCCCGCCGGAACCCGGCCAGGGTGGCCCAGGTGACGGCGGCGGTCCCTTCGGCGGCGGCAACTAGGAGCACCCCCATGATTACTATGAACAACATCACCAAGAGCTATACCATGGGCGAGACAGGTGGTCCATGCCCTGCGCGGCGTGGACCTGCAGGTCGATGAGGGCGAGTTCGTCGCCATCATGGGGCCGTCCGGCTCGGGCAAGAGCACGCTGATGAACATCATCGGCTGCCTGGACACGCCCGACAGCGGCACCTACATCCTGGACGACATCGATGTCAGCCAGCTGAGCGACGACGAGCAGGCCCGGATCCGCAACAGCAACATCGGTTTCGTCTTCCAGCAGTTCAACTTGCTGCCGCGCACCATCGGCCCTCAAGCAGGTGGCGCTGCCGCTTGATGTATGGCGGCTATGAGCCGCCGCGAGCGCACGCAGCGCGCCGAGGACGCGCTGAGGCGCGTGGGCCTGGGCGACCGGATCGACCACAAGCCGGACGAGCTTTCCGGCGGTCAGCAGCAGCGCGTGGCCATCGCCCGCGCTCTGGTGACCGAGCCCAACATCATCCTGGCCGACGAGCCGACCGGCGCTCTGGACACCCACACGGGCGAAGAGATCATGGATCTGTTCGAAGAGCTCAACGAGCAGGGCATCACCGTCGTCATGATTACCCATGATCCGGAAGTGGCCGAGCACGCCGGGCGCATCATCTGGATTCGCGATGGGGTGATGTCGATGAGACGCCGCCGATGAGGCCTACGATCACACCCACGCCGGCGCACCGAAGCCGCCAACCGCGACATCCGTGGCGCCGACAGTGCGTCGACGCGCTGACGGACGCCGAAGTCGAAGAGGCATCATGAATTTAGCTGAAAGCTTTCTCACCGCCCTCGACAGCCTGCGCGCCAACAAGCTGCGCGCCATCCTGACCATGCTGGGCGTCATCATCGGCGTGGCCGCGGTCATCGCCCTGCTGTCCATCGGCAACGGCGTCAGCGAGTCGATCAGCTCGGCGAGATCACAGCCATCGGCACCAACCTGATCATCATCAGCACCGACAGCGACAACAGTGACGGCTATCCGGCGCTGAGCCTTTCCGATGTCGAGGCGCTGTCCGATCCGTTGCGCGCTCCGGCGGTGTCAGCCGTGGCCGCGTCGGTGCAGAGCGTTCAAGCCGTGACCGCCGGGGGCAACAGCAGCCGGACTTCTGTGCTGGGCGTCACCGACAACTACTTTGCGGTCAACAACATCGACACTTTCCAGGCGGGCGACGGCCTGACCCGCAACGATCAGGACACGCAGGCGCGGGTTGTGGTGCTCGGTTCGCAACATTGCCGAAGACCTATTCCCCGACAGCTTCCCGGTGGGCCAATCGGTGCGCATCAACGGCGCGTCCTATGAGGTGGTCGGCGTGCTGGAGAGCGGCGGCAGCGCCTTCAACAACTCCGACGACAGCGTCTTCATGCCCGTGACCACGGCGCTCAGCCGGTTGTCAGCCGACCGCACGCGTCGCGGCGAGAAAGCGGTGTCATCGATTACGGCTCAGGCGGCTACAACCGAGCAGACCCAGGACGCACTGGAGCAGATTACCGATGTCCTGCGCGACGAACACGACATCGCCTATGCGGCCGAAGACGACTTCAGCTTGCTCAGCCAGTCGTCGCTGCTGGACTCGTTCGACCAGATCACCGGCATGTTGACGTCGTTCCTGGGCGCCATCGCCGGCATCTCGCTGCTGGTCGGCGGCATCGGCATCATGAACATCATGCTGGTATCAGTGACCGAACGCACGCGCGAGATCGGCATCCGCAAGGCCGTCGGCGCCCTGCGGCGCGACATCCTGATCCCAGTTCCTGCTGGAATCGCTGCGTGCTCAGCCTGTTGGGCGGCCTGATCGGCATCGCCCTGGGCTGGGGCATCTCCAGCGTGGCCGGACGGGCGCTGGACTTGCAGACGGTGATCGATGCGGGCACGGTGTTGCTGGCCGTCGGGTTCGCCTCGGCCGTCGGCCTCATCTTCGGCATCTATCCCGCCTGGCGCGCGGCCAGCCTGCGACCGATCGAAGCGCTGCGGTACGAGTAAGAGAGGAAATCGAACGCGGACTGACACGGATGAAGACGGATCAGAAATCTATCCGTGTTTATCCGGCAAATCCGTGTCATCCGTGTTCTATACCTTCTCTCTCGTTGAGCGAACGACGATTGTGATGGATACTTGGTCATCGTGACAACGCGACGCATCCTGGTGGTAGACGACGATCATGAGGTGGTACGGCTCATTAGCGCCTATTTGACGCAGGCCGGTTACGAGACGCTGGCTGCCTATGATGGGCAAACGGCCGTCCATATGCTGCGGCGCGAACAGCCTGATCTGGTCCTGCTTGACCTGATGCTGCCCGGCATGGACGGCTGGGACATCACTCGACTGGTGCGGTCTGACCCGACCCTGGCCCATACCCCCATCATCATGCTCACCGCCCGCGTCGACGACACCGACAAGATCGTGGGGCTGGAGCTGGGCGCCGATGATTACGTCACCAAGCCCTACAACCCGCGCGAGGTGGTGGCCCGGGTGCGGGCCCGCCTGCGCCAACCGGGGGCTGCCTCGCCGCAGGTGCTGCGGGCCGGGGCGCTGGAGATGGACCTGCGCCGCCGCGAAGTGCATGTCGGCGAGCAGCTCATCGACCTGACCCCCACCGAGTTCAACCTGCTGCAGGTACTTATGGAACAGCCCGGCTACGTGCTGACGCGCGGCGAGTTGATGCGGCGCGGGCTGGGCATCGACTACGAGGGCGTCGAGCGCACGCTGGACAGCCACATCCGCAATCTGCGCCACAAGATTGAGCCGGATCCATCCGACCCCACCTATGTACAGACCGTCTACGGCGTGGGCTACCGACTGGCCGAGGAGCCTGAGACATGAATCGCCTGTGGGTGCGTTTTGCCCTGGTCATCACCCTCATTCTATTGGCCGTCAGCCTCTTGCCGCTGGTTTTCGGACCGGCACTGATGCCGGGACTGCTCAGCTTCTCACCCGACCCCCGCTTCGAGGCGCTGCAGGAGGCACTGCCCCCGGAACTCCAGGCCGAATCTCCAGCTTCGTATTCAGGAAGCGGCCATCTTCCTCGTCACGCGCGGCCTGTTTGCCGTGGCCCTGGTCGGCGCGCTGGCTGGGGTGATCCTCAGCCGGATGTTGCTATCGCCGCTGCAAGACCTGACTGACGGCGCGGAGGCCATTGCCGCGCAAGACCTGACCTATCGTGTGCCCGTGCGTGGCAGCGACGAGATGCGCACTGTGGCCGTATCGTTTAACGACATGGCCGGGCAGCTGGAGCAGAGTGAGCGGCTGCGCCGTCAACTGCTGGCCGACGTGTCGCATGAACTGCGCAACCCGCTCCACGTCCTGCGCGGCAACCTGCAGGCCATGCTCGACGGCGTCTACCCGCTGGATCGCGGGGAAGTCAGCCGTTTGCTCGACCAGACCGGCCACCTGACCACACTGGTCAACGACCTGCAGGAACTGGCCCTGGCCGAAGCTCGTCGATTGCCGATGGACAAAGAAATGATCGACACGGGGCAGTTGGTGAAAGAATCGGCCGAAGCGTTTCGGCCGTTGGCGGCGACGGAGGGGATTGACCTGCGCGTGGAGTTGCTGGGCCCGCCGCCGACCGTCTATGCCGACCGGGCCCGCCTGCGGCAAGTGCTGCAGAACCTGCTGTGGAACGCCGTGCGCCACACCCCGGCCGGGGGGCGCATTCTGCTATCGGTCGAAAACATCGACGGCATGGCGACCATCACGGTGCAGGACAACGGTGAGGGCATTGCCGCCGACCATCTGCCACGCGTGTTTGATCGCTTCTACCGCACCGACGCATCGCGCGACCGACAAAGCGGCGGCGCCGGGCTGGGCCTGGCCATCGTCAAGGCCACGGTGGAAGCCCACGACGGCAGCGTGTCCGTCAGCAGCCCCGGCCCGGGTCAGGGGAGCACCTTCACGATTACGCTACCGGCCGTCGCGTAGGGGTCAGGTGGCATTGATTTCTACCCACCGTGTCGAGGGATCAGGTCGACTGCCAGTCAGCGCCGTCCAGTAGACCGGCGACGGTGAACCTTGCCGCAACAGGCTCTGTCGCGGTAGACTTCGCCTGCACCATGACCGCTCTCACCGCCCCCACCGACACCCGGCGCATCGCCGACGCAGTGTGGTTCAACAGCCGCTTGCTATGGACGCTGGTGGCGGTGATCTTCTCGGCCGTTCTCTATCTCTCCACCGTCCAGACGACCATCAACAGCAGCGGCCACCCGTATGTCACCGACGTGGGCGAGCACCAGAACGCTCTGCCGCGCTGGGGACTGATCCACCACAGCGGCTATCCGCAGTGGACGGCGCTGGGTTCGCTGTCGGTCACGGCGCTGCGCCTGTTTGGGGTGGAACCGGCGGCCGGGGCGTCGCTCTACTCGCTGGCCTGGGGGCTGCTGACCGTGGCTCTGCTGGTGCTGCTGGCCATGGATCTGGGCGCACCGGGGCCGTTCGCCGCGCTGGGGGCGCTGGCCGCGGCCGTCACGACGTCGGTCTGGGTCGATGCCTCCATTGCCGAACTGCACACCGCCACGATGGCCGTCACTGTGGCCATTCTGCTGTTTGCCCTGCGGTTCGGCCGAAGCGGGTCGCGCGGCGATATGTTGTGGCTAACGTTTGTCGTGACCCAGGGTGTGTTCCATCAGCGGTCGATCGTGCTGCTGGGGCCGGCCGTGCTGGTGCTGATGGCCCCGCACTTGCTCGACGTCTTGCGCATGGGGTGGCGCACCTGGGCGCTGGTGGTCGGCATCGCCTTGCTGGCCCCGCTGACCTACCTCTACCTGCCCCTGCGCGTGTGGACCGGCGCCGACTGGGTCTTCGGCTCGCCGGGGACGTGGGACGGCTTCTGGTCGCTGTTCTTCGACAACCGCGCCGACCGCATCTTTGATTTGCAGACCGGCTGGGCCGGACGCGTGCAGACGACCCTGGACATCCTCAACGACGACCTGTGGCTGCCGCTACTGGCTGTGGGGCTGGCCGGGCTGTGGGTGCCGTTTGTGGATGGCCTGTCGGCCGGGAGGGCCGGTGACACGGCCGGCCATGGTTCCCCGGCGCGGCTGGGCTTCCTGGTCAGCCTGGGCCTGACGCTGGCCTGGCTGCCCAATCTGCTGGTGACGGTGCTCATCTGGCGCGACCGCGTGACGGATGCCCAACTGGCGGCCAAGCTGCCGGTGCTGCTGCTGGCCGGCGTGGGGCTGGCGCTTATTCTCGGCTGGCTGTGGCGGCGCTGGTCATGGGTGGCCGTCGTGGCGGCGGTCGGGCTGGCCGGGCTGCTGGCCTTCTGGGTGTGGCAGACGCGGCCGTTCATCCTGTCAATCACCGAAGACACCTCAACCCAGGCGCTGATCGATGTGGTCGACCGGGTGCCGCGCGATCCGAGCGGCCGGGCGACGACCGTCACCCTGCCTTGGGGCACTGACTACTGGACGCTGACCTATGCTCAGGCGTTTCAGGATCGGCTGCAGGGGCTGAATCTGGTAGACCACAACGCCGACCCGCGGCAGATTGTCGCGCGGGGCGACCGGCTGCTGGCGCCCAATCAGACCTTCTATGTTTTCCCGCTGTCGTACTATGCCGAACGGTTGGGGCCGCTGTATCTGGCTTCGGCCGCGCCGGGCGTGGTGGAAATGAGCCCCCAACCGGAAGTGGATGGCGCGCCCAGCCCGCTCGACTCGCCGTTCGACCTGGGCAACGGCATTGAAATTGTCGGTGCGGAGACGGCCTGGGTCAGTGACAGCGAGATCGTGGTGACGGTCTATTATCAGGCGGCCACACCACCGGCCGATGACTACAGCGTGGCGGTGCATCTGGTGGCCCAGGATCCGCCGCAGAGCGAAGCCGACATCCTCGACCAGGACGACAAGGCCGGCCCCGTGGACAACTGGTATCCCACATCGACCTGGCGACCGGGCGAGATCGTGCGCGACACCTACCTGGTCAGCGTCCCGCCGGAGAGCAGTCCGGCAGCCATTCGCGTGGGGATGTATCGCAGCGACCCGGCCGGCGGGTTCATCAACACGCCCTGGCTGTCGTTACCGATACCGGAGAAGAAGAATTAGAACACGGATTTGACGGATGAGGACGGATCAGAGTGCTCTTTATCCGTGACCATCCGCTCAATCCGTGTCATCCGCGTTCGATTCTTACCTGCCTAAAACACCAGCAGCGCCCCCAACCCCGCCGCCACCAGCCCCCCGGCCAGCGACGAGATGAGGTTGACCAAATCGTTGTTCATCCATGACCAGCCGCGCAACTGCCGTGTTTCGTGGCCGCAGCGATGGATGCGGCGCTCGGTCTCCTTCATACACACGTCGCAATAGTAGATCTGCTGCACCGTGGCCCCCAACAGGCTATCGGTCAATGACCCGGCCAGGCCGCCCAGCGCGCCGATAAGCGTCACCGCCAGGACGGTCGTCACCGTCCCCGGCACCAACCCGGCGATGGCCCCCAATCCCCCGGCAGCCAGGCCAATCATCCCGCCGCCGATGAGTGAGACGCTTGTGCCCAGAGCCGAGACACCACCCGACGAACCGACTTCCACCACCCGGCCGGACGTGATCAGCCGCGGCGGGGTCTGACTGAGCGTGCCCAGCTCCGTGGCCCAGGTATCGGCCGTCACCGTAGCCATCACGCCAATAAAGAGGAAGAACCAGAAGTCGCCGGATACTGCGCTCTCCGGCACCACCGCGCTGAGGATGGCGATGACCGCGCCCAGCCCGCCGTTGGCCAGCACCTGACCCAGATCGCGCCGGTGGCCCTTCTCGAACTTCTCGGCCACGGTGGCCTTTTCGCGCTCCTTATAGTGCGACAATGCGCTGGACGTCACGAAGAAAATAGCCAGCAGTACGCCCCACACCCAGCCACCCAACCCGAAGATCAGCGTGCCCACAACAACGGCGCCAAACGCCCCCGATGGGGCCAATGATCCGCGCCAATAGGCCAACCCGGCGATGAGCACGCTCAGGCCCAGCCCCAGCAATAATGATGCCACCAAATCCTGTTCCATAAGCTCGGAAGTTTACTCCCATCGCCGTCATCCCGCATACAGATAAGACCTGTATGGGCAGAGGTTGGCTACAGGTTGCACATTCGCCGCTGTAGGCACAGAATACAAGCTTGTAAGGTGTCGTCTGCCCAAGGCTAAGGAGGTCAAGACATGCCTGTCTCTCAATCCCGGTCACAGATTGCAACTGAAAGTCTGAGCGTCCAGCTACCGATGCGGCCCGTAATCTACGAGATCAATACCTGGGTCTGGCTGGATGATCTGAGTCGTCGCGCGGGCGCGCCGGTCACCCTGGGCACAGTACCCGCGGCCGAATGGGACGCCATCGCCACCCTGCCGGCCGACGCGGTCTGGCTGATGGGTGTGTGGGAGCGCAGCCCCGCGGGTACGGCCACCGCTCTGGAAAACCCCGATCTCATGACCGCATTTCGCGAGGCGCTGCCTGATATGACCCTGGATGACATTGTCGGGTCGCCGTACAGCGTTCGCGGCTACGCAGTTGACGATCGGCTGGGCGGTCGAGCCGGATTGGCCGAGGCGCGAGTGGAGCTGGCCCGGCGCGGCATGGGCCTCATCCTGGACTTTGTGCCCAACCACGTGGCCCCCGACCATCCCTGGACGCAGGCCCATCCGGAGTACTTCATCCAGGGCACAGCGGCCGACCTGGCCGCAAACCCGACCGACTACTACGCGACGGGCGACGCCATTCTGGCCCGCGGCCGCGACCCCTATTTCCCGCCCTGGCCGGATGTGGTTCAGCTCAACGCCTTTCACGCCGGTCTGCGCCACGCCGTTACCGAGACACTGATCGACATGGGTGACCAGTGCGACGGACTGCGCTGCGATATGGCGATGCTGATGACCGACGAGGTATTCAGCCGCACCTGGGGCGAACGGGCCGGGTCGCCGCCACCAGTGGGCTACTGGCCGGGCATCCTGCCCGCCGTGCGCGCCGTCCATCCCCACTTGCGCTTCATTGCCGAGGTATACTGGGACATGGAGTGGGCGATGCTCAACGAGGGCTTTGACTATTGCTATGACAAGCGCCTCTATGACCGGCTGGAAAACGAGACGCCGGAGAGCGTGCGCCAGCATTTGACGGCCGATCCCGACTATCAGAATCGGCTGGTCCGTTTCATTGAAAACCATGACGAGCCCCGGGCCGCGGCGACGTTTGAACCGGCGCAGGAGCGTGTTGCGGCCGTTGTGACCATGACGCTGCCCGGCGCGAAGCTGCTGCACGAGGGCCAGCTGGAAGGCCGGCAAGTCAAGCTGCCCGTCTTTTTGGGGCGGCGGCCGGACGAAGCGGTGGATCAGGAGATGCGCGTGTTCTACCGGCGTCTGATGCCGCTGCTGCGAATGGATGCCCTCCACGACGGGCAGTGGCAGCTGTGCGCCATCTCCGGCTGGCCGAACAACGACAGCTTCCGGAACCTGGTAGCGTGGTCGTGGCAGGTCAAGACGCAGCAGTGCGTCATTGTTGCCAATCTGACCGACAGCCCCGCCCAGGGTCGTGTCCAGCTCATTTGGCCGCAACTTGCCGGGCAGGAGTGGGTTTTCCAGGATAGACTATCCGGCGCGGCCTTCGAGCATTCCGGCGACGAGATCCTAAATGCCGGTTTGTATGTCGATTTACCCAGCTGGGGGTATCATTTCTTTGAACTGCGGTAGTAGTTAGCCGGTCGTCCCGACGGCGGACGCAGAGCGCCCACGGGACTAACAGTGCACATGACGAAATCCATATCCCGCCAGTGGTCCACTAGCCCTGGCGGTTTTTGTTCCCAATCTTTCCCACAGGAGTTTGGTGATGAGTGAAAATCTGAACCCATTTGCCATCGCGCAGGCCCAATTGGACAAGGCCGCGGCCATCTTGCAGCTAGACCCGGACATGCACGCCTTTCTGCGTGAGCCCATGCGCGAATTCCATTTCTCGATTCCGGTGCGGCTGGACGACGGCCACACCCAGACCTTCCGGGGTTTCCGCGTGCAGTACAACGACGCCCGCGGCCCGGCCAAGGGCGGCATCCGCTTCCACCCTGATGAGACCATCGACACGGTGCGCGCCCTGGCGGCGTGGATGACCTGGAAAACGGCCGTGGCCGATGTGCCTCTCGGTGGCGGCAAGGGCGGCGTCATCTGTGACCCACGCAAGCTGTCGGTGGGCGAGCTGGAACGGCTGAGCCGGGGCTACATGCGCCGTGTGGCGGGCATCGTGGGCATCACCCAGGACGTGCCCGCGCCCGATGTCAACACCAACCCGCAGGTCATGTCATGGATGCTGGACGAGTATGAGACCATCGTCGGCCATCATGAACCGGGGGTCATCACCGGCAAGCCGATCGCTTTGGGCGGGTCGGCCGGGCGCGGTCCGGCCACGGCCATGGGCGGCATGGTGACTATCCGCGAGGCGGCCAAGGCGCTGGACATGCAGCTCGACGGCGCGACAGTAGCCATTCAGGGCTATGGCAACGTGGGTAGCTACGCCCACCGGCTGGCCCATGACGTACTGGGCCTCAAGGTCGTGGCTGTCAGTGATGAGTTCGGCGGCATCTATAACAGCAACGGGCTGGATCCCGACGTCGTGGGCGACCATTTGCGCCGCACCGGTAAGCTGCCCAGCTGCCCCGGCACAGACAACATCAGCAACGCCGAGCTGCTGGAGCTGCCGGTCGATATTCTGATTCCGGCGGCCATTGAAAACCAACTCACTAGTAGCAACGCGGCCAACATCAAGTCGCGCATTGTGGCCGAGCTGGCCAACGGGCCGACCACCCCGGAAGCCGACCTGATTCTGAAGGACAAGGGCATCTATATCATCCCCGACTTCCTGTGTAACGCCGGCGGCGTGACCGTGTCGTACTTCGAGATGGTTCAGAACGCCTACCAGTTTTACTGGACCGAGGAGCTGGTGCAGGAGCGTCTGGACCACCATATGACCACGGCCTTCTGGGCAGTGCACACTATGGCCACGGAGCGCCAACTGGAAACACGCATGGCAGCCTATCTGGTGGCGGTCAATCGCGTGGCCGAGGCAGTGCGGCTGCGGGGGTGGGTCTAGCCGGGCTTGTCCAGCCTATGCCTACCTTAAAGAGCAGCGACGACGAAAGGGCTCGAAGCCTGCTGGTCCCAAACTAGTCCCTGAAATTGTTGACAATCTGCTCATTTTAACTTAATGTTATGGATTGATGCGACTTTGCATCGATCCATATTTCACAGGTATTGTCTATTTTGCAAGGAGTGAATTCACATGAGACAAGCAGTTAAAATGCGGGCTGTGCCGTGGTGGCTCATCTTCATTGAGGGTGTTGCCCTCGTCATTTTGGGTATTCTGTTCCTGACGAATCCGGGCTCAACCACCCTGGCCGTCGTCACCGTCCTAGGTATCTACTGGCTTATCAGTGGTATCCTGGGCATCATCGGCATCTTCCTCAATAGCCATAACTGGTTCTGGAAGTTACTCATGGGCATCCTGGGTATCATCGCCGGTGTCTTGATTCTGCAGCACCCGGTCACCGCTGCCGTTGTCGTTGGTTCGGCACTGGTCCTGTGGTTGGGTCTGTTAGGTATCATGATTGGTATCGTCCAGATCATCCGTGGCATCATGGGTGAAGGTTGGGGCCCCCTGCTCTTGGGTATCATCAGCATTATTCTGGGCGGCATCCTGCTGGCCAACTTCTGGGGCGTGACGTTGTCCCTGCCGTGGTCACTCGGTATCCTGTCGTTGATCGGTGGTCTTGTCACCATCTTCCAGTCGTTCCGGGCCCGTGGCATTCAGAAAAACATGGAAGCCGGTACCGATGAATTGACCAATCAGTATCGCGCGACGACCGCCGCTGCCGACGCCAAGGTTGACGCCGCCGCCGCCGCCGTGCGTAGCGCCGGAGCCGGCGTCGGTGCGGCCGGCACGTCGGCCGCCACTGGTGCGGCTGCGGCCGGAGCCGCCGGTATGGCTGCTGTGGGCGCCGCCGCCAAGTCCGCCGCTGACACTGCCGGTGATGCCGTTGACGCAACCGTCGACGCCGCCGCTGATGCTGTGGATGCCACCGTCGATGCCGCCGGTGATGCGGTTGATGCTGTTGGCGACGCTGCCAGCCGGGCCTTCAACATCCCCGCCGCCGCCGGTGCCTTGACCGCCGATGACAAACTGGCCGTGACCGCATGGGCCACGGAGAAGGGTGTGACGGAAGCCGATGTCCAGAAGCTGATGAACTCGCCCTATAGCGACCTGTTGGCCCGCGGCAAGACCCCGGCAGAACGCGCCGCTCTGGCCCGTGAACTGGGAATCGACGAGAAGAAGATTCTGCTCTACCTGAACCTGGCCGACCTGCAGCGCATCAATGGCGTGGGTGTCATCTACGCCTATCTCCTTGAGGAATCCGGTGTGGACACGGTCAAGGAATTGGCCACCCGCAACCCGGCTAACCTGACGGCCAAGATGACGGAAGTCAACGACGCCAAGCACATCACCAAGCGCGTTCCGCCGCAGGGTGAGGTCGAGAACTGGGTCGCCGAAGCCAAGACGATGCCCCCGGCATTGGAGTATTAGTCCTTTGTAATGCCTGACCGGTTGGGCCTGCCCAATCGGTGACGCATTGTGTAGCATCTACTCTCGTACGGGATGGGTTCGCCCGCCCTGTACGAGAGTTTTTGTTATAGCGGCGCTCGGCCCCCCAGACATAGGAGAAGGCGATGGCATCCCACTCAGCCCCAACCGCACACGATGAGATGGTCCGGATCACCGGCGGCACTTTCCGCATGGGATCCGAACAGTTCTACCCGGAAGAGCGGCCGGTCCACACGGTGACCGTCGACAGCTTCCGGATGGACCCCACGACCGTTACCAACGCCCGGTACGGCCGTTTCGTGGCGGAGACGGGTTATGTGACTGTCGCCGAACGGCCGTTGGCGCCGGCCGACTATCCCGGCGTGCCGCCGGAAAACCTGGTGCCGGGGGCGATGGTGTTCTATCCCACGAACGGGCCGGTGGACTTGGGCAACTATGCCAACTGGTGGCGCTGGGTGCCGGGGGCGAGCTGGCAACGGCCGTTCGGTCCGGACAGTTCGCTGGATGACCTGACCGATCACCCCGTCGTCCATATCGCCTATGAGGACGCCGAAGCCTACGCCACGTGGGCGGGCAAGTCCCTGCCGACCGAGGCGGAGTGGGAATACGCGGCGCGCGGCGGGCTGGACGGCGCAGCCTTTGTCTGGGGAGACGAGCACTTCCCCGGCGGCCAGGCGATGGCCAACACCTGGCAAGGCGAGTTCCCGTGGCAGAATTTACTTGAGGACGGCTATCAACGCACCGCGCCGGTCGGCACCTTCCCGCCCAACGGCTTCGGACTGTATGACATGGCCGGAAACGTCTGGGAGTGGACCAGCGACTGGTATGTGGCCCGCCACCCGGAGGACACGGCCAAGGCCTGCTGCGGCCCGCCGGTCAACCCGCGCACGACCTCATCCGATGCCAGCTATGACCCGACCCAGCCGCACATTCGCATTCCGCGGAAAGTGTTGAAGGGCGGCTCGCACCTCTGCGCGCCCAACTACTGCCTGCGCTATCGACCGGCGGCCCGCCAGCCGCAGATGATCGACACGGGTATGAGCCATCTGGGGTTTCGATGTGTGGTGCGCGGCGAAAACGGCCGCTAATGTTCGCCCCCTAGACGGCCGATTTCCTTCAGCGCCCCTAGCGCCCCGACCATAACAGACGCGCCACCCACGCCGCCCATACGCTCGCCCGCCGCTGCGGAACGATCGACCGCTTGCTAACGTTTTACCAATAGAAGACGTCGATAATTAAGCGAACTATTTGGACAGGACGGTAGTAAGAAGAGATATGCCAACACCCCCCAACGCAAGCCCCCGCAGCGAGCAGCCCTCGCAGAATCTGGTATCCCGCACCGGCGGCCGAACCGCGCCAATCCCGTGGCCGGTGGCTGCTCGTCGCGGTGCTGTTCCTGCTGACGGCCATCGCGGGCGTCATCGGTGGCACCGCCGCCCATCTCTATGCCGGTGACCTCATCCTGCCCGGCGTGCGTTCGCTCAATTCCGTGCTGGGCGGACAAACAGCCGAACAAGCCGCCGCCACCTTGCAAGCCGCCTGGGACGCGCAGACCGTCACCCTGACCGCCGACGGCGTTTCGCTCGACGGCCAGGCAACCACCGCCACGCCAGGCGAGCTGGGCATGACGCTTGACGCCGCAACAACGGCCGAGGACGCCTATAGGGCGGGCCGCACTGTCGACAGCCTCAGTGCCGCCCGCGAGCAGGGCCTGGGCATCCTGACCATTCCGCCCGTCTGGCGCTTTGACCCGGCCGTGGCCGAAGCAACCCTGAACACCCTGGCCCCGCAACTGGCGGTGCCGTCCACTGATGCGCGCGTGGTCATCAACGGCGGTCGCGCCGAAGCGCTGCCCGCTGCCGACGGCCGCGAACTGGATATTGCCGCCACCGTGGCCGGCCTGACCGCTGACCCGGCGACCGTATGGCTGAGCGGCCGTCTGCCGCTGGTGACGCGCCCTGTGCCCGCCGCCGTGCAGGATGTGTCGGCCGCGCTGGACGAGGCCAACCGCCTGCTGGCAACGACCGTCACCCTGCGAGCCTGGGACCCGGTGGTTGACCAAACAGCCACCGCCCTGGTGGCCCCCAGCACGTGGGGCCGCTGGCTGGCGTTGGTGGCCGACCCCACCGCGCCCAACGGCTTCCGCTGGACGGTCGACGGCCGCGCCGCCGAGGACTTCTTGACCACCTGGACGGCGCAGCAGTTCGGCGACGGCCGCTATGTCGATCAGGAAGCGACGCTGGCCGCCTTGAGCGAGGCCATCCAGACACAACAACAGGAAGTGACCGTGCGCGTCTACCATTATCCTGGCCAACATGTGGTGGCCGCAGGCGAGACGCTCTCCAGCATCGGTCGCGCGACCGGCATCCCGTACCCCTGGATTCAGCAGGCCAACCCAGGTATCGACAATCTGACCGTGGGTCAGTCGATCCTTATCCCGTCGCCGGACGAGATGCTGCCCCTGTCACCGGTGCCGGGCAAGCGCATCATCGTCAGCATTGGCGAACAACGGGCCTGGGCCTATGAGAACGGTCAGCTTAAGTGGGACTGGCCCGCCAGCACAGGGATTGACAGCAGCCCGACCGCGCCCGGTATCTTCCAGATTCAATCACACGAACCCAACGCCTATGCCGGGAACTGGGATCTGTGGATGCCATCGTTCATGGGCATCTACCGCCCCGTGCCGACGTCGGAGTTCATGAACGGCTTCCACGGCTTTCCGACGCGCGGTGACGCCCAACTATTGTGGACCGGCGATCTGGGCCACCCGGTCACCTACGGCTGTATTCTGCTCAGTTCCGACAACGCCCAGACGCTGTACGACTGGGCCGACGCCGGTGTGGTGGTTGAGGTCAGAGAGTAGGGCCGCCGGAACTGACCGGGACCCTATTGGATCGCCCTGATGTCAAGTCTCGTTGGCCTTAGTCGATTGTCTCCAACACAACCGCGTCCACAAAGAAGTCTTTGTTGGCATACTTGCTCTTGAAGCGTAGCAGCACTTCCACATCGGCCGGGGCGCTCAGCTCGAACTCGACGATGTGGTACGTCCATTCACGGTCGCCCATTTCGCGGGCATTGGTCCATCGGCCGAGCTTCTGTCCATTGACGAGGATCCACGCTCCCGATTCGGCCGTGTAGGTGTCCCAGGTTGGGTCGTTGGGGTCGAGCTTCTCCTGCCAGTGGAGCTGGACGGGCATGGTCAGGCGGTACTTTCCGGCTTGCAGCGTGCCCACGTCCTGCCACAGTTCGCTGCCGAACGACGTGCCGTGGTGGAACATCTTGTAAGTGATGTCCCCATCGAGAATCAACGCATCGGGCGCCCCGAGCCATTCGTTGGGCGGCAGGGTCCAGTAGGGCTTGTGCAGACATTCGGGCACGCCGCGGGCGATATCGCTGGACGAATCCCACAAGAGCGTCCCCGGCGGCAGCCAGGTTAGGGTCCAGCCAATCGGCTGCTGATTGGTCAAGTTGCCGGCAGCAGGCGGCAGATCAATCCAGCCGTCCTCAAAACTGCCGTTGACCAGCAAATTGTCGCCGGCCGGGTTGGGCGTGGGGCGTGGTGTGCCGGTGGCGCCGGGAGTCACCGTGGCCGTGGGCACCGGCGTGGCAGTTGGTGCGGGGGTGGGGGTGTTCTGCGGCTTCAAGATGGCCGGCAGATAGGATGATGGCGCGGCGTCGGCCAGGACCACAGGCGAGCGGCGATCGGCCGACCAACTGCGCCCAGCCACCATGGCCAGCGCCACGAGAACAGTCGCGACGCTTAGCACGCGCGCGGTGCGAGACATATTCGAGATCATGACGTCCTTCCTTCCCGGCCGGAGCTAACCAGCCTGACGCCAACTGTACGCGGGTGGGGGCTTTGTGTCAACGAGCGACGGTAGGTATGGTGAGCAGGTGGCTAGCGATACACGTCACTACGATGGCCCACTCTGAGTATTTCCACCACCAACACCTCATCTTCAATCGTATAGATGACGCGATAATCGCCTATTCGAATTCGAAAGGTATGTTCTGCCCCGGCAAGCTTGCGGGTACCTGATGGATAGGGGTTCTGTGACAGTAGTTCGACGGCTGAGATAATGCGTGGAACGATGGTCCGGGGTAACTTGCGCAGTTCCTTGACGGCTGACGGTTTCCAGCTAATCAGGTAGGAGTCCATCTACCTTTAGCTGAGCAACAAGCTGTTCGTGTGGAATGGTCGTCTCGTCACGCCGTTCCGCTAGAATGGCGAGGTCTTCCAAATCCTCAAGCAGCTGATTATATTGTTCGAGAGACAATATGACTCCGCTTCGTTCACCTGAACCATCGGTGATGTATTGCACGCCGGCTAAGTATTCGATATCAACCATGCTTACCTCATCCCGCTCAACACGGGTAAGTGAACCGATGAGTCAAGGCATTATATCGATCGGGTAGCCAATCTTCAAGCAGAGAAAACACAGCCTCGACCTAGCCCCCCGCATCCGCCGCCGTCTTCCACTCCTCAAACGAATCGGCATAGTACCAGATCAGCAGCTTGGCGTCGGCCCAAAGGCGCAGGGCGTCCATCATCTGCAGACCATTGGGCGAAATGAGTGCCTGGCGCAGTGCATTTTCGTTGTTGAAGTAGGCCTCGACCATCAGGTGAAAGCGGGATTGGCCGGTGGGCTGGCCCGTGACGCGGCTTACTTCCAGCTTCACCAGGCCCGGCAGTCGCTCCAGCAACGGCAGATGGGTGGCGCTGTAGAAATCCTCCAGCGCCGTCTCATCGTCCACCCGGTAGTAGATGACCACGAACTTATACATCGGCCGCTACTTACCCCAGAGCGCCGCCAGCGGACTGCTTCAGTGCCGCGCGCTGCTGCTGATACGCATCATCGCTGATCTGGCCCGCGTCATGGGCGTCGTCCAGCTCGGCAATGGCCCGCAGGAGGGCGTCGGCATCGACATTGGGCACGGGCGGCGCGGTCGCCGCGGCGGCGCGGCCACCGTGCGGTACAACGACCGCGGCGGACCGGCTTCAGCCACATAGACCTCATCGACCGCCTGGCGAGCTTGCCAGCCGCGATAAAGGAAGATGCCGGCGACGGCGGCCACCAACAGGGCTGTGCCACCGATGATCAACTCTGTCGTCTGATCGCGGTTGGCGGTGTGCCCGTGGCGCCGGTCGCGCTGGTACGGCTATCTGTCGCGGACGACCGTCCAGTTCAATGGCGATTGGCTTCGCCGGCGGCCAGGGCCGGACGACTATAGTTGAGAAACACTTCGCCGGTCTGGAACTGCTGCGGACCCTCGGTCACCCATTCATTGCCGACCACTTCCACGCCTGCGTCGGGCAGGATGATCGTACCGCTGGACGTGGGATAGTTCATCGGGTGGGCGATGGTCATGCCGCTCTCGTAGGGCAGCTCGTAGCGCGCCAGCAGAGTCAGGGCATTGCCGCCGGGGCGAATCGGCAGCCGGTCGGCCCAGCCGGTGGGTGTTTCGACGAGATCGTTGGCCGGCAGAAACGAGTCGAGCGAACCGAAAGAACGCTGGAAGGCCAGATTCTCCGCGCCCGCGGGCAGCGATGATGTCGACCGTGCCCTGGGTCGGGTCGCCCGATTCGCCTACGAAGACGGTGTCGGCCTCGTTGTTGAAGATATAGAGCTCGTTGACCCGCACCCGATTCTTCATCGACGAATTCCAGAACCACGTGCAACTGGCCGATGGTGATGGCCGAGGGGTCGGTGGTCGGCTCAAAGACCGTGATGGGCATGTCCAGCGCCGGCGCTGCCATGGCGCAACTGATCGGCCGCGCTGCTGAAGCTCAGGTCGCCAAAGGGTACGTTGGCAATGTAGACCCAGTCCGGGGGCACGTCAGCCACATCGAAGCGGAAGTTGCCGGTCGGCGTCCAGCGTGGTCGACAGGGCCAGCGTCTCGGTGAAGTCGGGGGTGAAGGCGCGCAGGGACACCACCTCGTCGAGTAGCGGTGCGCCGCTCGTGCCGTTCATGACCTGCCCGGTGATGACACCCACCGGGATGGGCTGGGTCAGGATGGCCGGATCGAACATAGGTATAGCTGAAGGTGCGGGCAAAATCGACTGTGGCCCACAGGTCGTCGTCGCTCAGGTCATAGGCGTGAGCCGGGATGGCATTGGGCGCCAGTGCCGTAAAGACAACCTCATTACTGCGGTTGAACCAGTAATCGATCTGCGTCAGGTCGGTTGGTGGTCGCCGATGTAGCTGCGTCCGGGCCGTCGCCCAGCCCGGTGTCGCCATGACAGGCGGCGCACTCGGCCTGATAGACCGTCCGGCCCTGCTCCACGGCTTCCGGCGGCGTGCTCAGGCTGTAGACCGTAGCCACCAGATCCCAGCGACCGGTATCATCGATGGGGTTGCTGCTGGCCGAGCCAAAGGGCGGCATGCCCACGTTCAGGTTGCCGTTGGTGATCTGGTCATACATGACCGTCGGTTCGGCCGTCAGCCGGTAGGCCGGGTCGGTGAAGGACTTGGGCGGCGTCGGCATGTTGACCGACAGTTCGCCGTCGCCCGCGCCGGTGACGCCGTGGCAGTTGGCGCAGCGGGCAGCGTAGAGGTCGAACCCGACTTCACCGTCCGGCGGCACCGACAGGCAGCACCGGTTCCTGGGCGGCGCCGGGTTGCGCGGCCAGCAGGAACAGGAACACGGGTAGAAGCAGGGTAATCAGGGCAAACAGGAGCCGGCGCGAGCCGGCGTGTCGAGGATCAATTCGAGCCATAAGGTTGCGTATCTTTGTGGTTTAGACGGATTGGGCGGCCTGGGGTTCGGCCGTCAGATCGTAGCCGCAGGTGGCGCAGAAACGGTCGTCGGCGTCCACCGGCGGCCGCACTGGGGACAAAATCGGGCCGGTGGCCGGGGGCTGGGCGTGTGGTCTGGGTTGCGGCTGGCGACCACGGCCGCAGCCGGCGCCTGTTCGCGCATGCGCGGATGGCCGCTTCGATGTCGGCGTCGATCTCGTCCGGGGTGCGCAGCTTGCGCACGGCCGCCTCGATCTGGTCATCGACAGTCAGGGCGTCAAGCCGCAACCACGGCGGCACCGTCATCCAGCTCATGATAGCCAAGACGGTCCAGCTGCTGCATGACCAGCGCGGCCCGCTTCAGGAGCATCGGCCGATCGTGGGCGTATAGCTCCGGGGCCACCTTGCCCGCTTCCATGTCGCTGTCAAGGCTGCGTACGTCCTGCAGCAGGGCCTCTTTTTGGGCCAGCAGCGACTCAATTTGCTCGTCGGTCTCGAAGTCCTCATCGACCGGCCGGAAGAACGGCCGCGTCAGGAACAGCAGGACCACCAGGACCAGGGCCAGACCCAATAGCAGGGAGCCCACGGTAAACGATGAAATCACGATGATGTCTCCCGCACGTGCGGCGCCTATTGCGCCAGCATCTGCTGAATGAGACCGTCGAGTGTTGACTCGTTCAACGGGCCGATCTGCACGTAGGTAATCGTCCCGTCGCGGTCAATAAAGAAGGTCTCCGGCACGCCGGTGATCTCGTATGCTTGTGAAATGTCGGTGCCCAGGTCGGGGGCATGGGGGAACGTGAGGTTAAACTCCTTCATATACTCAATGGAGTTCGGCTCCACATCCGCATAGGCCACACCCAGGAAGACCACACCTTGATCGCGATACTTTTGCCAGGCAGCTTCCATGGCGTCGGATTCAAGCCGACATTCGACGCACCAGGAGGCCCAGAAGTTGAGCACCACCGGATTGCCGCGCATGTCGGCCAGCTCGGCGCTGGTGAGGCCTTGCCATTCGTAGCCGTCGAAGAACTCGACCGTGAAGTTGGGGGCTGGGGCGCCGGCTTCCGGGCGCTGGGCATTGGCGTTGAGCAAACCCCAACCCAGCAGCGCCAGCAGACCGAAGATCGCCGCCCACATCAGGATTGTGGTCAGGCGGATGGAGCGCTTGCCGCTTTCGGCCGTCACCGGGGTATCCGTGTCGGTGGTTGTTGCCGGCTGCGCCGCTGCGGGCTGGGTCGGGGGCTGAATCGTTTCAGTCATATCGTTTTAACCGAATGGTCTTCTAGTCATCAAGCTCTTGCTCGAGACGAGAAATATAGTCATCAAGTTCCGGGCTGGCCGGCCGCGGCTTTTCCGGACGCGCGGGCGTCTCTGAAGCGACAGTGACAGCCACCGGGCCTGCGCCGCCGGCCGTTGCGGCGGCCGACGACTGACGCATGTTGCGCATGGCACGGGCAAACAGCACCGCCGCCAGGGCAATGCCCAGAATCGGAATAACCCACAACACAATCAGACTGACACCGCGGCTGGGCGGGTTAGCCAGCACGCCGTCGCCATATTGCCGGGCGAAATAGTCAAGCACATCCTGCCGGCTGGCCCCGTCGCTGAGCTGGGTGCGAATCAGTTCGCGCCAGTCGGCGCAGGCCTGCGTCGGGCAGACGTCCAGCGGCGTGGACTCGCACACCGGGCAATACAGCTCGGAGGCAATCTCATTCACTTCGTCGTCGCTGATATCATCCTGGGCCACGACCGAACCGGCCGCAAAGAGGGCCAACACGACCAGCAACACCAGCCAACGACGGGCAAACCAATGGCGTCGCATGCGTCTAATCTCCTGCGGCCGGGACCGCCGGGACAGGGCGCCGCACGGTGATCCGCTTGCGCTCCGATTCCGGCCAGGCCGCAATCATCGTGCCGATGATGAAGACGATGCCGCCGGCCCAAATCCAGTTCATCAGCGGATTGAGGTAGACGCGGAAGGTCGCCGCATCGGCCGATGTCGGTTCCCAATTGACAAGCAGCGAGTAGAAGTCCTCGGTGATGGTCGAGTTGGCCGACGGGATGGTCATGGGCTGGCCGGTGCGCGTGTAGAGTTCAATACGCGGGGTCAGTTTCTTCACGAATTCACCGTTCTTATAGACATCCACATCCGCCTCGGTGATCAGCAGATCGTCGGCGCCGGGATAGCGGCTGATGCTGTTGAACACCATCTCATACTGGCCAAGCGTCAGGCTCTCACCGGCTTGCAGGCGCATTTGCGTCTCCTGCTGGTGCAGTTCGACGGCCACAATGCCGAAGGCCATGATCAGCACGCCCATGTGGATCCAGTAGCCGCCATAGCGCCGCCGGTTGCGGGCCATGAGGTTGCCGAATGCTTCCCAGACAGGTTCGCCCTTGCTGCGCATGCGGGCGCGCGTGCCCTTCCTGAACTCAGCAATGGTCAGACCGGCGGAGAAGCTGACGATCCAGAAACCCAGCAGCGTCGGCCAGTCGCGATAGCCCAGAAGGAACAGCAGTAACCGCGATACCCACGGCCACAATGGCCGGCCAAATCATCGATTTGCCCAGCCGCTCGATGCTGGTGCGATACCACATCGTCAGCGGGGCCACGCCCATGAGCAGCACCAGCGCGGCGAACAGCGGCGCCAGCGCTCGCTCATAGACCGGCGGCCCGACAAAGCCCTTCTCGCCGGTAAACAGTTCGGAGAAGATGGGGTAGTAGGTGAACAGGAAGACCACGGCCAGGATGGCGATGATCAGGAAGTTGTTATACAGAAATGCGGCTTCGCGTGACATGTACGAGTTCAGGTGGTTCTCGGAGCTGCAGCATGTCGCGGCGCTTGGTGATCCAGTAGGCCGAGAAGATGAACATGAAGGCGATGAAGCCAAAGAAGAACGGGCCAATGGCTGATTGGGCAAAGGAGTGGACCGAGGAGATGACGCCACTGCGCACCACGAAGGTGCCCAAAATGACCAGACAGAAGGTCAGCACGATGAGGAACATGTTCCACATCTTGAACATGCGCATCTTCTCCTGGATCATGACCGAGTGCAGGAAGGCCGTCGCCGCCAGCCAGGGCATAAGCGAGGCGTTCTCCACCGGGTCCCAGCCCCAGTAGCCGCCCCAACCCAGACACGTCGTAGGCCCAACGGCCGCCGAGGATCAGACCCAGGCTCAGGAACAGCCAGGCCACCAGCGTCCAGCGGCGCGTGGTGCGAATCCAGTTGTCGCCGGCCTGATTGGACATCAGCGCCGCCATGGCAAAGGCGAACGGGATGGTGAAGCCGACAAAGCCCAGATAGAGCATCGGCGGATGAATGATCATGCCCGGATGGCGCAGCAGCGGGTTCAGGCCGTTGCCGTCGGGGGGAATGACGGCCAGACGGGCGAACGGGTTCTCCACGAAGGCCGAGATGAACAGGAAGAAGATCTGCGTCATGCTGGCGACGATGATGACATAGGGCATCAGCGCCTTCTGATCGCGCCATTTGCTCAGCATGGCCGCGGCGGTGAAAGCCGCCAGCAGCAGGTTCCAGAACAGCAGCGAACCGGCCTGGCCGCCCCAGAGCGCCGTCACCTTGAGGTAGGTGGGCATGTCCCGGCTGCTGACCTGCCAGACGTAGTCCAGCGAGAAGTCACCGGTGACAAGTGAGAAGATGATGGCCAGCGAGGCCAGCAGAACCAGGGGAAAGACGATGATCACGGCATTGCGGCCGCTGTTGACCCAGCGGTCATCGTTGCGCCGCACGCCGATCCAGCCGGCAAGGGCGGCAAAGATGGCCGTCCCAAAGGCCAGCACCAGCGCGATATATCCTAAATCAGCTATCATAATGGTTGAGCCCTCATGCCTGCTAGGTGCGGCAGACCATTCGGCGGGCCGCTATGGACCCGTCGCTAATTACCAACGTGAACAAGAGGCCGATGAATGGACTTAGCCAGTCGGCGCAGCTGCTTCCTCGTAACGGGTGGGGCACTTGAGCATCAGGCCACCGGGGTTCGACATGAACACGCCGTTGCTATCTCCGCGGCCTTCCACCAGGGCCTGTGCATGATCCTGCAGCAGGTCGGGCTTCGGCTCGTTGAGAGCGACCACATGCAGTCGCTGGCCGGGGTTGTTCAAATCGTCGACGATGTCGAACTCCAGACGGGAGTTGTGGTCATCAATTTGGGTGTACTGAATGGAATCACCGATGACCCAGCCGGCCACGCGCAAGTCGCGGCCCACCAGGCGAGACTGATCGCTGTAGAATTCGTCGACAGTCTTGTAGAGTTGGGTGCTGCCGCTCATGGCGTTGACGACAAGGAACCCAATGGCTGCCAGCAAAAGCACGCCGCCGATGATAAACGGAAGGCGGTTGGTTTTCGACTTGGTCAGCGAAAGAGAATCTTCTGAATTAGTCCAGGAAACATCTGCCATAATCAAATCCTCCGATTGTGCAATCTATCTACCCGTTGCTACGCATCCGAGTCATCTTCGGCCGCTTCTTCTTCGGCCCAGGCGGCCTCATCGGCGGCCAGGATATCGCGGGCTTCTTGGGCGTATTCTTTCGGCACAACAACATGCCCGGTCCCTAAGATACCTACGAAGAGACCCAACGCCTCACCGGCGCCTTCTTGCCAGGTGCGCGCGGGGATTCCCTCGGCGCGCAAACGGCCGGCAATGATCTCGGCCGGGGTGATGCCGCCGGTTGTGGCGACCACTTCCCAGTCGATCATGCGGGACTGGTGCAGAGCAGGCTCTTCGGTATTATCGTCGTCGGGCAGCGGCGTCTCGTTATCAGTGTTCATGTCGTGCCATTATACCTTGGAAGCGTGAGCAAGGATACCAATTCTAACTGAATACCGAAGAAATTGGGGCGCCTGGGGCAGGCCTGCGATACACATTGCCCCCGGGTGTCCGTTCTCCGGTTTCGGCCGGATGGATTGCGTCCATACAGCCTGATCGTATAAAGCCATTATAGACGCATGTGGGGATATTCCCAATGTCATTGATCATGGTCTGGGGGTGATAAAGGTCACCTATCCGGGCGCCGGAGGCGCCGAACGGTTGCGTGTGGGACAATCATGTTGATTGTCTCTTCCGCGGCAAGCATCATCCTTACCCTACGCCGGAGATGCCAACTACCAAAAAACCTTGAATCTGGAAGCGTTTTGGAAGCGCTTTATCGCCATAATGGCTATAGTCCCAGAAAGTCGTGATCGTGTTCGCCTGCCCCTTCCCTGCGCGCAACTCGTTTGACCGGACACATACCTGACCTCAAAAGGAGCAATATGTCACCTAGGCGACCATCCACACACCGTTATACACACCGTCTCATCGCCATGACGATAGGGCTGGCTTACACTGTTTTGCTGTTGGCGGCCCTCAGCCGCGCCGGCGTCCGGGCCGAGGCTGATCCCACCGCAGCGCAATCCCCGACCGCGCCACCGTTGGCGACGCCCAATACCGCACCCATTCAAAGTGTGGGGGATCAACAAATTCACCTGTACGAGTTCGCGTTTGACCCGTTGACCACCGACCTGGCGACGACGCAAGGGGTGGCTGAGTCAGCCACCAATGACGCAGGCCAGGGCCTGTTCCTGGTGCAGTTCAGCGACACGCCCAACGATTTCCAGTTGAACGCCCTCGGGCCGGACGTCACGTACGTCCAATATGTGCCCAACAACACGTTTGCCGTCTGGACCACCCCGGCCGCCCTGCTAGAAGCCCAGGCCAACAGCTTCGTGCGCTGGACAGGATCGTTCTACCCCGACCTGCGTGTGGCGCCCGAGGCACGGGCGGCTGTGGCCGCGGCTACAGCCACGGCCAATTCAACCCCACTCACCGTCGAGGCGACGTTCATTGACGACGGGTCGCTGGACCGGCTGGCCGATCTGGTTGTCGCCAACGGCGGCGTCATCGACTACCGTGAGCCGGCGGCCGTTATGAGCGAGTCCCTGGCCGCCGAACGCTGGCGGTTCAGCCTCGGCGGTGACGCGTTGCCGCAGGTTCTGCGCCGGCCGTCGTTACTCACCCTGGAACCGTTTGACGCGCCCCGCATTGCCGAATCGCGCACCAACTCCTTTCTGGCCGACGCCACGCAGAACCCGGACGATCTGCCCTATTCGCCCTGGCTGAAGGACGTCGGCGTCAATGGTGACGGGGTCAAGATTGCCGTCATCGATACCGGCGTCGACTGGGATCATCCTGATTTGCAAAATGTCGTCTCCGGCCAGGAAGCGGGCGGTTATACCGAGCACTTCAAAGCTGACGGCAAGACGCCCCAGGAGCAGCCCGGATCCGACGGCGCTCCGCGTGTCGGCGACGGTAACCCGCCGGGGCATGGCACCCATGTGGCGGGCAGCGCGGCCGGCACAGGCACAACCGCCCTCACCGGCCAAAGTCCGCTGGTTCGCTACGGCCAGGGGACGGCCCCCGGTGCCACCATTCACGCCGTCGACTTCCTGGCCTCTGACAGCACGTATCCCTCCCAGGCCAACATGCACACGACGGCGCTGACTGCCGGGGCTGACCTGTCGACCAACTCCTATGGCGGCAGTATCAGCCAGGGCTACACCAGCGAATCTTCTACCCAGGACGCGGTCGCTCTGGACGTGGCGGCCGGTGACGGAGTGCGCCAGCCCATGCTCATGATCTTCGCCGCGGCCAACGCCGGCGGCGGCAATCCATATTCCGGCAGTTCCCCCTGCGCGCCGGGCTGGCCGGACACCAGCCGCCCCTGCGATCGCAGTCTGGCGACCCATGCTGAAGCCAAGAACGTCATCACCGTTGGCGCACTGAACAGCCCGCATGCCACCGGCCAGTGGAGCCCCGGCAGCACTGGACTCGTGGCCGATTGGCAGAAGAAATCGGTCACGGTCGCCCACTTCAGCAGCCGCGGCCCAGCCATCGACGGCCGCATCAAGCCGGACGTTGTGGCCCCCGGCCTGGGCATCATCAGCACCGAAAATCGCTTCGTTGAGGCAGGCGGCGTCACCGGCGGCTCCTGCGACAATTCCACCGGCCTAACCGAGCTGTTCAGCTGGTGTGACGGCACGTCGATGGCCACCCCGGCCGTGGCCGGCGTGGCGGCCCTGTTCACCCAGCACTGGCGCGACCACATTCTGGCCCCCGATCCCGGCCGCGATGAACCGACGCGCCCCGAACCGGCCACGGTCAAAGCCGCGCTGATCGTCACCGCCGATCGTATCGGCAACCGCGTCGGCGCCGACGACGGCTGGGGCCACAGCTTTGTCGCCTGGCCCAACGGCCATGAGGGCTGGGGCCGGGTGAACGCCGACCGCTTGCTGGACCCGCCGGTGCCCATCGTCTACTTTGAGAACCCGCAGGTCCTGACCGACGTCAACGACTCCTGGACCACGCGCGTCAAGCGCTCGGACCCGCTGGAGCCTATGAAGATCGTGCTGGTCTGGTCGGATGCGCCGGGTGCGGCCGGGGCCAAGCCCGCCCTGGTCAACAACCTGAACCTGTTCGTCACTCGTCCCGGCACCAACACGCTGTACTGCGGCAATTACTTCGAGCCAGCCAACCAGCTGTGGTCGCAGGACTGCAATGGCGCCGCGAACACCGACAAGCTCAACAACGTGGAAACCATCATCGTGCCGGGCCAGGGCACCTTCGACATCGAGGTGAAGGCTCAGGCGCTCAATGGCAACGGCGTGCGCGACTTCGGCGACGATACCGACCAGCACTTCTCGGTGGTCTGCTACAACTGCGAGGCCGCTTATCACGTTGATGACAGCGTCAACGACGGACTGGTTGCCTACTATAAGTTCGACGAAGGCGACGGGACGACGGTCATGAATTCGGCCGCAGACGGCCTGCCCTTGACGTTCAATTCGCCTGCCAATTCTTTCTCAACCAACGGTGGCTCCCAGGCACCGCTGCGCTTTCGGAACTTCAACGGGCTGCAGATCGACGGAACCGACGGGCCAGCCATTAATTACAATGCAGCATTCGAGCCGCAAGAGGCACTGTCGATCGCCCTATGGGTTTGGCCGACCACCTACGCGGTCACCAACTTGCAATACCTATTTGGGCAACCGGGCGGTGTTCCCGGTGGCCAGCCCGGTGCTACCTATAAGTTATCGCTCAATAGCAGCTACCAGGCTGTATTTAGCGTGAATGACAACAAGGGCACGCTGAAAACGATCACCGGCGGCATGGTGCCCCGGCAGACCTGGACCCACGTGGCCGCCACCTGGGCCAAGGACGGCTATCTGCGCCTCTATGTCAATGGCGTGGAGGTGGCCAAGACGCCGGCCGGTAACGCACCGCTGGGCCAGGCTCTATCGGGTCCGCGCGTCGGCGCGAATTACACCGGCAACATCGACGAACTACGCTTCTACAAGAAGCGCTTGCGCGAGGCCGAAGTCAAGCGGCTGGCCCGCGGTCTGGAGTGCGAGACATCGGGCACCGGTTGGGGTGACGCCTTCCGCTTTGTCGACTGCGGGCTGGTTGCTGCCAGCCAACGCTACCAGGGCGCGGAGATACGCGTTGCTAAGGGGACTTACACACCCGGTACCAACCGCGACGCCAGCTTCCAGGTGGGCGCATTCCACCAACTCGTCGGTGGGTATGATGGCACTAACACCAATCGCCGCAATTGGCAGGCCTTCCCGACCATCCTCAGCGGCGACCTCGATCGCAACGACAATCCCGGTGTGAATGGCCTGACCGGGCGCAACAGCTACCATGTGGTGATGGCCTGGACCACCGGCACGCTGGACGGCTTCATCATCGAGCACGGGCTGGCCAATCGCACCGGCAACGGCCGCGATGTGGGCGCGGGTATCTACAGCCAGTCGGCCGACGACCGCACGTTCAAAAACCTGATCGTGCGCGAAAACTTTGCCAAGCTGGTCGGCGGTGGTCTGGCCGCTTATGGCGAAGGCGGACTGACCGTGCGTGAGTCCAAGTTCCTGGGCAACAAGGCCGCGTTTGGTGGTGGAGCGCAGTTCTTCACGAAACACACCAACGTCTTGAATTCGGTTTTCAGTGGCAATGAGGCCACGACAAGCACCGGCGGCGCGGGCTTTAGCCTCGCTGATTCAGTCAACGTCATCAGTTCGACTTTCTTTGGCAATAAGGCGCCCTTCGCAGGCGGCATGCGCCTAGAGGGTGCTACGTCTTCTGTCGGTGTCACCGCCAACATCTTCTACGGCAACGAAGCCCCGTTGTCGCCGCAGATCAGCGATCTGGGGCCAGATGCCTTCGTCCGGGAAAACATCATCGAGGGCGGCTTCCCCGGAATCGATAACCTGGTCGGCGACCCGCTCTTCGCCGACCCCGACGGGGAGGATAACGTGCTGGGCACCGTGGACGACAATCTGCACTTGACCCAGCACTCACCAGCCATCGACAGCGCCACACTCTGCACCATTACCGACTTGAACGGCCTCTCGCGCCAGACGGAAGGGAACTTCGACGGCAACACCGACAACGCCTGTGACCGTGGGGCGCACGAATACGGCACCATCCTGCTCGTCCAGGACAATCCATTTAACAAATCCGGCCTGGGCACCATGATCGACGCGCTGGATACGGCGTCCCTGGTTTATGAAGTATGGCAAGGCAAGCCGAGCGCGTCGCGATTGGCCGGGCACCCACGCGTTCTGTGGTTCACCGGCGATTACTATGATACGACGGGCGACGTGGGACCGGGCGACGCCAGCGAAACGGCTGTCGCCCAATGGTTGGACAGCGGCCAGCGCTGTCTGTTGCTGAGCAGCCAGAACTATATCACCTCGCATGGTGGCGCCGGCCAACCCAAACCCTTTGCCAAACAGTACTTTGGCATGGCCAACACCACACAGGACGCCTCGCCCACCTATAAGAATCTCGCCGGCGTCGGGTTGTTCTCCAGCCAATCATACGGGCTGCAAGCTCGACCAGCCGTCCCGAACCTGGGCCGAAACGACCTCGTGGGCACAGACGGTCAAGTCGGCTCACAGCTGGCGTTCCTGGTCGTGCCGGACGGGACCAAGTCCGCCGGCATCACCAAAGAGACCGATCGCTACCGGACGGGCTTCTTCGCCTTTGCCATCGAAACCATCGGCACCGGTCCCGACAGCGCGGCAGCGCAGCGCGGTCAGATGGCGGCAACGTTCTTCAACACAGGCGGTCCTCGTTCGACCATCGGCTGCGAGCCCACGGCTGCACCCCCGGCGGCGGCGTTGGAACTCAGCATCAGCCCCAGCCAGCCGGTGTTCTACCTACCCTATGAAGACATCTATTTCACCTTCGACATCGAGAATCGGGGCCCGGCCATCATTACCGGGACGGTGGCCATCGACTTCACCATAGCCGGTGAATCCGTCGAGATTGCGCCGTGCGGCACGGTGCCCCTTATGCCCGGTGCGACAACGCAATGCGGCGGCTCCTACTCCACAACCCTTAACGATATGGCGGCAGGGTCCATCCTGACCGCAGGCTCCGTTTCCAGCAACGGCATTGTCTCGGCCGAAGCCGCCAGCACCATTCCGCTGGACGGCCCGCGGCTGCTGCTGGACGTCGCCACCAATCCGCAGGTCTTCACCGCGGTCGGTCAACCCATCGTCTACACCTTCACCATCCACAGCGTCGGCACCCAGACGGCCACGGGACCGTTCTTTGTCGTCGACCAACTGTTCGGCGAGTCGCTGTGTGGCAACCAGTCGCTGGCACCCAGGCAGAGCCTTACCTGTCAGTTCACCCACCAGGTGACCGCCGGGGAAATGGCTACCGGCGCGGTGGATACCCGGTCGGCCGCATCCGGCACGGACTCCCTATCGCCGATCGTGGCCACGACAACGCAGTTGGCGGTCAATGCGTTGGCGCTGGAGATGTCGGCCAACCGCGAGACGTACCGCGCTTTAGGCGACGAGATTGTCTACACCTACGTCATCCGCAATGTCGGTGAAGCCCCCCTGAGCGGCCCGTTCTCCGTGACCGACAGCTTGCTGGGGACCATTGCGTCGTGCGGCGCGGGTCCGCTGGCTCCTGACGCGCAGACCTCTTGTACGTCAGGCTACACCGTGACGCAGGCCGACCTGGATGCCGGGGCCATCACTAGCGCGACGAGCGCCGCCGGCAATGGGCTGACGTCGGCGCAGGACAGCGTGACCGTGGTTCGCGAGGTCGGGAGTCTGTCGCTCCAGGTATCGGCCAATCGCACCACATTTGATCAGGTCGGCGACCGGATCACGTACACGTATGTGGTCAGGAATACCGGCGCATTCCCCCTGGCCGGGCCCTTCACCGTGACCGATGACAAGCTGGGCCGCATTGCGCCCTGTGGCGGCGGCCCGTTGAACCCCGGCGCGCAAACAACCTGCTCGGCTGACTATGTCATCACAGCGTCGGATGTGGCCGCGACCGTGTTCACAAACTGGGCCACGGTAGCGGGCAATGACCTGACTTCACCGGCGGCCGCGGCCACCGTGTTGGGGCCGTTGTTCACGCCGTCGTCCTTCGTCTCCCTGCCGGTGGTGGTCAGGCCATAGCCGGCCGGAGCGTCCGGCGGGTGGCAGCGATGGGCCTTGCGCCTGTCGTCTCTGCCCGCCGGATGCTTACTGTGCCTCGGCCCGGCGGCGCAGCAGCGGCTGATCAATGGCCGTCACGTCCAGCGTATCCGCGCCGAGGAAGGCCACAAACCGGGCCAGCCCGCGCGCCAACGCCTCGGCAAAGATCTCATCCGTACCCAGCGCGTCATCTTCCAGCCACAGGCCGAGGAGGATAAACGTGTTGGTCGTCCGGTCCAGCTTGCTGTCGAACCGGCCGACGAACCGGTCGCCCCACAGCATCGGCAGGACGTAGTAGCCGTAGGTGCGCTTGTCCACTGGCTTGTAGACTTCCCACACATAGTCGAAGCCGAATAGCTCCTTGGCCCGGCCGCGGGCGCTAACGGGATCGAGCGGGGCCAGGAACACCACCTCGTCAGTCGTGGTCGTCGCCTGCGGGGTCCATTCGGCCGGCACCCGCCCGGCGCTCAGCTCGTGGAGCGCCGCAGCGTCGCGGCCCAGCGCGTAGTGGACCTGCTTCCAGCCCTCGACCTGCACCTCGATGATGTCGCCGTCGGCCAGCAGTACGTCGCGGATTGGTTTGGCCTCGCCAAAAGGCACGCCGCGGAAGAAAGCGTCCTGCGTGCGCTTGAGGCGCGACAGGCCGGAGAAGCTGATGTCCTTCAGGATGAGGAAGCGGTCGGCCTCGTTGTCGCTGCTTTCATAGATAAGCGCTTCCGGCGCAACGGTTTCCGTCAATGCATAGACACGCTCAAAATTCTCGCGATGGTGGGTCATCACCTCGCCCGTGCGCCACAGGTAGTAGAGGGCCAGGGCGCTGTCCTTGCGGCCGCGATAGCTGTCGGTGCGGGTGCGCGAGGCCATCTTGAAGTCGCGATTGCTGACCGTGCCGCGCTCGCGCAGGATGTCGCGCATCTCGATGATGGCGTCGGCGTGATCGAGGCCCATCTGCCGGACGCGGGGGCCGGTGTCGGCATCGCCGTTGCGCTCGCGGCGCATGATCACGCGCCAGTGGGGCAGCTCGTCCATCGGCCGCGCGGCCAGCCAGCCGCCCCAGTCGAAGAAGCGGCGCTGCTCGTAGGTCACGGTCTCCCACAGGCCGGGCGCGTAGTCCAGCACGCGGCTGTGGAGCTGGATGTCATGGCTGCGGGCGATGATCTGCAGCGGGTCGAGCTGCAGGTATTCTATATCGCGCATGGCCTGCGCCATGCCGTCCGGCCCGCCCCAACGCCGCCCCGGCCACAGGCCCTGCTTGCCGAGGATAAAGCGGCGGGCGGTGATGATGTCGATGGTCAGCATAACGGCCGCCTAGTAATCAGCCCCGGCCCGCGATACCCAATCGATATTAGCCCCCGCGCCGATGCGGCCGACATGCAGGTTTAGCTGCGAGGCGTGCTCCTGCACATGGCGCATGGTGTAGAGCTGCAGCTCGGCAACGGGCATCTGGCTTCCCCAGTCAAAGGTGTAGACTTCGGTCGCCTTGTCGTCGGTCATGGCCAACAGCGTGGCCCGGCACTTTGCGCGGCCGTGCTGCAGATAGGCCAGCACGTCGGCCCGGGTATAGGGCTGGTCGGGCAGCGCCCCGTTCACAAAGGGCGGCGGCGGCGCGAAGTCTTTTCGCTGCACGCCGGAGAGGTAGAGGTCGAGCCACATCAGCGTGTGATAGGCCACGAACCAGAACTGCCCGTATTCGGCCGCGTCGGGATCGTCCCAGACGACGTCGGTCCAGTGGTCGTCGGGGCAGGCCTCGATGGCGTCCTCGAGCATGTCGATGGCCGCTCCAAACTGCTGCCAGATGATGGTGTTCCAGAAGGTTTCCATGGGTGTCTCCTATATATAGTCGCGTCGGCCCCGCTTGCTACAGGGCACGCAGCAGTTTATCACCAAATGCCGGGGGATCGCTCCGGGCAATCTCCAGCTCAGTCGCGCCGTGCCAGGCCAGAAAGTCGCGCATGGCGGCGGCGACATCGGCCACGAGGTCATCATCCGGCGCGATGCCCGGCTCCAGATAGAGGGCGTTGAGGCCCATCACCCCCGACTGGCGATCCAGCTTGGGGTCGAAGCGCCCCACCAGCCGGTCGCGGTGCAGAATGGGGAAGGTGAAGTAGCCATAGACGCGATCGGCGGCCGGCTTGTAGCACTCCAACAACTGCTTGAACCCCCACAGCGTCTCATCGCGGTTCCCGCCCCAGAACAGCGAATCGAAGGGGGCCAGGAAGGTCGTGCGTTGGGGGACAATCTCGCCGTCGGCCGCCCGGCCCAGCAGCGGCAGCGTGTCGCGATGGACCAGCCACTTCTTGACGCCCTGTGTCGATTCGCCCTGAATCTCGACCAGCGTGCCGTCCGTCACCAGCGCCTTCACCTCGGCCCGCACCGGCGTGGCCCGCATGTAGGCGTAGAAGGTCAGCGCCCGCAGGTCGAACACACCCAGCGCCCGGGCGGCCAGTTCCAGACAGAAGCGGCGCGCGGCCTCGGGCGGCACCGGCGTGGTATCGACCCAGTCCGGCAGCACCCGCTCGCGGACATCATACACGCGCTGGAAGTTGACCCGGTCGGCAACCATGAGATCGCCCCAGGCAAACAGCGCCTCCAGGGCCATCTTCGACGGCCGCCAATCGTACCATTCGCCGCGCGGGGCGTCATCGTCCTTCATCTCGCTCACGCGCACCCCACCCTCGGCGCGAATGTGGGCCAGCGTCTGGGCGGCCAGCTCGCGGTTGGCGGCTTTGCTCGACCACGCCTCAAAGACGGGGTTATAGCTGACCTGCGGATCGGTTCGCCAGCGGTGATAGCGGTAGTGGTCGAGGGGGATGATGCTCGCCGCATGGCCCCAGCCCTCATAGAGGCGGCGCTCCGCGGGGCTGTAGAGCAGCCGATGCAGCGCCTCGACATCGTAGGCGCCGAAGCGCGACCAGAGGGTGACGGTGTGGGCGCGATTGACGACGTGCAGGGTGTCGATCTGGACATACCCCAGCGCCGTCACCGCCCCGACAATCGCCTCAGCCGTCGCGGTGGGCGTATCGGCCGCGGCCGTCGTCAGCCCCTGGGTGTGCAGCGCCACCGCGCGCAGGGCGGCGAGGGGATAGATGGTGGCGGCGTGTTTCATACCCGCGACCGTTACTGGGCTATTTCCCAGATATGGCCGCCCGGATCGACAAAGCTGGCAGTGCGTCTGCCCCACGGCCGATCCATGGGACCATTCAACAGCGTGACGCCGCGCTTAACCAGTTGGGCGGCCATGGCATCCACGTCGTCCACATCGATAGTCAACACAAAGCGATTTCCCGCGTCGCGACCGGCCACAACCGCCGGTTCAATGAGTTCCGGCGCGGCGCCGGCGCTGAGTAAGTTGATCAGCGTGGGGCCGAATTTGAAAACGGCCGACGCGTCATCCTCAAAAAACACCGGCAGCTCAAAGACCGTTTGATAGAACGCCTTAGCCGTCTGGAGGTCTTCAACAAACAAGGTAATGGCATTGATGCCCTTGGGCCAGTCGGCCGTCTGCGCCCTCTCCACCGATTCGTTAGCCATGCTTCATCTCCTTTTCGTCCGCTCGATCTCTCTATGGTGGTCGAAACCGAGTTTCTTCTAGGAAACTCGGTTTCTAAATGTTTAGAGTAACTGTTGTCAGAAACTCAGTTTCTTGCTGGAAACTGAGTTTCTAGGGGGCTCATTGTAGAACATGCGTTCAAGGGTGTCAAGCGGTGGGTGGGGTGAAACCGAGGTTAGTATTGGCGCCACCGGCCGTTCTTGGCGGCCGACAGCCCGGCTACTGGCCGTACAACTTCGGTCGTGGGGAAGAAGGCGAACCAGCCAAACCAATAGGCCAGATGTCCCGGCAGGCGTTCCAGCGTCTCCCCGTTTGGCCCGACCAGCGCCGCTTCGGTGATCTGCCACACCCGACCCTGGGCATCCAAGAGCGTGTTGGCGTCGGGGCCGAGGCTGAACATGTCGTCGCTCCGGGCATAGGCACGCACGTCGCTCCCGGCTGAATAGGTGCGCTCGACACCGGTCCTCAGGCTGGCTCCGGTGACTTCTACCTGATCACCGCTGCCGATCAACACGACCGGCGTTTCGCCTATAGTGTCGTTGATGACCGGCATGGCGCCGAAAGCGGCCAGCGGATAGGCCTTCGGCGTGCCGTTGAGGCGCAGGGCATAGATCTGGTCTTTATCGGCCAACAGGTCGCTTCGTTGCCAGACCGGGAACATCGTCCCTGTGTCGGCGAAGTAGTCGGCATAGGCTGCTCCGGCGCTGTAGTCGCGGTTGAAACCAGTGTCCGGATCCACGACCAGCGTATCAGGGTGTTCGGTCGACCAATCCGCCCAGGTGGTCAGGACAACCGGCAGCAAGTTGAGGGTCACCTCATCGTCGGCCAATTCGCCCAGCACCGGCTCGCCGGTCAACTGATTCCACAGGGTGTTGGTCAGCCGGTCGTACATGAGCTTGTTGCTGCGGAACAGGAAGCCGGAGGAGCCGAAGCTGTAAGACTTGCCGTCGGAGGCGCGCCCATCATAGGCCACGGCCGCGCCGCACAGCGTGCAGTAGGCCAGGGACACCGGCACGCCGCCGATCACGTCATTGGCCATCTCGTGCCAGTCGAGTATCCGCAGTGGATACGCCCGCGATTCACCGTTGATCGTCGAGCCCGAAGACGGCATCATTGGGTTGTAGGTAATCAGCCTTGTCCGCGGTCAGCATGGCCGGATTATCGAGGGCGGGAATGCCGTCCACACGCACGCCGCCCCACTGAATCTCCTCGACCCGGACGCGAGAGGGGAACTCGTCTTTCAGAAAATCGGCGAAGCGCGGATCGATGAGCGTCAGGAGTTGCCCTTTCCAGGTCGTGAAGCCCGGCGGCGGTTCGATGTCAGTGCCGCCGTACCATTCGATCCATGCGGCCAGTCGCCGCCGAATGTCCGGCCGGATAGTGTCTTCCAGGGCGGCGATATGGTCGCCGTAGGTGGCCTGCTCTACCAGACCAATCTGGGCTGCGCGGATCAGTTCGATGAACACCGGCACGTAGCGCGTGTCGCTCGCGTTGACAACCTGATCGTGGCCGCAACCACGCTGCCGCCGGATTGGGCGACCAGCCGGTAGCGCCAGCGCGTCATCGCGACCGCATCCACGGTGGGATCGGGCGCGGACGGCGGTGGACTTCGGACACGGGTAGTTGACGACGGGCCAGTGGGCGCACATCAGTGGCCGGGAGGGTGGGATCCGGCGACGGTTGGGACCGGGCGCAGGCGCCGAGCCAGAGCAGCGACAGAGCGACAGGAGAACAGGAGCAGGGCGCGTGTTGTGATCATAGGCGCAGTATAGCAAGCCGCAGCGCGGCTGAGAGATCGGCCGAAGCGCAGGTGTAAGACCCATGTAAGGATCCCGTCACGCGGGGTTAAGCTAGGCGGCCGGGGGTCGTGGGTGGACTCCTATTCAGGTTGGGGCGACTACCCAACGCGCGGCTACCCCACGACGACCGGCGCGCGAGCGGCCGCAATCAAAAACAGCGGCCCGCATGGCAGGCCGCTGTTTGGTTGGGTTGTGGTTATAGGGTGGGAATCGGGTAGTTGTTAGCCGATCGCCATCCGAACGTAATGAGATGGGTAAGTGTCGACTAGGCGACCGTGGTGTCGATGACGCTGTTCTCCGTCCCGTGCTCGTTGGGCACATAGGCATCGGCGGCATCATCATTGACCCAGTCGGTGTTATTCACCAGGTAGCGGAACTGGTACTGGCCGTTGGCCGGAATCCGCATCTTGGCGGTGAAGGCGTCCTTGCTCTTCTTCATCGGCACCGGCACCCAGTCGTTGGCAGCGGTGACCAGCGTCACGGTATCGGCATCACCGTTATAGGTGAAGGTTACTTCGTATTCGTCTTTTGTCTTGAAATAGCGTTTCTTCAGCATGGCTGTTTATCTCCTGAATCTATTGATGCTATGTGATTTCCGGGGGGAATCCTGGAATTAACGTTCGAAATTACTGGCTAAACCCGTTGCATTATAAGGGTGTGAGGGTTCATGTCAAGCCTCCGGAGGGCAGGGGAGCGCTCCCAGGGCCGGGCGTTAACCTGGTGCTTATACCAGTGGCGGTTTAGGCGCTGCGGGGCATACTTGGGCGACGCATATGCCTGATCTAGAGGAATTGATCAATCGGGTGGCCGCGCGCCACCGCCATCTCTGTCCCCGCCAGGTTCTCGGCCTGCGCATCGGGCTGGCCGGAGCGGCGGCGCTGGGACTTCTCGTGCCCCGCCATGACCGGCGGCTGCTGATCATCAGTGAGGCGGACGGCTGCTTTGTTGATGGATTGGAAGTGGCTACCGGCGCGACCATCGGCCGGCGCACGCTGCATCTGGTGGATTACGGCAAGGTGGCGGCAACCTTCGTCGACCCGGCCAATAACCGGGCCGTGCGGCTGTCACCCTTACCCGATGTGCGCGAGCGCGCCTGGGACTATGCGTCGGATGCGCGCAGCCGGTATGTGGCCCAACTGCGTGGCTATCAAGCTATGCCGGATGACGTGTTACTGCGGATCGAGTTGGTGACCCTGGCCGAACCGGCGGGTCGTCTGCTTAGCCGGCCGGGCCTGCGGACGACGTGCGCCATCTGTGGGGAGGAGATCATCAACCAGCGCGAAGTATGGCGCGAAGGGCAGGTGGTTTGTCGGGGGTGTGCCGGGCCGGCCTATTACCGAACGGGTGAAGACGGCCGCTATTCCGGCAGGTAGCGCACGCTGGCCGGTCGCGGCTCTTCTTCTTCCGGCACCACGCGCACAGTCTTGACGTTGACCAGCGCTTCGGTCTGATGCAGAATGCGCACCATCTGGCGCGGGCTGGTGCACTCCAGCTCCAGGATAATGCGCAGTTCGTCGTCCCGTTCATCCCGCACGGTGCAGATGGCGGGGATGTTGATGGACTCATCGCGCATGAGCTGGGTGATTTCGAACAGCAGGCCGGGCCGGTCGAACACATCGATATGGGCCATGAAGCGCCGCGCCTGCCGCTCGCCCGATTCGCCCCAACCCAGCTTGAGCCGGCGCTGCACCCGGTCCAGGCGCTGCCGCGTGGCTTCCAGGGAATGGCAATCCTCTTTGTGGACCGTCACGCCGCCGTCTTTGCGAACATAGCCGATGATCGGATCGCGGGGGCGCGGGGCGCAGGTGGCGCACAGCTTCAGTTCGCGGTGGTCGGCATGGGTGATGATATGCTTGTTGCCCTTGCTGTCGTAGACAATGTTGTCCAGTCGCAACGACCGACCCGTGTCCCAGGTGTCGTTCATGATCCGTGTGGACACGACTGTGGGCAGCAACTCGGCGCGGCCGAGTTGGTGATATAACTCTTCGTTGGACGTGAACCCGAAAGACTCGGCAATCGTCTCGTGCGGATAGGTGGACAGCCCCAGCATATCGAGTTCATGCTCCAATAACTGCCGCCCCTGAACCACCGCCTTGGGGTAGCGCAGCTTGCGAAACCAGCGCCGGGCGTGGGAACGGGCATAGGTGGTGGCGATGTAGCCCAGGTCCTCATCCAGCCAGGCCCGCTGCGGTTGGCCTTTGGTGTAGCGGCCGATACGGACCAGATCGCCGTTGCGCAACGGCCGATTCAGCGGGTAGGGCATCTCGTTGACGTAGGCTTGCTGGACCTCGTTGCCCAGCTCGGTGTGGATGCTGTAGGCAAAGTCGATCGCCGTGGCGCCGTGGGGCAGCTCGATGGCCTCGCCCCGGGGCGTGTAGACCCGAATCTGGTCGCTGAAGACATCCTGCACCACGCCGCGCACGCTGTCCACCAGATCATGCGGTTCAGCGCCGTTGATGCTTTCGGTGATGGTGCCGAAAAAGATATCCAGCGGCTCGGCAATGCCTTTCGACCATTGCGGCGTCCCGGCATAGAGCCAGCGGGCCAGCACACCAACCTGAGCCACCTCATCCATCTCGCGCGTGCGCAGGCGGATCTTGATCGGCGCGCCGGTGTCGTGCATAACGGTGGTGTGGAGCGACTGATAGAGGTTGTCGCGCCGGACGGAGATATAGTCGTCAAAGCGATTGGGGACGGCGCGCCACAGCTCGTGCAAATGCCCCAGGGCCGTGTAGCAGGCGATGGGATCGTCCACCAGCACGACCAGGCGCATGGTCCGGTCGATGTCGCGGTAGGACTTGTAGCCCGAGCGCAGGTCCTGATAGACGGTGTAGATGTTTTCGGGCGCGGGCTTGACCTCTTGCACCTCGATGCCGGCATGGCCCAGGCAGGCCATGATCTGGTCGCTGACGGTATCAAACAGCTGCCTGTTGGCTGTCATAAAGGGTAACCAGTTCGCCGCCGATGGTTTCGAACGCTTCCGGGTCCAGCACCTCCAGCGACAGCGCTTCCAGTTGCGACTTGACCTGCCACATACCCAGACGATTAGCCAGCGGGGCAAAGACCGACAACGTCTCTTCGGCCTTCTCGCGCTGTTTGTGGGGCGGCATGGCCTCGATGGTGCGCATGTTGTGCAGCCGGTCAAACAGTTTGATGATAACCGTGCGCACATCGACGGTCATGGCCTGGAACAGTTTGCCCAGCGTGGCGTGCTGTAGTTCTTCGGGGGAGAGTTTGCGGCGGGCGGCCACCCCGCGGGTGACTTCCTTCAGCTTGGTGACGCCATCGACCAGTCGGGCTACGTCGGGACCAAATTGAGCCTCGATTTCCTCAATGGAGACGCGCGTGTCTTCGGCAATATCGTGCAAGAGCGTCGCCTGAATGGTGGCGGCGTCGAGGCGGTATTGGGCAAGGTAGGTGGCCACAGTGACCGGGTGGGTGAAGAAAAGCTCGCCGGTCTTGCGTCGCTGGTTGCCGTGCTCCCGGCGGGCGAAGGCAAAGGCGTCTCGCACACGATCGCGTTCAGGCGCATCCAGGTACCCAATCGCCTCAAAGAACTGCTCGTCTTCGGCCGTCGTGTAAAGAATCATAACTCACCCGCTGCCGCGGCAACCGCCACCCAGGTGCCCGTATCGGTCGGGCCTATTCACGCCGGGGCGCGAATATATAATCGCTCAGTATAGCACGAAAGCCGCCTGAATTCTAGGCATTTCTCGCGGTCTATTTACCCAGTGGCTTGCGGGTGGGCCCACTGTGTGGGCTCGTGGGTTGTGGTCTGCGACTCAGATCGTTTGCAGTTCGCGGTCTTTCTTGAAGTCCTTGAACCGATAGCCAACGCCGCGTTCCGTGAGGATGTACTCCGGGTTGGCGGGGTCCTTCTCGATCTTTTTGCGCAGATAGTTGATGTACAGTCGCAGATAGTGGGTTTCGTCGCGGTATTCGTAGCCCCAGACTTTGCCCAGCAGGGTTTCATGGGGCACAACCCAGCCGGAATTCTGGATCAGATGGTTTAGCAGGCGATATTCGGTGGGGCGAAGATCGATCCGCTCGCCATCTACGATGACTTGATGCCGGTTAAAGTCCACCGACAGGTGGTCGTCAATGCGCAGCACGGTGCGCGGCGGCGGCGCGGGCCAATGGGCCCGGCGCAGCACGGCCTTGACCCGGCTGGTCAGGACGCGCGGGCTGAAGGGCTTGGTGATATAGTCATCCGCCCCCAGCGCCAGGCCGCGGGTGATGTCTTCCTCGTCGTCGCGCACGGTCAGCAGAACCACCGGCACGGTGGAGATCTCGCGCAGCATCTCCAGCGTCTGGAAGCCGTCGGCTTCCGGCATCATGACATCCATGATGACCAGGTCGGGGTTGTATTTGCGTATCTGGTCCAGCGCCTGGACGCCGTTTTCGGCTTCAATGACCTGGAACCCTTCCAGTTCGAGGTTCATGCGGATGAAACGACGCATGCGGAGCTCGTCGTCAACGATGAGGATGAGCTGCGGGCCGGGCGGCTGGAGACTATCGGGAACTTGTTCAACCATAAGACAACTGTTTATTCGCGGACAAAGCCGATGGTGTTATCCAGTTCGCCCTGAGCGAGAAGCTGGATATGGCGAATGCGGTGCCAGGGCATGAGAATCGTTTCGGCGTTGCCGTCCAGAAAGGCGGCCGTTCGGCCGTCGCGGCGGCGTGGATGATAGATGGTGACAAACTGGGCAGCGGCGTCCGGCAGGCCATCCAGTTCGCCTGTAATCGGATCCTCTTCCAGTAGGTAAATGACGGCCGGCACACGCATAACTCTTTACTCAGTTTAGTCTTCAATCGTCAGATGTACCAGTAACTCACCGAACCGTAAGGCGGCCCTGGGGGGCAACACGTAGGCCTGGCCCGGTGTCAGCGGCCGATCTTCCAGCCGCGTGCCGTTACTGCTGTACTGATCGACCACGACGATGCCCTCGCGGAACAGATGGATCGTGGCATGGCGCCGCGAGACGCCCTTGTCGAAGCCGTCGAACGGGCTGAGATCCACTTCCGGCGCAAAGCCCGCATCGGGGTCGGCCCGGCCGATGTGGAGCGTCTCATCCAGCGTAACCACGACGCTCTCATTGCGCTGCGGGATGGTGAAGCGCAGCGTGCGCGGCGTTTTCTCCGGCGTCAGGGTGCTGGTGTCGGTTGGCTTGGGCAGCGGCAGGGCTGGGTCGCTAATGCGGCGGCTGCCTGCGCCGGTTTGCCCCGCCTTGTGCTGGCGGGCGGTCATGTGGGCCAGCGTGGCCGGGATCAGGGCCGCGCCGCACGCCTGGCAAAACAGCGCCCCGCCGAAATGTTCCGTCCGGCACTCGGCACAGGCAATCATGTCTCGCTCTCCCCCAGCAGCGACCGTGTGCCGTAGCGCAGCATCTTGCGCCCCTCCGGCGACATCTTGCCGATGCGCGTCAGGCGCTGCGCTTCCAGTTGAGCCTGCTGGGCCAGCTTCATGTCGCCCGACTCCAGATAGCGCGTGGTGAGCTGATACATGCGCGCCGCGGCCGTTTCCAGTTGGCCCGACTGCGCCTCGTCCCAGGCCTGTTCCTGCATGCAGTACAGGTTAAAGCGCCGCACAGCCTCGATGACTGTCGGGCTGGGCTGTATCTCCTGCGGATCAACGCCGGGCACAATCATGACCTGCACTGTCTGGCCAGCGGTGTGATCGGCATCGCTGGAGCCGCCGTGGTAGCTGACGGTCAGGGGGATGTTGATGCGGTTGGGAATGGTCTGGGGGGCCACACGAAATTCCAGCAGGAACGTCAGCGGGGAGCGGCCCTCGACGTCGCCCAGGGGAATGATGTCGCCCTTTTGGGCCACCGGCTGGGCGTAGGGAGCCAGCTTGAAGGCATCCTCCAGCGTAACCTGGCTGGGCCACGACTGTTGCAGCCGCACGTGCTGGGCGTGGATGTCACCTAAGCCCTTGAGCCGCTCCTCCAGGTGGCCGATGATGTCGCCCGGTTCCTTGATGTGACCCGACTGCCCGCCGGACGGGGCCACCAGCGCGTCGAGAAAATGGTCGTTCCAGTCGGAGCCAATGCCAAAGGCGCTCAGACCAATGCCCTCGGTGGCGGCCGTTTCGGCCAGCCGCAGACACTCGGGCACGTCGCCATAGGTGTGGCCGTCGGTCAGCAGAATCAGGTGGCTGGTGTACTCCGGCGTGGCGTGGCGCCGCACCTCCGACAACCCGGCGTTGAGACCGTGGTAGATCTCCGTGCCCCCGGATGCCGTTACGGCATTCAGCTTTTTGCGCCAGGCGCCGCTTTCCACCTTGCCCAGATTGCCCTGGGTGGGCCCGGTGCGGCTGGCCACGGTGGCGGCGGGCAGGACCACTTCGGCGCGATCGCTGAATGTCACCAGCGAGAGGATGTCGTCCGGGCCCAGCTTGCTGATGATGAGTTCAACGGCCGAAAGCACCTTCTCCAGACGCGCCCCGCGCATGGACGTGCTGCGGTCGATGGCCAGCCCCAGGTTGAGGCGGCGCGGTCGGGCCGTCTGCTTTTCGGGCGGCCGAACAGTCAGCAGCACATAGAGCAACTGCGGCTCGCTGCTGACGCTGAGTCGATTTGTGCTGGCGACGGCCTCGACCAACAGCGGCGGCAGGACGGCGTCGCTGATCAGCGAATCGTAGAGCGAGCGGCGCTTGGGGTCGCTGAGCACGTCGAAAGCGTATTGCAGCCGATCCGGGTCGAGGCCTTCCGGCGCGTCAGGCCCGCCGGTGGTCAGCTTCAGGCGCAGCGTGGCATAGGCGGCCTCAATATCGGCCGTTGTTGCCTCGCGGCTGACCCCCAGGAGGGTGTAAAGATCGGCGGGTTGATCGCTCATGATCGCTTTGCGCGCTAGGTGGCGAACTCCACAACAATCGCAGTGATATTATCCACCCCACCGGCGGCCATAGCCAGGTCATACAGGCGGTCGGCCGCAACTTGTGGCGAGGCGGCCTCTGCCAGCGCAGATTGCAGACGAGCCTCACTGACATAGCCCGACAGCCCGTCGCTGCACAGGAGCAGCTTGCCCTGGGCCGGCATCTCCACCACCAGGGTCTCGATGTCCAGGGCGATGTCCTGGCCCAACGCTTGCAGCAGGACGTTGCGGTATTGGTACTGCTCGGCCTGATCGGGCGAGAGCCGGCCGGTCTCTTGCAGCTTGCGCACCAGCGAGTGGTCGGTGGTTAACTGCTGCAATCCGTTGTCGTCCAGCAAATAGGCCCGCGTATCGCCGACATGGGCGATGTAGGCTTGATGGTTGATCAGCAGCGCCGCTGTGAGCGTGGTGCCGCCGTTATGCTCCGGTTCGGGATGATAGACGGCATCATGAGCCGCCAGCACGCCGGACTCCAGCAATTCCAGCAGCGTTTCATCCGCGGGAAGCGGCCGGCGGTCGAGCAGCGGCTGGTAGACCTGGCCGAGGATGAACCCGGCAAAGACGCGGGCCGCCTCGCTGCTGGCCACGTGCCCTTCGGCGTGCCCGCCCATGCCGTCGGCGACGACAAACAGGCCAATCGGTTCGGCGTGCAGGTGGCCCCCGGCGTTGGCCGAGAACACCAGGCAGGAATCTTCGTTCCGGCTGCGCACGGCGCCGGTCTCACAGCGAAAAGCGGTCTGGAGAGTCAGTGATGTCATGATGTCAGACAGGCAGGGCATAGAGACGGTGGTCGTTGGACCCGTTGTAGAGAATCCCGTTGACGATGAGCGGCGAACCGATGACCGGGCTTTCCATGTCGAAGCGCCACTGCAATTCGCCGCGGCGCAGGCCGACGCCGTAGATGCTGCCGTCGGTGCAGCCAAAATAGACATTGTTGTTCCACACTGCCGGTGAGGCCACGACCTGACCCTCGGTCTGATAGCGCCACACCGGCCGGCCGCTTTCGATATCCAGGGCATACATGAATCCATCGGCTGAGCCAATAAACAGCAGATCTTCGTAAATGGCCGGTGACGAAATCACCGGGGCGTTGGTCCGGAAACGCCAGATGGGCCAGCCGGAACTGGCGTCCATGGCGTAGACAATGCCGTCCAGCGAACCGACATAGAGGATATCATCGGCCACGCGCGGCGAGGAAGTCACGGCCCGTTCGGCGCGGTTCTGCCACTTGGCCTTGCCGCTGCCCAATTCCAGCCCAATGATGTGACCGCCCTGGGTGCCGAAGAAGGCCAGTTCATCCGACACGTGGGCCGAGGAGCGTACCGGGCTGTAGACGTTGGTCTTCCACGACAGTTGGCCCCGCATGGCATTGACCACATAGAAATAGCCGTCGTCGGCCCCGAAAAAGACGTGGTCGAAACGCACCGTCGGCGTGGAGTAGATGGAGCCTTCGGCCGTAAACTGCCAGTTAAGCCGGCCCTTGCGCAGCTGCAGCGAATAGAGCGTGTGGTCGCCGGAGCCAAAGAGAACCGCGTCTTCATGGACGGTGGGCGACCCGGCCAGCCCGCCGCCGGTGGGGTGCTTCCACAAGAACTCGCCCCGATCGGCCGTCACCGCATAGAGGTTGGTGTCATAAGCCCCGACGAAGACGATGCCCTTGGCCAGCGCCGGGCGGCCGCGAATCTCATCCTCGCAGGCGAAGGTCCACAGCGGTTTGACCGGGCTGATGCCTAGCTTGAGCGCGGGTATGCTGAAGTCAGTCAGACCGTTGTCGGTGTCCAGCCGGGCGTCCGGCTTCAGCACGGGGCGTGCTTCGCGTTCGGCCTGCTCCCCTTCGACCTGCGACAGTTCCAGCAGCGCTTCCTGCAGCGCCATCGCGTCGGGGAAGCGGTCTTTGGGATCATAGGACAGGCACTGCATGATGATCGCCTCGAAGGCGCGGGAGATCTGCGGGTTGGCGGCGCGGATCGGCCGTTCGTCGAAGGTGAAGGGCGTCTCCTGGCGTGGGTCGCGGCGGGTCAACAGGTGGTGGAAGGTGGCCCCCAGGGCGTAGATATCGACAGCCGGGGTGGCCTCGCCGCGATACTGTTCGGGCGGCGTGTAACCGGCCGTGCCGATCATCGTGCCGCGGTCCTCGTTGGCCTCGAACAGCTTGGCAATGCCGAAGTCGATCAGCCGGATGCGATTGTAGTCGTCAAGCATGATGTTGGACGGCTTCATATCGCGGAAAATGATGGGCTGGGGCTTCTGGCTGTGCAGAAAGGCCAGCGCCTCGCAGACCTGCAGGGCCCACTCCAGCGCCTGCTGTTCATCCAGCGGTTCGTCGGTGTCTTCCAGCCACTGCTGCAGATTCTGGCCGGGCACAAATTCCAGCACCAGGTAGCTGCGGTTGCCTTCGGTGAAGTAGTCGAAGATGTCGGGGATGGCCGGGTTGTTGAGCATGGCCAACATGCTGGCCTCGCGCTCGAAGGACTTGATCGTCAGCTGGCGCAGCTCGGGATCGGCCGTGCCGATGACCATCTCCTTGACGGCGCACAGCCGCGTGACCGAGGGAAAGCGCAGGTCGCGGGCGCGGTAGACCGAGCTAAAGCCGCCCGCCCCCAGCGTGCCCAGGATCATATAGCGCTCCTGAAGCACATCGCCGGACTGGAGGTTGCCGGCGTTCAGGACGGTTTCGGCCGTAGTGCCGGCCAGTTTGTTGGTGGACAGTCGTTTCGTGCTCAGTCGGGTATCCTCGTCAGTCGCGAAGTGGATTATAGTGGGTGGGGGTGCTTTTCACCAACCGGGGGAAAGCCGACGAACGTGGTCACGGTCCAGAGCCGTGAAGCCGATCCGCTAAGCCGACGTAAGGCAATTAATCCGTAAGACGTGCCCAGGATGGGGTGAAGTCCGGCAACGGCTCGCCACTGACCAAAGCGTAGAGCACGTCGGGGTCAAGGTCAGCGTGATTTGGCCAGGCAATCGTACCGATTTCAGGGTTAACCTGCACCTGTTCGAAATAGGCCCTGTCCGCCAGTGGGGCAAACACGCCGTCGAAACGTACAATGGCCGCGATATCTACCTCACCGGCCACGCCGTCTTCGAATTCAAGATAGAGACGAAACTCAGAAAGCGGTCTGACGGAGACGATATCCTTCAACATGGTTCACTCCAGGGGCAGAATTGGTTGTAACGGTGTCTGGCTCCTAGCCAGGGACCAATTCTCTCACAATTGATCGCTATAAAGTACGGCCCACTCCAGGACCAGCCCATAGACACGAGGTGGCAAAGAACCTTCCAGCAAGGTTGGTGGACTAATGGCGATAACCGCTCGTTCACTACCATAGCGCACATGGAAATGGGGTGGCGGATGATCACTATAGTACATGGTGATCACGATTCCCAAGAAGCGGCTAATCTCAGGCATGATAAGCCAATTATAGCATACTGTCTGTTTAATCCGGCCGTGCAGTACGGTTATTCAGTGTTCGGTGAACCGTAGAACATGTTCGGTCCGGCCGCCGGCAAAATGCTTGCGCGACGCCAAGGTCAGCAGATAACTGAAAAACCCTGGGCCTGGCAGACGCGGGCTCAGCGATCATGGTGTTCGGGAAACAACCTAGCCCTTCCGCCAGTACCGCTCCGCCCCGGCCGCGGGCTCGCCCGCCGGGTGCGGCGGCTCACCGGCTTCGGTCCAGACACGACGGCCGATGGCCCGCACTCGCCGGTCGAGGTCGGCGTCGTCGAGGAAGAACGAGCTTAGCTGCGAATCGTACTCGGTGATGGCGGCGATCTTGGTCGTCATGGCCGGATCACTGATGACCGCCACCACCGGCAGCCACGCGGCTCGATCGTCCGGGGGCAGCACCTTCTCCAGCGCGCCGGGTGCGGCCACATACGGATACTCCTCGTAGAACAGCAGGTCGTCGAAAGCGCGTTCGGCCGCCTGGCGCGTCAGCTGGTGATCGACATGGTTGCCGACGCCCAGCGGGCTGTAGACCTGCCCCGCCGGTGGCAGGGCCAGCAGCTGCTCCTTCAGCACGTCGATCAGCGGCTCCTCGGCCGGGTTCACCGCCCCGAACAGGCCGGGCGTATCGACATAGAGAAACGATCCGTCAAGCGGATGGGTGCGATAGATGCAGTCCAACAGCGGCAGATGGAGGTAGTCCGCTTCAACAACCGCACACGCGGCGGCGTCTTCGGCCCGGCGCTCGTCGATGATGGCGCTGCGACCCACGGGATGGACTGAGTCCGGCGTTCCAGCGGTCATGCAGGTCCTGGGCAATGAGCGCCAGCGGGCCGTCAGGTGGGTCCCCACAAGTAATGGTCACCACCAGCACCGATTCTCCGGCGGCCGTTTGCTCAGAGATCTGCCCGCCACAGGACAACACGGCGTCGTCCAGATGGGGCGAAAGATAGAGATGGTCGTAGGATTGTCGCAGTTGTTCGGTCATGGTTTTGGGCAGCCGGGTCGCGTTCTGTCCCCGCGCCGACTGAACCGGTATAATACCACAACTATGACCAAGCAGTTGACCCATCTGGATGAAACGGGCGCGGCCCATATGGTTGATGTGGGCCACAAACCGGAGACGGTGCGCGTGGCTGTGGCCCGCGGCCGGGTGATGATGCAGCCGGAGACGCTGGCCCTGATCATCGCCGGGAACATGAAAAAGGGCGATGTGCTGGGTGCGGCGCGACTGGCCGGCATTATGGCCGCCAAGCGCACCAGCGATCTGATCCCGCTCTGCCATCCACTGCTGCTCAACAAGGTGGAAGTGGTCTGCACGCCCAACACGGCCGAAAGCTGTATCGACATCGAAGCCACGGTGCGCGTCAGCGGCAAGACCGGCGTGGAGATGGAAGCCCTGACGGCCGTGACCGTGGCCGGGCTGACCGTCTATGACATGGCCAAGGCCGTCGACCGCGGCATGCAGCTGTCGGCCGTGCGCCTGGTGCATAAGTCAGGCGGTCAGAGTGGCGACTGGTCGGCCGAATAGCCACCGCGTACCTATTCAATGGTTTTTGTGTTTTCACTTGGTAACACGGATTTATGGAAGTAGATATCAAGCTGTTTGCGACTCTCAAGGATCGCGCCGGGCAGCGACCGCATACAGGTCCATCTGGACGAACCGGCCACGGTGACCGGTCTGTTGGCCGCCGTGCGCGCCGGCCATCCGGCGCTGGCCCCGTCGCTGGCCTCCACGCTGGTGTCGGTTAATCGCGCCTTCGCCACACCCGACACGCCGGTGACGGCCGGGCGATGAAGTGGCCCTGTTTCCGCCGGTAAGCGGTGGCTCACCAACAGCGGCGACGCTTCGCCAGCCTTATCCAACGCATCTTTGCCGTGACCACGGACGATATTGACATCGCGGCCATTCAGCGGCAGCTCGTAGCGCCCGACATCGGCGCGGTGGTCACGTTCACCGGGTATGTGCGCGGCCGAACCGACCGCGACGGCTTGCCGCCGGAGACGCTGCATCTGGAGTATGAAGCCTACAGCGAGATGGCGGAGGAGAAGATGGCCCAGATCGCCCGCGAGATTTGGGCGCGCTGGCCGCTGGTGCGGGGCGTGGCTTTGGTCCAGCGCATCGGCCGTCTGCCCATCAGCGACGTGACCACGTTCGTGGCTTGCGCGGGCGCCCATCGCGATCAGGGCGCCTTTGAGGCCGCCCGCTACGGCATTGACCGGCTGAAGGAGATTGTGCCGGTCTGGAAGAAAGAAGTCGGCTCCGATCGGAGTCTCTGGCTTGAAGGACATTACCGGCCAACGGCCGAAGACAACGAAAGTATTACATCGGAGCAGACACATGAATAATGGTGAACAACCATCCCGGCGCGTCGTCGTCACCGGCCTGGGGCTCATCACGCCGCTGGGCCACTCAATCGAGCGATTCCTGGCAGGCGCTGTTGGCCGGTCAGTCCGGCTTTGGTCCACTGACATTGGTAGATACCCCCGGACATATCATTGGCGGCGCGTGCGAGGTCAAAGCGTTCGACCCAACCGAGTACATGGATCGCAAGGAAGCGCGCCGCCGCGATCGGTATCAGCAACTGGCTATGGTCGCTGCGGCCGAAGCCGTACGTGAATCGGGTCTGGTCATTACCGACGACAATCGCGAACGGATCGGCGTGTCAATTGGCACCGGCGTGGGCGGCATGCGCACAATGGTTGAACAAGAGGACATCGTCCGTGGCGCGGGTGTGCGTCGCGTCAGCCCCTTCAGCATCACGATGATCATGCCCAACGGCGCGGCCGGCATGATCGCCATCGAGCATGGCATCTGGGGCCCGACAACGACCATCACCACAGCCTGCGCCGCGGGCAATGACGCCATCGGCCACGCCTATCGCGCCATTCAATATGGCGAAACGGATGTGATGGTCAGCGGCGGGACCGAGTCGATCTTTGTCTCCGTGGCCATCGCCGGATTCGAGCGCGCCGGGGCCACATCCACCAAGAGCAGCGAGACGCCGCAGCCGTTCGACCTCAATCGCGACGGGCTGGTGATTGGCGAAGGCGCAGGGATGCTGGTGCTGGAGAGCCTGGAGCACGCTCAGGCCCGCGGGGCCCATATCCTGGCCGAGATCGCCGGCTACGGCCAGTCGACCGACGCCTACCATATTACAGCTCCGTCCGAGAATGGGTCCGGCGCAGCCCGAGCCATGATCAAGGCGCTGAAGGACGCCGGACTGCGGCCGGAAGACGTGGATTTCATTAGCGCCCACGGCACCGGCACCCAGCTCAACGACGCCGCCGAGACATCGGCCATCAAGCTGGCCCTGGGCGAACACGCCTACAACATACCGGTCGTCTCCACCAAGTCCATGACCGGTCACATCATGGGCGCAACCGGAGCCATCGAAACGGTGTTCTGCGCCCTGGCCATACGCGATCAGATGGTGCCGCCGACGATCAACTACGTGACACCCGACCCGACCTGCGACCTGGACTATGTGCCCAACGTCGCCCGAGTAGCGCAAAGTGGACGTATGCCTCAATAATGCCTTTGGCTTCGGCGGCCACAACGCCGTGCTGGCGATTCGGTCCATGAACGGCCGTGACGAGGCGTAACGTGGGACACGCGGCCAACCATTCACAGTGGGATATCGACGAGCTGCACGGCCTTGAAGCGCGGCTGGATGTCCAGTTTCGCGACTATTCGCTACTTGATCGGGCGCTGACCCACCGGTCGTTCCTTAACGAAAACCCCGAGACTGCCCTGACCGACAACGAACGGCTAGAGTTTTTGGGCGACGCCATCATTGATTTTCAAGTGGCCGCGCTCCTCTATCACCGCTTTCCGGAGATGGACGAGGGCGAGTTGACCGCCCTGCGCGCCGCATTGGTGCGTTCGGAGACGCTGGCCGATTTTTCGCGGCAACTGGAGATCGGCCGTTGCTTGCGGCTGGGCTATGGTGAGGACGAGAGTGGCGGGCGGGATCGCACGGCCATCCTCTGCGCCACGTTTGAGGCGGTCATCGGGGCCATTTATCTCGACCAGGGCCTGACGGCGACGCAGGCCATCATCAACCGGCTGGTGCCGCCTGCGCTGGAGCGCATCCGGGCCGACTCGCTGCACAAGGACGCCAAGAGCGAGTTTCAGGTGTGGGCCCAGGGACAGTATAACGTCACACCCCACTATGACATGATCGCCAGCGAAGGGCCCGACCACGCCAAGGTGTTTACGGTGCAAGTCCTGGTGGGCGACGAGGTCTGGGGTGAGGGGCGCGGGCTGAGCAAGCAGCAGGCCGCCCAGGCCGCCGCCGCCGCCGCGCTGCTCAAGGCCGAGGCCGTCGACCCGATCCGATGAGCACCGGGCCACTGCTCATCACCGGCGGCAGCGGCTACCTGGGTCGGGCGCTGGTACGTCTGGCGAGCCAAACGCCTCCCGCCTGAACAATTCGCATATACCTACCATTCCAGCGATCCGCTGGGCCTGCCGCAGGGCACCCGTCTCAATCTCCTGCGGTTCGACGACGTCGTGCGCTGTCTGGCTGCGCTGCGGCCGTCGGCCGTCATCCACACCGTCGGCTCCAATCGCCTAGACGACATGAGCGCGGTGATCACGCGCGGGACAGCGCATGTTGTCGCGGCCGCCGCCGCCCATGATGCCCGGTTGGTCCACCTGTCCAGCGATGCCATCTTCGACGGCCGGCACGCGCCGTATGACGAAACGGCCGACGCTGCGCCGCTGCACGAATACGGTCGCGCCAAGGCCGAGGCCGAGCGTCTGGTGCTGGAAAACTATACGAACAGCGTTGTGGTGCGTACGTCGTTGATCTATGGGCTGGACGAGATGGACCACAGCACGGCCTGGACAGCCTCTACCCTGCGCGACCGGGCAGCCGGTGACCCTGTTCAGCAACCAGCTTCGCAACCCGGTCCGGACTGATTCACTGGCCGCGGCCTGCCTGGAGCTGGTCGGGCTGGATCTTCACCGGCGTGTTGAACGTGGCCGGGGAGCAAGTGCTGTCGCGTGCGGCCTTTGGGCTGCGGCTGCTGGACTACTGGGGCGTCAGCGAGCGCTCGACACTGCACCGTCGCCGACGACGAAAGCGGCCGCTGGCCGCTGGACTGCACGCTGGACCTGTCATTGGCGCGAACAAGTACTGCGAACGCCGCTGCCGGGGGTGGATGCGGTGTTGCGTGCCGGAAGACACCAACGCTAACCGCTGTTGCGCCACGAAAGGATAAGTATCATGCGACCCTTTGCGTCACTGCGCCTTGGCGTGACCGCTTCGCCCTCATGAAATCAATACCAGGCACAAAGGCGCAAGTCTCCAAGGAAGAGACAGCCCGCAACCTGCCCCTTGTCACTTGCAACGGCCGCTACGCTTCCCCATCCATCCCGTCACTCCGCGCCCCGACCAGCCGCACCGGCATGATCCGGTTCTGCCAATCGGCCGATCCCTCACCCGTCACGCGAATGTAGTTGTCAGTGTAACCCACCCAGCGCAGGCCGGTCCGCGTGGCGCCGATGGCGCCTTCCCACAGCACCGGCCGCGTTTGGCCGACATGCTGCTGATGGTAGTCGAGACTCAGCCGGTCGCCCAGGGCGATCAATTGGCGTACGCGCTCCTTCTTGAGCGGGCCGCGAATCTGACCGGCCATGCGCGCGGCGGCCGTTCCGGGGCGGGGACTGTAACCAAAGACGTGCAGACGGCCGAAAGCCATCGCCTCGACGAAGGCCAGCGTATCGGCGAATTCGGCCTCCGTCTCGCCGGGGAATCCGGCAATGAGGTCGGTGCTGATGTGCAGGTCGGGGATGGCGGCGCGGGCCTCGATCAGCAGCGCGCTGAAGGCGGTCTGGCTGGTGCGGCGGGCCATACGGCGCAGGACGGTGTCGCTGCCCGCTTGCAGCGGCAGGTGCAGGTGGGGCAGCAGGCGCGGGTTGGCCCACAGCTCGAAGAAGCCGGGGGCGACGTCCCACGGTTCCAGCGACGACAGCCGCAGCCGGGGGATGTCGGTCTCGCGCAGCAGCGCCGCCACCAGGTCATATAGCCCCTGCGATTGGCCCAGGTCGCGGCCATAGCTGCCCAGATGGACGCCGGTCAGTATGGCTTCCTGGTAACCCGCCTCGGCAAAGGCCTGCACGTCGGCCACCACGTCACCCAACGCCCGGCTGCGGCCTGCGCCGCGGGCCAGGGTGGTCACGCAGAAGGTGCAGCGGTTGTCGCAGCCGTCCTGGACCTTGATGAAGCCGCGCGTGCGCCCGGCCGTTCCGGCCCGCCATTCGCGCAGAAGGGATTCGTGCTCGTAGTCGGCCGTCGCCGAGGCGGTCGGTTCCAGCAGCGCGATCAGATCGTCCTTGGCGGCGTTGTCGACCACGCGAGCCACGCCGGGCAGCCGCCGCAGTTCGGCCGGGGCGACAGTCGCATAGCAGCCGGTCAGGACGATATCGGCCGCCTGGTTGCTGCGGTGAAAGCGGCGGGTTAGGGCGCGGGCGTCTGCGGCGGCTTCGGCCGTCACGGCGCAGGTGTTGAGGATGACCGTATCGGCTGCGGCCGGCTCCTCGACCACGGCGTGCCCCTGGGCGATCAACTGCCGGCCCATGGTCTCAATCTCACTTTGATTGAGGCGGCAGCCGGTGGTGTGGAGGTAGACTTTCATTTCTCAAGAACTCAACGCAAAGCCGCCAAGGCGCAAAGGATTCAGCGCATGGGACTTTGCGCCATCGCGACTTTGCGTCAAATCTCTGGATGCGCCGGAGCTACTCAGCCCACATCAATGATATAGATCCGCCCCCACTGACCCAGCACGGCCATCGAATAGCCGGTGGTGATGGTCAGGTTGGGCAGGGTGCGGACCTGTTCTTTGACCAGGTCGTACTCGCTGCTGAGCAGCACAATACGGCCGCCGGGGCGCACGACGCGGGCCAGCTCGGCCAGCACCTGCGGGTAGAGCCGGGCCGGACCGCCGCCACCGGTGATCTGTTTGCCGAAGGGCAGATTGGTGGCCACCTTGTCGACGGAGTTGTCCTCCAGCGGCAGCTCGCGGGCGTCCCACTGGCGGATTTCCAGCTCCGGCAGACGGCCGCCTTTGTGGTCGCGAACGTTCTTGCGCGCGGCGTCTACGCGCTCGGCGTCGATGTCGCCACCCAGAATCTGGGAGTAGGGTCCGGCCTTGGCGCGTTCCCAAAGGATGGTGCCGCTGCCGGCCATGGGATCCATGAACACGTCGTCGGGCTGCGGCTCCGTTAGCAACACCATGGCTGCGGCCACCGACGGCCGTAACGACGCGGGCAGCTCCACCTTGCGCTCGAAGCGGTGGCGCATGCCGCGATCACTCAGGCGCAGGCCCATCAGGAACTGCGACCCCAGCAGGTTAGCCCAGACCTCGACCTGCGAATCGTCGGCCACGGGCGTCCAGCGGGGATAGCGCTGCTTGAGACCGCGCAGGACCGCGTTGATCAGATCGCGACGGCCGTAACCGAATTGGCCGTATTGACGGCCGATCACTCGGTAAGACGGCGGGCTGCTGAAGCGCCGCCAGCGCAGGAAGTCGTTGACCACACGGCCGACGTCCTCACCTTTGCTCACCAGTTCAGTGATGCGGGCCAGGTCGCGGTGGGTGCGCGCCATGTCGGGGATGAAGGCGGCCTGCATGAAAATATCTTCGGTGGTGCGCAGCGACAGCAGGTCGCCCGGCTTCCCGGCGTGGTCAAAGACGACGATGCCGTTCTGCTCCTTGGCGAACAGATAGCGGATGAACCGGTCATTGGGGAAGCGGTTGCGAATTTCGAGCCAAGCGATCTCTTCGATGCCGGGCATGGTTTGAGCGTAATAGATCATGGGTGTTGGTGTCGCGACGCGATCACCCTCGGGCGACCCCGCCCAGCAACACGGCGGCAAACCAAACCAGAAAATCCCACTTCAGGATCTGGCTGAGATGCTCCAGTTCCGGGCCGGTGCGGTAGCGCGTGACGAGGATGATGACATAGATGGCAATAGGGATGACGCCCAGGGCGACGATCCAGCCGTAGATGGGTTGGTACAGCTCAGCCACATAGGGAGCCAGCATGATGATGGCCGTGGCGCCCAGCAGGATGAAGAACACCGTGCGAGCCACGCGGCCGCCCCAGACGGTCGAGATGGTGCGGACCTGTTCAGCCTGGTCGCCTTCATAGTCGGCCAGCGTCTTGAGCACCTCGCGGCCGAGGATGCCGACGAAAATAACGGCCGCCAGCCACAGCGACGGGCCGGGATTGCCCGCAGCCACGCCGCCAAACACCGTGCTCAGCGCGGAGACGAAAGCCACGGTGGCATTGCCCAGCAAGACAGTGCTCTTGAGCCGTATGGAGTAGAGATAGAGGATGACGTTGGTGCCCGCGGCAATCCAAAAGGCGGGCCAACTGATGAGCGCGGCCACCAGCATCGACAGCCCGGCCAGCACAAACGAGAAGATGCGCGCCGTCTCCAGGCTGACCATGCCCGAGGGCAACGGCCGTTGGGGCTGATTGATACGGTCGATCTCGATATCCTGCACGTCGTTCCAGGCGTTGGCCGCGGCCGAGACAAACAGCGTGGCCAAGCCGGCCAGACCGATGTTGAGCCAGTCGCCCGTGCCGGCCACATAGCCGCCGAGAACCGTCGCCAACACGCCGGTCAGCGTCGACATGGGGCGGCTGATCTTGTAGAGACCTTTGATTGATTGTGCCATGAATAACTCGATGGCTATTATGACCACAATTGCGTCGTGCTGCCACCCGCGACGGCGAAGACACGGGGCTTGCCAACATGAGAGCCGGATGAGCGACGACGACCGAGGATAGTATCAGGCCTTGCCTTCCGGCAACGGTAGCAGGTGGAGGATCTCTCTCTGGTTTTTCGCTTCAACAAGCGGGAAATCGCCGGCCGGACAGCGGTAATTTAAGCAAATCTCCCCAATGTCCAGCTAAATGTTGGGCAAATGTAGTAGACAGCTAGGGGAAAACCATGATATACTCGCCTTAAGTCTAAACGGGTTTAAGAGGAACTCCTCCCCCCAAACTGGCACGAGAGAAACGCGACTGGAACACCCCGTCTAGGCCCAGATATGTCCTACCCCCTCCTCGACGGGACATATTGACGGGCTATGGTGCTCCCCTCCTGGTACCTAGTCCACAGCAGCCACCTCGCAAGAGGTGGCTGTTTGCTTTCCGGGGCCGGCCGGCTTTTTGTCGCCACTGCCCGTGAGCGAAGGCGGTCCTCCCCCGGCGGGAAAAAAACCATATTGGGGGGCAATGGCCCTGTTTGACCGGGGAAATTGTGATAAATCTCCAATCTGGTTGCATCATTTTTGCAAAGTCATGTTACAATATCTGTAAGCTTAGTCGGGTTTAGAGGAATCCTCCCCCCAAACTGGCACGAGAGAAACGCGACTGGAACACCCCGTCTAGGCCCAGGTGTACCCTACCCCCTCCTCGATTGGGTACATTGTCGGGCTATGGGCCTCCCTCCTGGCACATAGACCACTGCAGCCACCTCTTGCGAGGTGGCTGTTTGTTTTTTTGAACAGGTGGCTGTTTGTTTTCTATAGAAACAGGAAGCTGTTGGTTCAATCGCTCGGAACCGCTGGTAACACCTAGAGCTGCCCCAGAAACATAAACGCCGCATCGTCGAAGCCGGGATAGTTCTCGTGCGCAAAGTCGGGATAGATCAGTTGCGACTTGGGTGTGGTGATGGCGTTATAGGCCGCGAACTGGGTTGACGGCGGGCAGATGTCGTCCATCAGACCGATGCTCATCAGCACCTCGGCCCGGATGCGCGGGGCCAGGTGGTGGACGTCGATGTAGCCCAGCTGCTCGAAGATAGCTGTTTGGCGCTGATGCAGGGGGTCGTATTGACGAAAGTAGGTCGCCAACTCGGCATACGCCCCGGCCGCCAGGCCCATCTCCCACACCCGCTGGTAGTCGCTGAGGAAAGGGCATGCCCGCCACGGCCCGCCGGATACGCGGTTCCAGCGCGGCGCAGGCCAGCGTTAGCGCCCCGCCCTGGCTGGCGCCCATCGCCCCCATGCGGTCGGGGTCCACCCCCGGCAGCGCCGCCACCACCCGCGCCAGCTGCACCGTGTCCAGAAATATCTGGCGAAAGAGCATGTCCTCGACTGGGCCATCCAGACCGCGAACGATATGGCCCTGGAGCGTCGTGCCCAGGTGTCCGCCGGTGTCCTGCGACAGCCCGCCCTGGCCGCGGCAGTCCAGCGCGGCCACGGTGAAGCCCGCCGCTATATACCCCAGCTTGCTCGACCAGTCGCCGGCGTTTTGGCTGTAGCCATGGAACAGAAGCAGGGCCGGGCCGGGCCGATCGGCCGTTTTCGGCCGCAGCAGCTTGGCGTGGATGCGCGCGCCGCGCACACCGGTAAACCACAGGTCGTGGCAGTCGGCCGCGTCGGTCGTGAAGCCGGCCGGCGTCAACTGCGGGTCGGGATCGACCGTGTCCAGCTCAGCCAATGCGGCCGCCCAATAGGCGTCGAAATCGGCCGGGCGGGGATTGGTACCGCGGTAGGCGGCCAGCTCGTCCAGGGGCAGGTCAATAAACATCAAGGTACCTCGTCATGGTCAGGATAATGAATTGGCCCGTACTGTAAAGCAATGTAGTCCATTGAACGAATAAGTGAGCCATTGGCATGGAAACGTGGCGCAGCGGCCGTTTGTCATGTATCCTGAATGAGGATTCATTGAAATGAATAGTCATTCAGCAAGGCCGAACCGATGAAAGACCCCATCCAGGAACAACTCGCCCTGGCCCGACGCAACCAGATTCTGGACGCGGCAGGCAAGGTGTTTGCCGAAAAAGGCTTTCACCAGGCGACCATCAAGGACATTGCCACGGAAGCGGGCATTGCCGACGGCACGATCTACCTCTACTTCGACAACAAGTCGGCGCTGCTGCCGGGTGTTTTCGAGCGCATGCGGGAGACGGTTCGGCATCAGACTGATTTCGCCGCGCCCGCCGAGGGCGACCTATCGGCGGTCATCAGGACCATCATCCGGCAGCCGATGATGGCGCTGAGCAGCAACAATTTTGAGCTGTTCCGCGTGGTGGTGTCAGAGATGGCCGGCAACGAGGAATTGCGCACGCTCTACCGCCGCGAAGTGCTGGAGCCGACCGTGACGATGGCCGAGCAGTACCTGGATCACCTGGCCGCTCAAGGGCTAATCAAGCCCAGCAATCACGCAGTGGTCGTGCGGGCGCTGTCGGGCATGGTGCTGGGCCTGGCCCTGCAGGTCATCATGGGCGACGATTTGTTGGAAGCAAGCTGGGATAACCTGGCCGATGAACTGAGTGAATTAATCCTAGACGGTTTGCGGAGTTCCGAATGACAACCATCGCTATAGTAGGTGCCGGGTCGCGCGGCGATGTGCAGCCTTACATTGCCCTGGGCAAGGGATTGAAGGCAGCCGGCCACGAGGTTCGCTTTCTGGCCACTGACGATTTCGAAGACCTGGTGAACGACAGCGGTCTGACGTTTCTTTCCACCGGCGGCAGCCTGGAAGCCATGCTGCAAGGTGACGAGTGGCGCAGCAAGGTGGAGGGCGGCAAGTTCCTGGTGCTGCTGCGGCAGATGACGGCCGAGACCAAGCGCCGGGCACACGAGGCCTCGGGTTATTTGCCGGGTTACCTGGCCGGTGCCGACGTGCTCATCGCCGGGCTGCCCGGCCTGGGCGGCCCGTTCACCGTCGCCGAGTCGATGGGTATCCCGATTATCCAGGCCTATCTGTACCCGATTACACCCACTAACGAGTTCTCCAGTCCCCTGACGCCACCACTGCCCTTGCCCATGGCGTTCAACGGCCTGTCCATTTGGGCCACGCGCCAGATGATCTGGCAGAGCACCCGTTCGGCCGATGTCGTCACGCGTCAGGAGCTGGGCTTGCCCAAGGGGTCGTTCTTTGGGCCGTTCCAATCGCTGGCCGAACAAGGCACGCCCACCCTCTATGGCTATAGCGAGCAGGTCATTCCCCGCCCGGCCAACTGGGATGCGTCCCTGCACATCACCGGCTACTGGTTTCTCGATCCGCAGGATGATTGGCAGCCCGACGCGGCACTGACCGACTTTTTGGCCGCCGGGGAGCCGCCGGTCTATATCGGCTTCGGCAGCATGGGCAACCGCAATCCGGAGGAAGTGACGCAGATGGCTCTGGAAGCGTTGGCCATGTCCGGGCAGCGGGGCGTGCTGGCCTCCGGCTGGGGCGGCATGAGCCAGGCCGACGTGCCCGACAGTGTGCATATGATCACCGCCGCGCCGCACAGCTGGCTGTTCCCGCAGATGGCCGCCGTGGTCTATCATGGCGGCGTGGGCACCACGGCCGCCGGGCTGCGCGCCGGGGTACCGTCGGTCATCGTGCCCTTCTTCGGCGATCAGCCCTTCTGGGCTCGTCGCGTGGTCGAGCTGGGTGTGGGACCTGATCCGGTGCTGCGCAAGCATCTGACGGCCGAGCGGCTGGCCGACCGTATTCGCGTGGCCGTCACCGACGCGACCATGCGCCGCCGGGCAGCCGACATCGGACAGGCCATCCGCGCCGAGGACGGCGTGGGGGATGCGGTGGCGATCATTCAGGCGTGGATCGCCGGGCAGGCGGTCGGCCATTAGGCGGCTGTCTCGACCGGCTAACAAAAAACCGCTCACATCGCGAGCGGTTCGGCAAATGACTCTGGAAGGACTCGAACCTTCAACCAATGGATTAAAAGGCTCATTGCCGTTTGACCTCATTGGCAAATGTCACCGTCTCGCATGAGCACTGGACTGTTTGTCAATCGCTCAGATGAGCCAGTGGACTGTAGCGGCGATGGAACTCCTGTAACTCTTGGTCATCCCAGACGGCGTAGTACTTGGCCGTAACCGGCGAGCCGGGGGTGTGACCGAGTAGCCGGGCCAGCGTCGCCAGATTGCCACCGTTGCGTAAGAACGACCGGGCGAAGGCGTGCCTGAATGAATGGGCGTTAACTCGTCCTTTCACGCCCGCCCGCTTTCCCACCCGCTCAAGCATCAACCGCACGCCGTTCGTCGTCAGCGCCGTTCCCGACTTGCTCAGGAACAGCGCGTCAGACTGACCGGCCGGTCGCACCGCCAGATACAGCCCCAGCACCTCGGCGGTGACATCGCCAAAATAAACGCGACGGCCGCGGTTGCCCTTCTCGATCACAGTCGCACATTGGTTAGGTAGGTCCAGGCTATCAAGCGTCAGGCTACACAGACCGCCAACCCGGCAGCCCGTATCGGCCAGTAGCATAATGATAGCCCGGTCGCGGACGTCCTCAGACGGCAGCCGGTCCAACAGCCGGTCCAGGTCGTCATCGGCCAGGGCCTTTGGCGGCTGCGCCGGAAGCCGCACAAGCGGCACGTCCAACGCCACGTTGCGGTCCAGCACTCCCTCGGACACAAGCCATGAGAACAGACGACGGATCGCCCGTTGATGTCCATGCACGTAGTGTTCGGACAGGCCCCGTTCCAGCAACTGCGCCCGATAGGCCCGCAGCGTGGCCGGCCTGATCTCCGACACAGAGACCGGCCCGGAAAACTCCGCAAATGACCGCAATAGGTGACCGTACCACGTAGTGGTAGACCTAGACACCTCTCCCACCTGGCCCGCTAGGAACCCCTCCACAGCGGTTTGGATGTTCATATTGTTGCTCTCTCGCTTCTGTATTTCGGTGTGCACTGGCGTCCACACCGACCTACCCGTTTTGTCGCCGGGTCGGTCGGAAAAGCATAGCACATTTCGCCACTGAGCGGAAGGTGTCACGGAACAAAAGTTCTGAATTTTGAGGTGAGAGCATGAGTGTCAAGCTAATGACCGCCATATGGGCGAACGGTCCATCAAACTCAACGGAACGCTTTGTCCTGCTAACCCTCGCCGACTACGCCAATGATGACGGAGCAGGCGCCTATCCCAGCCTTGCCACCATTGCTTCCCGGTGCGCCTTGTCACGGCGCACCGTTATCCGCGCCATCGAATCATTGGTCGATTCCGGCTATCTCATCCGTCGGCGACGCAAGATAGAAGGCCGCTTTACCTCCAGCGAATACAAGATCAACCCGCAAAAGCTGCGCCCCAATAGTGACACAGTGTCACCAGTGGTAGTGACAAACGATCACTACGGTAGTGACACAGTGTCACCAGAGTGGTGTCAGGATGACACTATGGTAGTGACACACGATCTCCAGGGTGGTGACACCGTGTCACCTAATCCGTTACCTGATCCGTCAATTGATCCAAAAAGGGGAGGGGAGCGACCCAAACCGCGACGCATGCCGGTCTCCTCCCCCTCCTCAAGAATTCAATTTCAAGACTTTCCCGAATCATCGGCCGAACGCATCCAACACGCGGCAATGGTCTCGGCCATATCCGAAGTGACCGGCATGGACGCCAAGCTCAACTTCGACAAACTGGCCCCGGCCGCGCTCGACCTGGTCAAGGCCGGCTATGAGCCTGACCAGGTCCGCAGCTACTACGCTCGCGGCGCACCGCCGGGCCGGCGCAACTGGTATAGCGACGATTGGCGCGGCCGTAAAGGCGACCTGCCCACGGTCAAGAATATCAGCGAAACGATCGGCGGAGCCGTAATGACGGCGGAACCGCCAGAGGTTGAAGGAGGTGTCCTGTGGCTGGACCACGTGCAGAAATTCAACTGAACGGCTACCAAGTCAGCCAAGCCATGATCGATGCCGCGCAATCACTGCGCCGGCAGGGCGGTCGAGTCTACATCACCGTGCCAGGCGCGCTGCCGGCCGGCTTCGACGACAGTGGCGTCTGCCACAATTGCGGTGGCGTCGGGACGCTCTACCTGGAGTACATCACCGGCGGTCCGTATGACACCCCGCCGGCCCACAAGCCCGGCACAGACAACGACGGCAAGCGCATCGGCCCATCTGTCCACCCGTCATGGTTCGTCGAAGAGGGCAAATGGTACAGCCTGACCATGAACCCCTTCCACTGCGTCGTCTGCCAGGGTGGTACCCAGACAGCGCAATTCGAGCAGGCCGCGGAGCTGGCACTATGAACCACACGACTACCCCCAACGCCCCGACGGTATTGACCGGCGATGCCCTTGACCTCATCCCGCTGCTGGAAGATGCATCGGTCAATCTCGTTGTCACCTCTCCGCCCTATCCCGGCCAGTACGGCAACGATCTGAAATCCCCCGACTGGCTCCGCTGGGCGCGCCGCTGGTTGCAGCTCCTGGAACTCAAGCTAGCGCCCAATGGTGTCATTGCCCTGAATGTCCAGTTTAAACGGACTGATCGCGGCTGGTATGACAACCTCATCTTCAACCTCGGTCATCCGGGATGGACACATTACAACATCCTCGATCTGTACATCTATGGCAAATCCAACCCGCCGCCCAACGGGGCACTAACCTATTGCGACCCGCCTGGCTGGGAGTACGTGTTCATCTTGACCAACGCCGCCAGACCGCAAGACGTGACCTTCAACCCGGTGCGACGGCCGTACGCGAGAAAATCGCTTCGCGCCAATGGCAACATCTACACCTCCCGAACCGATACCATCAGCGCCCACCCCGACGGCGCGCGCCAGACCACCCTCCTGAGACTGTCCAGCAGCGCCGACCAGAACCGGCCGCGGGCCAAGGGCATTAGCTTCCCGCGCTCCCTACCGGACCGATTTATCCGCCAATACACCAACCCCGGCGATCTCGTGCTCGATCCGTTCTGCGGCGTGGGCACCACCCTCAAAGTCGCGGCCGATCTCGGCCGCCGGGCCATCGGGTGCGAGATTGACGCCGCCGAGGCTGATTGCGCCCGCGCCTGGCTGGCCGACGCGATCCATCCAAGTCCCTAATCCATAAGGAGAAACCAACCATGCTCAACCGTACAATCGCCAAGTTCCTGTTCTACGCCGTCGCTGTCATCCTGCTCGTCTGGACCAGCAGCCTCACCTATTCGTTCCTGTCCATGGCCCTCCCCAACACCTTCTGGATGATCCCCCTGCTCGGCCTGGTCGTGTTCGACGTCGGCATGGTTTCCTGGCTGTTCGTCTTCCTCAGCCACGCCGAAGGCGCTATCCAGCGCGCCGTCGCCATTACCCTAACCATGTTCAATTTCCTGGGCGTGGGCCTCATGGTCATTGCCGAGATCCTGCTCGACGGCCAGCAGATGGTGCAGGCCCCCGAAATGCTTGGCACGGCCGCTATTTGGGGCATTGGCATCTGGACCATCGTCAACGTCCTGGGCCTGCTTATCTTCCACCTCGGCGACAACAACGCCCGCCGCGAAATGGCGATGCAGTCTGAACGCGATGCCGTGTTTGATGCCGCTCTCAAGAATCTGACTCAACAGCGTGCCGTCATCCAGGAGGAGCTGGCCCGGCAGCTCGGCACTGCCATGCTCGATGACCTCATCCGCGAGGTCCGCGCCGATGCCGATCGCAATGGTACGCCCGATATTTTGGAGAGGGGGAGACAATCGGCTAGTGGCCACCTCTCCGCTCATAACGCACCGCGTCATGACGGGCCCATGGTCGCCCCTCCGTCCATCGCTTCGACTCCCGTAGAGCAGGGGGCAAGCGGATCCCCATCAGCCAACGGCCGGGGCTCAGGAGGTGGCACCGCGAGCGGTGGCGCAAATTTTCAATAGCGGCCGGTGGGCGTGATTTTGTCGGGCAAGATGTTGTCGGGCAGACGGAGAACTTTGTCGGGCATACAGGGGATGCCCGACAAAAAACAAGACTTGCCCGACAAAAAAGAACGCCGGCGCGAGCATTTGCCCGACAAAATCCAGAGTGAGCGGCGCGGCTGGATCGAGTACGCCAAACGCGGCACCAAGAACCCCAAGCGCTACGCCTATCGCCGCCGCTGGGTTCGCGCTGGAGATGGCCAGTGGGTCAAGTCAAAAGCCAAGCGGCTCAAGTCCATACCGCCGCTGACGGAGGAGGATTATGTCAAGCGAATCAGGAGCGAAGGACGTGACACAGTTACAGGACGTAGGCGCCGTGATCGCGGCCATCGGCGAGATCGTCAAACTATATGATTGCATCGTGCTGGCTGGGGTTGAAGATCCTGAGGTATCCGGCGTGGTGACGATTGACGGCGAAACGTTCCGGGATGTTGTGCCGCTGGGCGACGGGGCCCACATCGTGCTCAGTATCGGTACACTGCCCCACGACCTGGGCGTGGGGATTCATGAGGTAGACGTGTGATCTATTCCGCGTTCGACTCTGAGCTGAACCGCACGTCATCATCTGTCGGCTCAGCTATGACACCAAGCACCTTCAGGGCCAGGCGAACCCCCGCCGGGTCCCGCTCATACGCGGCCGCCAAGGAGTCTAGTAACGCCGGAGCCGAAGCAGTGCCCTCGTACTTCCCTGGTGTGGTCACACGAAACTCCAGGCTGCCGGCCAGGTCGCGAAGAGCAGTCAAAGTCTCCGGCTGGATCCGCGCATTCCATGTCCATTTGTACGCTCGTTTTGCCATAACGGGTCACCTCACCGAGATGATAGCGCAGTAGGTAGATACGTGCCAAAAACCCATTGACAACGTATGTACATACATGTATAATGTATGTACATACATAGAACAGAGCTACTCGCAACGTCTGGAAAACTCTACGAGTAGCTCACAACCAAACCCCAAGGAGTTTGACATGCCTACTGTAGTCCAGTCCCCGACAACTGACAAGCAGAGCACGGCGGCCGCCGTAGAGCCCACCGCCATCACCGCTTTTCGCACCAGACCGCTGCCCGGCGCCTGGAATCGAGAGGACGTTCACGCAATTGACACCGACGACGGCCGCACAATCGAAATCAGTCACGCCGAATGGCGAGCCCTCATCAATGAGCTTCGCCGGATAGACGGCATCCGCCTCATTCACCGGCACCTGGGCCTGGAACTGACTTGTGAAGGCATTCTGCTGGAGGTGATTCAATGACAACCATCTCCAATCTGAACGAAGCCATTGAACGGCTCGACGCCATGCGCGCCGAACTAGGCCCGGCCATCGACCAGATGACCGCGCTCGAGAAAGACATTCGCGCCCACGTGCTCGAGACGGGCGAGACCCACGACCGGATCGCCATCCGCAATGGCTATACCCGCGTCTCCTGGGACAACCGGGCGCTGGCCGGCTACGCAGTAGACCATCCTGAAATCAAGCAGTTTGCCAAAGAATCCGAAGTGGGTCCCAGCGTGGCGATAAGCAAAGCAGAGGCAGCGCGATGATTACCCTCCGCACAATCCTCATTGGCATCGGCATCATCATCGGCATTCTGATTGTTGGCGGTATACAGGACTTCTGGTCTGACCGTGGCCTGCTAGCACTATTCATATCGTTCCTCGCAGTCGTGGTCTGCCTGTGGACCATCGCCTATGCCGGCAGCAACGAGGTGCACAAATGAATGATCAACTACGGAATCCGGATCGAGAAAATGCTCCGCGCCCAGTTGAAAGGGGAGGGGCATCTGTGGTGGATTGGCGGCTATGTATACGGCCAAGACGTCACGCGATGACCTGTTCATCATCCTGTACCCGGCCGACGAACGGCTGACCGAGAAAGTCGTCCGCGTCTACCCCCATGACTTCAAGAAGCTCCCAGCCTTCATCATCACCGAAGGGATTGACGGCGGCGACACCGAAGCCAATCCCAACAAGGAGCAGGCTCGCAAGAAGGGGATCTACCACGAGTGCCCACTCTTCGAAATTGTCACGTACGACGGCCGCGAAACCCAGATGGGCAAGGAACGGCGCTTTGGTGATGTGTTGCGTGTCACTACCCAAGAGCGCAAGCCTACTCTTGTAGGCCAGCCTACTCCTGCAGGCCAGTCCACTCCTGTGGGCCAGCCGCCGGCACCCAACTCTGCGCCGGCATCGGCGGTTCCTGTGACCCTGTGGGTCAGCCACCCAGCCCCATGCCGGATGACGAGCTGATGATCAGGGAAACATCCAACCGCGAATTCATAACCGCCGTTGCCGACATGCTGGAAACGGACCCCGCCGCCACCATCAGGGCCCGACTGCAGGCCCTTGGCTATACCGCCATTCCTGGCAACCCGCAGAAGCGCATCGACGCTTACCGCAAGCTGAAGGCAACCAGGGTTGAGGGTTGAATCATGAGCTCGCTAACACCACTGCAAAGGCTTATTGCCCAGGAACTTGAAACAACAACCCGCAAGCCGACAGGCTCAGAGGTGGACTCATCCTCATCTTCTACCCGCGAGAAGGCCGCTACTCGCGCCTGACCGCGAGGAAAGACGCAACGCCGAGCGACGTAGAACTTGACGTCATTTGCCGCGACCTGGTGGCGGTTCTGCAGGAGCGATCGGAGGCGACCGTCGGACAGTTCCAGCGCCTCCCACAGCAAGACGGCTTCAGCGCAGCCGAGATCTACATCTACTTCGCTCCCAAGCAATCCGCAATCCCATTGCCGAAGGAGGTCAGGAACGAATGACTAAGAAATCCGGCACCCCACCGACGTCTGCCGGCCCGCCGCCGCCGCACCCTGGCACCGGAAAACCACCCAAGCCACGGCCGAATGAGA
>CAVOGT010000012.1:0-32299 GCA_963695535.1 uncultured Chloroflexia bacterium
GACCAGCAAGGAGTGGATGGTGGCGCCCCGGAGCCGCGGCAGAGGCGGCACATTCAGCTCATCGCCGGCTGGTCGAACTGCGCGCCGTGCAATTTCACCTGGACGTACAAGGCGGCCGGCCATCGCAGTCGACCAACTCGCGGCGCAGGTGGTCGCGCCGGTCGTCACCTATCAGGGCGAAGAAGTGCCGCCGGGCGAGGTGTTCTTCCCGGAGTCGTGTGACCCTTCGCTAATTCGCTCATCCGTAGACTGGAGAACCAGATTCACTCGAGGAAGCCAGATTCAAGCTCAATGTGCGCGGGTTCAGGGCGTAGGCCGGTTATTGCTGATAGTGGATCTCATGAAAATTGAAGACGACTATGCAATCGCCTATGGGTGGTCGCTATACTACAAGATGGCAGAAGGATGCGGGTTAACTTCGGCACGCGCGGATGATGATTTTCAGCTTGGCCTGTTCCTGTCACAGGGTGGCTTACTGCTGACCAACACCATTCCCGCCAGACAGTGGATGTGGCGACCCCCCTGGCCACGGCGACGACGAACAAGCCGGGGGCGTTTGTATCCGGCTACAATCCCGACAGCGACACGGCGATCTTCCAGGCCTACTCCGCGCCGCTCGACGGTCCAGCCGGTAACCGGCGCACCGCTGAACCTCCAACCTCGACCAGCGGGTTGAAGTGACCACCGCGGGCATCGGCCCCATGACCGACCTGCCGCATGTCTTCCTGCCGTTACAGATTCGGGTAGGGGTCGCAGGGGCAGGTTCAGCAGCCAGTGACCGCCTTCGACAGTGCGTTGCAGCACGTGGTTGACCCGGTCTACTGCCTCTCCCGCTGCACCCTGCCTCCGCTCACCCGGTTCCGATTGCTGCCATTCCTCTAGGGCACTCGCCGCTTTGCACACGGCACCACCCGGCAGTAATCCATGATATACTGTCTTCACAAATGTCGTGACGGTTGGGGCGTTCAGGGGAGTTGGCGATGACGGTGCGGTGGCCGAATGTAATCTTTGTTTGGACCCTGGTACTGGCCATGGCCGTGCTTGGCGGCTGCACCCACTCCGGAGACCCACCGAAGCCCGATCCCATCGCTGTCGGGGTTTACACATACGCCAGCGACCTGGCCGCGCACCGCATCGAAGCGCTCATGGAGCAGTCTCGTATCCCGGGCGCGGCAGCGGCGCTGATCGATGACCAAGAAGTGGTATGGCAGGATTCTGGCCTGGCCAGATCGATTCAGAACACCAGTAACTGAAGATACCATCTTCAAGCTTTGGTCGCTGGCAAAGCCGTTTACGGCCCTGGAAATCATGCGACTTGTTGAGGAAGGGCTCGTTGATCTGGACGCACCTATCAGTACCTACATACCCGATTTCACCATTCAAAGCCGCTTTCCCACGAACGAAGTTATTACCATCAGACACATTCTTGCCCACCGCTCCGGCCTACCACGCAACGGCTGTGTGAGGCCCGACTGGCATTTTGGCGCCGATGCACTGGGACTTGCGGTCGCTTCGGTCAAAAATTGTACACTGGCCTATCCCACTGGCGCCCGGTATAAGTACAGCAACTTGGGCTATGGTCTGCTGGGCTACATCATCCAGGATCAACGAGGCCAGCCCTTCCCGGTGGTTATGGACAGCGAGATACTTGCGCCGCTGGGAATGGTGGATAGTAGCTTCTGGTCGTCCAATCTGTTTGGTGTGGGCCAGCTGGACAGAGCGCGTATCGCGACAGGCTACGAATATTACGAGAGAGAGCAGTATGCTTACGAGCAAGCGGATGACGCGAAGATCCCCTCGAGTAATCTCTACGCAACAATCGGCGACCTAGCCAACTTCGTGCGCTTTTTCTTTCGCGGTTGGGAGGTCGCTGGTGAGCAGCTTATTGCTGAGGGCACGCTAAAAGCGATGGCTGTCGATCAATTCAGCCGTAACGCAGATCCACAGCCCATGGGATTGGGCTGGAAGATCGGCCCGCAGATAGGTGCGGAGCGGGTCGTTTGGCATGATGGTGGCGCGTCCGAAGGAACCGGCTCGCTGGTAGCTATGCTGCCGAATCGCAAACTGGGTGTCATCTTACTGGCAAATTCGACTGCTTTCGAGGGCAGCATGTCCCTGCCCATAGCCTTGGAACTACTGCAGGCAATGGTTGAAACGACTGGCGTGCCGGCCGCCGTAGAAGAGGCTGCGCCCGAGCCCGTGTCGGTGGAGCCGGCTGTGCTTCAAGCCTACGAAGGTGACTATGCCATCATGGGGCAGATCATGAAGGTCGATCTAGCGGGCGACCACCTCAAAGGCAACCTGGGCGGCTTCACGGTCGATCTGATACCCATCGCTGAAAACCGCTTCAAGATCGACCACTTGCTGCTGCGGCTCGGCTTGGGGCGTTTCTTGCAGCTGCCCGCAGTCCTTGACAAAACTGAAGTCGTGTTCGAGCCTGCATCTGAACTAGGAGACGATGTGGCGATCTTCGACTTTGGCGGTATGGCTTATGAAATAGGTGTGCGCTATCCTGACCTGGCCGTCTTGCCGTGGGCCTGGCAGGATGTGGTCGGCGAGTATGATCGTTTCGAGCGACTGGTAAATGGTCAAGTCGGGACAGAGCGGCTAGGCGGGGCGGAACTGGCGCTCATCGACGGCCGATTGGTTATGTCCGACCCCATCGGCCCGATCCTGCCGCTTGACGAGCACGCGCTGATCATCCTCAGCGGCCCGTTCGCCGGCGAGACAATCGACCGTGATCCACAGAGCAGGTCGCTCGCCCATCAAGGCTTTGTTTATCGGCCGGCCGGGGACAGACAGTAGTTTCACTTCGTGCAAACTATCAAGAATCTCGAACTAACTTTGGACATTGCTCACTGAAGAAGACCGTAACTTTCGACTCGTTCCCCCGGCTGCGGTTTACTTATTTTGAACAAAGCTAACAATTACACCGCCGTCTCCCGCAGACGCCCCATACCGGGTCACGACACCTACACCACCCCGAACTCCTTGGCCTTGACTGCCGCCTGGGTGCGTTCACCTACCTCCAGCTTGCCAAGAATAGTGGTTATATGGTTTCTGCGTCGTACCCTCGGCAATAATAAAGAGGGCCCCGGCGATTTCACGGTCGGTGCCCTCTCGCTCACCAACCGCAGCACCTCTCTATTTCGGCGCTCCGATAGAGGACGGCGACGCTCGCGGGGGCGCGAGGACTGGTCAGCCATACGGGCAACTCGGCAACTACTTTGGCCATATTATTGATGGCTCTAAAATCGACTCTCCCCGCGCCACGGCTCGAATGGCTTCCGAGAGACGCGGGGTTGAGCTTGAGCAGATACCCACGGCTCGGCTGCAACGCCTCAAAGACGAACTCGATCATCGTCGAAGGTGGTCAGGACGATAACGAGCAGGTCCCGCTGCGTTTCATGCAAGCGTCGCGTCGCTTCAACACCATCCAGAACGGGCATCCGCATGTCCATCAAAACAATTTGGGGTCGGAACCTGGCGGCTAACCGGCAAGCCCTCGACGGTCAACGGCCTCACCACTACTTCAATATCAATGTCGTGTGCATATAAAATACGTAGCCCTTCCCAAATAGAGACTGGTCGGCTGCTAATACAATTTTTGACGCCTATGCCGCATCGCACGCTTAGTTCAAAACCCTGACCGTGCAAGTTCTCATGTTTACGCCGCCGCCGACCAACTGCACCCGTTCGCGCTGGCCAAGCAAACCAAAACCACCACTTCATCGCCTGACTCCCCTGTCCGTCATCGCCAATGCTCAAGCATACTTTTTCCGCTTCATAAGTTAAGTCTACTATGACCAGATGCGCCCGGCATCTGTGAAATGCTTGGTTAGCCCTCTGGCACCACACGATAAAGCGTCAGTTCAATTTGGGAGTTGAGCGGGCGTGGCGTCCCCTGGAACGGAATAATCGTGCTCCATGTCGCCGGCAGCCGCGCATCCAGCTACGCACCACTCATCGCAGCCGATAATGGTTGGGTCGCTGTGGGGGCAATTCGCAGTGCTGCTACCGAACGTCGCACATCGGCCAGAGCCCTTGCAACAAGGTCTCTGGCCTTATTCAAGGCATTGAGCACGGCGACAGGCTGAGGTACATCCGGAGGGTTTCCAGAGCAAGACTCTGGGCCCTTGAATTTGCATGGTGGTGGCGAGAATGGCCCAGGCCATCGTGAATTTCACGAGCGATGCGATTGGGCTGGTGGGACAGCCAAATCCTGGAGTTGAGCCTGTGCCGTTGTAAGGCCTCCAGCAGGTGTTCATTGGTGCGGCGGCTCAGCTCGGTCTGCCGGACGCCATCGTCACCCCAACAACCAGAAAAAGATGGCGAGTATCGCCGTCAGCAAAGCCGAGCCGATAGCATTTTCCAGGTCGTTTGTCAGAAAATCGCTGGGAGGTTGCCAGCAGGAAAAAGAGGACAACCCATCTGGCAGCGACGCGCCCCGGAAAAACAACCTAGGCGACAATAGCCAGAATAAAGAGCAGAAACGAAGAAAGCTCCGCTCGGCGAATGCAGAAAGAAGCAGACGAATAAACAGCAGGGTTTGCGGATAGCGCAACCACCCATGCGCCCACTTGGTGAAACTTTCACTGCGAATTGCAATGGCATATACCAGAGCAAAAACGAAGCACAGGGCGAAGAAAGCCAGCCGCGCCGGCAGGTTGGTAAGACCTCCGGCGCCCAGCACCCCGAATGGTACTGATTACCGTCAGATACGTGGCCCAGTTAATTAGAGGGATATTGTTGAGAGGCAGGACTGGGTGTCGGCCGTTTTTGAAGGTGTTTCTTTCATGGGCGGGGTTCAGTCCGCAGTTGGTTTGTCGTGACGGCCTGGTGGTTGTCCCGCGAAGGCCGCCACGACCAACCTGAAGTCAACGGTTAATAACTGCTGGCCCCGGATTTCTGGTGCCGGGTACAGATGCACCACGGTCAACCAGAAAAATGATTACAGCTACAAACGTCAACAGCGCGGCCCCGTCATTAGCACCCCAAGCCGCGCCTGATCCGCGCCCTGCACCATATGGAAGAAGAATTGGCCACCCATCGCGTTGAGCGTCGCGTGCCAAATGGCGGCCAGAAACCACACATTGGTGCGTTTGAACAACCATAGCAACAAACTGAAACGCCATATTCCCACCGATGCCCAGCACCCACGACAGGTCGCCGCTCAGCATGAGCGGCAATTAACGTTACCCGCATAGCCGACAGGATTAGCCAGGCTGCCAGGAAGGAGTTGCGGCGCAGTAATCGCGGGGCAGCAAAGGCTGTCCAACCGGCTTCCTCGCCAATACCGACTAAAATCAGGAAGAAGAGAAAGGTGCCCGGAATCTTTATCCAGCGTCGCCAGTTGAGCCAATGTCGCAGCGGCGCACCGAGGGCCGGTTGCCAGTACGGACGCCGCGAGAATGACGATTGGCGCCACAAATGCCAGGATATGCTGCCAGCGCAACGTCAGCGAGCTGGCGACCCCATTCCTTTAGCCCGGTCTTGCCCAGCGCTGGCGGCCCACAAGCCAGCGCCGGCCAGACGGGCCCGAAGTGGCATGCCGTCCGGAATAATATCGGCTCCCAGCGCCGCAGCGATAAACTGTATCCAGCCAAAAGAAACAGGCCAAGATGAAGAAGAAGGTGAGCGGATGGGTCTGAATAGGACGGACGCGGTGATCAAGATCCGTCTGCTTGCCCGGTGGTTCTAACGTTTTCCATTTTTCGATTCCTTTTGAAAGCCAAACATGCCATTGATTTAACTAATGACCAGTATAGGTGGAGGGAGCCGAAAGAGATGTGACAGGCGTCACACTAGGGTCACAAAGATTGTGTAGGGTCACACAGCCGCCGACACACGTGCAGTTTCTGCTGCGTGTCTGACAATAGTGACGGCCACACGGTGTTCCGCTACACTAACTGGAGGGTGCCTGTCTATCGCTTCCGTGCGTGCTAGCTGCGCCAGCGCCGTCAATTGGTTTGTAGTCCAGACGCGCCAGCAGCCGCCGGATCGTGGCCGCCGATCTGCAGGTATAGTGCTGGGGTTAGCGGCAGCGCCGCCCGTAGCAAGGAGCGCCACTTGCAGGCTGAAAATAGCGAACGGCTGTATCAACACATCTTCAATGCGGCCGGTGACGGCATGATCCTCAACGATCTCGAAACCGGTCTGGTGGTCGAGGCGAATCCCGCCGCCTGCGCCATGCACGGCTATGCCCACGCGGAATTCATTGGCCAGCAGCCATCCGCCTATATCAACAGCGACAATTATGCGCAAGTTGCCGAGTGGGCCCATGCGGTTCGAGGCGGCAACGAGTATGAAGCGACTATCGTTCATATCCGCCGAGATGGAACACCGTTCACTGTCGAGGTGCGCGGGACGGGATGCATCTATCAGGATCGGCCGTGCCTCCTCAGTGTCGTCCGCGATGTCAGCGAACGGGTGCAGGCTGAGCAATTGCTCCAGCAACAGATGGGGGTGCGGATGCGCGAACAGGCCATTCTGCGTGAGATTTCTCAGACGCTGGCCTCCGAGATGGAACTCAAACCGGGGTTGATCCTCGATCAATTACGGGTAATTCTCGACTATACCCATGCCGCGCTCTTCTCGTTGGAAGCATGGAACCTGGTTGCTCTGGCCGTGCGTGGGTCACCGCGACTGGAGCAGGCCATGCCCTTTCGCATCCGGTTGGACGGAGAGGAAACGCTGGCCTCGCTGTTGAATGGGCACCGGCCGCAGCGAATCGCCGACGTGTGGAGCCACGATCCGGCGGCGCAGTTTCTACGGTCGATCCTGGACGACCAGGCGGCGGTGTTGTTAGAAGGGGTGCATGCGTGGATGTGGATCCCGCTCGCGGTGAAGGGGCGGGTCATCGGTGGCGTGGCGGTGGCTCATACTGAACCGGACTATTTCACGGCGCATCACGCTGACCTGGCGCTGACGATGGCGAATCTGGCGGCAATCACCATGGTCAATGCACAACTGCATGAACAGCAGCAGACCCTCGCCGTGTTGGAGGAACGCCGGCGTCTAGCGCAAAATCTGCACGATGCTGTCAATCAGTCGCTCTTCTCCGCCAGTCTGATCGCCGAAGTGCTGCCGCGCCTATGGGAACAGCGCCCGGACGAGGTGCGTGAGTCACTGGAAGATTTGCGCCGGCTGACGCGCGGGGCGTTGGCTGAAATGCGCGGGCTGCTGGTCGAGCTGCGCCCCCTGGTGCTTACCGACACGGAACTGGACGAACTTCTGCGACTGTTGGGCGACGCGCTCACGGGCCGTACGAATATTCCGGTTATCATAAGCGTATCGGGACAAGCGGCCTTGCCGGCTGACGTGCAGATAATGTTCTACCGCCTGTGCCAGGAAGCGCTGAACAATATCGCAAAACATTCCGAGGCCAGTCAGGTGACAATCGATCTGCTATATGAAGGCGAAACAGTCACGCTAACGATTCGTGATGATGGCCGAGGCTTCGACCCCGAACGTACAGGGTCCGGTCATTATGGTCTGATCATGATGCACGAGCGCGCCAAAGCCGCCGGCGCGGCGCTGTCGATCATAAGCCAGCCGGGTCAGGGTACTGAAATCGCCGTATACTGGCGGCAAGCCCCAGAGCAGAAAGCCATATGACCACCTCTCCACCCATTCGCGTGCTTCTCGTTGACGACCATACAATGGTGCGACGGGGACTGACAACCTTCTTGAAAGTCTACGATGACCTGCAATTGGTCGGCGAGGCCGCGACAGGTGAAGCCGCCATCCAACTGTGTGGCCGTCTTCTGCCAGATGTCGTGCTGATGGATCTCGTCATGCCGGGTATGGATGGCGTAGAGGCCACACGTGTCATTCGCCGGGAGTTTCCTACTGTGCAAGTGATTGCACTGACAAGCTTCAACGAGGAAGGGTTGGTGCAGAGTGTGTTGCGGGCCGGCGCCATCAGCTACTTGCTCAAGGATGTCTCGGCCAAAGAATTGGTCCAGGCCATCCGCGCCGCGCACACCGGCCGTTCGACACTCTCTCCGGCGGCGACTCAAGCATTAATTCACACCACCACTCAGCCGCCGACGCTGGGCCACGACCTGACAAAGCGCGAGCGGACTGTACTTGCTCTGATGGCCACCGGTTTGAGCAACACTGAAATCGCGGCGGAGTTGGGCGTCAGCCCCTCGACGATCAAGTCCCACGTCAGCCACATCCTGGCCAAGTTTGATGTTGCCAGCCGCACGGAAGCCGTCGCTTTGGCTGTCCGCCACCACCTCGTTGACTAGACGGCCCCTCGCAACCTGACACCCTAATCTTGCGCAAAATCGGGATGGAAATCCCCTGATTTTCCAGTCGGCTGGCGCCTGAATCGGGATGGATACCCCTTATTTCCCCTGGCCAATCATTTATCCCCCGATTGGCGGAGGTAAATACCCCCTGCCCGGCCGATTCGGCTGAGGGGTATTGGCGGTATGATCCACTTATGACCCGACGTCCCTCACAAGCGGCTACAGAAGGAAGATAGATGATTCTAAAATTCGAGGAGTGGCTCGTTACCCAACAATATCGAAAAGACACCATCGGTGATCTTGCTCGTTATTCCAGCCTGCAGGATGTCACCCATGAGGTCTCGCGACGCAAGCCCGACGAACACAGAGACTGGGCCAATATGGTCATTCGCGTCGCCATACCGGGTTACATCACGGCTTTCAACGATGCCTGGCAAGAATTTCTACTGGCAAAGCAAGCAGCGCAAGTCCCTCTCGATTAACCTGGATTTCTTGAGTACCAACATATGACCCGCGTATTCTTAGCCGACAGTCACCCCGATACACGCTCGGCCCTCCGTCTGATGCTGCTGGACCTGGACATGCAGGTGGTCGGTGAAGCTGCCGACTGGCAAATGGCTATGACCCGGGCTTCGACCACTCAGCCGGATATGCTTTTGGTGGATTGGGATTTGATCCCCTCTGATAGCTCCCTTCCGGCATTGCGCGAGACCTGTCCGGGAGCGGTCGTCATCGTGCTTGTCAGCCATCTGGATGCGCGTCAACAGGCGGCTCTATCCGCGGGAGCCGACAGCTTTATCAGTATAGGCGAGATGCCCGATCGCGTAGCGGAACGCCTGCGAAAGGCGGCCGATCGCGTTCGTTCGGCTTGAGGCGCTGCTCATTTCTGTTTCGTGGGCAACACGCAGGTGCTTCACCGAGGGGAAAATGTGATGCAAGCTAAATTGACCGATGCCAACTATGTTCACAAAACGGCAGCCGACCTGATGCGCTGGTGGCAAAAGAAAGACGCTCTCAGGAAGCAAGCGGCCGCAGAACAGGGCACTCAATCAATCCGTGAAATGATGAAGGCATTGATGGCTTGGGAAGATGATGGGGGTCCGCCGAACTCAACGTCCGCCATGTAATGGCCGCTTCCCCGGGTCACCGCAAAGAATGACATCAGTCGCCGCCGGACTCTGCCACTGATGCAGACAGCCGCTTCCCCAATGCCGCAACCACGGGACGATGGCCTCCCGAGATCACAGCGAGGCGTGGAGCCAAGGAAACGACTCCGGCTGCGAGTTAAAGACACCAAGGAGAGAAACGCACGATGAAAGACAACGACGAATTATCAACAACAACGAATCAGCGGATAGTCACCCGCAAGTAGAAATGAGGAGAAAAGACATGAGTAAGGGACAGGACAAGAAGAAGAGCGGCAAGAACCAACCGCCCAAAACACAAAAAGAGAAAAAGCAGGCGAAGAAAGACAAGAATGCCAAAAAAGAGACTTCAGGTCCGGGCATTATCGCGTCCTAATTGTCGATCTGCCGCAGTGAATAGAATGAACGACGGATTGAGAGGAGAAAACAGAACAATCATGACTGAACAAGAATTCCAAAACGACACCAATAATCCGGGCTACTTTGTCGCCGGGACAATACTGGGAAGCCTGCTCGGTGGGCTGGTCGGTGCAGGACTAATGCTCTTGCTGGCCCCGCAATCAGGGGAAAAGACCCGGAAGCAAATGCGACGTAAGGGTCGGGATTTTCGGGTGCATACGACCGACAGCCATCGAAGATGGGGCAGACGCAGTCCGCACCAAGAGTCACGAGGTAACGAACGCCCTCCACGACCAGGCCGAAACACTGCAGCAGCGCGGCGCCGACTTCGTTGACGAACAAAAGGAACGCTGGTCGCCCGTCGTCGAAGCCGGGGTAACAGCCGTGAACAACGCCTGAACGAAGGCGCATTAATCATGCCATCGATCACAGTCAACGGCCCTGGAACTTACCGGGCGTGCTGTGCGCAGCCGCGCAGATATGTGCGCTGGAAACGAACACAAAGTAGACACTTCTGAAATTAAGGAGAAACACGTAAGATGAAAGGCAACGACAAACTATTAGCCGTATTGAATCAACTTCTGGCAGACGAGCTAACCGCCATCAGCCAATATATGGTCCACTCGGAGATGTGCGACAACTGGGGCTACGATAAGCTCCACCAAGCCATCGAAGCGCCAGGCGAAGGACGAGATGCACCACGCCGAGTGGCTCATCCAGCGCATCATCTTTCTCGAAGGCACACCGGTCGTGTCCAAACTCAACCCGATGAAAATCGGCGCGAGTGTGTTGGACATGGTCACCAACGATCAGGCAGCCGAGATCGAGGCCGTACGCGCCTACAATGCGAGCATCGCCCTGGCCCACGAAGTAAACGACCAGGCCAGCGCCGACCTATTGCTGCGCATCCTTAAGATGGAAGAGGGCCATATGGATTGGGCAGAAATCCAGCGGTCCCAGATCGAGCAGATGGGTCTACAGAACTACCTGACCAACCAGGCCTAGGGCGCTGTGGAATAATTCTATGGCGACAGACTCGACCTCTTCAACCATCAGCCGTATTGGCTTTATCGGCAACTACTTGCCGCGCCAATGCGGCATCGCTACTTTCACGACTGACTTGTGCGAGGCTATCGCCACGCAATATAGCGACACAAGCTGTATTGCCTTGCCTGTCAACGACGTCGAGGCGGGCTATGCCTACCCGCCTCGTGTCCGCTTTGAACTGGCCGAGAAAGATATCGACTCCTATCGTCGCGCGGCCGACTTCCTCAACATTAACAGCGTCGACCTGGTCTGCCTCCAACACGAGTACGGCATCTACGGTGGGCCGTCGGGCAGCCATATCCTGGCTCTCCTGCGTGAACTGCGCATGCCCGTTGTCACCACCTTTCATACGATTTTGCAGGAACCCACCCCTGATCAGCGTCGCGTCCTGCAAGAAGTTGCCGCCCTGTCAGATCGGGTCGTCGTGATGAGCGAACGCGGGGTGACTTTCTTGAAAGAGGTCTACGAAGTCCCCCCAGAAAAGATCGACATGATCCCTCACGGCATCCCTGATGTCCCCTTTGTCGATCCTAGCTTCCACAAAGATCTCTTTGGTGTTGAGGGCAAGACGGTACTGCTCAGTTTCGGGTTGCTTTCGGCCTAACAAAGGATTCGAAACCGTCATTGCCGCCTTGCCGGACATCATCGCTCGCCACCCCAATGTGGTCTATATCATTGTGGGCGCCACCCATCCGCACGTCTTGCGCCAGGAAGGTGAAACGTATCGCCTGTCTTTGCAACATCTGGCCCAGGATCTGGGCGTTGACGGAAACCTTATCTTCTACAATCGCTTCGTCAGCCTGGAAGAACTAATCAAGTTCATCAGCGCGGCGGATATCTACATCACGCCCTATCTCAACCCGGCCCAGATCACCTCCGGGACCTTGGCCTATACGCTGGGCGCGGGCAAGGCTGTCATTTCGACGCCCTATTGGTATGCGGAAGAAATGCTGGCCGACAATCGCGGTGTGCTGGTGCCGTTCCGCGATCCACCGGCATTAGCCGAACAAGTGATTGGCTTGTTGGATGACGAATCCAAACGCCATGCCATGCGAAAGCAGGCCTATCTGTATGGGCGGGCCATGATCTGGCCCCAAGTAGCGCAACGCTATATGGAAAGTTTTGAACGGGCCCGCACCGAACGTCGCTCTTTTGTTCCCACCGGCTTCGCGGTCAAACCGCTCAGCCAACGTCCGAGCGAACTGCCGCCCCTCAAACTCGATCACATGCGCCATATGACAGACAGCACAGGGATGATTCAACACGCCAACTTCATCGTGCCCAATTACGACGAAGGCTACAGCATCGATGACAATGCCCGGGCCTTGATTGTGAGCACGCACCTGGCTGAATTGGGATTGGATGACGATGAAGCCTTTGCGTTGGCTTACCGCTATCTTGCCTTCATCGGGTATGCCTTCAATCATGAGACGGGTCGCTTTCGCAACTTTATGGATTACCAGCGCAACTGGCTCGAAGAAAGTGGCTCGGAGGACAGCCACGGTCGCACGTTGTGGGCCTTGGGCACTGTGTTAGGACGCTCCAACATCCCGGCCCTGCAGAGCACTGCCGGCTGGCTTTTTGAGCAAGCCCTACCCGCCATTCTGGAAACCACCAGCCCGCGAGCCTGGGCTTTCACGCTCATTGGCATTCACGAGTATTTGCGTCGCTATGACGGAGATCGCCGGGCAGGCCAGGTGCGAGATGAATTGGCCGGACGCCTGCTCAACTTGTACCAACAGAGCCGCTCCGCGGACTGGTGCTGGTATGAAGCCAGTCTGAGCTACTGCAACGCCGTGCTACCGCAGGCCATGCTCATGTGCGGTCAATGGATTCCAGATGAGGCCATGACTGAGGCCGGGCTGGAGTCACTCAACTGGCTGGCTGACCTACAGCGCGCTGAGTCAAGCCGGCGGGCACTTTGTGCCGATTGGCTCCAATGGCTTTTATACGCAGCATGGTGAGCGAGCCAGGTTCGATCAACAGCCAGTCGAGGCGCAAACAATGGCGTCTGCGTGTCTGGAAGCCTACCGCAGCACCGGCGACGAACGCTGGCGGATAGAAGCTCAGCGGGCCTTCGAATGGTTCTTGGGCCGTAACGACCTGGATTTGTCTCTCTATGACCCAACCACAGGGGGCTGCCGTGATGGCCTCCATCCTGACCGCCCCAACGAGAATCAAGGCGCCGAGTCGACGCTGGCTTTTCTACAGACCTTGCTAGAACTGCGTCTGGTCGAAGACCCCATATTATCAACGGAGACCCGAACCTAATGAATCAGCACCTCCCCGAACTTTTTCATCGTCATAAGCTAAATCCTATCCTGACCGCTGCGGACTGGCCCTATCCGGCCAATTCCGTTTTTAACCCCGCCGCCACGCTGCTGCCCGATGGCTCCACGTTGCTCCTGTGCCGCGTCGAGGATCGGCGTGGGCTTTCACACTTTTGTGCGGCTCGCTCCGTCAACGGCGTGGATCAGTGGCAAATTGACCCCCAGCCCACCCTTATGCCCGATCCTGATAACTACCCCGAAGAATTGTGGGGAATTGAAGATCCGCGCATTACCTACTTGCCTGAACTGGAGCGGTATGCTGTCGTCTATACGGCCTACACGCGCGACGGTCCTGGCGTAGCCCTGGCACTCACGAGAGATTTTCGCGAATTCGAGCGCTACGGCGTGATCATGCCCCCGGAAGATAAGGATGCGGCGCTGTTTCCGCATCGGATTGGCAACTATTGGGCCTTGATCCACCGGCCGGTCAGTGGCCCCCGAGCGCATATGTGGATTTCCTATTCAGCCGACTTGCGCCATTGGGGCAGCCACAAGTTAATGATGGATGCCCGGCGAGGCGCATGGTGGGATGCCAACAAGATTGGCTTGTCACCGCCGCCTATTGAAACTGCGGAAGGGTGGCTCGTGATCTATCATGGCGTGCGCCAGACAGCGGCCGGCGCCATTTACCGGCTCGGACTGGCCTTGTTTGATCTGCATACACCGGAACATTGTCTAAAGCGCGGTGATGAGTGGTTCTTACGGCCGGAAGAACCTTACGAGCTGCAGGGGGATGTGGGCAACGTCGTCTTTCCTTGTGGCTACACCATTGCCGGCGACGGCGACACAATCCATCTCTATTATGGCGCAGCCGATACGAGCATCGCTATGGCTACCGGCAGTGTGACGGCCATGCTTGATTGGCTTGAGAGGCATGGGTAGGCAGTGGAGAACAGATGGGTGCGATGGTCGAAATGATCAGGATTAGGGAGTAAGTACCACACGCCCTACCTCGATTCAGGACTGACATGATCACGGAAAAACGTCCTTCGGAGAATGAAGTGTCGGGCACTTCATATTCGCCACCATCTACCTGGACATTCTGGCGAGTCGTGTGGGCCGTGCTCGTTCTCGTGGCCATTGGCCTGGGTTTCTGGCTGCTGTACCGGTTCAACCAGGTTGTTTTCATCCTTTTTGTGGCCATCGTGCTCGGCACAGTCCTCCGGCCGGTGGTCGCCTGGTTGCAACGTCGCGGCCTGCCCGGCTATGCCGGGGTCACGCTCATTTACCTGCTGCTGCTGGGCCTTCTTGTCGGCTTTGTACTGTTATTGGCCCCGTTGCTGGTGACCCAAGGGACCACGATTGCGGACGCGGCCCCCGGCTACCTTCAAAGCCTGAGGGAGTGGCTGGTTGATAATCCCAATTCATTGGTCCAGCAGTTGGGTGTCCTCTTCTCCGACAGGTTATTACCTGATCAGGTGCCCATTGCACAGACGGGGCAGGAGATATTGGATTCGGCCGCCCAGGCGCTGGGATACGCGGCCACATCGGTTCAGGTTTTCCTTGCGGCCGGCGCCATTCTGCTCATCGCCTATTACTGGACACTCGATGGACCGCGACACATTCGGAACTTGTTGCTGCTGGTTCCGGCCGGCCAGCGAGAAAGCGCCCAGGAGCTTATCGCGGCCATGGAAACCAAGGTCGGGGCCTACGTTGCCGGGCAAGGCGTTCTCATGCTGGTCATCGCCGGCATGTCTCTGGTGGCCTATATGATCATAGGCTTGCCCTATGTCCTGGTGCTGGCGCTCGTCGCCGGTGTCATGGAAGCCGTGCCGCTCGTCGGGCCGTTTCTGGGAGCCATTCCGGCGGCACTCGTGGCCGCGTCCATCGGACCGGATAAGCTGATCTGGGTCATCGTCGCTACGCTGATTATTCAACAACTGGAGAACAACTTGCTGGTGCCACGGGTCATGCGTAGGGCCGTGGGGGTCAATCCCTTCGTCGCCCTGCTGGCGATATTTGCCTTTGCCTCGTTGCTCGGAATCCCCGGCGCACTCATGGCCATCCCTATCGCGGCCATCATTCAACTCATGCTCGATCGCTACGTCTTTCATCCAGACACGCTAGAGCCGGAAGCGATAACCGGCCGAGACCTGGTCGGCCGGTTGCGCTATGAAGCGCAAGACCTGGCCCAAGACCTGCGCAAGCAGGCACGGGTCGACAAGGAAGGCTCAATCGATTCGATATCACAGATCGATCAGGTGATGGACGAAATCGAGTCGATTACCACTGACTTGGGTGTGCTCTTGGCTCAGGTCGACGATAGCGGGCTGTTATGACCAAACAAGTCATCGTGATCGGAGCGGCCGTCATGGCCACTGTGCTTGGCCTGCTGTTATTATGGCAGTTCCGTCTTGCCGTGGTTTACGTCCTCTTCTCATTAGCCCTGGCGGCCGCGTTTCGCCCCTTGGCAACACGCCTATCCGGACGGAAGTTGGCTGCGCGCATAGGCCTGATATTTCTTTACCTGCTGATTGTTGTCGGTTTCGGTCTTCTGCTAACCCTCATTGTCGGGGCGGCGGTTGGTGAGGTTCAACAGTTGGGTAGCCAAGTGTCGGTTCGGGATGAATGGCGGGAGCCGGCCTGGTTGACGGGCACGTCGTTCCAGGCGGTACTGAATGACCGATTGCCGCCGCCGAGTGCGATCTTTGGCGCCGTAACCGGCGAACAGGGGCAGCTTGTGCTGCCAACCCTCCTGGGCTTCTCCCAGGGAATCATCACCATACTCAGCGGCGCCCTCGTTGTTCTGTTCCTGAGCATCTATTGGAGCATCGACCATGTTCATTTTGAGCGACTCTGGCTTTCGCTGTTGCCGGCGCACCTTCGCGGTCGTGTGCGCGATATCTGGCGGACGGTCGAGATGGAGGTTGGCGCGTACATTCGCAGCGAGGTGATTCACAGCCTGCTGGCCGGGCTGCTTCTGGGCCTGGGTTACTGGGCGTTGGGATCGCCCTACCCGGCACTCCTGGCGCTTATCGGCGCGTTGACCCAGTTAATCCCTGTGGTTGGGCCCATACTGGCCGTGATCGCGCCGCTTGTGGTGGGGCTGCTGACCAGCGTGCAGCTAACTCTGTTTACGGTTCTCTATACGATCATTGTCATGATTGCCCTGAAACGGTGGGTTGAGCCACGCCTGTACAGCCGCGGGCAGTCCAATCCAATTGTCACGATCGTTATGCTCATCGCCCTGGCCGACGCCTTTGGGCTAATCGGTCTCATTGTCGCGCCACCCCTGTCGGCCACCTACCAAATCCTGTGGAACCGCCTGGTCAGCCACCCCACCGTTTCTGAGCCGGCCGGCAGGATTTCAGATCTCAAGGAGCGGCAAGTACAAGTATGGCTGGCGACACAGTCCATGGAGGAACCGCCGCCACTGGTAACCAGCAGTCTGACGCGGCTTACCAATCTGCTCGAACAGGCTGAACCCGCTCTGAAAGAGGCATGAAGTAAAGCCATTACGGCCGGACACCCTTTCCCATATGGGAGTTTCAGGGAGATACCATGACCAGGTGAAGTGCTGTCGGTGCCGCGCATATGGCCGCGACAATTCTCTTTTCTCAAGACGTACACCCAAAGAAGGTTCAGGAGCTATTGGAACACTCGTCAATCATGTTGACTCTTGATACCCACTCTCACATCATCTCATCCATGCATTCAGAGACCGCCGAGAAAATGGACGAAGTATTTAAACACTGATCCGTAGCTTATACCGTAGCTTATCCTGTGGATTTAGGGCACCTCCGACACCCATATATATGGGTGTATTCCCTCTAAATAGCCTTTAAATACCCACTTTTGGGGGTACCGCGACTATCTACGAACCAGAAGGTCGGGGGTTCGAGTCCCTCAGGGCGTACCAGACTAATAGAATAGTCCAACCCGAGAATACATGAGTCATCCCAAACTTTGACTCAGGAGACCCGTCTGAAAAGGCGGGTCTTTTTGTTTTGTAGAACAGGCAACCTCGTTGAAAATGGGTGTCACCATAACAAACCATTTCAAGAGGTGCCTGCATGAATGAGCATAACGTAAAAGCTGCCAAAGAAACAACCTTCGATATACAACAAGAACTGTTGGGGTTTTTGGGTCCTCTGTTGCTGTCGTTGAACGAAGAGCTGGACAGACGTTTGGTCCGCACCTTTGCCCAATTGGTCGGCGTCATCATTCGGTTTCGCCACGCTGACCACGGGCTGCTACTCAGTGAGCTGGGTGGTTATCTGCTAACACCGGACCAAGCCCCGGCCGGAACCAAGCGTATCAGCAACTTACTACGTAGTGGGCGCTGGTCCTACAAGCTCATTGAAGGATTTCTATGGCAACGGGCTGCCCGGTTCGTCAGTGACCTGGTTAGCCAACAAAGAACGGTCTTGTGCTTATGGGATGACAGTATCTTGGAGAAACCGGAAAGCATTGCTCTGGAGGGTCTGTGCGCTGTTCGGTCGACAGCTGCAGCCCGGCTCAAACGCATTAAGCCCGGCTTCTTCAATCCTCCAGGTGGCCGGCCTATTTTTGTTCCTGGCTGGCACTGGTCGGCCATCATGGTTGCCGGGTTGACCGAACCGGCCACCCTGGCTGCGATGCGTTGGTGGACAACACGAGGCAGCCGGGCCAGCACAAGTCGGACAGTACAAGCCGAGTTGCTCACTGCTTGTACCCAGCGATGGGGACGTCAAGTACTCCACGTCTTTGACCGGGGCTATGCCGGTGCTCCCTGGCTAGAGACCTTGGCGAACCAACAGGCACGCTTCATCCTACGCTGGCCTAAACGGCTGAAGCTGGCCTTGGCCTCGGGCGAGACCCAGAGTGCCTGGAAGTTTTCGCGTGGCAAGCGGTCCTGGGACCACCGCCTTGTATGGGATGCACGCCGTTGTTGTTATCGCAAGACTGGTATCTTGGCGCTGCAAGTTTATCATCCTGCTTCTGAAGCTCCGCTGTGGCTGGTCGTTTCTCGCCCCGGAAAGGGTCGCAGTCCCTGGTATTTGCTGACCGCCGAGCCGGTTGAGTCTGCCGATGATGCCTGGCATATCATGTATGCCTACGCTCGCCGCTGGCAGATTGAAATGAGTTTTCGTTTCTTCAAAACAGAACTGGCCATGCAGAGTCCGCGCCTTTGGTTCTGGGAGAACCGCATGAAGCTCTTGCTCATTACGACCTTGGCTTATGCGTTTCTTGTTTGGCTTCTCTTGCCCAAGTTTGACGACCTGCGCGAATGGCTGCTTCGTCACTTCTGCCATCGAACCGGAAAGCGGCACCGAGATGCCTCGATGCCGCTCTACCGTTTACGTTCTGCTCTGAGTCGGCTGTGGCTATCTTATCCGCCACCACCCGTCCTTCCCTTCTTGGAAAGTTTGGGATGACTCATGTTTTCGTTTTCAGTGCTGTGTCTCCGTTGAACCGGCCCGGCCAATACAGCGATTAAAAGAAGCCCACAATCTTGGCCAGCTTCCCATCAGCCCCAATCTCCCCATAATCCATCCCCGGCACCTCCATCGCGTTGGCGAAGCGCAGGGTCCAGTAGAAGCGAACGACATGGTGATGATGGCTGACGGGACCGTCGAGCGTAAAGCCCGCGCCGGGGCTGCTCTGATGGAAGCCGTCGATGATGGCGTCCAGTTCATCGCGGTTGGCGCCGTGGGATTGGGGATCGGTGTACACCCCATCGGGCGCCCAGGCGCTTGCCAGCAAGCGGCGGCGGCTCATCGCATCAGGTTCATTCCAGGCTGCGAGGTAGGTGTCAATCAACTGGGCCATCTGGGCCGGATTCAGCGCGCCGGGAGTGGTCATGAGGCGGTCGCTTCCGCTTTGCGGCGGGCCAGGGCGCGATCAACGGTCGTGGGATGACCGTCCGCGTCAAAGGGGTGGCTGAAGTTGAAGGCTGCGGGCTGTGGCCCGGCCTCGTGCAGGCTATCCAGCTTGTCGCTGGCCTGCTGCCAGGTGGGGACGGCGTCGTCGTCAACCCACCAGGCTACATAGCTGGGGTAGGCCGGCGGCTCAAACCACACCTTGCGCTGGGCCAGCGATTCGCCGTGTGAGCCATTATAGGCATAGGCGAAGACGGATTCCAGGTCTTCCCAGAGCGACAGGCTGATCACGTGCTTGCCCATGTATTCCTGTTTCTGGGCGAAGCGGGGCACGGTTCTATTGCCCCAATCCGGCCGGCCGTCTTCCGCAAAGGCAACAAAGCCGTCGGCCCGTTCGGCCGTCTGAAAATTCGGCCCGGCCTGATCGAAAAACGACTGCATGCTGGGCGAGTCGGTCGTGTCGCGCATGATGGCAAGGGTCATAAATGCCACGTGGGCCATGGGGTCTCCTGTGAATCCTGGGTCAAGCTGCGGACAGGGCCGGCAATTGTGGCCGCCGACGACTAGCATTATACGGGGCGCTGACCGGATGACAAGGCCCGCCATTCCGGCGCCAGCAGCAGTGTCCGATCAACCTCCGACCGGTTGGCGGCCATCCACGCGGCAACTGTCCCTCCGCCGGATATACCCACCGCCACAATCTCATCACCCAGTCCGGCGGCGATATCAATTGCCTCATCAGCGTAGGCCCGTAGATCCTGAGCCTTCAAAGGCGCAAGTTCGCGACCTGACCGCTCTGCAGGCCATGATAGGGCATTCGCAGCATCAGGACATTGTGACCCCGTTCATGTAGCATCTCCCCCAGTTCCAGCCATTGCAGGGGGGAGTTGGTGATGCCATGCACCAATACATAGGCGCGTGGTGTGGGTCGCCGTGGCTCAGTAGCTTCGAGCCGCTGACGCTATTGACAATGCCGCTCTCGGCCTGCTCGATTGCCTCGTATCGTGCAACGGCCTCGGCATACGAAGCGGCCGGATCCGGTGTGGAAGCCGAACCCGAGCGAGACACCGGCAGCAGGCCGAGGATGAGCAACAGGCCGAGGAGAGCCAACAAGACAACGCCGAACCATTTGAGGATTCGGACGAAGCCGCCGGACTGAGTGTGGTCATTCATAGCTATTTCCGCCCGGGTCTATCGCTATCTGGTCAGCACGAAGGGGAATCGGTTCCGGATTTCTTCAGCACAGGTCAGATCGGGCATTTTTTCCGGATACATGATGAACGCCGTGGCGACGGCCGGACCGCAACTGAACTGCGTGCTGGCCCCGTGAGGCGCGTAGGCGAAGGTCACAGAGAAGGCGTTCGCTAGCCCCTCCGCCGCGGCCTCACCCCATTCCACCGGCGTTTCGGCATCAACGGATCCGTTGGAAACGAGAATCGGCAAGTCGGAGACGACGGCGTCGGACAGATCCGTGTCCTCCGGTGTCAGCCCCCAGGCCTCACACTCTGTCTTGTTGTTGACGGCGACATCGATCTTGTTGACGAGTGCCGGGGCCTCATAGGCTCGATACTGCTCGAAGATACGTTCCAGGTCGAACGAGCCATAGCGGTCGTTACAGGTGATGACGATGTTGGTAATGCTGTCCACGGCGGTCAGCGTCGGCAAGATCGCCTCGATCTGATCAAACGTCTGGGTCACGTCGTCATCACTCATGAGCGGTACAATGGCGGCCAGACTCTTCGCTGATGCCGCCGGCAATGCCCAGCAGCGTCTCTCGTGTCCGTTCACCGCTCAGGGCCGCTTCAACCCCGGCGGGGAAGAACAGCGCCGAAAGATAGTCCAGTTGGAAATGCCCAATCTCAGCTCCGAGATGAAGAACTCCGGCAAGGGTTGGTCACTCGCCAGCGCTTCAGCCGCTCGCGTGGTTTGCCGGTTGAGCGCTTCGATTTCGTCCGCCAGCGCACGTGCCTCAGCCGCCAGCGACGTCGTTTCTGTGGCGACGACGCTCAGCGGGTTGGCGGGCGACGTTGCAACGGCCGCGGCAGGCTGGGTGGCAGCGTCCCGTCACGCAGACCAACGTAGGTGTCGCTGACGCCATTCTCCAGTTCGTCGATCATCAACGGCAAGTAGGCGGCACCGATTCCGACACAGTGCTGCCGTTCTCGGCCGTCTTGAACGTAAGCGCCGTCGCCCAGGACCCGGCGCAGGTCATCTACCGCAATCGTTTCGTCCCCAATCGTTAGCGGACTTTCGGCCGTTTGCTGAATGAGGTCAACCGCCCGCTGGCGAATGTTGGGGAAAGCTGCGTTACATGCGACTTCCGCCTCGCAATCCTCAAAGACGCGTAGGATGTTCTCCGGCGTAATCAATGCCTGCCCGCCGCGCGTGTCCACATTGGGCGGCACATTGCCGTCGATGATGCCACTGCGCAGGACCGGAAGATCAGCCTCTTCATTCTCCTGGTAGTAGCGGAACAGCTCCAGGGCCACGTTGGTGCCATAGGAGATGCCGTAGATGTTGTACGCTTCGTAGTCGAGCGTGTCCATGAGGGCGATCAGGTCTTGCACGCTGTTGGCGGTGCTGTACTGCGACAGGTCGATGCCCTGCTCCGCGAAGTAAGGGGCGCAGTTCACAGCGACCCGGTAGCCGCTGCTGCTCTTGGCGTTGTTCACCAGCGCGTCGATGTCGCTGTCCACTCCCTGGGCGGCGTCCGGGATCAACGCCGGCGTCTCAATCGGTTGCTCCTGCACTTCGGTCGGACAGATCAGCGGTGAGCTGAACGCCGTGCCTCGTTGATCGTAGAGGATGATGTCCCGGTATTGGCGCAGGTCGGCGAACGTGCTTTGCAGCAGCGGCAGGCCCGCCAGGGCCGAGCTGCCCGGCCCGCCCTCCAGATAGACGACGGGATCGGGAAACGGCGACGGGCTGGGGGATTTCAGAATCACATAGCTGATCGTCACTTCCTCCGCGCCGGGACTCTCCCAGTTCTCCGGCACAGTCAGCTCCCAACATTCTATTGTCTGGTTGACGATCTCGTCTTCCGGCAGACCTAAGCAGACAGTCGGTCTGTCGCTGGCTCACCTCTGCCTGGCGGCTTCTCCGACGATTCCGGAGGCCAGCGCCGGCAGGGCGACAAGGAACAGCGCGACGGACGCGAGCAGCAGCTGCTTATTTTCATTGTGTTTCTCCATAAACTCACAATCCAACGTTCTATGAGATAGCCGGATCGAGCAGCAGGATGAGCTGGCGTCAGGGCTAGAGCACTTGCCGCAAGCAAGAGCCCGATCAGCCGCAGCACGCGCCGATGGCGACGGCCGCACGTAGCACGCTGATAGGGATCCCGATGATTCTACCGTTCCCCAGGTCTGTCCCTATACCCATTTCTTTGACTCCAACAGAGCATTTCGCCTCATTGCCAACCGGAGAGACGGTTAGCGATTGTCTTGGGAGGCATCTACGGCGATTCGCAAACCACTGTCCAGCAACCGCAATACAGACACCGAAGTATAGTGCAAGAGCCCCAATGCCAGGCATCCGCGTCAGCAAAGCGGCTCCCGGGAACAGCACCGACGGCCACAGCGGTCAGGTAATTCGAATACCCCGCCTGGCGAGCAGTGCGTGAACCGGTGCGCCATACAGCAGCACGAACGGAATGCCGATCAGCAGGGCAAACAATGAAAAAGTCAGTCCGGCAGGATGGTTTCCGGAAAGGGCAGGCTTTTGCGGCTGGTAGACAAAGTACAGGCCCATTCCGAGTCCACCCGCAATTGACCCGACGGGCAGCCCGAGCAGGCCAGCAACAAGAGAATCCGGAGAAAAGGCCTAAAGCTTGTCACTACCGGATTCGGTTTCAGACCAGCGCCCCAGCAAGAGGCCGCCCAGCCAGTAGAGCAGGCCGATGGCCACGGCCACCACCAGCACCCCGGCCACGCCCTTGACGTTCAACCCGGGCAGCAGCCGACCGGCCATCAACAGGGTGATCGCGGTCACGACCAGATGGACGATCCCGCCGATCAACCGTCGCCGTCGCCGATGTTGGCCAGGCTGAGCAGAATAGTGAAGGCCCCGGACGCCAAGGCGGCGACGAGACCGGCGGCCAGCGCGCTGCCAAAACCTTTGTCTCCAGCCCAAGATCGAACCGGCTGACAACCCAGATGAGAACGGCCGTTACCAGCCCAACGACAAGGGTAGTAATTAGAAGTGGTACAAGAGTATTCATTCCAGTGCCCACCTACTTCGTCGGCTGCTTCCTCGAACACCATCGAGCCGCCATCCTCGGGCAGGTCGATGATCAGATGGCCATTGTCAAAACGCCACGAGACTGCATCGTTGAGATATTGCACGAACTGCCCCGGCCGGCGACTCGCGCATCGCAGGTGAGCGTGGAGGCGTCGATATCGAAATCAATTGCCCTGCGATGGATCCACCGTAAACGTCACCAAGCGGTGTTGCCGCACTCAGCGCTGACGTATCAGGCTCCTGGCCTTGCTCAAGACTCAGGACCAGCCATCGGCCGGATCCACGTCAGTGGAGCCGTTCGGACCGTCAAAGCGTGTCCATGTCCAGTTTGATGGAGCAAATTCACCGACAGGCATGTAGAGTAAAAGGCGTGAACGGCAACGCTCCGGCACCCGTCAGGATCTGATAGACATTCATGAATGCCCTGGACTCGTAGGCGGCCGAGTTAGTCAGGCCAACGACCACGATATCCTTCGCCGGGTCCACATACCAGAGCGACTGGAAGCCAAGCGTCTGGCCGCCGTGGCCCCACACGGTCCCGTCGCCGGCGAAGTCGATCAGCCCCAGTCCATAAGGGCCGCCAACGCTGAAACTCCGCTGCCGGATAAAACGTGAGCATCTCGTTCAGGGTGTCCGCATTCTGGAACAGCTCACCGGCCGCCAACGCCTGGCCATAGGTCGCCAGGTCCGCGGCGGTCATGGCCGCTGCGCCGGCCGCCCATCCTTGAGAGGCGTTCCAGTTCGTGGTGTTGACGCGCTCGCCATCTTCGGTCCAAAAGTATCCCTGGGTGGTGATCTGACCGGGCTGCGGCACGCCTTCCAGGAAGACGGCGCTTTCCATGCCCAGCGGATCAAAGATACGGGTCTGCATCAGGTCGCCGATCGTCTGGCCGGTGATCTGTTCGATGATCATGCCCAGCATGACATAGCCGGTATTGCTGTAATGCCACTGCCCTTCCGCGCCGGGGGCGAAGTAGGGCGTGCCATTGTCGGTCGCAAACTGAACCATTTCCTCGGGCGTGAACGCGGCTACCAGCGCGTCCGGGTCGCTGGCCCCATCGCCAATGAGATCGTCGCGTAGTCCCAGAGGCCGGCCGTGTGCTGGGCCATCTGGCGAATGGTGATCTGGTCGCCGTTGGGCAGAGCGGCCGCCTGCTCCGGCAGCCATTGGCTGAGGGGGTCATCCAGCGAGATCAGGCCTTGTTCCACCAGCTGCATGAGCAGGACAATCGTCATCGACTTGGTGTTGCTGCCGATCTCCAGGATATCGTCTGGCTGCATCGGCGTGCCGTCTTCGAGGCTGCTGACGCCGGCGGCGTTCAGATAGGCGCCGTCGGGCGTCTTGACGTACAGGACCAGACCGGGCGCCGCGCCTGTCGGGTCGCCGCCTTCGGGGTAGACCTGCGATTGCAGGTAGGTATCCAGTTGGGTGACGATCTCAGCCGGCAGTCGGCTGCGTCCCGGCTGTTGCGGAGGCAGCTGGCGGGCGGCTCAATAGACCAATGTATGCCCCGGCGTCATCATAGTCCGGGCGGGTAGCCCGAACCGGGTGCATAGCGCCAGGCGACGGCGGGATAGCAGGCGGCCAGGTAGGCCTTCTCCTGGGACATGATGTCATCGCACGCTTGCATCCGGTCGCAGCAATTGGGCCGATCGTCATGGTCTGGGCAGGTCTCCGCCAAACATCGGGCCACTGTAGTCGTTGCATCCAGCGGACCCGCTGACCTGGCCGTTATCGAACGTGAGAGAGCACGACGGTATCAGGCAGCACAGGCTCCTGACCGCCATTGAGACCAACAAGCTGCCACGCTGTGCCGTCCAGCGACTCCAGCGAGACCTCGCCGAGTACCTCGTCGCTCAGCGGGTAGATGCGGTAATCCTGCAAGGTGAAGACCTTGCGCGCCTGCTGCGACGGGCAACAGGCCGGATCGTCCTGGCCGTGAGTCAGCATCTCGATGACCATCTGGTTAACGTCCACCGTGAGCGACTTCACGGCGTGCGGTCGCCCAGCAGGTCGGCTACGACCGGCTGCGGATCGCCCAGCGCATTCAGCACGGCAACCAGATACACGAAGCGACCGGAGCCGCTGGAGTTGTCTACTAGGAAGGTCACCGCGTCGACATGTTCCATCATGATCGAAATCGCCGGTGGCAATGAGCTGGTCGGCCAGGCTGACGAACGGGCTGCCGCCACCACCATCTTCATAGACGCCAACGCCGTCGGTCAGCGTGATAGGCTGGTTGTCGGGCAGCACACCGCCATAGGTCAGGTTGCCCAGGATCGCTGCCGGATCTGTCCCGGCCGCCAGCGCGGTCTGCTCAGCCGCGGAAAGCGCGGCCGCGAAGCGCATCGTGCCGCCGTCGGCGAACAGGTCGATGAACAGGTCGCCGTCTTCGAAGAAGTAGCGGGCGGCGCTGCTCAACTGGCTGATGAAGACCGGTTCCTGTGACGTCTCCGAGCAAATCTGGAGGGTCACGGCAAACGGGTCGATGGTCAGCGCGCCCGCGTCGGCCGTGTAAGTCGTTTCGGCGTTCTTGCAGTCGGCGAGGATGGCCGCCGTGCCGTCGTCGTTGAACGTAACGGTGTAAAGCGACGGGTCGGACGCCACAATCCGCTCGACCGGCGTGGTCGTGCCCTGCCACTGCCAGGTGATACCCGTGAGATTGGCCGTTACTTCTTCCGATGCGTCGGTTGGTTCAGCCGTCGGTTCGGCCGCTGGTTCCGTCGCAGGCGCTACAGTAACCGCGGCCGCTTCCGTGATCGCCGTTGATTCGGGAACGGCCGTGGCCGCCGACTGTTGATCGTTAGCCTGACAGCCGGCTAAGAGTAAACCGAACATTACAAGTAGAATGGAGGTTATCTTTCTCATCTTATTAATATCTCTAGAGTTGTCACTAATGGATAGGCAACGAATGTCGCCCCTGGTTTCTCGATGCAAGGCGGTCAAATCACTGTTCCTGTGGGACATAGAGCAGCCTCCCAAGCGTCTCATCTTCTAGTCTGTAGGTGAGCGACAGGCGGCCGTAGTCAAAACCCCATGACGTCGACGCGGCCAGACGCGAAAGGTAGAGGGCCTCCTGGTCCATGAACGGCTGCTCGCACAGCTTCATCGTCGTCGCCAGGTCGCCGATCATGAAGCTGTTGATCTGCTCTTTCGGCGAGGTGTATGTGCCCGTATATGTGTTACAGCCAGCCGAACCGGAGACGCGGTCGCCAAAGAGTTGCAACGTGATCGGTGCCTCCGGCAAGACCGGTTCCTTGCTCGGCGTTCAGGTCGACTATGTTCCAGTTGCCGCCGATAGTGGTCGACGAGATCTGGCTGATTTGCTCGCTGCTCGTTTCCGCCAAGCGGCCATCCTGCAGGGCATACACCTTGTTGAAGAGCCACGTCCCGCAGCAAGCCGGGTCGCTCTCGGCCGCGGCGATGATCTCGCCGAAGACGCTCGCGCCCTCAGCCAAGAGCGACTTGATCTGAATGCGGTCACCAATCATCAGCGCCTCGGTCGGCGTCGGGTTGTTCATCACATCCAGTACCGCCGAGAGGAAGTAGAACGTGCCCGAGCCGGCCGATTCATCGCGCAGCACGGCCACGGCGTCGAGTGCGCCGTCGCTGTCCAGATTACCGGTCGGGATGAGATTCGTCGCCAGAGTGACGATCGGCGTGCCGGAGCTGCCGTCGTCGTAGGTGCCGGTGCCGTCGGTCAGGGTAATGGCCTGGTCCGGCAGCATACCAGTGTAGGTCAGGTTACCGAGGATCGCGACCAGATCAGCGCCAGTGGTGGCCGGCATGGTGGAATCAACTGTGCCGGTCGGAGCGAAGGTCATCGTGCCGCCGTCGGCCAGCAGCTCAAGGACCAGGTTGTCGCCGTCCGAGGCGTAGCGTGTCGCGCTGCCCAGGAAGGCGACGAACTGGTCGCTGCGCGAGCCTTCCGGGCAGGCGACCAGCGTCATCGGGCCGGGCGTGATGGTAATCTCGCCGCCGTCACTGGCGACGTAGTTTCCGGCCAGGTTGTTGCAGTCCGCCACGGCGGTGAAAGTAGCGTCATCGCCGAAGGTAACGCGATAGCTCTCCCCCGTCTCAACTTCAAACGTCTCAGCCGGGCCGGCATAGGCCAGCCACTGCCATTCGCCCGACCGCAGGTGGAGCAGCTCCTCGCTGGGTGGAGGCACGCTCGGCGGCTCCGGTTCGGCCGTGGCAGATTCCTCCACGGCCGGCTCCGCAGTCGGTTCCGCGGCTTGTTCTACCGGAGCGGCCGTCGGCTCAACGGGGGCAGTGGTAGGCGTAGCGGTGTTCTGGCCACCGCAAGCGGCCAGAACGATGATAAGAAAGATGGCCGCCATGGTTAGCGGCTTTGATGATGAATAATGTCTCACTGCGATTAACTCCTATTGATATGCACGTCCCCGCTCGTGATTCCTGGAATGGCTTACTCCGCAGCGAGAACCACGCCCGGCGATGCTCCAGACACGACCAGGTCGTCCGGTTCGCCGCGGCGCTCTGGTGTGAGCGCCGCCGGCGATTCGAAAAACGGCGACAGATCGCGCGGCCGTTTGTTGCGGTAGTCATGCTTTGCCGGCGGGAACCAGCCGGACGATCAACCCGAACGCCCGCTAGACGATTACCATGTCGATTAAGACGCCCGGTAGCGTACTCATTTCACCGACTTCCCGTCCGGCAGCACGACGATCTCTGAACCTCCGTGTTGCGGCTGACCTACTCTGACCTGGTTGACTTCGAACACCATTGAGCCGCCGTCCTCGGGCAGGTCAATGATCAAACGGCCATTGTCAAAACGCCACGAGACTGCGTCGTTGAGATATTGCACAAACTGTCCGGCCGGCGACTCGCCGTCACAGGTGAGCGTGGAGGCGTCGATATCGAAGTCAATGCCTTGCGATTGATCCACCGTAAACGTACCACCGGTGTTGCCACACTCAGCGCTAATCGTGAGGCATGTCTGGTCTTTGCCAAACTCATAATCAGCCCATCGGCTCTATCCACGTCGGTGGAGCCAGTCGGACTGTCAAAGCGTATCCATTTCCAATTTGACGGAGCAAGAACGCCGGCAGGCATGAGCGTTCCAGCACTGAAGGGCAATGCACCGGCGCCCGTCAGGATTTGATAGACATTCATGAATGCGTTGGCCGAATAGCTGGCCGAGTTGGTCAGGCCAACGACCACGATATCCTTCGCCGGCTCTACGTACCAGAGCGACTGGAAACCCAGCGTCTGGCCGCCGTGACCCCACATGGTTCCGTCGCCGGCGAAGTCGATCAGGCCCAGCCCGTAGGGGCCGAGAACACCGAACCGCGCTGACGGATCAAACGTGAGCATCTCGTTCAGGGTGTCCGCATTCTGGAAGAGCTCACCGGCCGCCAACGCCTGGCCATACGTCGCCAGGTCCGTGGCGGTCATGGCCGCTGCCCCGGCCGCCCATCCTTGAGACGCGTTCCAGTTCGTGGTATTGACCCGTTCGCCATCCTCGTTCCACCAGTAGCCCTGCGTAGTAATCTGGCCGGGCTCGGGCACCCCTTCCAGGAAGACGGCGCTTTCCAGGCCCAACGGATCAAAGATGCGGGTCTGCATCAGGTCACCGATTTTCTGGCCGGTGATCTGTTCGATGATCATGCCCAGCATGACATAGCCGGTGTTGCTGTAATGCCACTGCCCTTCCTCGCCGGGGGCGAAGTAGGGCGTGCCATTGTCGGCCGCAAACTGAACCATTTCCTCGGGCGTGAACGCGGCTTCGAGGGCATCCGGGTCGCCGACCCCAGCGCCGATGAGCTCATCGCCGTAGTCCCAGAGACCAGCCGTGTGCTGGGCCATCTGGCGAATGGTGATCTGGTCGCCGTTAGGCAGGGCGGCCGCCTGCTCCGGCAGCCACTTGCTGAGGGGGTCGTCCAGCGAGATCAGGCCCTGCTCCACCAGCTGCATGAGCAAGACAACGGTCATCGACTTGGTGTTGCTGCCGATCTCCAGGATATCGTCCGGCTGTATCGGCGTGCCGTCTTCGAGGCTGGTGACGCCGGCGGCGTTCAGATAGGTGCCGTCGGGCGTCTTGACGTAGAGGACCAGACCGGGCGCCGCGTTTGTAGGGTCGCCGCCCTCGGTGTAGACCTGCGATTGCAGGTATGTATCCAACTGGCTGACGATCTCGGCCGGCAGACCGGCCTGCGTTTCAGTTATTGCAGACTCCTCCGCAGCCGGCTGCGCGGTTGGCTCTGCCGCGTCAGTTTCCGGCGGGGCGGCCGTTGGCTCAACCGGAACAGCGGTAGGCGTAACGGCCGTCTGGCCGGCGCAAGCGGCCAGGGGTACGAGAAGCAGAACGGCCGCACCGGCCAGTAGTCTTGAGGATAAGCGATTCATAACGATAGTTTCCTTCTTCTTGTGCAGTTAAAGCTCGGAGCCATGTCAGCGTCTCATCCCGTGGGACGAAACCCTGCCGGCGAGTTTCCGGGCAAGTTAGGTCCGGTTCCTTCTGCGGATCGCGAACAAACTCACGGTCGATTTGGGTGGCGGACTTGCCGGCCCCCCACGGTTCACGGCCCGTTTGCGGCACCATGACCACTGTGTCGTTCGCCACTCAACTCATTTCAACAGGCGTCGGGTATTGACGGACTCCGACCACTTGTCCACTAATCTCCCCCGGCACCCGATCATACGTGCCGGGGGAGACCAGCAGACCGAACACAGAAACGACCTGACAGGCCCCTAAATGGCCTGTCAGGTCAGATTATTGTCGCCGCCGCAGTGGCGAACAAGCGCGCTAAGGGTTCGGTGTTGGCAGCTCGCAGCTATAGCTGGCCGCCGCGCCGATCATGGCCACCGAGTCGCCACCCTCGGGATAGATGCTGCTCGGGGCCGGCGACATCAGGTGCAGTACCACCTCAGTCGTTCCCCTGGGCACGTTCTCCAGGAGGATCTCCTCCAGGTTGAGCGTATCCTTGTCGCTGGGAACAGAGGTGATCACCTGCTGGGACACGTTGCCCGCGGACACGGTCAGGATGACCGGACGGCCGTCCTTGTTGTTGTCCACCAGGGCCACCTTGACCAGGATGTCTGCCCCGTCGACCTGCGTCTCCGGAATGGCGATGGTCTGGGTCTGATCCGCATACCAGCCATTGTTGACATCCCAATAGACATGATTCTCGGTGCTCTCATCGAACACGGTAAACACGTTGGCATATTCTTCCGTGGTGGTGTAGGTCGGCCACAGGACGAAGGCCCGCGGTGACTGGTTACCCTTGGCGCCCCAGAAGAACTGGCCCTTGATGTACGGCGGGTATCAGATCACTACCCCACCAGCTCACCGCGTTCATGCGATAGGCCAGGCTGGTGGCGTCCTTGACCTGAACAATAGCTGTTGGGATAGCGGAAGCGAACATACTTCATGACACCGACATCGACCGCCGCCAACTGGCCGTAGAGCGAGTCTACGTTCTGATAGTTGGGGATGACCAGTTTGCGGGTGCGAATGCCCTTGGTCGTGCTGCCCTGGCCCACGCCCAACAAGTCGGTCTGCAGGTTGCCCACGTTCGGGTCCACCGGGCAGGCGTTGACGAGTGTGTTGGTGAAGGTGCAAATGGCTGTCTCGTTGCCGGCAGGTCCGAAAGTCAACGTCACTGAGTTGCCGCTGATCTGCGGATTGCCGCCGCCGCTACAGGTAATGCTCGACAGCACATAGTCCGACCCTGGGCCTTGCTCAGTGATCACATAGGTGCCGTTTGGTGCAACCGTGATAAGCTGCAGCTGGTTGTCGTCCAGCACAAACGGCTGAGGCTGGCCGCCGTTCTCGGTAAACTCGAAGTTGAAGCCGGTGCCGCCGCCCGGGATGGTGGTCTTCTGGATGAAGATGTAATCCTCGGCGTTCTGCTCGAGAACGTTGGTGAAGGTGCAGGTGACGTCATCCCCGGGCTCCAGGTCGATGTTGACGCCGTTGTCACCGATGATGTATTCCGACGTGCCCAGTGTCGATTGGCAGTCGACCTCCGTCAGCGCCCAGCCGGCCGGCAAGTCGTACTCGCCCAGGCCCCAGATGCCGGGAACCACGTCGGTGAATACCTTGGTAGGCTGCAGCGGGTCCTGCAGGGTGAAGTCGGTGGCCGTGGCGGGATCGCCACCAACGAGTTCGAACAGGAACTCCGTGTCGTCGGCCGGGAAGGCATCCTTGACCACCGTGATGCTGCCCAGCTTCTCGTTGGTGAAGGTGCAGGTGATGTCGTCGCCGGCCGACGGTCTGATTCGGGCATCGGGGAACGTGGCACTCCAGGCGTCGCCAGTCACACCGACGCATTCGATATCTGTCAACGCCCAGCCGTCCGGCACGACCTCCTCAACCTGTATGAACCCGACAGGCAGGTCCGGGATCGTCGTCTGGGCTGTGCCGCCTTGCGTCGTCAGACTGAAGTCCGCGAAGTCAACCTCACTGTTGTTGCCCTTCTCGAACTCAAACGTATCGTCACCGCCGACCGTGTTCTTCACGATCGTCAGATCGAAAACCTGTGTGTTGACGAACAGGCAGAAAGCTCCCTGTCCCGGGCCGTCCAGCGTGACATCGACGCTGCGAGTGTCCAGGTTCCCGTCCACGTAAATCGGGTCTTGCCCCTCTTGCACAATGGCGCACTCCAGGTCGGACAGCTTGTAATCCGGACCCGGCTCCTCTTCCGTGAACGTGAAGGTACCGGGTTGCTGGAGCGTATAGGCCTGGATTTCGCCATCATCCAGACTGAAGCTGCCCAAAGTGCTGGTGAAGTCGAAGTTTATGCCACCCGCCGGTAATGTAATCTTGGCGATGACGATGACATCCTTGGCGCTGTTGGTGAAGGTACAGGTGACCGTTTCGCCAGGATCCAGATTAATTGTCGCCTTCCTGGTCGCCAGGTCGACAGCGGATGGGGTCGCGCTTGAGCCGTCATCACAGATAAGACCTGAGAGGAAGTCATCGGGCAAGGGATCGTCCTCTGTCACAGTGTATTGGCCGGGCACGACATTCTGGAACGTCTTGATCTCCCCATCGTTGAGCGTGAAGCTGTTGGGCGATTCGATATCATCGGTAAAGTCATAATTTATGCCGCCGGCC
>CAVOGT010000013.1:0-8509 GCA_963695535.1 uncultured Chloroflexia bacterium
CCGTAGCGCGCAGGGCACCGCCCGGCGCTCTAAACGCCCGAAGCGGGACATTCTGTCCCGGCAGAAAGGGACACATGCCCCATGACTGGGGGCTGACGCCACTGTATGATGCGGAGAGAAGTTCGGCACACGTTTATGGCAACGACAAGGAGCAAGATTATGCAACGCATAGCGGCCATTACTCTGGTCATCGGCACCGCCATCGCCTGGTTTGGCGAGAGCCGGCCGATCGTCGGCGAGATTTACGGTGGGGCCCCTGATCCGCAGCAGGTCATCGACGCCGATCCAACGGCCTGGACCATGGCCATGCTTCTCATGGCCGTCGGCACGGTGGTCGTTGCCGTTGGGCTGCTCCTGCTCGCGCGCCACCTACAGGGATTGAGCGACGAACAGAATGTCCGCCGCGCCAGCACGGCAGCGGCGGCTCTGGCTCTTACGGGCGGCCTCGCATATGCCACTGGCCGGAGCATCAGCGCCGTGTCGCAGGCCTGGGAGACGCCCTACGAGCCGGCCATCCTGGTGATGTGGATCACATTTTCTGTACTGTGGCAGCTAGCCTTGATTCTCATGGGCTACGCTCTGCTACGCACCGGTTATCCCAAATGGCTAGGTTGGCCGGTGATCGTTCTCGCCGCGCTGATTCTGGTCGCAGTGGCGTTTACTGGAGGATTACCGCCGGGCGTCTACTACTTCGCGGTCGCATTTTTGGGCATCGCCCTGCTGTTTGTGCGCGAGCCGCAGCCAGTGGCCATGGCGCAGATAGAAGGTGCCGGAGCATGAGCCCTTGGAGTGTCCAGGCCAAGCGCGAACCAGACGCTTGGACGACCCGGGTTGCGGATGATCCAATTTGTATCGAAGAGGATGGAGGCTAGGGAATGATGAACCAATCACGCTGGAATCGCTGGTTTGTGTTGAGCGGCCTCATTTTTGTGGTCCTGTACCTGGTGCCCGGTATTCTGGTTGGCGGGCAAGTCGGCTTTATGCCCGACGCGCAGGGGCTGATCGCCTTCATGAGCAGTAATGCCCAGACCGTTTATCTGGCTGGCTACCTGGGCACGCTGTCCGCATTCTTTCTTTTATGGTTCGCCGGCACCCTGCGCGGCGTCTTGAAAGGCACAGCACCGGTGGGCGATCCACTGGCCGATATCGCCTTCGGTGGCGGTGTGGCCGCAGCCGTCTTGATGGCCGCTGGACACGCAGGTTTTGGCGTATTGTCCGAACGCGCCGCTTCGGCGGCGAGCATTGGTCCCGACGCGGCCATCGCCACGATCGACACCTGGGGTTCGCTTAGCGGCGTGGCGTTACCGATAGCCTTTGCCGCCTTGATCGGCGCGACGGGGCTAGCCCTGGTGAGAACCAAGGTACTGCCGGCCTGGTTTGGTTGGGTCAGCGTCGTTCTGGCTCTCGCCCTGCTCACGCCGTTTTCATGGGCGGTCCTGACATTGATCCTAGTATGGCTGGTCGTGATCAGTCTCTGGCTCTTTGCCCGTATGGGTCTTGAATCAACGGCCGTTTCCAAACCGGCAGCGTCAACCTAGCGGGCAAGACTTGCCTGACCGTTCTACCTTTCTATTGTGCTGGAGATGGAAATAAGGAGCAGATCATGCGCGAAACAGCAGCCAAGATCAACACCATTCTTTCCTGGGCCGTATTCATCGGCACCAACGTACAGTTTGTGCTGATCGCTTTATCAGTGTTCGGTGCGGCCTCAAGTCAGGTTCACGCCGCCGGCGGGTTATTCGTGTGGCTGATCGCCATTCTGGCCCTCGTTGCCGCCCTGGTGGCCCGGGCCAACCGGCTGAACATCGGATTTTCCTTGCTAACCGCGCTGCTGATCATGCCGGTGCAGGGCATTCTGGTGCATACGGAGTTTTCCATCCCGGCCATTCATGCGCTGCATGCGGTCAATGGTCTGGCCATCCTGTACCTCTCCTATATGCTGGCCAACGGCCGCGCGCGGGCCACGTTTGAGGGGCCTGCCGCCATGCCCACAGCCACGACTGCCGACTGAATCTCGATGCTTTGGCCGGACAACCTCCGATTTGCCGCTGGTCACAGGGACTGGGCACAGCATGCATCCAGTGCCTAACCCCACTCGGCGATCATCACCGAGCTAACGAAGTGGGCGCAAACAGTGTTCTCTCGACAGCTTTGTTCTGCAGATCTGTCGATTGTCAGGAGTATTCCATGAGCGAAACAGTATTCAACCGCAGCAGAGAATTAATGGAACTGCTGACGCTGCCGCCGGAGACGACGCGAGCTGCACTTTTGCGGGCAGTCGCCGAGAGCCGCACCTTGGTAGCCAGGGGCCGGCCGGGGTTTGACGACGCGATCGATGTCGACAATGTTGTCGAACTGCTGCCTAGAGGACCGGTACGTGCTAGAGAGCGGCCTGTCGGGCGCCTGCGAAGCCTGCAACCGCAACTGCTGGGACGCGAGCCACGCTACCTGATTCAGGTGCTAGCCGTATTGTGTGCCGATGACAATGGTGATAATGCCTCCTCCAAGAAGATAACGACCGTGACGCTCGAAAAGTTCTTTCAAGGGCTTACCAATTTCTACGCTCCGGCGGGCATCCAGTTCACCTTCAACCCAGCGCAAGACACCGTAGAGCTACTCAACACAATGATCAATCAGGACTTCATTGTGCCGGCCTCGGCGAACCTTGATGCGGAGGAGCCGCCGATGAGCGCCGCCTCGATTCAGGCGTCTTTTGATGCGCACAATGCGGCCCGCAGTGCCTGGGCCCGCGACAATCATCGCGGCAAGTTGGTAATCTACTTTAGAGCAGGAACGCGTATTGACTGGCATCAGAACAGCGGCAAATGGATTGTCTCCAGTGGAAATGTCGGTGCCTTCTCTGGGACGGAGCATGAATTCGTGGCCATGAACCAGATGCCGGAGTTACTGCTCGCGGCACATGAACTGGGTCACTACTTTCACCTAGCGCACACCCACAGCGGCGCGACTGAATTAAGCGCGAGCGACAAGGCCCTCTATCCGGACCCCGACAACGTAGTGGCTCATTGGGAAGGGCGAAGGGATCTACTGCTTGACAAGGTTAGAGAACGGATCCGAAGTTACGTCGACGACCACAATCATCTTCCAGAGGCGGGATTGCAAGCCCTGAATGCAGACGGTCTGCTGGACACACCTCCCGACGGCGGCCCACAGCTTGTCCTCTATGTACACGGCGACAGCTGCAGTCCGATGCCGGTTGAGGTAACAGTTCCCCTGCAGAGCGGGAATCGAACATACATGGTCAGCCCTGATCGGGACAACATCATGTCCTACTTCTTTCGCTGCTCGGGAGCGAAGCACTTTTCCGACCAACAGATCGACAAGATGCGCAATGCGCTGGAGCAGCCAACTTTTCCTGAGCCCCACGTACTCTCGCGGCATCATCTGATCGCCTGACATGCAGGCGCTGTCTAACTTACCTACCCTATTCGCAGAGGCTGAATCACGATGCTATTCAGTTATCAGACTACCGGCAGATTGACGATTGCCGCCGGGATCACGGCCGCCATGACGTCGCTTGTCGTTCTCACCGGCTTCGGTTCCGGTAGCTGGCTCCTGGGCGGCCTGGGAGATCTGCTGGATGTACTCAATTCCCTGTTGGTTGTTCCTCTCTTCCTGGCCCTCGGCAGCTTAACCGGGACGCTCGATAAGCCGTTCGGGCGGTTCGTTCAAATCATGGGCGTGGCCGGAGCGTTAGTTAGAATGGCCGGCGCCTTCCTGATCGTCAGCGGAATAATGGCCTACGAGCAGGCGGTGCTCCTGGTCAATGGCGGCGCAGGGTTGATGGGTACCGCCATCCTCGTGTTCGTAGCGGTGAACCGCACCAGGCCGGCCTTTAGAAGCAGCTACCTGAATTTTAGCACCATGGTGGGTGGCGTGATGGCCTTGAGCCTGTTGGGTCTCCTGCTGAATGATCAGTTCACGCCCCTCCTGCGCGGTGAAGTGAGCTTTGCCGAAACCAACCCCCTTGTGGTGGCGCTACTCGTTCTCTCTCCCCTGTTTATCCTGGGTTATCCAATCTGGCTGCTGTGGACCGGGCGGCTCCTGCTCAAGAGTGCGCTCGAGTACCCTATGTCCCAGGAGGCGGCGGTGTAGCCGGATCATGAACCATTGGCAAACGGAACGGAGTAGCAAGCAGCCCGGCAGCGCAAGATTTGGATCATCATGGGTCAACAAGTCAGTGGCCCCGGGCCGGGCAGTTACATAGCGCTCGGCATACTGGATTTGACCCCCAGAACTGGAGACTTGAAATGGTAAGTATCTTTACAGATGGTATTGAAAGCGGCCTCGGATATGGAGCCGATGCGGCCAATGATATGGCCAAGAAGATATTTGGCGATTTGTTCACGCGCACCAGTCGCAATGTCGGGACAAGAGTGCGCGGGATGTCTGCCACGCAGTTGGTCGCCTGGGAAGCAGGCCATCTAGATCTGGTCACCTTCTTCCAGGATGGCACGATACGCAATAAGTCCTGGGATGAATCATCTGGTGCGTGGTGGCCAGGTCAAGACGAGTGGGCCACTGTTGGGGGAGAGTGTGAGACGCCGCCGCTGATATGTTCCTGGGGGCCGGGTCACGTCGACGTTGTCGCTCGTTTCAAAGATGGCACGATTCGTAACAAATCGTGGGATACCACCACGGGAAAGTGGTGGCCCGACCAGCTCGAGTGGGCCAACCTCGGCGGTGATGGCGAAGGCCCGCCGGCCGTCTGCGCCTGGGGACCGGATCATCTGGATGTGTTCGCTCGCTTCAGTGATGGATCAATTCGCAATAAGACGTGGGATGCCTCAACCGCTAAGTGGTGGCCGGGCCGGACTGAGTGGGTCAGCCTGGGTGGCGACTGCATCGCAGCGCCGGCCGTCTGCGCCTGGAGCCCGGGCCATCTGGACCTGGTCGCGCGTTTTAAGGACGGCACCATCCGCAACAAGGTCTGGGACGCTGCCACTGGCAAATGGTGGCCCGGACAGACCGAATGGGCGAACCTAGGCGGCAATGGGCAAGGGTCTCCCGCGATCTGTGCCTGGGGGCCGGGGCACCTTGATCTTGTCGCCCGCTTCGAGGATGGCACCATACGCAACAAGAGTTGGGATAGTTCGACCGGCAAATGGTGGCCAGGTCAGACCGAATGGGCCAACCTGGGCGGTGACGCTGGAGGCGACCCCGCCATTTGCGCCTGGGACGTAGGCCACATTGATCTTGTTGTCCGCTTCAGGGATGGCACCATACGAAACAAGAGCTGGGATGCCTCGACAGGCAAATGGTGGCCAGGCCAAGCTGAGTGGGCCAACCTGGGTGGCGACTGTGTCGGCGATCCGGCAATTCATGCCTGGGGGCCGGGGCACCTCGACGTGATGGTGCGCTTCAGCGATGGAACGATCAAGAATAAAGTGTGGGACAAGAACCGCGACAGCTGGTGGCCTGGGCAACTGGACTGGGCGAGTCTAGGCAGCACCAGCCCATGAGCACGGCTTAGCATTCGCTGCTGAGACTTATTGAGGCGCTTGCGCATCGCGCAGAATTGACCGCCTACGGGTAAGCGGTGGCGTAACCGGCTTCGGTATGTATAATCATATAACAATTGCCCGGACTCGCGGATAGCCAGAGAGTTCCGACCAACAGGATTGCCTGCGGGAGGAACCGGCCTCCAAACCACGGAAGGATCAGTTATGCAATCGGCGCGCCTGCAGAACGCCGCAACCCGGCCGAAGATCAGCGACATTGCCCTGCGTATGTTGCTGATTCTCTTTGGTCTGCTGGTAGCGGTCTCCGCCGTCTTCATCGTCTACAGCGCGTTTGCCAGCGGCAACACCGATCCACAGATGTTTATTATTCCGGTGGTAACTCTGATCCCCTTCATCCTGGGCTGGCTCATCGATCGCAAACATCCGGGGCATCGCATAGCCCTGCTGTTCTTGATCATGGCCTATTCCTCCGCGCTGAGCATCATTGTCGAGGCTATCAGGCGCGTGCACGAAGCGCGCGGCACAGAATGGTTGTCGCCGGGCGCCGAATCGATCGTCAGGGTCCTCGGGCACTCGCTGTATATACCGGGGGTCTTTGTCCCGCTGTTTCTCATGCCTCTGTTCTTCCCGACGGGGAGGCTGCTTTCGTCTCGCTGGCGCCCTGTAGTAGCCCTCATTGTCATGACCATTGCCTGGATGTTCATCGCTACCGCGCTGCGGCCCTGGCCCTGGCCCGAGTATGGCATACCGGATACACGCCCCCTGAACGGTATCCCTGGCTCAGAAGCCTTTTTCGATGCGGCGCTGGTCGTGCAAAGCGCCGTGACCGTACCGGTGTTTCTGCTGGCTATCCTTTCCGGATTCATCCGCTTTCGCCGCGCCGAAGGCATGGAGCGCGAGCAGATGAAATGGCCTATTCTGGCCCTGCTCGTCTTTGCAGTTCTGGTAGCGGTGCGCTTACTTATCCCAGAATTGGAAACGCTAGAGGTGAGCTGGGGCTATCCGCTCACGTGGACGATGGCCATGCTGTTCCCAATCTCTATAGGCATCGCTATCCTGCGCCAGAGGCTGTGGGATATCGATGTTGCCATCAGCCGCACGCTGATCTACGGCGTGTTGAGCGCCATGGTGGTGGCGCTCTACATCGCCATTGTCGGCCTGCTCAGTGTCCTGTTCCAAACCCAGACCAATATCTACAGCGGCCTGGCGGCGGCGGCAGTTATCGCCGTGCTGTTCCAGCCGCTGCGTGAGCACCTGCAGCATCAGGTTAACCGGCTGGTATACGGTGAGCGGGATGATCCGGCGGCCGTCCTTACGCGACTGGCCGAGGGCGTGCAGACAGCCGAAACGCCCGATAGCATCCTGCCTAGTCTGGCCGAAACCATCGCCCAAACATTGAAACTGCCGCACGTGGCCATCTATCTGACCGGGGAGCAAGGGCACACGCATCCTGGTGCTGTCTGGGGAGAAGCTCGCGGCATGATGCAGACGATACCATTGACATACCAGCGCCAGACGATCGGCAATCTTCTTGTCGCCTCACGTGGCGCGGACCAGTCTTTCAGCCAGCAAGAACTGGAGCTGCTCAAGACAATCGGCACGTTGGCGGCGACCACCGTGCATGCCGTGCAATTGTCGGATGAACTTCGCCGGTCGCGGCAGCGCATCATCACCGCCCGCGAAGATGAGCGGCGGCGCCTGCGGCGCGACTTGCATGACGGTCTGGGCCCCCAGCTCGCCAGCCAGACGCTGGGACTGGAAGCGGTGTCCCAGCTGATGCCCGCCGATCCCCAAAAGGCCCTAGCGATTTTGGACTCGCTCAAGCACCAGGCGGAAGAGGCGACCCGTGAAGTGCGTCGCCTGGTCTATGATTTGCGCCCGCCCGCGCTTGATAACCTCGGTTTGGTAGACGCCTTGCGCCAGCGAGCTGCCCGCTATGAGACAGGCGAGCTGCGTTTTCGATTCGATATGCCGGAGGAGCCGCTCGACCTGCCGGCCGCGGTGGAAACGGCCGTCTATCGCATCGGCCTGGAAGCGATGACCAATGTCCTGCGTCACTCCGCAGCGACGCGTTGCACGGTGCGCCTCTGGCTGCAAGAGGGACAGGTGAACCTGGAAGTCCGCGACAACGGCCGTGGCCTGTCGCCTGATCAGCGACCGGGCGTTGGGCTGCAGGCCATGAAAGAGCGGGCCGCCGAGCTAAATGGACAGCTTAGCCTGCAGTCGCCACCAGGTGGAGGCACGCAGGTCAGGCTCATCCTGCCGTTGCAGGAGCAAAATGGCTGAGCAGAAGTTGCGCGTCCTGATCGTCGACGATCATCCTGTCTTCCGTTTTGGTCTGCGGGCTCTTTTGGAATCTCAGGCCGATATGGTGGTCGTCGGCGAAGCGCAAGACGGCGCCGAGGCGGTGCGGCTGGCGCGATTGCTGCAACCACACGTGGTTTTGATGGACGTCAACCTGCTGGGCCTTGATGGCATCACAGCCACGCGGCAAATAGCTGCCGGCGTGCCGGAAACGGTCGTGTTGATCGTTACCATGCTTGACGACGATACTGTCTTCACCGCCATGCAGGCCGGGGCGCGAGGCTACCTGCTCAAAGGAGCACAGGGCACCGAGACCTTGCGCGCCATCCGGGCCGTGGCCAATGGCGAGGTAATCCTTGGCCCAGGCGTCGCCGGGAAAGTCGGCGGCTACTTCGCCCGCGGGGCGGAAGCGGACACAGAGTTGCCATTTCCCGAGCTCACGCCGCGCGAGCGGGAAATCCTCGACCTGCTGGCTCAGGGGTTGACCAATACTGCGATTGCCGAAACCCTAACCCTGAGCCCCAAGACCATCCGCAACAGAGTCTCGGACATCTTTGGCAAGCTACAGGTCGCTGGCCGCAGCGAGGCCATCATCAGGGCACGCGAGGCGGGGCTTGGGCAATGAACGCTGGCCGGTACTAAGCGGGCAAACCACCAACGTATTGCGCGTGTCAGGGCGAGGCTAGATTGGCCACGTCCAAGCAGTGCAGCAACAGATGTCC
>CAVOGT010000014.1:0-23256 GCA_963695535.1 uncultured Chloroflexia bacterium
ACGGTCAACCTGACCATCGTTAAGGAAGCGATAGGTGGTGACGATACGTTTGAGATTGGCAGCACGTTTGACAGCGAAGTCACGGTTCCGCTGTTCAGCCTGACGACGCAAGGGGGGACAGCCCAAAAGACCTTCAGCGGCCTGGCGGCCGGATTCTATGAACTGGGCGAGAATGTCCCGGACGGCTGGGATCTGACGAATGCCAAGTGCGTTGGGACCGCTGGAGGCTCGGTCTTCGTCCCTACCCGAAAAACTCCTCAGAATTCCAGGCAGCGCCCGGCGACGACATCACCTGCACCTTTACGAATGAGTTGAAACTGGCCACGATTATCATCGAGAAGGTGGCGTCGGATGATCAGACCTTGTTTGAGTGCAGCCAGGACGTGGACAGCAACGGCAACTTCGTCCTGACCGGCGGCTCCTCGAAGATCTTCCTGGATGTCGACCCGTTCGGCGGTCCCTATACCGTTACGGAGGAGGGGGATGACAATCCCAACGTCGACTTTGACCTGGTTGACCTGCGCTGCAGCGATGACGACTCGACGGTTGACCTCGCGAACCGTGAGGCGACGATCAACGTCGATCCGGGCGAGCTGGTCACCTGCACCTTCACCAATGTGGCCGAGGAAGGCCACGGACCACCTGATGATTGTCAAGCGGACCGTGCCCGCCGGCGGCACCGACTTCGACTTCCAGCTCAGCTCAGACACGACCTACCTTTCACGTTGTCGGACCTGGAGGCGGAAACATCGAGGTACACTCCGGACGTGATTTACAAGGTTACCGAGGATGACCCCGGCCCGGATTACGCCCTGACCGACATTGAGTGCCTTACCACCCGCACCCGATTCCAAATGGGGATCTGACGATTGACCGGGACAACCGAAGGGTGGAAGTTGAGTTCGAGGACGGCGGCGCGTCGGTCGTGTGCATCTTTACCAACACGCGGGTCAACGCCTGCCCGGTGGACCCGAACGTGGGCAACCTGCAGACCGACTTGTTGGGCGTGGGCCAGGGCAGCACGACCAAGGGCATTCGCACCCGCAAACTGGTCATCCCCAACTATCAAAATGTAGACTCGCTCTACGGCCAATTGGCAGCGGTGGATGTCGGTGTCATGCGCTGGGTTCGCTTCCGCAATCCCAACAACACCTATGTCCAGATCAATGACGCCACCAGTCCGGCTTATCGTATGAGCGCGGTGAGCTGGTGGGGCAGCGATCTGACACCGCAAAAATTCATCAAGGGCCAGTTCTTCTGGGGCGCCAAGGGTAATAAGTCACCGCGGGCATTTGTCCTGTGGCCGACTTACGCGACCACGGAACCATACGCCAACGTGTTGGCCACGTTCGATGAGAGCACCGAGAATCATGTCTATTGGGATATCAACAATGGCTGGTTTGCGGATCAGACCCAGACCATCACTATTCCGGAGACGCAGGTAGACGGGGCAGACATCCTGGTCAAGGTGGCCCTGGTGGACAACAACAAGGACGGCCGTCCGGTCATCCTCACCGTGTCCGCGGGCAACGTGTCCCAGCAGGTGATCGCCTATGGTCCCAGCGACAAGGATACGCTCAATCTGGAGGAGGTTCTCCTGGAGAATGTACCCAAGGGAACGACTGAGGTTGTGTTGCATCTGATGTCGCCTGCCCCGGACAACACCTATCCCGCGGGTGGAGACTCGGTGGCCATGATCGGCGCAGCGGCCAACTATGCTTGCATAGCCCCGTAAGGGCTCGCGTACGTAACCATGAGACCTGCCAGGCCGGCTGTCCGGCCCGGCAGGTTTTTGGTGTTTGGATGTCCATGACAAACTCGCGGTGTGAATGGAGCGACCGGCACTTTGACGGGCAGAAAGCGAGCAAGTGATGCTATCGGCACTCCGCCTATGCTATGGGGCCTGACGACACCGGCGGCCTGCCCGCGGGATCGCCAAGCCAGGTGTTCTTGAACTATCTGGCCGTCGCCACCGGTTATCACTTCGAGGATGAGCAGCCATTCCAGACGCTGGAATCTGCCGGCGGAGCGGTGGTCATCGGCCTCGATCCGGCGCAGTAGACTTCGCGCCGGTTCACGAACCTAATTGACTAAAGCAAAGCACTTAATGAATCGCAGAATCTGGAACCACGTCTTGATTTTTACGCTCGGCGGTGCGTCCCGCCTGCGTGGCGGGCAGCCGGCCGCGGCCGAGGGCGCCGGCAGAGCATCGCTCGGCGGCGTTGCAGCGCTCGTGCTCGGCTTAATGGCGGTGCTGGCCGTGGGCGCACTGTTCGTCCTGTTGGTCCGCCGGAACAGCGGCCGCTCCGATCTGGCGCAACGGACGAATGCGATCCGCGCCATCAATGCCGAAGTGGGCGCCATCACCCCGGTGGCCTGCCCGCTGCCACTGGCCGGTGAGGTCGAAGGCGAGACGGCCGACTGCTTCGTCTACACTGTGCCGGTCAGCTACGACGATCCGGTCGCAGGCACGATCAATCTGACGGTCGTGCGCTTGCGCGCCCAGAGCGAAACGCCCCTGCCCGACCCGATCGTCTATCTGGCCGGCGGGCCGGGTCAGAGCGGCGTGGTCGCCGCCGGTGGCAACCTGTACGGCGACCTGCGCCGCGAACGCGACATCCTCTTCCCCGCCCAGCGAGGGACGCTCTTCGCCCAGCGCCTGGGTCTGGAGGAGTGCGTGGCCCTGCTGGGCAACGAGCTGGGCCGAAGCGAGCTGGAGGCCTTTGCCGATAGCGTGGCGGCCAACAATAGTGGCGATCGCTCCCAGCCCTATGACGAGTATCTGGCCAATTACGGCGCGACGGTGGGTGCGGTCAACAGTCGCTGCCACGAAGCGTTCCGGCAGGCAGGCTTAGACCCGACCCAGTTCAACACAGCCAACAGCACCCGCGACCTGGTCGGGCTGATGCAGGCTCTGGGCTACACGAGCTACAACCTGCACGGCACATCCTACGGCACGCGCCTCGCGCTGGAAACGGTGCGCCGCCATCCAGACGCGCCTATTCGCAGCCTCGTCCTCGACTCGCCGTCCGCCCCGACGGTCGACCGGCTGAGGACACTGGCCACCGCCGCTTACGACATGGTGATGCAACTCTTCGCTAACTGCGCCGCCGATCCCGCCTGCGACGCCGCATACCCCGACCTGCCCGCGCGGACGGCCGCTCTACTGGACACGCTGGAAGCAACGCCGCTGACGGCGGGTGAGCGCACCATCGGCCCGGAGGAGGTGCTGGATCAGTTGCGCGACCTGAGCGGCACGCGCGGCAACTACATGCCACGCCTGATCGCCGAGTTGGAGGCGGGCGACTCGACGACCTACCTGGCCCTGGCCAACCAGGAGGTCGGCACCCGCTCACCGGAAGGCTCGGCCACGTCCGACGCGGTGAATGACCTCATCCAGAAGATTTCGCTGGCCGGCCTGCAGGGCACCAACCCCCTGACGGGCATCAAGGCCGTGGCCGATGTGCTGACCGGCGCGCGCGAGGATGATCCGCGCGCGGGCATGAAGGCCGCCGCCGAACGCGTTCTGGCCAATTCCGAGAGCTTGCCGCCGATCCTGGAGGACATCGACAACCTGTCCGACGCGGACGTCCAGGTGCTGCGCGACTCCGCACCCGGCGCGAGCGCGCCGGTGGACAAAGTGGGCGTCAATCGCATAATCGAGGCCAGTGCCCGCAACAATGCCCACTTCCTGCTGTCCGGCATGGTTTGCCTGGAGCAACTGCCTTTCGCCGATGCGGCCGCGGCCATTGCGGCGCGCGACGCCCTGCCGATCCCGGCCCTGGGCGTGCCGGACGCGGTGTTGGCGACGGAGACCGGCAACTGCACCAACTACCCGATGGGCGCGACAGACCCGCGCTACGGCGAGCCGGTCAGCAGCAACATCCCCACCCTTATCTTGCAGGGCGAGTTTGATACGCGAACGCCGCCGGCACATGGTCGCGCGCTGGCCGAGCAGCTAGCCAACGCCACGTTGGTGTTCATCCCCCAGGCGGGGCATGAGACCTGGGGGGCGGGCAACTGTGCGGCGAAAATCGGCATTGAGTTCATTCGTAATCCGGAGCAGACGCCGGACCTGTCGTGCCTTAGGATCACACGGCGACATCGGTTCTCGCTGCCGGGTGAGGCACTGGAATAGGAGTCAACTGCCTGCCACGAGCAGTTTGTAGTGGGTGATTGAGATAGTCAATTGATACCGATTATTTGGAGTAAAGAGAGAATGCTGAAGCAGATGAGAATGAGCGCCTGGTTAGCCCTTGTCGCCGCGGCGATGATGGTCCTGACTGCCTGTGGTGGCACCAATCAGGCGGCCACTGAACCCCAAGTCGTGGCTACGGCCGCACCGGACGAGATAGACCCTACCGAGGCTCCGGCTGAGGAGGCCGAGCCAATCACTGTCGACCCGGAGGCGCCGAGCGTGCCCCCGCCCAGCGAGGAACTGCTGCATTTGCGGTCGGGCGAGTGGCAGTGGATTGCCTACGCCGGGCCAATGGAGACATATGAGATCGAGACGCCGGGCAATTACCGCGTCACCTTCAACGACGACGCCACCTTCAGCGCCGTGGCCGACTGTAACAACCTGGCCGGGAACTACGTCGCCAGTGACGGCGGCGAGATTACCATCACGCCGGGCCCGATGACGCTGGTCGCCTGCCCGGAAGGCTCGCGCAGCGACCAGTTCGTCGCCTTCCTGGGCAGCGCGACACGCTACGCCTCGGACGGCGACAACCTGGTCCTTGAGCTGCTGGCCGACGGCGGCACGATGACCTTCGCTCCGGCCGGCACAGTTGATTCCACCATGCCGGCCACCACTGGCGCTGATCTGGTCGCGATCCTGGGTAACCTGACTTACACTGGTATGCTGCCGGACCAGGCCATCACCCTGACCGATGGCACCGGCACCTACGACGACGGCAGCTCCGGCACGCCGATCGTCACTCTGGCGACGAATCTCATCCCGACCGGTGATCTGGACAGCGACGGCGCACTCGACGCCGTGGCCGTGCTGCGCGATGAATCGACCGGCTCGGGCACGTTCTACTTCCTCTCGGCGGTGCTGGATGTGTTGAACAACCCGACGCCGACCGAGGCGCTGATGATTGGTGACCGCATTCAGATCAAGTCGCTCATGGCTGAGGGCGCGAGCGTCTTCGGCGAGATCATCGCCGCGGCCGAGAGCGACCCGGCTTGCTGCGGGACGTGGCTCTTCAACAAGGTGTATGCCCTGCAGGATGGCCGCTTGGCGGAAACGAGCAGCGAGCAAATCAGCCAGATCTCGTCGACCACTATCGGCGGCAACTGGAACCTAGTCGACCTGAACGCCGAGCAGGAACCGGTCTTGCCGGAGGCACCAATCACGTTGCAACTCTTTGGCGACCGCGTCTCCGGTTCGGCTGGCTGTAACACATATACGGGCACATACACCTCGCCGAAAGAGCAGATCAACAGCTTCATGATCGGCGACCTGGCGACGACGATGAAGCTGTGCGAGCAGCCGTTCATGGACCAGGAGGCCCTCTACCTTTCGCGTCTGGCCGCGTCGACGTCATGGGGTTTTGACTACGGCCGCCTGTCGCTCACCTACAGACTAGAAGATGAGACGCTTGGGAGGCTGCTCTATGTCCCACAGGAACAGTGATTTGACCGCCTTGCATCGAGAAACCAGGGGCGACATTCGTTGCCTATCCATTAGTGACAACTCTAGAGATATTAATAAGATGAGAAAGATAACCTCCATTCTACTTGTAATGTTCGGTTTACTCTTAGCCGGCTGTCAGGCTAACGATCAACAGTCGGCGGCCACGGCCGTTCCCGAATCAACGGCGATCACGGAAGCGGCCGCGGTTACTGTAGCGCCTGCGACGGAACCAGCGGCCGAACCGACGGCTGAACCAACCGACGCATCGGAAGAAGTAACGGCCAATCTCACGGGTATCACCTGGCAGTGGCAGGGCACGACCACGCCGGTCGAGCGGATTGTGGCGTCCGACCCGTCGCTTTACACCGTTACGTTCAACGACGACGGCACGGCGGCCATCCTCGCCGACTGCAAGAACGCCGAAACGACTTACACGGCCGACGCGGGCGCGCTGACCATCGACCCGTTTGCCGTGACCCTCCAGATTTGCTCGGAGACGTCACAGGAACCGGTCTTCATCAGCCAGTTGAGCAGCGCCGCCCGCTACTTCTTCGAAGACGGCGACCTGTTCATCGACCTGTTCGCCGACGGCGGCACGATGCGCTTCGCGGCCGCGCTTTCCGCGGCTGAGCAGACCGCGCTGGCGGCCGGGACGGATCTGGCAGCAATCCTGGGCAACCTGACCTATGGCGGTGTGCTGCCCGACAACCAGCCTATCACGCTGACCGACGGCGTTGGCGTCTATGAAGATGGTGGTGGCGGCAGCCCGTTCGTGAGCCTGACCGACCAGCTCATTGCCACTGGCGATCTCGACCAGGATGGAAATGTCGATGCGGTAACTTTCCTAGTGGACAACTCCAGCGGATCCGGCAACTTCGTCTATCTGGTTGCGGTGCTGAATGCGCTGGAAGACCCGCAGCCGGTCGTAGCCGAACTGCTGGGCGACCGCACGCCGGTGAGGTCGCTCACGGTGGACGTTAACCAGATGATCATCGAGATGCTGACTCACGGCCCGGACGATCCGGCCTGTTGCCCGTCGCAGCTGGCGCGCAAGGTCTTCACCTTGCAGGATTTCCGCATCTACCCGCTGAGCGACGAGGTACTCGGGGAGGTCTCGCTGGAGTCGCTGGACGGAACAGCGTGGCAGCTTGTTGATCTCAACGGTGGTCAGGAGTCTGTGCTGCCCGATACAGTGGTGTCTCTCACGTTCGAAAACGGCGAGGTGAGCGGGTCCGCTGGATGCAACGACTACCGTGGCCCGATGATTGGCGGAGACCTTCCCCAGAGCATGACGATCGGCCCAATTGCGGCGACCGAGATGCAATGCGCCGATGACATCATGGCCCAGGAGAATGCCTACCTTACGCGCCTGGCAAACGTCGTCGCCTGGCGCCACGACTTCGGGCGGCTGGCCCTCACTTATGAGGGAGCCGGTGAAGAGCTTGGGGAGTTGATCCTCGCGCCAGCGGCTTCGGTGACGGCCGGGGCGCCGGCCGGACTGCCCGCCGAGATCGTCACCCAATTGGACACATACCTGCAATCGCAGGTCTACACCGAGGGCGGCATTCCCGCAGGCGCGGCGCCCGGTCTGGTCCTGTACGTCAAGACGCCGGACGGGACCTATCTCAACGCCGCCGGCGTGAGTAGCCTCGAAGACGGCACGCCGATGCAGGGGAATGATATCCTGGAGATCGGCAGCAACACCAAGTCGATGACCATTGTCTTGCTGATGCAGCTGGTGGAACAGGGGTTGATCTCGCTCGATGACCCGCTCAGCAAATACCTGCCGGAGCAGGCGGCCGCGCTGCCAAACGGTGATCAGATCACCATTCGCCAGATGGCCCAGCACACGGCTGGTCTCTGGGATTACGGCGATGACATCATTGGCTCCGGGGCCAGCGACCCGGCCGCCCTGGAAGCCGCGTTCACGCCCGAAGGAATGGTTCAGTTTGCGATCGACAAGGGCACGCCCTACTTCGCCCCCGGCGAGGAAGGGAAGTGGCATTACAGCAACACTGGCTATGTTCTGCTGGGCATGATCATCGAACAGATCACCGGCCAAACGATCGGTGACCTGATGCAGACCCGCATCTTTGATCCGCTGGGAATGGAAAGCGCGACCTTCCTGGAAGGTGTGCCCCAGCCCGGCGAGATCACCACTCAGGGCTATTGGTGGACCGAAGATGGCGAGCGTGTCAATACCACGAACTGGAACGCGTCGCAAGGCTGGGCAGCCGGCGCGGCGGCCATGACCGCCGCGGACCTGGCGACGTATGGCCAAGCGTTGGCGGCCGGCGAGCTTTTCCAGAATCCGGACACGCTCAATGAAATGCTAACCTTCAACCCGGCGGCCAAGTTTCAGGTCGGCGGCCCCTACGGGCTGGGGCTCATCGACTTTGCCGGCGACGGGACCGTCTGGGGACATGGCGGCCAGACGTTGGGCTTCCAATCGCTCTGGTACGTAGACCCGGCGAAGGATGTCGTGGTCGTGGGTCTAACGAACTCGGCCGCTTACAGTGCCAATGCCTTCCTGAATGTTCGCAACATCCTCCAGGGCGACGGCGCCCTGCCGCTCGGCCCGCTCATGCTGACAACCATCGGCTCCATCTTGCCCACAACATGGACATGGACGCAGTTCGTCAGCCCGGCGGAGACGACTGACATCGATCCGGCGGCTGGTCTTACCCTGGCCTTGAGCAAGGCCGGGAGCATGTCTGTCAACACCAGTGACTGTGACTCGGCTTTCGGCGACTACACCGTTGACGACGGGGGTCAGATCGACTTCGTGATTGATGCGTCCAGCCTGACGTGCGACGCGGAATCGCTTGCGGCGCAGTTCGTCCAGCATCTCAACGATGCTGTGCGCTGGTCCTTTGCCAACGGGCGGCTGCTCATCGAGCTGCCCATGGACGGCGGCACATTGGTGTTCGAGGAAGCAGCCCTCGAGTAGGTGGCGCCTGATATGAATACCCTTGTACCTCTCCTAATTACTACCCTTGTCTTTGGGTTGGTCACGGCCGCTCTCATCTGGGTTGTCAGCCGGTTCGATCTCGGGCTGGAGATAAACGGTTTTGGCAGCGCGCTGGTCGCCGGTCTCGTCGCCGCCTTTGCGTCCGGGGTCGTCACCATTCTGCTCAGCCTGGCCAACATCGGCGATGGCGCCGGGCTGATCGGTGGGCTCGTCCAACTGGTCGTGACCGCCGCCACCCTGTTGCTGGCCGGGCGGCTGCTTCCCGGGTTGAGCGTCAAGGGTGTGGCCGGGGTGCTGGTCGTGGCCGTGGCCCTCGGCTTGCTGTACTGGCTGGGCGGTCTCTTGTTAGGCGCGCTCATCTGAAACCGAATCCGATATGACAAGCTTAAAGCCATATCTGCGCGATTCTCTTATAGCCGGCCTGCTCGGGTTGCCCGTCGGTATAGTCGCGGGTGGACTCGGAATGGGCTTGTACTTTTATGCTACGAGACCGGAAAAGCCTGCCAGCTTTCCGGACACTATCCTGACCGGATTGACTTTTTCATTGTTTGCTCTGCTGATCGGTATTCCGTTTGTGCTGCTGTATGGCGCACCGGTTCATGCGCTGCTCGCCAGGCGTGGGTCTTCGAATTACCTGACCTCTGCGGTCGTCGGAGCTGTTCCTGGGGTAGCCGCTTTGCTGACAAAGGTGCCTGGCATTGGTGCTCTAGCCCTGTACTTCGGAGTCTGCATTGCGGTTGCCGGGCAGTGGTTTGCGAATCGACGTAGTGCCTCCCAGGGTAACCGCTAACCGTTTTACCGGTTGGAAATGGGGCCATATACTCAGAAAGAGTCAAAGAACTGGGTACAGGGCCAGACATGGGGAACGGTAGAATCATCGAGGTCCCTATCAGCGTGCTACGTGCGGCCGTCGCCATCGGCGCGTTTTGCTGGCTGAGCGGTCTCTTGCTGGGGCAAGTGCTCTAGCTGAGCCATCTGATCCTGAGGGCGACAGACTATCCATAGAAAGTTTGATTGATGAGATTGAATGGAGAAATGAAATGAAACTAAGAATGTTGCTGCTGGCGTCGGTCGCCCTGGTCCTTGTCGCTCTGCCGGCGCTGGCCTCCGGAATTGTCGGAGAAATTGCATCGCAAACACAGGTGAGCCAGCGGCAGACCGACTGCCCGTTAGGTCTACCGGAAGACGAGATCGTCAACAAGACGATAGAGTGTTGGGAGTTGACGGTGCCGGAGAACTGGGAGAGTCCCGGCGCGGAGGAAGTGACGATCAGCTATGTGATTCTGAAGTCCCCCAGCCTGTCACCGTTTCCAGATCCGGTCATCTATCTGGAGGGCGGACCGGGTAGTTCGGCGCTGGCGGGTCTCCCGCTGCTGCAGGGCACGTTTGCCGATCTGCGCCGATACAGGGACATCATCATTTACGACCAGCGCGGCACGGCGTTCAGCTCACCGTTGACCTGTCCCACTGAGGTACGCGAGCAACCGATTGAGACCCCGGAGCAGATCCCCAACGCTGCGCAGGGCGTGAACAGCGACATCGACGCGCTGGTGAACAACGCCAAAAGCAGCACCGGCTACCAGACCGCTGTTAATTGTGCACCTTACTTCGCAGAGCAGGGGATCGACCTGTCACAATATAGCACCGCCAACAGTGTGCAAGACCTGATCGCTCTCATGGACACGCTCGACTACGAAGCCTACAACATCTACGGCATCTCCTATGGTACCAACGTGGCCCTGGAGTTGTTCCGCACCTATGACGAAAATGAAGACGCTGCTCTTCCCGCCCTGCGCAGCGGCATCATCGACGGCAATGTGCCGCCCAATGTAGACACGCGCGGAGGGCAGGCATTGGTTACGCCGCAGAATATCCTGCGTGTCTTCGCAGATTGCGAGTCGGAAGTCGAATGCAACGCAGCTTTCCCCGATATCCGCCAGCGGGCGGTTGACCTTGTTCAGCAAACGGCCGAAAGTCCGTTAACGATTGGGGACGTAACGATTGCGGCAGATGACCTGCGCCAGGTCCTTGGCAGTGCGCTCAACTTCAAAACGGGCGAGAACAGCAGCAGCACGGTTGTCGGAATCGGTGCCGCCTACTTGCCGTTGATGATCGACGAGCTGGAGAATGGCATCAGCGACACGTACGTTGGTCTGCGTGATGGTACGCTGCCGCCCACCCCGGCGGCCGTTGCGACGTCGCCCGCCAACCCGCTGAGCGTCGTTGCCACCGAAACGACGTCCCTGGCTGCTGATGCACGTGCTCTGGCCGACGAAATCGAAGCGCTCAACCGGCAAAGCCGGCGGGCGGCTGAAGCGCTGGCGAGTGACCAACCCCTGCCGGACTTCTTCATGTCGGAGCTGAGGTTGGGCATTTCCCAGCTGGACTATCTATCGGCGCTTTTCCTCTCTCCTGGGGTTGAGTCGGTCCTGAATGGTGAACGGACACGAGAGACACTATTGGGCTTGGCCGGCAGTATCAACGAGGATCTGGCCGCCATTGTACCGCTCATGACAGATGACGACGTGACCCAGACGTTTGATCAGATCGAGGCGATCGTGCCGACGCTGTCTGCCGTGGACAGCATCACCAACATCGTCATCACCTGTAACGACCGCTATGGCTCATTCGACCTGGAGCGCATTTTTGAGGAGTATCGCGCCTATGAGGCGCCGGCACTGGTCAACAAGATCGATGTCGCCGTCAACAACAAGACAGAGTGTGAGGGCTGGGGACTGACACCGGAAGACACTGATCTGACCGACGCCGTCATCTCCGACTTGCCGATTCTCGTCTCCAATGGCTCCGTTGATGCGGAAACGCCGGTGGAATGGGGCGAGGCGGCGGCTGAAGGGCTGTCGAACGCCTTTTCGGTGACGTTTGCCTATGCGCCGCACGGGGCCAGCACGCAGTTCAACTGCGGACCGGCCGTGGCCACGGCGTTCATTATGTACCCGGAACGATCACCCGATTTGACCTGTGCCGGGGACATTCAGAACCGATTCCCCTTCGTACTGACCCAATAACGATAGACCCTGGCGGAAGCAGCTATGAATGCCCACACTCAGTCCGGCGGTTTTGTCCGAATCCTTAAATGGCTCGGCGTTGTCCTGTTTATTGTCCTTGGCCTTTTGCTCATCCTCGGCCTGCTGCCCATGTCATCCTCAGGCATGGCTTCGGTGCCGGACCCAACCGCTTCCTATGCCGAGGCGGTCGCGCGCTATGCGGAAATCGAGCAAGCCGAGGGCGACATCGTCAATAGCGTCAGCGGTTCTCATCTGCTGGTCCACGACGACGCCACTCCCCGAGCCTATGTTCTGGTTCATGGAGTGACCAACTCCCCGCTGCAGTGGCTAGAACTGGGGGAGATGCTGTATGACCGGGGCCACAACGTCTTGATCTTGCGCATGCCTTATCATGGGTTGCAGAGCGGGCAGGTCAGCGAGCTCAAGGCGCTGACAGGTCAGGATTTGCGGGTCTATGCCGACCAGGCAATGGATGTAGCCGCCGGACTGGGGGATGAAGTGGTGGTGGTCGGTATTTCCGGCGGCGGTGCGGTGGCGGCGTGGATGGCCGTTAATAGGCCGGAGGTTGATCGAGCGCTGCTGCTGGCGCCGGAATGGCGGGCCTTGTCATCCGGTCAGCGCCCCGTATAATGCTAGTCGTCGGCGGCCACAATTGCCGGCCCTGTCCGCAGCTTGACCCAGGATTCACAGGAGACCCCATGGCCCACGTGGCATTTATGACCCTTGCCATCATGCGCGACACGACCGACTCGCCCAGCATGCAGTCGTTTTTCGATCAGGCCGGGCCGAATTTTCAGACGGCCGAACGGGCCGACGGCTTTGTTGCCTTTGCGGAAGACGGCCGGCCGGATTGGGGCAATAGAACCGTGCCCCGCTTCGCCCAGAAACAGGAATACATGGGCAAGCACGTGATCAGCCTGTCGCTCTGGGAAGACCTGGAATCCGTCTTCGCCTATGCCTATAATGGCTCACACGGCGAATCGCTGGCCCAGCGCAAGGTGTGGTTTGAGCCGCCGGCCTACCCCAGCTATGTAGCCTGGTGGGTTGACGACGACGCCGTCCCCACCTGGCAGCAGGCCAGCGACAAGCTGGATAGCCTGCACGAGGCCGGGCCACAGCCCGCAGCCTTCAACTTCAGCCACCCCTTTGACGCGGACGGTCATCCCACGACCGTTGATCGCGCCCTGGCCCGCCGCAAAGCGGAAGCGACCGCCTCATGACCACTCCCGGCGCGCTGAATCCGGCCCAGATGGCCCAGTTGATTGACACCTACCTCGCAGCCTGGAATGAACCTGATGCGATGAGCCGCCGCCGCTTGCTGGCAAGCGCCTGGGCGCCCGATGGGGTGCACCGATCCCCAATCCCACGGCGCCAACCGCGATGAACTGGACGCCATCATCGACGGCTTCCATCAGAGCAGCCCCGGCGCGGGCTTTACGCTCGACGGTCCCGTCAGCCATCATCACCATGTCGTTCGCTTCTACTGGACCCTGCGCTTCGCCAACGCGATGGAGGTGCCGGGGATGGATTATGGGGAGATTGGGGCTGATGGGAAGCTGGCCAAGATTGTGGGCTTCTTTTAATCGCTGTATTGGCCGGGCCGGTTCAACGGAGACACAGCACTGAAAACGAAAACATGAGTCATCCCAAACTTTCCAAGAAGGGAAGGACGGGTGGTGGCGGATAAGATAGCCACAGCCGACTCAGAGCAGAACGTAAACGGTAGAGCGGCATCGAGGCATCTCGGTGGCGCTTTCCGGTTCGATGGCAGAAGTGACGAAGCAGCCATTCGCGCAGGTCGTCAAACTTGGGCAAGAGAAGCCAAACAAGAAACGCATAAGCCAAGGTCGTAATGAGCAAGAGCTTCATGCGGTTCTCCCAGAACCAAAGGCGCGGACTCTGCATGGCCAGTTCTGTTTTGAAGAAACGAAAACTCATTTCAATCTGCCAGCGGCGAGCGTAGGCATACATGATATGCCAGGCATCATCGGCAGACTCAACCGGCTCGGCGGTCAGCAAATACCAGGGACTGCGACCCTTTCCGGGGCGAGAAACGACCAGCCACAGCGGAGCTTCAGAAGCAGGATGATAAACTTGCAGCGCCAAGATACCAGTCTTGCGATAACAACAACGGCGTGCATCCCATACAAGGCGGTGGTCCCAGGACCGCTTGCCACGCGAAAACTTCCAGGCACTCTGGGTCTCGCCCGAGGCCAAGGCCAGCTTCAGCCGTTTAGGCCAGCGTAGGATGAAGCGTGCCTGTTGGTTCGCCAAGGTCTCTAGCCAGGGAGCACCGGCATAGCCCCGGTCAAAGACGTGGAGTACTTGACGTCCCCATCGCTGGGTACAAGCAGTGAGCAACTCGGCTTGTACTGTCCGACTTGTGCTGGCCCGGCTGCCTCGTGTTGTCCACCAACGCATCGCAGCCAGGGTGGCCGGTTCGGTCAACCCGGCAACCATGATGGCCGACCAGTGCCAGCCAGGAACAAAAATAGGCCGGCCACCTGGAGGATTGAAGAAGCCGGGCTTAATGCGTTTGAGCCGGGCTGCAGCTATCGACCGAACAGCGCACAGACCCTCCAGAGCAATGCTTTCCGGTTTCTCCAAGATACTGTCATCCCATAAGCACAAGACCGTTCTTTGTTGGCTAACCAGGTCACTGACGAACCGGGCAGCCCGTTGCCATAGAAATCCTTCAATGAGCTTGTAGGACCAGCGCCCACTACGTAGTAAGTTGCTGATACGCTTGGTTCCGGCCGGGGCTTGGTCCGGTGTTAGCAGATAACCACCCAGCTTACGCAGTAGCAGCCCGTGGTCAGCGTGGCGAAACCGAATGATGACGCCGACCAATTGGGCAAAGGTGCGGACCAAACGTCTGTCCAGCTCTTCGTTCAACGACAGCAACAGAGGACCCAAAAACCCCAACAGTTCTTGTTGTATATCGAAGGTTGTTTCTTTGGCAGCTTTTACGTTATGCTCATTCATGCAGGCACCTCTTGAAATGGTTTGTTATGGTGACACCCATTTTCAACGAGGTTGCCTGTTCTACAAAACAAAAAGACCCGCCTTTTCAGACGGGTCTCCTGAGTCAAAGTTTGGGATGACTCATGTATTCTCGGGTTGGACTATTCTATTAGTCTGGTACGCCCTGAGGGACTCGAACCCCCGACCTTCTGGTTCGTAGATAGTCGCGGTACCCCCAAAAGTGGGTATTTGAAGGCTATTTAGAGGGAATACACCCATATATATGGGTGTCGGAGGTGCCCTAAATCCACAGGATAATCTACGGTATAAGCTACGGATTAGTGTTTAAATACTTCGTCCATTTTCTCGGCGGTCTCTGAATGCATGGATGAGATGATGTGAGAGTGGGTATCAAGAGTCAACATGATTGACGAGTCTTCCAATAGCTCCTGAACCTTCTTTGGGTGTACGTCTTGAGAAAAGAGAATTGTCGCGGCCATATGCGCGGCACCGACAGCACTTCACCTGGTCATGGTATCTCCCTGAAACTCACATATGGGAAAGGGTGTCCGGCCGTAATGGCTTTACTTCATGCCTCTTTCAGAGCGGGTTCAGCCTGTTCGAGCAGATTGGTAAGCCGCGTCAGACTGCTGGTTACCAGTGGCGGCGGTTCCTCCATGGACTGTGTCGCCAGCCATACTTGTATTTGCCGCTCCTTGAGATCGAAATCCTGCCGGCCGGCTCAGATACGGTGGGGTGGCTGACCAGGCGGTTCCACAGGATTTGGTAGGTGGCCGACAGGGGTGGCGCGATAATGAGACCGATTAGCCCAAAGGCGTCGGCCAGGGCGATGAGCATAACGATCGTGATAATTGGATTGGACTGCCCGCGGCTATACAAGCGTGGCTCAACCCACCGTTTCAGGGCAATCATGACAATGATCGTATAGAGAACCGTAAACAGAGTTAGCTGCACGCTGGTCAGCAGCCCCACCACAAGCGGCGCAATCACGGCCAGTATGGGCCCAACCACAGGGATTAACTGGGTCAACGCGCCGATAAGCCCAAGGAGTGCCGGGTAGGGCGATCCCAACGCCCAGTAACCCAGGCCTAGAAGCAGCCCAGCCAGTAGGCTGTGAATGACCTCGCTGCGAATGTAAGCGCCAACTTCCATCTCGACCGTCCGCCAGATTTCGCGCGCACGACCGCGAAGGTGCGCCGGTAACAGCGAAAGCCAGAGTCGCTCAAAATGAACGTGGTCGATGCTCCAATAGATGCTCAGGAACAAAACAACGAGGGCGCCGCTTAGGATGCTGATGATTCCTGGGAGAAGCCCAGGAGGGTTGGGAGTACAAGCTGCCCCTGTTCGCCGGTTACGGCGCCAAAGAGCGCACTCGGCGGCGGCAATCGGTCATCCAGGAACGCCTGGAACGACGTGCCCGTCAACCAGGCCGGCTCCCGCCATTCATTCCGAACCGATACTTGGCTACCCAACTGTTGAACCTCACCAACCGCCGCCCCGACAATGAGGGTTAGCAGAAGACCGAAACCGACAACAATCAGCAGGTAAAGAAATATCAGGCCTATGCGCGCAGCCAACTTCCGTCCGGATAGGCGTGTTGCCAAGGGGCGAAACGCGGCCGCCAGGGCTAATGAGAAAAGGACGTAAACCACGGCAAGACGGAACTGCCATAATAACAGCAGGCCAAGCATAGTGGCCATGACGGCTGCTCCGATCATGATTACTTGTTTGGTCATAACAGCCCGCTATCGTCGACCTGAGCCAAGAGCACGCCCAAGTCAGTGGTAATCGACTCGATTTCGTCCATCACCTGATCGATCTGTGATATCGACTCGATTGAACCTTCCTTGTTGACCCGTGCCTGCTTGCGCAGGTCTTGGGCCAGGTCTTGCGCTTCATAGCGCAACCGGCCGACCAGGTCTCGGCTGGTTATCACTTCCGGCTTCGACGTGTCTGAATCAAAGACATAGCGATCGAGCATGAGTTGAATGATGGCCGCAATGGGGATGGCCATGAGCGCGCCGGGGATTCCGAGCAACGAGGCAAAGGCAAATATCGCCAACAGAGCGACGAACGGATTGACACCCACGGCCTTACGCATGACCCGCGGCACCAGTAAGTTGTTCTCCAGTTGCTGAATAACCAGGGTAGCGGCCATGACCCAGACCAGCTTATCCGGTCCCATGGACGCAGCCACGAGCGCCGCCGGAAAGGCTCCCAGAAACGGCCCGACGAGCGGCACGGCTTCCATAACACCGGCCACGAGCGCCAGCACCAGGACATAGGGCAAGCCTATAATCATATAGGCCACCAGAGACATGCCGGCGATGACCAGCATGAGAACGCCTTGCCCGGCAACGTAGGCCCCGACCTTGGTTTCCATGGCCGCAATAAGCTCCTGGGCGCTTTCTCGCCGGTTGGCCGGAGCCAGCAGCAACAAGTTTCGGGTGTGGCGCGGTCCATCGAGTGTCCAGTAATAGGCGATGAGCAGAATGGCGCCCGCCGTAAGGAAAACCTGAACCGATGTGGCCGCGTATCCCAGCGCCTGGCCGGCCGAATCCAATATCTCCTGCCCCGTTTGCGCAATGGGCACCTGACCGGGTAATAATCTGTCGGAGAAGAGCACACCCAACTGCTGGACCAATGAATTGGGGTTATCTACCAGCCACTCCCTCAGGCTTTGAAGGTAGCCGGGGGTCGCGGCCGCAATCGTGGTCCCTTGGGTCACCAGCAGCGGGGCTAATAGCAGTACAAAGCCGACAAGAAGGCCCAGCAGCAACAGGTAAATGAGGGTGACCCCGGCATAGCCGGGCAGGCCACGACGTTGCAACCAGGCGACCATCGGCCGGAGGACTGTGCCGAGCACGATGGCCACAAAAAGGATGAAAACAATCTGGTGGAACCGGTACAGCAGCCAAGAAACCCAGGCCAATGGTCGCAAGAACAATCACGGCCCACACGACTCGCCAGAATGTCCAGGTAAACGGTGGCGAATATGAAGTACCCGACACTTGATTCTCCGAGGGACGTTTTTCCGTGATCATGTCAGTCCTGAATCGAGGTAGGCCATGTGGTGCTTACCCCCTAATCCTGATCATTTCAACCATCGCACCTATTTGTTCTCCACTTCCTACCCATGCCTCTCAAGCCAATCAAGCATGGCCGTAACACTGCCGGTAGCCATAGCGATGCTCGTATCGGCTGCGCCATAATAGAGATGGATTGTGTCGCCATCGCCGGCAATTGTGTAGCCACAAGGAAAGACGACGTTGCCCACATCCCCCTGCAGCTCGTAAGGCTCCTCCGGCCGCAAGAACCATTCATCACCGCGCTTTAGACAATGCTCCGGTGTATGCAGATCAAACAAGGCCATTCCAAGCCGATAAATGGCGCCGGCCGCTGTCTGGCGTACGCCATGGTAGATCACGAGCCACCCTTCCGCAGTTTCAATAGGCGGCGGTGACAAGCCAATCTTATTGGCATCCCACCATGCGCCTCGCCGGGCATCCATCATTAACTTGTGACTGCCCCAATGGCGCAAGTCTGCTGAATAAGAGATCCACATATGCGCCCGGGGGCCGCTGACGGGCCGGTGGATCAAGGCCCAATAGTTGCCAATCCGATGCGGAAACAGTGCCGCATCTTTGTCTTCCGGGGGCATGATCACGCCGTAGCGCTCGAATTCGTGAAAATCTCTCGTGAGTGCCAGGGCTACGCCGGGACCGTCGCGCGTGTAGGCCGTATAGACGACAGCATACCGCTCTAGTTCAGGCAAGTAGGTAATGCGCGGATCTTCAATCCCCCACAGTTCTTCGGGGTAGTTATCAGGATCGGGCATGAGGGTGGGCTGTGGATCAATTTGCCATTCATCCACGCCGTTGACGGAGCGCGCCGCACAAAAGTGTGAAAGCCCACGCCGATCCTCGACGCGGCACAGGAGCAGCGTGGAGCCATCGGGCAGCAGGGTGGCGGCGGGGTTGAAAACGGAATTGGCCGGATAGGGCCAGTCCGCAGCGGTCAGGATAGGATTTAGCTTATGGCGATGAAAAAGTTCGGTGAGGTGCTGATTCATTAGGTTCGGGTCTCCGTTGATATTATGGGGTCTTCGACCAGGCGCAGTTCTAGCAAGGTCTGTAGAAAAGCCAGCGTCGACTCGGCGCCCTGATTCTCGTTGGGGCGGTCAGGATGGAGGCCATCACGGCAGCCCCCTGTGGTTGGGTCATAGAGAGGCAGGCCCAGGTCGTTACGGCCCAAGAACCATTCGAAGGCCCGCTGAGCTTCTATCCGCCAGCGTTCGTCGCCGGTGCTGCGGTAGGCTTCCAGACACGCAGACCGCCATTGTTTGCGCCTCGACCGGCTGCTGATCGAACCTGGCTCGCTCACCATGCTGCGTATAAAAGCCATTGGAGCCAATCGGCACAAAGTGCCCATCGGCTTGACTCGCACGCTGTACGTCGGCCAGCCAGGTGAGTGACTCCTGCCCGGCCTCTGACATGGCCTCATCGGGAATCCATTGACCGCACATGAGCATGGCCTGCGGTAGCACGGCGTTGCAGTAGCTTAGACTGGCTTCATACCAGCACCAGTCCGTAGATCGGCTTTGTTGGTACAAATTGAGCAGGCGTCCGGCCAATTCGTCCCGCACCTGGCCTGCCCGGCGATCCCCGTCATAGCGACGCAAATACTCGTGAATGCCAATGAGCGTGAAAGCCCAGGCTCGCGGGCTGGTGGTTTCCAGAATGGCGGGTAGGGCTTGCTCAAAAAGCCAGCCGGCAGTGCTCTGCAGGGCCGGGATGTTGGAGCGTCCTAACACAGTGCCCAAGGCCCACAATGTACGTCCGTGGCTGTCCTCCGAGCCACTTTCTTCGAGCCAGTTGCGCTGGTAATCCATGAAGTTGCGAAAGCGACCTGTCTCATGATTGAAGGCATAACCGATGTAGGCAAGATAGCGGTAAGCCAACGCATAGGCTTCATCGTCGTCGAATCCCAATTCGGCCAGGTGCGTACTCACAATCAAGGCCCGGGCGTTGTCATCGATGCTGTAGCCTTCTTCGTAATTGGGCACGACAAAGTTAGCGTGTTGAATCATCCCTGTGCTATCTGTCATAAGGCGCATGTGATCGAGTTTGAGGAGAGGGAGATCGCTCGGACGTTGGCTGAGCGGTTTGACCGCGAAGCCGGCGGGAACATAAGAGCGGCGCTCGGTGCGGGCTCGCTCAAAACTCTCCATATAGCGTTGCGCTACTTGTGGCCAGATCATGGCCCGCCCATACAGATAGGCTTGCTTTCGCATGGCATGGCGTTTGGATTCGTCATCCAACAAGCCAATCACTTGTTCGGCCAATGCCGGTGGATCGCGGAACGGCACCAGCAAACCGCGATTGTCGGCCAGCATTTCTTCCGCATACCAGTAGGGCGTCGAAATGACAGCCTTGCCCGCGCCCAGCGTATAGGCCAAGGTCCCGGAGGTGATCTGGGCCGGGTTGAGATAGGGCGTGATGTAGATATCCGCCGCGCTGATGAACTTGATTAGTTCTTCCAGGCTGACGAAGCGATTGTAGAAGATAAGGTTTCCGTCAACGCCCAGATCCTGGGCCAGATGTTGCAAAGACAGGCGGTACGTTTCACCTTCCTGGCGCAAAACGTGCGGATGGGTGGCGCCCACAATGATATAGACCACATTGGGGTGGCGAGCGATGATCTCCGGCAAGGCGGCAATGACGGTTTCGAATCCTTTGTTAGGCGAGAGCAATCCGAAACTAAGCAGTACCGTCTTGCCCTCAACACCAAAGAGATCTTTGTGGAAGCTAGGATCGACAAAGGGGACATCAGGGATGCCGTGATGAATCATGTCGATCTTTTCTGGGGGGACTTCGTAGACCTCTTTCAAGAAAGTCACCCCGCGTTCGCTCATCACGACGACGCGATCTGACAGGGCGGCAACTTCTTGCAGTACGCGCCGCTGATCAGGGGTGGGTTCCTGTAAAATCGTATGAAAGGTGGTGACAACGGGCATGCGCAGCTCACGCAGGAGAGCCAGGATATGGCTGCCCGACGGCCCACCGTAGATGCCGTACTCGTGTTGGAGGCAGACCAGGTCGACGCTGTTAATGTTGAGGAAGTCGGCCGCGCGACGATAGGAGTCGATATCTTTCTCGGCCAGTTCAAAGCGGACACGAGGCGGGTAGGCATAGCCCGCCTCGACGTCGTTGACAGGCAAGGCAATACAGCTTGTGTCGCTATATTGCGTGGCGATAGCCTCGCACAAGTCAGTTGTGAAAGTAGCGATGCCGCATTGGCGCGGCAAGTAGTTGCCGATAAAGCCAATGCGGCTGATGGTTGAAGAGGTCGAGTCTGTCGCCATAGAATTATTCCACAGCGCCCTAGGCCTGGTTGGTCAGATAGTTCTGTAGACCCATCTGCTCGATCTGGGACCTCTGGATTTCTGCCCAATCGGTGTGGCCCTCTTCCATCTTCAGGTTGAGCAGCAATCAGGTCGGCGCTGGCCTGGTCGTTTACTTCGTGGGCCAGGGCGATGCTCGCATTGTAGGCGCGTACGGCCTCGATCTCGGCTGCCTGATCGTTGGTGACCATATCCAACACACTCGCGCCGATTTTCATCGGGTTGAGTTTGGAGACGACCGGTGTGCCTTCGAGAAAGATGATGCGCTGGATGAGCCACTCGGCGTGGTGCATCTCGTCCTTCGCCTGCCTCGATGGCGTGGTGGAGCTTATCGTAGCCCCAGTTGTCGCACATCTCGGAATGGACCATGTATTGGCTGATGGCGGTTAGCTCGTCTGCCAGAAGTTGATTCAATACGGTTAATAGTTTGTCGTTGCCTTTCATCTTACGTGTTCTCCTTAATTTCAGAAGTGTCTACTTTGTGTTCGTTTCCAGCGCACATGCGCACAGCACACCCGGTAAGTTCCAGGGCCGTTGACTGTGATCGATGGCATGATTAATGCGCCTTCGTTCAGGCGTTGTTCACGGCTGTTACCCCGGCTTCGACGACGGGCGACCAGCGTTCCTTTTGTTCGTCAACGAAGTCGGCGCCGCGCTGCTGCAGTGTTTCGGCCTGGTCGTGGAGCGCGTTCGTTACCTCGTGACTCTTGGTGCGGACTGCGTCTGCCCCATCTTCGATGCTGTCAGTTGTATGCACCCGAAAATCCCGACCCTTACGTCGCATTTGCTTCCGGGTCTTTTCCCCTGATTGCGGGGCCAGCAAGAGCATTAGTCCTGCACCGACCAGCCCACCGAGCAGGCTTCCCAGTATTATCCCGGCGACAAAGTAGCCCGGATTATTGGTGTCGTTTTGGAATTCTTGTTCAGTCATGATTGTTCTGTTTTTTCCTCTCAATCCGTCGTTCATTCTATTCACTGCGGCAGATCGACAATTAGGACGCGATGATGCCCGGACCTGAAGTCTCTTTTTTGGCATTCTTGTCTTTCTTCGCCTGCTTTTTCTCTTTTTGTGTTTTGGGCGGTTGGTTCTTGCCGCTCTTCTTCTTGTCCTGTCCCTTACTCATGTCTTTTCTCCTCATTCTTACTTGCGGGTGAATATCCGCTGATTCGTTGTTATTGATAATTCGTTGTTGTCTTTCATCGTGCGTTTCTCTCCTTCTTTGCGGTGACCCGGGGAAGCGGCCATTACATCACGGCTGCTGAGTTGGGTCGGCGGCCCCCCATGATCTTCCCAAGCCATCAATGCCTTCATCATTTCACGGGTTGATTGGATGCCCTGTTCTGCGGCCGCTTGCTTCCTGAGAGCGTCTTTCTTTTGCCACCAGCGCATCAGGTCGGCTGCCGGTTTGTGAACATAGTTGGAATCGGTCAATTTAGCTTGCATCACATTTTCCCCTCGGTGAAGCACGGTATGTCGCCCACGAAACAGAAATGAGCAGCGCCTCAAGCCGAACGAACGCGATCGGCCGCCTTTCGCAGGCGTTCCGCTACGCGATCGGGCATCTCGCCTATACTGATAAAGCTGTCGGCTCCCGCGGATAGAGCCGCCTGTTGACGCGCATCCAGATGGCTGACAAGCACGATGACGACCGTTCCCGGACAGGTCTCGCGCAATGCCGGAAGGGAGCCATCAGAGGGGATCAAATCCCAATCCACCAAAAGCATATCCGGCTGAGTGGTCGAAGCCCGGTCATAGCCATTTGCCAGTCGGCAGCTTCACCCACCACCTGCATGTCCAGGTCCAGCAGCATCAGACGGAGGGCCGAGCGTGTATCGGGGTGACTGTCGGCTAAGAGATACGCGGGTCATATGTTGGTACTCAAGAAATCCAGGTTAATGGAGAGGGACTTGCGCTGCTTGCTTTGCCAGTAGAAATTCTTGCCAGGCATCGTTGAAAGCCGTGATGTAACCCGGTATGGCGACGCGAATGATTCATATTGGCCCAGTCTCTGTGTTTCGTCGGGCTTGCGTCGCAACATCCTCATGGATGACATCCTGCAGGCTGGAATAACGAGCAAGATCACCGATGGTGTCTTTTCGATATTGTTGGGGTAACGGAGCCTACTCATCGAATTTTAGAATCATTTTTCTACTTCCTTCTGTAGCCGCTTGTGAGGGACGTCGAGTCATCAGCTCGATCATCGGCCGACGCCCCGCAGCCGAATCGGCCGGG
>CAVOGT010000015.1:0-76993 GCA_963695535.1 uncultured Chloroflexia bacterium
AGGCTTGGCGGGCGCCGCTGCCTGCCGGACGTTAGGTTGTGCGACCGGCGTGCCGGGTTCGACCACAATCGCCTCTGATTGGCGGAATCGTCGCAGCAGATCAACGGTGGCAATGGCCAGCAACCCCATCCCGGCCAGATAGATTGCGCGTGGTTTCAGAAAACGTGTCATAGCATCCCTTCTTGTCTTGTCTTCGCGCGCGGTGGCTCACCATTCATTCGGCCGACCGGCGTCTTCGATCTCATTGATGTGAGTATAGCATAGGTTGTTGACCCAACGGAAGAGAGTGATGGGTGGGCTTTATGGGTGCCATGTCCCTTCGTCTTGATGGCAGGCTGGGCGGGGCCGGCGTGATGGCCCATCCACTTGACAAACCAAGTTAGAATCGTTATTATATGCGTATTACCCGTTTATGTGGGTAACCGACTAGAGTGATAGAGAGATTTGCGAGGACAATTATGCCATTACCGACCGTTGACCTCCTGTTTCCCGAGACAACCGCCCAGGGTGTGGGATTCGGTCTGGAGCCCGCTCACAACGTCCATCATTCGCAGGTGCTGCTGGCGCGGGCGGATGAGGTGTCGGGCTTTGATGAGTGGGTCTATCGTACCGCCGCGGAGATGACACCGGACGAGCGCAAGACCCATCAGCTGGTTATGATCGGGTTGTTCTTTGCCACCCGGCCTGACGCAAGTTATGCAACCTACCCGGCGTTTCTGGACCACCTGGCTACGCTTCCGCCGGTGGTATTGCGAGACCGGGTGATGAACGCCTATATCGAGCTGGCGATGCATCAGGAGGACGAACCGCTGCCGACGATTGACGATATCCTGATCGATGTCAATAGTTTTCTCCGCTACTTGACGCGCGGATTTGAGGACGAGCTGATATTTCCCGACATTGAGCGGCAGGCCTATACCTATCTACTGGATCCCCCCGCGATGCAGCAGTTGATCGTCGGTCATCTGCGCCATATGTGGCACAAGTATCTGGCCGTAGAGTGGGAACGTGTGCGACCTACGCTGCAAAAGGCGGTTATGGCCTTCCAGCAGATCGATTTCGGGACCATGAGTCGCGTGGATATCGCGCGACACGTTCTGGATCGAGAATCGCCCGAGGACCATTTCATCCACAAGATCGAAGAAGCGACGCAGGTAACCTTTGTGCCCTCAGCCCATATCGGTCCTTACGTTAGCAAGACAACGGCCGATGATCATCTCTGGGTTATCTTCGGCGCCCGGCAGCCGGAGGGGGCGGCCGAGGATTATCCGGAGCTCAGTCGGGCCGAGATTCTCGTCCGTCTGAATGCGTTGGCCGATGACAGCCGTCTGAGCATCCTGAAGTTGCTGTCGGGGGAGGGAGAAATGCGTTCACAGGACATCATGCAGGAACTGGACTTGAGCCAGTCGGCGGCGTCGCGTCAGTTGACGCAGCTCAGCGCCACAGGTCTGTTGAAGGAGCGGCGTTGTAGCGGCGCCAAATGCTATGCGCTGAACGAGGAGCGCGTTGAAGATACGCTCAAGGCTGTGGCCGGATTTCTACTGTCCTAACCGGGACTGTGTCTAGCATCGCCCCAAGGCGAGAGGAGTGAACACCATGAATTACAACGACTATATTGGCGAGCGAATGATTCAAGACCGTAAGGTCACTTCGCAGGCAGTGGCCGAGCAGTATATTTGGCAACAAGCGGGCCACCCCATGCCGCGCCCGGCCGTAACGGTTCGATTGGCGGCCTTCGTCGGTGCCACCCTTGTTACCGTAGGCTACCGGCTGCAAGCCCGCTATGAGACGATGACGGACACGACCGCTGTGCCGAGCGACGCGATGTTGCTAAGCCATACCGGATCGCCCACCCCCCATTGCTGATGGTACCCCTACCGCTGGGCCGGGAGAGTAGAGGCCGAAACGACTACTGTGGAACTGTCTCCTCCACCCTCTACTCCCCGCCCTCTCTGCCGCGTTGGACGCCGCGGGCAAATGAGGCTGCGACTCATGGTGATTGACACGCCGAGTCGGCAGGCTATAATATGGGCTTACACTTTGCCCTGGTGGCGGAATTGGCATACGCGGTAGGTTGAGGGCCTATGCCCTTTGGGCGTGGAGGTTCGAGTCCTCTCCAGGGCACTTGCGCCGGAATCAGAGATGATTCCGGCGTTTTTCTTGCCTCATCCCAGGGTGCGCGGCCAAATCGCTGCTTGACACACCCCGTGGGATTCTTATAATTCTTCGCACATCAATACGCAACGCGTCGATCGGGACGAGTAACCGCAATCGCTGAACCAGAGAGGTGGATGGCCATAGGCTGAGAGCCGCCGCCAACAGCAATCCGGCGAATACCCCCCGAGAGTGGTTCCGTGAACAGGTAGTAGCGGAATCCGGCCTGGCCCCGTTATCGGCCACAGTGAGGGCGCAGTCCGTCAATTGCACGGCCGGCGCTGAAGTTGGGTGGAATCGCGAGACCAATGGCCATCGCCCCAATCAGGGGAGGTGGCTTTTTTGTTGACACCATCCGGCGGCGCAGGGCACGTAGCCCGCCCGCTGAGACAGTTTGCAAGGAGCAGATGCTATGAACAAGATACCGGTGGGCGTATTAGGCGCGACGGGCACAGTCGGACAGCGCTTTGTCCAGCTGTTGGAGAATCATCCCTGGTTTGAGGTTGTTGCCATTACTGGATCGGAGCGCACGGCCGGCCAGGTTTATGGCGAGGCTGTGACCTGGCGCATGGGGGGTGATGTGCCTGCGACTGCGGCCAATTTGACTGTGCAGCCCACGTCCACAGAACTAGACATCCCCGGCACGCCGCCGGTGGTTTTCTCCGCGCTGCCCACTGACGAGGCGCGCAATTGGGAACCGAAGTTTGCTCGCGCCGGGTATGCGGTGGTGACCAACACGTCCGTGTTTCGCATGGCGGGCACCGTGCCGCTGCTCATCCCGGAGATTAACCCTGATCACACGGCGTTGATTCCGATCCAGCAGGCGCGCAGTGACTATTCCGGCTTCATTGTGGCCAGCCCCAACTGTTCTACGACCAGCGCCATTCTGCCGATGAAGGTATTCCAGGATGCGTTTGGCGTGTCGGCGGCAGTCATGGTCACAATGCAGGCCATTTCGGGCGCAGGCTATCCGGGCGTGTCGTCGATGGATATTATGGACAACGTCGTGCCCCACATTGGCGGTGAGGATGAGAAGCTGCAAAACGAGCCGCGCAAGCTGTTGGGGCGTATGGGCGAAAGTGAGCTGGAACTCGCCGCCATCGAGATCAGCGCCCAGGCCAACCGCGTGCCCGTGTTCGATGGACATCTGGCGAGCGTGTCGGTCAAGCTGGATCGCCCGGCCACGCCGGAAGAGGCCATTGCCGCGCTTGAAGCGTGGCGGCCGCCGGCGATCTGTGCCCGGCTGCCGACATCACCGGAACGGCCGCTCATCTACCGCACGGAGCCGGATCGGCCGCAACCCCGACTGGACCGCGACACGGGCAACGGGTTGGTATGGACGGTCGGTAAGGTGCGAAGCTGCCCCGTGCTCGACATACGCTACATGTCGATCACGCACAACACCTTGCGTGGTGCGGCGAGTGGGGCAGTGTTGAACGCGGAGCTGCTGGTGGAACAGGGTTTCATTCCCCGCGCAGGATAAGTCGGCAGCATCGGGCTTCCGGGCCGTGCGGTTGGACAACTGCCCGCCGCACAGTCCGGGGTCCAGGCGTGTGCCGAAGGTCGACCTAGTCTGCGACTAACCGACTGGTTTCCTGCCCGATGAGCTGCCCGTCTTGCAGCACCAGCACCTCATCCACATAGCTCTCCACCAGACTGTCGTGCGAGGCCAGCAGAATGGTCAGGCCCTGCTGCTCGACGATCTGTCGGAAGAGGGTCAGCACTTCGCGGGCTGTTTCGCTGTCGAGTTCGCCGGTGGCCTCGTCGGCCAGGAGGATGCGCGGTGTGTTGGCAATGGAGCGGGCAATAGCCACGCGCTGCTGCTGGCCGCCTGACATCTCATACGGCCGATGGTCCACCCACTTGCCCAATCCTACCATTTCAAGGTAAGCCATGGCTCGGCCGCGCCGTTCGCGGCGGGCCACACCGGCAATCCGCAGCATTAGCTCAACATTCTCATAGGCCGACAGCGTCGGTAGCAGCCCAAACGATTGAAATATGAAACCCACTTCCTGCTGCCGCCAGCGAGTCAGGGCGGCCTCATCCATGTCGGTCAGCGATCGGCCGTGGATGACCACATCGCCTGATGTCGGATGGTCCAGCCCACCGATGCAGTTGAGCAGCGTGGTCTTGCCGCTGCCGGAGCGCCCCTTAACGGCCACGAACCGGCCGGGCTCGATAGTTAGGTTGACCCCACGCAAGGCATAGACCGGTTGGGCGGCCGATCGATAGACGCGCACAACTTCATCAACCTGGATGGCCGGAACCTGGCTGGTCATGTGCCCTTCCTCAGGCGCGACAACCAGTTGGGCCGTCGCTGACCGGCGTCCGTGACGATTGCGCTGGTTCCTTGTGGAACCGTCGCTGCCGGTCTGGCCTCAACGGGACGGATGATCAGCCCATCGGCCGTCATCTCCAGCCGCACCCGGTCACCGATGCCCAGTTCCTCGCGAATATGCTTGGGCACTTGCAGCCGTCCGGCCGAATCGAGCACCAGCAGCTCCTCGAAGTGATCCTCGTCCAAGTCGCCGGTGACATCGGCATCGACCGGCGGTCGCGCCCGCACCGTCTCGCTGGCCGCCTTGCCGTCGCGAATCGCCATCACCCGATGGACATGTTTGGCAATGCCGGGGTCGTGGCTGACGATGAGAATGGTGAGGCCCATTTCTTCGTTGAGTCGTTGGAAGGCCTGGTAAATGGTTTGGGCGGTGGCTGAATCCAGTTCGCCGGTTGGCTCGTCGGCCAACAGCAGTTGCGGCTGATTGGCGAGCGAGACGGCGATCGCCACGCGCTGCTGTTCACCGCCGGACAACTGCGGCAAATAGTGGTCCTGGCGGTCGGCCAGTCCGACCATATCCAGCAGGTCAACAGCGCGCCGGCGCATCCGGCGGTCGCCCAACCCGGCCAGCATCATCGGCAGCTCGATATTCTCGCGAGCGTTGAGATAGGGCACGAGGTTGCGCGCTCCTTGCTGCCAGACGAAGCCGACCTGGGTGCGCCGGTAGCGGTCCATGGCCGCGTTGGAGAGCTTGAGCAAGTCCTGGCCGTTGACGATGGCCCGCCCAGCCGACGGCCGAACCAGCCCGCCCAGCACATTCATAAGCGTCGTCTTGCCGCTGCCGCTGGCCCCAACGATGCCCAGCAGTTCGCCGCGCTGCACGGTAAGGTCCAACCCTTGCAGGGCCAAGACTTCCAAGTCGGCGACCTGGTAGATCTTGACCATGTTTTCGCACAGGATGAGCGGGTCGGCCGTCATACAGTCTCCCCCAGCTTGATGGCCTGGAAGATCTTCATCCGCCGCAGCAGCAGGGCCAGCACGACCAGCGCCACCATGAACATGATGGCAAATAGAATGTAGATTTGCGTTACCGCGGGCCAGGCAATCTCTACCAGATAGGGCGGGATTAGCTCGGTTTCCCGCGTGCCAATCTGCCAGTACGGAATGAACTGCTGACTGACGAGGATGCCCAGTCCGGTCCCCAATGTCAGACCGCTAATGATGAGCACGGCCAACTCGACCGCCAGGTACACACGCATATGGGCCTGAGTGAGACCGACGGCCTGCAGAATGCCCAGAGTGATGAACCGCTGGCGCAGCGAAAAGAGGGCATAGAGGAAGAAGCCCAGCACCGTCAGTAGCGCCGCAGCAATAAACCCCACCGACAGCAGCCCGAAAATTCCCTGGCGATCGGGCTGCCGCTGTTCCGTGAGAATGCGACCAAAAGGCTCCTTCCATGTCCAGTTAAATAGCTGGCGGTCTGTAAGAGCCTGGTCGAGCGCCGCGGCATCGACTTCACCAGAGGACGACAGCCATACCTCGTAGGGTACTTCACCGCCGGTCTGGGCAAACAGGGACTCCAAATTGCCGACGAACAGGGGGCCGTCCTCCTCTGGATACCATGTGGGGAAGTAGCGGAAGGTTCCTGCGATTTGGGTGATCAACGGCACTTGTTCGCCATCGACCACGACAGATAATCGAAAGAAATCGCCGGGCCGCAGGCCGTTCTCACGGGCAAACGTTTCCGGTACCAGTACGGCGTCAGGGGTTGTCGCCAGAGCGTTGAGCAAGTCACCCAGCTGATAGGGAGCGAAGTCACGTCGCCAGAAAGCGACGCTGCCAAAGCTGTCCCGGTCGATACCCAGGAACGCGCCCTTCACTAGATTGCCGCCTACTTGTGCGTTGCTATCGAAACGGCCGACGCGGGTCGCGTTCTCTATGCCGGGGAAGTCTCGATATTCATCCAGCGGCAGAAAAATGGCCGGGTTGCGTTCGTCCTGTTCGCTGCTTGTGCCGAAGACAGGTGAAGCGCCACCGCCGAATTCGATCCCGGCCCCCCGCAGATTGACGTCAGCCCCAATCCCATAACGCGACTCGTCAAATAGCTGGTAGTCCATGGTTTGGGCCAACGATGCAGTGACCACAGCCAGACTGGCGGTAAGGATCAGCAGGATTAGAGGCATGGCGTAAAGTCGCGGGGTACGGGCAAGCTGGCGCGAAGCCATCAGCAGCCCCACGCTATTCGTTTGGGCCAACAGCCAGCTGAACCCGGACATAATCCAGGGTAATACGCGCACAAACAAAAGTGTTAGGGCTACGACAAAAAGCAACGGAATAAGGAACAGCAATGGATTGGAGAAGGCCGACTCACTGCCCGTCGTCTGGCTGGTCGGATTAAAGATCGTGCCCTGCTGTCGCAGAACATACAGTCCATAGAACGCGGGGATAAGCAATAGTGCGTCTAACCAGATACGCTGCCACCAGGGTCGTTTCATGACGCGCGCCTGCTGTTGCTTATAGGTAATGATGGTGTCTTGCGCGGCGGTAAGCGTGGGCAAGACCTGTGCGACGATAGCCAGGCCGATGGCGAACAGAGCGGCTTGCCAGGCGCTGGGCGTCAGGGCCACGCGCAGTTCGGCCGGGCCGGAGAAATCGAGAAAGCTCCGCGATTTACCCATCACCTGTGTTAGTAGCAGGGCCAGGGCCGCACCGATGAACAGCGCCGCGGCCCCTAACACGATGCCTTCCAGTGCAGCAAAGCCTACAACCTGAGCCGGGGTGCCACCACGGCTGCGAATGACGGCGATTTCGTTACGACGTTGATCCACAGCCAGGCCGACCACCAATCCGATGAACACCAGGATCAGTCCGATAACCGGCACATTGAAGGCCGATAACAGCACCGTCAATTGACCGACGGCGGCGCGATATTGCTGCAAGCCTTCCGCCGGGGTAACTGGGTTTGTCAAATCCGGTAGTAACGTAGCGGCACGCCGCGCAACCTGGGCTGATCGGGCCGCCAGGGCATCGGCATTGGTCGTATTGATGCCGCTGCCATCCATGACAAGATACCACACTGCGCGGTTGATCTCGTTGTCCAGCACGGGACTTAGCCGCTGCACAAAGGTCTCTTCGGGCACCAGCAATAGATCATCAAATACAGATGGCGCAAAGAACCAGAAGTTATCGGTGGGATCGGTGGCACGCCAGACGCCGGATACGCGTAACGGTGTCTCGCGCGGATTGGACGTGTTCGTGGCGTAGTCATAGGCGATCAGCTCTTCGCCGGACTGGAGCCCCAATTCCGTGGCCTGGGCCTCACTCATTAAGACTTCGACGACATCGTTTGTGCCGCCTACGGGCAGGCGTCCTTCTACTAGGTCAATGTGGTCTTCAATGCCCCTGGTTGTGGCTAAAGACACGATGCCCAAAGAGCTGTTCTCATCGGTATAGTTATTGTCACCTGTCGGGTATAGTCGGAATCGGCTGGTCTCCAGATGGCGTACGGCAAGTTCTTGCGGCAAGCCGATGGTACGGGCAGCCGTGGTAGTCAAGTAATCGTCCACGGGCTGAATGGCTTCCCATTGAAGCGGGCCATCATAGGTACCGATGTAGTCATAGAAATAGGCGAACGGTGGTTTGCGCGACTGGTCAGCGCTGGTGCTCAATTCTTCCTGCAAGATGCGAAAATAGACGGCATCGGCGTAGAGTGGCACAGTCATGATCAATGCGACCGCTATGGATAGACCCAGCAGGGTAGCCAGTGTCAGAGCACGCTGGGACCAGAGACGCTTGAAGGTGATGGCGAAAAAGGCGCGCAGACGATATAGCAGTGACATGAGCTATTGACCGACGATTGTCTGGCCTTCCTCGACACCGGAAAGAACTTCAACCCGTTCGCGGCTGACGAGGCCGAGACTAACATCGGCGCGCTGCTGGATGTCGCCGTCCTGGATGACAACGAATTTGCGACCGTTGAAGTCACGGATGGCCGCCGGCGGCAGCCAGAGCGTGTCATCTCTCTCGGCAATGCGTACTGTAACGGAGACACGATCGCCCGGGCCGTAGGCATCAAGAGCAGCGACCATATCATCAAAGTGAATGCGGACTACGGTGTCGTCATCAGCGACCACCGTTTCCCCGCCGCTGCCGAAGGGATAGGGCAAGCGAAGGATGACGGCGTCCAACACGGCACCTGGTCCGCCGGCTGGGGCTACCAGAGCGGCCATTTCCTCAGCAAGCTGTTCCAACTCGGTCTCGCGAAGGGTCGCGGTGACTTCAATTTCCCCGGCGTCGGCCACGGCCCCAATGGACTCGCCGGCATTGACGGCCCGACCGGGCGCCAGGCTGAGCGCCGAAAGCTCGCCGTCGAAGGGCGCCACGAGGGTTGTCTGGGAGAGGGCGCGCTCAATTTCAGCCACGCGAAGGGCGGCCGCGTCCACATCAGCGGCCAGCTCCGGGTCGACCGTGTCGCCCAGTTCATCGACATCCAGCTGGGCCAAACGAAGCAGCAGTGTCAGTCGGTCAATCTCATGCTGTTGGGCGGCGGTGGGAAGGGTGCCGGCTTGCGTGACGGCAAAGTCGAGGTCGAGTTGGGCCAGGTCGCGGCGTGTTTCGGCGCGGGCGCGGCTAACCTCAATCTCGCGTTGCAAGGCGGCCAGACGTTCTTCGGCAATGGTCAGGGCAGCCTGGGCCAGGGTGAGCTGGGCTTCCCACTCGGCCGTGTCCAGTTCAGCGATGATATCACCGGTCTGAACGCGGTCGCCCCGCTCGGCATAGACGTCGCTAACGACGCCGGATTGAGCGAAGGCCAGCGGTTGCTCGAGGGCAGGGGCCACGCGGCCGTTGAACGACAGATCAGTGGCTGACTTCGCCGCGCTCGACCGTGTAAGTTGGGCGGACTGCGGCGACGGCGGTGGGGATCGGGGTCGGTTCGGTGGTGGTCCCGCCGCGGCGATCGCGACCGTCGGCCGTCGTTGCGCAAGCGGCCGATAGCATGGCAATAGGTAGCAGGAGCAAGGTTAGGACGAGTGGCGATGAGTTTCGGCGCATAGGGTGTAACGTGGTGTTCGATTAATGCCTACATAGACGTCATTCGGCAGCGGTATGCTACCGGCTTGCCTGGCCTACGTCAATGTCAGTGTACGAAGAGTTCATAGATGCGATTTGCCCATGATGGCCCGGCACCAAACGTTGATACTGTTCTGCTTGCCACCGCCGCACCGTTCCTGCCTGCGCTCAACTTCTGCTATCATTGCCGCCTATGACCAATACAGAACATCTCAACGTCGTATGCTTGGCCGGGGGCGTAGGCGGGGCCAAGCTGGCCGACGGGCTGGCCCGCATTGTGCCGCCGGAGCGACTGACCGTCATCGTCAATACCGGCGATGACTTCACCCATCTCGGCCTGACCGTCTGCCCCGACCTGGACACGGTGATGTATACCCTGGGTGGTGTGGCCAACAGCGATACCGGCTGGGGCAGGTCGGGCGAAAGCTGGCGAGGCATCGACGAGGTGGCGCGGCTGGGCGGGCCGAACTGGTTCCGGTTGGGCGACCTTGACCTGGCCACGCACCTGACGCGCACACAGGGTCTGAGCGATGGCGAGACGCTGACGGCCGTCACCCGCGCCCTGTGTGCCGGGTTCGGCATTGCCCCAACCGTCTTGCCCATGAGCGACCAACCCGCGCCGACGCTCATCGAAACGGCCGAGGGTGAGGTGCTGCCGTTTCAGGTCTGGTTTGTGCGTGAGCGCTGGCAGCCGGTCGTGCGGCAGGTCATCCTGCCGGAAGATGTGCGAGCGACTACGGCCGTCATTCGCGCGCTGGAAGCGGCCGATGTGGTCGTTATCGCGCCGTCCAACCCATTCGTGAGCATTGACCCCATCCTGAACGTCTACCCCATCCGCGCCCTGCTGGAGGATTCGCCGCAGGCGGTGGTGGCCGTCTCGCCCATCGTTGGCGGCCAGGCGATTAAAGGCCCGGCAGCCAAGATGATGGCCGAGATGAGTCTGCCGGTCACGGCCGGTGCGGTGGCCGAGTACTATGGCTATCTCCTCGACGGCTTTGTCCATGACCGGCAGGATGACGGCCTGGCGGTGGAAGAAGGTCTGGCAGTACTGTGTACGGACACGGTGATGCAAACGGCCGAGGATCGTGAGCGATTGGCGCGAGAAGTGGTTGCGTTTGCGGCCGAAGTAATCGGCTGAACGGCTAGTTGAGCGAAGCCGCGGTGCCGGTCAGCGTTTCGTCACTCCCCGGAGCCGGAAAATTCCGGCACGGGCCGGGCGCTGGCTTCCTCTGGTGTGGTAGCCAACCCATTTGCCTGGATATCGTTGATGAGCCAGTCCATCTCACTAATCTCCCGACGCTGGGCTTCAATGATACCATCGGCCAGCTCGCGGACGCGAACATCTTCAATGCCTGATCGTTCGCTGGTAAGAATGGCGATGGAATGATGGGGGATCATCGCCTTCATATAGGCCACATCACCCACCGTAACCTGGCTGCGCACGAGCCAGAGGGCCAGAACCATCAACAGCCCGGCGCCAATGAAAATGGCCCAATTGGCCTGGGCATTCTTATACATACCCAGCATAAAGGCCAGCATGATGATCATCATAGAGCCGCCCATGAGCAGGCTCATGAACATTCTGGTTTGACTGAAGCGGGCGTGATCGAGAATCTGATAGGAATTCAAATACGTCAGGAAGAACATAACCACCGTCGAAGTGGCGATCATGGCCAGGAAGCGGCCGTAGTTACCGTCTTTGGTGTGCGGCTTCGTTAGGGGTCTGTTCCATTTGCTGTTTCATAGGCCGTTCAACTGGCCGTTCCATCTGCTGTTGCATCCCGCATCTCCTTTCTATTTCTCTTGTGAGTAACTCCAAGCAGAAGGGTGAGTCCTTATCGCCAAAGCACGACGAACACCCCTTGTCACTTTAGTACCAACCCTTCTGCCTTCTAAAGTACCGCACACCCCTCAAGACGGTCTATGTATCCTAGATATGTCTGTCCAAAGTGAATCAAGATTAATTGATGCCTGCCTACCCCTAAGCCAGCGACCCCGCTATAATCGGCCGCTCTATGACCGTTTGGACGATCATCCCTGTTAAGCAGCTCAACGAGAGTAAGCGACGCTTGGCGCACCTTCTATCATCGACCGAACGCGCTGAACTCATTGCCGCCTTCCTCGACAATCTGCTCGATGTGCTGGGCCAGGTCGAGGCGATCGACCACGTTTTGGTGGTGACCGGCGATGAGCGTGCGGCCGATATTGCCGTCCGTCACGGTGCGGACGTGCTGGCCGAGACGCAGCCGTATGACCTGAACAGCGCTGTGACCCAGGGGCGCGACTATGCCGTCAGTCAGGGCGCAACGGCCGTGTTGCTGCTGCCGGCCGATATGCCGTTTGCCCGGCCGGAGGATATTCGCCAAGTGTTGCGGCCGCTGGATGACGCGAACGGTCTGCTGGCGGCCATTGGCAGCGACGAGACGGGCGATGGCACCAACGCGCTGCTGTTGGCCCCGCCCGATGCGTTCACCTTTCATTACGGCCCCGGCAGCGCCGGCCGCCATGCTGCCGAGGCCGCACGGCGCGGCCGTGACTGCCGGCTGGTGCACGCCCCCGGTTTGCGTTTTGACCTTGACACGGAGAGCGATTGGTTGGTGTACAATGGCTATTATGTCCAGGTGGCTGATGAATGACGCCGGCCGCAGCCGGTAAGGAGACATGACATGGATCGCGTAGCCCTTTACTTACAAGATGCCCACTCGCTGCAGGAGGGCATGGAACTGGCCCAGTACGCCGAGGACCGTGGCTTTGAGGCTGTCTGGCAGGCCGAGAGTCGGCTGGTGCGCGACGCCATTGTGCCTATGGCAGCCTTTGCCGCTGTCACTGACCACATCAAAGTCGCCAGTGGCGTCATTAACAACTGGACCCGCAACATTGGCCTGCTTGCCGCCACGTTTCTGACGCTCGACGACCTGGCCCCCGACCGCGTCATCTGCGGCATCGGCGCGTGGTGGGATCCGCTGGCCCAGAAGGTGGGCATCGACCGGCGCAAACCTCTGCTGGCCATGCGTGAGACGGTCGAGGTGCTGCGCCGCCTGCTCAATATGGAAACCGTCACCTTTCACGGTGAGTTTCACTATGTGGACGGCATCACCCTCGACGTGGTTCACGGTCGCAAGACGCCGCGCAACGTGCCCATTTATATCGGCGCGACGGGCATGAAGATGATGGAGCTATCCGGGGAGATCGCCGATGGGGTGTGTATGAACTATCTGGTTCATCCCGAATACAACGAACGGGCCGTGGCGGCCATTGAGGAAGGTGCCAAGCGAGCCGGCCGTCGCATTGAGGACATCGATCGGCCGCAACTCGTGATTTGCTCAGTGGACACCGATCGGGCCAAGGCGCTGGATATGGCCCGCAAGATGATGACCCAATACCTGGGCCAACAGCCGCACTTGATGAAGGCCAGCGGCGTCAGCCAGGAGTTGCTGGACGAGATCCACCAGGTACTGACCTGGCCCGCCACCGAAGAAGAGATCGAGGCAGCCATGCATCTGGTGCCAGACGATGTGGTCCAAATGTGCACGGCCAGCGGTTCACCGGATGAGGTGAAGGCTAAGGTGCGCGAGTATATCGACCACGGCGCGACCTGCCCGATATTGTATCCGCTTGGCGATCCGAAACTGATGATCGACATCTTCAGCGAGGGGTACAGCGACGCAGGTTGAGTTCGCGCGTCGGAGCGAAATAAAGAACCCTTTGCCTCCTCTGATCGACCAATTACGGTCGAGGGTCAGTCCGCTTCACCGGCGCGTCATGTTGGGCCGTCTTGATCTACCAAGTCGCCGGTATCGATCAGTTGAGCCTTTGTACTTGCGGTGCCTGGCTGGGCAGTCTTGTCCGCCGCACGCAGGCTCTCCTCCAGTAGGAACAATATCTGCTGGTTCATGCTGCGCCGTTCGGCCGTGGCCTGGGCCTTGAGTTGCCGGTGTAGAGCCACGGGCATGTCGCGAATGAGTATGTTGGGCATGTGTATCCTTGTGGTATGAAAACGATAGCATAACGGTATCATCTATCGGAAGCTCTGTCAAGACGCCCCTCCCTTGTCTCTTGGCGCATCAGCGTACATGAACTATGCTTACCTGCAACCTACACCCTCTTATTCACTGATAGACGCCGAGACCAAATCACAACGTTCGCACCCCCATGCCACGCAGCGACATTCGCATCCGCCCTCTCCTGAATATCGGCCTCATCACCCGTATTCTGGTCGATACGGGAACGCAGATGTTCTTCCCGTTCCTGCCGATTTTCGCCGCGGGGTTGGGAATCACGACGGTGACACTCGGCCGACTGGTGAGTGTGCGCAGTCTAACCGGCCTCTTCGCCCCGGTCGCTGCGCCAATGGTGCGAGTGCGGGGCTATCGGTTCGTGCTGCGCCTGGGTCTCTTGGTGGCCGGCGTAGGCTATTTTCTTATTGGCACTGGCAGCAACCTGTGGTTGGTCGTGTTCGGTCTTATTCTGGCCGGCCTTGGTTCCTATACCTTTGTCCCCACGCTGCAGGCTTATCTGAGTTCGTACTTGCCCTACGATCGGCGGGCGCGCGGATTGGGGTTTGTCGAGCTGGGCTGGGCACTGTCCGGAATCATCGGTCTCTTTCTCGTCGGCGAGATCATTGCCCGTACTTCCTGGCAGGTGCCATTCTTCGTCGTGGGTGGTGGATTGATCGTGGCGGGACTGCTCTATAGTCTGCTGCCCCCGGCACAGGGCAGCCAGGCCGCGGGTCCGCCGCAAGATGCGCAGCCGTTCAGCCTGCGTCTGCGTGCGTATATGGATCTGGGCGAGAATCAGCGATCGGCCTGGGCCAATATTGTTGCCAACGGACTGGTCATTTTTGCTGCTCTCCACACCTTTATCAGCTATGGCACGTGGCTGGTTGATGACTTCGGTTTGGGTCCGGCAGAGTTGGGGCGGGTGGCCCTCTTGCTAGGACTGGCTGACCTGGCCGGGGCGTCGCTGGTGACGCTGGCCAGCGACCGGATTGGCAAGCGACGCGGGTTTCTGGTCGGTGCCGCCTTTGGGGTTGGCGCATTTCTCATGCTGCCCTGGTGGGGGGCCATGGCGCTGGCCCTGGCAATCTTCGGCCTGGTTCTGGCTCGCTTCGCCTTCGAGTTCAGCCTAGTCGGGCTCATTCCTCTACTCAGCGAACAGTCGCCCAGCCAGCGCAACAAGGTCCTGGCCCTAGGTACGACCTCGGCCTTACTCGGTGGAGCGTTGGCCGGATGGACCGGCCCTGCGGCCTACGCGCGGTTCGGCTTGCCCGGGTTAGCTATCCCATCGGCCGTTCTGATGTTGCTGGCCTGGCTGCTGGTGGCAACCACCGTGCGCGACACCGGCTTAGACGCCTAGCGGGACTGCTCCATGTTGCTCCACCCATCTGTAGGCTACAAGGCCATTGCGTTTGTTGGCGTAGACCATATGTGCTATTATGGAGAGTTGCGACCCAGATCTCATCCCCGCCAACGAAACGCTAATGGTTCCGTGTCGCGCGCTCTGTTAGAATAAAAGATTGGCAGAAGTTCGTCAGCCCATACGGATAAACCATGTCCCTAGATAAGATCATCGTGCGCGGTGCGCGCGAACACAACCTGAAAGATATCGACATCGAGATCCCCCGCGACAAGCTAGTGGTCATCACCGGGCTCTCCGGCTCCGGCAAATCTTCGCTGGCTTTCGACACCATCTTCGCCGAAGGGCAGCGACGCTATGTGGAATCGCTTTCCGCCTATGCCCGGCAGTTCCTGGGTCAGATGGAGAAGCCCGATGTCGACCAGATCGAAGGACTCAGCCCGGCCGTTTCCATCGACCAGAAAGGCGTCAGCCACAACCCGCGCTCAACCGTCGGCACGGTCACCGAGGTCTATGACTATCTGCGCCTGTTTTTTGCCCGTGTCGGCACGCCCCACTGCCCGGAATGCGGCCGTCCGGTCATGCCCCAATCGGCCGAACAGATCGTCAGCGCCGTGCTCAAAATGCCGCTCAACAGCCGCATCCAGGTACTGGCACCACTCATCTCGCGATCGCAAAGGCCAGCACGTCGGCATCTTCGACGATGTGCGTAAGGCGGGCTTTGTGCGCGTGCGCGTAAATGGCGAAGTTCTGTCGGTTGACGACGATATCGAGCTCGACCGCTACAAGAACCATACCATTGAGGCAGTGGTCGACCGGCTGGTCATACGCACCGCGCCCGACGATATGAGTGAAGAGGCGCAGTCCGACCGCAGCCGTCTGACCGACTCCATCGAGACGGCGCTGGAACTGGGCAACGGCATTGTCATCATCAACGACGTCACCGACGCAGACAATCCCGTGGACAGCCTGTACTCGGAGCATCTCTACTGCCCTTATGATGGCACCAGCATCCCGCCGCTGGAGCCGCGTTCGTTCAGCTTCAATAACCCCAGTGGCGCCTGTCCGGCGTGCCAGGGATTGGGCATGACCAAGGAGCTGGACGCCGATCTGATCGTGCCCAACAAGGACCTGTCGCTCAGCGAGGGCGCCATTGTCGCCTGGCCGACCGACGACAAAGCAGGGTATTACTGGCAACTGTTGAAGGCGACGGCCGAACATTTCGACATTCCGCTGGACAAGCCCGTCCGCGAGTTGACGCCACTGCAGATGCAGATCCTGCTTACCGGTAGCGGCAATGAATCCGTCGTGGTCAAGTATGTCAACCGGGAAGGCCAGAGCCGCAACTACAGTACCAAGTACGAAGGCGTCATTCCCAACTTGTGGCGACGCTATAACGAGTCCACGTCCGATTACGTGCGCGAGAAACTGCAAGAGTTCATGGTCGATAAGCCCTGTCGCGAATGCAAGGGGACGCGCCTGAATCCGGTAGCGCGTGCGGTGGATGTCAATGGCGTGACTATCATGGAAGCGGTGCAGCAGCCGGTGGTCAAGACGCTGGACTGGGCCGACTGCCTGAGCGACGATCAGCGCACGCCTCTGACTGCCCGGCAGATGATGATTGCCCGACCGATCCTGAAAGAGATCAAGGCCCGGCTGTCGTTCATGATCGACGTTGGCCTGGATTACCTGACGCTTGATCGAACCGCGGGCACGCTTGAGCGGCGGCGAGGCCCAGCGCATTCGGCTGGCCACACAGATCGGCAGCCAGCTGATGGGCGTGCTGTATGTGCTCGATGAGCCGTCCATCGGTCTGCACCAACGCGACAACGCCCGTCTCATCCACACGCTGCAGGGCATGCGCGACCTCGGCAATACGGTGCTGGTCGTGGAGCATGACGAGGACACGATGCGATCGGCCGACTGGCTGATCGACCTCGGTCCCGGCGCAGGCAAGCATGGCGGCGAATTGGTGGCTGAGGGCACGCCGGAGCAAGTGGCGGCCAACAAGAAGTCGCTGACGGGCGCTTATCTGAGCGGTCGCAAGTACATTCCGCTGCCCAAGAAGCGCCGAACCGGCAACGGCGAATTTTTGGAAGTGCTGGGGGCCACCGAGAATAACCTCAAGGACATCGACATCCGTATTCCGCTGGGCGAATTGGTGTGTCATCACCGGGGTTAGCGGCAGCGGCAAGAGTTCGTTCCTGGTGGAGATTCTGAGCAAGCGGCTGAACCAGTATTTCTACGGCTCGAAGGTTCTGCCTGGCAAGCACCGCGAGATGCGCGGTCTGGAGCATCTGGACAAGGTCATCGAGATTGACCAGAACCCGATCGGCCGCACGCCGCGCAGCAACCCGGCTACCTATGCCAACTTGTTCAACGCCATCCGCGACCTGTTCGCCAACATGCCGGAGAGCAAGATTCGGGGCTATGCGCCGGGCCGGTTCAGCTTCAACGTCAAGGGCGGCCGTTGCGAGGCGTGCCAGGGTCAGGGCCAGAACCGGATCGAGATGCAGTTCCTGCCCGACATCTACGTACCCTGCGAGATCTGCAAGGGCGCGCGTTACAATCGCGAGACGCTGCAGGTGACCTACAAGGGGCTGAACATCGCCGAAGTGCTGGATCTGACGGTGGATGAGGCGGTCGACTTCTTCGCCAACATCCCGCCCATCCGACGCAAGCTGCAGACGATGGCTGATGTGGGTCTGGGCTACATTCATCTGGGCCAGCCCGCGCCGACGTTGAGCGGCGGCGAGGCCCAGCGTGTCAAGCTGAGCCGCGAACTGAGCAAAATCGCGACCGGCCGCACGCTCTACATTCTCGACGAGCCATCGGTCGGTCTGCACTCGCACGACGTGGCCAAGCTGATCGTGGCCCTCAACAAGCTGGTGGACAAGGGCAACACCGTCGTCATCATCGAACACAACCTCGACATCATCAAGGTGGCCGACCACATCATCGATCTGGGCCCGGAAGGCGGCGAGCGCGGTGGTGAGATCATCGCCGAGCGGCACGCCGGAAGACGTGGCTCAGGCGCCTGGGTCATATACCGGACAGTTCTTGCGGCCGTATTTGAACGGCAAACACTAGATCTGAAAGACCTGACAGATCTGCCGGACCTGTTAGGTGTAGCCCGCCATTAGCCCCACCACGCCGCCGGCGGTATGATTGCTCCATCCGGTCGTCTAGAGGGTACACCATGATTGATCTCACGATTAACGAAAGTGCTCTGGAGCACGCTGTACAGCGGGCCCGCGAGCGCAACATCATTATTCCCACGTTTGAGCAGCAGCGTCATCCGGAGAAGATTCCGCAGGGCATCACCGACCGCCTGGCGGATGTGGGCCTGTGGGATCTCAATCCGCTGAACTTGTTCCGCATCACCTGGCACAATGAGCCGGTGGCCACGGGTGGGGCGTTTGGCGGTGTCAATTACCTGGAGTTCCCGCCGGAATTGACCGGTGTTGATGCCCGTATTGTCATCATCATCGGCAAGTGGTTCCCGACCGGCGCTCACAAAGTCGGCGCGGCGTTTGGCTGTCTGGTTCCGCGGCTGGTCACCGGCCAGTTTGACCCCACAACCCAGAAGGCCGTCTGGCCCTCGACCGGCAACTACTGTCGCGGTGGAGCCTATGACTCCAACCTGCTGGCCTGCGAATCCATCGCCATTTTGCCGGAGGGCATGAGCCAGGAGCGGTTCGATTGGCTGGCCGAGGTGGCCGGCGAAGTCATCAAGACGCCCGGTTCCGAGAGCAACGTCAAGGAAATCTTCGACAAGTGTTGGGAGCTGCGCCGATCCGGCGAGGACTTGGTTATCTTCAACCAGTTCGAGGAGTTCGGCAACTACCTGTGGCACTACAGCGTGACCGGTCCGGCCATGCACGAGGTGCTGAATGCGGTGATGGATCCCAACGATGTCTATCGCGGCATGGCCTCGGCCACCGGATCGGCCGGCACCATTGCCAGCGGTGATTATCTGAAGGAGCAGTTCCCGACATAGCGTCATTGCCGCCAGCGAGGCGTTGCAGTGCCCGACGCTGCTCTATAACGGCTACGGCGCGCATCGCATTGAGGGCATTGGCGACAAGCATGTGCCCTGGATCCACAACGTCAAGAACACCGATATGGTTGTGGGCATCGACGATGAGGCCACCATCCAGCTCATGCGTCTGTTCAACGAAGAGGCTGGGCAAGCATACCTGGTGGAAAAGGGCGTTGCCGCAGACGTCGTCGAACAGTTGCCCAACCTGGGTATCTCCTGCATTGCCAATATGCTGTCGGCGATCAAAATGGCCAAGTATTACGAGATGGGGCCGAATGATGTTGTCCTGACCGTTGCTACCGACTCGATGGAGATGTATGGCAGCCGGTTGGACGAGTATCGCGAACTGGAAGGGCCGTTCACCCCCCTGGATGCCGCCTACGTCACCGGCCGCTATCTGGACGGTACGAACATCGACCACATGCAGGAACTGACGTATGTCGATCGTAAGCGCATCCATAATCTGAAGTACTTCACCTGGATCGAGCAGCAAGGCCGTGAACTGGATGAGCTAAATGCCCAATGGTACGACCCGACTTATTGGACCGGCATTCATGGCATGGACCGTCAGATTGATAAATTGATTGAGTCGTTTAACGAGCGGGTGGGGCTGTTGCAGGAAGTGGGCTAAATCTGACCGGCCCGAACAGCTATGGTGAGAAAAATCCCTGGAGACCCTGCGCAAGCGGGGTCTTTTTTGTTGCCGGATACTACAGGCTGATTTGCCTGTTTGACCCTTGGCCCAATTAGACCATCCGTGCTACACTGTCCGCGCCATGACCCTTGAATTTGAGAAGCTAACCCAAGACGTGGAGGAGATGGCGGCAATTGCCGCCCAGCGCCAGCAAGTCGCGCGATACGCGAGCGGTCGCGACGCGCGCCCTGTTGCACGAAAAGGCCACCGCCTGGGAGGAGATCGACCTTCTGGTGGATACCGTGGCCGGGCTGCAGGAGTTGAAGTATTACCGCCCGGCGCAAGCCCATCGATCATGACGAGCAGCTGGATGCGGCCATCCCACCGCCCGCGCCACCCGACCGGGCGACCATCATCGCCACCGACGGCTCCCAGATCCTGCCCGACCGGCACGCGGCCTTCATGTATTACCTGGTCAACATTGGCGCGATCGTCTACTACCACGGCGACAGCCGCGAGCCGGACATGTACGCTGACGCCCGCCTGGTCTACGCCAAAGACGAGGATCTCAGCGATGAAGAGCAGGGCATCGACGCTACTGAGGCCACGATTCGAGCGCGACCTGGGCGAGATTGGCATGGTGGCCAAGCTGGTGCCGCGGCGACGATGGAGGACGGGCCGGTATTGGGTCTGCTCGACCAGCGCCTGCTCTACTGGCCGTTCGGCCAGCGGCAGGATGCGGACAAGGTGGCCTATGACTGGTGCAACGAGATGACGCGCATCCACGCCGGCGGCGCGCTTCTCGCCGGATACATCGATCGGCCGGGCAAGCGCTCCGTGGTCAGCCTGCTTCAGGGGTTGGAAGGTCCGGCTCTGGAGGCGATCAAGCGACTGGATCGGCCGCGGCAGGGCGGCGACCTGACCGACATTCACCTGTTTAGCAATTTGCTGGGCCCCGGCGAGCGCAGTCGTGTGTTTGCCGAGATGTCACCGGTCAACACACGCTTTGCCCTACAAGACATCGATAACGAGGTGTGCTTCTTCTATTACAACCCCTCGCGTCTGCATCCTGACGAGAGCAGCGAACTATGGCCCGGCGTTGGCCCGCGTCGATATTCCGCTGTGGGTGGCGCGCAACCCGTCGGCCGTGGCAGTGGTCCACGGGCTGATCGAGAGCCAGTGTCGCGTGTTGGCCGACTACCCGTATGTGCTGGCCCGGGCTGATGAGATCGCCGTCGTCGGGTCCGGTGACGCCGGCGAGCTGGACATGATGATCGATCAGGCGATGCAGCGCGACGGCGTTTTCAACTATGCCACCAGCAAGCTGATGAGCAAGGCGCTGGCCCGCGGCGGCCGAACGCGATTGATGGGATTTTAGGCATCCCTGTAGACGCTCTGAGGTTTGCCGGGAACGTGGAGCGTCAATGAACGATTCGACCGACATCCCCCCAGATCGGCCGCGTTCTGCGGTCGAGCACCACCGGCTTTGTGGCTGGGTGCCGCGTGGCTGAACTATCGCTGCCGTCGTTCGGCAGCCTGGTCAAGGCCCAGCCGGTGGACGAACGCGAGGCCATCCACGGGCTCATCTACAACATGAATGTCGATGACGACCCGCTGGTGCGGCGCCTGGTGCTGAACGAAAATCCGCCGGAAGCCAGTCGTCAATGACCAGCGGCGCAACCGGCTGCTGCCGATCGAGATGAGTGTGCTGGCCGTGGGCTATAGCCTGAACGGCCGTCTTTACCACGGCTTGCCGCCCCGCCCGCCGTTGAATCTGGACCCGGTGTTGCTGTGCGATGATTCGGCCGAACTGATCGAGTTTACGGACCGGCTGGGCTATCTGCGCCTCATTCTGCGAACGTTGAACGAGGGTGTGCCGGTCGATCAGCTGCTGGTGGCCCACGTGCAGCAGGTCTATCGGCTGCGTGGCAATGATACGGAGTGGACCATGCGCGTGATCACCGAGCTGATCGAGCTGTTGCGCGGCAACTACGAGGTGCTGGTGCCGGTGCTGGAAGCGCTGGGCGAGGCGATGCCAGAATTGCAGGAAACCCGCCTGCTACTTGAGTTCACGGGAGCATTCGGACGATGAGCGACGAAACAGACACATCTCTGGGCTATGTCGTGGGCGGTGGCCTGAAGGAAGGCTTTCACATCCGCCTGACGGTACCGGCCGACACTGTGCAGGAAGGCAGCTTTGTGGTCTGCCAGAGCGGCCGGTTTCTCTATTACGGCTTGACCACCGACTTACAACTGGGCGCGACCGACCCGCGCTTTGCCGACGAACAGTCAGACCGTTTACCGCCGGTCATGCAGCAGGCGCTGTACGGCAAGACGCTGTACACCACGCTGGCCATGTACCCGACATTGATGACCGACCTGGGTCCTGAACTGGGCAACCCCGAAAGAGCTGCCTGGCAAGACCGCGTGGACAAGGGCGAGGAGAGCCCGGGCCCCAAGCCGGTTAAGACCATCCCGGCCCATCATGCCGCCGTGCGCGCCGCCAGCGAAGCCGATGTGGCCGAGATCTTCATGACCGGCGACAAGGTGTTTGTCATTGGCCAGACCATCGAGCAGGGCTATCCGGTGGGTCTGGATTTGGAGAAGCTGGTCAAGCGCTCCAGTGGCATCTTCGGCGCCACGGGCACGGGTAAGAGTTTCCTGACGCGGATGGTGCTGGCCGGACTGATGCAGGAGGACGTGGCCGCGGCTCTTGTGTTCGACATGCACAATGAGTATGGCTTCGATTCCGACGACTCCGACCGCGGCACACGGGTGCGCGGCCTGAAGTCGCTCTTTGGCAGCAAGGTGCAAGTGGCGGCGCTGGGCAAGGATGCCCGCATCGGCAGCCATTCGCCCGATTTTACGCTGGAGATAGGTACTAGCGAATTTAGAGTAGAGGATATTTTGCTCCTGTCGGAGGCGCTCAATTTGACGGAAACCTCCGCGGCTACACTAGGGGCGCTGGATCGATCGTTTGGTAACGAGTGGTTCGCGTCGTTCATGCAGATGGATCCTTCTGGGACCATGTTCGATGAAGACTCCGGCAAGATGGTGCCGTCACCGGGCAGCGTGGCTTTCTGGGCGCGCCAGAGCAACGTCAACGAGGAAGCGGCGAAGGGGTTATACCGACGTCTGCGGCCGATTTACGATAAGCCCTACATCGTTGATGAGCCGGCCCTCGACGCCGTCAAGGCCATCGTCGATCAAATGGAAAACGGCCGTCACGTTATCCTGAGTTTCGGTCGCCACGAGCGCGACGAAGACTATTTACTGGTGTCCAACATCCTCTCGCGCAGCATCCGCGAGCGCTGGGTCAAGAAGACGGAGGACTATAAGGGTGGGGTGGGCAATGCCGCCAAGCCGCGGCCGCTGGTCATCGCTATCGAGGAGGCCCACAAGCTGCTGAATCCGGCCATGTCCAAACAGACGACGTTCGGCACGATTGCGCGCGAACTGCGCAAGTACTCCGTGACGCTGCTGATTGTGGACCAACGGCCGTCGGGCATCGACGACGAGGTCATGTCCCAGTTAGGCACGCGCGTCACCGGCTGGCTGGGCGATGAGGACGACATCCGCGCCGTGCTCAGCGGCCTGGCCGGACGTGACCAGCTGCGCGGCATGTTGGCCCGGCTGCAAGAGAAAGAGGAAGTGCTGCTTCTGGGGTGGGGAGTCAAGATGCCTATTCCTATCCGTTCGCGTCGCTATGATGAGCAGTTCTACAATGACGTGCGCCAGGGAAAGGGGGGCAATTCGCCTCTGCCCCCGAATTATGGGCGGAAAGAAATGAACGACGATCTATTTGGCTAAACTAACGGCCGTTCGTGAGCGCGTTTGCCCAGGCCCAACCCCAGTGCTACACTAACTTGTGAACCGTTCCAATCGGTGGCAACCTGTCCGATTGGCTGCATCGTCCGCCCGAATCACTCATGTCACAAGCGCTTTATCGCAAATGGCGTCCGGCCCGCTTTGACCAGATTATCGGCCAGGAGCACGTCACCCGCACGCTGCAAAACAGCCTGTCCGCCGGGCGAATTGGCCACGCCTACCTGTTCTGTGGTCCGCGCGGCACGGGCAAGACGACGATGGCTCGCTTGCTGGCCAAGGCGGTCAACTGCGAGAACGAATCGGCCGACGAGCGCCCCGATGACAGTTGTCCCACCTGCCTGGCCATCAGCGAAGGTCGTTTCCTCGATTTGCTGGAGATCGACGCTGCTTCCAACACCGGCGTCGACGACATGCGCAACCTGCGCGACAAGATCAATTTTGCCCCCAGCCAGGGCCGCTACAAAGTCTATATCATTGACGAAGTTCACATGCTTTCCACGGCGGCATTCAACGCCCTGCTGAAGACACTGGAAGAGCCGCCCGGCACACACCATTTTTGTGCTGGCCACCACCGAAGAGCACAAAGTCCCGCTGACCATTAAGTCTCGCTGCCAGCAGTTTAATTTTCGACTGCTGACCCTGGGCGAGATTACCGAGCGGCTGGGTTTCCTGTCTGAGCAGGAATCGCTGACCGTAGAGCCGGCGGCCGTCGAGCTGATTGCCCGGCAAGCCGCGGGCAGCCTGCGCGACGCCGAGAGCTTGCTCGATCAACTGGTTGTCACGCCCGGCGACACCATCACGCTCGAACGGGCGCAACTGGTGCTGGGGACGGCCCCCGATGCGGCCGTGGCGGATCTGACTGACGCCTGGCTCAACGGCGATAGCGCCGGCGGGCTGCGAATTCTCCATGACGCGCTGATTTCCGGGGCCGATGCGCGGCAGTTTGCGCGGCAGATCGTGGCCTACCTGCGGGAGTTGTTGCTGCTGCAGGCCGCCGGAGCCGGACTTCAAATCGACGGCCCCTCCGAGCGCAAAGGCCAGATGACGAGTCAGGCCCAGCGCGCCCCTCGGCGGGCATTGATTGACGCCGTGCGTCGTTTCCACGAAGCGGCGCAGCAGCAGTCCGGCAGCTGGCAGCCGCAGTTGCCGCTGGAACTGGCCTTCCTGGAACTGGTAAGCGACATGGCCGGGATTCCGACAGTCGCAGCCCGCTCCGGTCCTTCGGCCAGGCGGTCGCCGAACCTGTCGCGCCGGCCCCGGCTCCCAAGACCAGGAGCGAGCAGCACCACCTCGAGCCTGAACACCGACGACGCAAACCGCCCGCGACAGCCGAAGCTGCGTCCGACGAGCCGGTCCAGGCGCAGCCCCGACGGCGCCGCGGAGTCCGAAGCCGGCCGCACCACCGCCAGTCCGGCGGCCAGCCGCTGACCCTGCCGATGGTGACGGGCCTCTGGCACGATATGGTGACCGCAGTCGGCCAACAACACAAGAATCTGCCGCCGCTGCTGGCCATGTGCAAGCCGTTGGCGGTGGAACACCAGACGATTATTCTGGGATTTGATTACCCCATTTTCAAGGAGAAATTTGACAAGATGCCCGGCGCAACCGAAGCGGTGGTCATGTCCTTCCGCGCACTTGAGCGGAACGGAGTGCACCATTCGCGGCGTTGTCACCAGCGATTATGCCGTACCCATCCACCGGCAGGACTTCCATGATCTGGCCAACGAGTTGGGCGGTATTGTGCGCGAGGAGTAGCGACCGCCACGACCGGGTTGATTGATAACGAGAGGTACGATATGACGAAACGATCCTTCCACGGCAAACCCAAAGCGAAGAAGCGACCCGGCGCCAACGACATGTTGGGCCAGGTGCAGCAGATGCAGGCGCAGATGGCCGAAGCCCAGATGGCGCTGGAGAATGAGACCGTCACGACGACCGCCGGCGGCGGGGCCATCTCCATTGTCATCACCGGTCACCAGCGCGTGCGGTCGATCACGATTGATCCCGAACTGCTGACGGCCGAGGAGGCCGAGTTCCTGCAGGATATGCTGGTGGCCGCCGTCAATGCGGCCATCGAGCAGTCGCAGGCCATGGCGGCCCAGCGGATGGAGTCCATCACCGGCGGCATCGGCGGCATGGACGGCCTGCTCGGCGGACTGGGACTGGGTTAGCTCGCTGCAGAAGCACTATGGCCCAACCCATTATGCCGCGGTCGGTCCAGCGGCTCATTGACGAACTGGCCCGTCTGCCCGGCATCGGCCCCAAGTCGGCTTCGCGGCTGACGTTCTACCTGCTGCGCTCGCCGACAACCAGGCGCTGGACCTGGCGTCAGCGCTGCAGGACCTGAAGGAGAAGACGCAGCTCTGTTCGGTGTGTTTCAACATCACCGAAGAAGACCCGTGCCCCATCTGTAGCGACACGTCGCGCAATCGCAAGACTACTGTGCGTGGTAGAGGAGCCGCTGGATGTGCTGGCCATCGAGCGATCCGGGAGCCTTTGGCGGCCGCTACCATGTGCTCCATGGGGCCATTTCGCCTGTCGAGGGTATCGGTCCCGGAAGACTTGCGCATCGCCGAATTGGTGGCACGTGTAGGCAGCAGCGATTTCGACGAAATCATCGTCGCCACCAACCCGACGCTGGAAGGCGAATCGACGGCGCTCTATATCCAGCGCCGCCTGTCCGACAAGGTGGTGCGGCTAACGCGCCTGGCCCGCGGGCTGCCCGTCGGCGGCGATCTGGAATACACCGACGAGATCACCCTCGGCCGCGCACTGGAAGGGCGGCAGGATTTGTAACGTGATTAGTCCGGATGCAAGGCACTTGTGAAGTGGCCATGCACCTAAGCAAAAGCGAACGGAGTACCAACAAGCCATGATCAACACCCCCACCCCCACTCTGTCCCTCCGCGAACGCATTGTCGGCATCGACCAGGAGATCCCGCTGCTGGACGGCCGTCGCGTGCCCTACATCAACCTCGACAACGCCGCCAGCACCCCCTCGTTTGTCGATGTCTGGCGGGCCATCGAGCGCTTCCTGCCGTATCTACTCCAGCGTCCACCGGGGCACCGGCTTCAAGTCACGGCTGAGCACGGTGGCCTATGATCAGGCGCATGAGATCATCGGCCGTTTTGTCGGCGCTGACCTGACCCTACAACACGGTTATCTTCGGCAAGAACACGACCGAGGCTATCAACAAGTTGGCCTACCGCTATCCGTTTGACGAGGATTCGGTGGTCATCACCACCCAGATGGAACACCATTCCAACGACCTGCCCTGGCGTCATCGGGCGCATGTGGTTCACGTCAAGGCCACGCCGGAAGGGCGCATGGATGAGGACGACTTTGATCGGCAGTTGGCGCGCTACGGCGACCGGGTGGCGCTGGTGGCGGTAACCGGCGCGTCCAACGTCAGCGGCTTTCTGCAGCCCATCCACCGCATGGCACGCAAGGCCCACGCCGCCGGCGCACGCATTCTGGTCGACGCAGCGCAGTTGGCCCCTCATCGCCAAGTGGATATGCGGCCGGATGACGACCCCGAGCATCTCGACTTTGTGACCCTCTCGGCGCACAAGATGTATGCGCCGTTCGGCACCGGCGCGCTCATCGGCCCCAAGGCGATCTTTGAGCAAGGCCCGCCGGAGTATCGCGGCGGTGGCACGGTGGATGTCGTCACGCTGGATGAGGTCCATTGGGCCGGCGCGCCCGACCGTGACGAGGCAGGCAGCCCCAATGTTGTCGGCGCGGTGGCCATGGCCGTGGCTGCACAGGTGTTGATGGATGTGGGCATGGAGACGATTGCCGCCCACGAAGAGGAGCTGATCGCCTATACGCTGCGAGGCACTGCAGCAGGTGCCGGGCATTCGCATCTATGGCGAGACCGACCCGGCCCGCGCCCATGAGAAGGTCGGCGTCATCCCGTTCAACGTCGACGGCGTGTCCCACTTTTCTGCTGGCGGCGATTCTGGGCTATGAGGGCGGTATCGGTGTGCGCAGCGGCTGTTTCTGCGCCCACCCGTATGTGGTCCACCTGTTGGCGCTGGACGATCACGAGTCACGCACCTGGCGCGACAAGCTGCTGGGCGGCGACAAGTCGGAGATGCCCGGCATGGTCCGGGCCAGCTTTGGTTGTTACAACAACTTTGACGACGTCGATCGACTGGTAGCATATGTTGCAGCGTGTGGCCGCCGGGGACTTCGCGGGGCAACTACCGTCTGGACCGCGCATCGGGCGAATACACACCGGCTGACTATGCCGAGCCACTGTCTGACTTCTTCCTGCTGAAGCGTCACGCGGAATAAGACGAAGCCTTACCCGATCAATCCGCCGGTTGATTGCCGCTGAAAATCCGGCGGTCAACCGGCGATGATTGGCTCCCTGCTTCTTCATCGTAGCCTTCCAAGAGCTAAGCAATTGCATAATCGTCATGCGACGCGACGGCCGTCTGGGATATACTCCGCGACGATATCACGGCTGACGCTTGTTTGAGGACTTAATGAAAAACCGTCTCACTGATCCTAACGCTATCCCTGGTGCTTATTCTCGGCCTTCTGTCGGCCTGCGGCGGCGACGATGCGCCGCCCGAACTGCCGCCGCCGCCTACTCGCCAATGTGGCGGTGGCTGAGGCGCTTCCTACCGTTGCCCCGGTCGACAACACACCCGCCGCCGGTCGTGGTGGAAAGCAGCACCTTGCCACCGCCGCCGACCGTTGCGGCCGTGGTGGTCACCAACGCCGCGCCTGCTCTGCCCACGCCGGAAGTAACGGCCGAACCTGGCGCGCTCATCCTGGAGAAGCCGGAAGATTTTGCCAATCGCAATCCGTTCACCGGCGAACTGGAAGCCAACCCGGATGACTTGAATCGACGGCCGATCGCCATCAAGATTGCCAATGCTCCGGCCGACTATACGCGTCCGCAGGCGGGACTGAATGATGCCGACATCATTTTTGAGCATTGGACCGAGGGCGCGGTGACGCGTTTCACGGCGCTGTTTTACGACACCATTCCGGTCAACGTGGGGCCGGTCCGCAGTGCGCGCCTTATCGATGTCGAACTGCCGGCCATGTATGACGCCATGCTGGCTTTCTCCGGTGCCAGCGTCGGCGTAAACCAGCGCCTCAATGCTTCGGACTTCAGCGACCGCTTGCTGCGTTCCAGCGACCCGGGCTTTTATCGTACGGGCGACGAGACCAAGCCGTTCGAGCATACGTTGTATGTCCGGCTAGCCGATTTGTGGACCGCTGTGGAAGAAGAGGGGCTTAACTCCCCGCCGCGTATTACGACCTTCAACGCCTTCACCGAAGAGCCACCGGCAGGGGGCACTCCGGCAGAGACAATTCTCATTGACTACAAGACCGAGAAGGTCGAGTGGCGATGGGACGAAGAAGCGGGCAAGTACAAGCGCTGGATGGATTTTGAGGAGCATGTGGATGCCAACACCGAGGAACAAGTGGCTGTCTCTAACGTCATCTATCTGACGCCTTACCACGTCAACGACCCGGAGATTTGCGAGCAGATCAATGACGGCGTGTGCGCTGCGTTATCGATTCAGATCCAGCTATGGGGCAGTGGTCCGGCTATTGTGTTTCGCGACGGGCAGCAGTACAACGTCACCTGGCACCGAGACGGCCGTGGGGATATGCTGACTTTCAAGGATGCAAATGGCAATCCGTTCCCGTTGCAGATCGGTAATTCGTGGGTGCAGCTTGTGCCCGGGTATCTGCCGGATCCGTTGACGGTGCAGTAGGGGCGGCGAGACGGCGTTGACCCGCCAGAACACGGCATTCCATCCTGCGTTCACACATCAACCGACCCGCTTCACCAGCGCCTGATACGCCTCTTCCGTGAGCGCCGACGGGCCAACCCCCAGCTCAGCCTGCAAGGCAGCCTCACAGCGCTGATAGGTTCGCAGCGCCTGGGCGCGGTTGCCCAGGCGCGCATAAGCCGTCATCATCAACCGGTACGCCTGTTCCCAACAGTTATCGCGTGCCAGAATCAGGCGGCAGGTGGCGATGACATCCTCCCAGGCCTCGTCTTCGGCCTGAAGCGTAGCCACACGTTCGGCCGTTCGCAGATAAAGAGTCAGCAAACGTTCCCGTTCAACTGTGGCCCACTCCTCATATAGGGCATCTTGCAGATAGTCACCCTGATACAGTGCGAGCGCCTGCTGATAGTGAGCCAACATGGCGGTTGAATTCTGCTGGTGGGCATCACCCGCGATCACAGCTGCCTCAAACGCAGCGGCATCCAGCCAGATATCAGCTTCCGGTCGGATTCCATAGCGTGACGCATCGCGCAGGATAAACGCTGATGGAGCGTTGCGGGCGCGATCCGGTTCGAGCAGACTACACAAGGTGCTGTGAGCGACCTTGAAATCACGTTCTGCTTCCGATGATCCCAGCCCCGGCCACAGCATCTCGCAGATCTGGTCACGTTCGAGAAGCTGGTGGCGGTGGGTTAGCAGGAGCTGCAGCAATTGCCGCGCGCTGCGCCGCTTCCAGGCTGAGGCGGGCACCTCATCCTGGCCACGCCAGAGCCGGAACGGTCCCAGTACCTGGATCCGCAATTGATAGCCAGGATGCAGGCGTAGGCCGTCCAAATCGAGGGCGGCCAATAGCCGATCGGCCGTCTGTCCCCAAGCTGCACCGCTGCCACGATCGCGGGCCAGCAAAAGGAGAGGCACCAGCGCGCGCGTATCCGGCGGGCCGAGCAATGTCTCCCGTTTGAACAGGTGCTCGTAGCCATGCTCTTGCACCAAGCGCAGCAGGTCGATCAGATCCCGCTGCAGTCGCGCTTCGTCGCCGGTGCGCTGCCAGACCAGACAGTGCCACAGGCGGGTGGCAGCTTCGCCGTGGGTGTCGCCGCAGTTGCGGAACGCCGTCTGGGCCTGTGCCAGCCATTCCAGGGCGGCCGTTTCTTCACCGGCCAGAGTCAACGAGGCGCCCATCGCCAGCCGGATGATGGCCTCGACCCATTCATCACCGGCGGCACGCGCCAGTTCAATGCCCGCGGCAGCTGTTTCAGCGGCACGGTCAATATCGCCACGAAAGCCATAGACGTGGCACAGGCCCCAATTGGCTTCAACCTTGAGACGCGGGACGGCCAGCCGCTCGCTAATGGTGATCGCCTCTCGGAAACACCGTTCGGCCGCTTCGTACGCGCCGGGTTCGGAACGTAGCAGCCAGGCATGACCGCGGCGCATGTGGCCCACGGCTGTCACAAATGGTGACTGAAGGGATAGCCCGCGTTCCGTTCCGGCCTGGGCGTAACCGGCCGCGCCGGACTCATCACCGAGCATGGAGAGCACCAGTGACAGCAGCAGGAAAGTCTCCCGGTGGGCGCGCGGTCGCATGACGGGATGGTTACGTTCGGCCAGGACCCGCTCCTCCAATAGGCGGCGGGCCTGCTCCAGACGGCCGGTTCGCAACAGCAGCCGCGCCGAAATATCGGCTGAATCGGGTCCGGAATCGCGCAGTTCCTGCGCCTGCGCCTGATAATCGCGCGCTTCGTCGGCATGGCCGCGGTTGATGAGATTCTCGGCAAGCAACTCCAGCAGGCGGGCCCGTCCTTCCAGGTCGTCCTCGCCGTCGGACAGCCGCAAGGCCGCCTGCAGCAGGCGCTCGGCCTGGCTGGGATTGACCGTGTCGAGATAGACGCGCGCCTGTCCGCGCAGCGATTGACCTAATCCGGGAACGTCACCCTGTGCTCTGCTGCGCGCTTCCGCCTGTTCGTACCAGGCCAGTGCCTCGCCAAACCGGCTTTGCAGACGGGCAATGTCACCCAGGTATACGAGAAGCGGCGGGTGGTCATATAGGACATCGGGTGGCAAGTTGCCCAGCCACGCGGCCAGCGTTTCCAGTTGGCCAATGCGTACGCGGCTGCGGCCGAGTTCGTCCAGCAGACGGGCGGCCGATTGATACCCTTCGGTCAGTCCCAGTTCGCCGCCAGCCAGCCAATGGGCGATGGCTTCGTCGTCGTTATCCTGCGATTCATAGTAATGTGCGGCGCGTTGGTGCATGGCCATTGCTTCGTCGTCAGGCAATTGATGGCGCAATAGATCGTGAAATAGATTGTGGTAGCGCACAGTGCCATCGCCCAGATCGACGACGAATAAACTGCTCTCGCGCAAATAGCGCAGGATCTCGCGGCTGTTTTCGGCTTGCCGCAAGGCATCACATGATTCGGCCGTCATTTGCCGAAGCACTGACGTCTGGCGCAGGAATTCACCCACGTCGGGCGGCTGCTGGTCGATGACTTCGTGGGCCAGGTAGGTAAACAGATCGCTGCCGGAGCCGGAAAGCCCCGCTAGCGTGAGCGATAAATGGTGCGTGGGATCGTTATCGGCTTGCGGTTGAGCTCGTAGGCGCTGCCAGACGAGGGGCAGCGGCATGGCCCAGCCTTCCAGACGCTGGGTGAGCAGCCTGACCTGTTCGTCGGAAAGCGTCGCGCCATAATGATCACGAAACAGTGTGGCGATCTCATCGCTGGTGAAGGCCAACTCAGCCTGTCCGATCTCCAGCACCTCACCACGTACCCGCCAGCCGACCAGATTCGGCAGCCGAAGCGGATAGCGCCCAGCGAGCAGAAAGCGCAGCCGATCCGGCGCACGGCCAATGAGCCGGTCGAGCACACGCAGGGTCACGGGGGCACTGTCGAGGACGTGTACATCGTCCAGAATGAGCGCCACCGTGTCCCCGGCATCAGTCAACGCATTGCTGAGGGCATCGACAACACCGTACCAGACGGCCGCTTGCTCTGCCTCACTGGATGCCCCGCCCGGCTCGCCGTGCGCGCGGGGCGTATCGACCATCGCTTCAAGCATGGCTAGCGGCGTCGTGGAAAACCCGTTTATGGCGCGGCTGAACCCATGCCACACATGGAGTAGGAATCGCAAGGGATCCGTGTCATCGTGATCGAGGTGATACCAGACGGTGGGGAAGGGCGCGACTTCGGCGAAGGCCGCCAAAGCCGTAGATTTGCCATAGCCGGCGCCGGCTTGAATGAGGGTTAGCCGATAGTCGGCCGCTTCCAGCAGCCGCGATTCAATCCGCAGCCGAGGCAGCGTGCGCCGGTGCAGTCGTGGTGCGGCCAGTTTGCTGTGGACAACCAGGGGGTGGTGGGATGGACTGGGCATGGGTTGGCAAAGGAAGCGTTCGGCCGAATGAGGTGCTTCGGCCGAACGCCAGGTCGTCGCGGCTCTAGGCGTCTACGCCGGCTAGATGTTCGTGAAAGACGGCATTGAACGCCTCAGGTTGCTCCAGGTGTGGGCTGTGCCCGGCATCCAGTTCAATTTCGACGTATGTGCCGCCATTGTCTTTATAGCGCTCCAGTACATAGCGCGTCTGGGAAACCATTGGCTGAGGAGGGTAGACGTCGGTGGGGCAGCCGGGCACGGCGCCCATTGCCCCCAGCGCACCCATGTCGAACAACGACATGTCTGAAACGATCTGGTCGGCGTCACCGCGCACCCAAAGGATAGGTGGCTTGTGCTCGGCGTCGGCTATGCCACTGACGTTGAAATACTTGGGCGCGGTGGCGTTGATGGGTCCCCAAACACCCGGCGCCACGTTCGGCCAATTTTCCGAGGGCGTCAGGTCACCCGGGTAGCGGTCCTCACCTATGCGCTCCAACAAGGCGGCCGACAGGAATTCTTCCTCGCGGGGGGATGTGAAGCCGCCCTTATAGTAGAACGCGTTGATGACATTTCGGGGGGAGTTGGGGTCATCGGCGCTGCGGTCGCCCTCAGCAATGCGCTTGACGAACTCCGGGTTGACCACGCCGCCGCCGGATCCAGCCGAGTCGGCCCAGACCAGCTCGCCGGTCTCGCCCTTGGTGCCACCAAAGCCGATAGGGACTGACCGGAGAAACCAGCGTTACGGATTTCACCAGCTCGGGATAATCCAGAAGGAATTGGAGAACGACAGCTCCGCCAAGAGACCAGCCGACCAGGTGGGCCGGACGGTCGCCGAGTTCGTCAGACAGCGCCTTGAGGTCGTCGGACCAGTCGCGCGCGCCGCGGGTGGCGTCGGTCAACAGATCTTCAGTGTCGCCATAGCCCCGCAAATCAGGGGCTATGCCCTGGTAACCGGCCGGCAGGGCCAGCATGGCTTCTTCCCAATAGGTCGAAGAGGAGAAGTTGCCGTGGACAAAAACGACGGGCGTGCCGTCCTCCGGTCCGCTGAACAAAACATGGGTATTGATCCGGCCGGTCGGGACGTTCTGCGACGTGATGCCGGGTAAAGTCGGTACGGGCATGGGGGTTTCTCCTTGCTAAAGTTCAATAAGACTGAGCAAGGTGATTATAGCGTGTCACTAAGGAGGGGCGAAGAGAAGGTGCGCAGGTTCTATGCACTTTTCTGGTTTGGCTGCCAAGAGTCACTGTGAATCACTTGCCCTCATTTGCCAGGTAGGCGATCATCTACGCCATGAGTGATGATCTGATCGGCCAACAGTTTGGCAATTATCGCATTGATCAAGTAATCGGTGACGGTGGGATGGGCGCTGTCTATCGTGCCACGGATGTGACGCTGGATCGTCCCGGTGGCGGTCAAGGTGATGCATGGCGATCTGGCCGGGGATCCCGTTTTCCAGCAGCGCTTTCTGCAGGAGGCCCGCGCCGCGGCCCGGCTGGACCACCCCTCGATCGTGCGCGTCTACCAGTTTGGCCCGGGCGAAGACCTCATCTACATGGTTATGGAACTGGTGAACGGTGTCAGCCTGGGCGCCTACTTGCGGCAACTGGCTAAACAGCACCAAGTTGTGCGGCTGGAAGAAACGCTGAACCTCGTTGCGCAGGTGGCTGAGGCGCTGGGGTATGCCCACCGGCAGGGCGTCATTCACCGCGACGTCAAACCCGACAACATCCTGGTCAAGCGCCTCGAGCAGCCCGAACGACCCGGCGATCCCCCCCTGCGGGCGATGGTCAGTGATTTTGGGTTGGCTAAGCTGATGGAGACCGATCTCGACACGTTGGTGGGCCAGATGATGGGCACGCTGCTCTACATGTCGCCGGAACAGGCGCTGGATCGCCCGGTTGACGGCCGATCGGATCTGTATTCACTTGGCGTCGTGCTGTACCAATTGGCCACCGGCAAACTGCCACTGGTTATCAAGACCCCGGCCGAAGCGGTGGAAGCCCATCAGTTCGGATCCATCCCCATGCCCAGTGAAGTGCATCCCGGCGTTCCGGCGGAGGTTGAGCGCATTATCATGAAGGCGTTGGCCCGCAACCCGGACAACCGCTATCAGACCGGCGAGGAAATGGCCTTTGACTTGCGCCGCGCGGCCGGCGGCGTGACCACGCAGGAGGCCGTCGCCTTTGCCGCCGACCCTGACTCGACTATTGTGACGATGGTCACCGAGTTTCCCACGCCGGTGCGGAGCGTTCGCTGGGACATGCGGCCAAAGATTATCGTCAATACGGGCATCTGTCGGGTGCTGATCGACAACGACAGCCCCGGCTCGCAGACGCTGGCCGTCACGGTTGAAGACCCACAGCAGAAACTTCAGGCTGACGCCGGGCGCAAGCAGATCGCGCTGGCGGCGGGGCAGGCGGGCGTAGTTGACTTCTATCTTCAGGCGGCCAAAGTGCCGCTGGCCGGGCGGCGGCGGCAGATTCCCTACATCGTTCGTGTCGCGCCCGTATCCGGCACGCCCGAAGTGGCGCCGGGAATGGACGGGACCGTCGAAGTTCGGCCGCAGATTCCGCTGTGGCTGGCGTTGGCCTTGCCGCTGCTCCTGTTATCGGTGTGTGGGTTGCTGGCCTGGGCGGTGTCGTCGTTGGCGCTGCTGGATCCGGTACGAGGATTGCTGGGGATTTAGTCAGAAAAGCGACGCGAAACTACCTTCGTTGCCTCGCGTCGCTAACGTCATTCGGCCATCAGTCTAGCGCAGCTCGCGCTTCAAAATCTTCCCCGTCGCCGTCATCGGCAGCGCCTCGCGGAACTCAATGACCCGTGGATACTTGTAGCCGGCCATGTTTTCCTTGCACCAGTCCATCAACTCGTCAGGGTCGCAGGCGGCGTCGGTCTTGAGGATGACGTAGGCCTTGACCTCTTCACCGTGACTGTCGTGCGGTACACCGACCACGGCCGCCAAACTTACCGCCGGGTGAGTCATCATCACCTCTTCCACCTCGCGCGGGTAGACGTTGAAGCCGCCGCGGATGATCATGTCTTTGACCCGGTCGGTGATGGAGAGGAAACCATCCTCATCGAACGTGCCCAGGTCACCGCTGTGGAACCAGCCGCCGCGCAAGGTCTCGGCCGTTTCGGCCGGGCGCTTGTAGTAGCCCTTCATGATGTTGTGACCCTTGATGAGGATCTCCCCCATCTCGCCCTGGGGGACGTCGTTGTCATTGGGGTCTACCACCCGCACGGATACGCCCCAGACCGGCAGACCGACGGAACCAGGCTTGGCCGGGCGGTCAAGTCGGTTGAATGTCGCCACCGGGCTGGTCTCGGACAGACCGTACCCTTCCAGTATGCTCACCTTGAATTTCTCGCCAAAGGCGCGCATGACCTCAACCGGCATGGCCGAGCCACCGCTGACCGCCAGACGCAGGTTATCGGCGATCTTCACCAAATCAAATTTTTCCAGGTTGGGGTGATTGAGCATGGCCCAGTACATGGTGGGGACCCCGGCAAAGATGGTGACATTGTCGCGCTCCATGATCGACAGGGCTGTATCGGGATCAAAGCGGGGCAGCAAAGTCAACGAAGCTTGATTGTAGAAGCCTGAGTTCATTTGCACGGTCTGTCCAAAGGAATGGAACAGCGGCAAAGCGATGAGATGGGTGTCATGTTGACCCCGTGGATACATCGTGTCTGACAGACGAGCATTGAGCACCATGTTGCTGTGCGTCAGCTCAGCACCCTTTGGCGTGCCGGTTGTGCCACTGGTATAGAGGATAACGGCCGTGTCTTCGGCGTCGGTCATCACCGTGTCGAACGTCGGCAGTTGCTTGCCCATCAGCATGCCCAGCGTCTTGGTCCCTTCGATGGGCGACGGCCCGGCGGGGTCGGCGGTGATCATGAAGAAATGTTCGCAGCCATCGACTTGTTGGAAGCCCTCATACCCGAACTGGCCCATGGGCAGATCAGGTGTCCCCTGGAAGCAGAAAAACGCCTTGGCGTCTGAATCCTGCAGATGGTAGGCGATCTCACGACCTTTCAATAGGACGTTCAGGGGCACGACCACACCGCCGGCCTTCAGGATGCCGTAGTAGACAATGGGGAAGAAAGGCAGGTTGGGACAGGAGAGAGCGATCTTGTCGCCGGGCTGAATGCCAATGCCGACGAGCCCATTGGCAACCTGGTTGGCGGCCGCGTTGACCGCGGCATAGGGGAGCTTGACGTCATTGAAGATAACGGCCGTGCGTGTGGGGACTTCGCGGGCGCTATCTTCCAAGAGAACGGCCAGATTTAACATTGCTTGCCTCCTAAGGATGCTGGTTCAGTTGGAAAATCGTCGGGCTCGTTATACATCAAGATGGCGAAGAATTCAGCCACTCGCGACGCAGCAGCCCGTAGACAAACATATCATAGCGCGATCCGTCGCGCTCCACATGCTCCCGATAGGCCCCTTCACGAACAAAGCCCAGTCGTTCGTAGAGGGCGATGGCGCGTGCATTATAGCCGATAACGGTCAGCCAGACCCGATGCATGTTGATCTCCTGGAAGGCGAAACGCAGACCCACTTCCATGGCGTCCTGCCCCATCCCTTGGCCACGATAGGCGCGATCGCCGATGCCGATGCCGATGTAGGTTGTGTGGTGGGGCCACTGGATGCCGCTGAGCTCCAGGACGCCGATGAGTAGGTCATCCGCCAACGGCCGAATGCCAAAATAGTAGCCGTTGGGGCTGCTTTGCTCATCAGAGACCATGCGCGAGAGCTGATCTTCGGTCTTGGGGAAGGCGGGGGAGGTGTCGTAGTTGCGCAGGAAATCGGTGTCTTCCCACCAGCTAGACATCGCGGCCAGGTCGCGACTTTCAATGGCGGTCAGCCGGATTTTTTCGCCGCGCAACAGGTTGGATGTTATCATCGACCATTATCCTTACGGCATTGTGCCGCCACAGGCGAACGGAGAGGGAACCATGAGTATAAACATCATTACCGTGAACAACAATCATCGCCAGTTGGGCAGCGTGCCCGACATGCCACCGCGCATTTTGTTGGGGGCCGGACCGTCGAACGCCCATCCTCGCGTACTGCAGGCTCAACTGCAGCCTATTGTCGGCCATCTGGACCCGACCTTCATTCGCGTCCTGGATGACATCAAGGAATTGCTGCGATACGCGTGGCAGACCGACAACGAGTACACGATGGCCATTAGCGGCACAGGCAGCGCCGCGATGGAGGCCAGCCTGGCCAACGTGGTCGAGCCGGGCGATGTGGTTCTGGTCGGCGTCATGGGCTACTTCGGCCGCCGCCTGGCCGATATGGCCGGTCGCTATGGCGGCGATGTGCGCTGCCTGGAAACAACCTGGGGCTCAGCCTTCACACTGGACGAGATACGCGTCGGCCTGGAGACAGCACCGACCGGCTGTGCTGGCCCTTGTTCACGCCGAAACCTCCACCGGCGCCCGTCAGCCGTTGGAGGGTGTGGCCGACCTGTGTCGCGAGCATGACTGTCTGCTGCTGTTGGATACCGTGACGAGTCTGGGCGGCGTGCCGCTGGCGCTGGATGCCTGGGGAGTCGACGTGGCCTATAGCGGGTCACAGAAATGCCTGGGCTGCCCGTCGGGTGTGGCCCCGCTGACATTTGGGCCACGAGCCATGACAAAAATTCGCAACCGCCAGGAGCCAATCGCCAACTGGTATATGAATGCGCTCTTGTTGGAGCCATACTGGTTCGGCTCGCCGCGCGGCTACCACCATACCGCCCCCATGACGCTGATGTACGCCCTGCGCGAAGGGTTGCGGCTGGTGGCCGAAGAAGGTCTCGCGGAGCGCTGGGCCAGACATCAGGCGACGGCCGACTTGTTTTGGGAGGGCCTGGCCGCGATGGGTCTGGAATGTCATGTCGCACGGGATATTCGGCTGCCCAGCCTGACCACCGTGCGCGTGCCGGCGGGCGTCGACGCGGGACAGGTGTCGCGCCGGCTGCTGAATGACTACAACATCGAGATCGCCGGAGGATTGGGCGATTTGGCCGGGAAGGTTTGGCGCGTGGGGCTCATGGGCTTCAACAGTCGGCGTGAGAACGTGGCCGTGTTGCTCAAAGCGCTGGAGGATGTGCTGGCCTGACGGCGTAGGCGATCGCCCCCCTATGGAACTGGATACCCTGCGCGATTACATGCTCGCCAAGCCGGGCACGACCGAGGAGACACCTTTCGGACCGGAGGTGCTTGTCTACAAGGTAGCGGGCAAGATGTTTGCCCTGGTGGCCTGGGACGAAGACCCCCTGCAACTTTCGTTGAAGTGCGATCCCGACGAGGCGATGTTTTTGCGTGACCTGTACCCGTCGGTTCGGCCGGGCTATCACCTGAGCAAGACCCACTGGAACACGATCACGCTGGATGGCATTGTGCCGGAGCCGGAGCTGTTGGGCATGATCGATGAGTCGTATCGGTTGGTGGTGAAGAGTCTGACTCGGAAGCAGCGGGCGGCATTGTCGGATGGGGCGGAGTGAGGATTTCAGTACACCATCAACGGTTGGAACGACCACATCCATCTCGTGATCGCCATCCCGCCGAAGCACGCTGTGGCCAAAGTGGTAAAACATCTTAAGGGCGCCAGCGCCCACCACATCAACCATTCCCTCAAGCCGGACGGCCACTTTCAATGGCAGCGCGGCTATGGGGTCTGGACGTTGGGTGAAAGCCAGCGCCCAATGGCAGAGGATTATGTTGTCGATCAAAAGAGCTATCATCGCCAGGTAACAATCAACAAGTGGTTGGAGTTGACCACTTATGCGGTTGCTGGGGTTAGCCCCCCTGTTCCGGCCAACATGATCCGCGAACGTTCAACCGCCTACCAGGCGGCCGAATCCTATCCGTTCTAACAAGGAGTACCTCACCCATGTCCTCGGCTCGCATCCAAGTTTCATCTGACGGACCAACCCTCTCCCGCACCGTATGCGGCGTCATGCGCCTGCGTGATTGGGGCCTCGACACCGACGGCTTGCGCCGTTTTATCCACGCCTGCCTCGATCTGGGCGTGACGACGTTTGATCACGCTGACATCTATGGCGACTATCAGTGCGAAGCGATCTTCGGACAGGCTCTAGCGGCCGAACCGGGACTGCGCGACCGGATGGAGATCGTCACCAAATGCGGCATCAAGCTGGTGTCTGACCGCTTCCCCGACCATCGCATCCACCATTATGACACGAGCAAGAACCACATCATTGCTTCGGCCGAACGGTCCCTGCGTAATCTGCACACGGACGTGCTGGATGTGCTGCTTATCCATCGACCTGACCCGCTCATGGACGCCGATGAGGTGGCCGAGGCCCTGACGCATTTGCGCCAGTCGGGCAAGGTGCGCCATGTGGGTGTCTCCAATTTCTCTCCGATGCAATACGAACTGCTGGCCTCGCGACTGTCGTTCCCGCTGGTCACCAATCAGATTGAGCTGTCGGCGCTGCACATGGAGCCGCTGCATGACGGCACCATGGATCACTTGCAGCAAATCCGCGTGGCACCGATGGCCTGGTCGCCGCTGGGCGGAGCCCGACTCTTCACGAGCGATGAGGCCCGGATGCAGCGCGTGCGTCAGGCCTTGTCCGAGGTCGGCGAACAAGTAGGCGGCGCGGGGCTGGATCAGGTGGCGTTGGCCTGGCTGCTGCGGATTCCCGGCAACGTGCTGCCCGTCTTGGGCACCGGCCGGCTGGAGCGCATCGCCGACGCCGTAGCCGCCGAAGCGATCACGCTCGACCGGCGACAGTGGTTTGCTATTTGGGAAGCCTCGGCCGGGCATGAAGTGCCCTGAGGCGATCGTCGCGCTATGATTAGCGTCACTCACAATTAATCAACATTCGTTCGTGGAGGTTTCGTGACACATTCATCATCGAAGACAGTCGTGGCGGGGGATGCGCTACCCAACATTCCCTGGGAAGATCGCCCACCCGGCGTAGACAGCGTCGTCTGGCGCTCGGCTCTCAACCCCATTGTCCGGCCGGAGCAGGTGCCCGGCATTAACAGCATCTTCAACAGCGCCGTCGTGCCCTACGAAGGCAAGTTCGCCGGTGTGTTTCGCTGTGATGACACGCGGCGGGCGATGCAGATTCACAGCGCCCGCAGCGAGGATGCCATCAACTGGGACATCTCGCCGCAGCGTATCCAGTTCGTGCCGGACAATCCACGCGCGGCCGAAGTCAGCCAGTTTGATTACAGTTATGACCCGCGCGTGTGCTGGATTGAGGATCGCTACTACGTTACCTGGTGCAACGGGTATCACGGCCCGACCATCGGCGTTGGCTACACCCACGACTTCGAGACGTTCTACCAACTTGAAAACGCCTATCTGCCATTCAATCGTAACGGTGTCATGTTTCCGCGGCGCATCAAGGGCAAGTACGCCATGCTTAGCCGGCCCAGCGATAACGGCCACACACCTTTTGGCGACATCTTCTACAGTGAAAGCCCGGACATGGTCCACTGGGGCTGCCACCGACATGTGATGGCTACCTCCGGTGGCTGGCAGAGCACCAAGATTGGCGCCGGCCCCATTCCCATCGAAACCAGCGAGGGCTGGCTGCTCTTTTATCATGGCGTGTTGACGTCGTGCAATGGTTTCGTCTATAGCTTCGGGGCCACCCTGCTGGACCTGGATGAACCGTGGAAGGTGATCGCTCGCGGCGAGCCGTACTTGCTAGCGCCTCGTGAGGCTTACGAACGGACCGGTGATGTGCCTAACGTCGCGTTCCCCTGCGCCGCGCTGGTAGATGCCCCAACCGGGCGAATCGCCATCTATTACGGTGGCGCGGATACGGTAGTCTGTCTGGCCTTCACAACCGCAGATGCTGTTATCGATTTTGTGAAATCCACGACCCTCTAGCGCAGCCACTGTTGGCCCCAGTCCAAATCGAAAAAGCGCCGGACCTTGGTGTGTCCGGCGCTTAACTTCCCGATCGATTGTCAGAAAACGATGGTTACTTGGCGTTGCCGTTTCCGGCTTGAATGGCGATACGCTTCGGCTTCACTTCCTCGGCCTTGGGCACATCGAGCGTCAGGACGCCATTTTCCACATTGGCCACCACCGCATCCGCGTTCACCAGGGTTGGGAAGCGCAGGCTGCGGCTGAACTTGCCATAGCGGCGCTCGCGCAGGTGATAGGTCGGCTCGTTGACTTCGCTCTCCACCCGCTTTTCACCGGAAATGGTCAGTACGTTGTCTTCCAGCGTGATCGACAGATCGTCGACACTGACGCCAGGGACCGATGCCTCGACCGTGTAGTGATCTTCCGTTTCACTGACATCCACGGCCAAACCCCAGGGACTGGCATCCTCGCTCAGACTATTGCTCATCGCGGCGCGCATCCGGGGCACATCCAGCATCCGGTCAAACTCGTTGAACAAGTCAACTGCTTCGCGCATTGGATCCCAACGAACTAACTTTGACATTTTCAACCTCCTAGTTTGTGTAGATAGTAGCTTCCTGTAAGTTGTGTAATGCTGATGCATCCACAACTCTTATTTTGTCGCGTGACCATAAGAACATCGTATGAGAAAAATTGGAAGAAAATAAGAGGCGGCGTGCGGGGCCGAGTCGCTATTCAGCCAGTGGAATAGACGCGAAATCGCTTGTTCCGGTCATCAGCCGCAGGCCGGTGTCGGGGTCATACAGGCCCACGCGGAGGCTCAGCGGTCCCTCGGGCAGCGGATCGGGCAGCATCAGGACGTGACTGTCAATGATGACCTCCCCGGGCAGCCAGCCGGTGGTCGGACGTTGCCAATCCGCGGGCACCCCATCGGCCTGGGCGATCAGATTGGCCGCTGCTGTCGACAAGGTGGACGAAGACGCGGTAACCTGCGGGCAGTTCAGCCCGCGCCTGCCAGACCAGCGGCACCCGGCACATCTTGCCCGGTGCAAGTAAGTCGGTGCAGGCAGCCATGTCGCCGGCTGCGGCCGCATCCAGACCCGCCAGCGTAGCCGCGACCGTCCCATCGGCCAGCACAAAGTTGGCGTCCAGCGCAAGCGACAGCGGCGGCAACGCTGTTTGCCGTTCCGGCGCATCGACGCGCAGCGTGCCCAGTGCCGGTGCGCCCTCGATAGCGAAGCTGTACTCACCGCTGGGCAGCCCGGCGGGCAGCGGGACGAAGTACTGGCCACGCACTGGCTGCCCAATCGGCCACACAGTGGGCGGGTAGTCCTCACGGCTAACGTCGAGAGGCCACGAAGCGGCCGTTTCGCCGTTGCTATCTTGCAGCTTAAGTGTGAACGTGGCGTTGGGCGTTGCGTCGCCCGGTCGTTCCCAGAAAAGCGTCAGCAATACGCCTTCGCCCGGCGCGGCCTCGTCTCGATCCTGATTGTAGCCACGCAGGCGTAGGTCCAGGTCCGGCACGCCGGCATCCAGGCCAAATTGCGGCGCATGATCTCACCGACAGGATTGCCGCCAACATCGATCTGCCCGACTACGGCCGTTGGTCCCACGATCGCACCGGTCGCGCTATCCGTCAGCGTCACCGGTTGCAGGGTGGCCTTGTCGAACAGCGTCAGCACAATATCGTAATCGCCGGGCGGCGTGCCGGGCAAGACACGGACCTCACGGCTGTCCCAGCCCCATTCGCCGGTCGCCCACTGCCGTGTTGGCGGCGCGTCCTCATAAATGCGCGGCCGTTCGGTGCCCTTGTCGCTCCAGACCAGACCCTCCGGCCCGACCAGCCAGACGTTGGTCTGGTAATCAACTTGCGGCGGGGCCACGGCCGTCCAGGCCAGGTCGATGTCGAAGATGTCCCCGGCGGCCACTTCCTCGCGGCTTAGCGAGTGACCATCGAAGCGCAATTCGCCGCCCTGGAGCGCCGCCGGTTGGGTCACGGCTGGCGCTGCCGGTCGCCGGAAGATCGTGTCAGTCCGGTCAACAACCAGCACCTTGAACGCCAGCAGGCCCAGACCGATGACGGCCAACGCGACGAAAAGTCGGCTGTCCATTGGTGCACCAGACGTCGTTGCCGGAGCAGTGCGCGGTCGAAACCACAAGGCGACTGCCACCCCTGCCATCAGCGCCAGCGACAGCAGGCTGACGGCCGACAACGCCAGCCGCAGCGGCGTGGCGCCCCATCGCACTTGAATGTCGTGGGTTCCGGCGGGCACCGCAAATGTGATCAGTCCGCTGGGATCTTCGGGAAAGATATCTACGGCCGTGCCATCGACCGCTGCGCGCCAGCCGGGATAGTCGAAACTGAGATAGCGGGCAGTGAAGGCTTCCGCTGACGAGATGCGTATGTCGGCCGACAGTCCGTCATAGGTAGCGCTTTCTATCACGGCGCCGGCGGGCAGGACGGTCGCGTCGAAGCGCTGCGGCGTGCGGCCTGCGCGATAGTCGGCCTCCAGCGCCGAGCCGGTCGGCCGTTCGCCCACCGTGCGCGGGAAGTAACTGCCTTCGGGGTCCACCCCCACCAGTCCGGTGGCGCGCTCGTAATCGTGGACGGTAACGATGGTCGGGAAGCCCTCTTCGGTGCAATAGCGCGGATAGAGATTGGGCAGCGATTCGGCGATCAGCAGGGTCACAGCGACCGGGATGGCCAGCCAGGCCCAGCGCCAACGGTCAGTGTTCAGGGCAAAGACCGGATGGGCAAACCCCACCCCAGCCAGAAAGGCCACCGGTAGGGCCGCCCGCCCCACGAAACGCCACGGGAACTGCACGAAATCGATCAACGGCACGGTATCCCACAGCCATCGCGAGAGAGGCAGGGCCATGAACAAGAAGACGGCCGTGGCGACGATCATCATCACGATATGGGCCCGCTGCTCACGCGACCGCCGATCACCGTCCTTGATCCACAGCAGCCCGGTTGTGCCCAGCAGGGCCAGCGCCGCGGGCACCCAGCCCAGGCGCAACAGCAGCGGCGGGTTGACCAGGTTGGGGTCTTCCGGGGCACCGGGGCCAGAATCTCGCCCAGGCCGGCGAAGTTCAGCCGCCAGTCGTTGTTGCGTGTGGTGGTCGATTGCTCCAGCGTCACCAGGTTCAGCTCGGCCAGCGCGCCGCCGGTGTAGAAGATGGTCATACCCAGGCCAAGGACGACGAGCAGGGCCATCCGCCATGAGAGGACCGCGAACGGCCGCCCAGCGATCGTCTGCAGGATCCGTCATGGCTATCGGCCGATACCCACACCACCACCAGCAGATAGACCAGCAGCGTGGGCACAAAGATGAGCGTCGAGATGTTGTGGCTGAGCGACAGCAGGGCCAGCCCCAGCACGCCGGTCAGGAACATGCCCAGCGACCCCGACAGTACCCAGCGCCGCCCGGCCCACAGTACCAAGGGGAACAACGGCAGAGCCAACGACTCCGGTGAGTTGCCGCGAATCAGGGCGTCGACCAGCATATAGGGTGCAGCCATGTAGGCCACGGCCGAAACGATGGCCGCTCGCTCGCCGAACAGATCGCGCACCCACAGGAACATGAACCAGCCCGCAGCCAGGATGGTCAGCGCGTAGAACAAGTTGGACGCGGCGGGCAGGGGCAGCCCTAGCAGGTGGGGGATCAGGGGGATATAGAGCGGCGGCGCTTCGCGGAAGATGAAGAAGGGGTAGCCATAACCAAAGGCGACGTCGGGCAGCCAGCGGCTGAAGAAGACGCCGTTCTCCCAGGCGTAACGGATGGCGGCGATGCGGTGGTAGTGGAGGTGGCCGTCATGAGTGCAGGCCACGGCCGACCAGCGCCAGAGCGGCGAGATCAGGGGCAGGCCCAGCAAGGTGGTCAGCAACAACCACAACGGTGTCGAAAACGAACGGCCGCGGGCCGTCGTCGCAGCTACATCGGTCACAGACCCGCAAGTATCACGTAAGGCCGGGCCCGGCGCAATGCACGCTCAGCCGCCGATTACAGTACTGCGCCGTTCCAGCAGCATAATGTCACGCCAAACGCCGTTGACACAGCCGATGCGCTCGCGGCAGCCCACCACGCGGAATCCCGCTGACTGATGTAAAGCCAGGCTGGCCTGGTTTTCCGGGAAGACGCAGGCTTGCAGCATCCACAGCCCGACTGCCTCAGAGGTGACGACCAGTTCGTCCAGCAACGCCCGGCCCACACCCTGACGGCGGTCGGCCGGGGCGACGTAAATGCTCAGTTCAGCTACGCCGCCGTAAACACAGCGCCCGGACACCGGGCTGAGCGCGGACCAGCCGATGACGTCATCGGCACGCTGTACTACCAGTCGACCGTCCGGCCGGTGGCTGCGGTCCCAGGCGTCCCATTCCGGCGCGGCCGTCTCAAAAGTCGCCTGGCCGGTGGCAATGCCCGCTTCATAAATGGTTCGCACCGCGTCCCAGTGGGATCGTGTCATAGGGATGATCTGGTAGTCGATCATGGGTCACTCTCAGGCGTTATCTAAAGTCTGCAAGCTTTGACTGATGATGCCGACAGCCGTGTCGATCTGATCGGCCTGTACAATGAGCGGTGGGGCCAGGCGAATGACGTTCTCCCCGGCGTTGATGATCAGCAGGCCGCGCTCGCGGGCGGCAGCGATGACCGGGGCGACGGCCGTATCCAGTTCCACGCCCACCAGCAGTCCCGTGCCGCGCACGTCCACGATATGGGGCGAGGCCAGGTCGGACAGCATCCCACGCAGGCGTTCGCCGTTCTCAGCCACCTGCTGCAGGAACGCGGGCTGGGCGATTCGGTCAAAGACGACCTCGGCCGCGCGACAGACCAACGGCCCGCCAGCAAAGGTGCTGCCGTGGTCGCCGGGCTGCAGAACCGCCGCTACCCGCTCCGTCACCAGGATGGCCCCAATGGGCAGCCCGTTAGCCAGCGGCTTGGCCAGCGTCATCATATCGGGCGTGACGCCATAGGCTTCGTAGCCCCACAGCGTACCCGACCGGCCTAGGCCGCACTGCACCTCGTCAAAAATCAGCAGCGCGTTGTGGGCGTCGCACGCCTCACGCAGGGCAATCAGGAACTCGGCCGTGGCTGGGCGCACGCCGCCCTCGCCCTGCACCGGCTCGACGATGACGGCGCACGTGCGGTCGGTGATCAGACTCCGCGCGGTCTCGGCGTCGTTATACGGCCCGAACGAAACGCCGGGTACCAGCGGCGCGAACGGATCGCGATATTGCGACTTGTAGGTGACGGAGACGGCTCCCATTGTACGGCCGTGAAAGCTGCCGTTAAAGGCGACGATTTCAGACTTGTCGCCGTGGCCGTCATCCTGGGATCGCGCCCACTTGCGGGCAAACTTCAACGCGCCCTCGTTGGCCTCCGCGCCGGAATTGCAGAGAAAGACGCGGTCGGCAAAGGAGTACTCTACCAGACGACGGGCCAGCCCCACTTGCGGTTCGGTGTAGTAGAGATTGCTGACGTGGGTCAGCTTGCCGGCCTGCTCGGCCACGGCCGCGGCCCATTCGGGGTCGCTATGACCCAGCGAGGCCACGGCGATGCCCGAAGTAAAATCGAGATAGCGCCGGCCGTCGGTATCAAAGAGAAACATTCCCTCGCCCCGTTCCAACACCATTTCCGGTCGGCGGTAGGTCTGGACCATGTATCGGGCTTCGTCGCGGATCACTTCCTCTCGTTGCATCTTCCCTTCTCCTCTCAATAATTCGACGTTCGACTCAGGCAAGATGGAAAACGGTGCCGCCACCGCTTGCCAGGCCCGACAGATTGACAATGCGCACTGCAGGCACGCCTTGAGCCACCGCTTCCAGCGCCGTGCGGACTTTAGGGATCATGCCGCCGGAAATGATGCCGGTGGCAATCAGCTCTTCGGCTTCGGCCTGCGTTAGCGTGGGCAGGATGACACTTTCATGGAATACACCGGGTACGTTGGAGACGAAATCGAGTGTCTCGGCTCCCAGCGCGCGAGCGATGGCGCCGGCTGCTTCATCGGCATTGACGTTATAGGTCATGCCGTCCGTGCCCAGTGAAATGGGCGAGACGACCAGCGTCAACCCGGCGTCGATCAGCGTGGTCAACAGGGCGGTGTTGACACTCTCAATTTCACCTACCAAGCCCAGATCGGCCGTAGCGTGCGGCTTCTTATGGCAGCGTAGCAGTCCGCCGTCCACGCCACTGAGTCCAATGGCGTTCAGCCCCACCTTCAGCATTTCCTTGACGATGGCCTTGTTGGTGTGGCCGGACAGGACCATCTGGGCCACGATGAGCGATTCCGCATCGGTCACGCGCAGGCCGTCAACCTTAACCGTTGGCAGTTCCAGGCGGGTCTGCCACATGGCGATGTCCTGGCCGCCGCCGTGGACCAGGACCGGCGGCCGTCCTTCACGATCAGCCAGTCGCGCCGCTTGTTGGGCCAGCTCCCAGAGGTAGCCGGGCGCATTCATTTCGTTGCCGCCAATCTTGATGATGCGTGTCATCGCGGTACGCTCCATGCTTAAAGCAGGCTGGCCGTCTCCGTCAGGCCGAACATGACGTTCATATTCTGCACTGCCTGACCCGATGCGCCTTTGACCAGGTTGTCGATGGCTGAGGTCAGGATAATGACATCTCCGGCATCGGCCACGCCGATGGCACAGCGATTGGTGTGAACCACGTGGGCCAGCGTGGCCGGTTCATCGGGTGGCAGCAGCTCGACGAACGGTTCCCCGGCGTAGACGTCTTCTAGCAGCGCGCGCGCATCAGCCGCCGTGGTGCCGGTCGCCGGTGTTAGGTAAATCGTCGACAACATCCCGCGGGGCACGGGCAGCAGGTGGGGTGAGAAGACCAACGGCGGCACGCCTGGCTGATATTGCCCCAGTTGCTGCTCTATCTCCGGCAGATGACGGTGGCTGCGGCCGATCTTGTAGGGCGAAAAGTTGTCGGCGACGGCCACGAAGTGAGTCGTCGGCGTCGGCGTGCGCCCGGCCCCGGATACGCCTGACTTGGCGTCGGCAATGATTGGCCCGGCTAGCTTCATGCCCGCGCAGAGCAGCGGCCGCAACGGCAGCAGGATGCTGGTTGGGTAGCAGCCGGGGTTGGCCACCAGCCGCGCATCGGGCAGCGCCTCGCGGGCGGCTTCGGTTAAGCCATAAACAGCTTCGGCCAGCAACTCCGGCGCCGGGTGGACTTGGCCATACCACTGCGCATAGATGGCTGCATCGCGCAGCCGAAAGTCGGCGCTGAGGTCAATGACGCGGGGGCCGGATGCCAGAGCCAGGACGGCCGTTTCGGCCGCGGCGGCGTGGGGCAGGCAGAGGAAGACAACATCGACCTCGTCCAGCGGCGCATCCTCGGCCGCCAGGAGAGGCAGCGGCGGCGCGGCAGGAAAAATGGCGCGCAGCGTGCGCCCCGCATGGGCATGGGCAGTCAGGAAGCGAATGTCGGCCGCCGGATGGCGCTGCAGGATGGTCACTAGTTCCAGACCGGTATAGCCTGTGGCGCCGTAGATACCTACTCTCACTTTCTTGTCGGTCATAAGTCCTCGTCTGCTGCCGTTCGCCCAGAGCTGACAGAGAATCCGCTCCAGGCAGTAAATCAAGGCACAAAAAAACCGCCAGACTTATGCAGTCTGGCGGTGGTTACTGTGTGTACGTTCGTTTACGACTCAGCCAACCTCAAGCACCAGACCTATGGGTCCGGGGCGGGCGAGGGCGACGCGGCTCAACCTGAGCAGTAATCGTCAAGAACATGTCGAAAATCATAACAGGTGAATTGTATATGTCAAGAGGCGGTCGCTGATTCGCACGGTTTTTCAGTAGTCGGATGTTAAGCCCTGGTCGTGCCTGTTTCCACTCGGTCAAAACTGTCGCTGCGGTATGAGAGGCGACTAATCACACGAAACGAAAGATATTTTGCCGACGCAAGCGCATTTTCCCGTGCCTTTGCGCTCGTGAAGGGTGGGTCAACCCGTTGCAAAGCGGTCAAAGGGCTCAAGAAGCGCCTCGTGTCCCGACTACTGAAAAACCCTGCGCTGATTCGGACCACTGAATTTGCGGCCGAAAATTCGCACTCCGCGAGATTACGGTACAGCTGCTTCCGGAATGGGCGTTGGGGGGATGAGCGGATCCAGTTCGGTGACTTCGAAAACGGTCATGGTCATGGCTAGATCAGCGGCGACACCTGCATCCCGAAAGTCGGCGGCGATTGCTTCCTGGAGGTCAACCACTTCAGAATAAGGAATCGATGTGGTCGAGCGCACTACCACATCAACTGTTGCTGTTTCGCTGCCGATGCCCGTGATGTTGGCCTGAATGACCTGAGCGCTTGTGACCTGTGTAACCTGGTTTTCAACAATGGCGTAGGCGCGATTCTCCAACGCTACCTCGCGGGCCAGGACGTAACCAATGACGCCCAACGTGATGGTTACAGCCAGCAGAAGGCCGATAGCCAGCTGAGCACTGCGTCGCTGCACTTCCTGCCGGGCCTTTTGGGATGGGGTCGGCCTGAACCCAAGAATGAAGAAGACGAACGCCGCGGCCGTGCTAATGGCGATGAAGTTGGTCGTGAATAGCAGCAGCGCGCCGAGGGAGTCGCCCAGGCTCTCCAAACCGGCACTGCCGTTACCTAGCAGAAGTTGGCCGAGACCGGCCGCCAGGGCAATGCCCACGGTGGCCAATGGCGGCACCAGGGCGGCGGCGATGGCCACACCCGGCAAGGCGCCGGCAGCCTGCGAAAAGCTAAGCGCGTAGGCCGCGGCCATGCCGGAGAAGAGGGCGATGCCCAGATCGAACAGCGTGGGCTCTGTTCGAGCAATGATTTCGTTGCTAAACGGCCGGCCGATGGCGAACAGGCCGGCAACAAACCCCACCGCAATGGCCAGGAATACGCCCCGCGTTACCGCGCCAAGGGTTAGTTTCAAGAAGCGTGTATCGCCCATGACAATGGCCAGGCCGGTGCCGATGATGGGCGACATGAGCGGGGCCACGAGCATAGCGCCAATGACCACGGCCGGGCTGTTAACGATTAACCCCAGGGCGGCAATCATGGAAGAGAGGGCAATCAGTACGAAAAACGATGTTTCGGGCCGCGCTCCGCGTCGAATGCGCGCGTAGATCTCGGCTCTCTCACGCACTGTCTTGCGCGGGATGATGCTTTGCATGCGCCAGTCGAGCGCTCCCATCAAGCTGCTGAGAGGGTTGTTACCCCGGCGGATAACCATAACCGGCCGCTGCAATTGCTGAATGACTGCTTCGGGCAGGTTGCCGAACAGAATCTGATCCAGACGGCTTTCTTCGCTCGCGCCGATGACAACCAGATCACAGTTTTCGGCGGCTTCGCTGACGATACCGTCCACGACGGCCTCGGTGGTGACAAGCTTTGACTCGATGCGATCACCCGCATCGACGAAATCCATCACCTGGCGCAAGCGCGATCGGCCGAGGGCTTCCTCGCTTTCGCCCAGCCGGGCCGAAGCAACGTACAGAGCAGTCAGCTTGACCTCAGGGGTCAGGGGCAAGAGCAACCCCAGGGCATAGGCTGAGTTGGGCCCGCCGGATGTTGGCACTACGATGTTGTCCAGAACCATGTCGGCGGCCGAACGGGTTTGCTTTCCGGTGCCCACCACGTTGCGCGTAACGGCAACGGCGCACGGAATCGGCCGAAAGTCGAACTCATCCGGCCGGTCTACCGTCACGATGAGCAGATCGATACTGGTGCTGGTGATGATTTCTCTGAGACTGCCGACGAAGTCTTTGCCTTCCACGATAATCGCATAGAGTTCGGGGACGTCTTCTTGTTCCGCCAACGCTGCTTGCGCGATGGCAATTGTCTCGCGTGCGTCTCGCAAGTTTTCGGCCGTAGCTGAGGCAACGACAATGACGAGAACGACCTCACCGCGGTTGGCGTCGGCCAGTGCCACACCTAGCTGCCAGGCAATCTCCAACGTCTGATCCTCGGCGAGAGCGACCAGGACGTGCCAGTCGTTTTCCTGGGGTAGGTCCCCTTCAACAATGCGCATAACCAATGAGTATAGCGAGTCCGGAGCAAGGCGTGAATAGATGATCGGCGCAATCGTTGTGATTCCTGAGATGCAGGCGAGACTTTGGTGCCGGCCGGCGATCCTATCAGTCACTGCACCGGCCGATTTGCTAGAATTCAGAGTGCGTGCGCCATGCTTATCACGGCGCTGTCAGGTAGAGAATGACTATGAAATGGTTCAGCTTCATGACATTACTGTTGGTCATGGCCGTCGGCGGTTGTGAGCCGGCCCAGACGACGACTTACAGCCCGGCCGGTCCGGGAGAATCTTCGGCGCTGCAAGTGATCATGGTCAGCGCCGACTTTGCCGTGGGCGCACCGCGCGTCTCGTTTGCGCTGTTTGACGGTGCGGAGCCCACATCGGATGTGGCCGCAGTGACGCTGCATGCGCTCGCCCTGGATGAAACCCTGTCGGCGACGGAAGCGACGCCGGTCTGGAGCGGTGCGGCTGAGAACTACGCCGACTATGAAGTGCCCTACTGGGTCTTCTATCCGGAGTTGGCCGAGCCCGGCTATTGGGGGTTTGTGGCCGACATTACGCGCGCCGATGGCACGACAACACAGGCCGATTTCCTGGTGGAGATGCGACCTGAAGGGCAGTCGGTGCCCCTGGGGGCGGCCGCTCCTCGCAGCGACAATTTGACGTTGCAAACACAGCCGGACTTGGTGCTGTTGACCTCGGCCAACGACCCCGACCCCGACTTATATCGCCTGACGGTGGCGGAGGCGATTGATTCCGGCAAACCAACGGTGGTCGGGTTCCTGACGCCGGGGTTTTGCCAGACAAAGTGGTGTGCGCCGGTCCTGAGCACGGTAGAATCGGTGCGGGCCGAGGTGGGTGATGCCGCCAATTTCATTCACATCGAAGTGTATGATGACTTTCAGGCGCTGACCGTGGTGCCGGAGATGGCCGAGTGGGGATTGGAGACAGAGCCATGGGTCTTCGTCCTGGACGGCGACGGCCGTGTCGTCGCCAAATTCAGTGGCCCGGTTTCGCCACGGGAACTGCGGGCGGCTCTCGATCCTTTATTGGGGTAGTCGGGGAAGTCGTATGAGAATTAAGCTAGTCGCGATCTGTTTGGCGCTGATCGTCGGAGCGATCACGGCGCTCGCTGCCGGGGCGCATGCCGAACTCCTGGCGGCCGAACCTGCGCCCGGCGCGCAACTGCCGGTGTCGCCGTCTGAAGTGCGGTTAACCTTTACCGAGCCGGTGGGAGCCCAGAGCCGCATTTTGGTGTTTGCTGAAGGGTTCCAGGCAGTCGAAGGGCTGGTGTCGCAAAACAGCACGGCCCAGCCGGAAACGCTGTACGTGCCGCTGCCGGAGCTTGAACCCGGCGTGTACACTGTCCAATGGTCGGCTATTTCGGATGACGGGCATGAGATCAGTGGGACGTATTCGTTTAGCGTGGACCCCAATGTGGTCGCGTCTGTTGCTCAGCCACCGGAGCCATCAGCCACGCCAGCGCCGGGCTTGTCGAGTCTGCCCATCTGGCTGCTGATTATTGGCGGATTGGCGATTGCTGTGCCGCTGCTGCTCGTTTGGCGGCAACAGCGGGGATAGTGCGGCGGCTACTCGGTTTCCGCCAGCGTCGGCGGGATGAGCACCGTGTCAATGACGTGCAGCATACCGTTGGCGCCGCTGATATCGGTTTCGATGAGGGTCCCGTTGCCCACCCGAATCACGCCGTTCTCTTCCACAACCGGCACGGTGGTGAAGACGACGCCACCGGATCGGGAAGCGACGACCCCCGTTTGCACATCGCCCCGCGCGATCATATCGGCCGCGGATAGGTTTTGATCCAGCGGCCAGCCCTCGGGCATCATAACGTGAAAAGCGAACAGCGAATCGTAGAGCTCATCGGTACGAGCCAGCCCCGATAGGTCCAGCGTCAGGGCGGACATGGCCTCGTTCGTCGGGGCCAGAAAGGCGTCGGGCTCATCACTGAAGCGCAGACTGTACATCGTGTCTGTCCCCTCCATGGCCTGAACGAGGCTTTTGAACCGATCATCGGCCAATAGTAATCCCCACAGACTCTTCTCAGTGCCTGCTTCCGGGGGCAAGAGGACGGAATCGACCGGATAGATGACCCCATTGCCCGCCTGAATAGGTTCGCCCACGACAGTGGCGTAGGCGACGGTCAGCGCATCCGGCGTGCCGCCAGTCGCGATTGGTGCCCCCGCCGCCGAGGTCAAAATGCCCGCTGCGGCCAGTTCGTCGGGTTGGAGGGTCTGGGTAACGACATGATGCTGCAGCAGCGGTTGTAGCGTGGCCGCATCCAGGCTGGAAATAGTCGTACCTAGGCGGCTGAACGCGGTGTTGGTGGGGGCAAAAACGGTGAAGGGCCCACCCTGCTGAAGGTTCTGGGTCAGCCCGACCGCGTTCCAGGCGCTGAGGAACAGGGCGAAGTCACTATCGGCGGCCAGTTGCTCCAACACAGACTCGCTGGTTGTGGCGATCGTGGGCACGACGACGACGTCTTGCGGTTCACCGGTCGTCGCCGGCGCACCGCAGGCGGCCAGGACAACGGCCAGGGCGATAAGCAGCGGGCCGAGCAATCGGCTCCGTTGGGTAGGTAGTTGCAATGGTGTTGTCATGGGTGATTATCCTTCTCGCTATCGGGCCGGGCGACTTACCAACCGCTGGCCTGGAAGAGTGTTGTCAGGGTGTCGGCCCGCTCTTCAGCCGTCATGAGTCGTGGCCGCGCCCAGTTTTCAATCAGACCTGTCCACAGCTCGACGCCGATGAGACGGCCGTCGTAGATGACGTACGTATCCACCAACGCCTGCCGCGTGCCGAGCATGTCCATCTGATCGAAAAACAAGTTGCCCAGTCCGTAATGGACAAAGCTGCCTTCAGGGAAGTCGAAGCCCTGGACATGGTGGCCCTGGCTGCCGGAAACCGCCGCTGCGCCGGCCTGGGCCAGCTCCGCGAAGTCGGCCGCCTGTTGGGGGATGGGTGGATATTGATAGTACTCAGTATATTGCAGCGTGGCGATGACCACATGTCCTTCGTCACGCAGTTGGCTGATTTGTGCCGCTAACTCCGGCCCACAGGGCCGCGATCCGGCGGCATCTACCGTGGCCCAGGCGTTGGCCGGACCCACCGGGTTGCAGCCCACGAAGGCAATGCGGTTGCCATTGTGAGTGAAATACGGCCGCCCGTGTCGCGTCGGCCAGGTCTCGGCCGCCCCCGAACCAGTCCATGCCCGCCCCGGCGTAGAGGTCGAGTGAGTGGACAAGGTGTTGGCGACCGTAATCATTGACATGGTTGCCGGTTAGCTCGATGACATCAATGCCCAACGATTGCAGCAGTTCAAAATAGCGGTCGTTGGAACAGAAGGTTACCCCGCCATACGGGTCTGGAAAGGGGCAGTCGGGCATGAACGACACTTCGTTACTGATGTGGGCGATGTCGGCCGATTGCAGTACCGGGGCCACTTCCTCCCCGGGATATAGCATACCGTTTTGCTCCATCTGGTAGGCCGTGGCCCGCACGAGGGCCGTCACGCCGCTCATGGCCACGCGCGTCAGACGTTCGGGGTTGCGGTTGGTCGTCGGGCCGGTGTAGCTGGAGATAAATGCGGCGACCGCTGCGTCGTCGCCGATCACGCCCACCGTAGCCGTCAGAGGATAGGCCGCCGGGTCGAAAGCGTGGTCGAGGGTTGAGACACCATCCACCAACAGGGTCTTGAACTCGGGCCGCAGCTGGTCGAAAGGCAGCAGCGTCCAGCTTGGCCGGGCCGCCCACACCTCGCCCATCAGATCCGCGCCGGCGATCGGTGCCGAACTGGGGCTGCCGAACAAGGCGGTCAGTGTGTCCGCTGATTCAGCCGGGACGAGCAGGCTTCCCAGCTCCGATTGGCCCGTCTGCCAGCCGGTAGTGACAGCCGCAGCGCTGGTGTTGTCAGCTACGGTGGCGAACGGTGCCGCCACCGCGTAGACCCAGGTAGCCAGCGGCGTGCCACCGTCCGGAGTCAGCAGGATATCGGGTGTCCCGGCTGTCCCAACCCAGCTAAACAGGTCGGGATTGACGGCCGCGGTGGCCTGGGCAGCGGCGATGATTTCGCTGGGCACGCCCGGCGCAACCCCTACCGTATACTGGCCTGTGGTTGCCGGCTGCCGGGGGGAGTCAGTGGCCGCAGGTGGTGACTGGGGCACAAGGTGGACCTCTTTGCCCTCGGCGGTGGGTGAAGTGGCCGGGGCCTGCTCCGCTTCAGGCGGCTGGACGCCGGGGATCAGCGTAGGCGTCGGCAGCGGTAGCTGGTTGGCCGGGTCGGCGGCGGTCGCCACGGGCGGTGTTGGCGGCGGGAAGACGGCCGTTGGCAGGACGGCCGATGGCGGAACTTCGGGCGCATCGGCTTGGCATCCGACCAGTAACAGGACGAGTAAAGCACTGTATAATACGCGTTTACGCATGGCGCGAAGAGTAGCGCACATCGACCCAACAGGCTACCATGATAGCTTCAATCGAGTGACCAGGGAGACTCAATGCCCGACACCAAAACGCAATCGCAATCAACAGATAAAAAGGCAGCCAAGCGCACTGCTGCGCCGGCGGCCGCCATCGATTTGAAAGACCCCAGCCTGTATATCAATCGGGAACTTAGCCACATTGAGTTTAACCGACGGGTACTGCATGAGACGCAGGCAGACCATCCGCTGCTGGAGCGCGTTAAGTTTCTGGCGATTTACAACAGCAACATGGACGAGTTCTTCATGGTGCGCGTATCCGGATTGCGCCAACAAATGCGCCTGGGCGTCACCAGCACCCCGCCGGACGGCTTGCTGCCGCGCGAACAGTTGGCGAACATCCATCGCACCCTCACCCAGCTCTTTGCCGAGTCCAACGCAATCTGGCGCGAGGAATTGCAGCCGGCGCTCCACGACGCCGGCATTGAAGTGATTGACTTCAGCAATCTGAGCCGCAAGCAGAAGACCAACCTGCGCAGCTACTTTGATCGGGATGTCTTTCCGGTGCTGACGCCGCTGGCCTTTGACCCCAGCCGGCCGTTTCCCCACATTTCAAATCTTAGCCTGAACCTGGCCATCCAAATACGCGACCCCAAAAGCGGTGAAGTGCACTTTGCGCGGCTGAAGATGCCGGCCACCTTGCCGCGCCTGGTGCCTCTGACCCGGCTGGATGCCGATGACTTGTCGACGCCCTCGGTCCAGAAATTCGTGTGGCTCGACCAACTCATTTCGGCCAATCTGGATCGCCTGTTCCCCGGTGTCGAGGTACTGGCGGTTCATCCTTTCCGTGTGACGCGCAATAGTGACATGGAACTGCAGGAAGAAGAGGCTGACGACCTGCTGATGATGATGGAAGAGAACCTGCGCCAACGACACTTCGGTTCGGTGGTGCGGCTGGAGATCGATGAAAGCATGCCCGCCGGCATGCGCGAACTACTGATGATTAACCTCGAGGTAGAGTCGTATGACGTATATACGACCGACGGTCCGCTGGGACTGAGCAGCCTGTGGGAGCTGCATCGGCTGGAGCGGCCGGACCTCAAGGACAAACCGTTCCAGCCCCGCCTGCCGCTTTCCCTGCGCTCCGGCGAAGGCATCTTTAGCGTGCTGCGCCAGCGCGAGGTGATGCTCCACCAACCGTACGAGAGCTTCGTGCCAGTGATCAACTTGCTGGAATCGGCCGCAACTGACCCCGACGTGCTGGCGATCAAGATCACGCTTTATCGCGTAGGGACCAACCCGCCGATCGTCAACGCGCTGGCCCGCGCCCGGCAGAACGGCAAGCAGGTGGCGGCTGTGGTCGAGTTGAAAGCGCGCTTTGATGAGGAGAGTAACATTCACTGGGCCAACGAACTGGAAAGCGCCGGTGTCCATGTCGCCTACGGCCTCATTGGCCTCAAGACCCACTGCAAGGTATTGCTCATCGTTCGTCGCGAGCGGGACGGCATTCGACGCTACGTTCACCTGTCCAGCGGTAATTACAATAGCACGACGGCCCGGCTATACACTGACATCGGCTTCATGAGTCGGGACGATGCGCTCGGAGCAGACGCCAGCGACCTGTTCAACTTCCTGACCGGCTACTCCCGCCATACCGACTACCGCAAGTTTCTGGTGGCCCCGGTCAGCATCCGCAAGCGCCTGCTGGAGATGATCCAGCGCGAAGAGGCGCTGGGGCCCAACGGACGAATCATTCTCAAGTGCAATTCGCTGGTTGATGGCGAGATGATTCGCGCCTTGTATCGCGCTTCGCAGGCGGGCGTGAAGATCGATCTCATCATCCGCGGCATCTGCTGCCTGCGACCGGGCATCCCCGGCGTCAGCGACAATATCCAGGTCATGAGCATCGTCGGCCGCTTCCTGGAGCATTCACGTATCTACTACTTCCACAACAGCGGTGCGCCGGAGCTGTACATGGGCAGCGCTGATTTGATGCCGCGCAACCTCGACCGACGGGTGGAGGTGCTCTTCCCGATCGAGGACCCGGACATTCGGCGGGATGTGGTTGAGAACATCCTGGCCGTGTCGTTGCGCGACACCGAGAAGAGCCATATCTTGCAGGCCGACGGCCGATATGTGCCACGACGCTTCATGGTCGAAAGTGACACACCGTTGTTTAACAGCCAGGAGTGGTTCCTCAGCGGCAGGGCTGAGCCGGCCGAATAGAAGCGCCGAGCACAGGCTATGCAGCGAGTGAATGGGCCGGGCCGCCAATGCGCGCAGCCCGGCCTTTTTTATGGGCCGCCTGGTTGCCCGCGGCCCTTTACAGTTTGCCAAAGGCTTCTTAACATTTTCTGAACATGCCTGCGGTATGATGAGAGTTGTTAGCGGAATAGACGCGACGACTGGCTCGAGAGGTGATGCTGAACAGTATGGGCAAGACAATTTTGGTGGCTGATGATGTGGAGAGCTTGCGCACGCTGCTCAAGACCTATCTGACCGAGGAGGGTTTTCGTGTGGTGACGGCCGCCAACGGCCGTGAAGCGCTGCTGGTGGCTCGCCAGGAAAAGCCGGACCTGATCATTCTCGACCTGATGATGCCGGAACTGAGCGGCTATGAGTTTATGCGGGCCTATGCGCGCGAGGGCGACGCGCCGATCATTATCCTGACGGCCCGTGTCGATGAAGGTGACCGCGTTCTGGGGCTCGAACTGGGCGCGGATGATTACGTGACCAAGCCATTCAGCATGCGCGAATTGACGGCGCGGGTGCGGGCGGTCCTGCGTCGGACGGAGAAGGCCGCACCTAGCTCCTCTGTCTTGCGGGCAGGCGATTTGTCGCTCGATCGCGAGAGCCGGGCTGTGTGTGTGGGGGATACCGTGGTGGAACTGACCCCCTCTGAATTTGATCTATTGACGACGTTTCTCTCCGCGCCCGGCCGCGTATTCAGCCGCCTGGAACTGTTGGAACGCTTGCAAGGTGATGCCTATGAGGGCTACGAGCGAACCATTGACGTGCACATACGCAATCTACGCACGAAAATCGAGCCAGACCCCAGCCATCCACGCTATGTCGAAACCATCTACGGCGTAGGCTATCGTTTGGCGGCGGGCTAGGCCCAGTTTGGCAGAACAATCCCATGCGTTCCATCTCACTCAAACTCACGCTTGCCTTTCTCGCCGTCGGCCTGATCAGTGTTGTTCTGGTGGCTGTTATTGTCGGCGGCCTGACGCGGCGCGAGTTTGATCGGTTTGTGGCCAATCGGGAGCAAACGGAGCTGGCCGAGCGGGCGGCCGAGTTCTATGCGCTTAATGGCTCCTGGGACGGCCTGGGCCCTGGCCAGAGTTCGCGTATGCCCTCGCGATTCCAGATGAGCCGGCAGCCGGTCTGGCTGATCGACCAGGAGGGCAACGTTGTACTGGGCCCGCACCTGGACCGTGGTTCGCAGGCGATTTCGCTGGAACAGCAACCGTCGTTGCCCATCGAAGTGGATGGCGTCCTGGTGGGCACGCTCGTGTTCGAGGAAAACCCGGTCATTGCCGGATTACGACAGCCGCTGGAGCAAGCCTATGTCACGGCCATCAACCGTTCGATCTGGCTGAGCGGTTTGGCGGCGACACTTCTGGCCTTGCTGCTGGGCGCGTTGTTGGCCTATACCATCTCCCGCCCGGTACGCGAGCTAACCGAGGCAACCAAGGCGGTGGCCCAGGGCGATTTGGGGCGACAGGTACCGGTGCGTACCCGCGATGAGTTGGGCGAACTGGCCGTGTCCTTCAACCAAATGAGTGATGACCTGGCGCATGCCAGCCAGACGCGCCAACAAATGACGGCCGATATTGCCCACGACCTGCGCACGCCGCTCAGTGTCATCTTGGGCTATACCGAGGCCCTAAACGACGGCAAGTTGCAGGGCAATCCCGACATGTATCGGGCCATGCACATGCAATCAGTGCATCTGAGCCGGCAGGTCGAGGATTTGCGGACTCTGTCCCTGGCTGATACAGGGCAGTTGTCGCTGCAATTGGAGACCGTGCAGCCTTGTTTGTTGCTGGAACACTCCGCGTTGGCCTATGCTGCCCAGGCGGAGGCGCAGCAGATTACACTGCAAACCGACTGCCCGGCCGACTGTCCACCGGTTTTGGCCGATGCCGACCGGCTTATGCAGGTTCTGGGCAATTTGATCAGCAATGCCCTGCGACACACGCTCGCCGGGGGCACGGTGACGTTAACGGCTGCGTATGGTGCAGACGCCGTGCAGCTGATTGTGCGCGACACGGGCAGCGGTATCGCCGACGCTGACTTGCCGTTCATCTTCGACCGCTTCTACCGGGTCGACCAGGCTCGCCAGGCGGACGGAGCCACAGGCCTGGGGCTGGCGATTGTGCGATCGCTAGTGGAGGCGCAGGGCGGCACTATCGCTGCGCGGAGTGATCTTGGGCAGGGGACGGAGTTCACTATCACACTGCCGTTGGCACGCTAACCGTTTGCCTGTTGCATTCTTGAAACGAAACCCCCTACCGCGGACAAATGATTGCGCTTGGGTGAGACTTCCCTAAGGGTAGCCGGCTGGATACCCCATCCGGCGGTGCGGGTGGCTAGAATGATCCTTGGCCTAATGCCAACAATCAAGGAGAAGAACATGTCGAAACGATTAACGTTACTATTTGGTATCATGCTGGCGCTCACGCTGGCGGTCGCGGGCTGCGGATTGGCCCAGGAGCCGGCGGCCCCGAGCGCCCCGATTGAAGCCGTGCCGCTGGAAGTTGCTCCGCAGGAGACGGCGCCGGAAGAGGCTATGGTGGAGCCAACGGATGTCGCTGAGGCGATGCCTACGGCCGACTCGCCCGAACCGACGGCTGATGCGCCGGAACCGACGGCCGAGGCTCCGGCCGCTATGCTGCGGATCTTTGCCATTGACCCGGCGGGATCCCAGGTGCGTTTTGAGTTGGACGAAGATCTGCGGGGCCAGCGCATTACGGTGGTTGGCGTAACCGATCAGGTGGCCGGTGAACTGGCCCTGGACCTGGCGGATCTGTCTCAGACGCAGGTGGGCACCCTGCAGATCAATGCGCGGAGCCTGTTGACGGACAACAATTTCCGCAACCGCGCCATCCAGAACGAAATTCTGGATACCGGTGAATTTGAGTTTATTACCTTCACGCCAACGTCGGTGGATGGGCTGCCGGCTTCGGCGGCCGTCGGCGACACGGTGCAGTTTAGCCTGAGCGGTGACCTGACCGTGCGTGATGTGACGCAGCCGGCCACATTCACTGTGGAGGCTATGCTGGTCTCAGAGAATCAGGTGGTGGGCACAGCCGGCACGGTCATCAATCGAGGCGACTTTGGCCTGACGATTCCGACCGTCCCCAATGTGGCTAACGTGGAGGAAGAGGTCGAACTGTACATCGACTTCACGGCCAACGGTTCCTAAGCTGGTTTGTCCGGTCAGTGAGGGGTCGGTCGCTTGGCCTGCGCCTCACTGACCTTTGTGTTCAGCTTTCTCAATCGCTTGCCGGGCCATCCGATCGGGGATGGACGGAGCGATCAACTTCAGCCATTTGCCCAAACGCGCTCGCCGCGACATGATGATCTCCCGTTTGCGATCGGCCGCAGCCGCCACAATGTCGCTGGCTGCCGTCTCGGTTGACATAAACGAGCTGCTTGACATGGGCAAGAACCCCAGCGGCTGTCCATCCGGGCCCAATGAGCGGGCATGAGTGCCTGTGTCCACGAAGTCGGGGAAGGCAATCGTCACCGTCACGCCATCGTCCTCCAGTTCAATCCGCAATGATTCGAAGAAGCCCGACCTGGGCGTGCTTACTGGCCACATACATGCTGCGCGTGGGCACGCCCGTGCGGCCCTGGATACTGGCCACGATGACGATACGTCCTTGTGTCTCCTTCAGATAGGGCAGGGCGTAGTAGGCGCAATACATACTGCCGAAGAAGTTGATTCGCATGATGCGTTCGAGCATGGCTGGGTCCTGGATCTCATCGACACGCGCCCACATCGATACGCCCGCGTTATTGATGAGGGTATCAATGCGTCCGTATTCGGCCACAGTGCGATCAATGAGCGCCTGGCACTGATCGGCCTCGCTGACGTCAGTGGGGATGGCAATGGCCCGGCCGCCGCGCTGGCGGCACGCTTCGGCGACGGCTTCCAGCGGTTCGGCCGAACGCGAGGCCAGGGCCAGCCAGGCGCCCTGCTCAGCGAGCAAGTAGGCGAGGGCTTCGCCGATGCCCATGGATGCCCCGGTGATGATGACCACGTTGTCTCTGAATTCCATATTCATTTCCGTTGTTGACCCCGGCCCGGCAGGTCCATTAGAATGATTGCATTCCGTAGGGCACCTGACCAAGGGCTTCGAATTCTAGCATACTTCCCGGATCGGGCAGGATTGATACGATGGCGCGAATTACGATTGCAACCAGCGGTTCCCGAGGCGACGTGCAGCCGTACATTGCCCTTGGGTTGGGGTTGGCTGACCGAGGGCACTTGATCCGCTTGGCAACCTACGCCACGTTCGAGGCATACGTCCGTTCCTACGGCCTTGACTTTGCGCCGCTCGAAGGCGACCCACAAGCCATTCTCGCTGAGGCGCAGGGTCAGGACTGGGTGGAGACGGGGCGGCAAGGCAGCAGTTTTGCGCGCGGCTTTCGCGATCTAATTGGCCCGGCGCTCTATCAGGGCACCGATGATGCCTTGACGGCTTGCGCCGATGCCGACCTGGTTCTATTTGCCGGACCGACTTTCTACACGTTGTACAATGTCGTCGAAAAGCTCAATCTGCCGTTTATCCAGACCTATCTGCAACCCATTCACCCGACGAAAGAATTCCCCAGTGCCATATTTCCCTCACGCCTGGGCGGCCACCGCATGACCAACTACCTGACACACGCGATCGGCGGACAGGCGTTCTGGCAACTCATGCGGCCGATTATGAACGACATTCGCCGGAACCAACTCGACCTTGCCGCCCCTGTCATTCTTTGGCCCGTTCCTGGACATGATTCGCCACCGACTGCCGGTCATCTATGGCTACAGCCCGACGATTCTGCCCAAGCCCGACGACTGGAACGAAGCCATGCATGTGGTAGGTTACTGGTTCCGGCCCGACGAGCCGTATGAGCCACCGGCCGATCTAGCGGCGTTTCTGACCGATGGGCCGCCGCCGGTCTATGTCGGCTTCGGCAGCATGGTCAGCCGTGACCCGGCGATGTTGACACAAACGGTGCTGGACGCGCTGGCGCAAGCCGGACAGCGAGGAATCATTCTCGGTGGCTGGGCAGGGTTGGCCCAAAGCGATCTGCCGCCAACCGTGTTGCGGTTGGAATCCGTGCCCCACGACTGGCTCTTTCCGCAGGTGGCGGCGGTGGTCCACCACGGCGGTGTGGGTACGACCCACGCGGGGCTGCGGGCCGGACGTCCGTCGGTTATCGTGCCCTTCTTTGGCGACCAGCCGTTTTGGGCCGATCGGGTGTATGCGCTGGGTGCCGGGCCGAGTCCCATTCCGCGGTCAGGGCTAACGGCCGATACCCTGGCGAGAGCCATCGATCAGTCGGTCAGCGATGAGCCAATGGCCCGTCGAGCGGCCGATATCGGACAGCAAGTGAGGGGGGAAGATGGGGTGGGCGAGGCCGTCGCGCTGGTTGAAGCATTTATCGCGCAACGGCCGACGTTTAAGTGGCGCGGCAGCTAATCACCGGTCAGGGTGGTCACTGCTTCGTCCAGATCGTCATGGATGCGCAGAAAGCCGTCGAAGCCCGTCATCTGCAGCGTCTTACGAGCGCGGCCCTGGGGATTGTAGAGCACGCAGCAATCCTCGAAGCCTCCGTCGACATCAGCCGCGATGGCGTGGTAGGCAGCCCACCCTGCTTCAGGACTGGGCGGTTGGTCACCACGCATCAGGAGAGCGGCGCTGTGGAGGGCCACCAATCCCGAACTGGATAGGAACGTGACGTCGGACAGATCAATGACCAGGCGCGGCGTGCCGCTTTCATAAATCTGACGCACGCGATCAATCACCGCCAAATAATTGGCGGCATCCAGTTCGCCGCTTAGCTTGAGGATAGACACAGGCACATCACCGGCCACTTGCTGCACACTGATTTCCATCCGATCTACTCCTTGGTCGTCATAATGCCTTGCCCAGGCGACTATGATTCCGTATAGTTTTACGTGTGGGTGTGAGAGGGTTCAAAGTCCCTTCACGGTTGATCACCATTGTACACAAGGCACGGAAGTCGGGCACACAAACGGTCCGACCATCACGGGCTGACTTTGGACCTGACACCGCGGCGGCGGGAGCGGGAGGTGATGGATATGCCAACAGACTCAACGCTATTGGGTTGGCGTCATTATGGGTAGCACGTCTGATTGGGACACCATGCGCCATTCGGCCGAACTTCTCACCGAATTTGATGTTCCCCACGAGTGCCGGGTTGTCTCGGCCCACCGCACCCCGGCCTGGCTGACGGAATACGCCGAGTCGGCCGAAGCCCGGGGTCTGGAAGTCATCATTGCCGGGGCGGGGGGTGCGGCCCATTTACCGGGCATGGTTGCGGCGAACACGGTCGTGCCGGTGCTGGGGGTTCCCGTGCAGAGCCACGCCCTGAACGGCCTCGACTCTCTGCTGTCGATTGCGCAGATGCCGGGCGGCGTGCCGGTCGGCACGCTGGCGATCGGCAAGGCCGGCGCGCGCAATGCCGCTCTGTTGGCGGTGGCCATCCTGGCCAACCACCGGCCCGACCTGCGCGCCAAACTCCACGCCTATCGTACCGCCCAGATCGGAGGCAGTCTTGGCCCAGACCCTCCCTACCGGATAGGGCACACGACCATGATGAATGACCCCATTCTTCCCGGCGCAACCATTGGCATTCTCGGCAGCGGGCAGTTGGGCCGAATGCTGGCGCTGGTGGCTCGGCGAATGGGCTACCGTGTCCATGTGTTCTCGACCGATGCAGATTCGCCGACCGGACAGGTCGCCGATCTGGAAGATGGTGGCGCCCTTACGATTACCTACCGGCTGCCCGCACTTTCGCCCGGCGACGTCGATGTCGTTACGTATGAGTTTGAAAATGTCCCCGCCCTAACAGCGGCCACGATTGCTGAGGTCGTGCCGGTGCGGCCGGGCAGCGATGTTCTGCACATCAGCGCAAAATCGTCTGCGCGAAAAAGGGTTTTGCGTGGACAACGGTCTACCGGTGACACCGTTTGCACCTGTGGTGGAAGGCGTCGATCTGAGCGCGGCGATGGCGGAGGTCGGTTCGGCGGCAATCCTGAAGACGGCTGCCGCCGGCTACGACGGCAAGGGCCAGACGCGGGTAGGCAGTGCCGAGGAACTGGCCGCGGCGTGGGAGGCACTTGGTCGGGCTGAAGCCATCCTGGAGGCCGAGGTGGATTTTCGGCCGAAGCGTCGGTGGTGTGCGCCCGGTCGGTGGCCGGTGAGTTTGCCCACTATGGTCTAATCGAAAACCGCCACGAGCGCCACATTCTGGACGTGTCGGTCGGGCCGATGGACGCGTCGGATGCGCTCCAGTCTGAAGCTGTGGAGATCGCTCGCTGCATTGTTGAGCGTTTAGATTATGTCGGCGTGCTGTGCGTGGAGTTTTTTGTGACGCCTGACGGCCGTGTGTTGGTCAATGAGATTGCGCCGCGGCCGCACAACTCCGGTCACCTGACCATCGAAGCGTGTGTCACCAGCCAGTTTGAGCAGCAGCTGCGGGCGGTGTGCGGGCTGCCTCTGGGTGATACGACCTACGTGCGACCGGCGGCCATGGCCAATCTGTTGGGCGACTTGTGGGAAGACGGGCGAACCTGATTGGGCGGCGCTGGCAGGTATTCGGACGTGAAGCTCCATCTTTACGGCAAGGCTGAGGCTCGCGCCGGGCGCAAGATGGGCCATCTGACGGCGCGAGCCGATAGGGGGACGGCGGCGGTCGAGCGGGTGTTGGCGGCGCGGCAATCGTTAATGGGTGGGTAAGCAACGGCGATTGACTGTCTTTGTGGGGATATCATACCCTGTGACCGGATTCATATGATGACAGTCTGTTTTGGGAGAGAAGAGATACGGGACAATGGACTTATTTCTAGAAGACGACAAGTTTCAGGACGAGTGTGGTATTTTTGGGGTTTATGCGCCCGGGACGTGATGTGGCTCGGCTGGCCTTTTTCGGGCTCTATGCGCTGCAGCATCGCGGCCAGGAAAGCGCGGGCATCGCCACCAGTGACGGGCACATGGCCTACATCCACAAGGGGATGGGGCTGGTGTCGCAGGTCTTCAAGGAGGACAACCTGGCCCCGCTGGTCGGCCATCTGGCGATCGGCCACAATCGCTATTCGACGACCGGCAGCTCCCTGCTGCGCAATGCCCAGCCATACCTCATCGAGACGATCTACGGCCCGCTGGGCGTGGCCCACAACGGCAATCTGACCAATGCCCATGAGTTGCGCCAGCAGCTGCTGGAGCGCGGCGTTGGCCTGGCTTCCACCAGCGACAGCGAAGTGGTCACGCAGATGCTGGCCGCCCCGGCCGATTCCTGGTCGCTGCCGGAAACCAACGGCGTGGAACATGACCGCTGGGTGGCGCGCCTGCGGTCCTTCATGCAAATCGCCAAGGGCGCCTACTCGCTGAGCATCCTGACCCGCGACGCCATTTACGCCGTGCGCGATCCGCTGGGTTTGCGGCCGTTGTGCTTGGGGCAACTGGGCGAGAACGGCTATGTTGTCGCCTCCGAGACCAGCGCCCTGCACACCATCGGCGCGTCCTATGTGCGTGAGGTCATGCCGGGCGAGATCGTGCGGCTGGACGCGCAGGGGCTTGACCAGCTTCACCGGCATCAAGTCCACGCAGCGGGCGATGTGCATCTTTGAGTACGTTTACTTCGCCCGCCCCGATTCAATCCTGGAAGGGCAAGTCGTCCACCATGTGCGCCAGCAGCTGGGCCGGCAGTTGGCCAAGGAAGCCCCGGTCGATGCCGACGTGGTGGTCGGTGTGCCCGACTCGGCCACTCCGGCGGCCATTGGCTACAGCGCGGAGTCGGGCTTGCCGTTTACCGAGGGACTGATCAAGAACCGCTATATCGGCCGGACCTTCATCCAGCCCGACGACGCCCTGCGGCGCGAAGGCGTGCGCATCAAGTACAATCCGCTGGAGGCCAATTTGCGCGGCAAGCGGGTGGTGTCTGATCGACGACTCCATTGTGCGCGGCAACACGGCCGGGCCGCTGGTGCAGCTTATCCGCGAGGGTGGCGCCAAGGAAGTCCACGTGCGCGTCTCTTCGCCACCGGTCCGCTACCCGTGCTTCATGGGCATTGACATGGCCACGCGCGGCCAGCTCATCGCCGCCCAACTGGAAGTGGAGGAGATCCGCGAGCGCATTGGCGCTGACAGCCTGGCCTATCTCAGCCTGGAGGGGATGCACGAGGCGGTGCGGTTGTCCATCCAGCAGAAGACCGGCCACTGCAACGCCTGTTTCTCCGGCCAGTATCCTATTCCTATTCCCGACTGGCTGTTTGAAGACGAACGGCCGAAGGATAAGTTGATATTTGAGCGGGCGTTGGGGAGTAGGGAGCAGCGATGTCAAAGCTATCGTTTTGGTGGTCGGCGGCGGCGGTCGCGAACATGCTCTTGTCTGGTCGCTGGCGCGATCACCGCAGGTCGGCCGAATCTATGTCGCGCCGGGCAATGCGGGAACGGCGGCCATTGCCGAGAATGTGCCCATTAGTAGTGACGATCTGGACGGCCTGTGGCATTTCGCGCTGGACCAGGGCCATCGACCTGACTGTCGTTGGGCCGGAGGCGCCACTGGCGGCGGGCATCGTCGATCGCTTTCAGGCGGCCGGACTGCGCGTCTTTGGTCCCACGCAGGCCGCCGCCCAGCTGGAGTCGTCCAAGGCCTTTGCCAAGGCGTTTATGGCTGACCACGGCATCCCCACGGCGGACGCGGCGACCTTCACCGACTACGACGAAGCGCTGGCCTACCTGGACCGCCATGCGCCGGCCGGTCGTGATCAAGGCCAGCGGTCTGGCAGCGGGCAAGGGCGTCATCGTCTGCGATACGTGGAGGACGCCCGGCGACGCCTTGCGTCAGATGATGGTCGAGCGCGAGTTTGGCGATGCGGCGGATGAGGTGCTGATCGAGGAACGCTGACCGGACCGGAAGTGTCGCTGCTGGCCTTTTGCGACGGCCGAACGGTGGTGCCGATGCTGCCCGCCCGCGATCACAAGCGCGTCTATGACGGGACCAGGGCCCGAACACCGGCGGCATGGGCGCTTATGCACCGCCGCCGGATATCGATGCAGACCGTTTGTCGAGGATATCACCCGGACAGTATTGCAGCCGGTGGTCGACGGCATGACCGCGCAGGGCACGCCCTATGTCGGCGTGCTTTACGCTGGGCTGATGCTGACCACCGAGCGGACCGCATGGTGCTGGAGTTCAACTGCCGCTTTGGCGACCCCGAGACGCAGGCCATCCTGCCGCTGCTGGAGAGCGACCTGGCCGAGATTATGCTGGCCTGCATCGGAGGGGCAACTGACGGCCGATCTGGTGCGTTATCAGCCTGGCGCCTGCGCCACAGTGGTCATGGCGGCGCCCGGCTATCCTGGCCCCTACCCCAAGGGCCTACCGATCACTGGCTTGGCTGAAGCGGAGACGAGCCGGCGCCATGGTTTTTCACGCCGGAACGGCGCTGGTGGATGGCAGGTCGTGACCAACGGCGGCCGGGTGCTGGCCGTGAGCGCCGTCGGCCCGGAGCTGGCAACGGCCGTTGATCGGGCCTATGACGGCGTGGCGGCCATTCAGTTTGATGGGGCGCATGCCCGCGGTGACATCGGCCGGACAGCACAGGAGGGTTCACACCAATGACCGAATCGGCTTATGCCGCTGCCGGGGTGGATATTGCCGCCGCGAGCCAGGCCAAAGAGATGATGCGGGCGGCCGTGCCGTGCTACGTTTGGACCGGAGGTGCTGTCGGACGTCGGCTCATTCGGCGGACTCTATGACGCCGCCGACGCTGAAGACCATGACCGCGCCGGTGCTGGTGGCCTCGACTGACGGGGTGGGTACCAAGACCAAGGTTGCAGCCCGACTCGACCGCTGGGAGACCATCGGTCATGACCTGGTCAACCACTGCGCCAACGACATTCTGGTGCAGGGTGCGCGGCCGTTGTTCTTTCTCGATTACGTGGCCTCGTCCCGACTGGACGCCGGACAGATCGCGACGATCGTCACCGGCGTGGCCGAGGCTTGCGCCCTGTTGGGTTGCGCGCTACTGGGCGGGCGAAACGGCCGAAATGCCCGGTGTCTATGAGCCAGGTGAAATCGATCTGGCCGGCACCATTGTCGGCGTCGTCGATCGTACGGCGCTCATCGATGGGCAGCGTATTCAGCGCCGGCGATGCCATCCTTGGCCTGCCCTCGTCGGGGCTGCACACCAACGGCTATTCACTGGCCCGGCGTGTTCTGGCTGATCTCGACTGGGACAAACCGCGCGACGATCTCGACGGGGAGACGATTGGCGAGGCGCTGCTTGATGCCCCATCGATCGTATGGCGCGGAATTGGAGAGCGCTGCTGGGCCGCGGGGTTGATGTACGTGGGCTGAGCCATATCACCGGCGGCGGACTAGTCGACAATCCGCCGCGCATCTTCCCGCCCGGTGTCGGCGCACGCCTGCTGGCGCGGCACGTGGCCGGAGCCGCCCATCTTTGCGCTGATTCAATCGCTGGGGCGATATTCCTGCGGCCGAAATGTGCCACGTATTCAACATGGGTCTGGGCATGTTGGTCATCGTTCCCCGTGAGCAGGTAGCGCGGCGCTACGAAGTCGTTGCTCGAATCTGGAACTCGTGGGCGAGATGGTGTCCGGACCGCCCGAGGTGGCGATTTGTCTAGGTACGTTGTCCCGACGGCGGTTGGTTGTTCTCGTCTCCGGCTCCGGCTCTAACCTGCAGGCCATCCTCGACGCCTGCGCCGGCGGCACGGTGCCGGCTGACGTGGTGGGGGTGATATCCAATCGGCGCGACGCTTACGGGCTGGTGCGTGCGGAGCAGGCCGGCGTTCCGGGTCGCTATTTTCCGTACAAACCGTATCGCGACGCCGGCCGCTCGCGCACTGAATACGACGCTGATCTGGCCGCCGAAGTGGCGGCCTTCGCGCCGGATGTGGTCGTCCTAGCCGGGTGGATGCACATTCTGAGCGCCGCCTTTCTCGATCGCTTTCCCAATCGCGTCCTCAACCTGCACCCCGCGCTGCCGGGTATGTTCACGGGCACGCACGCCATCGAACGCGCATTCGAAGCCTATCAACTGGGTGAGATCCAGAGAGAGTGGCTGCATGGTTCACGTGGCCGTTCCGGAAGTCGATGCCGGGCCGGTGGTGGGGACGGCCGTGGTGCCCCTCTATCCGACTGATTCATTGGCCGACTTTGAGGCGCGGATGCACGCAGCCGAGCATCAGCTGCTGGTTCGCGCTGTGGGCGATGTCCTGTCCGCCTTTCCTTAGCATAAGGCATAGTATCCGGTGAGTTCGGGTTGAATCCCGCTTCCGGTGTGCGATAATCGCTGGATGTAGCATGCTGGGGCTTGGCGGTGGAGCCACGCGACCCGACTTTCAATCCGTGCCGCGATCGACAGGTACTCGTTGCACTCCCCACCCCTTGACAAATGCAAACCTGAACCTGGTTACACAGGACATGACGTTTGGCCAAGCGCGCATCTGCGCCGCTGAACCACGGCGTCAGGATGGACCAACTTATGATTTCAATTGCGCAACCGCCGGTCGCAGAGACGGCTGTTGAGTGGCGGGGCAGAGTGCCTCTTCAACCATAGCTGACCCGATTATTCGTCTCGACAACGTCAGCAAAGTCTATAAGACCGGGTCCGGCGATTTCACGGCGCTTTCTGATGTGTCTCTAGCCGTCGCACGGGGCAGCTTCCTGGGCATCGTGGGGAAGTCCGGCGCGGGCAAGTCGACGCTGTTGAATATGATCTCCGGCGTCAGCGAAGTGACCCGTGGCGATGTGCTGTTCTACGCCAATGGCCATGGGAATGGATCGGTTGCGCCGCTCTATCTCAATCGCATGGCCGAGGATGAGCTTGGCAGTCTGGCGCGGCCAGAATCTGGGCATCGTCTACCAGTCGTTCGAGCTGCTGCCCTCGCTCGATCTGGTCAACAACATCATGATCCCCCAGGATTTCGCGGGGCTGTATCAGAAGCCTTTGACCCGCGAGCGCGCCATGGAACTGCTGGATATTGTCGAGCTGACCGAGCATGCCTACAAGCTCCCGGCCCACATCTCCGGCGGCCAGAAGCAGCGCGTGGCCATTGCCCGGGCGCTGGTCAACGATCCGCAACTCATTGTGGCTGACGAACCCACCGGCAGCCTGGACTCGGTGACGGCCGATACCATCCTCCGCATTTTTGAAAAGCTGGTGGACCAGGGCAAGACGATTGTCATGGTCACCCACGACAGCGGCCTGGCCCCGCGATTCACCCAGCTGGAGCGCATATCTGATGGCGGCTGGTTTCCGGCCATCGGGTAATCCGGCCGGCGGCGCCGCAGAGTGCCGCCACATCCGCGATCGTGTCGGCCGATGAGTCCGTCGATGATGTGACCGAGCAGCTCAACGGCCACGCGGCCGGCAACGGCCATGCAGGTCCGGACGCCCACGGCATCACGGTGCCAATCGTGCGCGACGCGCAAGCGCTATATCGCGAACCGGCCATTGTGCTGCAGCAATGTGGTCAAGACGTACGTCAATGCTGCCGGCGCCTTTACGGCGCTGAAGGGCATCGACCTGCAGCTTCACTACGGTCAGTTCATCTCCATTGTCGGCAAGTCGGGCAGCGGCAAGTCTACCCTGCTCAATATGCTGACCGGCATCGACCATCCCACCTCGGGACAGGTGGTCATCGGCGGACAGGACATCTACAAGCTGAGCGAGAGCGACCGGGCACGCTGGCGCGGCCGCAATATGGGGATCGTATTTCAGTTCTTTCAACTGTTGCCCACGCTGACCCTGCTGGAAAATGTGCTGTCTGCCGATGGACTTCAGCAACACGTTCGCCGCCAACGCGCGGGTCGGAGCGGGCCATCAGAGCTGCTGGGGCTGGTTGGCCTGGCCGATCATATCCATGACCTGCCGGCGTCAGTCTCCAACGGCCAGCAGCAGAGCGCGGCCATTGCCCGGTCGCTGGCCACCGACCCACCGATCATCGTGGCTGATGAGCCGACAGGCAATCTCGATTCGCGCTCAGCGCGCAACATCATCAACCTGTTCCGCAAGCTGTCGGAAGAGGGCAAGACAATCCTCATCGTCACCCATGACCCGTCGCTGACGCGGCTGACGGATCAGACAGTGATCATTGCCGACGGCGAGATCATCGACCGCACGATTGCCGATGCGCTGCCGATGCTTGATCACCCGTTGATGCTGCAGGCCACCCAGATGGCCGAACGTCGCACCTATCAGTCCCGGGCGAGACTGATCATCCACCAGAACGAGCCGGTTGACTATCTGTTCATGGTCGACTCCGGTGAGGTCGATGTCGTTATCACCCGCCCGCCGGAGCCGGACGTCAGCGTGGCCCACCTGGGCGCGGGCCAATTCTTCGGCGAGGTCGAGCTGATGGGTGACGGCCGATCCGTGGCTGCCATTCGCGCCGCGGTCAGATGGCCCGGTCCAGCTGGCACTGCTGCCGCGCAACGAGTTTCTCGACGCTGATGAAGAGTCGCCATCCGCCTATGAAGCGCTCATTGCCACGGCCGAAGCCCGCCGCGACGAAAACCGCGCGCACAAGGAGTCTGTCTAGTGGCTGAGTTAAAACCTCGCTGGCGCAAGGTGCTGGCCGATCTGTGGGATAGCAAGAGCCGCACGCTGCTGGTGGTGGCGTCCATTGCCGTCGGCGTGTTTGCCGTCGGGGCCATCGCCACCGCCTTCGTCATCATGTCTGAGGACATCGACCTCAGCTTCATTCGGCCAATCCGGCCAACATCATCGTGGCCACCGACTACTTTGACGACGACTTTGTGCGCACGATCGAGCGCGTGCCGGGCGTGGCCGAGGCCGAAGGGCGATCGATTGTTGGTGTGCGTGCGTCACAGATGACGGCCAGTCGTGGCAGTCGACTCAATCTGGTGGGCGTTGAGGATTTCAGCCAGCATCACGCATTGACAGACTGCTTGCTTCTGGACGGGGCAAGGCTGAGCCGGGCACTGATGGAGTTTCTGGTTAGCTATAATGAGCTGAGCGACACCGGCCTCACGGTGGGCGAGACAGTGCAGATTCGACTGCCGGACGACAGCATGCGCGAGATGACCGTGGCCGGGGTCGTCAGCGACCAGTCCATGGCCGGCGATTTCGCGGCGTCTGCCGAGCGGCGTTCGTCACCCTCGACACGATGGATGAGTTGGGGCTGCCGGATCAGTACAACCGGCTCTACGCGACGGTCAGCGAGAACCGCGGCGACGAGGACGCGATCAAAGTCGGTAGCCGCGGCTGTCGAGGACAAGGTCGAGAAAAGCGGCCGCAACGTCTATAACACGATCATGGTGGAGACCGACAAACACCCGATGACCTCGACGATCCTGGCCCTGCTGGGCGTGCTGGGTGCACTGGGCTTGCTGATCATGCTGCTCAGCGGCTCGCTCATCTTCAACACGCTCAACGCCTTGCTCACCCAGCACATGCGGCAGATTGGGGTGATGAAGCTGGTCGGGCGCGCAAAGCGTGCAGATTTCAGGCATGTACATCGCGCTCATCATCATCTATGGGCTGATCGCCCTGGCGATTTCCGTTCCGACTGGGGGCGCTGGCCGGCTATGGCCTGTCGGCATTTATCGCCAATTTCATGAGCGCCGAATTGCAGGGCTTCCGCATTGTGCCGCTGGCCATTGTGCTGCAGGTGATCGTGGCCCTGGTCGTACCGCTGGCGGCCGGATTCTTTCCGGTCAACCGTGGGTCGAAGATCAAGATTCGCCGGGCCATCAGCGATGACGGTCCCGGCGACAGCGCGGCACAAACCTCGACCGTTTGATCGCGCCGGGGCCGTTTACGCTCGCGGGTATCGCGGCCGCTGGTGCTGTCGGTGCGCAACACCTTCCGGCGCAAGGGACGGCTGGCGCTGACCCTCTTCACCCTGACCATGGCCGGGGCGATTTTCATTGCCGTGTTCAATGTGCGCTCGTCGCTGGAAGGGTTTATGGACCAGATGGCGATGCACTTCATGGCCGACATCACCGTCAACTTCGACCAGCCGTATCGCAACAGCAAGGTGGAGCAGGCGCTCATGGAAGTGCCCGGCGTATCCAGCATGTGGAGGGCTGGCAACTAGCGCGGGCGGAGATGCGAGGACGCAGACGATGATGCTCGAGACCGATCTCATCATCTTTGCCCCGCCGGTCGACAGCGACCTGATTGAACCGGATCTCGTGGCTGGGCGCTGGCTGGAGCCGGGCGATCAGCAACGGTCTGGTCGTGGCCGATTCACTCTTGACCGACTACCCCGATCTCAAGCCGGGTGACACGATGCGCGTCAGCATATCTGACGGCCGGGCCGAGGACTGGACGGTGTTGGGCATCTTCCGCTTCACCGACATGATCGGCGCCCAGCTTGACCTATACCGACTACGACAGCCTGGCCGATGTGCTTAATTTGCCGGGGCAGACGTCGTCGTTCCGCATGGTGGCCGGAGCGCAGACGCTGGAGGCGCAAAAGGCGCTGAGCGGTGGTCGTGATGAGCACCTGCGGGACCTCGGCTACAAGGTCAGTGACGTCGAGGCCGGGCTGGTGGCCCGTCAGGAGAACTCGCAGGCGATCAACATCCTGGTCATCTTCCTGCTGATGATGGCGCTGCTGACGGCGTTCGTGGGCAGCATTGGCCTGGCGGGCACGATGGGCATGAACGTCCTCGAGCGCACGCGCGAGATTGGCGTCATGCGGGCCATCGGCGCGGTGGACCTCGACATCATCAAGTCGGTGGTCGTCGAGGGAGCTGCTCATCGGGCTGATCAGTTGGGCGCTGGCGGTCGTCGCTGTCCTTCCCGATCAGCTATGCCCTGCTCTACATCGTCGGCAATGCGATGATTGAAGCCGTCATGCCGATGGCCCTGACGCCGTGGGGCTTCGCCATCTGGCTGGTGGTGGTGCTGGCGCTGTCGGCCGTGGCCAGCATGGTCCCGGCGCGGAGCGCGGCGCGGTTGACGATTCGGGAGGTGTTGGCGTATGAGTAGAGAACTCTGATTTGGGGGTCGAGGACCGAACATTGCCAAGATATAACCCTAACTCATGGGGTTGTCTTTTCACGTTACTAGACTTCAATGTCAGGAGATTCGGGTTCCATAGTAGGCAGATAGGGTTGAATGCCTATTCTGTTGTTCATGTGCTGAAGCGCTACTTTCTGTAGCCATTTGCTGTGTCTTTCAGGAATCCAGTGTGTCTTCCGAACTGTTAAAATCTGCCTGACATTCGTGGCATATGCCAGAACTGTCCTCGTCACCCCAATCGCGAAGAATGGTTGCCCCGCAACTGCCGCATTTTCGGTACTTCTGGTCCAAAAACTCTGAGATGGAAAGTGTCGGGAAGAGCGATTTGGCCACTCGTATATCGCTAATTGCAATCAGCTTGACTGGTCGATCCTGCCGCGAGGTTGGGTCTACGATGCGCTCAACATCCACGTCATTGCGCCCTGCTCGCGCCAAATCATGAGGCGGTTACGGGTAGAAGCCTGCTGTTCTTTGAAGACCACGTTTGCCAGGAACGGGATAGTGAAATCGACGCGAGCAACGCGCTTTAATTCCCTCATATGTGTTCTTAAGTGAAGAGCTCTCGAGCGCGTGTATCGGAGAATTTATCAAGACCAGTATAAACTGCTTCAGCAGAGATCTTCGAAGTGCTAGTGTCGAACTCCATTTGTTCTTTCAAGATCTGGGATCCGATCCGCACAAGATCGCGAGGTGAGTGATTCGCGAGATGAACGCCAACTCATCCACTGTAAACGGATGTGTTGGTTCAGAGACTTGAACAAGGCTGCCAATCCGGTTATCGCTGAAAGCGCTCAAGCGAGTGTTCCACATTTGTCGCAGTAATTCATCCTGCCAGTATAGTGTTTCCTGGTCGATTCGATCAGTTCTTACAATTTGGTCGCATAACGGTCGGAGCATGTCCCACAAGAAGAACTTAAAGCCGATTCCTTCGGTTTCTAATAGCTGAAGATCCTTAAGCAACGGCTCAAGTAATCTGAATGTGGCGTTCACATTATTACCGGTGAGCTCTGCCTCATCAACGCGATCCACGAGGATATAGACGGACTTGTAGCCGATTCTCTGCGCGAGTTGTGCTACGATACGCAACTGATGCTTGAGGGATTCAGACCTGGAATACTCGAACGTTCTTGAAGCCTGACAGGGCGCCGAGGTTATCCACAGGAATGGACCGATCCGTTTCAGAATTGAAAGCAGCATGTTGCCAAGTGCTCCCGAAATGGGTAGCCACTCATTCCACTTATCCTTGAATCTTTCGGTCAAACTCTTTAGCGATCTTATGGTCTTCTCAAACTCAATTTCCCCTAGACCTGCAAGGTGCTCTGCCGCCAATTGAAGAAGGAGTTGTTTGTCCTGGCGAGAAAGGCGAGCCTGAGCTGATGTGTCCTCGGCAAGAGTCAGTAGAATTCCCACGAGACAGTACCTTATGATTCTGCGCAAATGATGTTGAAGCCTTACATCGACCGCTCGATTCACCTCCGGGAATTCGAACTCGTCATAGGTAATTGCCAACACCATTTCACTACATCGAATCTCCATCATTCTTCGTTGTGCGGACTTGCCACCGCCACGAGGCGCGTAGACAACGAAAGGTCTCTGGCTTGCTGGGGTCTCCGAGCACGGACGCAAAGTAGGGAGGCGGAACGAAGTAGTCAGGCAACCTCTCTTCCAGATTAGCGTTGGTATACTGAAAGGGGTTCTCTTCAAAGCCCAGACTGGCAGCAAAGGTGGAAAGCGAACTGGTGTTAGTACTCATTAGAATCACCGAACCTACTGCCTTCTCCGTATCGGGCTGATTAATGAAATAAAAACGTGCTAAATGCCAAGTCAGGTTGAGTCAGGTTAAAGATGAAACAATAACTCAGTCGGAGCATTGCCTGAGTCAAAGTTGACCTTAACGGGTCTTGAGTCTCTATTCATCAGTGTCATCTCCCCGGTACC
>CAVOGT010000016.1:0-173655 GCA_963695535.1 uncultured Chloroflexia bacterium
CCGGCCAGGTTGTTACAGTCGGCCACGGCGCTGAAGGTGGCGTCGTCGTTGAAGGTGACGCGGTAATTGCCCGGCGTCTCAATCTCATATGTCTCCATTGGCCCGGCGTAGGCAATCCACTGCCACTCGCCCGACCGCAAATGCAGCAGTTCCTCGCTGGGCGGGGGCACGCTCGGCGCCTCCGGGTTCGACAGTGATTGGCTGTCTCCCCAGCCGGAGCCTCGGCAGCGTTGATCTCGTCCGGTGTGGTCAAGCCAACCACTTTGGGGTTCAACGCCTGCTGGATATCGGTAATCAGATGCTCGCCACCATCATCGCCCGCTGCGCGCACAAGGGCGACCAGCGTCATCTTCATTCTGTTCAGCATCTCTTCATCTTGAATAATCGGTATCCATTGATGATCTCAATCACCACGACAAGTGGCTCGCGGCAGGCAGTTTACCGCTATTTCATGCTGCTGACTGGCAGCGAAAACCGATGTCGCCGCGTATCGAGGCACTACAGGTCCGGGCGCAACCTGTCTGGATTACGAATTAACTCATCGACCTCGGCTGGGATACTGCGCTGAGGTCTATGCCCTGCCGGACGAACACCAACGGGTGGGCTTGCGCCGCCGCGCCAGGGCGACCATGTGCCTGGTGGCGCGTTCGTGCTATCGGAACTCGCCCTGCAAGATAAGGGTGGGGATGTCTGCCGCGACCGGCTCGCCGTAGCGCGGGTCCGTCCGTCATCGGGAGCTGTTGGTGCAGTTGCCGGTCTCCGTCGCCAACACCGCGTCCGGCACGCCCAGGGCCGGGATCGGCAGGGCGTCGCGCGCCGCAATGGCCGCGGCCGCATCGGCGAAAGGCAGTTGCTCCAGGCAAACCATGCCGGACAGCAGGAAGTGGGCATTGTTGCGGGCACTGGCCGATCAGCAGGGCGATCACGCCCACTTCGTCCACCGGCGCGCTCGCGCCGGGTGCGGAGTCGCGCAGCACCTGGATGTCGCGTTGGACAGGTCGTCGATGTCCTCCAGGATTCGGCGGGCAAGCTCTCGGAATGGCGGATAACGCGTCGCGCGGTGGCCTTCATGCCCGCGCGCGGATCATCCTCGCGCGCGCCGGTCAGCACATCGGCCACGGCCTTGATGCCCGTCAGGGGGTTGGTGCCCTGCAGGCCGGCCAGCGAAATCTTCTGGATGAGGTCATTCACCGCGTCGGACGTGGCCGAGCCTTCCGGTGAGCGGGTGCCGACCTCCTGGTTGGCCAGGGCCAGGTAGGTCGTCGAGTCGCCCGCCTCCAACTCGGCGATCAGGCGTGGCATGTAGTTGCCGCGCGTGCCGCTCAGGTCGCGCAACTGATCTAGCACCTCCTCCGGGCCGATGGTGCGCTCACCCGCCGTCAGCGGCGTTGCTTCCAGCGTGTCCAGTAGAGCGGCCGTCCGCGCGGGCAGGTCGGGGTATGCGGCGTCGCAGGCGGGATCGGCGGCGCAGTTAGCGAAGAGTTGCATCACCATGTCGTAAGCGGCGGTGGCCAGTGTCCTCAGCCGGTCGACCGTCGGGGCGGACGGCGAGTCGAGGACGAGGCTGCGAATAGGCGCGTCTGGATGGCGGCGCACCGTTTCCAGCGCGAGGCGCGTGCCGTAGGATGTGCCGTGCAGGTTGTAGCTCGTGTAGCCCAGAGCCTGCATCAGCCCGACCAGGTCGCGGGTGCTGTTGGCTGTGTTGAACTGGGTCGGGTCTAAGCCTGCCTGCCGGAACGCTTCGTGGCAGCGACTGTTGACCGCACCCACCGTCGCGCCGTAATTGGCCAGATACTCGTCATAGGGCTGGGAGCGATCGCCACTATTGTTGGCCGCCACGCTATCGGCAAAGGCCTCCAGCTCGCTTCGGCCCAGCTCGTTGCCCAGCAGGGCCACGCACTCCTCCAGACCCAGGCGCTGGGCGAAGAGCGTCCCTCGCTGGGCGGGGAAGAGGATGTCGCGTTCGCGGCGCAGGTCGCCGTACAGGTTGCCACCGGCGGCGACCACGCCGCTCTGACCCGGCCCGCCGGCCAGATAGACGATCGGGTCGGGCAGGGGCGTTTCGCTCTGGGCGCGCAAGCGCACGACCGTCAGATTGATCGTGCCTGCGACCGGATCGTCGTAGCTGACCGGCACAGTGTAGACGAAGCAGTCGGCCGTCTCGCCTTCGACCTCACCGGCCAGTGGCAGCGGGCAGGCCACCGGGGTGATGGCGCCCACTTCGGCATTGATGGCGCGGATCGCATTCGTCCGTTGCGCCAGATCGGAGCGGCCGCTGTTCCGGCGGACCAACAGGACGAACAGTGCGCCCACGGCCAGCACCGCCATTAAGCCGAGCACGAGCGCTGCAACGCCGCCGAGCGATGCTCTGCCGGCGCCCTCGGCCGCGGCCGGCTGCCCGCCACGCAGGCGGGACGCACCGCCGAGCGTAAAAATCAAGACGTGGTTCCAGATTCTGCGATTCATTAAGTGCTTTGCTTTAGTCAATTCAGGTTCGTGAACCGGCGCGAAGTCTACTGCGCCGGATCGAGGCCGATGACCACCGCTCCGCCGGCAGATTCCAGCGTCTGGAATGGCTGCTCATCCTCGAAGTGATAACCGGTGGCGACGGCCAGATAGTTCAAGAACACCTGGCTTGGCGATCCCGCGGGCAGGCCGCCGGTGTCGTCAGGCCCCATAGCATAGGCGGAGTGCCGATAGCATCACTTGCTCGCTTTCTGCCCGTCAAAGTGCCGGTCGCTCCATTCACACCGCGAGTTTGTCATGGACATCCAAACACCAAAAACCTGCCGGGCCGGACAGCCGGCCTGGCAGGTCTCATGGTTACGTACGCGAGCCCTTACGGGGCTATGCAAGCATAGTTGGCCGCCGCGCCGATCATGGCCACCGAGTCACCACCCGCGGGATAGGTGCTGTCCGGGGCAGGCGACATCAGATGCAGCACGACCTCAGTCGTTCCCCGAGGTACGTTCTCCAGGAGGATCTCCTCCAGGTTGAGCGTATCCTTGTCGCTGGGAACCTAGGCGATCACCTGCTGGGAGACGTTGCCCGCGGACACGGTCAGGATGACCGGACGGCCGTCCTTGTTGTTGTCCACCAGGGCCACCTTGACCAGGATGTCTGCCCCGTCGACCTGCGTCTCCGGAATGGCGATGGTCTGGGTCTGATCGGCATACCAGCCATTGTCGACATCCCAATAGACATGATTCTCGGTGCTCTCATCGAACATGGTCAACACGTTGGCGTATGCTTCCGTGGTCGTGTAGGTCGGCCACAGGACAAACGCCCGCGGCGACCGGCTACCCTTGGCGCCCCAGAAGAACTGGCCCTTGACGTACGGTGCGGTGTCAGATCACTGCCCCACCAGCTCACCGCGTTCATGCGATAGGCCAGGCTGGTGGCATCCTTGACCTGGACAATAGCTGCTGTTGGGATAGCGGAAGCGGACCTAGTTCATCACGCCGACATCCACCGCCGCCAACTGGCCATAGAGCGAGTCGACGTTCTGATAGTTGGGGATGACCAGTTTGCGGGTGCGAATGCCCTTGGTCGGGCTGCCCTGGCCCACGCCCAACAAGTCGGTCTGCAGGTTGCCCACGTTCGGGTCGACCGGGCAGGCGTTGACCAGCGTGTTGGTGAAGATGCACATGACCGACGCGCCGCCGTCCTCGAACTCAACTTCCACACTTCGGTTGTCCCGGTCGATCGTCAGATTCCCATTTGGAATCGGGTCGGTGGTAAGGCACTCAATGTCGGTCAGGGCGTAGTCCGGGCCGGGGTCATTCTCGGAAACCTGGTAAGTCTCGAAGGGTTGTACCTCAATGAGTTCCACCTCCAGGTCCGACAGCGTGAAAGGCAGGTCTGGCTGACCGAAGCTGAGTGTGAAGTCGAAGTCGGTGCCGCCGGCGGGCACGGTCCGCTTGACGATCAGGATGTGGTCCGTGAGCTTTTGCCTCGTGCCACGTTGGTGAAGGTGCAGGTGACCAGCTCGCCGGGATCGACGTTGATCGTCACCTCACGGTTCGCTTGAGTGTCGACCGTCGAGTCGTCATCGCTGCAGCGCAGGTCAACCAGGTCAAAGTCGACGTTCTGGTTGTCGTCCCCCTGCTCCGTAACGGTACTAGGGACCCCGATCGGGTCGACATCCAGGAAGATCTGCGAGGAGCCGCCGGTCAGGACGAAGTTGCCGTTGCTGTCCACGTTCTGGCTGAACTCAAACAAGGTCTGGTCATCCGACGCCACCTTCTCGATGATGATCGTGGCCAGTCTTGACCTCATTCGTAAAGGTGCAGGTGATGTCGTCGCCCGGACGCTGTGGAATGCTGAGGACCCTTGTCGGGTAGGACGAAGATCCGATCTCCATCGGTCCCAAGCACTTGGCATTCGTCAGATCCCAGCCGTCCGGCAGACATTCTTGCCCAGTTCGTAGAATCCGGCCGCCAGGCCGCTGAAGGTCTTTTGGGCTGTGCCGCGTTGCGTCTTCAGGCTGAACAGCGGAACCGTGACTTCCTGTCAAACGTGCTGCCAATCTCCGTTCGTCACCGCCGATCGCTTCCTTGACGATCGTCAGCTTGACCGTCTGCTGCGTATTCATGAAGGTGCAGGTGATGTCGTCGCCGGGCTCGGCGAAGATGCTCACGTGTCCGAGCTGGTGAATCTGACAGGTCATCATCGGTCACACCTTCGCAACGACGTCTGGCAAACTCCAGCCGGCAGGCACGTCTTCGGTAATCTCGTAGTTGGCGGCCGGCAGCCAGCGTCTCCTTCCGCGCCGTTCCTGGTGACCGTCGTCAGGCCTGAAGTCGTCGACCTGAACCGCACTGTTCAGGGGTCGTGCTCGAACTCAAACGTGTCGTCGCCACCTAGTCGCTTTCTTGACGATGGTCAGGTTGACCGGCGTTCGCCATTGGTAAAGGTGCACGTCACATCCTCGCCAGCGGAAGATGTAATGGGACGCTAGCGCCACCAATAACGATGTCGGCGCCACCGCTGCACTGGACAGGGTCGAGTGTCCAACCAGCAGGTACCTGCTCGAACACGATATACGAACTGGGTGGCAGATCGGGGAACGTGATGGAATTGGGATCGGTGCCATTGTCTTTGAGCTGAAGCCTTGACTCGCGCCATCGATACTGGTCGAGGAAGCGAAACAGCTGCTCGCTCTCCGGGTTGGCCTCCTTGACGATGGTGATGCTGCCGATCTGCGGAACAGGCGTGCCGGTGTTCGATTCGAGAATGTCCGCGCAGACCGTGTGGTTGTCCGTCTCAAACTCGCCCTGCGTCCCCTGCACTCTCGCTCGAACAGCAGCGAGACAATCTTGGCATTGGGATTGGTGGCGAAGATGTTGACGAAGGCAAATAGCTCGGTGTCAAGCTGTCGGCGAATTGTTCGCGTTGGGATTGCCGTAGTGCCCGTCTGGCCAACGCCGGTTCCCCTAGCACGGCGCCTGAATCCAGGATGGACTGCGTGGTAAAGACCTGGCTGCTGCCATCGGCCATGTTGACGGTGACCTTGTTGTTCCCGTCACCGGCACTCCACCAGAAGCCGAAGTAGCCCGCGGGCTGGTCCAGCGTCAGCAAATAGCTGACGGGTGTGGAGATGAAGTTCCTCGATGCCGCTGCTCAGGAAACCGCGCGCCACCTGTAGCGGCCTGGGCGAATATCCGGATGGAGAGGGCAGCGTTGTTGGGGACCGTGTAGTCACCGATTGACCCATCAAGCGACGCGTAGTCGCCAACCGTGAATCTCGTTGAAGGTCTCGAGGCCAAGACCGCTGGGGCAGGTCACTTGCGTGACTCCTGCACGCAAGGGCGCCTCAATGGTGAAGACCAGATCGCCGACGGCCGCCTGGGACGGCCGAACGGTAAGCGCCAGCAATGCCAGGAGCGCAGCCCCCAGTATGCCGAACAGCATCACGAATCGTTTGGGAAAACTATGCTTTTGAACCTTTTTCATTTCCTTTATCTCCATATCTTCGTCAATAGACGGCCAAACCACACATTGTGAAGAGCCTAAAATAAACCGGCCGAGCGCCACAGCGACGCCCCGCTTCACGATACCTTCACAGGCTTACAATCCTGCTTGCGATGCGGACGATTTGTCCGAAAGATTGGCTGGGCCCATCCCATCGGATCGACCCAGCCGCCCCCCGGCGGCCTGCTCGCCGTGCCGCGAGCAGCCCCGTCCAAGTGGGCCGAGCTGCCGGGCGCCTGGCCCGGCCGGTTCTGCCCCATCCACCATACGGCACAAGCAATCACCATCGGTTCCCTGATTCCGCAGAGACCAATCGGTGGTGGTGTATGTCGTCTCGAACACCTTTGACATGGCTACATTCCGCGCGCGCCGCTGCTGACCATGGCGTTGATGCCGTAAATCGCCAGTGCGTTGCCTGCGCCCACGGCCGCCAGCACCATGAACCACAGCGCAAGTGCCGGGGCGCTTCGCTCGATGCCCGGTTCCCCGGCGCCCAGCAAGACCGACCCCACGCTGCCCAGCGCGGCAAAGAGTGCGCCGGCGACCAGGCCTTCGGCGGCGACCCGCAGCAGACGGCCGTCCTGCCTGGTGGCCATCCATTCCAAATAAGTCGGTACCCGCCAATAGACCAGCCCGGCCGCCAGCAAGACCAGCGGAACCAGCGCCCAGAACCCCATCGGCGGCGGATGATCGGCCCCGGCCCACAAGACCACCATCCAAATCACGAAGAAGAGGACGGCGTTGATCAGCGCAACGGTTTGAACTCCGGTCATTTTCGGTGCCAACGTCGGACGCATTCAGTCCATCAACACTTCAACGAATGTCGCTTCGCCGTTCTTGCGCCGCCCAGCCAGCAGCAGCCCCGACATCGCGCTGCCGTCGCCGATGGTGTAGACGCGGAAGTCGACCACGTCGGGGTCGTCATAGGCGGCCGCGAGCGCTTTGACGGCCGTCTCCGGGTCGTCCATCACCTCCAGCACCAGCGGGACCGAGATGGAAGCATCGGGGTCGTCGATGCCGCGCACCTCGTTGGCCACGTCGTGCTTGGCCCGCCTTCTGCGCGCGTGTAGACCTCTTTCCACGGACCCATCCACACCTCTTCGCCCCAGCGCGCCCACAGGTCGCCGACGAAGTACCGGTAGTACTTGAGCGCCAGTGCCGCCAGATCGTCGCCCGCGTCCGCTACCTCGAAGAAGACGGCCGCGCCGAAGCCCTCCTGGCTGGGCGGACCATACGGTCCTTCGAGGTCAACCACGTACTGCGGCTTCTCGCCGGCCGGCTTGGATTTTTTTGATTGTGTCATAGCGTTGTTCTCCTTGATTCCGAAAGATCGTTTCCTCGTCATGTTGCGATCGCTGCCTGCTGATTCTGGGCAGGGTAGACCGCTACGCTTTTGCCGACCGGCTTGCCGTGTCAGCGACCGACCGTCTGGACCGCCCCTGGCAGTCCGCATCGCGATTATTAAGGTGTCGCCAATAGGCGACGCTGCACCCGTCCATCAACCGCTTATAGCGTCGGGTCACCGACGCCGCCGCAATAGGGGCAAAATGGCACGATCGCTGGGGGCGCTCTCCGCGGCGATCGGCTCGCCGTTTTCATCCACGGCCGTCTTCACACTACCTCCGTCAATCCAACACTTGACGATACTGGCGGCGCATGATCAGCATGACCGCGCCAAAGTAGACGGCGGCCAGCAAGCCCAGAAGCCACAGGTACTCGCCACCCGCATTGGTTCCGGCCAGCATCAGATTCTGGAAGCCCTGAATACCGCTGGTCATGGGGATGATGATAGCGATGATCCACGCCGGCCAGGCAAAGCCCGTTATCGGCAGGAAGAAACCGGTAAAGAAGATCGACAGCAGCAGAAGCAGCATGGTCAGCTGGATGGCCTGGCTGTCGCTGCGGGAAACGGATGAGATCAGGAAGCCGATGCCCACCGAAGCCAGGGCCAGCAGGATCGAGCAGCACCAGAAACTGGACGATGTTCGTGGGCATGGGCACCTTGAGCAGAGGCCATGAGGCCGGTCAGAATGACCCCGGCGATGGTGACGAACAACACATAGGCCAGCGTCTTGCCCAACAGGAGCTGCACAAAGCGCAGAGGGCGCCACGCGGAACATTTCGAACGATCCCATTTCACGTTCGCGCACCAGCCCCAGCGAGGCCAGGGTGACGGCCATCTGCTGGATCAGCAGCGCCAGAACCGACGGGGCGAAGAACACGACCAGGCTGTAGGCACCGCCTCGCAGGTTGGTGTACGTTTCGCGAATGGGCGAGACAATATTCTCCGGCGGGACGTCGACAAAGGTCGCGATCGTCGACTCCAGCGTCTCGATCTCCTCTACGGTGCTGTCGAGTCGCTCCAAGCTGGACCGACAGATCGCCCTCCCGCAAGACGCTCTCCAACTCGTTGAGATCGTCGGCCAGGAGGCGCAGGTCGCGATAGACGTCGCTTAGTTCCGGCGCGAGGTTGGCCTGGGCCAGCGACTTCGGGCGGCAGAACGGTCAGCAGTTGACTCAGAGACTCGTTCAGTTCGATTGGTCGTCGCCAGCGCCCGTCAATCTCCGCCGGATTGAGTGTCTCGCTGAGACTCTTATAGGTGGTCAGCCGCTTCGTCCAGCGATTGGTTGACCTCACTCGCCCTGTCCTGGGCCTGGACTGCTTCAGAGGCCAGCAGCTGCTGGTTGATGAAGTTGACTTCGCCATAGGCCAGCGAGCGGATCCACGCCTCCGCATTCGGGTCAATCGTGCGCGATATCCAGCGGATTTCGGGTCGCGCGTCGCCTGCGCCATTGCACCCGCGGTAACCGTGGGCACGATCTGGACGACATCCGTTTCGCCCGCTTCCAGCATACGCAGCGCCTCTTCCTCGCGGAGACGATGCCGGTCAGGCTGAAGTTGGCCTCAATAAACTGGACGGCCTGGTCCTGGGACACGCCGGGGATACCCTCGGCGGGCCAGACCAGGACCGTACGAACAAACGGGTTGGCGCTGCGGAAGGTTGCGCCGAACGCGCCCAGCACCAGCAGTGGCCCGCCGATCAGGCTGAGCATCAGCCGCGGTTGGCGGCGCACATCGTGGAACTCCTTGATGAAGAAGGCCCAGACCTTGGTAATAAATTCACTCATGCGTGGGCCACCTCATCGTGCGCGTGGGCCAGCTTCGCTGGCCTTGATCAACCGGACAAAGACCTCGTCGAACGGTGGTAGGTAATGCTCGGCCACCTGTGGCGTAATCGAGCGCTCATCGCGCAGGATGGCCAGAAGCGCCGGTATTTCCTTCCCGGCATCGTCCACCGTCACATACATGCCGTCCGCCTCGCGCTCTACGCGCTTGACCTGGGGCAAGTCTTCCAGAAAGCGCATGGTTTCGACCAGTTTCTCAGGCTCGACCTGCAAGTAAATGACCTCACCGCCCATCGCCTGTCGCTGCAAGCCAAGCGGTGTGTCGATGGTGACCAGCCGGCCGCGGCGCATGATGGCCACCATGTCGCAATAAGCAGCCTCGCCGACATACTGCGTCGAAATGAGCAAGGTCTTGCCCTGATCGCGCAGGGCACGGAAGTTGTCCCAGATGCGCGCCCGCAGAATGGGGTCGATGCCCGCGGTAGGCTCGTCGGCGATCAGAAGCTCCGGGTCGTGGAGCAACGCACCGGCCAACATCAACCGGCGCTGCATGCCGCCGGACAGCTTGCTGCCCAGGCGCTTGCGCGCGTCTGACAGTTCTACGAATTCCAGCAAGGGCGTGATGCGCTCCCGCCGGGCCGCGCGGGGCATGCCGTAAATGCTGCCCAGGAAATGCAGGTTCTCCTCGGCACTGAGGTTGGGGTAGAGGATGAACTGCTGCGGAATGTAGCCGAGACGCTCGCGGTCCGCTTCCCCGAACTGCTGAGGATCGACACCAAAGACGCGCACCGTGCCCGCCGTGGGCTTGTAGACGCCATTAAGGAGACGGATGGTGGTGGTCTTGCCACAGCCGCTCGGGCCAATCAGGCCCAGGATCGACCCGCGCGGCATGGTGATAGTTGATGTCGAAGATCACCAGAACCGCCGCCAAAATCAAGGGCGGCTCCATCCATGGAAACCGCCAGTTCGGGGTTATTGTCATCAGGGGACTGCTGGGCTAATGTCATAGTTGGTTGTCTATATCCTGAAATTAAAGGCGGTTGCACCCTTCACCGAGGTGGGGTGAAGGGTGCAACCTGCGACCTCAGAGTGAGTGATGTGAATAGCGATGATGAGGCCGACTATGCCTGACTAGTGAGTATCGAAATACTCAACCAGCCAGTTATAGACATTTTCGCGACTGCGCACATTGCCGGGCAAGTCGTTGGCAATGACCGACTCCACGCGCTTGACACTCTCGACGGTCTCAAAGCCAAAGGTGCTGCAGATCTTCTGGATCATGAGCTGCACTTCGTACCCTTCCTTACGGTTGAACAGATGGCGTCGGCCTTAATCTTCTTCGGATTGTCCCCACCAGAGGCGTGCCAGGAGTAGTCATCGACGTTCAGCATATCCTTGGTGACCTTGATGGCGACAAGGTACGGCGGCAGTTCTCTGGCCTGGCTGACCCAGTAGGCAATGGAGTCGCTGGAGGGCAAGTGCCCGACGATATGGTCCTGTCCATTAACAGACGTTAGCAAAGCCGCCAAGTCGTCGGCATCATAAGCGGCCAGCTCGCTGACCGTCTCGATGCCGGCAGCGTTCAGCAACTTCAGATACTTCGGACCTAGGCCGGGGATGCGAGTCAAGTCAATGTTGTGGGCCCAATCCTGGACGACATCCTTGTCCACGCCCGCAGCCTTGGCCAGCTCGGCGCGTCCTTCAACAGTGGCGGCTTTGGCCTGCAATGTGGCGGCATCCTGGACACCTGCGCTGTGCAGTTTGCGCGGCCGTGGCGACAGCCAGGGCCGGAGCGACCACAACCATTTCGGAAATGCCGTCCTGAACTTCGATCGGATGGTCCGGCAACTTGTCAGCTACTTCAGCGTGGACCTCGTCAACTCCCTGTTGGACTTCGTCCGATTTCCGCCATCGTCTCTTCGGGAATGACGTAGTGCTCGACGCTCCCGCCAAGCGCCGCAATCTCGGCCTTGGTCGGTTCGACTTCAAAGTCGTCGGCCATGACAGCCAAGGCTGCACCGCCACCGGCCAGATGATCATGGATGCGCTGGCGATCGGCATCGGTCATACCGATCTTCTTGTGAAACAATGCGCCCGCACCCGTACCTACAACCAGGCCCGCAATGGCCCCGGGAATGAGACCAATACCGCCTGTCATGACGCCTACGGCGGTCAGAACACCGGCAGCGAGACCGCCCGTACCACCGAGGATGGTGCCCCACTTGGCGCCGGTACCGGCCGCACGTGCCCCAACCTTGTGCGTCTTCAGCTTGCCATCCTTCATGCTCAGGATGCCCATCCCGCCCAGCTTAATGTCTTTGTCTTTCTTATCCCAATGCTTCAACTGCTTGGCCGCATCATCGGCCGCGTCTACGCTCGGGAAGTACGCTACGATCAGATTTCGATTCTTGTTTGCCATTGTGTTTCTCCTTGTGCCGTTTTGGGCACGCTGTTTGGCCCCTACATGGTGGGCGGTTGATTCGGGTGTGGTCCATCCAGCCGGAGGGAACCACACAGTCTGGTGTTGACTAATCGCTCAGGACGGTCAGGCTCGCCTCAGGAACCTGCGTATCCAGATATTGCAGCGCGGCCCAGGCCACGGTAGCGTCATCCAGCAGTACGACCTGCACCCAGTCGCCGCCGTTCGAGTTGACCGGATTACGATAGCCGGTCAGCTCAACGGCCGTGCACTGGGGCAAGGTACGCAGGATGGGAAAGGCGGTCGACGGGCCGTCGCGGAAGTTTAGGCTGCTGGTGTTTACATAAGCAATCGACCCGGCGTAAGGCCCACACGCCTGGCTGCTGGTCCCTCCGCCCGCAGCAGCTGGTCCAACTTCCGTAACGACGCCACCACCAGCGCCTGTTTGGGCCAGATGGACATCGATGGCCGCGTTACCGGTCTGCTCGAAGTACTCGACGCGCACAGCAGCGGCCCGCCGGTGTAGTTGTAGCCGACGGCTTTGGTCGTCGGCGCCTGGACCGCCCAGTTGTCAATCACCAGTACGTTATTGACAAAGAGCCGCGCACCGTCGTCGCTGGTCAGAATGATGCTGTAGGTGCCGGGATTGCCGCTCAGCGTCTTGGTCCAGCGAGCGGAGAAGAAGTCGTTGCCGATGATGCCGGGCGCGGGCGAGCCGGCTGCCCCAGTCGTGGTTCGAGTAGCGGTCATCACGGACCAGAGCGGGGGCGCCGGACAACGTCGTGTTGTTGTAGTACTCGGCCTTCCAGTTCGGGAAGAACTGGCCGCCGCCGCTGCCGTTCGTGTCACCCTCGGGGTGGATGAGCTGCCAATTGAACTTGGCGACCGCGGCCCCACCGGCGTCGAAGTAGTCGACCTTCAGGTCGTGGTCGCCACCCGTGAGGTAAATGTCCTGCGTCATGGTGTGTTCCTGGCTGTCGTTCCAGGAGTCGATGATGAGCTTGTTATCGAGATAGACACGCATGCCATCATCCATTGTGGCGCTAAAGCGATAGGTGCCCGGCTGGAAGTTGACCCGGCGTGTCCATTGGGCCGAGAAATTGTCATCGTTGACTCCAGCCGCAGGCGCTCCCTGTCCCCAATTGAAGTCAATCGTGTTGTCGTTGCGGACCAGCACAGGATCGCCGCTCTGGGTCTTGTTATTCCAGAAGCGTGCTCGCCATTGAGAATCTTCGGCGTGGGCTGAATTACCGGCAAATGCCAGAAATGTGGCCAAGAACAGCCCAATCAGCGTCATCTTGATCCGTCTCATGTTCATTGCTTGCATCCTGCATCTTCTCCTTAACTGTAATGGTTCGGCGACAGTGCCTGTTCCGCATTGGGAAGCTGTTTACCCAGACCAATCTGAATCATTGACAGCACAAAAAGCGCATAACCTTAGAAGGCATGCCCATCCTTACTATAGGATGCTACAATCACTAGGTAGGTATATGAATCGCATGCGCATGTGATTTTTCGTTTTCCCAGAGACCAACAGCGGAACCATGACTGAGCAGGTATCCAACAGCACAGTTGCAACTGCCTTGCCGTCCAAGCCGGATCTGGTGTCAGCCGCCATTGACCGCCGGCGTCTCTACCCTCGCCTGCGCGATTGGTCCGACTACCGTGCCATCTTTGTCCATGCGCCGGCCGGCTTCGGTAAAACAACCTTCGTTTCCCTCTGGCTCGATTCGATTGCGCCTGGTGCCGGCCGCGTGTGCTGGCTGTCGCTGGATGAAACGGACTGTGATCCGGCCCACTTTGTAACTCACGTGGCCATGAGTCTGGAAGCTGTCTCGCCGGAGATGCAATCGTTCAGCCGAGCTGTGGCTTTCTTATATGGCACCCGTCGAGGTTATTGCCCGGCTCATGGCGCAAATGGACCGGACCATCGGCGACTCCGATTCCACACAGCCGGCCATCCTGGTGCTGGATGACTTCCATCGCGCGTCCTCGGTCGAGATCGACGCGTTGTTGTCTGAGCTGTTGGATACCGCACCTGCCGGTCTGGTGCTAATCCTCATCTCTCGCCAGGCGGAAGCGACCCCACTGAACCGGCTGTATGTCACCGGTGAGGTGCTGGAGAGTCGTCCCAGATGACCTTCGCATGGATCGCGCTGAGCTGCACCAGTACCTGGCCGGTGTTGGGATGCACTCGCTGGATCCGGCCAAACTGGACCAAATCCTGGCTCGAACAGAAGGGTGGTTCGCCGCGCTGCAGCTTGTCCGGATCTCGTTGTCCGACGTTGGAGATATTGACAATTTGCTGGCCGGACTGCGCGGGGACAGCCGGCGTCTGTTCAGCTACCTTAGCCAGGAAATCATCGCCCAACAACCTGAATCGGACCGGCAGTTCCTGCTAAGGACCTCCATTCTCGATCGCTTCAATGCTTCCCTGGCCGCGGCCGTTTCGAACGAGCCCAATGCCTACGGACTGATTGATAAGCTAAAGGAGAAGAATCTGTTCATCAGGTCACTGGACCAGCACAACGAATGGCATCGTTATCATCCCCTCTTCCAGGAGTCGCTGCAACATGCGCTTCGGCGCGAGCTGCCGGAAGCAGATGTGGCGACGCTCCACCGCCGGGCCGCTGATTGGTTAACGGCGAACCGACTGATACCGGAGGCGGTGACTCATTATGTGGCATCGGGGGCACATGATGCCGCCGCAGCCAATTTGTCTGCTTTGGTCGACGCCTCAACTCTTTCCGGCAACACACACGAAGCCCAGCGCCTGCTGGACACCATGCCACCTGAGCTTCGCCGAAACCCGTTGCTCTGCCTGAATCAGGTTACCCTGGATTCCTTGATCGATCGGTCCGACCGTCTTGACAACATCGCGTTGGCCCACACAGCAATCGAGGAGTCGTCGCTCGCGGACGCCAAGAAGTCAATCCTGGAGACGATTCTAATGATACATGAGGTCGGTGCCCTCTATCAGCAGGGTGACATCACGGCCGCCATCCGCCTGATGGAAAAGGTCAGACCCTATGTGGATTCGATGGATGCATTCAATGCCCAACTTTATGAGTTCTTGTCCATGCACTTGGCGTGGCGTCGAGGCCAGGTCGGGGAATCACTGCAACACGGCCAGAAGGCCATTGACCTGGCGATACGAGCAGGCTTCCCTTCCGGCGAAATCGCCATCCAACGCGAGATGGCCAAGAAAGCCCAGAATGCAGGCCAGGCCGAGCGCGCCACGCACCAGTTTGAGCAAGTGATTGCCACGTCTAAGCCGACCACGTCGTTCGCAATGCGCGAGCTTTTTTGGACCCATAACCGGGCAGCCGACAATGCGTATTGGATGGGTCAGTGGACGAAAGCCGTTGACCATCATCGGGAGGCCCTATCATTGGCCGAGCAGCTGGGAGATGAGTCCGCGATTCGATATTCCCAGTGCTTAAGCCTGCTCTACGACCCCGCTCGAAATAAGATGGGCGACTGGACCGTTAGCGCTGCGATAGACCTTAGCATTCGGCAACGCGACCGAATTGACTACTTGAGACAACAGGCTCAGTACGTTCGTATCTTGATTAGGCACGGCCGTTACGTGGAGGCAGTAAACCTGGCCCATGAATACGGTGTCTTTCCGCCGGACCAAGCTACCATGGATCGGAGTGCGCTGGCGATTGAAGGTCTCTACGCGGCCATTGCCGCCGGGCGAGAATTGAAAGCAGTGCGAAAGGCGCTCCTGGTGATGATTGATTCGTACAAGACGCTGGCAACCCACCGCTTCCAGACGTTGCGCTTGCGAGCGTTGGCGGCCTGGCTGGAACTGCGCCTGGATCAGCCTACCTCGGCGATGGCGCACTTGGATGAAGCCCTAACGTTGAGCGCCGAGAGTGGTTACATCGGGGTCATTCTCGACCTGCCCGACCTGCACTATCTGCTGGAGCAATCGCGTCACCCATTCGCCCGGCACCTGCTGAAACAGTGGCCGCCTGAAACCGTGGCCGGACCCGGCATCGAGTTAACTCCCAAGGAACGTCAGGTGCTCTACTTGCTGGCCAATGCCTACGAGTACCAGCAGATCGCCACAGAACTGCACGTTAGCCTGAATACAGTCCGCACCCATGTTCGGCATGTCTATCGTAAGCTGGGTGTGAATAGCCGCGATCAAGCAGTAGAGACGTCCCGTCGTTTGGGTTTGATCACTTAACCATCGTTTTGACCCACATATATGGGTGTTTTCCGCCTAAACAGTCTTTAAATTGCCACTTCTGGTGGTAGTGCGCATTTCTACACGCCAGGCGGTCGGGGGTTCGAGTCCCTCAGGGCGTACCAGACAGAATAGTCCAACCCAGGAAAAAGCCCCATTGCTGGGGCTCTTTCTTTTTGTGGGTCAGCAGACTTGCGAAAACCACAATTTCTCGCCTCATACACTCAACTATTTGGTGCCGCGCAACCGTCAATCGATAGCAGCAGAAAGGATCACTCTGCGGCGATCAGGTTTAGCGCGCTATCGCCGGAGTTATAGTTGATCTGGAGCCTATCTCCATCCACTGCGAAATCCTGCGCAACGGTCAACGCCGACAGATAGAGCTGTTCCTGCTCCATGATTCCCGGCGGATTGTTGCACTGTACGTCGCCCCGATTGAGATCGCTGATGGAAATAGTATTGCCGGAAATCGTGACTGCGGCTGAATAGTCATTGCAGCCGGCGTTACCGCTGATCGTGCCGGTCGAAAAGCTATCATCCAGCTCAAAAGCGGCCGTAATCTCGGTGCCCGCCAAAATGACCTGTTGTTCATTCATGCTGACTGTGAACGACTGCATTTGCCAGGCGTTCTGCATCAGGAGGCCGGGCTCCTCACCAACCTGGGCGGGCAACGCCTCGGAGTCCCAGCTCAGCAGCACCAGCGGATCGCCCGGGCTCGCCGGTGCTTGAAACTTGAATGTAATGGGTTGCTCCCGTGTAATGACACGATCGAGCGTCTCACAACTGGCTGTCGGGTCGCAGGTAAACGTCCTTTCACCATAGAACTCATAAAGACCGTTCTCCACCTGGACAATGCGCCCACCCCCACCGGTCAGTGTCAAAGGAAACTGGGTGCCAGGCGGTTCGGCCGTCTTGTTGGTTACTTCCGATACGCGGAAGACATTGGCATCCCCACTGCCGGTAAGGGCATAGCCATAGCCCCACTCATATTCCAGGTTTTCAACTTCGCCGGCATAGGGCGCGAACTCCTCGGCAGTCGTACGCCGGGCCACATAACATAGCTTGAGTTCTCCATTCGCAAGACACTCATCCTTATATGGATTCAGGTAGAACTCGGAATCACTGCTGCCTGAAGGCGCCTCGACGGCGGTGCTCGGTGTAGCTTCCGTACCGCCACAGGCCGCCAGCAAAACGATACCAAACGCCACCAGCGCCAACCGTAACAAAGGTGATTGGATCACTATCTGAAGGTAGTTCGGGGTTTTCATATTCACCATAATCTCCTCAATTTGAATGTCGCTCCATTATGCAATTTCTAACTCAAGCAGAAACGTAGGTCACTCCACCTGACTCTTTACCAACGAAGCGTCGCCGGCGTCTGCCACACAGGCCTATTCGCCACGAATTTGCTCATACCGACGAATGCTGCACTTGTGCCTTGCGCTCAGGAACCGGCACCTCGCTCGATTTTCCGGCCCTTGCTTTGCGCTACTCAACGATCCCTACACGGTGTCGTCTGGTGGAGGCGCAGTAGGCACAGTATCACTAGGTTTCGGTTGGGCCGGCGGGGCTGCGGCGGCCGGCGGCGGAACCGTAGCGGTTGTGGCCGGGGCTTCCGGGACTGCCGCGTCACTCTTGCGGTTCCGTAACATGCCGCTCTGGAAAGCAATACCGAGTGCTACCAGCGCAAGGACGATCAATGTGCTTATGAGCGTGTCTTGCATCGAGGGAAACCAAGTGACCAGCCCGCGCGTAATCAGCAGTGCGCCGACTAATGACGCCAGGATGACCATTCCCCAATCTCGGGACCCCCTTCGGGACCTTCGAATCAGCATGAAGCCGATGACGGCACCCACCACCGCAAACAACCAGTTCACTAGACCGGCATCAATATTGAACAGGTCCAGGATTGACAAGGTAATCACAGCACCGGCCATCGCGCCCAAGACGAGAATGACGATGTCGATTATCCCTCTGGCGAAACCAGCGGCCAGAAGCCCGAGGAGGGCCAAGCCTCCCACGAGGGCCAATTGAAGCCAAAGTTCGGACGTATTGGGCAGCAATCGCAGCAGCACGACGCCGAGCAAGGCGCCCACAGCTGCCCCCAGGATGGCCAGTCGATTGCCGAACAACAGAACGGCCACACCGATCGCGATTAATATGATTGGCAACAGATTCATTGAACACTCTCCTATCAACGATAATTTAAGACATACCAGCCCAATAAAACATTTCTGCAAAGGAACTATCGACAGTTCAGCGAAGGTCTGAGCACGCGGCTCAGTGACGGCGGCTAGCTGAGCTGGTGCAGCCGCCGGTTTGGACGCCTCGCTTCGCGCCCCCAAACGTTTGGCTGTAGGCAGCAGGACTAGTAGAAGCAGTATAGCGCCAACCAATACAAAGGAAAGAGTATCCGTGCCGGCAAAATTCTGGGCCGTGACCACAATGGCCGCGGAAACATTTCGCTGTGCCGTGCCTAACCCCAGGACAGTTCGCGTGGCCGGGTCGCCTCCACCCAATAGGTACCCAATGATGAAGGAGCCGAAGATGAACAGCAATAGCGCCAGAAGGCCCAGGCTGCCAATCAGGGAGATGATGCTGGACAGGTTCAAGCCCACCGCCACGACCAGAAGCACCAGAAGCGCAACACTTGATACCTTGGCGAAGAACGGGTGCCAATGGTCAGCCGTCTCAGACGAGTGAGATTTGACAAGCAACCCTATCGCCAGCGGAATGAGCATCAGGACAATCAACGACTTGGCGATATCCCACGCGTTCACCGATACGCCCGGTAACAGCAATGGCAGTACTAGGGGCACATAAATGATGGTCGTCACCATCAGCAGCACCATCAATCCGACACCCAGGGCCACATTGCCATTCGCCCCTTGAACGAGTTTGGGCAAGAACGGCGCGCCGGCGGCCGTTGCCAACACGACAAGCCCTATCTGGAGCGACTGTTGCAGTGGGAGGACAAGCGTGATTGCATAGGCCAGCAGCGGCACCAGCACAAAATTGGCTAATAGCGCAAACAGAACTAACCGCACATTCCTGAGCGGCTCAATAATCATCGGCACTGTTAGGCTAAGGCCCATGGCCAACATGCTGCTGACAACAAACAAGAGGCCCGAAATCTGAGCAATCGCGTCAAAAATATCAGAAACATTCATATCAGTTATTCCTTATAGGTTCCTAGCCCATGCCACTACTATTACGCGGCCACCATATTCCAATAGTTCTTCCGATTAGTTGCCCGTTGAGCAGTCGCCTTCCGTAGACGACACGCTCGTACTATTGACAAAATTAGCCTCGCCCGCCCCGTTAAGCCCATACCACAGGCTGCTACCATAGTCGGCCGCTACGCCCACCTCATACCGTCCGGCGAGGCAGTTCAGCGAGAGACTGACCGCCCAGCGTGCTGGACGTATATGCCGGAACCGGGGCGTCTAGGATCACCGTGCACTGACCCGGCTCAAACACCGTCGTAGACGGCACCTGGTTAAAAATATCGGGGTCAATTGTCGGCGTGGCATCAGGTGACGCTGTCTCTGCGCCACAAGCGCTGATCAATGCGGCCGAGAGCAGCAAGAGCACGATTGAAAGTATTTTGGTTTTCATTGGGTTCTTCATTCTTTACTGCAAAAGTTACACCATAGAAAGTCAATCGTGAGATATCTCGCTCTCGGCAACGGGAGCGTTTGCGGCCTGCCGCGTCAGAAAATCCTTTACCGCATCATCGACGCTGTCGAAAATATCCTGCTCACCAATCTGATCCAGCAAGCCCGTCACACGCATACGCTCTCGCACAGATCCGCGGACTTCAGCATACATGAGTTCGATCTGAGCGTCCATCATGTCGGCATCCAGATCACGCAGCATGTCGGACGTGCCAATATCGAGATCGGCCGTGGCCGCCAGGTCGAGAACAATGGCCTGTGGAGGTGGGTCTTCAGCGGCCTGGGCCATAATTTGCGTGCGAGCGACATTGGCATTGAAGAAATAGAGCGGTGCATCCAAACGTAACAGCACCATGCCAGGAATGGTAACGGTGTCATCATGTCGCTTAACGTCGCCATAGTTGCCGGTATCAGGTTGCTTGCCCAATATGGCAATGTACGGCCGGCTGGCCCGATAGAGCAACATGACCAACGATAACAGCACGGCGATGACCAGGCCCGCCATGACGCTACTGGCAAGGACCCCAATCAGAGCCGCCATCGCCAGTACAAAGTCAGCTTTGCGCTGATGATAGTAGCGTCGGAACTCGTTGACGTTGAAAAGGCCCCGAATCGAGCTTAAGACGATAGCGCCAAGGACGGTCGTCGGCAGATTACGCAATGCCGCCGCGAAAAACAGCACAACCAGCAGGATGATACCGGCGCTAACCAACGTAGACAGTTGCGTGTGTTCGCCGGCCGCTTCGCCACTGGCCGTGCTCGACAAGCTCATGTCTACCGTGATGCCCTGGAACAAGCCCGAACTGACGTTGGCCGCACCCATTGCCAGCAGTTCCTGATCGGCATCGATCTCGTAATGATACTTGGCCGCGAAGGCGCGTCCGGTTCCCAACGTCTCACCCACCGCCAAGAATACGATGCCCGCCGCACCGCCGATAATGAATGTCAGGTTATTGAGACCGATGTGGGGAATAGTCGGGGTTGTCATGCCTGCTGGAATGGCACCGACCACACTAACCCCGTAGGTCTCGTCCAAACCAAGAAACGATGAAATGATGATACCGACAATCAACGCCAACAATGCGCCGGGGACCAAAGGACGATAGCGATGAATGAGCACAATCATGGCGATCGTGCCCATACCCAACGCCAGGCTGTAGATATTCGTTTGCGGCAGATTGCCGATGAACTCAGCGACCTGCTGAAAAAACGTGCCACTTCCGCCCGGCACGCCAAACACCTTGGGCAACTGGCTGATCGCAATCAGACAGGCAACACCAAAAATATAGCCAGTCATTACCGACTTGGTAAGGAAGTCAGAAATGAAGCCCAGCTTCAATACACCCAGCGCCAGCATGATAATACCGACCGTGAGCGCCAGTCCTGAAGAAAGTGCCATAAACGTCGCGGCATCGCCCCCAGCCAGCGGTGCAACAACGGACAAAGACATGATCGCCATGGTTGAGCTGGTCGTAACCTTCAGGTGGCGGCTGGTAGCGAAAATGGCGTAGGCTGTCATGCCGACTATCGCTGAATACAACCCAGCCTGGGCGGGGACGCCGGCCATTTGGGCATAGGCCATTGCGACAGGCACCATAATCAGACCCACGACGACGCCGGACACCAGATCGTCACGCAGCCAGGTGCGATCGTAGGTGCGCATCCAGCCAAGAATGGGTATGTAGTGGGCCGCCTGTTTGATCTGTATGGTTATCTTACTCAAGCGCACATTCCTCAAAAGTGTCCGTCACAGACGGTCGTAATTGGGGGAAGGTGTTTAGAAGATAGTCTTCCAATCGTCCTTCATGCTGACAACGGTCCAACCCAGTGTGGGAGCCAACTGCAACGCCTTTTCCGTGGCCGCATTATGGGCATATTCGCAGACTTGGTCGTCATGGTAGACGAGAAGAGCCAGGGTTGGGCCTAGATGCTTTTAGCCTCGTCTTCATTCCAAAAGGACAGGGATTTGTTCATGGTCGGCACCCCTTCCTGCGTTGGATGACAGTCCTGATGATCAAGACGGACCGCCCAGCATATTGATCGCGCCGCCGGCCAGTCCGGTGAGGGCGATGATTGAAACACGAGACTGCAGGAACATCAACAATTTGGCTCGCCCCGTAAGCGGCATGGTGTCGGTCGGGCTGAAAGCGAAACTGATGTTGAAGGCGATGGTGGGTTGAATTAGCAAGACCAGCGGCAGGGCCAACACCATCATCGTCATCGACACCCCGCGGTCCCGTGCGAAGCCAGGAATCAGCCGCCTTTGCCTGGTTTCCATTATTGTCGAAAAGAACGTCGGATGGACGACCGCCTGCGGCCGTCCATCCCTCACTTCAACAAATCAACCAGTGCCGCGCCCTGCAAACGCATCCAACCTGACTTACTGGATCGACATGGCCACCCGCAGCCGTTCGTCGGGGTCGATAAAATGATTGTGATCATCATCGCCTGAGTCAATCTGCACCCAGTGGATCTTGCCGGTGAACTTGCTCGAGCCATCCTCGGTCGAGTAGTCGGGACTGACCGCCGTACCGGACTCATAGCCGATATCGGTCGTCTCATCGGCCGAGAATATCAGGGGTTGGGTCATCTCAACCCGGCCCTTGCCGACTTCCTGGCCGTCGTAGTACAGTGTCACATCACCGCCCTTGGCCAGGCCGCCGCCATCGTAGGCAAATTCCATGCGCACCTGGTGCTTGCCTTGGGGAATGACTTCGGTGGCTTCAGTCGGAAATTCATGGATACCGAGAACGTTGTAGACAAACTTGAGCTTGCCGTCCTTGGCGTAGACACTCCAGCCACCAAACCGGCCGCCCTGAGCGATAATGACACCGTTGGCCGGCTTGTCACCTATTTCGACTTCGGCCGTCACATAGAACGACTTGTTCTTCAGTGTCATCACGCTGTTCTCGGACAGTCGACCCATGCCCGGGAAGAACTGCTGGGACGTCCCATGAATAAGTGTCGGCCGACCGGCCAGTTCCGGTACTATTCGTTCCGTCTGACGGTCATCCAACGGCAGGACGTTGTACTTCGTCGCTTCGATCAGGAAGAGCCGCTGCAATTTGTGCAGCAGGTCGGGCATATCTTTCGAGAGGTCGTTGGCCTGTGACCAATCTTTCGTACCGTCATACAGCTCCCAGATATCGTCATCGAAGGCCACCATCTTCTGGCCGACCATGACCCATGGCGTGCGGTGCTTGGTGACGGCACTCCAACCCTTATAGTAGATGCCGCGGTTGCCGAACATCTCGAAGTACTGGATCTCATGTCGCTCGGGCGCGTCAGCATCGTCAAAGCTGTAGAGCAAGCTCGTGCCCTCATACGGGCTTTGCGTGATGCCGTTCACCGTGACCGGCTCAGGCAAACCGGCCGCTTCCAGGACCGTCGGCGCGATATCAATGACATGGCTGAACTGCGTGCGCAGACCGCCCTTCTCCTGAATGCCCCGCGGCCAGTGGATGATCGTGCCGTTACGCGTGCCACCCCAGTGTGACGCCACTTGCTTGGTCCATTGCAACGGACTGTTCATGGCCCATGCCCAACCCACGGCATAGTGATTGTAGGACGATGGCGAGCCGAACTCATCCATCTTGGAGAGCATAAACTCCGGCGTCTCCAGCGCAGCCATGCCGTTGAAGTTGGCCATCTCATTAAATGCGCCCTGCAGCGTTCCTTCGGCCGATGCGCCATTGTCGCCGATGATGCAAAAAACCAGCGTGTCGTCCATGATGCCCAGATCTTCGATGGCCTGGATGACCCGGCCGACCTGATGGTCAGTGTGCTCCATGAATCCGGCGTACACTTCCATTTCCCGCTCCAACACGGGTTTGATCTCGTCTGACATATCGTCCCAGGCGGGAATCTCGGCGTGGCGCTTGGTCAGTTCGGTTTCGGCCGGAATAACCCCTAGCTCCTTTTGCTTGGCGAAAGTAATCTCGCGCTGTTTGTCCCAACCATGGGCGAACTTGCCTTTATACTTGTCGGCCCATTCCTTAGGGACGTGATGCGGCGCATGGGTTGCCCCGGGCGAGAAGTAGGCAAAGAAGGGCTTGTCGGGCATCAAGGCCTTCTGCGTGCGAATCCAGTTCACAGCATGGTCGGCCAGGTCTTCGGTAAGGTGATAGCCTTCTTCCGGGGTGGCGGGCGGTTCGACCGGAGTCAGCCCCTCGTACAGCGCCGGTTCCCATTGATTGTTTTCCCCACCAATGAATCCGTAAAAGTACTCAAAACCGCCGCCACCGGCAGGCCAATGCTCAAACGGTCCCATCGGATTGGCCTCCCAAACCGGAACTTCATGGCACTTGCCGAACATGGCCGTGGAGTAGCCATTCAACTTCAGCGTCTGGGCCAGCGGTGCTTTGGTATTTGGCCGCAGCGAGTTCTGGCCCGGCGCGGCCGTGGCCGTCTCGGTGATATTGCCCATGCCCACGGAGTGATGGTTGCGACCCGTCATCAATGCCTGGCGGGTGGGCGCGCACAGTGCCGTGGTGTGAAAGCGATTGTATCGCAGGCCCCCGCTAGCCAACTTCTCAAAAGTCGGCGTATGGCACGGTCCGCCAAAGGCACTGGATGAGCCAAAACCGGCATCATCTATCAGGACGAGAAGGACATTGGGTGCTCCCGCCGGTGGGCGCATCGGTTCGATGGGGGGGAATTTGGTGTCGGGATCCTTGGCATCATAGGTTGTGATGCCCCACTTTGGTACTTCAGGGATGGGCAGCTGCCCACGCAAATGCTTGTCGGGTTGGTTCGTCATTTCATGTCTCCTTGCTAGTTACATTCACCATAATAGGTTCTCATCCTGTTGCCGACATGCTTGGCCAAGTGGTCAGCGCACGCCAACGACGCGGGGGAAGATTAGCGACGGTCGCGGCGGCGGTCGCGGCGATGGGCACCGGCAACCGACACAGGTGACATGGGCCGGCCGATGATGTCGATGAACAACGCGTTGGCCCCACCAACGGCCGGCATCTCGCCGTCAAGAATGGTCACTGTGTAAGTCAACTCGCCATCCATGTAAACCGGATCCATCAACTCCACCACGACGTCAGCAACCTGATCTGTGTGAAAAATGGAGAGAACCGCATTGGGCGGGTTGGAAGCAAAGCTGTCCGGGCCCTTGTCCCATGAGTCCACAAACTCCTGCGAACTGATGTGGCCGGTCACCCGGTCGGGTCGGTCCGAGAAGAACAGGGTAGTGGGAGCCAGCGTCTTCAGCGTAAGCTTCCCGTCGTCATAGCTCATCCCGTGAGCCGTCTGCACGAACAGAGCCTCAATCTCGTCCGCTTCCACAATGGATTGCATATGGTCTTGTTTTTCAGTCATGTTATTTCTCCGTATTGATACTAGACAGATCTTGTCTATCTAAACTACTTCACTGAGCTGCCCCCGATTGGTCAGCCTCAGTTCGAGGCAGCGCCGCCGTTCTGAAACATCATACGCTGCTCGCCGCCTGCGGTCTCCAGCGCCAGGCCGCCCCGGCCATCCGGACCACCGGCGACCACGGCCCCCAGCAGGCCCAGGTACTGTTGATCCAGCGACGCTTCCCCACAGAATGCCATGGTCGTCGCCCCCAGAGTAATGGTAAAACCCCCTTCCTGCGAATAGGTGCCGGTGAAGTTGTTACAGTCGGCCGTTCCATTAAGCGAACCATCCGGATTGAAAACGATTGTATAGTTCGCCGGGGTAGGAACGGTTTCCGTGTTACCAGTTGGTTGCTCAATAACACTGGTCCACTGCCACACAATCCCGGTAATCGTATTGTCGGACGCGGCGGGCGCGTCCGCGGCCGGTGCCGTACATGCACCTAATAGGCCGACGACGAGTAAGGCTAGACCGAAAACAGTAATTAACTTACAACGGGATATTGGACTTGTATTCATTGGTACTCCTTTAGATACCTGGTTCTTCCCAGCCCGGCGCCATCTTTTCCTTCAATGTTCCGAAAACCTCAAAGCTTATTGACCTTATCAACGCACCAGACGTCCAACCATGCAAGACACCGACGGGCCGGACACCCTGACGGCTGCTCAAACAATTGATCATCTGCATTCACGACGCTCTAGCTTGATGCGCCATCCACAGGCGCAGCTGCCGCTTCTGACTTAGATTGCAGATATGCAAGCCCCAAGTCCCAGGCGACTTCCTCAGCCCCAAAGACTCGGGAGGTAGCCGGAATGACATTTTCTTTGCCAATGATGTCGATATAGCCGCTCTTCTCGAGCACCGCCATGACCTCAGGTTGCACGTCTGCCAGAATCAACTCGCAGCCCGCTGCATGAAGCGTCTTTATGTAGCGCTCGAACCAGCGCAAACCCGTGCTGCTAATGTCGCGCATATCACGCAGCACGAGGATTACGACCGCGTCCTTCACGTCTTTCGCGGATGGTAGCTGGTCATCCAGACTGGGCACCTCGGCAAAGAAGTCAAGGCCTTGGATGACGAACAGATTGATAGCGTTGGAATTCAGCTCTGTGGCCATCTTCGGAATGTCCCAGCTTCCGTCATCCATACGTACAGCCTGTTCCACACGCAGCTTCTTGGCGGCAGCCAAAACATACAGAAGGAGCGAAAGACCTGCGCCCAGGAAAATCGTGTACTGCAGCGGTATGAACAGGGCAGTGAACAGCGTGATAGCCATGGCCGCAATTGAACCCCACTCACGAGTGCGCAAGATAAGTCTGGCGCTGGGAACGCGAGCCATGATGAGTTCAACGCCGATCACGGTCAACATACCTCCGATTACGGCAAGCGGGACTTTCTCTGCCGAACTACCGAATAACAGGACGATTAACCCCAGCCACAAACCGGCAAAGACGCCACCCAATCGGCCAGTGGCCCCTGCACTCACACTAATTCCGGTACGCGAGAGTGAGCCACCGGTGGCCATCGACTGGAAGAAGCTTCCAGCGAGATTACCTAGACCTTCTCCGATGAAGTCCCGAGATTGGCTGGCTTTGCTACCATCAGGATTGGGTACTGCCGTACTGATTCCAGCCCCCTGCGCCAAAGCAACCAGAGCAACAGAAAGCGAGCCTAGGAACAGTTGGGGTATCAGGCTGAAGTCAGGAGCCATGAAGGCCGGCAAACTATTCGGGATCGTCGCAATGTCACCTACCAGCTCAGTTTGCAGGCCCATAAAATTGACGATAGCCGTGGCGACGATCAGCACAATAATTGGAGCGAACTTCTCCAGTGCGCGGACACGCTTCAGAAGCACCATAGCGATAATGACAATAATGGATATTGCCACCGTTGTAGTTTCCCATTGGTCGATATTCTGAAGCCAGTTAATCGTCTTTTGAAACTCATTAGCGCCTACCGGTGCATATCCGGTTAGATGCTTCTCTTGACCCAGGATGATCAGAAGTGAGGCCCCGGCCACGAATCCGGTCATCACCGCATTGGATACGAAGTTCACGATGTTCCCGAGACGAGCAATGCCCAGCACGAACATGACCGCGCCGGTGATGAACGTAATGGTAAACAAGGCACCTGGCAACTGACTGTCCTGGATGCCTGCTGTTTGCAGCACGCTGCCGGTTGCCAAAGCAATGGCGCTGGTCAGGGTGCTCATCATCAGGATGGTGCCTGTGGTCAACGAGGATACAATCACCGCCACAATGCCGGAGTACAGCCCGTAGACGGGATTCACGCCGGCCAGCTGTGCATAGGCCATACCTTCGGGGATGCTGAAGAGGCCAGTCGCCAAACCTGATATTACATTGGGGACAAAGCCGCTCCGGGAAGACGCTTGCTTCGGGGGTTTTTGTACTTCAGTCGCCATGCTATTTATTCCTTCTGCCTATTGTTTATAGAACGTAATCTACGCCTGTCCGGCGGCGGGAGTGGACTCCGGCTATTCGCCGGTGTTTGTTGTGGCCGCCGCCATGGCAGCCATATCCGTCGTGTGGTATTCAGTCAACAACTTAACCTCATCGTCCTTCTTCGGGTAAACGAAGAAGACCAACGCCGCACCCAGCAGCACCGCGATGATGCCGGCAATGTAGGCATACTGGTCGCCGTCCAGGAATGACTGCTTGGCCGCGGCCGTAATCTGGTCCGCGTACTGCGGGTACTCAGCGGCAACCGCCATTGCTCCGGAATAGGACATGGCCAATTCGCTGGAGACACTGGCGGGGATCTCAGACGCACTCGCGCCCGTGGCGGTGATGGCCGCAGCGATGGCGGTAGCATAACCTGCAGCCAGCAATGCGCCAAAGATTGACTGCATAATGGCGCCACCCAGGTCGCGCTGCAGGTCGGCCGTGCCGGAGGCCATACCCGCCCGCGTGACCGGCACCGAGGCGGTCAACGCGCGGCTAGCCGGTGTGCCCGCCAGGCCAATCCCAATGCCTACGAAGGCGTACCCTATCCCGACCGGCCAATAGGAGATGTTCTCCTGCCATAGCAAGAGCATGGTGACGAAGCCGAGCAAGACAAAGACATAGCCGATGAGGAGGGTGTCGCGCGAGCCGCGCGACTCGACCAGCTTGGCCGAACGCGGTGCGGCCAGAATCATGAAGATCGCTGCCGGCAAGATGGCCAGCCCCGCGTTGACCGTCGAGTAGCCCAGAACATCCTGCAGGAATTGCTGCCCAATGAACATCGCGCCCATCAGCGAACCGAAGACGATGATGCCCGCCAGAGCCGCCACCCAGAAGGTCGGCCGTTTGGCAATGTCGAGGTCATACAACGGGTTTTCAGCCCGACGCTGGCGAATGATAAACAGAATCAGACGCCACCACAGCGATTCCGGACAGCGCGAGGACCGCAGTGCGGGCACTTGGTACCGGCGCAAAGTTAATGGCCAGGATGAACGAGCCGACCAGCACCAGCGACAAAATGCCGCCCAGGTTGTCCACCTTCTCCGATGTTTCGTTGATATGGGCGGGAACGAATCGCCAGGCCATGAATAGCGCCACAAATGCGATAGGTATGATCACGAAGAAGATGGAGTTCCATTCAAAGCGCTCCAGCAAGATGCCGGAAAGCAGTGGGCCGGAGGCACTAATGGCACCACCGATCGCCGCCCACAAAGCAATCGAGCGTGTTCGCGCTGCGCCCGGAGCCCACAACGCCGCAATCAGCGACAAGGGTTGTCGGATAGGCCATACCGGCGGTGATACCGCCGAAGATGCGGGCGATGATCAAGACGTTGATGGTGGGTGCAAAGCCGGCCAGCAGCGCGGCCGGGATGGCCAGGGCAACACCCAACATCATCACCAGCTTGCGGCCGTAGCGGTCACCCAGCGCGCCCAACCACAACACCGAGCAGGCCAGGCCCAGCGAATAGCCCACGGCTACGAGATTGAGTTGGGTCTGCGATGCGTTGAAGGCGGCACCAATAGACGGCAAGGCCACATTGGCCATTGCCAACGGCAAGTTGGCCACCGCAGCCACAATAATAAGCGTCGCGAGGATAATCTTCGCGTTTTCCGGGGCCCCGTCAGCCGAGTCGGTCTTGGTCTTGACCGGTTTCGCGTCAGAAGTCGCTTGAGTACTCATTTCACCGTGTCTCCTGGAATAATCTGAAGTCTGGGGTTAACACCGATTTCGTTGACTTTCGATCTAGCTTGTGATGGCTACACCTCACGTCTGCGAGCTGTAGCAAGTTATTCTGCACACCTGCCCATCCCAACCAAGACCAACCACCTTCGACCTGCAGGACGGACCGATAAGCAACTTTGTACGCAGCGATTGAGTCGTCTAGACCAATGCCTTAGGTAGACGATAAGTGCACCACATCAAATCCATCTCCTTCAATCAAAGATACGAGAGATACAGTCCATGATCCACAGTACCGAAAAGTTGTATATAAGGTGTGTAGTGCGCCCTACGACTAGCCAATTCAACTTCCGGCGTTTACTGTCCAGCGGCCATGGCATATCAGTCTATGCTCATTCAGGCAAGACCAATGATCTGCAGGGATCTAGACTCCATTGTTTTGACACCTGATATCTATTCTCATATCATCCTCGCCATGCGGTTGGTGAATCACGATAGAATCCATAGGAACCCTCGTGTGGCGGCGACACTTGCGGCTGGTGATTTGATTCGAAGTATGAGCCGCGTGAGACGCACCCCTGAAGCAGATTCCGCACGATGGCGACTTTCACGACGACGTAACGAGTTGACATCATGATCACCCCCGCCGGCAAAGAGTGCCGCTTCTACTATCAGGACTACTTTCGCGGCCGATCCGAGCAGGAATGCCGCCTCATCAAAAGCAATCCACGTTCGGCCGAGTGGCAGCCCAAGGATTGTGCCAACTGCCCCGTTCCGGAGATTCTGCAAGCCAACAGCAGCCCCGATCTTGTCCTGGAGGCCGTCGTCAAGCCCGGCTTCATAGGGGTCAATCGTCGTGTCGAGGTCAAGGCGTTTTGCAGCCGCCACCTGATCGACGTCGCCAAGCCTGAAGTAGGCTGCCCCAAGTGCGCCGCCGAGCGTCCCGGACTAAGTGAATTATTCGACAGCCTGGATTAATCAGCCGTTCTTGCCTAGAATCGAACGGATATGATTAAGGCAATTCTCTTTGACCTCGACGACACGCTGTTGGGTAATGAGGTCGATACGTTCATGTCCGGCTATTTTGGTTTACTGAGCGAATATGCCAGACCGATCATGGATTCCGGCCTGTTTGTCGAGAAGTTGGTGGGAGCCACGCAATCTACCATTCGCAATACAGACCCAGCGCTGACCAACGCCGATGTCTTCTGGATGCGTTTCCTTGACGCTACCGATCTGGAACGGACCGAGCTGGAGCCATTCTTTGTCCGCTTTTATGAGACGGAGTTCCCCCGTCTGCAATCGACCACCCGACCGGTTTCAGCGGCCGTTGACGTAGTTCGCCGGAGTTTCGATTTGGGGCTAGAGGTTGTCATCGCCACCAATCCGCTGTTCCCGCGCATGGCGATCGAGCAGCGCCTGGCATGGGCGGGCGTGCCCGTCACCGAGTACCCCTACGCGCTGGTGACTACTTACGAGAATATGCACTTCACCAAACCACAGCCCAGCTACTACCAGGAAATCCTGGCCGAAGTTGATGTTCAACCAAGCGAGGCGGTCATGGTGGGTGATGACTGGAAGAACGACATCGTTCCCGCTGGGTCCATCGGCATCCACACCTATTGGGTGACTGACCCGGCCGCAATCGCTCCTGACGCGACCCCGACTGATGGGCAGGGAACGCTGGCTGACTTTCACGAAGCAATGATGAATGGCTGGCTGGACCGTTTAGCCGTCTGAGGCAGCGCAATCCCGAGAGTTAGCTACCCCCGCACCCATGATTAATCCACTACCACCTGCCGATCTTGTGGCTGAGCTCGGCCGTTTCCGGGCTGAAGTCGCCGATATTGTCCCGACAACGGCTCAAGCGTGGCGAGTGCGGCCGGCCGAGGACGAATGGTCGCTGGCTGAGGTCATGTGTCACTTGCGCGACGTCGAACGGGAAGTTCATCAGGCGCGCGTCACAGCCATTCTGACCGAGGACAACGCCTTCCTGGCCGGTGTCAACGCCGACCAATGGGCTGAACCGCGCGACTACCGGTCCCAGGACGGACCCACGGCCCAGCGCGACTATCTGGCTGCGAGAGATGCGACCATCGCCATGCTGGATTCATTGCCGGCGGATGCTTGGGATCGCAAAGGCCAGCACACCTTCTTTGGCCCGACCTCGTTGCAAGAACTGGTCAGCCTGATCACCCAACATGATCGCGTTCATCACAAACAGCTCGTCGCCCTGCTGGATGACGAATCCAACCCCGCTGCCGGATAGCCCGGTTCTACGGGCCAACCGCGATCAACTCCCGAATCGCCGCCAGTTTGGCGTCGCCTATACCGGTCACATCCAGGAGCGCCTCGATCGTCTCAAACGGACCATTGGTCTCCCGATACTGGATGATGTTGGCCGCCAGGCTGGGACCGATACCCGGCAGTGCTTCCAGTTCGGCTGCTGAAGCACGATTGACATTTACCAACCCGGCAAACAGATCAGCGCTCAACCGGCTTGGTGCCCCGCCCGTCTCGCCACCTGCCACAACCGGTGGCGGCGGCACGGCTTCGGCCATACTGGGTACATAGATCTGCATACCGTCAAACACCGGCTGCGCCAAATTCACACCCACCGGATCGGCATCGAGACTAAAGCCCCCGGCCGCGCGCACAGCGTCGTCGATGATGCTGTTGGGGCCGAGCTCGTAGACAGCAGCCTCGCGCACCGCTCCCGTGACGTAGACCCGAATCAGTCCCATCGTGGCGGTAGGGACTGCCTGGAGCGTGGCCGTTGGTTGCGGCGGGATGATTTCAATCGGTGCAGGTTGAGTGCGCTGTCGCAGTGAGAGAAAGCCAACGCCCAGCGCAAAGCCCAGCGCCAGCAACGTCACCCAGCCCGCAATGCGATCCCACGAGACGTTCATGCCCTCCTCCTATCAATCAGGTCAGTAGAGAAACGTTACCAAGGCGTCGGTCGTCAGTCCACCCAGGTACGGGCCCAGATCAACGCCATCCAAAGCGGCCAGAAGCTGATCACGCTCGTAAGGGACGCCGGTTAGAAGCCGTTCCAATTCATCGATCGGCCGTGTGCCATTGAAATCGCCATACAGTCGCACAGACTGGATGCGACCCTGGCTCACCTGGATGCGCGCGTCCACCTTGCCCACTGGCAACCGTTCGCTCTTTTGCACATTATACTGCGGCGATCGGCCGATATTCCAGTCCCACGTACGGTAGCGCCTGTCGGCCAACTGCTCCACCTTCGACCAATCGTCGTCAGTCAATAACAGTTCAGCCGGCGCCTCGTCGCCAAAAATGCCCGTCAGTAGCGCGGCCTTTAGCTCGTCGATGGTCATGTCCTGTGGCAGCAGCTCGCGAATGTTGGTGACGAAATTGCGAATCGACTGCACCGCTTTTGACTCGATTTCAATCCGGCGCGGATTGATGGCCCGCAGCATTTCGCCCAGGTCGGTGTCGAACAGCAAGGTGCCGTGGCTGAACATGCGTGACGTCGTAGCATATTGGGCGTTGCCCGATATCTTCTTGCCGTCAGCGAAAACATCCGACCGTCCGCGCAATTCGGCCGCGACCCCCAGCGCCTGCAAGACGTTGATGACCGGTTCGGTGAAGCGACCGAAATTGTGCAGGTCGTCCTTGCCATCAGTGATGAAGCTGAAATTCAGGTTGCCGAGATCATGGTAGACGGCCCCACCACCTGACAGTCGTCGCACGACATGAATCCCCTTGTCCTGCACGTACGCCGTGTCGATCTCCTCGATGGTGTTTTGATTGCGGCCGATAATCACGGACGGCTCGTTGACATAAAACAGAACTAGAGGCTCGGTGCAGTCCACTTCCCGCAGCAGATACTCCTCCAGCGCCAGGTTGATTTGCGGATCGGTCACATCGTTGTTATCTACGTAGAGCACGCCACCACCTACCTCACTATTGGATTCAGCCTGGTTGATTCAACTACTCAGGCCAACGGAAACACGGCCGCCAACACCCAGCCGAAGAAAAGCGCATTGCCCAGGGCAAAGCTCCACGGCCGTTCAAAGACCGATCCGGCCACGATCATGATGCCCAGGACCAGCGGGATCACGGGCATGACCAGCAGAACAAACCCCAGTCCGGGCACAAGCGCGATGGCCAAACCCAGCCCGGCCAGGATCAGTACTGTCTCGAGAAGCCACCACCCAAGCCGTTGCCATGCAGTCCGGCCTTGCAGCACGATGCCGGTGGCCAGCAGCCAGGGAACAGCCGCCGCCGACAGAAACGGCCACCGGACCAGACGCTCCGGAATCAGCAGCCAGTTCAGCCACACGAACTGGGCCAGTGCGCCAAAGGCCACCCACACCAGGGCAAACAGCGCCAGCCCCCAGGCGACATCACCGGCCGTAGGCCGCGACATCTGAAACCCGGCCAACAGCCACACAAGGCCAAAGATGAAAAACCAAAGCGCTAACGTCCCGGCAACCAGTATGCCGCCCAATTGACCGACCTCGACGACGCGGCTCAACAGGGCCAGGATGCCAGATGCGAGGAAGGGCGCCACTAACAGACCCAGCCACCACCACGGCGGCCGAATCATCGCGGCCCCGGCCTCACGTAACACAGGCAGCAGCGGCTTGAGGGCAATTGCCAGCACCAACCACCCCACGAGATGGAGCCCGTACCAGATGATCCGCGAATCGGCCGAGACGGATTGAGGCGGCCGGGCCAGGGCGCGATTCAGCCAGTCCAGCGCCGCCTGATGGCTGGTGCGGCTGAACAGGATGGAGATATGCTCCACGTTGGGCACCGCCACCAGATCGCGGGCCAGACCGTTGCGAAAATCGTCATTGGGCCCACCGGCTGCCACCAGCAAGCGCTCGGCATTACCCAGAAATTGTGGTTCCAGCGTCCCGGCCTGAAACAGGATATTGCGCGGCCGATCGGGTGTCACATCGGCGCCGGTGGGCGAGACGGCCACGGTAGCCAGGTACTTCTCGGGCTCGTCCACGGCCGCCTGCATCACGGCGCCGCTGCCCATGGAATGTCCCAATAGCGAGATGCGATCAACGTCCACGGCCGGTTCAGTACGCAAAGCCTGATAGGCCGTCGTCAGGTTGTCCTGCAAAGACCCGGCTTCGCGGTCAGGAGACGCACCGTTAGCCCCGTGTCCGTCGAAGTCCAGCAGCATGACGCCATACCCGGCTCGCGCCAGTGTATAGGCATAGGTCAACATGAGCTGGCGCGACCCGGCAAACCCGTGGGCCACCACCACGCCCGGCAAATCCTCCTCACCTTCCGGCGCCACAAAACGCAGCGGCACACCGTCGCGCGTCGAATTGACCACGGTCAGGCCGCGCGTCGCACCCAACACGTGCCACCAGGCCAGGACAATCAGCAAGAGTCCGATGGTCGCGGCCACTATGCGTGGCCAGCCAAGTTTCCGTGGTGTCGCCGCTTTCACATGTGCTTCTCCCTGCATTCCGTGATACCCATATCCCCAATGGTAGATGAGGCGGCGATTCTCTACAAGCATTACCGCCCCTGACTTCTTGTAAGTCCACTTGACAGTGGCGCGTGGCGCTGGTTAAGCTCTTCTCATGGATAACTGGTTACTGTATGGAGCAAATGGATTCACCGGCCAACTGATAGCGGCCGAAGCGGCGCGGCGCGGCATGCGCCCGACATTGGCCGGCCGTAACGCGGCCAAAGTCGCCGAAGTCGCCGAGGCCTATGGGCTGGAGTGGTTTGCGCTGGACCTCGGCTATCCGGCGCGTCTGTCGGAAGCCGTCGGTCGTTTCGACCTGGTGCTGCATGCCGCCGGTCCCTATATTCGCACGGCCGAACCGATGATTCAGGCCTGTCTGGCCGGGGGCACCCACTATCTGGACATCACCGGTGAACTGCCGGTGTTTGAATACACGCTAAGTCAGGATGCCGAGGCCACCCGGCGCGGTGTTACCCTCATGTCGGGCGTTGGCTTTGACATCGTGCCCACGGACTGTCTGGCCCGCCATGTGGCCGACCAGGTGCCGGAGGCAACGTTCCTGGAAACGGCCGTGGCCTCATCGTCCGGCGTCCCCACGATCACCGCCGGCACAGCTAAATCAGCCATTGGGATGATGCAGGAGTTCCCCGGCGGCTCTGTGGTGCGTCGCAATGGGCAATTGGTTTCTCATCCGCTGGGCGAAGGCAGCAAGGAGATCCGGTTCAGCGACGGTCAGGTTAGAAAGGTGGCCCCGTTTGCCTGGGGTGATCTGGTCACCGCCGCCTACACGACCGGTATTCCCAATGTGACCAGCTACCTGTCGCTGGATTTGCCACCTGGCAGTGGCGTGGTAGCAGGGCTGGGCGCTCGGCTGCTGGCCTTCGGCCCGGTGCGACGGGCGGCTGAAGCAGCCATCGAGCGGCTATTTGCCGGGCCGGACCAGCACACGCAGGAAACCAGCCGCGGCTATCTGTGGGCCGCGGCCGCCGATGCTGCCGGTCGGCAGGTGGAGGCCTGGCTGGAGACGCCGGAAACCTATCGTTTCACCGCGCTGTCATCGCTGCTCTGTGTGGAGCGGGTGCTGGCCGAGCAGCCCTCTGGTGCGCTGACCCCGGCGGGAGCCTTTGGCGCTGATCTGGTGCTTGGCATCGAAGGCGTGGAACGCTTTGACCGGTTGGCGGCCGCCGCTTGATCAAGGGACCGTTGCGGTAGCTGTTTCCACGGGACCGGGTGTCGGCGTCTGGAACGGTTCAGTCACGATCTCGACCGTGGCGATCTCGCCTGACCGCACCTCCACGCGCCGGCGATACTCAATGCCCTGTACCTGCGTGTAAACATCGTACTCTCCCTCCGGTATGAACCCGTAGGCGAAGTTTTCTCCCAGCGCCTCATCAGAATTGATGAGATGGTCCGGGTCGTCCAGGTAAGTCCAGGTGTAGATGAACTCCGATCGACCGCTGGGGTCGATCAAGGTCATCGTGATTCCTTGCCACGGGAATCCATCCGGATCCACCAGTCGCCCGGCGATTGTGCCGTAACCCGGCATAGGGTTGAGCCACAGGGTTGGATTGCGCGTGGCGCCAAACGCGTTGGTCCCCACACGAACTTCCAGATGGAGATGCGGCGCCGTCGCCACACCGCCCACACCAATCACCGCTACCGGATCGCCCTGCCGCACGCGTTGTCCCGCTTCGACACCTATCTCCAGGACATGTCCGTACAGGACATACACCGGCTCACCATCCCAGGTTTGGTCCAGTTCCAGGGCCACCAGGTTGCCGTACCAATCGCAGCGCCAGCCGAACTGTCGCGCATCGTCCGGCCCCGCAACGATGATTGTGCCATCGGCCACAGCCAACACCGGGGCGCCGGGATCGTCGATGACATCCAGGCCGTTGTGGAGCAAATAACGGCCGTTGCTATCCGAGCCATAAGGAAAGTTGCGATTGATGCGCGGCATCCCCTCACCCGCCAGCGGGCTGGCCAACCACAGGTGGGGTGAAGTGCGTGTCGAATCGCCTGGCGGCCAACGCTGCTCCCCCACACCACCGCGGGCATAAACCGGCTTGACCGGATTTTCGACCGGGCAAGGCAGACCGGCAGCGGGATCAATCGGCGTGGGCGTGGGCGTAACTGTCGCTGAGGCCGTGACCGTCGGCGTAGGCGATGGGGGTTCGGCCGTCGGTAGCTCGGTCGGACGAGGTGTCGTCGTGACGGCGGCCAGCGCGACCGGCGCGGGGGTTGGTTCGGTCGGCACGATTGACGGCATCGCCGTCGACAGCAGAGAATCGACTGGATCGTCGGCCGCCGCGCCCGGGGAACAGCCCGCCATAAGTGCCGCCCCCAGCGTTAGGACACACAAGATGCCGACCTTGGTCAAGTGCTTCATCACGGTGCCAATTGTCCGCCACCAACCCGGGTGGGTCAATTGAGCGGCACAATACTCATTCGATCGAGCGGCGCCTACGGCTGCCCGCTGAGTCCGGCGACGGCAAGTTGCACAGCGGCCGATCATCCTTTAACATGGATTCAATCAACTCGTTCAGGACTGGCTCCCATGGACAAACGGCTAACGCTCACCCAACTGCACATTCGCCACTTTCTGGAGTGCCCGCGTCGCTTCGAACTGCGCTATCTCGCCCCATTTGTCTGGCCGGAACCGCCCTATACGCTGGACACCGAGCAGGCGTTTGACCGCGGCCGCGCGTTCCACCGCCTGCTGGAGCGACGATTTCTGGGCCTCGATCCTCATCCAACCACGATTGAGGACCCCCGGATTCGCGTGTGGTGGGATACGTTCGACTCCAGCTCGTTGAGTATTCCATCCGGCGCCCGCTACCCTGAGATATCCCTGGCCGTCCCTGAAGGCGGGCATCACCTGTTCGGCCGTTTTGACCTGCTGGCTATCACCTCGGCCGACGATGGTGAAGTGTCTGCAACTATCTACGACTGGAAGACCAGCAAAGCGCGCGAGGTTCCCTGGCTTCGTTCAGCGTGGCAAACGCGGCTCTATCTCGCTCTCCTGGCCGAAGGCGGCCATACGCTCATTCCGGGACGCACCGAGAAACTCGACCCCGACCGACTGTCGATGACCTACTGGTATGTGGGTGACCCCGACAATCCGCGGACGGTGCCATACAGTCGCGCGGCGCACGGACAGAATTGGGCGGAGATTCAACAGATTGTGGCCGACATCGAAGCGGCACGCCAATCGGCCGTTTTCCCACTGACCGATGATTGGTCGCGCTGCCGTGAGTGCGCCTACCAGGCGTACTGCGGCCGTCAGGGTCTGGCAGTGGTCCAGACAGACGCAGGCGATGCCGACGATTTGGCTATCGAAGACGAAATCGATCGCCTGGAACCTGACTGGGCCTAGTCGGCCGTCCAATCTCCCTACATGCGTGACAAGGATATCCGGTTTCTAACCAGCCTGGCCGGAAAGACGCTCCTGGGTCAGCTAACGCCGGACGATCTTGCGCCCGACACGGTCCTCAGCACCAGCAGCCGCCTCCGCGACGAGGTCGGTCCCGAAGCCGCCCGCTCGCTGCTGGAAACCGCCACCCTCCGCCAACGAGCGACTGGCAAGTTCACGCGAGCTGATCAGATGCTGTTCGTCCGGGACGCACTGGAACAATCCACCGGTGAGGAAGTGGCTCGCTATCGCGCTGCGCGGTTTGCGGACAGGGGCTTTCAGCTCATCGCCGACCTCGGCTGCGGGATTGGTGGGGACGCCCTGGCTCTGGCCGATGCCGCGTCCGTCGTGGGGATTGACCGCGACGAAGTCCGCCTGAAACTGGCCTGTCACAACCTCAGTGTTTATGGCCTCGCGGACCGTTTCCTGCCGGTCCGTGCCAATTTGGAAGAACTCGCGCCCCTATCCGTGGAGGCTTTCTTCATCGACCCGGCGCGGCGCACCGTCAGCGATGCCCGGTCGGCGCCCTCCCGCCGGTTACGATCCATCCATGCCTATCACCCACCCTGGCCGGTGGTTGAAGCGTGGTTGTCACGGGTACCCCATGCGGCCATGAAGGTCAGTCCCGGCATTGATTATGAGGAAGTTCCCGACGACGCCTCTCTGGAATTTGTGTCGCTGCGGGGCGACGTGAAGGAAGGCATCTTCTGGTTCGGTGACTTGCGGCAGAGTGCCCGACGCCGCGCCACCTTGCTGCCGACAGGCGAGACCATCTCTACCACGGGCGATGAACCGGAAATCAACGTCGGCCCTCCGCTCGCTTATCTATACGAACCGGATGGCGCGGTTATTCGAGCCCATCTGGTAAAGACTCTGGCGGCCGATCTAGACGCACAGCTAATCGACCCGTCGATCGCCTATCTGACCAGCGACACATGGCAGGCAACACCGTTTGCCAGGGCGTTTCAGATTGAGGCAGCGTTCCCCTTCCAACTCAAGCGCCTGCGTCACTTTCTTCGGGAACACAACGTCGGCGACGTGATTGTCAAAAAAAGAGGCTCGCCGCTGGATCCGGATGATCTGCGGCGAGCCTTACGGCTAACAGGGTATGAACACAGAATTGTGTTTCTGACTCAGGTCAGCAGCAAACCGTTCGTCTTGATCGGTCAGGCCGTCTAGCCGACTCACCGGACTAGGGCTGCAGATTACCACCGGGCACCGGCGTCGCGAATTGATCGCCACCGGACCACGCGACTTCCAGACGCATGGCATTCACCGCGACTCAGCCAGCCGTGGGTCGTACCCGGCGCGGGGTTCAACATATCCAACCGAATTGGTGTAGCCACCGTTGCTGGGATAGAACCACACCTCAACATAGACCGACTCATGGGTGATATCGATGTCGTAGATCCAACCGCTATCCTGCCACCCTGCTTCTGCGGGCCACGAGACCAGGAATCGTCCGCCAATTTCTTGCACGACATAATCGCCCTGCAAGGCATGGTCACCGCCGATGTCAAAGTTGATGCGCAGGCACGCCGGTAAGCGCGGTTCATCATCCGTCGGCGTCGGCGTCGGCGTCTCGCGAACATCCGGGCGGCGGAGTCGGTGTCACCGTCGGCTCCAGTGTCGGCGTCGCCGTCGGGAGTCGGCGTGGCCGTCGGGCTGTCGCGTTGAAGGTACCTCCAGCGTTACAGCGGCCGTCACCCGTAGGGGCGGCGGGAACCGACGGGCGGTGGCCGTAGGCGAGACTTCCGGCGTAGACGTCACGGTGGGCTCCATCGTCGCCGTTGGCTCCATCGTCGCCGTTGGTGTAGAGTGCCGTCGGGATCAGGGTGCTTTGGGCGTGATCGTGGCGTCGTGGTCACGGTCGGCGTCATCGTGACCTTGCCGTCGCAGGGCTCCACCCAGAGGCCAATACTGTCATTGGCTTCGATGCTCAGCATACCCGACTCGGGCACGATGATCCGCCCACTGGTGACCATTCCCTGCCCAACGGTATAGATTCTTGGCACCGTCCAGACGGAAATAGTTGATGCGCGTATCGAGATCGTCGTCAACGATCGTAAATGCGTGAACGCAACCGGCACTCAACCTGGCCGATTGGTCGCGTGACGCGATTGTACGCTTCAGGGGCTTCGTTGCTCGTCAGAGACCACACGCGTTCCCCAGGCTGGGCCGCGTAGGCAGGCCCAGTCAAACACCGAGAAACGCAAGCGACCGACGTGCTTGACCAGATAATATTGTGATGGATCGATCTCGTACGATCCGCTTTCGCCAAGGTACGCCACTCCAGGAATGCACCGCCTGCCGTTGGCTCGCCAATGACAGCCAGGCTATTGACCCAAAGTACAAGTACCAGCAAAAAACCAGATGTAAGGATCAATCGTGTAGCAATTCGTTTCATACCACCGCCTCCGCGGGGTCAACACGATATCACCTCCACCTTCCATTTCCTTCCTACTAATGAGTCTATCCTGCTCGAGGGCTATTAACTGCAAACTCTGATACAGCAAAAGTGTAAACTGGTTTACACTTAGGGACCGCCGGTGACCGTAACAGACTGGTCAATCAACTGTGTCGTAGTTCCGGCGGAGCGACGACCGTCGGCGCAAGTGTGATCGATTCGCCGGCCTCAAGTGCACTTAGCGAGACGAATACCTGGACCAAATTCGCGTCCTGTTCAATTGCATTGAGCGTCGGTACAGGGCCGCTTATCAGGATCTCGAACCACGGCCGGTTCAACCGTGAAGACGGCATCAGCGGGCAGTCCCTGCACCTCGACTTCTCGGGTAAGGACCAGTTCGCCGATCAGAGGCGTTGTCTCAACGATGACCGTCACCGAGCTAATGGCCCGGCCGTCGGCGCCAATGGCGCTCGACACCCGGCGGCAGCTCAAGCGGTGACTGCGTCCGAAACTCGCCTCTGATTTCGCTGATGTCCACCGGCACGACATTGACAAAACTACCGACCGCCTCCAGATCGGCCGGCGCACCGCGGAGCGTAACCGAGGCCGGCACCGAGCTGATTGTGCTAACCCAGTAGCCGTCCGGCGGCGCACCTCGCTAACAACTCGTACCCCGACATCACGCACATTGTCTTCGCGCCGGATGGTCGCTGTCACAAGCACCTGGCTCGGTTCCAGCGTCAGGCCGGTCACCTCCATACCGGCCTCATCTATCAGCTTCACAGGCAGAAGGGTGCGCACAGAGGTCGTGGTTCCATTGAGGAACAACGTCACTTCGGCGCCCGACCACGGAATCGAGACCGGCGCCGGCCCGCTGACTTGAATCTCGTTCGGGGTCGCCTGCGGCTTGCCGAGTAGTTGGTAAGAAGGCGGGAGGCTCTCAGGATCAGCCACAACCACCGCCACGGTCGCGTGATCTTGCTCTCCTACCAGAGTGATGTCAACCTGGGGCGGCTCTACACTGAGTATGCGCACATTCTCCAGCATTGGTTTCACTTCGACCGGCACCCGTTGAAGTCCAAGGGTGGCGGTGCTCAAATCGATAACGGCCTGGAAGCTTTGCGGGCTGATTGTTTCCAGCGTGACTTCGTCCGTTTGAACGGTGACCGATACCGTCTCCGGAATGGGCGAGGTAATAAGCCACTCCTCGGGTCTATTCACGACCGACAGGGCAACTTCCGGGAACGGCCTCGCGGATGGGGTTCTGCTGGGCCCAGATAGCGCCCCACAGCACCAGGGCCAAAGACCATGCTCAGCATGAGGTAGCCAAGGTGAGCCAAGGAAGGTCACGGAGGGTCATCCGATGACCGTTGCTATCGGGAAACGGCCGGAGCATCAAGTCCACGCTTGGTACCCGTCTTCCGGAGCCGCATAGAAACCGTGGATAATCTGTCGCAGGCGAACGCTATCCAGTCCATGATCCAGTTGACCATAGCGGGCGATCGAGATGGCCCCAGTCTCTTCGCTAACTACTATCGACAGGGCATCGCTTACTTCGCTCAGGCCGATGGCCGCTCGATGGCGGGTGCCTAGACGCCGGCGGGCGACTGGTACGCTTTGCGTCAGGGGCAGCACACATCCGGCCGCTTCTATGAGATCGTCACGAACGATGACCGCGCCGTCATGCAGGGGATTCTCCCCATAGAAGATGGACTGCAACAATTCGGCCGACAATTGACCCTTGACGCCTACGCCGCTGTCCACATAAGGTTGGAGTGAGTCGCGACCTTCGAGAACGATCAACGCCCCGGTTTTGGCCGCCGACATCTCCTCAGTCGCCTTAAGCAGCGCGCGTGTATTCTTTTCGGCCAGCGTAAGCTGAGACGAGCCAAACAGGCCGCGATTTCGCCCGAGCCGCTCCAGCCATCGTCGCAGCTCGGGCTGCAGGATAACGGGCACAACGATCAGCGACGCCAGCGCCACAACCTGTACCACCGAGCTGAACGCGGGCAGCGGCAGCAAGAAGGTGAAGGCCAGCAGCAAGGCACCCAGGATGAGCAGTCCGCGCAGGATCGACGCAGCCTGACTCCGCCGCACGAATTGGAACATCAGGAAGAACGTCAGTGTGACCAGCGCCAGGTCCAGCGCGTCGGTCCAACTGAGCGGGATAGGCGAAACAGGAAGGCGTGATGAGACGTTGAAGTTCGGCATTGTCCAGTTTCCGCGATCAGCGGTCGGCTTAGAGAAGCTTACGTGCCTGGTGGGGTCACTGCCGCAATTCAACCGTTGCAGAACACGGTCACGTAGTCTGAACAGCCACCTCGGCGCCGGACCGCCCGCGCAACGGCAGCTGGCCCCCCGCCGACAGACCATGACCGCCGGCACACCCTTCCCGGCCGATGACATGGCGGGCAATTCGTCCTGCCCCACCCTTCAGATCGCGCGTGCGGATGGACAGGTACAGCGTGTCTTCGTAGATACCCACACACACCACCCACTGGATTGCACTCCAGGCGGAGCAACCAGTCAGCCATTTCGGCCGCCCAGTCCGGGTAGGCCATAGCACCGATATAGGCAAAGAGGACATGATCATAAACGGTGGTCGATTCCAGAGCCAGATGGAAGGCGCGGAAAGTACTGGGGTGAAACCTGGGCGCGCTCAATCTGCAGGAGGGCGGTCTCGTCTACCGACGACTGGAGGTGTAGTAAGGCCTCAGGTCCTGGTCAGATGCACCGCGCGCCAGACAGAGCGTGTCGCTCTTGATTCCATAGAACAGCCCGGTGGCCAGTGTGGGAGGAATCGGCAGTGCAAACTGCCGCAAGTAGCTCGACCACCATGCTGGCTGTCGAGCCCAAGTTCGGGACGCACATCGGCGAAGGGCACTGAGGCGGTCTCGGGCAAGCAGTGGATGGTGATCGATTACGGCCACCACATGGGTGCGTCCGGATACGGATTGTTACCGGCGCTGGGCTGGGTATCGACAAGGATGGCCGGACGTGTCCGTCCAATCGTCGGGCATTGGCGTCAGCGGATGGTCCAGATATCGTACCAGGGCGCGATTCTCCGCCCTTCCGATAATTCCTTCATAGACAATGGGAACGTCTCGATGCCCCATGCCTCGCGCAGACAGAAACTGTATCGCCAATGCACTGGCGATTGCATCGGGATCCGGATCGTTGTGCGGCACAATCTGAAGTTCTTCCGAGCCGACCACGATCGACTGCAGAGTTCTGAGATCAATCTCCATTGCCTACGGTATATTTTGGAAAACGATGGCGAAAACCTGTTTCTAGCTGCTGCAAGTGTAGTGTTACGAGTAGCGTGCGCAATATCAAACAGAAAACGTCCCGCCGAAACGATGAGGACGAGACTGGAATTCGAGCAGAAGATAGAGCACGCCGAAATCAATTCACTCGTCGTGCAGAGCGGCAAGGCAGATAAATCCGGCTTGGCGTGCCGGCTGCGCCACCAGATGACGGAAGACGGCCAGTTTGCTGGATGTACTGATGTAGGCCCGACGCGAGAATACATCGTACTCGTGTCGCTCAATGTCGTCCAGAATACCGCCGATAGAGTCCGGCCGCAGCGCCAATGGCAAACCGTCCTTCGGATGGAGTAGGCCAATGCCGGGCCACGCTTCTTCATAGAGCTGTCGATTACGCATCAATCTGGAAACGCATGAACTCACGCCATTTGTCAGTGACGATACCGGCTGTCAGATCAGCTTCAGACAGACCAAATGCCCACAGTTCCTGCCGCGGCAGATAGAGCCGCCCGTTGCGCCAGTCTTCGGCCACATCACGCAGGATGTTGGTGATCTGCAGCGCCACGCCCAGCTTGACGGCGTAGGGAATAGCATGCTTGTCGGTGAAGCCGGTGATGTGCATGCTCATCAGACCGACGGTCGAGGCAACACCGTAGGAGTAGGCCGCCAGGTCTTCGAAGGACTCGTAACGATTCTGATAGAGATCGCGCCCCACGCCACTGATCAATTGCTCGGCATAATGCTGAGGAATGGCAAATCGCACGCGTGCGTCGGCCCACGCGACAGCAACCAGATCGTCGGTGGGCGGCGAGAACGAGAGGGCACGCGTCGCGCCATCCGCCAACCCCACGGCCGGATCGCCAACAGGCCGATCGACGACATCGTCGGTCACGCGGCAAAAGGCATAGAGCGCTCTGCACGGCACGCTTCTTCTCGTCCGGCAGTAGACTGGACGCCATATGAAATGACCGGCTATGCGCTGCGGTTAGCGCATCACAGTACGCATACGCGCGCTCAAGAACGATCGGCCGAAACAGGGGACATCCTTGTCTCCGTCCAGACCGCTGGGTAGTCTCAGCGTGAGCCAATGTTAAAAGCGAGTGTTCCCAAGCATGTGTCAGAACTGTCATGAAGGCCATTCTCCTCTAGACTGAATTAACTGTCTAAGCGTAACACACCAATCGATGATTTGTCAAGACAAATATGGACAATTCATTGACAATTTGACGGGCTTGTGTTATTCTAACCATCAAGAAGTATACGCACAAATTGAACAAGACAGACGTAACTTCCTGAGTCAAATCGCTTCAGTTAGGGCCTCAGGGGTATCGTTCTAGTTTGTTGCACAGGATAAGCAAACAGAAGTCGATTGACCAGATGTAACCCTAGGGGGTTGGTCCGCTTAAGACGGTAATGTAAGACAATATGGCTACCGACGATATTCCAACCTACAATTTGAAGGCAGTGGTCCAGGAAACTGGGCTCAAACCTGACACGCTTCGCGCCTGGGAACGGCGTTATGGAATTCCGGAGCCCGACGGACGACCGGAGGTCATCGACTCTATTCCCAACAGGACATCAATACGCTTAAGTGGCTGCTTGGAACGGCAAGACGAAGGGCTTAGCATTAGCCGCGCCGTCAAGCTGTGGCACAGAATCCTGAAGGATGGACAAGATCCACTCCAGTCCATGCCCCTCGCCACCACCAGCGAGTTACCGGTCACGTATTCGCCCATGGAATTGGGCGATACCATCGTCGAGCTGCGCCGTTCCTGGGTAGATGCCTGTCTGGGCTTCGACGAACGTAAGGCTGAACTGGTCTTGAGTCAGGCTTTTTCCTACTACCCACCGGAAGTCGTCTGTTTTGAGCTGATTCAGAAGGCGTTGGTCGATATCGGCAATGGTTGGTATGAAGGCAAGGTCACCGTGCAGCAAGAACACTTCGCCTCGGCGCTGGCATTGCGCCGGATGGACACCCTGCTAGCGGGACTTCCGGCACCAACACGGCCGGGCCGTATTCTGGTTGGCTGCCCGCCCGGTGACAACCACACCTTCAGCGCTTTGCTGATCACGTTTCTACTCCGGCGTCGTGGTTGGGATGTGGTGTACCTGGGTGCCGACGTCCCTACGAATCGACTCCATATGACCGTTGAGAAGACCCGACCGGACCTGGTTGTGTTTTCAGGCCAGCTGTTGGAGACGGCCGCCTCATTGCTGGATGTAGCTCTTTATCTGGAGACTCAAAAGGTTCCGTTGGCCTATGGAGGCTTCATCTTCAACCTGGTGCCGGAGATTCGCGCTCGCATTCCCGGTCACTATCTGGGCAACAGCATCGCCCAGGCGCCGGACGTGATCGAGCATCTAATCAGCAACAGACCACCCACACCCGCATTTGAGCCGGTTAGCGAAGAATACCAGAACGCTTACTCCTACTTCCTGGAGCGGCACGGGCTTTTGGAGACACAGGTGTGGCAGAATCTGGAGCCCGCCAACTTCCCCAAAACGGAAGTACCTGGAGCCAACCGGTACATGTCGCGCAATATTGCCTCCGCACTCAAGCTCGGTGATTTGGACTATATGGGGGCCAATCTCCACTGGATTGAGGGGATGATGGTCAACCACAACATGCCGCCGGAGCATTTGCAGCGGTATCTGGAAGCCTATGAAGCGGCGGCACAGATTGCACTCGAAGGACCGGCTGGGGAGCCAATCCTGGAGTGGGTGTCAGAACTGGTGGATACAGCCGAAAAGGCTTCAAGCATCCACCAGCCCCAATCGGCCGCGCCATTGACGCACGAGACCAGCCCGTAGCCTGGCCAGGACCCAACCGGGTCCACCGCATCAGGGTCTTCCCTGACCAACACTAATAATCTAAGGAGACAAGTCATGCGTGTCATCATTTCCGGCGGCACAGGCGTTATCGGCAGCGCTTTGGTAGCCCAGTCGGCCGCCGAAGGCCATGAAGTCATCGTCCTATCCCGCAATCCCTCACCTGATAAGCAACCCCCCGGCGTCCGCGTTGTTCAATGGGACGCCAAGACGGCCGACGGCTGGGGCGAATGGATGAATGGGGCTGATGTCGTCATTAATCTGGCCGGCGAGCCAATCGGTTCCGGCACCATCCCCAGCCCCTGGACCGACGACACCAAGCGTAAAATCGAGATGAGCCGGCGCAATGCAGGTGAAGCGCTGGTGGCGGCTATCGAGGCCGCCGAACATAAACCATCTGTGTTGTTCCAAATGTCGGGCACTGACTATTACCCGTATGGCAACAAAGTCATGATCGAGACCGATCCGCCGGGGACCCAGTTCCTGGCTAGGGTCATTACCGATTATTGGGAACCCAGCACAGCCCCGGTTGAAGCGATGGGTGTACGACGGGTTATCGGCCGTATGGGTCCTCTGCTTAACCAGGAAAACGGGCCGCTGCCCTCCTCACTCCTGCAGTTCAAGCTGTTTGCCGGCGGCCGATCTGGGTAGCGGCAAGCAGTGGATGTCGTGGATCCACATCGATGACGCCATTGATGCTGTTCGATTTCTAGTTGAGCATGAAGGCGCCGCCGGTGTCTATAACATCGTCGCTCCCCAGCCAGTGACCAACTCCGAATATACCGCCGCCCTGGGAAAGGTCATGGGACGGCCGACACTCATCCCGGTGCCGGAGTTCGCCATGAAGACAGCTTTGGGCGAAGTGTCGGATCTCGTATTGAAGGGACGGCCGGTCAGCGTCGAGAAGTTGCAATCTCTGGGATTTGAGTTCAAGTTCCCCACGATTGAACCGGCGCTGCGCGATCTGACCGGAAAATGAGCACCAACGGCAGCGGCGAGCACGGCCCGGCTTTTTTCGGCGAAGCGGAGCACCTACCTTTCCTCATGGGCAATGGGGACATTGGGGCGTTGTTGCTCCATGGCTTCATGGGCACACCGGCCGAAATGCGTCCTCTGGCCGAACGATTGGCGTCGTACGGAATGGCGACGCGCGGCCCGCTGTTACCCGGCTTTGGCCCCGACGTACCCAACCTGGCGAAGAGGGACCGCCACCGATGGCTGGCTGCCGCCGCCAACGACTGGTTGGCGCTGCAACGCGATGCCCGCCGGCGCGTGCTAATCGGTTACTCGATGGGTGCGGCCCTGGCCATCCACCTGGCGGCCGATACGCCGCCGGATGCCCTGATTCTTGTTGCCCCTTTTTGGCGATCCGGGGGATGGCAATTCAACTTGCTGCCCATCCTGAGGCATTTCGTCCCGTCCATCGCGCCCTTTGAAAAAGCCAACTTCGACGACCCCGACGTTCGGGCGCAGATGGCTTCCATGGCCCCCGGCGTTGATCTGACCGATCCCGCAACGCAGCAGTTTCTTCGTGAACAGGTTCGCCTGCCGCTGGCCGTACTCGACGAATTGCGCGTACTCGGTAAAGAGGCCTACTCGTTGGCCTCAACCATCCAAGTGCCCACACTCATCATCCAGGGCGGCCAGGACGAAGTTGTGGCCCCGGAGGATACGCGCCGTTTAGCCCAGCAGATGGGTCATGTCGCGACCTATGAGGAAATACAGGCCGACCATTCAGTGATCCGGCTGGCCACGCCCCAGACGAGCCAACTCGGTGAACGCATCGTCGCCTTCTTGACTAACTTGGGTGTCGCGCCGTCATCCTCCCTTGTGGCAGAACCTACCCCTTAGCGATGAATGCACCCGGCCCGATAACCGTCATCTGGTGGCTGCGACGCGATTTGCGTCTGGCTGACAACGTAGCTTTGGTAACGGCCATGGCGTCGGCCGACGCACTTGTGCCCGTCTTTATCCTGGATCCCGGCTTGCTCCACTCCGCCTATGTCGGTCAGAAGCGGCTGGGCTTTCTATTTGGTGCGCTGCGCGATCTCGACAACTCCTTGCGCTCGCGCGGCAGCCGGCTCATTGTACGCCAGGGTCGGCCGATCGAGGTACTGCGGACGCTCCTGGCTGAATCCGGGGCTACGCAGATCGTGGCCGAGAGCGACTATTCAGCCTACGCGACCCGGCGCGACAGCCAGATCAGGCGGGAACTACCACTGCACCTGGTTGGCAGCCCCTCCATTCGGCCGCCGGAAACCGTCTTGAAACAGGATGGCGATCCCTACACCGTCTTCACGCCATTTAGCAAAACCTGGCTGGCCTTACCGCTGCCCCACCCAACGGACCTGCTTGAGACCCCGGCCCACATCCGCACGCCGGACCACGTCTTCAGTGAGGCGTTGCCGGAGATGCCTTCCCTAGACCCGGCCGTTCCCTTCCTGCCCACCGCAGCCGAAGCTCAGCGTCGCCTGACTGCATTCCTCGACGCAGGCATCGAGGCCTATGGGCAACAGCGCAATCGCCTCGATGTGGATGGCACCTCCCAGCTGTCACCTTACCTGCGATTCGGCATGCTTTCGCCACGGCAGGCGGCCGTATCGGCCATTTCCGCCCGCGCCGAAAGCCGCACTGAGGCCGGGCGCGCCGGCGCAACTACCTGGCTAAACGAGTTGATCTGGCGCGACTTCTATAGTCATATTCTCTACCACTTCCCGTTTGTCGCGCGAATGAGTTTTCGCGAGAACCTGCGCGACATTGCCTGGCGCAATGATGCGGCCGAGTTCGATGCCTGGTGCGCAGGTCGGACCGGCTATCCCGTGGTCGATGCCGCCATGCGGCAGCTTCAAACCACCGGCTGGATGCATAACCGGGCGCGCATGATTGTGGCCTCTTTTCTGGTCAAGGACCTGCTCATCGACTGGCGTTGGGGTGAGGAATGGTTCATGCAGCACTTGATCGATGGTGACCCGGCCGCCAATAATGGCGGCTGGCAGTGGACCGCAGGCACCGGCACCGACGCTGCGCCCTACTTCCGCATCTTCAACCCAACAACCCAGGGTCAGAAGTTTGATCCCGACGGCGACACAATTCGTCGCTGGGTGCCGGAGTTGGCACAGGTGACCGGACCGGATATTCATGAACCGTGGGGTCTGACACCGCTGGAGCAGCGCACGGCTGGGGTCATCGTGGGGAAAGACTACCCGTTTCCGATCGTCGATCATAAAATCGCGCGTGAACGAACGCTGGCGGCCTTTGCCATTGCCAAGGAGACTGCGGCTTGACTTATTTCGGGTTTCTACTGCTTTTTGTCGGCATTCCCATCACGGTTCTCTTGGTGCTGCATTTCATCCTCTATCGGCAAGGGCGCACCCTGCCCGACACCTTGCGCGGCATGCCGGCAATACCGACCCTGATCGCCCATGTCATCATCGCACTAATCTACACGACTCCGTGGGACAACTATCTGGTAGCCACGCGCGTCTGGTGGTATGACCCGGCGCTGGTCACGGGCATCGTCATTGGCTGGGTGCCTATTGAGGAATATACCTTCTTCATCGTCCAGCCAATCATGACCGGCCTGCTACTCCTGCTGCTGGGCATCTTGCTGCCCTTGGGCGAATCCGGCGACTTTGCCCGCCCCGGCCTGCGCCGCTGGTCGGTGATCCTCACTGGTCTGGTCTGGTTGGCATCATTTGTTGTGTTGGTCTTCCAATGGCGGCCGGGCACCTACCTGGCCCTGGAACTGGTCTGGGCACTGCCACCAATCATGATTCAGTTGGGATTCGGCGCGGACATCCTGTGGCGATATCGCAAACTGGTCTTCTGGACGTTGATCCCGGCCGGGCTGTACCTGTCTGCGGCCGATGCCATCGCGATCAACTCCGGCACCTGGACCATCGACCCGGCCCAATCCCTAAACATCTTCCTGGGGGGCATCCTGCCCATTGAGGAGTTCATCTTCTTCTTCCTGACCAATACCCTGCTCGTGTTTGGCATGACCCTGGTGCTGGCCCGCGAGAGTCACAGCCGTTTGCATGAGGAACTGTTGCCGTGGTTGTCCAACCGTTTCGGCCGATCGCCACAACCATCACCAACCCAACCGACAGAGGAGCGATAACGATGACGATTGAATCAAGCGAGATCAAGTTGCCGGTCGGCGAACGCACGACACGCGGTTACCTGGCCGTTCCCACCGGCGACGGCCCGTGGCCAGGCGTCGTGGTGGTACAGGAATGGTGGGGGTTGAACGACAACATTCGCGAGGTGGCCGATCGATTTGCTGAAGCAGGGTTTGTAGCTTTGGCGCCGGACCTGTATTTCGGTGAGACGGCCACCGAACCGGATGACGCACGCAAGCTGGCCATGGCCTTGCAGTGGGATGAGGCGCTTCACGTGATTCAGGTGGCGGTTGACACGCTTGTCGGCCGGCCTGAAGTCAAGCCGGAGCGCGTTGGACTGACGGGCTTCTGCATGGGCGGGGGGCTGGCTTGGCATGCGTCGGCCAAGCTAAGCGGCCTGGGCGCGGTGGTTCCGTTCTATGGCGGCGGCCCGGAGATGACGCAGGAAGAAGTCGATCGGATACAAGTACCGGTGCTGGCACTTTTTGGCGAGCTGGATCGCGGTGTAACCCCAGAGGTCGCCCACCGGCGGGATGCCATGATGGCCAGAGCCGCGGTGGCCCATGAGACCATCGTCTATCCCGGCGCGGAGCATGCCTTCTTCAACCAGTCGCGCGCCGCCTATAATCCGGAGGCCGCCGACGACGCCTGGCGTCGAATGATTGGCTTATTCCGCAGGACGTTGGTCTAGCACCACGAGTTATTGCCCACCCCAAACGAAAAACACCCCACCGGGCAAACCTGGCGGGGTGTCATTATTTCGGCTGAACAGTGGCGGTTCAACTGCGCAAAAACAACAGGTTCCAAACCGCCAAGACGACAATGGCGCCAAACAGAGCGACCAAGAAGCTGGTCAGGTTGAAAGCCATACTAAACGCGCCGTCCGTTACCCAATTCCATAGGGCACCACCCAGGAAAGCGCCAACAATTCCGGCCAGGATGTTAGAGATTAAGTGCATCTGCTGGTTACGCCCCATAATGACGCTGGCCAGCCAACCAATGATGCCGCCGGCAATGAGCCAGGCAATAAGCCCAAGAAACCCGTCCATATAATCTACCTCCCGTCAATCGTAATTTGTGCCGGGCATAAGCGCATCGGCCGCATCTACCGAAAAAAACACCTGCGCACTGATGAAGTTGCGCAGGTGAATGTGTCTAGACCAAGAATACAATGGCGACTGATTAGTCCGTTGGGGCGGGCAGTTCCTCGATGATTTTGCGTTTCCGCTTCCGGCCCGGGCGGCGACGCTCCTGCTGTTGGAGAGCCCGCGTCTCTTCGACCAGGCGCTCCCGCTCTTCTTCCAGTCGAGCGAGGATCTCCGCATTGCGTCGCTTCTGATCTTCAGTCAGTACCACTTTCTTTTTGGACATCGTCGGTATACTCCTTTCACCAGTTGCTTAACACTTTCCGACAGACCGAGTTGGTGAAGTGTGTTCTGCTAGATCGGACTGTCCTGCGACCGAGGCAAGTGAGGACAAGCGGCTGCGGTCGCCAAGCGCAAGAGTATTGAATTGCGCAAACGCTGAAAAACGGTGGGAGACTATTCGAGAACCGAAAGGTAGTGCAGTTGTAAGTGTATCCGCGGCAGATATCATGACATGCACAGAAAATGCTGGTTGCTCTGCCCCACTGACGACGCCTCCGTAGGCAAGCCGCAGCGGCTTTCGCACCCCAAGGCCGCCAATCATTGGACGGCAACTCTTGATAGGGCGATGTCTAAAGGGGCAGATGATTGCGTTCGTAAAGAAAACTGAATCAGCAGTTAGTTTAGCACAAAACAATCCGGACTTCCAATCGAGTTCAGCGTCAGGCGGGGGCTGTTCTCTCTCTGAAGACCTGATGAAGCCAACGTTGTGAATTGATGTCGAACCGCTAGAATAAGAGTTCATGCCCAAGTTGATGTTTGCCTGGCTCGGTTCCGGTCGTTCGCGACGACGCAAGGTTGGCAACAGCGGCCGCCATCTCGATCTGGCCGCCCGCGCCGGTCTACCGGTCCCGCCTGGGGCCATCTTGTTGGATGAGTTCTATCGCTTCGCGCTCCAGAATGACCTGGCGACCGTCGTGGGCTCACGGGTTATCATTCCGGAACCGGCCGTACTTCACGAGACGTTGTTTCAGAGTGTACGCCTGCCGCGCTTTGATCAACCGCTGGTGGTCACCCCAGTACCGGACGATGCATTGGCGCAATCGCAATCCAGGCCACAAGCCACATTTGAGAGCCACGCGAAAGTAGACAGCAGCGATCCCCTGGCCTTGTCGCAGGCCTTGGCCGGCGCCTGGTCGACGACAGGCATGAAAGCACACAGACGCGCGGCATGATGTCTTGCTGCGCGAGGTGGTGGCGGCGCAGACGCGGGGCACGGCCCTGAGCTGCGCCGATGCAGACGGGGATACGGTTGAGTATCTGCCGCCGGCCGATGGAACGGCTGAATCATCTTCCTCAGGCCCGGCATCGCTGGCCCGGCTTAGCGGTTGGCGCCGGCCCAGTGAGACGTTGCCACCCTACGCCCAACGCCTGCAGATGCTCCTGCGTGGAGTTCGGCACAGCATGGGGCGAGGGGATTGGCGCGTGGCCTGGAACGACGATGGTGAGATATGCTGGCTTACCGGCCTGGAACGACTAGACTTGTAGCATGCCATGGGCGCGCCCTGTCGCGATCAGCTGGCTCAAATCGGCCCAATCGGCTGATGGACTTTGGAGAACACTCTTATGAAGATACGTCGCTGGACTGTCCTTCTCATCTTGATGGTGTTGCTGTTGGCGCTAGCCGCCTGTCAAACGGCGGCCGATCAACCGTCGCCCACTCTTGGCCCCCACGGCTGAGGCCGCCGGCGGCGAGCAGCCGGAAGAAACCGGCGCAGACACACCGGTTGAAGTCCTCGAACCTACGCCGGCGCCCAACACGGCAGTTCCTGAACCAACGGCCGTTCCCGCCACGCCGACAGACGCGCCGACACCCACACCTGAACCCTCACCGACGCCCAGCGGTCCAACTGCCTACACCTACGAAGTCGTGGCAAGCTATCCCCACGACGCCAACGCCTGGACGCAAGGTCTGGTCATCGACAACGGCACACTCTTTGAAGGCACCGGCAAATGGGGTGAATCCAATCTGCGCGAAGTTGCGTTGGCGACAGGTGCTGTCCTGCGCTCGACCCCGCTGGATGAGCAGTATTTCGGCGAAGGCATCACGGTCCTGGGCGATCGGATATTCCAGCTCACGTGGCAAGACAATCTTGGCTTCATTTATGACCGCAACAGCTTCGAATTGCTGGATACCTTCACTTACCCCACCGAAGGGTGGGGGATCACCGACGATGGTCAACGGCTGATCGTTTCCGACGGCACAGCCAACCTTTACTTCTGGGATCCGGCCACGATGACCGAAATCGGCCGTTTGCAGGTGCGCGACAACACCGGTCCGGTCATTCTCCTTAACGAGCTGGAATACATCAATGGTGAAATCTGGGCCAACATCTGGCTGGAAAACCGCATCGCTCGCATCTCCCCGGAAACGGGTGAAGTATTGGGGTGGATTGACCTGACCGGTTTGCTGGACACGACCAACCTGCAGCAGCCGGCCGATGTCTTGAACGGCATCGCCTTCGATGAAGCAACGGGGCAACTGTTCGTCACCGGCAAGTTTTGGCCGACTTTGTTTGAAATCAACGTCATCCCCACCCCGTGAGCCGCGCATGGGTGATACTAGACCTTGCCGGGTCGCCGTGCTATACTTAAGAACTTCCGTTCTACTATTCTACCTGGCCCACGGCCGCCTGCACTCACGCCCGGCCTGCTTGAGACCACAATACGAGGCACACCATGATCGAGTTCCAGCTTGAATCCGATTTTGCGCCGATGGGCGACCAGCCCGCGGCCATCGAAAAGCTCCTGGAAGGTCTGAATGAGAGCGAACAGTACCAGACGTTGCTGGGGGCTACGGGCACGGGCAAGACCTTCACGATTGCCAACCTGATTCAACAAACACAACGGCCGACGCTGGTTCTCGCTCATAATAAAACCCTGGCAGCACAGCTTTACAGCGAGTTCAAGGATTTCTTCCCCCACAACGCCGTCTCTTATTTCGTCAGCTATTACGACTACTACCAGCCCGAAGCCTATGTGCCCCGGCACGATCTGTTCATTGAAAAAGAAACGCAGATCAATGAGGAGATCAACCGGCTGCGCTTGCAGACAATGGCCAACCTCAAGAGCCGGCGCGATGTCATCATCGTCGCTTCAGTCTCTTGCATCTATGGCATCGGCAGCCCGGAAGCGTGGGGCAACGTGATTCTCGAGCTGGAGCGCGGTCATCAGTACCGGCGCAATACGATTCTGCGCCATCTGGTGGACATTCAGTATGACCGCAACGACATTGAATTACGGCGCGGAACGTTTCGCGTACGCGGCGACACGCTGCAGATATACCCGGCCTACGCCGAGACAGCTTACCTGATCGAATTCTGGGGCGACATCGTCGAGCGCATCGCCGAGTTCGACCCGCTGACCGGTGAGGTGTTGCTGGAGCACACCAACATCGCCATCTACCCCGCCCGCGAGTTCATCACCGACGAGGAAAAGCTGGCGCAGGCAATCATTGATATCGAGCAGGAACTTAACGAGCGCATAGCCTTCTTCAAGGACGAAAAGCGCTATCTGGAAGCCCAGCGCATCGAGCAACGGGCCAGCTACGACCTGGAGATGCTGCGTGAGATCGGCTTCACCTCCGGCATCGAGAATTACAGCCGCCACCTTGACCAGCGGCCACCCGGATCTCGCCCCTGGACGCTCCTCGACTACTTCCCGGCCGACTACCTGATGGTCATCGACGAGAGCCATATGACCATCCCCCAGGTACGCGGGATGTGGGCCGGCGATCGCAGCCGCAAGGAGGTGCTGGTCGATTACGGCTTCCGGCTGCCCAGTGCCCTGGATAACCGACCGCTCAACTTCGACGAATTCGAGGGGCTGGTCAATCAGGCGATCTTCACCAGTGCCACACCCGGCCCTTTCGAGCTGGAACATTCAGCGCGCATCGTGGATCAGGTGATTCGGCCGACAGGTGTTGTTGATCCCCGAAGTCGAGGTGCGACCGGTCCGCGGACAGGTTGATGATCTGATCGGCGAGATCAACAAACGCATTGCCGTAGGCCACCGCATTCTCGTGACCACCCTCACTAAGCGCATGGCGGAGGACTTGAGCGACTATTTGCTGGAGATGGGTATCAAGGTCCACTACCTGCACTCGGAAGTCCACACGCTGGAACGCACCGAGATTCTGCGTGACTTTCGCATGGGTGTCTATGATGTCGTGGTCGGCATCAACCTGCTACGCGAAGGGCTGGACCTGCCGGAGGTATCCCTGGTCGCCATTCTCGACGCCGACAAAGAGGGCTTTCTGCGATCGGAAACGGCGCTCACCCAGACCATTGGTCGGGCCGCTCGTCACATCGACGGCAAGGTCATCATGTACGCCGACAACGTTACCAACTCGATGCAGCGGGCCATCGACACCACCAACTCGCGGCGGGCCAAGCAGGAAGCCTACAATGAGGAGCACGGCATCGAGCCGCGCAGCATCATCAAGGCGGTGCACGCCATCACCGATGAGATTACCGCACAACGCGAAATGGCCCTGGCCGAAGAACGCGCCGGTTATGTAACGGCTGCCGACCTGCCCAAGGATGAGATGAACAAGATCATCAACGAGTTGGAGAAGCAGATGAAGCAGGCGGCGCAGTCGCTGGAGTTTGAAAAGGCCGCCCTGCTGCGTGACCAGATTTTGGAGATGCGGCAGTTGATGGTCTTGAAAGAAGCCGGGTCAAAGTCGGACCTACCCGAGTGGGAACGCCTGCGCCTGCTGGACGAAGCGGGCATTGGCGCAGAAGCGGATTAGCGTCAAGCCCATTCAGCCAGGAGGATGGTTTTATGCATGTAGTCGAATTAGCCTATTTCACCGATGACGTGGCTGCTATGGCTGCGTACTATCGCACCTTATTGAACGCAGAGCCGGTGACGGCTTCAGACAGCATCGCCATCTTCCAGGCAGGGGCCACGACGATTTTGATCCATGAGACGTACACGCCCAAAGAAGGCGAGCTGCCACCACGCGATCACACTGCCTATGCAGTCGCCGATGTCGATGCAACCTGCGCCGAACTGGCCCAGCGCGGATTGACCATTGAAACCCCGCCGCGCGACTACGATTGGGGCCGAGCCGCGTACTTGCTCGACCCGGACGGCCATCTGATTGAACTGATACAGAAGACCTGACAACCAGCGCACCATCTATCTGGGCCTGTTCAATTTTCATCCGCCCTGCATTTATTGGCCAAGAGAACCGACAGCCCGCCAGCGGTGTACTATCAGCAACCTGACACCATAGGAGGTAACTGATGAACACTCGCCTGATCCTGTCATACCTTCTGATCCTGAGCTTTCTCGTCACCGCCTGTAGCACGGCGGTGCAAGCAACACCGACGAGCAATGAGACACTGACCCTGGAGCCGGTTGCTACAGCCTGGCCTGTGACTCCTCCCGAAAATTGCCCTGTGACGCAACCGCCGACTGACCCATTCGTTCCGCCCGCTCCCTATGGCCCTTACCCCTATGACGGCCGTTCCTGGTTCGGCACGCCGCGACTTGTGGACGGACATTCCCAATGACGGCCGTTGGCATACGCTACCCTACACGGAAGGCAAGGGGTACACGCAAAAGGTTGTCTTCTGGAATGCAGGCTACGACTGGCAGAGCAACCCGAAACCGCAACTGAGGCTGACGGGCCGGCGGCTCGACGGCAACGCCCCACTGATTGGCACCACTCACGCTACCAACGGCTATCATCCCGACGTCGGCGCGTTTATTCTGACTGGGGTGGAGATTCCGACGCCCGGCTGCTGGGAGCTGACCGGAAGCTATGAGGGCACCGAACTGACCTTCGTTGTCTGGGTGACGCCCTAATTGTCTTCTTCGAGGTGGACGACCGTCACACCGGCCCCACCCTCGCTGTCTTTGCCCTCTTCCCAGGCACGGACGTGTTGGTTCTTGCGAATGATTTCCCGCACGGCCTCACGCAGACGGCCGGTCCCCTTGCCGTGGATGATGCGTACATAAGGCAGCCGGGCCAGGAACGCCGAATCCAGATAGCGGCTGAGCTTGTCCACCCCCTCCTCAACGCGCATGCCCCGGATATCCAACTCCATGCCCGGCGAAGGATGGAACGTTGAGCCCGCGTAAGCCGGCTCTGTGGCGCCGCGGCGCGGGTCTTGAACTCCAGGTCGTCATAGGCAGCCCGCATCTGCAGGCGGCCGACAGCTACCATGGCGTCCTGCTTGCCCAGCGACATCACCTCACCTTTGGTGTTGATCGAGCGAATGAGCACGGTGTCGCCCACCTGCAGGGCTTTGGGGCGGGTCTGGGCCTCGGACTTGTCACCAATCGATTCCGGGGCAAAGGCCTGCTTCTGCTCTTCCTCGATTTCGGTAACCTGTTTGCTAAGCCGCTTGATTGCATTGAGTGAGGCTGCGTCCCGCAGTTTGCTGCGCACCTGCCGAATCTCGGCCTGCAATAGCTCGATCTGGCGCTGCATCTCCTGGCGCGCTTCCTTTACCACCTGGTCGCGCTCCACTTCCACCTCTTCCAGACGGCGCTGCAAGGCGTCGCGTTCAGCCTCAGCCTCGCGCAGGGTCTGACGGGTGCGCGCTTCGTCGGCCTCGATCTTCTCCCGCAGCGAATAGATGGACCCCAACAGGTCTTCAGCCTGGTGACTGTCGGCGCTGACCATGCGCACGGCATCATCCAGCACGCTGTCTTCCAGTCCGAGACGGCGGGCGATGGCAAAGGCATTGGAACGCCCGGGCAAGCCGATGGTCATCTCATACGTCGGCGAAAGCGTCTCCATGTCAAACAACAGCGAGGCATTGGTCGCACCGCTGGTTTGGCTGGCATAGAGCTTCAACTCCGGGAAGTGGGTGGCAACAAACGTCGTTGCGCCCTTGTCGCGCAGGAAGCTGACCACGGACTGGGCCAAAGCCGCGCCCTCCATCGGGTCTGTACCTGAACCCAGTTCGTCCAGCAAGACCAGCGAGCGATCATCGACATTGGCCAGGATACGGACGATGTTGGTCATGTGGGCCGAAAAGGTGGACAGGCTCTGTTCAATGGACTGCTCATCGCCAATGTCAGCAAACACGTTGTCGAACACCGACAGCCGGGCTTCCGTGGCAGGCAGATGCAGCCCGGATTGGGCCATGAGCGCCATGAGTCCCATCGTCTTCAGACTGACCGTCTTACCGCCGGTGTTGGGTCCGGTAATGAGAACGATGAAGACGTCCTCTTCCAGCGTCAAATTGGTAGGCACAACCGTTTCCGGATCCAGCAGGGGGTGGCGGGCGCCCTTAATCCAGATGGTTGATCCAGGATGATAGTCGCGCTCAACCGGGGGCGCGTCAACGCCCTTCTTGGGATGGCGTGGCGCCCGCACGGGTTCAGGTTGCCGCCACTCGACAAACTGCGGCTCGACCGCGTTGGTTACCAGGGCGTAGTTGGCCCGAGCGAAAATCATATCCAACTCGGCCATGCGTTCCACAATACGTTTCAGCGCCTCGCCCTGATCGGCCACCTGCTCTGACAGATCGCGGAGGATGCGCTGGATCTCGTCTTGTTCCTGTATCTGCAGGCCGCGATATTCGTTATTGAGGTCCACTGTGCCCAGCGGCTCGACCCACAACGTGGCCCCGCTGCCGCTTTGATCGTGGACGATGCCCTTGAGACGACCCTTGGCATCAGCCCGCAGGGGTATGACATAGCGGCCGGAACGCTGAGTGATGATTGGATCCTGCAAATACTGGCTCATGCTGCTGTTCAGGATTCGCTGCAGCTTCTCCTGAATTCGGCCGTGGACACTGCGCTGGTCCTGGCGAATCTTGGCCAGCTTGGGGCTGGCCGAATCCAGCACCTCGCCGCGTTCGTTGATCGTTCGCGTGATGGCCGCTACCAGGCCGGGGCATTCTTCGATCAGCACCGCGATGGCCGCCAGGTGCGGCGCGCGTTCTTCCAGCCGCAACAGCTGTCGCCGCAGATTGCGCGCGGCCACAACCGTATTCTGGATCGCCATGAAGTCGTCAGGCAGCAAGATGAAGCCACGCATGGCATTGTCGGCCGCGCGCCGGACGTCCCGGGCGCCGCCGATGGAAACGCCGCTGTCGGTCTCAAACAGTTCGGCCGCTTCGCGCGTTTCGGCCTGCCATTCCTGGGCCTCACGCAAATCCGTGGTCGGCGTCATAGCCAGGGCCAGGTCGCGCCCGGCACTGAAGCTTGTGTAGCCGGCCACACGGTCACGCACCTTGTCGAATTCCAGCGTGTGGAGTGATTTCTGATCAATCATGATGTCTTGGTTAAGGTCACGTCCGGTCAATCTAGCGGTGTCCGGGCGATAAAATCAATGATGTGGGCGGCAATTTCCTCGCCCTTTTCTTCTTGCAGGAAGTGTCCCGCATCGCGAATGACGGTGCGCGGTTGTTCCTTGGCCGCCGGGATGAGCCACCGAAAGAAGACACGTCCGGCCCGTGTCAGTGGGTCACCGTCGGAGAACAGCACCAGCGTTGGTTTCGTCCACCGTGACAGTACTTCTCTCGCCGCCTGCATCTCGGCCGCGCCGGGATCATCCGGCGACAGCGGCACAAGCAGTGGCAATGCAGCCACCCCGGCTTTGTAGCGCTCATCCGGAAACGGCGCGTCGTAGGCAGCGGCGATCTCAGGCGTCAACATCGCGCCATCCACCAGACCACCGCGCACAACCCGACTAACCGGCAGCTTCGTGCCCATCTTGGCGGCGAACTCGTGCCAACGCATGAACGCGTCCCCCATGGGCTCTTCGCCCGTGGGCAGGCCGGTGTTCATGATGACCAGCCGCGCCACGCGTTCTGTCAGTTGTGTGGCTACAGTCAGCCCCACCAGACCGCCCCAGTCCTGGACCACGAGCGTGATGCGCTGCAGGTCAAGCGCTTCGATAAACCCGATGAGCGCATCAGCCAGGAACTGAAAGCTGTAATCAGCCGGCTCGCCCGGCTTATCGGAACGGCCGAAACCGGGGAAGTCCATCGCCAGGACGCGATTGCCGGCGGCCATGGGCGGTATCATCGTGCGATACAGGTAGGACCACGTCGGCTCGCCATGCAAGCACAGGATGGGGTCGCCCTGACCTTCATCGACGGTGTGGATGCGCAGGCCGTCGACCACCACGTAGTGGGGTGCAAACGGATAGCCGGGCAACCCGGCGAAGCGCTCGTCAGGCGTGCGCAATACAGTCATGGGGAAGGTCTCCTGGGGATCCTGTAACCAGGCCGGTAATCTATCGAGCGTAGGCTAAACGATTGCCTATGGTTGCCCGTGGCCGGTTGTCTTTTGATCCAAGATGCTATAGTATCGCCGCGCTTATGAGCACGCAAAGGCAACCGGCGATTCAGTTGCAAGATGTCGGCAAACGCTTCGCCTTTACGCCGGACACCCCCCAATCCATACTGGAATCGCTTATCTCCGTCACCTCCCGGCGGCGCACCAACGAACCCCACGATTTATGGGCTGTTCGCCATGTCACGTTTGACGTCATGCCCGGTCAATGCGTAGGCATCATCGGCCGCAACGGTAGCGGCAAGAGCACCTTGCTGAAGATCATTGCCCGCATCTTGCAGCCGAGCGAAGGCCAGGTGACCGTGCGCGGCCGCATCAGTGCCTTACTGGAGTTAGGCGCCGGGTTTCATCAAGACCTGACCGGGCGCGAAAACATCTATCTCAACGCCTCCGTGTTGGGTCTGGATCACGACGAAATCGACAAACATTTCGACTCGATCGTGGAGTTCTCCGAGCTGGGCGAGTTCATCGACATGCCCGTCAAGCACTACTCATCAGGCATGTATATGCGTCTCGGATTCAGCGTCGCCATCCACATCGACCCAGACATCCTCATCGTGGATGAGATCCTGGCCGTCGGCGATCAGTCGTTCCAGGCCAAGTGCATCGATCGCATCATGGAGATGAAGCGGCGCGGGGTCACGATTTTGATCATCAGCCACGACCTGTCCACCGTTCGCAAGCTGGCATCCCATCTGGTATGGATGGAGAAAGGTGAAATGCGACTGGCCGGCCCGGCTGATGTGGTGGCCGAGCAGTACACCGATCACATGTTCCAACGGGTCGCCAGCCAGATCAGAAAGCAGAACGCGACGCAAACATTCAAGCGGTGGGGCACCCAACAAATCGAAATCACCGATGTTTGTCTACTGGATGAAACAGGACAGGAGACGACGATTCTGCGCAACGGCGAGCCGATGACAGTCGAGATTCATTATCACGCCCACGAGCCGATCGAAGACCCGGAGTTTGGGCTGGCCATTCATCGTCAGGACGGCGTGCATGTAAACGGGCCAAATAACCGGACCGGCGGGCTTAAGTTGGGCATCGTTCAAGGCCAGGGTGTCATACGATACGAAGTCGCCGCCCTCCCGTTGCTGCCGGCGGGCTATCAACTAACGGCCGCAGTCCACGACAGCGTTGAGCCCATCGCCTATGATTACCACGAACAGGCCTATCGCTTTGAAGTAATAGCGGGTGAGTCAGCTGAGAAGAACGGCGTGGTGGCCATTCCCGCCGCGTGGCATTGGGAACCGGCAATCACAGTCGCTGCCACACCGGACACGCAGCCGGCCACAGTGGTCGGCGTAGAATAAAGCCCACAACGCCCCACCAACTGACGTGCTGCTGCCCATAATCGAGCCCGTCCGGTGATGTCGCTTCACCTCACACTACTATGAACGTCGTGCCAGAGGTCCAACCATCGGTTTCCGAGCCAGCGATGTCGCGGACAACCTGGTGGTGGCTGTTGGTCGTGGCCATACTCGTCGGCTCTGTACTGCGGTTGACGGCAATCGACACCAAGAGCCTATGGTTCGATGAGGCCTTTACCGTCCAGTTGTCGGAACGGTCGCTGGAACAAATTTGGGCGTTCTCATCCCAGCCCGGCAGCGATCCGCATCCGCGCGGATTCAAGACGGTTCTCCACTACTGGATCGATGCCTTCGGCCGTAGCGAACTGGCTGTACGGCTGCCCACAGCGTACGCCTCTATTCTCAACATGGCCCTGCTCGGACTATTGGCCAGACGTCTGTTCGGCCGAACCACCGCGCTCATCGCTGTCAGCCTGCTGGCCGTGGCCCCTCTCGATATTTGGTACGCGCAGGAAGTCCGCATGTATATGTGGGTCACAACGTTTGGTCTTCTGTTTGCCGTGTTGCTGACCATTGATCACTGGCTGGTTTTGCCGGGACTGCTATTGACGCTTACAGCCGGACTGTATGTGGACATTCCCATGCTGCCCCTGTCGATCGGACTGGTGGCAGTATGGCTGGCGACATGGTGGCTTGGAGACCGGCGGCTGCGTCCATTGGCCGTGGTAGCCATCGCCGTGGTCGGTTCGTGGCTTCTGCTCCTGCCTATCATCCACTATTACACATTCACGTTTGACGAGTTAAATCGCATCTTTGTGATTCGCGAGTTTCGCGATGCGCTCGGGCTGCCGGCCTTTGCTCCCTGGCAGTACCTCTCGGCTCTTGCCGCCATTGCCGTGCTAATCGCGGCAGGCGTGGTAGTCGCCCGGCGATTGCTGCTGGAGACCTCTGCACGACGCTGGATAGGCCTACTCAGCCGTGCTTGCGTTTGTGGTCATCACCATTGCGTCGCCCGTCCCTCGGCTCTACGGCATCAAGCGCGTGGTTCTGACCGGCTGGCCCTATGTCATCCTGTTCGTTGCCTGGCTTCTCGCCGCCTATTGGCCCGGCAGCCGGCGCGTTGTGGCCACGATGGTGGCCCTGTCCCTGGGCGCGAGCCTTGTCGCTTTGTTCCTGGTGCCCAAAGATGATTGGCGGAACGCCGTCGGGCATATCACGGCGCAGATCCAGCCGGAAGATGTCGTGTGGCTGGATCCGAGCTGGAACGCGGCCGCCTACACTTACTATGCACCTGGGTCCGCCGTTAAGTCGGGACGAGTTGAGGCATTGGCCCAATGGGCCGACAAGGACATCTGGTTGGTCGCAGAACGCTTTCCGGGGTTGGTGGCGCCATCTTCTCCCAGCGAAGCCTGGTTGGATGCCCACATGCGACTGACGGAGTCAACGCCGTACTATCGCCTGGAAGTGCGGCACTACGAGCCTCGGGAAGCGGGTGAACAATGAGACCTGTCGGTCATGATGGGGAGGTTGGTAGTTGGCTGGTCACATGGTATAGTCGCAGCCGCCTGCAGCCGTGGGCCATGATACGCTCAATGGCGACCGCCGTAGCCTCAATTCATTGGATGCAGCCCGCTACGCCTGTCACCCATGCAGCCTGACCAACCGTTAAGAACGACACCAAAACCAACGCGCCTGCCGCAAAGGCGTAAGCGAAGAGGGTGAACCTATGAACAAATTAACGCGAAACGTCTCACGCAACGCCTTGTTGCTCGTTGCTCTGGCCGGGGTGATGGCCATCGTAACCATGGCGGCCGCTGATCGCCCCGATTTCGATCCGCGGGCACCGCTGCCCGCGACCAATCCGTTTGACACGTATGGTCCTGAAGCACCCAGCGCACCAGCCAGCACCGAACAGCTTGCGGAGACCAATTGCCGTTACGGCGTGGCTTATGTGTTCGGTGACTCATTGGGCTGGGTGCCGACCCTGGACGCCGGCTGGTATCTGAACTTTACACCGGGCCCCAACAACATACCCAGCGCTGAGTTTGTACCCGTCATTTCAGTCAAACAGGACTTCATCAATGGCGTTCGCCAGCCAACAGTCACGTATACACCGCCGCTTTCTTACGTCTATGTGAACGAAAACGGCCAGACGCGGCCAGGATTGGGCGGCTTGATTAGTATGAACCCAGGCAAGCTCTGGCTGGTGGGCAACGAACCGGACGTGGACAACTTTATCCAGGGCAACACAATGCCCGATGTCTATGCGCGCGCCTATCATGAAGCGTATCAGTATATAAAGAAGGCCGACCCGACGGCGAAGGTTGCCATCGCCGGGCTGTCCATGATGACCCCTGGGCGCGTTCAGTATCTGGATATTGTCTGGAATACATACAAATCTATCTACGGCACCGATATGCCGGTTGACGTTTGGAACATGCACCTCTATATCCTGGAGGAACGTAACCCGAACAACGACAAAGAGTACGGTGACGGGAAGATCGCCCTGGGCACAGACCCGGCGTTGGCTAAGCTATCGTCCCTGGGAGGTTCGGCCGTCTGCCCGCCGCCCAATGAGCCGGATACCAATGCCAATGACCCGCGGCTTGATGTGTATTGCCGCTCCGAGCATGATAGTGTCCGGATCTTCCGGGATCAAGTCTACAACATGCGCACCTGGATGAAGGAGCATGGCCAGCAGAACAAGCCGCTCATCATCTCCGAGTTTGGCCTGCTGTATCCTTATCTTGACGGTAAGCCCGACGGCACATGCGAGTTCCTGATGGACGAGTTCGGCCGTCTGTTTCGCGCCACCGCGGGTAACGAGCTTCCTGCGCAACACCATTGACTTCATGGAGGATGCGGCTGATCCCAACCTCGGCTATCCACAGGACGGCAATCGCCTGGTCCAGCAGTGGCTTTGGTACAGCATCGTCACGGACCCGGAGTGGTCGGGTGGCTCCAGCAATCTCATCGTCAACAACTACCTGGATTATCCGCCCGGTTCCCTGGCGGCCCTGACCGAGATGGGGCAGGCTTTCCGTGAAGAGGCCACTCGGCGGCCGATCAACGCCAATCTGACCGGCGGCGTGGCCAATGATGTCACGACCTACGCCCAATTCCCGTCAACCAAGGGGTCAGCCACACTGACCGCCACATTCCGCAACTCCGATCTGCGGAGTGTGACCAATGAGTTCACGGTGACTTTCTACTCGAACGCCGCTCTGACCAATCCAATTGGCTCGGTGGTGGTCAAACCCAATGAAACCGGCGCCGTTGTCGGCTGCACCTGGGGCGGCCGGAATAGCGAACGTGTAACCCTCAAGTGGAACGATCTTGCGGTTGGTACGCACAAGTATTGGGCCAAGATTGACAGCGGCAACGTTGTCAATGAAACGAACGACAATGATAACGTCACGACGCAAGGAACGGTGACGGTATATCCTTCGGCCAGCTTCGTGCCGGTCATCAGCACCAACCGCTAGACCGATTGAATCAAAGGTAACAGAAGGCCCGGCGAACAACACGTCGGGCCTTCCCGATCATGTGGACCGACACCCGCTCCGCAACGGCCTGGGCATTGGCCTGGCTTATCCTACTGACCATCGGGTTCCTCATCCCGCGCCGCCCCATCGCAGGCACATCGGCCGGGCAGTGGCTGAATCGTGTCTCGTTGCCGCTTTTGCTGCTCATCGCGTTGATCGCGCGATTGGTGCCCGCCGTGTGGCTGCCCGTTGGCGCGGGCTATGATATCGACTCATTTCGTCTGGTAACTGATGCGCTGCTGAGCGGCAACGAGGTTTACACGTCCGTACTGGGTCGCCATCCCTACTTGCCGTTTCAGATGTACATCATGGCTGTAATGGCCCGGCTGTCCGAAGCGAGCAGTCTGCCGTATGTGGTTGCGATCAAGCTGCCGGCCATAGCGGCCGACGTCGGGATCACCTGGCTCATCTTCCATAGCCTGCTCGAATCCGGCCGGCGACGCGCCACAGCCATGACCTTCGCCCTGCTCTACGCGCTTAACCCGGTCAGTGTCTTGGTGACAGCCTACCACGGGCAGTTTGAGGCCGTGACGCTGTTGCTCATGGTTACTTCGTGGTACTTCTGGCGCTTCGGTCGGCGCTATCAAGGATCGGCTGTCGCCCTGGGTTTTGCCATTCTCAACAAGACGTGGCCGGTCGTGATGCTGCCTGTCGTCTGGCTTCGGCTGCGCGATACGCGTTCGCGCATCCTGTACCCGTTGCTGGCTCTGGGCATACCCGTCTTGTTCGTGGCGCTCTACCTGCTGATCTTCTCGGCCGATCCTGAACCAATGCTGCGGCGCGCCCTGACCCATCGCGGCGTACCGGGATATTGGGGGTTGAGCAGTATTCTGGCCCCGCTAGGCCAGTCCAGTCCTTTGGCGCAGTCTGCATTCGACATGCTGAGCAGCCTTAGAAACTGGATCCTCGTCGCGGCGATTGGGTTGACGCTGTGGTGGACTCGCCGGCAAGGGGTGCTAGACGCGCTGTTGACGGTCATTCTCGCCATGCTGGTCGTCACCGTGGGCTTCGGCATTCAATGGCTCATCTGGCCCATTCCCTTTGCTCTGCTCGCCCTGGAAGATCGCTGGATACGTGCCTATACGCTCACCAGCGCGTTTATGCTGACCGTCCATCTTTACGGCCTGCATATGTATCCATGGCTAGGCGAGTGGCTACCTGCAGGGCCCGCCGACTGGGTGATCCGCCTTAGCGCGTTACCGGTTTGGATAGTGACCATTCTGTGGACCATTGACAGGTTCCGACGTGCCAACGCCGAAGAAGCGGCCCTGGTCGCAACCCGTGAGCAGGTGATGCAGTAACATGAGCGCTGGGTGGATGTCCGGCATCAAAGACGCGTTGGTGAACGTCGTCATACTCAATTGGAATGGGGGCGACTTCCTGCCCGATTGTCTGGCGGCGCTCGCCCGCCAGACCTATCCGACCTACACAGTTACCATCGTCGACAACGGCTCCACGGATGGGTCGATTGCGTGGGTTCGTCACCATTATCCGGCGATTGAGGTCATTGAAACCGGGGTTAATCTTGGCTTTGCGGCCGGCAACAACGTTGCGCTGGAGAGTACGTCAGCCGACATCGTCACCCTGCTGAATCCGGACGTTATCCCCAGCCCCGACTGGCTCAGCAATCTGGTCGACGTCATGAGCAGCGATCCACGCATCGGAATCGTCGGTAGCAAGCTGTGGTACCCCGACGGCCAAACCATCCAGCACGCCGGCGGATTCATTCGCAAGCCCCAGGCGATGCCCGGCCATTTCGCCATCGGTGAGAGGGACACGGGCCAGGCCGACAGTCTGATCGACGTTGAGTACGTCATTGGCGGGGCAGTGGCCATACGCCGGGAAGTGCTGGGCCAAATCGGGCTGCTGGACGAAGGCTTCTTTCTCTACTATGAAGACGCCGATTACTGCCAACGCGCTCGCGCCGCGAGACGGCGTGTCGTCTATGCGCCATCGGCAACGGCCATCCACATTGAGTCGGCCACGGCCGTTAAGGGTAGTTTTGGCTATCTGCAGCGCTTTCACACGGGCCGCTGGCGCTATCTGCTGAAATATTACGGAGAGCAAGCGATTCTAACGGATACGGTAGCGGCCGAACGGCAGTGGCTGGCGGCAATCGATTTCGGCGAGCGCCTGGCCGCCGCGTTTGCCTATCAGATGACCCTGGCCGATTGGGCCGACATCGAGGATGCCCGCGCCCGCCAAGGGATCGGGCCACTCGCCACCGACATAGGGACGATTATTCGCGGGGAACTCGTAGGGTTGCGCGACCTGGCCTGGTCGTTGGCCAAGCCACCAATTGATCCTGGCCCATTGCGCAGCCAGGCACATGTCATCGCGCCGCAGCTTGCCGCGGACAACGCGCCTGGAGGCAAGTTTCGAGAAGCCTGGAATTCTATCGCCGCACGATGGTACATCGAGCCCATCCTGGCCCAGCAAAACACATTTAATCAGGTGCTGGCCGAAGGAATTGCGGCCGAGCAGAGCGTGCTGGAAGCCGATTTCGCCGAACGCCTGCTTCGACTCAGCGAGCTACAGGCCATGCAGGCCATGCTGCAACGGGAAACGCGCCAGCTTGTCCGCATGAGCCAGGAAGCAGCCGTCCTTGTTGATGACCTGGAGTCACAGCTTGCGGCGCTGGCGGCGGCGCGTGGTGAAGCGCCAACCGGTGAGTGAGCCAACGTCGCGGCGCCCTAGTCTTGCTCAAACGCCTTCTCCCCCGCCCGAATCGGCACGTTCAGCCAATTCTCGCGCGGGGGGAGCGGGCAACTGTAGTAGGGACTGTAGGCACAGTATGGGTTGTAGGCAAAGTTAAAGTCGATCTCGAACGTCGTTGGCCCCACCTGCACCACACCCGGCCGGTGGTTGTCCAGATACCGCCCCGCCCCGTAGGTCTCAGTGCCGTTGGTCGTATCCTTGAACGGCAGGAAGAAGTCCCCACCGTGTGGATCGCTGTAGATCGTCAAGCGTCGGCTGCCTCGCCGTCCACCGCGAAGTCGAACGTGGCCCAGCGTCGATAATGGCGGGTGTCGCCGGTACTGGTCTCCATCAACGCAAGCGGCTCATCGTCCGGCAGGCGTGTCGACAGCAACGGTCAGCACCAGATCGGGATTTAGTTCGTAATAATCCAGTCCTTCAAATGTGAGCACGCTGCTCCTCGCTGAGGGGCGATTCGGGGTGCAGTTCCATGAATTCATCCAGTTCACCACGGAACTGGGCTAAGAGATTCGATCATTCCTTTGCTCCTTTGGCTTTGGGGCTTCCTTCAGTGGATGGCGCCTGGACGCCGCTTCCTTACAACAATTAGTCCGACCGCAGAAACAACAATCGCCCAGCACATGCTGGGCGATTGGTTTAGGCGGAGAGGGTGGGATTCGAACCCACGGTGACCTTACGGCCACAACGCTTTTCGAGAGCGCCCCGATCAACCGCTCCGGCACCTCTCCGTAATTGATTCTAGGCTATCACGACGCGGATCGGTCACGCAACCCACGGAAGAATTCCTGCAACAAGTCGGCCGCTTCATCGGCCAGCACGCCACTGGTCACGGCTACCCGGTGGTTAAACGCGGGCTCGCTCAGCACCTCTAGGATCGTCCCATCGGCGCCAAATCGCGTATCTGCGGCGCCATAGACCAAACGCGACAAGCGACCCTGAATCATTGCTCCGGCGCACATCGGACACGGCTCCAGCGTGCAGTAGAGCGTCACGTTGACGAGCCGCCAGTTGTCCAGCGACTCAGCCGCGGCGCGCAGGGCTATCATCTCGGCGTGGGCTGTCGGATCCTGGTCCGTTTCCTTGCGGTTGTAGCCTGTGCCAACGATTTCGCCGTCCAGCACCGCTACCGCGCCCACCGGCACCTCACCCAGGCGCATGGCTTCTACTGCCTGGGCCAACGCCAGCCTCATCCAATGCTCATCTTCTTCCATAGAATATTGTAACGTGCGAATATATCGGATTATCAAGACAGCTGTATTATACTAGCTTGTAAGTGGCGTGGGCAAGCGGGATTTGGCGTTGCCCTCTATGCCACCGATGGACCGCCGCGCCAATGCCCCGACGCGATGATCCAAACCCGATCGGATTACGCAACCTGACTTAGTTACTACTGATTCAATTAGCAAACCCGAACGCCATCATCCGGAACTATTCTTTGGAACCGAACGTCTAACAGCCAGACCGTGTAAGCGCAATCACCCATCACATCCACCCGGACCGCGGTCCAAGAGGAATCAGACGGAATCTGCATTTTGGAGGATACGTTCCATGCGATACTTCGAATCGTTTACTGCTTGACTTTCGCTCATTCTATTGACTCTTTCGTCGCCGCCTTGGCCGCTTGCCGCCGAGCCGGAACAACCGGCTGAGTCGACACCGGCTGCGGCTACAGCGGAGGTAACAGCGACCACTGAGCCGGCCCCGGCGGCCATCGCCCACATCCGAAGCTGGCGCGCAGCCGACCGCCGCCCCGACCGCCGGACAGCCACTTTCGCCGGAGGACTTCGACTGGCCGCCACAAGTGGTCACCAGCTCTCCCGCGCCCGGCGAGGAGACCGGGCTTGACACGATGGTCATGGTGCGCTTCGACCAACCGATGGATCAGGCCTCAGTCGAACAGGCCTTCGCCATCGAACCGGCCGTGCCCGGCGAGTTCAGCTGGCCACAACCCGACACGTTGGCCTTCACGCCAGCCGATCCCTTAGCACGCAGTACCGGCTACAGCATTCGCGTCGCCGATTCGGCCAGCGCGCTTAGCGGTGAAACCCTGCAGCAACCGGTCGAGATCGACTGGCAGACGGTGGGTAACTTCAGCGTCAGCCAGTTCCAGCCGGAAGACGGCGCCCGCAGCGTGCAGACCGACGCCGTCGTAACGGTTGTCTTCAACCAGCCGGTCGTGCCGTTGGTGGCCACCGGCGATCAGGCCGACCTGCCGCAGCCGCTGATCTTCGAGCCGGCCGTGGCCGGCGCCGGTGAATGGACTTCCACCAGCATCTATCGCTTCCAGGCCGACCCGGCGTTTGCCGGCGGCACCTCCTACACCGTCAGCGTCGACCCGACGCTGGAGAACTTCGCCGGGGGCGTGATCGAAGATGCGCCGACCTGGCAGTTCACGACACTCGACTGCCGGAAGTGGTCTCTGTCGAGCCGGGCAATGAAGGCAGTGGCCATTGCGCCGTCACACGGCCGATCTCGATCACTTTCAGCATGCCCATGGACCGCGCGGCCACCGAGGCGGCCATGTCACTGGACCCCGCCGCGAGCGCGGCCTAGCATCGTGGGAAGACGAGGATCGCACAGTCTTTCTGGAACCGGACGGATTTGCTGGCACTGGAGACCGAGTACACCCTGTCCGTAGTCGACCGGCGACCGCTGCGGCCGGTGGCGCAACCATGGAGCGAGCCCATACCAGCACGTTCACCACCGTGCCCTTGCCGGCCGTTATTGACACTAATCCGCCCGACGGGGCCAAGTGGCCGACCAATGGCAAAGTGGCTTCTCGGTCATCTTCGCGTCGCCCGATGAACACGCGACACCATCGACGGTCAAGTTCATCATCGAACCTGATCCAGGTGATGTCGATTACTTCATCAACGAATGGGAAGGCAACTACGACGTTTATGTCAGCTTTCCCCTGGAGCCCAACACGGTCTACACCGTCACGATTCCCGGCAGCTGCGGCCGATCCCTATGGCAACACGCTCGGCGAGGACTACACGTGGAGCTTCTCCGCGCCGCCGTATGCTCCGCGCTGGCCTCGCTCAATCTGCCGCGCGAGGTGGCCCAGCTCAGCACGGCCTTCCCCACCAGTGTGGAGGTGCTCTATCGCAACGTCGACCAGTTCGACGTGTCGCTATATGACATCGGATTGAACATCGACCTGCTGATCAATACCTATCAGCAGTTCGACAATCCGACCCACAGGCGACCTGATTTTCCAGACAACCGTCCCGTCTACGGCGGCCAGAGATGAACTGGGCCTGCGCCTCAGTCGATCTGGCCGGCGGCGGCACACTGCCGACACGGCATGTATCGGCTGATCGTGGCGGCTCCAGATATTGACGAGGACAGCCGCTGGTGGCAGAACCAGAGCGTGCTGCTCATCGTGGGCGACACAAACCTCGTTGTCAAGGAGATGTTCGGCGCAGGTCCATGTCTGGGCCACCGACCTCGCTCACCGGACAACCGGTCGCAGGGCGCAACCTGACGCTATACAGTCGCGAAGGTATTGAATCTCGGCACGGCCGTCACCGACGCCAACGGCTTTGCGTCGTTTCGACTATGAACCGGCTGATAGTTATCTCGACGGCGTCGCGGTCGTCAGCAATGCGCCTGGCGAAGCCGGGTTCGGCGCGGCCATCAGCTACTGGAACGGCAGCGCCACGCCCTGGCAGATGGGCATCAACACCGACACCGGTGCCGAACAGTCGATCTATGCCTATATCTACACCGACCGGCCCATCTACCGGCCCGGCGACATCGTCTACTACAAGGGTGTCGTGCGCGATCCGAACTTCGGTCGCTACAACCTGCCGGATGTTGACGAGATGGAGTTGAACTTGGGACCGGCCTTCTACTATGGCGAGGAGACCTTCACCGATGTATTCCCCGTCACCGTAGACGCCGACGGTGTCTTCACCGGGGAGTATCAGTTGCCCGAAGATCTGCAGCTCGGCACCTGGTCGTTCTATCTGACCGGCGATTACTGGCAATCGACACGCAATTTCACCGTCGCCGAATATCGTCGGCCAGAGTTTCTGGTCACCGTCAACGGCCGACCCCGAGGAAACTGTGCGCGGCGAAGCAGCCGACGGTCACCGTCAACGGCACCTATCTCTTTGGTGCACCAGCCGCCGGTTTGCCCGGTCACTGGAATGCGTACGAGAACGAGTACTTCCCGACGATCGAGACCACACCGCCGTTTGCCTTCGGCGATCAGGCTGGTTTCTTCTATGAAGTGAACGGACCCTTCCCAGGCTTCGGCGGCGGCGAACTGGGCAAGTACGAGCGGTGGTGACGGCGAAACGGATGCCGCCGGCAATCTGGACGATCACATCTGCCCGCCAATCTCCTTGACGACGCCGATCCCGGTAGCCGCCAAGTCACAGTCGAGACAACGGTCGGCGGCCTGGGCGAGTTCCCGGTCACCGGCCGGACGACGATCATCTATCACGCCGCCGACGCGTATGTCGGTCTGGCCACTGACACACCGGTCATCAGACGCCGGGGACGATGTCACGATCGACCTCATCACCGTCGATTGGGACGGCAACCCTGTCGCCAACTATCCGGTGGACGATAACGCTCTACCAGCGTGACTGGGAGCAGGATCGTAACGCCGACTTCGGTTCGTATTACACGCAGTGGACACCGGTCGACACTGAGATCGCCACCGAGTCCGTCACCACGGATGCCAATGGCGAAGGCCAGCGTGACATTCACCACCGAGGGTGGCGGCACGTACATCGCCGTCGCCACGCTGACCGACGCGCCGGGCGCGAACAGATCAGCAGCATGTCGCTGTGGGCCGTCGACCCCGGCTATGCCGGTTGGCGCACTGATCCCAATCAGCGCACGATGGAGCTTGGTCCCGGACAAGGACACCTACGCGCCGGGCGATACGGCCGAAATCCTGGTGCAGTCCCCGTTTGCTCAACCGGTGCAGGCCTGGCTGACGATCGAGCGCGGCAACTTGATCGAGCAGCGCGTCGTCACCGTCGACGGCAGCACGGTGCTGCAGATTCCGATCACGCCGGAGTTCGCGCCGAACGTCCATGTGATCGGTGGTCGCGGTCAAGCCGGTCAACACGGCCGATCCTGACTTCCCCTATGCCGACATTCGCATCGGTATCGTCGAGCTGCCCGTATCGATTGAGCAGTTGACGCTGAATGTGGACCTCGCGTCGGCCCAGGAAACGTACGAACCGGGCGACACGGCCAACGTTCACCGTCGCGGTGACCGACTTCCAGGGCAACCCGGTGCCGGCCGAAGTGTCGCTGGCGCTGGTCGATCTGGCCGTGCTGTCGCTGAAGGAGGACAACGCGCCGCCGATCGCCGAGGCGTTCTACTCGCCGCAGCCGCTGCGCAGCCAGACCGGCTCCGGCCTGTTCATCACCGGTGAAGGGCTGGAACCGGAAGAACCGTTGCAGGGTGGCGGCATGGGCGGCGGTGGTGGCGCTGAGGAAGCGCTGGCTTCCGTACGCCTCGAAGGCGAAGACGATGGCGTGCGCCAGGACTTCAAAGACACCGCTTACTGGGAAGCCAAGCTGCAACTCGACGGCAGCGGACAGGCAACGGTCGAAGTGCCGCTGCCCGACAACGTGACGACCTGGCGCATGAGCAGCAAGGCCAACGCGCCCGGACACGCTCGTCGGCCAGAACAGCATCGACATCCAGACGCGGCTGCCGCTGCTGGTCCGACCGGTCACGCCCGCGTTTCTTCACCGTGGGTGACGTGGTCAAGTTGGGCGCCAATGTCAACAACAACACCGACCAGCCCATCGAGGCAACCGTATCGCTGGCCGGTGCCGGCGTCACGCTGACGGGCGAAGCCGAACAAGTGGCGACCGTGCCCGCTAACGGCCGCACGCTGGTCCGCTGGCCGGTGACCGTCAACGATGTGCCCTATGTGGACCTGACTTTCCGCGTCGAAGGCGGCGGCTACAGCGGATGCCAGCAAGCCCACCGTCGGCACCGGACCCGACAACCTGATCCCGGTCTACCGCTTCAGCGGTCGCGACTTCGTGGCGACGGCCGGCGAGCTGGACGAGGCAGGTCGACAGGTCGAAGCGATCGTCCTGCCCGCAGGGCGTCGACATTAATGAGGGCAGCGTCGTCGCTCGGCTCCAGCCATCGCTGGCCGCGGCCATCATAGAGTCGTTCGAAGTCTTCAACGACGACCTGACGACCGAGATGCTCTGCGCCGCAACATTGGCTGATCGGCTGCTGAACAACACGGCCACGGAAGCGGCCGTGCGCGAGCTTGCATTGGACCAACCGACGCTGGCCGATTCGTTAGCCGCTTCAACACCGGCGATGTGGCCCGTCTGGAGGAGTTGGCCAATGACGACGGTGGCTGGAGCTGGTGCTTCAGCGACGACAGCGATCCATGGATCAGCGCACAGGCGCTGCTGGCCCTCAGCAAGGCTCAGGAGTTGGGCTACACGGTCGACGCAGGCTGTCATCGACGATGCCGAACTCTATGTTGAGCGACAACTGGAAGCCGTCAACCGTCTGAACGACGCGACGGAGGTCAATCGCCAGGCGTTCTTCCTCTACGTGTTGGCCGAAGCCGGCAGCAATGTCAGCGGCGACGCCGACGAACTGATGGCCGAGCATCGCGCTCTGATGGATCCGTATGCGAAGGCGCTGTTGGCCATGGCCTACGAGTCTGAGCGGCGATTCCGGCGAGAACCAGGCCGCGCTGCTGACTGACCTGAACAACAGCGTCATCATGAGCGCCACCGGTGCCCATTGGGAAGACGCCGAGCAGGATGTGGCCAATCTAAGCACCAACATCCGCGGCACGGCCATGATCATCGACGCCCTGTCGCTGCTGCAGCCGGATAGCCCGCTGCTGCCGCCGGCCGTGCGCTGGCTGATGGTGGCCCGGACGGCCGAGAGCTGGCCCACGCCGCATCAGACGGCCTGGAGCATCACCGGCCTCAGTGACTGGATGGTCGGCTTCCGGCGAACTGGATGCCAACTACGACTACCAGGTCGAACGTCAACCTGCTAGCCCCGAGCAGATGGCACGTTTAACAGCGAGACCATCACGGAAAGCGAGGTGATTTCGGTGCCGGTGGGCGAACTTGCTCCCGGAGGACACCAACTACTTCGACTTCCAGCGCGGCGAAGGCGACGGCCGTCTGTACTACACATTGACGCTCGACAGCGCCATCGCCGTCGACCAGATCGAACCGGCCAGCCGCGGCATGACCGTCGTGCGCCAGTACTTCGACGCCGCCTGTGACCCGGAAACGGAGACCTGTGAGCCGCTGACCCAAATCGAAGCCGGGCAGCGCGTGCGGGTCCAGCTGACCGTGGTCATGCCTGAAGATCGCATCTATGTGACCGTCGAAGATCCCATCCCGGCCGGCACCGAAGCCATTGACCCGAATCTGCTGACCAGTGCCTCGGGCACCGGTGGCTCCATTGCCCCGCAGGACCGCGAGGATGATCCCTTCGGCTTCTGGGGCTGGTGGTACTTCGACAACATCCAGTATGGGGACAGTAAAGTCACGTTCCTCAGCCAGTATCTTCCGGCGGGCACGTACCAGTACACCTACTATCTGGATGCCGCCATCCCCGGCACCTATCAGGTGCGTCCGGCCACGGCGCGCGAACAATACTTCCCTGAAGTGTTCGGCCGTTCCGATGGCTTGGTGCTGACTATCACCGAATAAAGACTGCGGCGGCCGCATCAACTAAACGGCCCGGGCATTTCGATGTCCGGGCCGTTTGTTGTAAGAGGCAGGTTAGCTCGCCCCATGGCACTTGCCCACTTGCCACATTTAACCCCCAGCCTGACTTCTGGTAAACTACACACACTTATGACCACAACTATCCCGCGCCGCCTGTGGCCCCTTGTCACTATCGCCATGCTGTTGTTGGCGGCCTGCCGCGATGAACCGCCGGCCTTGCCCGGTGTCGGCGAGCAAGCGGTGCTCGACCTGTGCCGGCGAGTGCTCCACGCGCGGGCAGTGCGGCCTCGTCAGCAATGACCAACAGGTTGTACTGGCCAATGAGGCCGGCCCGGCAGTCAAGTTCCAGGACCGCTTTTTCCCGGTGGGCACGCTGGTCACCTTGATTGAAGTCAACGAACGCGAACTCATTGATGCCCGGAACGGCGTGCCGCAGATCGATTCGGCCACGCCCTTTCCCCACAACTTCTATCGCGCCCAGGACGCGGCGGGAAAAACAGCCTGGGTGTCATCCTGGTGCATAGCCCGTCCGGAGAATTAGGCGGCTAACCACGTATGGCCTACGACCGCCCATTGCTTGAAGAACTGCTGGCCGCCCAGACCGGGCGTCAACCGGTTGCCCTGGCCACCATGATCCGTGCCCAGGGCTCCGTCCCTCGCCATGCCGGGTCCAAGATGCTGGTCTACGCCGACGGCCGCACGGCCGGCTCCGTTGGTGGTGGCGAGATGGAGGCCCGGGTCGTGGCGGCGGCGCAAGAAGCGCTGCGTGACGGTAAAACGCGCCTCGTGCCCTATTCCCTCGTAGACCCAGCCCGCGGCGACCCCGGTGTCTGCGGCGGCAATGTGGAGATATTTGTGGAACCCCATCTGCCTCCAGCCACGTTGTTCATCTTTGGCTGCGGCCATGTCGGCCGATCGCTGGCCGCGCTGGGCCACTGGCTGGGCTACCGTGTCGTAGCCCACGACGACCGTGCCGAATTGGCCACGCCTGACCTGATGCCCGACGCCGATGTGCTGCTCTCCGGCCCGCCGGAAGAAGCCTTGGCTGCACAGCCAGTAGACGAGCGAACCTACGTCACCATGGTCACCCGCAATGTCATGCTCGATCGGCAGTTGCTGCCCACCATTCTGCAGTCGCCCGCGCCCTACATCGGCGTGATGGGCAGCCGCCGTCGGTGGGAAGAGACGCGCCGGCTGCTGCTGGAAGACGGCCTGACGCCGGAAGCGTTGGAACGTGTCATTTCGCCCATTGGGCTGGAATTGCGCGCTGAAACGCCCCACGAGATCGCCGTCAGCATCCTGGCCCAAATCATGCAAGTTCAGCGAGATGCAACCGCCCGGCCGATACATTCGGCAGCGGCCACAACGTCATAACCTAAGCCTATGTTTACCGAACAATCCCCCCACCTGCTCGACCGCTATGAAACGCCCACTGACGTGGCCGATGTCTTGCCGTTGCTCAACCGCTACGGCCGTTCGGCGCGGCTAATCGCCGGGGGCAGTGACTTGATGCTGGAACTGGAGCGCGGCCAACGGCCGGATGTCTCCATACTCATTGACATAACACGCATCCCCCGCCTCAACGAGATCACCCAGGACGAGGATGGCACCATCCACCTCGGACCGCTGGTCACACACAATCAGGTGGTGGCGTCGGATCTCATCGTCGGCCGCGCGTTCCCGCTGGCCCAGGCCTGTTGGGAGATTGCCTCGCCGCAGTTGCGGAACCGAGCCACTGTCGCGGGCAACCTCATCACCGCCAGTCCGGCCAACGACACCATCTCCCCGCTACGGGCGCTGGAGGCATCGGTGACGCTGGCCTCAGTCCGCGGGCGGCGCACGGTGCCCCTGTCCCAGTTCTACAGCGGCGTGCGCCGGACCGTCATGGAAGCCGACGAGATGCTGGTGGACATTAGCTTCACCCCCCTGCCCGACTCTGCGCGCGGCACGTTTGTCAAGCTGGGCCTGCGTCGTGCTCAGGCGATTTCAGTGGTCCATCTGGCGCTCATCGTCGATTTCGACGGCCGTCTCATTCGTCGCGCCCGGCTAACCCTGGGCAGTGTCGCCCCGGTCATCATCGATGCCCCGCAGGTCGAGACGTTTCTCGTCGGACAGGAACTGACCAATGAGGTCATTCTGGAAGCGTCGGAACTGGCGGCCGAGGCGGCCACACCCATCGACGATGTGCGCGGCCCGGCCCGTTACCGGTCGGAGATGGTGCAGGTGATGGTGCGTCGCGCGCTGACCACGCTCCGCGAGAGTCGCCAGCGCGAGCAGTGGCCGGCCGATCCGGTCATGCTCTGGGGCGACACCCACGGCCACTACCCGACCGGCAGCAAGTTCGGCGCCAGCCACGATGCCGCGGAGCCGATCACCGCCGTGGTCAACGGCCGTCTCGTCACCAGCCGCGGCGGTTACGACAAGACGCTTTTGCGCTGGCTGCGCGAGGAGGGCCAATTGACCGGCAGCAAAGAGGGTTGCGCCGAAGGCGAGTGTGGCGCCTGCACGGTATTCCTGGACGGCATGGCGGTCATGGCCTGTCTGGTTCCCGCGGCCCGTGCCCATAATGCCGACATCGTCACCATCGAGGGGCTGGGCAGCGGGAGACGTTGCACCCGCTGCAGCGCGCCTTCATCGACACCGGCGCGGTCCAGTGCGGCTACTGCATTCCCGGCTTTCTGATGGCCGGGGCCAAGCTGTTGGAAGAACAACCCCGCCCGGCGCTTAGCGACATCGAGCAGGCGTTTTGCCGGCAATCTCTGTCGCTGCACCGGCTATTACAAGATCATCGAAGCCGTCGAGCGCGCCGCCGGCGGCAGCGCTAGGCCACCGACTCTTCACAGGTCAACCTATGTCCGACACCAACCCCATTCCAATCTCAAGTTCAGCGCCGCGTGGACGCCCGTGGCAAAGTGACCGGCGAGACCCTCTACCCCGGCGACGTTACCCCGGATACATCTGCTGCACGGCAAGGTGCTTTTCAGCGGCCAACCGCACGCGCGAATGGTGGCGATGGACCTGAGCGCGGCCGAGGCGGTGCCTGGCGTCATCGCCATTTACACGGCGCAGGGATGTGCCGGTCAACGAGTACGGCCTCATCCTGCCCGACCAGCCCGTCCTGGTCGGCCTGGGCAGCAACAAACCCGGCGCCGACGTTTCCCTGTGGGAAGGCGATCAGGTGGCCTTTGTTGTGGCCGAGAGCGGAAACGGCCGCGGCGCAGGCGTGCGCGCTCATTCATATCGAGTGGGAGCAACTGCCGATCGTGACCGATGTCCACGAGGCCATGCAAGACGAAGGTGGTGCTGCAGTGCCCAGCAGGGCACGAACATTCTCAAGCACTATCGCATTCGCAAGGGCGACATGCGCGCGGCCTGGGCCGCGGCCGATGTCATTGTCGAAGGCACCTATCACCTGCCCTATCAGGAACATGCCTATCTGCAACCGGAAGCCGGTGTGGGCTACATCGACGACGAAGGGCGCATCACCGTCGAGTTTGCCGGGCAGTGGACGCACGAAGACCAGCACGAAGTGGCCCACGCCCTGGGCGTGCCCGCCGATCAGGTGCGTGTCATTTATCGCGCCATTGGCGGCGCGTTCGGCGGCCGCGAAGATATGTCGCTGCAGATCGTCCTGGGCCTGGCCGCCATGCGGCTGCGCGAGCAGGGCATCCTGCGGCCGGTGCGCGTCATCTGGACTCGCGCGGAGAGCATCATCGGCCACCACAAGCGCCACCCGGCCTGGATCACGACCAAGTGGGGGGCCACGGCCGATGGCGAGTTCTGACCGGCGTCGAAGCCGAGGTCATCCTGGACAGCGGCGCCTATGCCTACACCAGCACCAAGGTTCTGGGCAACGCCAACCTGATGGTCACCGGCCCGTACGAAGTGCCCAACGCCCACGTCGACAGCTACGCCGTGACGACCAACAACGTCCCCGGCGGCGCATTCCGCGGCTTTGGCGGGCCGCAAGGGCGCTTTTGCCGCCGAGAGCCAGATGAACAAGCTGGCCGAAAAGCTGGGGATGGACCCGGTGGAGATTCGCCGCCGCAACCTGCTGCGCGAGGGCAGCCTGCTGACTACGCAGACGCCCATCCCGCCCGGGGTCAGCATTGTCGAGGTCGTCGAGGCCTGCGCCGAGGCGGCCGGCTGGGGCAGCGCCGTCCCACAGCCGGCTCCGGCCAACACCCATCATTCGCCCTTCCAATCCCTGCCGGCCGATTCGTCCTCGCTGCGCCATGGTCGGGGCTTCGCCTGCGCCTTCAAGAACGTCGGCTTCTCGTTCGGCTTCCCCGAGACCTGCGACGCCACCATCGAACTGCGCGGCAAGGGCACTATCGATAAGGTCATCCTGCGCCACGCCGGGGCCGACGTCGGCCAGGGGGCACATACGGCCTTCCGCCAGATGGCGGCCGACGGCCGTCGGCGTGCCCATCGACCTGGTCGAGCTGGACATGTCAGACACGGCCAGCAGCGGCAACTCCGGCTCGGCCTCGGCCTCGCGCATGACCTTCATGGCCGGCAACTCCATCCGCGAGGCGGCCGAACTGGCCCTGGCCAACTGGACCAACGAGGATCGACCGGCCATCGGTCACGCCACCTACCGCGCTCCGGCCACGGAGATGTATCACCCCGAGACGGGTAAAGCCATGCCCAACATCACCTACGGCTACGTGGCCCAGGCCGTCGACGTGATGGTCGATATCGAAACAGGCTTCGTCACCATCGACCGCGTGGTCTGCGCCGATGACGTCGGCCAGATCATCAATCGCACGCTGATTGAAGGGCAGGTCGAGGGCGCCGTGGTGCAGGCCATGGGTTACGCCGTCATGGAGAACCTCATCGTGCGCGACGGCCGCATTGTCAATCCGTACCTCAGCCAGTACCTCATCCCCGGCATCAAGGACATCCCCAGCCAGGTTGAGTCGGTGCTGGTGGAATACCCCGATCCGTTGGGGCCGTGGGGCGCGCGGGGCATGGCCGAGATGCCGTTCATGCCCCTGGGCCCGGCCATTACGGCCGCCGTCCACGACGCGACGGGGGTGTGGATCGATGAGCTGCCGCTGCTGCCGTGGCGGGTGGTGGAGAAGTTGCGGGGGGGCGAAAGGACTAAATGAGGCGATCGCCTCGCCTGCGGCTCGGCGATTCAGGCGCGTATGCTAGCCCATCCATCATGCGTTGCCTAGCCCGGCCATGTAAAAAGATCAGAATTCAGAAGACAGAAATCAGAATTCAGAATCGGAGAGATGTTCGGCCACCCGGAACCCAAGGTTGTCGTACCTGTCGTCCGGGAGGTAGAAGCACCGGCACGCGGCGCGCGTGTACTGATCGAGGTTGCCCCATGAGCCGCCGCGCGCAGCCCGGGTCTCCGCGTCCAGAGCCAGGTCCTCCGCATAGGCACGGCGCTTAAATCCATTCGCATAGGTTGCGCCACTTCGATAGCCCGGCCCACTGCACCACTCCCACACATTCCCAGCAGCATCACAGATGTCATAAGGTGATTGGCCGGCGGGGAAGATGCCGACGGCCGAAGTCCGTCCGATCGTGACCTCTGCGTTCAGACGCGTCGCGTCCCAGGTGTTGCCCCACGGCCAGCGACGAGCCGTCCGTCCCGCGCGCTGCTCTCTCCCACATCGCCTCGTCCGGCAGCCGAAACAGTCGACCCGTCTCGACCCGCAGCCAGGCGCAGTAGGCCGCCGCCTCGTACCAGCTGATGCCCACCACCGGATGGTTATCCACCGTCCACTGCGGATCATCCCAATAGGTGGGCTGGACGCGCTTATTCTCGCTACGCCATCGCCAACCGGCGGGGGACCAGTATGATTCGTGAGCATAGCCCTTGGCTTCCTCAACAAACACCCGGTACTGCGCCACGGTCACGGGGAACCGGCCGATGCGATAGGCGGGCAATGTGACCTCATGACTCGGCTGCTTCGTCTTCATAGGCCAGATCGTCATAGTAGGGGCTGTCCTTGTTGGCTTATCACTACCCATGCGGAATGGTCCGGCGGGTATATCGACCATAGTCGGGAAGCTCACAGGCACGTCTGGACGCGGGTCGCCCAGGCGGCCGAGAGCGACGCCGGCCAATCCCACGTAGTGGTTGGTCGCCGCCAGGCTAGGGTCGGTCAGCAAGCTCGCCAGCCGATCCGTTAACAGTTTGCGCGTTTGCGCATCGGGAACCTCCAGTTCACGGTACGCCGTCGCCGCCAGTTCAGCCGCGGCCAGAGCGGTTGCGTCGCGGCAAGCGCGGCACGGCACCCAGCTGGTGAATGAGTTTCAGCGCAGCAGCCCGACTTTCAATACCCATGTACCCCGGCGCGAGAAGAATGGTCTCTCGCCACCACGAGTCGGACACATGCTCCTTGGTCACGATGAAATCAACGAGGTCCGGCACCGAATGACTTGTTGCCAATTGCGTGGCGCACAGAAACTCCTGGAACGAGAGATGGATGAACTCATAGGTGCGGTCGCGCTCATTGAGCAGGCTGGCCCGCGCAGCCATCGCCTGCAGGAAATCGGCGCAGCCAGTGCTCAGCTTGACCCTCGCGCCGGCGAACAGCCAGCGGCATCAGCCACTTCCGCAGTTGGGTTTCGTGTACCCGCTTGCCGGCCTTTCGCCGGAAGCCATCATCTCGTAGGCTAGCTCGGTCAGCAGTTCGCGCTTGTCGTCCTCGGTTCCACCCCATCGCACCAGATCGCGTTTGGCGTCACCCTTCACATGGTGCTGCTCGGCGATCAGTGCATGAACACACTTCTTGTAAAGGGCGGCCCGTTGCTCGGGCAGATGTTCGTCGTTGTAGTAGACAATGGCGATGATCGTCACCAGCAAGGGCGAGTCAGCCAGACGCCGTTCTTCACCACGTTGCCGCCGATGGTCTTCCAGACGGCTGATCTCTCGCTGCAATTGTTGCGTTTCCTCCGCCGCGCGCGTCGGGTCGTAGACGGCTTCGCACCAGCGCCACACCAGTTCATTCACTTGTTCGGGCGTCATCGGCTGTACTTCGGCGCGCCGGAACTGGGGCGGCAGCCTCGCCCCACCGGTGTAGGCGCGCGTCCGGCTGGTGACAATCACATAGGCGATGGACTTGTTCAACGACAAATCGGCAATTTCCTGGCTGATGTCCTCTCGGTCGTCTTCTTCGACAACCTCATCGAGACCATCCAGGAGGAACAGGCACGAATCCTCGGCCATCAGCATTCGCTCGAGAAAGTCCCTGGGCAAGATCACGCCGGCATGCGTCTTCTCCAGGGAACGCTTGGCGAAGCCGAGCAAAGTGCCCTCCCAGCCGTCAGACGACTGTTTGCGCTCCTTGCGGACCTGATTGTATTCGCCCAACGAGAGATAGATAGGCACGGGCAAGGGCGCCGCCAGACCAAGGTCTCGCTGTACCCGGCCCACATCACCCGAGAGAAGTGCCTGGGCCACAGCACTGGCAATGAGATAGAGATAGGTAGTCTTGCCCGAGCCTGGTCCGCCCGTAATCACCAGGCGCGTATCCAGGCCGAGCAACCCGGACATGTCTACCGGCTCAAGCCGGCCTTCGCCTTCAGCCGCCGTCAGATCAGATGTCGCGGCGCGGCGGTCGCGGCGCGGCGGTTGTTCGCGGTCCGTGTCCGGTGTGGCCGACAGGGACACATAGACCTGGTCCAGCGTAATGGGCGGCAGCGCCCGCTCCCGTTCCTCGATCCCGCGCAGTTCGGGGCTACCGTAGCGGCCGACTATCCACTCCAGATAGCGCTTAAGGGCATCCCGGACGTGGTCCTCGGACCAGAGCGCATCGCCCGGCGCGTTCATGTACTGGTTGATGATATGGACAGTCGCGTGGCGGAAATCCCCGGACAAAACATTGTCGACATCATTGATCTCATCGCGACCAATGATCTTGTGAATGTGCATGGTGTAGACCGGTTCGCCAGAGGCACCGACCAGGGCGCCTTTGCTAATCTGCGCCACCTGGCCGGACTGCCACGCGGCCACCAACTTCTTCATCTCCGCCAACAACTCTGTCTGTAGCGCAGTCTGCTGCCGGATCTGTCCGATCTGGATCAGCCCCTGCAGCTCCGGCTCGGCGTCGGCCGCTTCCAGGAACGCTCCGGCAAAGGCATCCAGCGCCGCGTCGAGGCTCAGCCCCGGCAGCTGTTCAGCCACATAGCCTGCCTCAGCGAACAATTCAGCTAATCTCTGCGCGATCCCAGGAGCGCCCACGCAGCAGCCGCGCAATCTGGACACCTACCAGCGGGTCATGGAAGAAGTCGGTGAATATGTCGTGCAGCAGGGCGCTTTCCGCCGGTTCTTGAGCGGTCGATTGGGCCACGGCCGCGACCACACCCGCTTCGAGGCCACGCCGCAGTGACAGTTCAGCCGGTGTGCCGGCAATCTGACGCTTGAGCGCGCCGCCAAGGCCGTTGATGACCTGGCCGGTCAGTCCGGCCGACAAGTTAGAGAGAAAGTCCGCTGTCAATGGGTCCATGCCTGCGTCCTCCTGGATGGCACTTTGAACAATGGTAGCATAACATGATGACCGTTCAACCTTGTTGATCCCATTACGCGTGGTTACCATTGGGAGATGCTCTTCTCCCACCACCTCATCCTCCTCCGCGGCGGCGGCGACCTGGCCACCGGCGTGGCCTATCGCCTGCACACGGCCGGCTTCCCGGTCGTCGTGCTGGAACTGACCCAGCCGCTGGTCGTCCGGCGGCGGGTGGCGCTGGCCACGGCCGTTCTGGAGGGCGACGTGTCGATCGAGGGTCTGCGCGGGGTGCGTGTCGATACGGCCGAGGATGCGCTCATTGTGCCCGAACGGGCGTGATTCCCGTGCTGGTCTCGGCCGAACTGCCCCAAGATCTGCGCCGGCCAGGCATACGCCATCGTCGACGCGCGCATGGCCAAGCGCAATATCGACACGACAATCGATCAGGCCCCGCTGGTGATCGGTCTGGGGCCGGGGTTCACGGCCGGGCAGGATTGCCACGCCGTCATCGAGACGATGCGCGGCCACACGCTGGGCCGGGTCATCTGGCAGGGTTCGGCCCTGCCCAACACGGGCACGCCGGGCATCGTCGCCGGCAAAGGGGCTGAGCGGGTGCTGCGCGCGCCGGTCGACGGCATCGCCAACTGGGGCAAGGACATCGGCGATCGGGTGTTGGCCGGTGAACGGATCGGCGTCGGTCGGCGGCGTGCCGGTCGTTGTGCCCTTCGATGGCGTGCTGCGCGGCCTTATTGCGCCGGGCACGGAGGTTAAGTCGGGGATCAAGATCGGTGACGTGGATGCCCGTGGTCGATGTAGAATCCTGCTTCACCATTTCGGAGAAGGCGCTGGCCATCGGTGGCGGGGTGCTGGAGGCCGTTCTGGTCACACTCAATCAATCATCGGAGCAACACCCATGAAACGCAAAGGTCTCTGGATCGTCCTCATCATTCTGGCTATATTGCTCGTTGGCGCTTACGCCGGCGGCAGCTGGTTCTTTTCGTCTGTGGCTATCGCCAGCCCCACTCAGACGCTGGCCGACGGCCAGGCGCGCGCCGACAGCTTCGCCGAGTTGGGGCTGCCGGAGCCGGAGGAGATCAGCATCGATGTCGGCGAAGTAACGTTGGCCGGCTTCCTGTTCGAGAACCCCATGGACGGTGATTGCGGGGCCATCCTGCTCCACGGCTTCACCGGCACGCGCTACGGCGCCCTGCAGTACGCGCCGCTGTTCTGGGAGCGCGGCTGCGACCTGCTGGCCTACGACCATCGCGGTCATGGTGCCAGCACGCCCGCGCTCCACACGTTCGGCTACTACGAGAAGGAGGACCTGGTCGAGCGCGCTGGGTTGGTTCACCAACGCGCACCGGTCTGGATCGCTCCGATGTCGGCTGTTGTCGGCGTGTCCTACGGCGCATCCACCGCGCTACAAGCGGCCCCACTGATGCCCGATGTCGCCTTCGTGCTGGCCGATTCGGCCTATCAGGACCTCGCTTCGATCTTGCGCTATCCAGGGCGAGCAGCAGTTTGGCACGCTCGGCCCTCGTGTTCCTGCCGGGGGCGCTGCAGATTGCCGAATGGCGCGCCCAGCGGTGAAGTGGACGACATCTCGGCCCAAAACGCCATCGCCGAAGCGCAGATGCCCATCCTGCTCGTCCATTCGCTGCAGGACGAGTACACTCCACCCAGCCACTCCGAGAGCCATCTTCGCCCGCAGCGACCAGGAGCCGGACAGTCCTGGAACTCAACGATTGGGGCTCACCCCATGCCCGCGATATCCTGACCGACTATGACGCCTACCGGCAGGAAGTTGACCGGTTCCTGAACGACCTATGTCGCCGGACTTTGGTCTCGAACCCGGGTCGTGAATGCCCGCCGGCTGGTCGCTGCCCGCTGCCTTGGGACTTGATCCGGCCGCAGGACCTGGTTGCCCTCGTTGGCGGCGGCGGCAAGACCAGCCTGTTGTTTGCCCTGGCCGCAGCACTGCCCGGCCGCGTTGTCATCACCACCACGACCCGCATCTTCGCGGCGCAAATGGCTCTGGCGCCGGCCGTCTGCTTCGGCCGATGACCTGTCCCAGCTCGGCGCATCACCTGGACGCGTTCGGCCGTTGTCTGGTTATCGGACCGGTCGAGGGCGAGAAAGCCAGCGGGCGTTGACCGCCTCATTGCCGGGTCGGCTGTTGGCCCGGCCGGATGTGGACTATGTGCTGGTGGAGAGCGACGGTTCGCGCATGCGGCCGATCAAGGCGCCGGCCGATCACGAACCGGTCATCCCGCCGGAAACCACGCTGCTTGTTCCGTAGCGGGCATCGATGCGCTTGGCGGCCCGCTGGACGAAACGTCCCACCGGCCGGAGATCGTGTCCGCCGCTTGCTGGTCCGCGAGTCGCGTCCGACGTCGAACTCGATCACAGCCCAGGACCGATTGACGGCCGCGGGCATGGCAGCACTGACTGACCCACCCGCAAGGCGGACTCAAGGACGCCCCTACCGGCGCGCGCGTCGTTCCGTTCATCAACAAGGTCGAGACGGCCGACCAACTCGCGCTAGCCCAACAGGTTGCAACTGCGCTTGCTGATCATCGCCCGACCATCGATCGTGTCGTGTTGGGCGCCCTGCGCACTGCGCAACCGGTGCGCGAGGTTTGGCGGCGCGTGGGGGGCGTCGTCCTGGCCGCGGGGGAGTCGCGGCGCATGGGTCGCAACAAGCTGCTGTTGCCATGGGGTGACTCGACCGTGCTGGAGCAGACGCTGATACATGCGCGCGCGTCGCAGCTGGCTGACGTCATCGTCGTGACCGGATATGAAGTTGAAGCAGTCGGCCGCTTACCCAGCCTGCAGTTGGTCCCGCAGAGTCTATCATCCCGCCTACACCCACGGCATGCTGTCATCGGTGCAAGCGGCGGTCCGGCAGGCGCCCGACGCGTGGTTGGCCGTCTGGTGGTTCTGGGTGACCAGCCGATGGTCGGCGCCGGATCGTCATGGATGAGATCCTGACAGCCTACGCCCACAGTTCGGCCGGGTTGGTTGTGCCGCGACATGCCGGCCAGCGCGGTAATCCGGTGCTCATCGACCGGCGTTACTTTGCCGAATTGCTGGCGCTGCCGCCGGAAGTCGGCCCCGCGCGACCTGCTGCGAGCGCCACGCCGACGATATCGCCTGGGTGGATGTCGACTACCAATGCGGTCCTGCACGATCTGGACCGTCCTGAAGACTACGCCCGCTGGCGGCCGCCGACCGCCTAGCCAATTAGCGCGACAATCTATTGTGCTCCGTTTCTCCGGGTGCTACAATGGGCTCGGAGTGATGACGTAGCGATCGATCGGCAGCGACTTCGCTCTGGCATGGCAAATGGACGAATTCGAAACAGGAAGGCAATTGGCCGGTCAAGATCGTCCGCAGCAAGCGGCGGCGCAAGACGGTTGGCGCACGGCTGGAAAAAGGCGTACTGGTCATTCGCGCCCCGGCGGCCATGACCGACGCCCAGCTCGAGCCGATTATCGCCCAGCTCCGGGCCGCGCATGACCAAACGCGAGCGCGTCAAGCCGTCTGAGCGATGCCGACCTGGAAAAGCGAGCCCGCGAACTGAACCGCGAGCTATTTCGACGGCCAACTGACGTGGCACTCTATCCGCTATGTCACCAACCAGAACACGCGCTTCGGCAGCTGCACCCCGGAAGACGCGACCATCCGCCTGAGCCACCGGTCTGGCCACCATGCCGACTTTGGGTGCGCGACTACGTGATCGTCCACGAGCTGGCCCATCTCGTTGAGCCCAATCACGGCCCGGACTTCTGGAAGCTGGTTAATCGCTACCCCATGACCGAGCGGGCGCGTGGTTATCTGATGGCCGTCGGACTGGAAGAGGAAACGGTCGACCAATTAGCGCTACCGGTTTCGATTTCTTCAGCAGCTCGCCGATAGCCGCGATTCCAGTAGATCAGCGGCGGCGCATCGGGCCGATTCGACCCGGCTGGCCTGCACTTCGCCGATATAGATTGTGTTGGAGCCGGCATCAAAGCGGGCATGTATCGTGCAATCCAGCCAGGCCAGCGCATTGGCCAGCACCGGCGCACCGGTCAGCGGCCGTGGTCCACTCTCCTTCGGCAAAGCGATCCTCATCCTTGACCCAGGCAAAGCGGTTGGACAGCTCCGTCTGATCCTCGCCCAGAATATTGACGGCGAAGACTGCGCCTTCTGCTTCCAGCATGGGATAGGCGCTGGCCTGATGGTCAATCGAGATCAGGATCAGCGGCGGCTGGGGCGAGACGGAGGCAAAGGCCGAAACCGTCAGGCCATGCGGCTCGTCGCTAGTGACGGCGACTTGATCGTCACGATGGTGACGCCGGACGGAAACAGGCGGAGGACGTCTCGGAAGTCTTCAGATGATACGGGCATGGTCTAAGTTCCTTATTAAGTCTGGTCGGTTGAAGATGCCGGTCGGCAAGCGTGCTCAAGAAAGTACGCGGTTCCAGGCCGAGGCTCAGGCGCACGACCGGGCAATATCGGTCAGGTCATGAATCTCGGCGGCCAGCGCAGCATGATCACGGCCGACCAGAATCGTCGGCACCGGGTTGCGGGTGTGTTGGCGATGGTCCTTGGCTTCGATGTTGCCATGGTCACTGGTGATAATCAGCAGACCCGTCCGTCATCATTCCAGGCCGCCAGAAGGCCGCCCAGGAAGGCGTCGATCGTCTCCAGATGAGCCACGGCTTCATCGCAGCGATCCGCGATGCCCAGCCTGATCGCTGGGCCAATGTTCGAAAAAGCTGAATTCGTAGGCGGCGGCCAAGCTCGCCAGTCGTTGACCCGGCCTCATCCAGGGTCAGTAGCGGGCACATCCTCATAGCCCAGATGCTCGCGCCAGGCCTGATTGGTGAAGTCGGGGCTGATGGCCTGGCCCTGTCGCAGATCATCGGCCGTCATCAGGGTCAGCCCGGCGCTGGTGGCCGCCAGCGGCACGGCTGACAGCAAGCGTCGCCCGCTGTCGATGGCATCAAAGAAGCCCTGCGGATAGGGCGATCAGCAGAGCAGCCCGTCCACCGGCACTGACGTCACCTCGCTGAAGAGTGTTGCCTTGCTGGATGATTTCAGCCACCGCCGGGTTGGGCTTCGGGCCGTAATGCTCGCCAACCAGCACGGGTACATTGCGGCCGGTGAGGATCGTCGCCTGGCCGGTGGCGCTTTGCGGCCGTCCGTCCACCCCCATCGTGGCGTCAGTCGGCATGAGCGTGGCTCGCGCGGCCACGTACCGGTTCGATCGAGCGGCAAACTGCCACCCGTCACCCAAGCAGTCCGGTCAAGCGCCGGCATGGCGCGCCTGGCTGAAGGGGTTGGTCGCGTCGTCCGGCCCGCTCAGGCCGACGCCGTCCATGAAAAACAGGTGTACATAGGGTCGCATTTGATCGATACTCGCTCGACGCATTTCGCAGCCTTGATATATAGTATGAATAGAGCAGGACGCAACTGCGCCAATCGAGCCAAATGATGATGAGCTGAAGACGACAACGTCAGATTCCCATCACCGACACGGTCACGCTGCCGCTGTCCGAGATCGATTTCCGCTACACTACCGGCGGCGGGCCGGGTGGGCAGCATGTCAATCGCTCGGCCACACGCGTCACGCTTGCTCTTCGACGTCGCCAATTCGCCGGCGCTGGACGAGGCCACCCGCGTTCGCCTGCTGAACAGGCTGGCTTACCGCCTGGACAGCCGCGGCGTGCTGCGATCAATGTCCATGAATCCCGCAGCCAACACCGCAACCGCTCAACGGCCTTGCAGCGCTTTCAGGCGGTGCTGGCCGAGGCCCTGCGCGAAGAGGCTGAACGCACGCCGACCAAACCCAGCCGCAGCGTCCGCGAACGCCGGCTCTTCCGCAAGAAACATCGCAGCACTATCAAACGCGATCGCGGCCGCGACTGGTCCGGAAGGATTAGTTCAGCAGCCATCAGTCCTAGACAAAACTACCTCCGGCTTATGACCGGAGGTAGTTGAATCAATAGCTAGGTAACAGTCGTCGCTTAAGCTGATTCGACCAGCTCTTCGGCGGGCTGCTGTGGAACCGGCTCACTTTCCAGCAGCGTGAATGTTAGTTCGTCCTCTGCCTGGTCTATGCGAATCCGGTCGCCGGACTTGAATTCACCCTTCAGCAGGCGCACCGACAGCGGACTCTCCACATAGCGCTGGATGGCGCGCTTGAGCGGCCGGGCGCCAAAGTCCTTGTCAAAGCCCTGTTGGGCCAACCAGCGTTGCGCCGGCTCAGTCAGCTCAATGCTCAGGTTACCCTGCTCGGCCAGTCGCTGCTGGACATCCTTCATCTGCAGCTTGACGATCTCGACCACATTCTCCTCCGACAACGGCTCGAAGATGATGATCTCGTCGATGCGGTTGATGAACTCCGGCCGGAAGGTCTGCTTGAGCGCCTCTTCAATGCGCTTGTGGTTTTCCTTTTCCTCGTCGCGCATGCCGGCAAAGCCCAGCGCGCCGGCCCGTTTCACAAACGACGTGCCGACATTGCTGGTCATGACGATGACGGCGTTGCGGAAGTTGACCACGCGACCCTGACCATCAGTCAGACGGCCGTCGTCCAGCAGTTGCAGCAGCGCATTCCAGACATCGGGATGGGCCTTCTCGATCTCGTCGAACAGCACCACTGAGTACGGCCGGCGGCGGATCTGCTCCGTCAACTGGCCGCCCTGCTCATAGCCCACATAGCCCGGAGGCGCGCCAAACAGGCGGCTGACGGTGTGTTGCTCGCGATACTCGCTCATGTCCACGCGGATCAGCGCATCTTCGTCGTCAAACAGGAACTCGGCCAACGCCTTGGCCAGCTCGGTCTTGCCGACGCCGGAGCTGCCCAGGAAGATGAATGAGCCAATCGGCCGGCGCGGATCGCTGAGACCGGAGCGGCTGCGGCGGATGGCATCGGCCAGCGCTTCTACAGCGCGATCCTGGCCCACCATTCGTTCGTGCAGCCGATCTTCCATGTTGAGCAGCTTCTCGGCTTCGGTCTCCAGCATCTGCGTGACCGGGATGCCGGTCCAGGAGGCGACCACTTCGGCGATGTCATGTTCATCCACGACCTCGTCCAGGCGCTGCTCACCCTGCCAGTCGGCCAGCATGTCGTTGAACTCCGTCTCCAGGCGCAACCGTTCGGCCTTGGTAACCTGCGCGCGCTCATAGTCACGGGCGGCGCTGGCTTCTTCTTCCTCCAGCAGCAGCTTGTCAATCTCCTGCTTGCGCTCTTTCAGGTCAGGCGGCAGCGTATGCAAGCGCCACGCGCAGCTTGGCGGCCGCTTCATCCATCAGGTCAATGGCCTTGTCGGGCAGGCGCCGATCGGTCACATAGCGCGACGACAGCTTGGCCGCGGCCACCAGCGCATCGTCCGCAGAAGACCACGCCATGGTGGGCCTCATACCGATCGCGCAGGCCGTGCAGCATCTCGATGGTTTCTTCGATCGATGGCTCGTCCACAAACACCGGCGCAAAGCGGCGCTCCAGGGCGCTGTCTCGTTCGATGTACTGGCGATACTCGTCCAGCGTGGTCGCGCCGACGCATTGCAGTTCGCCGCGCGCCAGGGCCGGCTTCAGCATGTTGCTGGCATCCATGGCGCCCTGGGCCGACCCGGCGCCAACAACGGTGTGCAGTTCGTCAATGAACAGGATGATCTCACCCTGCGCCCGCTGAATCTCTTCCACGGCGGCCTTCAGTCGTTCCTCAAATTCGCCGCGGAAGCGGCTGCCCGGCGATCATGGCGCCCAGGTCGAGCGATACCACTCGCTTGTTGAGCAGGTTCTCGGGCACGTCGTTGTCGATGATCTTCTGGGCCAGGCCCTCGACGATGGCCGTCTTGCCCACGCCGGCCTCGCCAATCAGAACCGGGTTGTTCTTGGTGCGGCGGCTAAGCACCTGGATGACGCGCAGGATTTCTGCGTCACGGCCGATGACCGGATCCAGACGACCCTCACGGGCCAATTGGGTCAGGTCGCGGCTGTATTTTTCCAGCGTGCGATAGCGGCTTTCGGCCTGGCGGTTGGTCACCCGTTGGCCGCCGCGAATTTCCTTCATGGCTTCCATCACCCGGTCGCGCGTGATGTCGAACTCCTGCAGAATGCGCGCCGATGGGCGTGTTGCGCTCGCTCAGGATGGCCAGGAAGATGTGTTCGGTGGAGATGAACTCATCCTTCAGCCGGTTGGCTTCGCCCTGCGACAGCTCCAGAACGGTGCGAATCCGCGGTGTGTAGAATATCTGCCCCACACCGCCGCCATAGACCGAGACCTTTGGGCTGGCGCGGAGTTCGCGGTCGAGCCGTTCCTGCAAGGCAGCTGACTCAACCGTCAGTTTCTCCAGGATTTGCGGCACAGCGCCGTCAGGCTGTTCCAGCAGGGCCAGAAACAGGTGCTCGGTGTCGACCTGGGTGTGGCCGTAGCGCTGGACGATCTCATAGGCGCGGGCGGCCGCATCTTGTGCTCGTTCGGTAAAGCGATCAAAACGCATCATAATCAATTCCTTTCGTCGAGCGGGTACCGTCAGTTCGCATGACGCGTAGCAACAGGGGCCTGTAGCACCCCGAGCAAACGAGGTCTACTCGACACGTGAAAACAGTATAGCTAATCAAGATTGGATTCATGTAAGAAAGCAGCCGTCACCGGGCATTCACTTCGACTCAGTCGAACAGGGGCCAATGCCGATCTTCACTTACAATACGCGCGATCCCTTCCTGTTGGTCGTATCCATCGCCCCACACCAGCATTTTGAACGGCGTCACTTCCACCAGTCGCCAGTCGGCGCTCTCGTCATAGCGATAGTCCCACTCATACTTGTGATAGAAGTGTTCGGCCAGTCGAGTCCATCACAGCGCGCGTCGCGGTGTGGGCCTCACCTTCAATGATGATGACATTCACCGGATCCGGCAGGGCCAGGGCCACGTTCTGGTTGCCGATCATGTTGGTGAACTTCTGCGAATTGCTGCCGGTACAGAAGTAGATACGGCCGTCGACCCACACGTACCACAACGGCACCATATGCGGGCGGCCGTCGCGCCGAACCGTCGATAGCCAGATTGTGCTTTCGCGGCTCAGATCGCGCCTCAATGGTTCGCCAGCGCTCGATATTTCGCGATCTCATGCCAGGGTGTTAGGTCTGACGGAATGTGCGGTCGTCGTGCCCATCGGCAACTTCCCAGCCACCCAGATCCACATGGGTCATGGCACAGTCGTAGCCAAGCAGCTGATGGCCGACCAGCTGCATGCATCGCGACCGCATCGCCACTGCTAAAGCACGTCAGCGTGCCCTGCTGCCACGGTGGGGCCGACAGGTCATGTTGTTGTAGCACATGTCCTGTCTGTCGGGCAACTGCCGGGGCCGGATCAATGATTGTGACCCGTCTCCCACGATCAGATACGCAACAGCGGCAAGCACAAAGGGGTAATGGGTGCAGCCCAGCACTAGCGTGTCGACGCCGGCGGCCAGCATCGGAGCGGTTGCCGCCTCCAGAATCTGCCTGGTCTCGTCGGAGCAGCAGTTCGGCCGCTTCAATTTGGGCCACCAGCCCGATGCATGGATCTTCGAAAGACCTCGACCTGCTTGGCGAACCGGTCCATTAGCCATCCATAGCGCGGGCTGGCGAATGTCCCCGGCGTCGCCAGTACGCGAATTTGCCCGTCCGGGTCAGGGCCGCGGCCGGCTTCAGCGCCGGTTCCATGCCGACGAACGGCGTCTCGGGAAACTCGGCCCGCAGCGCGTCAATGGCCATGGCCGTGGCCGTGTTGCAGGCCACGACGATGACTTTCGCGCCATGCGCGATGAGAAAGCGGGCGATCTCGCCGGAGAAGCCCACAATCTCGCTCCACTGGGCGCACACCATAGGGAATGATGGGCCTGGTCGGCCACGTAGAGGAGATCTTCGTGCGGAGCTGTTCACGCAGATGATGTACGACCGACAAGCCGCCGACACCGGAATCAAAAACACCAATAGGACGCTCGTCCCCAGAAGGATGATCGACCTCCGAACCCGCCGGTAGACCATCGGTCACGAGCGTATCTGTCCGCGATGTGATGTCTTTCGCAGGTATTGCCTTTCGTCAGACGATTGATCCGCCGGTTGTCGAGCAGACGTAGGATCAATACCCGCCAGCGGCCAGCAGGAAGGGCCCGGCCCATGTCGGCAGATGGAGGGCTGAAACTGCCGGTCCGACGCAGCGACCGGGTCAGGGCGAAGCTGGACGGCGCATGCCGAACGGCTGGGCGCCGGCTGTTTCGCGCTCCAGCGCTTCCATCATCCGACGCACAAAGGCGTTAGCTGACGTTTCCAGCAGATCGAGTCGACACGGCCGCCAGCCGCCCGCCCAGTTCCACATCGCCTTCATAGCGCAAGAGCGTGTTGTCGTCGCCGGCCTCTTCGAGCACCACATCGCCAACCACGCGAACCATGCCGTGCGGGCTTTCCAGATTCGCCACGGCGCGCAGACAACTGGTCGGCTCCTTCTCAGATAGATGGAGTGTGCCGGTGAAAACAGTCGTCATACGGACCCAGCCGCTGACGGACGCGCAGGCTGTATTCGTTGCGGCCAATGGCCGAGAGGGCCTCGCAGCCGGGAATGATCCGGCGCAGGGCATTCGCATCCATGCAGGAGCGGATAGAGCGTACCCGGCTCTACTGGAATCAAGTCACTGCCATCTATTTTCATCTTGTGTATCCTCGATACGTGAAGGCCAACCGCTCGGTGTGGACGAGACCAAGAAGCGTTAGCGTCGCGCCTCGGCCATCTTGGCCTGATGCTCGTCCCGCCATTCCGGAAACGTCTCCATGGCGCTGGACATGAAGCCCTCGATCATCTCCTCCAGGCGCCCCTGTGAGATGCTCATCGCAATGCGATCGACAACGCGCTTAGGCATCATGCGCAACCCGCGCGGTCGCGGCAGCTTGGATTGAAACCGAAACTGGAAGTCGATCCCCGTGCCATCGTCCTCATCGAACAGCAATGCCTCGCTGGTGAAGTAGCCATAGCCGGTGGTCGAATTCAGTGTCGATTCGCTCTCGATGGGCGCGGTTCCTTCAAGCGGGCCGACCTTAATTGACATGGTTTCCGGGAGCCGTTCCAGGCCCAGGTCACAATAGACGTTGATCGTATAGGCGCCCAGTTCCACCGTCTGAAACCGGATGCGAATGCTGTCGCTATCGAATGTCTCAACAATACTGATGTGGGGCAAGAAGTAAATGACGCGACTGAGATCGCCAAAGTAGAGCAACGTCGTCTGTGAGTCCGACGGAAAGAAGAACCTGCGCTTGATGGTGCCGTCCAGGGTGATCATGTGGGTGACTCAGTGGGAAGCCGGGCCAGTTACCCCAGAGACGCGCTTAGCCTGCCTCTTGCTCTATCACGGGCGTCTCCTTCACTTCAGCCTGCTTGATCATCCCGTCCAGCTTGGCTGACAACTCCTGTAGCTCTGCATGGAGCCGCTCAAGCTCCTCACGCGATGGCACGTCGTGGGCGTTTAGCGCCTTTTCGATGGTCTGATCATCACTGCCGGTGGAATCATGTCCGAAATGGATGGGAGAGAGCAACTTGTCGCGCAGACGCGACGCCTCATCGCGCGCCAGCTCGCCACGGCTGGTCAGGTCCTGCAGTCGGCGGTCGATCTCTTCATCGACTTGACGCCACAGATCAAGGGGAAGAGTCAGGCCTTTGCGCAGACGATGTGATCGTGTCACCACCCGCCCGAACGAGGTTGGTCAGCACCGCCTTGGGCAAGAAGCCCCCCTGCTGCTTCTCTTGTTCGAAGATGATCTGACTCAGCGTGACGGCCGTCAGATCCTCGTCCGACGCATGATCGACAACGACCACTTCTTCGCCCGCGCGAATCATCTTGGCAATGTCATTCAGGGTGACGTAGCGCTTGGTGTCGGTGTCGTATAGCTTGCGATTAGGATATCGTTTGATAATAGGCATGGGCTGACTCCGCTTGGCTCTTCACCAGAAATTATAGAGAAGGTTAGCCACATTCGCCACTAACGCCACCAGCGTCGGAGGTAGCACGCCGTCTTGCGTACATAGAAAAGGGAGAGCATCCCCACCGGATCACTCCCCCTCGCATCGTCTTCGCGCTCTCCAAGGCAACAACTACTTATTGCCCGGCACTCTGAATGTTGTTGAGTTCGTCAACCTTGTCGTTCAGTTCCGAGATCTTGGCGCTCAGGGTATCGATCTCACCTTTGGAGGGAATGTTCAGTTTGGCCAACACCGACTCAACTCGCTTGTCCAGCTCGCCTTCGGCGCGCTTCGTTCCATCCTGAACCACGCGCATACGGCCGTCTACCAAGTCATTGAGTAGTTTGCGCGCGTCGGCGTCGGCAATTTCACCTCGATCCACCAGCTTGCCGAGGAAGTCTTCAACCTCTTCTTGGGCCAACACAAACGCGCCAATACTGGCCATGAGGACCCGGCGCAGGCTGCCCAGAAGTGCATTCGAACTATCTAAGCTCTCGTCGGTGACATCAATCTGTTCCATTATTACCTCTCCAATCATACCCCGCCGCACCATGGCAGAATCGTCGCGCGCAGGGTGGATACCAACCACCAGAACCTGCGTCATGCCTCGTCATCGGGCAGGGCGCTGCTACGTCTTCAACCTGCGACACGGCATTCTTTCAGCCTACCATGCCATCCTTATGACGCACCGCATTATATCGCAAATAGTAACATAGGCGACAATTCACTGTCAACCTGCCCCAGCGGCTTGTTATTGTTGAGCGACTCTGACATCCACGACCAAAACGCCCATACCTCATTCCGGCCGACAACCGCGTACGGGCAGCGGACGGCCGACCGTAATGAATGTGTAAGCATTAAGCAATCCGGCGTTAAGTAAGAGCTGGTAGGCTCCATCCCATCAAAGATCTGACGCCACCTACCTGTGCCTGGCATGCACGGCCGGGAATGGCGCATAACGAAACAATCACCATTCGGAGGATACCTATGAAACGATTTGTGTTCCTAATCATGTCATCATTACTGCTCAGCGCTGTGGCCTGTTCCGGGGCCACGACGCCAACGGCCGAACCCGCGGCCCCCGACACCGCTGCTATCCCGGAAGCGATGGACGACGCCACCCAAGCGACGGCCTCTGATGATTCCGAGACAATGGCCGAGACCACCGATGCGTCGATGGATGAGCCGATGAGCGATGATCAGCACAATACAACGGATGATGACGCCATGGATGACGGCGCTATGGTGGATGACGACACCATGATGGATGACAGCGCCATGGGCGAATTGGCCGCGTGGCAGACCATCCCACTGACTAACGCGCGTACCGGTGAGACCTTCACTCTGGGCTGACTACGCCGGCAAGACGGTCTTCGTCGAGCCGATGGCTACCTGGTGCAGCAATTGCCGCCAGCAGTTGACGAATGTGCAGCAAGCCCGCGCCCAGATCAACAGCGACGATGCCGTGTTCGTGGCGCTCAGTGTGGAGACGACCATCAGCAACGAAGAGCTGGCCCAATACGCCGACAACCTGGGCTTCGATTGGACCTTCGCCGTGATGTCGCCGGAACTGTTACAGGCTCTGGCCGATGACTTCGGCCGAACCATCACCAACCCACCGTCAACCCCCCACTTCGTCATTCGCGCGGACGGCAGTGTGTCAGACTTGGTCACCGGCATCGAGTCGGCCGATGCGATTGCCGCGCTGACGACCGGCAATTAATTCTGAGCCGGACTAGAACAGGGAGGGACTGCGGACGACACCCATCGCCGCAGTCCCTCCCCGATCAAGACACCAAACACGACGCCGAGATAGACCGATGAACGAACTTCTGCAAGCCTTCCTGCTGGGCAATGCCGCCATATTGACCAACGTCTGCGTACTGCCGCTGTATCCGGGATTGATTGCCTATTTGGCAGGCACCGCCCAAAACGAACGCGCCCGCAGGGCCAGCAAGTGGCTGGGCATCTTCGTCCTCGCCGGCGTTTTGACACTGATGATCATCGTCGGCGGTATCCTGTACGCCTTGCAACAGTCGTTCGGCGCGGTCCTGCCCTTTCTCCTTCCCGCCATCTACATCGATCGTTATCGCGATGGGCGTGCTCATGCTCACCGGCCGCAATCCGTTCAACCGTCTGGCCACGGTCCAGACACCCATCATGCAGAACCCCTACATCGGCGCGTACGTCTACGGCCTGCTGCTGGGCCCGATGACGCTACCCTGCGCCGGACCGATTGTGGTCAGCGCTTTCCTGCTGGGCGCGGGCAGTTTCACCGGTTTGGCCGATGGCCTGCTGTACTTTCTCTTCTTCGGCCTCGGCTTCGGCTGGCCGCTGGTCGTTATCCCGCTTACTGGCCGCACCGTTCCAGCGACAGTTGACGCGTTGGACCACCGACCACTACATCACGCTAACTCGCGCGTCCGGCGCGCTCCTCGTCGCCATTGGTCTGTTCGGCATTACAACCGAAGTGCTTGCCCAACTTGGCCTAGTCCTTCGTTCCGCCTCCGCTTACGTTTGGTGCTAGAATTGGAACCAATTCGAGCACAAGGAGCGTGGCGATGGAACCAATCCGTTTTGATACCTATTACCGATACGACGATCTGACACGGTTTCTCAAGCAGTGGGCCGCTGATTATCCCACGTTGTGTCGGCTGGAGAGCATCGGCCAGAGCTACGAGGGCCGCGACATCTGGGCCATGGTGCTGACCAACAGCGAGACCGGCCCGGACAACGAGAAGCCTGCCTACTGGGTCGACGGCAACATCCATGCCACCGAAGTGTCGGCTTCTTCGGCCGCGCTCTACCTCATCCATTTGCTTCTCGGCCAGTACGGCCGCGATCCCCGCGTCACGTATGCTCTGGATTCGCGTACGTTCTACGTTATTCCGCGGCTCAACCCTGACGGGGCGGAGCTGGCGCTGGCCGACATCGCCCAAGTACATCCGCAGCAGCACCCGTCCTTACCCGCGCGAGGACAAGCTGGACGGCCTGCACGACGAGGACATTGACAGCGACGGCCGAATTCTGCAGATGCGCCTGCGCGACCCCAACGGCTCCTGGAAAGTCTACCTCGAGGATCCGCGCATGCTGATTCCCCGCGAACCCGATGACCCGCCCGGCGGCGACTACTATCGGTCTGTTTGGCGAAGGCCTGATTCAGAATTACGACGGCGTGCTGATCAAGTCCGCGCCGCCGCTGGAAGGGCTGGACCTCAACCGGCAGTTCCCGGTGCACTGGGAACCGGCCGAACGCGGCGCAGGTCAATTCCCGGCCAGCGAGCCGGAGACACGTGCGGCGACGCAGTTCGTGGTCGACCATCCCAACATCACCGGCAGCATCAGCTTCCACACCTTCAGCGGCGTCCATCTGCGCCCGCCGACCAAAGGGCCGGATGACTCGATGAACACCCAGGATCTGCACACCTACAAGAAGATCGGCGCCAAAGGCACCGAGCTGACCGGCTACCCGGCTGTGTCGGTCTTCCATGACTTCAAGTATGACCCCAAGGAGTACATCAAGGGCACGTTTGACGACTGGATGTACGAATACCTGGGCCTCTACGCCTGGACAACCGAGATTTGGAGCGTCCAGCGGCAGGCCGGCATCGAAGAGTACAAGTTCATCGACTGGTTCCGCGAGCATCCGCTGGAAGATGATCTGGCCATCATGCGCTGGAACGACGAGGTGCTGGACGGCAAGGGCTATGTAGACTGGTACCCGTTTGACCACCCGCAGTTAGGGCCGGTTGAGTTGGGTGGCTGGGACTTCATGGTCACCTGGCGCAACCCGCCTCATGGCCCTGCTGGAGAAGGAAGTCGCCCCGCTGGCCGACTTTGCGTCTGTTCTGCGGCCTGATCTCACCCAAGCTGGAAATTCACAGTGCTGGCGTCCACCTCCATCGGCGATGTACACCATATCCAACTGGTGGTACACAACACCGGCTGGCTGCCGACCCACATCAGCGAGCAGGGACTCAAGGCCAAGGTGGTGCGCGATCTGGAAGCCGACATCGAGCTGCCGGAAGGCGCGCGGCTCATTTCCGGCGATCGCAAGCAAATGCTGGGCCAGCTCAAGGGCCGCGATCACAAGAGCATGTTCAGCAGCTGGAACGACGACACCACCGACGATCGGGCCAAGGCCGAATGGGTGATTGAAGCCCCGGCGGGCAGCGAGGTGAAGCTGACGGCCGTCCACCAGCGAGCCGGCACCGTTCGCGTGACCATCACTGTGGGTAAGTAGCGCTGGCAATCCCGTCCGCGCTCTCGTCTCGGTCAGGATGGACCGGGCTAGGAAGCCAGTCGATGGACCAGGACCTTATCGACGCGGTTGCCGTCCATGTCGACGACTTCGAAGCGCCAGTCAGCCCACTTGAAGACTTCGCCCGCGCGCGGCAGTCGGCCGAACATGTGGACCACAAAGCCGCCCAGGGTCTGATAGTTCGTCGTCATCCGGTAGCTCATCGACATCCAGCACGACGCGCAGGTCGTCGACCGAGATCAAGCCCTCGATCAGCAGCGATCCGTCCTCGCGCACCACGACCGGCGGCTCCTGCATTTCGTCGAGCGTTGGGATGTCGCCGACGATCGCCTCCAGAATGTCGATTAGCGTCACCACCCCTTCCACACCGCCGAACTCATCAACCAGAATGGCCATGTGCGCCCCTTCCTGCTTGAATCGTTCCAGCGCACGCAGCGCCATCATCGTTTCCGGCAAAATGAGAGCCGGTTGAAGGACTGCCCGCAGGTCAATCGTGCCCGTCTTCCCATTGATAGGACACAAGGTCCTTGGAACGAACGACGCCCAGCACATAGTCCAACTCATCCTCGCATACCGGGAACTGGGTGTGATTCGACTCGCGAACGGTGGTCCGAATCTCCTCGATAGTGTCATTGACGTCGAGCCACACGACCTCGGTGCGGGGTGTCATCATCGAGCGCAACTGCCGGTCGCCCAGGCGGAAGATGCTCTCCACCATGTCGCGTTCGGCCGCGTCAAACACACCTGACTGCGCGCCCATCTCCACCAGCAGCCTGATTTCATCCTCGGTGACGGGATTGTCAGTCTGGCCGCTGTCAACACCGAACAAGCGCAAGATGGCGTCGGTCGAGAGCGACAGCACACGCACGATGGGCCGGGCCAGACGCGAGATGAAGGCCATGGGTGGAGCAACGAAGGCCGCGACCCGCTCCGGATTCTGCAGGGCCAGCCGCTTGGGCACCAGTTCACCGATGACGACGCTCAGATAGGTGATGACGCCTGACCACCAGGACAAAACTGATGGTGTCGGCATAGGGCCCAATCACCGGCAGCCCATCGAGCAACGGGGCCAGTTCGGCTGACAGGGCCGCGCCGCCGAACGCGCCGGCCAGAATGCCGACGAGGGTAATGCCGACCTGCACCGTGGAGAGCAGCGCCGTCGGATCGTCCGACATTTCCAGTGCCAGTTGCGCGCCCTTGACCCCATCCTCAGCCATCGGTTGCAGCCGTTCGCGTCGGGCATGACACAATGGCCAGTTCAGACAATGCAAAGAAGCCGTTGATCAGGATCAGTACCAGGATGATGGCAATATCAAGAAAGAATGTGGTCATGATTGTGGAGAGATTGTAGCCGATGCAAGAGCGTTTCGTCATATCAACTGACGCGCTGCCGCGAGACAGTTGCGACATAGTTTTGCGATAGTCCGCCGTTCCCGGCGTAGCGCTGGCGTTTTGCTTACGGCGGGACCGAACAATCGCCATGACTATTCTACGCTCCGCCTACTACAGAATAACCCTAGCAGTTCAGACAACTTACCTGACCCAGCCGGGCTCATGGACTACAATACGCCTATGGAATTGCTTGCACACCTCAATGACGCCCAACGCGCGGCCGTTAGCGCCCCGGCCGGGCCGGTGCTCGTTTTGGCCGGACCCGGCAGCGGCAAGACGCGCGTCCTCACCCACCGCATCGCCTACCTGATCCAGGACATGAAGGTTCCGCCCGTGGCACATCCTGGCCGTCACGTTCACCAACAAAGCGGCGCGCGAGATGGAACATCGGGTGGAGAACCTGCTGGGCGGCCGCCCCGAAGGGTCTGACGATGGGCACCTTCCACGCCATCTGCGCCCGCATCCTGCGCCGCGAGAGCGACCATCTGACCTACTACAGCCGCGACTTCGCCATCTTCGACACGGCCGATCAGCTGCAGGTGGTCAAACAAGCCCTGGCCGACCTCGATCTCGACGACAAGAAGTTCGCGCCGGGCAAGATGCTGAACGGCATCAGCAACGCCAAGAACGAGCTGATCACTCCGGCCGAATACGCGGCCAGCAACTACATCTCCGAGATCAACCGGCGCGTCTACGAACGCTATCAGGCCATCCTGCAGACCAACAACGCCATGGACTTCGACGACCTGCTGATGAACACCGTGCTGCTGTTCGACGAACGAGCCGGACATCGTACTGTCAGTACCAGCAGCGCTATCACCACATCCTGGTCGACGAGTTCCAGGACACCAACACCACGCAGTACGCCCTGCTTGGCCGTCTGGTGGGCGACCAAAACAGCATCTTTGTCGTCGGCGACTCGGACCAGTCGATCTACAAGTGGCGCGGGGCCGACTATCGCAACATCGAGCGCTTCCGCGAAGCCTTCCCGGCCACCGAAGTGATTCTGCTGGAGCAGAACTATCGCTCCACGCAGCTCATCCTCGATGCCGCAACGGCCGTGATCAAGCACAACCCCCATCGTGTCCACAAGGATCTCTTCACCGACCGCGAAGGCGGCACGGAGATCGTCATCCGCGAGGCCTACAACGAGCAAGACGAAGCCGCGACCATCGTCAGTACCATCGAGAACCTTATGTTGCAGGGCTACGACGGCAATTCGTTCGCCGTGATGTATCGCACCAACGCCCAGTCGCGCGCCCTCGAAGAGGCGTTCGTCCAGGCCCAGCTGCCCTACCGGCTGGTCGGCGCCACCCAGTTCTACCAGCGGCGCGAGGTCAAGGACATCCTGGCCTACCTGCGCGTGGTCAACAATCCGCTGGACATGATCAGCTTCAATCGCGTGCTCAATACGCCCACACGCGGCATCGGCCAGACGACCCAGCAGCAGCTCAACGACTGGGCGGGCACTCGGCAGCCAGCCGGCCGAAGCCTTGATGAGCCTGGCGCGCAATGCCAACCAGCCCCATCCGTTCAAGGCCCGCCCACTGGGCGCACTGACTCGCGGTTCGGCGGCATGCTCGACGCCTGGGTGCAGCTGCGCGAGGCCAGTCAGCGTCGGCGAGCTGCTGGACGTGATCCTGGAACAGACCGGCTACCGCGAATACATCGACGACGGCACCGACGAGGGCGAGGAACGCTGGCAGAACGTGATGGAACTGCGTGCCGTGGCCGGATCGGATCGTCAACCGTCACCCTGAGCGAGTTCCTGGAACAAGTGTCGCTGGTGTCCGAAACCGACAATCTGGAAGAGACAACCAAAGCGCCGACCCTGCTGACACTACACGCCGCCAAGGGGCTGGAGTTTCCGTCGTCTTTATCACCGGCCTGGAGGACGGCATCCTGCCCCACAGCCGGTCGATGGATGACCGCGAGGAGCTGGCCGAGGAGCGCCGTCTGTTCTATGTCGGCATGACCCGCGCCCGCGATCGGCTCTACCTGTCGCACACCTTCCGCCGCACGACCTGGGGCGACAGCTCCATTGCCGTACCGTCGCGCTTTCTGAACGACATCCCACTGGAACTGGTCGACGCGACCGAGCGCCGGCATCGCGCCGCCAGCAGAGCAAGCAACAGGCCGCCGCCTGGAAGCCCGATCCCACCGATTGGGCCAGCCGACGGGTCAGGGTCGTCGGACGCCGTGCAACGACTCGTTCCACTTCGCGACCGGCGACCGCCACGGCCGGAGCTCAGCCCTACACCGTCGCATCTGCCCAACCCTATGACGGATCAGGCTACCCAGCGCGAGGCGCCACCGGCCAGCGGCGCGTTACAAGACCGGCCAGCGAGTGCGCCATGCCAAGTTCGGCGAAGGCACGGTCATCGAGAGCAAGATGACCGGCACGGACGAAGAAGTGACCGTCGCCTTTCCCGGCACGGGCATCAAGCGCCTGGCCGCCAGTTTCGCCGCGCTGGAGATTCTCGAGAGCGACGACTAGCCGACAGCCCCATCATGCAATTTCTGATCGACGGCCACAATCTGATCGCCCGGATGCCCGATATCGATCTGGCCGACCCGGACGACGAGGCCAAGCTGGTGGCTCGACTCAAGCGCTGGGCTTCGGCCGAAAGCAAACGCAAGGTCACGTCATCTTCGACGCCGGGCTGCCCGGCGGGCCGGACCGCAGGCTGTCCAACAGCACCGTCAGCGTCATCTTCTGCCTCCACCGGTGTGACGGCCGACGCGCTGATCATCAAGCGCCTGCAGCAAGGTGCACGACACGGGCGGCACCACCTCTGGTGACCAGCGATCAGGCCATCATCACAGGTTGCCCGCCAGCGCAAGATTCGGGTGCTGCGGTCCGAGGAGTTCGTGGGTGTGTCTGGCCGAGGATCGCCGGCCGCTGAAGCCGTCGCCGCGAGCAGCGGCCGCCGCCGATCCCCAACTGTCACCCAACTGAGCTGGCTGAGTGGCTCGAGCTATTTGGCCCCGAACCGGAGACACCCCGCCCCGTCAAGCCGCCCGTCAAACGCAAGAAGAAGCCGCCCGCCCCACCCCCCGCTGAACCGACGGAAGCTGAAAAGGAAGCGGCCGAGGTAGCCGAGTGGCTCCGGCTGTTTGGCTACAAAGAGTAGACCGGGATAGCCCGGCATTTACTAGTGCGCCGAAAGGTAATGGATCTCCGACAGCGCCCGCAGGCGATCGGCCGCTTGTTCGGCCGTCAGGTCGCGCTGCGTCTCGCCCAGCATCTCGTAGCCGACCATGAACTTGCGCACCGTCGCCGAGCGCAGCAGCGGCGGATAGAAGTGGGCGTGGAGCTGCCAGTGGGACAGATCGCGATCCTCAAACGGCGCGCCATGCCAGCCCATCGAGTAGGGGAACGACGTCTCGAACAGGTTGTCATAGCGGGTCAGCAGACGCTTGAGGATTTCGGCCAGCGACCGCTGCTCGTCCGCTGTCAGGTCGGGCAGCCGCAGGATGTGGCGGCGCGGCAGCAGCAGCGTCTCGAACGGCCAGATCGCCCAGTAGGGCACGACGGCCAGCCAGTCGGCGTTCTCAACCACGATGCGCTCCCCGGACTCCGCCTTCCAGTTCGGCGTAATCCAGCAGCAGCGGCCGTCCGGTGCTGGTCCAAATACGCCTGCTGGTTGCGGTCTTCCTTGGCCGGCTCGTTGGGCAAGACGTCGATGCCCCAAATCTGGCCGTGGGGATGGGGATTGGAGCAGCCCATCATCTCGCCCTTGTTCTCGAAGACCTGCACCCAGCGATAGCGCTGGCCCAGTTCGGCCATCTGGGCCATCCACGGTTGCACCACGCGCAGGATGTCCGGCTCAGCCATCTCCGGCAGCGTCAGGTCGTGGCGCGGCGTGAAGCACATGACGCGGGCCGTGCCGGGCACCGTCTGGGCCCGCAGCAGGTCATTATCGTCCACGACGCCGGTCCGGCACATCGGGCAGGATCGGCCGCGTAGTCGTTGTTAAAGACGAAGGTGTCGGTGTAAGTCGGGATTGCGGCACGCCACCGGCCCGCGTGTTGCCGGGGCACAGGTAGCAGCCGGGGTCATAGGCCAGTCGCGTGGGCACAAACGGTTCTTCCACCTGACCCTGCCACGGCCGCTGCAGGCGATGGGGCGAGACCTGCACCCATTCGCCGGTCAGCGGGTTCTGGCGGCGGTGGGGATGGCGTGTCGGATCAAATTGATCGGTCATGCCTGAGTTACCTTGCATGCCGGGTGGTCATTTTTGTTACAATGGAGTGCCTATGAACACGATTCGCGCCTTCATCGCCATTGAGACTGCCCGATGATGTAAAGCGTACTGTAACGGCCGTCAGCGGGCAACTGTCTGACACGATTCCCGACGGCGCCGTGCGCTGGGTGAAACCCAACGCCATGCATCTTACGCTGCGCTTCCTGGGCGACATGGATGAGCAACTGCTGCCTGACCTTGGCCCGCGCCTTGGACGATGCAATCGGTACAGTTGCCGCGTTTCACCCTACAACTCGGCCGTCTGGGTGCGTTTCCGAATCCCGCCCGGCCGCGCGTGCTGTGGTTGGGGCTCATCCCGGCACCGGGCCCGCGGGTGATGCCGCCTTGCAGTCGCTCAAGGCAGCCATCGATCGAGGCTATCGAACCGCTGGGCTTGCCTCCGGAGACGAAACCATTCACGCCGCACCTGACACTGGGCCGTGTGCGCGACGGCCGCCGCATCGGACAGACTCCCGTGGGACATGACCGTACCGGACAATCAGCTTCCCGGTCACGGCCGTTCATCTCATCGAGAGCGACCTGCGCCCCGACGGCCCGCGCTATACGAGCCGCCCATCACCGCGTCGATCGGCGCGCCTAGTCGCTGACGCGCACCAGGTGATATTTGCGGCGACCTTTACGCAAGACCAGGAACTCGCCGCCTATGGCCTGTTCCAGCGTCACTTGCTTGGTCCCTGATCGTCGATGCGCTCGTTGTTCAGGTACATGCCGCCGCCCTCAATTGACCGCCGCGCATCGGCTTTGGAGCTGGCCAGCCCCGTGGCCACCAGCAGGTCAACGATCGACAAGCCCATCGCCGGATAGTTCGTCTCGGGCTCACGTCGCTGGACGGCACATCGGCAAAGATGTCGGCGATATCGGCCGCTTCCAGCCCGGCGATGTCGCCACCGAACAACACTTCGGCCGCCTGCTCGGCCTTGGTCGACAGCCGTTTCGCCGTGCACCATGCGCGTCACTTCCTGGGCCAGCACACGCTGTGCCTCCCGCTTTTCCGGTTCGGCCGCCACCTTGGCCGCCAGCTCGGCAATAGCCGACTCGTCCAGCCAGGTGAAGTACTTCAGGTAGGTGATGACATCGCTGTCGTCGGTGTTGTACCAGTACTGGTAGAAGCGGTAGGGCGACGTACGTTCCGGGCTGAGCCAGACGCTGGTGCCTTCGGCCGTCTTGCCGAACTTGCTGCCGTCGGCGCGGGTCAGCAGCGGGTAGACCAGCCCGTGGGCCTTTCCGCCGCGTGCCTTGCGGATCAGTTCCGTACCCGGCGACGATGTTGCCCCACTGGTCGCTGCCGCCCAATTGCACGCAGCAACGTCAGCGGTGTCGAACAGATGCAGGAAGTCGTAGGCTTGCAGCAGCATGTAGCTGAACTCGGTGTAGGAGATGCCGTCCTCGCGATCGAGCCGCGACTTGACCGAGTCCTTGGCCATCATGTAGTTGACGGTGAAATGCTTGCCGACATCGCGCAGGAAGTCGAGCATCGACAGCGGGGCCAGCCAGTCGACGTTGTTGACAATGCGCGCCGGGTTGCGCTTGACCTCGAAGTCAAGGATGGACGCCAGTTGCGCCTTGATACTGGCCACATTGGCTTCAACCTCGGTCCAGCTCAGCAACGAGCGCTCCGAGCTGCGGCCGCTGGGATCACCGATCATGCCGGTGCCGCCGCCGGCCAGGGCGATTGGCGTGTGGCCGAATCGCTGCCAGCGCGCCAGCTGCATCATCGGCACCAGATTGCCGATGTGGAGCGAGTCGGCCGTCGGGTCGAAGCCGTTGTAGACCGTCACCGGCTGCTTACTGACCAGCTCCTCGACGCCCTCGGTGCGGTCATACACCAGACCGCGCCACCGTAACTCGTCAATGATGTTCGTCGCCATACACGTATCCTCCTGGGCCGCGGCCAAACCGGCGGTCCCTATGCTACCAATGTTACTCGCTTCTCCCAGACAACAAAAAAGACGCGGCGGGGCCGCGTCTTCAGTTAACTTGCCGGGCTGTCTCTCGAACTAAGCCGCAGGCATAGCCACCACGGGCGGGCCGTTGCGTCTCTGCAGGCAATAATAGGTCGTGTGAGACAGACTGTTGTTCATCGTGCGCACAGTGTAGCAGCGACCTCGGCCAGGGTCAAGCCGCCCCGGCCATCATGCGATCAACGGCATGCGACAGCTGGGCCAGATTACGAACCACAAACACCTGATCGACCAACGGCGCGTATTCCAGCATGTCGCTGTCGCCGGTACCCCACTGCCGTGGATGCTCCGGGTTAAACCACACCAGCCGCTTGGACCGGCGCTGGATGTCCTTGATCAGATCAATGCGCGGTGAGTTGTAGTTGTTGCGGCCGTCGCCCAAAATCACCACGGTCGTCCGGTTGTTGATGCTGTCGAACCAATTGTCGGTGAACGTTTCCAGACTGTAGCCCAGGTCGGTGGCGTAGTGCTGCGGCGCGCGGCCGTAGAACATTGCCATGACCTCATCCACTGCGTCAGATGCCCGCCGTCCAGCCATGCGTCAGGCTAATCTCTTCCATGTCAGAGTAGAAACCGAAACTGCGAGTCTTGGCCACCTGGTCCTGCAACTCATAGGTGATACGCAGCATAAACTCGGCTACCGACAGCATCGAGCGCGAGATGTCGCAAATGAGGACCAGACTGGGCTTGAGCTTCTTCTTGCGGAACTTGATCTCCATCGGCACGCCGCCATAGCGCTGGTTGGCGCGGATGGTCGCCTTGGAGTCGAATTTGCCTTCCAGGCCCCGCTTGCGCCGCAGCGCCGCGCGGCTGCGCAGTTGGGCCACCAGCCGCTGCACCTCTTTGCGCAGCATGTTGGCTTCTTCCTCGCTGAGGGATTCAAACGATTTGTGCATCAGGTCGGAGCCGAACAGCTCTTCCGGCCGGTTGGCGCGCTGCTCAGCAATCTGTTGGCCCACTTGCTGGGCCACCTGCTCGGCCAGAGCATCGCTATTGGTCTCCACGACGCCCATCAGCTTGGCGATGGACTCCTCGCTCATGCCCATCTCGCGCAGCTTTTCCATGAGCTCCTGCATCTGCTCTTCCAGATGGCCGAAACCCATCTGCTGCAACATGCGCCGCGTCACCCAGCGACCTTCCTGCGGATGTATTGGCCCACTCGATGCCCGCCCGCTCGGCCATGGCTTCCAACTCTTCCTTGGTTGGTCCTTCGCCGCTGGTCAGCCAGTCGAGCAACTGCTGCATCCGATTGCTCATTTGCTCGCAGCGCCTCCTCGAGCATGTCCTGCTCGTCGGCCTGACAGTTCCTCCGTAGCATTCTGCATGACCGGCCCGCCGCTGCCGAAGTAGAGCGGGAACAGCTCATTGAACGCGGCGAAGTCGTCTGACTCTTTCACCAGGGTAGCGCGCAAGGATTGGCGGAACAGCTCCTGATTGGTGATGCCCAAGCACCTGCACCGCGCGCATGGCATCCATTGATTCGGCCAGCGACACGCGCACGCCCGCGGCCCGCAAGCCGCGTATGAATTCGAATGATTCTGTCGTCCATAGTCCAACCCCTCTGGCGAGTGTCCGCTAGCGATTCGGCCGCGAACGGCCGCCGTTGTCCATCATGCGCTTGGCCTTCTGCACATCGGCCTCGTACTTAAGCAGCACGGTCATGGTGTTGTGCATCGTTTGCTCGTCAATGGCCTTGGCGTTGAGGGCGACCAGCGCCCGGGCCCAGTCCAGCGTCTCGCTGATGCTGGGCACCTTGCGCAGGTCCATATTGCGCAGTTGCTGGACGACGGCCACCGCCTGCCGCGCCATTTCCGGCCGCAAGTCCGGCACCTTGAGGCGCACAATATCCATCTCGTCTTCCAGCGTGGGATAGCCAACGTGGAGATAGAGGCAGCGCCGCTTGAGCGCTTCGCTTAGTTCGCGGGTGTTGTTGCTGGTGAGCAGCACCATGGGCTGATGCTTGGCGGAGATTGTCCCCAGTTCGGGCACACTGACCTGAAAATCGCTCAGGACTTCCAGCAGAAAGGCCTCAAACTCGACATCGGCCCGATCGATCTCGTCGATCAGCAGGACCACCGGCTCGTCCGACGTTAGCGCCTGCAGCAGCGGCCGCGGCAGGAGGAACTGCTCGGAGAAGAAGACGTCCTCTTCCTGGGCCAGACGGCTGGCGGCCTCGGCCAGGCTGTTGACGTCATCCAGCACATTGCGCAGGGTGTCGCGCAGGAGTTGGGTGTAGAGCATCTGCTTGGCATACTCCCACTCGTACAGCGCCTTGCTCTCGTCCAGACCTTCGTAGCACTGCAGGCGAACCAGCGGGGCACCCAGTGCGGCCGCCCAGGCCTTGGCCAGCTCGGTCTTGCCTACGCCGGCCGGACCCTCGGCCAGAACAGGCTTGCACAGCGACTGGGCCAAATAGACGACGGTCGAAATCTCGTCAGATGGAATGTACTGCTGCTGGCTAAGGCCCTGGGCTACATCGGCTGGATCTTTAAACATCATAGCGAACGATCTCCGTTTTTAACTTGCAGTCGGCCCACATGGGCCGGGAAAACGCTCTCTCAAAGAGCGATTGTAGGGAGAAATGGACCAATCGCCAACGGCTACTTAGCCGCTCTTTCAGAACCTGCCGGTTGAGCAAGTCATGGGCCAGATAATACCAATTCGACACTTCCTTGAAACCTGCCCCTATGTACAGGTTTCGAGCGGCCGTATTGTCGCGCCACAAACCCAGCTGCACCACGCGGACATCACGTTCCTGCAAGGCGTTGCAGACGCGGCACGCAAGCAACCAACGGCCGTAGCCCTGCCCTTGATAACGGCGCAACAATGCCAAACGGTTCAATCCGCCCGTGCCCCGCCAATCCGGTCTCGATCCAGGCCACGCCGACGGGTTCATCGTCGCGCATGGCAAACAGCAAATCATCCGGCCGCTGCAGCAGGGCATCTGTCTCAGCGGCACTGTAGGGCTGAATCCAGGGCTTGTCGCGAAAGGCCTGCTCATACACAACCGGGAGCAGGGCAGTGGCCTCCTCACGCGGCAGCGTTTGCAAGGTTAGCTCCGGCCGATCCGCCATAAGCGGCACGCTGTCGGTCCAGGTCCAGCTCCAGCATGATCTCCTCGTGCTCCACAAAGAACTCGCGCTTCAGCAGGAATTGGCTAGTCTCGTTGGTCAAATCGGGTACGAAGCACGACAAGCGCGATACCCCCACTGCGGCCGACTCGCGCTTGACCGTCTCCAGCAGGCGCGTACCGATACCGCGCCGTTGCCACGGTGAAGCCACGCCGCCCGTCAGCTCAAATACGCGCGGCAGCCCCGGCACGGGTGAGATAAGGCTGAACCCGTTGACGCGCTTGCCACGGGCCGCCACCCACGCCGCCCCGCCATGCTCCAGCGTATCCTCCAGACGCATGGTCCAGGCCAGCAGATCGCCCGCCTCGGCCGCGTGGAGTGTGGCGCTGACAGTGAACATCGAGGCCTCGTCGCCCGGCTGGTAGGGTCGGACCTCATAGCTCGCGCCGGTGAAGAAGTTGGGTAGGAACATGTTCATGCTCAGGCGTCCCGACCGGCGCGACACCCGCAGATTAAATTGTAGCTGATTGGTTGACCCTGCGCCTGGCGAATGATAGAATTTAGCGACTTGCCCTCATCGTCTAGGGGACCAGGACGTAGCCCTTTCAAGGCTAAGACCGGAGTTCGAATCTCCGTGAGGGCACAATGAAGCACATGAGGCATCGGACAGCCCGCCATTGGTCGGGCTGTTTGCTTATTGTGCCTGCCGCCGCTCTATACCGGATTCACCAGACACGCCTGGGCCAGGTCTCGCCCCGCCTGCTCCATCGGCATCAGCATCGTCGTCACTCCGGCGGCTTCCAGCTTGTCGCGGTTCTCGCTGGAGCGCAGCAAGGCGCTAATCGGGCCGCTGTAGCCCTCCTGCCGCAGATTGCGTGCCGTGGCGGCCATCGCCTCGGCGTTGGGCACCGTCAGAATAACCCCCTCCACCCGCGATAAATCCAAGGTCGGTCCACAGCTCCCGGTCATTGGCATCGCCATAAAGCACCCGGCGTCCGAGAGCGATGTTGTCGGCAATCTGCGCCGGGTCGGCGTCCAGCCCCACAGGGCGGGATCCGCCGGAGCGCAGGTAATCATAGGCGGCCGATCCGGCCAATCCCATGCCCGACAATGACAAAGTCCGATAAGCCCAGCGAGCGCGGGTCCTGATCGGGATGGTCGGTAATGTGTCGTTCGTATTGGACAAGGCGTGGCTCCCAGCGGTTCCACAAGTTGATTGACATAACGACTGAGCGGGGCATTGATGATGAAGGACAGGATGACCAGCAGCCCAACAACTGATACCAGGGAAGCATCCACCAGCCCGGCATCGGCCGCTTCGGATGTCACGATGAGCGCGAACTCGCTGTAGGCTGTCAGGGCCACCGTGCTGAGGAACGCCGTACGCGCTCGCAGTCGAAACAGGATGAAAAGGGCAAAGAAGAGCACAGCCTTCAGCGGCAGCAGGGTTAAAAGGACCAGGACAATCGGTAAAGCGCTGAGCGACGGCAGGCCGGACAGGCCGATCTCCAGGAAGAAGCCCACTAGAAAGACTTCCTTCAGCCCCCACAGCATGTCATACAGCTCGTCGGCTTCCTCGGCTCCGGCCAGAATCAACCCGGCCACCAGTGCCCCCAACTTGCCATCCAGACCTACCAGTTCAAAGAGATAGCCCACACCAATGGCCAGAAACAGGCCAAAGAGAATGAGTACTTCCTCACGGCCGCTATGGCGCATCAACCACAGGAGCGCCGGCCGCAGCAGCGGCAGCCCCAGGAGCAGGATCGCCCACGGTGTGGGGACGTCGGCTCCGGTGAAAATGAGCAGGACGACCGCCACAATATCCTGCAAGACCAGGACGCCGATGGCGATTCGGCCGTGATAAGTGTCCAGCTCGTTCCGGGAGTCAAGCGATTTGGCCGTCAGCACGGTGCTGGAGAAACTCAGCCCAATGCCGGCCAGGATCGCCGGAAACGGGGCAATGCCCCCCACAAGCAGGACGATCATGAAGATCACACTGCTGATGAGCATGTGAATCAACCCGACACCAAAGACCTCGACTTGCAGCAGATTCTTGATGCGAATGTGCAAGCCAACGGTAAACAGGAGCAGCACCACGCCAAAGTCGGCGATGGCCCCAATCAGACTGGAGGATTGAACCCCTGCCAGCGACAGGACAATACCCGCGATCAGATAGCCAACGAGCGTTGGCAGTTTTAGCTGTCGGGCAACGAACCCGGCGGCGAAGGCCGCCACAATCCAAAGAACATCCATAGTCACGCTCCTGTGTGGCTGTCAAGGTGCTCGGCCCAGCCGACCACTACCTGACAGATTAGCCTCGTTCAAGTATAGTCTAGTCAATAGAGAGCGCCTTCCGAAAAGATTTCACGGTCAGTTTGCCATCAACTGCCGGGCGCGCATCACGAATAGGGCCGCCTGTGAAAGGGTAGCCATCCAGTTTTCACCAACATCAACGTTTAATGACCCTCGACAACATCCTGGTTCTTCTCATCCTGGCCGGCGGACTCATCCTCTTCGTGAGTGAGAAACTGCGCGTCGATGTGGTGGCCATGGTGATCCTGGCTGCCCTGCTTTTGACCGGGCTGGTCAGCGTCGAGGAAGCGTTTGCCGGGTTCTCCAGCCCCGCAGTCATCACGGTGATTGCCGTATTCATCATTAGCGGCGCACTATACTATAGCGGTGTGGCCGATGCCATCGCCCGTGCTGTGTTGCGCGTGGCCGGCGATAGCGAACTGCGCCTGTTGGTGATCGTCATGGTCACAGCCGGGATCATGTCAGCCTTCATGAATAACATCGGCGCTGTTGCCATCATGTTGCCCGCCGTGGTCAGTGCCGGGAACAGCCTCAAGATATCTCCCTCGCGGCTGCTATTGCCGCTGGCTTTCTCAGCCCTGCTGGGCGGCAATCTGACATTGATCGGCACGCCACCCAATATCCTGGCCTCCAGCATCCTGGACGCCTATCCCAATCTGGAACCATTCGGATTCTTTGACTTTCTGCCCATGGGCGCGGTTGTGTTCATCGCCGGGCTGCTCTATATGGCCTTCATCGGCCGTCATCTCCTGCCCGACCGTCGCCCCGTGAGCGCCCCGTCCGAAGTCTACCAACTGCGACCCTACCTGACCGAGGTCATGGTGGCCGAAGGATCCTCGTTGAACGGCAAAAGCGTTCCGGAAGCCGGACTGGGCGAGCGGTATAACCTCAATGTTGTCCATATTGAGCGGGATGGCGCCCCACCGATTTTCCCCTCTCCGGATCAACTCGTGCGCGTCGGGGATATCCTGCTGGTCGAGGGCCAACCGGATGACATCGTCAATGCCAACACCGAATTGCAGCTGGTGCCGGTGCCGGACGCTGAAAATGACGGCCTGGAGCAAGACCTGACCTCCGGCTCATCTACCTTGGCTGAGATAACCCTCGGCCCGCGCTCGGACCTGGTGGGTCTGACCCTGCAGGAAATGGACTTCCGCAACCGCTATGATTTATCAGTGCTGGCCATGCGCCATGACGGCGAGTCCATCGTCTCCCGTTTGGCCGACGTGCCGCTCGAATTTGGTGATTCACTTCTAGTGCAGGGCGAGCCCGGCAAAATCGACCTGTTACGGCGCGAGGATGACTTCTTGCTGCTGGATCGGCCGCCCACGGAGACGCGACGCCTGGGTAAAGGCCGGCTGGCGATCGTGATCCTCATCGCCACCCTCGTCGTTATCACCTTTGGGTGGCTGGACCCGGCGGCCGGCATGTTCATCGGCGCCCTGCTGATGATCCTGACCGGCGTGGTACGCATGGACGAAGCCTACGACGCCATCGAGTGGAAGGCGGTCTTTCTCATCGCCTGCATCCTGCCCCTGGGTGTGGCCATGGAGACAACCGGCACGGCCGCGCTCATCGCCAACACGCTCGTCGGCATTGTCGGCGATCTGGGGCCGATCGCCGTGTTGTTGGCCGTGTTCCTCCTGACAGCATTGATGACCGAGGTCATTTCGAATGCGGCCGCCACAGTTCTGGTCGTGCCGATTGCGATCGACACCGCCCTCAGTTTGGGCGCCAGTCCCTACGCTTTTGTCATGGCTGTGGTCATTGCCGCCTCGACATCGTTCCTGCTGCCCATCGGCCATCAGGTCAACGTGCTGGTCTTCGGCCCCGGTGGCTACAAGGTAACCGACTACACGCGCGTCGGCATCTGGCTCAATCTGCTCATCCTGATCCTGGTGGCGCTGTTCCTGCCCATCTTCTGGCCCCTGTTCCCCTGACAGTCGCCGCCGAACACATCACCCCAAACTTAACCATTCAAGAAGCGAGGTACTCATGACCAATAAACTGCAAGGACAAGTCGCCCTGATCACCGGTGCGAGCGCCGGCATTGGCTATGCCGCCGCCATCGCCCTGGCGGAGGAAGGGGCGCAGCTTAGTCGTCACCGCCCGGCGTGACGACCGCCTGGCCAATCTTATCGACACGGTGAAGTCGCTTGGCTCTGAAGCGGTGGCGGTGATCGGTGACGCCCGCGAGGAAGCCACGGCCGTTCGCGCGGCGCAAGCGGCGACAGCTAATTTCGGCCGGCTGGACATCCTCATCAATAACGTCGGCATCGGCAATTACAAGGACCTGATCGATACCAGCGCCGACGAGTATGACGAGATGATAGACAGCAATGTGCGCTCCACCTTTCTGTTCACGCGCCACGCGACGCCGATCATGATCGCCCAGGGCAGCGGCACCATTCTGATGATCTCGTCCATGGCGGGCATCTATGGCTTTGCCGGCGAGGCGGTCTATTGCATGACCAAGTTCGCCCAGGTCGGCTTTGCCCAGGCGCTGGACAAGGAACTGCGGCCGCATGGCATCAAGGTCGGCGCCATCTGTCCCGGCGGGGTCAAGACGGAGTTCGCTCTGGGCCGCGGCCGCACCGAACAAGGCGTGGCCGAGTCGGACATGCTGGAGCCGGAAGACGTGGCCGGGGCCATCCTGCTGGCCTGTACACAGTCGGCCAACTCGCGTATCATTGAAGTACAGATGCGAACCATGGCCGAGTCCCTGACTTAGCCACACGCCGGCGAGGGAACCAAGAATGCGACTGGGATTGATGCTGGGTTACGCGGCGGGCCAGATTGAGCTGCCGCTGGAACTGGTGCAGGAAGCCGACCGTCAGGGTGTCTACGCCGTCTGGACGGCCGAAGCCTATGGCTCCGACGCCATCTCACCCCTGGCCTGGCTGGGCGCTCAGACCGACACCATCAAGCTGGGTACGGCCATCATGCAGATGCCCGGCCGCACCCCGGCCAACGCCGCCATGACCGCCATGACGATGAACCAGTTGTCCGGCGGCCGTTTTCTGATGGGCCTGGGCCTCTCCGGCCCGCAAGTGGTGGAGGGATGGCATGGCGTTGGTTATCGCAAACCCTTGACCCGCACCCGCGAATACGTCGCCATCGTTCGCCATATCTTCCGCCGCGAAAGTCCGTTGACCTTCGACGGCGACATCTACCAGATTCCCTACGAAGGCGACGATGCCACCGGACTTGGCAAGCCGCTGAAGTCGACCCTCGGTGCCCAGCCCGACATCCCCATCTACCTGGCGGCCATTGGTCCCCAGAACGTCGAACTGGCGGCCGAAATCGCGGATGGCTGGCTGCCCATCTTCTTCGCGCCGGACCGCTACGACGACGACTTTCAAGCCCCATGTCGACGCCGGGCTGGCCAAGGCCGGCAAGACGCTCGACACATTCGACATCGCCCCCACTGTTTCGGTGGTCATCAACGACAGTCTGGACGTGTGTTACAACATGCTTGCGGCCGATGCTGGCCCTTTACATTGGCGGAATGGGCGCGCGCGGCAAGAACTTCTACGCGGACCTGGCCGGTCGATATGGCTTCGAGGCGGAAGCGGCCGAGATTCAGGACCTGTACCTGTCCGGTGATCGCGGCGGCGCCATGGCTCGCGTGCCCGCTGAGCTCATCGACGCCATTGCCCTCGTCGGCCCGCGCGAGCGCGTCCGCGACCGCCTGCAGCTGTGGCAGGACAGCCCGGTGACAACGCTCAACATGACCGTCTTTGATATCGACACGCTGCGCGCAATGGTGGAGCTGGCCGGCGACGCGGCCTGAACTGATGACCACGGCCGAGACCAAATCCCTACGCGATAAAGCCTGGCGAGCACGCCAGGCGCCGATCGACCTGACCGGCACAGGAAGCCCTGGCGATCGAACTCATCGAGTCGCTGGCCGACCTGCCACCGCTGATGGGCAAGGCCTACAACCGCACCATCAGATCATTTGCCCGAGCGCGGCCTGCCGTGGATGTCCAAGTCCCAGGTCATCGACGCCTATGCCCAGCTCTGTGACCGGGGCCTGATGACCTTTGACCCCGAACTGCGCGTACACCTGCAGATGAAGCCGATGCGCACGCAGTCCGGCGTCACCGTGGTCACCGTATTGACGAAGCCCTATCCCTGCCCCGGCAAATGCGTCTTCTGTCCTACCGACGTGCGCATGCCCAAGAGCTACCTACACGACGAGCCGGGCGCCCAGCGAGCCGAACGCCACGGCTTTGACCCGTATGAGCAAACGGCCGTCCGTATTCGCGCTCTGGAACAAATCGGTCACCCAACAGAGAAGATCGAGCTGCTCATCCTCGGCGGCACCTGGTCGAGCTACCGGCGCGACTATCAGGAGTGGTTCGTCAAGCGCTGCTTCGACGCCATGAACGGTTTTGAGGCTGCAACCTTGACCGAAGCCCAAATCGCTAATGCCCAGGGCACACGTCGCAATGTCGGACTGGTCGTGGAGACTCGCCAGGATCATATCGACGTTGACGAACTGCGCTGGCTGCGCACTCTGGGCGTCACCAAGGTCCAGGTGGGCATTCAGAGCATGGACGAGCACATCCTGGCCATCAATCAGCGCGGCCACGATGTTCAATCCACGCGGGACGCCTTCCGGCTCCTGCGGCTGGCGGGGTTCAAGATCCACGGCCACTGGATGGCCAACCTGTTGGGAGCCACGCCCGAGGGGGATATCGCCGACTTTGCCCGACTGTGGAACGATCCTGCCATCCGGCCGGACGAGCTGAAGCTCTACCCGTGCATGCTGGTGGAAAACGCCGAACTGTATGCTTACTGGCAGCGGGGCGAGTATCGCGCCTATACGGAGCAAGAGGTGCTGGACGTCCTGGTGGCCTGCAAGGCCCAGGTGCCACGTTATGTGCGGCTCAACCGGGTCATCCGCGACTTCCCCACCAACAACATCGTCGAGGGCAACAAGAAGGCCAACCTGCGCCAGATGGCCCAACAGGTTCTTAACGAGCGTGGCACGCCCTGCCAGTGTATTCGCTGCCGCGAGGTTCGCCGCGATCCTGTGGCCGAAGAAGACCTGAGCCTGCGTAACCTGGTCTACGACACCGACGCCACGACCGAGCACTTCCTCAGCTTCGAGACCGACGACAACCGGCTGGCAGGTTTTCTGCGCCTCTCATTCCCCGACCCGACCCAACCTCACCCACTCCCTGAGCTGACCGGCCACGCCATGATCCGCGAGGTCCATGTATACGGCCCGGCGCTGAATCTGGGTGAAGACAGTCAGGGAGAAGCGCAGCACATCGGCCTGGGCACGCGGCTGGTGCAGCAGGCCATGGCGCTGGCTCGTGAAGCCGGCTACGGCCACATCGCCGTCATCAGCGCCATCGGCACCCGCGAGTATTATGCCCGTCAGGGCTTTGAGCTGGACGGTTTGTACATGACGGCCGACCTGAACGAAGTGACCGCCTGATGCAACGGCTAACCCGTGAGGCCTGTTTCGATTTCCTCGTTGCCCAGCCGCGCACGGCCAAAGTGGCGACAGTGCGCCCGGACGGCCGTCCGCACGTGGCGCCCATCTGGTTTGCCCTGGACGGCGAGACGTTTGTCTTTACGACGTGGCATACCAGCGTCAAGGCCAAGAACCTGGCCCATAACCCGTGGGTATCGGTCTGCGTCGACGATGAACAGCCACCTTTTGCCTTCGTCAAGCTGGACGGCACGGCGACGTTCTCAACCGATTTGGCCGACCTGCGCCGCTGGGCAACTCGCATTGCCGGACGCTACATGGGTGCAGACGAAGCGGATGCCTTTGGACAGCGCAACGGCGTCGACGGCGAGCTGCTGGTGCGCGTCGCCGTCCAGTCCATCATGGGCCAGGACGACGTGGCCGGCTGGTAGCTGCCATCGGCCGAATCAACCACTTCAATTTACCTTTCAAACGCAAGAGGTGACGCTATGTCCCGCAGACGAGCCGCCAAACCCGTCCCCGCCCCACGGCCCACGCAACCCAACAACGCCCGGCCGCACCTGTCGCTGCTAAGCCAGGAACAGATCGAGCAGGTCCACGCCTACGCCCTGCGCATCCTGGCCGAGACCGGTGTGCGCCTGGACTCGCCGGCGGTGCTCGCCATTCTGGAAAAGCATCTGGGCACCAAGGCCGTTGACGATATCATCAAGCTACCATCCGATGTCGTTGAAGCGGCTATCCGGTCAGCTCCGAAGACCATCGACATCTTCGACCGGCGCGGCGAGCAGGTCTTCACGCTGGGCAACGACCGCCTGCGGTTCGGTGTCGGCGTCACAGCGCTGTTCTATCAGGATCCGCTGACCGATAATCTGGAGGTTTTTGCTCGCCACCACATGCGCGATATGGTGCGCTTCGGCAGCAGCCTGCCCCTGTACGATGTCGTCTCTACTGTCGGGATCATCCAGGACGTGCCGCCGGAGCTGGGCGACCTCTATGGCAGTCTGGATATGATCGCCAACACCACCAAACCATTGGTCCTGCTTGTTTCCGATGAGTACAAGTTCCCCACTATCCTCGACATGTTCGAGGAGCTGCACGGCAGCACGCTGGGCGAACGGCCGTTTGTGCATTCCGTACTTCAATCCCGTCTCACCGCTGGTCATCAACGAGGGCACGGCCGACAAAGTGAAGGTTGCGGCCGAGCGCGGGCTGCCGTTCATCTATTCCAACTACAGCATGGCCGGGGCATCGACGCCCATGCCCCCGGCGGGCACGCTGGCCCTGCTGCTGGCCGAGCTGCTGGCCGGGCTGACAGTCAGCCAGGTCATCCGTCCCGGCGCGCCTATCTTGCTGGGCATGCTGCCCGTCTTCTTCGACATGAAGACGATGATGAACTTCTATGACCCGCAGAGCATCCTCATCAACGTGGCCTGCGCCGAGATCATGGGCCACTATGAGCTGCCCCACTGCGGCACCTCCGGCAGTGGTACCGGCTGGGGCATGGACCTGATTGCCGCCGATACCTATTGGATGAACACGCTGACGTTCGGCCTGTCGCGGGGTGGGCTGGCGCCGTTTCATCGGCGACACCCACGGCTCCAAGACCATCTCGCCCTGCACCTTCGTCAATGTGCACGAGATCATCGACCAGGCGCTGCGCTTTGCCAATGGCTTCCAGCTTGGACGATGCCCACGCCGTCCTGGAGGAGATCGCCGAGGTGGGACCGGGCGGCCATTTTCTGGGAGTCGATTCGACCCTGGAGCGCTACAAGACCGGCTACTACAACAGCCGCGTCTATCCCCGCTTCAGCATGGAGCAGTGGCAGTTGGAGGGTCAGCCGTCGGCTCAGAAGGTCCTGCGCGAGAAAACGGTCGAGTTGCTGGCTAACGCCCCCGCGCCTGACGACTTCGAGGACTTGATGGCCCGCGGTGAGGCGTTTATAGCCGGGCTGGATTTGTAGGCAAACGGCAGAAAACGCGGCGCGGACGCATCCAGCACGCGAACGGATCACGCTGCCGGGTAAAGGATGTAAGCCGCTGCCACCGGCTCATGGCAGGCTCGTATGACCCATCAGCCAGCGGTCCATTTCACGCGCTGCGGCACGGCCCTCGTTGATGGCCCAGACCACCAGACTCTGGCCTCGTCGCGCATCCCCGGCGGCAAACACACCGGGCACGTTGGTGACGAATCGACCGTAGGGTGCGGCGACATTCCCGCGCCCATCTGATTCCACGCCGAACTGCTCCGGCAGGCTATTCTCCGGGCCGAGAAAGCCCATCGCCAGGATGACCATCTGCGCGGGCCATTCGCGTTCGCTGCCGGGCACTTCTTCCAGCAACGGCCGATCGCCTTCACGCTCGGTCCAGCGCACGTCGACCGTGCGCACGCCGCGCACACAGCCCTGATCGTCGCCCAGAATCTCCTTCGTCAACACACTGTAGGTCCGCGGATCAGCGCCGAATCGTTCGGCCGCTTCCGCCTGGCCGTAGTCGAGTCTTGTAGACCTTCGGCCACTGCGGCCAGGGGTTGTCCGGCGCGCGACTGTCCGGCGGCTGGGGCAGGATCTCGAACTGGGTCAGACTGCGGCAACCATGGCGCAAGCGCGGTGGCTACGCAGTCGGTGCCTGTGTCGCCGCCGCCAATGATGATGACATCCAATCCTTTAGCCGAGAGGAAGGCGCCGTCCTCGTGATCCGCATCCAGCAGGCTCTTGGTGTTGCCGTGGAGAAATTCCATGGCAAAGTGGGTGCCGGCTAGACTCGCGGCCGGGCACCGCCAGGTCACGCGGTCGGGTCGCGCCGGTGCAGAGGACGACCGCGTCATACTTGCTCTGCAGCTCAGCGGCCGTTAGATCAGTGCCGACATCGACGCCGGGCCGGAACTCGAATCCCACCTGCGGCCATGACATCAAGGCGACGCTGGACAATGTCTTTATCCAGCTTCATGTTGGGGATGCCATACATCAGCAACCCGCCTATCCGGTCGGCGCGCTCAAACACAGTGACCGTGTGCCCAACTGTGTTCAGCTGGTCGGCGCAGGCCAGCCCAGCCGGGCCGGACCCAATGATCGCAATGCGCTTGCCGGTGCGATGATCGGGCGGCGAGGTATCTACCCACCCTTCGTCAAAGGCTTTGTCGATGATGGCAAATTCGATGCTCTTGATCGTGACCGGCGGGTCGGAGATGCCCAGACGTGCAGGCCGCCTCACACGGCGCCGGGCAGACCAACCCGGTGAACTCCGGAAAGTTGTTGGTCTTGTGCAGCCGGTCATAGGCCTGCCGCCACAGGCCGCGATATACGAGGTCGTTCCACTCCGGGATGAGGTTGTTAATCGGGCATCCGGAGGTCATGCCGTTGATGATGTGACCCTTGTGGCAAAAGGGAATACCGCAGTCCATGCAGCGGGCGGCCTGGGTCTTCAGGCGCTCATCTGGCATGTGCAGATGAATCGGCCGCCAGTCCCCCAGGCGCTCGGCCGCCGGTCGTTCCGGGGCCGCCTCGCGTGCAAAGGTCATGAATCCTGTCGTTTTGCTCATAAGTTGCTGTCAGTGGTCCGGTCGCGGATCAATGCCCTCCGGTTGCCGCCAGACTGCGCTTGTTGGCTTCAAACGCCGCCAGAACGGCCGCGTCGCCGGAAAGCCCTTCGGCCTCGGCCTGGGCCAGAGCGGACAACATACGCTGATAATCGCGCGGCAGCACTTTCACAAAGTCGCCGGCGACGCTATCCCAGTCAGACAGCATATGCCAGGCCACGCTGCTCCCGGTGCTGACAGCATGCTGCCACACCAGGTTGTTCAGTTCCTGGGCGTCGGCCGCGTCCAGGGGCAACAAGTCGACCATATCCTGATTACAGCGTCCCGCAAACGAGCCGTCAGGGTCATAAACATAGGCCACGCCCCCGGACATCCCGGCCGCAAAGTTGCGACCTGTCGGTCCCAGGACAGCGACGCGGCCACCGGTCATGTACTCGCAGCCATGATCGCCCACGGCCTCAACAACGGCCGTTACGCCGCTGTTGCGCACGCAGAAGCGCTCGCCGGCCGCGCCGCGAATATAGGCCTCGCCGCTCGTCGCCCCGTAGAAGGCGACATTGCCGATAATGATGTTTTCCTCCGGCACAAACGTGCTGCCCGCCGGAGGTTTGATGATGAGCTTGCCGCCCGACAGTCCCTTGCCGATGTAGTCGTTGGCGTCCCCTTCCAAGGTGAACGTCACGCCCGGGGGCACAAACGCGGCAAAACTTTGCCCGGCTGAGCCCTGGAACGTTAGGCGAATGGTGTCTTCGGGCAGCCCCGCCGCACCGAACTTGCGCGTGATGACGTGACCCAGGGTCGGTGCCGACTGTACGGTGGATGTTGCGGATAGGCAGGGTGGCCTCGACCGCCCGCCCTCCCTCCAGTGCGGGACGACACAGATCCAGCAGAACCTGGTTATCAAGACTGTTCTCGAGTCCGTGTTCTTGCTCAATCTGACCGTAACGGCCGACACTCTCCGGCACATCCGGCCGGTAAAGCAGCGGCGACAGGTCGAGATGCTGCGCCTTCCAATGGTCGATGTCGGTGCGGGCAACGAGTTTATCCGTGCGGCCGACCATCTCGTCCAGTGTGTGGAAGCCCAGTTGGGCCATAATCTCGCGCACTTCGCGGGCGATAAACGTCATGAAATTGACCACGTGCTCCGGCTTGCCGGTAAAGCGCACGCGGAGTTCCGGGTTTTGCGTGGCCACCCCCACCGGGCACGTGTCGAGGTGACAGACGCGCATCATGATGCAGCCAATGGTAACCAGCGGGGCAGTGGCGAAGCCAAATTCCTCAGCCCCAAGGAGGGCAGCCACGACCACATCACGCCCGGTCTTGAGTTGACCGTCCGTCTCCAGCCGCACACGGCTGCGGAGATTGTTACGCACCAGCGTCTGGTGCGTCTCGGCCAGACCCAGCTCCCACGGCAGTCCGGCGTACTTAATGCTCGACTGTGGTGAAGCCCCTGTCCCACCGTCATGGCCGCTAATCAGGATCACATCGGCATGGCCCTTGGCCACACCGGCAGCCACGGTGCCCACGCCGACCTCGGACACCAGTTTCACGTTGATGCGCGCGTCAGGGTTGGCATTCTTGAGATCATAGATGAGCTGAGCCAGGTCCTCGATAGAGTAGATGTCATGGTGGGGCGGCGGCGAAATCAGGCCCACGCCCGGTGTCGAATGGCGCACCTTGGCCACCCACGGGTAAACCTTATGCCCCGGCAGTTGGCCGCCCTCACCCGGCTTGGCTCCCTGGGCCATCTTGATCTGGATCTCTTTGGCCTCGGACAAATATTCAATCGTGACGCCGAAACGGCCGGAAGCGACTTGTTTGATGGCGCTGTTGCGCGAGTCGCCGTTGGCATCGGGCGTATAGCGCGCCCGATCTTCGCCGCCCTCGCCGGTATTGCTTTTGCCGCCAATGCGATTCATGGCAATGGCCAGCGTCTCATGCGCCTCCTGGCTGATGGAGCCATAAGACATGGCCCCGGTCTTGAAGCGCCGCAGGATGGCCTCAACCGGTTCGACCTCTTCCAGCCGAATGGGATCGGCCGCCAGGTCCAGTTCCAGCAGGCTGCGCAGGGTCTCCAGGTGTGTGTCGCGATCCTGCACGGCCGCAGCATAGACCTTGTAGGCCTCATAGTCGCCTGTCCGAACCGCGTGTTGCAGTTGGTGGACGGTGGCCGGGTTGAATAAATGTTTCTCGCCGTCTTCGCGGAACTGGTAACGGCCGCCGGCATCCAGCGCGTGACCGTTAGCCGGGCGCTCCGGATAGGCCGCCTCATGTCGCCGTCGCGCCTCTTCGGCGATGACGTCCAGCGTCGCGCCTTCAATGCGAGTGGGTGTGCCCACAAAATACCGATCCACCACCGATCGACTCAGGCCCAGGCTCTCAAATATCTGGGCGCCATGGTAGCTCTGAATGGTTGAGATACCCATCTTGGAGATGACCTTGACGACCCCCTTGACCACGGCCTTGGCGTATTTGGCGACGCCTTCGTCGTAGGTGATGCCGTCAACCAGCCCTTGCTGCAAGAGATCGTGAATGGTCTCGAACGCCAGGTAGGGGTTGATGGCGTCCACCCCGTAACCCAACAGGCAGGCAAAGTGGTGGACCTCGCGCGGCTCGCCTGACTCAACAATCAGGCTGACGCGCGTGCGCGTGCCCTGGGCAATTAAGTGGTGGTGCAGACCGGCGGCGGCCAGCAGGGCCGGGATGGCCGCCATCTCGCGACAGATACCCCGGTCGGACAGGATCAACAGATTGGCGCCCTTCTCCACGGCCACATCGGCCGCCGCGAACAGGACGTCCAGCGCCTTTTCCAGCGACGCCCCATTCCCACCGGCCGGGAACAACAGCGGCAGCGTGGCCGACCGGAAGCCCTGGCGCTTGATGTGGCGCAGCTTGGCCAGATGTTCGTTGGTCAGAATCGGTGTTTCCAGGCGAATGCACCGGACAGCGTGCGGCTGCGGGTGCAGCACATCGCCTTCGGAACCGAGCAGCATCTCGGTGCTGGTAATCAGTTCCTCGCGAATTGAGTCAATCGGCGGATTGGTGACCTGGGCAAATAGTTGGCGGAAGTAGTTGTAGAGTAATTGCGGCCGTTCTGACAGTACCGCAATTGGCGTGTCGTCGCCCATCGAGCCGATCGGCTCGGTGCCGTTGGTGGCCATGGGCATCAGAATGACGCGCTGGTCTTCAAAGGTGTAGCCAAAGGCTTGCTGTCGCTGGATGACCGTGTCATGGGCCGGTGTATGGTCCTGTGGCGCCGCGGGAAGGTCAGCCATCGTCACGAGATTCTCGGCCAGCCAGTGAGCGTAGGGTTGGGCCGCGGCCATTGCGTGTTTGAGCTCGTCGTCGGCAATAATGCGCCCAGCGGCCGTGTCGACTACGAGCATCCGCCCCGGCCGCAGGCGACCCTTATGGACGATCTTCTCTGCCGGTATATCAAGCACCCCCACCTCGGAGCCCATGATGACCACATCGTCGGTAGTCACATAGTAACGCGACGGCCGTAGTCCGTTGCGGTCCAGCACGGCGCAGACCACCGAGCCATCGGTGAAGGCCATTGACGCCGGGCCGTCCCACGGCTCCATGAGCGCGCTGTGGTAAGCGTAGAAAGCACGCTTGTCATCGGGCATGGATTCGTGGCGCTCCCACGGTTCCGGCACCATCATCATGACCACGTGGGGCAATGACCGCCCGGCCAGCGTGAGGAACTCCAGCACATTGTCGAACATGGCCGAGTCGCTGCCGCTGTCGTCGATGATGGGCATGACCTTGGGCAAATCCTCACCAAACACCTCAGAGGCGAACAAGGCCTGTCGAGCGCGCATGGCGTTGACGTTGCCCTGCACGGTATTGATCTCGCCATTGTGGATCAGATAGCGATAGGGATGGGCCCGTTCCCAACTGGGGAACGTGTTGGTAGAGAATCGGGAGTGAACGAGAGCGAGGGCCGAAGCCAACAAGGGATGGGAGAGATCGGGATAATAGCCACGCAGTTGCTCGGCCAGCAACATGCCTTTGTAAATGATGGTCCGGGCGGATAGGCTGGCGATGTAGAATGAACGGCCGCCGCCTACCTCGTCACAGTGGATCTGCTTCTCGGCCAGCCGGCGAATGACATACAGCTTACGTTCGAAGTCGGCTCCGCGAGCCACTTCATCGCTCCGGCCGATGAAGACCTGGTAGACAGCAGGCTCGCTGTGGATGGCGGTGGAACCGAGTTCCTGATTCTCCGTAGGCACCAGTCGCCAACCAAGGAAATCCTGTCCTTCGTCGACTACCACCGCCTCGAACCAGGATTGACATTCGGCGCGATGGTCGGGGTCTTGGGGCAAGAATACCATGCCGACGCCATAGTCACGCGGTGCGGGAAGGGCAATGCCAACCTGCGCCGCCGCGCCGCAGAGAAACGTGTGGGGTAACTGGAACAAGATGCCCGCGCCATCGCCCGTGTTGGGTTCAGCCCCACTGGCTCCGCGATGCGCCAGATTCTCCAGAACCGTCAGGGCATCCTGCACAATAGCATGGGACGCATGGCCCTTAACATGAGCCACAAACCCTGTTCCACAGGCGTCATGCTCGAAACGGGCGTCGTAAAGGCCTTGCTGGTGAGGCCCATCCTTATCCGCTTGCTGCTCGCGCCGGCTGTTCTTGTTCTTGGAACGCCTCATTTTCATTTCTCCGCAGATAACTGCCGCCGGCCGTATGATGCAATGAATCGGCTTAGGCGAAGTGGCTATTAACGTACAGTGTTGCCGCGTAGCAATCTCTAGATTGAGGCCACGCCAGCAGCAGTTGATCAGAGCATCCTAGTAGGAAACCGCTTGGATGTCTGACTTATAAGTATAGTGGATGAGGGGTCAATGAGTGTTCGGGCAAACTGTACAAACTTGGTGGTCAATCTGTTTGGCGAAAGTGCGGATTGACGTCACCTGCCTGATGCCGCATACTAAATACCGTTGCCCAGAGGTTTTTGCGGGCCGTTGGGCAATGACAACAACATACTGCTAGAGGCCGTGACGCCTCCGACACCGAGTCTTTATGCAACGGTGTACGGGGGCTTTTTTGTTTTGGGATGCCGGTATGGCCGTTACAAGTAACGGCAAGCACTTTTACAGATATCGAGGAGGCAGAAGTTATGGAGAAAATGAATTTCCGCATCATTAGACGAGTGGCCAATGTGATGGTGGTCTTCGGATTGCTCATCTTCTTGACCCAAACCGCCTTCGCCCAGGACGGCGAGGTGACCGTTAGCGCTGTGGACACCATCTGGGTGCTCATCTGCGGATTCCTGGTGTTCTTCATGCAAGCCGGGTTCGGCTTCCTGGAGGCCGGGTTTGTCCGGTCAAAGAACGTCGTCAACATTATGGCCGAGAACCTGATGGACACGACGATGACGACCGTGGGCTTCATCATGTTGGGCTTCGGTCTCATGTTCGGCTCCGGCAACGGCTTCTTTGGCACCGAGTACTTTTTCCTGCAAGATTTGCCGGAAGTGTGGCCCGGGTTAGCCATTCCGTCGTTGGCGTTCTTCTTCTTCCAGTTCGCCTTCTGCGCTGCGGCGGCCACCATTGCGTCCGGTCTGATGGCCGAACGTACCAACTTCAAGGCCGACCTCGCCTATAGTTTCTTCGCCGGTCTTCTCATCTATCCCATCTTCGGTCACTGGGTCTGGGGTGGTGGCTGGTTGGCTGAGCTGGGCTATGTGGACTTTGCCGGTTCCTCGGTTGTCCACCTTGTCGGCGCCTACGTCGGTTTGGCGGGCACCATCATGCTGGGCAAGCGGGCTGACAAGGTCTTCGGCCAGACGATCCGCGGCCACAATATTGCCCTGGCCGCCCTGGGCACGTTTATCCTGTGGTTGGGTTGGTTCGGCTTCAATCCCGGCAGTCAGCTGGCGGCCGATCCAGTGCCGATCTCGCTTATCGTGGTGACGACCGACTTTGCGGCCACCACCGGCGCCATCGCCGCGATGTTCATTTCCTATTTGTACACCAAGAAATGGGATGTCAGCATGGCCTTCAACGGCGCGTTGGGTGGACTGGTAGCCATCACTGCTGCGGCCGCATTTGTCACCCCGATGGCGGCGCTGGTCATCGGCTTGTTCGCCGGGACCATCTCCTACTACGGCGTGCAGTTGATGGAAAAACTGAGATCGATGATCCGGTTGGTGCGTTCCCGGTCCACGGCCTGAACGGTATTTTCGGTGTGCTGGCGGTGGGCATCTGGGGCGTCGATGGTCTGGGCTTGCTTTCCGGTGGCGGTTTCGAGCAATTGGGTATCCAGGCGCTGGGCCTGTTGGCCTGCACCTTGTTCACCCTGCCCGTCTCGTTCGCGATGTTCTATGTGATTGACAAGGTGATTGGCTTGCGCGCACACCGCTTGAAGAAGCGGAAGGTCTCGATATCGCCTGGCTTACCACGGTATCGACTCATATCCGGAGTTCGTAGCCTTTGAGACACTGATTCCGGAAGCAGGCGCGCCCAGCAACGCCACTTCCTGCCGGTACAGATTAGCACGCGATATAATAGACGCGACAGCGTCACCCGGTTATCTACTTGAGACCCGGCCCAAATTTTCCCGAGAGGGATGGGCCGGGTCATGGTTGTTTAATCTTATTTCATGGAGGCTTTTCAAAATGGCAAAGAGTATCGAAGGATGTTCAGAAGCTGATCGACGACAAGAAAATACAGTTCGTCGATGTCAAATTCACCGATCTGTTTGGGCAGTGGCAGCACTTCAGCGATGCCGATTGAGTACTTCACTCTCGAAGGCGCGTTTGAAGAAGGCATGGGCTTCGACGGCAGTTCAATTCGCGGATTCCAGAGTATCGAGTCGAGCGACATGATCCTGATCGCCGATCCCGCATACGGCAATCGTCGACCCCATCTGCGAGGCACCAACGCTGAGCCTGATTTGCGATGTGCATGATCCCATCACCGGCGAGCACTACTCGCGCGACCCGCGCTATGTGGCTCGCAAGGCGCCGAGTACCTGAAGTCCACCGGCATCGCCGACACGGCTTACTTCGGCCCGGAGGCGGAGTTCTTCGTCTTCGACAAGGTCATGTACTCGGCCGGAGAGTATTCGGCCGCCTACCAGGTGGACAGCGTCGAAGGTCCATGGAACTCCGGCATCTTTGGCTTCGGCCATTCGGTGCCCCACAAGCGCGGCTACTTCCCGGTCGCGCCGTTCGACACCTTGCAAGACCTGCGCAGCGAGATGGTGCGCGAGCTAATCGACGCCGGTGTTGAGATCGAACTGCATCATCACGAGGTAGGCACCGCCGGGCAGTGCGAGATTGACATGAAGTACGACTCGCTGGTCACGATGGCCGACAAGATGCAGTTGTACAAGTACATCGTCAAGAACGTAGCCAAGCGCAACGACAAGACGGTCACGTTCATGCCCAAGCCCATCTACGGCGACAATGGCTCCGGCATGCACACGCACCAGAGTCTGTGGAAGGACGGCAAACCGCTGTTCTTACGGCGACGGCTATGCCAACCTGAGCCAGACGGCGCTGTGGTACATTGGCGGCATTCTCAAGCACATCAACGCCCTGCTGGGCATCGTCGCCCCGACGACCAACTCGTACCGTCGTCTTGTGCCCGGCTATGAGGCACCCTGTCGTTGTCGCCTATTCAGCCCGCAATCGTTCGGCCGCCGTGCGCATCCCGATGTACTCCAACTCGCCCAACTCCAAGCGCATCGAGTTCCGCTGCCCGGACCCGGCCGCCAACCCGTATCTGGCCTTCGCCGCCATGCTGATGGCCGGCCTTGACGGTATCAAGAACCAGATTGATCCGGGCGATGCGGCCGATATGGATCTCTTCGAAGAGGAGAACATCAACAAGGTGACGATGACCGTCGGCAAGCTCAATGAGTCGCTCGACGCTCTGCGGATGACTCACGCGTTTCTGCTGGAAGGTGGCGTCTTCACGCGAGGATATCCTGGATAACTTCATCGCGTACAAGTACCACGAGGAAATCGGCCCGGTCAGCCTGCGGCCGCATCCGTACGAGTTCCTGCTGTACTACGGCATCTAGTTCACAGACTGACATTAGGTCTTAGCAAGAACAGCTCCCCGACAGCGGGGAGCTGTTTTTCGTTATGCGTCTGTTAGCGATGCCCTGGCCAACACCGTATAATGCGACCCGAATATGAACGAGCCGGTCGAATCAGCCCTAGACCAGCCTCAGCCCATTGGCGCCTTGCGCGAGATTGCGCGGTCGCTCAGCGCGGCGTGGGACCTGGACACCACTCTCAATCTGATTGCGCGCAAGACGACTGAGGTCATGAAGGTTGATTCCTGCACCATTTACCTGCTCGATCCCGACGGCACGACGCTGCGCATGCGCGCCTCCAACGGGCTGGCGCGTTTGGCGTTGGGTCGGGGCACATTGCAAATTGGTGAGGGCATGACCGGTCACGCCGTGGCCCGCAACCAGCCCGTCTTTGCCTGCCGACGCCCAGCATGATCCTCATTTCAAGTGGATCGACGATAGCGGAGGAGGTACGCTTTCGGTCGCTGCTGGCCGTGCCCGCTGGTGCTGCAAGACCGACCCATTGGCGCGCTGAATGTGCAGACCAACGATTCGCACGACTATGCGCAGGGCGAGATCCAGGTTCTGGCCCTCATCGCCGACCTGGCCGCCGGAGCGCTGGCCAAGGCCCAACTCTATGATCGCCAGAAACGACAGCTCGAAGAGCTGCGCACGCTGGCCCAGGTTAGCGAGGCGGTCACTTCACCCCAGTACCTCGATGACATCCTCGACGTCGTGACAGGCATGGCGGCACAGACGGTCGGCGCGGCTGCCTGCGGCATCTATATGCTCGATGACAGTGGTCGCAGCACCATTCGCCACGGCGCAGTCATCGACAGCAATCGGGTGCCCGAACTGCTTGCGACTGTCGTGGCGGATGGCAAGGCCGTCAAACTAACGCAGCTTCAGAAACGACCCGAAACGCCCTTCCCCGGTGAGACGCTGTTGGGCGTGCCGCTGGGCATTCAGGATCGTATCGTTGGCGTACTGGTCTGCCAATCCGCGCAACCCCAAGCGTTTGGGGAAGGACAGGTGACGTTACTGCTGACGTTGGCCAATCAGACGGCGCTGGCCATCGAGAACGCGCGTCTGGTGACTAACGCCGCCGTTGTGCGCGAGATGCATCATCGCATCAAGAACAACCTCCAAACCATTGTCATGTTGATGCAGTTGCAGCTCCCCGACGCCGAACAGCTGGACACGCGGCAGGTGTTGCTGGCCAATATCCACCGTATTCGCAGCATTGCCGCCGTGCACGAGATGTTGTCAGAAAAGGGCTTCCGGCTGGTTGACGTGCGCTCCGTGCTGGAGCGAATCGTGCAAATGACGCAAACCAGCATGTCGCGGCCGGAACAGACTATCCACATCGCCATTCGCGGCGAGAGTCTGTTACTGCCCAGCCGCATCGCCACCGGGCTGTGCGTGGTGGTCAATGAATTGGTGCAAAACAGTCTGGAGCACGCCTTCCCCGACCAACTGACCGGTGAAATTGAAATCACCCTGGGCCGTTCGCCGGAGGAGTTGATCATTCTGGTGCGCGATGATGGCCGTGGGCTGCCGGAGACGTTTGAGCACAACCTGGGCCTGGAGATCGCTGCCGCGCTGGTGGGCGAAGATTTGCGCGGGCAATTCGAACTGAACCGACTGGCGCAAGGCACCGAAGCGTGCATACGCATACCACGTCATGCTGAGGATCTACAACCTCTGGCCGGCTAATACCCATGCTCATTCTCATTGCCGACGATGAATCAATGATCCGGTTGGGCTTGAAGTCCATGCTGGAGGGTCTGGGCCACCAGGTAATTGCTGCGACCAATGGCAGTGAGGCGATCCGGATGGCCGACACCCAACGGCCGGACCTGGCCATCCTCGACATCCAGATGCCCTACACCGACGGCCTGCAGGCTGCCAAAGCGATTAGTCGGGCGCGGCCGATCCCAATCCTGATTCTCACGGCCTACAGCGAGCAGGATCTCATCGAACGGGCCACCGACCTGCCTATCCAGGGCTATCTCATCAAACCGATACAAGCAGAAGAATTGGGGGCAGCCGTTACGGTCGCTGCCAAACGATTCGCGGAAGCGCAGGCGCTGGCTCATCGCACCGCACAATTGGAAATGGACTTGGCCACCCGCAAGCTGCTCGACCGGGCCAAGGGCAAATTGATGGCAGGGGGTCTGACCGAACCGGAAGCGTTTCAGGCCATCCAGGAGCGCGCGCGCCGGGACCGGCAGACCATGGCCGCTGCGGCGGCCGCGATTCTTAAGGACAGCGCGTAAAGCTATCGGTCAGTCCCGCCGGCTGCCACCCTCGCACCATCGCCAGCGCATCGTCGGCCGCTTGACGACATTGACCTTGTAGTTCGGCCGAGCAGCCATACTTGATGATAGCCTCAGCAAACTCATCTTGATCCACAATTTTGGCCGTCTGCCCGGTCCAATACGCGACATCCAACTCATGATCGATAACCAAGACAGCACCGTCACGCAGGATCACCGGACTGCAATTGTCGCTGTAAAGGAGCGCCAAGCTGCCGTCATGGGCTTCTTCGACGCAGGCTATCCAGCGTCGGTGTGGGCTTCCGTCAGCCTTAACCACGTTGATCCAGATCTCATCACCCGGTTGCAGATCAAACATTCAGTCGCCCGCCCAACTGGTGCGCGCGTAACGCCTCGACGGTCACGTGCATGCTATTGCCCGCGCCGTCATCAGACTCCCAGCTCCCGTCGGCCATTCGCAACATCGCCAGCCTGTCCAACCCCTCAGCGACCACCGGATTGTCGGCTGATATACCCGATTGCAGGAGTGCGACCAGCATCCATGACAGGTTCCCGGCCGGCAAATCATCCAGCCGCGAGTTAAGATACGTCATGGCCGACGCCAACGGCGCTTCGTAGCCCGTCTTCTGCCATAGGCCCGCGGCCAACCAGTGCGTCTGCAGGAACGAGGGCATTTCGCCGCTGGGTCCCTGGGCTTGGGCCAGAAAGTCGGCCGCATCGCGCGCACTCGCAGGCACAAGCCCTGACTGCCCCAGCCAATAACCGGCGTTGGCGGTCAGGTAAAGGTGGGCGGCCGGTTCGCCAGGAGTAGCCCAGAACGGTGCCTCACCGACCTCATCGCTGTCTTCTTCCCACGAACCGTCCAGCGCCTGTTGCTCGGCCAGAAAGCGAATGGCGTCGGTGACAAAGGGCGTCTCCGGACCCAGACCAAGCTGGTCGGCCTGGGCCAATTGGTAGCAGGTCGTGTCGATAGCGCTGTAGTCCGGTGCCCAGCCGGGCGCCCAGCCGCCGTCGTTGCGCTGCGTGCGGCTGAAGGTCGCAATTACATCACCCGCCGGGGAGGCGCCGTCCAGGAGGTAACGCAGCCTGGCCTGCTCAACAGCCGTGCCCCGCTCGTAGACAATCCTTACACTTTGCTCGAGTTCGCTGCGATCCATTCGATTTCCCTATATGACAACGCCCTCTGGATCATTGCCCGCGTCCAGCATCGCCGCGCGCACGTCAACAGTGAGCAGCAAGAACAGACCCAGGACGAAGATGACAATGAGCGACACCAACGCAATACGTTGTGAACCAGTGATCTGCACGACCAAATCAAACACTAGCGGCCCAATCCAGAATGTACCGCACACACTGATCTCATAGAAGGCTAGCACCCAATATTCGCAATGGCTCGGTGCTGGCTTCACCCAGCGCCAAAATGCAGGGGCCTAACAGAGCGGTAACTACGGTCGTACTGAAGGCCGAGTTGGCCCAGTCGTACATCGTCCAGCCAAAAATCTCGCGCTTATCGTTCACGGTTAACCTCCTGTCTGTCCGCTGCCCACACAAAAAAAGACGATGATCAGCGGCATCTGACCATCGTCCGAAATGAAGTCGTTAGGGTGTGGTTATCACAATGCGCGGATTATGCACCTACCATGTTTGTCGCGCAATCAAGAGTCACCGGGCAAATCAGCTTGCGGAGCATAGAAAGCGGGTAAACAGGGATCATAGTCTTCACCCAGCACCAGCCGGTAGTCGTACTGGTAGCCCGGGTCATCCACAAGAATCGTCTCCGACTCGCGCCTCCCGGCAATCCAGCTCATCAGCCAGTTGTAGGAGCCCTTGAAATTCGGGCCGTAATACTCGGCCACCGTCGTGGCCTGGGACCCACCAAAGGGCTCACCGATGATGGGCACAAAGCCATACCAAGCCAGGTTGTCAGCCGCCAGCCGTACCAGATCGGGGTTATTCGTGCCGTTGACCACTTCAACAAAAATCGGCGCACGGTCGGCCCGATTCAGTGCCGGCGGCAGAAATAATCGCTGGAATGTATCCTGCATCTTGTTGGGCCCTTCCCAGACCGGCAATTGGACCGCCGCGCCACTGTCAGGAATAGTCCACGACTCGGTCTTGCCCTGCAAATACAGGTTCTGAACGCCGTTCTCGCTAATGGCCGGAGCCAACGATGCCAGCTGCAAAATACGGCCGATGTCCATATCAGTCTCCACGACGTCCTGGAAGGTTGACCACAGCGCGGGCGCCTGGGTCACGAGACCCAAGTCCACGCTTTGATCCAGCATGGCGCGCAGTAGTTGCTGCTGACGGCGTCCCCGGTCGAAGTCGCTGGTGGTCAGGCGCGACCGCGCGTACCAGAGGGCCATGTCACCGTCCATTTGGTAGATGCCCGGCGCGAGGGTGAACATCGCCCAGCTTTCCTCCAAGAACGGATCGAGTTCCGGTGAGATGAGTCGCCAATCTCGCAGTTGGCAGCTGACCGCCACTTCCAGCCCCCCCAGCGTATCCACCACCTGCTTGAAGCCGTTGAAGTCGATCTGGGCGTAATAGTTGATGGGCACGCCAAAGTTGTAGAGGATGGTTTGCTCCAATAGCTCCGGGCCGCCCAGAGGTTCGGCCACGTTCAGACGGCCCATCGTCCGCGTCGGATGGTAGACATATAAATCGCGCGGCAGAGACATCATCGACGCGGTGCCCCGCTCGGCGTTGATCGAGACGATGATCATGGTGTCGGTCCGGCCGTCCGCTTGGCCGGCCGATCCGATATCACTGCCTAACAGGAGAATGTTGGTCGTGCCCTGCGGCACTTCAAATGTTGGCACGGGCGAGGGAATCGGCGATGCCGGTGTGGGAATCCCTTCGCTCAACGAGCCCGTGCCGACCACTGATCGCGTCGGGTCCGTCTGCGGCCGGCTGGTCGGGGTGACCGTCGGTGCAGCGGTGGCTGTCGGCGGAGGAGATGGGGTCAGGCTCGGTGCCGGAGACTCATCCGGCCGCGGGGTGTCCGGGACAGGCGTAGGCGGTACATCCGTGGCCGTGGCCGCACTCTCGGCCGTGACAGACGACGCCGGCTCCACAACGACTTCATCTGGCAGGGCGGTAGCGGTCACCACGGCAATCGCCGCGTCATCCGCGCCGGTTGTAGGCTCCGCCCCACAGGCTGAAACACCCAGAAGCAAAAGAAGCGATAAGACAGCGAGTGAGAATCGAATGGTCCGCAATTGACTCATAATCGTGGGGCACCCTGGCCTGGTCTACAGTTTTTCCCCGAAAAGGGGATCAAGCCGGGCAAACATTGCATAGCCGCCAACCAGGACGATGACTGATTGGACAAACGTGCGCAAGAGATAAATAGGATCCATCGGGGCCGGGCCGGCGCTTTCGTAGGTTCCCCACAACACCGTGCGGTAACCGTCAATAATCGAAGCCATGGGGTTGAGCCAGCGCATGACCTGGGCTGGGTCAAAGGTCATGCCCAAGACCGTCACGGTGTCGCCAAACAGCTCCAGCGAGTAGAATACCGGCGTCAGGAAAAACCAGGCCAGCAAGACGACTTCCAGGATCATTAGAACGTCGCCGTAGAAGACAGTCAGACTGCTCAGCAGCAGGATAAGGCCCAACGTGAAGATCAGCTGGGTCAGCAGGATGGCCGGAACCCACAACGCGTGTATCGTGAGGCCAATCCCGAAGATGTATAGAAAGATGATCAGGATGGCGAAAGCAAACAGAAAGTTCACCAGGTTGGACAGCAGCGCCGAGACAGGCAGCAGCTCGCGCGGGAAATAGACCTTCTTGACCAGCGGCGAGTTGCCGGTGACCGAGACTGTTCCACTAGTCAGGGATCCGCTGAAGAAGTTCCACGGAATCAATCCCACCAGGACGAAAATGGGGTAATCGCGAATCTGATTGTTGCCCAACACGGAGAAGATGACCGTAAACACGATCATCAAGAACAGTGGATTCAGCGCACTCCAGAGAATGCCCAGAACCGAATTCTTGTAGCGCGCCTTCAGATCACGGGCCACCAGATTGCGCAGCAGGTAGCGATACTGGATCAGATCGTCCCAACGCGCGCTCCAGCGTCGGCCGCTGTCGCCTGCATTGTAGTTGTATTCCTGCTGGGGTTCATCAGCCACTGGCTGACTATCAGTACTCATTGCCTGCGTGCTCTAACGCCAATCTGCAGCGTGACTTCCGCCACACAACAAACGATTAGTATACCGCCAAGTGCCATTGCCCGCCGAACCGAAGCGCGGTTCTCTTATCTTTCGATCTCGCGATGGGTCGCTATCGCGTCATATAACGCGTCGATTTCGGCCGCGTGTGTGTCCATTGTTTTAACCGGCCGAATCGCCGAACGTAGCGCCGCCACCTGCTCCGGCTGAGCGTGCAGTGCTTGCAGCAAGGTGGTCAAGGCGACTGCGTCACCCGGCGGAAACAAGAGGCCATCGACGCTATCGCGAATCATGGAGGGCAAGGCGCCGATATCCGAGCCTACTACCGGCGTCCCGGCGGCGAACGCTTCGTCAATAGTCAGGGGGGAGGCCTCATACCACAACGTGGGCAGGACCAGGACATCCAGTTCTGCCAACCGGGACCAGACTTCAGCGCGCGGCACGAGCCCAGCCATACGGATTCCCGGGTGTGTCGCCAGCCGCCGCAGTTCCGCCACATAGTTAGGAAAGACCGATGGATTGCCGTAGATATCCAGGGTGACGCCGTTGGCAGGCAGGGCATTGACCGCCTCCACAAGAACGTGGATGCCCTTCTGATGGCTCAGACTACCCATATAGCCCAGACGCAGCGGCGCGACATGGCTGGCCGCACGCTGACTGTCAGCTGCCTGCCGTATCTGCGGCAAGTCGGCCGGTAGATCCATCCCCCACGGCACAACCACCAGCCGGTCGCTCGGCAAACCCAGTCCCGTCACAATGGAACGGACAAACTCATTGGGGGCAATCACGCAACCGGCCGCGGCAAACACCGCGCCCAGCACATCATTGCGACGTCGCATCACCGGGGAGACGGCCGTCGCGAGGGCACCCGGCAGCCCGGCTCGCGCCAGGGCACAGCGGGCGCAGTTAACAGCCAAAGCATCCGGGCCATCACAAATGGACTGATCGGTGTTGGTGAGCAACTGCGCGTTAGCGCACCGATACCAGTAATCATGGAGGGCGATCACATAGGGTATGTGACGCTCGGTCAGTAGGTCAAGCATCGCCGCGGCGGGCCAACCCATGAGGTGCTCGATATGGACGATGTCCGGCTGAACGCGATCCATCACCTCCGCCAACCCGGCAGCCAATCGTGAATTACCAAACGTGCTGCGAAAGACGCCCGTGCTGCTGCGCCGCCCCAGCGGCAACCGATAGACATCGACACCCGTCTCCTCGGTGCCGACAACCGCCTTGCCGGGCGGCAGGGAGGCAGGCGCGACAACGCTCACCTGATGGCCACGCCGAACCTGGGCCTGGGCCAGCGTTTGCGCATATAGCTCCGTGCCGCCTACATGCTCGGGCGGATACTGATGGACGAGGTGCAGGATACGCATGGATTAGCCCTGATCCACGATTCGCCGGTAGGCCGCTTCAGTCAGGGCTGCGGTGCGTTCCCACGTCAAGTCCTGAGTCACCTTGCGCAGGCCGTCAGCCCCCAGCGCGTCGGCCAGTTCCGGGTCATCCAGCAGCCGGGTCATGGCCGCAGCAAGAGCCTGCGGGTTACCGTAGTCTACCAGCAACCCATTGCGGCCGTCGTCGATCACGCCGGGAATACCGCCCGCCCGCGCGCCGATGACCGGCCGGGCATGCTGCCACGCCTCCAGGAGGACGATCCCGAACGAGTCGCTGCGTGACGGCAACAGGAGAAACGCCGCTTGGCTCAGTAAGGCATGCTTGGTCTCATCCGACACAAGGCCTAAGGGGATGATACCCTCGCGCTCCTCAGCCGAAGCACCGGCCAGCCACTGGTCAAATTCAGGCGACGACGACCCCGCCAACACCAGGGCAATATCTCGATTCCGGCGGCGTAGCAAGCTGACGGTTTCGGCCGCATCCAGGGCACCCTTGTCGCGGCTGGCTCGCCCGACAAAGAGCGCGTACTGCTCCGGAAGCCCGCGTTCACGCAAGTCAATGAGGGCCTCGGCCCAATTAGCCGGCATCGGGTCGGCACTGCCGCCGATTACCTCAATGGAATCCGGCGACACACCATAGGCGGCCAACCCGCCCCGCTCCACCTCCGTCAGGACCAGAACGCCGGCCGCCTGACGCTGGATGCGTAGTTGATGATCCATGGTCGAATTGCGGGCCACGCGATTCTGAGTGCCCTCGCCAAAGTGGGCAAACGGGGTCACGACAAAGGGCACCGACCGCGAGTCGGCCATCGCGGCCGCCGCAACCATGGCACTCTCCCACGACAGGTTGAAGGCGTGGACCAGATCAATGTCTGAAAACGAGGCCAGTGCCGTCTTCAGCCCGTCGATCCAAGGCACGCGGGAGGCCAGCCGGGCCAACAGGCCCGACTGATCGCCAGGTAAGGCTGACAGCAAGACCATCCCTTTGCGATAGGCCATCAGGCCGGTTCGGCCGCCGGGAAACGGCCGCACGGGTAACCGCACCGTACGGCCGTCGGTCGTCTCATCTCCCGACATGTTGCGGGCGGGCGCCGACCCATTGACACCATCCCAGAGGTGGCTTTCCTGGGTGGCCTCGCTTGTCAACACACTCACACAGTGACCGCGCCGACGCAAGTGCTGGGCCAGCGCTGCGGCATAGCGCTCACCGCCACCCGGCATCGGGGGATAGGTGGGTGTGACGAAGAGCACGTGCATGGGGCTAAGGTGCGGCCGAGACGGCCGGCAGAAAGCTCTTATTCGTTGTCCGTATCAGTTGCAGGCGAACCGGCACCGTGCGGGTTGGCGAATCCAGGGTGAGATCGTTGCCGGAAACCGTTATCTCCACCAGCCCCAAGGCATAATCGCCCGGACCCAGGGATGATGGCCATTCAACTTCGATGGGTACATCGGTCAGACCATAGCCGGTGCCGGAGGCTTGCACCAGTTCTACGCCATTACTCGTCAGCACTCTGGCATCCCAGCGAAAGGCGCTGTTAGATACGCGCACGGCGATACTCTGCGAAACCCGGCGGCCTTCGCCGGCCGAACCGGACAATGCGACCTCCGTCGGTTCCACAGTCAGGACCTGCTTTACGCTGGCTCCCGTTCGCGCGGCGTTGCGCCGGAAAAGGGGCCAATCGGCTCGGACCGCGCCGGCCGGCAAGTCCCACACCGTCAACTCGCTATTCTGCACAATCATCTCGAGTTGGCCGTCCCCGTCTACATCGCCAAGGGCCGGATTGTTTTGTATCAGCCCATTCGTGACATAATAGGGCTTGGTGGTGTCCGTGGTAGCGCTCTTGTTTGTCAGCAATTGTCCGTCGCCATTCACAACAGCCACCGACCAGCCCACGGTCAGGAATATTTCCATCTTGCCGTCACCATCATAATCACCCAACACCGCCCCCTTGCCGACGTCCTGCGGAGCAGTGTCACCGATATAGCCCGGCACAAGAGTCGGAAAGCCACTCACCACGGCGCCATTGTGATGCCAGGCGTAGAGTCGTCCGCCCAGGCCGGGTATCACGATCTCCGGCGCAGCGTCACCGGCAATATCGCCGATGGCCGGGGACGCGGGTAGCACGGCCAGTGTCGACCGCCCGCCCCCCCATCCCGGCAGATCAGCACCGGTATGATCCCAACCGAACAGGCGCATGCCATACGCTGGCTTGTCCGGACTCATCCGGCGGTAGAAGCTGCCGGTGCCAACAAAGATCTCGCTGCGGCCGTCCTGCCCGACATCGACAATGGCCGGTGAGGACTGGATTGTCTCCAAGATATGCTTGGGAAAGCCCGGCAGGAACTCGCCATGCCGATCGTAAGCATACAACGCGCCGCCGCAATAGCCCTCGGTGGCGCCAACCGGCACCGCGTAGGGACACGTCCATTGGTTGTTGCCGAACGTCCCGTCGACCATTCCCTCATCGCTGCCAATGACAATATCGAGGAAGCCGTCGCCATCCAGGTCAGCCAAAGCAGGCGAGCTCCAGATCGTGTCGCCCAGTTGGTCACGCATGTTGTTCCAACCCAACGAAACGAACAGATCGCTCTTGCCGGGAAAACCGTTCAAAAGTCGGCCGTCATGGTGCCAGGCATAGATGCGGTGGTCGAAACTGCCGACAACGATCTCAAGATCGCCGTCATTGTCCAGATCGCCCAGCGCGGGTGTTCCAAAAACAGGATCGGCGCAATTGCTTGGCGCAATGTTATTGTCTCTGGTTCGGATGGGCCATCCCGGCACGGGCCCGCCCGTGCTGTTGAGCATGACAACGCCGCCGGGGCGACAGGTCGATGACTCATAGCCCGTGCCGACGACGATCTCAGGCCGACCATCCCCATCAACGTCGCCGATAGCAGGTGATGACATGATGCGCTGGCTGCCGGCAGCCAGGCCAAACAGCGGGGCGACATCCCGATCCCACAGCACCGTACCGGTCCCGGAGACAGCCAGTACATGACCATTGTTGGTAGCCACGATGATTTCCGGGCGGCCGTCCCCGGTCAGGTCGGCCAAGGCGGGGGAGCTTTGATGGCAGTTGGTGCCCAATGCGGCTGACTTACAGGCGGCGGCGGGCAACGGGATGGTCCACTTGGCGGGTACACGACCACCGTCCGGGCTCTGGGGGGCAGGTTGATCTTGCTGGGCAAGGGCAACCGTGGACGTCATCAACAGGATGCCGGTTACGGCGATTGCTCTCAGTAAGGACATACACTCTCCTCGTCGCTCAACGTAGGTTCGTCCGGTCTTCGCGCAGTCGCGTTTTCCGAAGCGGCGTCGCATTATAAGCGCCCGTTAGCCGTTTTGAGCATGTGCGTGCCCGTTTTCTAATAGGTCTCTGTATTTGGCCAAGACGATATCCGGCCGATAGTGGGCGTTAACAAAGCGCTGTCCTTGTGCGCCCAGTTGGCGCCGCAGATCTGAAGAGGCTAGTAATGTCGTTAGCGTCCCCGCGAATTCGGCGTAGGTCTCATAGTACAATCCACCGTTGCTCTCCTTCGTCAGACGCTTCACCACATCACAACGGCCGTTGACCAGCATCGGCGTTTGTGCTGCCCAGGATTCCAGGGTAATCATCGACAGGCTTTCATAAAGCGACGGCAAGACCACCACGTCGGCCGCCTGAATCGCGTCATACTTCAACTCATCCGACACAAATCCCAGCGCCATAATATCGGGGTCGTCGGGCAATGGCATATTGGCCTTGCCCAGCAACACCAGCTTCAGCGGCTTGCGCTGGTCGTCGGCCGTTTCCTGACGATAGCGCCGAAAGAAGCTGAGCAGCTCCGGCACATTCTTGGAATCGTCAATGCGGCCGACATAGAGCAAAAAGTCATCCTCAATCCCGGTGGTCTCCCGAAAACGCGTCGCCGAAAGATCACTCGGGATCTCGACCCCGATTCCGGCTACAACGGAAGGAATATGCTGATTGTGAAAGGTTCGGTGAACCAACTCCTGCTCCGATGGGGTGAGAAAAGCGATCCCTCGGGGCAAATGAAAAATGGGTCGGTAGGCCGGGAAGTTCAGGAAGGGGTCATCATGGGCAGTGGGAACTAGGATGGCCTTATCGGCCACCAGCTGCAGCCCAAAGTAGCTGCTGGCGTAGTGAAACGTGAAAAACATGAACGCGTCATAGTCGTCACGATGGGACGCAATCCACTGCAGCAGCGGTGTCGAATAGGGACCCTGCGCCTTGATCCATTGAATTTCGTCGAATAGGGTGTGTTCATAGCTTAGAAGACGGGTCGTGTCTCGCTGGGCTTGCTTCCAGTCGCGGGGCGAATCTACCGGAAAGCGGTGAATGTGGACCCCGTTCAAGTCAGACTCGCCCGGAGGGTACGAATCAGCCCAGGTCATATAGTCGACGGCGCACGTCGTCAGGACATCCACGGCCATTGTCTGGGCCAGCTGCTCGGCCACCCAGCGGGCCAACTGCTCGGCCCCACCGTTGACCTCCAGGCCGTACCGTTGCACGACAATGGCCACACGCCGCTGCCTAGTCACGGTTCAGCTCCGGCCGCACCGCAAATATCGTCGTCAGCAGGTCCAGAACGCTCCGTCGCAACGCCGCATTGGTGAAGTTGGCCGACCACGCCAACGCCTGGACAGCCAGAGCGTCATAGGCGTTCTCGTCTGCCAGCAATGCCGCAATCTCGCCCCCCGATTCAGCAGGGCGCTTCTTATCAAACAGCAGGCCACCCGGACCGGCCACTTCCGTCATCGGTGGCTGATTATGGACAGCCGCCGGCACGCCAAACGTCAGCGCCTCAGCGATCGGCACGCAGAAGCTCTCCCACTCTGATGTAACCACCAGCAGTCGAGCATGGCGATAGAGTGACGCCAGCACGGCCGGGTTGTTGATCTGCCCGGCGAAGAGGACGCGCTGACTTAGACCCAGGGCTGCCACGGCGCTGTCCAACTGCTGCTGGTATTTGCCGGCCTGTTCGCGATTTCCGGCGATCATCAGAACCGTGTCCGGCCGGTGACGATTGACTTGAGCAAACACCTCCAACAGGGCCATCACATCCTTCTGCGGCACAACCCGGCCGACCATGAGCAGATACTCCAGCTTGGCCAGCGACTGCGCAAGCGCCGGTTCGGCCGCCCCCATCAGGCGCTGCGTGTCGGCCGCCAGATAATACTTGTGGAGCCGGGCCGCCTCATAGCCTGCATTCAACAGCGTCAGCCCCGCGTCGTCAGAGTGGACGACCACCTGCTCAAACGAATCCCGCATGGACGGCAGACGCTCCAGGCCGACTGCGCACAAATACTCCAGGTGGGCATTCTGACCACGAAAGAGATGCGGCGGGCAGATGCCATGATAGTCCATCAGGCGATAGTCCGGGCTGACCAACGCCTGATCGACGTTATCAGTGGCGATTGAATACTGAAACCACAGCAAATCTCGACCGGTCGGCTCATAGTATCGTGAAGGCTGGGCGACCGTCTGTAATTGGGGCGCGATAAAGTCGGCATATAGCTCCACGCGAACACCCCACTCACGCAGCATCCGGGCCAGCATCAGCACATAGTTGGTGATGGCGTCGCCCGGCGTTAGCCCGGCGGTCATCAGATTCACACGCAGGCTTTCACGACTCACGTGCCCAGCACCTCATGAAACAGCGCCCGGTAGCGGGGGATAATGATGTCCCACGGATAGTTGGCGAGGACGTAGGCGCGACCCTGTTGACCCAGATGCGCCGCCGTGGCCGGGTTGTCCAGCAGATAGCTAATCGTCGCGGCAAACTCATCGTAACTCGCGAAATAGAGGCCACCGTTGGAACGCACCACATGTTCCAGCGTGACGGCGCAATCAGCATGAACCAGAACCGGCGTTCCCGCCAACCAGCTCTCCATCAGCACAATCGAGAAACTCTCGTGAATAGAGGGCATGCAGAAGATGTCCACCGCGGCGTAGGCGTCTGTTTTGTCCTCAACCGACACAAAGCCCAGGTCAATGATGCCTGCCGCAGCCTCCGGCGGAATGGCCACATCACCGGAACCGAGCAGCACCAACCTGGCACCGCGTTGCTGGCCTTCTTCGCGCCAATAGCGGGACCAATAGTCCAGCAGCAGCGGTGTATTCTTGCCCGCTTCGCGCCGCCCGGCGTAGAGGATAAGCGGCCCGTCCAATCCGTACTTGCGTCGAAAGCGATCGCCGTCGGCTATTCGGTCGTTATCCACGCCACCGCCCAGCACGGCGCGCAATTGGTTAGCGTGGGGAGGATAGAGTCGGGCGGCCAGCTGTTTCTCCGCCTCGGTATAGAACATCAAAGACCGCGCGGCGGCGAACATATCCTGATAGATGGGCAGTCGCGCGTAGGCTTCGTCGTGCAGGCAAGGGATCATGAGCGCACGATCCGGGGCAGCCAGGACGCCATAATATGTCGTCGAGAACATGTAAGGCATAAAGACGTAGAGTCGATCGGCCGCCTGTACCTGTATCGCCTCGATCAGGCGCGGGGAGCGGATCATTTGCTCCAAAAACACCTGCGCATCACCTGCGCCAATCGGGAGGTTGTGCATCAGGCGACCATTGATCCGGTCGAACGCCTGGCGGTCTCGCGGTTCCACCGGGTAGCGATGAACGGTAGTGCCACTGATGGTCGTTGTGCCCGGCTGATGGTAGTTCTTGCCCCAATCGGCGTACAGGTCGCGCGTACAGGTGGTGAAGACTTCCACCTCGACACCCGCCTGCTGCAGGTTCTGAATGGTTCGACGCGCTTCCGCCTCGGCGCCGCCGGGCAGGTCGGGACCATACCAGGGCAAAACAAACGTGATAATCGTCATGGATTCAAGTTGAGAGCGACGGCGGTCAGGCTGCGGTCTCGTCTTCCTCCGCTTCCATTTCCTGGGCCATCAGGCTGATAGCTTTGAGCAAGTGGTTCGACGCGGCCACCTGACGGGCAGCGCTCTGATTCACGTAAAACACCACCAGCTCATGCAGCTTGGACCGCACCATCTCAATCAGCGGTCCCACGATCGGCACCGACGACTTACTAACTAGCACCGGCAGGTTGTAGTCCTCCAGCGCCAATTGAGCGCGGTAGAGGTGCTCGTAAAACTCCGGCGGGAACCGCTTGCCGCTGACCACGATGTCACTCGCGGCATCAGGGTTCAGTTCGGCCCGGCGCGCGATGATCTGCTGCCGAATCTCCTGCATGATCGCTTCGATATTCACTTCCGCTTCCGGCAGATTGATTTGTTCAGTCACACTAACCCCCTCCGTCAACTTCCTTCGGGCGTCAATCGCGCAAAGGATAGGGTCCAATCATCATTGACAATGGTCGTTGGCTTACGGTCATAACTCTGTTCCATTCGCCGGCTGGACAAGCTGTATTGCTCAATCGGTGCGTTAAACCCATTGGCAAGAGGCCAGGTCGAATCGCCAAACCAGTAGACAGCGCGCCCGCTATTTTGCCAGATTTCAATGGCCTGGACCAAGTCCTGCTCATTGACTGCTGACAAGTCGCGTACCGTAAAGACATCATGGCCGAAAATGAACTTGAGCGGCGTGCCGAAGAAATCACCCTGTCCAATGGGCGCTGGGTCATTGAACAACAGCACCGAATCAGGTTGCAGCCGGTCATTGAACGCCACAAGCTGAGCCGTGAGACCGTCATAATCGACCTGGCTGATGAACCCCCGCGCCGACCAACCCAACCCGCCTAGCCAAACCACCGCCAACAACCCGGCCACCACCTTCCAAAGCGTGTGCTCATGGCGCGCTACCCAGCCGATAAACGTCGCTCCACCGATGATAAACAATGGCAACACGGCCGGCACATAGCGGCGCATGGCGTAGATCTGGTGCGGGTTGGCGCGCAGATTCCACAGATACAGCGCCGCAAACAGGGTCCCCACCGCCAACATCAGGGCCACTCGCCGGTTCATCTGCCAAATAAGCACGCAGATTCCCGCCACGCCCAACCAGATACCCAGCGGTGACAGATACCAGCCAAATCGCGGCCAGTTCTCGTAATCGGTCAACGGGATTGCCAGGCCGCTATAGGCATCTTGCCGGATAATTGTCTCGCCCAACACCGGCCGCGCGAACCAACCATAGATCGCGAACAGGAGCGTAACACCGATGAGCGCCATCAGGGCATAGCGCCGATAGCGGCCGAAATCGCGGCCGCCGACCAGCGAACCATAGCGCCGCAATAACCAGATGCCCACGAGCCCGGCGATGACGGCCACCACAGGAATGGCCCAATTGACTTGCAAAAGGCGCAGCCCCAGGCCGGAGTGAACCACAAAATACGGCCGACTCTGCCACCAGGCGTGGATGAACGAATGGACCACCAACCCGCCGAACGGTACGGCAAACCAGAGGAGGCTCGCCCGATCGGCCAGGGCACGACGCCCGCCGATGAATACGACCAGCAACATCAACCCCAATACCGGCAGCAACACCAGCATATCCACGCGGACTAGAAACACCTGTCCCAGCCCAACCCCGGCCAATAGTGCCCACAGCTTCGCCGGGCCTTCATTGGACAACCACAGGGCCAACGCCAGCAGCCCCGCCCAGAGCAAGTACTGAGTCAGCATCTCTGTGGTCGGGTAGCGGGCGAACCACACCTGCAACGCGGTCAGCGATAAGCCGGTCAGCGCCAGTGCGGCCGTTTCCCACCCGGCATAGCTGCGCACCAGCAAGTAGATCGCCAGCGCCCCCAGCAGGGCCCACAGGCCGGTCAGCAGCAGTTCGGCGGCAACCCCGTCGGCGACACCGGCCGCTGCGTCCCCGCCGGTCAATCGCGGCGGCGCCGCCGCCAGCCCATAGGCCACGGCCTGCCACACCGGATGCAGCGGATAGAATTGAGGTGTAATTTCGCCGCGCGGTGTGCCAATGACATAGAAGCCGGGCACCAAATAGAAGGGTGCTACCGGATTGTCGTCTTGCGGCCGCAGCAGGGCCGGGTATAGGGCTGGATCGAGCTCGGCCAGGGTATCATCCTGTATGAGGATACTCCCTTCCCGGTCGATCGATGCACCCAGATTCACATACACCCCGGCATCGGCCGCACCCACCACCATCTCATGCGGCCGAAAAAACAGCCATAATGCCGCGACAAACCATGCCGCGAGAAAGACTACTTCCAGCCATGATGGAAGTGCCGGAAATAAGGGCGGCGCTGCACTGTCGGAGACAGCCACCGCATCGCTGGGGAAACGTCCGCTGCGTCGACGTACCCACTCTAGCGCTATCAGGCCAACAACGGTCACAAGCCAGCAGATCACCAGGGCGGCCAGAGAATAGACGCCGAACTCGGCCAGCACCAGCGCCAGCCAGCCCATCAAGCCGATGCCCAGAGTCAACCCGGCAAACGCCGCCACCAACGTTGGGCGGGCCGGGCCTACAAACTGACGAACTATCAGCCAGCCGGGCGCAAACGACGCGACGACGATGACGATCAGCGCCAGCCACTCAGCGCCCAAGCCACAACTCCTCGCGTAAATGGCCAAGAAAGTCCACATACGCCTCGGCAATGGCATCGGGATGTGACTTGGCGACCACGTAGGCTTTTGCCGCCTGCCCGATCCGCTCCCGTAGGGCCGGGTCCTGGGCCAAAGCAGCCATCGCTTCGACCAACGCCGCTGTATCAGGTTCGGCCGGCACCTTGACCACCGTGTCGGACGGTAACTCGCTGTACCAGCCGTGGTCAGACACAATCACCGGACGGCCGACATCCATCGCCCGCAGAGAGGAGGCTGACGTCTCGCCCAGCGTTGGAAAGCGCAGATTCACGACAACATCCAGGGTGGTGGTCCAGTCAATGAACGCATCCAGATCGGCCACGTACCCGAGATAAGTCACACAATGCTCCAGTCCCAACGCCGTGATGTGGTCGGCCAGCTCCACTTCCGGCAACGCTTCCCCGACAACAAGAAAGTGGGCGGGAATACCCCGATCCACGACCTGACGCAGCGCGGTCAACACCGTCGGCAACTGGCGCGGAAGCGTCACCTGACCAATACTGCCGAATAGAATGGTTTCATCCGGCAGCCCCAGCTCGGCGCGGCGCGAATGTCCTGCACGCCGGGCGATCAGCTGCGGGATCACGCCGATGCGCGCTGCGGGATGCTGCTCCATAACCTGTGCCTTGGCATAGTCGCTGTGCACGATCGTGGCCAGGCTTGCATCCAGCAGGCGATCGTTGAGCGCCACTTCAGCCAAAGGCGTCGGCCGTTGACCCAGCCGAATGGCATCGTAGAGGTCGGCCCCGTCCGCGCCCAGCGCATAACGTAGCTCGCGAGCATAGGCGGCGCGGTTGCCCTGGCCGCTGGTAAGATGGGCCACGAACTGGTGAATGACCGGATCATGGAGAACCATCACCCCTGGATAACGGCAAATCAGGGGATAGATCGCCTCATGATGGGCACTATTGCCCATGTGGTAAAGCGGCAGATCAAAGTCCCAGCGCCGCTGGGGATAGTTGGCGATGGCGTCGATGGGCAACCCACCGGCGCGCACCTGGGCCGGGTCATTGGCAAAGAGGGTGACTTCAGCACGGGTCGCCAGCTGGGGCAACAGATCGGCGCTGTAGTCGGCAATTCCGCTGCGCGCAGGCGGCAACGGGCTGAAGTAGGCGATACGTAATGGGGCCGGCATAGGTTCGTTGGCTAAGACGGCCGTTCGTCACCCGACTTCGTCTCGTCCTGCAAAGTCAGTAGCGTGGCTCGTAGCTGGGCAATGCGACTCGTCGTCGCGCCAAGATCGCGCGCTAACTGCGTCGCCTCGCGGTCCTGCTCCACGACCTGCTTGTCTAGTTCCTCGGCCAGGACTTCCAGCCGGGCGCTATAGGCTTGGAGTTGCCGAAGATAATCGATCGCCGCCTGATTATAGGCGGTTTGTTGGGCCATCATGGGCTGCACATACCACTTGGTAGCGACACTATTCCAGCCTGAACGGAACCAGGCGATCAGCGGGCCAATCAGCGGCACATCTGATTGAAACGGTTGTTCGTGCAGTTGAGCGAGCGCTTCCAACTGGTGGAGGTCGAGATGGTTCCCGGATTCGTCGGTCATACGGTACGTTGCGCCGGTTCTGTCGCCTTACCCGCGACTAGGGATGCCATGTAAGATTGGGCACTGTGGCCGGCTCAGCATAAGGTCCGGCAGCCAGGTCATCAAAGTAGTCATTGGTGAGCAACGCGCCATAGGAAAAAAGCGCGTGGCCGGCTGTGCCCAATGACCGCGCCATTTCAATGCGTGTCGCGATCTCGTCAAAGGTACAATAGCCGGTACCGATCCCTGGTATCACAAATCGGCCGCCGCTATTGGCCTGGAAATCGACCGCCAACGTCTGCCAGCGCGATTGGCTCCAGAAGCTGTCGTCCGGGCAGTTGTAGACGCCAGGGTAGATCATCGGTGAAATGCTGTCGATGTAGCCACCCTTCATCCACGCCTGCGAGTCCTGGTAGTAATAGCCGTAGCCATCGCGCACACCCCAGCCCCACTTGTCCTGGTAGATCGGCCACACAGCGGCCGTCAGCCATATTTTGCGCCCAGCGGGCACCACGACCTGATCATAGAGTTGCTTGACCAAGGTGTTGATCTGTCGCCGCTGCCATTCCTGGTAGGTTAGCGCACCACTATTAGTGAAACAGGAAGCGCCGTAAACCGCGGCGCTGACCGGATCGCAAGAGAGCGATCCTCCGCCATAGCGCACGTTGTCCAGATGAATACCGTCAATGTCATAGCGATTGACCAGGTCGGCTACCACGTTCACAAAGTGCGTGTTGGCAAAGGCCGAGGCGGGACTGTAGCGCAGATACACGCCGCAATCCACATCGCCCGCCGTGTTCCACTGCACACCATTGAGCTTGCCGTTCGTCGTCCCGTCGGCACTCGCCAGCAGGTAATAGAGCGGTGTGGGGCTGGTCATGGGCGGTGGCGCGGCGCAATTATCCCATACCGGATGCACATTCAGGTACGCCTGCAACTGGATGCCGCGCGCGTGGGCCTTCTCCACGAAGTAAGCCAACGGATCCCATAGGGGAACGGGTGCCTGCCCCAGCGATCCGCCGCTGACACGCTGGGCCCACGGCTCCAGGCCGGGCACGTAGAAAGCATCGGCCGAACCGCGCACCTGAAAGAAAATGGCGTTGAAGCCGGCATCGGCCGCGTTGTCGACGATTTCATCGATCTTGGCCGGGTCGGCCGGGAGGTTAAATCGCGTCCAGTCGAAGCGCGTCACCCACAGCCCGCGAAACTCGACAGACTGATTGGGATCGGGCGTCGGTGTGACGGAGGGTGTCGGATTGGGCGTCACTTGCGGTGTCACGCTGGGCACAGGCACCCCGGCCGGACTATAGACTTCTAGAAAGGCGAGCTTGTTGTTCTCCGCCCCGGCAGCATTGGTCACTGTGAGGCGACCGTCGGTTACGGCAACCGTGACCAACCCTTCCACAAATGGCCGTGCCTCGCTGGGAGCGCCATTGACGGCCAACACGCCTTCGACGGCAATTCGAAACTGGCCGTCAAAGAAATCAGGATCACCTGCTACCAGATAGACCTCGTAGGTGCCGTTGGGCAATGATAGTTCCCATACCGCGTTGGGGTTCTCATCCTTCTGCAGATGGATAAACGTGTCGTAGCGTTGGTCGAAAGCGCGAGCGGAATTGCGCTCGCGGGTCGTGGCGCTATTGTCGGCCGTCCAGCCGTACACGAGTCCGCTGCTTTGAGGGCCGTAGAGTTGACCGGTATCGGCCGCGTAGTTAGGCGGGATCTGGGCCGCAGCCGGCTGAAAGTTGATGCGCGCTACCGGATAGCCTCGGCTAATCTCGGCCCGTGCCACGAATGGCAGCGATGCCCGGCCCGTGCTTTGGGCCACCACAACCAGGACACCCACGACCAATAGATTTAGCAGGACCAGGCTCGCAATGACGACTCGTTGCGTTGTGCTCATAACGGCTGATAGTATCCCATAGTTGACGTTTTCTTCCCACCGCGCCCAGATTGACACCCATCCGGGCTGTCCCTATACTCCGACTATTCTAACTCATGAAGCGCGAGGTGCTGAACGATGCCCGTACGATTGATCGACATAAGCCGCCCCTTGAATCCGTCCATCGCCGTCTGGCCCGGTGACACGCCGTTTGAGATGCAGTCGGCAGGCGTCATTGGCTGAGGGTGATTCAGTCAACTTGACCACCATCGTCGTCAGCGCCCATACCGGCACCCACGTCGACGCGCCCTATCACTTTACGGCCGATGGCACCACAATGGAGGGCGTCGATCTGAGCGCCTACTGGGGCCCCGCCCAGGTCGTGACCGTCAGTCGGCAGTCCGGCCCGCTGGCGCCGACCGACTTTGAGGGCGTCGACTTGACCCGTGCCCCACGGCTGCTGGTCCACTCTCACGCCAGCCATACCGACCAAACCCAATTCCATGAGGCGTTCGTCTATCCCAGTCCTGAGCTTGGCCGACTTTCTGGGCACCCAGGGCATTATCCTGTATGGAGCCGACGGGCCGTCGATGGACGCCCACGACAGCCGGACCTTGCCGGGCCACAACGCCCTGCAGCGAAATGGCATCCTGATTATGGAAGGACTGGATTTGAGCGACGTCGAAGATGGCCTGTACGACCTCGTGGCCATGCCTTTGCGATTGCCGGGTGGAGACGGCAGCCCCGTCCGCGCCGTGCTACGGACGCTGTCGTAGTAGACCTTGACCTTGCCATGACCGACTACCAGTTTGCCGCCGACATGCCGCTGGATCGCGCCTTCGCTGAGTCGCTCGACGCACGGGACGACTTGGCGTCGTTTCGCGATCGCTTCGTCATCGCCGATCCCGATCTCATCTATCTCGACGGCAACTCGCTCGGCCGTTTGCCGATTGCCACGCGCGAGCGCATCCGACACGTCGTGGACCACGAATGGGGCGACCGGCTCATCCGCAGCTGGAACGAGGGCTGGTTTGAGACGCCCAACCGGATTGGCGGCAAGCTGGCCCAGCTGGTGGGCGCCCAGCCGGACGAGGTCATCATGGCCGACGCCACGTCGGTCAACCTGTTCAAGCTGGTGGTGGCCGCGCTGGAAGCACAGCCCGACCGTCGCGTCATCGTCACCGACGACCTCAACTTCCCGTCCGACCTCTACATCCTGCAGGGCGTCATCCGTCTGCTCAACCGTGGCCACGAACTGCGCGTCGTGCCCTCACCCGACGGCATTCACGGCCCGGTCGAGGCCCTCATCGAGGCCATCGACAACGATACAGCGCTCGTCGCCCTCTCCCACACTGTCTTCAAGAGCGGCTATACCTATGACATGGAGCGATCTGACGGCCACTGCCCACCAGGCAGGGGCGCTGATGCTGTGGGATCTGAGCCATGCGGCGGGGGCTCTGCCCGTCCGGCTCAACGAGGCCAACGCCGATCTGGCGGTCGGCTGCACCTACAAGTACTTGAACGGTGGGCCCGGCGCGCCGGCCTTCCTGTATGTACGCCGCGACCTGCAAAGCCGCCTGCACAACCCCATTTCCGGCTGGATCGGGCAGGAGTCACCCTTTGACTTTGACCTGTACTATCAACCCGCGCCCGGCATGCAGCACTTCCTCACCGGCACGCCGCCCATCCTGTCGCTGTCGGCCGTCGAACCGGGGCTGGACCTGCTGCTGGAAGCAGGCATTGAGCGCGTTCGGTCACGCTCGGTTCGACTCAGCGAGTATCTGATTCGGCTGTGGGAAAGCCGCCTGCAACCGCTTGGCTTCCGGCTGAACTCGCCGCGCGATCCGGCACAGCGCGGATCGCACGTGTCGCTGGGCCACGACGAAGGGCTGCGCATCGACCTGGCGCTCATCCACGACATGCAGGTGCTGCCCGGACTTCCGCGGCCCGGACAACATCCGGCTGGGCATTGCCCCGCTCTACAATACCTTCGCCGAGCTCCATACGGCCGTCGACCGCCTGCAGACCATCGTTGTGGAACGTCTCTACGAGCAGTACGACAGCACGCCGGACGTGACCTGATGACCACCGTTGAACGCTTCACAACCAGTGACGGCCGTATCGATCTACTCCTTCCCGGTACGCTCGTTTCCCACGCTGATCAACAACATCTATGTCATCAGCGACGGCGCGCAGACTGCATTCTGGTCGATTGTGGCTCAGGCATGGAGCAGGCCAATGCCGACTTGCTTGGCCGGGCTTCGAGGCCATCGGCGAAACGTATGGCGAACCCCTCAGCCTGGCGTCCATCGACACCATCCTCATCACCCACGGCCACATCGACCATTTCGGCGGGCTGCCCTTTGTGCGCCAGTTCACCGAAGCGCCCATCGGCGTCCACGTCCTCGACCGTCGCGTGCTGTCCAACCACGAGGAACGCATGGTCTTCGCCTCGCGCCGGCTGGAAATGTTCCTGGAGCAGGCGGGCGTCGCAGCCCACCACCGCGAGGCCCTGATGAGTGTCTACATCTTCGGCAAGACCTATTATCGCTCCACACCGGTGCAGTTCTTGCTGGAAGAAGGCCGTCCGACCAAGGAGAACATCGCCGTCTATCACGTGCCCGGCCACAGCCCCGGTCTGGTCTGCCTGCAAGTGGACGACATTCTGCTGACGGCCGATCATGTCCTTGCCCGCATCACGCCGCATCAGGCGCCGGAGAGTATCACCAACCACATGGGCCTGAGCCACTATTTCGCTTCGCTGGATCACATCACCCACGTGGCCCAGACGTCCGGGGTTCGGCTGGGGTTGGGCGGGCACGAGGCGCCCATCGACGATATTCCGGCCCGGGTCGCGCCATTCGCCAGGCCCACAATGAGCGTTTGGGCAAGGTTCTCGAGAGTTGCCGCGAGCCAAAATCCATCGCCGACATCAGTCGCGATCTGTTTGGCACCGTCGAGAGCTATCACGTCTTGCTGGCCCTGGAAGAAGCGGGAGCGCACGTCGAGTATCTCTATCAGCGCGGCGAACTGATCGCCGCCAACCTCGATGAGCTGGAATCTACCAGCCACCCTGTGGTTCTCTATCAGCGCGCCTAAGACGCGCCTCAGTATTGATGGAATCGCCACCTGATATCGCCCCGTTGCTGCTGGCCTGGTGGGACGCCGGCCATGCCGATCTGCCCTGGCGGCGCACGCAATGATCCCTACGCCGTCTGGGTCTCGGAAATCATGCTCCAGCAGACGCAGATCGCCACAGTCATCCCCTATTACGAACGCTGGATGGCCCGCTTCCCCACTATTGCCGCGCTGGCCGATGCGCCGCTGGACGATGTACTGAAGCAGTGGGAAGGACTGGGTTACTACAGCCGCGCCCGCAATCTCCACGCCGCCGCTCAAGCAGCTTGTAGACGAGTGGGGTGGCGTCCTGCCGGAAACGGTCGCGGACCTGATGAAACTGCCCGGCATCGGCCGCTACACCGCCGGGGCCATCGCCTCCATCGCCTTCGACCGGCGGGCGCCGGTGCTGGACGGCAACGTCATCCGCGTGCTAAGCCGCGCTCGTGGACTTGCCCGACGATGTCACGCAAACGGCGACGCGCAACGCCCTCTGGCACCTGGCCGACGCACTGGTGCCCGGCGAGCGACCGGGCGACTATCAACGAGGCGCTGATGGAGTTGGGCCAGCAGGTCTGTCTTGCCGACTAATCCCGCTGTGCCTGCTGTGCCCGCTGACCCGCGTCTGTCTGGCCCGGCAGCGCGGCACGCAGGCCGAACGCCCCGTGCGCCCACCGCGCAAGCGCACGCCCCACTACGACGTCGTGGCCGGGATCATCTGGCACGAGGGGTCGCCCTCGGCCGACGGGCCATTTCCTCATCGCCCAACGACCGCTGGATGGCATGCTGGGTGGGTTGTGGGAGTTTCCCGGCGGCAAGCAGGAGGCGCGGCGAGACACTGGAACAGGCGCTGGAGCGCGAGATCCGCGAGGAGATGGCCATCGAGGTTGAGCCTGGCGCATTCCTGACCGAGGTGGCCCACGCCTATACCCACTTTCGCATCACCCTCCATGCCTTCCATGCTGCCTATGCCGGTGGCGAGCCCCAGCACCTCGGTGTCACGACCACGCCTGGGTCACACTGGCCGATCGTCGACGGCTACGCATTTGCCGTCACTGACCGCAAGATCATCGCTGCCCTGCGGGCGGCTCTTGGCGTGGACTGAGCGCATCGTGCCTGCGACCCTGCATAAGGTATAATCGCTTGTCCGCTGCCTGCGTGCAAGCGGATCAGATAGTTGCCATGGACGCCATACTAACCGCCAACCAGGAAGCACTGCTTCAAGAGACCCGTGACACGCTCGGCCAATTGCGCGACGTGTTGGCCGCCACAACGGCCGACGCGGCCGGGCGGGCGGCGTTGGTGGAGTCCATTCGCCAACTGGACGACCTGTTCCTGCTGGTCATTGCCGGGGAGTTCAACTCCGGCAAGTCGGCATTCATCAACGCCCTGCTCGGCCAGAAGTTCCAGCCGGAAGGCGTGACGCCGACCACGGACCAGATCTATCTGCTCAAGTATGGCGATACCGCCCAGAAGCGCCCCGGCGAGCATGGCGTCTGGATCCAGACCGCGCCGGTCGAACTGCTGCGCAAGATCACCCTCGTGGATACGCCCGGCACCAACGCCATCGTGCGCGAACACGAAGCGCTGACGGCCGAATTTATCCCGCGCAGCGACCTGGTGCTGTTTGTCACCTCGGCCGATCGGCCGTTCACCGAAAGCGAGCGCGGCTTCCTGGAGCAGATTCGCAGTTGGGGCAAGAAGATCGTGCTGGTCATCAACAAGATCGACATCCTCGGCTCCGAGGCCGATGTCGATCAGGTCGTCACCTTCGTCACCAGCTCGGCACAGGCCCTCGTCGGCGATGTGGCGGCGGTGTTTCCTCTGTCGGCCCGGCAGGCCCAGCAGGCCAAGGCCGGCCAGCCCCAGCTCTGGGCGTCCAGCGGCTTTGAAGCGCTGGAGACGTATATCGTCGAGACGCTCGACGACGAAGGTCGCTTTCGGCTGAAGCTGCTCAACCCGCTGGGTGTTGGCGCGCGACTGGTGCGGGAACAATTCGCCGACGTCAACGCCGACCTGGCCACGCTCTTGGCCGACGATCGCAAGTTGCTCGATGACATTCGCGGCCAGATGCTCTATTACGACGAAGACATGCAGCGCAACTTCAAGGCCCGCATCGGCGAGATCGACAGTCTGCTCTATGCCATGGAAAACCGCGGGCTGGAGTTCTTCGATGACCGACTGCGACTGGCTCGCATCCCCGACCTGTTGCGGTCCAAACAACTGGAGAAGGATTTCGATGAGGAAGTCGTCGCCGATACCCCCGATATCATCGAGAGTCGCGTCAGCGAGCTGATCGACTGGATGGTAGAACAAGACTTGCGCCAGTGGACGGCCGTCGCCGACCATATGGCCAAGCGTACGGACGCCCATGCAGACCGCGTTGTCGGTGACACCGGCCCGCGCGAAGGCACGCTGGCCTACGATCGGCAGCGCCTGATTAACTCCATCGGTCGCAGCACCCGTCAGGCGGTTGACAGTTACGACATGGATCAGGAAGCGGCCGATCTGGCCAACTCAGCGCGAACGGCCGTCGTCAATACCGGCCTGGCCGGAGTCGGCGCCGGGTTGGGCGTGGCGATAGTAGTGATGGCCCATACCGCCTTTCTCGACTTCACGGGCATTGTCGCCGGGGTGGCCGCGGCCGCCTTGGGTCTGCTCATTCTTCCGGCGCGCAAACGCAAGGCCAAGCAGGAGTTCTCGACCAAGTTGGGCGAGCTGCGCGAGACACTGGTCGGTAGTCTCCGGCAGCAATTTGACCGAGAGATGCGCCGCAGCACGCAGCGCATTGAAGACACCATCGCCCCGTTTGATCGCTTTGTCCGCGCCGAACGCGATCGGCTAACAACACAGCGTGATCAGCTCATGGCCTGGATGAACGCATCAGCAATCTGCAGCGACAACTGTCCGGTTCCGAATGCAGCCGGCGGCCGAATCCGCGGCTGACTGATCTCGTCCACCTGCACCGTCGTACATGACCGACCTCACTGTCTACAAGCTGGACGAAATCGGCCGTGAGGTGTGGCAGTACCCGGCCACGTTGCTGGAGCGCACGCGGTCGATGGTTAAGCTTGAGGCGCCTTTCAATCGGGATGACATGGACCTCGGCTACACGACCTTTGCCCGCGGCGACCGATTTGTGGAGTATTTCTACAGCGATCGCTGGTACAACCTCTTTGCTATCTACGACCGCAGACACCGGCAAGCTCAAGGGCTGGTACGGCAACATCTGCCGACCGGCTTCGTTGGGCGCGACGGCCGTCCGCTGCGAGGACCTGGCGCTGGACCTGTGGGTGTGGCCGGACGGCCGAATGCTAGTGCTGGATGAGGACGAGTTCGAGGCGCTCCGCTTACCCCCGGAAGAAACAGAAAAAAGCCGCCAGGCGCTGCACACTCTGCAGCAACTGGCGGCCCGGAATCAATTACCTCGTTGACCCACCGACCCCGGCCGGCGGCCAAAGCTAGAAGATGCTACTCATGAGCGGCACCACCAACCATCGCTGAACAAAGAAGATGACGACCAAGCTAACAACAATCGTGAGCATTGCCTTGCCGTTGTCCAGCTCCAACCCCTGTCGGACGCCGATGAAGGTGGCGATAACTGCCCATACCCACCCAACCAGTGATGTCAGCAAGCCAAAGAACGGGATCGGGATAATCCCCAGGAGTGATATGAGCCGCGGTGCCTGGGCAAAACCGATGATGCGCAGCATTTCCGAAAACGTAGTATCACCCTTGAAGACGTAGGTCCCAATCAAGTACGTGACCAGTGCCCAGAGCAGCCATGAAATGAAGACGCCGACGAAAGCGCTGAAGAACACGCTGACCGGATTCATGGTCGGTACGCGGAACAGACTACTCTCAACCAGACTATCAGCCACGCTCAAGGCCGAGTTCAAGGCCACCGCGCTCAAGCCAAGGATAGCTGCTGTCGTCGCCGCGCTAATCGCCCCGGCCAAGGCCACCATGAGTTCGACAAGGAACGCCTGCCCAGTCAGGTCTTTGTTGGTGCCGATGTTCTCGAACGTCTGCTCTCGCAAGAGAAATACACCGATCAGTCGCTGAATAAAGTCACCCATATAAGAACCCTCCACATTGTGATAAAAGGCCACGGCGTGTGGCTTTGGATAAATGCGACAGCGGCAAAGCGTCGCCAAGGGTCAGATTATAGCTGCATGCCTAGGGCATCCCAATGCCGAGCGGAGGTATAAAGGAACCAAAAACGGATGGGCTTTTACAGGCCCATCCGTTAAGAATCCAGCAATGTAGAACAATGACGTCTGACTCCGGCTACAGAGCCGGCCTTTTCTGTCGCCACCGTCGAACCGCCAAAAGAAGAATCACTACCACGGTAATCAGCAATATCGCCCCGACGATGGGTAGGAACAGCGCCAGCAATGACACAAAGAAGGCGGTAACATCTTCGGCCGAACTGACGGCCCAGTTGCCGGTGCCCGCCGTCGTCGCCGTGACGACCGGCCGGGCTATCGATTTCGTGGCGTGTACACCACCGGCGGTCAGAAGACCTGCCCCCAGGGACAGGACCGGGTTGATGTCGGTCATGACGTTGGCGCTGGCCGCAAACAGGATGGCCCCGGCCACCGGCCGCACAAACGTCTGGATGGCGTCGTTGGTCGAGTCCACAACCGGGATCTTGTCGGCCAGGACCTCGATGACCAGCAGGACAACCAGAATACCGATGACCCACCAACTGCTCATGATGTCATAGGGCTTGCGACAGACTTAAGCAGAGGATCACTCATCGGAAAACGCGAGGCCAAGGCCACCATCAGGAGCGGAATGTAGGCGTTAAGGCCGGCACTGCCCGATAAACCAAAGGCGGCGCTTAGGCCGGTGATTGCTTCAATCATACGTAATCGTCACTCCAAAATCGCTCAATAAGTCGTTTAACACAACGTTGTTGCTTCACACCGCACCCTGCAGCGCGAACCAGAGGCGGCAAGGTTCTTCGGTGCCTATACGCACAAGGGCCATGCAGGTTGTGTCATTTAGGTAGTGCTCATTGTATCACGACCAGTCAGCTCGTTTGAATCGACCGGCGTTGCCAGTTTAGGCCGCTGAGGATACCATGGGAGTGGTTACGAAAGGGGACACACCATGCCCAAAAGACCAAAGGCCTACTATCGACCCAAGAATACGGATGAAGCCCTGAAATTGCTGGCCAAGCCGGGCTATGTGGCTCTGGCCGGCGGCGCCCACTTGCTGGCCACCGAGGACGACGTCGATGCTGAGGCCGCCGTCGATCTGCAAGATGCGGGGCTGAATGACATCACGCTCGACTCATCCACCGGTGCGCTCATCGTGGGCGCCACGGCCAAACTGGTCGACCTGTGGGAGTTCCTCGGAGACGCCGCACTACCGAGTGAGTTGCCCGGGCTGCTGCGCCAAGCGATCCGCCGTGTCCGGCCCGAACACGTATCGCAATGCGGCCACACCAGGGGGCATTATCGCCTCGAGACTAATCGACAGCGAGCTATTGGCAGCGCTGCTTGTGGCCGATGCGACCGTGGACCTTCGCCTGCCGCGACCGGAGACGGTCAGTCTGGCAGCTTATCTGAACGCTGAAACGCGGCCGTCCGGGCTGATCACGGCCGTCCGCATCCCCATTCAACCGGGGCGCGCCGTCGCCGAGCGCGTGGCCCGCACGCCCGCCGACTATCCGATTGTGTCGATCACCGCCTGGCAGCCGGACGGCGCACCGGCGCGACTAGCCGCCACCGGTATTGGCCCGCGACCCATGCGTCTGGAGACGCCCGAAGCAGTCGTGGCCGCCGGCCTGACGGAGGCAACGATTGAAGCAGCCGCCAACGCCGCCCAGGTAGCGAACACCCATCCCGGCGATTTTCGCGGCGATGCGGCATATCGGGCCGAAATGGCCGCTGTGCTGACCCGGCGCGTGTTGCGACACCTAGTTGCCTAGACCTGACCTCCCTGCAGCCGCCATGATCTACGTTGACGTATCGGCCGCTGTCCACAGCCGCGCCGGATTGGGGCGCTACAGCGAGCGCCTGGCTGCGGCACTGATTGCCGGCGATTCCGACCGCTACGGCCTGTTTTACAATCAGGGATCGGAGGGCCACTTCCCCGACTCGCTGCCCGCCACCGTACCCACGCGCCACGTCTCCTGGGGGTACAAGCCGTGGCGATCGGCCGTGCTGCTGGGCCATCTGACCGGACAGTCATTCAATCGCCTCGTGCCCGACGCCGAATTGTTTCACAGCACCGAGCATCTGCTGCTGCCGCTGAAGGGTGTGCCGACCGTGCTCACGGTTCACGATCTCATTTACAAGCTCTTTCCCGACTACCACAAGCGGCTGAACTACTGGTATCTCAACACGGCCATGCCCACCTACTGCCGGGCCGCGACCGCCATCATTGCCGTCTCGGAGGCAACCAAGCAAGATGTCGTCAGGCAATACGGCATCGACCCGGCTAAGATCACGGTTGTGTATGAAGCCGCTGCCGATCATTTTCAGCCTCCGCCCCCGGCCAGGCTCCTTTCCGTCCGCGAGACCTTCCATCTGCCGGAGCGGTATCTCATCCACGTCAGCACCATTGAGCCGCGCAAGAACCTGCCGCGCCTGCTCGATGCCCTGGTGATTATTAGACAGACCCACCCCACCCTCCACCTCGTCCTGGCCGGGGCGCGTGGCTGGCTGGATGACAGCTTCTTCAACCACATTGAGGCACTCGGCCTGAACGACGTCGTCCACACCCTCGGTTGGGTGCCGGATGAGGATCTCCCGGCCATCATTGCTGCGGCTGATCTGGCCGTGCAACCCAGCCTCTACGAAGGCTTCGGCCTGCCCATTCTGGAACACATGGCCAGTGGCCAAGTGGTTGCCGCCAGCAACAGCGCCAGCCATCCCGAAGTCGGCGGCGATGCCGCCGCCTATTTCGACCCGCTGGACGTGGAGGAGATGGCGGCCGTCATCCTCCGCCTGCTGGCCGACCATGACGAATATGCCCGGCGCCGGGAGCTGGGGCTGGCCCAGGCGTCTTTGTTCAGTTGGGACCGCGCCGCCCGCGAGACGGCGGCCGTGTACGATCGGCTATTGGCCGAGCCGGGGCGAAACGGGTAAGGTTGGGCTAAGTCCATCGGTCACCCGTCTGTTGTTATGCTTCGCACGCGGCGCTTCCCCCTCCTTGCCCTTCTGCTTCTGGTCATCCCGGTTGTCTATCTGACGACCCTGGCCCAGACTGTGGTGTGGGGCGACCCCACGGAGTACACCTTCGTCGCCCATATCCTGGGTATCGCTCACCCGCCGGGCTACGCCTTCTTCACCCTGGCCGCCAAACTGACGCAAACGCTGGTGCCGTTCGGCACGATTGCCTGGCGCACGCATTTGCTGTCCACAATCACCGTCACGGTGGCAGCCCTGTTGGTCGTTCGGGACGGTGACCGCAGTCGGGCGCCGGGTGCTGCCCTTGCGCGCGGCGTCAACCCGGTTGCCCCGACTGGTTCGATCTACCGGTCATCGCCGGGTTATTCTGCGGCGTTGGCGATGGCCGCCGCAGCCGATATCTGGCAGCACGGCATCCACGCCAACCCCCACATTGTCACCGCCGCCTTTTTGGTGGCCAACTTGTTCTTGCTGACCCGCTGGGGCATTGCTGAGCGGTCGGCCGATAACAGCCGCGCCAATCGTTGGCTCTATGTCTTCAGCCTATCGGCCGGGCTGGGTGTCACCCATCACCCGCTGACGGTCTTTGGCTTCCCCGCCTATGCGGTGTTCATCCTGCTGGTACGGCCGTCAATCTGGCGCGACTGGCAGACCATTCTCAAGATGCTGGGCTTTGCGCTGCTGGGGCTGGCCGTCTGGTTGTATTTTCCCATTCGCAGCGCCATGGTGCCGCCGTTCGGCCCGGCCACCATGAACACTGTCCAGGGCTTTCTGGATCATGTGCTGGCCCGCGGCCTAAGCAACAGCCTGCCCTTCTACGGTCTGGTCGATCTGCCGGATCGGCTGTTGGTCTTCTGGTCGCTGCTGCGGCTGCAATACACACTGCCGGTCATTGCCCTGGCGGATGATCGGCATGGCGCGACTGGCGGTTGGGGAGCGCAGTGAGGGCCAGGCGGACGGATTGAATCCCCGACATCTTGGCCGTGCTCTATGGCCTGGCTTTTCTCGGCGTGTTGGCCTTTGTCATTAGCCTGCGCGCCCAGGACATTATGGCCTATCTCTTGGGACCGTTGATGGTTGTGGCGCTGCTGTCCGGCATCGGCCTGCTGGCGTTGGTCGAGTGGATCCTCCGCCGCACCCCATCAGCCCAAGTCTGGGCCATGCTGATCTGTGCGGCGCTGTTCGTCGTTGGCCCGGTCTGGATGGCTAATCACCAACTACCCACGAATCTCCCTGCAAGAATACGATGCGGCCGCACGCTATACCGACGACGTTCTGGCTCGATTCGACGGCAACCGGCGAAGCGGCCGTGCTGCTCAACGACTGGGAGCACATGACGCCGCTGTGGTATGGGCAATTCGTCGAAGACCGCTGGCCGGATGAGGCCGACGTTCGGCCGATCCTCGTCTCCACCGCGCAGCCCTGGCTGGAAAGCGTGTTCGCCTATCTGCCCGGCGGCCCGGTCTACCTCAGCAACTATCGACGCGAGATCGTCGATGCCGGCTTCCGGCTGCGTCCTGACGGCGATCTCTACCAGGTGGTCGAACCGGGCGAACACTGGCGTACCCGAGCACTCTACAGCCGGCCGCGGCCTCCGGTGGCGCGATTGAAATCGTCGGCTATGAGCTACCGGATGAACCGGTCCCACCGGGCGCATTTGTGCCTCTGACGCTGGCCATGCGGGCGCCGGAGGGCACGGCCGATTTCTACGTACCCATCGTGCAGGTCGGCGACCTGACGTATGGCCGCCACGACCGACAGCCACGTCACGACGCCGCTGTGGCAACCGGGCGAGGTCATTGTCGAGCGGTTCGACTTTGCGCTGCCCCACGACCTGCCGGCCGGTGCCTATCCGGTGACAGTCGGGCTGAAGAATCTGTCGACCGACACGGACACCGGTCTGGTCACTGCCGCTGGGCGATCTGGTCGTAGCTGGAGAGCCGTTGGGCGCGGTGCCGGATGGTCTCCTGGCCAACTTCCGGCAGCGTGTCGGCCTGGTCTCGGCCACGGCTCGCGGCGGCGGCGATCGTGTGACGGCGCCGTGGAACGACCCTCTGGTGGTCGACCCCGGTGATGTGGTCAACCTGACGCTGGAGTGGGCCGGTCTGGCCCCGGCCGAAGAGAGCTACACCATCTTTGTCCACTTGATCGACGGTGACAATCGGCCGCTGGTAGCCCTCGACTACACACCGCTGGGCGGTTCCGCCCCCACCCATCTGTGGATCCCCAAATGGCTGGTGGGCCAGCAGATGCTCGACCCATACCGCATGGTAATCCCGGAGGATATCGCGCCGGGAACCTACTATATCGAGGTCGGGCTATATGAGATGGTCAGCGGGCGACGATTGCACATGAGTGATGAACAGGGCAACCTGATCGGCGATCGCCAGATTTTGGGGCCGATTGTGGTTCCGCAACGGTAGGGTGAGCATGATGGCAAGTTCATGAAAAACGACGCCGGCTGGAAGCCACCATTGCCGGCCAGACAACCGGACCGACCGCCGGTCGCCCTGTGGCGCCATTGGCCGGGCGACGACCAGGACGCGGCGGCGTTGGCGACGGCGCACCTGAAGTGGCAGCGCGACTATGATTGGGACGTGCTCAAGGTGTCCCCGGCCAGCAGCTATTCCGTCGTTGACTGGGGCGTGGTCGACCGCTGGGAAGGTCACATTGAGGGGACGCGGGTCTACGTCCAGACGGCCGATTCGCACCGCGACCGATTGGTCCGCCTTACAGCCCCTCGACCCGACGCAGGGCATGCTCGGCACCCAACTGGAGGCGCTCCGCCTGGTGGGTGAGGGCGTCGGCGAAGAGCGTGCCCTTCCTCATGACCGTCATTCTCGCCCTGTCGCAAGCCAAGCACATGGCCGGGAATGACCTGGTATTGGCCCATCTGCGCCGGCATCCCGACCTGCTTCATCAGGCGTTGAACGTCATCACCGAGACCACTATCCGCTCTATCGAAGCGGCCAAAGCCACCGGCATCAGCGGCATCTACTACGCCATCCAGCACGCCAACTACGCCCTGCTCAACCGTGAGGAGTATCTGGCCTTCGGCCGACCGTATGACCTGCGCATTCTGGAGGCAGCCGCCGACCTGTGGTGTACTATTATTCATCTACACGGCGACCAGGTGATGTTTGATCTCGTGGCCGCGTATCCTGTGCCGTTCCTGAACTGGCACGATCGCGACTCGGCCGTTTCCTTGCCCGACGGGCTGGCCCAGTTCCGCGGCGCGGCCAGTGGCGGTGTATCACAGTGGAGCATCCATCAGGAATCACCTGCGGCGACGCTGGCCGAGATGGCCGACGCAATAGAGCAAACCGGAGGGTCGGCGGCTGATGCTGGGCACCGGCTGTGTGACCATGGTTACCACGCCCACGCGCAACCTGCGCGCCTTTCGGGAGCAAGTAGACCGCCTGCGAAACTAAGCGCCGGTCAGTTCGTGGATGACGGCGTCATCCGTCTCAACCAAGAGCGCCGCAGCCAGGGCCGTCTCAGCCAATTCGCCGCCGATTTGACGCAGCGCCCAGGCGGCATGGCCGCGCACCAACGGTTCGCCGTCACCTAGCAGCGCGGTCAGGTTAGGCACCACTGCCTGGCTGCCCCAATTCCCGGCAGCCACGGCCGCGTTGCGAACCAGGCGCGTCCGGCCAATGCGCTGAATGGGACTCCCAGCAAAGCGCTCGGTGAACCGCCTGATCGTCAAGCGCCAACAGGTCCGCCAGCGGCGGTACGGCGGCCTCCCAACTCGATGGCCGGAACTTCTGTACAGCCGTCACGGTCGCAAAGCGGTTGAACGGGCACACCTCTTGGCAAACGTCACAACCATAGACCCAATTGCCCATCAGCGGCCGCAAGTCGCGCGGTATCCAACCCTTCAGCTCGATAGTCAGATAACTGATACAGCGCCGGGCGTCGAGGACATAGGGCTGAGGGAAGGCGTCGGTTGGGCAAGCCATCAGGCAGCGTTGGCATGTGCCGCAGCCAACGGCCGTCCGGGGCAGTGGCGCGGATGGTGTCGAGCCCACCAGCTCGACCGTTGTCAGCAGTTCGCCCAGAAAGAACCAAGAGCCCTGCCGCGGATCGATGAGCATGGTGTTCTTGCCGGTGAAACCCAGCCCGGCTTGCGCAGCGTGATCGCGCTCCAGGATGGCCCCGGTGTCGACATAGGCACGGCTGCTCGACCGGCTGCTCGCCGGTCTGTCCACGCAGCCAGTCGGCCAGCGCCTCCAGTCGCGGAGTCATGACGTCATGATAGTCCACACCCCAGGCGTAGTTGGAGATTCGGCCGCGGGCAGGGTCGTTGGCGATAGCTAAGGGAAGCGTCGGCCGTATAGTAGTTCAGTCCGACACAGACAATGGACTCGGATACCAGGCAGAATCACATGCGGGTCACGGCGGCGAATGACCCGATCGGGCCGAGCCATGATAGCCCATTTCGCCCTGTAACCCCTGATCAATCCAGCGCAGGTAGGCGTCCAGATGTCGCGCGGCGGCTACGGGAATCACACCGACATTCGAGAAGCCCAGGGCCAGGGCTTCAGCCAACAGGGCATCCAGCAGCTTGGGTGTAGGCGGTACGTCATGAGCGGGGTTCCAAATACCGCCACGGGCGGCGCATGAATGGTGGCCTAGCCGACGACCGGCAGCTCGATGGACCGCGCCTTGCGGCGGTCGGCCACGCTGGTCACCGGCGGGCACTCCCACGCGTCGTCCGGCGTCTCGCGGCGCAGGTCCTTCAGCTTGGGCAGAATGCCGCAGGCAAAGCAGTGATGGCGACAGTCGATGCGCGTCTCCTGCTGCTGGCTCATCAGATAGTCCTGCGTCAGGAAGCGGCGGGTGACGGCCACGTCGATATGCTCCCACGGGAATACTTCGTCAATCGGCCGTTTGCGATGGGTGTAGAAAGCACGGGTCCAGACCCTCTTCGGCCGTGGCCTCATCCCACGCGTCCTGCCGGAAGTGGTCGAACCAGGCGTCGAACTTCGCGCCCTTGCGCCAGGCCCGCTCCACCACCTCGGCCACACGCCGATCGCCACGGGTGATGAACCCTTCAAACACCGACTCGTCCGGCTCATTCCAGCGCAGCTTCAGCCCCGATCCGCTTGAATTCCCGAATGAGATAGCTCAGCTTTGCGTTGATGTCGTCCATCTCGCCCATCGGCTCCCACTGGAACGGCGTGTGGGGCTTGGGGATGAACGTGCTGACGCCGACGTTGACGGCCGCTTTGTTGCCGTGGAACTTGCGCCCCTCGGCCAGCACGCGCCGGGCCAGATCGACGATGGCCTCGACGTCCTCCATCTCTTCCATCGGGTGGCCGATCATGAAATAGAGCTTGATGGTGCGCCAGTTGCGCCGGTAGATCTCGCGCGCCGTTTCCAGCAGTTCCTCGTGCGTGACGTACTTATTGATGATATTGCGCATCTTCTCGGTGGCCGCTTCCGGAGCCAGTGTGAAGCCGCTCTTCTTGCTGTCGCCCAGGTTGTCCATCAACTGCGTGCTGACCGTCTCGATGCGCAGCGACGGCAGCGAGATATTCAGGCCGCGACCGCCGAACCGGCTGCCGATCGCCTCGGTCAGTTCCAGCACATGGGTGTAGTCGCTGGACGAGAGCGACAGGAGCGCGATTTCTTCGTAGCCGGTGCTGTCGAGAATCTGCTCCATTGCGTCGAGCACTTCGGCCACGGGGCGCTCGCGAACCGGCCGGGTGACCATCCCGGCGTGGCAGAAGCGGCAGCCGCGGGTACAGCCGCGCATGATCTCTACCGGCGCGCGGTTGTGGACCGTCTCGATGAAGGGCACGATGAACTTGGTCACCGGCGGCGGCAGGATGGGCGTGATGGCTTTGAGCACCTTCGGCGGCGCTTCGGGCATGGTCGGCGTGATGGCGGCAATCGTGCCGTCGTCGTGATAGGCCACGTCATAGAAGCGCGGTACGTAGCAGCCCTGAATCTGGGCCACATGGCGCAGTTGCGTCTCGCGGTCCAGGTGGGCGGCGGCGCGCATGGTGCCGATGATCTCCAGCAGCACTTCCTCACCTTCGCCAATGACAAACACGTCGATGAACGGGGCCATCGGCTCCGGGTTGTAGCAGGCATGCCCCCCGGCCACGACCAGCGGATAGGTCTCGTCGCGGTCGAGTGACCGCACGGGCAGCCCGGCCAGGTCCATCAGGTTGAGCGCGTTGGTGAACAACTGCTCATAGGGCAGGGTCATGGCCAGCATGTCGAAGTCGCGAATGGGGTGTTTGGTCTCCAGCGAGAACAGCGGCATACCGCGCTCGCGCATGACCGCTTCCATGTCATCCCACGGACAATAGACCCGCTCGGCCAGCAGATTGCGGTGGCTGTTGATGATGTCGTAGTGGATCATGATGCCCAGGTTGGACATGCCGATGTCGTAGACGTCGGGAAAGGCCATGGCCACCTTGTAGCCAACCTCGTCCCAGTCCTTGACAACCTGATTCAGCTCGCCGCCGGTATAACGGCCGGGTTTCGATACGCGGGGGAGGATGCGCTCCAGGGCGGTTTCGATCTCGGCTGGGGGTCATCGGGTTGGGTTGGGTCATGGTGCGGGGGAGTATAGCGGATGGACGGCCGATCGGCATATTGGCAGTCGGAACTTGTGGTCGGCTAAGCTAACACTTACAATGGCATTGTACGAGGCAGTGCGCTGAATATACTACCTGATCCAACGAGGCACACCAATGACTACCTTTACCAGTTCAATCGACCGAGGTCTGGCCGAGCGTTACGGTCGGGAAGCAGTGGCCATCATGGAACGTGGCGTGTATGAGGATGCCTCGGGGTAAACCGTTTCGATTGCAACCGCACTCGCGGCGGCACGGGATGGCACGGTGTCCTATGGGCCGAGTGATTCGGTCCCGGTCGGGTCTACCGACTACCGAGACACGATTATCGAAGTGCAAAATGAAACCACCCTCTCAGCTGCCAGGCGGCTTTTGGACGGCGGTCTCAATCCGGTCGTCCTTAATTTCGCCTCTGCCACAACCCCAGGAGGAGGCTTTCTCGACGGCGGCCGAGCGCAGGAAGAGTATCTGGCTCGATCCTCAGCCCTGGTGGCCAGTATCGGTCACAGCAACATGTACGACTATCACCGGACAAGCTGGACGCCGTTCTATAGCGACTACGCCATTTACTCACCGGATGTGCCTGTGTTTCGCGCCGATGACGGCACCCTCCTCTCGGTTCCGTACGAGATTAGCATGATCACTTGCGCTGCGGTCAATGCAAACAAGGTACCGGCAGAGGAACAGAGCCGCATCGCAGACGTCATGGCCTCACGCTTTGCCAGAGTCCTGCACATCGGTCTGGCCCACAATCATGATGCCATCGTCCTCGGCGCCTGGGGGTGCGGCGCGTTCGGAAACGACCCTTCGGCGATTGCCGGCCTCTTCCGGTCCGCTTTGCAAGGCCCTAGCGGCCGTGGCTACCGGCACGTCGTATTCGCGATTGTTGATTGGTCCTCTGAACAAAAATTCATCGGGCCTTTTCAGCAAATCTTGCTATCTGGTTGACAATCACGCTCGGCCAAACCAACTGACACCGCCAACGCCGGCCGTATCGCGCCCTGTTTCGCCAACGGATCACACCGCGACCTTTGCCTGCACGGCAGCTGCCTCACAAGATCATCGCGAACATGTTTGTGGGTAAAGCCCAGTCCAACTGGCATCGATGGGAGCCTCTGCTATCATTTCGCGAGAGCGTAATCTCAATCGGACCGCAGATAACGAGGGTTGTTCGCTCCCAATGAATCAAGTGAATAGAGACGGCCGTACATGGAGGTGCTCACTGTCGACAGCGACACTTCCCCTTGACGGATCCTCTGGAGAACACTGTGAGTTCTGAGTGGTTGACACTTTTCCTACTCGCATTGGCAGCCGGTTTCGTGCCTATGCTGTTTGCGTTTGAGACATATGAGTTAAGCAAAGAAGACGGCCTCAAACGCGGGCTTGCCTTCTTCAGCGGTGTTACCCTGTTCCGTATTGCGCTTATCGTGGCGCTGGGGATTCTATTTACCGGGCTACTAACCACAGTCAGCAACTTGTTCAGCGGCATTTCCACTGACACATCGAAATTGTTCGATCAACTTGGTCAGGATGTTAGGTCAGGACAACATCTCTTGTTTGACGGCGCACTGATTCTGGCCGGTATTGCCCTGTTGATTGAAGCGTATCGACATTGGACCAATCGATCGGGGGTGGTTCGCGAACAGAGGAGCGGCAAGCCAGCTAATGGTAAAGCGAGAAGCATCAGTGGTCTCATTGTTTTCGGGTTCTCCTGGATGTTGGTAAGCGTGAATCAATGGCTCTTCATGACCGCGGCCATTGGGCAGATACTGTCGTTGTCCAACCAGAGTACGTCCCGCACCCTCATTTCACTGCTGTTTCTACTGATATCCAGTCTGATCCTTTTGATTCCGCTTGTTTTCACCATTGTCCGCCCAAAGAGTGCCCAAAGGGATCTGGGCAAAATTGAAATCCGGATGCATGAATCAATGCCCTATATCGTTGTCGTCGTGCTGATAGGTACTGGCCTCTATTTCATTGTCGATGGGATATCAGGCGAACTGAGCTTCATCGACAGCGGATAGCCTTCAATCGCGTGTATTTGGTTGTCACGCTGCCCTCAGCTGTAGGCAATGCGTCCGCACCTGGGGCGGTTCGGTACCTATTGACGAGACACGACCGGTACGGATTGACGCAGCTGAGCTGGATGTCCCCGCTGCAACAAGCAAACTGCGGGCAGATCCTTGGGACCTTTACTGCTAAACTTGAACCCATGACTCAACTTACCCGCGGCACTCGTCTCCTTGGCGCTCTCTTCAACAGCGGACCCAACCTGTCCATCGCCAACATGTCACTGGAAGAGATTGAGGCCAGCCAGACGGCCGCACCGGCGACCAACCCGCTGGCCCAACGCTTCACCACGCTGCTGCTCGGCAGTGCCCGGGACGGTGTCGCCATCACAGAGCAGACCATCGACGGACCGGGCGGTGACCTGCGGCTGCGCATGTACACGCCGGAGCAGACAGCAGACTTGCCTCGGCCGATCGTCCTTTACTTCCACGGCGGCGGTTGGGTGCTCGGCTCCCTGGATGCAAGCGACTGGCTGTGCAGCACCGTTGCGGCCGATCTGGATGCCGTCGTCGTCTCAGTCGACTATCGTCTCGCGCCACGGCACAAGTTCCCGGCCGGGCTGGAAGACTGTTACGCGGCCACGGTCTGGTGCAGTCAACAGGGCGCCTCCCTGGGCGCAGATCCCGAGCGTATCGGTGTGATGGGCGACAGCGCGGGCGGCAATCTGGCAGCGGTGGTCTGTCTTGTCGCTCGAGAGCGCGGCGGCCCGGTCATCAGCCATCAGGCGCTGTTCTACCCGGTCACCGACGGTTCCATGTCCAGCGCGTCCTATCGCGACAACCGGGATGCCATCATCCTCACCGCCGCCGATATGGCCGCGTTTTATGGCCACTACCTGGGACCGGACGACGACCCGCTCGACTGGCGCGTTTCGCCGCTGCACGCTCCGGATCTGGCCGGGCTACCACCAGCTATCATCATTACCGCCGCACACGATCCGCTGCATGAGGAGGGCGTCGCTTACGCGCGCAAACTTGAACAAGCCGGTGTGCCGGTGACGTTGATCGATTACCCGGCCATGCCCCACGGGTTCGCCACTTTTCCCAGATTTAGCCGCGACGCCAAACCGGCCGCAGCCGCGGTGGTTGCATCGCAGCGTGCCGCCCTCGCCGGCTAATACGACCGATTCGTGGCCGGTTGGTGACGTAGTGGGCATACTGTTGGCACTCTGCGGGATTCGATAGGCGTAAGAAGGTGCTCGAAACCGTTTCCGCCTGTAATCTTTTCAGCGAAGGTGGTCAATCTTCGATTCGGGAGGCGTTCGATGCGTGATTCGCAGCAGGCAGGTGGCATGGCCCTCATCCTGTTTGCAGTTCTCTATTTGGTTAGTTTCATCCTGTTCAGCCCGGTGACCGGCTTACGTGATGGCGATGACCCTGCGTCCAGCTTGGTCTTCATCGGCAGTCATCCCAATCTGTTCTTCTTGTCCGGGCTGGCGTCGGCCATCGGAGCGATCGCGTTGGTCGGCGGGGTCCTATCAGTCGAACAGGCGATCTTTCGGCCTGCGCCAACTCTTTGGGCACGTACGACAACGGTGATCGGGCTCTTTGCGGCCGCTTTCTTCTTCGGCCATGGGATTATGCGCATGCAGGCGCCGGGGACGCTCCAATACATCGAAAGCCTGAATCCGGAGTGGGGACAAGCGGCATACCTTTCCGTCCAGATGGCGGGCACCCAGGGATTAGGGTCCGCGGGGATATTCGCCCTTAGCGCCTGGGCCATTGGTCTCAGTATTCTGGGTTGGGGGCAACCAGCCTATCCACGTCTGTTGGCTATTCTGGGTACGTTGGCGGCCTTGCCCTGGATCATGGGCATTCTCGCCCGTTTCGAGTTCATGCCTGAAGGGCTCTACCTGCTGTACATCGGCTCCATCCTGCTGGGAATCCCGGTTTGGTGCGCGTTGGTGGGGCTATTTATTATGCGTAACGGATCCCGATCAGTGGCGCAAGCGCAGGCTTGATGCACAGCTACCTCGTTCGGTAGGCTGCCAGCTTTGCAGACGGCTCGCCAAGCGGTTGACGAACAGGTCGAAAGAGAAAGTACACGAGCGACGGACTATTATGCTTAGCATCTAGCGCCAACCGTCGCCATACCCAATCCCTTGTCGTATCTCTTGTTGAGGACCAAATGGAAAGTGCACCACCACGCTTCACCATCCGCGAGATGACCATCGACGACTATCCGGCCGTCGCCAAGCTATTGCAGCAGACGCCCGGCGTGTCCTTTCGCGAGGCCGATTCACACGAAGCTACCGCGCGATACCTCGACCGTAATCCCGGGCTGAGCTTTGTGGCTGCGATAGACGATGCCGTCATCGGCTGTGTGATGTCAGGGCATGACGGCCGTCGCGGTTATCTCTACCACCTGGTCGTTACGCCTGAGTTCCGACGGCAGGGAATAGGCGAGAAGTTATCACTGGCCTGTGTTCATGCCCTTAATCGCGTGGGCATTGCCAAGACCCATCTGTTTGTCTTCGCCGACAATGAGGTCGGCAACGCCTTCTGGCGCGAAACTGATCGACATGGTGGATATGGTCATCTCAGGAAGTGTCACCAAGAATGATCAAGGAATGACCATAGAAAGTACGGTCAACTTCTCTGATGGAAACACGCTTCTGAGTCAAATAAACAAAGTCATGAAAAAAAGAGCAGGTAGAGGACACCATCAAATTGGTGGTCAACAATATCATAGAGCAGTTCCCTTTCGAAGGCACTGTTATCGCCACTGAAAAAGATCGTTACCTAATAAACTTGGGAAGACTCGACTACAAGATAAGACGTGGCAACGAGTTCAAGTACATGACTGTCGAGCCAACCGCTCCAAGCAAAAATGAACTTGGTTACCACGAAGCCGGGTTGCTTGTTGTCAATGAAAATGATGAAAATTCATCCTGGGCCGAGCTGGTGAACTTGAGCGACAATGAGAAAATAAATCTGGGATCTAAACTTGTCAGACGTGTATATCTCGAGGATATCGCAAGGGATTCATTTATCTTGGCAGCCAGGGCTGGATCCTCAACTAATTCACGACCACTTTGGGGAGTGAACGTCTACCTAGATAACACCTGGGTAGGAACGACCGGTTCGGATGGTACCGCGGTCGTAC
>CAVOGT010000017.1:0-68562 GCA_963695535.1 uncultured Chloroflexia bacterium
CCTATTCAGCTGTCAATCAGGGGCACTGCCACCCCACCATTGTGGCCGCCGCCAAGGAGCAGCTGGACCGGGTCACTCTGACCTCGCGCGCCTTCTATAACAGCCAGATGGGCCCGTTCATGAAATCAGCTGTGCGAACTGACCGGCTACGACATGGCCCTGCCGATGAATTCCGGCGCCGAGGCGGTGGAAACGGCTATCAAGATGGCCCGCAAGTGGGGCTATCAGTCCAAAGGCGTGGCCGAAAATCAGGCCGAGATCATCGTCTGCGAGGGCAACTTCGCCGGGCGCACCACCACCCTGATCAGCTTCTCCACCGAAGCGCAGTACAAGAAGGACTTCGGCCCCTTCACGCCCGGGCTTCAAGGTGATTCCCTACGGCGATGCCGCCGCCTTGGAAGCGGCCATCACCCCCAATACCGTCGCCTTCCTCGTCGAGCCCATTCAGGGCGAAGGTGGGGTCAACGTGCCACCGCCCGGCTACTTGCAGGCCGTGGCCGACATTTGCGGCCGACACAATGTGCTGTTCGTCGCCGACGAAATTCAGACCGGTCTGGGTCGCACCGGCGCTCTGTTGGCCTGTGACCATGAAGGTGTGCGCCCGGATATCGTTACCCTGGGCAAGGCGCTGAGCGGCGGCTTCTATCCCGTTTCGGCTGCCTTGGCCGACAAGCAGATCATGGGCTTGCTGCGGCCCGGCGACCACGGCAGCACCTTCGGCGGCAACCCGCTGGGCTCGGCTATCGGCCGTGCCGCGCTGTCCGTGCTGGTGGATGAGGGATTGGTGCAACGGGCCAACGAGATGGGCGCCTACTTCAAGGGTCGTCTGGAACGCATCGAGAGCGAGAACATCAAGGAAGTACGCGGCAAGGGGCTGCTGATCGGTGTCGAATTGAAGACCAAGGCCCGACCCTATTGCGACGCGCTTCGCGAAGAAGGTATCCTGTGCAAGGAAACCCATGCCACCGTCGTGCGCTTTGCGCCGCCCTTGGTCATCACCCGCGAGCAAATCGACTGGGCGATGGATCGCATTGAACCGATCCTGATGAACGGCAAGGGATGAGACTGTCGTCATTCGGCCGGAAACTGGTAGGCACTGATTGCGGGATCCTGCACCTGATGGAGGATCTGGGCAATGCCGTGGCTGAAGGCGATAGCCTGATGCTCGGCGGCGGCAATCCCAGTCACATCCCCGCCATTGAGGCTTGCCTGCGCGAACAAATGGCGGCCATCGTCGCCGATGAAGCGCAGTTTGGCGCGTTTGTGGGCAACTACGCACCGCCGCAGGGCGCTAAAGCGTTCTTGCCGGCAGTCGCCGACCTTTTACAGCGTCAACTCGGTTGGCCCATAACGGAGCGTAATATCGCTCTCACGAATGGCAGCCAGACGGCGTTCTTCTATCTGTTCAACTTGCTGGCCGGGCGGTTCGACGACGGAACAAACCGTCGCATCCTCTTACCACTGACGCCGGAATACATTGGCTATACCGACATCGGATTGAGCCAGGATGAACTATTCCACTCCTATCGCCCGGAGATCGAGCACCTGGATGGCCCGTTCTTCAAGTATCGAGTGGACTTCGATGCACTGGAAGTCACGGAGGATATCGCCGCGATTTGCGTCTCGCGGCCGACTAATCCGACCGGCAATGTATTGACCGACGGCGAAATCAACCGCCTACATCGACTGGCCGTGCTCCACGACATCCCACTGATTGTCGATAACGCTTACGGCCGTCCGTTTCCGGGCATCATCTTCACCGAAGCCCAGCCGTTCTGGGATGAGCATGTCATCTTCTGCTTAAGCCTGTCAAAGTTCGGGATTCCCGGCGCGCGGACTGGCATCGTGGTTGCGTCGGAAGAGGTGGTACAGGCAATCGGCGGGCTCAACGCCATCATGAGCCTGGCCCCCGGCAACATGGGCGCCTATCTGGCGCAAGACCTCATGCGGAGCTGGGCAGATCATTGAGTTGAGCGAGACGGTCATTCGGCCGCACTATCAGGCCAAGGTTCAACAGGCGGTAGACTGGCTGGCCGAAGAGATGGGCGATACGCCCTACTACCTTCACAAGCCCGAAGGCACGTTCTTCTTATGGTTATGGTTCAAGGGTCTACCCATCACCAGCCAGGAACTGTATGAACGGCTGAAGGCACGTGGTGTGCTAATCGTGCCCGGCCACTACTTCTTTCCCGGCCTGAACGAAGCCTGGGATCATCGCAATGAATGTATCCGCGTCAACGTGGCGCAGGACGAGCAAACAGTACGCGCCGGATTGCACATCATCGCTGACGAAGTTCGCGGCTTGCTTGCTTAGCGATCGCTTAATTAACGTCGGTTTGATGGAAATCGGATCGACCGATCCGTTACTATACGCAGTACGCGGGGTGAACGGGGCAACCTGTTTTGCCTGTGGGTGTGAGGGAGAAGGAGCAAATCAGGAGGCACGGAATGACCTATGGGGCAATCCGTGTCTCCCCCTCCACCGTCGCCTTATTCTGTCGCTGCCTCAGCCGAAGCTTCATCCCACTCCTCACCGGTAAGAAAATCGTTCAGCAACGCAAACGTACTGTCAATCGCTTCGGCGCGAATGGCGTACCGTTTGCCTTCGTGACTGAGGGTTAGCTGAACCAGGCGAGCCAATCGCAGCGCGTCCAGATGATGAATGACGGTGGGGGCACGCAGGCGCAAACGCCGGGCCAGGTCGGCCGGCGTGGACGGTTCTTCGGTCAGGTAGCGTAGTATTCGCAGCCGCGTCGGGTCAGCCAAGGCCTTCAGCGCCTGGTAGAGGGCATCGGGCACAACATCGCCGGGGATCAGCGACATGTCGGCCGGGCGCGCGCCAAAGAGAAAGAGCTCTTTGTCTGAGTGTACGCGAGAGAAAATCATCAGTGGCGTGGCCCAGAACGAGGGTACAAGCACCAGCTCTCGCATGTTCATCGCCTTGTCAAAGCGAACACCCTGCGACAACTCTTCCAATAACTCGGCCAACGATCTTGTCTGCGCCTGACTTTGAGCAGCGTCCAACGCGGTTTGTAGTGTCGCCCGAATGCGCTGCTCCTCTTCGGCATAGAAGGCGTCATAGAAGGCTGTCAGCCCTGACAGCAATATTTCACCCGATCCAGCGAGGTCAGCCCACAAGTTCAACTCGGCCGTCGCCATCTTGCGTACGGTCGTCGTGCTCAGGCGGCGCTGTTTCTCTCTTTGTAGATAGCCGCTGAACTGCCGCAGGTCGTCTTCATCCCACGCGCTCCGTTCGCCGACAGCCTTTAAGATTGCCAGAGCCTCATCGTCACCTTCTAGCGATTGGGCCTGCAAAGTCGGTATGCGTTCTTCGGGCAGTAGTGCCGCCAGACCGGCCAATACGGCCGCTCCGTCTTTTGGTTCGGAGAGCCCGTACACCCAGTCGAAGGGCCAGAGCAGACCGATGGTATCCTGCAAGAATTCACGTTCGGCTGCCGGCAAACGGGATCGCACGCCTGCTGCCCACGATCCTCGCAATCCGAATGTCTCCGGATCATGGAGGACCGCCAGACTGACGAACATATCGTATGCGGTGCCGATATCCCAGGTTACTGCAATCTTCGCGTCCCCAGCCATGTTCTATCTACTCCCCCACCTGACCCTTATGCCGCCACTTCGACTTCAGTCGCGCCTTCGAGGGCAATCGGCCCGGCGGCATCAAAGTCGGGCAGGATATCCTCGGCGTTGCGTACGGCCGGGAAGAGATACCCACCCAGGCCAACGGCCGCTCCTAGCAAGCCGCTGAAAACCAGCATCAACGCCATACCCGCCCCTGGCCCGGTGCCCACCAGCCACCCAAAGGCTGCCGACATGGCCGTGTCACCTTGCATGGCGGGCTCGAAGACTCGATCGGCCAGAGGCCCGGCGAAAATCAAGGCCAGCGGAAAGGTGATCTGGGCGATCATGCGTCGCGTGGCAAATACGCGCCCCTGCATGGATGGGGGCACTTTGGATTGCCAGATGGCCTGGTTAGACCCATTGATAATGGGAATGAATCCTTGCGACATAAACGAACCGATTGACCAACCCAGCACCGATTGGGCAATGCCCATGACGGTCGGTCCCAGTATACTTTCCAAGGACATCCCTAGCAAAACGCCATTGACTCGACGCTTGGGTCCACCCCAGGTGCTCATGACAACGCCGCCAACGACACCGCCTACGGCACTGACGGATTGAACTGTGGCCAGGGCGGCGGCATTATTCCCCGTGCGAGCCAGAATCATCGGCACCATGACGGCCACACCAAACGCTGCCAGGAAGTTGAGGGAGGCAAAGACAAGCTGTAGGCCGAGCAAGCTCGCTCGCTCTCTTATATAGTGAAAGCCGAAGACGGAGTCCTTCCATATGCTCGGCATCTCGGCCGATTCGTCCGGTGAGCGCGCCGGCTGCGGAATAGCCACAAACAGCATGGTGCCGATGGCAAAGAGGAACGTGACCACATCGATGGCCATGATGCCGCCCAGCCCGATGGGGCCGATGAGCGCCCCGGCGAAGGCCGGCGCCAGGATGTTGGATGAAGCCCCGGCGAAGTCCAGCATACCACTGGCGCGACCGTACTGATCCTTGGGGATCATGAGCGTCACGGCCGCGGAAAAGGCCGGGAACTGAAAAGAGTTGAACGCCCCGGCAACGATGTTACCCAGATAGATCTGCCAGATTTGCAGATCGCCAAAGAAGACAAGCAGCACCCAGACAATGGTGACCACTCCGGCGGCGAGATCGGTGACGATAAGAACCATCTTGCGGTTGGACCGATCAACAATGGCTCCGGCAATGGGACTCAGGACAATGCTAGGGGCCACAAAGCAGAAGATGGCGATCGTCAACGCGGTCGCCTGCCCGGTCTGCTCGAATATCCAGAACGAGAGGGCGAAATTCGTCATGCCGGTGCCCAGCATGGACACCAACTGGCCGAACCAGATAATGGTGAACGCACGCATACTCTTGGGTGCGTCGGGGGCTTCGGTGGACATGATCCCTCCTGTGGATACGGCTTAGCGGACGACGGTCTCTATTCGGACGCGGGCATTTCCCAGGCCGCATCACCGTAGAAATCGCCGTAGTCCCGGGCCAGGAATGCCTCGATTTGCGGCCGAATGTCACCCAATCGAAACGACTCGCCGTGGCCCGGATAGCAGACCGTGTCGTCGGACCAGGCCAGTACGACATCTCGCAGCGTTCCCAATGTCGTCTGGAAGCCCTCGGCCGACCAGGTCTTGCCCGGCCCCCCAGCGAAGATCGTGTCTCCGACAATCGCCTGGTTGCCGTCTTCATCCACAAAGCACACTTGATCTTCAATGTGGCCGGGCGCATACCGCACCTGCAGTTGGTCTGGGCCGACCGTCACCACATCGCCGTCAGCCAACCGCATATCAACCGGCACGCCAAGGTCCGCAAGCCAGGGTCCATCGTAGGCCACAACCGGCACGCCGAGTATCGCTTTCATTTCAGCCAGCGCTGTAACGTGATCCATGTGTGTATGGGTAAGCCAAATAGCCTGCGGGGTTGTTCCCTCGAGCATGGACAGCAGTTTGTTCGGTTCAGCGCCAGGGTCGATTAGAACGCTGGCACCGGTGGTCGTGGAGACCAGGACATAGGCGTTCATCGGCCAAGGCCCTACCGATTGGGTACGTATTTCTATCATTGCCAAGCCACCTCACTTGCCGGTTCAGCGGACAGCGTCCCACTCTGTGAACCTGACCACCGTTGTAGCCGGGAGCCTATCACAATGAGCATGGCACCGCTACCGAGCAACAACCGCTGCCCCAGTCGTCGGGGCTGCTTCGGCCGGCTCTGCTCAGCCTTAGCCTCATAGTACTTACGTCGGCGCTCTTCCTGGAATGACAATAGTAGTTCAGCCTGGTAGTCGAGACGCATGATCCTGGACCTCCTCGCGGTCGGTTAGACAGCCACCCAAAGCAATAGATATATATCTAATTAGTTAGATAATAATCTAACGCATCCCTGATGTCAAGTAGGGAATCCTCGCAAGATCACAGGCTTGCACGCGTGATTTGGTATTGATCGACCTCAAAGATGTGGTTGCTCCCTGACCGGTTCGGAACTCGCACCGTCACACCAATCTGGTTGCCACTCTGAAATCTGTTACAATTATTGGGCATTGTGACATTGCACACAACCGGAGGAAAAGCACATGCTTTTGAAACGACTCATTCTGGCTGCCATCTCATTTGGCGTGGCCTTCGGAATTACCGTCCTGATTACCATGCTTATCGGAACCACACCGGCCGAGTATGGCGCCATCTACATGATCTTTACCACCCTCTCCATTGGCCTGGCCATTGGTATTTGGTTGGACAAGTTCATGGGCACCGAGATCCTGCCCAAATAGGCAGCAAGAGAAGATTTCAACGACGAACCTCGTCATTGGCGCCGAGGTTCACTTAGGATTGGAGGGGACATGACCGCGCAGATTATTGATGGCAAGGCGATCGCTGCCAAAGTTCGGGCAGAGGTCAAGCAGTCAGTTGAGCGCATGAAGTTGGAGCACAATTACACTCCGGGACTGGCGACGGTCCTGGTAGGTGAGGACCCAGCTTCAGCGACCTATGTTCGCAGCAAGCAACGCGCCTGCGAGGAGCTGGGGATTCGCTCAATTGGTTACACATTGCCCGGAGACATCAGCCAGAAGGACTTGCTGGCAGTTGTCACCGACCTGAACGACGACCCCGACGTCAACGGCATTTTGGTCCAGCTGCCGCTGCCGAAGCACCTCGACGAAGAAGCCATCCTCAATGCCATCAGCATTGAAAAAGACGTTGACGGGTTCCATCCGGTGAATATCGGCCGTCTGGCCATGAAAGGCCGCGACCCATTGTTCATCCCTTGTACCCCGCACGGTTGCATTGTGCTTCTCGATGAGTCGGGCATTCCCATCAAAGGGGCTGAGGCGGTCGTCGTCGGCCGGTCCAACATCGTCGGATTACCCGTGGCCATGCTGCTACAGAAGCGGGACGCCACGGTCACCATTTGCCACAGTCGGACCCGCGACCTGACCGAACACCTCCGCAACGCTGATATTGTTATCGCGGCCATTGGCCGGACCGAGATGATCACGGGCGATATGCTTAAGCCCGGAGCGGCCGTCATAGACGTCGGCATCAACCAGAAGCCGGACCCAACCGCCAAGCGGGGTTATCGGCTCGTGGGTGACGTGGACTTTGATTCAGCCAGCGAAGTAGCCGGAGCAATCACCCCAGTACCCGGTGGTGTGGGCCCCATGACCATCGCCATGTTAATGAAAAACACCTTGCGTGCGGCTGAAATAGCCCTGGCCAAAACGGAGGCCTAAGCAGCCTACCTGGCAGACGCCTACCCTGCCTCCGGCCGGCATTGCCCATGAGTGACTCCATGCCGCACAACTCCTTCTGGCATGGGCGTCCCGTGCTGATAACCGGCTGCAATGGCTTCATCGGCTCCTGGCTGAGTGCCGCGCTTGTTGATCGCGGCGCGCATGTCGTCGGCCTGTTCCGAACCAACAACCCGGAGTCCGAGCTTGTTCGGTCCGGCCTCATCAACCAGATAACGGCCGTCTATGGCGAGCTAGCCGACTATCCCCTACTGGAACAAACGCTGGCTGAGTATGAGATCGACACGGTCTTTCACCTGGCTGGTCAGACCATCGTCGGGGTCGCCTATCGGTCGCCGCTCTTCACGTTCGAAACCAACATCCGAGGCACATGGCTTTTGCTGGAGGCCATTCGCCATACGCAGTCAGTCCGCGGCGTCGTCGTAGCCAGCAGCGAGAAAGCCTACGGCGAACCCGTGGCCCTACCCTATCTGGAATCGCATCCACTGCAAGGGCACTTCCCCTATGCCGTCTCCAAAAGCTGCGCTGATTTGATCGCCCAATCGTATGCCGCCACTTACCAACTGCCCATCGCCATCACCCGCTGCTCCAACCTGTACGGCGGTGGCGATTTAAACTGGGATAGACTATTGCCCGGGACGATTCGCAGCGTGCTCAATGGCGAGCGACCGATCATTCGTTCCGACGGCAGTTTCAAGCGCGATTACCTCTACGTGGCGGATGCGGTAGAAGCCTATCTGACCATTGCCGAGCAAGCGGCCGATTCCGATGTGTGCGGACAGCCATTCAACTTCGGCGTTGGCTCACCCGCCACCGCGCTGGAAGTTGTCGAGACGGTGATCGCCGTGTCCGATTCGCCTGAGCTGACACCGGTGATTCTCGACGCAGTGACCAACGAGATTCAGGACGAATATCTTAGCCCCCAGCGGGCGATGGATGTGCTGGGCTGGCAGCCACGCTACAGCCTGGAGCGCGGTGTCATGGAAACGATGGCCTGGTACCGCGACTATCTGGCCCAATAACCCATGCGTCTGCTGATTACTGGGGGGACGGGGTTTGTCGGCCGCGCCCTGCTCCCTGCCCTCCTTCCCAACCACGACGTCACTCTTTTGCTGCGCGAGGAGTATGCCGGCGGCAAACCGCTACCTTCGCCGCTTGCGGCACGCCGCGAAGCGTACGATGTCCGGTACGGCGACCTTCGCAACTTTCAGTTAACGGCGCGAGCCGTCCGCGACGCTCGTCCCGACGCGGTGATTCATCTTGCGGCAGCCGGCGTAACTGACCCGTTCTTGCCCGTAAATACCGCCCTCAGTCACAACGTCAATGGCACGCTCAATCTGGCCCGCGCCTGCTTCGACGCCGGCAGTGGGCCTGGCCAGCTCATCGTGGCCCGGACGCCCGGCGAGCTGAGTGCCTTGAATGTCTATGCCGCCAGCAAGGCCGCGGCCTGGTCCTTCTGCGAGATGTACGCCCGCACTGCGGGCTGGCCAATTCACGGGGCCATGGTCTTTCAGGCCTATGGTCCCGGCCAACCAAGCCGGCTGCTCGTTTCGGCCGCCTTGCGCGCAGCCCTGGCCGGAGAGCAGTTCCCCATGACCGACGGCCGTCAGGCCAAGGACTGGGTATACGTGGATGATGTCGTCAGCGGGCTTCTCGCTCTGTTGGGACATGACCTGCCGGCAGGTACGACGATCGAGCTGGGCACGGGCCAACTGACACCCGTGTTGCAAGTCGTGGAGATGCTCTATGAATTGACCGGTCGCGGCGGCGGCCCAATTCCGGGAGCGCTGCCCAACCGCCCGGGTGAGGTGCAACAGCCGGCGGCCGACGTTGCTGCCACAAGACAGCTAATTACTTGGAGTCCTCAAACCACCCTACCAATCGGATTGCAGGCGCTGGTGGAGTCGCCTTCAGAGATCGCAAGATAAGACATGACCACAAACACCGAACCCATCCGCGAACTCATGACTGTGGCCGAGTCGGCCGCTCGTCGTGCCGGACACATCGCCCGGGAATTGCTTGAAACTGAGCGCACCGTACAGTCGAAAGGGTTCCGCGATATCGTCACGGATGCCGACCTGGCCGCGCAATCTGCCATCGTCGAAACCATCGGCGCCAACTTTCCGGATCATGGCTTCCTGACTGAGGAAGATGATCCTACGCTGACCACATCCGGACCGATCACCTGGATAGTGGACCCGGTCGACGGCACTGTCAACTACAGCCGCCAGCTGCCCCTGTTTTGCATCTCAGTCGCCGCGGTCCAGGTTGATGAAAGCAGCGCGGTGCGTCCTGTTGCCTCAGCTGTCTACGATCCCTTGCGTGACGATCTATTTGTTGCCGGGGCCGGACACGGTGCTCGGCTGAACGGCCGCACGATTCAAGTGAACACGACAGTGCGTGTCAGTGACGCCGTGTTTGCCATTGATTTCGGCCACGCTGACGCGGTGCGTCGGGCGTCGTTTCACCAGGCAGTTCGGCTGGCCGATGAGGTGACCACAATTCGCGCGTTCGGCTCGGCTGTTCTGGCCCTGGCCTGGGTTGCGGCCGGGCGACTCGACGCCTATGTCAATAATGCCCTCAAGCCGTGGGATCTGGCGGCCGGCCAGCTATTGATCGAAGAAGCCGGCGGTCGCGTGAGCCTGTTTGACGGCGACGCTTTGTATCTGGACCATGCCGACTACGCCGGTCTGGGAAGCAACGAGCTTCTCCATGACTCGCTGCTGAGAATCCTACAATAAGTGGCGTCAAAGGCGTTTGTGAAAACTTTGTCAATCAGTGCAGGTTCTGACTACAATCCACGGTTGGCGCGTCAACTGACGCGCACAGTTGCGTAGGCAGGCAAGTATCCAATGCGTTGGCCCCATTTCGACCATGTCTTCTTCGACTGCGACTCAACCCTGACCAGCGTGGAAGGGATTGATATTCTGGCTGAAACAGCCGGGAAGAAATGGCGCGTGGAAACGCTGACCCAGGCAGCCATGGACGGTTCGCTTGACCTGGAGGAGATCTACGCCAAGCGCCTGGAAGCCGTTCGACCCACCCGCAGCCAGATCCAGGATATCCGTCGCGCCTACAAGCGGAACGCCGTCGAAGATGCCTCGCGCGTCGTGACAGCGCTGCAAGCGCTGGGCCACCACGTCTACATTATCAGCGGAGGTCTGGCTGAGCCGGTTGAAGAGTTTGCGGTTTCCCTGGGTATCCCACGGGAGCGTGTACGCGCAGTGGGCATCACCTATAACGAGCTGGCCGGCCGCTGGTGGGAACACGCCGATCAGCGACAGCACATCTACATGGATTATGCCGCCGGCTCACTAACCGTCAGCGATGGCAAGGCCGACATCGTCGCCGAGCTGCGTGGCGATCAGCCCGGTCGCGCTCTGCTTAATCGGGGACGGCAACAGCGATCTGCTGGCCAGCCCCGCCGTTGATTTATTTATCGGTTATGGCGGCGTCGTCACCCGGCCCAAGGTGTTGGCCGAAGCACCCGCTTTCATTCACAGTCGCAGTCTTGCCCCCCTATTGCCAATTGCCGGTGGACCTGCCGCGATGCGCTCGCTGCAAACGTGGTCCATGCCCTACCAATCCCTGGCCACAAAAGCCACATACCTCATCAGGACAGGAGCGTTAACGTTTCAAAATGACCAACTCGAATCAAAGTTCCGGGCAGCCTTCCTCGAACCGGAGCGACCAACACGTCAGACTGTTCATCCCGGGACCTACTGAGGTCCGCCCAGAGATTCTCGACGCCCAGGCCCAGTGGATGGTGGGCCACCGCATGCCGGAGTGCGCCGACCTGATTGCCGGCATCCAGACCAAGCTACCCAAGGTATTCTTCACCGAGCAAACCGTTCTCATTACCGCTTCGTCCGGAACCGGACTGTGGGAAGCGGCCGTCCGCAACTGCGTCGATAAGAAGGCGCTCAATTGCGTCAACGGCGCTTTCGCCGACCGCTTCCGTGATGTAACAGAACTGAACGGCAAGGCCAACGAGGTGCTCGAAGTGGCCTGGGGGCAGCCCATTCTGCCGGAGCAGGTTGTGGCCCGTCTGGCAACCGGCGAGTTTGATGCCGTGACCATCGTCCACAACGAGACCAGCACCGGCGTCACGTCCCCAATCAAGGAAATCGCCGCTGCTATTCGCGCCATGCCCAATGGTGACGACATCATGATTCTGGTCGATTCAGTCAGCGGTCTGGCCGGTGCACGCATCGAGATGGATGCCTGGGACCTGGACGTCCTGCTGTCCTCCAGCCAGAAGGCGTTTGCCCTGCCGCCGGGGCTGGCGTTTTGCGCCGTCTCGGACCGAGCCATGGCCAAAGCCAAAACTGTGCCCAATCGAGGCTACTATTTCGACTTCATTACATTGGCCAAATCGATGGCCAAGAACCAGACACCGGCCACACCGGCCGTTTCGTTGCTCTACGCGCTGGATCGCCAGCTCGACGACATGATGGCCGAGGGGATGGAGCAGCGCTTCAGCCGCCATCTTGCCATGCGGGACAAGACACTGGCCTGGGCCAAGGGCCAGGGCTTCACGATCTTCGCCGCCGAGGGTTATGAGTCGCCCACCGTTTCCAATATCGACAACAACCTGTCCATCGACATCGGCGCACTCAACAAGTTCCTGCGCACACGGGGGATGATCATCTCCAACGGCTACGGGGACTTGAAAGGCAAGACGTTCCGCATTGCCCACATGGGCGATGCGACTCCGGCCGACCTGGACACGCTGTTTGCCGCGATGGATGAGTTTCTGGCGGCCGAAGGCTAGGCCACAGGAGGCACCGACAATGTATCGCATTCTTGTTTCCGACAAGCTGGGCGCGGATGGCCTGGCCGTGCTGGATCAGTTCTCTGACGTCAGCTATGACCACAAGCCCGGTCTCTCCAAAGACGACCTCCTGGCCATCATCGGTGAGTACGACGGTCTCATTGTGCGCAGCGGCACGAAGGTCACTGCTGACGTACTGCAGGCAGCCACCAATTTGAAAGTGGTCGGCCGTGCGGGTATGGGTGTCGACAATATCGATGTGCGTCGAGGCAACCCAGCGAGGCGTCGTTGTGATGAATACGCCCGGCGCCAATAGTGTCGCCACCGCTGAATTAGCCATTGGCCTCATGCTGGCTGCCAGCCGCAACATTGCCCAGGCTCACGAGTCGCTCGGTGCCGGCGAATGGCGGCGCAGTGAATTCAGCGGCCAGCAATTGCTCGGCAAGACGCTGGGCATCATCGGCTTTGGCCGTATCGGCCGACTGGTGGCCCAACGCGCGAAGGCGTTTGGCATGGATATTCTGGCGTACGATCCATACGTGTCCGAGGAGACCGGTCGCGAACTCGGTGTGACGCTTGTGGAACTGGAAGACCTGCTGCGCGGCTCGGACTATATCACGCTCCACACCGCTTTCTCGCCCGAATCGGCCAAGATGATCAACGCGGATAGCATCGCGATGATGAAAGACGGAGCCATTATCATCAACGACGCGCGCGGCAAGTTGATTGATGAAGAGGCGCTGGCCAACGCGCTCAAGAGCGGCAAGTTGAGGGCCGCCGGCATCGACGTTTACACGTCTGAACCACCCGCCCTGGACAACCCTTTGTTGTCCTTGCCCAACGTGGTGCATACTCCCCATCTGGGAGCCAGCACCATTGAGGCCGAACGCGAAGTCGGCATGCAGATCGCCAGGCAGGTGGTCGCCGTTTTGCGCGGCGAGGATTTCGCCAACGCGGTCAACATGCCCTACGACGTGCCTGACAGCTTCGCCAAGATCCAACCGTTCATGGAGCTGGCTGAGAAACTGGGACGGCTGCAGGCCGGATTGGCCGACGCCCAAATCGAACGGCTGGAGATCGAAGTGCAGGGCGATATGGTGAGTAAACTCGTGCGGGCGATTGCCGCGGGTATGCTGAAGGGTGTCCTGTCGGCCGACCCGGAACTGTCCAACGTCGCCATCAACTACATCAACGCGCCGGCCATCGCCAGTGCGCGCGGTCTCACAACCACCCAGGCTATCGGCATCAACGGGCTGGACTATCCTAACCTTGTCGCCTGCCGCGCCAAATGGAAGGGTGGCCATCGATTGTTGGCCGGTGTGCTATTTGGTGGCGTGGAACCTCGCGTCGTCCAGGTGGACCAATATCGCCTGGAAGCTCGACCGGACGGCACGGTTCTCATCATGCAGAATCGCGACGTACCTGGTGTCATCGGTCAGGTCGGTACCCTGTTGGCCCAATATGGTGTCAATATCGGCGAGTGGCGTCTGGGTCGCAACACACCGGGCGGGGACGCGCTGTCGTTCATCAATCTTGACGGCGAGCCTTCAGCAGAAGCTCTGGAAGCGCTCGGTCAGATTGAAGCAGTCACACAGGCTACGGTCGTTCATCTCTAACCAACCAGCCTTTTCCCCGGATCAAAAACGCGCCGTGATGACGGCGCGTTTTTTATTGCGAGTTAGGATGACTTGGGAAATATGCGAACCTTACGATACTTTCCCTCGCCGGTGCTTTCTGTGTAAACATCCGGCGAATCGCGCAGGGCCATATGAATGACTCGCCGCTCGTAAGACGACATCGGCTCCAGGCTGACGGGCGTGCCGCGCTGCGTAGCCTTCTCAGCCATACGTTCAGCCAGCCGGGTGAGCGCTTGCTGGCGACGCTGGCGGTAGCCCTCGATATCTAGAACGAAGTGGGCACGGCGATGAAGCTGATGCGCCACCATGAGCCGTGTCAAGAACTGCAGCGAATCCAGCGTCTCACCCCGCGGCCCAATGAGCATGCCCAGGTCGTCACCGGTGATCTCAATGACGTTTATACGCTGGCCGGTCAGGTCGTCGGGCTCTGACAACTCAGCTACCAGCTCAGCATCCACGTGCATCTTGGCCAGCAGTTCCGTCAACGTGGCCACGGCCGCTTCGCGCTCTGCTGCCAATTCCTCTTCGGAATCCCCTTCGTCTTCATCACGGACGCTCGTCGATTCAGTACGGCCGCGCGGCTTCTGTTCTTGTTTGGGCTCTGCTTTGGGTGTCGGTGCGACAGGCGCCGGCACCGGCACAACGGCCTTTGGCGGCTCCGGCTCCCTCACGACCACGGCCGACTGGGGCGCCTCGGCAGCTGACTTGACGGGTGCCGCCTCACTGGTGTGGGGCCGAATCCGCACAACCGCCTCGCGGCTGCCAATTCCCAACAGCCCTCGGCTGCCTTCATCAATGATCTCGATGTCAGCATCGTCGCGGGACAAAGAGAGCTTTAGCAAGCCGGCAGTAATGGCAGCTTCTACAGTCACACCACGCGACTCGATTTCACGCACGCTACGCTTATCCATAAGACCTATCGCTTCGCTGAACGGCGCTTTTTCTTAGACGCCGTTTGGCTATTACTTGAGCCATTGCTCGATTGCTTGGCCGTCGAAGTTGTTTTTGTTGATTTGCTGCTGCCGGTAGTGCCATTGGCTGTTGCCGTGATGACCGGCGTCGCGGCGGCCAATTCAGCCTTTTCCTTAGCCATAATACGCCGCGTGTACCAGCCCTGGGCGATACCAATGACATTGGCCAGGATGAAGTAGATGGATAGACCGGACGGAAACTGCAGCGAGAAGAAGCCGAACATCAGCGGCATCGTGTACTGCATTGACTGGGTCATGGCCGCCGCCGGGTTGGCATCCTGCCCGCTCTTGTTGGGCTGGCTGGCCGGGGCGAGCAGTTTCTGCTGAATGTACATGCTACCTGCTACCAAAACAGGCAAGATGAAGAAAGGATCAGGCTGACTGAGGTTAAGCCACAAGAACGTATTCTCGATTGGCACCAATGTCTGCAGATTGACGAACGGGTATACGCGGGGAACCAATTCAAACAACGACTGCGGTGTGGAACCGAGCGAAATAATAATGGCTCGATAGAGGCCAATGAGGATCGGGAACTGAATAAGGGTGGGCAAGCAGCCAGTTAAGGAATCAGTCGGATTGTAACCAATCTTCTTGAACTCCTCCTGCATCTTGGCGGGATTGTCCTTGTACTTTTTCTGGATAGCTTGAATCTGGGGCTGAATCTCTTGCGTCTTGATCATCGACTTCTGCTGCCGCACATTTAGCGGCAACGTCAGCATTCGGACCAGGATAGTGAAGAATGTGAGCGCCAGAATGAAGTTATTGCCCAGCAGGTTATAAAAAACCAGCAAGGCGTTAATCATCGGGTCAACGATTAGTGTGTTCCACATAATTGCTTCTCGCGAGATCGACTATGACTCAGTTGGCGGTGGCGTGTAGCGCCACACCTCATTGCCGTTTGTGAGGTCATACCCAATCAACAAGGCATCAGAGTTTTGCAAGGCTACCACAACCGCATCATCGACAATAACCGGCGTTGTCCACAAGGGCACCGGTGTAATCGTAGTCCACAATTGTCGCCCGTCTTCGGCTGAATAGGCGGTCAAAGATCCGGTCGTGGTGTCCTCCGTGGTCTGTGATGCGACGTAGAGCACGCCATTGGCCAAGATAGGGGCGGCCTGGATGACACCGGTCGTGTCAATGTCCCAAATCCCCTGACCCGTCAAGGCATCCACGGCGTGAATGTCACCGGCGATGTCACCAAAGTAAAGACGGCCGTCTCTGCCCAGTGCAGGCGAGCCCCAGATGGCCTCGCTGGCCGCAGCCGACCAGAGTTCGGCCCCGCTCTCAATGTCGAGCGCATGGACGCTGCCGTCAAAACTGGAGACATAGAGGATATCATTGTTAAGCACAACCGAACTGGCCAGGGCACCATTCAAAGGTGTCTCCCACACCGGCTCACCGCTGTCAGCGTCCAGGGCATAGACCGACCAATCCATGGCGGCCACATAGACGATACCATCGCGATAGACCGGCTGGCCCCAAACTGAATGGCCAATCTTATAGTCCCACAATTTGGTTCCGTCGACACGGTCGAGCGCCATGATATGGTTGTCGGCCGTACCCATAAAGACCCTGTCCTCGACCTGTAGCGCGGGAGCAACAATCTTATCGCCCGCCGCGGTGTCATTGGTCCAGATGGTACGTGGCTGACCAACAGCCGTGTCTTCCAGCGCATAGATACTGACTGTTACGCGAGGCGATAAAAAGCCCCCCGCCCGACCATAATTGCCGAATACAACCTGACCATTGTCATAGTTAGGGGCGGCAAAGAACAAGACGCCTGCATCTGGCTCCGCAGGAAAGGTCCAGCTAGCTTGCTGTGTAGCCGTGTCATATGCCAACACTTGCGGGCCGTTGGCTAGATAGACACTGGACTCATAGGTGGAAAGACCGGCATAACTGCCACTGGCAATCTGCCCGCCACAGGCCGTCAACAGGAGAGCGGCGGCCAGCAAAGCGAATAACACAAACGGCCGGGAAAACGGCCGATGCAACTTACCCAAGGAACTACCTCCGTTACGGAACGGGATCATAGCCACCAGGATTGAGTGGGTGACAGCGGGATATCCGTTTGACTGCCAACCACCCGCCTTTGAAAAAGCCATACTTTTCGATCGCCTCGTACCCATAGTGGGAACAGGAAGGCGTGAAGCGGCAGCTGGGCGGCATGACCCGGGAAAAAGTCATTTGATAAAAGCGAATTAAGGCCAGAGCGATGTATTTCACTTGAACGTCACTCCCTAACTACTGAACCACTCTTCGAACGCATGCCTGCTCGGGCAAATAGCGTCGTCAATCCGGCTTCAAGCTCGTCATACGGGGCATCCGTCGCGGCCGGTCGGGCAATCACGATACAATCGCGACCCGGCAACAGGTCCGTCACTTGATGCCGCACAACCTCGCGCAAGCGGCGTTTCGTGTGGTTCCGTTGAACGGCTCCTCCCACCTTGCGTCCCGCCACAAAGGCAAAACGGCTGGGGGGTAACGGACTAACACTCGCTGGATGCGTGTAAACGAGCAACGTCAACAGCGGATGATGCCAGCGCCGACCGTCTTGCCTGACACGTTTCAACTCTGCTGAGTGTCGCAGGCGATGACGAGACGGCAGCATAGGTCAGGCGGCCATCAGAGGATAAGAAACGCGCTATTTGCCGCCGCCATACCGCTTCACAGAGCGATAGGCGGTAGCGGAAGTGCCGTTCCAGTTGATGCGCTTGCCGTAATTGTTCATGGAAACGCTGAGCGACTGACGACCGCGGGCGCGACGACGCTTTAGGACGTCACGACCACCACTCGTGGACATACGCTGGCGGAAACCATGCACGCGCATACGGCGGCGAATTTTGGGCTGATAAGTACGTTTTGGCATTGCTACACTCTCCGAAAAAAGCAGGGCCAAACGCCCTGCAGACTCATCTATCTAATCATCTACACTGCCCCGCGCGGGATAGCGGCACAGCAAAACAAGCCCAACCGGGCAAGTAAGCATTATACAGCAACGCGACCAGTCCGGTCAACACGCGTCTTGTGGCACGGTCTCTTTGCCGGGCCGACCTTACCTGCTGCTCACCTTGGCCCGTTACCCTGCTGTTAATACTCATCAACGCGACGGATCTGGGCGCCCAAGCCTGCGCAGCTTCTCATCAATCCGCTCATAACCGCGATCGATCTGCTGGATATTGTGGATCGTGCTCGTTCCTTTGGCACATAAGGCAGCCAGAACCAGCGACATACCCGCACGGATATCGGGGCTGGGCACGCCCGCTGGGTTGGCATGCAGTCGCGCCGGGCCTTGAACCAAGCACCCGATGCGGATCGCAGAGGACGATCTTGGCGCCCATGAAGATCAGGTTGTCTACAAAGAAAAAGCGGCTCTCATACATCCAGTCGTGGAGCAGCACCGATCCGTTGGCCTGGGTAGCGATGACCACCGCAATACTCATCAGATCCGGGGGAAAACCAGGCCAGGGCATGGGCTTCATTTCCAGGATGCGCCCACCCAGGGCTGACTGGATGACCATCTCCTGACCGGACGGAACCACAATATCCTCACCGTCGACATCCCAGCGGACACCCAGTTTGTTGTAGACCAACTGAATCATGCCCAGCGTCTCCGGCTGGGCATTCTGAATACGTACGCAGCCACCGGTAACGGCCGCCGCGCCAATGAAGCTGCCCACTTCCGTAAAGTCAGAGCCGATGCGAAACTCCGTGCCATGCAGCCGCTCGACGCCGGTAACCGACAGTCGATTGCTGCCAATGCCCTCAATTTTGGCCCCCATCTGGTTCAGGAAGTTACACAAGTCCTGCACATGGGGCTCGCACGCGGCATTATGGATGACGGTGTCGCCCTTGGCCAGGGCAGCGGCCATAAGTGCGTTCTCGGTGGCAGTGACACTGGCTTCAGCCAAGAGCAAATAGCCACCCCCGTGCAGGCCATTTGGCGCCTCAAACTCGAATACGCCCCGTTGCGACATACTTGCCGCCACCCCCAGCGCCGACAGTGCCTGAACATGGGTATCCAACGGCCGACCGCCAATAACGTCCCCCCCGGGCACCGGCAACACCACGCGGCCCAGCCGCGCCAGCATGGGCCCGGAAAAGACGAACGACGCCCGGGTACGTGCTGCCAGTTCAGGGTCCAACGCTGTTTTGGTCAGGTTGCGCGCGTGGATGCGCCAACTACCCACATCCAGTGGCGTCACTTCAACACCCAGATCGCGCATGAGCAGGATGGTGTTTTCCACGTCCAGAATGTGCGGCACATTGTGAAGCGTGACGGGTTCATCGGTCAGCAGACAAGCGGGAAGTAGTTTAAGGGCAGCGTTCTTGTTGCCGCTGGCGACAACAGTACCTTCCAGCGGAACACCCCCCTCGATCAAGAATTTAGCCATCGATTGTTTCCTCAACGGCCGGTTCGGCGTCACCGGCATATCAAGCGATTCTATCAGCGGCACCACCGACCGCAAAGCTGCTATAATGGGCGGTCAATGATTGACCCCGCCCGCTCACACTATGCGCGCTATGGAACCAAGGCAGAGGGCCGCCCCACACTGTTGCTCATTCATGGCGCAGGCGGCGCGTCAACCGTCTGGCCTGACGTCCTTCTGGGTCTCAAGACCTGTCAAACGGTCCTGCTCGATTTGCCCGGTCACGGTCGCTCCCCACAGCCCGGCCGCCGCACAATCAGCCACTACGCCGATGCCGTCACGCGTTTCATCGATTCCCAATCACTATCCAACGTACTCATCGGGGGCCACTCGATGGGCGGTGCGGTAGCCTTGGAACTGGCGCGGCGGGAGCTGCCCAATCTGCGCGGACTGGTGCTGATCGGATCGAGCAGCCGCTTGCGCGTGGGCCTGCCCCTGTTCGCGACGTTGAGCAATGATTTCAATCAGGCCGCGGACATGATCAGCGAATGGAGTTTCGCGAAAGACGCGCCGCCCGGACTTCGGCAACAGGCCACCGAGTCGATGCGCGTTTGCGGATCGCTGGTCACAACCGGCGATTTCCTGGCCTGCAACCACTTCGACGTGACGGCCGATTTGGAACAGATGGCCCTGCCTGCTCTCATCATCAGTGGCACGGCCGATCGCATGGTACCCCACCGCCACAGCGCCAAAACGGCCGCGGCCATGCCGCAGGCCACATTTCAGGCCCTAGAGGGTGTCGGGCATTACCCCATGCAGGAAAAAAGCGCTACGGTGGCAAGGTTGATCGAAGCCTTCGTCGGGTCAGTTTGATCCTTGACCAATCGCGAGCAATCTAGCCCGAAAGGGTCTGTCGCAAAAGTGGTGTAATCGCGCGCAACGCCTGCCCGCGGTGGCTAATGCGGTGTTTCTCATCGGCCGATAGTTGCGCCATCGTCATGCCCCGCTCCGGCAGCAGGAACACCGGATCATAGCCAAACCCGCCTGTGCCCGATGGCTCGATCGCAATAGCCCCTTCGCAGGTGCCGTCGGCCGTACCCAGGATTGACCCGTCCGGCGCCGCCAAGGCGATGACACAGCGAAAGCGGGCCGTGCGCCTGTCAGGGGGGATGGCCGCCATCTCAGCCAACAAGAGACGATACCGTTCTTCCGACGACAAGCCGGGACCACCATAGCGCGCGGTCAGCACGCCAGGTCGGCCGTCCAGGGCATCGACCTCCAGACCCGAATCATCAGCCAGCGTTAGCAATCCGGATTGCAGGGCATAGGCCCCGGCCTTTAGAATTGCGTTGTCACGAAAGCTCTCACCGGTTTCCGGGACATCCTCCGTGATGCCGGCCGAATCCAGTGTAAGCCAGGTGATGTTCAGTTCCGGCAACATCTCGGCATACTCCTGAACTTTGCCGGTATTGTGAGTGGCGATCAAGAGTGATTTCGTGCGCATGAATGAATATGCTCCGTGAAGTCGGGCGTGCCGCGTGCCTGGGTGGGCAGGTGTGCTATACTCACTACTATCTCCCCAGACAGGAGGGTTTAACATGAAACCGTCACGCCTGCGCTTTAATTTCGGCTACTTGCTAGAAACCGATTTTGGCACCATCAGGACAATCGAACTGGATTATCCTGACGTCAAAGTTGGTGACGATGTCATCCTGAAGCCGTTGCGCGGGTGGTTCAACGCCACTCGCACGACGGACGGTATCTACATCGACGGCGAACTCTATACCAGCCTGACCACACCGTGCGTGCGTTGTCTGGAAGATGCAATTATCCCCATAACCATCACCCTGGACGAACTCTTTTACTACCCGCCCCAGAGCGCGCCGGAGGGTGAGCCAACCGTTGGGGAAGATGGCTTTCTGGACTTGTCGCCGATGGTGCGGGAATTGAGCCTGTTGGAAGTGCCAATCAAGCCGCTATGCCGGCCCGACTGCCTGGGGCTATGCCAGGAGTGTGGCCAGAATCTGAATGAGAAAGACTGTGGCTGCCCGGACGAGACCATTGATCCGCGTATGGCCGCACTGCAACAGTTGTTGCTGCAAAAGGATGATGATTAGTTCAGCTTAAGGCTGGGGGGCATGTTCCACATCAACCAGAGCGTTCACACTCGCACGGACACACCATAGCCCGCTATCGCGTTTCGCCGGTCGAGAGGACTGTGGTCTCGCGACCAATCTAATTACGAGTTCAACTTATGTTTTACGACACAGCCAAAGTAGAGATCACCAGCGGCGACGGCGGCGATGGGATGATCAGTTTCCGTCGCGAGAAATTTGTGCCCTATGGCGGGCCGGACGGTGGCGATGGCGGCAAGGGCGGCGATGTCTATGCGGTGACGTCTATCCACCGCAACAGCCTCATTGCCTACCAGCGCCAGAAGCACTTCCGTGCGGGGAATGGAGTGCACGGCACCACCCAGAGCAAGACGGGAGCGGCCGGCAAGCCCATTTATCTGGAAGTGCCACTGGGTACCATCATCCGCAATGCCGAGACCGGCGATCTGCTGGCCGACATGACCGAGCCTGGCCAGGAGGTCCTGCTGCTAGCGGGTGGTCGTGCGGGTCGCGGCAACATTCACTTCGCCACCAGCCGCAATCAGGCTCCCCGTGTTGCCGAGCGCGGCGAACCAGGTGAATCCATCTTGATCGAAATGGAGCTGAAGCTAATCGCCGACGTCGGCATTGTCGGTGTGCCCAATGCAGGCAAGTCCACGCTGCTATCCGTGGTGAGCGCCGCCAAACCCAAGATCGCCAACTACCCCTTCACCACCCTCCAGCCGAACCTTGGCGTCGTCACGCTGGACGATTATGTAACGATGGTGTTGGCCGACATCCCCGGCCTTATCGAAGGTGCCGCCGAAGGGACTGGCCTCGGCCACGAATTCCTTCGGCATGTCGAGCGCACGCGGGTCCTGATCCATCTACTCGATGGAGCGTCGATGGATCCCATTCAGGACTGGCGCATGATCAACACGGAACTGGAGATGTACAGCCCCAGACTGGCTGGCAAGCCGCAGCTGGTGGTTCTCAACAAGATCGACTTGCCGGATGCGCAAGCCTGGGTATCGCTGATCAAGGATGCGATTGCCGCCGACGGCTATGACTTCACGACTATTTCGGCCGCCACAGGTGAAGGCGTTCGTGATATGCTGTATCAAGTCAAGGCCATGCTCGATGCCGCACCGCCGCCGGAACCGCTCTATGGCGATGAGGAAGTCGTGATTCGACCCGAAGAGGACGCCCAGGCGTTTACGGTCAGTCGCGAAGGTGATGGCTGGCGGGTCGCAGGGGACCACATCGAGCGTGTGGCCTCCATGACCTACTTCGAATTTGACGAACCACTCATGCGTTTCCAGCAGATTCTGGAACGAATCGGCATTACGGCCGCGTTGGAACACGCCGGAGTCGCCGTAGGCGACACAGTCTACATTGGCGACCGCGAACTTGAATGGGGCGAATGACCGACGACACGCCTCCCGAAAGCGTCGACCCGGACACTCCTGATGATGCGCTGCGCCTTATGCGCGACACTTTGCTCGACGATAGCGATTTCATCACTGCGCGTCTGAGCGGTTCTCGTCGCGGCGCGACGCTTCCATGGGAATACGTTACTGTACGCCCGGTGCTGCTCAAGGGAGAACGCCACTTACAAGTCGTTACCTCAGACGGCCGTCAGGACGTAACCCAAAACTACGCGCCAGACGCAGCAGTGTCGGTCGTAGATGAGCTGCTGTCTCTGCCATTCAAGAGCTTAATCGTCAATTTGACCGACCGCGTATTGCGGGTCCAAATCAGCAAGAAGGGCCGCGCAATTCTTCATGAGGAAAAGCGCACGGCCCCTATCCCGCTGACGATGACTCATGACCGCGCCAAGGACGTGCTGCTGGCCGACGATCGGCCCGTACCGTTCCTGCGCGAAGTCGGCATCTCGACCGCCGACGGACGCGTGAAAGCCGATCAGCGACGCAAGTTTCGCCAGATCAACGAGTTCTTGCGCTTGCTCGACGAATCGGGAGCCATCGAAGCGCCGGACGGCCGGCCGCTGCACGTTGTGGACCTGGGTTGTGGCAACGCGGCTCTGACTTTCGCCACCTACTATTTCCTGAACGAGATCAAGCAGCTACCCACCACGATGGTCGGCGTTGACGTGAAGCCCCACCTCATCGACAAGCATCGGGCCACAGCCGAGCGGCTGGGCTGGGATGGCCTGACGTTTGCTGTCGGGCAAATCGAAGAGTATGCGCCCACCGCGCCACCCGACATTGTTCTGGCGCTTCACGCCTGCGACACGGCCACCGATGATGCGTTGGCTCAAGGTGTACGTTGGGGCAGCCGCCTCATCCTGAGCGCCCCGTGCTGCCACCATCACCTGCAAGCCCAGCTGGCTCGTGCTGAAATTCCTGACACGTTCGACGCGGTACTGCGACACGGTATCCTACGCGAACGGTTGGGGGATTTGCTTACCGACGCCATGCGCGCCCAGATTCTGCAGATGCTGGGCTATCGCACCGATGTCATCGAGTTCGTGCCCGTGGAACACACACCCAAGAACTTGATGATCCGCGCGGTCTATGATCCGCAGCGAGCCCAACCGGACACAGCAGCACAGGCCTATGTGGCCCTGACAGACTACTGGCCGGTGACGCCATACCTGGCCGCATCTTCTTCGGCCGAACTCGAACCACACTTGCCCTAAGACTCACGGGGAGGCTTGGCCATGGCAGACAGCGTACTCTTCACAAACGGCCGCTTCTTCACCGTCGACCCGAGTCGGCCGACTTCCACAGCACTCCTGTTCAACGGTGATCGAATTGTCGCGGTGGGCGATGATGCCGACCTGCTCGGCCTGCGCCATGAGGTGACGGAATGGATCGACCTCGGCGGGCGCAGTGCCTTCCCGGGGCTGGTCGATGCGCCACGTCCACTTCCAGGGCTATGCCCTCAGCTTGCAGCGGGTGAATCTGGATTCGGCCGCCTACGAGGGCAGAGGCCGTGGCGCTTGTGGCCGCCTTCGCAGCTCGACCCAATGCGCCGGGCGACTGGATACAGGGTCGGGGCTGGTCGCAGGACACCTGGCCTGATCGCGCTTTTCCCACGGCAGCCGACCTGGACGCTGTCTTGCCCAACATCCCCGTTTGCCTACACCATCGCAGCGGCCACGCCGCCTGGGTCAACAGCGCTGCGCTGAAGCACGCTCATATCGACGCGAGCACGGCCGACCCACCCGGCGGTCAGATTCAGCGCGACGCGAACGGCGAGCCAACGGGCATTCTGTTTGAGGACGCCATCGAGCTGGTAACCAGCCATATCCCGCGGCCGAGCCTGGATGCTATCGCCGATGCCATGCGCCACGCCCAAACCGTGTGCTGGGCGGCCGGACTGACCGGCATTCACGATTTCGATGGCCGCGCCTGCTTCATGGCGTTGCAGCAGCTCCAGAACTCCGGCGATTTGGGGCTGCGCGTTGTCAAGAACATACCTGTGCCACGCCTGGAACATGCGCTGGAGGTGGGTCTGCGCTCCGGCTTTGGCAACGACTGGCTCCGGATTGGTGGGATCAAGATCTTTGCCGACGGGGCGCTCGGGTCACGCACGGCCGCCATGATCGCGCCCTATGAGGGCGAACCGGACAATCGCGGCATTGTAGTCACCGACAAGGAAGAGATGCTGGAGAAAGCCCTCGCTGCCAGTCGCGGCGGGCTGAGCGTCACCATCCATGCCATTGGCGACCGGGCCAATCATGATGTACTCGATGTCTACGAGCAGGTGCGACGGGATGAAGCGCGACGCGGCGCGGCTCCCCTCCGTCACCGTATCGAGCATGTGCAGTTATTGCACCCCAGTGACCTCAACCGACTGGCTGAACAGAACATCATTGCCAGCATGCAGCCCATCCACGCAACGGCCGACATGGACATGGCTGATCGCTATTGGGGCGATAGGACGCAGTACAGCTATGCCTGGCGCACGATGCAGGATAGCGGGGCATTGGTTGTGTTTGGGTCAGATGCGCCGGTGGAATCAATCGAACCGCTGCAGGGAATTCATGCCGCGGTAACGCGCCAACGCGCCAGTGGGCAGCCCGGCCCGGATGGTTGGTACCCGGAGCAACGCCTGACGTTGGCCGAAACCATTCGCGCCTTCACGCTGGCGGCGGCCGCGACAAGTGGACAAGCGGCTGTCCTCGGATCGCTCACGCCGGGTAAACTGGCAGACCTGACCATCTTCGATCAGGACCTGTTTGCTCTATCTCCGGATGCATTACTCGAAGCGACCGTAGCGGCCACGGTCGTTGGCGGTGAGTTTCGCTACCGAACGGTCTAGCCCGCTTCCTCAAACACACCGCGCTTCGTCTCAGACACTAGATGGTCAACCACTGCGCGTAGGGCGGCTTCGCGGTTGTCATCCCCACCGTTAGCCAAGTACGCCCGAATCTGACGGTCGGCGCTGGTTCCGTTCTCCAAAATGTGGTTGACGTACTCCACTTCCTCACGGCTGTCCAGATCATCCACGACATCATCGAGTAGGTCGAGAAGCTCGCGCATCAGGACCGGGAATGGCACTTCCTCTTCCACGCCAAAATCGATCAATTCGCCTTCAATACCATAGCGCACGGCGCGCCACTTGTTCTCGGTGATATGGACGTGACGATAGCGACGCCAGGACATGTTCTGTTGACGCAGCTTGATCAGCTTGGCGCAAATGGCCTGGAACAGCGCCGCCAAACAGACCGCTTCATCGACGGTCGTGCAGATGTCGGTGATACGAAACTCCAGGGTACCGTAAATGGGATGTGGCCGAATGTCCCACCAGATCTTGGCCGTTTTGTCGCGCTTGCCAAATGAGCCAACTCGTTCCAGTGTGTTCTCGAAGCTCTTGTAGTCATTCCAGGAGAGAAACGAGTGGGGAATCCCAGTGCGCGGCATGGCCTCAAAAATGACGGTTCGGTAGGACTTGAGGCCGGTGTTGTAGGAGTGCCAGAAAGGCGAACTGGTCGACAGGGCCAGCATGTGGGGGATGAAATAGCGGGCCTGATTCATCACGTCGATCATCAATTCGCGGGATTGCTGATCCTCCCCAAATCCGACATGGACGTGCATGCCAAAAATGAGGAGCTGCTTGGCCACCGCTTGCATGTCATCCAACAACTCCCGATAGCGTGTACCCTCGGTGATGACCTGATCTTCCCAGTTGGCGAACGGATGGGTCGAGGCCGCGGCAATCCAGAGACCATTTTCACCGGCGATCTCAATCACCTCGCGGCGCATGCGAACAACCTCCGAACGTACTTCCTTCACATTGCGACAGATGACACTGCCAACCTCAACCTGCGACTGCATGAGTTCCGGCTTGAGATTGAGCTGCTTCGGCCGTTGGTTATCCTGCGTCATCAATTCCGACACATAGGCGCGCAGATTACGTGTCTCCGGATCAATGATCTGGTATTCCTCTTCAACTCCAAGGGTCAGCGGTTGCGGCGGTACGGCCATGACGTATTCTCCTCACTTTTCGGCAATGCTGTAGTCAACCCATTTAAGAAAGAGAGTGGACACAGGCCCACTCACGGCCGGAATTATACCCAACTCGCGCCACTCACCAAAGTGCGTCAGGCTCCATTCGCTTGATACGCCGATTCTCTATCATTTGAGTTAGGATCGGCCGCTACGATGTTATCCAGGTAGCGGCCAATCCCAATCAGCATTTGCTCACCAGGGCATTCGACAGCACCTAGGCCGCCAGCCCACGAAGATACGCAACCAGCAGGCGCACACCATAGCCAGTGCCGCCAACCGGACCATAGGCACCGGGCTTATCGGCCAACCCCATCCCGGCGATATCCAGATGGGCCCACGGATAGTCTGTGAATTCCTGCAGAAACACGGCCGATGTGCCCACGCCACCCATGCGTCCACCGCTGTTTTTCATATCAGCCACGTCCGAGTCGATGGCGCGACGATAATCCTCATAGAGCGGCAATGGCCACAGACGCTCATAGGTAGTGTCGGCCGCCGCCAGCAGGTTATCCCGAAGCGCATCGTCGTTGCTAAAAACACCGGCGGCAACACCCTTGCCCAGGGCAACCACGCACGAACCGGTGAGGGTTGCCAAATCAATGACCGAGGCCGGGTCATACTGCTGCGCATATACCAGCCCATCAGCCAATACCATCCGCCCCTCAGCATCCGTGCTAATGATCTCAATCGTCTTGCCATTGCTGGCCGTGATGACATCGGCCGGTCGATAGGCGTTGGCATCGGGCATGTTCTCCGTGCAGGGAGTAATGCCAATGACTCGCAGTGGTAGATCCAGCGCGCCAATGGCTTTCATCGCCCCAATCACGGCCGCCGCACCGCCCATGTCCCCCTTCATAGTCCACATACCTTCGGACGGCTTGATCGAGATTCCACCGGTATCGAAGGTAATCCCCTTACCGACGAGCACAATGGCCGGCCAATCTGTCCGATCGCCGTTGTGCTCCAGCACAATGAATTTCGGCTCCTCACCCGCCCCGGCCGCCACCGCGAGAAAAGCACCCATCTTGCGTTCGGCCGCCCAGGCACGGTCACCGACGGTGATGCCGAGGCCATGTGCATCCGCAATCGCCTGGGCCACCTCGGCCATTTTCGTCGGTGTGGCCATGTTGGGTGGCAAATTGACCAGGTCGCGCGCCTGAGCCACACCGGCCGCAATCGCTTCGGCCGTCACGGCTGCGGCCCGTATGGTGTCGACCTTGTCACCATCATGTTCCACAAGGACCAGCTCATCTATCTGTCCGGTTGGTTCGCTCTTGGCCTTCGGCGCGTCGAATTCGTAGAGAGCCAGCAGTGTGCCTTCTACGGTCGCTTGTGCGGCATCAGCCACATCGAGCCCGCCGATGCCCGCACCATGAACGATCGTGGCGACTCTACGGGCATTGAGCGCCTTGGCTTTGCGGATGGCGTTTGCCGCCGCCCGGCGCACGCCCTCCAGATCGAACTTGGCCGAATCACCCAGACCAACGACGAGGACACGCTTGGCCGCAATCTGTCCCCGTGGGTACAACACGGCCACTTCGCCGACCTTGCCGCGCAGATCACCCCCGGCGATGATCTTCACTGATCGCGCTGCCCAGCGCACCATCCAGCGCGCCGGTTGCCCCACCTGGTGACGACACGCCGTCGAAGAGATTAACGATGATGGTATCGGCTGTTGTATCCTGAATGCTGCCCTGCTCCACTGTTACTTGCATGTTGCTCTCCCGTGAATAGTGGTCAGCCATATGGTCCAGCGCCAAGGCCAACCCGACTCATTGATCTGGTTCCATTGTAGCCGGATGGCCTACAATTAGACAAAGAGCTAACCTCGGGCTATGCTCAGACTGGGAACGTCACCTAGATTCAGGGAGAGAACGATATGCAGCTGCTTGTTATTGGCGGAACACGCTTTTTGGGACGGGCCATCGTCGACGCCGCATTGGTCCATGGTCATGAGGTAACGCTGTTCAATCGCGGTCAATCCAACCCCGACTTGTACCCCAAGCTGGACCACATCGTAGGCGATCGCGACGGTGGGCTGGCGGCACTGAATGGCCGTTCGTGGGATGCCGTCATTGATACGTGCGGCTACGTGCCGCGCCTGGTCGAAGCGTCGGCGCGCTATTTGGCAGACGCTGTCGACCACTACACGTTCATCTCCACGCTGTCGGTCTATGCCGACTCGGCTACCGTGGGCATCGATGAAGACGGCCGAGCTGGGTCTATTGGAAGATGCTACCACCGGAAGAGATTACCGGCGAGACTTATGGCCCGCTCAAAGTGTTGTGCGAGCAAACCGCGACAATGGACGCCATGGAGCGGACGTGCCCTGCTGGTTCGCTCCGGACTGATCGTTGGTCCTCACGATCCCACGGATCGCTTCTCTTATTGGCCCGATCGTATAGTACGCGGCGGCGAAGTTCTGGCCCCCGGCGAACCGACTTCGGCCGTCCAGTTCATCGACGTGCGCGACATCGCCGACTGGGTTGTCCGCGCCACGGAGCAGCGTCTTGTCGGACCATACAATGTCACGGGGCCGGCCGAGCGCCTGTCGATGGGCGAGTTGCTGGCCGCCTGCCACAGGGCAGCCGGCGGCGAGGCCTCTTTGACGTGGGTCGACGAGGCTTTTCTGTTGAACCACGAAGTTCAGCCGTTCACGGACTTGCCTTTGTGGGTTTCGGCCGAAGACGTCGGCTTCACCGCCTTCAGTATTGATAAGGCATTGGCCGCGAGTCTCACTATCCGGCCACTGGCAGACACCATTGGCGCAACGCTGGACTGGCTGGCGACCCGGCCGGACGACCACACGTGGCGCGCCGGTCTGGCGCCGGAACGCGAGGCAGCGCTGCTCGCCGAGTGGCACGCAACACAGCGTGGCTAGTATCTATTTCTCCGACCGCGTGAGGTTGACCTTCGACTTACTCCGGCGCCCGAACCAGGGCTCCGAATCTCAACTTGAGAACTCTAAAACTGCAAGACAGTTGGTGCCCTTTGCAGTAAACTAGATGTACCCACGAATTCCCATGTAAAAGGAGTCTTCGCATGTTAGTCGGAGTGCCGAAAGAAATTAAGGACAATGAGTATCGAGTCGCCATGACCCCCGCGGGTGTTCAGCAACTCATCGAACAAGGTCATCGGGTGTTAGTCGAAACCAGGGCCGGGGACGGAAGCAGGTTCACAGATGAGCAGTATACGGCCGTCGGCGCCAAAATCGTTCCTACCGCCGCTGACGCCTGGAGCGCGGAGATGGTGGTCAAGGTCAAGGAACCGATTAAGCCGGAGTATGGCTATCTGCGCGACGACTTGCTCCTGTTCACTTACCTTCATCTGGCGGCTGAGGAGGCACTTACCAAGGCTATGGTCGAGTCCGGCGTCACTGGTATCGCCTATGAGACGGTTGAAGCACCGGACGGAAGTTTGCCCCTGCTGACGCCCATGAGCGAAGTGGCCGGCCGTATGGCTGTGCAGGTTGGCGCCCACTATTTGGAGCGGCCGCACTTCGGCCGCGGGATGCTGCTGGGCGGAGTAGCCGGTGTGCCCGGGGCCAATGTGGTCATTATCGGCGGCGGTGTTGTGGGCACCAACGCAGCCCACATCGCGCTCGGCATGGACGCCAACGTGATCATCCTGGACACCAACCTTGATCGGCTACGTTTCCTGGAACATGTCTTACACGGCCGCTTGACCACCATCGCCTCCAATTCGTACAACATCGCCGAGGCCGTACGGGACGCTGACTTGGTCATCGGCGGCGTGCTCATCAAGGGTGCTCGCGCCCCGCGTCTGGTCAGCCGCGAGATGATCAGCACGATGCGTGACGGCAGCGTCATTGCCGACGTGGCCGTGGATCAGGGCGGCTGCGTGGAAACCATTTACGCCACGACCCACTCCGATCCCACCTACATCATCGACGGTGTCGTCCACTACGGGGTGGCCAATATGCCCGGTGCCGTGCCACGCACGAGCACTCTGGCTCTTAGCAATGCGACGCTGCCCTATGTGCTGCGTCTGGCCAGGCTCGGCGCGGAAGAGGCCATGGCAGAAGATCCCGGTCTGGCCAAGGGACTCAATACGTACGAGCATCACGTGACCTACGAGGCCGTGGCCGACGCATTCGGTATGAATTACCACGCCTACACAGCCTAGTTCTTGGGTCAATCGCTGAGCAAACATTGTGGAACTCCTCGGAATAACGGCTCAACTTTACTTTGTGGACGGCGTCGCACAAGATAGCGACGCCATCCCCGGTTTGCTGGCCCAGACCGCGCCACCCAAGAGCGCTCGTGGCCGCGAACATGATTACTTGTTCGCTCACCTGAGTCTCTCCGGTCCGCCGGATGAAGCTGCGGTTCTGGCCCAAGAGTTCATCAATCACCTCAGTCAGGAGTACTACCATTCCACAGGCAGCGTGACGGCCGCTTTGCGACGAGCGGTGCTGGACATGAATGAGCGGCTTCTCTACCACAACGTGGAGAATCGTCGTTCGGTTGAAGGAGCCTTAACGGCGGCCGTTCTCCATGGTGACGAGCTGTTCACCCTCCAGGCTGGGGAAGCGTTGGCCTATTTGGGCCACAACTTCGGCGTGGAGCGATTGCCGTCTCAATCAGCATTTGCGCCAACGCCACTCGGCCGCAGCGCCGGACTGGACATTCGCTTTGCCTATCATCGGCTGCAAATCGGCGACATGTTGTTGCTGGCCGATCCACGACTCGCGTCATTGAACGGCCGCATATTGGAACCGGTCTTGGTCGACACAGAAATCGAGAGCGGCCTGGACGCGCTGGCTGAGGTCGTCGGACAAGATACCGCTCGCCTGCTCCTGGTAGAATTTACCGACGAGATTCCTGCTTCCTTGCCGGTCAAACTGGTGCCCAAACCGGCCAAGCGCGGTGGGCGCCCCTCGCCGCCGCCGGTGGCCGCAACACCGTCCGTCGACTCAACCACACAGTCCGATTACGCCCCGCCCTCTACAGGCCCCAAGCGTGAAGCGGGTTTGCCCCCACTGCGAACCGCCACAGCGCCGGCAATCGCGACCGTTGCCGTGGAAACGAAGGCACGACAGGCAGCGGCCACGTCCGCCCGCGGCATGTCCAGCGCCACCGGCTGGCTGTCGGGCATGATGGGGCAGTTGAACCCCACCGCGGACGACGATGAGGAAGAAAGCGGCATCAGCTGGGCCGTGCCCACGTTCCTGGCGCTGCTCATCCCATTGATCGTCACCGCTATTGTCCTGAGTGTCTATCTGCAGCGGGGCAATGTTGAGCAGTTAGGCCAACTCAAGCAAGATATGGTTGAACAGATGGTGCTGGCCGAGAACGCTACTGACGACCCAAACCAGAGCCGGGCCGCCTATGAGTCGGTGCTGGCGCTGGCAGCCACGGCTGAGGAGCTAAGACCGGGCGACGGGGAAGTGGCCCGGATGCGATTCGAAGCGCGCGAAACCCTCGACCGGATGGATGGCGTAACCCGCCTGACCGCCACCACATTCGGTACCTTTGGAGAGGAGTCGAATCTGACCGACATCACGCTACGAGCCGGCACCGAGGGTGGACTCTTTGTCCATGATGAGCTTGCCAATCAGATAGTTTTCCACGGCACAGACCAAGGCTACAACACGGTCGATGCCGGAGAACCGGAAGTTGTAGCCTTCAGCGGGGAAGCGGTTGGCACGGAGATTATGGGGCCGTTCGTTGACATGATCTGGCGCGATGACGGATCGGCCGAGACCCGCACCGGCTTGACCATGCTTGATCGCACCGGCGTGCTCTTCACCTACTACCCCAATTTGGGTGACACACGCGCCGTACCGCTGGGCTTCAGTAGTACGTGGCTCAATCCGGTGGCGCTGTCCACCTACGGTGGCCGTATCTATATTCTGGACAACGGCGCGGGGCAGATCTGGAAATACTTTCCGTCAGGCGAAGGCTTTGAGCAGGATCCCGAGGACACAGCCATCTTCTTCGGCGCTGAAGCAGATCTGCAGCAGGCGGTCGATTTCGACCTGTACAGTGAGGATGGCAGTCTGGTCGTCATCTACAACGACGGCCGAATTCGCTATTACGACACCCGTTCGGGCCGCATCCAGTGGGACGAAAACACCCTGCTACAGAACGGTCTGAATACACCGCTTGTATCACCGTCAGCCGTTCAACTCGTGGGCCGCGGTCTCAATGCGTCTGTGTTTGTGCTTGATCCGGGCAGCAGCCGATTGGTGCAGATCAGTCGAGGCGGGACGGTGTTGGCGCAGTATCGCGCGCTGGACGAGCAGGGCAATGAACTATTGAGCAAATCGGCAGACTTTGGGATAGCCGAGTCACCTTTCCGCCTGCTGCTAAGCTCCGGCAATGAGGTCTTCCGCGCCAGTCGGTAGGGTTTCGTCGCCGACCTAGCGCCCGGTAAACTCCGGCGGCCGTTTCTCCAGGAAGGCAGCTACCCCTTCAAGATTGTCTGCGCTGCGCCCGGCCACTTCCTGCAGATATGCCTCAGTCGCCAATGCCTCATCGAGGGTTTGATTGAAGCCCTGCATCATGGCCCGTTTGGTTAGCCCATAGGCCAGCGTCGGACCGGCGGCGAACTGCAGTGCCGTGGCCCAGGCAATCTCCAGCAGCTGATCAGCCGGTACCACCCGATTGACCATACCCCATTCGGCCGCTTTGGTCGCCGGAACACGTTCGGCGGTAATCGCCATCTCATAGGCTCTGGCGTAGCCAATCAAACGTGGCAACAGCCAGTTCACGCCGCTGTCGGGAATCAGGCCAATTCGGCTGAAAGCTAGCATGAAGCTGGCTGCGTCGGAGGCAATGCGCAGGTCGGCTGCCAGAGCAATCCCGCATCCAGCTCCGGCCGCTACACCGTTCACAGCGGCAATTATGGGCTTTTCCAGACCGATCATCTGCTTGACGAGCAGATGGTAACCATGACGCAGATGCTCACCCACCGTAACGCCCGCCTTACGCTCGGCAAACGCACTCAAATCCTGTCCTGATGAGAAGCCACGCCCTTGCCCGGTAATCAAGACAGCACGAATATCGGTACTGCGCCCGGCCTGTTTGAGGGCATCAATCGTCTCGGCGATCATCCCGTCATCAAAGGCGTTGAGCGTGGCCGGTCGATTGAACGTGATGAACGCAACGCCGTCACGCACCTCGTGGAGGATTGTCTGGTAGGACATATGATTACGGCAACAAGCCGAAGTCGTCGTCGTCTTCGAACTCGTCCTCGTCTTCCATGTCACCGTCATATGGCAAATTGACCCAAATGTTGAGGAGCTGTCCTTCATCCACACTGGTTAACCGCAGCGCAACGACATCCACTTGTTGACGCATTCGCAGATCATCTGGGATAGTCGAGTCGCACGGGGCGACCCTCCCGCCAGGCCTGCTCGCAGCGCTCGACAATGTCGTCCCCATTGCCGGTACGCAACTGACAAAGGGCAATATCTCCCTCTTCAGGGCCTTCGTGGATGGACTGAACCCACCCTTGTGGGTTCGGCATGAAGTCGGGGCTGGGCCCCTCGATAATGGTGATTAGTTCCGGTTCCATACCAATGTGTACTCTTCTAGGCGGGAGGTGTTGTAGGCTGCATTATAGCGTGTTCTGTCACATTGTGCGCCATTTGCGCTTTGGTTTAATCTATGCCGCGTCGGCACGGCTGTTTCTTACGTGCGCGTCCAGGATTCCAGCAGGGACAACTGCTCGCGCGTACCCAGGACGATCATCTCGTCACCTGCTTCCAGCAGCGTCGCGGCGTTTGGCATCACGGCCGAGTCAGTTGCCGGACGATTGAGCGCCACCAGGGTGACGCCCGTCTTGCGCCGTACATCCGATTCACCGAGCGTTTTGCCGGCCAACCGCGAGCCGACATGGATGATCAATTCCTCAACCCACAGCTCCTGCCCATTTTCTAGGGTAACGACATCGAAGAAATCTGTGACATGGGGCCGGAGCATGATGTTGGCCATATGGCGCCCACCGATCCGGTAAGGCGATACAACCCGATTTGCTCCGGCAAGGCGCATCTTGCCCTCGTTATCCGGGTCAATGCTGCGAGCCACAATGTGAAGCGACTCATTGAGTGCCCGCGCGGACAGCACGACGAATAGATTCAACGTGTCATCACCCGCACACACGAGCATGCCCGAGGCTCGTTCGACCCCGCCTTCACGCAGCACATCGTCTTTGGACGCATCACCCAGCAACACCAGATGCCCTTCCTGGCGCGCTTGCTCGGCGTTTACCTCATCTTTTTCAATGACCAAGGAAGGTCGGTCATTTTGCTGCAGGCTAAGGGCTGCGCTGCGGCCCACACGACCATAACCGCAAATGATGACATGGTTGTTCAATGCAAGAATACTGTTGTTCATACGTCGCCTTGCCAATCGGCCGCTAACACTTCCGGTCAGAACATACTCCACCAGGTTGCTGGCACCATAGGCCAGCGTACCGACTCCCAGCACAAGCAGGATCATTGTGAAAACACGGCCGCCAGTCGTCAACGGTTGAACCTCAGAGTAGCCCACCGTTGTCAACGTGATAACTGTCATGTAGAGGGCGTCCATCAGGCTAAACTGCTCGATGATCATATACCCTACGACGCCCAGGACGAAAAGGGTCATGATGATGCTGAGGGCAATGAGCAGTCGGCTGGATGGACTAGACATAGTAGCTCTGCTGCTCATCGATGAAATAGCCGCCGGCCAATGTTGCCGCGATCTGCGCGTAGAGCGGCGCATGCTGAGGCCCGGCGACGGCCATCAGATCATGAGGAGCCAGCCAATCCGCATCACTGTAGCCTATCCCGGTCGGGTCTCGGTCATCAAACAGAAACACGGTTGCCACGCTTTGACCGGTCGACATCGACGTGGGGTTCAGCCAACCAGGCCGTGAGGCAACACCCAGCAGGCGTGTCGGTTGGTTTACCATGTGACTATGCGTAGCCGTAGCCCGTACCGCAGCCGCGGCAGCCGTTTCACCTAGCTCAATTGCGACGACCGGAAACTCCCGTTCACCCAGTTGATTTCCCGGCAACAACAACCGGCCATCATGACGTTGAACAACCGCGACTGACGCCGGGCAAATGGTCCGCTCCCTTAGGCACGGGGACGATGCAACATCACCGTCTGCCACCGGAAGCTTTGCATGCGCTTCGTTCCATTCGAAAGCCGGTTCGGCAGCGTGAAACATGTCATCAATCATAGCCCTATACCAGATAGGAATATTCATTTCAGGGAGAGCGCGCGGATCAATGAATTCCAGCTTAATGATTTCCTCGCCGTCCGGCCGAACAACGCCTCCACCGATCATTCCAGTGAAACAAACGCTGAACTGCTGAACCTGATCACCATTGGGATAGGTCACATCGTAGCGTGGGTCGGTGTAGACGCCGACCAGATGAAGGTCGGCTGCTTCCAAACCTGTCTCCTCGTGCAGTTCACGTCGGGCACAACTGAGGATGTCCTCACCAAACTCCAGAATACCTCCCGGCAATCCCCACCAGGGAAAGTCGCTGCGCTGCTGCAACAGAATTCGGCCGCGGCTATCCGAAAGGATAATGGTGCTATAGACAAGAATTGTCTTTTGCGAGCCGATTTGGCTGCGCAGCCAGTGGATGTAGGACATTGTGTAGAATGACGGAGCCTACCTTGCAGACCTAAGCCAACTCTGGCTCTCTCGGCCGGGCTTGGATTGGGTGTGCGAGATCCCCTCAGCGATATCGGTCGACAATCTGCCAGGTAAACGAAAACGGGTGGCGGTCGTCGGCCAGATGCTCTTCACAATACGACTCAATCCATTCACCCGGCTCAATTTCCGGGAAGTAGACATCACCGGATTCCGCCGTCTCGATTAAGGTCAAATAAAGTCTGTCAGCTGCGGGGAGCAGTTCCCGAAAAATCTCGCCGCCGCCCACGATCATGATTTCCGGGGCGTCCGCGGCTGCCTCAAGTGCGTCTCGGATTGAATGCACAACGGTCGCGCCGGGCGCCGCATAGGCACTGTCGCGGGTCACAACGATGTTGGGTCGATCCGGCAACGGCCGAAAGCGATCGGGTAACGAATCGTATGTCTTGCGGCCCATGATGCAGGGTTTGCCCACGGTATGCTCACGGAACCAGGTCATGTCGTCCGGCAGCCGCCAGGGCAGCCCCCCGTCGCGGCCAATCAGCCGGTTCTCGTCCATCGCCACAATGAATGCAATGCGAGATTGATCAGCCAATTCTCCTCCTAGACCGCAATGGGCGCAGAGATGCGCGGATGACTCTGATAGTTCAACAGCTCAAAGTCCTCGTAGCGAAAGCCCAGGAGGTCGTTCACGGCCGGATTCAGGCGCATGGTCGGCAATGGGAAGGGATCGCGAGAGAGCTGCAAGGTGGCCTGTTCTAGATGATTCAAATACAGATGGGCATCGCCAAAGGTATGAACAAAGTCGCCCGGTTGGTAGCCGGTTACCTGGGCCATCATCATGGTCAGCAGAGCATACGAGGCGATGTTGAACGGGACGCCCAGGAAAATGTCGGCACTGCGCTGGTAGAGCTGGCAGGATAAACGGCCGTCGGCGACATAGAACTGGAACAATGTGTGACACGGCGGCAGCGCCATGCGCTCCAGCTCGCCCACGTTCCAGGCGCTGACAATGAGGCGGCGCGAGTCAGGCGTTTGTCGAATCTGCTCCACGACCTGGGTAATCTGGTCGACCGCGCGGCCGTCGGCGGCCGGCCATGAGCGCCACTGGTAGCCATATATCGGCCCCAGCTCACCGTGGTCGTCGGCCCACTCATCCCAAATCGTCACGTTGTTGTCGTGGAGATAGGCGACGTTGGTCTGGCCCTGCAAAAACCACAACAGCTCGTGGATAATCGACCGCAAGTGCATCTTCTTGGTTGTTACCAGTGGAAAGCCCTCGGCCAGATCAAAGCGCATCTGATAACCAAATACGCTCAAAGTTCCCACGCCGGTGCGATCTTCCTTGCGCACGCCCGTTGTCATGACGTGATTCATCAAGTCAAGATACTGTTTCATGCGCGACCGCCTCCATCGTGACTATTTGGACTGCACCACCCTAACCTGTTTCGGGGCCGAAGTATAGCAGCTTCTGGTACAATAGACATTGCAGAAAAGGGTTGGGGCCACCGCCACCATTCAGACCGTAGGGAGCATTCCATGAGCACCTTCATCGAGCATACGATCTCAACTGCCGGCGCGCAGCAGTTCTATAGTTGGCTGGGAGCCCGTCATGATTTGGGCGCCCGATTCGAGCGCGAGGCCAAAGCACAGGCGATGCAGCTCCTGGACTTGCGCCAGGGCCAGCGGGTTCTTGATCTCGGCTCAGGCACCGGCTCAGGACTACGGCTCATGCGGCAGCAGATTGGTCCGACAGGCAGCATTTACGCTGTGGACCTCTCGCCCGTGATGGCAGGGTTATCGGACGACCGGGGCGCCACAACCACGGCGGTTCAGGCCAACGCGATCCAGGTTCCCTTCGGCGATCAAACGTTCGACCGGATCCTATCCACGTATCTTCTCGATTTGCTCCCGGCGTCAGGCCTAACCACAGTCCTGGCTGAGTGCCGTCGCCTTCTGAAACCTGACGGCCGTGTGGTTCTCGTTTCGCTGACCGCCGGGGTCGATAACGTCAGCCGTGCAGTGGTGGGTGCATGGCAATCTGTGTACCGGATTCATCCGCTGTTGCTGGGCGGATGCCGGCCGGTGCCGTTGGTCCGTTTGGTGCGCGAGTCCGGCCTGGCCATCATAACGGATCGGGTGGTGGTGCAAGGAGGCGTGCCCAGTGCGATCGTCGTTGCCGGACATGGCTAGGATCCGCCAGGCATCGTGCTATGTTGTGTTCATCCGCTGACAACAGTAAAATAGGGAACGCTTACGGGGCGGTGGCGAAATGGCAGACGCAGCGGACTTAAAATCCGCCGGGTTAACACCCATGTGGGTTCGACTCCCACCCGCCCTACTCTCACTTTACCGATTCGCCCACTCGTCTTTAAATAGCCTATGAAAGACAAGAACACCGAACGTCAGAATCGCTTTCTCGGCTGCCTGGTCGGCTTGGCTGTTGGCGACGCCGTCGGCACGACGAACGAGTTCAGCCCGCCCGGTAGCTTCACGCCGCTGATCGATATGGTGGGTGGCGGACCATTCCGGCTGTTGCCCGGTGAATGGACCGATGATACCTCGATGGCGCTGTGCCTGGCCGAAAGCCTGGTGACCCACGGAACTTTCGACCAGGCCGATCAGATGGATCGCTACGTCGATTGGTGGCGCATCGGGCACCTGAGTAGCAACGGACGCTGCTTCGACATTGGCCTAACTGTATCGTCGGCCCTCAGCCGCTATGAGCAAGACGGCAATCCCCTGGCCGGTTCAACAGACCCCCAGTCAGCCGGTAACGGCAGCATTATGCGCCTGGCGCCGGTCCCCATGCGCTATGCTGGCGACCCGATGAAGGCGGTCACGTTGTGCGGTGAAAGCAGCCGAACGACGCACGGCACAATCGCCTGCATCGACGCCTGTCGCTATTTTGGGGGATTGATCATTGGGGCGCTAGGGGGCGTGTCCAAAGACGAACTGCTGGCTGAGCGCTACGCACCATACGACGGGGCCTGGACCCAGGAGCCGCTGTGCGCCGAGATCGATGAGGTCGCCGCCGGCTCGTTTCGTCGAGCAGATCCACCGACCATTGCCGGCACCGGTTATGTGGTGAGATCGCTGGAAGCGGCGCTCTGGGCATTTGATCGATCGTCGAGCTTTGCCGATGGATGTCTTATGGCAGCCAACCTGGGCGATGACGCTGATACAACGGCTGCTGTTTATGGACAATTGGCGGGCGCATATTATGGCTTGACGGGTATTCCCGAGGGGTGGCGCAGCAAGCTGGCCCGCCGCAAGCTCATCGAAGACTTTGCCCTGGGACTGTTGGCGCTGAGCGAATCAGATGGGTTCGGCCAGAAACTCTAGGATCACGGCATTGATGTAATCGGGTCGATCGAATACGGCCGCGTGACCGGCGTCCGGCACAATGACCACGCGCGCGTTGGGCATGGCCTGGGCCCTCTTGGCGGCCTTCTCAGGATCATAAAGCATCTCATTCTCGCCCATCACGACCAGCGTGGGCGTCCGGAACTGTCGTAGTTCGCTCTCCGGCATGGCTGACGCAAATTTGGACAGCACACGCGAGCCAACCATAAACTTCTCGACATGTGACGCATCGGCCGACATGCCCATCCCCACACCCAGGCGGTAATGGCGCGTGGCCAGGGCCATGTTGCGAGCCAGCCGACGATCAAACTGGGTGCGCCCGGAAGAAACGCTAAAGTCACGGGCGGTCAAACGATCCTCGAGACGATCGTCTTCCGTGTCGGGCTTCATCGCGTTACCTACCCAGCGACGGCCGTTCATCTTGGCCCGGGCCAATCGGAGAGGACTGAGTAGCACTGCCTTGCGGAGGCGATCCGGGTGAGTAATTCCCAACCGCATGATGGCCCAGCCACCAATAGAAACGCCCATCATGTCGGCTTTCGCCAGACCCAGGGCATCCAGTACGGCGATTAACCAGAGGGCATAACTATCATCGAAGATGGACGGTGGGTTAGGGTCGCTGAGCCCTGGCTGTCCAATCGTGTCGAGCGCATAGACACGGCACTGTTGGGCAAAATCGGCCAGTTGCAGGTGCCACAAGACAGAACTCCCGGCCATCCCCTGCAACATGATCAACGGCGGCGCATCTTCCGGTCCGGCCACCAACATATGAGTTCGGCCGTAGGGAGTATCGACAAAGCGCGATTCCACGGGAATGGGTAGATCCGCCAGACACTTGTTATAGAAGTCCATCATCGTCGCATACGATTCAGGAGACTTGTAGAGATTTTCGGGATAGGTCACTTCAGTTGCTGCTAGTTCTGTCTTTTCAGTCATGGTCGCATTGTGAACCACTGGGCGCATTGCCAACGGGTGCTCCGGTAGTCGAGGTTCTGAGTACGCTTACGTTTGTGGTACTCTATGATGGTCGGAGACTGGGTCGCTGGCGTGTTGATTACTTTAGCAAATCCGACCAGTCAGCCTCAACATGCATACACGAAATTCTCAGAAACCGTCGGTCAGTCGCGATGTCTAGTGACACCACCTTTCAAGCCGCTCTGAGCGAGGCGTTGGCCGCCATCAGTCGGCACACCCACCTTCAGATGGGTGAGACTAAGCTGGTGGTTGCTATTTCCGGCGGACCGGACTCTCTGGCGTTACTCCACGGCCTCCGCCACTTGCTCCTTCCGGAACAATTAGTCATCGCCCACCTGGATCACCAGTTGCGGCCGGAGTCGGTCGACGAGGCGCGCTACGTCAGGCACACCGCTTCAACATGGGGGTTGACGACCGTTGTCAAGTCCGTAGATGTTGCTGAATGGGCTCGCTCACAGCAGCTGAGTATTGAAGAAGCCGGGCGGCAAGCACGCTACGCCTTCCTGGCCGACACGGCGCGAGCCACCGGCGCGTCGGCCGTCGTGACCGGGCATCATGCCGACGACCAGGCGGAAACTATCCTGATGCACATCCTGCGCGGATCCGGGCTGGACGGTCTTCGGGGGATGCTACCTGCCATGCGACTGCTTGACGCACCCGACATCTGGCTGCTTCGGCCGTTGCTCGGCGTGAGTCGGGAAACTATCGTAACCTATTGCGCGGCCAACAGACTAGCCCCCCTGACCGATGCAAGCAACACAGACCCAGCCTACTTCCGCAACCGGCTGCGCCACGAACTATTGCCTCTTCTCGAAACCTACAATCCGACGATACGCACCCGCCTGGCGCAGCTGTCGGCGGTTGTCGCGGCAGATGCCGAATGGTTGTCTTTGGAAACAAGTTATGCCTTTGGCCGGATTGTGGTTGATAGCGGGCCGGGCTGGGTGCTGCTGGACCGCAGAGCCTGGCAGGCGTTGCACCTCTCCCTCCGGCGCAGGACGCTGCGGCTGGCCATCGAGACATGCGCTCCCGACCAGCGCGATGTCGGCTTCGCCACATTGGAGGCAGCGCGCACCAGCGTTGAAGCGGGCGGCAGTGGTCGCCGAGCTGATTTACCGGGTGATGTGGTGCTGCATGTTAACGCCGAAACACTACTTCTCGCGACCGGGCCGGATTTTCCCGCGAGCCTGGGGCCACAGCTCGCCGAGGACCAGGTGGCCACACTGCCCATTCCGGGACACGTGGCGTTGGCCGGCGGCTGGACGCTTGTGGCCGAACGGGTCGATCGTTCCTCGCTGCCTGAGTTGACCGGCAGCGATCCCTGGTCGGTGCACATTGGCCTCGACTCGCAAGACCCGCTTACCGTGCGTGGTCGAATCCCCGGCGAGCGACTGGAACCGCTGGGTCTCGGAGGCCAACATGTCACGCTAAAGGAGATGATGATCGACCGCAAGCTGCCGGCCCAACTGCGCCGCAACTGGCCGCTTGTGACTGCTAACGATCAGGTCATTTGGCTGGTGGGCCATGCCCTGGATCATCGCTATCGCGTAACGGCCGCTAGCAAGTACATCATTCGTCTTCACTGTCGCCGGACAGACACACGACTCTAAACTGCCACCAAATCACCGTTATGTCAATCTATTGGTTTCTGTGGATTTGCCAACCGCCGGTTGACCGGGTCAGGGGCAACCGGTATACTTTCAGGTGCGATGATAGTGACTTCCGGGGCGTAGCTCAGCTTGGTAGAGCGCTCGGTTTGGGTCCGAGAGGCCGCCAGTTCAAATCTGGCCGCCCCGACTGGTATGCGGCAGTGGTGTAGTGGTAACACAACAGCCTTCCAAGCTGTTTTCACGGGTTCGAGTCCCGTCTGCCGCTCTTCCCAACGGCGATGGCCTGTTAAGAACGCGACACAAGCTCAGCGCGAGCGCGTCGGGCTGACGCTCACGTTGGCCGGGGCCCGTAGCTCAACGGCAGAGCAGTCGGCTCATAACCGATTGGTTCTAGGTTCGAATCCTAGCGGGCCCACTTATGCCCTCCGGCTACTCACCAACCGACGCGCTGCCCAAGGGCACCCAGGGCTGATCGGCCGTCAGACGCTCATCTAGAATGGGCAACGGCCGAAGGGTGAAGGCATCGTAGAGAGTCAGGGCTCCGGCCAACGATTGGCCCGCAGGTGCTTCAGGGTCCGCCGTCAATCGCACCGGCGAGAGAACGCTCGACCCATCGATCCACTTCAAAGTCGGCACGGCTCCCAGACCGGGAACTGCGTCCTGAAGATCCCACCAATCCCACTGCCTTCCATCCGGCTGCAACCCGATGAGTCTGGTCGAGACCACGTAATCGCGCGTGATCGGCCGATCGCTGTGCAACAGTTGATCGAGGGTGAACGTTTCCCCAGGAGCGTAGCGACCACTCAGTTGGTTGCCGGTCCAGGTAATCCCCGCCCCAAACGGAATATAGGTGTCGGCCGCGTCAAATGGCGGCACCGACCAGAAAGGCGAACGCACGCCCCACGCCCCACGATAAGGCGGCAAATCATAGAGTTCGCCTGAGGGCTCAAACTCAGTATCGCGCACCTCGGTCCAGTAGCCGTCCGGCAGCGCCCAATGCAGATAGAGGCGCGGCTGGTCAGTCACGGTGCGATCCCAGTCATACCCCACCATCTCACGACCGGCGGCTGAGAGTTCACGCCGCGCCAGGGGCTGTTGGGTAAACGGGGCTAGTGTATTCGGTTCAACAATAACGTTGGTAACCGGCACCCTTGCCTCGCCTTCGGCCGTCAGCAGGGGCTCATCGCTGTAGGCACCTACGCTTAACACCAACGTGCCTAGAGGCGCACCGGGCCGCGGTGTCACCCGGAACTGCGAAATCGTCAGTCCCTCCGGCTGCGGCCGAAACGGGATATCGTCCTGGCCCCACACTCGGCCGTCCGGACCCAGCAAATGGGCAAACAGAGAAAGGTTGTCAGGCAGCTCTCCTAGCGGGCGCCAGGCCACCGAAACCACAATTGGCTCCCCGGCCTCTACAGTCGACACAACCAACGGATTGCCGGCGAGTTCCAACCGATCGCCTAGAATAACCGACCTGGGTTGAAAATCGACGGGCAATTCAGTTCTTGGTTCGTGTTGGAAAAGATAAGCCTCGCCCAGCGGCTCAGGTAGGGGCAGGTCGGCTGTAGCGGCCGGATCGTAAAAGGTGGCAATCACCGGTTGGCCGCTTGCAAAGGCTTCGCCGGTGCGCCGGGCCCAGGTGTCTACGTACGGCTCCCCCTCCGGGAACACAAACCGCGAGGAAACATCGGTCGCGCTGCCCTTCCACTTCCTGGAGGTACCACAGCGGTGTCACCCAATGCCAGTGCGATAGGATAACGCTACCCGGCGGCGCGGCGGCCAGCAGCGTCTCGGCATAGTCACGTGCCGTCGTATCGCGGTGCAAAACATCGTAGCTGCCAAATCGTTGAACCCCCTGGTTGACGGCACTGACCAACAGCAGCGCGCTGAACAGTTGACTGAGGGCCAATCTCAACGGCCGGGATGATTGAACCGGATTGGGCAAGTTTCCCACGGCATAACCCAGACACAGCACCAGCGCAACGTAGGCAGGCATCATGTACTCAACTGTCTGCGGGGCACGATAGGTGGCGGCCACGAGGGTAAAGAGGGCAGCCGTCCCACCCAGCAGCAAAGCCAGCAACCGATCGCGCCACAGCATCAGGGCCAGTCCCACACCCATGCCCAGGAGGAGCACCGGAACAAACTGGAAGGTCAGGATGTTGCCCATCACACGCAGTCGCTCCCAGAAGGTAGCTGGGTCCGTGAAATAGAACAGATCGCCACGAAAGCCGGTCGCCAGTACGTGCTCCAAAAATCCGTTCAGTGTGGCTAGCTGTGGCGAAGCACCGCGCGCACCGGAGTTGGCCCGCAGCGGAAGATAGAGCAAGGGCAACAACCCGGCCAGCCCGGCGACGATGGGCCAGATCCAGCGGCGCGGCGTCCGCCACAAGGTCGGGTCGGCCAACAGGACATAGGCCAGGGCCACCAGCGCCAGGAAAGCCAATGAGACATGATGCGTGATGCCAAACCCGAGCGACAGTGCCGCCAGGACCAGCCAGCGGTCGGTTCGATTCGTCGCGCCGCCACTGCCCTGCTTCGACACGCCTTGCCCGAAGCGGATAAGGCTATAGAGAGCCAACGCGGTAAACAACGCGGTCAGGCTGCGAATATTGGCCGTCGTGGCCTGGGCCCAGAACGTCGTGGCTGTTCCCAAGGCAATTGCCGCCGCAAGCCCGGCCACTATCGGCCGTCGGCCCGCCAGTCGCCACACCGTGATATAGACTACAGCCACGGTCAGCGTGCTGGTCACGGCCGAAAACAGATTCAAGCGATAGGCCGGCCCGGTGCCGATGGGCAGTCGCGTCCATAGATGCCCCAGCATCACATACAAGGGAAAACCGGGGGGATGGGCCACGCCAAGATTGGCCGCCACCACCTGCAGCTCGCCACTGTCGGCCGGCAACACATCCGGCGCGAGCGTCCTGACGTAGAGCCAGAAAAACGCTACCGCGACGCCTATCAGACTGGCTATGCGAATCCAATTCTGACCGGTGGTGGGATTGTCGTCGGTAAGGGTCTGTGCCGCGGCGGCCATGGCGACCGCCCCCACAAACATACCCAAGGCCAAATCAGGTTCGGGAAACAAGACGTAGGCCACTAGAATGAACGCCGGCCATGTCTGTCCAAGCGGCCAATGGGCCAACAGCCAACCTACCCCCAAACCCAGCGCGCCAGTCAGCAAAAGGGCAACCGTCCAACTGGGCATACCGACCAGTTCGCCCAGCAGTCGCGCCACATAGGCACCCAAAATGAACCCGGGCGCAAAACGCGCGGCTCGCTGCCACAGATCAGGTGTCGCAACGGCAGTCGATGTCAGGGGTCCCTCGGTTGGCTCAGGCTTCGGGCTTGCGACGCCGCGCCAGCTCGGCCTCAATATCGGCCCAGGTCAGATCACGCGATACTAGAAGCACGGTCAGGTGATAGACCAGATCGGCCGACTCTTCGATCAGGCGCCCATCGCCCTGCCCTTTGGCAGCGAGGATGATCTCGACCGATTCTTCACCGATCTTCTTGAGGATTTCGTCCTCCCCCGCCGCTAGCAAACTGGCGGTATAAGAGCCAGGGGACGGGTGAGCCTTGCGGTCTTGCAACTGCGTTTGTAGGTCCAGTATCGTCTCAGTCATAGGATCCTTCTAGCTGCCGGCCAGCTCGCCGGATAAAGTGCGGTAGAAGCAGGAGATCTCGCCGGTATGGCAGGCCGGTCCGGCGGGCTCCACCAGTACGAGCAAGGTATCGGCATCACAATCAACGCGAATCTCGACCACTTGCTGCACGTTGCCGGACGTCGCGCCCTTGTGCCAAAGGCTCTGACGACTGCGGCTCCAAAAGTGAGCTTCTCCCGTGCGCTGGGTCATATCCAGGGCAAGAGCATCCATGTAGGCCACCATCAACACCTGGCCGGTGGTTGCGTCCTGGACCACGGCCGGAATCAGCCCGCGTTCATCGAACTTCAGGTCAACGGCCGAAATCATAGCGCACCGGTATCCCCTGTTCAGCCAGGTAGTCCTTTACCTCTCCCACAGATAACTCGCGAAAATGGAACAGCGATGCTGCTAGCGCTGCGTCGGCCTTGCCATCGGTGAAGGCCTCGGCAAAATGCTGCCGGGTCCCCGCGCCACCGGAAGCAATGACCGGGATGGTCACCGCTTCGGCTATCGCCCGCGTGAGAGCGATGTCATAGCCGGCCTTGGTTCCGTCACCGTCCATACTCGTAAGCAGAATCTCTCCGGCCCCCAGCGCCTCAACTTCCTGAGCCCAGGCCACCGCGTCCAGGCCGGTGAGCTTGCGGCCGCCGCTGACGTAGACTTCCCAGCCTTGGCCGTTCTCAGTGGCGCGACTGCGCGCGTCGATCGCCACGATCACCGCCTGGCTGCCAAACTCAGTAGCTCCGCGGGAAATCAGCTGCGGGTCCTTGACGGCGGCTGAATTGATGCTGACCTTATCGGCGCCGGAGCGCAGGATAGCACGCATATCGTCCACGGTGCGGATACCCCCACCGACGGTAAAGGGGATAAATACCTGGTCGGCCACAGCGCGCGCCATCGCCATAACAGTTCCGCGATCCTCATGCGTGGCAGTGATGTCGAGGAAGACCAGTTCATCGGCGCCCTCGGTATCATAGAAGATGGGCTTGCTCCACCGGGTCACCTGCGTCTCGCAACTGGATGAAGTTGATGCCTTTGACGACACGGCCGTTGCTGACATCCAGACAGGGAATGATTCGTTTGGCTAGCATGGTGGTTCTAGCTTGCAGCCCCGAGGGCGATGGCTTCCGCCAGGTCGATATGGGCGTCATACAGGGCACGCCCTACGACGACACCGCTGATGCCTGCGCTGCGGTGATCGATGCAGCCGCTGGATGTCTTCCAGTGTGGTAACCCCACCCGAGGCGATGACATCCAACCCGGTCGCGTCAGCCAGATAGGCCGTGGCGCCGACGTTGACGCCGGAAAGTACGCCATCACGGCCGATATCGGTGTATATTACCGTCTCAATGCCCAGCGCACGCATCGCCATACCCAAATCGACCACGCCGATGTCGGTCTCGGTTCGCCAGCCGTGGGTTTGCATTAGACCCTCACGGGCATCGAGACCCACCGCCACCCGCTCCGCGCCAAAGCGATCAACAACTTCCGCGACCAGATCGGGGTCTTCAATGGCCACAGTGCCCAGAATCACGCGCCGCACACCACGATTCAGAGCACGGGCTACATCCTTCAGGGTGCGAATACCACCCCCAAACTGGATGGTCGCCCCGGTCTCGGCCAGCGCTTCCAGGGCCAACCAGTTGGCGGCGCCTTGCTCGTCAAATGCGCCGTCCAGGTTGACGACGTGAAGCCAAGAGGCGCCAGCATCCAACCAATGCCGGGCTGTGGCCACAGGATCATCACTGAAGGTCGTCTGCCGATCCGGGTCGCCGTGCTCCAGCCGCACGACTTTGCCGTTTCGTAAATCAATCGCCGGGTAAATTTCAAATGCCATAGTCCAAATCCTCGTGTCAACTCACATGGTAACAAAATTGCTCAGGATGCGCAGGCCCACACTCTGACTCTTCTCAGGGTGAAACTGTATCCCCAGCACATTGTCGCGGCCGACAATGGAAGCAAAAGCCAGGCCATAATCCGTACGGGCAATAACATCACCATCCTGCTCCGGCTCGCAGTAGTACGAATGAACAAAATAGCCGTGCGCGCCGCTGGGAACGCCGGCCAGGAGCGGATGCGAACCGTCGTGGTGGATCTCATTCCAGCCCATATGAGGCACTTTGAGCGCGTCGGCCCCGGTCTGTCCATCGGCCGCCACCGGGTCGAAGCGCACAACCCGTCCCGGCACAAGTCCCAGGCCCTGATGCTCGCCCATCTCCTCACTAATATCAAACAAGAACTGCATGCCCAAACAAATGCCCAGCATGGGCACCCCGGCAATGGCGGCTGATCGCGCCGCTGCAGACAATCCGCGGTCGTTCAATGCCTCCATGCCCGGGCAAAACGCGCCGACACCCGGCAGCACCAGTTTATCCGCACGAGCGACCACATCCGGGTCGGTCGTCACGACCACTTCGGCACCGACATATTCAAACGCCTTCTGCGCCGAACGCAGATTGCTGCCGCCGTAGTCGATCATAGTAACGCGTTGATGGGTCATTTGGTCCTCTAGCTGCCGGATTAACCGGTCAGTGTGCCTTTCGTGGACGGAACGTCGGCGCGCCGAGGATCAACCTCGACGGCCATCCGCAAAGCCCGCGCCAGTGCCTTGAACAGCGCCTCGGCCTGGTGATGGTCGTTGCGGCCATAGGGACATTGGGCATGCAGCGTGATGCGCGCGTGGACCGCCACGCTCTCAAAGAAGTGCTCCACCAGGTCGGTGGGGAACTGGCCGATGGCTGGTGTGTGCCACGCGGCCTGAAACACTGTGTACGGCCGGCCGCTAATGTCAATGGCCACAAAGCCCAGCGCCTCGTCCATGGGCATCGTGGCACTGCCCGCCCGCACGATGCCCCGCCGATCGCCGAGTGCCTGATCGATTGCCTGGCCCAGCACGATGGCTACATCTTCAATCGTGTGATGGCTGTCAATATGCAGGTCACCGGTGGCCTGGACGCTCAGGTCAAACAACCCATGGACAACAAAGGCGGCCAGCATGTGGTCCAGAAAGCCCACCCCGGTGCTGATATCATGCTCTCCGCGGCCATCCAGATTTAGAGTCAAGGAAATATCGGTTTCGGACGTCCGCCGTTCAACGGTTGCGGTGCGGTTATGTGTCATTTCATTGCCTCTCGTCGATTGTGCGCAGCGCTTTTACGAGCCGGTCGGTGTCAGCCGGTGTACCCGCGGTGATGCGTATGCAATTGTCCAGGCCCGCCTTCTGGAAATAGCGGACCAGCACACCCTCGCCTTCCAGAGCCAGTTTGAGGGCCTTTGCCGAGCGGCCGATCACCTGGAACAGAACGAAGTTGGACTGGCTGGGATACGGTCGCAAATAGGCAAACTCTTTCAGGCAGCCTACCATCCGCTTGCGTTCGGCCACAATCCGCCGAAGCTTGTCGTGCAGCCAATCCTTATCCTGGAGCGAAGCTAATGCTGCCAGATTGGCGGCCACGTTCACATTGTAGGGCTGCTTGATTTTCCACAAGTGCGGCAGCAGCCATTCGGGAAACGCCCCATAGCCTAACCGAAGCCCCGCCAGCCCAGCCAGCTTGCTGAAGGTCCGCAAGACGACCAGATTATCATATTCCAGCGCCCACGGCAGACGGCTCGCCAAGCCGTCCTCCGCAGCGAAGTCCACGTAGGCCTCATCCAACACCACCAGAACCGGTAAAGCCAGCAGCCGCTTGAGATCACTATCACGGATGATGCTGCCGTCCGGGTTATTGGGCGAACAGAGAAACAGCACTTTGGCGTTGGCCGTCGAGTTAACGGCTGCCTCAATGCCGGGGACATCCAGGGCGAAGTCGGCCGACCGCGGCACGGCAATGTAACGGCCCGCATTGACGGCCGTCGAGAACGGATACATCCCAAACGACGGCGGGCAGTCGATGACTCCATCACCCGGCGAGAGCACTACGCGCAGCACCAGATCGATCAGTTCATCGGCACCCATCCCGGCCATTAGGCGATCCGCTGGAACTCTTACGTAGTCGGCCAGCGCGTGTCGCAGCTCAGTCGCTTCGGGATCAGGGTAGATGTGGTAGTTGTGGGCGGCAGCCAGGGCCTCGTTGACCCGTGGTGATGGGCCATACGGGTTCTCGTTGGCGTCCAGCTTGACGATGTCTTCCGGCGAACGGCCCAGCCGCGCCGACAGGACCTCGAACGGCACGATGGGTGTGTACGGCTCCATGGTACGCAAGTCGGGGCGCACGAAGCGATCGTCCCAGGTCATGGCGCCACCCTGAAACTCGGCCGATTGGGCATGGGCAGTCAATCCCTCGGCGTGGGCCAGTCGCGCGGCCGAACGACTCAATTCAGTGGCCGTCTTCTCGTCGAGATCGATGATGCTGGTGATGCGCACAAAGTCCACAACCGACAACGGTGACGCAAACCGCGCCGTGCCACCGGTGGGCATGCTGTGGCTCGGTCCGGCGACATAATCGCCCAACACCTCGAATGAGCGCTCGCCCAGGAAAAGGCCGCCCGCGTTTCGAATGGCGTCGACCAGAGCATGCGGATCGGCCGTAGCGATACAAAGATGTTCCGGCGCATAGGCATCGGCCAGCGCGGCTGCCTCGGTCAGGTCCCGCGTGACGACGATTCCGCCGCGATTGGCCAGCGAGACGGCGATCACCTGATCGCGAGTGAGGTGCTCCATTTGCCGGGCGACCTCTTGTTGGACTGCCTCGGCCAGCGGTCGGGACGGCGTCAGCAGAATAGCCGAGGCCAGCACGTCGTGTTCGGCCTGCGCCAGCAGATCGGCCGCGACCCAGGCCGGATTGGCCGTGTCGTCGGCGATGACGATGGTCTCCGTCGGTCCATACAGGCCATCAATACCCACCAGCCCGAAAACCTGCTGCTTGGCCAATGTCACGAACAGGTTGCCGGGGCCGACGATCTTGTCCACCCGCGGCACAGATTCCGTGCCAAAGGCCAGCGCGCCAATGGCCTGCGCCCCACCGAGAGTGAAGAGGCGATCCACACCGGCGACCGCCGCCGCAGCTAGAATGACGTCCGGTACCTTACCATCCTCGCGACCGGGCGGGGTCACCACGACAATCTCGCCCACACCCGCCACCTGCGCCGGGATGACGCCCATTAGCAGTGAGGAGGGCAGCGGCGCGGTGCCGCCCGGCACATAGACCCCGGCGCTGCCGACCGGCGTGACGCGCTGGCCCAACCGACCGCCCAGCGTTGTGGTCGTCCAGGAGCTGATCGGCTGCAGTTCATGAAAGGCGCGGATGCGATGGGCCGCGAGCTGCAAGGCCGTCCGCAACTCAGGGTCGATACGCGCCACAGCAGCGGCAATGGCGTCCTTCGGCACAGCCAACCGGTCGAGTGTGATCCGGTCGATGCGCGCCGTCCAGTCAAAGAGAGCCGCATCCCGCCGCAAGCGGACATCGTCCAGAATGCGCCGCACTGCTTCAGCCGGCGTCAACGGCTCGCCAAAGATGGCGTTCATCCCCTCTTGCAGGGCAGGCGGTACCGGCGGTTCAAGCGACAACTCGCGCTTCAAAATCGTGTTTTGAGCTTCTTCGGTCGTGTAGATCGTGATCATGGTGGTCTATCCAGCCGGCTGCGGTGGTGCGTCCAGCTTGGCCAGCATGGCGCGATATTGAGCCGGTTCTTCTTCGAAAATATAGGCACAGGGAGCAACGATGACGCCGCTGCCGCCGATGGCCCGGAGCTCGCCAATGGCCTGAAACAACTGCTCCTTGCGCACGACGATGTTGACGGCATACCAGTTAGTATCCGATCGCCACTGCTCACGCGTGATCACCGGAGCGATAGTCGGACCCTGCAGGCCGGCAATAGTTGTTTGCTCAAACATGCGCTGGGCGATGGCTTCGGCCGATTCGCCGCGCATATTGGCCGTCACCAGGAAAGAGCCACTGGCCCGTTGATGGGCCTCGATATACTCCAGCAAATGGCGGGCGATGGCCAGAACTTCCGGCCGCTGCTGCAACGATTCGCGATTAGCGATTAACACGGCTTCCGACGCCAGGATTTGCCCGTCGTCTAACATCCGCAGGTGATTGTCACGCAGTGTGATGCCCGACGATACCAGATCGGCAATCACATCGGCATAACCGATGGCCGGGGCGATCTCCAGCGTACCCTCCACGCCAATGAGTTTGTAAGGCAGTACGTCGTGCTCATCTAGATGGCGGGCCGTTAGGTGGGGAAACTTCGTGGCCACGCGCAGAATGCGGCCGTCGGCGTCCAGTTCCGTTGCCCAGGCGGCCAACTGTGCCATGGTGTGGATGGGCAGATCGTCGGGAGCGGCCAGATTGAGCGAGCAAGGCCCGAAGCCCAACCCTTCATGCAGCACAATGACCGGATCACGGCCGTTGGCCGTCGCGGCCACGGTCTTCTCGGCCAGCACGTCATACCCGGTCACGCCAAAGTCCACACTGCCCTGCTGGACACTGACCACGATGTCGCCAGGGCGCTGGAACATCACCGTGACACCGGGCAGGTTGGTGATAGTGGCCGCATATTGCCGGGGGTTCGGCCGATAGACCTCCAGCCCACAAGCCTTGAGAAAGGCCAGTGAACCGTCTTGTAGGATGCCCTTGCTGGGCAATGCTAATCGAATGTCGTCTCGTTCCATACTTAACTCCAGAAACAAAAAACCCCCCTCAGGGATTGAGGAGGGTGAAAATGCGAATGTCTTGGTCTCGCTGGTAAGCGCCGCCAACCTCTTATCCCGTGGTCAGATCATTGATTTCTGTATTATGATGATGGTGATGAACACCATGGGGCTGACGCACGGTCTTGGTATACATAGCTCTCACTGCGGAAAGTCTAGCATATGGGTGACGCGGCGTCAACGGGATGGAGCAGAAGAACACGGTTTTTCAGTAGTCGGTTGCTAAGCCCTGGTCGTGCCTGTTTCCACTCGGTCAAAACTGTCGCTGCGGTATGAGAGGCGATTAATTACACGAAACGAAAGATGTTTGGCCGACGCAAGCGCATTTTCCCGTGCCTTTATGCTCGTGACGGGTGGGTCAACCCGTTGCAAAGCGGTCAAGGGCCTCAAGAAGCGACTCGTGTCCCGACTACTGAAAAACCCTGAGCAGAAGAAATCGCCGCAACCGCAGATTCGGATTATACTCACCGGGCAATACACTGAGATTTCCCATGAATCCATTCAGCAAATTCCTGCGATCCTTTGCCAACAATGTTGAGTTTGACGCTTTCGTCGCCAAGTGGGATGTACTGGAAGAGGTCGTGGTGCACGTCTATCGCGATAAACTTTCGGTGGCTGAGGCCCAACAGTACTACGACAGAACCTGGCCGTATCTTCGAGAATCGTACCCCAAGTGGCGGGCCGATCTGCGTGAGTATTGGCCCAAAACAACGGCGGCCGGTGAGATGACCCAGGTTGATCCGTTCTTGTTGCTGCTGGAACTACCCGACCCGGAGGCCATACTCAATAATTGGACTGCGATGCAGCATCTACCGGCCGCAAGAGAAGCGATCAACCGCTTGCTCATTGAGCGCAGTGAAGACTAGTCATTACTCAGATAACCGATACCCTCGTCGCAAACTGGTTGCGGCGACCTGTGAGGCACCTTATGGAAGAGAAACGCACCCCCAATTTCCTCGTTGGCTTTTTGATAGGCACGCTGATCGTGCTTCTGGTCTGGTATTGGCAGAAGTCCACATCGGCCGAAGACGGCGCGCTCGATTTGCTTGATCGTCACGCCGCCACCACTGCCCGGCTGCGCGAATTAGAAGAGAAGCGCGCGATCCCCCAGCCCTCGCGCCAAGCCACCGAACCTTACACCGGTCCAATCGATGATCTGGAACAGATCCTGGGTATTGGCCCGACCTATGCCCAACGGCTACAAGACGCGGGCATTTATACCTACGCCGATCTGGGCCGTCAGACACCCGATCATGTGCGCGAGATCACCGGCATATCGCTCAAACGGACGGCCGAAGCGGCCGAATGGATTGGTGACGCCCGCCGCCTGGCCGCTAGTTGATCACAGACCATACCTGCGCGACCACCGTCCCTTCCTGTACGGTCCAGACATCGGTCGCGAATTGCTCAATGAAGTAGCGGTCGTGAACGACGGCCAGAATGGTGCCTGGATATTGGCTGAGCGCCTGTTCAAACCGCGTCCGTGAGGGTATATCCAGGTGGTTGATTGGCTCATCCATTAGCAGGAACGTGCAGCCCTCGGCCACTAAACGAGCCAACGCCAGCCGCGCCCTCTCACCATAGCTCAGTTGACGCGTTGGCCGAAGCGCTTCATCCCCTTCAAACAAAAAGTAGTGAAGAAACGACCGAGCATCGGTCTCCGACAGGGTTGCTGCGCCCTGTATGGTTTCCAGCGGGGTCGCGTTCGGATCGAGCAGCTCTTGTTCCTGCGACATGACGCCCAGCTGCACGCTGGCCCCCAGGCGCACCTGCCCGGCCAACGGAGGAAGCAGCCCGGCAATCGTCCGCAATAGCGTCGTCTTGCCCGCCCCATTCGGCCCGGTGAGGACAACTCGCTGCCCGGCTCGAATGTCCAGGTTGAGGTCCCGCAGCAGGGGCACGGCAGGCTGGAAGCCTACGGTCAGGTCCTGCAATCGGGCGACATCCTGCCCGATATGGTGCTCGCCATCAAACTCCAGCTTCATTTGCCACACCAGCGGCGGCTTTCCCACCCGATCATCCGCAGCAAGATACCGGTCCAACTTCTTCTCACGGGACTTGGCCTTGCGCGCCACCTTCTTCGCAATGCGTCGCACATGAGGCTGATTGGGCCGGGTGGTTCGCTCCACGTGGCCGGCCTGTTCCTTGGTGCGGGCGATGTCCTGTTTCATGCGCTCGATTGCGACCGCTTGATCGCGCCACGCGTCCCACTGCTTGTCCTGTTGCTGCCGGTACTGGAGCAGATACTCGCTGTAATTACCGACATATTCGCGAAGGCTACCGGAGAGCGGATCCAGGTCAAGTATACGATCGACGGTGCGATCGAGAAACGAACGGTCGTGCGACACGATCAGTGTCGCACCACCAAACGTGCTCAGCCAAGTCTCGAGCCAGTCCAGCATCTCGATGTCCAGATGGTTAGTCGGTTCATCCAGAAGGAGCAACTGCGGTGAGCCCAGAAGAACCAGCGCCAGGGCCAGCCGTGTTTTCTGGCCACCGCTGAGGCGAGCCGCTTCGGTATCATCCGAAATATTGGCCAAGCCCAAGTCCGCCAAGATACTATGGGTTTGTCCACTGTCCAGAGTCGCCAATCGGTCCAACACCGTCTGGTAATGCAGCTGTAAGGCAATATCATTCGGATCAGTCACCAATGCATCGGCCGCGTCGGCCAACTCCTGGCCCAATCGGACCGGATCGCCGGCGTATTGATGGATCAAGTCGCCCAGAGTCAGCCCCGGTTCCGGCTCAAAGCCCTGGGCCAGATAGCCGACACGCAGGTCCGGAGGCGACAGGGTGATCGCGCCCGTATCGGGCTGCTCCTCTCCGGCGAAAATACGCATCAGCGTGGTCTTGCCGCTGCCGTTGGGGCCAATCAGTCCGACGCGATCGCTCGCGCTGATAGACAGGGTGATATTATTGAGAACTGCTGTAACTGAGAAGGACTTCGAAATACCGTGGGCGGTAAGCATAGGTCCAACCCTCCGTGTCTCACACGACGGCCAGGACCTTCGTGCCAACAACTAGCCAGTCTCACCAAGCATTGCCGCAAGGCCATGACTGGCACCGTTAAGGACAACCGACGAGCGATCGTAAGGCACGGCTCGTGATGTCTAGAACGTGTACGGGTGGGGATGGATTCAGCTTATCATTGGTATCAAATGCACAGGAAGAATACGCTCAAGGCAGCCCTCATTATCGGCAAAACGGCCGTCTCGTCAAGGAGTGCTAACGAATGGTGCGGAGGGCAGTTTGCGGCCGGCTAAGGTACTCGACGCCATCCGGCAGGACAACGACGTCCTCCTCCAGGCTCATCATGCCCCGGTTCGGCAGGGTGACGTGTAGTTCCAGCGTAAAGATGTTCCCCGCTTCCACCGGCAGATCGCTTATGCCTTCATACCGTTCCCAGCGCGGGCCAAGCACCGTGGCCCCGTCGTGGGCCGAGCGACCCAGAAGATGACCCAGCGCGTGCATGTATTCAGGGAAGCCGTTATCGACGATGAACTCGCGTGCCGGTTCATCCACTTCCCAACCTGCCTTGCCGGGCCGCAGCGCCGCCTCGCCCACACGAATCGCCCCCAGGACGACGTCGAAGGCGTGCTGCACATCCGGCGGCGCTTCGGTCTCCCCTTCGTCCAATACATACCACATGCGTTGGATATCCGAGCAATACCCGTTCTCCTTGATACCTAAATCGATGTGCAAGGTGTGTCCGCGCTCCAAAGCCACATCCCCCGGCGCAGCATGACCGGTTGCCGACTCCGGCCCGCAGGTCACAATGGGATTAAACGGCTTGGGCCAGGCATAGTCCAGACCACGTGAATCAATACGCTCGTGGACAAAATCTGCGATCTGGCGCTGGGTCATCCCCGGCCGGACGAACGCCTCGATCTCGTCGAACACGGTCTCGGTTGTGGCCACCGCCTGACGCACGCGCGCGATCTCGCTGGGCGTGTTGCGTCCTCGCAACGCCGCGATCACCTGTTCGGATGAAACCACGCGATCGGCATAAGGCGTTTCCGCCAGATAACGCATCAGCAGGCGATGCATGCCGTGGGTCAGGCCATCGGCCGCCACGTCATTCTCAGAGAAATTCACCGCGATGCGTGCCGGATCGTACGCCTTAATCGCCTCGAGGAACGCGTCGCCGATGCCCTGATGATACGTGACGACGTCATACGCACCGAGTGTGCGCACGTTTTCGGCGTCATAGTAGCCCACGATGGCGGTGTGGTGTCCATTGCGGCCGATCATGAATGCCGACTGCCAGGTCACGTCCCCGTCGTAGATAAGCTCCAGCGCCGGGTCGGTCTGCAGCATGGTCTCTCGCACAAATGTCAGCCACACATCTACGTCAAACTCATCCAGAATGGCTGGTGCTTGCTCAATTTTCTCCAGAATAATGTCGCGGTATGTCATCGGATGCTGCCTTGTTGGATTCTGATCAAAGTGCCTTATTGATTAACAATGGCGTCGTAAAGCGCCTGCAGATCGTCATCAGAAAAGTAGTGGATGACCACTCGGCCACCTGTGCCGGAGGTTTCAATGTTGACCCGCGTGCCGAGGGATGTCTCAAAATCGCGTTGCACGGCGACGAGTTCGGGGGGCAATGCCGGACGCTGCCGCGGTTCCGGCTTTTTGTCAGCCAACAGATTTCGGACGAGGGTCTCTGTCTGGCGCACGCTCAGGTCAAGGCGCAGGATCTGGTTCATCGCAGCTGTTTGCATCTCCGGCGTGGGCAACGACAACAACGCCCGGCCGTGGGCGCCGCTGATTCGGCCGTCGATCACCGCCTGCTGAACGTTCTCCGGCAGGGCCACCAGTCGCATCAGGTTGGCAACCGTGCTTCGACCCTTGCCGACGCGCTCGGCGACCTCCGCTTGGGTAAGCCCAAAGTCTTCCATCAGCTGTTGATAAGCATAGCCTTCTTCGAGCGGGTTCAAATCATCCCGTTGAATGTTCTCTACCAGAGCGATCTCCAGCATCTCCTGCGAGGTGGTTTCCTTGACGATAACGGGTACCTCGGCCAGCCCGGCCAGCTGCGAGGCGCGCCAGCGTCGTTCGCCGGCCACCAGCGTATAGCCCCCACCTGCTTCAGTGACCAGCAGAGGCTGAATGAGGCCATAGGTGCGAATGGACTCTGCCAACTCCGCCAGCTTGGCCTGGTCCATGTGCGTACGTGGTTGTCGCGGATTCGGCCGAATTTCATCGACCGGCACCGTACGCACCGAGTCTCGATTCGGCGCACCGGCAGCAGACGAGGGAATCAGTGCCTCCAGACCGCGCCCTAATCCTGGTTTCTTAGCCATCGCCCACTCCATTTTGCCGATCGCCGGCCACTAGCTCGGCTGTCAACAGCTTATAAGCCAGCGCCCCCGGAGACGCCGGTGCATAGGACCCTATCGGTTGGCCAAAGCTGGGCGCCTCACTCAGGCGCACGTTGCGTGGAATGATGGACTTAAACACCTTGCTGGGAAAATGTCGCCGCACCTCTTCCACTACCTGGCGGCTCAGGTTTGTGCGGCTGTCATACATCGTCATCATCACTCCCCGCACTTGCAACGCCGGGTTCAGATACTCACGGACGAGTTCAATCGTCTGGAGCAACTGCGTCAATCCCTCCAGCGGCAAATACTCACATTGCACCGGAATAAGGACGCCGTTGCGCGCGGCGGTCAATCCATTAATCGTGAGCAGGCCCAGGCTCGGCGGACAATCAATCAAGATGTAGTCATAGTTGCCGACCAACGCTGCCAGCGCCTTCTGAAGCCGGTACTCACGGCCGATGGCGTTGACCAATTCAATCTCTGCTCCGGCCAATGAAGGGTGGCTGGGAATCAAATCGATGCCGAACTCGGTGTGTAGTGGCAATCCACCAATGCCGCCTGATTCATCCAATAGTAAGTGGTAAGTCGACGGGTCCATCTGGTACTTGTCATTGCCCAGCGCGGAGGTGGCGTTGGCCTGGGGATCCAAATCGACCAGCAAGACGCGTCGGCCGCTGCCGGCCAAATACCCGCAAATGCTAATGACCGACGTGGTCTTGCCCACGCCACCCTTCTGATTGGCTACCGCGTATATCCTCGTCATGCCGAATCCGGCCCCCTACTTATGCACTGCTTCAATCGTTTGTATCGACGCTAACTGCGTCTGAATCGCTGTCATCTTGCCGGCGATCCCGCGCTGGGTCACGGTTTGGGCCGCCATTACATTGGCGAATTTGGCCGATTCCCACGGATCACCGCCTGTCTGTAACAAGCGTACCAAGAAAGACGCCGCGAAAACATCCCCCGCGCCAGTCGGGTCTATCAGGGTGACGGCCGGGGCTGCGAATTTGCGTCGCTCGCCACGACAGTAGACGACGCACCCGTCGGCACCCGCTGTCTGGACCAACAGCGGGGACAGCGCCGCATACCGTTCCACATCATTTGGCCGTTGCAGGTCTTCTTCACTAATGAAGGTCGCCGCAGCCAACGGCAGCATTCGCTCGGCATCAGACCACTCGACGGCGTAGACGTGGCCATCGGCGTCCCAGCGGCGCATCCAGCCCTGAGGTGACAGACCGACCAGGCTATTACTGAACAAGTCAATCAGGCCACGCTCTACCTCGTTGGCAATAGGGGCCAGGTGAGCAATCGCCGTTCGCTCCCAACCAGGCGGCACTTCAGCGATTGTTAACGGTCCAGCCACGGAGTGAATGATTTGCTGCCGCGTACCGCCATCGTAAACATTCTCGAAGCAGGTGGTTGTCGGAGCGGCGATCTGCTCCACCGAAATCTGCGGCAGCGCGGCTTGCCAACGATCCTCAACGGCGGCACTGGTCAGAACGGCGGAACGGCAACCGAGCACATGGGCCACGGAAGACGCATACGCGGCCGATCCACCCATTACACGCCCACCCGGCGCTAAATCGTAGCAAATGTGACCGATTGACAAAAAGTCGATGTGACTTGCCTCGTGCATTGGTTGATTCTACCTTAGCGGGCCAATCACCGGCAACCGACGCAGCCAATGGCCCAGGGTTTTTCAGTAGTCGGTTGCTAAGCCCTGGTCGTGCCTGTTTCCACTCGGTCAAAACGGTCGCTGCAGTATGAGAGGCAATTAATCACACGAAACGAAAGATATTTGGCCGACGCGAGCTCATTTTCCCGTGCCTTTACGCTCGTGACGGGTGGGTCAACCCATTGCAAAGCGGTCAAGGGCCACAAGAATCTACTCGTGTCCCGACTACTGAAAAACCCTGGCCAATGGCTGACCGGGCGGGCGGCATTGGATAGTATTCGGCGCGGTGGACTACCCTTAAATGCTCCCATCCTGCTCTAACCACAGGTTGCATTCGTGTCCATTCACCGCTACCATTGGATTCCATGGCCAATCGGTTTACAGGGTCCAGCATCTTTCGGCAACGGCCGCTGCTCAATCTGCCGCAGATTGTCGTCTTGCTGCTCATCATAGCCGCAATTGTCATTGCGCTGGATCTGAATCGCCGGGCCCAGAGCGGCCGTCTCGTTGGCGTGGGCGAAGAGGCGTTGCAGGTTCAGATTGCCGTGGAATCTACCCGGCAAGTTGAATTGCAGGCCACGCTCGAGTACGTCCAGAGCCAAGACTATGTCGCCGCCTACGCTCGCAACGAGGGCGGTATGGTGCTGCCGGGTGAGAAGCGCATTGTGCCGCTCGTCATCGAGGTGACACCTCAGCCAACGCCCTTCCCGGAGAGCACGCCCGATCCCATTGGGGAGGCCCAACCGTGGCAGGCCTGGTGGCGGTTGCTGACGGATGCGCCACAACCCTCGCGCTAGCTACATTCGCTGAACTGCCATAGAGAAACAAAAAGAGCCAGGCAACCCCGGCTCCTGTAGTTTGGCCTTTCTTGAAAAAGGAAGTGCACTCGATTAAGGTTAGTTCTGATCAAAGAAACAACCTAAGCGAGGCACTTCCCAATGTCAACTATCCCTCAAAACCAAGAACTTCTCAACCAACTAATCAGCTTGTTGCAGGTCCATCGCCCGCTGTTCCGTCAGGAGCGGGTGTTTCAGCGCGTGGCGCTGCTCGTCGTCGCCGAGATAATCGTCTTTGCCCGGCATACGGTCACCCAGTTGCTGATGGGCATCGGGCAAACAGGGGGCGATTGGAGCAGTTGGTATCGACTGTTCAGTCGGGGACGTTTTCCGTATGACGGGGCCAGTGCGGTGCTCTTCGGGGAGACGCTTAAGCATGTGGAGGTCGATGAACTGTATGTGGTAGCCGGTGACGGCACGCAAACCAGACGCAGCAGCCGCAAGATGGAGGGCGCCCACTGGCTGCATAATCCCCAATCGCCGGTCTTCAAGCGGGGCATCCACATTGCGCAACGCTGGTTCAATGGCAGTTGGTTGGTACCGGCCGAGAACGGCTACAGCCGGGCGGTCCCCCTGCGCTGGCTGCCGGCCTTCACCGCGAAGTCGCGTCCGCAAGCGACCGCACCGAGCAAGGAGTGGGAAGCCGCCGTGGCGTTTCTGGTGTGGGTCAAACAGCAACTGAGTGCCGCCGGTCGTGGCGGTCAGCGGGTGTTGATGGTGGCCGATGGTCATTATGACACGCTCCCTCTCTGGCAACATCTGCCTGAGGGAACCATTCTTCTGGCTCGCAGCGCCAAGAACCGGGTTCTGTGGCACCTGCCGGGCCCTGAGTCCCGAACGAATCGCCGTTATGGAGAGCGAGCTCCGGTACCAGCCAGCTACTGGCAAGAACGAAAAGGATGGCGACCTCTGCAGTTGCAGGTACGTGGGAAGGAGCGTCATTTACAAGTCAAGGTCGCCGGCCCTTTTTTGCGAAAAGGCGCACCGGACCGTCCCTTGTTTCTCATCACTGTTCGTGGCAAGGATAACGCGCGTACCCGCCGTGCGCCGCTCCCCTTTCTGGTCAATGCTCAACTCGAGTCTGCCGGCGTGTGGACCTTACCCTTGCCGGTGGAGCAACTATTGTTCTGGGCCTGGCAACGGTGGGAGGTCGAGGTGGCCCATCGGGAGTTGAAATCCAACTTCGGCCTGGGCAACAAGCAGTGCTGGCAGCCCACCGCGGCCATCCTGTCGGTCCAGTGGAGCGCCTGGGTCTATGCTCTGCTACTCCTGGCCGGTTACCGCGCCTGGGGTCTTACCCGTGCCCCGGCTGTCCCTACTCGTTGGTGGCGCGGCAGCCACCGCTGGTCGCTCAATACTTTATGGCGTGGTTACCGCGCTGCCTTGTGGGGCCCCCAGCAATTCCACCCAATTAACCCGGGATCCTGGCTGACCAGGGGGGATTGGCACTGGCTGGAGCCAGCTTTGCGCCAGGCGGCCTTCGCCGCGGCTCGCTCTTAGCCCTTATCTGCACTTTTCGGCCCTCGCAGAGACGAAAAATGCCTCTTGCCATCGCAAAAGGCTTCTTCAAAGCGCCATAGTCTAGGAGCCGGGCAACCCCGGCTCGTTCTTTATCTGGTGGTATTGTCCCCTTGTCTTTACGACACCCACAAGGACTGCATCAGTTCGTAACCGATCACGACCTCTTCGCGGCCGAGACGCAGCCGCATGGGGCCATTGAATGGCGCTCGCCCCATTATTTCCAGTGGCTGCCCAGGAACCAGATTGAGACTGGCCAGGTATTGCAGCTTCTCCGGCTCGTGGGTGCGCACGCGACTAACAGTGCCCTTGTGGCCCACAGCCAGGTTGGCAATGCAGAAATCGTTGACCGGCGGCAGAACGCCGTTGCTGTCGGGAATCGGTTCACCGTGGGGACAACGTTGTGGCTGATTGGTCATCTCAGCCATCCGCTCTGTCAGCGCGTCGTTTAGCCCGGCGCCCAGTCCGTCAGCGTGTTCGTGAGCCTCGTCCCAGGTGAAGCCCATTATATTGACCAGAAATACTTCCAGAATACGGTGACGCCGGATTTCGCGCAGCGCTTCCTCGCGTCCCCGGTCAGTCAGTTCCACGCCCTGGTAGGGAACGTGCTTGACCAGTCCGGCGCTCTTGAGTCGCTTGAGCATCCGGGGGATGGCCGGCGGGGAGACATTGAGTCGCTCAGCCAGACTGGTTGTGCTGACCGTCGGCGAATCCTCCTGAAGCCGGTAGATCTCGGCCAGATACTCCCGCATTGCGGCGCTTGGTTGTAACTGCTCGTAACGGTCCATAATCTGTTTGACTCGCCGGCAGCCGGACTAACGCAGTTCTTAGCCGACCTCGTCGAGGTCAGCAATTGTCGCCTCGATCAACGTGACCAGATCGGTCAGCATCGCTTCATCAAAGCGGAACTCTGCCCCGGCTGTGGCGAACAACTCCGGCAGTGGTTCCGTACCGCCCAAGGCCAGTGCCGAACGATAGTCGGCGACCGCCTGTTGCTGGTTGCTCAGGGCATTGCGCCACACTTGCAAAGCGCCGACCTGAGCCATGCCATACTCAACATAGTAGAACGGGACATGGAAGATGTGGAGCTTGCGATGCCAACCCGATTCTCGCGCGTCGCCGTAACCCGACCAGTCCACACCGGGCATGAAACGATCCCACAGCGCGTCCCATTGGGCGTCACATTCGGACGGGTTCATGGCCTTGTCAGGATGAGTGTATACCCAGTGCTGGAAGGCGTCAACGACGGCCATGTACGGCAAAAACGTCAGCATGCTGCTCAGGTGCTGCTTGCGCGCTCGCGCCGCCTCAGCCTCGGTGTAGAATCCGTTGGCGCCTTTGGTCAGATAAGGGGCGGACAGTAGTTCCATCGACATCGAGGCCACCTCCGCGAATTCCATGGGCGAATCAGTCATCCATACCAATGGTAGATTGAAACTCTCAAAGGCATGGAAGGCGTGCCCGGCTTCGTGCAGCATCGTCTGAACATCGTCGTGAGTGCCGTCCCCATTCATGAAGATAAACGGCCGTTCGCGAAGTTGCAGGGTAGCGCAATAACCACCCAATGCCTTACCCGAGCGCGTGTCAAGATCCAGTAAGCCATCATCAGCCATGATGGCGAAATGGCGAGCCAGAACGGGGTCCACCTGTTCGAAGATATTCAGCGACCCCTGAACCAGTTCATCCTGCCCCTTATAGGGCGTCAGCGATGGCGCATCACTTGTTTCGACTTCCAGGTCCCACGGCCGCAGTGTCTCAACACCCAACTCGCGCTGCTTGCGCGCATAGACGCGCTGCGCGGCCGGCACGACCACCTTCTCGATCGCATCGTGGAAAACCAGGCAATCTTCCGGCGTATAATCAAATCGGCCGCGCTCGCGAAAGGCATAGGCGCGATAATCGGGCAAGCCGGCGTTTTCGGCCACCTGACGCCGCAAAACCAACATCTTGCCATAGAGGTTGTTTAGCGTATCGCGCTGCCCTTCCCAAAGGGTCATGATTGCTTCCCAGGCGCGCTGACGGACGGCCCGATCCTTGTCCAGCGTCAGCGTCTTGAGCTGGTTGAGATTCTTCTTCTCGCCGTCCCAGTCGGCCGTTAGGCCGCCGGTGATTTTGTCATACTCGTTCCCCAGCTTGGCCAGTTCCGTAAACAGCGGCACGTTATCCTCACGGAACAGGTCAGCCTGATTGTGGATATCGCGCAACGGCAGGGCCATCCGGCCCTCCAGGGGACCATACTCGGCCGTGTAGGCCAGCAGTCGCTCTTTCAAAGCCTGTTCGGCTACGCTACGTGGCGGCTCCACGTTTTCGATATAGGCGACAAATGCGGCTTCCTTGTCAGTGTCGGCCGTATCCAGAGACGTTTCGATATACGTAACCGAACCCACTTCGGACGCCACCCGGCTCAAGTCCGACCAGGCCCGCAGCCAGGCATCGATCGTATCCGGTGTGAGCGGCTGCGTTTGCAGGCGCTCGTATTGCGGCCGAAAGCTCTCCCAGTCGGCCGGGTCAACAGCAAAGGGTAGATTGGGGATAGGGGTTAGTGACATGTGGCTCCGTTTGACCTATTACACTGTCTGCACTTACGAGGTTACAAGAACAAGGCTCTTGCGGGTGCAAGAGCCTTCTACGCTTAACATTAGGAGGCGACGACCGGATTCGAACCGGTGATGGAGGTTTTGCAGACCTCTGCCTTACCACTTGGCCACGTCGCCGTAAACAAGAAGGCAGGCCCCGGAGGGCCTGCCGTTCATCCAGAGCGGGCGACGGGATTCGAACCCGTGGCCTTCTCCTTGGCAAGGAGACGTTCTACCACTGAACCACGCCCGCACTTAGTAGGTGTTCATCCGAGAACAATGCCAGGACCCAGACTCGAACTGGGGACACCTGCATTTTCAGTGCAGTGCTCTACCAACTGAGCTATCCCGGCCGATGATGACCAAGTTAGTTGTTAAGCGTAGGCAGCATTTTATCCAATGTCATGGGGGATGTCAAGTTTGCGAGCGAGCCAATCAGGGTTTTTCAGTAGTCGGTTGCTTAGCCCTGGTTGTGCCTGTTTCCACTCGGTCAAAACTGTCGCTGCGGTATGAGAGGCAATTAATCACACGAAACGAAAGATATTTGGCCGACGCGAGCTCATTTTCCCATGCATTCACGCTCGTGACGGGTGGGTCAACCCGTTGCAAAGCGGTCAAGGGCCACAAGAATCTACTCGTGTCCCGACTACTGAAAACCCCTGCCGATTGTAGGCGCAATTGACAATTCGTGCGGCACGGTGAACAATAGTCGATGGGAGTGGTTGTGTCCCGGTGGGCGCCCCAGTCTTCAAAATTGGCGGCCGGTCGCGCACAGCGAGCGGCGGTGGGTTCGACTCCCATCCACTCCCGTAATCTTGCTGATTACCCAGATTTGTGGCCACTCGTGCGTTTTACCAAAGCACAACTGGCCGCCAATCTTCGCAACGGGAAAATCGCCAATCGAAGATAATCTATTCCCTGGTACGCCTATGTCATAGTCACCTTCCCCGCTGATCCAAACCTAGGTTTGCTCGTAGCCAAAGCTCCCTCGACCCAGGTGTGGATCACGCAACACATCTTGCATCGAACAGGTCACCGACAGTCCCCGTTGTTCGTCTGCACCATGGCCTACTCTTTGCCATTTCCAGTTGATCCAAACTTACCAAACCACACCCCCCATTTCGCAAAACTCCTTCAAAGTATAGCAAGCTTTCAAGGGCAATATAGACACCAGGTCTGGAGGTTTGGCCGGTCAGAGTCCATTAATCCTCACCGAAAGCAATAGCACACGTGTTCTATATTTTCACGCCTCATTCACGCCCTAACCACGGGTGTTGCTGCTAGACTGTGTGGGCCATGTCGGCCGTCATCGTAGCTCTGGTTGCCCGCTCCACAACCCTGTCAGCCTGTCTGGTTTGGCTTGTCTTTCGATTGCGGCCGGCATGGCGATCCGCGATTCTCAAGAAGCTGCATGAAGCCGGTCAGAACAATTCAAGACCAGACGATTAATCAGGTAGTCCATGTATGAAACGGGGATGGGAATGGCTGAAAGCAGCTAATTGCACTGCTCTTGCAGGAAACAGGGGTTGCAGGGATCAGAGACGCGATTCAGTTCGTACTAGGAATCTTCCTGGCCGCGACGCAAACGAAAAAGCGCGTAATCCACAATCTCCTTACGCTCCTCTTCTGTCATATCCTGCATAATGGCCAGAATCTGCTGAAACGAAAGATCTTCCTCTACTTCGGTTCGAGGTGGTAGCAGCCCCGCCTGACGGAAAACGTACTCTGGTGGCAGGTTGCAGACCTTTGGCAATCGCCACCGCCACTTCTGGCCCAGGCTTGCGCGCGCCGGAATATAGATGACTGATCGTCGCCGAGCTAATGCCGGCCGCGCGCGCCAAATCAGCCGGACGCCAATTGCGGCGTGCCAGCTCCTCATCCAGCCAATCCGTAAATCCCTTTTCACTCACCACAACAAATTCTATACTCCTGACAGTTGTCGTTGGTAAACAATAGTGTTTACTGTTGACAACTTATGGGTGCTTCTGCTATACTGAAGTTAACTGTAGTGAATTATTGCATTACAGTAGACAAGCCGTCCGTGGAGCAACAGGAGCAAACTATGTCCGAATCAATTTTCCCAAAGTACGAAGACAGGGTAATCCCGCGCAACGTCTCAATGTACCCCGAACAATGGGCCGCCGTTGAAGAAATCAACGAGCGATTCGAGTTTCGTAACACGTCAACTGCCCTGCGCTATATCGTCAACGAGTACCGTCGTCTCAAGGACTTCGAGGCCATCATGCGTCACGAAGACCTGCAATAACAGTATACCCGTTTTTCAATCCAGTTATGCGAAAAGGAGAACCTCATAATGTCAGCAGCAATCAGCAACGCTTGGGATGCGGCCGCCAACGCGACCGAGGTCGAATACAGTAATCAGATCTTTGGCCAGATCGAGTTTGATGTCTGGTTCTGTATCCTGCAGAAAGGTATGGGCAAAGTCCCGTTTGATCCCAACATCCACCCTATCAGCCAACGACGTACGGCCGTCGATGTCAGCCTCACCGACCTCAGCGGCTTGAATATCAGCCGGTCCTTCATCGCCGAAATCGGCACCGATGGCTGGCTCAAGGTCACCCTGCCTTCACTAAAAGCCTTAAACACTTCCAACCTACAGGAGTTCAGCGGTTCGTGGGTCCACGCTGAAATCGTCCCGTTCGGCAAATACACCAACGCCGAAGGCGAAGAACGCAACCGGACCGCGCCAAAAGTCCTGTCAGTCTTTGACTCCCAGGAAGCCTGTGAAGCCGCCGCCCACAGCACCAATGCACCAGGCACTTCCCCACTGGAACCCCGCAGCAACGGCACCCTCTCCCAGAACGGGACTGCCCACGCTTCACCACAATCTGCTGGGCCTTCACACGCGAACGGTTCCAGCGATGCCGAGCGTCAAGTCGCCCTCCAGTTTCTGCCGGCGATTGTGAAAAACTGCCTGAATGGCAACGGCATCGACTACCTCAAGCTTGAATCGGCCCTCAGCAGCAACCCTATTCTGGCCAAGCACTTCACTGTCGCATCGCCGGAAGTAGCGCAAGCCATGTCACTGGCGCTGGCTGCGCCGGCGTTCTAGAAGGATATCTCTGCTTTCAAACCGGCCGGGCGTTCGAATCCCTTGTTCCGGCGCCCGGCCGAAATCACATCAAAGGAACGACAATGACCAAGCAATCCTCAATCCAGTCTGTACTCGTTGACCATCGTGAACCGGCTTGGGTCCACCACATGAATCTGGACGGTGCTCAAATCGTGCCGACCCAGCTTCGGTGTGGTGACGTTTGGCTCGCTGCCAACGACGGCCAGCTCCTCATCGTGGAACGCAAAACGGTCGATGATTTTCTGGCTTCCATCGCTGACGGGCGCCTCTTCGACCAATCGTCTGCCATGGTCCAAACGTCCCCGTGGTCCTACATGGCAATCCAGGGCATTCTGGCGCCCAATCGCCAGGGCACGACCACCGCTGGCTCAACCCAAACCAACTGGCAATGGTCGGCCGTTCAGGGTGCTCTGCAGACGGTCCAGGAACTTGGCGTCACCGTCATCCACCTTGACCACAACCCGGCCGAATTCGTTCGCTTTCTTCGTCGACTTGCCGATCGCGACCGCGGCCACGTCCGCGCAGCCGGCATCCGCAAGCCCGAATTACTGACGCCCGGCATGACACTCCTGATGTCGCTCCCTGGCATCGGTAGCGATCGCGCCAAAAGGCTGCTCGAAGAACTGTCCGGGGCTGCCTGGGCACTTGAATACCTGACGGACGAAAACTGGCAGTCAGCACACGTTAGCGGCATCAGTAACGGCCTTCGCGCCCGCGTCCGCGAGGCTCTATCCCTCCCAGACGGTGCCAGACTAGCCGTCGTCCTGTCTGACGTCGAGCAGCAACTTGATCCCGTCGATTCGCTGGTCCAGCGCGCGAGTCAACAAGCCGCCGCATATCCATTGTACGAGCACCATCATGTCCACCAACGTGACTACAGGAAATTCACTCACACCAAGTCTGTGGGAAACCATCGACCACATCGCACCGGTATTGCACCAGAGCCGTATTCGGCGTCAGCAGCCCGGCCGCGGCCGCTGCCATCA
>CAVOGT010000018.1:0-72676 GCA_963695535.1 uncultured Chloroflexia bacterium
TCGGCCAGCCAGTCGCGGGCGCAATCAGCCTCAGCGGGGTCAATCTCGAACCCGATGGCCCGGCGGCCGAGATCGGCCGCGACTTTGAGGGTTGTGCCCACGCCGCAGAACGGATCGAGCACAAGATCACCGGGGTTGGTGTATTGGCGGATAAATCGGTCGGGTAGGGAGCGCGGGAAGCTAATACCCTTGGCCCGCGGCCGATTCTGGTCGGCACTGCTGGACAGTTTCATGAGGGTGGTCTGGCGTGCGCCGTCGGGGTGCGCGCTGGTGGTATCGGTCCGGGAGGTGTAAATGTTGCCATTGGCGCGGAGCGATTTTCTCGCGTACGGCCGTCGCACGGGGTTGAAGGTCACGTCTTGCGGCCTGGCGGCGTTGGTCAGGATGAACACGTATTCCCAGCCAGGCGGGTCGCAGTAGGTTAGTGCCCCGTTGGGCGGCGGGTTGGATTTGCCGTAGATGTACAGATCGAGGATGTTGTAATGCGTCCATCCCGGATGACCGAGGTTGAAGATGAGGTTGTCATACCAGCCGCGATCGGTCCGTTTGAACTGGACATTCAGGGCAATGACGCCATTGGGCACGAGTTTGAGTTCCAGGAGTTGCAACCACCGGCGCGCCCAGCGGAGCCAGTCGGGGGACTCCAGTTCGTTGCCGTACTGGCCGGGATAGGGCGGAGAGGTGACAACCAGATTAACCGATGCATCCTCCAGCAGCGGGATGAGGTCAAGGGCGTCGCCGGTCATTACCGTTGGGACGTTGGGGGTAGTCGTGTGGGTCATAGCGCCAGCTCCGCGGCCTGCTCAAATTGCGCTGTTTGGGTGCCACCCTGGCAGACGACGCAGGGGAAGGGGTTCATGGTCAGGCTGTACCATTTGCCCTCTTCGGCGAACCATGACGGATGAACAGATGGGCCGATGCGCTTGCCGTCATTATCTGTGCCGGGCTTGTGGGCCGGCGGGGTGTCATAGGGACCGCCGGTGATGTACTCCAGGTAGAGCGTCCCGACGCCGCCGCAATTGTGGCAGACGCCACTGTCGTCGAAGCCGGCCGGCAGCGCGCCCGGCGCGGTGATGTAGACTCGACCGCCCTGCCGGCGTAGTGATTGCGCGGCATCAACCATGGCTTGGCTGACTTGGTAGCCGTTTAGTTGAACTTTTGCACGTGGTCCAGCCACAGGACACCTCCTTCAACCTCTCGCGGTTCCGCCGTCATTACGGCTCCGCCGATCGTTTCGCTGATATTCTTGACCGTGGGCATGTCGCCCTTACGGCCGCGCCAATCGTCGCTATACCAGTTGCGCTGGCCCGGCGGTGCGCCGCGGGCGTAGTAGGCTACGGACCTGGTCAGGCTCGTAGCCGGCCTTGACCAGGTCGAGCGCGGCTGGGGCGAGCTTGTCGAAGTTGAGCTTGGCGTCCATGCCGGTCACTTCGGACATGGCCGCGACCATGGCCGCGTGTTGGATGCGTTCGGCCGATGATTCGGGGAAGTCTTGAAATTGAATTCTTGAGGAGGGGGAGGAAACCGGCATGGGTCGCGGTTTGGGTCGCTCCCCTCCCCTTTTGGGATCAGTTGACGGATCAGGTAACGGATTAGGTGACACTGTGTCACCACCCTGGAGATCGTGTGTCACTACCATAGTGTCATCCTGACACCACTCTGGTGACACTGTGTCACTACCATAGTGATCGTGTGTCACTACCACTGGTGACACTGTGTCACTATTAGGGCGCAGCTTTTGCGGGTTGATCTTGTATTCGCTGGAGGTAAAGCGGCCTTCTATCTTGCGGCGCCGACGGATGAGATAGCCGGAATCGACCAATGATTCGATGGCGCGGATAACGGTGCGCCGTGACAGGGCGCACCGGGAAGCAATGGTGGCGAGGCTTGGATAGGCACCTGCTCCGTCATCATTGGCGTAGTCGGCGAGGGTTAGCAGGACGAAGCGTTCCGTTGAGTTTGATGGACCGTTCGCCCATATGGCGGTCATTAGTTTGACACTCATGCTCTCACCTCAAAATACAGAACTCTGGTTACGTGATACCTTCCGTTCAGCACCAAAATGTGCTATGCTGTTTGGGCTGGCTTGACTGCAAGACGAGCCAGCCGATTGGACGCCTGTCCAACCGAACAATGAAGTGAGAGAGCAAAACATGAATAACCTGAATGCCGCCGTGGAGGGGTTCCTGGTGGGGCAGGCGGGAGAGGTGTCGCCAAGTACGCGGCGTTGGTATCGCCGTCGCTTAACAGACTTCTGTGCATTTGCCGGGCCGGTCACTGTCGATGAGGTGACCCCGGCGCTATTGCGCTCGTATCGCGCTCATCTAGTCGACCGAGGTATGAGCCCGCACTCGGTGCATGGCTTTCAGCGGGCCGTGCGACGGTTGTTTTCGTGGCTGGTGGATGAGGGCTTGGCTGATCGCAACGTAGCGCGGGATGTGCCTCTCGTCAAGCTGCCTCATCAGGCGCCCAAGGCTCTAAGTGATGATGACCTTGGTCGCTTAATTGACCGGCTGCCTTTGGAAGATGTCCGGGACCGGGCGATTATCTTGCTGTTAGCTGATACGGGTTGCCGGGTCGGTGGATTGTGTAGCTTGACGCTTGGCGCCGTTGACCTGGAGAATCGTTGTGCAACGGTGGTCGAGAAAGGCCAGCGTGGGCGGCGAGTCTACTTCACCGAGGTTACGGCCGATATGGTGGCGTTGTATCTGGCCGTGCGACCGGCCGGTCATTCTGACGCGCTATTCCTGTCGAAGTCGGGAACGGCGCTAACTACAAACGGCGTGCGGCTGATGCTGGAACGGGTCGGCAAGCGCGCCGGTGTGAAAGGACGGTGTAATGCCCATTCATTTAGACATGCCTTTGCTCGTTCGTTCCTCCGCAATGGTGGCAACCTCGCCGCGCTGGGTAGGATTCTCGGCCACACGCCCGGCTCTACAGTCACGGCGCGTTACTATGCGGTTTGGGATGATCGGGAGTTACAGGAGTATCATGACCGCTATAGTCCGCTGGCCCGCGTCAATGGTAACGGCCGACATGGGGACTGAAAGTCCCACGCTCATGGGAGCCTGAGGACATAGAACACGTGGTCTAGTGGGTATAGGACTCATAAGCCCTAGGTCGTTGGTTCAAATCCAACTGGCGTCACTAAAGGAAGAAGAAGAGTGGCGTCGCAATTACCAAAAGGGGGGGAGAAGGAAGGAGGGACAAATCGTTTGCGACGCCACTGCAAGGAGGGAAGTCCGTCACAAGTTATAGTAGCCACCCTTCCTTACAGACTATATTAAGAGGTTCAACCACCACAGCAATTGGGTGGTTGTTTTGTTTTTGGCCCCGCTGTGCAAACGAGTAGGATCATTCGCATGTCTTCATTCACTGGTGAGGGTCCATCTGTCACATCTCCTGTGAACACGCGGCTGGTGGGATTGCTCACGGCCGTTCTCGTGCTCGTTGTCGGTGGAGGCCTGTTTCTAGCCCAGCGCTGCCCGCTTGCTGACGTGTGCGGGTCGATTGAATCGACTGATATTTCCCAAACGCGTATCGACTCGGCCCTGCCGGCTCCCGGCAATACCTTGGCCATCGAGCAATCCTTTACCCCGCGCCACAACGGCTTGTCAGCCATTGAGCTCATTCTCGTACACTATGGCGGCGAGCAGCCCGACGGCCGATTGACGCTGGAACTGTGGGACGACCGGGATCAGCCCGTTGCCAGACAAGACCTCCGTTCCGGCGATTTGAGTCACAATCAGACCTTCGTGTTCGCGTTTCCGCCGCAGCCGGATTCGGCCGACCGTTCCTATCGCTTGCGGTTGTCGGGGGATGCAACCAACCATGTGTCCGTTTGGGGCTATAGCCTGGATGTTGTCCAGCCGGGCGACGTGCAGCTGTTGCCGATGACCGACGGCGCGCTGCTGCCTGATTCCGCGGCCAGGGAGCTACGGTTTGTGACCCGCTACGAATTGACCATGATGGGTGCTATCGCCTATCTGGCGCAAACGGCCGTCCGCTATGCAGGGCTGTTTCTGCTGGTGCCGGCCTTCTTACTCATGCCGGGCTGTCTATTGCTGCTGACCGGGCCGCGTCGCCGGTGGGATGCGGCCGCCTGGGTGGGCGCTGCACTGGCGTTGGGGATGGCCGCTTGGCCATTGGCATGGCAGTGGTTGTCATTAATCGGCGGGCGCTGGAGCGGCGGGCTGTTGTGGGGCACGCTGGTTGTGGGGTGGGCCGCGGTCGCGTTGCTGGTGTGGCGTCGCCGGACCCGTTCGGCCGACGGGCCGGCTTCGTGGTCACTCCGGCTCAGCCACGGCGACTGGTGGACCTATGGCCTCCTGCTGCTTCTGCTGGTGGCTTCCGTTGCTGTCCGCCTGCTGGCTGTACGCGACCTGGCGTTTCCGCCCTGGGTCGATTCCAGCCGTCATGGACTGATAACGGCCGTGATGGCGGCCCAGGGGCAGGCACCCAGCGACTATAGTCCCTACTTGCCGGTCGACCGTTTCCCTTATCACTATGGCTTCCACTCGCTGTCGGCCAGCTTGGCCTTGATGACCGGGCTGCCACTGGCCGGGCTATTGCTCGTGCTCGGCCAGGTTCTCAACGGTTTGCTACCGTTGACGGTCTATGCCGCCGGATGGATGGTTAGCCGGCAGCGCGCTGTCGGATTGCTGGCCGCATTCCTGGTCGCATTACCCTTCTTTTTTCCCGGCTACTATGCCACCTGGGGCCGCATGACCCAGCTGGCCGCGATGTTTGTGTTGCCGGTGCTGCTGGGGCTAACCTGGCGTATGGGGCGCGGCTGGCCCGATACTTGGGCCCTGGCGGCAGTTCTGGGCGCTGGTGTGTTCCTAATCCACTTCCGCGTGTTTCTGTTCTTTCTGCCGTTTGCCTTGCTGGTTCTGTTGGTTCAACTGGTGAGTTATCGTCGCCTGCGGCCGTATTTGTGGTCCGCCCTATTGGGGGCTACGCTCATCGCGCCGCGTGTCTATCAACTTTGGCGCGACACCAATCCAACCCAGGCCATCCAGAATTCGGTGGCGGGTTTCAACGATTTCCCGACCGGCTATCTGACGACCGGATGGGAGCAGGCTTTTCTCATAGCGGCAGCTGTCGGTCTAGTGGTGGTGCTCATCGGCGTTTGGCGTGGCGAACGCTGGGCAATCTTTCCTTTGGTGCTGGTGGCCTGGGTGGCGTCGCTGTTCTTCCTGTTGGCCGGCGAACGATTGGGTCTACCGGAGACACTGGTGGTAAACCTCAACAGCATGTACATCTCACTGTTTTTGCCCCTGGCCCTGTTTTTGGCGTTGGTGAGCGTGAGGGTGTGGCATTGGGCCGGCAAGGCTATCCGTCGCGCCGGTTTCCCGTCGGCCGTCACGGTCGTTGCCACTGTAGGTGTGGGCGTGTTATTGGGAATTCTGACCCTGTTTGGTCTGCGCGCCCAAACCGGGATCATCAATCCGCAAACCATTCTGGCTGAACAAACGGACCTGGCGGCGCTGGACTGGATGGGGACTCATCTCCCGGACGACGCGCTGGTGGCGGTAAACAGCTGGCGCTGGTTGGGCACGACGTGGGCGGCCGGGGACGGGGGGGCTTGGGTGGTGCCTCTCATAAACCGCGGTGCCACAACACCACCCATTGATCACATCTATAATCCGGAATTGTTCGCTTCCGTACGGGCCTTCAATGAGGAAGCTGCGGCGATTAAGGACTGGTCCGCTCCGGCGTCGGCCGACTGGTTGCGCGATGAAGGCGTGACCCATGTCTATGCCGGGGCCAAGGGTGGCTTCTTTGACCCGGCGGTGTTGATGCGTAATCCGCAGATGGACGTGCTATACCAATCGCAAGGCACGTTTGTCTTTGCACTAACTCGACAATAAGTGGTTGCCAACGGCCGGGAATGAGCACTGTCGAGTTGGTTTGACAAAGGAAAAACGTACCGATAGAATCCATTTTAACCTTGTTTCAACTATGAGTTGCAGCAGGCATATTGACTTCGCTTGACTCTCAAAAGGAGATGACTATGACCTACGAATTACCACCGTTGCCCTATTCCGAAGATGCCCTTGAGCCCAATATTGATGCACGCACCATGAGCATCCACCATGACAAGCACCATGCGGGCTATACCAACAACCTGAACGCGGCCCTGGAAGGCCACGATGACCTGGCGGCCATGAGCATTGAAGAGCTTCTGGCCAATCTGGATGCCGTTCCCGAAGGCATTCGCACAGCCGTCCGCAATAATGGCGGAGGCTATGCCAACCATACGCTCTTCTGGAACATCATGGGTCCGAATGGCGGTGGCGAACCCGGCGGTGCGCTCGGTGCGGCCATTGAGGCCGAGTTCGGTAGCTTTGCTAGCTTCAAGGAAGCCTTCGCCAAGGCTGCGGCCACGCGTTTTGGCTCCGGTTGGGCCTGGCTGGCTGTCAACCAGGACGGCAAATTAATGATAGGCTCGACCCCCAATCAGGACACGCCGCTGATGGAAGGCAATACGCCGATCCTCGGTCTGGATGTCTGGGAGCATGCCTACTACCTGAATTACCAGAATCGCCGCCCGGACTACATTTCGGCCTGGTGGAATACCGTTAACTGGGATGCTGTCGCGGCCAATTACAAGGCCGCTAAGTAATTATCACCATCCGTTCTGGTGCCGGACAATTGCCGCAACTGCGTTTGTGTCCGGTGCCGGCGCAAAGTTTGTGAAGGAGACTTATAAATGACCCATATTGTTACCAGATTGTGCCTGCGCGACACGGCGTGCGTTGAAGTGTGCCCTGTCGAGTGCATGGTCCTGGGTAAGCCGGAAGAGGAATGGCCCTGGCTGTACATCGATCCGGATACCTGTATTGACTGTGGCGCTTGCGTACCGGAGTGCCCCTATGAGGCGATCTTCCCTGAAGAAGAAGTACCGTTCGACTACGTGGCCCCCGCCGGTGTGTGGATCACCAACACCAAGGAACTGCTCCCGGACGGCGTGCCGTTCACGGGCGAGGTTGACGGTCACCAGGTTGCGCTACTCAATGCCAAGCAGCTGGCTGGCGGCGAAGCATTTGACCTGACCGAGGACATCCCGCCGAACTATATGTTCTTCTCCGAGGGCCCTGGTTACGACGCTCTCTAGATTCGTGGACGCAGTCGGTGGAGAGTAATTCCCCACCGCAACGTTGAACCTAAACCGAACTGACTGACCGATTCGTGGGTTGGTTAGTTCGGTTTTTTGATTTCCACTGGAGGTTAGCATGACAGACGCATTTCGTATTGAAAAGGACTCGCTGGGCGAAGTCCGAGTTCCGGCCGGCGCCTATTGGGGTGCCCAAACGCAGCGGGCTATCCATAATTTCCCCATCACCGGGCTCCTGCCCTATCCAGCGTTCGTGTGGTCGATGGCCTTGATCAAGCGCGCCGCGGCCGAAGTCAACCATGACCTGGGTCTATTCAACGACAAGCAGGTGGGTGACAAGACGATTACCGGAGACGCTACGGCCAAGGCCATTATGCAAGCCGCTGACGAGGTCATCGCTGGGCAAATGAGCGATCAGTTTGTGGTCGATCCCATCCAGGCGGGCGCAGGCACCAGCCATAACATGAACATCAATGAGGTCATTGCCAATCGGGCCAACGAGATTCTTGGCTATGGCCTGGACGCGACCGCCAAGCCGGTCAGCCCCAATGATCATGTGAACATGGCCCAATCCACGAACGACACCATTCCCACCGCCATCCGTCTGGGCAGCTTGTGGCGGCTGGATGAGCTTCTGGCCACGCTGGACCGACTGGCGGCCGAGTTCCGTGTCAAGTCAGCCGAATTCGACCCCGTCATCAAGAGCGGCCGTACTCATTTGCAGGACGCGGTGCCGGTACGGTTGGGTCAGGAGTTTGGCGGCTACGCGCGCGCCATCGAGCGCGATGCAGCCAAGATTCGCGAGGCGGCCGAGGGGTTGCGTCGGCTGGGCATTGGCGGCACGGCCACCGGCACCGGCCTAAACGCCCACCCGGAGTATCATCGTCGCATGGTCGTTGTCCTGAGCGGACTGTCGGGCATTAAACTCTACGAGTCGGATGACCTGTTCGAGTCGATGCAGAGTATGGCCGACGCGGTTCACTTCAGCGGCGCCATGCGTACGTTGGCCCAGGACTTGACGCGGATTGCCAACGATTTCCGATTGTTGTCATCCGGACCCAGCACCGGCCTGGACGAGATACGTCTGCCGGCCGTGCAACCCGGGTCGTCGATCATGCCCGGCAAGGTGAATCCGGTGTTGGCCGAAATGATGAACATGGCCATGTATCAGGTTATGGGCAATGATCTGACCGTGATGATGGCCGGGCAGGCCGGGCAATTGGAACTGAACGTAATGATGCCCATCATTGCCTATAACATTTTCCAAAGCATGGACGTGATCATCAATTCGGTCAACGCATTTGTTGACAAGTGTTTGGTGGGCATCAAGGCCAATGAGGTGAAGGCGACAGGCTGGCTAGCCAAGAACGCCATCCTGGTGACAGCTCTGAACCCGGTCATTGGTTACCTGAAGGGCGCCGAAGTGGCTAAGGAAGCGATGGCCACGAATCGCACAGTGCGCGAGGTGGTGGTTGAGAAAGGCTATCTGAGCGAGGAGGATGCCGATCGACTGCTCAATGTTCGCGCACTGACGGAAGGGGGTATTCAGTCGTAGGTCGTACGACTAGATGAGCGATCGCCTAAGCGACAGGCAATCATTGGACGATCAGCCGGTATCTTTCTAGAGTCTCATTTGGTCATTGTGAAGAATTGCACAGACCTGTGTTTTGTTCATTGGCGGCTAAAGGAGATACTCGATGCGAAAGGTACTATTGTTGGTAGTGGTGGCATTGGTTGGCTTATTGGTAGTCGCTTGCGGGGGCGCGGCCAGTTCCGGCCCAGAGCCCGTGGCGCTGACGTTTACGGCGGGAGATGAGTTCCGCTATGATCCGGCGACAGCTTCCGCGCCGGCCGGCGCTCCGGTGACGGTGCTGTTTAACAACACCGGTGCGCTTGAGCACAACTGGGAACTTGTTGCCGGAGATGCCGATCCGCTTACGGTAACGCCGGAAGACACCATCAACGGTGCAACCTCCGGGGTCATTGCCGGTGGTACGACGGCTACCTTCAGCTTTACGGCTCCGGCTCCGGGGACTTATCAATATGTCTGCACGGTGCCTGGGCACGCAGCCGGGGGTATGGTCGGTACTTTCACGGTTACCCCCTAGCTGTATCTAGACCCAATTTGGGTGACCGTTCGTAAAGGGCCAGGCGACCATCGCCTGGCCCTTTTTTGCATTTTGCGCCGACGGTGACTAGCATAGACGGGTTCAGCAGTGGACCGAAACCATGGAAATGCCGCGCACCTTGTATGACGACATGATCGCCCACCTTCGGACGGCAAAGCCCGAAGAAGCGTGCGGTCTGATCGCCGGGCGAGACGACCGAGCGATTGCGCTCTATCCGGTCGAGAATCGCCTGCAGAGCGCAACAGCGTACGAAATGGACCCATTGCAACAAGTCGAGGCCATGCTGGCCCTGGAGGCCGAGGGCTGGGATTTGCTGGGCATTTATCATTCCCATCCCCATAGCCCGGCCCAGCCATCCGTCACCGACCGCCAACAGTCCTACTATCCCGACGCGCAGTATGTCATTGTTTCGCTTGAGAACGCTGAGCAACCTGTGACACGCAGTTTCTATTTACGGGCGGATTCTGTGCATGAGGTTCCGTTTACGGTCATCGAGCCCAAACGCATGAGCAACTAATCGGCCGATTGTGTGTTTCTATAGTGTGGATTTTGCCCCGACCACCGGGTCTGATTTAGACAGGTAACCATGCAGATTGTTTATCTACTCCTAGCGGCCGTCATTGGCTATCTACTCGGGTCAATCCCGTTTGGCTATATCTATGTTTGGCTCTTTAAGGGCGAGAAACTGACGGAGATTGGCAGCGGCCGAACGGGCGGGACGAACTCGCTGCGCGCCGCCGGGTTGGGCGTAGGTGTCCTGACGTCGATCAGTGATGTGGCCAAGGGTGCCGCAGCGGTCATCGTCACGACATGGCTATTGGGCGACGCGCTGGGGCCGGAGCTTCTACCGTGGGCCCAGGCGACAGCCGGCGTGGCCTCGGTAATTGGCCATAACTGGTCGCTCTACCTGCGGTTTCATGGCGGGGCAGGAACCGGGCCCAATGTGGGTTGGTCTACGGCTATTTGGTGGCCGACTGTGCTCATCGCTGCTGTGGTGATGATCGCCCTGCTCGTGGGTGTGGGTATGGCTTCGGTGGCGTCGCTGAGCATGGCCGTGGTGACCATCATCATCTTTGCCGTGCGCTTCTTTATGGGCACGGACCCATCACCGGCCTATCTCGTGGGCAGTGTGGTGGCCTTCATCATCATCACCTGGGCCTTGCGGCCAAACATCAAGCGCATCATGGCTGGGGAAGAGCGACTGGTTGGGCCGCGGGCCAAACGGGCTGCCGAAAAAGCAGCTCAGCGCGAGCAGGCCTAAAGCCAACGGCTGTTTGGCGCTGCCCGGCCGAGTGGCATCTACTCTGTCGTTTCAGCCTTGGTCAATAACTCGTAGTGCATCAATCCCCAGGCGTTGATCGTGACGCCGTCAATACGCGGCAACGAGATGGCTCGACGCGGTTCCTGCGTGATGTCCAGCGTGGGTAATTCATCCGCCCAAAGCGTTTGAATCTCGCCGTACTTCTCGAGTCGCGCCGCTTCATCCAACTCTTCACGCGCTTCTTGCACCAGTGTGGTCATGCGTTCGCTTTCATAGTTGGAGCAGAATACCCGCGTCGGGTTCTCTACAAAAAAGTTGGTCCAACTGGTGGCGTCCATGTACTCAGTCGGTGCACCAGGCGACGGCCAGCCCAGAAGATAGGCAGGATAGGCACATTGCGCCGTCTGCAGACGGAACTCATCCCAGGCGACGCCATTGACCGTCACCTTGAACACACCAGTTTCTTCCAGCTGTGCCTTAATAGCATTGGCGTAGGCATCTTCTACCGTGCTATAGCGCCCGTCATTGACATACCAAAGGGCGATATCCAGCGGCACACCGGCCGAGTAGCCCTCTTCGAGCAGCAAGGCCCTGGCACGCTCCAGGTCGCGCGCGGGCAGGGTGTCCAGATGGCCGGGGATGTCATTGGGTACCGGACTGAGCAACGGCAAGCGACCGCCGCCAAACACGTCGCGGGCGAGTGCCTCGCGATCCAGGGCTAATGCGGCCGCCTGGCGCACACGTTTCTTGTCCCAGGGTGGCGTCGCTTGATCAAAGATGAAGTAGCTTTTGAAAGTCGATGGGCCTTCCCACGCCTTGAGGTCGGTTTGTCCGTCACCGTTGAGGTCCTGGGCGCTTAAGGTGGTGAAGTCGGCAAAGGGCAGCCCGGTCCAGGCCAGGTCAACCGATTCGAACTCTACCAGCGACCGCTCCATACTGGCGACGTCGTTGAAGAAGCGGACCATGATATTGGGAAACGCCGGGTTGGGGCCGGGCCAGCCGGGATTGGCCGTCAGTCGCAGCCGGTCGTTGGGGGTCCAACCCACGATGGTGTAAGGGCCAATGCCGCCACAGGTACTGTCGGGATCGGCGGTGGCGCCGAAGCAATCCGGGCTGACGGGAAAGAAGGGCGGAGACGCCAGAACAGCCGGGAAGAAGGATGTGGGTTGCTTGAGCACGATCTTGACCGTCAGCGGATCGATGACCTGCACGGCGTCCTGGTCGGCGAAGTTATCCTCATTGGCGTCCTTCAAGTAATTGTTCACCAGAAAATTGCCCATGCCTGCCGCCCGATCGATCGACCATTTGACGTCATCGGCCGTAAACGTCGTGCCATCAGGGAACAGTAGGCCGCTGCGCAAGGGGATGGTGTACTCCAGCTTGTCCTCCGATATAGTCGGCAGCGCTGTGGCCAGTAATGGTTCAACCCTTGAATCAGGGCTGATGCGATAGAGCCCACTCATCACATTCTGTTTGATTTCCCAACTGATGTTGTCGACGGTCAGACTGGCTGGGTCCATATCCGTGAAGGAACCGACGACACCGATGAAAAGCTCGCCGGCGGGTGTGCCGATGCGCGACTCGCCCGGGTCCACCGCCGCGGCGGCGTTCTCCTCAGCCAGCAGATAGGTAACGGCCAGTCGATCGATTTCCCCCACCTCTTGCAGCTCGGTAATGGCCGTATTGAGTCTGTCCAGCAGCTCGCTGTTATCGGCCGCCACAGCAATGCCATAGGCTCGGCTGTCGAGCCATGTCTCGCGCGCGCCTTCACCACCGACCAGCTTGAGCTGTTCGGGGAATGTGGCGGCAAAATAGTCGCCCATGAAGCTGTCGACAATCACCGCATCGACCGATTCATCTACCAGAGCTTGAATGAGCTGCGACGGCCGTTCGTAGGCCGTAAAGAGATCGCTTTCTGCCAGGCCCAATTCCAGCGCCGAATCGTAACTGTCGCTATCGGGCAAGACGCCGATAGCCATACCCGGCCGCAGATCCCCGGGACTCTGGATTTCGTTCTCATCGGCCAGCACCAGCACGACCTGTCCGATCTCCAGGTATGGGTCGGTATAGGCGATGCCCGGCGGTGGCACGTCGGGGATGACCAGCGCCGACATCACCGCGTCAAAATCGCGGGCCGATCCGGCGGCAATGCTGGCCAGCACACCCTCGTTGGGTGTGACCACGAACTCATAGTCCAGCCCGGCTTTGGCGGCAATATTCTGCATGACACTGCTGTTGAAGCCGATAACTGTGCCGAACTGATCAAAGTCGGTGAAGGGCGGCAGGGGGGCATCGGTGGCGACAACGATGAAATCGCGGCCGCTGCGGTCCACAGGCAAATCGGCCGTGGGGAGGGGTTCGGCCGTTGCGGGAATGACAACGCTTGGTTCCACTGGTTCCTGGCTGCATGCGGTGACCAGCGCCAACAGAACGAGCAGAAGGGTGAACAGAGTAAGCCGGGTAATCCGTCGGTGACGGGAAGTATTCATCAATAGCCTCGTAGCCGGTCACTGCCGTGGCCGGGATAGGCCAGTATAGCAACCGTCAAGACCCTGACAAGCCGCAGGGACGGTTTTCAATTGGGCTCTCAGACTGGCTAAATGACGTTGTACTCGCGTCGCAGGGCGTCCGTCGTGAACCGATCATAGTGGAGCGACGTGATATCGAGGGTGTGGGCCTGTCCGTCGAGAATAATCTCGGCCACCAGCAACCCCGCAGCGGGGCCATGCATGAAGCCGTGCCCGGAGAAGCCCGTGACCGTCACCAGTCCTTCGACTTCGCGCTGACGGCCGATAATGGGGTGGGCATCAGGAGTAACTTCGTATAGCCCGGCCCAGTGCGCCTGGCGTCCCGCGTGGGCCAACAAGGGCAGTCGGCCGATGGCGGACTCCATGTGAACCAGTTCCCACGCTTCGTCGACCGACTCGTCAAAACCGGGCATTTGATGCGGATTAGACATACCGGTCAGTAGCCCTTTGCCTTCGCGGTGAAAGTAGAGGCTTTGGGCGAAGTCGATCACAAAGGGGAAATCGGTAGGGATGGCCGGTAAGGCTGTTGTCGTCAGCATTTGACGTCGTATGGGAATAACGGGCAGGTCGATTCCCGCCATGGCTGACACCTGGGCCGACCACGGCCCGGCGGCATTGACCACGGTCTCGCAGGCGATTCGGCCTTGGGGTGTCTGCACGGCGACGACTCTGCCGTTCTCGGTCTCAATGCCCGTGACTGGGGTATCGGTCAGTGTCGTAGCTCCCAGGCGGCGGGCACCGCTGATGTACCCGGCAACCACGCCGTTGGGATCGGCAAGGCCGTCGTCGGGGTGGAATGTCGCCGCCAACACATCATTAGCCGCAAACAGGGGCAGGCGGGCTCGCACCTCGTCGCCGCTGAGCCACTGGGTGGGCACACCCAGGCTATGCTGCAGGGCCACGTTTTGCCGGAACGTTTCCACGTCCGCCTCGCGGGTCAGCAGGATGAGATAGCCACACTTGCGAAGGTCGATGGCTTGGCCGGTCTCAGCCTCGAATCGGTCCAGCATGGGCAGGCTTAACTGGGAAAGGCGTATGTTGATCGCGGTGCTGAACTGGTAACGAATGCCACCAGCGCATTTGCCCGTGGCGCCTAGACCGAAAAACGGCTGGCTCTCCAGCAGAACCACATCGGTGCAGCCACGCAGGGCGAGATGATAGGCCGTGCTGGCGCCCATCACGCCGCCGCCAATGACGACGACCTGGGCAGTTGCGGGCAGGTTGCTCATAATACCACCACTTGTCCAAGTCCTAAGGTCTGGCCGTTTTGCAGGACGATTTGTGCAGCGGCGGCATCCTGGACAGCTACCCCGACCGACTTGAAGAAGGTAATTTGCTTCGGGTCGGTCCGCCCGGGCAGTTGGCCCAGCAGGATCTCACCTAGTTCAGCGTAGATGTGGTCAGCGGTGATCTGCCCTGCTGCCAGGGGAATGATCAGGTCGCCGGCCTCTTCCCAGGCGGCCGCCCGCGAATCGACCACCACGCGCGAACGCAGCACGGTGGTTGGGTCGATCTCCTGCATTTCCGGCGTGAAGGCGCCGATGGCGTTGACATGAGCGCCAGGCTTCAGGTCTGCGCCGTCAAATACCGGCGCACGCGACGTGGTGGCCGCGCAGATGATGTCGGCATCGCGCACCGCTTCGGCGGCGCTGGCGGCCACGTGGACCGCGTGAGGCACCGGACCATACCCAGCCATGTCGCGCACAAACTCCTCTGCGCCCATAAGGCTGAACACCCGGACCTCTTCAATAGGTCGAACAGTGCAAATCGCTTCCAGTTGAGTGCGGGCCTGCACACCGCTGCCGAAGATGGCCGCGATGCGTGCCTCCGGTCGTGCGAGGACATCCGTGGCCGCACCCGACGCAGCACCCGTGCGAATGGCTGTCAAGGCGCCACCTTCCATCAGGGCGAGTGGCCGGCCGGTAGTCTCGTCCAACGCCAGGACCAGCGCATGGATCAGGGGCAGTCCGCGGGCGCTGTTGCTGCCAAAGACGGATACGACCTTGATGGCCAAGGCGTGGTTGTCGGGAACATGGCCCGGCATGACCAGCGTGCTGTCATCCGGCGTAATGGCTAAATGAGTGCGCATCGGCGCGTCGGCTCGGCCGTCGGACAGCTGGGCGAAGGCCTGCTTCATCGCGGCAATCGCCTCAGCCATCGGCAACGCGGCACGGACATCGGCCGCAGAGAATAACCGCAGTTCCATGGATTAGCTCCCAGACCGACTAGTCGACGCCGAGGTAAACCTTCTGCACCATCGGGTTGTTTTGCAGGGCCTTGGCCGAATCGCTGAGAACGATTTCGCCCATTTGCAGCACGTAGCCACGGCTGGCCACCTGTAAGGCCATGAGCGCGTTTTGCTCCACCAGCAGGATCGTCGTGCCCTGTCGGTTGATATCCTCAATCGTCGTGAAGATGGCTTCGACCAACACCGGCGCCAGTCCCATGGAAGGCTCGTCCAGCAGGAGGACGTCGGGACGCGACATGAGCGCGCGCCCCATGGCCAGCATTTGTTGTTCACCGCCGGACATCGTCCCGGCAACCTGGGTGCGGCGTTCCTTCAGGCGAGGAAAGATTTCGTAGATGCGCTCCAGATCACTGGCGATGCCGTCCTTGTCGCTGCGGTGGTAGGCACCCATCTCCAGATTTTCCAGCACAGTCATGCGGGCAAAGATGCCTCGCCCTTCCGGTACCATGGCAATGCCCATGCTTGGTAGTTGGCTCGGCCGATATTGGCCCAGATCGTCACCATCCATCGTGACCATCCCGGAGGAAGGGCGCATCAGGCCACAGATGGTGCGCAATGTCGTGGTTTTGCCGGCGCCGTTTCCACCAATCAAGGTGACGATTTCGCCTTTGTCCACGGTCAGCGAAATGCCTTTGAGGGCGTGGATTTTGCCATAGTAAGCGTTGATATCTTTCAGTTCGAGAAGCGTCATGCTGCCACCTCAATTGTGGCCTTGCCGGCGGCGCCGCGGCCCAGATAGGCCTCAATGACCCGTTCGTTCTGTTGAATCTCAGCCGGTGTGCCCTCGGCGATCTTCTCGCCGTAATCGAGGACAGTGATCATTTCAGAGATGCCCATGACCACGCGCATGTCATGCTCAATCATTAGAATGCTGATTCCCAGCTCGTCGCGCAGGTGGCGAATGAACTCCGTGGTTTCGGCCGTTTCGCGCGGGTTCATCCCGGCGGTCGGCTCGTCCAACAGCAACAGCTTGGGACCGCTGGCCAACGCGCGCGCAATCTCCAGCCGGCGCTGATCGCCATAAGGCAGGTTGCGGGCCAGGTTGTCGCCTTTGCCGGTCAGGCCGACAAAGCTCAGCAGTTCATTGGCTTCGGCCGTGGCCGTTTTCTCTTCTTTCTTGGTGCCGCCCAGCCGAAAGATAGGGCCATACCAGGGTGAATGAAGTCGTGGCTCCATGCCGGCCAGGATATTCTCCAGAGCCGTCATGAAGGAGAACAGGCGAATGTTCTGATAGGTGCGGGCGATGCCCAGACGAGTAATTCTGTCGGGTGATTTGCCGGCGATGGAATTGCCTTCAAAGACAATGTCGCCTTCATCGATCTGATAGAACCCGGTAATGCAGTTGAAGAAGGTAGTCTTGCCCGCACCATTGGGACCAATGATACTGACGATGCCGCCTTCAGGAATGCTGAACGACAGGTCATTGACGGCGACCAGCCCGCCGAAGCGCTTGGTGACATTGAATGTTTCCAGGATGTTGGTCATGGGTACTCCCTGCCTAGGTTAGCGGGTTAACTTCTTCGATGGTATTGAATTCCTGCGCGGCTGTTTCCGCGTCGGCGTGCAACTCGCGCTGGGTTACCGCGGAGGGCCACAAGCCTTCCGGCCGGACCAGCATCATGACGATGAGCAGGATGCCGTACATCAATAGCCGGTATTCTTCAAACTCGCGCAGCAGCTCGGGCAGACCGACCAACATGAACGCGCCCAATACGACACCGGGCAAACTACCCAATCCACCGACGATCACAATGGCCAGGACGTTGATCGAGATAAGCAGCTCGAAGCTGTTGGGAAAGACCGAACCGAGACGTGAGGCAAAGATCGAACCGGCCATGCCGGCGAACGTCGCGCCCATGGCGAAGGCCAGCAGCTTGGTGGTTGTCAGATTGATGCCCATGGCCTCGGCTACGTCTTCGTCCTCGCGCATGGCCATCCAGCGGCGACCAAGCCGGCCGTCGCGTAACTGCGCCGAAACGTACCAGGCGATGACGCACCCGATCAGGATCAGGTAATAGAAGTGTTGGGGTGAAATGAACTCAAATCCGGCAACGGTCGGCCGTTGAATATTGAGAATACCCTGCGCGCCACCGATGACGCCCTTGAGCAGGTCAGACCTCACCAGCACGCGAATGATCTCGCCAAAGCCCAAGGTGACGATGGCCAGGTAGTCACCACGCAGCCGCAGCACCGGAATACCCAGGATGATGCCGGCTGTGGTGGCCGATAGAATGGCCACGGGCAGGGCGGCCCAGAAGCTCCAGCCAAAGCCCAGGTCACCGGTTGAAGTCAGCACGCCGGTGACATAGGCGCCGATGGCGAAGAAGGCCACATAGCCCAGGTCCAGTAACCCGGCAAAGCCGACAACAATGTTCAGCCCCAGGGCCATCATGACAAATGTGCCGACTTGGTCGACGACGTTGGTCAGGAATATGCCCAATACCCAGGGCAGGACGAGCAGCACACCCAGGATGACAATCCGCAGGATACGTTGATTGCGCGTGCGCTCCTGTGGCGTGATTGTTGCGGCGCGCAAGGCAGAGGCATTGCGTCGCTTGTCTGACTGCCAGAAGAAGGCCAGGATCAAAGAGATTACGAATATGGCCAGCGCCGTCACGGGCATGATGCCCTTGGTGCCCAACAACTGCCGGACGATACTGCGCGGCAGCAACTCGTTGGCAATATTCAGCGGGACATCGGAAAAGAGGGCGATGCCCAGGGTCGTGAGCGTGGCGATCATCAGCGGCCGACGGAAGTACTCCGGTATAAGCCGTAAGGCCGCGCCAACAAAACCAAATCCCGCCATGGCCGCAATCAATAGGAGACTGCCCACGACAGGGCCGCGGCCAAAGGTCAGGGTCTCGATGAGCTGCGGCGATATGTTGACGAAATAATCACGAATATCGGTCCAGTATACAGATAACAACACCAGCAGCGCGGAAGGGATGGCCGTCAGTGCCCCGGCCACAATGCCACTAATGAGCGACGGTACGGGGGCGGGCCGATCTTGATTGGCGACCACGAGGTAGCCAACGATGAGCGGCGCGCCGAATAGGAGTACCTGGCCGAGCGAAAGCACATCGACGATCAGATCGCGCTCGTCAAACGCCTCGATCATGCCGATGGCACCGGTAATGAGGGTGATGACCCCGGCCAGCAATCCATATTGGATGGTTTTTCGCCAGTCATAGGTTGCGGTCATGGATGTGCCTCCTTATGCCTTCTTCTCGGCGAGACGTTCGCCAACAATACCTTGCGGACGGAAGATCAGGATGAGGACCAGTACGGTGAACGCGATGACGTCCTTGAGCTGGTGGGCGCCGGGAATGCCGAGACCCTCCAGGAACAAGGGTGGCCCGACGGCTTCGATCACGCCGAGCAGGAGACCACCGATAGCCGCGCCGGGGATACTGCCGATACCTCCCAGCACCGCGGCAGTGAACGCCTTGATGCCGGGCACAAAGCCCATGAAGAAATTGACCTGACGAAAGACCAGGGCCCACAGAACGGCCGCAATGCCGGCCATGGCTGCGCCGATGGCAAATGTCATGGCGATGGCGCGGTCGACGTCAATACCCATGAGCGCGGCGACATCCTTGTCCTCAGCCACAGCCCGGATGGCCTTGCCTGTCTTGGTCCGCTGCACAAAGAAGTAAAGACCCACCATGGAGATGGCTGCCACGAAAAAGACAACCATTCGGGTCTTCAGGATCTCAATACCACCAATTGTGTAGCGTCCTTCAAGCACTTCCGGGACAGGAAAGGGGATAATGGAAGAACCGAAGAGGCCGCGGAAAATATACTGCCAGAAAAAGGACGCACCGATGGCGGTGATCAGCGGGACAAGTCGGGGAGCTCGTCGCAGGGGACGATAGGCAACTCGCTCGGTTAACAGGGCCACACCCATGGCCGTCACAACGGACAGCACGGTAACAAGGACCAGGTAGATGATCGGCTGCTCGTCCATAAAGCCGCCGGCCGCCAAGGTGCTGGCCAGGAGAACGGTTGAAGTCATGGCGCCGGACATGAAGAACTCGCCGTGAGCAAAGTTGATCATAAAAAGCACACCGTACACCATCGTATAGCCCAGGGCTATCAGCGCGTAGAGGCTGCCTTGCGAAAGGCCGGATACGACGAAGTCGATCCAGTCGTCGACCGTATATTGGGTGCCGACATCAAAAAACAGTTTGCGGACGGTGCCAATGATGACAAGCGCAATAATGACTGCACGGAATACCCATAAGGCAACGCCGATCCAGTCTGTTTCCCTGAGGCGCTGTGAGAAAGACATTGAGAAGCCTCCTGATGTTAATGCGAACACACAATCAATCGTGTGCTAAAACAAGAATAGGCTCCGGCTTGCGGCAATACTCGCCGTACAGCCGGAGCCTATTCTTTGATGACTAGCAGGCATCACACGCCCGATGAATGCATGTCATGCCTGCCGGCTTCTAAGTCTTACGGCCAGACGCGGACAAACTCGCCGTTCTCAATCTCAGAGACGGAGATCTTGGCGTCGGCGCAGTCGCCATACTCGTTGCAAGTCAGCGTACCAGTGATACCCTCGTAACCGGCGGTGGCATACAGCGCGTCGCGCAGCGCCTGCCGACCGATCAGCAGCGTACCATCAGACTCTTCCTTGCCCACGGACTCGATCGCGTTCAACAACAGATTGGCTGCATCAAACGCGTGCGCATGGAAGACGGAGGTCGGGGCCATACCGAACATTTCCTGATGCATGGGCAGGAACGTGTCGTTGTAGAAGGTGTTGGAGAAGGCCAGGTCCGGACCGGACACGACCATACCCTCACCTGAACCAACAACGTTCTCCAGGAAAGTGGGGGACTGGACACCGTCGGCCGCGGCCAACTGGACGCCTTCCAGGCCGGCGACGTTCTTGGCGGTGTTGGTGATCAGCGAACCCAGCGGTACGAAGACGGGGTAGTACAGGAACTCAGGGCTGGAGGCAGCAATCGTCGTCAGCAGCGGCTCAACATTGGTCGCGTCAGCAGCTTCCGCCTCAAAGGCAACCATCTCGCCGCCCTTGGCAACGAATGCATCGCTGAAGGCGCTGGCCAGACCCTCGGTGTAGGGATCGCCATCATGGATGGCTGCGGCACGTGTGACACCCAGGACATCATAGGCGTAATCGGCCATAGCCGCGCCCTGAATCAGGTCGTTGTGAGCCGTTCGCAGGTAGCCCGCCTTCCAGGCCTGGGCCGGATCGGTCAGTGCCGGGGAGGTGTTGGACGGGGAAATCATCACGTAACCGGCATCAGAAATGATCTGAGCCATGGGGACGCCGGCGCCGGAGCAGCTGGTGCCGATGACACCGACGATCTGCGGGTTGGCGGCAATCTTGGTGCCGGCCGTCTGTCCACCTTCAGCGTTACAGCCATCGTCCTCGGCCTGCAACTCGACCGGGTGACCCATGACATCACCGCGCATCGCGATGGCGATTTCGGCGCCGCGCTGCGAGTCTTGTCCCAGGTCAGCGTTGGGGCCGGTGATGACCAGCGCCGAGGCCAACAGGATGGGGTCACCGGAGGCGACCTCGACACAACCCAGCGGGTCGGTGCAGCCCTCGTCTGCCATAACTTCGCCGGCGGCCTCTTCAGCGGCCTGCCCGGCTTCTTCCACCGCGGCGGCCACAGTTGGGGCTACCTGCTCAGCAGCATCCTGTACCTGGCCGCCGCATGCGGCGAGGGCCATTACAAGAATCAATAGAGCGAATAACGTCAATCTTTTCATGCTTCTTCTCCTCGAAACTAGGTTGTTGGCTGGGGTTGGCCGAATGCCTTTCCCACACAGCCAGATTAACAATTATTGATGTCTATAGTTTTAGTTCACGAGTGCCATGGCGGCAGACGCGACCGGTTATCTGATGTTAATTATTCGAACGATCTATTGATAGATGGCACCTTGGTCAATTGCCAGAGGCCAGTCTAATTGTCTGTGACAGTACGCTGTAGACCGTGAGCGAATTGAAGAGGAATTCTAATGAAAATGTTAGTCTTGTCAACCGGCTGCCACTTGAGGCAAGGATTTAGCCGTAATCTTCCATCACTTCGATATATTGTCCCGTAGCCATGAAGATCACACGCTCGGCAATATTGGTCACCCGATCGCCGATACGCTCGAGGTTATGGGCCACCCACAGCATATAGGTAGCGACTTCAGCCCGTTCCTGATCGCTCATGTGGGTCATGGCTTCCGTGAAAAACTTGCGATAGTGACGGTCCAGCTTCTGGTCGCGTTTAACAATGTTTTCGGCGATTTCGACATTGCGCGTCGCGAACGCTTCCATTGCCTGGGCCAACATGTCCTCGGCGCGCCGCGCCATTTTGGGCAGTCGCGACCAATCCAGCTCCGTATCGGGGATTTCCTGGGTGCGGATGGCGATACGGGCAATGCCGGCGGCATGATCACCGATACGTTCCAGCTCAACGGCCGTATGGATGGCGGCAATGACGAATCGCAGGTCGCGAGCGGCCGGCTGTTGGGTGGCGAGGATCTTCTGGGCCAATTCCTCGATCTGAAACCGAAGCTGGTTAATATCCAGATCGCCGGTAATTACCTTCTGGGCCAGTCCGCTGTCCTTGCTGATCAGCGCCGCAAAGGCGTTGTCCACGGCCGTATTGACCATACTGCCCATCCGCAAAATGGAATCACTTAATGTGGTCAGTTCTTGCTCGTATAGGCTACGGGACGGAAGGGAAGCCATGTTATTCTCCTGTGTGCCGGCGAATCTCACGCGCCAACATCATCAGATCATCGCTGGCGTGGTCGGTTAGTGGTGTGCCGTGGCCACAGGCAATGATGACCGGCGACATTTCGATTAGGCGCAAGGCGGACCGATTGGCAGCGTCCTGGTCGGCGGTGATGCGGGGTGGGGTCAGTTGCACTCTGTCATCCCGGGTGCTCAGGATGTCTCCGGCAAAGAGCACGCCGGTTGATGGGCTGAAGAATGACAGGTGGTCCATGGTGTGGCCGGGTGTAGCTAGAACGTCCAGCCCGCCCAACACCGGCAAGCTATCCCCTTCCTGGATCACAGTAATCGCCGCGGGAGACACGGCTGGGTAACGGAAAAATGTGTCGCCAATCACCTGGAGCAGTCGGGGAAGATGCTGCGGTGATTGGCCCTTAGCTACCAAGTCGGCCGTCGCCGCGCTGGAAAAGACGGACGCACCGGATTCAGACTGACAGGCCGACAACCCGCCGGCATGGTCGATGTCGGCGTGGGTTAGCAAGATGCGGACAATGTCGTGCGCGGCGAAACCGGCTTCGGCCACCGCCTCGAAAATGGTCTTGGCCGCACGGGGCGTGCCGGTGTCGATGAGGGTCAGACCATCATCATCGCGGCAAATGTAGCAGTTGGACATGCCGGTGTCTATCCAGTAGACATCAGTCAGTATCTGCTTCATTCACTGTTTCCTCGATCAGGTTGGAGGCTTCGGCGTCAAATGCTTGCCGCAGGGCCGCATACTGCTCCGGCGGCATGGCCTTCTGCAGGTCTTTGCGTTGGCGCAGATACCCGGCGAGCTTCTTGTGATACATGGCCGGGATATCTGATTTGTCCGTATCAAGCTTGCTGATGTTATCGGAGGTAAAGACAATGATCGGAAACAATGGGGCCCCGACGGCCTCAGGGGCATGGGTGGCAATAAACGACTGCATCTTGCCCAAAGCCTTCTCCGCGTCGTGAGAGGGGTTGCCCAGCCGCTCTTGACCGAACAGACCGCGCAAGCCCAGACCTGATTGTTTCCAGTCATCCCCATCGGCGGTGATGGTCCCCGTCTGAAACTGGGTGATGAAGACGATGGCCGCCGACGGCAGCAGAAGCACATGCTCAGCCGGCAGCTCGAAATGATACATACGGCCGTCTTTGCGGGCATACTTCCCGGCCGCGCGGTCCAGTACCTGGTCCGGCCGCGGCTTGCGCTGATATCGGTGGGTAAAGTAGAGACCGACTTGCGACAAAACAAAGCCGACGGTCAGGGCGATGAGCTGATAGACGAACACCAGCTCATTGTCGGCGATAAAGATGAACAAGAGGCCCAACACCAGTGTCGCCAGACCGGCAAGGCTTAATATCTGACCAAGACGCGCCAAGCGCGCCACACGTTTTTCGTCACGTAGGACAACCATGCACTACCTAATCCTTATCATTGATTGTGGAAAGTCGGGGGATATTGTCAGGGCGATTTCTTGCTTTGCCCATTGCTGTATTGACCAAATACCAAACACGCGTTTTGTCCGCCCAGGCCAAACGAGTTCTTCAATACCGTCTGCACGTCCGCTTGTCGGGGCGCATTGGGTACATAGTCCAGGTCGCAGTCCGGATCCGGTGTTTCGTAGTTCCACGTGGGGGGAATGATACCATGATACAGGGTCAGTGCACTAAAGATGGACTCCAATGCCCCGGCACCACCCATAGCATGGCCCATGGCCGACTTGTTGCTGCTGATTGGTAATTCATAGGCCCGTTCGCCAAAGAGACGCTTGATGGCCAGGGTTTCGGTGGCGTCGTTGACCGGTGTCGAAGTGCCGTGGGCATTGATATAGTCCACTGTGTCCGGGCTCATGTCGGCGTCGTCCAGTGCCCAACTCATGGCCCGTATGGCCCCGTTGGCTTCCGGGTCCGGCGCTGCCACGTGGTAGGCATCGGACGATGAGGCGTGCCCCATCACTTCGGCGTAGATGCGCGCCCCGCGGGCCACGGCATCATCCATACGTTCCAAAACAACAATCCCCGCACCTTCGGCCAGGATGAAGCCGTCACGCCCTTTGTCAAATGGGCGGCTGGCGGTCTCCGGCGTGTCGTTGTAATGCGTGGACAGGGCGCGCATGGCGCTGAACCCGGCGATGGCCGCGTAATGGATCAGTCCTTCGACACCGCCACTGTAGACACGATCGGCCCGGCCGTAGCGGATGTAGTCGGCCGCCTCGCCGATGCTTTGTGTACCCGTGGCACAGGCGGCCACAATGGTGTTCATCGGGCCTGTGGCGCCGGATAACAGGCTGACATGATGAGTGGGCATGTTGGCCAGGAACATGGTCATACCAAATGGGCTGACCGCTCGGAGGCCACGTTCGCGGAATGTATCCACTTCTTCAAAGGCGCGATCAATGCCGCCGACGGCCGTGCCGATCAGCACGCCGGTTCGTTCGGCGTTGGGGATGTGTTCCGGCAGGCCCGCATCGGCAATGGCCATGCGCGCCGCGGCAACCGCCAGTTGAGACGCGCGGGACATGCGGCGTGCATCTTTGAAATCCATGTAGACTTTAGGATCAAAGTCCTTCACCTCACCGGCGATTTGGCTGGGCATGTCACTGGCATCGAACTGAGTGATCCGCCCAATGCCGGAGTTGCCGGCCAGCAGATTGCCCCAGCTCTCCTCAACCGAATGACCGAGCGGGCTGATGGCTCCCATGCCCGTAATGACCACACGTGGGCGACCACGCCGGTCGAAATAGGATTCATTCATTTGGCTGCTTCTGTTCCTTCTCTTCTCTACTGCGCCATTCTGTCAGCGAAAGCCGGCCGGCCCGGACTGTTTAGGCTGTCATCGGATTGGAAGTGATCCCGTCCGCGGTGTTGGTCTTGGCAATGGCTGCGGTTATCGCCGCCACCACGTCTTTCTCCACCACGCGGTGTGCCTGACGGATCGCTTGCTGCATCGCGTAGGCGTTCGATCGGCCGTGCGCTATGATGACAACACCGTTGATGCCCAATAGTGGCGCACCACCCACCTCATCCGGGTTCAATTCGGCCCGGACGCGCGCAAAGGCGGGTTTGGACAGCAGACCACCGATTTTGGTCGTCAGGCTGCCCATGATGTTGCGGCGGATGGAACTGTTCATATAGCTCGCTACCGCTTCGGCCGTCTTCATCATGATGTTGCCGCTGAATCCGTCGATGACGCCAACGTCAATATTGCCCTGCACAAAGTCCTTCGGCTCGACATTGCCAATGAAGTTGAGATCGCTGGCAGCCAGCAGAGGAATGGCTTCCTTGATCAGCAAGTTGCCTTTGCCTTCTTCTTCGCCATTGGACAAGAGGGCCACGCGGGGCTGGGGGATGTCCATCACCCGCTGCATATAGGCGCTGCCCATAATCCCAAACTGGAGCAGGTATTCCGGTTTGCAATCGGTGTTGGCGCCATTGTCGATTAGCATGGGACGGGTGATGATGGGGAAGACGACGCCCAGGGCCGGACGCAAGACGCCGGGGATTCGGCCGAGTCCGGTCTGGCGCAACATTGCTGTAGCCAGCGCCGCGCCGGTATTGCCGGCGGTGACAAAGGCATCGGCCGCACCATCGCGCACCAGGGCCAGCCCCACGTGCATCGACGAATCTCGCTTCTCGCGGGCGGCCACGGAAGGCGTGTCCTTCATTTCAATTACTTCTGAGGCGTGCTGGATTTCGATGGACAACCCGACGGTATCGTGCTTGGCTAGTTCGGCTTCGATAACGGCTCGATCGCCAACGAGGATCATTGTGTCCCCATCGGCCCGAGCCGCCATCACGCTTCCGGCGATGTCCGGTTCGGGGTAACTGTCGCTTCCCATTGCGTCAACTGCGATGCGCATAGCTGTTTCCTGTTAGAAAAGTTACCCAATTCTATCACAGGCCCCGCGACTTCGCAGCGGTGGCGATTTTCTTCTCGGAGCAAGGCTATGGCCGCTGGTTGTGCACGACCGGGTAGAGAGCTAAGCTCGCAGCGGCATTAGACGCTTCCAACGTCCGATGCGGTGGGGGTTTGGTTGGGTCGATCGTGGTCCAGAAACTCGCCATAAACGCGGGTAAATGAGGCGCCGAAGAGGACGATCCAGGACGAGTAGTAGACCCAAAGGAGGACAACAATGAGCGAACCGGCTGCCCCGTAAAGCGATGTTGTGCTGGACTCTGTCAGATAGAACCCGATGAGGGCCGTGCCTATGATAAACAGGACGGATGTCAATGCGGCACCCAACACAACTTCACGCCGGCCGGGTCGGGCTTCCGGCAGCAGCAGAAAGATGACCGAAAAGACGAGGAAACTGACGATTGGGGTGATGATCCAGCTCAAGTAAGGTTGCACGGCGCTAATCCCCGGCCACCAGAACTCCAGTATCTGGCCCAACTGGATCAGCACAACGTCAAGGATGACACTCAGGACCAGGGCCCCGCCACCCACAAGGATCATCAGAAAGGCCAGCGACCGCCGTCGAATGGTGTCAATGATACCGGTGGTCAGGCTCTGATTGACGGTTTCTGTGCCCCAGATTTCATCCAGAGACATCTTTAGTTGGCTAAACACGGCCGAAGCGCCGAACAAGAGAGCGCCAAGCGTAACCAAGGTGAACGTCGCGTTGCGTGACTGGGTTACGGCCTCGGCTGCAATACGGCCGACATAGGCCGCGACATCCGGCCCCAGTGTCGTCTGCAAGAGTTGGGTGATCTCTCCGGCCGCTGCGGCCCGCCCGACAAAGAGCCCGGCAATGGCCACGGCAAACGCCACCAGCGGCGCGAGCGAGAAGATGGTGAAAAAGGCAATCGCCGCCGCGTGTGTCGGGGCCTTGGCCTCTATGAATACTTGAACAGCCTGTTTGAGCAGGGCGACGATGTGCTTCAACGAAGGTTACTCCGGCTAATCATGGGTAGCGTACGCAATTGCCTCGCTCAGGTCGGTAATCAAGTCGGCGGCATGCTCGATGCCCACCGAGAGACGGATAAGTGCGGGGTCCACGGCGAATCCGGCGGCGGCGGCTTCCGGTCCGCTGACCGAGGCATGGGTCATCGGGCCGGGCATTTCAATCAGCGACTCCACACCGCCCAATGACTCGGCTAGCGTAAACAGCCGTGTGTGCGTGACCAGGCGACGCGCTGCTGCTTCACCCGCGTGCAGCGTGAAGGAGGCCATGCCGCCCGGGGCCGACATTTGCCGACAGGCCAGTGCATAGTGCGGATGGCTCTCCAGGCCAGGATAAGTCACTGAAGCCACGGCCGGATGTTGTTCCAGGAAGTGGGCGAGCTGCATCGCGTTGCGCGAGTGGGCCGTCATGCGCAGAGCCAGCGTCTTGAGGCCGCGCAGGGTGAGGAAACAATCCATCGGCCCCGGCACTGCGCCGACAGCATTCTGCAGAAACTTCAACCGGTCGTAGCGGTCGGTGTCGTTGACGATGATGGCCCCGCCGACGACGTCGGAATGACCGCCCAGATACTTGGTTGTGCTGTGGACCACGGCGTCTGCGCCCAGCGCCAGCGGCCGTTGCAGGGCAGGCGTGGCAAAGGTGTTATCCACAGCCACCCAGGCGCCTGCCGCGTGGGCCATCTTGCTGATGGCGGCAATGTCACTTAACCGCAGCAGCGGATTGGTCGGCGTTTCCAGCCAGACGAGGTGCGCCGGTTCTTCGGCCAGGGCCGCGTGGACGGCGTTCAGATCGGCCGTATCGACAAACGAAAATCGTACCCCGGTTGGGGCCACGATTTTGTCGAACAAGCGAAAGGTGCCGCCATAGAGATCGTTGCCGCAAATGACGCGCTCGCCGGGATTGACCAGCCTTAGCAGGGTGTCGATGGCGGCCATGCCGGAGGCAAAGGCCAGGCCATGGCGCCCACCTTCCAGAGCCGCCAAAGCGTTCTGCAGCGCGGAGCGCGTGGGGTTATCAGTCCGGGCATATTCATACCCCTTGTGAACACCAACCTCATCCTGGGCAAAAGTCGATGTCTGATAGATGGGTGTCATGACAGCGCCGGTCAACGGGTCGGCTTCGACCCCGGCGTGAACGGCTAGCGTTTCGAAGTGCGGGGGGTCGGAAGCGATGTCGTGGGAGCTGTTGGGGGTCATACGTGTGCGTCTCCGTCAGGAATCTGGTCAGTGAATGCCATTGTAGCACACAAGCGGATGGTTTCTGGGGTGTGGTATTGCCGGACGGCCGCCGGGTAATCGTTGTCTGGCAGCCTGGTTGAGGCGGGTATAATGGGCGGCTATGTCCACGGTCACCCATTCCACACCCCGATCGTCTGCGCCAGCCACAGCACGTCTCTGGTTGCTGCCGGCCTTTCTGCTGCTGATCATCGGTGGACTGACGCTGACACGCCTGGTGTTTGAATGGCAATTCCCCGACTGGTTGTGGTTGGGACGGCCGCTGCCGGCTCTGCTGGTGGCTTTGGGCGTGGCAGCGCTCGTCGCTGTGGTGGGCTATAGGGTGTGGCGCACGCCGGGTGGGGTATTGGCCCTGCTGCCACTGGCGCTCAATTTCATCTACCTGGTCCAGCCGGGCGTGGACTTGGCCTTCAGTCGCGCCTTGTTCGGCGGCAGCCTGTGGTTGGTGGGTGTCTTGTTGGTGTGGCGGGCATTCCCAGACACAATGGACGTTCGTTGGCGATGGATGGGACCGCTGTTGATCGTTCTGGCCCTTCTGCCGGTTTACTGGCTAACGATGTCACACGCCGTGGGCGAGGCCGACACATTCGAGTTTCAGGTCGTTGCGCCGCAGTTGGGCATTGCCCATCCGACCGGCTATCCGCTATATCTCGTGCTGGGCAAACTATTCTCGCTGCTGCCGGTGGGCACCACGGCCTGGCGGATCAACCTGGCGTCGGCCGTCTATTCCATCGTGGCCGCAGTCATTATCTACTGGCTGGCACGGCGGCTGACGGAGCAACCGCCGGCGGCGATGGTGGGGGCGGTTGCCTGGGGTCTGGCGCCGGTGGTCTGGGGGCAGGCCATTGTGGCTGAGGTTTACACGCTGCACGCCCTCATCGTAGCCGTGGCGCTTTGGCTCATGACCTTGTTGACCCTTACCGACGGCCGGCCGGACGCGCTGCGTCAGCAGCGGCTGGCGCTGGCATTGGCGTTCACCATCGGCCTGGGGCTGACCAACCACCTGACGACCGTGTTCTTGATTCCCCCTGCGCTGCTTGTTGCCGTCTATCAACTCATGGACCGGCGGCAGGTGGGTAACGGCATAAAGCGCATTGATTGGCGCTTTTTTGGTCTGCTCGTCGCTGCCTTCTGTCTGCCACTCCTGCTGTATTTCTATTTGCCGCTGCGCTGGCAAGCGGTCAATGGCGAGCCCATGGGAGCGGCGCGCTTTGTGGAGTGGGTGGTCGGCGGCCGATTCCAGGGTGCATTGAAGTGGATGGCCTGGGTGCGCGATCCGGCGCGCTACGGCATTGTCGGCCGTCTCATCTATGACAATTGGGGCTGGTTCTACCTGGCGTGGGCCGCGTTGGGGGTTGTTTATCTCTGGCTGAAGCAGCGCCGCATCGCCCTGGTACTTCTGGTCGCGGCCGTCGGGTTCGCGTTCTACGCGCTGAACTACTATGTGCCTGATCTGGCCGTCTTCCTGCTGCCCGTCCATGTGGTGATTGCAGTGTCGCTGGCGGCCGGAGTGGCCGGGGCGATCGCGTGGCTCTCGCGGCTGTCGTGGACGGTTCGGCTGCCCACGGGTGTGGTCGCGGGGCTGCTGTTCCTGGTGGCAGCTGGACCCCTTGTGTGGCGCACGGCCGACTTGTGGGTCACTCTGGATCAGTCGGCGCGCGACGGTGGCGAAGCGTGGGCCCGCGGCGTAATGTCTCGGCCTTTGGCTCCCGGCGGGGCGATCCTGGCCGACAGCGAGAAGATCGCGCCGCTTTACTACCTGCAACAGAATGAAGGGCTGCGGCCCGATCTTGACATCATGGTTCTGCCGGACGAGGCGGCCTATCGCGCGGAACTGGACCGGCGAACGGCCGCAGGGCAGAGGGTCTATCTGGCCCGCTTCCTGCCCGGTTTGGCCAGCGCCTATCATCTGCGGTCGGTTGGGCCGTTGGTGCAGGCTGACCCGCAACCTGCGTTGGAACTACCATCAGACGTCTTGCCGGTTGACGTGGATTTTGGCCCCGTTCGGCTCAGGGGATTGACGGCCGAGCCAGTGTCGGCCGAAGACACAGCCGCGGCCGGCGTCACGCTCTATTGGCAACAGGCACGTCCCTTGGCCGAGGGCGAGGAGCTGCCGGTGATCTTTGTGCGTTGGAACAGTGATCGTCACAACCCGGAGACAACGCCGATTGCTGGCCAGCATGCCGTGGGCAATACCTATCCCATCAACGCCTGGCGACCGGGCGAAGTGGTTGCCGATTATCGCGCCTTGCCGGTGCCGGTGCTCGACTGTCCAGACGGCGACGCAGGCTGTGCGCTGGATGTCCAGATTGCGTTGGCTCCGCGTTTTGCTAATCCGGACATGCTGGCGTGGCAGACCGTGACCGGCCTTCTGGTGAGGCCGCCGCTGGGCCGGGTGGGGGAGGCCCAACGAGCCCAGATAGGGCCGTTTTTGCTGAATGGGGCCGTGTTTCCGGAACAGGTTCGGCCGGCGACGACGATTTCAGTGCGCCTGAGCGGCTGGGGTGACGGGACCGTGCCCATGTTGTCGCTGCGATCTGCGGAGCAAACGGCCGCTGCCGACGAACCGCTGCCGACCATCCGTGTAGACGCCACCGGCCCTTCGCGGCAGGTTGTCGTCACGCTGTCGGCCGATGTCGATCCAGGCGACTACCTCCTGTGGGCCGAAGACCCCCACGGTGCTGGGGCCGTCTGTGGCTGGCTCGCACCACTGACATCCGGTTGCGCGTTGGGTGATGTGGTAGTGAGCGGCGCACCATTGCCTGATGGCGCCACGAATTTCGCTGATCAGGTGGCCTTGCTCGACATTGACATTCCGCAGACTGAATTGCAGCCCGGGGGACAACTGCCGTTGACGATCACCTGGCAGGGCCTGGCGTCGATGGCTGACGACTACACTGTCTTCGTTCAGGTGCTGGATGTGCAGGATCGGTTGGTGGGCCAGGTGGATTCATGGCCGGTACAGGGTACTTTCCCGACGAGTCAATGGACGCCGGGCGAGATGGTTCGCGATCCCTATCTGGTGCAACTGAGCAACGATCTGCTGCCGGGCGACTATAAACTCAACGTGGGCCTGTACCTGCTGGGCACGTTGCAGCGGCTGTCGGTGGTGGATGCGTCGGGGGCGGCCGTCAATGACAAGCTGGAAGTGGGCGGGCTGGCGGTGATGCCCTAACCCAACCCCGCATTCCGAGCACGGATGATGGCGTCGGCCCGGTCGGCCACTTGCAGCTTGCTGAAGATGTTGGAGACGTGATTGCGCGCGGTCTTGGGGCTGATCGTCAGCTTCTGCGCGATTTCAGGGTTGTTGGCGCCCTGCGCGATCAACTCCAGTACCTCACGCTCGCGCGGCGTTAGCTCGGGAAAGACGTCGGCGGCGATGTCGGGCCGTGGTGCGCTGAAGTAGCTGACCAACCGGCCGGCTATGGCCGCACCAAACAGTGCTTCTCCGCGGGCCACGGCCTCGATGGAGCGCAGGACCTCTTCCTGCCCCGCGCCCTTGAGGATGTAGCCTCGGGCTCCGGCGCGCATGGCGGCAAAGACGGAGTCGCTGTCCTCAAACATGGTCACCATGATCACACCGATATGGGGGCTGGTCTGCACAATGCGACGCGTTGCCTCGATACCGCTCAGGTCAGGCATCTGGATGTCCATGAGGACCACATCCGGCTGGAGTTGTTCAGCCGCGGCCACGGCTTCCCGGCCGGTGGCGGCTTCGCCGACAATCTCGACCGCTGCCGCCAGAAGTGATCGCAGCCCCTGCCGGAACAGCGTATGATCGTCGGCGATCAGAACCCGAATGGCTTCGCTCATGCGGTGGTTTCCCCGGTGATGGGCAAATAGACGTCGACCACTGTGCCGCCATCAGCCGGTCGGCGAAAATCGATCCGCCCGCCTAACTCGGCCGTTCGTTGGTGCATGGAGGCCAGGCCGACACCCGGCGTCACGGGGTTGGGCAGCCCGCAGCCGTCGTCGCTAATCTCCAGGAACAGCCCATTACCCATGCGGATGGTCACCCGGCAACGCGTAGCGGCTGCATGGTAGAGGCAGTTGGAGATGGCCTCGGTGACGATCCGAAATGCCGCCGTTTCAACGGCTGCCGGTAAAGGGGGCAACTCGCGGTTGATCACGATGTCCAGGTGGGGGACGCCGGGCGCAGCATTGGTGGCGGCAAACTCGCGGATCGCTTGAGCCAGACCCAACTGGTCGAGCACCGGTGGCCTGAGACCATAGACCAGGCGGCGGATATCGGCGATTGCGGCCTGCGATTCGCCCTTCAACTCGCCCAACAACCGCGCGGCCTCTTCAGGGTTGTCTTCAACAAGGTGCTGCGCCACCTCCAGCCGCATCGTGATTGCCGCCAATTGTGGCCCGAGCCCGTCGTGGAGATCGCGCTGTAGTCGCCGCCGTTCCTCTTCCTGAGCCAGGACGAGTTGTTCGCGACTATGCTGCAATGTCGTGTTGAGCTGGGCGGCATGAACCGCCGCACCTGTCTGATGGGCAATTGTCGTGAGTAAGCGCATTTCAGACGGAGTGAACGGCTCCTGTACTGACCGCGGCGCCACCATCAGGGTGCCGACTTGCTCGGATTGGAACACAAGCGGGACGCGCTGCACCTTTTCTGTGGGAATGCCCGTTTCGGCCAGGATCTGGGTTAGGCCATCTATATCTGTAACGAGGGCAACGTAGGGTAGTTTCAGCGCGTCGGCGATGGTTTCGACAAGGACGGGCAACATGTCGGTGGCAACGGCCGTATCCTCCAGGCGTCGGCCGAGCCGGGCCACCACCGTCATCGGATCATCGCGATCACCGTACATCAGGCGGTTCACTGCCTGCTGCAGTCGTACGCGTACCGGATTGAACAGCATAGCAATCAGCCCCGTCGCCAGCACTGACAGGACCAGATTGTTGCCTGACTGGAATGCCAGCCCCAGCCCGCCAACCACGATGACATAGAGCCCGGCGATCAGAGCCGTGAGGCTGCCGTAGACAAGCGCCCGATTGATGAACAAATCAATGTCCCACAGCCGGTAGCGGGAGATGGCGATGCCGATGGTGATCGGAATCAGGATGGCGGATAGCCCCAGCACTGTGTTCATCAGCTTGATCGGTAGCGGCGCGATCGCCTCAAGGCGGGGTGTGATGCCGGCCACAGATAACGTTACCAGAAAGAAGAAACAGATAGTGGTCGTCAAAAATCCGGCCAACACCCACTTGGACTGCTGTCGTTCGATGGCATTGGAAACCGACCGATAACGATAGACCTGGGCAGCCAGCGCAAGCATGACCATGGCGATGAAGATAAACAGGGCCACAGGCGAGTATGCCCGGTGCGGATTGAGTTGAGGCAGCACCAGCCACGTTAATGAGTAGATCGCCCACCCCCCGGCGGCGATGCGCGCCCAGCGGGGCACAAAGCGGCCGTCAGGAAAGACGAACAGAAAGACGACCAGCAGCGTGAATAGGATGATCTGCAAGATAGTCACCGGCAGCCACCAGGCCGGCCGCACAACCGGCAGGAAAAAGACGCTGGGTGAGAATCCCACGCCGGTGGCGATAAGCATGGTTGAGGTCAGGATCGCCAGCCAGTCGTTGGACCGCCGCCAGAAGATGAGTAGACCCACCACCGCGAACGCAATCAATTGCGCCAGCGCAACGATCTGCAGAAGTGCTGCTGGAAAAGATCTGGTCGCTGGTGAACACGCGGTACATAGCAATGTTCACTTCGGATGCCAGCTCGGGCAGGTTGCTGAGTAGCTGTTCCTGGAAGGCGACCCAGATGCCGGCGATAAGGACCGTGGCTGAAAGCACTACTGACAGCAGCCAGACTATACGCGCGGCAATGAGCGGCCAACCATTCAGCACCGTGCTGAATGGCGACCGTTCGGCCGTTCCTTTATGAACGGGCAGGCGCCCCAATGTTACCGGAGGGACGCCAGATTGATCTTGGGGTGTTGACATGAGCCTGTAAGCGCGATTTAGGCGCATTGTACCATAGCCAGAGCTCCTTAGGGCTTGGTGGCGGTCATCAGGCTGGTGCCCGGCAGTTTGGACAGACCGTGGCTGCGCGTATTAACAAAGCCGGTGTGTGTCAGCATCGTTTCCAGCTCATCTTCGGTAAACACGCGGCCGTCGGCCATGATGTAGTATTGCAGGGCAATTAGCCGAATGCAGCGCATTGGTGGCCGTACCCGACACTTTGCCGGCGATTTGGTCGAGAATGGCGACGGTGCCACCTGATTGCAAGCGCCGGCCGACTTGCGCAGCAGTTTGGAGTTGGTGACCAGATCGAAGTGGTGGAGCAGATTGAACAACAGGACAGCATCATACGTCGCGTCCCCAATCAAGTTCCCACAGGTCCCCGGCTACGAGATCGATGCGATCCTGCATGCCATACTCGGCCACGTAATCGGCGGCCACTTCCAGCGCCGCCGGTCGTTCAATGATGGTCGCCCGGAGGTTCGGGTTTTGTTGACATAGAATGATACTGAACAGACCATGGCCACCGGCGACATCCAGAATTCGCGGGCCGTGGCGGCAGGGCCAGCTTGCCGGCAATGTCCGGCCCGGCCGTAAGGGCTGTCATCGACGAGCGTTTGTTGAAACGAGCGGTTGCGTACCGGGTCACTCTCAATCCAGTCGTAGACATTCTGACGGCCGTTCGCCGGTGCGAATGATATCGGCTGCGTGGGCCACAGGTCAGTCAGGGCGTCGTCCCAGAAGCTCATGATGCGCCCGCCCGTTGAAGGCCTCGTTGTCGATCAACCACTTGCGGGTTAGGGCGCTGTTGGCGTATTGACCGTCCAGCGCATCCACGTAGCCGGTGGCGACGAGCGCCTGGAGCAGCGCGTCAATGGCGCGTGGCTGGGCCGCCAGCTTGTCGGCAAGTTGGATTGAGGTCAACGGCCGCTCGGCCAGCGCATCGAAGACACCGAGCTCCAGCGCCGTTGAGAGCGTCTGGTAGGATAGCGCCCCAGCCATGTCGAGCATGACGCCGGGCGCCTGATTGAGCGTGTAGAACGCAGTTCGTTCCAACAGGTTGGGTTGTACGGGCATGATTTAATCTCCTTGCTATCAAGGATAGTGCCGCGTGTGTCCCGTTGTCATGGGGCCAGTGTCCTAATTGTCAAGGAGATTGGCTGAGTGCGTTGGGCCCTGTCGGTGCTCAGGCTTGGAGACGGGCCAGTATTTGGTCCAGCACTGACTGTAGGCGAGGCCGAGAGGGGACTTGCGCCGCTACGTCCACGACCATATAGTGGGGGCAGGTAGAGTGTCGAGCCAGGCGTCGACGAATTGGCCCAGGTGTGAGAGGTCTTGCTGTTCGGCGATCTCCAGCGGACGGCCGCGTTGGGCATGGCGGCGGGCGACCATTTCGGGCGGTGCAACTAGCCGTACGATCAGGTCCGGCGGGCCGAAGCCCAGCGCGTAGCTGCTCGGTAGAGACGCCTACAGAGAGCGAACTCAGTAGTCGGACAGATAACCATTGTGGTGAAATAGCTGGGTGAACCCGTAGAAGTCCAGGTCGAGGCCGCCATCGACGAGCCCGATGTCCGGCGATTGCCGGATGGCTTGCTCTTGCTCGGCGCGATAGAGCAGGTAGTCCAGTTGATTGGCCAGGGCGTAGCGCGACGGATTGGCTTTCATTAGCGCCTGAAACGGCCGTTCGGCGTGCTGTTCGCGCGCCACGGTAAAGGGCGCTAGTCGGGCCAGGGCATTGACCAACGTGGTCTTGCCGACACCACTGTTGCCGACCACAACGACCAACTGCCCCATGATTAGCGCAGGTTTTGCTCGAAGGCGAAGGCGCCGTAGCCAACGACACGATCACGCGGACCGGCCGTGTCGCCGGAATTGCGCAGGTCGAGTAATTCCGACGTGAGGCCATGCTGCGCCGCGACCTCAGGAGGCCGCGAATGGCCGTGCTGACCGCAGGCACTATTGTCGCCCAGGCCCTTCGGCAGCAGGTGGGTGATGGCGTCGGCCGTTAGCGCGTCGGCCGTCTTGGCGGCCTCGTAGTCGAGGTAATGACTTAGGTCCGAACTGATGACGATGCGGGTGCCGGGGCCGTCCCACAGTGCCTCCAACACCTCGGCCACGTCGTCTTCGCTGGCGTCGCCCACGAGCAGAGGCACAATGGTAAAGTCACAGCAGACGGTCTGCAAGAACGGCAGTTGAACTTCCAGACTGTGCTCCGGTTCGTGTGCGGCGTCAGACACGCTGACCTGGGGCAGACTGAGCGCGGTGGCGCGGCCTGCGTCATCAAGGGCTACATTGCCCAGCGGTGTGGCAAAGACATCGGCACTGCTGATGGCCAACCCGCGGACCGGCACGAAGTGGGCCGGACCGAGCAGGACAATGCGCTTGATCGGGATAGTCGTCGCCAGCCAGATGCCCGTAGGCGCTGCCGGCGATGGGGCCGGAATAGACGTAGCCCGCGTGTGGAGCGATGATGGCCTTGACGATACCCAGGCCGTCACCGCAGCCGTCGTCATTGTCGCAGGCGTCGCGCAGGAAATGGATCACCTCTGCTTCCAGCAGATCGGCTCGGCCGGATAAAAGCTGCCCGCCACGGCGGCGGGGCGGACCGAGTTGCTGGTTGGGGGATTGTGTGGGAATTTGCGAATTGCATGTCTATGTTCCGGATGCGCTTGCCGTAGCGTCGTGCTCGCGACAAGGGATCGGGTCGAAAGTCTGGTCCTGGCGGGCTAAAGTCTATCTTCAACACATGACTCTATCACGTAGTATAATACAAAGTGTCATTCTGCGCGGTGTTCGCTCCGCAGGAGGAGGCTAATCGCATGAATCCAGTTGAACTCAGCGGCTTTCCGACGGACTATTGGCACCGGTTGGCAGACGGCCGAGTCCAGTGCGATGTGTGTCCGCGAGCCTGCAAGCTGCACGAGGGACAACGCGGCCTGTGCTTTCGTCCGGGCCAATGCCGGGTGGCGAAATCGTGTTGACTACTTACGGTCGATCCAGCGGTTTCTGCATTGACCCCATCGAGAAGAAGCCGCTGAATCACTTTCTGCCCGGTTCGCCGGTGCTGTCCTTCGGCACGGCCGGCTGCAATCTCGGCTGCAAATTCTGTCAGAACTGGGATATCAGCAAGTCACGCGAGTGGGATACACTGGCCGACGCTGCCTCGCCGGCAGACCATTGCCCGCGCAGCCCATGAACTTGGTTGCCGCAGCGTGGCCTTCACGTACAACGATCCGGTCATCTTCATGGAATATGCGATTGACGTGGCCGCGGCTTGTCATGAAATCGGTGTCCGCTCGGTCGCCGTTACTGCCGGCTATATTTGTGATGCGCCGCGCCGGGCGTTCTTCGGCGCAATGGATGCGGCCAATGTCGATCTTAAGGGGTTCACGGAGTCGTTCTACGACGCAGGTGTGCGCCGGTCGCCTGGCGCCCGTGCTGGATACGCTCCTCTATCTGAAGCACGAGACAGACCGTCTGGTTCGAATTGACCACGCTGATCATCCCCGGTCTGAACGACTCCGATGCCGAGCTGGAGGCGATGACGCGCTGGGTGGTCGATGAGCTGGGTCCGGATGTGCCCATGCATTTCACCGCTTTTCATCCTGACTTCAAGCTGCGCGACCGACCGCCCACACCGCCGGCGACGCTGCAGCGCGCGCGGCGCATTGCCCTCGATAATGGTGTGCGCTACGCCTATACGGGCAATGTCCATGACGAAGACGGGCAGCAGTACCTTTTGCCATGTCTGCGGCACCCGACTGATTGGCCGAGACTGGTATACGCTTACGGACTGGCATCTTAGCGATGACGGCCATTGCCTGACGTGTGGTACGCCGTGCGCCGGTGTGTTCGACGATCGACCGGGGCAGTGGGGAGCTCGGCGCCAGCCCGTCCGGTTGGCGGATTACGCGGTAAAGGCTGCACATGACGGACCACGAAGACAATCCGGTAGTGTTGCTGAGCGACAACGGTGGCACATCGTGGAGACGCAGTCGGGCGATTCGGGGGTCGGGCTTTGCGGACAGCCGATCCGCGAGCGCCGGGCCCATTCACGCCTGAGGACAGATCGGCCGTGAGCACGTGTGCCCGGCCTGCCTTGAAGGCCTATGACCGCCATCAGGATCCCCATCCTTAAGCTGCGTAATGGACACTAGCGGCACATCTACTTCCTATAGAGCTTGCTATTTGGCTTAGTTTTATTGTACTATGTCACCAGTGGTATTCGATCTGTCCTGCATGGATGGGTGTACTGGTAAGACTATATAGGATAGATTTCTGGAAACACAGCGCGTTGGACAACCGTTTCAAATCAAGGGGATTCGTGATGGGCTTCTGGTCACACTGGATGACCATCCCGATGTGAATCCTGTTGACCAGTTGCAGCTGCAGTTGGCGGAGAAGCACGCCTTTCTGGCCGGCGCGCGTACGGCATGGATGTCGGCCATCGACATCTGGGTAGTGACGATATTGCTGCGCTGCTGGCTGTCTTTAGCCAGTATGATTTGACCGTGTGGGCCGTGTTGACCAGCAACACCTGGACACGCGACGCGGCCCGCGAACTGGGTCTGGCGACGCGCATCGCCGGAACCTCGACTGACCTGGAGGGTAACGATCTGCCGGGTATCGTCGTCGATGATGCCGATGCTTCTCCCGAACGCAGCTTTGCCCGCACCGAGTGCCATGCTGGTGCAGGAGACGCTGCGGTCGGGCCGTTCTGTTTATTATGAGGGCGACGTCGTTGTCGTCGGTGATGTCAACCCTGGCGCTGAAGTGGTGGCCGGGGGACATGTGATCGTCTGGGGGCGGCTGCGCGGATTGGTTCATGCCGGTGCCCATGGCGACCGTCGGCCCTGATTTGCGCGCTGGATTTGGCGCCGACACAGTTACGTATCGCCGATCAGATTGCCGTGGATCCCGATCACGGCCGGCAGGCACCGGTTCCGGAGCAAGCCATGATTCGCGATGGACAGATTGTCGCCGAACCGTGGCCCGTATCGTCGATATAGTGCTCAGACAAAGCAAGTAATGGCAACAGGGCGATCATCGACACAGGTGATCCCTGAAGGGTGTAGAGGAAGATGAGCGCACAAGTTCTGACAGTGACCTCTGGTAAGGGTGGCGTCGGCAAGACGACCGTCACGGCCAATCTGGCCACGGCCCTGGCGATGAGCCGGCAAGAAGGTGGTCGCGCTGGATGCCGATATCGGCCTGCGCAATCTGGATGTGGTCATGGGTCTGGAGAATCGTATCGTCTATGATCTGGTGGATGTCGTTGAAGGACGGTGCCGCTTGCGCCAGGCGATGATCAAGGATAAGCGACAGCCGGAGCTGTATTTGATTCCCGCGGCTCAAACACGCGACAAGACGGCCGTCAGTCCCACGGATATGGTTCTCATCGCCGATCAACTGCGCGAAGAGATGGACTACGTCATCATCGACTCGCCGGCGGGCATCGAGCGTGGATTTCGCAACGCCGTGGCCCCGGCCGATGGCGTCATCGTGGTCACCAACCCGGAAGTTTCGGCCGTGCGCGACGCCGATCGCATCGTGGGACTGCTCGAAGCGGAAGAGAAGAACGCGCCGATGCTGATCATCAACCGCGTCAAGCCGGCCATGATGGCCCGCGGCGATATGCTGTCGGTCAATGATGTGCTTGATATTCTGGCCATTGACCTGATTGGTGTTATCCCCGAGGATGAGCGCATTCTGGTGGCCAGCAACCAGGGGTTGCCGCTGGTCATGCATGGGCTGAACGGTTCCAGCGCGGGCCAGGCCTTTCGCAATGTGGCCCTGCGGCTGGATGGCGAGTCAGTGCCGTTTATGGACTTGGCCGTGAAGCAGAACTTCATGAGTCGCCTGCGCACGCTGGTTAGCGGCAATTAGGGCGCGGCGAATACGAGATGAACGCGCATACGAGATCTAGACGCCGGGTCCGTGCGTGGTGGACGGTGGGTGAAGGGATCAAGGTGGTTGGTATGAACTGGATCGATCGATTGTTTGGACACAAAGAAGCCAGTAGCTAACGTTGCCAAGCAGCGGCTGCAGATGGTGCTGATCCATGATCGCAGCGATCTGCCACCCGGTATGCTCGAGCAGATCAAGGACGACATTATCGACGTGATCGCCCGGCATACCTCTATCGATACTGGATAAGGTTGTGGTTCACCTGGAGCAGGATGCCAGCGAAAATCGGCTCATTGCGGAGATCCCGCTGATGCCCTCGCCGCGGCCGGCGGTCGCCGAACGGGCAGCGTACAACGACTTACAACTAGGCCGAGTCGGTGATGTAGTTGATTAACTTCCGGTAGGAGATTGTTTCTCTCGCTTCCCTTTGCGTGACCCCCGGCGTTACAATGGGTTGTCATGCTATCCAAGACTTCAGTCTGGCGCTATTTTGACGTGTGGCTGTTTGCGGCCGTTTTGCTGCTGACGGCCTACGGGATCGTCATGATCCGCAGCGCCGTGACCGGTGCGCCTGCCCTGGAACCGCTGCCGGCCGACCAGGTCCGCTGGGCCATTCTGGGCGTCATTCTCCTGTTGGGCGTAGCCGCCATTGACTATCGCATCTTTCACGTCGGCCCATTGGTATATCTACGCCTTCCTCGTCTTTCTGCTGGTCGTGGTGGCTGTCGGCGGCCAGTTGGGCAATGATGCCCGTCGCTGGATTCCCGCTGCCCGGCGGCCTGCAGATTCAGCCGTCGGAGTTCGGCCGTATCTTCATTGCCATCACCTTCGCCCAATTCCTGGCCAATCGTCGTCACCTCATCAACCGCTTCTCCAATACCCTGTTGACGATTAGTCTACTTCGGCGTTCCCATTGCCCTGATCTTCATCCAGCCGGACCTGGGTATGTCGGTGCTGTTTGTCTTCATCTGGTTCGTCATGATCTGGCTGGCCGGGTTGCCGCTGTCCCACTTCCTGGTTCTGGGGTTGGTCGGCACGTTTGCCATCGTGTCGGTTTTTCCGTTTCTGCAGGATTACCAAAAGGATCGCATTACGGTGTTTCTGGACCCGGAAGCGGCCAGCGACGACGATGTGTTCAACATCGATCAGGCCGAGATCAGTATTGGTTCCGGCGGCACCTGGGCAAGGGCTATGGTGCAGGGTACGCAGAGCCAGCTCGGCTTTCTGCGCGTGCAGCATACCGACTTCATCTTCGCCATGATCACCGAGGAGATGGGCCTGTTGTTTGGCGCGCTGCCGGTTCTGGCGCTTGATCGCCTTCATCCTGTTCCGGATCCTGCGCGCTTCTTCGCGTAGTCCTGATCCGGCGGGGAAGCTACTGTCGGCCGGTATTGCGGCAATCATCTTCTTCCAGACCGTCGTGAGTGTGGGCATGAACGTTCGCGTTCTGCCCGTGACCGGTCTGACGCTGCCGTTCGTCAGCTATGGCGGCAGTTCGCTGATTACGCTGTTCCTGGCGGTGGGGATTGTGGAGTCGGTGCTGATGCGGCAGCGGAAGCAGGAGTTTGGCTAGACGAACAGCAAGACAGGACGTTCATCGCGTCCTGTCTTGATCTTGAAATAGCGGTTGGCGCTTACGGCCGAACCTCAAATGGTCCTGCTTGTCCGATCGGCCATCTCCGGCGGTTTCGCCCAGCAGATCATGTACAACTGCCCTTCATTTGCGCTGGAAGCTGTGGGTCACCGTCTCGCCGGCGGCAATCTCGCGAAGAAAGACCATCTTTGACCATGAAGGCGGCCCCGGGTTGTAAGGTCGATGCCATCAGGTCGACGAAGTCGTGGTCCTTCGTCAATCGTAAAGAATGACACGGCGTAGGTTTCAGCCCGCCTCATCCATTGACGTCTGCCGTTGACGTCAAGTCGCCGGCCTTCAGGACCATCGGCGCCATCATAGGCGCATGTGCCGTTCTCAAGAGTGACGGTCACCTCTGAAACGGGTTCATCCGTGTCGGTGGCATGGCCAGTTCCGGGCAGGCCTCTGGGAGCGCCGCGCACAGGGCGGGCTTAAACTCGGCCAGCGCCTCCTCGGTGATGACTGACCAGTAGCCGGTGATCTGGCCGTCTTCGACCGATGAAAACTTCATGCCAGTCATTGGGCGCGACGCCCAGCTCGCGGGTGAAGTCCATCCAGGTCTTGGATTCGGTCCAGACGATGCCGTTCTCGACCTTCCGTCGGAATTCGACTTCCCATTCAAAGTTCTGCCCGGTGCAGCAATCCTCCAGGAACTTCTGCCACGTCGCCTGGCCCTCGTAGAACTCGAAGCCGGTCGGCGGCATGCCCAGGAAGTAGGCCTTGAAATCGTCGCTGACACAACTCGGCCGCTCCGGCGTAATCCCCGGCGTTGGCTCGCTCGACCATGGCCAGGACAACGGCCGCTTCCGGCTCAAGGTCAGTCCCGGGCGCGTCGATCACCGATACGACTTCAACCGTAGCGGGGATCGCTTCGTCGACGACCGGCGCGACTTCGGTGTGGCGGTGAGCGACACTTGCGTGGTGCCGGCGCGACGGGAGCCACAGCGCAGCCAGCACTACACTCACCATCAGCAATACAGCATACGTTCCAGATACGTTCGCTTCTCATGATACTTCTCCTTAGTGATCCAGACTGGTGCTTGCGGGCCTGACTATCCGTCTCTAGGTGGTGCTCGGCCTGGCCCCAAGCTGTAATTGGCCCATCCTCTATTGCCGTTGAATCTCGACCATGGGCGGCCTATCAAGACCATCATCTTGAGTTCGCTCTTGCGGCCATGACGCAGACGTTGTATCCAGGTCAGAATCCTGAATGTCGTCGTTGCGTGGGATGCATGCCATGGCTGCCAACCGATGAACAGCCGCATCATCAGCCTGCCGATGCGTTGGCGCGAGTATTGCTTGTCCCACTCGTAGTTGCTCATTGACGTAACTCCTTGGCCAATTACTGACTGCCGGTCGGGAAATCACTTCTCAATCAGCAGCCATGTTTCTCATAGTACTTCGCCATCTCAAGCCAACGCATGGCGGAGATATCGGCTGCCTTCTTGTCGTCGAAGTCCAGACAAATGGTTCAACAACTACCGCTGTCAAGGCGCGAACCTCTGGCGACAGTCAATGACTCATGCCGTATGGGCTCGAGCCGGGTGCTCAGCTTGGAACGACACGGGGCTTCGATCGGCTCAGGCTGCGATTCAACCGGTAGAGCGGTCTACCGCGCCCAAAGAGTCGCCAGAAAACCGAATCGCTGTCGGGTGGGCTCTAATGGCAGGTATTGATTCGCCAGTTTCGCTGCCACAGCCTTGCGGCGGGTTACCTCTAGTTCTGCTTCATCTGGTGTAAACATCTCTTGCGTTCCTTGCTTGTGCTGTTGTCTTCAAGCCATCACGATTGGTTCGATCGGGCCGATTGGTCACCTGTCAACCTGGCTACAGTATGAGCGCCTACCGCCAAGAGCAACGGCGGCCAAATCGCAAGGAAATCGCAAGGGATGATTGAGTTCAGTCGGGCAATCCATTACAATGGATGACCTTCAATCGGGACAAGTCAGAGCTTGCGGCGTGTCGCAGCCGGATAGATTCGGCCCTGGGGGAAACCATGGCACGTTTATCGTTATCCTTCTTAGGGCCATTTCAGGTCACGCTGGATGGCCAGCCGGCTACGGGGTTCGAATCGAACAAGGTCCGCGCCCTGCTGGCCTACCTCGCTGTCGAGGCCGACCGGCCCCACGCCCGTGAATCGCTGGCCGGGCTGCTTTGGCCCGACTATCCCGATCGCTCGGCGCTGAACAGTCTGCGCTCGGCGCTGGCCAATCTGCGCGGGGCCATCGGTGATCGCGACGCCGAACCGCCATTTCTGCTCATTACACGCGGTTCCGTCCAGTTCAATTCGGCAGTGACCACGCACCTCGACACGGCCGAATTGCAGCGTGCGGCGGCCTGTTCGATTGACGAGCTGGAGTCCATCGTTCAACTCTACCTGGGCGACTTTCTGACTGGTTTCTCACTGGCCGACAGCCCACCGTTTGAGGAGTGGTTGCTGCATGCGCCGGGCGGGATTTCCGGCAGCAGGCCCAGGATGCCCTGAGCCGTCTGGCGGCCCATTGCGAGCACCTGGGCGACTACGAACGCGCCCTGGCTTTGGCCCGGCGGCAGTTGGAACTGGAGCCGTGGGATGAAGTGGCCCACCGCCAGTTTATGCGTTCGCTGGCCCTGAGCGGCCGTCGCAGCCTGGCCCTGGCGCAATTCGAGATCTGCCGGCGGGCTCTGGATGACGAGTTAGGGGTGGAACCCGCGCGGGAAACAATCATTCTCTATGAGCAGATTTGCGCCGAAGAGCTGGCGTTGCCGGTCATCGATCGCGCCGCATTGCTAGTGCCGGAACCACCCGCCCCAGGTGAGCCGCCGTTCAAGGGCCTGAGCTACTTTGACGAAGCGGACGCGGCGTTGTTTTTCGGCCGCGAAGCGCAGACGGAACAACTGGTGACCAAGTCCAGGATTTAGTCGGAATCACGGCCGCTGTCGTGTGCTGACACTCATCGGCGCCTCCGGCAGCGGCAAATCGTCCATCGTTCGCGCCGGGCTGATCCCTGCCCTGCGACAGTGGTCACGACCGGACGCAGGCTGGGTCATCGCAGTCCTATCCCATTTGGCGGAGCCATCTGCGTGATCACGCCGGGCGCGTGCCCGCTGGAATCGCTGGCCATTGGGCTCACCCGGGCCACTGATTCGGTCGGGTCGACAGCGATCCTGGTGGACGATCTGGCCCGCGACCCGCGTAGCCTGCACCTGGCGGCGTTGCGCTTGGTGGCCGGGAACGATGCCTCCCATCTGCTGCTGGTGGTCGACCAATTTGAGGAACTTTTCAGCCTCTGCCACGATGAAGTTGGCCGTCGCACCTTCATTGATAACTTGCTCTATGCGGCCCAATCGCCCGGGCCGGTGGTGTTGGTGCTTGCTCTGCGGGCTGACTTCTATGCCCAATGCGCGCCGTATGAAAACTTGCGCCAGGCGCTGACCGAATGCCAGGCCTATATTGGCGCCATGGGCGCCGAAGAACTGCGCCGCGCCATCCAGTCGCCGGCTGAAAATGGCGACTGGACCTTCGAGCCAGGGCTGGTTGATTTGCTGCTGCGTGAGGTGGGTGACGCCCCCGGCGCGCTGCCGCTGCTGTCCCACGCGCTCCTGGAGACATGGCAGCGGCGGGAAGGGCGGACGTTGACCCTGGCCGGCTATGAGGCCTCGGGTGGTGTGGCGGGCGCTCTCACGCGCACAGCGGAGACCGCCTACGCGCAACTGACTGAGCCAGAAAAGCATGTCGCCCGCAACATCTTCCTGCGCCTGACTGAGTTGGACGCCGCCAGTGCTGACGATCGGCTGCCCGAACTCTACACGCGACGACGGGCGCAATTGGCCGAGCTGGTTTCGCACCCGGACAACGCGGGCCAGGTACAAACAGTCCTCACCCGGCTGGCCGATGCCCGGCTGATCACCACATCTCAAGAGACGGCCGAAGTGACCCACGAAGCGTTGATCCGTGAATGGCCGCGGCTGGATGACTGGCTGAACGAAAACCGTGAAGGCCTGCGTTTGCATCGCCATCTGACCGAGACGGCGCAGGAATGGGATCGCCTGGAGCGCGACCCGAGCCTGCTCTATCGCGGGGCCCGGCTGGCTCAAACTGACGAATGGGCCGCGGCCAACCCGGATGATCTCAATACCCAGGAGATCGATTTCTTGGCGGCCGAGCCTGGCCGAAGAGCAGGCCCAGCAACAGCGCGACCTGCAGGCGGCTCAAGAGTTGGCTGAGGCCGAACGAGCGACGGGCGGAAGCGGAATCGCTGCGGGCCGAGGAACAGACGCGCGCCGCCGCCAGCCTGCGGAAGCGTGCAGTATCGTTGGGTGTGGCGCTTGCGACCGTCGCCGGGCTATTCTTCTTAGCCGTTTGGCTAGGCCAGACGGCCAGCCGTAACGCACAGGCGACAGAAGCGCAAGCCCAGGTCGCGGCCTCGCGTGAACTGGCCGCTGCAGCAGTCAGCAACTTGACCAAGGACCCGGAACTCAGCGTCTTGTTGGCCCTGCAGGCGCTGGAGACCGGGGATACGCTGGAAGCTCGCAATGCCTTGCACCAGGCGCTGCCGGAGCTTCACGTTGAGCGGATTATCCCCGCCCACAGCGCGTTGGGTGCACCCGGTGTGGCCTACAGCCCCGACGGTAAGCGCCTGGCCAGCATCGGCGGCGATGGATTCGTGCGAACATGGGATGTAGCCTCGGGCGATATGCTGTTGGAAATGGCCGACCAACCGGGCGATTATGGCATTGGTTTAGATTACAGTCCGGATGGCCGTCTGCTGGCGACCACGCTGGCCGGCAAAGTCATTGTCTGGGATGCTACGACCGGTGAGCAGGTGCTGACTGTGCCCGGCGTCATTGACGGTGATGTAGATCGCGTCGACTTTAGCCCCGATGGCGCGCGGTTGGCGGTTGCCAATCTGGACGGTCGACCGACCATTCTCGATCTCGACTTCGGGTAACATCGCCTATACGCTGGATGGGCACGGAACTACGACCGAGGCGATTAGCTTTAGCCCCGACGGCCGTCAAGTGGCTATGGGCGATAACAACGGCCTGGCAGCGGTCTGGGACGAAGCGACAGAACAAATGGTCGCGACCTTCCAGCACAAAGGCAGAATCCACGCCGTGGCCTTCAGCCCGGATGGGGAGCGGTTGGCGACGGCCGGCGAGGACGGCAAGTTGACTGTTTGGAGCATACCCGGACGAAAAACTGCTCTTGAGCCTGCCCACCTCCTCCGGCTTGTACGACGTCATGTTCATGCCTGACGGGCAGCGCGTCGTTGGCACTCACCAGGAAGGGTCGACGACGGTCTGGGATGCGACCACCGGGCAACTGCTGCTTACGTTTGGCCGGGCATGGCAGCACGGTCATCAGCGTGACCGCCGCACCTGACAATCGCCACCATCGACCACCGGCGGCTATGACGGCACGTTGCGCATCTGGGACACAGCCCCTGGGCGCGAATTACTGACTGTGAACGCCCACGACAATCCCGGTTATGGTGCTGTCTACACGCCGGACGGCACGCGTCTGGCTACCGTGGGGGCAGACGGCCAGGCTCGACTGTGGGATGCGACCACCGGCGTGTTGGCGCAGACGTTGGCGTTGGATAATCCAGCGCAACTGGGAAGCATTGCCATCGATTCGAATGGCGACCGTATCGCAGTTGGCGGATCCGACGGCCGCATTATGGTTATCGATGTTGCGGCGAACGAGACGATCATGGATCTGAAAGCCCACGATGCCGACGTCTGGGCATTGGCCTTCAGTCCGGACGGCCAACGTCTGGCCAGCGGCAGTTGGGACTTCACCAGCAAAGTGTGGGACCTCGAAACCGGCCAACAAATGGCCGCTGTGGAAGCACCCTGCTCGAGTATGGGGGTTGCGTTTAGCCCGGATGGCCAACATGTCTTTAGCAGTTGCGCCGAAGGGGCTCAGGAGTGGGATGCCGTCGACGGGTCAAGTCATCCGCACCTATCCTACAGAGGGGATTGAATACTACGGGCTGGCACTCAGTCCGGACGGCCGACTGTTGGCACTTGGCCGTTCCGATGGGGTTGTAACACTTTGGGACGTTGACACTGGCGAGAACATTCGCCAATTGACAGGACATGCCAGCATTGTTCTGGGAATGTCATTCAGCAGAGACGGGGCGCATCTGGCTACCTCTGCCTTCGACAAGCTAGCCAAGGTTTGGGACGTTGCGACGGGGAACGAGTTAGCGACTTTCTATGGCAACGGTAGTAACGTCTTCAGCGCAATGTTGAGCCCCGATGGTCGTCATCTGGCGACCGTGGGTGCGGACGGCACGCTGCGGCTTTATGTGCTCGATACGGCCGAGTTGGTCCAGTTGGCGCGCTCGCGGACGTCGCGCATGCTAACCGACGAGGAGTGCCGCCGATACTTGCATCTGGACGCCTGCCCGGAAGAACTTGTCGAAGTTGATCTGGCTGCCCATTAGCGGCGAAGTCTACTGCATGCAATTGACATGCAGAGAAGCCGTGGCGACCGTTCGGTCAACACTGGCGAGCGCGGGATGAACCGCGGCTCTGCGCACCTGCAATCTTCTCTGTTTTCTGCTATCCTTCCCCTTCAATCCGAAACTCGGTTTCTCCGAGAAACCGAGTTTCTATGTCTATGTAAGACTATCGATGACCGTACGTACACGATTTGCCCCCAGCCCGACCGGCTACCTCCACATCGGTGGCGCACGCACGGCGCTCTACAACTGGATGTTCGCCCGCAAGACTGGCGGCCAGTTCGTCCTGCGCATCGAAGATACCGACCAGAAGCGCTCTGTTCCCGGGGCGACGCAGGCGATCATGGACGCGTTGCGCTGGATGGGACTCGATTGGGACGAAGGCCCGGATGTGGGTGGCCCTTATGGACCCTACATCCAGTCGGAACGCAGCGCGCTGTATCAAGAGTGGGCGGATTGGCTAGTCGAGCATGGTCATGCCTACAAGTGCTTCTGTACGGCCGAAGAGTTGGCGGCGCGCCGGGCCGAGCAGAAGGCGACCCGTGGCGCGCAGGGCTACGATCGCCGCTGCCGGATGCTGACGACCGACGAGATTGCCGCACGTGAGGCGGCCGGTGACAGCTATGTCATCCGCTTTGCCGCGCCGCTGGAAGGTGAGACGGTGATCCACGACGTCATTCGCGGCGATATCACCGTGCCCAACAATCAGATCACTGATGCGGTGCTGCTAAAGTCCGACGGTCTGCCGACCTATCATCTGGCGAATGTCGTTGACGATCACTTCATGGACATCAGCCACATTCTGCGCGCCGATGAGTGGATCAGTAGCGCGCCGCTGCATTTGAATCTGTATGATGCGTTCGGCTGGGAGCCGCCTATCTATGCCCACCTGCCATTGGTGTTGAACCCCAGCGGCAAGGGCAAGCTGAGCAAACGCACCCAGGCATTTGACGACGATGGCCGTGAGGTGTTGGTCAAGGTCGAGGAGTTCCAAGACGCAGGCTATTACCCCCCGGCGCTCAACAACTTTCTAGCCAATGTGGGCTGGTCGTATGGCGACGATCGCGAGATATTCCCGATCGAAGAGGCCATCCCGCGCTTCGAGCTAGAGGCAATCAACCCGGCCCCGACCCGGCTGCCATATGACAAGCTCGACTGGCTAACCGGCCAGTGGATTCAGGCGATGGACCCGCTGTCTCTGGCGCTGGCGGTCAAGCCATTCCTGGATGCGCGCGGTCACGAGGTCAGCCCGGAGTCGCTGCTGGCGGTCATGCCGGCCATGCGCGTGCGGCTAAAGAAGTTTAGCGACGCGGAGGAATTCCTGCGTTTTCTGTGGGAGGATGATGCGCCGCTTTCATCCGATCAACTTAGCCAGGGCAAACTGCCGCCGGACGCGGCCCTGACTGCACTACAGCAAGCGCGCGGCTATCTGGCAACGGCCGAACCGTTCGACGCGGAGACCATCGGGCCCAGGCTGTCGAGTATCGGCGAGAGTGCCACGCTCAACGGCAAAGCCGGACCGTTCTTGGGTGTCCTGCGGCTGGCCGTGACACGACAGCAGGTGTCGCCGCCGCTGTTTGAATCGATCGTTGCCCTGGGGCGCGAGCGCGCTTTGGACCGTTTAAACCGGGCAATTGCCTTACTGGAAACTACAAACTGAACGAGTTTCAAGACTCGATACTGAGCAGAAAACCATGACCGACGACGTAACAACACCAAGCAACTTCATTCGTACCATCATTGACGAGGACATCGCCGACGACACCTTCGGCGGCCGAGTCCATACGCGCTTCCCGCCCGAGCCGAACGGCTATCTCCACATCGGCCACGCCAAGTCGATCAACCTCAATACCGGACTGGCCGAAGATTACGACGGCCAGTTCAACCTGCGCTTCGACGACACCAATCCCGAGAAGGAAGAACAAGAGTACATCGACGCGATTATGGAAGATGCAGCCTGGCTGGGGGCAGACTGGGACGGCCGCCTGTTCTACGCCTCCGACTACTTCGAGCAGCTCTATGAGTGGGCCGAGAAGCTGGTCGAGGACGGCAAGGCCTACATTGACGACCTGAGTGCCGAGGAGATTCGCGACTATCGCGGCACCCTGACCGAACCGGGGCGCAACAGCCCCTATCGGGATCGGTCCATTGAAGAGAACCTTGACTTGCTGCGCCGGATGCGAGCCGGCGAGTTTCCGGCCGGTTCCCGTGTGCTCCGCGCCAAGATCGACATGGCTTCGCCTTACATGGTGCTGCGTGACCCGGTGATGTATCGCATCCTGTATGAGCCCCATCCGCGCACGGGCGATGCCTGGTGCATTTACCCGACCTATGACTGGGCCCACGGCCAGTCAGACTCCATCGAAGGCATTACCCACTCCATCTGCACCCTGGAGTTTGAGAACAACCGGCGTCTGTACGATTGGTTTCAGGAAGCGCTGGGGATTTATCGCTCCAAGCAGATCGAGTTCGCTCGTCTGTTCCTGACCTACACCGTCATGAGCAAGCGCAAGCTCATTCGATTGGTGAAGGAAGGCCACGTCAACGGCTGGGACGACCCGCGATTGTGGACCCTGCGCGGCCTTCGCCGTCGCGGCTATACGCCGGAAGCCATCCGCTTGTTCACCGACATGATCGGCGTCTCCAAGGCCAACAGCCTGGTCGACTACCAGATGCTGGAGTATGCCGTGCGTGAGGATATGAACGCCCACACACCGCGTGTCATGGGTATTCTGGACCCAATCAAGGTCGTCATTGACAACTATCCTGAGGGTCAGAGTGAGGTGTTCGACGTGCGGTCGTATCCGCAAGATAAGTCGCGCGAGGAAACGCGGCCGGTCCCCTTCTCGCGCGAGATCTATATTGAGCGTGAGGACTTCATGGAGGAGCCGGTTAAGGGCTTCTTTCGACTGGCTCCGGAGACCGAGGTGCGGCTCATGGGCGCCTATTACATCGCCTGTACCGGAGTGGTCAAGGATGAGTCCGGCAATATCACGGAGCTGCGTGCTGTCTATGATCCGGAGACACGCGGTGGCCAGTCACCCGACGGCCGCAAGGTGAAGGGCACCATCCACTGGGTATCGGCCGAGCACGCCCTGCCCGCCGAAGTACGCCTGTATGACTTGCTGTTCACCAAGCCGGACCCGGAAGAAGGCGTGGATGACTTCACTGAAAATATCAACCCCGATTCGCTGCGTGTCGTGACCGGTTACGTTGAGCCTAGCCTGGCATCGGCCGAACCGGGCGACCGCTTCCAGTTTGTGCGCGACGGCTATTTCACCGTGGACCCCGATTCGCGGCCTGGTGCGCTGGTGTTCAATCGCACGGTGACGCTGAAGGACGGCTGGGCCAAGCAGAACAAGTAGGACGTACAATCATCGCTGCCAAGACGTTGCGATAATGAAAACGGCCGGACATTGTCCGGCCGTTGCGTTTATTGGTTGGTTGGTGCCTGTTGCTAGCCGATTAGCCAAATGATAGTCCATGCCGCAGCCACGGCCAAGGCCGCGAGTGTCGATACAACGAGACCCGCCGGCCAATCATGACCGATGAGATGTGTGTGGAAGGCCACGGCCGGTTGGCCGTTGGTCCAATTGACGCCGGCTTTGCAAGCCGAACAAGTAGTGCTGCCAGGGGCAATGGGCACGCCGCAGGCAGGGCAACGATGAGTCATAGCTGATACTCCTAACTGATCAACCCCAGTGACCTTGACGAGGGATGGAATGTCTACCGACAAGGTGGGGGAATGCGTTTGATAATGGGCGAAGAACAAATACCGCGACGCCAATCGAGCTGACGTCGCGTGCGCTAGGCGATGTAGATTTCTAAACTTAGTCTGTCGCGCGGTGCGCGGCTTCCCCACTCAGAATTATATCAGAGGCACAAGGGCGTTACAATGCGGATGCAGATGTCCGGTGTTCCAGGTCGATCAAACCGGCTAACGCCTCCTCTCTCGTCTGCCCGCACATTTCAACACTGGGGCGCAGCCCGACGCAGACCCGCGGCCGATCGGCATGACCGAAGAGCCGGCAGCGGTTGTCGGCCGTCAATTGGATGCAGCGTATGCCGGCCGGTTTGCCATGGGGCATGCCGGGGATAGACGACGAGATAGACGGCGCAATGCAGCAGGCGCCGCAGCCGGAGCGGCATTCGAGGGAGGCGCTAAATGGTGTCACTTGGCCGATTATACTCGACCGCGTCGATCTCGAAATCACCGTATGTGAGATCACCCTCCGGCAGCTTCCAGAGCACCGTGCCGCGCACGGGGATATTGAGGCCGCCGCATTGGCCGTACTCGCTACTTGGCGTGTGCCAGGGGTGCAGTTCGTATTGCCCGTTTTCGCCTTTGTAACGGATGGTTTCAAAGTTGGTGGGTCGGCCGATCGCATCAAAGAACATGCGTCCGCTAGCTGTGCGGCCACCGTCAGTCAGACTCACATCGGCCGACAGGTCATCGACGGCCGTCCAGGTAATGGCGTCGCTCAGATAGGCTGTGGGCCACCAGATCATCTCGCTAAGAATGCGGGTCAAGGTGCCCAGAGTTAACTGTTCATCACGATCGTCAAAGAGGGTAAACAACCCGGCGACCTTGCCTTGCATATGGCCCTGGCCGTCCTGGTAGGAGTCTCGAGCGCGCATCAGCGGTAATCCGTACATCCTAAACGACGCGTTCCAAACCATGCTCAGTGGGTCAAGCGTGAATACCTGTTCGGCCGCCATGGGCATCCACGGTTGGTCGTTGCTTTGGCGAAACTTGCCTGATTGTTTGACGAAGGCAGAGTGAATCCAGGGACGGCCGACTACGCCGGTCCAGGTCATGTACCGCTGGACAGGCTCGGGTAGACCTGCGAGTCTATCGGACGTCACCACTGATGGCGTTAGGCTGTCTGCTTCGGTCTTCTCGAAAGTTGCTACTGTCATGTGACCTCTCTTCAGGGTGAACCACCATGGGTCTGTACACCCCGCTACCATGCGAGTATACGCCGGAGAGGAATACGCCGCGTCTATCGAAAGGTAGATATTGCTATGGGCTTGCGGCGAGCCGGGGATTGGCCATGGCGTAAATCTGCGCCAGACCGTACTCGTCCGTGAACTCTCGTTCGAAGGTCATGCCGATCTTGGTGGCCACGTGGGCCGAGGCCGTGTTGTCCGGATCGATGAGCGAAACCAGTCGAGGCAGGTGGAGCGTTTCAAAGCCGTAATGGGCAATGGCTCGCGCGGCTTCGGTCGCCAGGCCCTGCCCCCAATAGGCCTGGGCCAGCAGGTAGGCTACCTCAACTTCATCGTCGCCCTCGATGGTCCAGGGCAACAACCCGCAACGGCCGATGAACGCGCCGGTCGGCTTGAAAATGGTGGCCCAGAGACCCAGTTCTGGGCGATTCGGCCAGCCATTCATGTGCCACTCGACCTCGGCCCGCACCGCGTCGTAACCCTCCGACCGATCGGGGATGTAGCGAACGACATCGGGGTCCTGGTAGATGGCGTAAAGCGTATCGAGGTCGGCCAATGTTTGACGGCGGAGCAGGAGCCTTTCGGTTTCAAGAATGATCTTTGGTTCGTCGGTCATGGTTAGGTTCTCGCTTGCACTTGCTAGGGTTGGCTTGGAGTCACCGAACGCAAGGAATACAGTAGCATAACAAACGATAAGGGCAACAGGATATAGCTGCCCAAGGTGCCGGGTGGTGGGGCGACGATTTCAAGTGGCTTCATGAACCCGACCGAAAGACGCAGTACCTGCTCCATGAAAACCGCGCCAATCATGGCCGGCACCAGAAAGTGATAGCGCCAGATGACCAGCCAGTAAATGAGGGCCAGTAGCAGTTGACTCGCGCCCCATTGACCGAACATGGCGACGATATTGGCGCCGCCCTGAACCGAGACATCAATGCCGGCAATAACTCCTGCGCCACCATCGGCGGCAAATATGTGGATGAGGCTGCGAACCGTACTGACGATGGCAACGAAAACAAGAAAGTAGAACGGCAGCTTCGGCCCACGATACCGTTCATTCACCTGAGGGAAGAGGCGGGATAGATCCATGGGAACAACACGCTCCTACTAATTGGGCCGACTTGAGCCCCGGTGATCACCCATCATCGCCTTGTGGTGTGATACGGTACACGCGAATGGTGGGACCCGATAGGTTGGTTCCGTCGGCGACGAACTCGTGAAGTAATGTATTTCGAGCAAAGAACGACTCGTAGGCAGCACGCTCCATGGGATATTGCTCCGGGGCATTGAAAAAGCGCGCATAGTCGCCGGAACTGACGATCATGTAGTCGAGTTGGGCCACCTCGTCGGGTCGCGCCGCCACGGCGCTGTAGCTCAATGCGCTGACGGTGAAGTCGTCGGAGTACGCTTCCAGCGGGGGCGTGTATTGTTCGCGTCCGACGCGCGCCCCGGCCGGCAGGTTGTCTTGTAGCCAGGCAATGCTTGTCCAGCGCGTATCCGGCAAGGTGATGCGACGGACGTAGTCGAGGCTTAGTGCTGCCTGGGAGTAAACGGCCCCGGCCAGAATGACGACCAGCAAGATGATGAGTGCCCCCCACGGCCATTTAGATCGCGAGTCAACCGACAGCCTGGCGGCCAACCATGTGTAAGTCGTGGCCACGAAGTAGCCGGCGAAGAGCGCGAGATAGGGAATCATCACCACGATATTGCGTGAGAAGTACACCTTGTATTGGCCTACGAACAGAAACAGCAACAGGGGCGTTGACGCCAGCAGCAGAGCCTCAAAGGCGTTCTTGCGTATCAGTGCGATCAGCCCAAGCCCCGCCATTAGCATCGGCAGCAAGCCAAAGCCTGTAGTCACGAGGTACGTGGCGTAATTGAGAAACGAGGTTCGCCCGGCCGATTCATTGCCGGTGTGGCCCGTCCGATAATGGTCGGACTCAAACCGGATAGCGTCCATGAAGGCCGTTGAATCCAACAGGGCATAGGGTGTGGTGATCAGAAATGTGATCGCTACCGTTGCCATGGCAAGGAGGATATAGCGGTCGATCCATTCACGCGGGTGACGGCTATGATAGAGATGGGCCAGGCCCAGGGGAGCGAGGGCCGCAAACGCCGTGTACTTGCTGCTGATCGCCAAACCGACGAACAACCCACCCAGTAAATAATACGAGAGACGCTTGCCCCTGGTGTAAATCATCACGGCCATCAGAGTCGCCAGTGTAGACCATAGAGCGACCGGCGCATCGACAGTGATGACGAACGAATTGGCCACATGCAAGAACGAAAAGACCATTAGCCCGGCCGCCACAAGACCGGCCAACGGCGAGAAGAGACGACGGCCGATCTCAAATGTCACAACCAGGGTCAGTACGGACTGGACCACGGTCAGTAATCTCCCCACAATGAAGTAACGAATCACGGGGATGTCGGCTGCCGACTGTCCGGCAAACAGCTCCGAACCGAGCGTAGTCACCCGGTACAGAAGGGCCTGCAGATAAATGTTCCACGACGGGTAGTTGAAGAAGTAGGGGTTGAGATCGCCGGTTTCGATCATCCGCAGCGCGTTGTTCACTAGCGCCGGTTCGTCGGGATGAAGCGACAGGGGATAGCCGAACCAGATGCCCTTGTAGCGCAGCGCAAATGCCAGCCCCACTATCCCCATCAGGACGGCAATGTGAATCCAGACCCGCCGCACGCGCATGCCGCTCCCTGCTGTAGATGACATAGGTGAACTAATGATCGGGCGGAATCGACATGCTACGTTGGTTCCGAGAGCAGCTCGCAGCCAGGCACCTCGGCCAGCTGATGAAACACAAGCAGGCCGGCATCTTGTGCCATATCAACCATCATGTCCACCCCCGCCGACGGTCCCCCGACGCGCAAGACGGCGTCACAATGGGCCAGCAGGCGTACCGCGATCGGATGGAAGACCTCGTTAAACGGCTCATCACCCACCTGACGTGATCCAGCCAGGTTTGCCAGTGGCAACGCTAACCATTCACCCAGCATGGGAATGTGTCCGGCGCGAAAGAGCGGCAGCGCGTAGCGTTCCATGACGCGGACGTTTCGGGCCACTTTGTCCGGGTCGTCGTCAGTCCCCGATCGATAGGGTCCGGCAACCAGGATCATCAAGCCCGCATTGTTCCCATGCCTGTCCATTACGCTTTCTCACCGACCAACGCCAGCGCCAGGCCGTCATAGCCCTTGCTGCCCACCGTCTGCAAGATGGTGGCGCTCAGGCGCGGATCGGCCGCCAGCAGCTCGTTGAAGCGGCGTGCGCCCTGCACGTTGCTGTCGTCACTGTCAGCATCAACGATTCGGCCGCCACGCACGACATTGTCGGCAATAATCAACGTGCCCGGCTGCGAGAGCTTGAGTGCCCACTCCAGATAGGTCGGATAGCTCTCTTTGTCGGCGTCGATGAAGATGAGGTCAAACGGACCTTCACCCTCAGTCACCAACGTTGGCAGCGTTTCCTGAGCGCGCCCGACACGCACGTTAACCGACTCCGCCAGACCGGCACGGGCGATGTTGGTGCGAGCAACTTCGGCATGCTTGGGGCTGGCTTCCAATGAAAGCAGCGTACCGCCCGACGGCAGAGCGCGCCCAAGCCAGATGGTGCTATAGCCGCCCAGCGTGCCGATCTCCAGGATGCGCTTCGCCCCGTGCGAGCGGGCCAGGAGGTGGAGAAGCTGGCCTTGTGCCGGAGAGACGGCGATCTCCGGCAGCCCGGCGGCATCGCTATCACGCAAGGCTGCTTCCAGAAGGGGGTCAGTGGCGCTAAAGAGATCGGTGATGTAGTTGTCTACGGCAGTCCAGGTTTCTTGTGTCATAGGTCTAGTTTACTTGCGATTCGTTGTTTGAGCCTACCAATTGCTCCAGCCGATGCCGGTAGCGAAAGACGCCGGTTTGTGCTGCCAACGGCTCGAACAGGCTCACTGCGGTGGCTCGAGCCTGTGGATCACCTGTCAAGGTCCAGTGGGTATAGGCGATTTCCGCCTGTTCTTCAGGCAAATCATAATGGGCATGCATACTGATCAGCAGGGCCAGCGCGGCATCGTGATCGGTTTCGGCCGCTGCGAGTCTGGCCGACAAGATAGCGGCGTGGAACTTGTCTTGCCGCCGCCCCACTCCCTCGGCAATCTGGCTGCCTTCCTCGACCAGTGCGCGCGCTTCGGCCAGGTGGTCTTGGGCGAGCATTGTCTCGGCGTAGGCGACCAATTGCCAAGCCAGATAGTAGCGCCCACCCGTTCTTCTAAGTATGGGAATACTTTCTTCATAGAACGCCTGGGCTGCGGCATACTGCCCCTGATCCTTATGGATGTCGCCGATATTGCCCAAGTGCCGGCTTACGCCTTCAATCACCCCTAGCTCACGGTCAATGGCCAAGGCTCGTTGTTGATAGTCGAGCGCTTGCTGAAATCGGCCGGTATCAATAAAGACATTGCCGATATTGCCCAGCACCAGAGCGGTATTGGCCCGGTCGCCCAGCTGCTCGAACAGGGCCAGTGAACGCTGGTAGTGGTCGAGCGCGGCATCATACTGGTGACGTCGCCGGTGCATGACGCCGATAGTACCCAGACAGTGGGCCATCCCGCGGCTGTGCTGTATCTCTTCGGCTATCGTAAGGGCCTGTTGGTAACAGACCAGCGCCTCGTCGAGCCGCTCCATCTGCCAATACACGAGACCCAGGTTCTGTGTGAAGCGGGCTGTGTTTTCCCGGTGGTTGGCCGACTCGGCCATGGCCTGCGCCTGTTCCAGATGATGGATGGCCGCATCGAACTCGCCCCGATCCTTGTGCAGCAGCCCTAGGCCGGCATGATTCTCTGATCCGGCGAGCGTATTGCCCAGCGTCCGGTTGATGGCCAGCGCCTGCTCATAGGCGGCAATGGCCTGGTCGTAGTCGTTGCGCTGGCGATGGAGTACGCCCAATTGGTTCAGGGCCCTGGCCAATCCGGCCTGGTCTCTGTCTTGCCTGATCCGGTCCATCGCCAATTCCAACGCTTCGACCGCTGCGTCATAATCACTTTGCAGTTCATGCAGCTGGCTAATGATCAACAGTGCCGCTGTCAAGGTGGTGTCATCGCCTGTCTGACGGACCGCCCGGGCAAGTTGCAGCGCGGACTCCAGGTCGCCCAGTTTCTGAGCGAACAGGGCCTCGGCCAGATGCAAGCGGCTCACCAGGGAAGCCGCCACCTCTCCCTGGTCAGCGACAGTGGAAGCGGTTTTGAATGCCGTGCGCCCTTCAACATAGTGACCCTTGTACTGATAGTAAGCGGCCAGGCCATCGAGCGCATCTTCCAGCCAATCCAATCGACGGGCGGCAACCGCCCACGACCAGGCTTCGCGAATGTCGTCCACATCCTGGTCGATTTGGGCCATGGCTATACTGGCTTCATGCGTGCCGAAGAGATTGGTCGTGTCTGCAACGAGCCGCAAGAACCAACGAGCGTGTTCGCGATAGGCGTCGTCCGCGCTGGTGGATTTGGCGCCGGCAAACTCGCGCAGCACCGGGTGTAGGCTATAGCGGCCGGAGGCTTGCCGACGCAGTAGCGCACTGTCCAATAGGGTGGTTAGCTCGCCGACACTGGCCCCGGCCACCGCGCGCGCAGATGATAAGCTGAAGTTGCCCTGGAAGCAGGCTAGTTTAGCCAGGGTGGTTTGTTCGGCCGATGACAGCATCGCCCACGAATGGTCAAAGACAATTTGCAGGCTGCGATGTCGCTCCGGTGTATCCCGGCGGGTGGCGACAAGTGAGTCCAGGCCCTGGTCCAGTTGATCGGCCAGCACGTCCGGCGTGTAGATTTGCAGCCAATTGCTGGCGATTTCCAGGGCCAGCGGGATGCCATCCAGCCGGCGGCAGATGCGGCCGATTGCGTCCGCGTTTTCCGCCGTTATGCTGAAGTCAGGGTCAATTTGTCGGCCGATGGTCTCGAGGAGTCGCACCGACTCAAACGCACGGAGCGTGTCCGTCGTGGCGCTTTCGTCCGGTACGGCCAGGCCGCTGACGGGAAACCGCCACTCGGCGCGCAGATTCAGTGGTACCCGGCTGGTTACTATCAGTTGGGCGGTGGGGGCCTCGGTCAGGATTTGTTCGACCAGGGTGGTATGTGGCAGTAGCTGCTCATAATTATCCAATACGAGCAGAATCGGCCGCTGTCGCAGGAAGCTGATCACTTGCTCGGCTGGGGCACTGCCAGTGGTAAACGAGATGCCCAATTGCGTGCCGATGGCGGTCGTCAGAACTGCCGGGTCGGTGATGCCGGCTGACGATATGAACCAGCCACCACCTTCGGGCAGTGACGCGTCGGTCGCCAACTGATTGAGGGCTGCCAGGGCCAGGCTTGTTTTCCCACTCCCGCCGAGTCCGGTTAATGTCAGCAAGCGGACTTCGCTGCTGCCTATTCGGTCGAGAACGGCTTTGACATCGTCGTCTCGACCGAGAAACGTTGTCACCTGGGCCGGGAAGCCGTGCAGGGTGGCGCGTGTCGTCGTTTGCCCGCCAGCGAGGGAAGTGCGACCGGCCTTAATTTCATCCAGGAGCTGATCGGTTTCAGTTGAGGGCAAGACCCCCAACTCCTCATCCAGGATCAGGCGACACTTGTCGTACTGACGTAGCGCCAGTTCCTGCTGCCCAAGGGTGGCAAAGAGGATCATGAGCCGGCGGTGGGCGCTCTCACGCCAGGGTTCCAGGGCCAATTGCCGGGCTGTGTAATCTATGGCTGCCTCGAGCTCACCTTCCGCCTGCAACCCGACCGCCAGGTACTCAAGGGTTTCGATCGCCTGTCGATGGAGACGTTCCTGGCGGATCGTCAGCCACTCTTCCAATGGTTGAGCGCCTGATAGGGCTAACCCGGCCAGCAGGTCACCTTGATAGAGCTTGGTGGCTTCGATGAGTCGTTGACGACATTCCGCACATGTGGCAACGGTCGTGTGGTCGTGTTCGTCGGACAGACGCAGCAAGGATTGGAACCTGAGAACATCGACATTGGCCAGCTCAGCGCGAAAGTGGATGGTGCTGCGCGCGGATTCCAGCAGTTGGTCGGCCGATCCCGGCGTGATTTCTTCCAGGGCATGTCGCAGCCGGAACAGAGATTTACGCAGATTGGACAGCGCCGAACGCTCATCCCAATCTGCCCAGAGCAGGGTGGCCAGATGGGATCGCCGCTGGGGTTGATTCGATTCGACAGCCAGGTAGGCCAGCAAAGCCCGCACTTTGTCTGTCGCAAAATGGTCCAATGGGGCACTTCCGTCAACTGGCGCGCCATCGCCACCGGCTGCGAAACCGCCCAATAGCTGCAATCGGAGCAGTGCCATGACGGATAGTATAACAGTTGGAACGAGAGCACGCGCAGTTTGGAACAGTTTTGGAACGCAGCCAACGCATACTACATCTATTGTTCAACTGGTAAACAAAAGGAGTTCGTTCATGCGTACCAATTTCTCGCGGCTTGCCTCGCTTGTGGGGGCGGCCATCGTAGTTCTAGTAATAACCGTGACAGGTCGCGGTGCTGTGCAGCCGGTATTGGCGGACACAGCACTCTCGGCGGCCGATTTCTGTGTTTTCCTACCCATTGGACTGTCTGCCAACGCCGGTGCTGCCGGCGGCGGTGCGCAAAGTGGCGTTGACTGCAGCACGGGGATACGCGTGCCTGATATCGTTGATTTCAACGGTGATGGGTATGCTGATTTGGCGATTGGCGTACCTCAGGATAACCGCTCAATTCTGGTGAAAAACTCCGGTGCGGTAAACGTCCTCTATGGAACGGCCGATGGTCTCTCGTCGGCCGAGGCGGAGCTTTGGATACAAACCGATGCCGGCAGCTTTGCTCATGCCGGAGACCTGTTTGGCACCGCTGTCACCGCTGACGATTTTAACGGTGACGGCTTCACCGATCTGGCCATCGGCTCACCCGGTGAGGATGTCAACGGCCTGGACAGCGCCGGGCAGGTCAATGTTCTCTATGGCTCACCCGCGGGATTGTCGGCCGAAAATGCTCAGGTGTTTAGCCAGGGTATCGACGGCATCCAGGGCGCCACGGAGGAAGACGACCAGTTCGGTGATGAGTTGACCAGTGGTGATTACAACGGCGACGGCTATGCTGACCTCGTTGTGGGCGTACCCTATGAGGACTACGAGGCCGATGGGATATCCAATATGGGCGCCGTCAACGTGCTTTATGGCGCTCCCGGCGGGCTGGCCATCGAGGGCAACGAGATTGTTCATCCGGCCCTGCCTGAGGTAGACGGCACGCCGGCGTGGTGGGGACGCTTTGGCTACGCGCTGGAGACCGGTGACTTTGACGGTGATGGCCTGGACGATCTTGCAGTTGGCATCCCTGGGTATGACCTTGCCGGAACGTCGGACGTCGGAATCGTTGAGGTCTTCTATGGCGGCGACAGCAAGCTCTCCTTGGTAGGAGAACAACTGTGGCGACAGGGCTTCAACGGGGTACAGGGCGCGCCGGAGGATAATGACGAATTCGGATCCTCGCTGGCAGCCGGCGATTTTGACAATAACGGCGCCGACGACCTGGCCATAGGCGTACCTCTGGAGGGAGTAGCTTTCGAGGGCGTGACTTATATGAACGCCGGCGCTGTCAATGTTCTCTACGGCTATGTTGCCGGCGATGGCTTGAGCAGCAGCGGCAACCAGATTTGGCACCAGGGATTGGCGACGGTCAACGGACACCCCAATACCTTTGACTACTTCGGTGGCGCGTTGGTGGCGGCCGACTTTAACGGCGACGGCGCTGATGATTTGGCTGTTGGTGTTCCGGGCGAAAGCGTTAGCCAAAACGCCCAGGGAATAGTGCAAGTACTCTACAGCAACGGCAGTATTCTTTCACCAACAGGGCAAGACTTGTGGTTGCAAGAGATGGTTGGTGGAACGGCCGATCCGCTGGACTTCTTCGGGTCTGCCCTGGGCACAGCCGATTTCGATGGCGACGGATTTGCCGACCTGGCGGTTGGTATAGGTTCGGAAGATATCGTAATCGACGCAATTGACCGCGAGGATGTCGGGGAAATCAGCACCATCTACGGCGCGGCGAACGGTCTCACGGCCGAGGGCACGCAGCGCTGGCAACAGGGTGACAGCGGCGTGCCGGGGTTGCCGGAGGAAAAGGACCACTTCGGCTATTCTCTGACACGTTAACGAGTGGGCAAGATCCGCCCTGGCGAACGTTGACGGACGAGAGTGAGATGGGGCGGGCTTGTGCCTGCCCCATGGACCAAACAGAAACAAGGAGAAGGAAATGAACCGAGAATTACAGCGAATACTTCTGTCAGTTGGGCTCATCACGATAGCTTTGCTATCCAACGCGATTGATGCTCGGGCCCAGTCCAACGGCGATCGTGTGCCGATGGATACTATCGTGCAGGGGGCCGATGTGTTGCCCGCGAATGACCTGGCACCGGAGCGCCGGCCACCGCATCGCTCTGCAGAAGGCTTGGTTGACTTCAACGGCGATGGCTATGGTGACCTGGCTATTGGTGCGCCACAAGGCAGGTTTCCCGGTGACACCGATGCAAGTAGCGGCGAGGTGAACGTCTTGTATGGTCGGCCCCGGGGACTCAGCGGCGGTCGCTGGGCACAACTTTGGAATCAGCCGGCACTTGGCCTAGGCGACGACGGTAACGAACGCTTCGGCACGGCTCTGGCTGCGGCTGACTTCAATGGCGACGGCTATACCGATCTGGCCATTGGTGCGCCAGGCGAGCAGTTCGCTAACAGCGGCCCGGATGCGGGCGCGGTCCACATCCTCTATGGAATGCCTGGGCGCTTGCAGGTGAACGGAGCACAGACCTTTAGCCAGGCGGATGCAGCTATTGAGGGAGTTGCCGAAACCGGAGATGAATTCGGCCGAACCCTGACCGCGGGCGACTTCAATGGCGATGGCTACGCCGATCTGGCCGTCGGCGTGCCTTATGAGGGTTATGAGGCAGGTGGTCTGGCTGACATGGGCGCGGTGAACATACTGTACGGCTCTTCGGCCGGGCTGACCACGATCGGTAACCTGATCATTCACCCGGCTTTGGTGGCCGTGAGCGGATCGCCCGCCGACGAAGGCTTGTTTGGTTGGGCGTTGGTCACCGGTGACTTCAACAACGATGGTAACGATGATTTGGCGGTGGGGATTCCCGGATATGATCTGGCAGCCGTTGACGCCGTGGGAGCGGTCGAAGTCTTCTTCGGCAGCGGAGCCGGAATCTCGCTGGTCGATGAACAGATGTGGCGTCAGGGATTTAACGGCATCCAAGGCAATCCAGAAGCGGGCGATCGCTTTGGTGTCGCTTTAGCGGCTGGGGACTTTGATAACAACGGTGCCGACGATCTGGCGATTGGAGCACCCAGCGAAGACATTGAGGGCGTGCCGGAGTGGTATGATGCCGGTGCAATCCACATACTCTATGGATATGCACTGACCGGAGGCCTGTCAGGTGCAGGTGACCAGCTATGGCATCTTGACACGCCTGGTGTGGACGGCACGCCGAATAACGAGGTCTTCTTTGGCGCTGCGCTGGTGGCGGCCGATTTTGATAACAATGGGGCCGATGACCTGGCCGTCGGCGCCCATGGGGACTCCCCCATTGTGCTTGAGCAGGGATCGGTTCACGTCTTCTACAGCAATGGTGCCGTGTTGTCTCTGGCGAAGCAGGACCTATGGACCCAGGGTAACCTGTCTGGTCAGCCTGAGACTGATGATAGGTTGGGCTACGCGCTAGGTACATCCGACTTCGATGGCGATGGGTACGCTGACCTGGCCGCAGGCGTTCCCGGTGAGGACTTTACCATTCGTCGGGTCACCATGCAGGATGCGGGCGCAGTGAATACTGTGTACGGATCGCCGAGAGGACTGACTAGAGCGGGACGACAGTTTTGGTATCAGAACCGGACCTTGCCGGGTACCGTTGAACCGGAGGATTTCTTTGGCTTGGCCCTGACACGCTAAGTCGAGCCTAGAAGCCGCTGGGGCATGTTGTTCTCAGGGATATACGGTTGGCGTATATCCCTGAGGTATAGGTAATCTGAACCATGACCGAGGATAACCCTTATACGTTAATCGCCGACGCGCAGGCGGCCCACTTTGCCGGCTGGGACTTCTCGTATCTGGACGGCCGCTGGTGGGAAGAGCCGCCGCCCTGGGACTATCGCCGGATCGTGCAGAGTCGCTTCTCGCAGATAGACTCGCTTCTGGACATGGGCACCGGCGGCGGCGAACTGTTGGCCGAGTTTTCGACACTGCCGCCGAAGACGTTTGCCACAGAGGCGTATGCGCCCAACGTCCCCGTGGCCAGGGCGCTATTGGAGCCGCGGGGCGTACAAGTTGTTGAGTTTGACGATGACCATCATCTGCCATTTCCTGACCATTCTTTTGAGTTGATCATTAACCGCCATGAATCGTATGCGCCTGACGAGTTGCGCCGGATATTGTCGGCCAATGGGCGCTTTATTTCGCAGCAAGTCGGTGGCCGGGATAATTGGGATCTCAATGAGCTGTTGGGGGCTGAGCCGCCGACTGACTATGCTCATTGGGACTTATCGTTTGCCGAGAGGGAGCTCGTTGCGGCCGGCTTCCAAATTGTCGATAGCCGCGAGGCGCACACGTGCACCGTCTTTCGCGATGTGGGCGCCGTGGTCTACTACCTTAATGCCATTCCGTGGCAAATACCTGATTTTTCGGTGGAACGATACCGGGATCGGCTACTGCGGTTGCACAGTCATATCCGCGAGACCGGTGAGCTACGGACACACAGCAGCCGGTTCCTGATTGAAGCAGTTCGGGGATAAGCGCGGCTTCCCGCAGCCTATGGCTCTAGTATCCGGTAGTAGTGTCCGGCCGGTGAATCATCCAGCAGCTCCATGATCGCCTTGATATCGTCGGGATCGATCTGCTTGACCGAAGCCTGGTGAGCCTCAACGCTGTCCCATTCCTCAACGATCAGGTAGCGACCGGGCTCGCCGTCGGCTTGCCAAATGTGACAGGCTTGACAGCCATCGGCCGTTTGCAAAGCAGGTACGATGACGCGGGCGATGAAGGCATGCAATTGCGATTCCTTGCCTTCCTTGGCGCGCATCTCGCCCATGCGGGTGATGGTAGTGGAACTCATTGTCACGTTCTCCTTTTGGATTGGTGGTGTGCTAGGTGACCGGTACCATTGCCTCCGGTAAGGGCTCGTGCTGCCACATCAAGCCGCTGGTGCCGATGGAGTGCAGGAAGATGATGGGTGACCCGCTGGGTCGCCCGATGTGGCCACGTGGAGGCTTTCGTTGCCGGTCATTATAGTTGATGAGCATACTTGGTTGCAGGAGCGGGGACCACCCTTTACCTGAATCGGGCACAATCAAGATTTGTCCGGAGATCCGGTGGCTACTGAGTCGGTTGCTCTTGCAGAGTACACAACGCCTGGCGGATCTCACCCAGGTGATAGGCGGTGTGGACAATCATCGCCATGGCGCCGCCGATCTCGCGATCGCCCGACCAGGACGGGTTCTGGTTCATGAGCTGTTTGGTGCGCTCATAACTATCGCGCAGCCCGCCCTGCAACGCGGTCCACTCATCGGGCGTCACCGCGGCGGTCTCCCGCCAGATCTCGCCCCAATCGACCGGCTTGTACTCGCCGGTGTGAGCATTGTCGATGATGAGATCGAGGTAGAAGGCCGTGTGCTTAACTTGGGCGGCCAGGGTCGCGCACTTGCCGCCTACGGGAATCGAGGCTTGCTCGGCCGAAATCGCAGCCAACGTCTCAAACATGGATGTGCCGCGGTCGAGATAAATGCCCTGGACGTTCACGAAGGTCTCGTCCAGCAGGGCGTTCAGCGCGCTGACGAAGTCGGTCGTTTGTAGGGTGTCAGACATAGTCCTCCTGCAAGATCAATCATTTGTGCCGGATTTTCAGGTGAGTATAGGCTACGTATTTCTGACCTGTCAATCCGCACTGTCGAGCCGGCCGGTGTCTGAAATGGATGCCGACTGATAAGCGCCGTCGCGCAGGACAGGGGCAACTTGGCTCACATTGAGCTGCGCGGCGAGGTCCACATCCCGTCCGAATCCGCGTTCGATCAGTTCTTTGCCGGAACTGCAGCCGCGCAGAAGGTCAGTGAGACGGGGTTGCGCGAACTGAAACGCGGCAACGGCACTGCCGGCTTCGGGTGACCGGTCGCCGGACAACGAGCTGATGATCGCCCCGGCGCCAATCAGGTCTTCGAATGATGGCCGCAGGCTCCAGTCGTCGCGCCATCGCTCACCGGCGGCAATAATCGCGATGCGCGGCCCAATATGCCGTGCTGCGTGAGCAACGGCCGAAGCATTACGCAGGCATCCAGCTATCAAGGGCGTGGGTGAAGCAGCCAAGCTGAGGGTTGAACCATTGGGAGACGGGAGAACGATCCGCTCGCCGGGCGTGATGGCCAACAGAGACTCCGGCGAGAGGGAATACGTACCTTCGCTGCGGACCCGCCCGGCTAGCAAGGCATTCTTTGAGACGGCAAATGCCGCCGCTTCTTCCTGGGGGCCACGATACGGATAGACCACAGCGCCACGCCCTACGGCAATGTCAACACTCGTGGTAAACGACAGGACGTCGATGATAATGACTACGTCACTGACCGGCGCTAGGAGCGAGACGCCACGCTCGCCCCACTCAAAACGAACCGAGAATTCTTGCTGATCAAACGTCACGGACAGAGCATCGTAGCGGTCATGAACTTAGCCACCGCTGACTTTAGCAACGACGGCTGCGACCCGCCGGTCGCGCGTATCCTGCGCCTTGGCCGATTCTACCTGCCGCACATACTCCTTGCGTGCGGAGTAGGAAAGCTTGTCGAAAGCCTCCCGTACACCCGGTACGCTGGTCAGCGCCGCAGCCAGATCATCCGGCACTTCGACGGTGCGGGGAGCCGTATCCAACTCCATGGTGACTTCAACCACGTCGCCGGCTTGCACGCCGGCTGCTTTGCGATTGTCCGCACTTAGCGACAACATGAAGTTTCTGTTCATCGTTGCGACAGTCGTCTGATAGGTGTAGCCGTTGAGCGTCACCTTTACCGGCGGCTTCTTGCCCTTGTCCAATGCCGCGACTGCCTCGGCCGGTACCGGGATTCCGGTGGCATTCATGTTCTCATCCTTCCAAATGGTTGTACTGAATGTAGTCTTTGTCATGAAATCTCCCGAAATCGCGATGGTGCCGAGCTAGGCTGTGAACTGGGCGGTCTCCCAATCACTCAATTCAGCGCGGGCCTTAACGAGCTTGCCGTACTTTTCGGCTAGTTTGACCGAGTCCCGTTTGGCCGCGGCCTTGAGCATGTCACCCTCCAGTTCAGCTACCTCCAGACGCAGATAGTAGTTCAGCATCTCCTTCAGGTGGGCTAGAACGATCTTGCCCGTCAGGACAGGATGGTTGTTGGTGACGTTGGCGTCGGGGAACTGCATGCCATGCTCCAGTTCGACCTCCAGCCCTTGCTGAAACCATGCCGTTGGAATCTCCAGCGCCTCGGACCCAACGAGTGACTGGATGATCTGGGCTTCTTCGAACTCGACGGATGTGTCGGACAGATTAGTCCAGTCGCGGATGCCCAGCTCCTGACAAACGCGTTGCACTTCTGTGGTGGATACGTAATCGGTAATGTCCATATTGGCTCCTGATTGAGGGGTCCAGCCCGTGTGTCCGGCCCAGTCCTGGACTGTATCCCAGATTATGTCGTAGACCGGGTCTTTGATATTGTAGTACGTTTCCACATCGTTACAATGGTAACGAGCCAGCTCGCGTTTGATGTGTTAAATCATTTGCGCCGAATGAGGATGGGCACGCAGATAGTCACGAAACAGGAGTGCGTAGCGGTGGTTGGGCTGGCCCGCAACGCGCACGTGAATATGGGCCGGTCAGCCGCTGGCCGGTTGGTTGAAGTATAGTTTGGTCCACAACGCCGGATTGTCATCTTCGCCGGCGGGCACATGGTCGGCCGTAATCTCCGGCCGATCGGTGAAACCGGCGCCCACCAAACGCTCCCGCACGTCCGATGTCAGTGCCCGTACGGTGACCTGTACATTGATCACATCCTTGGCTCCCAGACCGGGTACCGAGGTTGAACCGATGTGGTCGATCTGTAAGGCTATGGGTCCCAGCGCAGCGGCGAGTGAGGTACGGATGCTTTCGAATTCGGTAGTCCAGTTGGCGTTGTACTCGGTGATAACAATCATAGTGCTGCTCCACTGGCAAGCTTCAGTCAGTCCAGTAGCGTCGACGACAATGAGGTCAGGGGCCGCTCCCGTTCCTCGTCGATGGTCACTTCGCTCATTATATAGCATCTGGAAAGCTGGAGTGCTGCTTGTTGCACCGGTCTATCAGTTTCGTTCCTTTTCGTCATAGAGTGACCCGCACCCTATAATCCGACGCTATGAAAGCCAAACGCCCTGCCTATACACAGTTGGCCCAACAGCTTGGCACCATTCCCTTATTCGCTGGGTTGGATGAGACTGCGTTGGCTGAACTGTCCCGAACTGCCCGTTGGCGAGAATATGAGGCGGGTGAGATTGTTGTGCTCGAAGGTGATGCGGAATCGGCTCTCTACTTTCTGGAGTACGGGTGGCTCAAAGTGGTGAAGATTTCGCCTGCCGGTCGCGAGCAAACCCTGCGCTTCCTGGAGCCTGGGGACACGTTTAACGAGATCGGTGTATTCACCAACCAGGCCAACCCCGCCACAGCCATCGCGTTGGAACCGGCGGGGACGTGGTTAATTCAGCGGGAGATGTTGATACGACTCCTGACTGAGCAGCCGGCGTTTGCGCAGTACATCATCGCCAAAATGGCCGAGCGCATGCAATATCTGGTGTCGGTCATAACCGACTTATCGCTGCGGCCGGTTATGGGCCGCTTGGCACGCCTGATACTCGAAGACGCCACCGACGGGGTTCTGGAACGGCCGCAATGGTATACACAATCAGAGTTGGCCGGACGGCTGGGTACTGTGCCGGACGTAGTCCAGCGTGCGCTACGTGGCCTCGAAGCCGATGGCCTGATCATTACCGATCGCCGTCAAATTCATATTGTGGATCGCGATGCGCTGGTCGCGTTGGCGCAGTGAATTGAGGTTTCAAATCGCTTGATCGCTTAAGCTGCTCGTAGCATCGGCAAACCCGACAAAAGTCGGCGAATGATAAACGCTCATCTGCTAGTCTAGCATCCAGCAGGTGAGCGTTTTGCATTCATGGATACGGCTTAGCGTTTGGGAGGCGAAGTGAAGCATGACCAACTGGTAACCGGAAACACTGTTTCTCCGCACGTCCTGCTCGTCTGTGCGCGGGTCCGATTATGGCCTGCTTCCGTCCTGGTTGAGCTTCGACGCGGTATGGAAGTCTGGGTCGAAACGGCGTGTCTGGCGGGCACAGTGGCGGCCGTTGTGCTGGACGCGAGTACGCACAATCCCACCCATATCCTGATGGTTACATCCCTCCCACCGGCGTCTATCGGCTGATTCCGCTGCATCTGGTGTCAGCCTGTGACGCCGAATCGGTCCGGCTGAGCGCGACGATAGACGAGTTAGACGCTTTACCTGACTACCGGTCTGATTGATCGCGGTAGATCAACCAAACAGTCGACAACAAAAGTGTTAGAAGGAAACAATGACACAAGCAACTCTGTACCCAGATTGGCGAGACGAAGTGGTTTATTCGACTGACGGCCCGCACCCCAAAGTCTTGACGGCCAACGACAAAGTGAAGGTGATCCTGGCCGGTCTGGAGCCGGGCCAGAAGATACCCGAGCATGCTGAATCGGCGGCCATCTATCACTTTCTTGGAGGTGATGGTTGGATCCTTGTCGATGGTGAGCGTTTGGTAGTTGGGCCAGGTACAACCGTCGTGATACCGGATGGTACGGTGCGCGGTATGGAAGCGAAATCCCGACTAGCCTTTCTGGCAACGCGTATCGCTTGAAAGCTTCGGGTAATGATATCACAACGGTATTATAACGATAAACACAAACTGCCACATGATTAATGACTTTGCCGGCAAATTGAACGGCACAAGGAGAAACAATGAACCTCTATTTACTGATGACGGCGCTGTTTGTGGCCATGGCCGGTCTTATGGCGCTCGATGCATCTCTGACTAGCTTCACCCTATTTCCCTGGTTTAATGGGCTGCGGTGGCTGCGCGTCCACTTCATTACCCTGGGCGCCTTGACCGAGACGTTCTTTGGCCTCCTGCCGATGATCGTGGCCATACAGGCCGGACTGCCACGACCGAAGTTCCGCTGGGAAATCTGGTTGACGTTGAACATTGGCGTGCTGGCGCTTATCGTCGGGATACCGATCATTAATCAGGCGCTGATTCTGACCGGAGGCACGCTCGTGTTTGTAGCGGCCACTCTGTTGTTGATGCAACTGCGGAATCTACGCTCGGCGAAGGTGATTGATGGTGCAGCTACAAGACAAATCTCCGATACGAACCAGGGCCGCAAGTTCTACATCGCCGGATTGAGCTTCTTCCTGCTGGGTATTCTGATCGGAACTGGGCTGTGGTTGGGTTGGAACAGTTGGCTGCAAATGAAGTCACCGATCGAGGTCCATATTCACGCCAACAACTGGGGCTTCATGGCATTAGTCTTTGCCGGGTTGCTCGTAGACATGTATCCGACATGGGCCAAACGGCCGCTAGCCTGGCCCCGCAGCATCACGCCCATCTTCTGGTTGCTCGCCCTGGGCGCATTGGCCCTGGTGATAGGACCCTGGGTTGGATCGACCTACTTCACAGCACCGGGGATTATACTGTTCCTGGTCGGCACGTTCTGGCTTCTACTCAATATTATTGTGCCCACATGGGGTGACAGAACTATCTGGTCCCGGCCGGGTCCGTGGCACATTGTGACTGCTTACTTCTGGATTCTGGCCCCTGTCCTTGTGGCACCATTGATCCTGTTGGAGGTGCCTGGATTTCCCGGAGCAGGCATAGAGCAGAATGCGCCCCAAGCGCTGATCTATGGCTGGGTGCTCCAGTTTGGCTATGCCTTCATACCATACTTCTTCTACCGCCTGTTTCAGCCCAACAGACCAGCCCAACTCGGCGGCAGTTGGTTTAGCCTGATTGCAGTGAATCTTGGCGGGGTCTTCCTTTGGGCCAGCATCTTCCTGGTAGATTATCAGCCCGTCCTACACGGGACTGCCTATCTACTATGGGGACTCTCCATGGTGCCATTCATCTGGGAACTGTGGCGCATCACCGGGCAGGGGTTGTATGCACTGGACGATCGCACCAGGATGCTGCAGCCGCCGCAGGCGACTGATTAGCTGAAGTAGGGCAGCGCTGTCGCCACATGCCCGTATTCACTGAGCCAGGCGACAGCGCTGCCACCATTTCTATTTTTGAATCACAGGAATATATGTCTCAGCGACATCGGCCGGGCAAGCGACTATTCCTCTGTTGGCCGCCTTTAGCCCGGACGAGTCTCTGGCTTCCAGCGTATATGGGTATGTCTTGCCCCACCCGACCAACTCCCCAACGCCCGGAAAGCCGCAGACTACACCATAGCCGGGAGCAGTCATCTCTCCCGGGATAAACATAGACGTTTGAAAGAAACCCGCATGGTAGGCCCGCAGCTGACCATCAATGCTGACGGTCATGCTAATAACGTAGGCACCTGAATCGGCCGACACCGCAAGATACTCCCACTGAATGTAGCACGCGCCTGTTCCGGCGTTCGGTCGTGAACAGGTGGGGCTGGGACTTTCAATGAACGAGATGTCGGGTGACTTGGGATTGCCGGTAATCTCGCGATACGGTTGCAACCGGTCCAGCGAGCTCGGATTCGCGGAAAATCGCGCGTTCGAGCCAAGCGCTGCTCCAACGAAAAGGACAGTCCCTATCGCCATAATGGCGATCAGAGCCAACACCAAGATGCGTCGTTTGGGCTGAGCCATGACGATCTCCGGGGAGGCTTCTACGGCTGGTAGGCCGGGCAGTAGGTTGTGCCGTAGTTGGCTGCCTTAAGGCCGGCCGAATCGCGGGCGCGGATGGTGTAGGCGTAGGCGTTGCCCAACTCCGGATTGCCGCCCGCGCCCAGTTCGCCACAAGCAACCTGAATGCCGTCACCCAACATGCTGTACGGGATGTACATGGACGTCTGGAAGAACCCCTGGCTATGGGCGACCGGTCCACGGTCATTCAGGGACAGGGTCATGGTAATGATGTAGTTGGGAATCGCATCAACGGACAGGTAGTACCAGGTCAGCCGGCACTCGTCGCGAGCGGCGTTCGGTTGATAGCAGGTGGCCGAGGGGGAGTCGATGAAACCGATGGCCGGCTGTTGGGGGGAATTGCCATCGCCCGGGGCCTCGATTTCGCGGCGGTTCTCGTCCTGCGCTTCGCTGGAAAGAATGGTGGGACCGCTCAAGCCTTGCCCCCGTACCGTGTACAAGAGACTGAAAGTCGCGGCTAGCGACAAAACCGCAATGGATGCGACTATCACCGATTTACGCATAGATACCTCCAGAGGCGATACAAACGCACGATTCAGCTTCAGGGCAACGATGTAGGCAGCCGTCTTGGGATAGAAGCGGACGACCATGCCGGTAGTGTAAGTAGTTTAAGGGATTC
>CAVOGT010000019.1:0-26103 GCA_963695535.1 uncultured Chloroflexia bacterium
CGCCGACCTTTTCGGCCGTGGCCCAGAGGATGAACTGGTTGAGCGAGACGCCCTGCTGTTGGGCCAGAACCTCGGCTTCTTGTTTGAGTTGTTGGGGGAGGTTGAGCGGGTAACGGGCCATCGGATACCTCACGAATCGGTTATGCTGTCATGATAGATATCTTATAATACATCGTTAGTGATGTCAATGGTGCCGACTCGGCCGGAGTCGTTCGGCAGCCGGCCCGGCGATTGGCTACAAGTGCAGCCGGGTAATCAGGTAATCGACCCATGACGACGAACGATATGTTGCCCAAGTCCCAGTCACTTGGACCGCCCGACCTGGCGCGAGATGAACCGCGACACAACGCCGGAAGCGGAGGCGGTGCTCTTCCGGCTGCTGCGCGAGGCACCGGTCTGGCGCAAGTGGCAGCTGATGGAAGACCTCAACCGGACGGCGCGTCGGCTGGCTCTGGCCGGGCTGCGGCGTCGTTATCCGGAGGCCACCCCGGAGGAGCTGCGCCGCCGGCTGGCCGACCAGCTGCTGGGTCCGGAACTGGCGGCCGAGGTGTATGGGCCGGGACCGGAGGACGCGTGATGGAGGCCGGAGGCGCTGGGCGTTACCCGGCAAGTAACATCTGTCCTCGATACGCTGCATGTCGCCTATGTCATTGGCGGGTCGCTGGCCGCCATTGGCCACGGCCTGGTGCGCTCGACGCTGGACGTGGACATCGTTGCCGACTTGCGGCTGGAGCACGTTCCGGCCTTCACGCAGGCGCTGCACGATGCGTTCTACATCCCCGATGAGGCAGCCTTACAGGTGGCCATTGCGCAGCGCCGCAGCTTCAATCTCATCCACCTGGACACCATGTTCAAGGTCGATGTGTTTCTGCCCAGCGGCCCCTTTGGACAGCAGCAGTTGCGCCGGCGCACGGCCAAACGGCTGGACAGCGATTCCGACAAACGTCTGTGGATTCTCACTCCAGAGGACGTGATTCTCTGGCCAAGCTGGCGCGATTCCGGCAGGGAGGCGAGGTCTCGGAGCGACAGTGGCGCGATGTGGTGGGGGTGATGAAAGCACAGGCGGCGCTGGACGAGGCTTATTTGCAGGAGTGGGCCGGGGTGTTGGGGGTGGCTGATCTGCTGCGGCGGGCGATGGGGGAGGCGGGGTAGCTTCGAGACTGCCCCGGGGCTCAGGCCTTTCCGTCTGCGAACACACCCAGCCGGATGGGCAGTGTTCCTTTTCTAGCCGCCATACAAATCGGGTCTGACCGTTACGGCGTTTTGGGAGTAAACGGTCGAAAATGTACGTTAAGCTCGATTCGCAACATAACTTTTCCAACCGGGTACTTGGGGTCAGTTTCCAGGCCAAAATGGGTCCCAAATCCCAAAATTCCCCTTAACGTACAGTTTCGTCCAATTGCTACGTAAACCCCTATCTGCCCTCGATCCCGTGCCCTCCGCTGGCGCCGGTCTCCTGATCGTGCGCCGCTCGCCTGAATGGGTCCCCGATGACCCCTAGCTGCTGCATCATGCCCATGGTATCCCAGTTCACCCGTTCCTCGATCAGCTCACCTTCGCCCACCAGCCAGATACTGATGCCCTCAACCGAAAAAGGCTTGTTGGTCGCGGGGACGCCCATAAACTCGCCGCGATGCGTCCCTTCAATTACGATGCGGGACACAAACTTGTTGTCTTCGGCGATTCGTTCCCCGACCTTAATCTGCACGTCAGGAACGGCCGCGTGGAAATAGTGCACGAGCTCTTTCAGCCCGTCGAGACCGCCGGGCGGATCTTGGGTGACCCCTTTGATAACCTGGAAACTGGGCGCGCATTGGGAGCAAATCACATCAACCGCCTCCACATTGCCTTGATTCATCGTTACTGCGCAAGGCGATTTGAGGGCAGGCGACGCAATCTTTGCGGCGGAACCTGATTTTCACAACGGGTCGTTGGGACGCGTTCTGTTCGCCGCTCCTTTTGATCATCATCCAAAGTATCCGCGCTTACGGCTAAATCTATATCCCTCTAGGCTTACACGTCTTCATCCGCCTCACCGCCTCCGCCGGTGACTCATCCACCTCCGCCAGCAACTGGGTCATGACAGGCACACCCAATAGCGGCGCATAGACCTGCCTGGTTGTGGTGATATCGGCATGCCCGAGAAACTCCTGCAAGGCTTCCAATCGCAAACCCGCCCGCAACAATTGCGTGGCACGGTACGACGAAAGTCATGGGCCGATAACGAGTCATCCAATCCAAGTTCCCGGACACCCTTCTTGATAGTATTGTGCACCGTGGTGATCGTTAGGCGAGCATTCGTTGAGTTGCGGCTGTGCGAAATGAAAAGCGCCGGATTGTTATCCTGACGCTCTGCCAGATAGGCCCTAATTGCTTCCTGCGCGTAGTCTAAAATATAGATCGTACGGAACTTGCTGCCTTTACCTTTAATGACAGCCGTGGCAGAACGACCATGACCTACCGTCTTTCGGTCGAGTGAGACGACCTCGGAAATGCGCGCAGCCGAAGAATGCAGCGCGTTAACAATGGCCCGATTCCGTAGAATCGTCAGGCGATGATTGTACATGTCGTTGGTTGCAGGTAGGGGGATCGCATCAAAGTAGGCCACAATCCAGGGTATAGCTTGGCGTGCCGCATCCATATCTACAACTTGCTCGGCCTGATTTCTTCCCCTATTGCCGCGCTTAAGTTGCCGCTGGAGCAGGCTCAAAGACATACCCGTTGGCAATCGTTCAATGCCCTCCAGATAAATTAGGTACTCCATCACGGCTGCCATATAAGTCGCTCTTGTGCTTTTTGAACGATTGTTCGAAAGCCAATGGCTAAAGCCGACGACGATCTGCATCGTCAGACATGCCGGGTCAAGTGGCCAGACAGCATGAGGTGAGTGTTCGCCTATGTGATTGTGCTGCAACCAAGAAGAAAACGAGCGGAGCCCTGACTGGTAGGTCGACCATGTTTGGGGAACAAACTCGGCCACTGATCCAGAAACTGCTTTTCCTCAAGGAAGGCAGACCCGCAGGGCGACTTCTTTCGCGCTCTGGCGGCGTCGCTTTTCTTTGGCTCATAACTTCGCTCTCCTTTGATTGCATCGCATTGAAGATAGAGATAGCTTTGCACTTTTCCAGACAGATAAAATCGTGTCCGGGTTCATAGTCGTAATAATGTTAGCTTAAAGTAAGTAAGGTTTCCTCTACCCAATAGGCTTTTATTGGGGGCGCATCGACCTCTCCACCCCGGCGCAAAAGATGCGTCCACTTGGAAATAGAGATAGTCAATGCCTGGTTATTGCTGCTGTTTCTGTCCATATCTTCAATTATATCGGTGAGGTCCTTTCAGCCGTGACGAAAGATTTTCTGATCCCCCAGCCCTCTAAACACCTATCTGCGCCACGGCTTTGCCGGTGTGTACTTCTTGATCATCCCCTACCCTCCCCTTTGGTAAAACGTACAGTATCGACCTTGTTGGCATAGCAAAAGGTCCGCGAGATCTTAAATGTTATAACAATCTCATTCGCAACTGAACGCACCCTTGAGATGGGATAGACAAAATAGCTCTCCAGAGCCGAGGAAGGGGCGGTCTAGCATTCGCTCTAAGTCCAGCCGTATACGTGGCGGTTGTTGCGACTCGGTGTTAGCCTCGCAAACCTATGCCGTTTCATCTGAAGGCAGCACAATTCAGCCATGTCCGCCTCGACCTATGCAGCCTAGATATGGATCAAGTCAGACAAATATATGGAACGCTGTAACAGCGTCTCATCCACGTTATGCTGTTGGATCCGGTAGCGGTGGTTTGCGTCTTGAGCAGCAGCCGCTGTAGCTACCAGTATCTGCGAATGGTTCCGGTGAGATCGGTTGAGGAAGATTAGCGTATGTTCGATCGCAATGTTCGCGTCACAGCTCGACAAGGATATCGAGCGGGGGATTGATCACTAACTACGATGTGTTGGGGCAACAATCTAAGTCCGGTACGCCTCTGAGCATCCGATGCCGCTCAGCAATAACGCTATCGCCGCAGCCTAGGTGCTCATAGGCGATGCGAGCGGCCGAGGTGAAGGCGGGCAGGTTGTCGCTAATCCAGGCCAGGTCGGTTCAGCGCTCGCGTTGAGCCCAGTCGGGAAGGGTGCTGGGGTCGATATGGCCATTGGCTTGCTCTAGTGTCATAGAAGGGAGTGGCAGCAAGATAGCAAATAGCCAGGCTCGATGCAAGCCCCGAAAAAACTCGGCCGATTCCCCCACCCGCGCTATACTTAAGCGCATGAACACGCACCTAACCCACACCGATCCGGTCCGTCACATGGACCGCTGGTATAGCGTCACCGTCCAGCCCACCCTGCTCGATGCGGCGGCTGTGGTTTGCCTGTGGGGCAGCAGGCGCACGCGCTATCAGCGTCTGCGCGTCCTCCCGGCGGCGTCGGTGGCCGAAGCCCAGGCCGCGGCCGAGCGCATCGTGCGGCAGAAGGTGCGGCGGGGGTATCGGGCGGGCAGCTAGTCCTCTAGCTACCATCAACGACCGGCCTGAAAGCAGACGATTCGGCCGCAGCCGGCAGCGTCACATCCCCAACCAGCGGCCACCATACAAGCGGATTGTCCGCTTCGTTCAGGCAATGCTACCGTTGACGTAGTGGTATCATTGATCCCATGCAACGACGTACCCTGATCGTGATAGCCGGTGGGCTGCTGGTCTTTCTGCTGGCCTATTTCTCGATCAACACCGATGCGGGCTCCGACCCCAAGCTGACGCTCGTTGTCTCTCAGGCGCTGGTCGACACAGGTACGCCCTTTCTCGATATCTACCAGAATGACGACTTGCTCGACCGTCCCTTTGCCGCCTATGTGGACAATGGCGACATTCTCCTGCAGAGCACCGCCCACTTTACCAACTACTTCCCGCTAGGCCCCTCGCTAATCTCCGCGCCGTTCGTGGCCGTTGCTCGCGGCCTAGGCTACGACATGCGCACCACCGACAACTACGCCTTGCAGCGGCTGCTGTCGGCTCTTACCGTCGCGCTTGTCTTCTTCCTGGCCTACGCGCTGTCCCGCACCTATCTGGACGGGTGGCCGAGTCTGGTCCTGGCGCTTATCGCCGTCCTGGGCAGCTCACTTCTCAGCACCCTGGGCACGGCCCTGTGGAGCCACAACTATGCTGTGCTGGCGGCGGGCGGCGCCCTGCTGCTGCTCGTGCGGGAAAGAGAGGGCAATTCATCATCGCTCCATCCGGTATTGCTGGGACTGCTGCTATTTCTGTGCTTCCTCAATCGACCGTCTCTGATAGCCTTCATCGTGCCGGTGCTGGTCTATGTTCTCTGGCGGGACCGCCGGGCCTTTTTGACGACCGCACTCGTTAGCGGCGGGCTGCTGCTCGGCTACCTGGCCTGGAATGCGGCTGCTACCGGCTCCTTTCTACCCGCCTATTTCTCCACCAACAGGTTACAGGTAGAGCGCTCCCCGCTGTGGGTAGGCATCGTCGGTAACCTCGTCAGCCCATCCCGCGGCCTGCTGATTTTCAGCCCGTTTCTTCTGCCCGTGCTGCTTGGCTATGGGGTCTATTGGCGTTCGCTGCTGCGCCGGCCCATAGTCCGGCTGTGCCTGGTGTGGTTCGGGTTGCAGCTGATCATCGTGGCCCAGGCGGCCAGTTGGTGGGGCGGCTGGTCATTCGGGCCGCGCTTGCTGACCGACATCTGGCCGGGGCTGATCGTGCTGACCGCCATTCTAGGCGCGTTCTTGCGGGACAACGCTACCATCCGAGCGCAGCGGCTCTTCGTGGGTGCGTTTCTGGCATTGGGTATGGCGGCCATTGTTGTGCATGTCGGGCAGGGGCTAAACAGCCAGTCAGCGTCGCGCTGGAACGGCTTCATCCGGCCCGTCCCGGCCGACGACAGCACCCTGGGCGACCTGTTCAACTGGCGCTATGCCCAGCCGGTGGCCAACAGCGCCATGCTGTGTGCCATTGAACGTGACAGTCTGGAGCCATTCTTCGGCAACGATCTGCCCCTCACCTATTATGCCGTGGGGCAATCGTTTTCAATCGTTCAGGATATCTCACGGTGGGAGTTGCCAAAAATTATGGCGGAAATTCCCCGGACCATTGACCCGGTGCCCGCGACTTCGGCCGCAGCGCCGAGCGCGCACCAAACCTACATTCCTGTCCTGTCCGCGCCGGGCCATTCCCTCGTGTTCTCCGGGTGGTCGAGTCTGTCCCCCTATGGCGACGAGCTGGACATTCGCTGGTCCTACTGCCGCGATTCTGAAATCTGGCTGAAACTGACGACCGATCCCACCCTCAAAACGCTGGCGCTGGTCGTGACAGGTCTGACCTACGGCCCGCAGACGATCGAGGTCGCCATCAACGACCAACCTCTGGGGACGATGCAGTGGAGCGGTGAACTGGAGACGCAGACCCTGGCCTTTCCCGCCGCGCTGCTGCCCAGCGAGGGGCTGACACGGCTGCAGTTCACCTTCCCCAACGCCCACCGGCCGAACCTTCAGGACCAACGACCGTTGGGGTTGGCCCTGGTTGGGTTGGGTATTGGCAGGCCGGGTGCGGAGCGTCTGGTGCTGCCCAGTCCGGAGCCACCGACGGCCGCCTATCCGCCTTAGCGACCCCCCTCCCCCCACAACGACTCCACCGCCGCCACCAACGCGGCCGTATCGCTGCCAATCGCCAGCCGATAGGCCCGCGCCCCGGTCAGCAGGCGCTCGATGCCCGCCAGATTCTTCTCCCAGATCGGCCAACTGTCATAGAACAGGCTGTTGTGCATGACGGCCGTCATCACCGCTGCGGGCGGGGCAGGCTGCCATAGAGTGTCGGGTGATTCCTGCCGTTCCAGCAGGCACAGGGTTATGTCCGTGGCCTCGACCGCTGCAGTGACGCAATAATTCGGGTCAACCTGAGTCAAGTCGACGACATACTTTGTCTCGTCTCGCACCAATTCGGTGCTGATATGGTCGTGGAACTCCGGGAACGCGCCCAGCATGTCGGCCCGCAGCTTGATGCGCCGCGTGGGGAACCCGGCCAGCAGCGGCGCGGCCGAATCAGGCGCGACGTGGACCATGCTGTCCGACACCAACGCATATCCCGCGCGAATCAGGTGCAGGGCGGTGGTGGATTTGCCGGTGTTGTGGGGGGCCATCAGCAGCAGAACACGGCCGTCGCGCACCAGGCACGAGGCATGGAGCATGGCGAAGCCGTTGCCCAGGCAGAAGTTGAGCAAGATCGTGTTGAGCACGGCACGGGAAAAGAGTTCCGGCCGGGCAGCCAGCCGATGATCCACCACAACGCTCGCCCGGCCGTGGGTCAGGTCGGCATGGGCGAAACCCCACGGGCCCAACTGCATGGAGATCCAGTCGTCTTGCCCGGCATAGACGATGCTGCGGGTTATGGCCTCCAAATCGGTCGTTTCCGGGACGTCCAAGGCACGGGCAACGACCTCTATCCTGAAAGGTGCCCGATCCCCCGGGGGCACGGTCGAAAACAGCGGCAGAGAATGGTCAACCGCCGATAGGACTGCCGCCTCGTTGCTGGCCAGTTCTACTGCGCGGCCAAACACTTCAAACAACCGCGCCTGCAGCAGCCCATCATCACGCCGTCCCCAAAAATCCTCCAGTCCGGGGGCATGGGTCTCATACAGGTGGCGCGCTTCGGTCATGTCGTGGCCTCCTGGGCGACGATCGCCCCAGCCTTCAATTGCGGCCGCAGCCATAGGCCATAGAGCGCCACCCCCAGCAGCGCCGCCGCCCAGCCTCCGGCCACAAATACGGCCATCAGCCCCTGTGGAGATTGAACCCGCGTGCTATAGACCAGCGCTTGTAGGGCGACAATGACCACCAGGGCCACCGAGTAGGGCCACGGCCGGGTAGCCAGGAACAGGTTCATCCACACGGCCGTGATTCCATAGCCAATCATGCCCACGCCCATCCAACCCAGTAGCGGTCCGGCCAGGTCATACCCGCTGCCAAACACCACCGGCACCAGCCAGTCGCCCCACAGGAAGTAGACGACCGTCAGCAGCGACGTGGTGACCACAATGACCCCCAGTGCTCTGGCCAGCGATCGGTCGGGCAGTTCGTGGCGAGCCACCAGCGCGGCCACACGGGGATAGAACACCACCAGCACTGCGCCGGGTAAGACCGACATGACCCGCCGCAAGACAACGGCCGTGGCGTAGCTGCCGGAAACGGCGTCAGCGAAGATGCGATTGGCAAAAATCACGTCGAGGTTGAGCAACGTCATATAGGCCACATAGGCCAGAAAGGCCGCCAACGACAGCCGCCACGCGGCGCTCAGCTGGCTACGGGCTGCGGTTTGGGCCGCGGGCGAACATTTCTGCCACACACTGATGCCCAACAGGAGCAGGCCAATGACCAGGGCTATCGAACCGGCCAGCGGCATGGTCGCTACGGCCGCCACCGCGCCCCCACCCAAAACGCCGACAAACACCAGCACCAGCAAGAACCGCGCGAAGGCGTAGGACGACCGGGTCAGACCAAAGGCCACGAACCGCTGTCGCCCCTGCAGCATGCCGCTGACCACCGGTCGCATCAGGAAGAACACCAGGGCCGCCGATGCCAGCGTCACGGTCGCGATAGGTACGTTCAGCCAGGCGGCCACGGCAGCCCGCCCCAGCCACAAGACGGCCGCCAGTATCACACCGGCCACTGCGCTGAGCATCAAATAGAGTTGAAAGATGGCGCGCTGCTGATCCTGCGCGTCGGGCAGTTCGGCCGACTCGGCCACATAGCGGGCCACCACCGGCTGGAACACGGCAAAGGCCGTGCCGACGATCAGGAACATGGAATTGACGGTCTGAACAATAGCGAAGTCGCCTGGGGTTAGCGACCGGCCCAGAAAGACGTGGAACAGATAGTCAACGACATTGGTCAGGCCATCGACCGCGAACAGAAACAGCGTCTGCCACGCAGTGGCCGACAGCAGGCGCACGCCGGGCAGATCGCGCGCGGACTTCAGGGAACTTTGCCAACGCGGGGAATCAGATAGGGATTTCAGGATTCAGTGTCCAGCCGGTTGAAGAGCGAGGTACTTTCGTTCATGGCCTTCAGACGGCGATAGCGTTCCAAGGTGAAGTAGGTGGTGTCAACGCCCAGCCTGGCGTACTGTCCTGTGGCGCGCAGCGCATGAGTAGCGGCCGTCAGAAACGAATCGCTGCCATAGCGGCGCCGCAGATAGTCGCGGTGCGGAAACAGATAACCAGCCAGGTCCAGAGCGCGAATCGGCCGCAGGATAAAGGCGCCGTTTGTCACCAGCAGAAACTCCCACAGTTTGCTGGGCTCCTGGCCCAGATAGGTGGTCGTCTCGTAGTCCACAATGCCGTTCATAGCCCGCTGCGTCAGCGCTCCGACCTCGGCCACCGGCAAGCAGTCCAGTACCCACGCCGGCACCGGCGCTTGCAGATAGCGGGCGCACACGCGCAGGACCGACCCCATGATATCGACTACGCCGCCCTGCACCGACAGGTCGATGAGCTGCTGCCAGTTAATCGCATCAGCCCACAGCTTGACCACTTCGGCGATGTCGAGGTAGTACATCAGCATCCCGTCGGCCAGAATGATGCGCCGGATGTCGGGCCGGTCAACGGTCGCGGGCAAATAAACTGCGTGTTTGACCAGATGGATGGCCAGGCTCAACAGCAGGTCGGGCAGCGACAGGTCGGCGACCGGCTGGCCCAACAGGGTGCCCGGCGTGGTGCGGTCCATCATGGCCCCGTAGTCAATCGTCTGCTGGGTCAGCGGGTGGTCCAGCGCCCAGTGGATCTCGAACCAGATCTTCAGGTCGGGCGTGCAGCGCTGCTGGTGCAGATGGTGGCGCTCGTAGTAGGCATCATCCATGAGGTTGGGCCAGTAGCGGCCGATGCCCATGCCGTCCAGAATCTCCAGGCTGGGCTGCACCTGCGATTCGCGCACGAGCACGTCGATATCCCCGCCGGGGCGCATGGCCGCGTTGCCATAGACATTGACGGAAACCGACAGCCCCTTCAGGACCACCGACTCGATGTTCCGAACAGCCGCTTCGTGCAGGTAATGGCGCAGCGAATCGGACATCGTGGCGGCGTTATGGGCCAACACCTGGGCGTCCTTTTCCAGTTCCGACCGGGTCTGTTCCGGCAGCCGCGGCAGCCAGTCGCGGGCCTGCAGAATGTCCCACAACAGCGTCTGCATGCGGTTGCGGCGGCCGGTGGCGATGAGGGTGCTCCAATCCAATCCTTCGGCCACGACCAGACTGGCCGGCTCGCGCCAGCCGTTGGCCCATTGCCAGAGGGTTTGCTCTTCCGCTGTGAGTTCGACCTGTCTATCCATCAACCTATCTTTCCTAACGCAGCCCCGGTTCCATCCGCCGTTCCAACGCATAGGCGATCAGCACCAGACTGAGCACCGTCAGTGATATCATCAATCCGGCCGGAACCACCCACCACTTCCAGGCCTCGCTGAGAAACACGCCGCTGCTGCGGGCAAAGTATAGCGTCGTTCCCCAACTCTTGGTGGCCGGATCGCCCAACCCCAGAAAGTTCAGGCTGGCTTCGGCCAGAATGGTGGCTGCGGCGACCATGACAAACTGGACCAATGCCAGCGAACGCACGGCGGGCCAAATATGCCGGCGGATGATTTGCTGATCGTCGCTGCCCAGCGCCCGCGCCGCTTCGACATAGGGCAGGTCGTTCACCGACAACACCCGCGACCGGATGAGCCGCGCCGGAATGGCCCAGGAGACGACGGCCAGAATGAGGATAATGTTGCGCTGGCCGGGGCCGACATAGGCCCCCAGGAGAATGACCAGCGGCAAAAACGGCAGCACCAGCACCAGGTCGGTCACAATGAGCAGGATGCTGCTGCCGGTATTGGCGTAATAGCCGCTCAGCAAGCCCACAACCACTCCGACCGACACGGCAGTCATGCTGACAACCAGCGCTGTGGACAGGGACGCCCGTGCCCCGTAAATGATCTCGCTGAACAAATCCTGTCCGATGTCGTTGGTGCCCAGCCAATGCTCGGCGCTGGGCGACAGGAACGGCCGCCCGACCATCTCAGTCGGGTCATAGGGTGCAAACACGTCCGGAAAAAGGGCAAAGGCCGACAGCATCACCAGAATAGCCAGCCCCACGATACCCACCAGATCATAGATGCGTCCGGATAGCCGCGGTTTGGATCGGCCCGCCGGCGTTTGCTCGACGGCCGGCAGCTCCACCCGATCGGACTGGGCTGATTGCAGCGTCACTTGGCGCCCCTCCGCACGCGCGGGTCCAGCTGCCCATAGAGCAGGTCGGTGATCAGGCTGATGGTCAGCACGCCGACAGTAAACAGCAGAAACCCACCCTGCAGCAGGGGGTAGTCGCGACTCTTGACCGCCTCAAACATCATGTTGCCCAACCCGCGGTAGTTGAAGACGGTTTCAATGAGCAGCGCGCCGCCCAGCAGTTGGCCAAAGTCGAGGGCGACCAGGGTAATAACCGGCAGCAAAGCATTGCGCAGGGAGTGCTTGTAGATGACCCGCCGCTGCGATGCACCTTTGGCGCGGGCCGTGCGGATGTAGTCGGAGCCGATCTCGCCCAGCATCGATGTGCGCATGATGGCGAAGGCCGTGGGCATATAGGCCAGGGTCAGAACCGTGATAGGCAGGACGGCGTGCCACAGTGTATCGGTGACGCGCCGCCAGCCTTCGGGCCGGGGAAACGAGTAGGAGTCGCCCACCGGCAGCCAGCCCAGACCCACGGCAAAGATGGGGATCAACATCATGGCCAGCCAGAACGGAGGGATGGAGCGCAGGGCAAAGAACCCGGTCACCAGTCCCAGATCACTCTTGCGGCCGTGTCGCCAGGCCGACCACGCGCCCAGCGTGCAACCGATGAGCACGGCAATCGTCAGGCTGGTGCCAACCAGGAACAGCGTCCAGGCGAAATGTTCGCCCAGTACTTCCAGCACACTGCGGCCGCCGCTGTAGCGATAGGACTGGCCCAGATCGCCCCGCGCCAGTTGTCCCAGATAGACCAAAAACTGCCGCCACATGGGTTGGTCCAGCCCGTAGAGCGCGCGCAACTCGGCGATGCGCTCGGCGCCCATCTGTCGCACGGAGTTGCCCGCGATCAAGGCCAGCGGATCGCCGGGCATGGCCCGCGGCAGGATGAAGTTCAACGTCAGGGCCAGAACCAGTGTGACGATATACTTGATCGGCCGCTGCCACGCATCGAGGAAGGCGCGTCCGGCCCCACCATGCAAAGATGCGCTCACTCGCGACCTGACGTTCGGATTGGAGGGGTCGTCAGCGCTCATGGGCCGTCAATGCCTGCAATCGTTCGTCCAGGACGGCGTGCATGCTGTCCCAATAGACACGCGGCGCTGAGCCGGGCGGAAAGCTCTGTTGGCTGCGCTCCCAGGCCACCGGAATGAGCCACAGAGCGAACAGGGCGTCGGCCCAGCGCTGCCGCTCGCGGCGTTCTTCGACTGGAGGCACCACACCCTCCAGACGCTGCCGTTCCTGCCAATAGACATCGAGCATGACCTCGCGATCGACTTGTCTGGTATTGCCAAAAGGCTGCATGAACACGTAAGCCAGATCCATTTCGGCCGGACCCGACCCCACCATTTCCCAGTCCACCAGCACTACCCGCGACGCGTCCGATCCACGACGCGGCAGGCCGATGTTTTGCGGGGCCACATCGTTGTGGAGCAGAGTAGCAGGCAGCGCCTTGTAGGTGTCGATGGCGTTGACCACCCACTCGACCAGCGTGTCGAAGCTCTGCAGCGGCCGCAATTTGCCCTGTTCGGCCAGAGACGCAACCATCTCCGGCAGTTCGGCTGCACGGGCGATCACCCGGTCTTCATAGCGGGGAAAGAGCCAGTCCGGCCGCTGGTCATCGTCAATCAGCGCCGCGCCCCGCACATGCAGCCGCGCATAGGCCCGCAGGGCCTGGCTGAGTTCATCCGGCCGCCACAGGTGGTCGGCGGGAGAGAAGCGGTGTCCGGCGGCTACGTCTTCCAGCAGGATCAGCCCGTAGTCTGTATCCGGTTCCGGCCCGGCGTAAGTGACGTGGGGCAGCGCATCACCCAGACGGCTTGCCCACTGACGATAGAACTCGTATTCGCGACGATGCCCTGTCGTATCGTCGGCCCAATTCGGAGCCACGCGCTTGGCGATCAGGCTGGAAGGCAATCCCGCCGCATCGGGGCCATAGGCCATAGTCAGGCGATAGACCATTGCCGGCGTGGCGCTCTGCTTGATGCGGTCGACCGTCACGGCCTCAATCGCCGGCGAAACCAGAGTCTGCAGCCGGGCAAGTGGAATAGCCTCGAATGGGTCAGCGTCAAAAAAGAAGTCGCCGGGCACTTCATGCAGAATTGTCCGGCGACTTGAGCCACTGTTCTTAATCGGGAATTGCATCCTCCGGCAAGAACGACCAGATGGGCGCGATGCCGGTTCCATTGAGGTAAACCCATCCGTCGTAGGCGTCCGGCCGGTAGGCAAAATTGCCGCCGGGCGACATGAGCGAGACCCAGGGCAGAGTCGCGGCAATGCGCTCCTGGATGGCCGTGGACGTGGCCGACGTGACGGCCGGATCGGGATTGCTAACCAACTCATCCAGCAGCACGTCCATTTCCGGATCGGCAATACCGGTCAGGTTGCCCCAGCCGATGCCGCCAAAGTCACTGTGCAACAAGCCGGGCACAAAGCCTTGCTGGAACTGCGGCCCGCTGGACCAGCCCCAGATAGCCATGTCGTAATCTGGGTCCGCCACGGCGACGAAGTTCGGCCAAATGAACGTCACTTCGGTGTCGATGTCCATACAGCGCTGCGAAGCGCCCAGTCCTACATCGCCCAGCCACCCGGCGATCAGCTCAGTGGACCGAACCTCAACGGGGTTGTTGACATCGCACAGAATCTCGAAATCGGTTGGCTCGCCGTTGAATTCGCGTACACCGTCGCCGTCTGAATCAGTCAGTCCGGCGCTGTCCAGCAAGGTCTTGGCCTCCTCGGGATCAAATTCGCCTTCGATGTTGATGGCCCAGGGCAGTTCCGGATGGTACCAGCTCAGCGGCAGCTCCACGCCCTGTCCCAGCAGGACCACATCGACCAGCGTACCGGCATCAATGGCTTTGGCAATAGCCTGCCGCACTTCGATCTGGTCGAACGGCGCGCGCGATCCGTTCATGTAGAAGATGTAGTTGAAGAAATCTGACCCACTGGAGAGCGCGATATTAGGATCGGCCGCCAGTTGCTCCACCTGGGCCGGCGGGACTGAAGACAACACGGCATGGGCCTCACCCGTGCGCAGCTGGTTGAACTGTTGCGTGCGGTCTTTCACCACCTTGGCGATGATGTTGTCCACCTTCGGCTGGCCGCGGAAGTAGTTGGGGTTGGCCTTGAAGGTGTAAGATTCGCCGGGCACAACCTCTTCCAGAGTGTAGGCACCTGTACCAATCTGACCCTGGAACTGGCTCAGCTCACCGCTAACCGGCGCCTGATCGCGCCAGATATGCTCCGGCAGTATGTAGGATGACGCCAGCCCCTCAGGCAGGAAGAACGGATTGGCCGCCGACAGGGTGATGGTCACCTCATAGTCGCCGGTGGCCTCAATCGAGTCCATAGTTGCCAGACCGGGTGCGCGGCCGGCCTCCTGCAGGAACTGGTAGCTGAAGACCACATCTTCGGCATTGAATGCTTCGCCGTCGTGCCAGGTGACATCATCGCGCAGCGTGACCACCCAGGTCAGCCCGTCATCACTGACGGTGTAATCTGTGGCCAGCACCGGCGTAACCCCCAGCGAGGGCGTCCGGGCAAAGAGCGGATCATAGACCCAGCCAATCAGGTAGTAGCCAATGAAGGTATTGAAGTTGGCTGGTGTAATCGGCCCCTCGTCGTTATCCAGCACGACTATCAGGGGGTCGGCCGTTGCCGCATCTGTGGGCGATTCGTCCGCTTCGGGCGCTGTAGCGGGTTCGGTGCCGGTAGCCGCGTCGTCCGCAACTCCGGTGACGCCCGCCCCCCCGGATTGGCACGACGCCAGCGCGAAGACAACGATAATCAGGGCAAGCAGCAGAGAGAACAGTGAGCGGCGTTTCAACATGGGCTTCCTTCTCCTTGGATACACGGAAGAATATAGGAATCCCATTATAACAAGGAGAGTGAATAGAGGCAGACGGAAAGACTTCTCAGGATTGTTCCGTATCAGAAGTGGGTTCGAAACCCGCAGGTATGCTCGGCAAACCGAGCGACAGAAGGTGCAGCGGGGATATCGGCCTTAGGCATCCGTGTGTGATCGTCTCCCGATCCTGGTGCGCAGTTGCTCGCCCAGGTGCATACTCAGCCGGTCTGACTGAGAACACCATGCGGTGCGGATTGCGGTATAATAGACACGTGCGGCGCGATTGACATCGTAGCCATCACCCCACAGGTAAGCTGGTCGCGCCGGAGGAGCCACGATGAAGCAACCAGCGCGTATGCAGCGGCTTGGGCCGGCCTTGTCTGCTGCGTTTACCCTTCTAGCTATCCTGACCGTTTCCGTCCCAACCAACGCAGTCAGCTACACCAGCGTGTTGCCTATCGTCATTACCCCGCCCGGTCAACTCACCGCCCATGACGAAGACAGCCTGCGTACGGCGTTTGAGGCGGCGAATGCCGCCGACCAATTGCCAAGCATCGACCTTCTGGCAGATATCACGCTAACCGAACCGCTGCCCCCCTTAGACAATCCTCGGGCCGGCACGGCCACTATTGCCGGGAACAACCACATCCTTAGTGGCGATCTGGCGGCCAGCCTCCTGACTATCGGTCCCGGGACCGTGGTCGTTATTGAGCAGCTGACTATCACCAGCACTGGGGAACAAGGCATCGAGGTGCCTTGTGGCGGAGGGATTCATAACGAAGGCTATCTGAAACTAAGCCAGAGCCGAATCATAGACAATATGGCGATTCGAGGTGGGGGCATTTGCTCGATTGGCGAGGAAGCGCCCGCCACCCTGATCCTCGAAGAGACAAGTGTGAGCGGCAATAGTGTTTGGAGCACGCCCAATGAGGCAGAGGGTGGCGGAATCTTCGCTTCGGGGCAGGTAATCGTGCGCCGGAGCCTGATTGCGGACAACTGGGCCGACCGCGGCGGGGGCATCTACATGCTCGGCAGCGGGCGCATTGGATCGCTGCTCCTGGAAGAATCGACCGTGGCCAATAATCGGTCCGCAGCCGGCGGCGGCGGGGTATACGTCTTGGCCATAGAGGCCGGGGAAGTAAGCCTGAGCGTGGTTGAGACCGCCCTGTCGGACAACAGGGCAATCAATGGTAACGGTGGCGCACTCTCCGCCATCGCCCAGGAAGGGTCCATTTACACCGATATCCGCCGCAGCGCTATTACCACCAACTCCGCCAATAACGGAGCGGGACTCTACAACATCGGCAATGAGCAGGCCTTTGACTCTGGGATGAACTCCGGCTTTGCCTGGGTTGACATTGCCCACAGCACACTCAGCGGCAACATCGCCACAGCCAACGGTGGCGCGATCACAAATCTCACAACGTCTCTGTGGCCAGGTGCCCGCTCCAACCACCAGCCGTTCGCTCCCACACGACCGGATCCACCGCCGCTTGGCTGGGGCTCGGTGAGACTGTTCAACAGTACAGTGACCGACAATTGGGCTCAACGCGGCAGCGGCATCTTCAATGGGAAGGGTGGCTGGTTCGAGATGTTTGGCAGTATCGTAGCCAATAATGAGCCCAGCGGCCGCGACTGTTGGAACCCGATCGACTCCAATGGGTACAGCCTAGACAGCGACGACAGCTGCGGCTTGACCCAACCCACAGACCAGCCCGCAGGCATTGCCGATCTGTTACCGCTGGCCCTGTACCCGCCTGGACAGACCGCAAGCCATGCCCTGGGCGCAGAAAGTCAGGCCCGAGACCGGATTCCCATAGGTGAGACGGGATGTAATCCGGCTATCGACACCGACCAGCGCGGCGTGCCGCGGCCGCAACCAGCCGGAGGTCTCTGCGATATCGGCGCGTTTGAGACAGAGGGACCATAAGGGCAATTCCTGTGATTGACGTACGGAGCGTAGCCCGTCCAGGTTGACGTTGCCGCGCACCCCTATTGCCCACCCGCAAGGAGGCACAGCATGAATAGGTATCGGGCCATCCACTTTCCGCGAACGCTGGGGCGCGCCCTGGCGCTGCTGTTCGTCACCCTGGTGCTCACCACCGGATTGAGCAATACCGGTGCGACGCCGGCTAACGGCGATCTGGTCTGGGTGCGGCAGGAGCCGGCAGTTGTCAATGCCCACGGCGATCCGCTTGAATACATCTACCCCGACCCCCGGTTCGAAGGGTCATTCGACCTGTACTACGTGGCGGAGACTGACATCGGCCTGGAAACACGGTTTGTCGATCATGGCTACGAGCATTACCACGTGTGGCTGGACAGCGTCTTTGCCCGGCCGCCGCTGGTACTCAACCCACCGCTGAGGTACACAATCGCCGCCGAGTTTTCTCACGGCGGCTCGAACCAGGAAGGCGCCGCCGGCGTGGGGGCGCAATTATGGTACGACTCCGACTACGCCTCCATTGAGCCACGGGAAGTCCTGGCTTACTACCCCTGGCACGATGCGTTTAGCGGCACTACCCGCAAGGAATGGCTGATCGAAGCCCCGCCAATTGCTCAAGAGGGCCAGACGTTCGAGGTCTACGCCGGCTGGTGGAACTGCGCGCCGTGCAATGTCACCTGGACGTATAAGGCAGAACCGGCCAATGCGGTGGAGCAACTGTCCGCGGAGGTGGTCGCACCTGTGGTCACCTATCAGGGCAAGGAAGTGCCGCCGCGCGAGACCTTCTTCCCGGAGATGTGTGACCTTCCGTTAAATCACTCGTCCGTAGTCTGTGGGGACAAGATCGAATTGGAAGAACGAGCAGAACTCAGGCTCAAATGCGCGCGTGTCGAAGGCCTGGGCAGGTTGTTGCTGATCGTGGATCTTATGGAACTTGCAGACCAAGATGCAGTTTCCTATTTGTGGGCACTACATTACAAGATGGCAGAAGGGTGCGGATTGACTTCTACACGCGCGGATGGCGATTTTGAACTGGGCCTATTCCTGGCACAGGGTGGCTTACTGCTGACCAACACCATTGCCGGCCAAGCAGTGGAGGTGACAACACCCGTGGCCACGGCGACTACAACCCGGCCGGGGGCGTTCGTCATCGGCTATAACCCTGACAGTGACACGGCGATCTTCCAAGCCTACTCCGCGCCGATCACGGTGCAGACGTCCAGCGGTGCGTCGCTCGACCTGCAGCCGCGCCACCAGGTGGAGGCAACCGCCGCGGGCATTGGCCCGGTGACCATCCTGCCGCATGTCTTCCTGCCGGTACAGCTCCGGTAGGGGCCAGCGGCATATGAAAGCACATGACCTACAGGCGCTCTAATCCCTATCGCCGGCAAACCAGGCTGACGCCCCTCCAGAAAAGCAAGGTTAATCCCTATAATCCCGGCAAGAAATTTCCGACCTACCACGCCATCAATCCACCTCTACGCACCGGGAAGCACGTGCCAGAGCACTGCCTGGCGCCGGGTGGGCTGCTTGCCCTCCCAGTACGCATCATGCTCCGGGTCCCGGTTGTAAGCTCTTGGCTGCCAGCGCCCCGTTCGAGAAGAAGACTCGCTCAACCGCTGCCTCAGTGTTCCCCGTTATCCCTTTCGTCAACAGGTCTTTGAGTTTGCGATTGAGTCGCTTTCTGACTTCCTCTGGAACGGCGCTGGTAGGACGCCTCGTAGCTGTTTGGTAAATGCCAGGCGATGTAGGCCCGGTTCTTGCGGCCCTGGCGGCCTTCCACGTCCACAAAGTGGAATACCCCCCGCCCCTGCTTCCAGGCGCGTTCCTGGGCCTTCTCCTGGCTGTAGGCTTCGCCTATGGCGATGTTGCGCCGGCGCTTCACCCGGGCCAGGCGATCGTAGTCTCGCTGAGTGCGCTCGGCGATGCCGGAGAGTTCGCGCAGGGTCTCGCGGCTGATGGGCTTGGCTTCGCGCCCGCTGTGAAAACAGGCGTAGAAAGCCGCTCTAACGGCCTGAATTCCGCCCAGAAGCGCTTCGATGGGCAACTCAATAGGAAATCCCTGCAGACGCCCAAAATCGAGCCTGTAGGCGATTCTGTGAAGCCCTTTAAGCCACAGGCGGTTGTCTGCATCTCGCTTCCAGAAGATGCCCTCGCCCTCGTGTAGAAGCTGTCGCAGCCTGCGCCAGCCGCAGATCCTGAGTGGCGACTCTTTGTGGGTCAGCTCGCGCCGAATGTCTTTCACTCCCAGCCACCCCCGCCCTTGCCGGTCGATATACCGCAGGAGAAAGTAGACTCGGCCAGGGGCTTCGAGCTGTTCCTTCAGCAAAGCCAGGACCAGGGTAGGATGAACGACGATGGTTCGGGGAGCAGACCGTAGGAGGCTGGGGTTCCGCGATTGGTGCGGATGGTGGCGCCCACGGTCTTTCACTCGCGGCCGAGGCGACTGTCGCAGTCCTGGCAGACCGAATACCAGCCTGCTCCCGGCGCCGCACCAGTTCCGCTTCGGCATTCACCAGCAGCCAGTTCACCGGCTGCGGTTGGGATGCAGGCAGTTCCAGAGAGCGAGGTGCAGCCGCCGCCTGTGGTCTCAATGCCCTGTTGCGCTCTCAGTTGCAGAAGCCGGGCCTGCGCTTCCAGAAGCGCGGCCGACGGCTCAGTTGTGAAAGACGGCGCCACCGACTGCATGATTCACACAGCGCCGCCGGACAATTCGTCCAAAGGTGTATGGCTAGAACACCTGGTTCATTGACGAACGATCCAGGCGCGTGTATACTCCTTATTGGTTGATTTATGCCGCATAGGAGGCCCAAAGGCCCCCTCCCCACGTAAGGGGCTCAGTTTGCAAAACGGTGCGCCAACACCCATTGCAGTGGAGTATGCGGTTTTCCTTGATACGTAAAGGCTAAGTGCGCCAACACTTGGCCTTTTTTGTTGCCAACTGAGGGCGCCAACCCTCAGTCAACATCGGCACCGGAAGCCCTTCTAAAACACAAAAACCCACCCCGATGCCGAATTTTCGGCCCTGGGCGGGTCTAGTGGCGTGAAATCGATGAGAGCTAAGGCGTTTCGCGTATTAAAACGCTTCTGTTTTCTTGACTAAATCAGGGAATGACCCCATAATCTAGTTGAATGCGGAATTAAATCCGCCGCCTAAGCCCCTTGTGACTAACGCCCGTCAAAGCCCAGGTCACGGGGGTTTTTTATTTTCTAGAAGTTAATCCAGTGCTGAGCATTATATGCTCACTCCTACCCAATGTCGAACATTTGATCCTGTTACGCCGGCTTATCAGCGTAACGCCTGCGCGCTCTCTTTTTGCCGCAATCGGTAAGCCGCTTGCTTGCAGGCTTCGCTGCAATATTTGCGTCGCCGTGCTCGGCCGGGATAGATAACCCGTCCACACTAGCACATTACCGCAGCGGATCGTTCGTTCCCCTTGGCGCTGTCTCTCCGGCTTTAGGCTAAAAAATCTTCGTTCCCGCGGTGGTTGTCTGCGGCTGGTTGCGGTTTGACTGTGGCCGGCACCAGGGCGGGGGAAGCGACGGGCGCGAACTGCCCAGTGGCCAGCTCCGCTTTGAGCTGGAGCAGCATCCCTTCCGACAGTTGATCCGAGAGCTGGCCGCTGATGGCCGCACGCTTGCTCGACAGCTTTTTGAGCGCTTCCTCAAACACCAGGTCCATCTCGCTTTGTAACACTATTTTACGCCGCGCATCCGGCTGAACAATGCTAAAAAATAACACCCCGCCCACATTGACGACGGTCCAGATGGCAATGCCCCAAATGGCGTACTCGCCTAGATTCTCCGGCGCCGCGACCAGCGTCTGCCCGCCCAGCATGATCTCGGCCAGGACCATCAGCCCGACCCCCAGGAAATCGAACAGACACATGATCAGCGCCAGCACACGTTGGGCGCTGCCCTGGGCGTAGTCCAGAAAGACCTTGAGCCAGGCCAGCATACCCACGTCGAAAATGACCAGCGCAAACAACGGCACCAGCCAGTGGGTCTGGGGCAGGGCCGTAGCCACAAACATATAGGTCAGCGACGCCGTCCACAGCACCAGCACCGTCGACACCCCATAGAACAATCCTTTGGCAATCGTCTTGTGCATTCCATACCTCCACACAATTCACAGGAAATATCCTTGATCCGACTTGACACCTCAAGCGGTGCTGTAAATCGTAACGGTATTTACCTGCGTTGTCAAGGGTATTTACACCGTAGGGTTTACCATACAATTGACGGCATGGAAATCGTGGGCGTGACCGTTGCCGCGAAAGAGTTGGGACTTTCCACTTCTCGTGTTCGGGAGCTGATCCTGCTCGGTAAGTTGCCGGCTCAAAAGCTGGGCCGTGAATACGCCATCACCCGCGAAGACCTGGAGGCGTTCAAGCTGCTCGACCGGCCGGTCGGGCGACCGCCCAAAGAACATGAACCCGAATCCGAACCAATAGACGACTGTGGGGGAGAGGAGTGACCAGAATCATCGCCGTCGCCATGCAAAAAGGCGGCACCGGAAAAACGACCTGTTCGCTCAATCTGGCGGCCGGTCTGGCCCGGGGCGTTGCCCCGGATACGCAGCCGCAACGGGTGTTGCTGGTGGATGTCGACCCGCAGGCCAACGCCACGGCCGTCTTCCTGTCGCCGCAGTTCACCCTGGGCCCAGCCGAGGACATCAAGACCACCTACGAAGTGCTGGTCAACCAGACCCCGGCCCAGGAGGCGATTCGCACCATCGACCTGCCGGAGAACGCCCGGGCCGGGTATGATGCAGCCACCCTTGATCTGCTCCCGTCCCACATCCGGCTGGCCCGTGCGGAGCTGGATTTGCTGGGCGTGATTCGTCGCGAAGATCGCCTGGCCTCCGCCCTGCGCAAGGTTGCCAAAGACTACGACTACATCATCATCGACTGCCCGCCGTCCCTGGGCATCCTGACGCTTAACGCCCTGATCGCCGCCCAGGAGGTCCTGATCCCCGTTGAGCCGGGCTACTTCCCGCTCATCGGCATCGGCTTGCTCCAGCGGACTATTGACGACGTGGCCCAGATCAACGACCTGAAACTCCTGGGGGTCGTGCCCACGCTGCAGGACCGGACGGTCGAATCGCGTGAAACCATCGAGGGACTGGAGCGCATGTTCGGCGACAAAGTGCTGCCCGGCATCCCGTCGCGGATCGCCGTCCGCAACGCCCACGCCGCCCAGATGGACATCTTCGCCTACGCCACCGACGCCACCAGCAAAGATTCAGCCCAGGCCTTTGCCGACCTGGTCAGGGAGGTCGCTCGTGACTAAACGCAAAGGAAGCCTCAGCACGGTTGTCGATTTCATGAGCGACGACGCCCAGGTCGAGCTGCGCGAACGGGCCGGCATTCTCTCGCCGCTGCCCCTCGTCGCCATCCTGCCCGACCCCAATCAACCCCGGCAGCTGTTGCCGGCCGACCTGGCCGAGCAGGTACAAACCGGACAGATCAGTCCTCTCGAAGCAGTAGGGGAGTGGCAGAAGCGCGGCAAGACCAAGACAGCCGAACCGGCCATGAAGCGGGACATCGAGGAGTTAGAGCGGCTGGCTAACAGCATCGCCCAGCACGGCCTGATCAACCCTATCTCCGTCCGGCGCGTGCCCGGCAACGCCAACGTGCCCGACGGCGTGAAGTACCTCATCATCACCGGCGAGCGCCGCTACTGGGCCCATGCTCTGCTGGCAGCCGGCGAGCGAACTGTCCAAGAGGGCTTCGAAACGACGGATCCGCACACCATCAAGGCCACCATCGCCCCCGAAGGCATCAGCATCCGCGCCCACCAGATCGTCGAGAACGTCATGCGCGAGGACATCGACGCCGTGGAGAAGGCCCAGGGGTTCCTGGCGCTGCGCTACGAGCTATCCGGCCAGGATATTGGCGGGGAACCGGCCGAGAGGGGCGGAACCATGGTTCCGGGTTGGTGTCATGGACGCAGGTCGACCAGGCCCTCAACATCTCCGACCGCTACCGCCGCTACATCACGGCCGTCCTCAAGCTCGACCCGCGGGCCCAGGAGATCATCAAGCGCCACCGGCTATCCGAGCGCACCATCCGTCCGATCAGCCAGAAGCTCGGCGGTCAGCCGGAGCTGCAGCTGGAGGCGCTGAGCAAGATTGTCGCCTGGCAGGAGACCGACGCGCCGGAGGAGGCAGGCGATCACCAAGGCGGTGGATGCGCTGGTGGCGGGTATTCTGGCGCGGGAAGAGCGGCGACAGGCAAGACCGGCCAGTGATGTCGCGCCGGTGCCTAAGCAAGAGCTGCAGGCCGCCCAGCTGCGGAACAAGGTTGAGGCCACGCTGCAGTTTCTGGATAAGCTAGGTGAAGAAGGGATAGTATCATTTGGCGCAGGAGCTGGACTCCAAAGACGTCTATGATGAGACCGTGAACGAACTACGCCTGTTGCAGGAGAAACTGCAGTTCCTGCTGAGAGCGGGTTGAACCGGAGTCAGAGTTCTAGAACGGTCAGATCCCCCTCTACGACTCTCCCGCCACTCAGTTCAGCCACGTCCATCGCCGCCGCTGGAACTTCGCCGCCGGCAGCTGCTTATAGCCGGTGATGCCAAACTTCCGGTACAGCTCCCCATACACCCCGCCGAACTCATTGCGGCCGCTCTTCTTGCCCAAGGCAATGGCCACCGCCTTGACGGCCTGGCTGATCTGGCTGGCCTGATCGGGGGTGACCAGGCGACCCGTGTCGCCCAGGGTGGACTCGATGTTCTCCAGTCGCTCATCGTGGTCGGCGATCTGGACGGAGTGGGTTTGTAGTTGGGACTCGAGCAGGATCTGGTTGCGGGCCAGCTTCACCAGAGCCTGCAGCATCTTGTAGGCCTGGACGGCGTCTGAATCGCTGAGCAGCAGATCGTCCAGCACCGGGTCGGCCGTCAGGCGGCCCTCCTGGAAGGCCTCAGCCAGCACCTTGTAGCACTCGCGCTGGTAGCGAATCAGACGATCGCGGACTTCGTCTTTGACACGGCCGGCATTGATGCCAAAGAGAAAACCAGAGATGTAGTCGAGGGGGAGAGCAGCATATCGCTGCTATGTGGGCGACGACTCCGGGTCGATGTCTGTCGTCGTTACGACCACAGACATCACTTCTCTGAGATAAGACCGGGTCGCGGTTGATACGCCGTCTCTGGCCATCACAGTCGACACCTAGTAAGTTCACAAATCGGGCGGACGGGAATATAAACAGTGCCATCTTCCGCTCGGACGGCTACGATCACATCACCGTAAAAGTCCACGGTCCTCTGCTCAATGACGGCAAGAGATTTATCCATAATGGGGCAATTCTACATGGGGAGTGATGCGTTTGTCGCCTCGTCTGACATCTTGATCAGGTGCAGTCGAGGGCAGCGCCAGCATTTAGCAGCGATGTGGGCGACGGCTGGCCGAGGCCATGTCTGTCGTCATTACGACGACAGACATCACTTCCGTTCGATCCTAGCATTCTCGTCGCTTGGTAAGGGGTAAGGCTGTCCTCACCCCTTTGGTCGATGTCCGTGGTTATTACAACCACGCAGAGTTCCAAATCATCCCCCGGCCGTAGCCGTTCCGCCTACGCAGCTATCCTGTTCACCAGGTCGGGGCGCTGTACATGTAGCGCAAGAAAGCCTATCCCGTGACATCAATAGTCACGGGTCTCGCTTCCTCTGACAAGATCAGGTTACGGCCGACCTGAGTAGACAGATTGTCTACCCTGCGTGGTCGTTACGGCCACGCAGGGGCGGCAGTTCTGAGCCGGCGCAGATCGCGAGGCGACCATCGCCCTGTCGTTTAGGGGTGATCACCACAGCACGATTCGCGGTGGTGGGCGAGGCGCATTCCGTTCGTGTAACACGAACGGAGGCTGAAAAACAACCAGAACAGGGTCACGAACGGGCACTGTCCAGGAGCTGCGTACGTCAGCGCAGGTATTCGCCCAGCCAGACGCGTACCGGCGGCCGGGACTTGGGGAAGATCAGTCGGACCAGCAGCTGCCGGGTCCGGTGACTGACTTCCGTCTCCCACTGTTCCTGAGACCGCTTGAAGGCCTCGCGGAGATCCCAGCGGATGTGGAACTCATCCTGATCGCCACGCTGCTTGCTCTCGCGTAAAGAGATGAGGACGTAGGTCTTCTGGCCCGGCCGGTACTGATCCACGATTACCCCGGGTGAGCATTTGTAGTTCAGCAAGCCTTGGCCGTCACTCCACCCCTGATCCTGATAGGCGATGATATTGTTCTGCCGGTAGCGGACCTTCTGCCGCTTCTGGAAGCGGGCCCGCTTGCCCTGGCGATCGAGCAGCTCTAGGGTGCATTCGTACTCCAACACTTCGTACATGCCCTCATCGGCCAGGCCCTGCCAGAGCTTCCGAGCCAGCCGGTAGACTTCAGCCAGTACCTCCAACCAGGGTACAGAGAAGACCACAGCGATCCATTGATCACTGGAGAATCGGCGGGTATTTGGTTGGGTATTGGGCATAGGGTAGGCAAGGGCACTATAGCAAGCCCGAATTGACACGACAAGTATCTGCGTAATCGCCGCAGTAAGGTTATTATTGTATTGTTATGTCGTGTTATCCGGGTCGAGAGTTATATTCCGGGACTGAGAACGTCAGTTATTCGGCGATTCACTGGCGCCCCCATCTCCCACACATCAACAATCTATGAAAGGCACTCCTTTACGTTACCATGCTATTTGTACCTGAATCAGCCCTGGATTATGGATTCGCCAATGGTCCGGGCGGCACACACACGAGCCGGACCATGATGGTGCAGGAGATCAGCTCTTCTGTTGGATTCGTGCCCGCCTGAGTAGCAACTACGAAACCTATGAACAGGCTGTCGTCGACGAAAACGTTTTGCTGAGGCAAACATCATCGACTCGGTTGAGAACGCTGCGTGGGTTACGCGAGTTGTATAGTCTTGAACCGAGAGGTGGCCTCTATTTCGTGCGTTGCGCGATCTTTGGCAGGCGAGACTGAAGCGCAGCCATTGTTGGCCTCGCTTTGTGCTATCGCTCGCGATCCTCTCCTTCGCGCCAGCTAGCAGTGTCATCCTTGAGGCCCAG